>NZ_JBBOCH010000002.1:0-2169534 GCF_038000405.1 Paenibacillus sp. FSL M8-0334
AAGTTTGAAATGGAAGGCAGCATCGGGTGATAGGGAGGGTTTCCATGATGATGAATATGGCTCCCGTGCCAGATCAATATATGGATCAGTTGAAAGCAAGAATGGAGCAGTGCGGTATAAGATGGACAAAGCAGCGCGCTGCAATAATAAATATATTTGTAGTAAAAGGTGTAGGGCTTTTAACGGCGGAAGAGGTATTTTTAGCGGCTAAGAGAAAGCTTCCCAAGCTAGGAATGGCAACGGTGTATCGTACCCTGGAACTGTGTGTTAAAGTACGTTTACTACGCAAGATATTTAATGACCGAACAGCTAGATACTGTCTTTGCCCATTTGAAATGAATGGGGATATCCATTCCTTATAACTAGTAGATTGGGAAAAGTATTAGAGAGACTTCATGCCGACAAGAAGATTGGTCTATGAAAAGGAAGAGGGTGGCTTGTGAACATACAAGCTATCCTCCTTTTCGGTGCTGCAATCAGATTTGGTCTTCAACGCCGCTTCTCGCATTCTGCACCGAACAATATTCGTTGTTCTACTACGAAGGGAACATTAAACATTTTGGAAGTATCCTGAATTCTTCATGATTTCTTCTCCGCTCAATAGTGCAGCCTCTTCAACGGAAATCCCCTGTCTTCTTTAGGAAGGCCTGAACAGCACGGTACCCAATGGCATATCCGCTATAGGAGGGATGCCCGTACGTTCGGCACCCTCGTAGCTCGCCTGGTCTCCGAACATATACTTGCGTACTTCACCGAACCCCTTAACGTCAAGCGCTTTCCTAATCACACGCCGCGCTTGCTCCAACTCATCGCAAGCTAATCTATTCACCCAGGGTCGCCGCGATTCAAAGCCGTACAGGTTCTCAGCAAATCTCTCGGCAAGCCCCTTCACCGCCAAATATTTGGCAACAGTAATATCCATAAAATCCCACTTGCCGTTCGCAAACAAGACGGTATGGTGGAATTCATGGGCCACGATTGACGGCAGTATATCGAGATTTTCATCGGGCAAACTCCCTCGCTCGATGTGTCCGCTTCCCAACCTCCTATCAAAGCGCACTTCTAGTGATCATAAAACCTACAGCCCCTCTGTGGACAGAAGGGCTGCCTTAGATTATCAGGGCTTCAGAAATTCCAGCCCTTGCATGTATCTCCGCAACGCTTCCGGAATCCGGATGGATCCGTCTTCCTGCTGATGATTCTCCAGCAGTGGGATCAATATACGGGGCGAAGCGATGGCAGTATTGTTCAAGGTGTAGCAAAATTGCGTCTTTCCGTCCGCATTCCGGTATCGAATGTTCGAACGACGGGCTTGAAAATCCAGCAGATTGGAGGCGGAGTGAGTCTCACCGTACGCTTGGCGGCTTGGCATCCAGGTTTCGATGTCCCATTGTTTGTAGGTTTTTTGAGACATGTCGCCTGTGCATACAGCCATGACGCGATAAGGCAGCTCAAGCAACGACAGGATCTCTTCCGCATTGGCTGTGATCTCTTGCAATAGCTGTTCCGATGTATCCAAACTGGCTTCACACAAAATGACTTGCTCAACCTTTGAGAACTGATGCAACCGGTACAAGCCATGAACGTCTTTTCCTGCCGATCCTACCTCATTGCGGAAGCAGGTTGAGATGGCAGCGAGTCGGATGGGCTCGGTGACATCCACGATTTCATGGTCGTAATACGACACAAGCGGCACCTCCGATGTACCCACCAGCCATTTATCCTCTTCTGCCATCCTGAACGTCTGACTTTGGCTTAGCGGGAAGTGTGCGGTATTGACCAATGCCTCTGTCCGGACCATGAGCGGCACCTCAAGCAGCGTGAACCCTCTTTGGATGAGCACATCGAGGGCCAACTGCTGGACCGCCCGGTGCAAGAGCGCTCCCATGCCTGTAAGATAGTAATTGCGGCTGCCGGCGATCTTAACGCCGCGGGGGATATCGATCATCTGATGGAGCTCGCCAAGCGCGACATGATCTTTGGGCTCGAAATCAAACCTTGTCGGTTCACCTGCCCCTCTTACCTCTACATTGTCATGATCGGAGCTGCCCGCAGGCGTATCCGGCGACACCACATTAGGTACATGGAGCATGAGCTGTCTGTAATGGGTTTCGACTTCTTTATGTTCCTCTTCCACGGTACTTAAGCGTTGATTGATTTCCTTCACCTGCTGTTTGTTGCGGTCAGCCTTCTCACGCTCATTGCTCCGCATCAACCCGCTGATCTCCTGGCTTAGCCGGTTGCGATCCTGCCGCAGCTGCTCCAGCTGCTGGAGCAGGCTCCGCCTTCTGTCATCGTATGCGACCAATTGAGAGATCGAGAGGGAAATCCCTTTTTGATCCGCGACAGTTTGCACTTCCGCTTGATTTTGCCTAATCCATTTGATGTCCAACATGGCAACGAACTCCTTTTAATGAGAATATAAAAAGCGCTCTCGTCCGATTGGGACGAAGAGCGCTGTTCTCGCGGTGCCACCCAAATTGATCGAACAGCATAAACTGCTCAATCCACTCAGTTCCACGGTAACGGGCGGACCCGGTTAACTTAGGGGGAACTTTTCCCCTTGACGAAAACGCCTCCGAGTTGGATTCTCATCATCGGCCTGATGTCATTATTTTTATAGTATATCTTAGACTGCTCAATGTAATCAAGGGCTGAGATTTACCGGTACCCCTTAGCATCTGCCGGCTTGCCTGCATCCTGAACTTCGACGATGTAACGCCAAGCATCCGGCCGTGAGCCGTCGAGATCCGTTATCCCGTATTCGTTGGCAAGCTCACCGCTTGATGTCGATTGCCCACTCCAGCGAACGGCTTGTGAATCATTAGCCAATGCTGCAATCCCGCGACCAATGAAGCGTGGCGTTTCGGAAATGATGAAATGCGGTTCGCGAACGAGCGCATCTTTCCAGTTTGCTTCGGTTACGCCGTATTCCTCCAGCATGATTTCGGAGCGCAGCCAGCCTGGCGATACGGAGAGGGCAGTCCCTTGGTAAGGGGCGAGTTCATGCGCCAAAGACTTGGCCATTCGGATGACGGAGTTCTTCGCCAAATCGTAAAATAACGACAACCGGTAGTTTGTTTCATTATAGGCTTTCGTGCCGTCCGTGACTTCCACAACGAGCCCGCCCGGCTTGCGGATGAGTAGCGGCAGCGAGTAATGACTTGTAATGATATGGGTGTCTATGGCCAGATGGAGCATACGCAACCCGTTTTCCAATGAATGTTCCCACACGGGGACATTCCACTCCACCATATATTCGCCGCCCCAAATATCGTTAACCAAAATGTCCAGTTGACCTTGCTCGCGTTCAATTCTTGCGATTAAAGCCTGAACCTGAACGGGATCGAGGTGATCGACTTGCACCGCAATTCCGGTGCCGCCGGCCAGATCAACGAGTTCAGCGGTTTCTTCAATCGTTTCCGGTCGGTTGTATTCAGAGCGCCTCGTCCGTGTTGTACGGCCTGTCACGTAGACGGTTGCACCTGCTGCTCCCAATTCAATGGCGATGCCTCTGCCCGCTCCCCGGGTTCCTCCAGCAACCAAAGCTACTTTTCCTGATAAAGGCTTCATCACTTTCTACCTCTCTCGCTCAATTTAAACATTAAGGCTAATTCTTTTTTAAATTTAAGCAGTAGTCTCTTGTGCTTTTATCAAACTTCTTCGATTGCGTATCTTAAAGTGGTATGGGCATCCCAAAACAATCACTTCCCAGAAGCCGTTCCAACTTCAGTTGTTCGATTTTGTAGTGGAGGGATCAAACATCGGCTCAGAGAGAGGTTGATGTCAACCCTGGCAATTTCAATGAAAAATGTATATAGTAGCTATAGTATTTTGTCCAATTACGGATCAGCTCAAAATTCAGGTCTCCTTTCTTCTTATTCACATTATAGAAGCCTAATACGACATCTATTGACATATATAAATGTTTTTTTGCATCCATACATAACACATTACTTTGGATTTTCGCCGCAGGATGCAATGGGAGGTGGATCTTGAAGTTGACTGACAGTAACAACTGTTGCTCATAAAGAACTTCCCCTCTATTTCGCCTACCACTATGCGATGTTCTAGTTAGGGTGTTATCCTATTGTTAATCATCGGAATGGGGGTGGACTTATTGAAAATAAAAGTTATTGTCGCGGATGACAACTCCCTTATACGTGAGGGGATGAAAATCATTTTATCCACGTTTGAGGAGTTTGAGGTTCTTGCGACGGTTATGGATGGACAGGAAGCCGTCAAGTATTGTGAGCAATATACTGTAGATGTCGCTTTGCTTGATGTGCGTATGCCTAACATGAATGGGCTGGAAGCAACTAAGCTTATCAGGGAACGCACTTCTGCTAAGTGTTTAATATTGACCACTTTTGATGACGACACCTTCATTGAGGATGCATTAAAATACGGTGCCAGCGGATATTTGCTGAAAAATAACGATCCTGAAAAAATACGCGATGCGATAAGAACAGTGTACAACGGCCACCATGTGTTGCAAGATACGGTTTTGGATAAGATGAGATCCGGATTTAGCCTTAGTCCGAGATATGAAGATGGGGCGAAAAATGCGGGATACAGCTTTGACACTAGCCCGTTCACCGAGAGAGAACTGAAGATTATGGCTTTGATCGCGAAAGGTTTGACTAACAGAGAAATTGCAGAAAAGCTGTTTATATCTGAAGGGACGGTTGCCAACCACGTTACTTCGATATTGGGCAAGACCGGCTTCGCGCATCGTACCCAAATCGCGATTTATTATTTGACCGGGGAAGGTAAGTAGATGAAGCATAACCAGTTGGAATTGTGGATCATCAGCCTCAAAGTCATGATGCTGCTCTATGCGGTCGTTTCATACTTTATGTCCGGTGCTGTTGTATCACCATGGATGAAGTTGTTTATCCTGATCTATGTAAGCTTGAATATTTCCTTTCATTTGATCGGAAGATACCTGAAGCTCGTCATGATAGCATGCTCCATCGCTGTTCTGGTTGTTTTCCATTATGCTCTGTATCCGCTTTTGGTTGTGCTTATTCCTGTTAATTTGTATGAGTTGGCCGCACAGCTGTTTCGAAATCATTGGCTCAGAGCGGCTATTGTGTTCATCCCGCTTGTCGTCCTGCCCAATGAATGGCTGCTGGACTACGGATTGTTTGCCGCACTGGGGTTTGTGTTTTTGACGATGCTAAACATTTACGAAAGCAAGGTGCAGTATTTATCTGATGAAACGGACCGGATGAGAAACGATATACATCAGCTAACGGTGCGGTTGGCGCAAAATGAAGAATTTATGAGGCAAGCGGAGCATGCTTATAAACTGGAGGAACGCAACCGACTGTCGCAGGAGGTTCATGATCAAATCGGCCACTCCATGACAGGAGCCTTGATTCAAATGGAGGCAGCAAAGCGGCTGATGGATAACGATCCTGCAAAAACGGCCGAATTGCTGCAGAATGCCATCCATATCTCCAAAGAAGGCATTGAGCGCATTCGTCTCGTGCTCAAAAATATGAAGCCGCTGACGGAACAGCTTGGATTGCGCCGCATGAAACGGCTTACCGAGCAATTTTCCGCAACGCAACCGATTCGAATATTCTTGACGCATGAAGGCAATCTCGATAGGATTGCCCCGATTCACTGGAAGATCTTCGAGGAGAACATGATGGAATCGTTAACAAATACGATGAAATATGCACAGGCCAGCGTCGTGACAGTCCATATTCAGGTGTTGAATACGATGATTAAATGTATGGTCTCCGATAACGGCAATGGAGAAAGGCAAGTAATCAAAGGAATGGGTATCATCGGGATGGAAGAGAGGGCTTCCACCATCGGAGGGACGGTTATTGTCGACGGTTCAGGCGGCTTTTCGGTAACAACGCTGATCCCTTATAAAAAATGTGAAGAATCTCATGGGGAAGGATGAACTTGTGCACTGGTACAGGTGCATCCTTTTTTATATGATAACCCTATCATGGAGGGGAGGATGCTCAGATGAATGTGCTTGAGATTGAGAAATTAACGAAAAAGTTCGGTGATTTTATCGCCGTAGACCATATTTCCCTTTCCGTAAAGGAGGGAGAAATTTTCGGCTTTCTTGGTCCGAACGGAGCCGGAAAAAGCACAACGATTCATATGATCGTCTCGCTGCTGACCGTTACGGATGGGAAGATCAAGCTACTTGGAAAGGATATCGCCAAGCACCGTAAATTTGCCAAGGCGAACATTGGCGTTGTACCTCAAGAACTGGCTATATATGAGAACATGAGCGCCTATGACAATGTAGCTTTTTTTGCCGGGTTGTATGGATTAAGAGGAGATAAATTGAAGAAGAGTGTGGCAAAGGCGCTGGACTTTGTCGGACTCACGGACAAACAGCATGTTTATCCGGAAAAATTTTCAGGGGGTATGAAGAGGAGACTGAATATTGCTTGTGCCATCGCCCATCAGCCTCAATTGATCATCATGGATGAACCGACTGCGGGGATCGACCCACAAACGAGAAACTATATTTTGCAATCCGTCAAAAAGTTGAATGAAGCGGGCTGCACGATTATTTATACAAGCCACTACATGGATGAAGTAGAGGAAATTTGTTCACACATCGCCATTATCGATCATGGGAAAATCATCGTGGAAGGGACCAAAGAACAGCTCAAGAGCATTATTGCAGAGCAAACTCAAATTGAAATCGAGGTTCGATCTGCGGAACACTTTCGCGCAGAAAAATTGCAAGGCATTGTGGGCGTGAATACCGCCCATATGACAGATGACAAAGTCATTATAAGTACGGCTGCGGAAGTGAACAACATGAATGACATTATTCGCATGTTGATCAGTGAAAATGTGAAAATTGTTTCTATAAAGACGATGCGGCCTAGTCTGGAAACGGTCTTTCTGACGCTGACAGGCCGAAGTTTGCGTGAATAAACATGAAAACTGGAAGTTAAGGAGGTGCAGCCGTTGAACGTTTTACGAATCGCACTGAAAGAGCTGAAGACGTTTCGTGATCCGAAAATGTTGGTATTTATGCTGGCGACTCCCCTTTTGCTTATGTTCATTTTGGGGACGGTGCTCAGCAATGCCTTTAACAGTAGTGCTGAGATTAATGAAATAAGGTTGCTTACTCAGCTTGAAACCGGTGATAGTATGCTTCAGGAATCTTGGGAGTCGTTTGTTCGAGTAGCGGAGCAGTCCGGGTTCTTTTTTGAACAAGCGGGGAGGGGCTATGAAGCAGCCGTACAGGATGTACAGAACGGTCGCTACACGGGGTATGTGACGATTTCTGGCGACGGGATAGAATACTATGGCAACGATCGCAGCGAACTTGAAAATAGTATGGTTAAAGGAATGCTTACCGCATTTGCTATGGGATACAATCTCGAAACCGTGATCACAGGAAGGGAAAGAGTGGACGATACAGCGGCGCAAAGCATAGACAATGTAATCAATCATGTAGAGGAGGTTTCCATACATGCCGACAGGCAGCCGGGTGCAATGGACTATTATGCGATCACCATGACAACATTAATCATCCTTTTTAGTGCTTTGACGGCCGGGCAGCTAATGGAGAGCGAACGGAAGCGAAATACAGCGCTGCGGTTGCTGGCAGCACCTGTTACAAGACTGCAAATTTTTATCGGTAAAATTGCCGGAACGTTTTTCTTGAACGCCATGTTTGTTATCCTTATTGTTTTTTTTAGCTCGATGATGTTCGAAGCCTATTGGGGCGAGCGACTTGCTTTGGTATTTGCTGTCTTGTTCTCGCAAATTGTGTTTGCTCTCTCGCTCGGCATCGGGATGGGTTATTTGCTTCAAGGCAGCGCATCTGGAGTGGTGCTTATGATCATCGTTCAGCTGGAAGCTTTTTTCGGCGGCGCTTATTTTGCCATTCAAGATGCTGGTGGCTTTCTGGGGGTGTTGGCGAATATGTCTCCGCTTGGCTGGACGAATCAAGGTATCTTCCAAGCCATATACACAGAAGCGAGTTCTGCCGCCACTCAGGCTATGCTGTTTAATATTTGCGGCGCCGCATTGTTATTAATTGCGACGACATATTTACTGCGCAGGCGGGAGGGGCTGTAAATTGAAACAAACGATTTGGCTTGTACGAAAAACCTTGATAACGACATTTAAAAATTATCGAAATTGGGTTGTTTATTTGCTGTTGCCCGTCATCGGTATTGTACTTGCCTCTCTAATGTTTGCAAATTCGTCTACCAGTGCATTGTACATTGGGATCGTCAATCAAGATGGCGAGCAAAGTCTTACGAAAGATGCGATCTCTTTCGTAGACAATTTGGATAATGTATCTACAGAAATCATCAGCGAGTCGGAAATGAACGAACGCCTTGTGGCGGGAGAACTGGATGCCGTATTCATTTTTCCAGACGGATTTGCCTCGACTTTGAGCAGCGGAAATCCTCAGAACGTTCGAATCGTATCGATCCAAGGACAAGCGGTCACGTCATATGTCAAGTCGTATTTCAACATGTGGATCGCCAGAATTGCGGCTATAGGTGACGTGGCGCAAGGCGAGGAGGATTTCAGGGTGCTGTACGAACAATATAACGAAAGTGATTTTCAGTTGTCTACTGTTCAAATTGAAGATCAATCCGTATCAAACAGCATGTCTAAACAGTCGATTGGTTATCTGCTTATTTTGATGATGTTTTCCGCGGTCAGTTTATCTGGAATAATGATCAAGGAAAAAGAAAACCGAACTTATCAGCGACTGTTGTGCGCGCCTGTGACGGGCAATATGTATACAGCATCCAATATGATTGTAAACATGCTGGTCATGATGCTCCAAATTGGAGTTACATTGCTAGTTATGATGGTCTTTTTTCAAATGAGCCCGGGCATATCGGCTTGGCTGCTGTTTATCGTTTTGATGTTTTTTGCCCTGGTAGCGGTCAGCTTGTCTCTCATGATCGTTGCACTTGCGGACAATTCGATGAAGGCCAACGCCTGGCAGACCTTGATCATTATTCCGACTAGTCTTTTGGCCGGATGCATGTTCCCGGTAGAGGTCATGCCGACTTACATGCAAAGTATCGCAGAATTTTTGCCGCAATATTGGCTGCTTGAAACGATTGGTCAACTGCAGGAGGGCAGTATGCTCAGTGACGTCTTGTTGAATCTTGTTATTTTGCTGGCCTTCGCATTGATGTTCTTTCTGATTGCCGCATATAAGTTTAGCAGAAGTCGGGAATTAAAAACATTTTACTGAGCTTTCTGTTCTGTCATGCGCTCATCGGCTAAAAATGTGCATTCATGGGCGACATAATAAAACCAGGCAGCCCTTTTGGACAAGAAGGGCTGCCTTTAATGATCTACTTTATTATAACGCTAACTCTTCTTTAAATTTAAGTAGTAGTCTCTTGTACTTTTATCAAACTTCTCGATTGCATACCTTAAGGTGGTTCTGGGCATGGTGCGAGCGTGCTTATTCAGGAAAGACTTCAGCTTTTCTTCGTCTTTTTTGCCGGCTTCACGAATAAAACTGCCAACTGCCTTGTTAATTAATTCTTCCGGATCGTTTACCAGTATTTCAGCGATGGCAAAGGTGTCCTCGGTGTTTCCTTGTTTGATAAAGCTATACGTACTTACCATAGCTGTTCTTCGTTCCCAAATATCAGAGGAGTGTGCCATTTCGTACAGTTTATCCTTCGGTTTATCCAGCAAATAGTTTCCGACTACAGATGGCGCGGCACGATCAACAAAGTCCCAGTTGTTGATTCGATCATGTCTCCTTATATACAGTTCGTACAGTGCCTGTCTTTGATCGTCGGAGATTTTCTTGGACTTGGCCTGAAAATCCATAATGCTCACGGCGCCCATTCTCACTTCATAATAATCGCTTTCCAGAAGCTGTTCGACTTCGGTTAAAGGCATATCCGTAAATTGCTTAGCAATTTGGAATACCGTGCGCATGTTGAGACCTAAGCACTTTGTGTTTTCATCGGAACCTTTAAAAAACTTTTTCATTTTTTCGATTTCCGCTTCATTTTGATGTTGCTGCAACTCTTGTATAAAACGTTCAGCGGTAGGATTGGTCATATTTTCAAAACTCCTTTCCATTGACAGGATAATAGTATGCCATATTGACGATTCCTATATTTCTTGTAGATTGCTACAATCTTTAAGAAATCCTCAAGCACGACTGATATTCACATTGTAGATCATTCAGCTTTTCCGGTAAGCTGCGTCGGCTTTCCATTGCGGAGAACCTCCACATCAAGAGGAACGTAGACCTCGAATCGTGCATCACAATTTGCTAGACCAAAACAAGTGGCTTTCAAGTTCAACGTATTGTCGACCAAGCTCCAGTCTGCGTCAACCGAGCCGTTTTTAACGTGTAGTTTTCTCACTACCTTCACATTTTCACGTTCTTCGGCAAAAAGATCGGTTGGAATACTATTCTGTATCACGTTTAATGTAGTTCCGTCAAATTCAAATTCTTTTTCTTCAGGTTCAGCTTCCAAATATGATGCACATGACACTAAAACGATTATACCGACGAGAAAGAATAGCCATTTTCCAGCCTTGATCAAAAAATCCCCTCCATTTGCAATTTCAATGAGGAAGAGTATATAGTAGCTATAATCTTTTGTCAAATTACGGATCAGTTCATAAATTTCTTCTTCATTGACATACTTCAGATAGACGGATGCAAACGGGTCGTCGACGCGGACTTGCATACGTGTCATATTATCGAAAATCGTTAAGTTATGTTTCAGAATAGGCAGATTATAAATGCTGACAGCGGGCCGTTAACTGCTGCTTGATTTGTTCAGGCTGTTCGGTTTCCACAACGATACGCTGGTATAAAGACGAAGGAGCTAATTCGAGAATGACGACTGAATGTCGTTTCGAGTAGGCCATAAAGGTGCGTTTTCCGTTATGGAGAAAGCGTCCAGTCCGATAAAAGGGCAGAGATACCCCTCCAGTTGGCAATGCCGTGACGCGCTCTTGGAATGGCCCTGTCTGCACGGACATAATCGTGGAATAAGGAATTATCAATTTGCGCTTGAAACTTGTAATGGCTGTTAACCCGGAAAACGATAAGACGACTTCAGTAGAGTTAAATAAAAACTGAGTATTCATCGTTATTCTCCTTTACTTGTTGGTTTTTGAGGTTGCGGAATCATCATCGAAGCAAAAAGACGTGCTTTACGTTCTGGAGATGGCTTATACGCGGCAACCTTATCCAGCAATTCATTGATGCTTGCAACAAAAGATGCAAACTCTTCATCCGTCATATGGAGCGGTGCATTCCAGTAGCCGAATCCGTCTGCCGCGTACTGCTTAACCGGTGTTTTGCTCAGATAAGCGGTTGCCTGTTGCAGCAGATTGGTATGGAAGACGGAGAAGTACCGCAGATGGTCCTCTTGAGAAGCGGAGTATGCTTCACTTTCTGAAATGGACAAATTTTCTTGTACGGCAGCATAGACGCGTTCTTCTTGTCCATGTATTTTGTTGACTTGGACAACTTCAATCAAGTTGGATTCCAGCATCAGCTTCATATGGCGGTATAAGGTTGCTTGCGGCACATCCCCAAGTGCTTCCACCAATTGCATAATGGTTTGAGGTTTTCCCGTAAGCAGCTGTTGAATGATTCGCATCCGTACAGGATGAAGCAGTAAATCGGTTTTTTTCACAAGTATCACCTCGTATTTGTATAGGTTGCTGAAAGTGCAACGATAAGGATTGCTTGACTATCTATTATTATTTTATATAATGATAATAGCATGATTGAGACAAGATTGCAAATGAAGCTCGTTGGAACGGGATGAACGAACAACAAATGAAAGTAGGGTTGAGTATGGCATCAGAACAAAAATCAAAGTTGTTTAAGAAGCGATGGCCGAAAGTAGTGCTGATTATCGTGTTGGTGCTTGTAGTGTCAGGAGTCGCGGGTTCCATTTACCAAGATCGAAGCAAGCAGGCGGAAGCCACCCGATATCCGCCATTGGGCACAATGGTTGAGGTTGAAGAGAAACAGATGCATGTGTACGCACAAGGTGAAGGAGATATGACCATTGTGTTGGCTTCGGGACATGGCACGGAAAATCCATATGTGGATTTCTACCCGTTGCATGAGAAACTCTCAGAGCAGTCCAGGGTGGTAGTTTATGATCGCTTTGGTTATGGCTGGAGTGATCAAACATCGGTTCCAAGGGATATTGATATCATTACGCAAGAATTGCACACCTTATTGCATGAGAGCGGGGAGAAGGGCCCTTATCTTTTTGTCGCACATTCCATTGCATCTCTGGAAACTATTCGCTTTGCCCAGATACATCCGGAAGAAGTTGCGGGTATTGTTCTGCTTGATGCTGGCAATCCAACATTTTACGAGACCTATGAGACACCTTCGAAAGCAGCTCAAAAGATCATGCAAACGTTGAAAAACACCGGCGTGCTGCGTATGCTATCCCATATTGATTCCGTTACCGATACCTTGCTTCAGCCAGAAGAAGGATATGGGCAACATATTCCTGAGTCGCTCAAGAAATTGCAGCTTGCGATGTTCTTGAAAAATTTTTCGAATGACACAGTCATTGACGAAATGCTGCATCTGCAGTCTAATGCTAAAAAAGTAATCGAGGCCGGTCATCTTGGGGATCTTCCGCTAATTTGGTTCACATCGGGAATCAATCAGCAAGCGATCCAGGGGTGGTCGGAGTCTCAGGAAGCGTTGGCGGAATGGTCTACAAACAGCAAACAAATAATATTAGATAGCGCGGGCCACTATGTGCATCACCATGAACCTGGACTTATCATCGAGGAAATTTCGAATCTGACAAAAGCTTTGCTTCAAAAATGAAAGGAGCAACTCGCGGTTAACAAGAGGGGCTGTGTTTGTCTGGCTATTCGACTGACCGACTGACAGGCGAGCTCTGCCTTTCGTAGAACGCACCTGCGTGGAAATGGATGGAGGAATTCGAATGGAGAGGCAACAACCCGGATTAGTAACTGCATGGGTTTGATTACAGAATTACTATCTAGCTATCTCACCTGCAAAAACTCGCTTAACGAGTGTTTGCAACGAGTAAAATCGCGATGCTACGCAAAAAAAGCGAAGGTGCAACCGGAAAATGGCAAGGTTGCAACCTCTGATAGATAGATAAATAGTGGCTGTCGGTTTACGATAAGAGTGAGGTGAAGAGAATGGAATTTTATCAAAAACTAAAAAAGCTGAGGGCACAAAAAGGATGGTCCCAAGAGGAATTTGCTGAAAAGCTACAAGTCTCCAGACAAGCAATTAGTAAATGGGAGAACGGTCAAGGATTTCCGGAAACAGAAAAACTGGTGAAAATGAGCAGGCTATTCCAGGTTTCGCTCGATTACCTGTTAAAGGATGAAGATCAGTCCATTGGAGAACACGGAACGACTGAGGAAGGCTATTATGCCAGTCAGGAAGTTGTGGAAGCCTATCTTTTAAGTAAGAAGCAGGGTGCCAAAAAAATCGCCGCCGGAGTGGCTATTCTTATAGCCTCAATCTTATTGCCTATGTATTTTCAAGAAGCGTTTAGCTATGTGTTGTTTATGATGGTCGTTGCTGTTGGAGTGGCTATCTTGGTGTGGCAAGGCTTTAGCGTAAAAGCGTACAAGGAACTTGAAACACAACCATTAGTTTTTGATGATTCGTTTATTAAAGATTTTAGACAGAAAAACTTGGTCAATCGTAAAAGGTATGGAATATTAATCGTCACCGGAATTGTGATCATTATATTAAGTTTTGGGATCCCTTTTTTGACTAACGACACTGGTCAGGCTGATAGAGATCCCCTCTTAGTGCTAATGCCGCTGGCATGGGCATCTGCTGTGTACTTGTTCATTATTGCAGGGTCGGCATTGGAGGGCGAACGATTGGTTACCAACAATGAAGAATATGTAAAGGAATATGAGAAAGATGAGGAATCGAGCAAACATGGCTGGATTCATGCGGTAATTTGGCCCTTGGCAGCTGTTGTTTTTCTGGCGATCGGTTTTATTTGGAATGCTTGGCATCCTGGGTGGTTGGTGTTTCTGGTTGCCGCCGTTTTTACAATCGCTTATACTGCATGGAAAAGTAGTAAAGATTGAAAAGGAAGATGGCAGTCCATTCTGACATCTTCCTCCACGATTCAAGGAACTTTCCAAGCATGCTTTTTTGAAAATACTAATACTCATATTTGTATCAATCTGATTTTGAATAACGCAACGTATATTCTTTCAAAATAGTCTATATATCCGACTGTTTACTACAGAATCAAATAGGTCGTGAGAGTTATCTCCGAAAAGAATGTCGTTTCTTATCATTTGAAGCAAGTAGGAGTGTAAACTTTCAGGTACAAATAATCCTATTACATGTACAGGCAGGTCTTTGCATCGCTCTATAGCCCGATAAAACATCGGCAATTCGTAAGGCATAGCCGAGCCGCAAAGTATACGAATATCTGCTTGTATAAAGGATTCTTGTACCCTAGGATCACCCAAAACTCCACAATCCGTCACAATAAAGTTATAATCGCGATCAAACTCAGGGGTTAAATAAAAATTAGCCCCCTCAATTACATAAGAGTTCCCCGATTTCTCCGGCTCGAACAGATGGATAATGTGAGCCAAATGCTTGCTCGTATTGGCTTCTAAATAACAGGCATTCCCTCCATGGGCTTGAATCCAAAAAACTAAATTCATTGCCGTTGTCGTAACGCCTACCCGTCGATCGCTACCAGCTATGGCAATTCGAATGTTCTTACAGTCAAAAATATATTTCTCTTCATCAGGTTGATTTGTTTCCGACGTTGCCTCTACTGGTTCAAAGGAAACAGAATGAGTATAACGCTGCATCCCTTGCTCCGAAAAACAATCTTGTATTTCTAATAACATCGTCTCAATACTTTTTGAAGTTACTACATTCGTGATTCCAGCCCGGATCAGTTGTTGAAGAAAAGGGCTACTCTCCGGCAGCCCTTCGGCAATGACAATGATTCGAATTTCATACATCGTTTGAAACGATAACAGAGCTTGAAGCATTTCCTCATCAGATTCCATTACGGCTTTCCGATCAATCGTTACGTATCGAACGTGACTAAAATGCCGCATGTCTTTCACCACAAAGGATAGAAGCGAGAATTGTCCGGTCAGCTTTTTTACCGGCAATTCTTGCTCCGTCTCTAATTGATCCAGTAAATTCACATTCGTATTGCTGGTCAGATACAGAATCATGGTCATCCTTCTTTCATAAACAATAGGATTGATCCTACAATTACGATGACAATATAAATGAAAAGCTCGATGAGTTGCTTCTTTTTATTCATCATTCATCGTCCTCCTGCGGCTCCCATATAAGCAAACTTGTACTCGGGAATCTCGAAGTGAACGTGCATTCGTTTGGAGCCGATCATAAGCAGAGCGTGTTCGCGCTTTTTACTGGCGAGAAGCTCCTCTTCAGCTTCAGTTAAGTTGTACAGTTCCCGAGTTTCTTTGAGGTTTTGTCCATCGGTTCCCATCAGGATTTTGATGCAAGGAATATCGAGCAGCGCTTGACCGTACATCTTCACTTCAGGAGCCAGAAAATCCACGACGCTGTGAGAGATAATGGCCAAACTCGCTTCATATTTCCGTGCTCGCTTCTCGACGTTCCGAAGAAAAACTAGACTTTGCGGAACGTTCGGGTCGATCATGAGATAGGATTCATCACAGATTAGCAGTACCCGTTCATTCCGATCCTGCGACATCTGCTCCCAGCACCAGGATAGCAAATTGAAGTATTGCGTTCTCTTGATGTTATCGGACGTATTTTGAAGCGAATGCGTATCCAGACAAATGCAGCGGCTGCGGGTTTGAATGGTGCTGTGGCTATTCCATAAAAAAGAATCCCCGCCGTGTGCAATATCGTGCAACAGCAGGGATAATTCTTTATAGATGTCATCCTGTGTCGCTTGTTCCTTGGCAGAGATAAGGTTGTGGAGATCAGAAAACGTTGGAAAGTCCACGGAATTCAGTTTAGTGATGTCGGTGGTCCATGTGATTTGAAATTGATGATATAGCTCGATTAAACATTGCTTGAGAACGGCTTTTTGCATCATTGTAAGGTCAGGGATGTAAAGATTAAAAAATATCTCCAAATTTTTGAGATGCAAGGCCATATCCGACATGCCGTTTCCTTCATCCTTATAGAGCGGATGCTCCTCGTCATCATCGTCACGAGGAGCTGGGCGAATTTGCAACGGATTGATCTTTCCGCCTGCGCCGCCGCCGGCATTGATCCAATCGCCGTTTAAGCGCAGAGTTAGCTCTTTGTACTCGGATTCGGGGTCCACGAAAATGATTTTGGTTCCTTTCATGTACTCGCTAAGCGCAATATGTTTAACCGCCGTCGATTTGCCCACACCGGCTATGCCCATCACCACGATGTTGGAATTCGTTCGATCCCCGCCGCGCCGCCATAGATCAACAATAATCAGTCCGCCGCTGGCGTCCTTGGCTAGGTAATAGCCGGTTCCATCATTGAAGCCACTGCTGGCAAACGGAAAACCACCCACGAAGGTACTCATCGGCATGATTTTGTTCAATACATTTTCGATTGGCTCCTGAGCAGGATATAAAGGCGACAAATGGGTTAGCTTTCTTTCTGAAGATGAGCAAGCGTGCGAATTTTACAGCGCATCATGCTGAATGTGTTTTCAACGCGGCGACAAGCTCGGTTGAATAGCGTTTCTTCATGGGCAAACGGCATGACGACCATGTTCATGAGTCCTACCGTTTCGCCGTTTTGGTCAATTTGCAGCATGATTTGCTCGCCGTCCGCTGCCGCTTTTTCTGCCCGCTGGCGGGTAAGCGGGTCTTTGGCGCTGTCGGCCAGACTGCGGTTTTGGGTAATGGACTTGGAAATAGCATTGATTAAGGCGCTGTTGTCAATCGGCTGAAAACCGATGGCGACCATCGTAGCAGGCAGATTGGTGAGAGGGGAGAGCCAGCCAATGTCCACTTTTTGCGGGTATTGGATGACGCCATACATTTTAGCTGCCTCTTCTCCGACGGTAAGGCCCGCACGTGAAAAACCAAGGCCCATTGGTGTAATGGCGTTCAACAGAGATGCATTAGAGGATACGTTAGCATTGCGTGACATAAGAAGTGCCAACTCCTTTCATGAAATGATCCAAAACGGTCCGCCCGCCCCAGCGTTTTGTCGGGCTTCAGTTAGGATGATATTGAAATCCCAAGACTGCTCGCTCCTTTTCTTGCTAGCCGGGTCAGCGACTAAAATGTGCCCATCTTCCGTAACGCCGCGCAGAACAATGAAATGGCCGGATGAAGTGAAATGCCCTTTGGCCATAATGGCGATAACGAGCTTACCGGCACCCAGAGCATCGACGATGGTCTGCTTATCCTTAACGGTCGCACCAGTTACCTGTAACCCAAAATGTTTGGCTCCGTCTGGAATCAAGCTGTGGTAGCTGCCGGTGCCTTCTGCCAAATAGCCATTGTCATAGGCCCACTTGGACATGGTGACCGGATCAACCGTTTGACCGGTTAGCGTGGAGACCACAATGGAAAGAGAAGTCGGGCCACAACCTGCAACACCAATCGTATCGTTTGGGCCGTAAGGCTTGTCTGCCCATCGGATATCTAGTTGGTTAAAGTACACGACTTCTCGGCCGCCGTCCTGGAATACGACACCTTCGTATTGCTGGCCATTGCTTTCCTTGTAACCCTCTTCATCTGCTTGCAACAATTGCGTGTATCCGTAATCGGAGCGTAAATCTTCAACAATTGGAGCTTCATTGGGAGTGAGCCAGATTTTGAGGGATTCAATCGGTGAAGTTAACAGTTGTAAAATCATGGCGATGAGAAGCAAAAGCGCGACAATAGGAACGGCGATTAGAAGGAGGAGACGTTTGCGCGCTTCTTCGTCAGCAGCCAATTTGGCGGCAAGTTGCGCTAGTAACTTAGCCGTTGATGGGTCCATGCGTTATCCCTCCCTGAAAAATAAAAATGGGATGGCTTCCTCTGGGTCATCTTGATCGAGGTGACTGTAAGCCGGATTGTTCACCAAATTGCATAGTCGAACAATCTCTTGCTGCTTAAGAAGTTGAGCCTGCACTCCGGCATCTTCAAAATGCTGGACAAGTCGTTTAGCCTTGTCCAATAAGTTGCGTTCATCGCCCTGTTCTTGTCGTTGCCAGAGCGTCAAATAAAATTGCCGCTCAACCACTTCACCGGATAGAGACAACGTGTTCATCTCCATCAATTCTTGTCGCAGCAGTTCTTTTTGTGTAGCATCGGCGGAGGGGAGCAAGGAGGAAAGATCGGTAATTAAGGGGGAAATATCGACCGGTCGGCTGACAGCCAGAAATTTAAAGGGGAATCGAATAGAAGAAAGCTCGGCGGTTAGCTTTCGGATAAGAAGCCGCTTTTCTGCGAGGCTTAACAGGTCAAGGCTGATTGGAAAGAGGCGAAGGTAAGACAGTACCCAGCCGTCCAATGTAAACAGGAAATGTCCTTGAATATCTTGAACGTTGACGAATTGTTGCGCCGTTTGATCAGCCGCATCACTCGTCGCTTGCGATCGTCGCTTGCTGGTTCGGAGGAAAAATAGAACTGCTCCTCCGCCTATGAGGCAGAAGAGCAGGATGAGGATCGGCAGCAGCATGGAAGCAGCACCATCCTTTCATTATTTTAGTGGAGCGATATGCCAATCGGAGAACAAGTTATCAGATATTGTGATTGAACTTTGAAGTTGTAACGTGAGCATCCCGTCTGGTGTCCAAGCATCCAATACACGCGTAATCGGGGTATAGGAACCACCGGGGTACCAGATGGGCGTGAAGTGTACCCGACTTTGGTAGGTGGAGAAGACATTCGGCTTTAACCAGAGGTTGGCGTTCAATCCATAATAGATATATCGAATACTGGACTATTTAAAGTAATGGGTGGAAAAGGAATACTTGAAGAAACAATGAAGCGGGTGTTTTGGAAAAACCTCTATCCTAAAATAGATACATGGAAAAAATTGAAGGAAGAAGGCAATGACACAGAAACTATATTGTTACGTTATGCAATTGCGCACATTCATGAACTACTTGAAGATAACACACCTTTGTATAGCACAGAAGAAGTTTATATTGCTCCTCCGCTTACAACTAGAGTTAGAACAGGATGTATTTTGAAAAATAAAAAGGATGATCTTTACTATGTAGTTCTATCCCCTCCATGTGATTTGGCTGTACATAATGGAAAGATGAAAACTGATAGAGTAATGCTTTGTGAAATTGATGATTATAAAATTGTTAGTCTCGAAGCTATAGGCTCTACAGGTGCAGCCAAAAGAAAAAAAGCCTTATTACCAGCTATAAAAAATAACGGTAGAGAATACTATCATTGGCTCCCGAAGAACAGTATTTTTGAAGGTGGATACATTAATTTTCGAAAAGTAATTAATTATTCACCTGAAGAATTAAACGTTGAGTTCTATCCTCCAGAACTTAGAATACAAGATTCAATAGTAAAAGATATTCTTGGCAGATTTTCTTCGTACTATGCTCGCCAAGGTCAACCAGATTTTGACTTCGAAAAAGAAGCGGAAACTATTATTAAACTATTAGACGCCGAACTTGTGGAAGTCAAAAGTTAATAAAAGACAGAGCTCAAAAAAGTGAGAGTACATTGACAACATTAAAGAAACTGCTTTTCTATAAAATTATAATGATATGAGCCTCTAAATTCATTATTTATAACTCAATACCGTAATCTAGGGTTCCACATCTTTCTTTATTATGAATTATATTATGATAAGCTAGCAAGTCTCCATTCAAATCCTCAGTAACGGGTGTTGCTATAACGGAAGTATAACCCAAATCAAGATATTTCTTTACAAAATTTAAGGCGGCCTCTTGTCCCCAATTAGGGGCAGGGCTGCCGTTTTGGAATGTGGCGTCCTTGTCATTATCAAGGAAAAAAACAATTTCTGCAATGTTTGGATAGTAGTGTAGAAAGCGTTTCAAAGCCTGATCGGATAGGCATCCTAGCGAAATTCGGTGATCAGTCTTCCAATCCTGACTGGCTAATTTGGCTAAAGTCGCGTGGCTCATGGCATCAATAGGACTTTCACATACATAAACCTTATGACTGTTCCCAACGATATGAAACGGATAGCTTTTATCTGAATAAGGTCGATCCTGCTTGAAAGGGTGCTCCAATCTTGTGCCGCGCAGGGAACAATATTTGACCATTCCTTCATGATCGTATCCGACAAAAACACAATTTCCGGATTTGTCTTGATATAACTTTTTCTCATGCATCAGACAAGACACAATTTCTGGATCAATGCCTCGAACATGAATGAGATACCAAGCGACCCGCCTGAAGTTAGGCGCTTTTTCAGGAAGTACAAGTTGGCCTTGCTCTTTAACAGGTTGAGATGTCGGTTGGTATTGTGGCAACTCGCTTTCCAAGAGATAAGCCACAGCTTTTTTAAACTCCATATTCCAGAACTGCATGACAAAATCGATAGGCCCACCGTGGGTATCGGTCGAGAAATGATAGTATTTGTTGTTGTCTTTAAAGAAGTAGAGGCCGCCGCTTTGCTTTGCATGTAAGGCGCGGCGGCCTCCATTTTCGAGGATATAGCCGTTTGACTTGGCAAAGTCGATGAGATTGACACGATTTGCTCTGGAAATTTGTTCCTTGCTAAAGGGCATTCCTTTTTTCATCGTCGTTCCCTCCATATCCATGCGAAACGAAAAAGGATTCGTTTGAGAGGCAAATGCGATTAACGCGACGCGGTTAGCCGGAATCCTTTGCTTGGGTACAAGATAAAAGCTTTGCCTTGTTCTGTCGTCTCTGTTTCGTTGTTATTCCATAAGATCAACGATATAATAAAGGAAAGAAACCGATTGGGGTGATACGATTGAATGCCGATGACCGTGAGGAAACAATACACCAGCGTCATGATACGTCGTATCGCTTTCTGCTTTCCAGCAAGAAGCTATTTGTAGAATTGCTCCGTTCTTTTGTTCATAAAGGATGGGTGCAGAATATCGATGAAACCAACGTACAGGAGATTCCGCATTCCTTTGTCCTTCAGGACTTCAAGCGTCAGGAAGCTGATTTGGTTTATCGGGTGAACTTGAATGGTCAGGACGTTGTATTTTATTTGCTTTTGGAAATGCAGTCCAGCGTAGATTTTCGGATGCCTTATCGTCTGTTGCTTTATCAGGTGGAGATTTGGCGATACTTGTTGAATGACGACAAACAAGCTGGGGCCAATCGAAAAACGTTTCGTCTACCGCCCATTGTGCCGATTGTGTTGTATAATGGAAAGAAGAGATGGGGCGCTGAGCGGCAGTTCCGAAAGTTGCTGAACCATGAACAGATGTTTGGTTCTGAATTGCTGGATTTTGAATATTTACTCATTGATGTGGCTCGATATACCGAAGAAGAATTGCTGTCCTTGTCCAATACGATTGGTTCAGTTTTTTTGCTCGATCAAACGGAAGATCAGGCACAATTATTGGAACGACTCGGCAAGCTGATGCATACGATTCAACAATTGCCGGAAGACAGCCAGCAGAAGTTTGTGGCCTGGATGTCGAATGTTTTGAAACAACAGTTGCCTGAAGGCGAATCGTATATTGAAGAACTTGTGAAAAACGTGAAGGGAGGCGCAGCTATTATGGGTTTGGAACAAACGTTAAAAAAGATAAGAAAAGAAGAAAGATACGAAGGCAAAATCGAAGGGAAAGAAGAAGTGGCCAAACGTATGATTGACTTGGGGGTGGACGCCGCGGTCATCGCTGCCGCTACTGGCTTCTCTCCTGACAAAATCGATCAATTACGGGAAAAATCGCATTGAGTAAAATGACGACCGTTCATCTTCGAGCGGTCTTTTTTTGCTGGTTATGATTAGCTAATCCTCCATCACCATTTCCTCTGCACGTTCCTGGTGCTCAAGCTCAGAACGTTCTTCTCCTGCATCCATTACGATTTCCTGTCCTCGCAATTCCTCAAACTCCAGTGCCGAATTGATTTCAGATTGCCGCGCTACCATCTGCTGTAACTTTTGATCGAATTCAAACGGTTTATCGATTTCGTTCTGGGCAGCGATGAACTGATCATGAACATCGTTGTATTTTTGCTCCGCTTTTGTTAACAAGGCAGGGATTTTATCGATGGCATGCTCAATTCGGGAAAGGTTGCCCAGCTCGGAATCTCCTAAATCGACGGCGTAGCTTTTGGTTCCCTTTATCTCCAAATACATGTTATACAGCGATTGCCGAGTAAAGTTGAGGTCAAACCCTCGAAAAGCCCCAATTCGTAGGGATTCATCGGGCTGCAAGGCTGTCATCTTGAAAAGAAGAAGAAGCATTTCGCCTGCCTTTGGGCGTTCCGTAAATGTTTTCCCATCCAGCTCGATGGCAAATGGGTGGTTCATGGTTGTGCGGGATAATTGAATGTCCGCCTGTAAATCCTGCATCTCTTGTTGCATGTTTTCAATCCGTTGCGGCTGCTGCTTGATTCTGTTTTCTAACATGATGCGTTCATTTTGCCAGTTGGCTTTTAGCAGCTTCAAGCGGGCAACCTCGTTGTCCACATGCATCTTTTCAGCCAACATCGGATTCCCCGTGGCTACAGCTTTCACTTCGGCTGCGGTCAGCACCGTTTCATCAGAGTCCTCACAGGAGCGGGAAATGCTTTTACCCGTCATCACTTGGGAAATGTAGCGCAGCTTCTGCTCTTGAATTTGCCAGAGATACGCATCAAAGGTACCCTTGGTTACGTAGCGGAAAATTTGAACGGTTTCGTTGCGGTTGCCTTGGCGCAAAATACGCCCGTCCCTTTGCGTAATGTCGGCTGGCCGCCAAGGACAATCCAGATGGTGCGCGGCAATCAGCCGGTCCTGCACATTGGTTCCCGTTCCTAATTTCACTGTGCTTCCAAGCAGAACACGAACGGCTCCACTTCGCACACTTTCAAAAAGCTGTTCTCGTTGTACATCGGTCTTGGCGTCATGAATAAAAGCAATTTCCTGCTCTGGCACGCCGCGCAGCATCAATTGTGTCTTGACTTCATTATAAACGTTAAACTGTCCAGGCTTGGGCGTACCGCTGTCACAAAAAATCATTTGCGTGAGTCGATCCGCTTGCGTTTGCTGCCAGATGTCAAAAACATGGCCGATGCAGCGATTCAGTTTGGAAAGCGGATCGGCGGGAGCATCTTCGTCCAACAAGCGGGGATCAATCGACATAAGTTTGGCTTCATGCGTGAGTTTAAGCATGTTGTCTTCGGACGCATCCACGTCATTGTTGCGGATTTTCTCGGCACGAACCACAAACTCGTCCATAATCTGTTGCTGGAAAGGTGAGCACTCACTGACGACAACGGTAGCTTGGCCGTCTTTCAACTGAGGAGTCGGGAGATTGAGCATATCGGCGGTTTGAATATCTGCCACCAGCCGAAACATGTTCATCAGTTCAGGCAAATTGTGAAACTTGGCGAAGCGGGACTTCATCCGATAGCCGCTGCCTTCCGGCGTAATTTCCAAAGAGGTAACCACTTCTCCGAAGGTTGCGGCCCAGTTGTCAAAGAAGTTCAGTCCAAGCTTTTGCAGAAGCTGGGGTTGCAGATAACGTTGCATCACAAACAGTTCAGACATGCTGTTGCTGATCGGTGTTCCTGTGGCAAATACAATGCCACGGCCTTGATTCATTTCCTGCAAGTACTGGCATTTGAGCATCATGTCCGTCGCTCGCTGACTGCTGGCTTTGCCGATTCCGGCAACATTCCGCATTTTCGTAAATGTAAAGCAATTCTTATAGGCGTGAGCTTCATCGACAAACAGCATATCGACGCCAAGTTGCTCAAAGGTAAGCAGGTCATCTTTCTTCTTTTCATTGACCAGTCGCGCAAGCCGGGATTTCAGATTATTCTCAAAGACGACCATCTGTTTGATGCTCCAATTGTCTCCCTTTTCCTTTTTGATCTGGTCAATCATGTGGGCGACATTGCGGATCTCATCCTCCAGCAAGCGTTCCTGCCGTTCGCGGGAGATGGGGATTTTCTCGAATTGGCTATGCCCAATGAAATCGCATCGTACTCCCCCATCGCGATGCGAGAGACGAAACGTTGGCGGTTAGCCAGTGCAAAATCCTTTTTGGTGGTGACCAGGATATTGGCACTTGGAAAGAAGCGCAAAAACTCATGGCCCCACTGCTCGGTGAGGTGGTTGGGAACGCAATACATCGGTTTTTGAACCGCGCCAACGCGCTTTAGGACCATGCCGGCGGCGATCATGGCCGCCGTTTTGCCAGCTCCGACTTCGTGTGCCATCAGAGCAGTGCCGGAATAGAGGATGCGAGCGGCAACATCCTTCTGATGTTTGCGCAGCGCCATTTCCTCGTTCATACCGGGGAACACCAGATGATCACCGTCATAGTGACGGGGACGGATGGTATTAAACTTGTCGTTGTAAATCTTCAGCAACGTATCGGCGCGGTCTTTGTCCCGAAACAGCCAGGACGCGAAGGCTTCCCGCATTTGTTGCTGTTTGGCACGGGCGATCATGGTTTCCTTGGCATTCACGACATATTTGACTTGCTCGTTGCCGTTTGCATCCAAATAGGTGACGGGATCGCGAACGGTAACGCTTTGCAGATTTAGGCTGTTTTCAAAAATTTCATACGCATTGGCGCGGCTTGTGCCGTAACTCTGATTGACTTGGATGGAGGAGCGTTCCAGCGATTTGCCCGACACGCGCCACGTATTGGTATACTCCAGATAATCCACATCTACGGTTTGGCTGTCTTGCAACACCTTGGATGTACCGAAGGTTTCATACATAAACGCTCGGTAAACCCGCACCGGAATCCAGGGGCTTCCGATGCGGAAATCAATATCGCCGGGTAGGAGAGGGGCGGGTTGGACACGGCTCAGCGCTTCTACATTTCGGGAAAACAGGTCAGGATGTTCCTGCGCTTTCAACGTGGCATAGGCCAGCTTGTCTTTCACGTTGCCGGACAAATATTCTTCATCAAGTTCCCAGCCTTCATCAAGATCACCGGTATACGTTTGCGGATTCAGATAGATGCGTTCGCCCAGTTCGTCACGAACATCGTCCGTCGTTTTATGGCACAGATGAGCGATATAGGGCAAGTCGATGCGCAGTCGCTGGTTGAGGCAAATTTGCAACGCTTCAAGCACAGATTCGGTATGATCGGGAAGACGATTCGGCCGAATGGTCGGGCGAGAGAAAATTGCCGCTTTTACCCATGTTTTCTCGGGAGTAAAATCTTCAATGGAACGCAGAAGCGGCAGTTGGTCATCATCGGCAAATGCGCTGGTGTTGGCCCGTTCGTTAATCGCACCATACGAGTTGACAAAGCGGTCATACACTTGATTAAGCCGCCGTTGTGCTGTGGTCAGTTCGGTTTCATCATATCCGTCTTCCCGCGATTGAATGTGAATGACATCAAGCAGCGCGGTTCGGATCTCGCATAAGCCTTTAATTCGCTCCGCTTTTTTGCCTTGGATATCCTGGAGAAGCAATTCACCGTTCTCGCAGTAGTAAATTCGGTTTTCTTCGATGATATACGTGAAATTTTTAGCATCAACGGGTGCCCCGCGGCGTTCTGGTTCGACGGTATCCATGTGTTCCGATGATCGAAAAGAGGGGAATGAAGCAGCCGGAGGCGGGATGGTTGCTTGCAAGGAATGAAGCGCCTGTTCCAAATCAGGGAGAAAATCTTGCCCTTCCAGCGGGACACAAGCGGTGGTTTGCTCCGCGCCATACATGCCGCGATCCCATACCATACGACCAAGCACCATTTCGGGATGAGGTAAATAATAGCGATTAATGGGAACATCGTCTGTTGTCTTTCCAATTTCGACCCACTCGGGCCATTCTTCATTGGAGAAGTGGATGGGCGCGGCACGTTTTTGCAGGAAGACGATATCCGTTGTAACGGTTGCCCCGGCAAGCGATTGGAAGGCCGTGTTCGGAAGACGGACTGCGCCGATCATTTCAGCCTGTTGAGCTAATAGCTTGCGTACACTGGCATCTTGTTTATCCAGTGTGCCCTTGCTGACGATGAAGGCCAAGATGCCGCCGGGTTTTAGCAAGTCCAGTGATTTGATGAAAAAGTAATCGTGGATGAGATAATTGTTCGTGTAACGTTTGTCAAAAACACGAACATTGTGAAAAGGCACGTTGCTGAATATGGCGTCGAAGCGAGTGCTCTCCCAGTCCACTGTCTCGAAGCCTTGCAGACGGATGTTGGCACTCGGGTAAAGCTGGAGGGCGATTCGTCCGGTTAAAGAATCAAGCTCCACGCCATGCAGCTCTGCTTTTTCCCATTCCGGCGGCAGAACGGAAAAGAAGTTGCCTGAACCCATCGATGGCTCCAATAGCTTGCGTCCTGCGCCTTCCGCCAATCCAAAGCGCTTCAATGTGTCGTGAATGGGGCGGATCAGCGTTTGTTCCGTATAAAAAGCAGTAATCGTGGAATTTCGTGCTGCGGCGTACTCTCCTTCATCCAACAATTGCTTTAACTCCGCATATTCCTGTTCCCAACCCGATGCGGTTGGATGGAACGCATTGGCCAAGCCGCCCCAGCCGACATAACCGGCCAATACATGTTGCTCCTCTGGTGTCGCTTGGCGCTGCTCCGTCTCCAATTGCTTGAGCAGCCGAATAGCTTCCACGTTGCGCTTGTATTTGCTTTTTGGGCCAGAGACGTAAGGAGAGCGGGACGGCTCGAAACGGTAGTTGGTTGCGGCGGGAACAGCAATGTCTGGAGCGGTGGCGACAGAAACCGAGCCGTGAGAAGGAGAAAGCGGCGCTGGCGTAGATGAAGCGGGTTCCAATTCGGTTTGTGTCGTGGTGAATGGCGAGTCATTTCTAACCCGCCGCTCCTCTTGCTCGTTTTCTACGAGTTGCTCCGTATAACTGAATAACGTCCATTCCGGCTCTTTCGGTGGAAAGGGAGGGAGGCTTTCGCTATATCTTCCTTCCTGAATCAGTTGCAGAGCTTTGGCAGCGACTTTGTTCCAAGTCAATGTGGCTTCGTGCCTGCCTAAGCCATCTATCCATTCCAGTTCCATGCCTTTGTTGTTGGAGTTGTATCCGCGTAAGCCATGATCAAATCCGCCTAACGCACCGCCAATACCGAATATTGTTTTAAGCCTGGCTGCAAGATCGGTTGCTTTGACAGGATGATTGTCGGTCACGAATTGATACACTTTTGCTTTAAAATTGACTCCCCCTTTGCCGCTTTGCAGCAGAACTTCCAGCATCTCGTCCGCAGAACGGCTTTCGGCAAAGTCATCCTCGGTTTCAGGCGAAAAAAAAGAACCGCTGTCCAGCGGCTCCTGGGATGATTCGGATGAAGTTATCTCGGTTTGAATATGATGTCGTTCAAGATCAGTTCCTCGGCGGTCTCTCTGATCTGATTCAAATGGTGCGTCCTCTCCAGTGTATCGTCGGTCTGTGGCAGCGGGCGGAGCCGGAGAAGCTGTTCGGTCAGGGATTCCATCTTGCTCAGGGCCTCTTGTTCGACTTCGCTCATTTTCTTCATCAGGTCGCCTTGCATTTGAAGAATTAGAAAGCGCTGCGGGTGATGGTTGCGGAGGTAATTCAGCGCCATCCGTCCGTAACGGCCCAGCGGCTGCTCGTCCGCTGTCGGTTCGTTCGAGATTTGCAGATTGGGATAGAGCAGGCCGTCGATCTGGCGATAATTCAAGTTGGGCTTGCTGTTGCTCATGAGAGTAACTCCTTTCGTTATGGAGGATTTTGATGTGACGGGCGATGTCTTTCAACATGGCGTGGGCTATTGTCGTCACTTGATGCCCTAATCGGGCGGCAAGCGGCAGCGAATCGAAATGGACAATGGTGGAGAAGTCCACATCTTCCGGTTCCGGCAGCTTGCAGCGGCAATGAACGAGGAAACGGATACTGTCTTGAACCAAATCCTGCATGTGTTGTTCCAGCCCGCGCCAAGGAATGGAACCAAGCCAATGTTCCTGAATATCCAGTTCAATATCTTGGAACAACTCGTCCATAGTTGATATAGCAGCTTCCCTTGACAAGCTGGTGATGGCTTCGCTCAAATGGGTCGTATCATAAGAAGTCAATCGTCCGGCAAGTTCATTTGGATCAATGGACTCCAGACTCCAAAGCGCGTGAAGCTGTCGGCCTGTCGTTTGTGTGACATCAAATAAATGAACGAGCGAAGGTTGGTCTTGTCGGAAATCGCAGACGGCGATGCTTTTTGCACCGTGTTTCACGCGACGACCGATTTGGTTCCAGACAGGCAAAGGAGCCAGCATGGTGGCTTCAAGATTTTGGCTATAGATCAGCAACGTGTTATCAAAGGAGTATTTATAAATGGAAGAAGCAAAGCGCAAATAGCTTTTCCAGGCTTCTTCGCTTTGGGTCAGTTCTGCAATGGCCGACTCGTATAGATTCCGCAATCGTTCGACTCGACGCATGATGGGCCTCCTTTCCATTGGATTGCAACATGATTAATGCTCCAAGTCGTAATCCACGCGGTTGTCCGCTACGACAGTAGGAACCTCCATATAATCATAGGCGTGCAAGTTGGCATATTCGGAATAGCGCAATTTGGCAGCTTCAAAGAAGTATGGTAAGAGATGGGTATCGAACAAAAAGTACGGGCTGTAGTTTCGGGCGGCGTCTCGATCATCATCCCCGGCATAGCCGTTGTACAAATTGAACGCCAAGCGGGTTAATTTGATGCTGGAACTGGTTTGCCAGCCTTTATTCAAGCCTTCCAGGCGTATGCTGTTTTCATCGAAATCGTACAGGTCACGAACATGGGAACGGGTTTGTTCCGTCAGGCCCAGCAGATAAAACAGCGCTTGGCGATACGGGTCGGTATGGCTGTGCGTCATGCGAATCATGCCTTCATAAAATTGATGATGTTCAAGGTCTTTAAACTTTGTAATCATGGTCATCCTCCTTCGGTTCTTGATTGGGTTGCTGACGTTGATGAGAGAAATACATGTCCAGCGCTTTGTCGATAATCTCCTCTACCTCGCATGCTTTGGCACCAGGCGAAAAATATTTGGCATAGACTTTATGCTTGAGCTTAAAGGGAGTAGGGGACTTGCTGCGCGGCTTGCGAGTGGCTTCGCCGGATAAGATTTTTGCAGCTTGCTCGGTGGTAAGCTTGCCGGAATAAGAACGCAACAAATCGGCTTTCTTCATGTCCACTTTATACTCGTTTCGAGTGAGAACTTCTTCAACGAAGCTTTGCTCGGTCTCCGGTATATACGAGAGGCTGACTGCCGGATAGATGCCAATTTCCCCATCATCAACACGTCTTTTTAACTCAACTATTAAATGGTCAATTCGCAATAATCGGGCAACCGTATTTTTAGATAATCCGTATTCAGCGGCTACAATTTCTCTACTATTTAACTTGTGCCCTATTAGGGCAGAAGTTGAGCTTTCCTTGTCATACTGCGGGTTTTCCAGCTTTTTAAGTTCGTCGATAATGTCGTTGCGCTTCCCTTGGGAGAACATATCGGAGTAACGAAGAGACAGCACCTTGGATTTTTCAGATGGAAGCATTTCGCTAAATGAGCGCTGAAGCACGTTCGTCTCCACTACATACATGAGTGCTTCTTCATCTGTGAGATTTTCCTTTACGATGGCGGGCAAATGCTCCAGACCGACGAGCAGTGCTGCATTCATCCGGTTATGTCCAGCAAGCATCTCGAAGTCACAGCTATTCTCATCCGTCTCGATTCTGCGGATGATGACCGGCACGAGGATACCGTTGCTCTCAATGCTGTTCGCCATATCCGTCAGCCGTTCGCCCTCATATAAGCGAAACGGATGATCTTTGAAAAATCTTATTTTATTTATCGGAATAGTTTGCACACCTCCTTTTGGGTCGGAGGTTTCCTGTGGTTGTTCTGATAGAAGCAGCAATTCGTCGATGCTGGCCAGCTTGGGAACGGGGCGTTTAGTTGCCACTCGCCATCAACTCCTTGGCTAAATCCTGATAAGCTACTGCGACCTTCGATTTCGGATGAAATTCAATAATGCTCTGGCTGTAAAAGTTGGCTTCCCCGACCTTGACGGAATGAGGAATTTGGATATTGAACACACGGAAGGTTTCACGATAATACACTTTCACTAGACGAAATGCTTCCTTATACAGGTTGGTGTGGGTATCGCACATGGTCATCAAGATGCCTTCAATACTGATTCGCGGATTGATTCGCTTCTTTACCTTTACGATGATCTTGAGCAATTGGGTTAAACCTGTTGCAGACCATAGCTGTGGATTCACTGGAATCAATACGCTATCGCTTGCCGCAAGTGCATTGATGGTCAGCAAGCCAAGCGAGGGGTTGGTATCGATAATAATATAGTCGTACTTGGGTTTCATGGGTTCCAGCAGAGAGGCTAGTGTTTTTTCGCCACCCATCTCATCGCGCAGGTTAATTTCAGCAACGGATAATTCAATGTTGCTAGGAATCAGGTCGATGTTGCCATGCGAATGAATGTACTCTTCGGGCGATGGCAGCGGCTCGTCCGTCATCATAGCATTCATCACATTGAACATCGAAAACTGGAGTTTATCTGGCTGCTCAATCCCAAAGCACATGGTCAGATTGCCTTGCGGGTCAAAATCGACCAGCAGCACTTTTTTTCCTTCATTAGATAAGACGTAAGCCAGATTATAGGCGGTAGTGGTTTTACCTGTACCACCTTTCTGATTGGCGATGGTGATCACCGTTGTTTTGGTCATTTCATTTATCCTCCCTGAAGCAATTGCTTCATGTTAATTTGTCAATGGTAGGGAGCGGGCTGGTTCTGTTGTCGTTCTCTCCGAGTTCTCCCCAACGTCCCAAAATGGCTTCATTTTGGGACGTTGTCGGGAGGCCTTGCGGCGCTTGAATTTAACGAAAAAACCCGCGAAAAACCTTGATTCTACAAGGATTTTCGCGGGTTTTAGATTCCTCTTCTTTGACTTAGGTTCTGCTATATTCCGAATAGCATGTGCGACTCAAAATCGAGTGGGGAGACCCGTGGAGGTTCGAGTCCTCTCACCGGTATTACTAACAAGAAGAAAGCTCATTAGATGATTCTAATGGGCTTTTTTATATTTTTACGACCTGGTTCATAGTATTACAGCTAGCCCAATCTTAGTGCCCTTTCACGATTTGTATAGTGAGTTGCTTTTGCTATTTTTGCACCTCACTTACAATGTTTTGAACGACCGTGCCGTTCGGCGAGAAAAGAACGCAGACGTTAAGGAGCGGCTCGACTTTGTTGTTCGGGAATATCAGTAACGATTATATTGACATATCGGAAAGTATCGATATAATATGAAATATGGATCCAATTGAAGTGTTCAAGGCGTTGTCCAACGAATCGAGGCTGCAGATTTTACAGTGGCTCAAAGAGCCCGAAAAACATTTTGTGCCCCATGAAGGAGTGGATATGAGGACAATCGGGGTGTGCGTTAGTCAGGTTACGGATAAGTTGAATATGACACAGTCAACCGCTTCGCAGTACTTGTCCATACTGCAACGGGCCGGACTGATTCGAACCGAACGAATTGGTAAATATACGTACTACAAACGAGACGAAGAAAAGATAAGCGAGTTGGCTGCTTTCTTGAATCAAAAACTCTAATCATGACTGAATACCTCAAACGTATTCAGTTTTTTTGGACTAACATATCTACATATCGCGATATATAAATATATTATAAAAACTCATATCGGTAACTATTAAAACAACAAAGAAGGAGAAGTGAATGCTTTGTTTAACACGTGGAAGATCTATTTATTGGCTTTAGTTACTTTTTTGGTGGGTACATCCGAGTATGTTATTTCCGGCATCTTGGATAAGATCTCGGATTCAATGGGGATTTCCGTTACTTCTGCGGGGCAGTTAGTCACGATTTTTTCCTTTGTATACGCCATTGGCACCCCGATCCTTATGGCTTTGACTGCTAAAGTGGAAAGACATAAACTGCTTGTTTTGGCGCTAGGTATCTTCGTAATTGGGAATGTACTATCATTTGTGTTGCCGGGCTATGCATCGTTTCTTGCAGCTCGCGTCATCATGGCTTTAGGCGCGGGAATGGTTGTAGTAACCGCTTTGGACATCGCCGCGAAAATTGCCGCACCAGGCAAACAAGCCAGCGCGATTGCTACTGTGGTGATGGGCTTTACGGCTTCCTTGATTATCGGCGTGCCTCTTGGTCGTATCGTTGCAGCACAACTCGGATGGAAAGCGGTTTTTGGTATATTGGCACTGGCCGGTCTGGTGGCTATGTTCGTTCTGTACGCCATCATCCCTCGAGTTCAAGGGGATAAACCGATGCCGTTATCCAAGCAACTTGCCTTCTTGAAAAACGGAAACGTAGCGCTAGGGCTTGCGATTACTTTTTTCTGGCTCGGCGGATACTCGATCGCCTACACGTACATTTCGCCGTATCTACTTGACATTGCCGGATTGAAAGAAGGGATGCTGAGCGGAGTGCTGTTGGCTTTCGGTATCGCCAGCCTGCTCGGATCCAAATTTGGCGGTTTCAGTACGGATAAATGGGGGGTATTCCCGACACTGTCAGGGGGAATGCTCTTGCACGTCATAGCGCTGCTGCTTCTCTCTCTAGCCGTTACCTATACGCACTCGTGGCTGCCGATTGTCATCCTCCTGATCTTGTGGTCGTTTGCGGCATGGACCTCCGGTCCAACGCAACAAGTCAATCTGGTTCGGATTGAACCGAATTATTCTGGAATCATGCTGAGCCTGAACCAATCCATGATGCAGTTGTCTATGGCTGCGGGAGCAGCAATCGGAGGCGTCATGGTCGGCCGGGTGTCTCTGTCATCAATTACATGGGTCGGGATGGTTGGAGTCGCTATTGCGATCGTGGTGGTATCGTTCTTGAAGGTGCGAATGGTGCCGGCAGACAAGGTCGAAAACGCCCTGAGATAAAGTCCAAACAGGTGTCCATTAAATGAATTGAAATTGCACCTGTCTGCAAATGACTAAAATGCATCATCTCCTGGCTTCGGGAGATGATGCATGACAACTAAACGACACGAGGACATTCGATTCATAGACCAAGTCAGGTTGTTAAGCTCCCTCGATATGATTCAGTTGCCTCACGCTCACGGCATTGTGCAGTTGGACATGGCTATGGGGGGGGGCCGTAATCGGAGGCATCGTTATAGAAAGCATCTCGCTTGCATCCGTTGGTTCTCTTGGCGGAGCTTCTGTTACCACTGGACTCATGCCGGCTATTATTTCATTATCCCTGCATCGCCGGTCTGCAGCTGCGGAACGAAACGGAGCGTAAAGTACCTTCTTTCTCAGAAATGAAAATACCGCCTAATCTGGATGACATCCAATATGACGTTCGTCCTTCTTAAAGATAGGGGCAGACCTGGGAGGAGGTTCCTTCCGAGATCAACTGCCACTCCTTATATTACTTAGTGCATCTGTCTTCCGATTTGTAGGTGAGCTCAATAATCACTTATAATTTCAGTAATAGTTGGAGGTGTAAAAAATCAATGAACGTATTTTCTAAAGGAACAAAAATGGTATTTGTATTGCTCATTTTATTAGTAACGATTACAGGATGCACCACATCAATGCCGATATCTTCAAATGAAAATCAAGCTCTATCTGATCAACCTCAACATACGAAACCTGTAGAAAATGCTGTACCTGAAACACCAGTTGCCGAAAAGAAGAACATACCCCCAAACCCACCGGTTGAATATGATCCTGCCTGGCCGGATCGTTCAGTGAAGTCTTCTAACGGGCATCTTGTGAATAGTTGTGTTCCGGATGAGCTGCGTAATAAAGCAACTACATTAACAACCAGTGATGGGGTGTATCTGTCTGCACTTGTGCTTGGCAGCGGAGATAAAGGAGTCCTGCTTGCACACGAGCAAGGTTATAACATTTGCTCTTTTCTTGACATGGGAACTGAACTGGCTGACAGTGGGTATCTGGTTGTTATTCCTGAATATCGTAATCATGGTGCCTCACAGAATTTTCCGGAGGATAATCAGAATATAGATCGTGATGCAGATGCTGCCTTAAGTGAACTCGAACGATTGGGTGCAAAAAGAGTGTTTTTGGCGGGAGCATCATGTGGCGGTAGTACAGCAATCATTGCAGGCGTTCGTCAGGCGTTGCCTATTGAGGGGCTGATTATTCTTTCTTCTCCTGCACAATGCGGGCCCCTTGATTCCATTCCGAGCGTTGAGAAGATTAAAGCACCGTCCATGTTTGTTTTTTCACCTGGCGATTATGGAGGCTCAATTGAACAAGAAGTGCGTAAATTATATCAAGCATCCGGAGCAACGGATAAAGAACTAATTGTGGATGAGAGTGGCTATCACGGAACAGATATGTACCATAGAGGAGAGCACGGTGATGCCTTAAAGTCCAAGCTTATTGACTTTGTTAAAATGGAATTTAATTAAAGTAAATAACTTTTGTAACCTTTAGTATAGGAGGGCAATCAGAAGTCTCATTCAGCATGAATCAAAACATCCGCGCGGATGTCTTTTCATTTTGTTCTATAGGTGAAACGGAGAACTATATCATAAGTAACGGCAAGTTTTAAAAATGCTCCCCTTGAAGTAAGCAGGTTAAATAAATAAACCGGCTACTTCAGAGGAGCATATATCAGTTGCCGTGGATGTCGAATTCTTTGGTGTCCTTTAAACTTGTTTTACCACATCATCTGAATCAGTGGAGTAAGCCAGCTCTTTCTGTGCTTCCAGAGCGGCCAGTCTGTCCAGCAGGGCTTCCCGGATCTTCTCATAGGCGTCACTGCCCAACGCCATACGTATCGGACCCTCTCCCTGGTCGACACGTCGGATAATCTGCTGCGCCATTTTATCCGGGTCGCCGACAACCATTTGATTGAACATGCTCATATCTATACCAGGCAGTTCTCCCTTCATCAGGCTAACGAATTGGCCCGCCTCCGTGTCCCGGTATTCGTCCATCCGCTCGCCGAATACGGCGTTGCTTATAATGAAATTCGTTCGGATTCCGCCGGGCTCCACCATCGTGGTCTTAATATTGAACGGAGCCACTTCCTTAGCTAGCGCTTCAAAGGCTCCTTCGACCGCCCATTTCGAAGAGCAATACAGTCCCATACCCGGAATCGAATAATGCCCCGCCATACTCGAAATCTGTACGATGTGACCGCCACCCTGCTTGCGGAAAAAGGGCAGGGCTGCACGTGCTGCACGCAGGGAGCCAAGCACATTGGTCATAAACTGGTGTTCAATTTGCTTGTCGCTTGCTTCTTCCACTGCCCCATACAAGCCATAGGCTGCATTATTGACAAACACATCGATCGTGCCCAGTTCTGAAAATGCACGTTCCACAACTTCAGCAATTTGCTGAGAGTTTGTCAGATCTAAATTAGCCTGCCATAGCCTAGAGCCATACTGTGCCTGCAGATCATCCAGCACCCCTGGCTTACGTACCGTTGCCGCTACACGGTCCCCTCTATCCAGCAACCGGCGAGTTATACTTGAAGCCAAGCCTCCTGACGCTCCTGTAATGAACCATGTTTGCATGATAAATACCCTCCAATCGTTGTCTTCTACTGAATCATACAAACAACTGGAGGGTGCTAGCCACAGCACGTCTATTCTATTAATAGGAGTAACAGTCTACGGTAGCTGCCTGCCCTGCTCGAGTAAACGCAATAATCTCTCCTCCGTGCCTGAACCGGGCACCGGAACAAAGAAACACCAGTGCAGTCCCGGGTCATTATCGATTACAGCCGCGGAATGGAGCTCGAACTCCATCTCCTGCGCGTCAGGAACGCGGAATAAAGCAGTGGCTACGCGTTTTTGTTTGATTTCATATAGCTCCCAGAAATGTACGAACTCCATGCTTTCCCGCTTCAAGCGTTCAAACCTTTCCATATATAACGGGTTGTTCTTGTAAAGATCGAAGCTTGCCCGCAGAACGGCCACAGCGTAACGGGCAGCGCCTTCCCAATTCACCAGTCTGTTGCGGTAATCAGGCTTTAAAAACATAATGTCCATCATATTCCGTTCGTTGTCCGGCAGACTGCCGAAATCGGCTACGATCAGTTCAGCCGCCCGATTCCAGACGATAACATCCGTACCTTCGTCTGTGATAAAAGAAGGATAATGCAGTTGATTTACGATTTTCTGCAGAACTCCCGTATCCGGCCCTCCGTTATTTGGCACTGTGACGCCGACGCTCGCCACATCTACATTGCCCAGATCGAATAGATGCTTCTGCTCGTCTTCGTCAAGCTGAAGCGCTTTGCTGATACTTAGCAGCACTTCCGGCGAAGGATTAACCTCCTTGCCTTGCTCCAGCCAGGCATAGTAAGTCACGCTTATATTGGCAAGATAAGAGACTTCTTCTCTTCGAAGTCCCGGCGTGCGTCTTCGTCCGGGCAGCGGCTGAATCCCGACCTCTGAAGGTTGCAACCGTTCTCTGCGAGATTTAAGGAAGTCGCCTAATGCGGATGAGGAATTATTCATTTTCAAGTGGGTCACCTCTATTTAATCATATGGAAGATAGATATCGCTATTAACCCAATAGACGATAAGCATTCTGTACATATTATAGTCTGCTGAATGCCGTTTCTACAAAAGAGAACCATAACGAGTACTGAGGCTATTAATCCCGCTAATAGTATAAACATGATGTGGTTAACCCATGCCTATCGCAGTACGATGAAGATAGTTTATGTCAGAGACGTGCTAAATAGGAGGTTTTTTTCTTGAACAGGTATACTTATCGAAACAAGCTAGCAGTAGTCACCGGTGCTTCATCCGGAATTGGAAAAGCGTATGCCAACGAACTGGCGGCACAAGGCTGTCATGTCGTTCTGGTAGCGCGCTCCAAGGACAAACTGGAGTTAATGGCTAGGGAAATCAACCGCCAGTATGGCGTACAGGCTTATGCACTCGCTTGCGATTTGTCCAAAGCGAACGCCCCGCGCCAACTGGCCGAACAAATTTCCGAACTGGGCTTGTCCGTGGATATTCTCATCAACAACGCAGGCGTTGGCACCTATGGCCGTTTCGAAGAAATAGACCCGGAGCGCGAGCAGGAGGAGATCATGCTGAACACGGCTGCGTTAGTCGATCTTACGCATCGGTTGCTGCCCGATATGCTGAGGCGAAAGGACGGAGTCATCGTTAACGTGGCATCGATGGCGGCGTTCATGCCTTGTGCTTATTCGGCCGTTTATGGGGCTACCAAAGCATTTGTATTGTCCTTCTCTGAGGCACTATGGGCGGAAACGCGCGGGAGAGGCGTTCGCGTGCTCGCACTGTGTCCAGGTGCAACCGAGACGGGGTTTTTCGATGCGGTCGGCAGTGAGGAAATGGGGGCGGGCCAAAAGCTCTCGACCCCGGAGAAGGTTGTACAGGCCGGATTTCGCGGGATTGACCAGGGACGAAGTTACATCATTGATGGTCGTAACAATTACTTTATGGCTCAAATGATTCGATTTTTGAGCAGGCGCAGGGTAGCCTTGATCATGGAACGCATGTCAAGGCCCAAAAGGCACGGATAGCGAGTAAAGAGATTGACCAGACAGAAGATCAGGTGTCATTTACAACCCGAAGAACTTTCTATTCAAGCACAAACGCCCCTTTAGTTCCTCAAGGGAAGAGAAGGGGCGGAGTATTCATCGTTATGACTTGATTACGCTTGGTTATAGCTCCAGTTGAAGACCGCTGGAGGCAAGTTGAATGCTGCCGGAGTACACTTGGCGAGCTCGTTCTACCAACACTTCACCGGGTGCGTACTGAGGCAGGTGGGTGAGGACCAGCGAAGCAGCGCCGGACTGTGCGGCCAGTTGACCTGCCATTTCCGGAGTCATATGGCCGGAGCTTTGAGCGACATTGTCATCCAGTACAGAGGCTTCACATAGCAGAAGATCACAATGGCGGGCAAAATCCACAAGATCATCGGTCCAGTGGGTATCCGCCGTGTAAACCAGGGATTTATTCCCGATGGTGAAACGCATCGCCAAGCAATAGGCAGGATGCGTAGTCGGACAGAAAGATACCTCCCAAGGCCCGATAACCGTGTGATGTTCCGGACTGATGGCATGGCCTTCCGTATATCCCCGGAAGGTGAGAGACGAGAATTCATCAGCATCCTGGCTGTGGCCATAGATGGGGAAAGTACCGGTGCGATGTCCCAGTTGGGACTGAATCAGCATGCCATATTGTAAGCAGCCAATATCGGCTTTATGATCGTGATGGTAATGGGAAACGATCAATGCGTCCAACCGTTGTAGCGGGATGTAGTTCTGCAGGCTGGATAAGCAGCCGCTTCCGCAGTCGATAAGGAGAGAGAAGTCTCCTTCTTCCAGCAGATAGGATGAGGTTGCACCGTTCGCCGGTGGAAAGGCGCCCCAGTGTCCAATAACGGTAAGTTTCATTATTCGTTCCTCCAAGAAAATATAAAATTTGCACTCCTGCATCGATGCGTCTACGGTTTATCGCACCGCGCAGTTCCCGGCATGGGTGTTTCGCTGCGGGACGGCGGCCGATCGACCATTGAATCATATTCAGGCTATCAAACCGCTGCACCTTACTATAGTGCGCTTGAGATCAATGATTGCGTGTAGGCATGTTCCGGGTGTTTAAAGACATGCTCGGTATGGCCGGACTCAACGATGGTGCCCTGATGGATGACGGCGACACGGTCCGCCAGATATTTGACGACATGTAAATCATGAGAGATAAACAGCTGGCTGATACGATACTTGCGCCGCAGTTCACCAAGCAGGTTAAGAATGGTGGCCTGTACGGACAAATCCAAAGCGGATACGGCTTCATCGCATATGAGCAGCGCAGGCTTTGTGGACAGCGCGCGGGCGATAGCGACTCGCTGGCATTGTCCGCCGCTAAGCTGGCCTGGGCGCGACTTCATGTAGGCGGCGTCTAATCCCACGTCTTGCAATAGCTGCTCCACGGCTTCGCGGATATCTTTCGGCTGTTTGATCAAGCCGGCAGCGCGGATCGGTTCGGCAATGATCTGCTCGACGGTATACCTTGGATTGAGCGTTTCAACAGGATCCTGGAACACATACTGTACGCTGCGCTGATATTCCTTGAGGCCAGCACCTTGCAGCTGTTCGAGCGATGTCCCGCGGAACTTGATCGTGCCAGGCGGCGCAGTTTGCAGACCGCCGATACACTCTCCCAGCGTCGATTTACCGCTTCCGCTTTCACCAACGAGCCCAACAATCTCGCCTTCCTGGATCGTAAGATGGATATCCCGCAGCACTTGCAGTGCTTGCGCCGGCTTCCACAATACGGGTCTTGGCAATGCGAACGATTTACTCAGCCCCTTTACTTCAATGAGCGGCGGGTTGCTGGACATAGCGTTCTCTCCCTTCCGGAGAAGATGGATTTGTGTTCAGATGAGTTTCTTTGCCCAGACTGTCCCGGAGCAGCGGATGGAAGCATGCATGGGTATGCGGAATCTTATCAGCTGCTGTGCTTGGATCTTCGGCTACCACCATCGGCGGGAGATCCTCCTTGCAGCGCTCGGTTGCATAACCGCAGCGCGGAGCATATATGCATCCGGGCGGTTTGGCGGTAATGGGAGGCACATTCCCGGGTATGCCGGCCAGCTTCGTGCCAGGCTTGACATGATAAGGAACGGCTTGGAGCAGATCGGCGGTGTAAGGATGGAGCGGACGATCAAGCACATCACCGCGCGCGCCCGTTTCAAGCAGCATGCCTCCGTACAGCACCATGATCTTATCCGCTACATATTGTACAGCGGCGATATCGTGGCTGATGTATAGAATCGACATGCGTTTTTTCTTGCTGAGCACCAGGAACAGATCCAGTATTTGCTTACGAATGGTAGCGTCCAGCGCGGTGGTTGCCTCGTCGGCAATCAGCAGGTCCGGTTCATGGATGACTGCGCAAGCAATAACTGCCCGCTGCTTCATACCGCCACTGATCTCATGCGGATATGCTCGAAATACCCGTTCCGGGTCGCTGATCCCTACCTCTTCCAGCGCCTTCAATGCCCGCCGGACCGCTTCTTTTCTGGGCACCTCTTCATGCGCCAGCAGAGCATCCAGCAGCTGATCCCCGATGCGCATTAACGGATTGAGCGCACCGGCCGGATTCTGGAATATATAAGCCAATTGCCGCCCGTATACACTGCGAAAGCGATGCCGGGGCAGCGACAGCAGCTCTGTGCCGTGTAGGCGGATAGAGCCTGAAGCGACGCGTGCTCTGGCTGGCAGGATGTTCATCAGCGCTTTGGCAAGCAGTGATTTGCCGGATCCCGATTCGCCGATAATGCCAGTAATCTCTCCCGGCTCCAGGCGAAAGGTTAACGGACGAAGTGCCGGCTTCCACGTCTTATCGACATACAGCTCAAGACTAAGATCTTGAATTTCCAACATTATGATACCGCCTCCTTATGGCGTGCCGCAATTCCGTCTCCGAGAAGGTTAAATCCGGCGACCGCCAGGAAGATGACAAAGCCCGGAATAAGCGGATATGCAGGAGCCAGGTACATGAAGCTTTGCGCTTCATTCAGCATGCCTCCCCAGCTTGGATGCGGCGGCTGGACACCGAGTCCGAGGAAGGAGAGAGCTGTCTCGGTCAAAATACCAGAGCCAAGTGCCAGGGACATCTGAACGCCAATTCGCGGGAGCGCTGCCGGAATCAGATGGCGGAACAGAATTACAGCATGGCCTGCATTGTATGATCTCGCGGCTTTGATATAACCGTACGACTGGGCTTCAAGCACAAAACCGTACATGAGCCGGGCAAAGGACGGGACGCTGAACACGGCAATCGCGAGCAGGACGTTGACTTGGCCCGTGCCGAGCACGGTAACCAGCATCAAGGCAAGCAGCAGGTTCGGAAAGGCAAACAGAACATCCATCGCTCTCATGATGACACTGCCAATCAGCCCTTTCATGTAGCCGGCAACAGCTCCCAGTATGCAGCCGATCAGCATTCCGCTGCCCACTCCGCCGAGAGATACTGTCAAAGCGCTTTGCGAGGCCAGCAGAAGCCGGCTGAGGATGTCTCGTCCGTATTGGTCGGTGCCGAGCCAATGCTCGCCGCTTGGCGGGGCGAACCGGTTCGCGATGTTCATCGCATTCGGGTCGCTCGGAAGGTCAATCCAGGAGATGAGCAGCATGATGACAATGACACTCAGCATCACGGTTCCTGTAATGAGTGTTTTCATGTTGTTCTCCTTTTTGTAGCGTGTAATTGAATGCGCGGGTCGATCCTCGTGTACAGAAGATCCACGCACAAGTTGACAAGAATGACGGTAACGGTAATGAAGATCACCAATCCTTGCAACAAAAACAAGTCGCGCTGCTGAACCGCGATGAGCAGCAAACGTCCGAGTCCGGGCAGATTGAATATTTGTTCGATAATGATGACACCGCTGATGAGGCTCATCACCTGCAGCCCGATGACGGTTATCGGTCCGATCAAGCTATTGCGCAGCGCATAGCGGATATATTTCTTCCGGGTCGGCAGCCCCTTGGTGTGAGCGAAGGTCATGAAGTCTTTATTGAGAACCTCCACGAGGGAAGCGCGGAACATCCGGATCAATACGGCTGCTTCTGCGATCGCCAGTGTTAGCGCGGGCAAGAACAGCGAATGAAGATGCGCTCCAAGCCCTTCGGATATGGGAACGAAGTTGCCCGGCGGGAACAAGGGAATCATGACTGTGAAACCGAGCAATAACAAGATGCCAAGCCAAAAGTTAGGAATGGCGATCCATATCTGTACAACTGCCTGGATGAACCCGTCTACCCAGCTGCCGCGTTTAACGGCAGCCCATATGCCCAGCGGAAGGGCGATCAGAAGCGCCATGAGTGAGGCGAAGATCGTCAAGGACAAGGTCATAGGCAGCCGGTCTACGATAATTTGCGTGACAGGCATCTTATAGATGAACGATTCGCCCAGATTGCCGCTTACGGCGCCGGCAAGCCAATCGGCATACTGGAGCAGCCAAGGGCGGTCCAGCCCGTACTGGGCACGAAGCTCCTCGACAAGATGAGGAGGAGCTTCGGTACCGAGCATGAGCCGTACAGGATCACCAGGCAAGAGCATCAGAACAGCAAAGGAAGCGAATGATACAAGAAAGACAAGCAGTATTGCAATTAACAGACGCTGTGCTAGATAGCTCATGGATGACATCCTTTACTGGTCAAGATATACGTCTTTTAAGTTGATGATGCCGATCGGGAAGGATTCGTACTGCTGCACCGATTCATGCAGAGCGGTGATGCCTTCCATCGATTGCAGGTAGAGTGCGGGCACTTCTTCCGCGAGCGTTTGTTGGATGAACGAGTACAGCTCCTCACGCTTCTGAACATCGGAAGTGACAGCAGCTTCGAGAAGGGCCTGATCAACTTCTTCGTTCACATAATTGAAGTAGTTCTCACTCGAGTCGGACAGGTAGCGGCTCAGGAACGCATGCGGATCAAGGCGGCCCGTATGACTGATGACGGTCAGATCATAGTTGCGTCCTGCATAAATATCTTCAAGCCACGTTCCCCATTCCACAATTTCAATCTCCAGTTCGATGCCAACGCGGGACAATTGGTCAGCGATAATCTGACCGGCATTGATATGCGTGTCGTAACCTTCCGGCAGAGAAAGCGTTAGTTTGAGCCCATCAACGTAACCGGCTTCGGCCAGCAGTTCTTTGGCCTGATCCACGTTATAAGGAAGAACATCCAGCGTGTCCACGAAATAGCTGCTTAGCGGCGGCAGATGACTGCCAAGCGGTGTGCCAAAGCCCCATGTTGCCCCATCGATGACATCCTGCTTGTTCACGGCGAGGGCAATCGCTTGCCGGACGCGCACATCATTCAGCGGCTCGCGGTCATTGTTCATCGCCATGAGCTGTACACTGTTGTTTGCAGCGCCTTGGGTTTTAAGATGGCTCAGCTGTTCGACCTGTGGCAGCTGCGCTCCGGTGATGCCGCCGATATGCACTGTGCCCGACTGTAAATTGGCGAGCAGCGTTGTTGCGTTAGGGATGATCATGAGCCGTGCTTCATCCAGGTACGGTTTGCCTTCCTCGTAATAGGATTCATTTTTGACAAGATCAATATATTGCTGAGGTTCGTAACGTACAAGCTTGAACGGCCCGGTTCCGATCACATCGCCGTCTTGCTCGAGCACGATCGCAGACCAAGGATTGGCTAATTGCGACAGGAACGTGGCGTCAGCGCTCGCCAGCGTGAATACAAGTTCATGATCGCCATTGGCACGAATGTCCGCAATGTTGGCATATTCGCCTGCTCTTGGGCTGTCCGCCGCTCTCAGACGTTCAAACGAGCGAATGACGTCTTCTGCGTTCATGACATGTCCATTATGGAACTGCGCGTCGTCCCGCAGCTGAAACGTCCATTCCAGCTCGTCTTCGGACGGCTCCCAGGAAGTGGCGAGCTGGGGAACGAGTTCGCCTTCCGGCGTGACGGAGATCAGCGTTTCGAACAAATTATGCGTGACGAGGAAAGTGGAGGCGGATACGGTGCGCTGCGGGTCAAGCCCGTCCACATCGTTGGCCATCGCATAGACGAGACTGCCTCCGCTTTGACTTCCGCTGCTGCTGTTATCATTGTTCGAGGAATCGGAAGAAGCGCCATTGTTGCTCGTGACGGGGTTATTGCCACCCGATGCGTTGTTGTTGGTGTCGCCAGTGCCGCAGGCTGTAATCAATCCAGCCAAGGTTAACAAAGTGATGAACAGCATCATCCTCAGATTACGTTTCATGTCCATATCCTCCTTGTGATTACGTTCGTTTGGCTTTTTCCTTATGGGCGGAACATACCGAAATCTTCGAACAATTGCTCCTGTTTGCGCAGCTGGGCCTTGATCTGGTCCGGCTGTTTCAACGCGATAAGCTGAATGAGCAATTGGCTGATGAGCAGCGGTGTTACATATGAATCCAGAAATCCGGGCGAGTCGGTTGCGGCGACCAGGGCCGCATCGCTTCGGGAGAATGAGGGGGCCAGCGGCGAATCGGTCATTATAATGCAGCGGGCTCCAAGTTCCTTGGCTTCGTCGACAGTTTGGGTAATGATGCGTGAATAGCGGGGGAAATGCATGGCCAGCAGCACATCGTCTTCCCCGATAAATGCCAGATGCTCGGTGATCTCCGTTGCCGATGGAATGAGCACCGCATTGCCAAACACAAGATGGAGCTGGTAGTACAGTGAATGAGCGACGGATAATGTCATGCGCCACCCGACAACATAGACTCTGCGCGCGCTGATCAGCATATCGGCTGCTTCGTGAAGCGATGACTCCAGCTCGGGTGTGAAGGTCTGCTGAAGGTTCTGCAGCTCGATCTCGATGGCTTTTTGCATGAAGGAAGAGGGAGGTGCCTCAAGATTCTTCTCCAATCTTCTGAGCGTTCGAAGCGAGAGTTCATCCGCCTTGAGGTCCTTCTTCAGTTCATTAAAGCCGGAGTAGCCTAATACCGAGCAGAGCCGGTGTACTGTCGCGTCACTCACTTCCGCCGCAAGCGCGATGTCCTTGATCGACATGAACACGGCCTTGTACGTGTTTTTGCGCAGCCACGCTGCCGCCTTTTGCAGAGCCGGGCTCATGTTCTCAAACTGCCGATCAATTCTGGCTTTGACATGGTTGTCCGCAGAAAGATTACCGATGCTGGTGGACATGTCCTTCTTCCTCCCGGGCTGGCAAAAGTGTCAGCAGGTCACGGATGCTGTTCACCACATGCGGATGATCTGTTTCTTCGATCCCGATCCGCTCGTAAGGGTTCAGAATGACCGTATCAATCCCGGCCTGCAGCGCGCCGACAGCGTCATCGTAATAATTGTCGCCTACATATAAGATGTTCTCCGGTGGACTGCCGGTCTGCCGCAGCAGTTCGCGGAATATTTCCACGTCCGGTTTCTCGCAGCCGAATTCGTCAGAGATAATGATCGTTTCAAAATAATCCGTCAGCCCCAGATTCCCAAGGATGGGACGCGCGCTGTGATCCCAATTGGACAGCAGAGCGAGCTGATACGATCTTGCCTGCAATGCTGCCAACACCTCGAACGTCCACGGGAACGGCTTCCAGAATGGCGGGCCTTGCTTGACCGCCGCTTGCTTGATGAATTCACATTGCTCCACCAGGTCGAAAGTCAGCTTTAAGTGGAAATTGACAAGCCCGAGGAACCAAGGGAAATACGCATTCCAGCCGGTAGAGATCACTTTCGGATACTCTCGCATAAACTTCTTGTCAATGAGATGGAAAGCTTGTTCCACTTCACTGACGTTCATATCGATGTTCTTTTCCTTCAAATATTGGTGATAATGCTTTACTCGATCATTGGTAACCAACGTGTAACCCAGGTCAAAAGCGATGATGGTTTTGTTGCTCCAATTCACATGCTCACTCCTTTGGTGGATAGAAAGCTCGGCCAAGCTTTTTCTAATCAAACAACTTGTTGTAATGAGAATTTCAGAAATGGATCATTTGAAATATTTCATTACAAAACCATTGTACCGGCCATATGTAAGGGGAGAGTTAATAGGGGAATAAGCTTTTGTAAAGAATCAGTCGAGGCGGGTTTCTTGTTTACGACGGATTATCAAGCGAAGTACGACAGTTCATCTATGAAGCTTCGTGAGCGAAATTCCAGCTGAGTCATTCCCGAGGGCGGTGCTGATGAATATGAGCGGCTCGGTGGGTTGCTCATCTCGTTTTAAGAAAAAATTTATATTTACCCCCATTTCTTTTTAAATATTGTTCCTTATTCTAAAGTGAATGAAGGGTAAGGAGATAACGGAGTATGAAGAAACGGCTGTATGGGGTTGTTGCGCTTGTAATACTATTAATTCTAAGCTATGGCGTTATTCAGTATAAGGAGAAAACCGATAACGAGAAATTGTCGGAAGAAAACCACCAAGTGCAGGATGGGAACGATAGAACGAACATGCATTCAATTCAGGTAACAAAGGATCAGGTCTACAAAGGAAATTTGGTATTGGTCAATAAGGATCATCCTGTGTCACCGGTGGCTGAAGCGTCCGATGCAGTGAATTTGTCTAAACATCCGGAGCTGATAAACGGCTTCGTACTGCTGGATAATTCGATCCGGTTGACGCCCTTCTTGGTACAAAAATTTTCAACAATGACTAAGGCGGCACAAAAAGACGACGTTAACCGGTTTATGATTACCAGCGGCTATCGGGACAAGAAGAAACAAACCGAGCTATACGAGGAAATGGGCCCTGACTACGCGCTGCCAGGAGGCTACAGCGAGCACAATCTCGGATTGGCGCTGGATATTGGGTCAACGGAAGGGAAGATGGAATACGCCGCCGAAGGCAAGTGGTTGATGGACAACGCCTGGAGATACGGTTTTGTTTTGCGTTACCCGGAGGACAAAACAGCCATCACGGGTATACAGTTTGAACCGTGGCACTTTCGCTATGTCGGTTTGCCACACAGCGCTATTATGTATGAGAACCATTTTGTGCTGGAGGAATACTTGGATTATTTGAGAGAACAGAAGTCCATGACGATCACTGTAAACCGCCAAAAATATACAATTGATTACTATCCTATCATCGAGGATACAACGATCCGGGTGCCGGTGAATCTTCACTATGAGATTTCAGGCAACAATATAGACGGATTAATTGTGACGGTATATTCCGGTGAGGACGATGCCTCAACAAACGAGGACCTGAACAAGGATGCTTCCACAGATGAATCTCCAGCGGACACCGTTCCGGCGGTTGAAAATCCGGCCGATACGGTTCCGGCGGACGAGAAGCCGCAAGTTCAGAAGCCGTCGAGTGCGGCTCCAGAGGACGGGTGAGAAACCGGATACGCCTGTGTCGTGGGAAATCTGATACAATATAGAAATTATTATCTTTATTTGCCTGAGGTGGATGATGAAACCGAGCACCATTTTAATAGCGGACGACGAGCGGGAAATTGCGGACTTGATTGAACTGCATTTAATTAAAGAGGGCTATCGCTGCATCAAAGTGTCTGACGGGCTAGAGGCTGTTCAGGTCATTCGGACGCAGTCGGTCCATTTGGCGATTCTCGATATTATGATGCCCAATCTGGATGGCTACGAAGCGACGGAATTGATCCGGGAGCACCACCATTTGCCTATTATTTTTTTAAGCGCTAAAGCGACCGATCTCGATAAAATTACAGGACTCGTCAGAGGAGCGGACGATTATGTGACCAAACCGTTCAACCCGATGGAACTGGTCGCCCGCGTAAATGCGCAATTGCGACGCGCGACGCAGTTTAATCCATCGGCTTCATCCAACACATCCGTTTTGGAAGCGCGTGGCCTGGTCATCAATCCCGAACAACGAACGGTTTTCCTGTATAATACTCCCATTGAACTGACCCCTAAAGAGTTTGATATATTGTACCTGTTGGCGAGCCACCCCAAGAAGGTCTTCAGCTCTGAAAATATTTTTGAACATGTATGGGGAGAGACCTATTACGAAGGCGGTAACACAGTTATGGTGCATATACGAACATTGCGGAAGAAGCTCAAGGAAGACAGGCATAAAAACCAATGGATCAAGACGGTCTGGGGAGTGGGATATACGTTCAATGGCGAATAAGATCCGAAGTTTCCGGTTTAAAATGATTCAGCTATTTGTCTTAAGCTTACTTTGCTCCGGTACGATCACCTTTCTGATTTATAAGGTTCTCCAGTTCTATTATCACACAACGAGGTTTGAAGATCCGTTGACGAAATTCCGTTACTTCATGAGAGAAGTCGGGGACCTCAACGTTTTTTTGATTATTTTTATACCCCTCTCATTTTATTTCTTCTTTCTCCTTACGAAACGGTATTCGCTTTATTTTCAGGAGATATCACGAGGGATCAACCTGTTGGCCAACGGCGATTTCAACAGTAAAATAAACATTCGTTCTAATGACGAGTTCGAAGACATTGCACGTGATATTAATCTGGCAAGTGAAAAGTTGCAGCAAGCGCTGGAGAGGGGGGACTTTGCGGAGAACAGCAAAGAACAATTGGTGTTGAATTTGGCACATGATTTGCGCACGCCACTTACTTCCGTTTTGGGCTACCTGGACTTCATTCTTCAGGGAGAAAAGCTGACACCGGAACAAATCAAGCACTATACGGGCATTGCTTTTTCCAAGTCGCAACGGCTGGAGAAGTTAGTGGACGAGCTGTTTGAAATCGCCCGCATGAATTACGGCAAGCTGAAGATGGACAAACAACCCATCGATCTTAGCGAGCTGCTCATCCAATTAAATGAAGAGCTATACCCTGCATTAGAAAAAAACAGCTTGACTACCCGATTGCATGTGGCTCCGCATGTGATGATTTGGGGAGACGGAGAGTTGTTGGCGCGCGTATTTGAGAATCTTCTGACGAACGCGATCCGCTATGGCAAAGACGGCCGATATATCGATATTCAATGCCGTCCGGATTCGGAAAATGCAGTAGTCCAGGTGATCAATTATGGTCACAGCATTCCCCCGGAAGAGCTTCCGTATATCTTCGATATGTTTTACACGGGCGATAAAGCGCGGACGCAACGGGAGGGCAGCTCAGGCATCGGCCTGTTCATTGTGAAGAATATTGTAGAGCAGCATCAAGGCGCGATCTCGGCTCAAAGCGACTCCATTCGTACGCTCTTTGAAGTCCATCTCCCGCAATTCTTACCTTCAGAATCTGGTTAACTAGAATATCCATCATTTAATAAAAACTTTATTTTTACCCCACTTATTCTTTAAACAGTCTTCGCCATTCTAGAGATATGGATAGATGGAGGAAACTGAGAATGAATAAGTGGGTTTTTGCGCTTGTTGGCGCTGTCACGAAGATCATGAACTGGATGCGCAAGGATGCACCAGTTGCATGGTTATTTCTTGCACCGAGCGCGGTCGGATTCGCACTGTTCTACCTGATTCCGTTTGTTATGGGAGTGTTCTATTCCTTTGCGGACAGCTCGTTAGATCGCCATTTTACGGGATGGGACAATTACCGCGAATTGTTTGCCAGCGGCTCCTTCCGTAAGGCGGCATTCAATACGCTTTATTTCAGCGCGGTGAGTGTTCCGCTTAATCTCGTACTATCGTTAGGTCTGGCATGGATGCTGAATTCGAACCTATATCTGCGAAAATGGTTGCGGACCGCCTATGTTCTGCCGCTTGTCGTTCCCGTCGCCTCGATTGTGTTCATCTGGCAGATGCTGTTTGATTGGAACGGATCTGTGAACGCATGGATGAGTGGCTTCGGAATGCACCGCGTGGACTGGATGAAGACCGAGGCAGCCCGGTACGTCATCATTGTTGTGTATTTATGGAAGAACATCGGCTATAACGTCATTTTATTTTTGGCAGGGTTGCAGCTAATACCGAAGGATTACTATGAAACCGCCCAAATGGAAGGAGCGGGGCGTTTGCGACAGTTCCGCAGCATAACCCTTGTCTATCTCACACCGACGATGTTCTTTGTTGTTATCCTGTCGATCATGAACTCGTTCAAAGTATTTCGGGAAACGTATTTGATCGCGGGTGATTATCCGCATGACAGTATCTACATGATGCAGCATTATATGAACAACATGTTCACGTCATTGGATATTCAGAAGCTGACTGCCGCCGCGACGATCATGGCCAGTTGTATTCTTCTGATCGTCATGGGATTGTTTGCGCTTGAACGCCGATATCGGCAGTTCATGGAATAGAGGTGGAGTCATTGAACATTGTTTTTAGGTATTGCAAAAAAATCGGACTTACGGTCCTCATGGTCACAGTTGCGGTTCTATTCTTATTTCCGATTGTAATTACGTTCATCAATTCGTTCATGACAGCACAGGAGATCGCAATAAATTATGGGCCCATCGGGCAGATGAATGAACCGGCATCAAGGGATAAAAATGCTTTTGCGAATCTAAAATTGCTGCCGGACCAAGTAACCATGGAGCAGTATGGGAAAGTCCTGATAGGCAGCCCGAGATATCTGAAGATGTTCTGGAATTCGGTATTTTTAGTGGTACCGATCATTGCAGGACAAATCCTGGTAGCGGCGCTTGCCGCTTATGCATTCTCCAAACTGAGGTTCCCCGGTCGGGACCAGTGGTTTCTTGTCTATGTCATAACGATGCTCATGCCGTTTCAGGTGACACTCGTACCGAACTACATTATGGCGGACAAGTTGGGATTGTTGCATAGTGCCAGTGCCATTATATGGCCCGGCATTTTCTCAGCTTTCGGTGTATTTATGCTGCGGCAATTCATGCTGCATATTCCGTATGCCTACATCGAAGCGGCGAAGATTGACGGAGCAGGCCATTTGCGGATTTTCTTCACCATCATCGTCCCCATGGTGAAATCGGGTTTGGCCTCGCTTGTTGTTCTCTTATTTGTCGATTATTGGAACATGGTGGAGCAGCCTCTCATTTTTTTGGACGATCCATTCAGACAGCCGCTATCCGTGTATTTATCGAGAATCAATGATGAACCGGGGATTGCCTTCGCCGCGTCCGTGCTCTACATGACTCCGATGGTGCTGTTATTTTTGTATGCGGAAACCTATTTCATTAAAGGTGTTCAATTGTCCGGCATCAAGGGCTGATTTAAATGAGAAAGTGATTAGGAGGAGAACGAGCGGATATGGAGTTCGTAAACAGGCAGGATGATCGAAATCGCAAACGAATGATTCAAATCGTGTCCATGATCTTTATGGGAGTGCTCGTATTCCTTACGTTTTTCAGCAACACACTCCAATCCTTGACTTTGCCGAAAGTGAGAACGGAGGCGCTGGCAAACGGGAGTCTTATGTTTACGGTCGAGGGCAGTGGCATGTTGCAGCCGATCACCGAAGAGCGTTTAACGAATCCCGCCGGCTGGAGCGTTCGAAAGATTGTGGTCAATGAAGGAGACCTCGTGAAGAAGGGACAAAGGCTTATTGAGTACGACAGCAAAGCCGCCCAACGAGAATTAGATAATGAAATCGTCAACTTGAAGAAGATGAATATAGAGCTGGAAAATCTACATGATCAGTTCATTCAATCGACATGGGAAGAGGATGAGCTTGGCATTCGCAGCACAGAACGGGCAATTGAATCGCTTAAGCTTGATCTGGAAATGCAGGAACGAAAAATCAACCAGCTGAGAGACGATTTGAGAAGCGGACAAGAACTGACCGCACCGTTCGACGGCATCGTAACACAATTGAATGCCATCGAAGGAATGGCATCATCGGGAGAAGCGGATGTTGTGATCACTAATAACAGTCAGGGCTATAGGTTGGATATTCCCGCCGACTCCGCGCTGTTGAATCAATTGGGAATCATGGTCGGAGCGAAGGCAGAGGTTGAAATACACACCGTTCAGGAACAACAGCGCCGCATCATCGAGGGTACGATTACCGAGATGAAGGACGCTGAGCCGAGAATAGAGAGCACATCCGAGTTCGGAGAAGTAGCGGACTTGACCCGAACGGTTCCTCGGACGCTGCTTCGGATCAAGGTCATCGATCCTGAACTGAAAGGGGGTGAGCAAGCATGGATCAACATCGAGAAACGCTCCCGCCTGGAAGGACTGGTCGTTTCGGGCGAGGCCATTCATCGGGATCGTGACGGGCTGTTTATATATACAATCGACGAGCAGAGAGGTCCATTGGGAAATGAGTTTGTTGCCCGCAAAGTGCATGTTCAGTCTACTGAAAGGAATGACAATCTAACGGTGATTCAATCCGATCGTCTCTATGAGGGCGATCTTGTGATACTGGAAAGCAGTGAGCCTTTGCAGGATGGAAACCGAGTTCGCCTGCAATAAGGCAGTAACGATCCGAAAATGACAGGAGGAATTCATTCGATGAAGAAGCGGCTATATATAATCACTACCATAATGTTAATTGTGCTGATGACAGCATGCAGTTCCGGAGGCGGCGAACAAGCGGAAAGCCCGGAGCGCCCCGTGAATCAGGAGGGAAAGACCGTCGTTACTTTATCTGTGCAGCAGGCCAGCCCCCTATACGAGACAGCAGAAAAAAAGTTCGAGGAGAAGTATCCGGACATCGATTTGCAAATTAAGGTTATAGAAGATTATGAGCAATACCAGAAGGCAACAAGTACAGAAATACTATCGGGCAAGGGTCCGGATATTTTTGAAACAAACGGTTTGCCTGTTAAAGATTATGTGAATAAGAACCTTCTCCTGAATATGGATGGTTTCATAGAGCAGGACGAAACGCTAAACAAAAGCGAGTGGCAAATAAACATTATGGATGCCATTAAGTCAGATGATGGTCTGTACGCCATGCCTTTCGGATTTAGACTGCGAGCGTTTGTAGGTGATGGAGATATTCTTGAGATGACAAGTATCGACGATAAGCATTGGACTTGGAAGGAGTTTGAGGAGATATCGAAGGAGCTGGGGGCGAACGGTGCAGAACGTCGGTATGCCATGGCGAATGAAGCGCCTGATTTCCGCATGCAAGAATTGATGGTGGACAGGTATGCCGAGTTTGTGGATACCGAAGGGAAGACGGCCATATTCGACTCACCGTTATTCCTGGATGCGATGAAACAAATTAAAGAGATGTATGATCATAAGGTCATGACTTCCGAATCGGCGGATGTAGGCAAGCAAATGTTCTATTCGACGGTTTTGGGATCACCAGCAGATTTTATCAATGATCTGCATGCATACTTCCCCAATCCGAGGTTACTGCAAAAACCGGAACAAACCGGCGGAACAAGAATTGTTCTCTCATCCCAGTTCGCCATTCAAGCCAACTCGCAAGTGAAGGAAGAGGCCTGGAAGTTTATTTCATTCATGCTATCCGAAGAAGGGCAGTCTCTTCAAGAACGGCAAGGGTTTTCACTGCTGAAATCCGTGAACGAGAAACAGCTTAATGACATTCAGGAACAAGTGAAAAGCGGAACGTATAAGACACCCGACGGGAAAACACCTAAAGTATCGGATGATGAATTTGTAAGGTTCAAGGAGTTCATTGATGCAGCGGATAATTACTCGGAAGCGGATGGTCGGGTGATTTCTATCGTAGGAGAAGAATCGATGGCCTATTTTAGCGGAAACAAAACGGCTGAAGAAGTAGCAAAGCTGATCCAGAACAAAGTGACAATTTATTTAAACGAGTAAAAAGCCGTTTGATTGTTTCGTAGATAATCGCGTGCTTGTGAACGACAACTAGCTTGCTGATGATTCAGCAGGCTAGTTGTCGTTACTCGTTCAGTTGCTCCAGGGGGTAACGTCACAGGGCTAATTAAATGCTTGGTCTGGGGTCCAAAGCCATCCCCGCCTTAGGTCTAGGATCAAAAACCGTCCCCGGTCCGTTTTGATTCAATGCGGATTTACCTAAAATAGAGTCATAAGGTGAAACACGATAATGAATTCGGAAGGTGGTGAACATATGAGGCAAACGAAAGGGAACGGGCTGAGCATACTTTTGATAGGAATTGGAGTGTTGATTCTTCTCGGCGTATTCGGTCCGCTGCTTGGATGGCTGTTCAGTCTTCTGGTACCGGTGATGATGATCGCACTCGGGTATTACGGCATCCGCCGCGGCAACAATTTTATTGGATGGATCATCCTGATCATCGGTGTGATCTGGCTGATGGGTAAACTTTCCTGGGTGATCGGCCCGATATTCGGTATACTTTTGATCCTCTACGGAATTTCGAGATTGAGAAACGGAAGAACGCGTTACTGAACGCATGACATAACGACAGCCTCCAGCTGCGAAAGCGCGGAGTAATTTGTAAGAAGAGGAGGGCCAATCCAATATGAGCGTTTTTCGCCGTATTCGAGACATAACGGTAGCAACATTGAACGAAAAGCTAGAGCAGAGTCAGGACCCGGTTCGCTTGATTGACCAGTTCCTGCACACGACAAGAGAAGACATTACCGAAGCCGAAAAGCTGGTTCGCCAGTGCGAGACACATGCCCGTCAGCTGAAGCAGCAGGTGGATCAAGCGGAGACGATGAAGTACAAGCGGGAGGAGCAAGCGCTGCTTGCACTGAAGGCGGGCGAGGAGCACCTGGCTAAGCTGGCGCTGCAAGAGAAGCTCATCTATGAAGAGAAAATCGAGCAGTATCAGGGCCTCCTGGACGCAAGTCTGGAATCCTTGAGAGAGATTGAGGAACAGCTCGGCGAGCTTCGGATGGAGTACCAGACGGTGTACAGCAAACGTCAATATTATGTAGCCCGGATGGAGACGCTTCGACTCCAGCAGAAGATGAACGAACGTACTGGAGCGTATGGCGGCGGGCACGATGTGCCGAAGATGTTCAATCGGCTGGAGGACCGCATTACCGATTGGGAGCTTGAAGCCAAGAGCCTGCGGGATGTGCGCCGGATGGGATCGGAATATTTGGATCAGGCAGCTCACTCTGTCTCCTCGACGCTTGAGAAGGAGCTTGCCCGGTTGAAGCAAAAGCTGGATAACAGCGGAAAGGAGTAAGCATGAGCAGATTGTACCGTTCCACCCGAGATAAAATGTTCACCGGGTTGATCGGCGGGCTGTCCGATTACTTCGGTGTAGAATCAACACTACTACGTTTCATATTCGTCATCAGTATCTTCTTCACAGGCGGTACAACGTTACTGATCTACCTGATTGCATCGCTGGTCGTTCCGAAGGAACCGTACTACCGCGACCCATATGGTGGTCCTGGCGGTTATGACGGCGGGTACCGCTATAATGACGGGGCGCGCGGCGACCGCTACAGAGACTATCGTGACAGTTATGATCGCGACCGTCCTCGGGGCAACCGCGGCGGATACGGTCCGAGATATGATCGTCCTGAACGTGATGCCCGCTACGATGACAGTTACGACGCGAGAGGCGGCAGAGCCCAGTCGGATGACTCCGATCTGGACGCCATGATGAAAGATATCGAGAAGAAGGCTTTGCAGAAGGAAATTGAGGAACTTAAGAAAAAACTTTCGAACTATGAGAAGGGAGATAAATAACAATGGGAGTATTTAAAAGAATTAAAGACATGACGAAGGCGTCCGTAAATGATCTGCTGGATAAAGTAGAAGATCCGATTGTAATGCTGAATCAGTATCTGCGCGACATGGAGGCAGAAATTCACGAGGCTGAGGTTACGGTTGCGAAGCAAATGGCGAATGAGCGCCGGATGAAGCATCGTGTGGACGAAGCGGTAAAAATGGCAGGGCAGCGCGAAGCCCAGGCTGAGCTGGCACTGAAGAACGGTCAGGAGGAAGTGGCGCGCAAGCTGCTGGAAGAGAAAATATACTTCGATCAAAAAGTAACCGAGTATGTGGAGCTGCACATGCAGGCCGAAAGCCAAGCCAAAGAGCTGGTGGACCAGCTGCATCAAATGAAGGATGAGTTCTATAAAATGCGCAACAAGCGCAATGAGCTTGTCGCTCGTGCCCAAATGGCCAAAGCGAAGAAGCAGATGTCCCAGATCAGCAGTCTGCACACAATCGAAAGCGGCAGCGCTTCGATGGGCTTCCACCGTATGGAAGAGAAGATTATGGAGATGGAAGCCGAGGCGGATGTGCTTCGGGCTCCGTACCGCCCAACAGGCGCTTCCTCCTACACTAGCCCTGTAGATGCTGAAAAGCAGCTGAAAGTTGAAGAACAGCTTCAGGCACTGAAGAACAAAATGAATGACAGCTCCAAACCGGAGTAAGCATTATTTCACCCTTACAAGTGCCGATCTTATTCGAAAATCTAGATTCATGTGATATGCTATAGCAATGGGATATGCTAAGGATGTTCCAAGCAAAGCCATACGGTGGGCCCAAGGCCCGCTTTATGGCTTTTGCAAGCTTATCATCATGATCCTTGAGGAGGTGCGACATGGATAGAAACCGCTGGATTGCCGTTGGATTAATCTTCCTGGGCTTCATCATGCTGTTTGGCCAATGGTTTGGTTTCTTTACGATTGTCGCCCTTTTATTAATCTTTGCTGGCGTGCTGCAAATTCGGGACGGTCAGGTGAAGAAGGGATATATTCTGCTTGCGGTCGGGGCCATTATGGTGATGCTTGAGCACCTGATGCTTATCATTGGGATCGGTCTTGTATCGCTCGGGATATTTTATCGGAAGTCCAGCAAGGCGCATACGACGGATGGTTATATTCAGAAACAGAACTTCATGTCCAATTTTGATTGGGACCGGGCCCCGTGGGTGATGCGGAGCCATAGCATATGGCATGTGCTCGGCGAAGCCGACGTTGATCTGACGCTTGCCTTGCCCGAGGAGCGGCACACCGTCATGATGTTCTACGGGATGCTTGGCGATATTGATCTTGTCATCCCAGACTATTATGGCGTGGAGATCGAGGGTTTTATTTTGTTCGGTTCGATTGATTTTGACGGACGGAAGGAAACGGGTCTGATGAACCGGGTACGCTGGAAGTCGCCTAATTATGAAGCGTCCGAATATAAAGTGAAATTTATGGTGTCGTACCTGGGCGGAGATTTGACCATTCGCCAGGTATAGAATGAAGGCGCGCCATAGCGGAGAGAATCAGGAGGGTTGCCCGGTGAAATCGGATAAAAAAGCAAATATGGTTACCCGAAGCATGCGAGAAGGAACCCTTCTGGGTCTTGGCGTTATGCTGGTGGTGCTGTATTTGCTCTATACATATGGATATCTTCAGCCGTTTGAATCGTGGGGAAGACGGATCGAAGCGGTGATTACGCTGGTGCTGCTGCCGCTCGGGCTGGGAGCGGTGTACGGTTTTTTTCAAGGCTATCGGGTGAAGCAAAGACTCGACCTCGTGAGAGAAACTCTGGTAAGCTGGGAGAAGGGGAGTCTGACCGATGTCATGCCTGATATTGGGGAAGACGAGGTCGGCCGCCTCGGGGAGCAGCTGGTCCGGATCAGCAAGCGATGGGAGGATCAGGTGTCTACGCTGCAGCGGCTGTCCACGAACAATGCGCAGCTTGCCGAGCAGGCGCGGATTTCGGCTATCGTGGAAGAGCGTCAGCGGCTGGCGCGCGAGCTCCATGATGCGGTGTCTCAACAGCTGTTTGCGATTTCGATGACCGCAACGGCTGTTGGACGGACGCTGGAGAAGGATTTTGACAAAGCCCAGAGACAGGTGGCATTGATTGAGGAGATGGCCGCTGTGGCCCAGTCGGAGATGCGAGCGCTGCTGCTTCATCTGCGTCCCGTGTACCTGGAAGGCAAGGCGCTTGAACAAGGGCTGCGGGAGCTGATCAAGGAGCTGCGGATCAAGGTGCCGATGGAGATTACATTTGAGATGGATGAAGGCATTCAGCTGGTCAAAGGGATCGAGAACCATCTGTTCCGGATAGTCCAGGAGGCGATGTCCAACACGCTTCGGCATGCCAAAGCGGAGAAGATGGACATTCGCATCCACCGCAAGAACAATACGGTTCGTGTCATGCTGCGGGATGACGGAGTCGGGTTCGAAATGGATGAGAAGAAGCAAACGTCCTACGGCCTTTCAACGATGCAGGAAAGGGTGGCGGAGCTGGGAGGCTCGATGCAGATCATCACGGCGCCTGGCAAAGGGACACGAATTGAAATTACAGTACCACTAATGAACGAAGAACGTAAACGGGGTGAAACAAATGGAAGTGGAGACACCGATTAAGGTCCTCCTTGTGGATGATCATGAGATGGTTCGCATCGGATTGGCTGCCGTGCTCGGAACAGAGGACGGGATTGAGGTTGTCGGGGAAGCGGGCAGCGGCGAAGAAGGCATCCGTCTGGCCAAGGAATATAACCCGGATGTGGTGCTGATGGACCTGGTGATGGACGGCATGGACGGGATCGAGACGACCCGGCAGCTGATGAAGCTGTTTCCGGAGCTGAAGGTGATTGTGCTGACGAGTTATCTGGATGATGAGAAGATGTACCCGGTCATTGAAGCAGGAGCTTTCAGTTATCTGCTGAAAACATCCCGGGCTTCCGAGGTGGCCGATGCGATACGGGCTGCGGCTCGCGGGCAATCGGTGCTGGAATCGCAGGTGGCTTCGAAGATGATGAATCGTTTCCGTCATCCGAAGACAGAGTCGGCTGCGCATCATGATCTTACCGAACGGGAGATGGAAGTGCTGCGTCTGCTGGCGCAAGGAAAATCGAATCAGGATATTGCCGATGAGCTGGTGATTGGCATCAAGACGGTCAAATTTCATGTGACCAATATATTAGGCAAGCTGGGTGTGGAGGATCGGACACAGGCAGCGATTTATGCCTACAAGAACGGACTGGCAGAGTAATAAGGCCGGTTCTTTTTTATGTAGAAGAAGAGTTAGGCTTGTTTTATTTTGGACGGGGGAAGGTATAAAGCGAATGTCCTTTGGCTAACCTTTTACTAGATTGATAGATTGTAAGAGGGGCGGGGCCAAGCATGAGACAATTCGGAATGAAGTTGTGGAGTCTGGCAATGATTATATCTTTGTTAAGCGGTATCGTCGTCGTTCTGTCGGGATGTGGCGTTATATCGGGTTCGGAGGCCGGGCAGCGCTTGGAACGCGACAAGGCTGACGCGGCTGATCAGCTGCGCATGCTTATCGACCTTGGCGCTCGGCAGATGGAAGCAGGCGGGACGATCACTGTCAAATTGCAAGGAGAACTGATAAATCATGCATCATTCGTACAAGCTAGGGAAGCGGCCCAGCAGCTCGCTTCGGCCATCGGATTGACCGAGGTCCGGGAAGACCAGCTTCATGGCAATGACGTGTATCATGCGGAAGGGGTTATCGGCGGGATCCAGACTGCTCTGAACTGGGCAGTAACGCCGGATGGCAACAGCTATGTGAGGGTGATGCTGACTGAGGAACGGCCGGATAAAGTGGAATGGTTGACCGCGCTGCAGCAGCAAGTACAGACGGAGATGGCGGCGCTTGGCATCAAGGCTGACTGGAATGCATCGATGCAGGGGTATGCCGGGCAGACTGCGGCGGTTCATGAGACAATCGCTCAGGTTGAACGCGAGCTGTCTCCGATGCTTCATTTTCAGCAGGTAGAGAATTATGAAGATGTAACGACAATAAGCCGGTCCTATAACGTTCCCGACCTCCCGCTTCATGTCATGAGCGGACGGCAGCCGATCCAGATGCAGATTGCGGTCCATGAAGATTCCATAAATAAATGGAATAGAATCACGATCGGATTTCCCGTCATTACCGTTGAGTATTGAAAGTGTATTTCTGAAACAACAATGAAAAATCGGGCTGGCAATAGCATCCTTGAAATGAATATGCTAAAATGTCATCACATTGAGTTTGTGTTTACAATGGAGCATATACAATATTACATAGAAAGAATGAGGAGCCATGGCTGAAAATCAAAATCTAGAACCTTTGAAAGCACCGGGAACGGTATTTTTCATCTTTGGAGCAACCGGAGATTTGGCAAGACGCAAGCTGTTTCCGGCGATCTACAGTCTTTATCGCGAAGGCAAGCTGAGCGAAGATTTTGCGGTGATCGGCGTGGCAAGACGTTCACGGACGCAAGAGGAATTCCGGGAGGACGTGTATCAGTCCATTCAGGAGTTTTGCCGATATAAGCCGGAGCAAGCGCCGGAGTGGGGCGAATTTGCAGCGCATTTTGAATATAAATCATTGGATATTAACGACATCGACGGCTTCCGGGAACTGCGCGAGCAGACTGAGCAGCTGGAGACGAAGTTTAACATTCCGGGCAATCGCCTGTTCTATCTGGCGCTGGCACCGGAGCTGTTCGGCAGCGTATCGTTCAATCTGATGAAGGGCGGCATGCTCGAAGGCGCAGGCTGGAACCGGCTGGTGATCGAGAAGCCGTTCGGATACGATCTGGAATCGGCAGCGAAGCTGAACGAGGAAATCCGGAAGGTATTTAAGGAAGAGGAGATTTACCGGATCGACCACTATCTTGGCAAAGAGATGGTTCAGAACATCGAGGTCATCCGCTTCGCCAACGCCTTCTTCGAGCCGCTCTGGAACAACAAGCATATCGCCAATGTTCAGATTACGCTCGGTGAGACGGTCGGGGTTGAGGAGCGCGGCGGATACTATGATCATGCGGGGGCGCTGCGTGACATGGGGCAGAACCATATGCTGCAGCTGCTGACGATGATTGCGATGGAGCCGCCTAGCCGCCTGCTGGCCGAGGATATTCGCGACGAGAAGGTGAAGGTGCTTCGCTCCTTGCGTCCGTATGCCACAAGTGAGGAAGTGCGGAACAATGTTGTTCGCGGCCAGTATACGAAGGGATCGGCGGACGGCAAGGAGCTGCCTGCTTATCGTGAAGAAGACAAGGTTCATCCGGAATCGCTGACGGAAACCTATTTTGCAGCCCGGGTATTCGTGGACAATTTCCGCTGGGCCGGCGTTCCGTTCTATATTCGTACAGGCAAGCGCCTTCCGGTGAAAACGACCGAGGTTGTCGTTGAGTTCAAACGGATGCCGACCAATGTCTACCTGGGTCAGAAGCATTCGCTGGAGCCGAACCTGCTCGTGATTCGCGTCAATCCGATGGAAGGCATCTACGTGAAGATCAATGCGAAGAAGCCAGGGTCGGAATCGGAGATTGCGCCGGTGGCGATGGATTTCTGCCAAAGCTGCATCGTTGGCATCAACTCGCCGGAGGCGTATGAGCGCCTGCTGCATGATGCTGCGCGCGGAGATTCCACTTATTTCACCCGCTGGGATGAAGTCGCCTCGGCTTGGGCTTTTGTCGACCGGATTGCGAATGCGTGGAAGGAAGAGCAAGGGGATCTGGAGATGTATCCGGCAGGATCGTGGGGGCCGGCGAAGGCCGACGAGCTGCTGCAGGAAGACGGATTCCACTGGTGGCCGGTTAACGGGCAAAAAGAAGATAACGTGGTGTGGCTGAAAGGGCAGTAAACATGTCCCGGGCAGGCCGCTGAAATCATCCTCATGCGTGTTACGTATGGGGATGATTTGCGTATGAATTGTGGTACAATGATATACGTGACTTTAGTGCGAAGGGATATGTGAAATGAGTAAAATAGATGAGCTCCAGCAGGAAGTGGATAAGCGCAGAACGTTTGCGATTATCTCTCACCCGGATGCGGGGAAAACGACGCTGACCGAGAAGCTGCTTCTGTTCGGCGGCGCGATCCGTCTGGCGGGCACGGTCAAGGCCCGGAAAGCAAGCAAGCATGCGACAAGTGACTGGATGGAAATCGAGAAGCAGCGGGGGATTTCCGTAACCTCCTCTGTCATGCAATTTGATTATATGGGACATCGGGTGAACATTCTGGATACCCCGGGTCACCAGGATTTTAGTGAAGACACCTACCGTACGTTAACTGCCGCAGACAGCGCGGTCATGCTTATCGACGTGGCCAAGGGCGTCGAGGCCCAGACGATCAAGCTGTTCCAGGTTTGCGCCAAGCGGGGCATTCCGATCTTTACATTCATCAACAAGCTGGACCGAGAGGGACAGAGTCCGTTTGACCTGATGGAGGAGATCGAGCAGGTGCTCGGCATCCGCTCGGTGCCGATGAACTGGCCGATCGGTTCAGGGCGGGATCTGTGCGGCGTCTATGACCGCATGAAGAATCAGGTGGAGCTGTTCCAGGGGGACGATCATTCCACGATTAAAGTGCAGAAGGTAGACGGCTACACCGATCCGGTGATTCGCGAGATGGCCGGCGAATATTTGCATGAGCAATTGTGCCAGGACCTGGAGCTGCTGGACGTGGCCGGTGATCCGTTCGATTATGACAAAGTGCTGCAAGGGCAGCTAACGCCCGTCTTCTTCGGCAGTGCGATCAACAACTTCGGCGTCCAGACGTTCCTGGAGAACTTCCTGCAGCTGGCACCTAAGCCGGAGCCGCGCAAGAGCACGGAAGGGCTGATCGAGCCGACCGACGAGAAATTCTCGGGGTATGTATTCAAAATTCAGGCCAATATGAACCCGGCCCACCGCGACCGGATCGCTTTCCTGCGCATCGTGTCCGGGAAGTTCGAACGCGGCATGAGCGTAAAGCATGTGCGGGCCGGTAAGGAGATCAAGCTGTCGCAGCCGCAGCAATTTTTGGCACAGGATAGGGATATTGTCCAGGAAGCCTATCCTGGCGATATTATCGGGCTGTTCGACCCGGGCATCTTCCGCATCGGAGATTCGCTCAGCCAAGGCCGTGAAGTGGTGTTTGACGAGCTTCCGACATTCTCGCCGGAGCTGTTCGCCAAAGTCACGGTGAAAAATGCGCTCAAGCATAAGCAGTATCAGAAGGGGATCGACCAGCTTACCGAGGAAGGGACGATTCAGGTATTCCGCACCACAAGCTTTGACGAGACGATCCTCGGCGTGGTCGGCCAGCTCCAGTTCGAGGTGTTCGAATATCGGATGAAGGGCGAGTATGGGGTAGACGTTCAGCTGCAGCGGATGCCGTACCAGTTCGCCCGCTGGATCGTGGACGAGAATCTGGACCCGTCCAAATTCCGAATTAACTCCACCTTGGTGAAGGACAAGAAGGACAACTATGTCGTTCTGTTTGAAAATGAATATGCGATGAGAACGGCGATGGAGAAAAATCCGACCGCCCAGTTCCTTGAGATGGCTCCGTAATATCGCTTATTAGGCGATGGAGACAACAATCCCCCGGGCAAGACCGCCGGGGGATTGTCCTTTTTCATTCGTTGCCGGCACCGTTCACAAGCTGTCCCGGCGTGGTATTCTGCAAATGATGATGGATGGTATCAACAAGCTGATCCTGCTGGCTGGCATCCATATCCTTCCACATCATCTCAAACATAACACCGAGTCCCGGCAGCGCAGCTTCCGGCCCGTCAACGGAACCCTCGATCATGGAGCGAAGCTGGTCTTTGTCCTGGTCATGGACTTTGTGAATGACGGCCTGCCTTAGATCTAACAATATGGACATCGAAATGCTCCTCCTTGTTATTCAGGGTCAATGTGTAATGTACCCGCTTGACCCGAGTTACATACAAGGAACAAAGACAGTGTGATATACTGATCATATAAGGAAAGCTCAGGTTCGTGGGAGGATATTGACATGGCGAAGAAGCAGTATGCGGTCATTGGCATGGGCCGTTTCGGCACCAGCGTGGCCAGGGAACTAAGCGTAATGGGATTTGACGTGCTTGCGGTAGATTCGAGCGAATCGCGAGTACAGGAGATAGCGGGTCTGGTTACCCATGCGGTATCCGCAGACTCCACGGACGAAGAGGCGCTGCGGGCGCTTGGCATCCGGAACTTCGACGTCGTGGTTGTGGCGATTGGCGAGGATATTCAAGCCAGCATTCTGACCACGCTGATCCTGAAGGATCTCGGCGTGCCGGTTATTATTGTAAAAGCAAGAAATGAACTGCACGGGAAGGTACTTGCCAAAATCGGTGCAGACAAAGTGATATTCCCTGAACGGGACATGGGGATGCGGGTGGCCCACCATCTTGTATCGCCGAATATTCTGGACTATATCGAACTGTCGGATGACTACAGCATTATGGAAATGAAGGCCTCGGGCAATATGATTGGCCATAACCTGAGGGAATTGGATATCCGGGCACGCTTTGGCTGCAACGTCATGGCGATCCGCGAAGGAGAGGATATGAACATTTCCCCGCATCCGGACGACCGGATTGAAGATGGAGACATCCTCGTTATCGTCGGTCATAAGAATGATCTGACCAAGCTTGAACTGGCGTATGCCAAATAAAGGAGACGTATGATCAGCTATGGAGATTTTGTCGCCCCAGAACGCTAGAGTGAAAGCGTGGGCACAATTGCAGGAGAAGAAGCATCGCGATAAGCAGCAAAAATATATCATCGAGGGCATTCATCTGGTCCAGGAGGCGCTGCAGGCCGGAGCGGACATCGAATGTGTCGCTTATGATGTGGAGAAAGGCATTCCGCATGAGCTTAAGGCTGCCACCGTGGATACGGGACAAGCGATCGAATGGATCGGCGTCTCGCCAGCCGTCATTGCCAAGGTGAGTGACACGCCTTCGCCGCAGCCGACATTTGCCGTCGTGCGCAAGGAATCCCGCCGCTGGCAGGATCTGCTTCTTCATGAGGAGGGGCTCGTTGTGGTGCTGGATGGTTTGCAGGACCCGGGCAACGTCGGGACGATTATTCGCAGTGCGGATGCATCCGGAGCAGCGGGGGTGCTGCTCGGCCGGGGCTGTGCGGATTTATACAATCCGAAAACGATCCGCTCCACCATGGGCTCTTTGTTTCACCTGCCGGTTGTGGAGGGGGATCTGTTGACCATTTTGCCTGAAGCCCGGGAGCGCGGAGCAAGAATGGTGACCACATCGCTCGCCGCATCCCGCTCCTGCTATGAATATGATTTTGGGGGCAACTGCTGGATGGTGATCGGAAGCGAAGGCCGCGGCGTATCTCCTGAAGTGGAGGCGCTCGTCGACGATACGATGATCATTCCGATGCCGGGGAAAGCGGAATCGCTTAACGCCGCGATGGCCGCTTCCGTGCTCTTGTTTGAGGCGCTGCGGCAGCGGATGTTATAAACCGCTCATTCCTTCATAACGAGCGGGAAGCGTTCCGATAATGATTAAATCATAGGCTGATGAGAGGACAAGAGAGAGAATGCTGCGCAACAAACTAAAGAGCAACCTTTTTTATCTGGCTGCAGGAATATATTTGGGCATTGCCGTTGTGGCCTTTATACCATGGATTCAGATCGGCGTTAAAATAACGGCGTATACGAGCATCATCGCATTATTGATCACCATTTATGATTCGTCCAAGGTGAGCCTTAGAATAGCGGAAACTGAAGGGGATTTGCGAAAGCAGAAAGTCCGGTATGTTTTTATGCTCGTTATGAAAGCACTCATGATCATCTCGCCAATTGCTCTCTTGTTCTGGATTCAATATGAGAATGATGAGGCCGTCATAGCGAGAATAAGCAATTATGTTACTTTTGCCGCTCTGGGGGTCGTATTCTTTACAAGAGGCATGGAACTAAAGGGATCATCGAAGGACACGCCGAAATGATGGAAGACAGGCAGTCTCGGCACCATGCGTTTAAATTGTGAATGCTGGAGGGAGGGCGTATCTTGATCCGGTTTATGTCTGCCATATTGTCGGCTATGCTGCTCTCGCTGGGGTTTACTGTGATCAATAGCCCGGATGTGGCTGGCTTGCTGTATTATTACGGCACCTTCCTTAAAGGATTCCTGGTTCTGTTCTTTATATATGTGTTCTTTGCTGTGCCGGTATCTATCTATATCGATGCCTGGGTCATGAAATACGGTGTGATATGGCAAATGTTCGTCTACTTTTTGGCGGGGGCCGGGATGGGGTGTGTTTTTCTCTTGCTGAACGTTGGACGCATTGCTGCCACGGGCATGACGCTCATTGTGCTGTTTGCTCTGGCTGGATGGATCTTTGCGTTGTTTATCCAGTTACTCCGTTTGGCGGTGAGAAGAAGCCGGCCGGCATCGCAAACCTAGGGGATCCGCTCATCCATTAGACAAGGACGGAATATCCCGTGGTTCCATAAGCATTCCACGCTGATGCAGCTATGCACGCGGCATAAAGCCGGTGCTTTCGGGGAATCTACCCGAGAGCGCCGGTTTTTTCATTTAGCTAAGATAGAGGCGATGATTATCTGGATTGACATGAAACCATATGGTGTCATATAATCGAAATGGAAACCGAATGGTTTCATAAAATAAGATACAAAGTGAGGAAGATGTACATGAGTGAGCACATAGATCCGTCCAAGCTGCCTGATATTCGCCACACCTTGGTTTTGAAGGCTTCCATCGATAAGGTATGGAAGGCAGTTGCCACATCCGAAGGCATAGCCTCATGGTTCATGCCGAACACATTTGAGCCGATCGAGGGCTATGAGTTTCAGCTGAATGCAGGACCGTTCGGGATTTCCCCGTGCAAGGTGACGATGATCGACCCACCGAATGGGTTATCGTTCAACTGGGGTAAGGATTGGACGGTCACCTTTGAGCTGGTGCAGCAGGGGGACTACACGCAGTTCACGCTGATTCACGGCGGATGGACAGCAGATCAGCTGACCGAGTTTGGAGAGGCCCACTCGATCGTTCGGGACCGGATGGACAACGGCTGGGGCGGTCTCGTGCAGAAACTGGCCGGGGTTGTGGAGGAGTAATCATGAGTGCAGCCCCTGCCAAGCATGATGTCTTTCAGGCAGTTGCCGATCCGACCCGCCGCAAGCTGCTCAGCCTGCTCGGCGACGGAGAGCGTCCGCTCAAGGATATTACCGGGCATTTTTCAATGACTCGAACGGCCGTCTCCAAGCATTTAAGGATTTTGTCCGAGGCCGGTCTGGTGAAAGAGCGGAGAGTCGGGCGCGAAACAAGGTACAGCCTGGACACGGAGCCTTTGCTGGAGCTGAAGGCGTGGCTATCTTACTTTGACCGCTTCTGGGAGAACAAGCTGTCCATGCTTCGCGCTTATGTGGAATCGGATACGGATGAGTCTTCATAATAAGAGTGAAGAGCCGGGACGAACGAGTGTCCCGGCTCTTCTTTTTTGGCGCCTGTCTGCATACCTTCTATACAGAAAGGAGCTTGCCAAGTCAACACAGACTCCTCATGAATGTAAAGAGGGGGGAACGCTTTGAGAAGAAAAAGATGGGGAACGAGGCGCTTGACCTTTCCGTCCATTTCGTGGCCCAAAGCGCGCCGGGGGTTCAAGGCGCAGCGACGAAGCTTCAGGACACCAAGGCCTTCCTCGCACCAGCCAAGAACCGTCAAGCCCGGCGGCCGGAAAAAATGGGTGCTCCTCGCGGTGTTTCTTATGATTTTCGCGATGTTTGAATTTTTCATGTATATCGAGCGCAATCTGCGCCCGCCCATTATGCATCTGGCGCAAATCCGGGTGAAGCAGATTGCCACGGAGGCCATTAACAAGGCGATCTCCAGCCAGGTCGCCCAAGGCAAGCAATTTGACAATCTAGTCAACTGGAAAACCGATGCCTCTGGAAAAGTCAGCGGCTTTATGCTGAACTATGACGAGCATTTGAAGATTACGTCCTTCACGACGGAAATTGTGCAGCAGACGCTCGATGACATTCACAAGCGGCAGGAGCATATTCCGCTAGGGCAGGTGCTTAAGAGCCCGATCGTCGCCTCCTTCGGCCCGCAAATTCCCGTCAAGATTGAGCCGCAAGGAGCTGTAAAAGTGCAGTTGTCCACGCGCCAGAAGGAAGCGGGCATCAACAACATCCTGGTGGAGGTGTATGTTCGGATCACGACAGAGGTAGCGGTTGTGGTGCCCTTTGATATGGAGGCCCAGACTGTTCAGACCGATATTCCGATCTCGTATCTGCTGATCGTCGGTGATGTGCCGATGTATTACTATGACGGCCAGGGCAGAGCGGTAGGCGAGAACAGCGCCAGTGCGCCAAGCATTGCCCTTCCGCCGCCGACGGTTTCGGAGGAAGAGTCCAGCACCGGGGGGCTGGAAATGTCGCCATCCGGGACGACGCTTGAGCCGCCGCCACATCCGGAGGGGGCGCCGAATAGCGGCGGCATATCCGGAAGCGACGCAGACTCGGCCGGTACACAGACAAACGCGCCCTGATTTCAATCAGGAGCGCGTTTTCTTCTTCGGCCGGCGCATCTCTTCCCGCTCCCACTGCTTCAGCAGCGGATAAGGATCGAAGGACCACTCGGTCAGGCCGGTATCCCGGTAAATGCCATAGTGCAGATGGGGAGGGAACTTCCCCTGGGTGCCGGGCTTGCCGTAGCCGGAGCTGCCGACCCAGCCGATGGTTTGCCCTGGGCGTACGACGTCGCCGAGCTTGATTCCCTTGTCGAAGCCTTGGAGATGGGCGTAATAATGATACTGGTTGTTCAAGTCCCGGATTCCGATTCGCCATCCGCCATACTTGTTCCAGCCTTTGATCTCGATAACGCCATAGCAGGTGCTGCGGACAGGAACGCCGTAATCGGCGAACAGGTCGGTTCCTTCATGTATTCGCCGGCCGCCCCAGCTTCGGCCCATGCCAAAGGTACTTCTGTACGAATAGTCGCTTTTGATCGGGAGCGGGAAGGCATGCTCAAACAGGTCGAGTTTGCCAAAGGTTTCATATAGCTTCGAATATTGCTCGACGCGCTGAACCGCCCGGCTGTTCTGGTAATAAGCCCATAGCCCAATGCTGAAATCCTCTTGGGAATGTCCGTAAGGGCCCAGCTTGGCAGCAATGGAGTATAGCAGATCCAGATCATTGTTCGGGTCCGCGATGCCGTCGCCATTGCCGTCCCGGCCGATGCCGGAGAACACGCGAATGGATGTCGGATTCGTATCCTCCTTGTCAGGATTGAGCGGTCCTGCCCAGCGCGTCGGAGGGACGAAAATGCCGATCAGGCGGTCCGGATGTTTGCGATCCTTCGGATGCACGCGGGTCATGGTGCGCTCATATTGGTCAATGGCAGCCAGACGGAACCACGGGATATGGGTAACGGCTGAGATTTGGTCATATAACGCTTTACGAGCTGCAAAAATTTCTTCGGCCGTCTCCGCCTTAATCTTGGCTGCCATGGGCTCCTCCTTCGATGAAGGAGATGCTTCGGCGGTTTCGGAGCTGCTCAGGCAGCATACTGCCGTCACGGCGGCAATGAAGGCAGCACTCCACCGTTTGCCGGCAGAGCGGCGGTCTCTGAGATTGACGATCCTCAAGGCGTCTTCTCCTCCTTATATTGAATGAAAGGACTGCAATTTGATGGCTATAGGCAGCCAGCGTTTGGCTGAACGCCGGTCCTATGTCGGGGCGATAGATTCTCGCCTACCCAGTAGCGTGCTTCCAAAGGAGAAATTTTATCCATGCCGGACCTAGATCAATCTCATACCGATGTGAAACAGGTAAATCAACCATTTTCATGATATAATATGGAACAGTTGAAGATAGAGGGGGAACCATATCCCTTAATCCATTCGAAAGAAGGTATTTTCTTTGTCCAAAACTAAACAGCCAAAACCTGACTGGATACGAATCAAACTGACGACTGGCGATAATTATAAGGAAATCAAGAACATGATGCGTTCCAAGACGCTACATACCGTGTGCGAGGAGGCCCGCTGCCCGAACATTTACGAGTGCTGGGCGAACCGGACGGCAACCTTTATGATTCTGGGCGATATTTGTACCCGTGCTTGCCGCTTCTGTGCGGTGAATACGGGACTGCCGACGGAGCTCGATCTTCAGGAGCCAGAGCGGGTAGCGGAAGCTGCCGAGCAGATGAATTTGCAGCACTGCGTCGTGACGAGTGTGGCGCGCGATGATCTGAAGGACGGAGGGGCGTCGATTTTTGCAGCAACGGTCAAAGCGATTCGCAAACGTCTTCCACTCTGCTCGGTCGAAGTGCTGATTCCGGATTTCATGGGCAGCGAAGATGCGCTGAAGATCGTTATGGATGCCAAGCCGGATATTCTGAATCACAATATCGAGACGGTGGAGAGACTGTCGGATCGGGTCCGCGCCAAAGCGAAATATTCCCGTTCCCTGCAGCTGCTGGCCAATGCCAAGAAAATGCAGCCGGACATCCCAACCAAATCCAGCATCATGCTGGGCGTCGGCGAGCAGTGGGACGAGATTTTGCAGGCGATGGACGATCTTCGCGCAGTAGACTGCGACATCATGACGATCGGACAATATTTGCAGCCATCACCGAAGCATCTGAATGTCGAGAAATACTACACGCCGGAGGAGTTTGCACAGCTGAAGGAAGAGGGTATGAAGCGCGGATTCAGCCATGTCGAGTCCGGACCGCTTGTCCGCAGCTCCTACCATGCGCATGAACAGGTGAAATCGGCTCAGCGCCAGAAGGAAGAGCCAGTAAGCTCTTAACCTTGGATGAAAGGCAGGGGAACCGTAAGTGATCGTGATCGGCAACAAAAGTTACGAGGTGCTCAAGGACCACCGCAACGGCTGGAACCCCGAGGCTTTCCGGGAGAGATACAGCGAGGTTCTGGATCGTTATGATTACATCGTGGGCGACTGGGGCTACAACCAGCTCCGTTTGAAGGGCTTCTATCGTGACAACCATCCGAAAGCGCCCAAGGACGCGACGTTTTCCAGCGTATCCGATTATATTAACGAATACTGCAACTTCGGCTGCGCGCATTTTGTGCTGCAGAAGCTGAAGGATGTCAAGGAGCCTAAAGAGGCCAAGGACGTTAAAGACGCCAAAGATTCCAAAGATGCGAAGGATGCCGATGCAGCCCGCGAGAGCCGGGGCTCGGCCGAGCCCCGGCCTGAGGGCGAAGCCAAAGGCAAGAAGGAACCGCGCGAGCCGCGTGAAGCCCGGGAATCACGGGAGCGGGAAGGCAAGCGGGAAGCGCGTGCGCACCGGGAATCCAAAGAGAAACGTTCCCACAAGGAAGCTGCCAAGGATGCTTCGAAAGAGGCAGAGACAACGAAAGCATAGAACAAGCATAGAACAAGCATAGAACAAGCATAGAGGCCCCCTGCAACCAAGCAGGGGGCCTTATGGTGTATACCTATTCGATTAGCCGAGGAACGCATCCCGCACCCGATTCCAGAACGGAAACGGGCGGTATCTGGCAAAGCTGACCTCTTGTTCGGCAACTTGACAGCGAACAGAGATAAGATCGTCAATCGTAATGTTGATATGGTCCACGGTCAGCAGCAGACGCTGCTCCTTGCGTGAGAAAATGTCGCAATGATGATGCTTCGGCAGCAGCAGCGGGGAGCCTAGCGTACGGAAAATCCGGTTGTTGATCGATGCGATCTCCGCGATTTGGAGCGCTTCAATCGAAGGATGAACCATCGCTCCCCCCACACTTTTGTTATAGGCAGTACTGCCAGAAGGTGTGGATACACATATGCCGTCGCCCCGGAACATTTCAAAGGTCACGTCATTGATGTCGATCTGGGCGACGACTGTGCCGTCAATGCCCTTGAGCGTAAATTCATTTAAGGCGATATAAGAGGACGTTCCGGACTTCTTGTGAATTTCCAGCTGAACCAATGGATATTTAACAATCCGGGGATGCGAGTCGGAACCACGGGCGCCGCTCATGTGGTCGATGAGCTCGTGCAGCTCGTCCGCTTTCCAGTCTGCGTAAAATCCAAGATGCCCGGTGTGAACACCGACAAACGCCAAGTCGGGAATCCGATCTATAAACGTATGAAAAGCATGCAGCATAGTTCCGTCTCCGCCGATGGAGACGACAATTTCAGGCGATTCTGCATCCAGCTCAAATCCCCGCTGTTCCGCAAGCTTGTGAAACTGCTGCGTCAGCTCGACAGACAATGGGTCTCCGCGATCCAGAACATAATATCTCAAGTTGATAGCTCCTTTATAAGGGTATATAACGATGATAACTCAAACCTGAAGGAGAACACAACGCTCACCGGGGAAAATTGCGAAATTTCTGCCGCCACAGGCTGACCCAATGCATCAGTAAAGCAATGCCGAGCAGCATTCCAAACAGCAGGCAGAATGCGGACATCAGGGTAGCATACCCGCCGGAAGCCGAGTAGGCGAAGGATGGCGTAACCGTGCCGGAAGGCTCTGATCCCATCAGCGTGTTCCACAGCAATAGCACAAGGCCGGCAGCGAGTACCCCGTGGATGAATCGCGCCATGGCAAACGGCCAGTATCTGAGCTTGGTAGTGTTCAGAATGCTGACGATCTGGGCATGGACACTGAGGCCTCCCCAGGACAAGATAAACGCAGCGGCAGCTGCCTTATACATAAGCGGGATTGCCGCTGAGGCCTCGCCGGCATAGCGAGCGCCAAGCGTGACCTCAAACAATCCGCCCATCAGCGCCGTCGATAACTCCTCCGGCATGCCCATCACAGCCAGCAGTTCATTCACCCCGCGGGTGAGCAGCGGAATGGCGCCTGCCTGCGTCCACATTTCCAGGAAAACAGAAAAGAATACAACCAGCCCCCCGACGACAATAATAAGCTGGAGGGAGGACTGAATCGCCTGGGCCAGCAAGGTGCCCAGATCCCGCCCGTCACGTGCTCTTGCGGCGTGCATTGCCTGAAGGGCAGCCTTCATGCGGCTTGTCTTCCGTTTATTCTCCGAGCGGGATGTGGTGGCCTCTATTTCCTTACGCCCATGGAATCGCATCAAGAGGCCGACAAGGAGCCCGCTGCCATAATGGGCAAGCGCCAGAATGACGGCCAATTCCGGCTTGTGAAAAAAGCCGACACAGACCGCCCCGATCAGGAAGATCGGGTCTGAAGAAGTGGTGAAGGCCACAAGACGCTCTCCTTCATCCCGGCTCAGCATGTTCTGTTCCCACAGTTTGGCGGTCAGCTTCGCACCGACCGGATAGCCGGATACGTAGCCCATGGCGGCCACAAATCCGCCGCTTCCGGGGATGCGGAACAGCGGCTTCATCAGTGGATCGAGCAGCGTCCCGATCAGATGAACGACACCGAAGCCGAGCAGCACTTCGGATATGACAAAGAAGGGGAAGAGCGAAGGGAACAGCACGTCCCACCAGATCGCCAGTCCTCGCAGCGACGATTCAAGCGCGGCCTCCGGGAAAACAGTCATTAGGGCAACTACGCTTAACAGCGCCCCGGTTATGAGGAGCAAACTCGCGATTTTCTGGGTCATGATTATGATCAACTCCCGGATTCGTTGAAGGTCAGTGTAGGCAACACGTCCATATTGATAAAAATGTATGCCTGAGAGCGGACAAACAGTATAAAAACTTGGGGTAAGCGCTTGCAAAAAAGCTTCCTTTTTAAGAATCTTGTGTTATAATAAAACCACTAATCGTAACGGTTAACGGGATTAAGTGTGGATGGAGTGATGATGATGAGCATAGTCGCGGGTATATTGGTATGCGCCTTCGTTTATGTCATACGTGCTTCTCTCGTCCAGGGTGAAGAGGATTGGCGCAGTTACTAAAGGAGTTCAAGGGGCTAAACTGTCGTTTAGCGCCTTTTTTTGTTGTTTTTTGCTATAATAAGATTGCACATCCAAATTAGATGGGAGAGCATACGACCATGAATCCGAACTTAAGCATTTACGACAATCTGGGCGGAGCTGATGGCATTCGCTCATTGGTTGAGGCTTTTTATCCCAGAGTTCAGAAGAATGCGCTGCTTGCTCCGCTGTTTCCGGAGGATATCGATCCGGTGATGGAGAAGCAGTATATGTTTTTAAGCCAATTTTTTGGAGGGCCGGCCCTGTTCTCGGAAGCTTACGGGCATCCGATGATGCGGGCGAGGCATTTGAAGTTTCCCATCACGCCAAGTCATGCGCAGGAATGGTTGAAATGTATGTCGGCGGCACTTCAGGATATCGGTGTCGATGAAACGCTCCGCGAATTTGTCATTCAGAGACTGTCTGGACCGGCTAATCATTTTGTGAACACACCAGAGTAACGGGTGCTGGATGTGCCTGAATACGTTTTGTGGACGTCAAGAGGAGATGGAGATCCTGTGAAACTAGAGCCCTTGTATTCGATTAACGTAACGTGTGTCCAATGCGGTACCGAGTACGCTACATCCCGCGTCCGGCCCAGCTTCAAGAAGCCGATTCGGACGGATACGGATTTCTGTGCTTATTACAAAGCGGAGAATCCGGATTTCTACGTGGTTAGAGTATGTCCGAAATGCGGGTTTGCCTCAACGGAGCATTCTGTCAATAAGCTGACAGACAAGCAGCGGGAGGACTTCAGATCACAGATCGGAAGCCGCTGGGTAGGGCGTGACTTCAGCGGCAAACGAAGTCTGGAAGATGCCATTGAGGTGTACAAGCTGGCGCTGTTGTGCGCGCAGGTGATCGGGGAGCGGGATCGCCTGATTGCGAGCTTGCTGCATCACATTGCCTGGCTGTATAGATACCAGAACAACACCGCACAGGAGCAGCGTTTTCTCGCCTACTCGCTGGATTCCTATATCCGTGTGTTTGAGTATGAAGGCGTCGGTGCGAACGATGCGCGTCTGCTTTACCTGATCGGGGAGATTAACCGGCGGCTGGGACGTTTCAACGAAGCGGTGCAATGGTTCTCCAGAGTGGTCAGGGATGAGAAGATCATGGATGCAGCCATGATTCGGGCTTCGAGAGAACAATGGCAGCTTATTCGTCAGCAGATGGAAGAGCAGGGCAAGGAAGCCGGTCTCTCGTGATGGCGGCCGGATCGCCCGCAAAGCGAAAGAGGCGTTCCCGGGAAGGGACACGCCTCTTGCTACGCTCCGTGTAACCGCCATAGTCGATTTAACGGAGCTTCTGATCCGTGAGGATATAATCCGGATCGCTGTCCAGAACAGTGACCCGGTTATGACAGCAGGGGAAAACGAGCAGCTTCTTTTTCCCTTCGCGGACGCTGACCAGCTCTTTCGGCTTCATGGGCAGCAGTACATTACGGCTTCCGCAAAACGGGCAGTCTTGTACATATACATCATTCTGAACAATGTCATACGGCCAGGTGTTTGAAAAAGGAATCATCAGTTCTCCTGTTGGGACGGGGGTTGCTCATCCTTGCCCGAAGCAGGGGCATTGTCCGATTTGGCAAGTTCGGCGATCTTTTGCATCAGAATGTGCTGCGGCATATGCATCAGCTGCTCAATCGGCACGCCAAGCTGCTTGGACAACGCAATCGCTGTCTCCGCAGATATTTGCAAAGGTCTCATGGATGTGTACCTCCAGCAGTAATTTGTTGTTATATATAGTTATACACTTTTCCCAAAAGCCACACAAATGCTTACTGCTATCCTATCACATTATTATGAAAGGTGTTGACCCCAAGTATGTCACTTCAACAGACCTGGAATTTGGATTCGGTATTCCCTGGAGGCGCGGACTCGGCTGAGCTGTCCTCTTTTCTGGAGGCTCTTCAGCAGGATATTCAGCAGCTTGATCAAGAGGTTAAGGGGGCGAAGGTTCCTGCAAGCCTGGACGAAGTATCCGCCACTCAGAACATAATTGAGCTGTACGGCAGCTGTTTTGCACGTATCCGTGAGGCGTCTGCGTTTGTAAGCTGTTTGACGGCCCAAAACGTAAATGATAAAAAAGCTTCGCAAATTTCAGGACGCGTGATGTCACTGTCTGCCGTCCTGCAGAGCGTAAAGACACAGTTCGACAATCTGCTTCGCGGCATGAATGATGAGCTGTGGGCAGACTGGATCAAGAGCGAGAAGGTTGCGGAGTATAATTTCGTTCTGAATGAAAGCCGCGATCAGGCGAAGGAGAAAATGAGCCCCGAGCTGGAGAGTCTTGCCCTGGCACTGGGGGTTGATGGCTATCATGGATGGTCCGACATGTACGATACGATCGTCAGCAAAATCAAAATTCCTTATGAGGAAAATGGAAAGACCGAGATGCTGTCGGCCGGACAAGCGTTCAACAAGCTGCATGATCCTCGGCGTGAGGTTCGTCAGGAACTGTTCGAGAAGTGGGAGAATGCATGGTCCGCTTCCGCTGATTACTGTGCCGATACGCTGAATCATCTGTCGGGCTTCCGCCTCAAGCTGTATGAGAAGCGCGGCTGGGACGATGTGCTGAAGGAGCCGCTCGCTATCGGAAGAATGACCAAGGAAACGCTGGATACGATGTGGGGGGTTATTCAGGATACGAAGCCGGTGCTGGTTGAGTATTTGAACCGCAAAGCCAAACTGCTGGGTCTGGAAGCGCTGGACTGGACGGATGTAGACGCTCCGATCCGGACATCGGCAGCCAAAATTCCGTATGAAGAAGCGGCGGCAAGCGTGGTTGAGCAGTTCGGAAAATTCAATCCGAAGATGGCCGAGTTCGCCCAGATGGCATTTGACAAAGGCTGGGTGGAGGCTGAAGATCGTTCTGGCAAACGTCCGGGCGCCTTCTGTACTTCCTTCCCGAACAGCAAACAGACTCGCGTGTTCATGACCTTTGGCGGAACGGCTTCAAACGTGTCGACACTCGCCCATGAGCTCGGTCATGCATATCATCAGCATGTGATGGACGGCGTGCCGGTATTAAACCAACGGTATGCGATGAACGTTGCCGAGACGGCCTCGACCTTCGCGGAGATGATTGTGTTTGATGCGCTTGTGAAGGGGGCTGCCGATGAGCAGGAGAAGCTGGCGCTGCTGGAGGAGAAAGTGCAGAGAAATGTTGCTTTCTTCATGAACATTCATGCACGGTTCCTGTTTGAAACCCGGTTCTATGAACAGCGGAAAACAAGTCTGCTCAGCGCGTCGGAAATTTCCGACTTGATGGTAGAGGCACAGAAAGAAGCTTATCTCGGAGCGCTTTCTTCCTATCATCCGCATTTCTGGGCTTCCAAGCTGCATTTCTACATCACCCGGGTTCCGTTCTACAACTTCCCTTATACGTTCGGATATATGTTCAGCACGGGACTGTATGTACGCGCCATGGAGGAAGGCAGCTCGTTTGCGGACAAGTACGATGCGCTGCTGCGCGATACAGGTGTGATGACGGTCGAGAACCTGGCCAAGAAGCATCTGGATGTCGATTTGACCCAGCGCGATTTCTGGCAAAGTGCGGCTGATCTGTGCATCTCGGATGTGAAGCAATTTTTGAAAATGACGGATCATTTGGTTTAATCCCTTGCTTCGGGATGCCTGTATCTTCGTTTATTGAGCCATGAGGCGGGCTGTTCTCTATAGGTTTATACCTTGGGGAACAGCCCTTTTTGTGTGGCAGGAAACCGTAATAACGGCGGGATTTTAGCATACGGCTAATATTACCAATACTACACTTTCGATTGCGCGAATGAGAAAGGCTTCTTTCAACCATAATAACCTCATACAACATCAAAGGAGGTGACATACATGGGATTCGCAGGTCAAGGTCAAGGACGCAACCGTTCTAACAATCTTGTCGTTCCTCAAGCTAGCGCAGCTCTTCAACAACTGAAAGCTGAAGCAGCTCAAGAACTGGGTGTGACTCTTCCTCAAGATGGTTACATGGGGAACTACACTTCCCGTGAAACCGGTTCTTTGGGTGGTTACATTACGAAACGTCTGGTTCAATTGGCTGAGCAGCAATTATCGGGTCGTTCGAACCTGTAATCGCATCTCTTCCCTCCAGCCGGAATAGAAAGAGGCGATCTTCTCCCCAAAGATCGCCTCTTTCACTATGTTATAAATAAGGTATACATAATAAGTTCATGGAATATTAGGATTCTGACACCGTCTCGGCATATGTATGTCGGGGATAACGTATCATTAGATTCGCCATATTATAGTTGGATTCAAGTATAGCATCAACGACAATCGTGCCTTGTCTTACCATAAATTCGTAACTGATTTCACCGTGTGTCCAGCGTCGCTTGTGCTTGAGACTTTCCAGTGCCATGGCTCGAAATGATAATTGCTGAGCTTCATTAAGTCCCGGCTCCTGAGAATCAAGGAAACCGTTGCGCCCTTGTACCGGATTATGTCGAATTCCGAATTTGCCAATGACATTATTTCGTATTTGAACAAATACCGTGCCGGAGTTAAGTCCTGCCAACTCCTCCTCTAATTCTTTAAAAACAATGTCCAATTGTCGGGCTAGCGAAAGCTGGTCCAATTGAATCATTCCAAACACCTCCTCAACAATACTTATTCCCTATATTTACTAGGGCTTGTGACTCATTATATGACAAACATATTGTCTGATCAACAATATTCAACACAATTGGGTAATAATCCCTAATATTGCATGAATGATTAGTTCATGCAAGTTTTTATATGTCATCTTTCGGGTTTTTACGACAAGCTATTCCGTGGTTTATCCATATGAAAAAGCGCGAGTACAGACGGAAATACATCCGTTTACTCGCGCTTTCGTATAGTCCCGCCAGTCGGGGGAAATGACTGTAAGGAGAGCAGCTGACAGTGTCGATTGCGACCTTCTGGCAGGAGCCTTGCAGCTCAGGCCTCCGATTCAGGGCTCGAGATGGTCAGCTTGGTCCGCAGCTCCACCATGCTTTCAGGTTCAAGCCGGATCAAGCCGGTTTCGGAATCTGGCAAATCCAGATTCGGAGCATTCGGAAGCCATGTATATGGCTCAATGCACAGGAACTGATCCGCGATGCCCTTGGTATACAGTACCCAGTGTTTGAAATAGGCACGGTCGGCAGAATAACGGATTTGATAACCGTCATTCCGGGTGAGCACCGCTTCGGCAGGCTGTCCTTCTGGAATTTTCAGAATCGTATCCAGATCGGCCTCCTTCAGATTCATGCCGCTGTTCAGCGGCTGGAGATGCCCCAGGGAAGCGGTGTCGCCTGTAGGAAGCAGCTCGCTGTTCAGCGTGTAGATCGCCTCAACCGGCAGCTGAAGCGTCCAGTTCTGCGGCTGTCCGTCCAGCAAAAACCACGTATGGTACCCAAGGCCGAACGGGACCGGCTGCTTTCCCATATGATGCACACGAAGGGTCTGGATGAACTGGTTGTTCTGGAGTCGAAAATTCATTTCAAGCTTCAAAGGTTCTGGAAACTGCGCGATCCATTTCGGATCGTCCGAGGTGACAAATTCCGTAGTGACGGCACATCCTTCATCGTCTTCTTCAATATCGCTGACGCACCACGCTTGGGTGCGATGCAAACCGTGAATATGATTATCATTGGCAGTGTTCTGTTCGAATTGGTATTCAACGCCGCCGTATTCAAACCGTCCTTTATCAATCCGGCCGGGCGGAATGAGCATCGGAATCCCGAAATGATACGGCTTCTGCAAATAGAAGGCCAGCTCGGTTTCATCCGGCTTCCGTAGAACTTGGCGATGGTTGTCTTTGTCCTTGATTTCAATAACATTGTTGCCTAAACGGGGAAGGAGTGTCACTTCAAGACGGCCGCTGTTAAGAGTATAAGTGTCGTAACCATTCCATTGACCTTTGGTCACTTGATTCATATCGATGCTCCTTTACTAACAGAAATCATTGTCTTGACGATTAACCACATCATAACAGATTTTTGCAGTGTACGTAAAAGAAAAGCTTCGAAACATAAGGACAAGTTCGGTCAAAATGGAATTGACAAGGGAAGTTCGGGGATTTATCATTTGCTTGTAACAAGTTCTCAATGACTTTAAACACGATGACAAGGACAAGTAGGCAGGCGCGGTCATTCTTCAGAAAGCCGATGGGTGATGCGAATCGGTGAAGCCGCTTTGCTGAATGGACCTTGGAGTGCCTTGGGCAGAACAGGAAGAAGCCTCGTGCTCCCTCCTTACTATGCGGGCCGGTTATTCTCCGTTATAAGAATCCAAGGCTGCGGCAATGATGTGCGACATCATGGTCCTGTTGCAGCGAATTAGGGTGGCACCACGGTCTCTCGTCCCTTTAGCGGATGAGGGCCTTTTTGTATTTCATGGATATTCAATAGGGAGGTTAAACGATATGAAAAAGGTACTTTCCGGCATTCAACCAAGCGGAAGCCTGACACTCGGCAACTATATCGGCGCGATGAAAAATTTCGTCAAGCTGCAGCATGAATCACAGTGCTATTTCATGGTGGTGGACCTGCATGCGATCACGGTTCCTCAGGAGCCGGCCGCGCTCAGGGAGCAATCGGAGGCGGTCGCTTCCCTGTTCGTGGCGGCGGGCATCGACCCGTCCAGCTCCAATGTCTTCCTTCAGTCCCATGTACCGGAGCATGCGGAGCTCGGATGGCTCATGACCACGCTTGTTCACATGGGAGAGCTGGAGCGGATGACGCAGTTCAAGGACAAGTCGGCGGGCAAAGAGTCCGTGGGTGCCGGCCTGTTTACTTATCCGGCGCTGATGGCGGCAGATATTCTGCTGTACAACGCCGATCTTGTGCCGGTAGGCGATGATCAGAAGCAGCATCTGGAGCTGACCCGCGACCTGGCGGCGCGCTTTAATCACCGCTTCGGTGAATATTTCACCATCCCGGAGCCATACATTCCGGAAGTGGGCGCACGAATCATGTCGCTGGACGATGCATCGAAAAAAATGAGCAAAAGCAGTCCGGTTGAAGGCAGTTATATTAAGCTGCTCGACTCTCCCGATCAGATTCGCAAAAAAATAAGCCGGGCGACAACGGATTCCGGCACAGAAGTGGTTTATGATCCGAAAGCGAAGCCTGAGATCAGCAATCTGATGAGCATCTATTCCGAATGCGCGGGAGTCTCGCTCCGAGAGGTTCAGGATCGTTTCGAAGGAAAGATGTACGGAGCTTTCAAAAAGGAGCTTGGCGAAGTCGTTGTGGCTGCGCTGGAGCCGCTCCAAACTAGATACTTCGAAATCCGCCAAACCGGGGAAATTCATGATATTCTGGCCCGGGGCCGAGAGCAGGCTCGTCAAACCGCCGCTGCAACGCTTCGCGATGTGAAGGAGAAGATGGGATTTCTGGCTCCGAAATAAATCCGCTTGCGGCCTGCAGCTGGGTCAGGAGCGCCTGCGTTTGGATTTAATGACGAATCCCCAGCCGATGTTCAGAATGGACAGCACGCCAAGCATGGCAGCAAGCCATCCGTTATAACTGATCGTCATGGCTGAAGCGCTAAGCAGGGCAATGGACGAGATTGCAAACCATAAGGATAAGCCTTTGCTCATATCAAGATTACCTCCCGGGAAGTGTAAACTAAAAAAATACGAATAACGTTGCGATAAAGAGCCATAATAAGTTTGCAAGCTTGCACTGGAACATCAGACATTCAGTGAAGGGAGACAATAATATGGCAAGAGGACGTTCTAGCAACAATCTGGTAGTGCCGCAAGCAACAGCCGCTCTTCAGCAACTGAAAATGGAGGCTGCCCGTGAGCTTGGAGTGACGATTCCGCAGGATGGTTACTACGGTAACTATACTTCTCGGGAAACCGGCTCCCTGGGTGGATATATTACTAAACGTCTGGTTCAACTGGCCGAGCAGTCCCTCTCCGGGTCTGGCCGTACACTGTAAATTTGTTTCTTAACCAATAAGCGATCACAGGCCTGGTGCTTCTATGCACCGGGCTTTTTATGCTGTGGATCGAGGTCAGAACGTCTAACTGAAATTGTGCCTTAAAGAAAGGTCTGGCGTCAAGATTGAGGCCTGGCAAAATTCACCGAATTGTCATACAGATCCGAACAATTGCGCGGGATTGCTCAACACTTTTTTGGAATGATATGATAAACTTTATAGCGGAGGCGGCACTTCCTCCATCATCGAAAGAACAAGGAGGAATATTGTACACGTGGACAATCGCTTGAGATACCAGTCTCCTTCAGAATCGGCGGCCCTCGCGTCCGCTGCACCCGCAGATCAGCCAGCGGGAACATGGAAAGATTTTATCACTGTGACGAAACCCGGAATTCTCCGGTCTAATTTAATAGCAGCTTTTGCCGGATTTTGGCTTGCTTCCAAGTGGGACATCCAGTTCGGACTGTTGGTCTCCACACTGCTGGGAACCGTACTTGTCATGGCATCCTCCTGCGTGTTCAATAACTACTTCGACCGGGAGCTTGACATGAAGATGGAGCGGACCCGGGATCGCTCGCTGCCAACGGGACGTTTGAGCCCGAAGGTCGTGCTGTGGTATGCGATCATACTGGGCATCGCCGGCCTCTCGATATTGTTCCTGTTCTCAGGGCTGCTCGCAGGCATCTTCGGCGTTGTCGGGATGTTTGTGTACGTGGTCATTTACACGTTGTGGCTTAAGCGCTCATCGACCTGGAGCACGTCGGTCGGGGCGATCTCGGGAGCGATGCCGCCCGTCATCGGTTATGTAGCTGTTACCCATCGCGTCGATATGGGGGCTATTCTGCTGTTTGCGATGCTGTTTCTGTGGCAGCCGCCGCATTTCTGGGCGCTTGGCATCCGGCGTGTGGAAGAATATCGGGCGGCCGGTTTTCCGTTGCTGCCGGTAGTGAAGGGCATTCGGCGCACGAAGTTTCAAATGATTCCGTATCTGGTGTTGTTGGTACCGCTGCCAATATTGATGTACACCTACGGATATGCAGGCGTGTTTTTCCTGGTCATCGGCCTTCTGCTGGCGATCGGATGGCTCTATACGGCGTTGCAAGGCTTTCGAGCCAAGGATGACGAAGCTTGGTCCAAAAAAGTGTTCCTATTCTCGATCAACTATTTGACCTTGAGCCTGATCGTTCTCATCCTGAACACGTCTTTCTAAGACGGTGCTCGAAGCTGGCTAGCGGCGAGTCATGCAAGGCTGATGAGATGAAGGGAGACTTATAAGATGAACGGATTGAAACAACATAAATGGAGCTGGCTGCTGCTGGTTGTCTGTATGATCGCGGCAGTCTATCTGGTATATAATGCGCTTGATTTCGGCAAGGAGAAGCTGCCGGTCATTCGCGAAGTCGGGGACTTCACCATGGAGAATGTAGACGGTGCTACGGTCTCGCGGGATGATACGGCCGGTCAAGTCCGGCTGATGTATTTCTACTTTACGAGCTGCCCGGATGTGTGTCCGGTGACGACCTTCCTGCTGTCCCAAATTCAGGACGAGCTGAAGAAGGAGGAAGGTGTTTTCGGTGAGAAGGTATCCTTCGTATCCATCTCGTTTGATCCGGAAACGGATACCCGGGAGAAGATCAAGGAGTTTGGCGACCGGTTCTATGCGGATTACGACGGCTGGTACTTCCTTCGGGGGGATCAAGAGGAGACGCGGACACTGATGCGGGATTCGTTCAAAATCCCTCTGCTCGGAAACGATGCCACCAACTATACCCACGGCAATTACATCGCGCTCGTGGACAGGGACAACAACATCCGCAAGATGTATAATGCGGCTATTCCGCAGGATGTGGAGATCGATGAAGTGGTGAAAGATATATACAACTTGATCAACGAATAGATGCGCATGACAGCAAAGCGCCTGTCCACTTGTGTGGCGGGCGCTTTGTTGTGTCTATTGGCGGAGGCGTGGCGGAGAATGCGCAGCTGGTGGTTGGTGGTTGCTGGATGGGGCAGCCTATCGGTCAGGGCCTTCTTGGAAGGCGGTGCTCAATTGTACCGCTGTAACCGGAAAGGCCCGGTTCGTGCTCCGGGGGAGGATATATAATGAACTCTTCAAGTCCGGCTTTTTCCAGTTGAGCGATCAAATATTCATCGGGCGTTCCTTCAACGCCCGCATAGCCGCGCCGGGTGTACAATTGAACAGCGTCTGGAAACGCATCGCGCAGAATGGCCCGGATTTTCTTGCCGGAGCTGTCGTTGTCCATAAACAGGTAGACTTCATGATCCCTGACCTGTTTGCGAAGCGATTCCAGCTTGGCGGTGTTCAGGGTGCCGAACGTACATAGAATGGTAATGTCGGACGTTAGCAGCCTGCGAAGGCGGCTGCGGTCATTTTTTCCTTCCACGATCATATAAATCGACATCAACTCACCTCGGTCAGGTTACAGACGTTTTGGGTATGTCACTAATGTAACTTGGATTCCCTGATTCATGCAAAAAACCGAAGCGATAGTACAAGAGGGACAGCCGAGCTGCTACACAGGCTTGAGCATGTGAAAAAGCCCCCATCGGTCTATAGGACCTGCGGGAGCCATGAGGGAAGGATACGAACTGGGGATTAATAGTAGTAGCCGCTAAGAATGATAACGAGCAATATATACAGCACCAGAATCGCGCCTACAGAATATCCTCCGCCTACCGGAGATTTATGGTGATGATGCTTATGCACATGACTCATCCATGTTCACCCCTTAGGTCTGATGTCCGTGGTCATTTGCCACACTGTATCTTATGTCAAATGTCCCGCAACGATTGTGCATCGGCCCAAATCAGGCGTTTTGGGCACATGTTCAGGATGCTGCGCTTGAAGTTATGGTCTGTCTGCGGGCGAAGCTCCGAAATATGGTCCGCTGCCTAGGTCGAAATCGGCTGATCAGCCGGGCGAATGCGCTCTACCGGGCGCCGCTGGTTCGGCAGCAGCATCAGCACAACCATAAGCAGGACGAAGGCGATGAAATAAGGAGAGATGAATGCGCGCAGCTGACCGGCTGCAATCGGACCGGCAAACGATCCAAGTGACATCGCAATCGATTGATACGAGAAGACACGGCCGAGCCTCGTCCCGCCGCTAAGCTCAATAAAGAGTGAGGATAGTGCCGGAAACAAGATGCCTTTGCAAAGGCCGAGAATGAACAGGATAGCTGTAAGCGGGATCTGCCCGATACCGGCCAAGGCATAGAAGCACAGCGCGAACCCAAGCATGCCGAAAGCGACACGGGGATAAGGCTCATACCGGTTCAGAAACAGCATGCACAGCGTGATCAGCGCTCCGAGGCTGACAACCGAGAACAGAAGGCCGGTGGACAGAATGCTCGCTTTCCCGCTCTCTCGCAGCGGAATTTCAAAAAAGAGGATGCCCTGAGAGCAAGCGATGGCAAAAGGGAGCAAATATAGACGAAGACTGAAGGGAAGACGCGCATCAGTCTCCTTCTTGTCCCCGGTTTCGGGGCTGGCCGAGTTGGCTGGAACGGGGGCTCTCTTCGGCAGGCTTAGATAAGCCATAAGTCCGGTGAGGATCAGCAGCCAGCCGAGGCTTTGAAAGGTGCCGGAGAAGCCGGTGTTGGCTACGATAAAGGCGCCTGCAGCAGGGGAGAGCACAGAGGCCAGCGTATGGATGACGCCGTGGCCGGACATGTACTTGCCCTGCGTTACCGGATCCCGGGACAGGGAGGCCAGGAGCGCAAGACAGGCCGGCGACAGGAAGGCGAGCACAAAGCCGCTGATGGAACGCAGGACGAGGAGCTGCCAGGGCCACTGGACATGTGCCTGCAGCAGAAGCACAATGCCGGCCGCTGTCAGGCTGAAGATGATGTAGCGTCTGCTGCCATGGCGGTCAATGAGGCCGCCGGCAATCAGATTGCCCGGCAGATGGGTGAGTGCATAGATGCCCATCATCCATCCGATAAAGGCCGGCGCTGCGCCAAGGGATATGGCGAACGGCGTCAATACGGGATACTGTGCGTGAAGATCAAAAAAGGCCAGGAACAAAAACATATAGAGCCATAATGCAGTTTTCAAGACGGCACCTCCAACCCGGCAAAAGATGTTATGTTACTACTTGTACGTTGGAATGGGCAAGCTTATACCTTTTCAATGTCCGGGAGGGTTGGCTGACAGAGCAACTGGGAATCATGTATAATTAACAAGGGCGGCCCGTGTGAGCTGTCTGAAGAGTCTACGGGAGTGAAGGATTATGAATACGGAAGTGTGGATAGAGTTTCTGAAGCAAAACTGGCTCGTCATTGTCATCGCCCTGATCGTATTGTTTGTTGTTCTCAATGTGGTGAGGACGGTTGTCAAATGGGCCCTCGCTGTGCTGATCATTGCAGGTTTGCTGATTTACAGCGGCATTTCGCTTGATCAGATCAAGGATGTCGTGTCTACGGTGACCGATGAGACCATCGACACCGTGAAGACGGAGGCACTGAATATGATGATGAAAGAAGCGCAAGAAGCTACGTATGTTAGCAACGGCGACGGCAGCTTCTCCATTACGGCCCCGAATTTGCAGCTTAAGGGGGAGTCCGGCTCCAATGAAGTTGAAGTGACTTTCAGAGGGGTTCCTGTGGGCAAATGGGAAATGAATGACACCATTCGCAGCTATATTGACAGCGCCAGAAATAACACCGGGTCCAATCAAGGCTGACAGAAATACGGAAGATGGTTCGTCTCGGCTTGAATGGCAACGATCGACTAGGTGCAGAACTCTTCCTCGTATACCAACAATGACATCATCCGGGAGGGGAGGATTATGCCCATGATGACAGAATGGTTGAATAGTTTGAAAGAGGGCAACGGGATTACGGTTCTGTTGCTCCTGGTTATATTGTTCTCGATATTTCAGGGCTGGAATCGCGGCGCTTCGCGATCAGCCGGAAAGCTCGTTCATTTTGTGGGGGATGCGCTTCTTCGTTTGATTGCGCTCGCTATCTCTGTGCCGTTTACGTTGTGGCTGTCCCCGAAAGCCGGGGACTGGCTTACGAAGCTTGGCAGCTCGCTACCAGACCGGGAGTTGAAGCTGTGGGAGCAGATGTACTATACGGCAGTAAGATCGATCGCGGACTTCCCGCTGCTTCGGTTTGCACTGCTGTTCATCATCGGTTACGGGCTGGTCGGCTTCATGCTCCGTCTGCTGGCTGCGATGACGCTTGGCAGCCGGATCAGCTTGTTCGGCCCGGGACGGGATTCTTCCGCATCGCTGCTCAGCCGATTGGCCGGAGCGGGCATCGGGGGCGTCATCGGAGCCGCTCGCAGCATCATCCTGATTGCGATTTTGTTCATTTGGGTCAGCTTGAATCCCGACAACGGCTTCAGCCGTTATGTCGAGGCCTCCCCGGTCTACAAGCAGGGAGCGCAAGCGGTGATTGAGCCTCTGTCAGGGACGATCGTCCGCGAGAGATTGCCGGTCTTCACGCAATCGGTTCAGGAAGAGCTGAACGGAATCATTCAGCGGAAGTATGAGGTCATCGATCACCAGATACCGGAGGGCATTGAGCAAACGGCTTCCCATATCGTGGAGGGAGCTGAGACCGATGAGGAGAAAGCGCGCAGGCTGTATGACTGGGTCGGCACCCGCATCGCTTATGATCATGAGAAGGTGCGCTTGTACGAAGAGCATCGCATCTGGAAGGAACAGACACCGGAGGATACCTACAATACCCGGCTTGGTGTCTGCATCGATTATGCCCGCCTGTACGCCATGATGGCCCGCTCGCAGGATTTGGATGTGCGAGTTGTGACCGGGCGGGGGTATAATGGTCAGGGCGGCTATGGCCCGCACGCCTGGAATGAAGTATACCTCAGCGAGGAAGGACGATGGGTTCCGCTTGATCCTACCTGGGCACAGAGCGGTGACTGGTTCAACCCGCCGCGCTTCAACGAAACGCATATCAAGGAGCAGGTCTTCTAGAGGGCCGAGGCTTCGTTAATCATTAAGCTTTAGAGGCGGGCTTTCGGGTGAAAGTCCGCCTTTCCTAGGTTCTCCGGATGAAGCGGCTTATCATTTTGTGTTAATATGAATTTATGTGATTGGGATAAAGGGGAGAAGCTTAAAGTGAAAGGGTTTAAGCCGGACAACAAACAGAACGAAGGGGAATCCAGCAATCAGTTTAATTTGCGGATCAATGTGTTTTTCTTCAGTACATTCATTCTATTTTGTATCATTATCGTTCGATTGGCGATTCTCCAATTTGTAGAGGGGCCTCAGCTTCAGGGACAGGAAACCGGCGGCCAGTCAAGAAGCTTCCCGCTTCAGCCGATCCGGGGAAGCATCGTGGATGCCTCCGGTACGCCGCTTGCTTATTCGACAGCTTCTCAATCGCTGTATATTACGCTGCTGAAGGATTACAGTTCTTCGGAGAGAGGGCAGCAGAATCGGCCTGAGATCGAAGAAGTGGCCGAGCAAATGGTCAAGGTATTTGATGAGTACGGGGACCCGGATGGGGAGCAGATGACCGTTGATGATGTCATCAAAGCGATGGACCTGGAGTTTAACAAGCAGCCCGGGTATGAGCCGCGACGGATCAAGAGCAATCTGACGCCTGAGGAAGTGGCGTATTTTCTGGAGCACAAAAATATATTTGCTGGCGTAGAGGTAGTGGAAGAAAGCTCGCGCCATTACAATACGGACCGCATTGCGGTACAGACCATCGGTTATTTACGGGAGTTTAAAGGGACTAAGGATCTGAACAAATATAAGGAGATCGATGAGCAGAACCGAACCCAGGAGGATCCGGGGCTGATCTATACCGAGCAGGAGAAGGTCGGTGTAGATGGACTCGAAATGATGTTCCAGGAGGAGCTTCGCGGTAAGAATGGCTACATCAGCATTCCGATCAATCCGCAAAATATGGCGGAAGGCGTGCCAACGATGGTGCCGCCGGAGAAAGGCTACAATGTCCACTCTACGATCCACAAGGATATTCAGCTGGCAGCACAGGAGGCGATCCTGGAGCAGCTGCAATGGCTGCACACCAATCCGGTCTCCGGCAAGCTTCACAGGGATGCGCTGACCGGTTACGCAGTCGCTATGGAGGTCGATACCGGAAACATCGTGGCGATGGCAAGCATGCCGGACTATGATCCGAACGTGTGGGAGAACGGATCGGACGATTGGGAGTCGGTCATGAAGTATTACCGCAACGGTACGATTTCGCCATACAGCTCCGGCAGATCAGGCAATAATCTGGAATCTGTGCTGCTGCTCGGTTCCACCGTCAAGCCGCTCAGCGTGCTGATTGGATTGAACGAGAATCTGTTTGGCGTGAATGAATACTATCCGGACATCGGATATGCCCAGATCGGGAAAGACCCGCGTCAAATCCGAAACTCGGGAAGCCGGGCGTTCGGTTCGCTGAATGCAATAACCGCCATTCAGAACTCCTCTAATGCCTATATGATCGATATGGTGGCAGAACGGCTGTTTGGCAAATACGGTTCCAAAGGTCTTGATGTATGGAATGACTATATGGAAGCCTTTGGCCTTGGCGTCTCGACAGGCTCTGGTCTTCCGAATGAGTTCCTGGGCCGGAAGGAATACAACAATGTAGAGCAGATGGGTAGCTCGCTGGCGTCGCTGGCCTTCTCATCCTTCGGTCAAGGGGGCAAGTATACCACGCTTCAGCTGGCTCAATACGCCGCAACTCTGGCAAACCGAGGCGAGCGGATCAAGCCGCAGCTGGCGACGGAGATTGTTGACCATAACGGCAATGTCGTGAAGAAGTTCGAACGGGAAGTTCTGAACAAGATGGAATTTTCGAAGGAACACTGGGATGCGGTCATTAAAGGCATGAACACGCAGGGTCTGCGGGCATTTGATGATTTCAGGTACGATTTTGCCAGAAAAACCGGTACGTCCGAGCAGGATATTTACATTAATGGAACGCGCAAACGGGTGGATAACGGTGTGTTTATCGCTTTTGCACCGCGTGAGAATCCGAAGCTGGCGGTAGCTGTAGTTATACCGGAGGGCGGATTCGGCTCCCAGAGCGCTGCGCCGATCGCGCGCAAAATATTCGACGCCTATGATGAAATCTACGGGCTCGACGGAACACCGCATCCGAAGCAAGACCTAGAAACGGAGCAGGAGGATGGAGAGCAGGGTGAGGGCGGGGAGAACCAGTAAGCCATAATCGGGGGAGCTCCCGCCGCCTCTGTGCTGAATAGACAGGCCGTGGGGAGCCTATCCCTGTGGCCTGTCTTTTGTTATGGTGAAACGAAATACACCTCCGGAACGTATATGCACAAGGTATGACTGAGACTGCCTGCTGGGGATGTCTGCCGATCTTTTTTGCTTCCTATTTATTTGTGGTAAAATGTCGTTATGTTTATGCGTGAGCTATAAAAGGTGTGGGATCGAACGCACCAGATCATGTTTGGAGAAACCAAGGGGGATGAACCATGGATTATAAATACCGGCTGCTGGCCTTGGACATGGATGGAACACTGCTTCAGGACAATCATGAAATCTCTGACGAGACGGTGAAATGGATCAAGGAGGCGGTCCGCCGCGGCATCTATGTATGCCTGTCCACCGGCCGGCCGTTCAAGGATGCATATCCTTACGCGAAACAGCTGGAGCTGATGACGCCGATGGTGACGGTGAACGGGAGCGAAGTATGGCGGGCGCCGTATGAGCTTCACCGCCGTGCGCTGCTCGACAGCAAGCTGGTGAAGCAGATGCATGAGCTGGCAGTGGAGACGGGCGCATGGTTCTGGGCCTACACCGTTGACCGGCTTTACAATGACACTCACTGGATTGATGATGTGGAGGGCCAGGAATGGCTGAAGTTTGGGTATACGACCGAGGATGATGAGGTCCGGCATCGGATTCTGATGTCCTTGCAGGATATGGGCGGACTGGAAATCACCAATTCCTCGCCGTATAACCTGGAGATTAACCCGATGGGCGTCAACAAAGCGACGGGCATCAGGCAGGTGTGCGAGCTGCTGGGCATTGAGATGTCCCAGGTCGTTGCCGTTGGCGACAGCTTGAACGATCTGGCGGTGATACAGCAGGCCGGACTCGGTGTGGCGATGGGCAATGCCCAACAGACCGTGAAGGATGAGGCGGATCTGGTCGTGTCCAGCAACAACGAGGACGGCATTGTCGAGGTGATCCGGGATCATATTTTGATCGAAGGGTGAGGTTATGGACATATTAGGCTGGTTTATCGTGATCGCTCTGTTTGTCATCGGTATGGCCGGAGCGATCTATCCAATATTGCCCGGGGTGCTCGCCATCTATTTTGCACTGTTTGTGTACGGGTGGTTCTTCTCGTTTGCAGATTACACGTTATGGTTCTGGATCATCCAGACCTTGATTCTGGTCGTGCTGTTTATCGCTGATTATGCGGTGAATGCCTGGGGTGTCAAGAAGCTTGGCGGCTCGAAGGCCTCCATATGGGGCAGTACGATCGGACTCATTATCGGGCCGTTTGTCATTCCGGCGTTCGGTCTGATCATCGGCCCGTTTCTGGGGGCGCTGATCGGGGAGATGCTGACCGGTTCCTCGCCGGGCAAGTCGCTCAAGGTTGGAATGGGCTCTGTACTGGGACTGTTCAGCAGCGTGCTGGTGAAGGTGATCTTGCAGCTGGCGATGATTATTATTTTCTTTATCTGGGTTTTCTAAATAACAGTCCCTTAGGGCCGGCAATTGATTGAAGAACGGCATGGTCACACTTTGCTTTAGAACGGGTGGCAGATGATCGGCGCATGGTTGCTGAGCTGACGGGATGCTTTTTTGGGGAAAGAAGGGTAGACACTTGTCGAAGAAGGAAACGTTTATTAAAGGAACCATCATTCTGGCCGTGGCTGCTCTGGTGGCGCGCGTGCTGGGCATCGCGCAGCGCGTGCCGCTTGAGCACATGCTGAACGATGTGGGACAGGCCTCATTCAATTTTGCCAATACGTTATATTTGATGCTGTTAACTGTAGCTACAGCGGGCATACCGAGCACGCTCAGCAAAATGATCTCCGAGCGCCACGCCTTGAACAAGCCTGCCGAGGCCCGGCGGGTATATCAGGCTGCGCTTTTGTTCGCAGCCGCAGCAGGCGTGATCATCACGGTGCTGCTCTATTTCGCAGCGCCGTATTACGCCACTTATGTGGCCGAGCTTCCGGAAGCGGCCCCGGCGATTCAGGCGCTGGCGCCGGCGCTGCTGCTGTTCCCGGCGATCGCGATGATGCGCGGCTACTTCCAGGGCCGCAACAATATGACGGCCGGCGGGCTGTCGCAGATCGTGGAGCAGATTGCGCGGGTCGTTACCGCTATCGGTCTGGCTTACATTTTGCTTCGCATGGGGTATGATGACAAGTGGGTTGCGGCTGGGGCATCCTTCGGGGGCGTGCTGGGCAGCATCGGGGCGTTTGCGGTCATGTTGTATTTTGCAGCCAAGCTCCGCCGCACGGACCGGGAGGCCCATATGCCGCCGGCTGACCGCTCGATCCCGCTGAGGGGAATCTACAAGGCGATATTCACCTTGTCCATTCCGATTGTGCTGTCATCGATGGCGGTGCCAGCGGTCAATTTCATCGACAATTCCATCGTCAAGCCGCTGCTTACCGGGCCGATTGGTGCGGAAGCGGCAACGGCAGCGCTGGCGGTGCTCGGCACGCGGGCACAGAGCGTGGCCGGCATTCCGCCGATTCTGGCCATCGCCCTAAGCACCTCGCTCATTCCGATCATCTCCGCAGCGTATGCGCGAAAGGATCAGGAGCATCTGGAGCAGCAGGTGACGATGGCGATGCGGGTCGCGATCATGACCGGCATGCCGGTTGTGATTGCGCTGTGTACGGCAGCATACTCCATTAACGGTCTTCTGTTCAGTAATCTGGAGGGAACCGGTATCATTGCGTTCCTGACATTTGGCACCATCCTTCAGATCACGATGATGACCACGAACTCGATTCTGCTTGGCATCGGCAAAGCGAAGCTATCCATGGTCCATGTCATGATTGGAGTGGTGGTCAAGCTGGCCGCAAGCTTCCTGCTGGCCCCGCTGTTTGGCATTTACGGCATTATCGGCGGCACCGCGATATGCTTCCTCGTGATCACAGCACTTAATCTTCGCTCGATCAAAGCGATTGTTGCGTTCTCCATGCTCGGAAAACGCTGGGTCGGCTTCGCGCTGACGGTGCTGGCCTCCGGGCTGGTCGGCTACGGCCTCAACCAGGCGGGCATTCAGCTGGTGCATGTGATGCCGAGCCGCTTGGCATTCCTGATAACCTGCCTCATCGTCGGCGTAGCCGTGGTGGTGGTGTATTTGGTGCTCATGGTGATGTTTGGCGTGCTGCGTCAATCCGAGCTTGCCAGCTATCCGCGTCCGTTGCAGAAGCTGTTCCGTCCGCTGATGAGACTGCAGCCTGCACGTCTTCGCGAGCGGGGATAACAGGCTGTCCACATCGTTTGATGTGAGGGGTGAAGACAAGCCCCGTGTGTTATGTGTCCAGGCATGTCCGATCGTGTCCGATCTTATTCGATCGGAGTCGCTTGCCGAAAGCTTCATGCAGGTCGGATGGCGTACCAGGAAAGTGCGCTGCGAGTATCTCCGGCTACAGGAAGTGTGTATGAAGCGCCAGGCTCGTCTCCCTTGGTATGGGAGGTGGCCTGGCTTTTTTTATGATTCTAGGTGACTAGAACTGTTCTTCGGCATCGTGAGCGAAGGCAATTCGCTCCAGTGCAAACCGGTGAGCATGGGTCATGTCGATCAGGAGCGGGCGGGAAGGCCGCTTCAGGTGGCTAAGCCGCTCTGTGGACTGAAACCAGTCGTACCTCGGAATCGGCTCGTACTCGTTATCGTACCAAACATCTTCGAGCCGTGGGCTGTATAGCCGATCACCGTAAGTTCTCCATTCGGATTCGAGCAGCTCCAGGCTGGCATCCTCACCCGCCATGGCCGCCTGCTTCCGGGATGTAAACAGCGCTGGCCAATATTCGGAGCGCGAGCCGTGATGATCCGTGCAGCGGGCAAAATGCATCACTCCCTCGTAAATATCCTTATAGCCGAACAGCATGGCGTATAACGCCTTCCCTGTCCTGATCCGTGCAGCAACGTCCTTGAACTGCCGCATGGTCAATCCGGCCAGCGGACGCAGAGGCAGGATGGATTCACGAAACAGATCGTGGCGGCAGTTCGGGCTCCCGAGCGGAAACAGAACCTGGTTCAGCCTGGCGATGTCAAATAATTTCATCGAGGGATGATCCAGTACATTTTGGCGAAACATCGGGTTCTGGACGACCCGCCCTTCAATATAGTTCTGCTCATTGATAATGAGTGCAACCGTTAATACCGGGCTGCTGCTCCGGTCCAGCCAGAATCGTTCCCAGAACGGAGTCATGAACGATGAGATATGAAAGTGAGGAAGCAAATGAAAGCAGCTTCTCCCCTGTTCGCGGCTGTATTGATACAGCAGCAGCTGCGGATAAGCGTCCTGAAAAATGAGCGCATTGCAGCGTTCCAGAAAGCGATACAGCCGGTCCTTAAACGGATCCTTTACAAGATCGGACATAAGCCCGCTCTTCAGATCGGTCATATTCCAGCCGGCATTGCGCGATACCATATGGGCGAGCAGCGCCCAGTGCACCTCGGGGAACGCCTCATAAAATTGTAAGTAAGCCCGGGTCCGGGTAATGTTGCTTTTGTTGGCATCCTGAACATTTTCACGGATGCGCTGCAGCAGCAGGTGGTCCCGGCTGGAAAGCTCCGACGGTGCCGGAGCAGAGCCCTGGATGGGGGGAATATGGGAGGCGCCTGTCGGCCCCGGATGGCCCCCGGTGTGCTCCATGCGTCGAATCGCGGCGGTTTTGTTTAATATTTCTAAAATGCTCTGGACTGCACTCTCGTTCCAATGGAGATCTTGCGGGGAGCGTCTGAGCTCGCTGGAATCCAGCCAGGCTGCTGTAAAACCGCTCAAGGCTGCCCCCGCCGCTCTCGGCAACGAGGCCAGCCTGGACCACAGATGCCGGGTGCCGGCCTTGAAGCCGTGAGAATCGCCCATGTGATGAACACCTTCCTTATCCTTGACTGTCGGACGTTCACATCGTTTATTGTCAGTATGGCTCGAAAATTTGACTTCCACTCTTCAATTTGATTCACTAAGGGTGACAGATTCGTCAGAAAGGGGAGATACCCACATGCAAAAGATTACATCTGAAGCGGAATTCCAGGTTGCGATCCAGTCGCCACGACTGACGGTCGCTGTTTTTAAAGCGGACTGGTGCGGAGATTGCAAGTTCATCGATCCGTTCATGCCGGAAGTGGAGACCAAGTTCTCCAATCAGCTCACTCTGGTTGAAGTGGATGTGGACGCAGTCGGGGATGTCAGCCAGCAGCAGAACATTTTGGGCATTCCGAGCTTTGTGGCCTATTCAGATGGGCGCGAGCTCGTTCGCTTCGTGAATAAATATCGCAAATCGCGCGAGGAGATTGAAGATTTCCTGCAGCGTGCCGTGGACGTATACGAGACGATCCACAAGTAAGGCTGGTGTTCGGGAAGGTGAACAGCGACCGAAGAGCAACAGGCAGTGCAGATGCCGCCGAATTGGGAAGCGCCGATTCGGCGGTATTTTTGTAGCGAATGCTCGGTCGTGCTACTATTGAACGCGTTTTCATCTATTTTGTCACAAACGCTTCATGACCTTGACAGCGGAATCAGGTATAATGGAATGTGGATTGTACATAGAAGGTAATGTTCGGCTTGTGGGATAGATCATTACGGGGCAGCAGGTGAGATTAGTGAATGATAAACAATTGAAATGGCTTAGCTACGCAACATGTGTGATCATGTTCTGCGCAACCTTCGGCGGCATGGTCGTGACCAAGACAGGGTCAGGACTTGGGTGCGGGGAAGAGTGGCCGCTGTGTAACGGCAGATTTGTTCCCGCTTACACCGTGGCGTCGATGATTGAATACTCGCATCGGGCGGTGAGCGGACTTGCAGGTCTAGCTGCGCTCGCATCCTTGATCGCCTTCTGGAAATATAAGCGGGATCGCCGGGACTTGATGGCGTATGTCATCATGACTTCCATCTTTGTCATCGTACAAGCCATTATGGGAGCTTTTGCGGTGGTGAACCGGCAGTCGGCAGCTGTCATGGCCCTGCATTTCGGCTTTTCGCTTATTGCGTTTGCCAGCTCGGCCATGCTTGCGCTGGGCATGCGAAGGGTGGAGAAGTCGGGGGGCATGGCCAACGACAAGCCCCAGCCCCGGGTTACGCCAGCGTTTCGTTGGCTCGTCTGGGCGACGGCTATTTATACCTATATCGTCGTTTACATCGGGGCGTTTGTCAGTCATACCGATTCCAGGGAAGGCTGTTCAGGCTGGCCGCTGTGTAACGGCGAGGTGATTCCGGAGCTGAGCGGAGGCGTAGGCATCGCCTTTATGCACAGGGTGGCGGCGCTGCTGCTACTGGTACTGGTGGCCGTTATGGGACATTTTGCATACTGGCGCAACCGGAACAACCGGGAGATTCAGATGCTGGGCGTTGCTGCAACGATTCTGTGCGTGCTGCAGGTGATCAGCGGCGGGATTATTATGGCAACGATCCACAACGAGGAAGTCTATGTGTTCTCGGCATTGGGACATACCTTGCTGATCTCCATATTGTTCGGCGTCCTTAGTTATATGAGTGTCAGAGTGTGGCAGCTGAGCAGACCAGCCTCGCTGCAGCAGACATCCGACCAGGCCCGGGATCAGAAACATATCGTTTAGAGGCAGCCGTCAGGCTGTGGAAGTCCAACGATGAGCATCATATGGAAACGCAGGCATAGTCCCCGGACAATTGTACGAGGACTATGCTGCTATTGAAGGAGTGGGCTCGTTGATCTATCAAAACTTACGCCAATGGCTGGAAACGCTTCGCAAGGAAAATGATCTGACCGTCATCGAAGCACCGGTGGATCCGTACCTGGAGCTTGCTGAAATTCATCGCCGTGTCATTGAGGAGGGAGGGCCTGCGCTGCTCTTTACGAATGTAAAGGGCACGCCGTTCCCGGTAGCAACGAATCTGTTCGGTACGCCGCGGCGGGTGGATATGGCTTTTGGTCCTCGGCCTGAGCAGCTGATGAAGTCGCTGGTTGAAGCGACGGGAACGCTGATTCCGCCGACATTGCCGGCCATTTGGAACGAGCGCGGACTGATCAAGGATATGCTCAAGGTTGGCATGAAGCGTGTCGTCCCGCAGGAAGCCCCGATCATGGGCGTAAAGGTGACGGAGGAGCCGCTGAAACATTTGCCAAGACTGACAAGCTGGCAGGAGGACGGAGGTCCGTTCATTACGCTTCCGCTCGTCTACACAGAGAGCCCTTCCAGGTCAAAGCACCACAATTTGGGTATGTATCGCATCCAGATCTACGACAATAACACGACCGGGATTCACTGGCAGATTCATAAGGGCGGCGGGTTCCATTACTTTGAAGCGGAGCAGCAGAACCAGCCGCTGCCGGTGTCGATCTTTATCGGCGGCCCTCCGGCGCTGATCGCTGCAGCGATCGCTCCCGTTCCGGAGCATCTGCCTGAGCTGCTTCTGGCCTCGCTGATCATGGGCGGGCGTCTGCCGATGACGGACAACCCGCTGGGCGGACATCGCATTCCGGCGGAGGCCGAATTTGCGATCAGCGGTTATGTGCCGCCGCATGAGCGCCGTCTTGAAGGGCCGTTTGGCGATCATTACGGCTATTATTCTCTGGCGCACGAGTATCCGGTGCTGCATGTGAACCATATGTGGCATCGCAAGGATGCCATCTATCCGGCTACAATTGTAGGCAAACCGAGACAGGAGGATTATTATCTGGGCGATTTCCTGCAGCGCCTGCTGTCGCCGGCGTTTCCGATGGTAATGCCATCGGTCCGCTCGCTCTGGACTTATGCTGAGACCGGATTCCATGCACTGACGGCCGCGGTGGTTCGGGAAAGCTATTCGCGTGAAGCGCTCGTATCGGCCTTCCGCATCTTGGGAGAAGGGCAGCTGTCGCTGACGAAGTTTCCTGATGCTGACAAGCCGCCCGGTGGATCTGACCGATTTCAACGAGACGCTGGAGGCGGTGCTTGAGCGCTTCGACCCGTCCACAGACCTGTATATTTTCAACAAAACATCCCAGGATACGCTCGATTATACAGGTGAAAAACTGAATCATGGCAGCAAGGCTGTGCTCATCGGCGTTGGCCATCCAATTCGCGAGCTTCCGCGCAGCTATGAGGAAGGCGACATCCCGGGCATTGACAACGTTGTTGCGTATTGCGGCGGTTGTCTTGTCGTTTCCGGGGCATCCTATGACAAAGATTCCGATCTCGCCCTGCGCGTGATGGAGCATCTGAAATCGCGGGACACGTCGTGGCCGCTCGTTATCGTTGTGGATAATGCACAGCAGGCGGCAGCGACCCAAACCTCCTTCCTGTGGACGGTATTTACCCGCTTCAATCCAGCGACCGACCTGTTCGCTGCGGCGAATGTTCAGCATCATCACCTGTCGTACCGGCTGCCGATTGTTATAGACGCGCGCATGAAGCCGGATTATCCTGCTGAGCTGTTCCCGCGTGAGGATATCGTCAACATGGTGGATGAGCGCTGGAATGAGTATTTTGCCAAGTAATCGGGACATTCGCGTTAGCTGTATTTGGTTGCTCTGGAGATGTTGAAGTAGAAGTATGCGGGAAACTATGGCGGCGAATGGTGAACAACTTGTGAACAGGGAGGGATGGCATGCTTCGGACCTTGTTAGGGGAGCAGCCCCGACATAATGATGGATATCTTAAAGCTGCGGTGGAATCGATGACGAAGACCGTACAGCTGCTGCGGGAGGAGATCAAGAAACATCCGGATCCGACCCATGACCACCGCAAGCTGGAAATCTGGATACGCGGGCTGATTGTATCGCTGGATGAACTGGAGCAGAGCTGGTATGCAGCCTGCCATTTTCGCAAATCGGTGACGTCCGGCTTCATTGATGATATGTCGCTTCAGGAGAAGGAAGAGTACGCCAGGTATGTGTATTTTTATAAGAATGGATTCATCCGTGTGTTTGCCATTCTGGATAAGCTGGGCACTGTGCTTGATGAGCTGTTCAATTTGCACACATCCAAGGTAAAAGTGCATTTTTCCTATTTTACCGTACTGCGGCAGTTTAAATTTCTGAAAATTCATGATTCGCTGTCCGAGGAGCTTGAAGGGATCAAAGCCAAGTACAAGGTGCCGATGGGGACGCTGCGCAAACGGCGTAATGCCGAGATTCATTACATGAACGCTGAAATGCAGGATGATCTGTGGCAGAGGATGCAGGGGCATGATACGAAGCTTGAGCTGGAGGATCTGGATGCGCATCTGGATGATCTGAAGCAAGGACTGGATATGGTATGCCAGACGCTCGCAGCGTCGTTCCGGTATACGAATCAGATCTGGACGACCCAAGGAATTCAGCTTGAAAACTGACCTGATGGGGAAGCTACTATGAAATTCCTTTTGACAAAAAGCTGAAAAAAAACTATACTAACAATTGCATTCGATGAAATTCCTCATGAAAACGATAATTTCATAACACATTTATTTCTTATCGAGAGCGGCGGAGGGACAGGCCCGATGAAGCCCGGCAACCGATTCCTGACGTTAAGCGGATCACCGCAGACGTCTGGAGTGTCATGGTGCTAATTCCTTCAAGACTTTGGAATCTATCCGAAGTTTTGACAGATGAGAAAAGGCATTGACTTTACGTAAAGAGAGCCCTTTTTGATTCTGACAAAGAGAGGCTCTTTTCTTTATGGACAATAGATGTGCCAAAGGCTAGGGAAAGGGAGGCTCAAGATTTGATACAGATCAAACAATTGACGAAGCAGTACGGCACGGGCGGCAATGTAACTACCGCTTTGTCCGGATTGAATCTGTCAATTGACAAAGGAGAAATATTTGGCGTTATCGGACATTCCGGAGCCGGGAAGAGTACCTTGATCCGCTGCATCAATCTGCTGGAGCGGCCGACGTCGGGCGAGGTATGGGTTGGCGGCGTCAACCTGACGCGCCTCGGCAAGACCGAGCTGCAGGCCCAGCGGCGCAAGATCGGTATGATTTTTCAGCATTTCAATCTGCTGTCCTCGGCGACCGTGTTTGACAATATCGCGTATCCGCTGCGACTGACGAAGACGCCCAAGGCGGAAATCGAGCGCAAGGTGAAGGAGATGCTGAGCCTGGTCGGACTTGAGGCGCACAGCCATAAATATCCTGCACAGCTGTCCGGCGGACAGAAGCAGCGGGTTGGCATAGCAAGAGCGCTCGCAAGCGACCCGGAGGTGCTGCTGTGCGACGAAGCAACTTCGGCGCTCGATCCGCAGACGACGGATTCCATCCTGAAGCTGCTTCTGGATATCAACAAGCGGTTCAACTTGACGATTGTGCTGATTACGCATGAGATGCACGTCATCCAAAGCATCTGCGACAAGGTTGCTGTCATTCACCAGGGCGGCATCGTGGAGCAGGGGCCGGTAGCGGAGGTGTTCCTCAAGCCGCAGCATGAGGTTACAAAGGAATTCATCCGCCAGGAAACCGATAGCGGCGAAGCGCTGCGTCTGGCGATTGCAGGTGCTGCTTCCGGTCCATCGCGCGCGGTGAAGATTACGTTCCTTGGCACCAAGACGTATGAGTCGATTCTGTCCCGCATTGTGCATGAGACCGGCGTGAATTTTGCTATTCTGCAGGGGACAATTTCAACGATCAAGGAAACGCCGTACGGTCAGCTGATCGTCCGGTTCGAAGGTGACGAAATTGCCACGGACGAGACAATAAAGAAGCTGCTTGAGCAAGGGCTCGACGTGGAGGTGATTCGTTGATGCTGGGTTTGGACTTTTCTCAGGTAAACTGGAATGAAATCGGGACCGCTTCGCTTGATACACTGCGGATGCTGGGGCTATCGGCATTATTCAGCTTTATTCTCGGTTTGCCGATCGGGGTAATACTGTATATGGCCGCCAGGTCGACGTCGGGCTGGGTTAGATTCGGATATGGAATTCTTTCCTTTATCGTTAATATTCTGCGTTCTATTCCGTACATCATTCTGATCGTGGCGATGATTCCGATTACGAAATCGATTGTCGGTGTATCCTACGGAGTGATTGGAACGATTCCGCCGCTGGTTGTCGGGGCGGCCCCGTTCTTTGCAAGGCTGGTGGAAACTGCGCTGAATGAAGTGGATAAGGGCGTGATTGAAGCGGCTCAGGCGATGGGCTCCTCGACACGGCACATTATCTTTCGGGTACTGCTGCCGGAGGCGCGGCCGGGTCTGCTCGCAGCGATGACCATCACTATCGTTACGCTGGTCTCCTATACGGCGATGTCCGGCCAGGTCGGCGGCGGCGGTCTTGGTAACTTGGCGATCCAATACGGCTATTATCGTTATGATACCGAGATTATGATTATTGCCGTTATTGCCATGATTGTATTGGTACAGTTGTTGCAGATGGCCGGTGACCGGCTGGTGCGGCGTTTTACGAGAAAGTAAGTTTTTGAAGAAGGCAGCAAGGGATTTCACATATAGAGATGATATTACATTTGTGGAGGGGTTAAGAAATGAAAAAATGGTTATCCGGATTCATCAGTTTAGCATTGGTTGGGGCTCTCGCGGCTTGCGGCGGCGGAGGCACAGACAACAATAATGCATCCCAGCCGGAGGGTGGAAGCGAGTCTGCTCCTGAAGCAGTTACCATCAAGGTTGGCGCAACACCGGTACCGCATGCCCAAATTCTGGAGCATATCAAGCCGGCTCTTGCCGAAGAGGGCGTTAACCTGGAAATTGTCGAGTTCACCGATTATCAAATGCCGAATACACAAGTAGATTCCAAAGAGCTGGATGCGAACTTCTTCCAGCATCAGCCTTACTTGGACGGAGAAATCAATGCACGCGGTCTGGAACTTGAACCGGTTATTGCCGTTCACATTGAGCCGCTTGGCGTATATTCCAGAACGATTACTTCCATTGACGAGCTTAAAGATGGCGTGGTCGTGGCGATTCCAAACGACCCAACCAACCTGGGCCGTGCGCTGTCCCTGCTGTCCAAGAACGGCGTGATCAAGCTGGAGGATGAGAACAAGCTGGAAGCGACCACCCGGGATATCGTGGAAAATCCGAAAAATCTGAAATTCCAGGATGTAGATGCAGCGATGCTGCCGCGCATGCTGGATGAAATGGATCTTGCGGTGATCAACACGAACTACGCACTTGAAGCAGACCTGGATCCAACCAAGGACTCCCTGCTGCTTGAGGATAAAGACAACCCGTATGCCAACCTGCTGGTGGCTCGTCCGGACAACAAAGATTCCGACGCCATTCAGAAACTGGCTAAAGCGTTGACTACGGAAGATGTGAGAAGCTTTATCGAACAGGAATTCGGAGGCGCGGTCGTTCCAGCATTCTAATATTGCAGCGGAACAGACAGCATACTGTGACAGAATAAGCGAACAGGTGCGAATTTATCGCACCTGTTCGCTTTTTTAGTACGGCTAGAATCGGTGTTATAAGGGCAAACGAAGACAGAGGCGATGAGAGTAGTAACGGACGGAGGAAGGCCAGCCTAGCATGGCTGCGGTCGGCGGTGTGACGTCTCAGGTTGTTTGAAGGCCATCCCATCCATTATACTGAGGACAGGACATCCACTTGGAGGAGGGAAAGCCTTGAAGGGGAAGGTGGCGCTGATTACAGGCAGTGCGACGGGACTCGGCAAGATGACTGCATTGTCGCTTGCACGTCAGGGATGCCATATTGCCGTTAACTATGTGAACAGTCAAGCGCAGGCAGAGTCGCTTTGCCGAGAGATACAGAAGTTTGGCGTGTCATCGATATCGGTTCAGGCGGATATAACCGATGAGCAGCAGTTGTACTCGCTTGTGGATACAACGGAGCAGCAGCTTGGAACGGTGGATATTCTTGTTAACAATGCAGGGCCATATATTCATGAGCGGCGGTTGTTTGCCGACTATTCCAGAGATGAGATTGTTCGTCTCGTCAACGGGAATCTAACCGGGGTTATGCTTCTGGATCATCGCGTGCTGCCGGCTATGCGGGAGAAGAAGTGGGGACGAATTATTCATTTCGGCTTCGGGCATGCAGTGGAGGCGCGGGCCTGGCCGCATCGGGCCGTATATGCCGCGGCCAAGGTCGGGCTGGTGTCGTTCACGAAGACGCTTGCGATTGAGGAAGCGCCGCACGGGATTACGGTCAATATGGTGTGTCCCGGTGATATTCGGGGAGCGAACAAGGAGAAGACGATTGAAGAAGTGACCGGCGTCGATGACGGGCTGACACCGCGAGGGCGCTCCGGAAGCGGGGAAGATGTAGCCCGGGTGATTGAGTTTCTGTGCCAGGATCGATCGGATTTCCTAACCGGCAACATGATCAATGTGTCCGGCGGGCTTGATCCGATCCGTTCACGGATTAAACCGGAATGACTCGACTGCTTGAAGTGAACGATTCTGTATGGAATGACAGCAAAAAAAAGAGTCTTGGTTCGGAGAAGAACCAAGACTTTCTTTTATAATAAACCATGATTAGAATACTTGTACTACTTCTTGAACGCCTTCCACTTCTTCAACGAGGGCGCGTTCAATTCCTGCCTTCAGTGTAATGGTGGAGCTTGGGCAGCTTCCGCAAGCACCCATCAGCTTCAGCTTAACGATGCCGTCTTCAACGTCGACCAATTCCACGTCACCGCCGTCGCGCTGCAGGAACGGACGAAGCTTATCAAGCACTTCAGCCACTTCATCATACATGGTGATTTGTGCGTTATCGCTCATCTTGTTCAACTCCTTTCCTTTCTTTATTATAGTACATAAACCGCCAAAATAAAATGGCAAACTTATAAGGCAGGTTCTTGACTTATGTCCATTATGATTGAATTTTGCACGAGTAACAGCTATTTCGGAACGGATCAGGCGCTTCAGCCGCTTGCCGAGCGGTTTGATTGCCAAATTATTGAATATGGCTGCTTGACCGACTGCGGGCAATGTTACCTGGCGCCTTTTGCCTATGTGGATGGCGACCGGGTGGAAGCCGTCACGTCCGAAGAACTGTTCGCCCTTATTTCACAGAAGCTTGAGCTTCTAGAGCAGGAGAATGAGAAGGGCTAATAATTCCGCTTCGACTTCCACAGGACACCGCTTTTCAGGATGCGCGGTACGCGTCCGATGACCGAAGTGCTCCCCATCAATCCGAAGCCGGCATGCTTGCCAAGGGAACCGAGCGTCCCTTTCAGCTTCAACGGATGGACTTTAGGGGTATCATTTCTCCACAGCGCCTTCAGCACGTTGCCGACCTGCTCCGCCTGCGCGCCTGCAGCCTGGGCACTCGGCACGAACGGAAGGCTGGCGCAATCGCCGATGACGTATACCTCAGGGTGAGAGGGCACCTGATACCATTCATTCAGCAGGATACGGCCGCTGCGGTCTTTGGGCAGATCGAGCTCCTGAACGACCTTGACCGGCTGAATGCCGGCCGTCCAGACCGCGATGTCGGTTTCGATAGGTTCTTCAAGGTTGAATACCGCATCCTGCTCCACCCGGGAGACAGACACGCCGTTATGGATTTCCACATTGTGATCCTCAAACCAGCGGTGAATATAAGCAGACAAACGATTCGGAAAAGAAGAAAGGACCCGTTGTCCCCGATCGAGGATGGCGATATTCAAGTCAGGCCGGCTCTCCCGCAGATCGGCTGCAAGCTCGATCCCGCTCAAGCCGCCGCCGATAATATGAACCCGGCTGTACGGTCTGAGGTTGTTCAGACGGACGTACGTTTCTCTGGCCGCTGCAAATGACTGCAGACTGCAAGTGTATTCTTCGGCTCCCGGAACGCCGTGGTACCGGTCTGTACACCCGAGCGCGATGGCCAGCTGGTCATATTCTATCGGGTCATCATTCAGCATAAGCACCCGCTTGTTCTCCAGATCAATCTCTGTCACCTCACCATACAGGATGCGCAATCCTTCATATTGAGGGAATTTCACGCGTACCGATACATCGGAGACGGTTCCGGCAGCCAGAGCGTAATATTCGGTCTTCAAGCCCTGGTAGGGCATGCGGTCGACGAGAATAACTTCTACATCTGGAGGAAGATAGCCGCTGAACAATTCTTGAATCAAAGCGAGGCCGCCATAGCCTCCACCGAGAATGACGAGCTTTTTCATAGATTTCTTCCTTTCTTGAGAGAAAATGCGTATGAATGTGATTCTTGAATCCGCTTTCGCAAGAAAAACGCCGCTATAAGCGGCTTATGGATTTCCACCCTATATGATCACATTAACCGAATTTCCGCTATTGGGAACATTCTGTATCTGTATAGGCTTGATTCGGTCTGGTCTAGGCTGGCTTGTTATACTTCTTATTCGTATACTTTAATTTCGTTATAGAACGTATCGCGCTCCACAGGAATGCGTCCTGCACCCTTGATCAGCCAGACGAGCTCTTTGCGCGTCAGTCCTTCCGGTGTCAATGCTCCGGCAGCATGGCTGATTCTTTCCTTCAGAATGGTGCCGTGCACATCAGAGGCTCCGAAGCTCAGAGCAACCTGGGTCAGCTGTGGACCGATATTAATGAAATAGGCCTTGATATGGTCAAAATTGTCCAGCATCAAACGGCTGATGGCGATGGTCTTCAGGTCTTCATAAGCCGAGTTGCGGCGCATAATGCTGGCATTCTTGCTCTTCGGCTGCATCGACAGCGGAATGAAGACGAGGAAGCCTCCGGTTTCATCTTGCAGATCCCTGATTTGGATCATATGGCGAATCCGGTCTTCATGACTTTCGATCGCGCCGTACAGCATGGTCGTATGCGTCTTCATGCCGAGCTGATGCGCGGTGCGGTGCACGTCCAGGTATTGATCGACATTGGCTTTATCGACTTTCATTTTCTGACGGTATTGATCCGACAGAATTTCAGCCCCGCCGCCGGTGAGCGTCTTCAGGCCCGCTTTGCGCAGCTCCTCCAGCACTTCCTTCGTGCTGAGACCGCTGATGCGGGTGAAGAATTCGATTTCTGCCGCTGTGTAAGCCTTCAGTGTAACATCAGGGAAGCGCTCGTTCAGCGCCTTCAGCGAATCCACATAATATTGAAACGGCACATGATTATTATGTCCGCCGACAATATGGAATTCCCGAACACCCGGATGGATATGCTGCTCAACATATTCAATCATTTCCTGACCGGAAAGGGTGTACGCGCCTTCCTCGCCCTGATCTTTTCTAAAATTACAAAAAGCGCAGTGGGATTCACACACATTGGTGAAATAAAGGCTCATATTTTCAATAAAATAAACCTTTTTCCCGTTCTTGCGCAGATTCACTTCATTGGCCAGCTGCCCCAGGGTCAGCAGGTCATCGGTTTCGTACAGATATACACCGTCTTCAAGAGAAAGACGAACGCCATTGCGTACCTTATCGGCGATTTCCGCCATTCTATGGTCGGTGTAGGGGGTAACGATTGTGGACATGCTCCATCCTCCTCTTCACACCTTCCATTCTCTGTATCAGAGAATCGAGGTGCTAAAATGGATCATTCCCAAGCGGGAACGGTCCTCTTGTTTGCGTGCCGAGGCACGATCGTTTTGTGAAAAAATATACAATAATAATCCCATCGCTTCCGGCGGCTGCGAGGCCGGCGGAACAAACGATCCATCCGGTGCGTTGCCGCCCGGGTTCCTTCCCTATTATAAACCTCACATTTCGGAGGGGCAATACTATTGGGGAAAAGCGATGACGCAAAGAAGACCGTCAAAACGTACTTTAACGGGGCGATCGCCATATTTTCCCCGCCTGAAGGGAAATATATGGCGGCGGGCAGGGGGAATGATGCTTGAGGGATTGAGAAGAGAGGAGTATACTAAAAGATGAGCGAAAGGAGGATGACCTATGATCACAATCAGTGAAACGGCAGCAGAACGTTTAAAAGAAATGCTGTCCGAACAGGAAGCACCAAATATGTTCCTTCGTTTGGGGGTAACTGCCGGCGGCTGCAGCGGTTTTTCGTATGCCATGGGCTTTGACGACCAAGAGACGGAAGCTGATGTATATATGGATGTTCAGGATTTGAGAATTGTTGTGGAGAAGGATGACATCAAATACCTGAACGGTTTGGAAATTGATTTTGAGGAATCGGGCATGACCGGAGGGTTTACAATCCACAACCCGAATGCGACCGTTACTTGCGGCTGCGGGGCTTCCTTCCGTACGGCTACCGATGCCGGCAAGCCAAGCGAGGAGCCGTGCTAAGCGGATAATGCTCATACAAGCTTAGATTCCTGTAATATGAACGATAATCCCATACCAGCCATTCTGGTACCGTTAAGGATTGTCGGTTAGAGCCTCTATAGCGTGTTTTTCGCTGTAGAGGCTTTTTTATATGTGTGTGCAGGGGGAGCAGTTGAAGTACACAGTGCTGAAGACGCCGGGGGCCGATCAAGCAATTGGATTGGCTATATGGGACAAGGACCGCTAGAGAAGGATAAAAAATGAGCCCTCGCAGGATTGCTCCATTGAGGGCTAGGTATTAAGGATTCGCGGCGGTTATGAGTTCATACGCATCCAACACGTTTTTTAACGCTCTTTTTTCCGAATTGGTGATGGTGCGGTCATTGTAGTATTGCGATCCTTCGTGCCGGAGCGTCGTCTGTTCGGATTCAATAATAGATCGAATCATCTCGATTTCGTTCGAGGTAGGGCTGGTATCGTACCACTCCCATATCTCCCCGCCGCTGTTATCGCGCTGGACATTTCGGAGGAGCGTTTGATTGGGGGCTTTTTATATGTGAGCAAAACGCGGTTCAAACAAAAAATGCAGTTGCCTCCTCTGGTATAGAGTGGACAGCTGCATGGCTGATCGCAATCGCATGGGATATGGCAACATCAGGCAGGGAAGAAAAAGGTGTCATTAAGCATGAGCACAATCATCCCGGCTGCGACAAGGGAGAACGCAATGCAGCCCACGCCGAGTCCCTTGCGGTTGCTCTTAATAAATTTGAAGCCGATGGCAAATATAAGGACCGTGACCGCTGCAAGAGCGACAGACATCCCCACGATTGCCACCCAGTACAATATTTCAAATAATTGTTCCAAGGTAAGAATCCTCCTCATTATACTCCGTTTAGCTTGTGTACGTCGTTGTATGCCTTGTACTTACTATACGACATGTCGGCTTGATTTGGAATAGCGCTTCAGAACGGGCGGTGCCCGCCAATTATTAGGCATCCCATACCGGACAATCATCCAAGAGGGACAGTGCGTTAGAGAGTACTATATGATATGTCATGAATAAAGGAGGCGAAAGCAGCTATGGCGGGAAGACAATTGGCCAGCAAATGGCTCAAAACCGAGGCATTGCTGTCTGATCCGCAGGTTGCTCCCTACATTCCGGCCACCCAGGCTTTTGGGACCGAGGCTCTGACCTCGATGCTGGAGGAGCATGGCATGGTTGTCATCAAGCCGATTATCGGGACTGGCGGCAATGGTGTCATACGCATTCTCAAAAGCGGTACGGGTTACATGGTTACCTACAAAAGACGCACGGTTCATGTGGATACGATGGATGCCCTTATGAGGGTACTTGCACGCATGAAATTAAAAAGGGAATACATGATTCAGCAAGGGATACATTTGGCCAAAATACGAGGCCGTCCGCTGGATTATCGGGTGAAGGTGGTCAAGGAAAGAGGCGCTTGGCGGTTTAAGGCTATGGTCGGCCGGCTTGCCAGCCCGGGATTGATTGTCACGAATATTTGCAAAGGCGGAAGTCTGCTGAGAGGAACCCAGGCGATGGTGTTATCCCTGCCGCGTGTGAAAGTAAGGGAGAAACGACGGGAGATGCGCGGCCTCACCCGGCACTGCATTGCGCTCCTGGAATCCAAATTCCCGGGAATCGCACAGCTCGGTTTTGATTACGGCATCGATCAAGAAGGGAAGATCTGGATTCTGGAAGTCAATACGCGTCCGAGCTGATCTCTTATAGGATGCCCTTCCTTCCTAAGATTATCCAATGAGACCAAATCTAAGCGTTTATATGAAAAATTAATAGGGTATTTAATAATTGACACAAAAAAACCGATATAATAGGTGATTAATTTTTTTTATAGTAGATTTGGCTTCTCACCTGTGTATAACATTTATCCCCATAATCCACGTTGATACGAGCAGATTTTTAATACTTACCAACAAATTATACACAGGATTTCCACAGTTGGGTGTGGATAAGCGAACAGTTGTTCCACTATTTAATGTTTGCTATGATAGACCCAGGAAAAAAGAGGAAGGGGTGTATAAGAGATGGCTATGTTGTCGGATGAGATGCTGCTCGATTCCTATCATATGGCTGTAGAGTTAAAGTTGGAACGAGAGTTTATCACTCTCCTGCTGGCCGAAATTCAAAAACGGAACTTGGACACCAATTCCGGCAATGTTTTGCACTAGTATAGGCTGATGAACGATAGATGAGATAAATGTCCAAGGAACAGCATGACGAAGCATTGGATCTGTTAGCAATTATCCACCGTATTTGAAGCTTGCTGCTCTACACAAATAGAAAAGGTATCTGCCAACCCCACCGGACAGCGGGATGGAGATACCTTTTTTTGTTTGTATTATTCTGGCAGATGCGAGCGGATCTACAGCTTCATGTTGCTGCTGTGTCCAGGAGCCAGACGCGCATCCGGATCGATGTACACCTTGGCGTTGTTCACAGCTGTCGGGGCTTCACCGAAGCCGACGGCGATCAGCTTGACCTTGCCTGGATAGGTTGTGATGTCGCCTGCTGCGAAAATCCCCGGAATGCTGGTTTCCATTCGGGAATCTACGACAATCGAATTGCTTTCGATGTTGATGCCCCACTCGGAAATCGGTCCGAGCGATGATACAAAACCGAAGTTGACAATTACATCGTCCACTTCAATCTCTTGGGTTTCTTGGGTCTTGATGTGGGAGAGCGTCACTTTGGTAATCGTCTCCTCGCCATGAAGTGCGCTAATCTCCGTCGGGGTGATAATGTTCACCTTGGACGCCATCAATTGCTCGACACTGTGCTCATGAGCACGGAATTTGTCGCGACGGTGCACGAGTGTCACCTGCTCGGCGATCGGCTCCAGCATCAGCGCCCAGTCGACCGCAGAGTCGCCCCCGCCGCTGATCAGCACTTTCTTGCCTTTAAACTGGCTTAAATCGTTCACGAAGTAGTGCAGATTGCGTTTTTCAAACTTCTCGGCTTCTTCAAGCTCGAGACGGCGCGGCTGGAATGCTCCAACGCCGGCTGTAATAATGATTGCCTTGGCATGATGCTCGCCCAGGTTTGTTGTCACAACAAAATGGCGTTCCTCCAGCTTCTTGACCGAAAGGACCTTCTCTTCCAGCCGGATGTCGGTGTTGAAGAGCTCCATCTGCTTGGACAGGTTGTTCACCAGCTCTTGAGCGGTTACTTTAGGGAAGCCGGCCACATCATAAATGTATTTTTCAGGATATAGCGCGGCCAGCTGGCCACCAAGCTGAGGCATGCTCTCAATGAGCTTGACCGAAGCTTGACGCATTCCTCCGTAAAAAGCGGCAAACATACCTGCAGGGCCGCCCCCGATAATGATCAGATCGGTCATGCCGTTCTCTTGTTGCACCGTGGTCATGCGGTAAGCACCTCCATCATTGAATTTATATTCGAATCAGACAGACGAATGCTCGCCTCTGGGATCGGACTGATTCATTTCGATATACCTTAACTATTATAATCCTCCGGGACGACACTGAAAAGACAAGATATATGCTGAAGGTCCAAGCAAGGTCAGATGATGTCGTTTTAATGACGGAGGACATCGGAACTATCCGTACTTTTCCTGTGGACAATACCTCAAAAAAAACTTGATATTTGTAAGGTTTATGCATATTATTAACGTTGATAACTTGTGTTCATTGAGTGTTAGCTTCATGTTGAATATGTACTGCACGCTTATCATTCTTGACGTGTGGACAGCATAAAGACAATCGGGTCAAAACCGTGTGAGTGGGCTCTGATGAAGGGGCTCATCTCTTTTTCTGCACGTTTTTCACAAATTGTTAACATCTTTATACCATACTGTACAGATAACAGATAAAGAGTAAGCTGGAAGGAGCAGTAGAATGAGCAGCATACCGAAGATCGTAATCCTCGGCGCGGGTTACGGTGGCATATTGACAGCGCAGCGGCTGCAAAAAGAGCTGAATTATAACGAGGCGGACGTTACCTTGGTCAATCGCCATGACTACCATTATATAACGACCCATTTGCATATGCCGGCAGCGGGAACAGACAGCATCGAAAATACGCGGGTATCGATTTCCAAACTGATTGATGAATTCAAAATCGATTTGGTCAAATCCTCAGTGCAGGAAATTCGTCTTCACGATAAAAAGGTCATCCTTGAGGACGGCACCTTGTCCTACGACTACCTGGTCATTGGACTCGGCGGCGAGCCGGAAACATTCGGCATCCCGGGATTGGCGGAGCATGCGATGACGATCCGGAGCATCAACTCGGTTCGTCTGATCCGGGAGCATATCGAATACCAGTTTGCATTATTCAAGAACGAGCGCAGACCGCAGGAACGAATCAACTTCATTGTCGGCGGCGCAGGCTTTAGCGGCATCGAATTTGTGGCCGAGCTGGCTGACCGGATTCCGAAGCTGTGCAAAGAGTTTGATGTGGACCCTACACTTGTCAACATCTACAACATCGAGGCGGCTCCATCTGCACTGCCGGGCTTCGCCCCGGAGCTTGTGGATTATGCCATCAAGACGCTGGAGAAGAAGGGCGTCACCTTCAAGTTCGGAACTGCGATCCAGGAATGTCTGCCGGGCGGCGTCATACTGAGTAGCGGCGAAGAGATTAAAGCCGCAACGATCGTATGGACAGGCGGTATTCGCGGCAATCGTCTGGTTGAAGCCGCAGGATTCGAAACGATGCGCGGCCGTGTTAAGGTAGATGAATATTTGCGTGCGCCTGGATATGAGAACATTTATATTATCGGCGATAACTCGCTTATTTTTAATGATGAGGGACGACCTTATCCGCCAACCGCCCAAATTGCGATGCAGCAGGGTGTATGCTGTGCCCAGAATATCGTAGCTTCCATCCGGAACAAACCGATGAAGACGTTTGAGTTCCACAATAAAGGAACCGTGGCTTCTCTCGGCAAGGGTGAAGGCATTGCGGTTGTGGGGGACAAGAAATATCAGGGCTGGAAAGCCGCACAATTGAAGAAACTAGTTGACTTGCGGTATCTCTTCATTATTGGAGGCATTCCGCTCGTGCTCAAAAAAGGAAGGTTTCTGTAATGAGACATTGCAGCGTTCAAGTCCGCGGACTGCTGACCCGGGATGAGCTGGACCGTTACAATGCATTGATGGAGGTTGGCGCTTATCTGGAATCGCAGGAAAAGTATGACCTGGCCTATACGGTTCAGAAGGAAGTGGACATTCTCATCATGCCGGCAATTGAGCGGCTGAAGGATAAAGGGCGGGCGCGCGATCGCGCTACAGCGGAGTTTCTGGAATCCTTGAACAAGCAGGAGGACGACGAGCAAGTCTGACCTCGATAAGCAAAAAAAGGTATGCTCTTCCGGATAGCTTAACCGGGAGCATACCTTTTTGTACAAGGGGATCGTTATAGTTATACCTTCATCAATTCCGTGAACGAGGTCTTGTCCAGCAGATTGCCGACGTAGAACGGGCCGAATTCCCCGAAACGGGCGCTCACTTCATCAAAGCGCATTTCATACACCAACTTCTTGAATTGAAGGGCATCGTCGGAGAACAGGGTAACACCCCATTCCCAATCATCAAAGCCGACCGAGCCGGTAATGATCTGCTTCACTTTGCCGGCATAGCCGCGGCCGATCAGACCATGACTCTTCATCATGTTGCGGCGCTCTTCCATGCTGAGCATATACCAGTTATCCGACAGATCGCGCTTTTTGTTCATCGGATAGAAGCAGATGTGCTTCGATTTCGGCAGCGAAGGCTTGAGCCGTGCGATCACATGCGGATTTTGCATCGGATCTTCATCGGAGGAGCCGGCAAGGTAATTGCTGAGCTCTACGATGCTGACATAGGAATAGGCTTTGATTGTATATTGGGCGAACGCTGTTTTGTTAAAAGCATTCTCGATGGCGTTCAATTCCTCCAGCGTTTCACGCAGGTGCATAAATACAAAATCGGCTTTTTGGCCTACAATGGTGTATACAGCCGTGCTTCCTTGCTTGGAGGCATCGACCGCTTCCCATTCTGCCAGAAAAGCATTCAGCTCTTCAAGCGCGAAGGCGCGCTTTTCATCGTCTGCCGCTTTCCAGGCCGACCAATCAATGGTGCGAAAATCGTGTAGAGCATACCAGCCTTCCAGCGTCATGGCGGCTTCGTTCATGAGATCACTCCTAAACATCATATGTCGTAATGCTTGCCGCGCCTTAAGGGCGCCGCACTCTTCATCCATTGTACTGCAAGCGATGGACACAGGGCAAACGATTCGGATATAGATTCATGGAATGTTCGTTGATCTGTCATCATTTTTTTAGTAAACTAACAACGGGCTGAAGCGCGGGCGACATACACTTCTTACCTATTAGAGTGGAGAACGTCCAGCTGAAGCGATAAAGTCGAGGTGAAACAGCGATTATGCTTTCCATTATTCCTGTACTAGTGCTGATGATTTTGTTCTTTGTTATGATGTTTGGAATCGGCTTCATCTTGAATATGCTGATGAAGACAACCTGGTTCCCGTGCTTTTTATTTGTGATTGTCATCCTGCCGGTTGTTGTATACAGCCTGTGGGATCGGGGAGAAGTTCCGTTCTGGACCCACGTGGGCTCGTTCCAGCTGGTTGATTATTTGACCGGTGTCGCTGGGCTTATAGGAGCTTATATGAGCGGGTGGACAATCCGCACGCTTCGCATCAAAGGCTTTAAAATGTTCTAATCGCTTGGCTGAAATCTCTACCCTGAGCGGATGGAGATCAGAGAACCGCGGCGGCTCTTCCGGTTTGGAAGGCCGTTTTTCTTTTGACCAGGCGGGGATGAAAATGCCAGAAATTTTTGATGCGAGGAACTGGCTTGCAGGGACATGATTTATGATAGAATAGAGGCAGTCTATTTTTGTGAGGCAGGGGGAGCAGATAACGATGCGCATGACAAATTTCTTACATTTTACCGAGAATCACCGTTACTGCGTATACCGTGACTTCTGTGTGAGCGTCCTGGACGACAAAATGCTCAGTTCGATCTATCAGCCGATGGTCGGTGCGTTCGCCATCAGTTTATACCGTCTGCTTGTCTCGCATATTCCGCTAGAGAAGGTAGGATATTCGGCCATTGAGCAGCAGCGCAGATTGTTCCTGACACTCGGGCTTGAGCCAAGCGAGAAGGGGCGGCGGTATCTAATTGAGCAGACCTCGAAGCTGGAAGCGGTTGGACTGCTCCAGACGAGCCGCATGGTAGTGGCCGAGACCGATGATTACATCTATGAATATGAGCTGCAGGCACCGCTGTCGCCGGCCGAGTTCTTCAAGACACAGCACTTGACGCTGCTGCTTCGGGACAAGGTGGGCAAGTTCGCTGTGCTCTCGCTGCGCGAGGAGCTGTGGAGCAAGGAGCCGCAGGAGTGGTCTGGGATATCCTTGAACAAGGAGAATATTTCGGTACCCTTTTACGATATATTTGAGCTGAACACCCATGTCATCGATTATGAGCTGGAACAGGCGCTGGAAGAGGTGTCTGCCGGGAGCAAGCCAGTCCGGTCCCTTTCTTCTGACCAGGATAGCGGCGGGCTGAATTATGCGGACATTATCCTTCGCTTCCCGCGCGAGTCGCGCAACCGGGTGTTTGTCGAGCGGCTTCGCTATGATCATGAACAGATGGGGATCGTCAATTATGTCGTTCGGAAATACAACCTCAGCGTGCAGGATTTATGCCGTTTGCTCGATGAGGATGGTATATTTACCTCCCAGGGAGAGATTGTGCTTGATGATCTGCAACATAAGGCCAGCCTTCATTTCCGGCAGGGCATGAAGCTGCAGGAGAAGCGCGAGATCACGGCAGGCAAGGTCGTGGCGCTGCGGCAGGAGCTGGAAGGCGAGCCGGACGAGCCGGCACAGGAGCATCCGGTGCAGATGGAATATTATGTGGAAGTTCCGCTACAGTTTCAATCGAAATGCGATATTCACCAATATAATATGATGCTTCGCAATGAGCCGTATACGAAGCTGCTGCAGACATTTTTTCCGGGGACGATTCCGTCGCCGTTTATGGATATGTTCGAGAAGATCGACTTGAGCTACAAGCTGCCTGAAGAGGTAATCAATGTGCTCATTCATTATTTGATGACCTTGATCGCCGAGGATGGAGAGCAGCGGATCAATCGCAATTTCGTGGAGGCGATCGCCTCCAACATGCTGCTGAAGCAGGTGGATACTTATGAGAAGGCGGTTCAATACATTCGCGATCAGGCCAAAATGAAAGGCAAACAGAAGGCGGCTTCGCGGGCGCGTACATACGCCAAGGGCGGCAAGGTGAAGCCGGACATTCCGGTGGCCCAGGGGAATGCGTCAGGACAGGCCGTGTCCGATGAAGAATTTGAAGAGATGTTAAGGTTTGCCGCCGAGATGCAGGCCAGCAAGAAGAAGGGCGGGTAAGGCCCGCTATGTTAACGAATGAATGATCGGATGAATGATAGTAGCAGGCAATGGTGCCTGCATGAATCGTTGAACGTATCAAGAGGGAGGGGGAGATCGCGATGGAATCGCTGGGTCAGCTGCTGGACCATTTGAAGAATCCGGATATTCGCCGCCGGACGGAGAGCATTACAGAGGAACTGCTGCAGAATCCGTTAATTCGCGCACTCCGCAGCGAATACCCCGAGATCGATGATCGGGTGATCCGGCTGAATCTGAGCAAGCTGTATCAGTATGCCGGAGACCATAAGCACTGTGAGCAATGCCCGGGGCTGGAGCATTGCCCAAATGATTTCCAGGGACATTTCAGCAAGCTTGATATCGAGCGTGTGAACGGGACCGTGGAGATCTATGAACGGAAAGCGCCTTGTCATCTACAGGTGGCCAAGACCAACGCAGAGATGATCCGCAAACGGATCCGCAGCTTCTACGTGGATGATCACGCGCTTAACGAAGGTTATAACAACATGGAGATTATGGCCAAGGACAGGCTGCGCGCTCCCGCTGTTCATCAGATCTTCCGTTATATTCAGGACGTCAAGGAGAATGGTCTGTCACCGCGCGGCCTGTATTTAACTGGGGCATTCGGGACGGGAAAGACATATTTGATGTGCTATCTGCTGCATGAGCTGGCGATGGTTGGCTATACCGGCGTCATCGTGTACATGCCGGACTTCGTCGAGGATCTGAAATCGATGATGCAGGAAGGGCAGAAGCTGAAGGAAATGACGGAGACGATGAAGGAATGCGACCTGCTCATCTTTGATGATATCGGTGCGGAAAACCTGAATCCCTGGGTTCGGGATCACGTCCTCGGCTCGATTCTGAACTACCGGATGAATCGCAAACCGACCTTCTATACCTCCAATTATCCGCTGGACGGGCTGGAGCGCCATCTGAGCTTTACGAGCAAGGATGGGGAGGAGCTTCACAAGGGTCAGCGGCTGATGAACCGGATTGCGCCTTTTGTCGATGTGGTGCAGCTGTTCGGGGAGAATCAGCGGGGCAAGTTCTGATTAGTGAAACGGAAGATGACAATAGAAAAAGTCTGATCCCGATCGCAGCTTAAGCTGTGAACAGGATCAGACTTTTCATGTTAGAGCACAAGGAGCCGCCGATTAACCGACCAGATACTTGATAATGACAAAGCCGAAGAAAATGATGGTCATGAAACCGAACATGCCGATAAAGCCAGCCATCAAATCGCCAAAGTCATTCCGCGGTTCTTCATTCACGTGCTCCCGTGGATCGTTAACGTGAACGTTTACATCCATGGTGCTAGCCTCCTAAAAGGTGAACATGCCTGTGATCCATTTCCTTGACATTCACCGGACTTGTTATTAGTAGTATACCCAATTGGCAAATCATTTGTAAAGAATAAGGGAGGTGAATTACTACCTTTCTTTAGGTGAGTATATTTCACTTTTTCCTGAAAAATGTGGTATACTATTTTCGTCGACATTAAAATCGGCATCTTTGTTAAAGATATACTTATCCTGTAAGGAGGAGAATACAATATGGCAATTGTAAATGTTACCGACCAAACCTTTGCTAACGAAGTGGAAAGCACAGGAACGGTTGTTGTTGATTTCTGGGCGCCTTGGTGCGGACCTTGCAAAATGCTTGCGCCAATCCTGGACGAACTGGCTCAGGAAGTGGGCGATGATGTGAAAATCGCTAAGGTGAATGTGGACGAGAATCCTGAGTCTGCAGCTCGTTTCGGCGTTATGAGCATCCCGACAATGATCTTCTTTAAAGACGGCCAGCCTGTCGACAAAGTGGTTGGTTTGAATTCCAAAGAAGCCTTGAAGGGCATCATTGCGAAACATCAATAATTCAAGCTTGACGCTCCAAGCAGCAAGCAACGTTATAAGCGCCTTCGGAATAATCCGGGGGCGCTTTGTGCGGTTTATTCGTAGTATAATGTCTCCTAGGAGAGGGGGAAGGGTATGAACGATTTCGCCAAGCGGGTTCAGGAGCAGGAGAAGGCTCTGGAGAATATCCGGCACAAGCTGGCGCTGCTGCCTGATCAGCCGGGCTGCTACCTGATGAAGAACGGGGAAGGCACCATCATCTACGTCGGCAAGGCCAAGGTGCTGAAGAACCGGGTACGCTCTTACTTTACGGGAAGCCACAATGGCAAGACCCAGCTGATGGTTTCCGAAATCCGTGATTTTGAATATATTGTGACCGGCAGCAATATGGAGGCACTCATTCTGGAGTGCAACCTGATCAAAACCCATCAGCCTCGCTTCAATGTATTGCTGAAAGACGATAAAACGTATCCATATATAAAAATAACGAATGAAGAGCATCCCCGGCTGGAAGTGACCCGGCGGGTGCTGAAAGATAAAGCGAAATACTTTGGCCCGTATCCGAACGCCTCGGCCGCCCAGCAAACGAAGAAGCTGCTGGATCGCATGTATCCGCTGCGCAAATGCGGTGTCATGCCGAAGGAGGTCTGCCTCTATTATCACATCGGGCAATGTCTGGCCCCTTGTGTGAAGGAGGTTCCCCGGGAGGACTATGAGCAGATTACGAGCGAAATCCAGTCATTCCTCAGCGGCGGGCATGAGGAGATCCGGAAGGAGCTCGAGCGGAAAATGCACGAGGCTGCGGAGGAGCTCTATTTTGAGCGGGCCAAGGAGCTGCGTGATCAGATCATGCATATTGACGCTCTGATGGAGAAGCAGAAGATCACGACTACCGACAAGAAGGACCGGGACGTGTTCGGTTATGCGGTGGACAAGGGCTGGATGTGCGTGCAGATTCTATATATGCGCCAGGGAAAAATGGTGCAGCGCAACGCCTCCGTATTTCCGTTCTACGGCGACCCCCACAGCGACTTTCTGTCCTTTGTCGCACAGTATTACAGCAGCAATCCGGCGCTGCCGCAGGAAATTCTGCTGCCGGGCCCGCAGTTGTCCGGCGCAGCAGCCGATGCGGACAGCGAGGAAGCTGGTGAAGCCGCAGCCAAGCCGCCTGCTGGTGCAGATGTGGCAACGACCGAGCCAACTGTTCTGACAGACAGAGCCGAACCTACTGCGGCTGAGGCGAAGGCCGAAGCAGCGGCTGAAGCGGCCGGGCTCGTTGATGCGGCAGGCGGAGCGGAGGCGCTGCAGGAGTGGCTCGGTATCAAGGTTCTGGTTCCGCGTCGGGGCTTGAAGCGTCAGATGGTTGGCATGGCTTCCGATAATGCCAAAGTGTCGCTTGATGAGAAGTTCCGCCTGATTGAACGCGATGAAGAGCGCACCTCGATTGCGGCAGCTAATCTGGGCGAGATTATCGGTCTGGAGTCTTTGCACCGGATTGAGGCATTTGACAACTCCAACATTCAAGGAAGCAACCCGGTATCGGCAATGGTGGTATTTACCGATGGCAAGCCGGACAAGAAGGAATACCGCAAATATAAAATCCGGTCCGTATCGGGACCGGATGATTATGAGACGATGCGCGAGGTTATTCGCCGCCGGTATGAGCGGGTGCTCAAGGAGAACCTGCCGCTGCCGGATCTGATCGTGGTCGACGGCGGACGCGGCCAAATCTCGGCAGCGGTCGATGTGCTGGAGAACGAGCTGGGACTGTTCATCCCGGTCTGCGGCCTGGTGAAGGACGCCAAGCACCGGACGGCGCAGCTCATGGTGGGCGATCCGCCTGAGCCGGTGGCGCTGCCAAGGGACAGCCAGGAATTCTACCTGCTTCAGCGCATACAGGATGAAGTGCACCGGTTCGCCATTTCGTTCCACCGCGAGCAGCGGGGCAAATCGATGGTTTCCTCCAAGCTGGACGCTATTCCGGGCATCGGGGAGAAGCGCCGGAAGATGCTGCTCAAGCATTTTGGCTCGGTCAAAAAAATAAAAGAGGCCAGTGTCGAAGACTTCCGGCCCCTTTCTATCGGTGAAAAATTAGCGAATGATATTCTTAAAGCGCTTCGGGAGGAGTCGTAGTATACGGCTTCTCCTTTTTTTGCGGGTTAAATCGGTAAATGACGTAAGCGACCAGTGCTGGAAGCGCGATATAGAAGGCCCCCATCACCACGTTGGTTGCGTCTCTCAGCAGGATCAGGCTGATTCCCATCAGGGTGCTGTTGAAGATGACGTGGGCGAACATGGCGGTCAAATAACCGTATCGCAGGAAGATATAACTGAACAGCAGGCCGATGATTACCAGCTCGATGGGTCGGGAAATAATCGGATAGATCGGATACAGCGTATGTCCGAGAGCCCAAATGATCGAAGTGATCAAGCTGGCGACAAAGGTGCTGCGCACGATTTTTTTGACCATTTTAATCCCGAACAGCCGGTAAACGGCCTCTTCCGATATGCCAGCGAACCAGGCCATCAAAGGAAACAGCCACGGATACAGCATGTTGTATGGCGATTGCTCCGAATCCGTCGTTGCCCAGGTATTCAGCGTAAGGCTCAGTATGATGAAGATGATCGACTGAATGCCAAGCAAGATGAATGCCCACAGATAGCCGAGCTTCATGCTGTCGAGCACATACGGCCCATAACCCGGTTCCTTCGCCCGCGGCCACACATTGAGCCCGTCCTCCTTGCGCCACAGCCCGTCTCCGCCCACCAGCGAGAAGTACAGAAGGGCCGAGAAGATGAGGGAATATATTACATAAAAGATCATCATGAATGCAATTCCGAAACTGGACATCCCCTGGGCTTTGAACACTGGCATCAAATTGTAGGTGTTCAGCATCTGGATGACAAACAGCAGCAGCGCCAGAAACACTCCGCGTTTAAAAGAAGTGTGGGCACGTGTTTTCACGCTGTATACAATCGCGAGAATTCCGAGCACGAGGGTGAACAAACCGTACCCGATCAGCGTAAGCATAAGCGCGTTTTGCGTCTGCTTCTCCACATAGGCGGTATGCTGCTCCGGAACATCGAAGGCCTGCTGATACGAGCGCAGCTGGCGGTCTTCGAACGTGAACTCCAATTTCAGCTGAGCATCCAGAACGGATTTTGACGGATCGGCATATTCCAGCTTGGGCTCGCCCTCCTGCGTAAGCAGCTCCAGGCTGGCTGGATCATAGCCGGACCTTTGGAGCCAGGGCTCTGCCAGTGCCTGTTTCTCGGACAAGGTCATGTTGCCTTCGGCTAGCAGCAGCATTTCCCGCCGTACCGCGCCGGTATTCAGCTCAATCCGGTCATAGCTCGAGTGCGCGGCATCAAGGGTATAGCTGATAACCGCCGCGGTCTGCATATGTACATCCACCAGCAGCGCGTCCAGGCCCGGAAGCGTGAAGCGAACACGGAATACGTCATAGGGATATTGTTGCTCATAGGTTTTATTGTACTCGTCGAGCTTCTTCTCTTTGGTCAAATATCCATACAACGCAGAATTCGACTGATAAGTCACCAGCGTTTCTGTCGCTTCTTCTACAGGGAAGCCTAACTGGTCCTTGGCAAATTTCGAGGCAGCCAGTGAGGCTTCCTCCTTGGTGATCACAACAGACGTCTGAAGCTCCGGATCGGCGGCGGTGGGCAGCACGATCTGCAGAAGCAGAAACAAGACGAGGCCGACGATGGCTGGAATCATTAATGTTCTGAAATTAGCTTTGAGTTTCAGCGGTTCTTGAATTCGATTCATGAAATTCCTCCTCGAGATGGATAACTGCTGCAAATTAGATACCTATCGTCAGTATGAAAGTATCGGATGTGGAAGAGTTCAAACAACTATAAGTCAATATAACATAGATATGTGCCCTTCACGGAGCTTATCCCTCTGTCATTTTTTTAAATAATCGATGAAAACGAATGAAAGCTTACGAAAATGCAAGAGAAGCAGGTACTCGTATTCTTGAATATGCCCAAATCGGACGTTTTTAAAGATATTTTGCAGCAAAAACAGCATTGGGTTCGTGAGGCGATTGCGTTATAATCACATCATGCTTTCAGCAAAGAAAATAAGACAGCCGAATTTCGACCAGAAAATGGGGGAACCATGTAATTGGGGTGAATTTCCTAAGTCATTCATGATTCATCATGAATGAGGAGGAATAGGGCAACCTGTGAAAGCCCGAACCCGTCAGCTAACCTCGTAGGCTGCAGCACAGGAACCAGAACCGAAAGGGGCATTGGATTTCCAGTGTCTTTTTTTCTTTGACTTTTATCAACAGAAGGTGAACAAGTTGAACCCGAAATTATTTTGGCTCAAGTTGTCCCCGCCGCAAATCCTGACGCTTGGCTTCGCAGCGCTCATCGGGATCGGGACAATGCTGCTGATGTTGCCGGTGGCAACAGCCGGCAGGGAGCCGCTTGGAGCGATTGACGCCTTGTTTACCGCGACATCGGCTGTATGTCTGACAGGGCTAGTCGTCGTTGATACGGCGACAACCTACAGCACCTTTGGCGAGCTTGTGATCATGCTGCTCATCCAGATTAGCGGATTAGGCTTTATGACGATGGCAACGCTGTTCGCGCTGATGTTCAAGCGGCGCATCTCGTTCAAGGACCGGCTGGTGCTGCAGGAGGCCATGAACCAGACATCAGTGGAAGGGATTGTACGGCTGATCCGGAGGGTAATTATTTATACATTTGTTATTGAAGCCGTATGTGCCACGTTGTTCTCGATACGCTGGGCGTTTGACATGCCGGCCGGGCAGGCCGTTTATTTCGGGATTTTTCATGCCATATCGCTGTTTAATAACGCGGGCTTTGATCTGTTTGGACAATTTCACAGCTTTACGGGGTACGTGAGTGACCCGCTGATCAACATCGTTTCCATATTTTTAATCGTTTCCGGGGGACTTGGATTTGTGGTATTGTCGGATCTGATTGATTTTCGCCAGAAACGGAAGCTGTCCCTGCATTCGAAGGTCGTTCTGTCCATGAGCGGAGCGCTCATATTGGTCGGAGCCGTTGTCATTATGGTGTTCGAGTTCACGAATCCGAGAACGCTCGGTACCCTGGATGGCGGCGGCAAAACGCTGGCGGCCCTGCTCCAGTCGGTCACGCCCCGAACGGCCGGAGTGAACACGATTGACATTACAGGAATGAGGCAGGCGACACAATTTTTCATCGTCATTCTGATGTTTATCGGCGCCTCTCCGGGATCGACCGGGGGCGGGATCAAAACGACGACTTTTACGGTGATGATCGGGGCGGTGGTCGCCATGATGCGCGGACGTCAGGACATTGTGCTGTTCCACTACCGGCTGGCTCAGGAGCGGATTCTGAAGGCATTGACGATTGCCTTGCTCGCGGTGCTGCTTGTGCTGACCGTTGCGATGATTTTATCTACTACGGAGGATGGACATTTTCTGGAGATCTTGTTTGAGGCGACATCGGCCTTCGGCACCGTTGGGCTGTCGATGGGACTGACACCTCATTTGACGGCCTTCGGCAAGGTGCTGATCTGTTTCACGATGTTTGCGGGACGGCTTGGACTGCTGACGCTCGTGTATGCACTGGGTCCGAATAAAAACAAAGAATTGTACCGTTATCCGGAAGGCAAAATGATTATTGGGTAAGGAGCATGACGGGAAACATGAAACCAAAACAGTTTGTAGTGATCGGTCTAGGGCGGTTCGGATCGAGCCTCGCCATTGAACTGATGGAGCAGGGGTATGAAGTTCTGGGCATCGACCGGGACGAAGAGGTTGTGGAGGATATGAGCGAGCTGCTGACGCATACCGTCGTGGCGGATGCTACGGATGAGGGAGTGCTGAAGTCGCTTGGCGTCCGCAACTTCGACTGCGGCATTGTGGCGATCGGCGACGATATCCAGATGAGCATTCTTTCAGCCATATTGCTGAAGGAGCTTGGTGTGGGCACGGTCGTGGCCAAAGCGATATCGGTGCTGCACGGCAGAGCGCTGGAGAAGCTGGGCGTAGACCGGGTGATCTTCCCGGAAAGAGATATGGGCATTCGTGTGGCTCATCAGCTCGTTACCCCTAACCTTCTCGATTATATCGAGCTGTCCAAAGACTATCTGGTCGTTGAGCTGACGGTGACGGACTGCATGGATGGAAAAACATTAAGCGAGCTTAACACCCGGGTTCGTTATGGGGTTACCGTCGTGGCGGTCAACAAGCCTTCCGGCATCATTGTGGCGCCAACGGCGATGGATGTGCTGCATGCCGGTGACATTATGGTGGTTATCGGTTCGAATGAGAACGTGGAACGATTTGAGAATGAGGTTGTCAACTCGCAGGAAGGTTAATCCGCACTTATATAATAGGAAGAAGCGATCATGCGTACACGGAACATGCGGTGTATAGATGATCGCTTTGTTGTCATAAGGCTAGGCGGCTACTGTGGGTTGCAAGCCTGCCCCTATGCCTTCAGCTTGCGCAGCTCAGTGAACAGCACCTCGGTCTCGGCGATCCAGCGTCTGGCCGCACTGCTCAAATCCGAGGACTCGTCATAGACGAGCGAAGTGGTCCGCCGGGTCTCTATCAAAGCGGGGATATGGATGTCGAGCAGACCGTTATCGGACAGCAGCTGCGGGCGCAAATAGGATTTGGGCAGCAGCGCCGCCGCTTTGCAGGTTGGAATGAGGCGGACGATCGCCTCGAAGGAATCGATCTCCATCCGGATGTCGGGCATAATGCCCCAGCGATGAAACAGATCATCGGTCAGCTTGCGGTACCAGGTGCCGGTGGAGAAAATAATCATCGGCAGTCCTTGCAGATGCTCGATGCTGACCGCTTCAAGCTCCGCCAGCGGATGGCCGAGCGGGATGACCAGCTCAAGATGATCGTCAAAGAGCGGAATGCACTTTAGCCCCGGCTGATTGATGGAGGAAGCAACGATGCCGATATCCACGCGTCGTTCCCTTACATAAGATACGATTTCATGAGTCTTGCCAGTGACCAGTTTAATTTCCGCTGCCGGATGCTTCTCCATAAAAGCATTCACAAGCGGAGGCAGCGTCGTCTGCAGCGTGGTCAGACTGGCGCCAAGCGTAATGGAGATTTGCTCGCCTTCGCGGTAATGCGCCAGCGTCTGCATAAACTTCAACTGCTGCTGCCGCTGCTCCAGGGCGAAGGTATAAACGATCTGTCCGATCGAGGTCAGCTCCAGTCGCTTGCCCCGACGGTTGAACAGCTGCAGCCCAAGCTCGTCCTCCAGCTTGGCGATTTTGCGGGAGACCGCCGGCTGGGACAGGTTGAGCAGCTTGGAAGCTTTGTTGATGCTGGATTGCTCAACGACGACGGCAAAGACGTCCAGCTCTTCGAACATGGCTACATCCTCCTGTTATATGGTAGTGTATATTAGGTAGTGAATATGAAGATTTGCTGAAGAAACGCAAGTTTGCGGCTATGCGCCAAGCCTGTCCGGCTCGTAAGGTGAGACCGCTTCCGCGAAGCTGCGGCCGATCTGCACAGGCAACCATACCGGACATTTTGCTTATGCGTATAAATTATAACGTTTAATAATTATATTGCAATTCCATTATAAGAAAAAAAGGAGTAACATGAAATGTGACACAGGTTGTTCACAGATTAGGGAAATAGAGAACAATTTGTCGTTGAAAAAACGCGAGTTTCAATGTATTGCGTAAGCAGTTCCAAATGAAATGAATTCGTTCGAAAGTATGAAATTGAAAACGCTGTACATCGGAAAGGGGAACGTCAACTGATGAAAGGGTATTATTCCAGAAAGCTGCATTCATTACTTGGTGTCATACCGCTTGGAGGATTCCTGATCAGCCATATGATATCCAACTATAAGGCTTTCGAGGGTGGAAAGGAAGGCTTTATGGGGGCGGTGCATTTCCTGAACAGCATGCCGCTCGTCTTCTTCCTGGAGCTGTTCCTGATCTGGCTGCCGCTGTTGTACCACGGCGTCTATGGACTGTATATCGCTTACCAGGCGAACAATAACGTAGGCAATTTCAATTATGAGCGCAACATTCGCTTCATGATTCAGCGGATCACCGGCGTCATTACGTTTGTATTCGTAATCTGGCATATGTACGATACGCGCTTCCAGATCATGATCGGCAAGATCACGCATGATGAGCTGGGAGCCGTTATGCACGGGATCGTCAGCAATCCAGTACTGTTCGCGCTGTATGTGGTCGGCGTGTTATCCGCTACGTTCCACTTTGCAAACGGTCTGTGGGCATTTCTGGTCAGCTGGGGCATCACCGTCGGTCCGCGTGCTCAACGCATATCGACGTACATCTGCATGGGCCTGTTCGTTGTAATGAGCGTCATGTTCATTCTGGCTATGACCGGATTCAGAGACGCCGAGTTCCAAGCGGCAAACGCCGTGATCGATATAGCTAAGACAGTCTTGAGTTAAAGGGAGTGAACCTATTATGGCATCTAATATTATTGTAGTGGGCGGCGGTCTTGCAGGCTTGATGGCAACCATCAAGGCGGCGGAAGCAGGAGCCCATGTTCATCTGTTCTCACTTGTACCCGTAAAACGTTCTCACTCCGTCTGCGCACAAGGCGGCATTAACGGAGCAGTAAATACCAAAGGGGAGGGCGACTCTCCTTGGGAGCACTTTGACGATACCGTGTACGGCGGGGACTTCCTGGCGAATCAGCCGCCGGTGAAAGCGATGTGTGAAGCGGCTCCGGGCATTATCCACCTGATGGACCGCATGGGCGTTATGTTTAACCGGACGCCTGAGGGGCTGCTTGACTTCCGTCGTTTCGGCGGTACGAAGCGTCACCGTACGGCCTTTGCCGGAGCAACGACAGGCCAGCAGCTGCTGTATGCACTCGATGAGCAGGTGCGCCGGTGGGAAACGGCCGGTCTCGTTACCAAATACGAGAACTGGGAATTCCTCCAGGCCATCATCGATGATGAGGGCGTGTGCCGGGGCATTACTGCCCAGGATCTGCGCACGATGGAGATTCGCGCGTTCAAGGCCGAGGCGGTCATTCTGGCCAGCGGCGGCCCGGGCATTATTTTTGGCAAAACGACCAACTCCGTTATTAATACAGGAACGGCAGCCAGCGCCGTATACCAGCAAGGGGTACACTACGCCAACGGTGAGTTCATCCAGATTCACCCTACTGCCATTCCGGGTGACGACAAGCTGCGTCTGATGTCTGAATCGGCACGCGGTGAGGGCGGACGGATCTGGACTTATAAAGACGGCAAGCCTTGGTATTTCCTTGAGGAGAAATATCCGGCTTACGGAAACCTTGTTCCACGCGATATCGCGACGCGAGAAATCTTCTCCGTCTGCGTCGATATGGGGCTTGGCATTAACGGCGAGAACATGGTATACCTCGACCTGTCCCACAAGGATCCGAAGGAGCTGGACGTCAAGCTCGGCGGCATCATCGAAATTTACGAGAAGTTCATGGGCGATGACCCGCGCAAAATTCCGATGAAAATCTTCCCGGCGGTCCATTACTCCATGGGCGGCATGTGGGTAGATTACAATCAGATGACGAACATTCCGGGGCTGTTTGCAGCCGGCGAGTGTGAGTACCAATATCATGGTGCGAACCGTCTGGGCGCGAACTCGCTTGTATCCGCCATCTATGGCGGCATGGTCGCTGGACCGAAAGCGATTGAATATGTGAAGGGATTGAAGAAATCCTCCGAGGACATTTCCTCCTCCGTATTCGATCGGTTCGCGAAAGAGCAAACCACCAAGTATGAGGATCTGCTCAAGATGGAAGGCACCGAAAATGCCTATGTGATTCACAAGGAGCTCGGCGAGTGGATGACCAACAACATGACCGTTGTTCGCTACAATGACAAGCTCCAGGCTACGATTGACAAAATTAAAGAGCTGAAGCAGCGCTACCGCAACATCAACATGACCGATACATCCCGCTGGAACAACCAGGGTGTGGCGTTTACGAGACAGCTGTGGAACATGCTGGAGCTCGCTGAGGCCATGACGCTGGGCGCACTGCTCCGCGATGAAAGCCGCGGCGCTCATTATAAACCAGAGTTCCCGAACCGGGATGACGAGAATTTCCTGAAAACAACGAAGGCGAAATGGACGCCGGACGGACCGGAAATCTCATATGAAGAAGTGGATGTTTCCCTAATCCCGCCGCGTGTTCGCGACTATTCGAAAGATAAGTAAAGGGGGATTTAACATGGCTCAAACAGCAACCGCGTCTAAAAGCGTGAAGTTTATTATAACCCGCCAGGACAGCCCGGAATCCAAATCGTACACCGAGGAGTTTGAGGTTCCCTACCGTCCGGGTATGAACGTAATCAGCGCGCTGATGGAAATTCAGCGCAATCCGAAAAATGCGCAAGGCCAGACAACGGCTCCGGTATGCTGGGACTCCAACTGTCTGGAGGAAGTATGCGGCGCATGCTCGATGGTCATCAACGGCAAGCCGCGTCAAGCGTGCGCTGCCTTGATTGACAAGCTGGAGCAGCCGATTCGCATTCAGCCGATGAAGACGTTCCCGGTTGTGCGCGACCTGATCATCGACCGCAGCCGCATGTTCACGGCGTTGAAGCGCGTAAAAGCATGGATTCCGATCGACGGCACCTATGACCTTGGTCCGGGGCCGAGGATGGCTGAGAGCAAGCGTCAGTGGGCCTACGAGCTGTCCAAGTGCATGACCTGCGGGGTGTGCCTGGAGGCTTGCCCGAACGTTAACGAAAAGACGGATTTCATCGGTCCGGCAGCAATCTCCCAGGTGCGTTTGTTCAACGCGCACCCAACAGGCGAGATGAACAAGGAAGAGCGTCTGGAGGCGTTGATGCAGGATGGCGGCATCGAGGGCTGCGGCAACTCGCAGAACTGTGTGCGTGCCTGCCCGAAAGGCATTCCGCTGACCACCTCCATCGCCGAGATGAACAAGGAAACAACCAAGCACATGTTCAAACGCTGGCTCAGCGTATAACGAGGCTGCCAGCCCGCGAACCAATAATCGCTGCTATAGCAGCGTATTCTTCAAGCACCCGACCGGGCTTCTGACTGGTCGGGTGCTTGTCGCATGAAGAGGGAGGAGGAATCGGATTGATTATCGAGAGACCCATTACTATGAACGATATGGTGCGTGATCTGAAGGTGCTCGGGGTGACGGAGGGAATGACGCTATTGGTGCATTCTTCTCTGAAAAGCATAGGGGGTTGGATTCCGGGCGGCCCCGAGGCGGTCATTCTGGCGCTGGAGGAGGCGATCGGCAGGGAGGGCACATTGGTAATGCCGACTCAATCGTCCAACTTGACGGACCCGGCAACGTGGAGAAACCCGCCGGCTGCCGAGGCGTGGTGGCAGCTCATCCGGGATGAAATGCCGCCATATGATCCCGATTTAACGGTGACAACTGGCATGGGTGTCATTGCGGAGACGTTTCGTAAACAGGCTGGCGTTGTTCGCAGCAGCCATCCGCAACTATCCTTTGCCGCGCGCGGCCCTCTGGCTAAGCAGCTCATGTGTCCACATGAGCTGGATTTCGGGCTGGGGGATCCGTCCCCGCTTGCCCGGCTATATGAAACAGGCGCTTACGTGCTTCATCTCGGAACGGGGCATGCCACGAATACATCGTTCCACCTGGCTGAATACAGAGCCGACTGGGAGGGCAAGAAGGTCATTACCTCCTGCGCTCCGATCCGAAGAGCAGGGGAAAGGACGGAATGGGTCACATTTGAAGATATCAACTTTTATTCCGATGATTTTGAGCAGCTGGGTATGGCTTTCGAGGCCGCATATCCGGATGCCTGGTCCCGGGGTCAGATTGGAAACGCCCCGAGTTTGCTGGCTGCGCAGCCGAAGATGGTTGATTATGCCGTGAATTGGTTGAAGGCGCATCGGAAGGCCGAGCGGCCTACACCGTAGCTGGGAGTACCCCCGCATGTCTCTCTGTTCGCAAGCTGCATGTCCGGGAGCCGGGGCATTCCCGCCGCCGATGCTGGTGCATCAAGCCTTCGCATCACCGTGCTATCATCTGTCCGGTGGGAGGATTTGATTGGTTAGCGTGGCTCCCGATATCGAATCTAGGAATATCTCCCGGTTACATCATCCCCCGTCAACGGGTAATAACCCCGTAAGGAGTGGGCCCGGGATGGCCCGCTTGAGGAGGGAATCAATGTGACTTGGTGGATGTGGTGCCTTAATATCGCCGGGCTGGCAGTGCTGGTATATCTTTTTTACAAAGCGGATAAAGCGTGGTCCAGCAGACCTCTACTGCTTGCACCGCTGCTGATTTATGTGCTCATATCGGTGGAGGATTTGCTGGAATGGATTGATCTGACAGCTGTATTTCACGGGCCAGGAGGACTTCGGGCAACGATTGTATTGTTCTCGCTCGGCTCGGTGGTGTTCTATGTCCTGTACATATTCAAGAAGATTTCCGAATCTGCCCACCAGGAGGTCCGGCTCAGAACGGTCGTGGAGCGGATCAGCATGGCAGCGGTGATGTGCGTTTTGTTTTTTGCCGTCGTCTATACGTCGATCTATAAATTGTTTGGCAGCAGCTCGTTCTCAGGCTCACCGATCGGTGATGACCTGCTGAGCCAGGGGGTTGCCTTTCTGTATTTCAGTGTGGCCACATTTGTGATGGTGGGCTACGGCGACATTGTAGCGGTGGATAATACGGCGCGGCTCGTAGTCATCATGCAGATGGCTTTCAGTTTTATTACAGTTGGCTATGCCTTGTCCATGCTGGGTACGCTGCGGCTGATGATGAGTCCCGGCTCCGATGAAGAGCTGGAAACTCGCGGAGAGGACCAGGTGAACAAGCGAGCGGAAGAGGAATCCGAGTCAGGCAACGAGAAGAAATCTTCATCTGAAGAACACAGCTAGGTAAAAAAAAAGAGGACCCGAGCTTCCGGGTCCCAACACCATATATATATTCTCAAAAGGGGGTCATGTGATAAGTGTAACCTGCCGCTGTTAGAGTTTCATAACAGATATATTTCATTTTTGTAACAAAATCCTCCCTGCAAAAACGATCAGAGAGGGACCGCCACTTTTTGCTTCTGTTCAAAGTATACCCACTCGGTGTAACCGATCTCCTTCAGCACTCGGGACACTTCCTCAAACTCGTCACCCACACGTGACGGCGTATGAGCATCCGAGCCAAAGGTAACCTGGACGCCGTGGAAATGCGCTACTTCCAGTATGGCGTTGGACGGGTACCAGCCTCCGCACAGCTTCGTTTTGCCTGAAGTGTTAATCTCGATGGTCAGCCCACACTCGGCAATGACCTTCAAAGTCTCCTCAATTGCTTCATCGGCGATAATCTCCGAAAAGGCAGGATAATTTCCCTTCATGGCGTCCATATGTCCGATAATCTGGAACATTCCGCTTCTGGCAGACTGCCGGATTAAATCGAAGTAGGCTTCCTTATCCGCTACCTTCTGCGCCGGGGACAGTTTGTTCCAGCGGTTCTTGTTGAAGATGCTGACACCGTTCACCTGATGGACCGAGCCGATTATATAATCGAACGGATAGGCGGCCAGCGCTTTCCGGTACACCTCGGCGACTTCGGGGAAGAAATCGGACTCGATGCCGAGCAGCACCTTGATCTTTCCTTCATATTCTTTTTTCAGGCGGAGAACTTCGTCCACATAACTAGCGATCTCCGATTTGGCCATGGCGATCCCCGGGAAAGGCTGTTCCTCCGGGATGCCAAAGTATGGCGTATGATCGGAGATGCCGATCACCTGCAGGCCCGCATCAATGCCGGCTTCGATGTAGTCCCGGATCGTGCCGTCGGCATGCCCGCAGCGGAAATGGTGAGTGTGCATATCGAATTTCATGTGTTCCTCCTTAAATCGTATGGTTTTCTCTTTCTCTGATCTATCGGATGCGCCGGACAACCCCCGAGGGGCTGGTCTAATGTTCATTCACTGCTGATAAACTGGGTTTCCGGCATTCCCTTCAGGTCACTGATAAATTGTCTCATGGCGGAGCTGACATAGCGGCTGTTCTTGTATATCACGCCCACCGGATGGCTAACCTCCAGCTCCGGAAGCGGGACGATCTGCAGCGTGCCATTGCGCAGCTCGGGGGCGACCGATTGCTTGGAGATAATGGCCGCGCCCAGATTGATCTCGACCATTCGTTTGATCTCCTCGCTGCTCGACAGCTCCATCACCACTTGCGGCTCGATGCCGTGCGCCCGCATGACGTCATCGGCGAATCTTCGGCCGACCGTATCCCGGGTGAGCAGGATGAGCGGAATGCCGCCCAGTGAGTTGATGTTTACCTTCGGCATGCTGGCCAGCGGATGCTGCGGAGACACCACGAGTTCAAAGGTGTCGTAGTACAGTATGGATGTGCTCAGGTTAGGGTTTCGTTCAATGAGATAGCCGATGCCGATATCGATCAGGCCGTTCTCTACACTGTGATAAATTTGCGAAGAAGCCATGGACTGGATAGTGGTTTTGATATGTGGGAACTGATCTTGAAAATAGGATAGAACCCGAGGCAAAATTTGAATCGCAATCGAAGTGGTTGTTCCTAATTGAATATGTCCCTGCGGCGTCTGGTCGAGGTCTGACAGCCGCTGCTTCAGCTCATCCACGATGCTCAGAATTTGTTCGGCATGTTCCACAAACACCTGGCCCCGATCTGTGAGGGTGACCGGCTGGCTGCGGTCGACGAGCACGGTCTTGAACTCATCCTCCAGACTTTTGATCTGTGCGGATACGGCCGGCTGCGTCAGATTAAGGAGCTCCCCCGCTTTGCGAAAGCTCATCGTTTTGGAGATGGTGATAAGCGTTTCCAACTGGCTGATATTCATAGCCTTCCTCCTGACATGATTTCGTTCTTCCGCGCTATGGTTGTGTGCCTCTTATTGTTTAAATTATAGGTTATTCTTCCGAAGGGGGCAATCAATCGCCTGAAACCGAGGATTTTGCAGCAAAATGAGCAAAAACATCACGATTTCCAAATAATTATTATTAAAAGATTGCGAATGCATCCGATAATAGTAAAGTAGACATGGAAATGAATAAGACTAAAGGCCTGAATTATTCGACCATATGAAATGAAGGACCTTATAAATCTTACCTATCATGATGTCTGGATAATAAGCAAGCATACAAGTTATTTTACGATGATTCAGTGCGGGGTATCCATAAGTGGGGATGAACTTCTCAGGCTTTAAGGAACCCTTGCCCAATAACCCGGCGAAAGGGGCGCGATTAGACAATGAAGGCGGAGGTTATTAATCCTTTCATAGAGTCCGCAAGAAACGTGATTCAACAAGTGGTACAGGTTTCACCTTCTACAGGCAATCTGGGCGTCAAGGAGATCGGCTATCTGGAGAATCATATCTGGATTCTGATCGGCATGACCGGACAGATGAACGGTGAAATTGTATTCGGTATCCAAGAGGAGGTTGCCCTGCGGCTGGTGTCCGTCATGATGGGAGGCTACGTGCTCACTGAAATGAATGAAATGGGGCAGAGCGCCATCTCCGAGCTGGGCAATATGATCAGCGGCAATGCAAGCACGATTTTGGCCGGACAAGGTGTCAGTGTTGATATTACGCCGCCGAAGGTCGTGAAGGCCGACAGTGCATCGGATCTCATTCAGAAAAAAGCGCTGAGCATTCCACTCCACATGGATGGCATCGGAGAACTGGATATTCAAGTCATGATTTCATAAAATAGATACATACGATCTATTTATCCGTTCAGCGGCCCTTGATCTGGTGGTGCCTGGTACAAGAAGGAATCAGATCGAACACCGATGAAGGGGAACCATGGAGGGAGTCCGAATCATGTTACAACACAAAATCGTTGCCGTTACGGGCGCTTCAAGCGGAATCGGAGCGTTGATTGCGCAACGGTTGTCGGCGGAAGGCGCGTATGTGATCCTTATCGGACGCTCGGAGGAGCGGCTGCAGGAGGTAAGCAAGCGCATGCCCGGGCCGCACGAGATTGCGATGATGGATGTCCGGGATGATGAACAGGTCCAGGCGATATTTAAGGCGGCTCTAGCCAAGCACGGCAAAATCGACGTACTGATTAACAATGCCGGCTACGGCAAGTTCAGCCCTTTTTTGGATATGTCGTTAACCGAGTTCGAAGATATGATGAATGTCAATTATCTAGGGGTTGTACGCTGCACGCAGGCCGTTCTTCCAAGCATGCTCGAGCAGGGAGACGGGCAAATCGTCAACGTCGCTTCAATGGCCGGTAAAATCGGAACCTCCAAGTCCACGGCGTATTCCGCGACCAAGCATGCCCTGCTGGGCTTCAGCAATTCGCTGAGGCAGGAGCTCCACCGCACCGGAATTACGATTTCGACGGTAAATCCGGGCCCGATAGACACCCCGTTTCTGGAGATTGCCGATCCGTCAGGCGGATACATGAAAAATCTGGGTGCGCTGATGCTGAAGCCGGATGATGTGGCCCGGCGGGTGGTGACCCTTGTGCTTAAACGCAAGGAGGAGCTGAACCTGCCGCGTCTGGCCGCATTTGGCATCAAGCTCTATCAGCTGTGCCCACGGTTTCTGGATCGGGCATTGCACAGATGGATGAACAAAAAGTAACAGCGGAGGCGTGTGACATCAGCCGATTCCTCGGCGAAGGAATCACCTGTACGAGACGCGCCAAATGTACCGAGACGTGAACAGGTTCTCTCGTTCGGTCCGTTTGGCGCGGGCAGCCTCAGCTTCCACAAACCGATAGATGTATAAGATGAATACATCCTTCATACCTCTCTCCACACACTGTAACATTCCCAATTTTAATCCCCTGAATATCGTAAGGTTATGTAACCCGGTCATCGTTCTCCAGGTTGTATTTGGTGAGGGCTCCTGTTTTCGCATATAATGGGAAGAGTGAACCGTACACGAATAACAAAGGATGGACGAAATCTATGAACGCAACCAATTTCCATACATTAGGAATCGCACAGGACTTCACCGAAAGGTTGGCTGAATTTGGCATCGAGTCTCCGTCACCAGTTCAGAGCGAAGCCATCCCCCATATCCTTGAGGGCAGGGATGTGCTGGCCACTTCCCAGACCGGAACGGGAAAAACGCTGGCTTATTTGCTGCCTGTTCTCCAAACGATTGATCCGGAGGTGAAAGGGACGCAGAAGGTCATTCTGGCACCGACCCAGGAGCTGGCGCTGCAGATCGTTCGCGAGGCGGAGCGATACGGAGAGCCTCGGGGCATCGGCGTTCTCGGACTGATCGGGGGGGCTGCGGTTAAGCGCCAGATCGAGAAGCTGAAGCAGCATCCGGAGCTGGTGATCGGTACGCCAGGCCGCATCCGGGAACTGATCGAGGTCCGCAAGCTGAAAATGCATTTGGTAAAAACGATTGTCATTGACGAAGTGGATCAGGTGTTCCAGCTTGGCGCGGGCGGTGATGTTGACCGGATACTGAAAAGCGCCCTGCGCGACCGGCAGCTTGTCTTTCTATCGGCCACCGTCAGCCAGCAGACGGCGGATCTCGTCAAGCAGGAGATGGATCGCCCGGTTGAGGTGGGCATTGATCCTGACATGAAAACGCCGTCCTCACTGGAGCACTATTATTTTGTGTCCGAGGAACGTGACAAGCTGGACATGCTCCGCCGAGTCGTTCGCCACTATAACCCGGAACGGGCTATCGTATTTGTGAACAATACGGACGATCTTGGCGAGGTGGAGGCGAAGCTGAACTATCTGGGCCTGAATGCTGCCGCTATCTACGGCGATGCGGACAAGCTGACACGCAGCCGGGTGCTGAATGCTTTCCGCGAAGGCCGGACGCGCCTGCTTGTGGCCAGTGACGTAGCCGCACGGGGACTTGATATCGAGGGGCTGGGCATGGTGATCAACTTCGACCCGCCGCTGGATGCGGAACATTACACGCACCGGGCCGGACGGACAGGACGGATGGGACGAAGCGGGATGGTCATCTCACTGATTACAGATCGCCAGACCTTTATTATGCGCAAGTTCAATCGGGAGCTTGGAATTACGATTGAGGAGCGGGCTTTCTACGCCGGGAAGGTAAGAGCGCCCAGAACTGCATCAGGTTCACCGCAGCGTTCAGGAGGCAGCGGCTCGGGTTCCGGGAAAGCCCGTCAGGCTCGCAAGCCGGCAGCGGTCAGCGGCAAGGGCCGGGCGAGCACCGGCAAGGCGGCCGCAGAGCGGCAAAGTGAACGGGAGCGCACGAGAAAGAATAAGGGTGCGCCGCGGTGGTTAAAGGACAAGTCGCGCGAATAGGCGGCATTTCATTCGATGTTTCCAGGTCTATAAGCCCGGCACGGCACGGGCATACCGCAGGAATGAAGACAAGAGGTGAAGATAATGAGTGAACAACCGGTACTTTCTGTTCAGGACTTGAGCGGCGGTTACAGCATTAACCGGCCGGTGCTGCACGATATCTCCTTTCAGGTTCAGCCTGGCGAGCTGGTCGGTCTGATCGGTCTGAACGGGGCAGGGAAGAGTACGACTATGAAGCATATCCTGGGGCTGATGCATCCCCAGAAAGGGGAAATCAAGGTGCAGGGCAAACGCCGGGAGGAGGATACAGAGCTGTATCACAGCTCCCTGGCGTTTGTGCCCGAGTCGCCGCTGCTCTATGACGAGATGACCGTCCGCGAGCATGTGGAGTTTGCCGCCCGCTCCTACGGCGTGTCCCGAGAAGATTATGAGGCGAGAGCTGCTCATCTGTCCCGTCTGTTCCGGATGGAGGAGAAGATGGACAGCCTGTCCATCCATCTGTCCAAGGGGATGCGGCAAAAGGTGATGATCATGTGTGCTTTTGTAGCCAGACCGGGGCTGTATATCATTGACGAGCCGTTCTTGGGGCTCGACCCGCTCGGCATTCGCTCCCTGCTGGATTTCATGCTGGAGGTCAAGGCAGCCGGTTCTTCGGTGCTGCTCAGCTCTCATATTCTGTCGACGATCGAGAATTACTGTGACCGCTTTATTGTGATGAATCGCGGCAGGGTGGTAGCTCAAGGGACGCTGCAGCAGATTGGAGAACAGGCCGGAAAGCCGGGCAAATCGCTGGAGGAGCTGTTTAATATCCTGATCCAAGGCGGGAATCAGGCATGAATTTACGGGAGCTGTATCTCAAGAGGCGCAATCAATTTTGGGGAGAGGTTGTCCCTTATTTTGGCTATGTGATCCAGAGCGGCGTAGCGTTTGTGTTTCTGTTTTTATTAATTGTGTTTGCCGCCTGGTACACAAGCTTCATCATGAATCTGCCGCCGGATCTGCCGATTCGCTGGATCATGCTGGCCGTGCTCGCGCCGCTGGTCATCAACAGCAGTGTTCGCACTTATCTAAGGCCAGCGGATACCGTGTTTCTGCTTCCACAGGAAGCAAGGATGAGCCGCTACTTCGTCCAGGGCTGGATTCGCGGCGTCATTTACAAAATCATCGGCTTAATGATCGCCTTGATGATTTTGTGGCCGCTATATGTACGCAGCGATGCTGCTGCGAAACCGCTCTTGCTCACCATCGTGGTGCTGGCGGGGCTGAAGCTGCTGGCCAGCTATGGCAGCTGGAGAGAGCAGGAGATGGTGTCCAGGAGCATGGCGGCATGCTTCCGGTGCCTTCGCTGGGGCGTGGCCGCACTCGCGCTTGCCGCATGGCTGTGGCAGCCGTCAGGCCGCGGTCTCATATTCATCGCCCTGATTGGACTGACCTACGCTGCAGCAGCGGCTTATCCGGTCAGACATCTTGTTCCCTGGGAGCGGCTCATCGCTGTCGAGCGCCGTCAGGCAAGCCGCGTAATGCAGATCCTGAGCTGGTTCGTCAATGTGCCGCAGCTTGAACAGCGGGTTCATGCACGGAAATGGTTATCAAGCTGGGGCAAAGGAGTTCCGTGGAGGAAAGACGCAGCCTACCGCTACTTGCTGATCAAAAGTCTGGCTCGAAGTGATATGCTCGGCATTCTGATGCGGGTGGGTGTACTTGGGACGTTCCTTGTATGGATCAGCCGAGACAGTCTGGTCGGCACGGTCGTATATTTAGCCAGTCTGATGATCGTGGGGCTGCAGCTTTCCTCGCTCCGGAAAATGCATCGGGAATCGTTCTGGCTTCATGTATATCCGCTTCCGGAAGGAACCCGGCGCCTGAATGAAGCATATCTGCTGTTTCGGGTTCAACTGCTGTGGGCGCTCGTGATGTGGCTCCCTATGCTCGCTTCCGTTGCGGCGGCCCCGGGTCTGACACTCGGTACGGCCGTGGCCGGGTTCGCGCTCGTGTGGATGTTTCGTCATGCTGCGCTGCGAAGGGACCGCCGGGAAGACGAAGATGAAGATTGATCGTTACATTATGGTATCGACAGGCCGGGACGTTAGCGTTCCGGCCTTACCTTTGCAGGCAGCCGTCTGCATCCGCTGTGCGTCAGTCGCGTGACCGTGATGCCATCGCGATGCATCTGCCGGCAAAGGCCGGATGGGCAGATTCAATTACACCCAGAAAGAACGAGTGATGATAACGAGCAGGATAAACAGAACCAGAATGGCTCCTACGCCATGACCGTATCCGAAGCCGCCACCGTATCCACCGCAACCTCTTACTTCTTCAACTGCACCCATTGTTCATTCCCCTTTCACTTGTTGGTTGGTACACGGTATTGTATGTATGCAATGGTTTTTAGGTATGGGCGAGCGTTGATTTTTGACGGAAGAAATTAGGTGAAATGCCTGAGCCTGTCCCAGGTATACAAGAAAGCCGCTCTCTACAAGGCTTGTAGAGAGCGGCTTCTCCTATCGATCATCACCGCGTGTGTCCGGTCACTGCGTGATTACGCCTGCTGCAGATCCTGAACACCCTGGTGAATCAAATCAAACAGATCCTCCAAATATGGCTCCTCAATGCAAGAGAATGCGATCCGCAGATCATGTTCGCCCAAGGCAATGGTGCCGATCCCGTACTCGTGAATCAGATGGGAGCGGAGCGCTTCAGCCTGGACCGTCTTGAGCTTCAGACACATGAAGTATCCGGAGTTGAACGGGTAGTAGTCCCATGCTTCGCTATATTTGCCGCTGTCCAGAATGTCCTTCACTTTATTGGCGCGGCCTTTCATAATCTGAAGCTTCTCTTCCTTCTGCTCCTTGAATCCCGGTGCCTTCAACGCATCCAGCACAAAGGTCTGCGAAGGGTGGGGACCGCTGGAGATGGTTGCGCGGATGATGCCGAGCGTCTTCTGCTCCAGGGCATCCAGCACGTCCTTGTTCTCCGAAGCATAGGTAATGAAGCCGACACGGAATCCCCAGACGAATTCCTCCTTCGTGGCTCCATCCACCTTCACCGCCAGCACGCGCGGATGCAGATCGGCCAGGCGGCCAAACAGCGATTCCTTGAGCGAATCTTCAAAGAACAGGCCGAAATACGCATCATCCGTAACCACAACGACATTGATTCCCGCTTCGGCCGCATCCTTGATCGCTGCGACGATGGCGTCTCCCTCGGCTGCCCCAGGTGTGTAGCCTGTCGGGTTGTTCGGGAAGTTGAGGATAACCACGGCTTTCCCCTTATCCTTCTGGGCCAGAAGGGCGTCGCGCAAACCTGCGGCATTAAAGGTCATCTCCGATGTGAAAAGAGGGAAATTCACGTTCACCCCATGGCGGCGGACGCCGAATGTCAGGTCATAGTTTTCCCAGTTCTTGTCGGGATAGATGACGGCATCGCCTTCATCTACGAACAGGTCAGCGACGATGCTGAGACCGTGGGTCAGTGCATTGGTTGCAATCGGATTGCCGAAGCTCTTCCCTTGCAGCGAAGGGTTCTCTTCCAGCATCTTGTCCCGCCATAGAGAGCGCAGCTCCGGCTTGCCGGCTGGAGGGGCGTACGGGTACAGGTCCTTCGGAGCGAAAGCCGACAGCTTCTCCTGAATGACCCCCAGATGCATAGGAATGCCGCCTTCGGTTGCGATTCCAATCGTTGCATTATATTTTTTCGCATGGGCTGCTGCCTCAGCGGATTGGCTCAGAATGCCTTCCTTCGGGAAATAGAGCTCCTTGCCGAGTGTGGAGAGCATGTCAAATACATGCGGGTTACCGGCTTGCAGCTTCTCATTCAATTGTCCGGCCAATGGGTTCATGAATTGGCTCCTTCCTTCCGCAATTCTATTGGATATTATGACGACATTGGATGTAATGTCTCCGATTCATTGCCTAACATTATACCACCTTGCACATCAACCGTCACGATCAATTCGCGTCGCTTTAATGCGATCCCGTGAAATATTTTCGCATTAGTTTTGCGGTTTCGCGATCCTGCTCCTGATCCCGGCTTTCGAGCGCCTGCGCGATGCTCTCCAGACGCTCCGGTGTCAGATTTTGCCCGAATTTGAATTTTGCGCTCAGCCGATGGGGCACCAGCTTGATGACGGCGACCCCTTTCAGCCTTTTGGCATACTTCGGGTCCTGTGCATCAATCGTAGCATAGCCGCCTTCCGGCTGAAGCTTACGCATCAGCGCTTCCATTGCCAGCGCTTTTTCTTCGAGGTCATCTACGAGCACCGCTTCCCCGACAGCGGTTACGCTTTTGAAATATGCGGTTGCGGGACAGGCCAGGACCGGATCGGAATAATAGGACGGAATCAGAGAATATTCATCCGCCACAGTAAAGCAGACCGCGGAGGTGCGCCGAAGATGCTCCATCTTCTCGCCCATGCGGCTGCCATGAAAATAAAAGGCCTGGTTCGCATACACAAAGTTCAGCGGGGTCACCCGTGGAATGCCGTCTTCACCTACCGTGCCGAGAAAGCCGAAGCTCGCCTGATGCATAAAGGCTTCAATCTCCGCCGGGTCGTCCATCATAAATTCATCTCTTCTCATTCGTATCACCTCATATATGATTTCATCCCATGTGAACAGCATACGCTTCAGATTGACACATCAAAAGCGCCAATTTACAGTGATTTATATAGGCCAATTTCAGTTGTGGATACAGGAGGGGTTCGATGGAACTGGGGCTGCCGTTTGAAACCTATGTAGCAAAATATAAATACAAGTATCTGGCGCTTTACCAGGCTCTACGCGAAGCCATTCTGAGCGGAAATCTGCCGGTAGGTGTCCGCCTTCCGGCTACGCGCGAGCTCGCCAGGATGTACGGCATATCGAGGGGAGCGGCCGCCCAGAGCTACGACATGCTGCTGTCAGAAGGCTATGTGGAGACCCGGGTTGGCAGCGGAACGTATGTCGCCCAAGGGATGACGAAACGCTCTGACATGCTGCCCACCTCCCGGGAGCCGGTGCTATCGGTCTGGGGGAAGCGGCTTATGGATGCCATCTCCGCAGGGGACAATGAGAATGAGAGCGGGGATGCTGACCGGCTTGAAGAGGGGATGATCTCTTTTACAAGTGTGAATATCCCGATGGAGCTGTTTCCTTATGCGGAGTGGCGCAGCGCTTTAGCCTTTGCAGGCGGCATCGGCGGCCGATTGCTGGAAAGCGGGCCACCTCCTGCCGGAGACATGGAACTGCGAAAGGCGATCGCCGGTCATCTGCGATTCAAACGCGGCATTGAAGCCGACCCGGAGCAGATCGTTGTGTTCAGCGGCTCGATGCAGGGCCTGATGCTGTTATTCCAGCTTCTGGTTGATGAGGGGGAGCCTGTTGTGCTTGAGGATCCCGGATTCCCGGGCATCTATCAAGCGGTATCTGCCAGCGGCGGCATTCCGCTGCCTTCACCTGTGGATGCACAGGGCCTCGTGCCTTCGGAATGGGAGGCTAAACTGCTTGTCGTATCACCCAGCCGCCAATACCCCACGGGAAAGGTGCTGCCGCTTGAACGAAGAAGGGCGCTCCTGAACTGGGCTGGCAGACGCAATGCCTGGGTCATCGAGGATGACTATGACAGCGAATTCCGCTGGGGAGGGCGGCCGATTGAGCCGCTGAAGGTGCTGGATCATGAGCAGAGGGTCATCTACATCGGTTCGTTCTCGAAAACGATGTTTAACGGCCTTCGGCTAGGCTATGCCGTGCTCCCGCCAGCCTTGGTATCGCCCGTCGTGGCCGCTAAAGCGATCTATGAGCCGATATCCCCGGCTTCCCTGGAGCAGCGGGCGCTGGCCCGGTTTATGCAGACGGGCGGGTATGCGCGTCATCTGCGGCGAATGACGAAGGTGTTCGGGGCGAGGTACGAAGCCTTTTGCGAGCATATGAACCGGCAGGTTCCGGAAGTGTTTCGTCTCGAACGAGGGGATTCCGGACTGCTCGTATACGCGAGCTGGCTGAAATCCGGCGAGGCCTATAACAGGTTCAGACAGGCGGCGCGCGACCGCGGGGTTGTGTTCCGCAATGCGTCCGTGTATCATTATACTTTCGCTCCTCCGGCGGCCTGCTTTGCATTTGCCCATCTGAACGACAGTCAGATTGAAGAGGGGGTTCGCCGGCTGGCTGCTGCGTGGACAGACATGCTGAAAAACAGGTATGATGGTGGAGGATCAATTTTTTGACATAGATGAGGGGGAATGAGTGATGCTGAACGCATCGCCGTCTTCTTTTGTAATCAAGCCCGCGCTGGCGAAGATCGTCTGCGAACCGGGATGGAAGTGGCAAAAGCGTGAAAAACCGATGCAGAATTACGATTTGTTTTATGTCTGGAGCGGGGAAGGGATTGTCGAGCTGAATGATGAGCCATATACGGTCGGGAAAGGGAGCTGCTTCCTGTTTCGTCCGGGCGATCATACGAGCGCGACGCATAATCCGCAAAAGCCGTTGGTTTTGACATATATCCATTTTGACGTTACGGAGCCGGTAACGGAGGTTCCCGCTCCATACCGGCAGCTCTCCGAGACGATGGAGTTCGAGAATTTGCTGGCAAGGTACGTCAGGCTGTATCTGGACAAGCCCTTCGGGGGGGAGGAAGAGGGACAGCTGATTCTGAAACAGCTAATGATTCATCTTCTGCGTGCCGATCTGGCTGAGCCGGTTGTAAAAAAAGCGAGCAATCAGCTATCGGAAGCCATCCACGAAATCGCCAATTATGTCCGCCAGCATCCAGGCATCCCGCATCGGGTGGAGGATTTGGCTGCCAGAGCCGGATTATCACCGCGCTACTTCTCCATCAAGTTCAAAGAACTGATCGGGACGCCAGTGCAGTCGTATATTATCCGGATGCGCATTGAGCGGGCGCAGCATTTGCTGCTGCATCAGGGGATGAATGTGACCGAGGTGGCTGATGCGCTGGGCTACCGGGACATCTTTTTCTTCAGTCGGCAGTTTAAGCAGTACACGGGGAAAAGCCCTTCCGAAATCCGTTGATGCGTCAATTTCGAACATTCCGATTGGGTCATTTCGCCATGAGGCGGCGAAGTGCGGATCCCGCGCGCTGGGGCGTCCTTGTGCACTGGGTGGAGCGAGGCCCCGCTGGTATTGCGGGCTCCGCTCCGCTTGAACCGCTTAAACGAAGCGCCGACACCGTTCGCTGTCAGAGATTCATGGCATCAGAAAGCGCAGATTACACCCTGCTCCGGACTGAACCCGGTTGCGGGATCATCTGCGCTTTTTTTGGCTGTAACCAAAAGGAGGAAGGGGAATGACAAAGATAGAGGAACAGCGGGTGGCCCTGGTCACAGGTGCTTCCAGCGGCTTCGGCATGCTGATCAGCTTGGCGCTGGCCCAAGCCGGATACATTGTAGTTGCGGGTGTTCGGAGACCGGAGGCAGAAGATGAGCTGCGTTTGCGTGCGGAACAGGAAGGGGCTTGCGGGTTGATTCATCCGCTGCGGCTGGACATTTGCCGCCTGGAGCACATTGAGCAGGCCTCGGCATACATCGAAGATACCTACGGCCGTCTCGACGTGCTGGTGAATAATGCCGGTGAAGCGGTCGGGGGCATGGTGGAGGAAGTGCCGCTTGTGGATTGGAGAAGGCAGATGGAGACGAACTTTTTTGGCACGCTGGCGGTGACACAGGCGATGCTTCCTCTGCTGCGTACAACCGGGCGCGCCAAAATCATCATGCTCAGCAGCATCAGCGGTGTGGTTGGCTTTCCGGGATACGGGCCGTATGCCGCATCCAAATTCGCGGTAGAAGGGTTTAGTGAAAGCCTGTCGATGGAGCTGGCCCCTTGGGGTGTCGATGTGGTGCTGGTCCAGCCGGGCGCTTATGGCACCCCGATCTGGCGCAAGAGCTTTGGGGCGATCCAGAGCGGGGAGCATTCCCCGTACCGCGAGGTATTAACCGGCGTGCTGGCCTATTCCAAGCGGACAGCCGAGCAGGCCGGAGACCCGATGGAGGTCGCCAGGCTGGTGACACGGATTGCCACTATGCGTAAACCGAAGTTTCGTTATCGCCTGCCCCGTTCGACCCAGTGGTCGGCCTGGGTGAAGCTTCTGCTGCCGGACCGGCTGTTCCAGCGCATCGTCATGAGGCTGCTGCGTCAGAAGGACGCAGGCAGGGAATAACGCTGACGCAAGAACAGGGGACTAGTTTGCTTTTTCATTCGGATGAAGGACTCCCAGAAGCTCGCCCATTTTGACCCTTGAGCCGGTCTCTAAATCTCCGCGTGGCGTGAATGTGCCGCTTTCGGTCAGAAGCACGACGGTGGAGCCGAATTCGAAGTAAGCCAGCTCATCGCCGATCTGCCACTGCTTGACCTCGTCGCTCACATATTGAATGCTGCTGACGTTCATCGCGCCAACCTTCACAACAGCGACCTCGCCGAATTCATGCGCAATGTATGTAATCAGCCGTTCGTTCCGGCTCAGCACGGACCGGATATGGGTCATTGCAAAATCATTGACCGGGTACACCTTGCCCTTCAGATGCTCGCTTTCCGTCTGCACGCCGGTAACCGGGGAGTGAATGCGGTGGTAATCCGTCGGACTTAGATACAGCACAAATACATACCCGTTGATATAATGCTCAATTCGCGGGGAGTGGTTCAGCAGCTCGGCAATCGTGTAGTCTTGCCCCTTCACATTGACAATGGTGCCTGCCTGAATCAAACCCTGCGCGGTAATGGTGGCATCGACCGGACTGACCATGGCGCTCTGTGTATCATCGATGGAGCGCATGCCGATTTTCAGTCTGCGGGAGAAGAACTCGTTCAGCGAGCGGTATTCGTGAATTTCCTTCTCCGCTTCGTGGGCGGGAATTTGATATACCCGAATGAATGTCGGTATAAGATAACGGCTGACTCCACTGTGAGAGAAGCGCCCCATCAGCTTGGAAAGCCACTTTCGGGAAGACAGTTCGGTCATTAGCCGCAGCAAATGTTTAGCCATGAAATTCTCCTTTTCCTGCATGTGTCTATAGGATCTTGATGGCGGTTTCATATCACCGGTTGATAGACGCATGGTAAGTACAATCTGATATTGACACAGTTTTGATTCGAAATCAATAAATCGGTCAATTTGTAAAATGGTTCTTGCAAATTTGCGATGGGCTGTGTATTTTTAGATTAGCATAAAACCGAATAGGGAGTACGGGGGCTTGAGTGAATCAGGCTGAGATTGCAGCTGTTATCCCGCTGCTGACCGTTAATCTGAACTGGGTAATGCCAGCGTAGAGAATATCCGACCCTGCCTATACTAGGGCCTATTTTCCGTCTGCGCATTTTTCCAGACGGTTTTTTGTTGTGTGGATTTGGAATGAATGAGCAGCCGGCCGGCGCGAATCTTGCCAATCCTGTTCGCCACGAAATAAAGGTTGAGAGGGGTATGAAGGTTTATGGGAGTTCCAGTTAAAGAAAATTTGGAATTACAGTCCCGGAAAGGACTGCGAGTCAGCGATATTTTGGTTACCGTATTGGTGTCACTGGTGTTTGGGATTGTGTATCACTTTTGGGGATCGGTATATAGCTTGCTCAAGCCGTTTCAGGCGGATGAGCTGCTGTACGGGATGTGGTTTGCAGCGGCAACGCTTGCTTTTCTGCTGATCCGTAAGCCGGGCGTCGCGATTATTGCAGAGTTGGCGGCCGCGCACGTGGAAGTGCTGTTTGGCAGCGGCTGGGGTCTGACCCTGCTTATGTACGGGCTGATTCAAGGACTTGGAGCCGAGCTGGTCTTTGCGGCATTCCGCTACCGGAACTACAGCGTGTGGGTTGCTGCAGCGGCAGGAGCTGTGGCAGCGCTTGGCTCGATGGTGCTCGATTTCTACTACAGCTACACGGATGATTTGGAATCCTGGCTGTTCATTGCCAAATACGGCATGCGTATCCTCAGCGGCGCGGTCATCGCCGGTCTGCTCATGGTGCTGCTGGCGAAGGCGCTTGAGCGTACAGGCGTAACGGCGCTGCTCCGCCCGGCTTCATCGAAGGATTACGAAGCATTGGACGATCCGCGCCATGGCTGATCAGGGAACTGGGCGCAGTGCCGCTTGGGAGCCGATGGCGGCGGAAGGGCTTCGAGAGCCTAGGGAGCAGGCAGTATCCGTGGAGGGGCTCCGGCTGAAATACCCCGGGGAAGAGCGGCTGACGTTCAAGGATGTATCCTTTAAGGCCGCGCCGGGTGAAAAAGTGCTGCTGCTCGGGCCGAGCGGATGCGGAAAATCGACGCTGCTGCAGGTGCTCAGCGGCATGATTCCGAAGGCGACCGAGGTGCCGATGAAATGTGAGAACCGGCAGCTTCCCCGTTCATGGGCTTACGTGTTCCAGGATCCGGACACGCAGTTTTGCATGCCGTATGTGGATGAGGAGCTGGCTTTCGTTCTGGAGAATCTTGCGGTCCCCCGGGACGAGATGAAAGCGAGAATGCGCGAAGCGCTGGATGCGGTCGGCCTGCATCTCAAGGAGCTGCATATGCCGATCAGCCACTTGTCACAAGGAATGAAGCAACGGCTGGCACTGGCATCGGCACTGCTGCTGGAACCGGAGGTGCTGTTCCTGGATGAGCCTTCGGCTCTGCTTGATCCGGAAGGCCGGCGTCAGATCTGGGAAGCGGTGAAGCGAGTGTCCGCCGGACGTACCCTGATCATCGTGGAGCACCGGATCGAAGAGATGGCAGACTATGTGGACCGGATCGTGCTGTTCGGACCGGATGGCGTGATATTGGGCGAAGGCCCGCCGAAGGAAGTGTTCGCTCGTTATGAATCGGAGCTGAAGTCCTACGGCATCTGGTATCCCGGCGTGTGGGAGGACTATGCAGCTTCGCGCGCGGGGCAGCAGTGGTTCCCCCGCATCGCTTCGAGCAGCGCGGCTGGATCGTTATCCTCCCTGGAACCGGTGGTGGCCTCCTCCGGTGAAGGGAGGGGGCGTCCGGATCAGGAGAATGAAGTCGTGAATCCGAACGCGAGCGTGAACGCGAATCGCTGCAGCCGTGAGCCGCAGATCACGCTGCAGAGCTTCGCAGGCCAGCGGCGCAGTCAGCCTGTGATCGCATTGGATCATGCGGAGGTATTCCCGGGTGATTATGTGGCGATCCTCGGCCCGAACGGAGCTGGCAAAAGCTCGCTTCTGCTAAGCCTGATGGGCTTACTGCCATCTGAAGGGACCTACATTCTTGGCGGCGAGCATGTGGTTAAGGGAAAGCGGAAGAAGCTTCGCAAACGCAGGGAACAGCAGCTTCGCCAGATCGGGTTTGTGTTCCAGAATCCGGAGCTTCAGTTTGTCACGGAGCGTGTGGGAGATGAGGTTGCTTATTCCTTGCTGGTGGACGGTATGCCTGCCAGTGAAGCGGAGGAAGCATCTCGCAGCATTCTGGAGCGCTTCGGTCTGCATGGGCTGGAAGGAAGGCATCCGTATCAGCTGTCAACCGGTCAGAAGCGCAGGCTCAGTGTCGCTACGGCCATGGCGAGACAGCCTTCGGTTCTGCTGCTGGATGAACCCACCTTCGGGCAGGATGCCCGCAATACGTTTGCGATCCTGGAGATGTGCGAGCAGCTTCGGCGCAGCGGAACCGCGATCCTGATGGTGACACATGAGCTGCAGATCGCTGAGATGGCCGCCACGCATATATGGGAGATTCGCGAGGGCAGGGTGGTGTCCCAGAAGGTGTCGCCAAGATTACATGCGGCAGAATCGGACATGGCCTTGGCGGAGGTGAGTTCATGAGCTTCTGGGGACCTGTCCGTCACACCTGGCTGCATCGGACGAATCCGGTTGTGAAGCTGGGTGTCATCTGTCTGTTGTTCTTCATGACCGTGCTCACTCATGATCTTGATGTCATCATCTATCAAGCGATGATCTTCACGGTTTGCTTGCTGCTTCTAAGCGGCATTCAGCCCTGGAAAATGCTGCTGTTTCTCATTCCGTTCATGATGGCGTTCCTCGCTTCTGCTTCGTCGATGATGCTGTTCGGTAAAGGGGATACCATCTGGTGGCAATGGGGCCTGTTCAAAATATCGGAGGAAAGCTTCTACCGCGGTCTGCACCTCGGGTTCAAAGGCATCGCCTTCGCAGCCGAAGGCCTGCTGCTTGTAACCACAACGCAATCGGTCGACTTGTTCTATGCGTTAATGCAGAAGCTTAAGCTTCGGCCCAAGTATGCGTACAGCTTCATGGCATCCATCCGTCTGCTGCCGATGGTGTGGGAGGAATTCCTTATTCGTCGGCAGGCGCTGAAGGTGCGCGGGGTACAGCCGGCTCGCGGCCCGCGCAGGCTGGTCGTGCGCGCCGGATTATATGTAGTTCCGCTGCTGGCGCAAAGCATTCGCCGGGCTCACCGCGTGGCTGCGGCGATGGAGGCGAAGCAGTTCGACGGGGACCGGAGTCAGGCGCGAACGTACTACTATCCGTCTCAGTATTCCCGGTATGATGTGCTGACGGTCGGCTTGCTGGCTGCGGCCGTCTGCTGTGCTTATGCGGGGGCAAGCTATTATCCGTGGTTTGGCATCGGCGATGTCCGGTTCAATTAAGTGAGAAGCAGAAAGCCAGTCCTGTGGGGGCGGGCTTTCTGCTTCTTCTGTTTGGCTCGCGATATGCGGCTCGGATATAATACTAATGGTAAAGACAGATCTAAACGGCAATGGATCAATAATCATCCACTATCAACTAAAGGCAGGTAACGGCAATGGAATACATATATGAATCGGCACAGCGCAGCTACGAGGATTTCGCGAGCGGCCGGGTGCTGTACAATGCGCGCGGAACGACCTCGTTTCCGGTGAGGCTTGCCAGCGAGATTGTGCAGCGCTGTTTACGCATGCTTGAAGACAGGGGGAACGAGGGTCCCTATACCTTATTCGATCCATGCTGCGGGGGCGGCTACCTGTTGACGGTCGCGGGGCTGCTGCACGGCCAGCGCTTCAAGCAGGTCATCGGCTCGGATGTGAACGCCGGCGTGCTGGAATTGGCGGGGAACAATCTGTCCTTGCTTACGCCCGAAGGCATGCAGCGACGCGAGAAGCAGATCAAGGAGCTGATCCAGCTCTATGATAAGCCCTCGCACCATGAAGCGCTTCAAAGTGTTGCCCGCCTGGAGCAGCTGCTGGATCGGTCAGCCATTGAGGAGGTCCGCTGCTTTCAAGGGGATATTACGAATTGGCAGGAGCCATTTGACCTTCCCCATAAGGCAAACCTTGTGCTGACCGACCTTCCTTATGGACAGATCGTCAGCTGGAACGGGGATAGAGCGGATCCTGTGCATGATTTTTTTGAGCATGTCTATCGTTTACTGGAGCCTGGCCGTGCCGTAGTAGCGGTCATCGCCGATAAAAGTCAGAAATTAAGACATGACCGCTTCACCAAAATACAAGGGTTCAAGGTGGGCAAAAGACAGGTGGCGATTCTCGAGCCGAAGGGCTGATACATCCATAGAACAGGCTGGAGACCGCGCCAGCCTTCCAATCCCCAGATTATAACAGCTATACAGGAACGCATGTTCTGTTGATTTCAAAAAAAATATAGCATTTCCTGCGGAACCCCGGCGCGTCGGTAGTACTCATGCAAGGATTCACCCGGTGATGCTGCAAGGTCGGCGGTCAAGAGAGCAATGGCGAAGCGATTGGCCTGCCTCTCCAGCTTGCCTGGACTAAAATAGGAGTGTTCCTCCAAAAAGAATCGGCTGATTCCTTTGTGCAAACGATCATGTCCGAGTTCATGGGCGCACACAAAACGCTGCCATTCCGCTGGAAGCTGATTATGGATCACGATAAATCTCCGTCTCAGCTTGCGAAAATAGAGCCCTTTGGTCGTCTGCCCCAAATCGGCAAAACGGATATGTATTCCCAGAGAGGATGCTAACTCAAACGGGCAGTTGGTATGATATTTTCGGATCAGCTTGCGGATTAAAGCCTGTACATAATCATCCATGCCGGTTCACCTGCAATAATGATATTGGTTGATTGATTCTAATAATCGCTCGGAAAGCTCCTTTAGCATCGGAATTTTGCAATAATGTCATCGGTTTACTTCTTCCGTTTATTCATCTTCTTGGCTTCCCAGAACAGGCCAGTCAGCACATCCTTGATTCGCTGCTTGTCCTCCTGATTGAGTGGAATGCCGTCAAACATCAGCTCTCCGTCATCCTCCAGCATTTTTTTGAAATCCCGCTTGTCCTTGGCCGTTGCCCAGACCGGAACGGACAGTTCCGCTGCAGGGACGGCTTCAGTTTCCAGATATCCCGCCTGGCTCATCAATTCCTCGTAAGGAACGTCCAGCGCATCCGCGATTTTACGAAGGGTTTGCGGCTTGGGCACGCCTCTTAACCCGTTTTCAATTCTGGAAATTTGGGAGCCGCTGATCTCAGCAGCCTGTGCCAGCCTGCTGATGCTCCAGCCCTTCTCTTCCCTGATCTGCTTCAGATATACACCAAATTCCTGGTCCACGGTCCGGCCACTCCTCACCATTTTGTCCGTCTGAAATCCTCTATGCTTCAAGTATAAACAGAATTCCTGTCTTTGCCAACAGGTAAAACAAAAAAGAGTTATATTGCCAAAAGGCAAGGAAATTGAAGCTAGACTCCGAAATATGACCCAAAATTGATGGAGACGGAGTTTTACGGCTTTCACCAAATAGTGGTATATTAATGAAAAATACGAACAAACATACGAACGAAACATGAAAGACAACGATGCCAAATGGGAACAAACACTGCTGTTGGACAAGAATAGGGCTTGGTAGTTACTGCAAATGATGAACAGGAGAGTGAAGTCGTATGAATCATGTGTTGCCAGAACTGGACCGTCGAAAAACCCAGCGTGCCGTTGAAGCGATATTTGAAAAATACCGGATCTACAAAACGATTACCTTCGAGGTTAGGGAGGCCAGCATCACGGCATCCTATACCGAGCGTTTCCATGGTCCGACGAATGTAACCTCGGATCAGACTGCACAGGTGGCTGTCTATAATGTAGACATGCCGGCAGCCAGACAGCGGTACTGCGAGATGATCGAGTCGATTGTAGAGCGGCTCGGGGAGCGCGAGCAGCTGCTCATCCGGGAGCGGTACATGAAGCAGGATGATGTGTTTGACTACAAAGTGTACAATTATATTTTCGATCCGCCGGTAAGCAAGGACACCTATGTGAAAATTCGGAGCAAGGCGTTCTACAAGCTGGCGCTGGTGTTGGCCGAGCTCGGACTGCTGTCTCTTGACACACTCGTTAAACCAATCACCCGCTTGAAAAAGAGTGAGGAAGCCCAGGCAGTAGGGGCAGGTCAATAATGGGGCTGCTCATCATGCCCTTTCATTTCAGTTCCTGTCACTCGGATAAGGCGATAATAGCCTCGGATTGACATAAGCCAGACCTAAATTATATTATATATACGTACTTATTAGTATGTAATTATTACATTGCATCATACAATCAAGGATGGTGGCCCTTATGGATTCCAAATCGAAAATGATGGAGGTGGCGCTAAAACTAGCCGAGCAGATGCCTCTCGATAAAATCAATTACGCTGATATTGCGGACGCGGCGGGTGTGCACTGGACGACGGTCAGACGCCATCTGGGAAGCAAGGAGCGCATGAGAACGCACATTGCAGAATGGATGCGGGATCGGGGGAAGGAGCCGTCCCATGGGGATACCCGCTCCAAAATAATCGAGGCAGCACGTACGGTGTTCGCACGACTCGGTTACAGCGGAGCCTCGCTCGACCAAGTGGCAGCGGAGGCCGGCATGACCAAAGGGGCCGTGTATTGGCACTTTGCCAGCAAGCAGGACCTATATGTGGCGCTGCTTGAGTCCAATATGGCGGCCCAGAAGCGGCTCATTCCACAGCAGGCCCAGGCCGTGCTGGAGGCGGATGATCCGGTTCGCGCGCTTTCTTCCTGGCTGCGGGGCCAGTGCGCATCCTGTCTGGAGAATCCCGATGCCGCGCTTCTGTTTCTGGAGTTTCTGGTATCCAGCCGTGAGCCGGGGATCCGGTCCAAGCTGGCGGGGCTGTTCGAGGAGCTGCACCATCAGGTAGCACTGATGCTGGCAGAGCTTCAACGCAGCGGGCGATTGTGGGGCGAGCCGGATGCAAAGGCGATATCGGTGTACATTCAATCGGTCATGCATGGCATGCTGGTGACGTCGGTCATTCATCGGGAGGAGATTAAGCTGGATGTGATGATGGACGATGTGGCAAGCATGCTGTGGAACGGCCTGTATCCTCGTCCTGCAGAGGAACCGAGGGGAGAGTAACGAATGAACGAATATCCTGTAGAAAGTTGCCTATGCTCTGGAGGCTGGGAGAAACGTCGATTGGCGTTTTTCTTTTGTAATTGACATACTAATTAGTACGCGAAAGTAATACCTATTAGAATGGAGGAGTTGTCCCAATGGAGGTTGTGCTGGGGATAGCAGCAGTTGTGTTTCTTCTATATATATGCAGTGATATCGCAGTGCGCCGTGCGGAGAAGAAGTACCCGCCTTCCGGATCGTTTGTCGAGGTGGATGGAATTCGGCTGCATTATCAAGATGAAGGAGAGGGCAAACCGGTTGTATTGCTTCATGGCGGGGTGCTGTGGGGTGGGGATTTTAAAGAAGTCATGACATTGGCAGCCAAGCAAGGCTATCGGGCATTGGCCTTTGATCGGCCGGGATATGGATACAGTGAAAGATTGCCGAGTCGGAACATGTCGCCACGAGACCAGGCAAGACTGCTGCATGGTGCACTGCGGAAGCTTGGCATCGAGCGTTCGATAGTGGTTGCCCACTCATGGAGCGGGGTGTTGGCGCTGACCTATGCGCTGGATTATCCCGAGGACGTGTCAGGCTTGGTTACCGTGGGCGGGGGAATGTACAGGGACAATTATCCTGCTGCCGATGGGGATGGATTGTCGCGTCTGGTAACGATGCCGATCCTCGGAAGCCTGCTTCTGCATACGCTTCTCGTTCCGTTTGCTTATCTAGCCTCCCGAAGCATGATGCACGCGACCTTCACTCCTGAACGGGTTCCCGAGGCTTACGGCCGAGCGGTTCGAGCCTTGTGGTTCAGGCCCGGACAATTCCGGGCGAACCGGGAGGATGTGCTCCAGTTCGCTCCGGCTTGCGATGAAATATCGAGCCGATATGGCGAAGTAGCAGCCCCTGTCGTCATCGCTGCCGGTGAAGCCGATCCCTTCCCGACCCTGGTGCACAGCACATGGCTGCATCGGGACATTCCTCACTCCAGGCTGATTCTCTATCCGGGAGTTGGCCACATGATTCCGCAGCTGCACCCGGAACTTGTCATGGAGAGTATTCAGGCACTGACTGAGATGGAATCACAGGAAATGGCCTCCGGTGACGAATCCGGCTTCGGATCATAGCCATTCGGAAAGAATGTCCCATAGGTAGGGTCAGGAACAATTCGCTTCCTTGTGCAGTCAGCAAGCCCATCACGGCAGTTACTGCACGCTGAAATCAGGCACTCGTCTTTTTACCGCCCATAATCATCCCGAACTTCGCAGAATCCTCTCCCTTTCACCGTCTCCGCTTGGGTTTAAACAAGGTAAGATTATAGCATCGGGAATGAAGCAAGAGGCACCGAACAACACAGTAATGAACTGTCAGCCGGCCAACAGGGCCGGTTTTTTCATGCGGTCAAGCCTGTTGGTCATTCCCGGTTCCAATATCGGAGAGAAAGGAGGGGCCGAGGTTGTATGGGGAAATCGTGGAGGCAACCAACATTCGGCTGCTGGGTCCATGAGACGTGAAATTAGCCAGATGGTATCGAGCATCATCCCGGAGCTTGAAGGGCATGTGTATGATCTGCATCCGCCCGCAGGGACAATGGAGAGCAATTATGCTGTCATCATGCTCGGGGAAGAAGTGTGGAAATCCGCTTGGGCGGGGTATCGGCAAGTGATTCGCTTACTGCTCTATACGGATAGACCGATGCTCCACGAGCTTGATATGTGGTCTGAACAGCTGATCCAAGAGCTGCATCGACGCCGGATCGTTAGCGATGAGGGAAAGGCATTCACACTTCATTATCTGGGGGTGCCGGAGGCAGACAAGGTGGATCCGATGACGGGGAAAACTGCTCGATTGCTCCGTTTTGGCATCTATTTACCGGAGGTAAATGGGGGAGGGGCTGACGAGGAGCCGGATGAATGGCTCAGCCATTTGGCGGCTTGGACAGGACAATTCCTAGGAAGCCGATGGCAGATCTATCAATCCCGCTGGCCATCATCTCGGGAAGAGTATGCGGTAATGTGGCGGTTGACTGACTGTGAAGTGTTAAATTCGTCAGCCTCCATGGTTGAAGTGAGAAAAAGCTTTACTGGCCATGTTGTTTCGCCCACGGCGGATATGGAGCTTCAAACTGCCATAGCGCTCGCCGGGGAGCTTGGTGACAAGGCGATGATTCCGATCGACGCCGGGGAGCGCCGGTATATGACGGTCGTGGACGTGACGGCCAATCTGCAAGCTGATCCTGTCCTGGACGGACAAGTAAAGCTTAAGCTAATGCAGCGAAAAATGCGCGCTGTAGAGGATGCGGCGTGGATTCGCCGTGTACACATTCATCCCAATATGAAGTGAGGTGGACATGGAGTGGCGATCAAGAAAACAGTGAAATCGAAATCGGATACCCTGAATGCCCGTTATGAGGTCGCGGAACTGAAGGCGCATGCAAAGGCGTTGTTTGGCGTTCGGCCGGAGGTTGTAGATGGCGCTCTATATGGGAGCGGCAATGAACGTTATACGGTAGCAGAAGTCAAAGAAAAAATTAATCAATTCATGAAAGTGAAGGTGGTCTAAGCATGGCGGGAGGAACATGGGAAAGCACTAATAAACCGGTACTGCCGGGATTGTATATGAATTTCAAAGCGCAGGCTGCTTCAGCAATTCAAGGAGGCGCGCGCGGTACAGTGATCATACCCGTGAAGGCCGATTGGGGGCCGGTGCGGGAGTTTGTGGAAATTGGAAACGAGCAGGCGATTGACGACAGGTATTCCCTCAGTAGGGAGAATGGTGTTACCGCTTATGACGCTTTGTATCTGGCATTGCTGGGCGGACCTAAGAAGCTGCTTGCTTACCGTCTTGCAGACAGCAGCGCAGCCCCGGCTTCCGTTACGCTTCAGAACAGTGCCAGCCAACCTGAGGATACACTCAAGCTGGAGGCGAAGTACCCTGGAAGAAGAGGAAATCAATTCTCAGTAACCGTCCAGCCATCGCTGGCTGATCCATCCGTACAGGAGCTTCGGCTATATGAAGGAGCTAAACTTCTTGGGACCTACACTGGCACGGACGGTACAGCCGCATCGCTTGCCGAACAGGTTAATCGTGACAGCAATAACCAGTGGATTACGGCCTCGGTCGTAGGGGACGGCAACACGTCCCTCGAGGAGGTAAGCGGCGCTGGACTGTCCGGTGGGGAAAGCGGCATTAGCGGATTGACCAATGCTGATTATATTGCCATGCAGGATGCAGCGGAAGGTCAGGAGTTTAACGTGCTTGCACTTGACTATGCTGCCGACATGGCTCTGCTGCAGAGCTTTTCCGCTTGGGTGAAGCGTCTTCGTGGTGAAGGCCGCGGCGTGATGGCTGTTTTTGGCGGAAGCAAAGCGGACGATACAGCCAAGAATGCAGCTGATTTGGCAGCAGCTAGATCCCTGGCACTCAATCATGAAGGAATTATTAATGTCGGCACAGGCGTGCGTCTAGCCGGAAATGATTACAGCTCGGCTCTGACAGCTGCGTATGTTGCAGGACTGATTGCAGGGCAGCGTTTGAATCAATCAGCAACGTATGCCGTGACACCATTCGAGGATGTTACCCGTCGCTGGACTCGCTCGGAGCAGGAGTCGGCCGTGAATAACGGGGTATTCTTGCTCTTCTTTGACGGACGCCAAGTTAAGGCGCTGCGCGGGATCAACACGCTGGTTAGCCCGGCCGAAGGCCAAAACAACGCTTGGAAAAAAATCCGTTCCATTCGCGTCATGGATGCGATTCAGGCTGATCTTCAGCAGGCAGCGGAGCAAACCTATATCGGCAAGGTGAACAATACGGAAGAAGGAAGACTAGCGCTTATTGGTGCTGTCAAGGAGTATTTGGGTCAATTGTCGCTAAGTCAGGTGATTGAAACGGACGGATATGACGTTATTCTTGACCCGGCGTATTATGGCGACTCGGCTGTGAACACACCGGATCCGGATCAGGTATTCCTGCAATGGAATGTGAAGCTGACCGATGTGATGGAGCAGCTGTACGGTACTTTTTACGTTCAATAATATTTAATTTCGTAGAGGAGGAAACAACATGTTGGATGCTTCAAGAGTCATTTCGGGGACATATGGCCAGGCATATATCGATGGGGTCTGGCAGACGCATATCAATCACTTGGAGGCCAGTGTGGAGCTGGAGAAGCGCGAACTGAAGCTGGTCGGTCAGGAATGGACGGTGCATAAGAACGGCTCCAAAAAGGGAACGGGGACGATGAGCGGTTACAAGGTTACTTCGGATATGATCGCCCGTGGCTTCACGAAATTCGATATTATTTCGAAGCTGGACGACCCGGAAGCATACGGTCATGAACGCGTTCGCCTGATCCGCTGCATGCCGGATAAAATCCAGCTGGCCAATTGGACCGCTGGTGAAGAGATACAGGAGGAAACAACTTTTACTTTTGAAGGGTATGAGCTGCTTGATCCGATTGTAGCGAATTAGGCAGTTCAACGCATAAAATGGGGAACCCTAACCGGCGGTTGTCGTCTCTCTTCAGTCGGATGAGGGACGACAGTCACTCGGGTCTATAGGCAGATAAAAGAACTCTATATTTTTCATAAGGAGCAGTGAGACATGAGTCAACTTGAGCATTTAAGCGAAGAACAAATTCTGGATCAGTTGTTCGAGGCAGCGGAGAAGCTGCCGGAGGAAACCGTTCGCATCCAGCGGCTGGACATGCAGATTACGCTGCATGGATTAACTTCAAGCAAGGTGGACAGCATTCGTGAACGCTGCACGGTCCGCCGGAGCGTGAAGGGCTCGGTAGAGGAGAAGGTGGACACGGAGACGTTTAATGCGCTCCTGATTTCCGAAGCGACGGGCAGCTTGACCGTGAAAGGACTGACGCTGAACGGATGGGGCGATCCGCGCATTACCAGCCGGTTGAAGCTGTCGGGCGGAGAGCAGGCGGTTCGCCGCATGCTGCTGGCAGGGGAACTGGATGCCGTCGGCGATAAAGTGCTGGAGCTGTCCGGTTTCGGTGTTGAGATTTCCGACCTAAAAAACTGATCAACTCCGGGGGAATGACCACGATGCTGTACCACATGTGGGCGCGGCACCATCTCCGTCCCGGAGATTTTTGGCGTCTGCCACGGGGCGAACGACTGCTGCTGCTGGCCTTTTCCGAGACGGAATTGGATCAGCTGGCAGCTGCAGGTCAAACCAGAAGTTGAAAAGGAGGTGAATGATCCATGGCTGAATCATTGAGCTATCGGATGAATCTTGTCATCGATCCGAAAAATGTGGTGAAGGCGAACCGCGAGCTCAGAGCAATGGAGCGATACTTCGAACGCATCGAAGGGCGAGTGATGCGGATCGGCAGAACCCGGATGGCGCCGGAGATCGTGCTGAAGGATAGTGCTTCGAAAGCGCTGGATGGCCTGCTGGAGAAAATCAAACGCGTGAAATCTGAGGTGATTAACGCCTCGGCCAGTGTGAAGCTTCATGTTCACAGACAGATTGACACCCTTGTAAATGTGAACGTCCTCCATGTCGTTCAGGGACTGGACTTTAACCCTGTCGTTAATGCTCTTCAGGCGAACACCGATGCCTTGCATGGGCTGTCCGATGCACTTGGGAACCTGCAAATTGGAGGAGGACAGGAGTCCAGCTCATTTATGGATAAAGCGTTGAACGGTGTTGAAAGTGTTTTACTTGCTGCAGTTGCGATGAAAGGGATAGGTGAGATCAAGGATAAAACGAAGTCTCTTCGGGAAGTGCTGCCAGGAAAGAGAAAACCATCGCAGAAAGGCAATACCCCCGATGCTAAGCCGGATTTGAATAATGGCACCGGTGGGCAAGGCAAGTCCAACCCCAAAAAAGCTGCACAAACCCAAACTAAAGCCGCACAAACTGAAAGCAAAGCCGCGCAAACCCAAAGCAAAGGTACCCCAACCAATGACAAAGTCCCTAGTACCAAGCCGAAGAAACCCGTTGGGAAAGGAAAAACTTTGCGCAGAATGGCGGTTGGCGGGGACTTCCTTGAAACTGTAGGCAATCTGACAAAGGCAGGTCTCACCGTGGCTAAAAAAACGTGGGAGATTGGCTCCAATCTCTTTGGTGGCGGCGGCGGTGGACTTGGCGTAGTTGCCGGTAATACGGGTGCCGCTAAGACAGCGGTCAATCCGGCAAAGACCGCGGTCAAAAGCGGGGGAGCTTCTGGTCTATTGAAAGGTGCCAGCAAACGCCTCCTGGGTCCGTTGAGCTTTTTGGCGGACGCCAAAGCGATTGCACAGGCAGAGCCTGGCATAGAGCGTAATAAGGCGATTGGCTCCGCAATCGGTGGAGGCATTGGCGCAACCATCGGCGGGATGGTCGGTTCCGTTATTCCAGGCGCAGGCACTTTGGTTGGCTCGGTTGCAGGCGGTGCCGTTGGAAGCTATGTAGGCGAAAAAATTGGCGGGGCTGTCACCGGGATAACGGAGACGTTCAAGGCAGGCAAGGAGAATGTAACGAAATGGTTCTCCAAAACCTTCTCCTTTGGCAAAAAAGAAAAGGATATCGCCCAGCCTCCTCCTGTTCCGAAGCCCGTGGTACCGGCACCTCCACCGAGCTATGCGCTCGCCAGTCCCGGCGCTCCAACATACGGGAATGCCACGCCTGGCGGCCATTCGTATTCCGGAAGCAGGGGATCGTTCGGTCCTCCGGCCTTCAGCGATCCTGCCCGCACCCAGGCGTATTCCGGCAATCAGCTGTCTCCGCAGGTCGTTCAGATTAGTCCAGAGCAGATGAATGTATTGTCGGGATATTTCAGGGATATCCAAATGGAGACAACCACCAACTATAATCTGCCGTCGGGAGCCGTTCAGGTAACGGTGCATGAACATCACCCGGTCGATGTGGAAGGATTAATATTACAGATCGGGCAGCGACTGAGGACTGAATTCCATAGAGCGGCTCAGAACCGGAAGCCGAATCAAGCAATGCCGTATTAATACTTGGAAATATTAAAACTTCTAGAGCTTTACCGTATTTTAAACGGAAAGGAGGGGCCGGCGATGGAATTTGTGTTGAAAAGCGGCAAAGGGAAGGAGTTTCTATTCCCGGTCAATCCCGAGGAAGTGACGATCTCGCGCCAAAAGGGGTATGAAACCGCGACGGTTCTAACCTTTGGTGAGTTTGATTTCCCGCAGGGAGACAAAATCAAAGAAATTTCCTTCTCTTCTTTTTTCCCGAAAGCGTTCGATGATTCGTACTGTAAAGGCAGCAAGGATACACATCCGAAACCGCAAACAGCCATGAATATGCTCAATCAGTTTCTGGTATCCCAAACGCCGCTTCAATTTATCATTACGGAGACGGCTGTCAATGTGCCGGTGTTTGTGGCCTCTCACCAGACAACGTTTCGCGGCGGGGAGAACGGGGATGTATATTTTGACCTGACTCTTAGGACGTGGCGCGAGATGAAAGTAGCGAGAACCGACAGTGCTACGGGAATCAATAAAAACCCTCGGGTCGATCTGAAGGAGAAGAACAAGTCATACACGGTCAAACAGGGGGACTCTCTCTCCAAAATAGCCAAGCTGGAGCTCGGGGACAGCTCGAAATGGAGCCAGATCTACAAGCTCAACCGGCAGGTGATCGGCAACAATCCGAATGCCATTAGACCCGGTCAGAAGCTGGTGCTGCCATGAGCTATAAAGTGATTTTGCAAGATAAGTATGATTTATCGCCTTTAGTGGAGTCTATTAGTTTAAGGGATTCGTTGGAACAGGTAGCTTATCAAGGCACGGTGAACCTTGTGGTGACACCGGACTTGCCGCCGCTCTCGCCAGGTATGGCGATTCGGATCAGCGGCATTCCTTATGGAATGAAGGATTATGTTCCCTTGCTGCATCCAGCCGTCGTGTGGGAAGTCGAAACCGCGAACAATGGTGTGAAGAAGATGACACTGACTCTTTATGACCGAACTGTATATCTGGATAAGTCTGAGGAGGAATATTTGTTTCCGGCGAAACAGACCGCAACACAGCGGTTTAAAAGGTATGCCGCCGACTGGAATATCAAGATTGCACACTTGCCCGATACCGAAAAGCAGCTTGGCCGCTCCGTTTACCGGACGCAGTCGATTTATGCCAGCATGTTCGCTGATTTGCGGGAAACGGCCAAGGCTGGCGGCAAGCTATATCATCCGCGCATGCTCCCTGTGGGACTGGAGCTGTATGAACTTGGGACGAATCGTGAAGTGTATGTCCTGGAGACTTTAACGGACACGACCCAGCGGCGGACGCTGGAGGGAGCGGCTACCAAGGTGAAGGTGCTGGCGACATCGGCCAGCGAGAGCGGGAAGGAAGTTCCTTCGAAGGTCATGGCCATTGAGGAGAAGGACGTTGCCAAGTATGGACAGCTGCAAGCCATCATTCAGGATGATGAAGCGAAATCTCCAGCGGCAGCCCGTGAGCTGGCTCGAAGCAAGCTTCGGGGAGTCCAGGAGACGATCACCGTAAACGCCCCGGACATCAATACAATACGTGCAGGAGATGCGGTTCAGCTTGGTACGATGAAGCTGCTTGTTATTTCGGTTAGCCGGGAGCTTGGCAATCCTGGAAGCATGACGCTGGAGCTTGGGACTTATGACGATGTGAAAAGGAGGTTTTATCTTGAATAAAGACCCCTATGGACAATTGGCGTCTTCCCTGTTCTCTTCTTTCCATAAGCAAACCCGTCAAGCGCTCAGCGGGGTAGGAGCCGTACTTGGCACGATAACCTCGACGGGAATTAAGCTGGATGATTTCAAGCATGAACTGCAGGAGTATATGGTGGCTGAGCTTCCGGGTCTGTTATCGCTCTCCCGCCGAACCGTAGAAGGAGCCATGAGCTGGGAGGGTGGACAGTCAGCAGTCTCTCTGGAATTGGAGGAAGCGGAGCTGGAGGATACCCTACTGAAGCTGAATCAAGGACTACAACCTGGTGACCGTGTGCTGGCAGTCCGTGTCAACGGCGGCAATGATGTCGTGGTGGTGTGTAAGGTGGTGAGTGCACATGGCTAATCTGTTTCCAGAAACGGAAGATATGATCTGGGAAGATGCGGGTGAGCTTGACACGAACGAAGATCGCGGGGCTGTATTTGGGCGAAGCTGGCGGTTTGATTATGAAGCGGGTGAGTTCGTGATGACCCCTACCCGGAAATTGGCTGTCTCGGATGAGAAGGAAGCATGGGTGACCTGGTGTGAGAAAACGATTCGCACTCCGCGCTACCGTCATCTCATTTATTCTCGAGACTATGGCAGCGAGCTTGAGGACCTGATCGGCAAGGGGCATGGGCGCCCGCTGCTGGAAAGCGAAATTCGGCGGATGGTGACCGAAGCATTGATGGCGGATGCGCGGACGGAGAGTGTGGACCAGTTCCAGTTTGAATGGGAAGGCGAGGCCTGCCGATTCAGCTGCCGGATTACGAGTGTTCGGGATGAAACGGAATTGATTGAAAGTGTGGTGATGACCTGATGGCCGATGTGCCGATGTATTTGCAGGAACAGACAGAAGAGAACATTATGAATCGCATGTTAGCGAAGGTGCCTTCGGATATCGACAAATCCGAAGGTTCTTTTATTTGGGATGCGCAGGCGCCGGTGGCATTTATGCTGTCCGAAGCGGCCTTATGGGCGCAGGAGCTGCTGCGGCGCGGTTTCGCCAGCACGGCGGCGAGTGATGTGGCCGATATCCGTTCTCCAGAGCTGGACCTGAGAGCAGCTGAGCACGGAGTTACAAGACGTGCGGCTGTGGCTTCCTCAGGCACAGTCTTGTTTACGGGCAGACCGGGAACCGTAATCCCCGCCGGCACCACGGTGGCTACACCTGCAGATGAAGTCTCCGGTGAGTCCTCGGTGGAGTATGTAACGACAGCTGCCGTAACACTCTCGGATTCGGGCACAGGAACTGCACCTATTCGGGCTGTTGTGCCCGGGAAGCAAGGCAATGTACCCGCCGATGTCATTCAGCTGATGATGTCTTCCATCGGTGGCGTTATGTCAGTGACCAATCCAGAGCCAACGCGCAGCGGTGCAGACACGGAGACGGACCAGTCCTTGCTGGAGCGATTCTATGCGAAGGTTCGCAGTCAGGGAACCAGCGGGAATAAGTCCCAGTATATGCAATGGGCGAATGAAATTGCCGGCGTTGGCGGTGTTGAGGTTGTTCCTTTATGGCAGGGTCCGGGAACCGTCGGGTTGTATCTGATCGATACGGACAAACGCGCAGCCAGCCCGGAGATTGTGGAAGCAGTGCAGCAGCATATTGATCCTACCCAGGATGGGCAGGGAGAGGGCATGGCTCCGGCAGGCCCGGTCGTTACGGTAATGCCGGCTGAGGAGATTGAGATCCATATCTCGGTCAAGGTGCAGCGCACCCAGGAGCAGCCGTCTACGCTGGAGGAAATCCGAACGTTGATCGAGGATGGCGTGCGTGCCTATCTGCAGCAGATCGCCTTTAACCGAAAGGATCCGCTCGTTCGGTATACGCGAATTGCTTCTGTTCTGCTGGATATTCCGATTATTGTGGACTATTCGGAACTAGTCATCAACGGAAGCGCCGAGCAGCAAAACATCGAGATTGGCTCCGGTCAGGTGGCGGTTCTGGGGACGGTGAGCGTAAGTGAATAGGCCGAATATGAACAGCTTGCGGGGACGTGAGCTGTTATCTTATCTTCCCTCCTATTACGAAGCCTCCCGGGTGATGCGTTCGGATATGGATGCGAAAGGAAGCGAACTGGATGCGCTGTATGAGGCACTGAATGCTGCTGCTGATCAGTTCTTTGTCCGTACAGCGACTTGGGGACTAGACCGCTGGGAAGCCGAGCTCGGTATTCCGACAGACCGATCGAAGCCCATAGGGCAGCGCCGGGCCGTGATCGAGTCAAAGCTCCGCGGAGCAGGGAACTTCTCGGGACGCCTTGTGAAGAGTGTGGCCGAGGCTTATGATGGCGGCACCGTCGATGTCACCTTCCAACCGGAGGAGTGGAGCTTCACCGTTCGTTTTGTGGACACGCTTGGTATCCCTCCCAACCTGGAGGATTTGAAGGCAGCGCTCGAGGAGATCAAGCCGGCTCATATGTTGGTGGAGTATGCGTTCAAATACTTGCTTATTCGCGAGGTTCACGGTGCCATGACACTCGATGAGCTTGGACAAATACAACTAAACAAATTTGCAGGAGGTGCCTGAAATTGGCTGAACACACACCCAATTTAGGACTGTTGAAGAAAGACCCGCTTGCCGATGGCAACGAGACCTTTAACATTGAGACGATGCTGAATGATAACTGGGACAAGATCGATGAAGCAGTGGGGCAGGTACGAGAGGAACTGGAGAATGTCGATGTGGACATTCCGAATGCATCCCTAACGGAGAAAGGGATCGTGCAGTTATCGAATGCCACGAACGGTACGCGGGAGGATGTGGCCGCAACCGAGAAGGCTGTCAAGGCGGCGTATGACGAGGCGCTCGCGGGAAAGCAGCTTGGAGTTGAGCAGAAAGCGAATGTGGTTGCCGCGCTCAACTCCATCGGAGTAGCGGCATCCACGAGTGAAACCTGGGCGCAGCTGGTGGCGAAAATGGCTGGGGTTATTAGGGCGACGGGGAATGCGACTCCGGGTGATGTTCTTGCTGGAAAGACATTTAGCAATGCGAGCGGAAATGGATTGACGGGGGGGATGCCTAACTATTCCCGTTCTGTGTTGAGAGAAGAATACAAGTCAGCTATAAGTGCGAAGGGTGATGGAGTAGGGAACTTAGTTGTAGAACCCTCCACTGGGTTTTATGAACAAGGTAAGAATAGCAGAGGTTATGGATCAATAATTATAGGGGACCCTGCATTTGTCCCCAGTAATATTAGATCTGGTTACAGTATCTTCGGAGTTCAAGGGACGCTAGTTCCATTGACTACCGAAAAAAAGGTAGTGAATGGTAGCGAAAACTACTCATTAAGAGGGAATGCTGGAAGAGCACCGCTTGTCTTTAACAGGGTTGACTTTAGACCATCTAAAATTCTTTTATTATTCAGTGTATTTGTATCAAGTTATAGCGATGGGTCAGAGGGAATTTATGTTCCTTACTTTCTTGAAATTACTTCAAACAGAAGCTATGAGTTTTCTGATATGTCTAGTAGGTATAATTTCACAGTTAATTTAACTGATTACGGATTTTCAATTCAATCAACATTCTATACGGGTCGCCCAGAATTTAATCGAAGCGACTTTAGATTAACTGGTTGGTACATGATTAGTTAATGAAAGGAGCCTGCCATGCCCACACAATACATCACGGATGCCCTGGCATTCCGACTAAACAGTTCATTCCCCGGCATCCCCCTTATATTCAGGAAGGATGCCGTTCCTATATCAGAACCACCCTACTTCCATACCGAGCTAACGCTAGCCGAAATCGAGCCCGTATCGCAGCGACGATATGCGGCTCGTTTTCGTTTCCACATCGGCTATGTGCCTGCGGTGGGTCAGTCCGCGGCTGAGATCATGGACGAGATGCTGGAGGCACTCACCGTGCTGGCAGTGGATGGCCGACCATGCCGGGCGGTATCCGTTGCCTGGGAGAGGCCGGAGGGAGAGGGAGGCACGGAGCGGGAAGGATATTTTCGCACCGAATACGTTCTTCAACTGTTAAACGAACAAACAGAAGAAGGTGTGAAGATGCAAATTTTACAACAAGGAGGCCATTTGAAATGAGCAAGAAGACACAAAACGCCGCACCCGCATTCAGCAAACATCAGCTGATGGAGTCCAAGCAGTTCTTGAATCAAGAGAAGGATGTGCTGAAGGCGATCCTGCAAGAAGACAAGCAATACACGAAAGAACAAGCAGTTGAACTGCTAACCACATTTTTGAAAAAGGAGGTCATGTAACATGGCCGGAGGAATTTGGACAACACCTAACAAAATCAGACCAGGCGTATACACACAAATCTCATCCCAGGAGCAGCCGCTAGGGCGCGTCGGAGAGCGAGGGATCGCAGCACTCGGCTTGTCGCTTCCATGGGGCGACCCGCATCGCATTCTAACCGTTACCCCGGGAACCAATCTGGTTGAGGTACTGGGTTATGACATCACTGCACCGGAGCTGCTGTCTGTAAAAGAAGCCCTTAAGCGCGCAGGCACACTGCTGCTGTACCGGTTGAACAGCGGCGTGAAGGCATCGGGTGCAGCAGCCGGACTTAACGTTACCGCCCGCTATGGCGGTGAGCGGGGAAATGACATTCAGATTGTTATTGAAGACTCGGTGGATGAGCCGGGCAAATTCGAGGTCAGCACACTGCTGAGTGGTAGATCGGTAGACAAACAACTGGTATCCGATGCACAGGAGCTGAAGCCGAATCTTTATGTGACCTTTGCTCCAGATGCAGATGATCTGGCAGCTACTGCTGGTTTTGCACTATCAGGTGGTGCGAACGGTACAGTCACGAACCAGGATCATGTTGATTTCCTGGCAGCGCTTGAGGTGCATAACTTCCAGACCGTCGGGCTTCTGTCTGCGGATCCAACACTGAAATCGCTGTATACCGCATTCATCAAACGCCTTCGCGAGCAGGAGGGCAAGAAGGTGCAAGCTGTGCTGGCTGATTACCCGGCGGCGGATTATGAAGGCATCATCAGTGTGAAGAATGGTGTGGTTCTGGCTAATGGCACCGTGGTGGACAAGGTTCAAGCAGTTGCCTGGGTAGCAGGGGCGACGGCTGCAGCTAACGTGAATGAGTCCCTCACCTATACCGCTTATGACGAAGCGGTGGATACCGATGTTCGACTGAGTCATTCCGAGATTGAGGCCGCGCTCACCAACGGTGAGTTTCTGTTCAGCTTCAGCGGCAGCAAAGCGATCGTGGAGCAGGATATTAACAGCTTTACGTCGTTTGAGCCGGCCAAGGCGCGCCATTTTTCCAAAAACCGTGTCGTCCGTGTCCTGGATGGCATCGCCAATGATCTGAAGCTGATCTTCGAGCAGTCCTACATCGGCAAAGTAGACAACAATGTGGATGGCCGTACCCTGTTTTGGGCGGAGTGTGCAGCCTATTTTGCATCGCTCCAGAATATCGGGGCAATTCAGAATTTTGATGCGAATGAGGATATTGTGGTGACGCCTGGTACGAAAGGCGATGTGCTGTTCGTGGATATTCAGGTTCAGCCTGTCGATGCAATTGAAAAAGTATACATGAAAGTGAAGGTGGTCTAAGATGGCATTTTTGCGCGCAAGTGACACCATTTCCGGACAAGAAGGCAAGGCATTCATCAAGATTGGCGATCGCATGGAAGAAATGTTCTACATTAAAACACTGGAGGCTACGGTGGAAAAAGAGAAGGCCGAGCTCAAAACGATGGGCCATCGCGGCGTTCAGCATAAAGCGATCGGATGGAAGGGCACCGGTACGATGACCATCTATTATGTGACATCCCTTTTCCGTGAATTGATGCTGGAATATATGCAGACCGGCAAGGATGCTTATTTCATGATTGAAGTACGCAACGAGGATCCGGGCTCGGATGCCGGACGCCAAACGGTGATTTTGGAAGGGGTTAACCTGGACAGTGTGATTATGGCGTCTCTCGACACTGAAGCGGAGGCGCTGGAGGAAGAAGTGGCCTTTACGTTTGAGAATGTGCGGATGGAGACACCGTTTAGTCCGCTGGCTTAATTATCTGAGTAATAAAGAGGAGGATCAACAATGAGCGATTTTAGTATGTTTTTTGCAGAACATTCGACTGCGGAGATCACGGAGGAATTCGTGGTCTCTGTTCGTTTTAAGGATGCCGAAGGTCATCCTGTACCATGGAAGCTCCGCAGCATTACGGAGGAGGAGAACCAGGAATGCCGCAAAGCAGCCACCCGTAAAATCAAAGGCAAGAACGGCGTGTTCACTCCTGAAATTGACGCGAATGAGTACATGTCCAAGCTGATGGTGGCCAGTGTGATCTATCCGGATCTGAAGAACAGCGAGCTGCAAAAATCCTACGGCGTGCTGGGTGCAGAAGCTCTGCTTCGAAAAATGCTCCTCCCCGGCGAATTTGCTGCACTGGGTGAGCGTGTGCAAGCACTGAACGGATTCGACCGTGACATCAACGAATTGGTTGATGAAGTAAAAAACTGATTAAAGAGGGCGATGGTGAAGCGAATTTCGCTTACTACGCCCTCCACGAGCTGCACATTCTTCCACACCAGCTCATGGCGATGTCGGTCCGGGAACGGGCCGCCATCTATGCCATGATTGCACTGCGGGTGGAGAAGGAGAAGCGGGAGCGAGTTCGGAAGCCGAGATGATTTTGATGCAAAAGGGGGTGAAGGGATGATCAATCTACTAGGTTCTTTAGCGAAATCTCAAGCCATGTACAAGAAATTTGAAGATTACGCCAACAGAATGATTGTAGGACCGGCTACCATGACCGTTGTGCCAGCAGCTAAGGAAAATGAGTTCCGAGAGTTGTTTAACATTCATATCGGTGATGTCGAAGTAAGTTCAGCTATGTTCGATCAGGTTAAACGGGAGGCGTTGAAAACAGGCGCAGATGTGACCCAATCTTTAAAGAATTCGTTATCCTTTATGTCCATGACGCAAAACTCTGATCAGATTGCGGAGCTGAACAATTTTGCAGCAAGGCTCAGCACACTGTCGCCGGGAGGGAAAAGCTCGGCCGATGCCGCTGCAGCCATTATGAATGCTATGCGAGGGAACACCGATTCGTTGGCAAAGGAATTTCACATCCCGGCAGGAGAAATTGCACAATTCAACAGCGAGATTGTCGATGCTAAAGGCAATTTTGAGTCCTTCCTGGCCTCGATGGATGAGCTGTTGAATCGGGCAGGCATGACCCAGGAAGGGTTGAACACCATGCTGGATTCACCAGTCAATCAATGGCAGACGCTGCTTGGCAATGTGAATAACTCATTCATTCAGATCGGAACCGGAGCACTTGCGGCGCTGACTCCGATCCTGCAGATGCTGAATGAGGCTTTTGAGAACGGGACCTTTCAGCCTTTTATTGATGCTTTATCTATTGGGCTGATGTTTATCTCTGAGTTATTCCTATGGGTTGCCCAATTGGTTCCGCCAGCGTGGGAGTTTGTTAAAGGCGCAATTCTAGGCGTGGGTACGGTGATCTGGAATCTGATTAGCATCTTCTTTGGTTTGTTGCCTGTGTTAACTTTTGTTGGAGTGTTAATAGCAACATTAAATGCTGGCTTCATTTTTGGGAGGATTGCTGCATTTGGCTATGCTGCAGCACAAGCGTTAGTAGCCGTTTATACGAACATTGTAGCAAATGCAACAAGGCTTGCCGCTGCTGCTATGAGGATTTTGAATATGGTTATTAAAGCAAATCCAATTATGCTTCTAATTAGCTTAATTACAGCCGCTATTTCCGCTTTTGGTGTCTGGAGTATAGTAACTCAAGGTCTCAAGCAGGTATTCAGCAACGTCTTCGGATTCATCGTGGATCTCGCGCAGAGCACAGTGAACGCCGTCATCGGTCTCATTAACGGAATTATTAAGGGAGTTAATGCGGTAGCCGGCTTCTTTGGCCGTATTCTGGGCGTGGACACCAAGGAGATTGCCGAGATCGAGTACAGGGCGGATTTTACCGATTTTAGAGATAAGGGACAGGACTTTATTGAGAATTTCTCAATGGACAATTTCAAGCAGCAATTCATCCCTGATGTGGGGAACGATTTCGAAGATATTCTCAATCAGCATAATATGGGCACTACAGGGCTAGATGTCGCCTATTCCGCACCATCTCCCTCTCCTTCCATGCCGTCCATGCCAACGACGCCGATGCCGGTAGCGCCTATGGGAGGCAGCATTGATACGGTCGACAAAGTGAACAAAACGGTGGACGTGGCGAGCGAGGATCTGAAGGTGATGCGAGACTTGGCTGAGATTCAAGCGATCAGCAATATGATTACACTGACGCCGACAGTTCAAATGACAACAGGCGATATTAACTCCGGTGCCGATCTGGATACGATTATCTCCAGAATTAACCGGACGCTGGAAGAAGAATTTGTCTCCAGTGCGGAAGGGGTGTATCTGTAGCATGAGTGAGTATGGGTTGTTTCTGAGCTTTAACAATCAGGAGGAGGTTTTTCGTTTTCCTGTCAATCCGGAGCGGATTGAAGTGAAGGAAGGCGGAAACGGGAAGGGGTATACGATTGTCGGTCTGGGCGAGATCAATACGATCCTGTATCCAAAGCTGACGGAAATTTCGTTTAAAAGCTTTTTTCCCGGTCGCATGTACCCTTTTGTCCATACGGATGAGCTGCTGCCTCCGATCGATTACATCAATACGATTAAAGGCTGGATGGAGACGCGTAGGCCCGTGCGGTTGGTTGTGACCGGCCTTGTTCCTGATCCGGCCCAGGCAGCGGGCGGTACACAGGCGGACGGAACGAAGACCTTCGCCCTCAACATGGCGGCGTCCATCGAGAGCTTTGATTGGAATACGATGTCCGGCTCGCCGGAGGATGTGGAGTTCTCAATCACGCTTAAGCGTTATAGATTTTATGGAGCGAAGAAGGTAGTGCCAGTCAAGAATGCCCAGCCCGCAGCCGCCAAAACGAACAGCCGCCCAGATGATCGCCAAAAGCCTGCTACCTATACGGTTGTCAAAGGCGACACACTCTGGAGCATTGCGCAAAAGCTGCTGGGCAGCGGCTCACGCCATACGGAAATCCAGAAGCTGAATGGAATCAAGGACCATGAAGTCCGCAAGCTGGCCATCGGACGAGTGCTCCGAATTCCATAACGAGGAGGCCTATCCTGATGATCGAGTTCATGGTGGATAACAAAAACGGAAACGTCTGGGATATCGGGCAGATTGTAACGGACATAACCTGGAAGACAGCCCGCCAGGCGAAGCCTGCAAGCCTCGACTTTACCATTGTGAATGACGGCTTGGCACAGAGCACAACGTTCGCAGTTAACAACGGAGATATCGTGCGGTTCCGGAAGGATGGACAGGATTTGTTCTACGGTTATGTGTTCTCCAAGGAATGGGGGGCGGACGGCCAGATGAAACTGCTGGCTTATGACCAGCTCCGTTATCTTTCTAATAAAGATACGTACCGGTTCACCAATACGAGGGTCGAAGACATCATCCGCAAAATCGCCAAGGATTATCAATTGAAGGTAGGGCAGCTGGCGAATACCGGTCATACGATACCAGCGTTGCTTGAGGCGGATACGAAGCTGATCGATATGATCAGCAAGGCGCTTGATGCAACGCTGATGGCGACAAAGCAATATTATATGTTTTATGACCATTTTGGTGCCCTTACCTTGAAGAACATCAACGAAATGCGGCTGAACTTTGCGGTTGGGGAAGAAAGTCTGATGACGGATTTCTCGTATAAGACAAGCATTGATAACGAAACGTATAACCGGATTAAGGTGGTCCGCGACAATAAGGAGACTGGCAAGCGAGACGTGTACATTCACAAGGATGGGCAGTCCATTGCCAAATGGGGGCTGCTTCAGCTCTACGAAGTTGCCGATGAGAACATGAACCCCGCCCAACTGAATCAGCTGGCGAGCAATCTGCTTGCTCTGAAGAACCGGGAGGAGCAGACCCTGAGCATTGATGCAATCGGGGATGCACGGGTTCGGGCTGGATATACGATTTACGTGAACCTTCCAGGTGAAGGGCTGAAGCCTTATCTGATCGATGAGTGTTCGCATAGCTTGTCCGGCGGTGCCCATACGATGTCTCTGAAAATGAAGGTGGTGTAAGAACAATGCTGGATATTATTAAAAAAGCTAGCCTCAGCGCCGTCGGAAGCACGAATCCGGTAACGGTGCTGTACGGCACGGTAACCAATACCCATCCTCTGGAGGTGAACGTGGATCAGCGTTTCAGCCTGACGGAGGATTTTTTAGTTGTGGGCGAGTCTTTGACTGAATATAAGCGGAACATTGCCGGAGAAGAAGTGGTGATACGAAAGGGGCTGCAAACCGGGGATACCGTGGTGCTCCTTCGATACCAAGGCGGCCAGACTTATCTTGTCCTGGATCGGCTGGTGAAGTCGTCATGATCCCGCAAGGCGGCATGATGATACCGGACGGTGAGACCGTAGAGATTATGGATCAACCAAGCCTGACGTATAGGCTGGACCATGAAGCCGGAACGATATCCGGGCACATCGATGGACTGGAGGCGGTCAAGCAGGCAGTGAGCAAAATCCTGCAAACCCGTCGTTTTGCACATCTCATCTACAGCAGCGATTACGGTCATGAGCTGCACTCGGTCATCGGGCGTGACCCGCTGTGGGCATACGCTGAAATCGAGCGGCACATCAAGGAAGCGCTGCTGCAGGATGATCGGATTGTGGCGGTGGAGAATATGAACATGACATTTACAGGCGATCAGGGGCGGGTTGAATTTACCGTTCGCTGCATATTCGGCGCATTTGATATGACCAGGGAGGTGAGGGAGGATGTATGAAGAGCAGACGTTTGAAGCCATTCTCGGACGGATGCTGGACCGCGTTCCGGATGGGATGGACAAAAGAGAGGGCAGCATTATCTATGACGCGCTGGCCCCGGCCGCTGCCGAGCTTGCTCAGATGTATATCGAGCTGGGCTACTCTATTCAATATAAATTCGCGGCCACAGCGTCTGGAGAGTACCTGGATCGGAGCATTGCCTGGTCGGGAATTACACGCAAGGAGGCGACCCATGCATTGCTTCTGGGACGATTCACCGGAAACGGCGGCGCTCCGCTGGAGGTTCCCATTGGCAGCCGCTATTCCTTGGATTCCTTGAATTATTCGGTGGTTGCCCGCGAGGATGAAGGTCTCTACTTGCTGGAATGTGAAACGAGCGGCAGAGAAGGAAACCGGCGTTTTGGTTCACTGCTCCCGCTTGAATATATTGAAGGTTTGGTCACCGCTGAGCTGATTGAGCTCAGGGTTCCAGGTGAAGATACGGAATCTGACGAGGCCTTGTATGACCGCTATCGGGAGAAAATATCCCGTCCTATTACGAGCGCGAACCGGAATCAATACGAATTGTGGGCAAGAGAGATGCCCGGGGTTGGCAAGGCTCGAGCATTTCCGCTATGGGATGGAGCGGGCACGGTCAAGGTGGTGCTGCTGGGTAACGAAATGAGAGCGCCGGCACCTTCCATTGTGGAGGCGGTGCAGCAGCATATTGATCCGACCATGGATGGAAGAGGGGAAGGAACAGCCCCTGTCGGTGCTGTGGTGACGGTGGTCGCGGCCGTAGAGGTGCCGATTGATGTTGATGTACAGGTTACGCTGCTGGACGGAGCAGGTATGGATGGCGTTCAAGAAGCTATCGAAGCTGGAGTGCGGCAGTATTTGAAAGATCTGGCGATGCTGGATCCGCTTGTCCGGTATAACCGGATTGCGAATGTGATTCTGGACATTCCTTCAGTTATCGACTATGAGGTTCTCACGGTTAATGGGGGGACGGAGAGCATCCCCATCGATCCGGAGGCGGTAGCCGTTCTGGGGACGGTGACCGTCCGATGAGCAAAGCCGAAGCTTGGCTGAATTATCTCCCTTCCTATTACCATGGGATTCGGGAGATGAAAGCCATTGCCAACACCGAGGGAGCAGAACTGGACCAACTGACTCGGGATATGGAGGATCTGATCGATCAGTATTATCCCGAGACGGCAACCTGGTCGCTTTCCCGATATGAACAGGACCTGAACATTCCGGTCCACCTGTCCAAGCCGCTTGAACAGCGACGATCAGTTGTGATCTCCAAGATGCGCGGCAGCGGAAAAGTATCGGCCAGCATGCTGAAAAATGTAGCGCAGGCATACGAACGCGGGAGTATCGAAGTGACCGTCCAGCCTGCGGAGTATAAGGTGACGATACATTTTCGCGATACCGTAGGTCTTCCGCCTAATCTGGGGGATTTGAAGGCAGCGATGGAGGAGATTAAACCCGCACACATGATGGTGGAATATGCGCTTCGTTACTTAACGATAGCCGAGGTGGAAAGTATGACATTGGATCAGGTCGAAGGAACTACACAAGATCGATTGTTGGGAGGAGGAGCCTGATGACAAATCCGGTTACACCGAATATCGGGTTGAATAAAATTGACCGAACATCACCGTCAACGACGTATTTTGATCTGGAGAAATATATTGATCAGAACGCGGATGTGGTCGATCAGTTTGCTGGTGAGACGAAGCAATCCCTCGATTCTCTCGCCTCGAGATTGGATACCGAGGAACGCAGAGAGGTTGTGCTCCAGCCGGGATTGCAGGTTGTGCATGCAGAGCGTACTGCACCTTTTTCACTGAGTGGGATTAAGGGACGGACGTTGGTGAATCTGGCAGGACGGCAAACTAATAGAACTGTAAATGATACTAAAACAACAACTATTAGTGTTGGACTTGGAACAACGGGAAGTAACACAGAGATTATAAATGTGGACGTAACAAATACGGATGAAGGTTACATTGTATTTAGACAAGTAGACGGTAGGGACTTTGTTGCATATGCTGGAAAATATTACGCGATATTCGCGGATGTAAAATTAAACCACGTCACAGGTAGTGGCAATATTAAAGTAGGTGGCTCAGGCGCCCCGGCAGTTGGTGCAGCTACTGTCGATAAAACCAAGATGGGAGTTTGGCAGCGGGTAAGTTACGGATTTACTCTTTCGGCTGATACGACTTTTAGCATTCTTGTCGGAACATGTTACGCGCAAGAAGGATTTGCAGCAGCAAACTTTGATGTTAAAAACGTGAGTTTACACGAAATTTCAAAGGATGATTATGACGAACTACCATTTCTTTCCGAGCCGCAAAAGATAGCAAAATATCCGTATGTAAATAGTCTCCAATCGGTACAAAACCCATACGTGATTCGATATGGGGAGAATCTGTTGCCTCCGTTTTATGAATGGGAAGATCGAACTGGCGGATTTGGGCGCATCAAGTCCCCTTACGAATGCTCCATCGAAGGGCTTGAAAATGGGGGAAGGTGGTATCAATATTTTGCTCCCGCCCTACCTAATGTCTCGTATACTCTCAGCGGGGAAGCAAGCGATGAGTCTAAGTTGTACGCCTTCCTTTGTGACCGAGAAAAGCAAAATTTAGACGGGCAGCGCCGATCCGGAACATTCACCGCAACCGAAGAAACAGCATATATTCGGGTTCTTGTAAACACCGACACAGGCACAGGAAAGTTTGTCTTCAAAAATCCGATGCTTGTTATTGGCACCGGGTCCCAACCTTTCAAGCCGCATGAGGATTCCATGCTCGCTTTCCAGACAGAGCTGCACGCCAATTCTATCGACGGTAGCAATCCGGATGTTCTGTTTGAGCGCGAGGGGCAGTATTTCAAGCTAGCAAAATGGAAGAAGGTTGTACTGGATGGTTCACACGAGTGGTATCCAAGCAGTGAATCTAACACTGGCTTTAAACTTGTGTATTACCAGCACAGAGAAGTAGTGAAAGACCGCAGTGCTCAAGGTACTAAGTATGACGGGAGTTATTTGCCGGAATACGGAGGCATTCCTTTGAAAGACAGGGTTACAATTGATAATGTGAGTGTTTATGTTTGGATATCCAATAGTGACTCTGGATGGGGAGAACAATATACTCCAACCCAAGATGACATTAAGGCGTATTTCATGGGTTGGAAAATGGGGAATAACAACGATGTCACGTACCCAGCATGGAATGGTATCGGGACAAAAGTGTGGTACAAATTATATAACGGTGTAGGCCCGAAACATCCATATGCTGTTGGAGCGCCAATAATTGACGGGACAGTAACTACCACTGTACCTAATACAATAAATGATATGGGATATACACCGTACCAACTCTTATACCAACTATCGACGCCAACTGTCGAACCAGTTGTGTCAGAAGGTTGCCTGATGCTGAATGAGGGCGAGAATCAGATCGAGGTAGGGACGGGAATTGTCCTGCGAGAGAATGTAAAGCCTGTATTTAACAGGACAAATAACTATTACATTAACCGCGATGAAGGTATGTATGTCTCAAGTAATCTCAGAAATAAAGTTGAAAAACTAATTTCAGTATATAAAAATAATGTAAAAGATGGGCAATGGGCTTTCGTAGATTATAATGCTGCATATGGGAAGCAAATAGCTTCTATCCGTGAATATAACTATGACCAGACCGCAGCCTATAGTGTCACATATCTTAAACTCGATAAATCACCGATCCAGCCGATTGTTGGCTCTGTAGCAGCCAACGAAAAGGCGCAGATTAGCGATCTAACGACGGGAGTGGCTGAGGCACTGCAGCGGGTGAGCGTGGTGGAACAGAAGAAGGCGGAGAAGGATTCGCCGGGATGGATCATACCGACTTTGCTTAATGGGTGGGAAGTCTACGGGTCTCCTTGGCCTTCATTAAAATACTATAAAGATAGCAATAATATAGTTCGCATCATAGGTGCCATAAAGAATGGAACCGGTACGATGTTTACCCTTCCGAAGGGTTATAGACCACTAAGTCAAATGGGATTCACTTTGTTGAGTTTTAACGGCTCCACAGTCGTGCCGGCATCCTTAAATGTGCAAGTGTCTGGCACCGTAAACGCTTGGCACGGTGTAAATAATTCGTTTGTACTTATCGACATCTCATTCCTAGCCGAACAATAAAGGAGGTATCACATGAAAGCTGTACCGAAAGTAAATACAGACGGCCTCTATATGGAGGACGCACTTGTGGACGATGCCTTTAGCGGTGTCGTCCCTTTTTATAACGAACCGTTACAACCGGCTGTCTTGGATGGAAAGGCGTCTCATGCAACGGACAGTGAAGATAAGGACGAAGGCCAGCGGCCTGAAGCGGAGGTCGCCGGTTACATGGTAGGCATTCCGGTTCCCCCAGGATTGTTCCATCCGAGGTTTGATCTTGTTGGCTGGCAGGCATACGAGGAAGCGCTGGCTGCTGCGCAGGCTGAATATCAGCAAGCGCTTAACAGCTGGCATCAGCTTCCGGAAGAGGAGCGGGGCCAGCAGCCGGTCCTGATGTGGCCCTCGCTGCCTGAACTGTGGGAAGAGGGACTGTCTCCCGAGGAGATCGAGGAGTTGACCAAGCCACAACCGGCAGTGCCTGGTGAAGTTGATCGGCTGGGGGCTGAATTGGTGGCCCGGGAACTGGAAGCGTTGGAGCTTCGCCGGCAGAATGAAGCGCTGGGCGCTCAGGTTGTAGGCCTGGAATTACGGATGCTGTCACTGGAGACCAATTCATCGGAAGGAGAGGGGACTTATGTTTGAGAACGATTATGAGCGACTGAAATATTATTACGAGAAAAAATGGGCTCAGAAGCCCCAACTGCGTCAATATGTCGGCTACGGTGTCATCACACCAGAGGAATACGAGTTGATTACGGGAGAGGCGTTTTAATTCCACGGATTAATGACCCGTTAGACAAGAACGGAGTTTCCGTTCATGAGTCAACCATAGTTACAATGCATTACCGTTTTGTTTTTCAGCCCCCGGCATTCCCGGGGGCTTTTTAAATCTTCATACACTTAAAGGAGGAGAGACGCATGTATGAGCACATCGGTCAACTGTTTAAGCTGCTGGTGGCGGGCGCGGGGTCCGTGACTGTGTATGTATGGGGCGGGTGGTCGCTTCCGCTTCATCTGTTGTTGTGGCTCGTGGTGATTGATTGGCTGACCGGATGGGGGGCGGCCTGGATGAACGGCGAGCTGCGGAGCCGGATCGGCTACAAGGGCATTGCCCGGAAAATCACCATTTTCCTTCTCATCGCTTTGATGCATCTGGTTGACCGGGTGCTGGGAGAGATGAATTATTTTCAGAACACGGTGATATTCTTTTATCTGGCGAATGAATTGTTGTCTATTATTGAGAATGTCGGGCGCATGGGGATACCGATTCCACAATCGCTGCGTAATGTAGTACAACTTTTCCAGATCAAATCGGAAGAAGGGGAACAGGGCCCCGCACCTAAAGGAGGGAAGAAGGATGAATCCGCGTGATTTTATTGACAAGCTGGCTCCGATTGCTACCGAGGATATGCGGCGCTACGGGGTTCCGGCCTCGTTGACGCTCGCGCAGGCGATTCTGGAATCGAACTGGGGGAAGAGCGGGCTGACGCAGCAGGCGAACAATCTGTTTGGCATCAAGGGCACCGGACCGGCGGGCAGCGTAACGATGCAGACGACCGAGTACCGGGGACAGACTCCCTATCGAACGAACGCCCAATTCCGCAAATACAACAACTGGCAGGAATCGGTGGCTGATCATACGAAGCTGATCCTTAACGGCACGAAAGACAAGCCGAACCGTTACCACGGTGTCCTGTGGGCGGATTACAAAACAGCGGCAACCGAAATCTGGAAAGGCGGGTACGCCACAGACCCCAACTATCCGAACAAGCTGATTGCTGTTATCGAGCAGCATTCACTGTATCAATATGATGTCCCGAATCCGAAGGAGGTGGAGCGCGTGAACATGGAGCAGCTGACTGCCGAGCTGAAGGATGCGAGAAAGCAGATTCAGCAGTTGAACACCAGTCTCGCGACGGTTTTGAAAACAACAACCGAACAGGAGCATACGATCCGTGAGCTGAATAAACGGCTCAAGAAGCTGGAAAGTCTTCACCCTGAGAACATTCCGGTTTGGGCGGAAGCGGCGGTGAAGGCGGCGCAGGAGGCGGAGATCCTTAACGATCCTGCGGGCAGTTATGATTTTTATCGGACGGTGACATTGATGCACCGGATGGGCCTTATTCCAAAATAAAGCTAAAAAGCCGAGGGAGCTCATGCTTTTCTCCGGTTATAAGATGTCTATCTCTGCACCAGTGACGGCTCTCTTCCATACCAAGCTTCCTTATGTGCTCGCCGTAGTGGACAAGCTTCTTGTCCCTGCTGGCATTTTCCTTTGAAACACCAGATGGCATATAATAATGAGAATAAAGACATAAGCACAGGGGTGGAGAGCTATGACGCTGAAGGAGCTTAGAGAGCATCGCCAATACCCGGAACAGACGAAGTCGGATGCTTCCCGGGCGGCATATGAGCGGGACTATTCCCGCCTCATTCATTCGCCGACCTTTCGCAGGCTGCAGGGGAAATCGCAGGTATTCGGCGCAGGCACCGGAGACTATTACCGGACGCGGCTGACACACTCCCTTGAAGTTGCCCAGATTGCCAGAGAGGCGGCGCGGAGCTTGAGCCGCAGCTATCCGGAAGTGATGCCGGAGGCGGCGGAGAACGCCGGTCTGATTATTGATCCCGAGGTGGTGGAATGTGCGGCGATCGCGCATGATTTTGGCCATCCTCCGTTCGGTCACAAGGGCGAGGAAGTGCTGCAGGGCATTCTGGAGAAGCTGATAGACAGCAAAGCGGAGCAGATCATATCCAGTCTGCCCTATACGCCAACACCGCTAGAGGCAGCGGGGATTCGGGAGGAAATGAGGCAGAAGTATGAGCATTTCGAAGGGAACGCACATAATTTTCGCCTGATCATGTATCTGGAGAAGCGGGAAAATGTGAACGGCCTGAACCTGTCCGATGCGGTGCTGCTCGGCATTAATAAATATCCCTTCCCCGGGCTCGTTAACCCGAAGGGGATGTACCGCCATGAGTGGGAATATATATCGCATATCCGCGAGGCATGGGGAATTCCGGAGGGGCATAAAACGCTGGAAGCTCAGCTGATGGACCTGTGTGATGACATTGCTTATTCGGCGCATGATCTGGAGGATGGCATCAAGGCTGGAAAGATCGAGGTACATGAGCATTTTCTTAGAGACAGTTACCTGAACAAGCTGATCGTCCAGAAGATCATGACCCTGGAGGACGAGGTGTGGAAGGGATGGACCGAGGACCGCATCTATCCGAAGGTGGAGGCCGTGCTTGGAGAGTTCCTGCGCGTATGGAATGAGAAGATGCCGACCTGCGAGTTTGATTATTCCCGGACACGGCGCGAGGTGAAGGCGTATTGGGTCAGCTTGTTTGTAGGCAGTCTTGGCGTTATCGATGGTGATGGATGGAAGAAGGTAACGTTCGTTAAGGACGGAGCCGAGGACGAGGATATGCTGCGTACGGTCAGCGTTCTGAAAAGCTTCGCCTGGGTGACGATGATCCGTGACCTGCGGGTGCAGCGGCTTCAGAAACGAAGTGAATGGATCATTAAACGTCTGTGGGACGCATTTCTGGATCCGGTGGCTTCGAAAGCGATTATTCCTTCGGACTGGCTGCAGCGTTATGAGGCAGATCAGAAGCGCCCGCGGCCGATCTGGACATGGGAGCATATGGTGATCGATTACATCGCCGGGATGACCGATGCGTTCGCGGAGAAAATCTATAACGAATTATATGGCCTGAAGGTGGGCTCGATCTATGATCTGGATTGAATAGGCCGCGTGTGAGTGCGCACGGGAACAGCGGCGGACAATCGGGGCACAAGAAATCCGAATTCTGTCGCTCCGTAAAGTAGAAAGGGGCTCTGGTTCTAAATGACGGCATCATCGTATACGTTAAGCATGCTGGATCTGGTGCCTCGCCTCGGCGAAAGCACCTATGAAGAGGCGCTGCGGCAGGCGGGAAGATTGGCGAGACACGGGGAAGCTTGGGGCTATAAACGCTATTGGGCTGCCGAGCATCATGACCTGGAGCACTTGTCCTGCGCCTCCCCGGAAGTTCTGCTGGCCCATATCGGGGCGCAGACCACGCGCATCCGGCTGGGGTCGGGAGCCGTGCTGCTTCCGCATTACAGCCCGCTCAAGGTAGCCGAGAATTTCCGGATGCTTGCCGCGCTGTATCCCGGCCGCATCGACCTCGGGATCGGGCGGGCCCCGGGCGGCTCTGCCCATACGAGCATGGCGCTGAGCGGTAACTATCTCGGCCATGTGGCCGATCTGCCGAACCGGATCCGGGCGCTGACGGAGCTGCTGGAGGATCGTTATCGTTACGAGGACGTTCCTATAGCTGCACGTCCAGTCCCGGCGAAGCCCCCGGTGATGTGGATGCTCGGCACCAACACGAAGAGTTCAGGCTTTGCAGCTGAATTCGGGGCCGGCTTTGTTTTCGGACACTTTATGAGTGAGGTGGACGGGGCGGATGTATTGAAGTCTTACCGGGAGCATTTCCGCCCCTCGGCTGCCATGCGCGAGCCGCACAGCATGGTCGCAGTCAGCATCATCTGTGGAGACACCGAGCGGCGTGCGCAAGAGCTGGCAATGCAAGCTCAGGCAACCCGTGGCACGACTGGGCGTGAATCCAACAACCAGCATGAACCCAATGAGCAGCGCAAACGTAACGAACAATGTGAACGTAACGAACAATGTGACTCCAAAGAACGTCATGGTATGCCGAGTTCGCAGTCAGCGCTATCGGTTCCTCAAGGACAGGGCATGTTGAAACATGTCATTACAGGCACGCCATTCGCTGTCAGAGAACAGCTGCTGGAGATGAAGGAGCGGTATGGAAATGATGAATTTTTGGTTACGGTTCCGGTTGCCGACTACGAAGAGAGGCTGAACTGCTACCGGCTATTAGCGGGGGAGTCTGCACCTATATTATAGAAGAAAGATGTTGAAGCTATGTCGAATTCAAGCCGAACGGCTAGGCACTTGTATCCGTCTACATCGGACAAGCCGCAATATGTATATACATTCGCCTGTCATGAAACTGAACGGGAGCTATGCCATTTGGAGCTGGCCCAATTATTAGGGACTCCCTTGAAGTCGGGTGAGGATTGGCTGCAGACGAGCCGCCGGGTAGACCCCGACCGAAGCCCCTTTGTGTCAGCACGGCTGGAGGTTGGGCTGAGCGGTGATTCGGTGGAGGCGATTGCTGCACAGGCCGGGCAAATACAGCTATCAGGAGCTACCTTCAAGGTGGTGTGCCTGAAAGCTGGTGATCCTTTTACGTATGAGGAAAGAAGAGATGTTGAGCGCCAGGTAGGTCGGCATATCAAGGGGACGGCGCAGATGAAATCGCCGGAGGTGACGCTGGGCTTGATCCGAACGGAAGGAATCTGGAGCCTAGGAGAGCTCCATGAACCGGAACGGGCGTGGCTCACGCATAAGCAGAAGCTATACAACTATTCGACCGGTCTCAGCTCCCGGGTTGCCCGCGCGCTTGTGAACATGGCGGTACCGGAGCCGGACAATACTGTGCTTCTCGACCCATGCTGCGGAATGGGCAATGTGCTGATCGAGGCTCTGTCGATGGGGATTCAGGTACAAGGATCGGACATCAACCCGCTGGCGATCCGAGGAGCGAGAGTGAACCTTCGCCATTACGGATATGATGATCAGCTGGTATCGATTCAGGATATGAATGAGCTGTCCGGCAGCTACGAAGCGTCCATTCTTGACTTGCCCTACAATGTATGCTCAGTTCTGCCGGAGGAGGACAGGCTTCAAATGCTGCGCAGCCTGCGGCGTCTGGCACGCCGGGCGGTGATTGTCAGCACCGAGCCACTGGAGGAGCAGCTGAGACTTGCCGGATGGAACGTATTGGGTCGGGCGATTACGACCAAAGGCTCCTTCGTTCGGGAAGTGTGGCTGTGTGAATAACCATAATAACGGAACTGAACAGACCCGGACCGAAGCAGAACGGATGCGACAACCGAATTACGATTGCAGGCTTTGGACGGGAGATTTCGTTTGTCATCGTCAGGGATGGACGGGGATGGAAGTTCGCGAGAATCCGGGAAATCGCGGCTGAATTTGCGTGAATGCGAATTCGGAGGCCGACAAAAATGATTCTAAAGATGCTCAAGTTAAGCTTTGTGATAGACTTTCTACGACGGGGAAGAAGGGGGGGCCCTAGGAAATCGGACATGGACTTGGCGAATCCGAACATTCATGGTATGCTGTTGCATGCGAATCATGTCAGATATGAAAGACAGCCCTGCAGGATGTGATCCTGCGGGCTGCCTTGTTGCGGTTACAGACGATAATGCGATCATCAGGACGTTATTATGGGTCATCGAAGCCGGGTTCATGGCGGTACTTGCCAAGATCGATGCGGCCGTCGGCAGTAAGCTCGATTCCTTCCTCACGCAAGAACAACTCCTGCATCAGTTTGGACTCAGGCTCCTGGAGAGCAATCTCTCCTTTCGCGTTGACTACGCGATGCCACGGCAGCTGGTGGGCCCGGCTCATGGAATGAAGAATTCGAACGACCTGCCGGGCCGCGCGCGGGCTTCCGGCCTGCCTGGCAATCTGTCCGTAAGTCATGACAGATCCTTCCGGAATGGCTTTAATAATTTCGATGACCCGCCGGGTAAAGGGCTGCAAGTGTAGTCCCTCCAATGCGTGACATGATTTAGAACTAATACGATTTATCGTAATCAATTACATTCCGGTGGAGTGGGCGGCCCTGGGTATAGGCCTTGAGATTGTCCAGGAAAATATCTATGACCCGCTCGGCATATTGATCTGTATCCCCGGCTTTATGGGGCGTAATGATCACATTGTCCATACTCCACAGCGGATGGTCCTGAGGGAGAGGCTCCTTCTCGAATACGTCAAGCCCGGCTCCGGCCAGCTTGCCGGCTTGGAGCGCCTCGACCATGGCGTCTGTAACAACCGATTGTCCTCTGCCCACATTAACGAAAAAGGCGGAATCCTTCATGGCTGCAAATTTGTCGCGGTCAAAGATATGGGTTGTTAATGGGGTCAGAGGAAGAATATTGACGATATAATCACCCTCGGACAGGGCTTTCGTCAATTCATCAACCTTATACATCACATCGATGTGCGGGCTCGGCTCGCCGGAATTCCGGACGCCAATCGTGCGCATCCCGAAGGCCTTGGCCACCTGGGCAGTCTGCCTTCCGATTTGCCCAACGCCGACAATGACGATGGTTTTGCCGGCAAGCTCGGTAAAGGTGCCTGCCGTGTCCCAATGGCGGTTCGTCTGCTGTCTGACGGCGTGATGCAAATTGCGGACAAAGCCGAGAATCATGGCAAAAATATGCTCCGTAATCGGAATGCTATGTACGCCGCTGGCATTGGTCAGCCAGATTCCTTTTTGCCGAAAAGCGTCAAGCGGCAGCTTATCAACGCCGGCCGACCATACCTGAACCCATTTCGTATGGCTGTCAGGAGCGACAGCCTCGCCCTCTACCTTGCTGGACCAGCCAAGCAAGATCTCGGCTTCCCGGACCATGCCGGGAGCAAGCTCGCCGATCTTGGATGTGATCAGTTCGAAGCCGGGGGCGGCGGCCTGGATCATGTTCTTGTGTTCGGTTGTCAACTCATGCAGTGCTAAAATTTTGGGCATGAAACTACCTCCTGGGCGTGAATTCAGGCTGATGGCAGCCTTGGAACGATCTTTCTTTGGAAATAGTTTATCAAATTTCAGTCTTGTGCGCATACGCGCCCTCAATTTTTGGTCGCCATAGTAAATTGTTGTACAATGGTTCAGACTAACGAAGACATGTTCATCTGAGAGCCAACATGATGTCCTTAACGCGGCAGATCGGAATGAACGATGAAATTTAGATGATATTTTCATGTGGAAGGAAGCGTGGCTTATGAGCGGCTTTGGCGAATCGATGGAGCGATTATTTATTGCGGTGCATCTTCCTGAAGAGGCATCGGCGAACATAAGGGAATGGGCAGAGAAATTATCCGGACAAGCGTCCTTTCGAAAATGGGTGCATCCTGCCGATTATCATGTGACGGTGCAGTTTCTGGGAGATACGCCAGCTGGTCGTATTCCGGAGATTGTTCAGGCGCTGCAAACCGCTGCGTCCGCTCATGCCCCGTTTATGCTGGGTGTCTCGAATGCCGGCGTGTTCGGAACGAATGCTTCGCCGAGAATTTTGTGGGCAGGCTTGAACGGAGATATCAAGGCATTGTCTGCGCTTCATCGGTCGGTTGTATCCTCGATGGAGGCCTTCGGGTATGTACCGGAATCAAGGCCATATCGTCCGCATATTACGGTAGCCCGCAAATTCGAAGGGAAATTCCCGTTTATGATGGATTTGCTTGGGTCTGGACCCAATCCCATCCAGTGGAAGGTTGATGAACTAACATTATTTCGAACGCGTTTGGGACATAGCCCAATGTACGAAAAGCTAGATGTGGCGCGGCTTCACGGACATTCCAAATAAAGGGATTTAAATGTTCATAAAATTACCATGTTTTCACCGCCTAAAAATGTGGTTACATAGTGTAGGAATGTGCCGACATCATAGGAGGAAAAATATGGTTATCAGAATGTTAAGGCAAAATCGCTGGATCGCTCTTTTGATCGGAGTGCTGCTGGTGAGTTTGTCTCTTATAAGTATGTTTGGAATGCAAACAACAACTGCAACGACAGGGGAAGAACAGCGGGAGATGCCAAGCTTTAAAGCAGCCGCTCCAGACCCGGTCCATGCGCTGAACAAAACAGAAGAAGCTGCGAGGAGTACGAATGACGGGGAATCTATCGAACTTTTAACTTCAATTGTTTTCCAGCCTTGGAATGTACCAGAAGGTGAGATCGTATCTCTTCTCAACCTGAAGGAAGACGATTCAGCTGAAGCGGAAAACCTGCCTTCTCACAATAAGACCAAAGCTGCTGCCTTGGAGAGCAAAGAGACAGATGCCAAGCAAGCAGTAGGGGGAGAAACAGAGAATAAGCAGGGGAACCAAGCTGTCAAAGCGCAAGCTGAAAGCCATAACCCCCCCACAACCTTGTTCTTCACAAGAACCCAAACGTTAACCCAGGCCGAGAAAGATCAGGCGACCTGGACCTACGAGGTGTCAGCTGAAGAACGGCTTCTGCTAGAGAAGATTGTCATGGCAGAGGCGGAAGGCGAACCGTACGAAGGCAAAGTGGCAGTTGCCAATGTTGTCTTAAACCGGCTGCGGTCAGCCAATTTTCCCAATACTATTACTGATGTGATCTATCAAAAGCACCAATTCAGTCCGGTTGCCAACGGGCGTCTTAAGCGTGTTACGCCGAATGAAGAGACGATCCGGTCAGTGGAGGCGGCCCTGCGCGGTCACAAGGAAGTCGCTGACGATACGTACTTTTTCCTGTCGCTGAAATTGGCCCAGGATTTGACGGTGCATCATTCAAGAACATTTGTTAAACAAATTGGAAACCACTCTTTTTACAAGTAGTCCCTTTCTCGGGTAAACTACAAGGTAGGAGGTGTGTGTTTAACCATGAAAATAACGTATTACGGCCATTCAAGTTTGCTGTTGGAAGAAGGTGGAGTCCGGGTTATCATTGATCCGTTTATATCCGGCAATCCAGCTTCGGGAATCGCTCCCCAGGATATTCAGGTGGATGCGGTTGTGCTGACCCATGGACATTCCGACCATTTTGGGGACAGTATCGAAATTGCAAAACAGAACGACTGCCCGATTATTGCGATATTTGAGCTTGCTTCCTACTGCGGCAGTCAAGGTGTGAAGGCACAGGGATTGAACATCGGCGGAAGCGCTCAGTTTGATGGTTTCAAGGTCAAGTATACGCAGGCTTTCCATACATCTTCGATTGAGGTGGACGGCCAGTTCCGGTATGCGGGAGAGGCCGCAGGCGTCATTGTGACGATGGGGGACAAGTCATTCTACCATGCCGGTGATACCGCCTTGTTCAGCGATCTGAAACTGATCGGGGAACTGAACAAGATCGATGCGGTGGCGCTGCCGATTGGCGACCTGTTTACGATGGGGCCGGAGGAAGCGCTGCTCGCTGCGAAGTGGATCGGTGCCAAGCATGTGATCCCTGTTCACTACAACACCTTCCCGGCCATCGCCCAGGATGCCGAAGCTTTCTGTGCCGAGATGGAGAAGGCGGGTCTTCAAGGACATGCGCTGAAGCCGGGTGACAGCTTGACGCTGTAGCATGCTAACATCAAGAGATCACTCGCGGTAGGCATCTTTTCCACACGACAAGAACTGAGGTTCATTGAATAATAGAATCGAATGAAATGAGAAGAAGCTTCCCGTGCATGATTGGCATGGGAAGCTTCTTTATGGTGATTATACAGGCATGCATAAGCTGAGGCCTTGGGGCTAGGCTAGGAGTTATCCGCCGTGAACGTGTAAGGCATGTCCCCATATGGCTCGGCTGCTCTGTCCTCCAGCAAAGCAAGCACATGGGAAGCGCAGCGGCTCGGTGTCACAATCGGGAGGGTGACAGCCCGGTTTCGATATTCCGCGGCATGCTTGTCGCGATGAGCGAGCATGTCCAGCCATTTATGAATGACGGCAGGAGAATCCAGCACTTCTCCCAAGCCTTGGCTTACAAAATATTGACAGTTCTCTTCCTCCTGACCCGGGATCGGTTCATAGAACAGCATCGGGATTCCTTTGGCTGCGCCCTCGGTGCATGTCATCCCGCCGGGCTTCGTGATTAGCAGATCGGATACGTCCATCAGCTTATGGATATCATCGCGATACCCGAAGACGTGAATATGCGGGTGACGAAAAAGCGGGTCCTCACGCATGTCCGCAATCTGCTTCTCATTATCGCCCATGCAGAAGATGAGCTGGATATCGTCCGCCCGCCGGGCCAGAATCCGGGTCAGCTCTTGGTTGAAGATCAGCCCCCAGCCGCCCCCCATAATGAGGATGGTGGGCATATCCTTGATGTGAAGCTCGGCATGAAGCTGCTCGCGGCATCTTCGTTCCCAGAACTTCGGATGGACAGGAATTCCTGTCACATGTATGTATTCTGGCTCCACCCCGCGCTGCATCAATAGATTCTTCACATGCGGCGTAGATACGAGATATTGATCGACCTCCGGATTGACCCATGTGCCATGCGCGTCGTAGTCCGTGATGAGCGTGTATAACGGTGTGGGCAGTCCCTGGCGCTTCAGCCGGGAGACAACGGCATTCGGGATCGGATGGGTGCATATGATGACATCCGGCTTCAGCTGCTCGATCACCCGCTCGGCCTGCGCATAAAAGATGCGATGAAGCATGAGCCTGGTGAGGCGGTTTAATGATTTTGCATATCCGGAACGGTAAAGCTTTCCGACCAGCTGGGGATGCTCGCTCACGGTTTTGCGATATGCCGACTGGATCATCGGCGCTACCGTCGGATTCAGGAAATGGCCGAGCTCCATTACGCGGCAGTGCACGTCGGGGCACATTTGCTGCATGCCTTTGGCCAGCGCGTAGGCCGCCTGGGTATGTCCGGTTCCGAATCCTTCCGAGAATAGAAGCACTCTTGTATATTTCATAGTTCACCTACTTTTTTCTACTCCTATCCAGTTTCTAGTTCTGACATAACCAGTCTATTAGATGTAAATTCTTGAAAAATAGGAGTGTATAATAGTATACGTGTGAACACGGCGGGCAGTTCAACTTTTTTTCATGCTTGTCGCCAAGCGCGGTACGCCGCGGCATCTTCTTCGTTGAACGAACAGCCCTGCTCTTTGTTATTTAGACAAATCCCGTCATATTGACCCTGGAACGGGCTGAATTTTTTTCAGTACCTGCTTGCAAAAGAGAAAGCCATCTGTTACATTTATTGTTGACTGAATGACCGAAAATGGATTTTGGTCATTTATGCGGCAATGAAGAGGTAACAATAATAACCGTACAGGAGGGGTTAGCGTGCCAGCTGTGGATCGGCGGAAGCAGGTGCTGGAAGCTGCCTCCAAATCGTTTGCTTTATTCGGGTATAAAGCGACGACGATGGAACAGGTGGCGAAGATTGCGAATGTAGGGAAAGGAACGATCTATACCTTTTTTACGAACAAGGAAGAGCTGTTTGACGAGATTCTGCAATCGTCCATTGTGGAGATGAGGCGCATTAGCGAGCGGGAGATTCGGGAGGACCGGGATTTCTTCGACAATCTGTACCGGGTGCTGGATGCGCTGCTGGAGTACCGGAGCGAGCATGAGCTGTTTATTAAGCTGTCCCAGGAACTTCGGGATATCGGAACCCCGATGGCGCATGAAGGATTGGCGAAGGTGGAGAACAGCATTATCGGTTACCTGCAGGGCATTGTGGAGCATGCCATCTCGATCGGGGAAATCAAGCCGATGGATGCACAGGTCGTGTCCTTTGTCATGCTGAAGCTGTACGTAGCGCTCACGACGGACTTTAATCAGCTGCGCGAGCCGCTGGATAAGGAGCAGATCAAGGAGTATATGATGCTGTTTCTGGCGGAAGGATTGAAGGCAGGGTCACCGGGGGCGCGTTAACATAATACAGCTCGCTTGGTTCGGTTGTTGTTATTGGTTATATAGAAGGAACTGATACTGGGCAGAATGAGCTGAAGCATTCGATGAAACAGACGACGGAGATGAGGGACCGCCTGGAGGTGGGTTCCTCGTACTCGCTCTTTCTCTGCCCGATCAGCAGCGGTTTAGTGGAGAGGCAGGTGGCTGACCAGCGAAAGGCATGCTAATGCCCCATGCCGGTCAGGTTTCGTAAAGCTGGCTCATATCGTCGTATCATGAATTTCGGCCTGGGACAAGGCGCGCTAGAGCATAGCAGTCTGGCTGAATGGAAATGTTTTTTTGAGGTGGTGGAGTTCGTATTATTTTTATGCTCTAAAATGACCAAATGAGGAAAATGGTCAACTGGTATCTGTAAAAAAGAGAATATTAAAATTTGGATCAATCGGATGACCCGTGTTTGACGTTATAAACTTGTCTGAAGCGAAGGGAGAAGAGGGAGGGCTTAAGATGCTGGAGAAGCAAGGGCTCGCTTTTGTCTTCGGATTCGCTGATGGGGTTATGAAGAAAACGGAGGGGAAAGTGACCAGGATGTTCCTTCCTTTTCCGCAGCGGCATGATTCGCGAATCGTCAAGCGCTGATGTCTGATATGAACCTGAAAATTAGAAATTAGAGATGATATATAGAAAGAGAAACAGAAGGAGAGAGACAGGATGAAATCATTATCTGTATTTGCTAAAGATGTCGGCGCTGCTGTCCGGAACCGGAAGTTTCTGGTGACGATCATCGCAGTGTTATTTATCCCGGTGCTGTACAGCGGGATGTTTCTCGGCGCATTTTGGGACCCGTATGGCAAGATGGATGAGCTGCCTGTTGCTGTTGTCAACAACGATACCGGCGCTGAGTTTGAAGGGAAGTCGCTGCAGGCGGGTGCCGATCTTGTCGCGGAATTGAAGAAAGCGAAGGCGTTTAATTGGCAGTTCGTCAGTGAAAGCGAGGCCGAGCAGGGGATGAAGGACAACAAGTATTATATGACCATCGTCATCCCTGATAATTTCTCGCAGCAGGCGACCACGCTGATGGATGATCATCCGCAGCCGGCCAAAATCGTGTTTAAACCGAATGAGGGCTACAATTTCCTGGCCGGACAGATCGGCGGCACAGCGGTAAAGGAAATTCAATCCAAGGTATCTGCGAAAGTCACCGAGGCGTACACCGAAACGTTATTCGATCAGGTGGAGAAGGTTTCGGGCGGCCTGAGCGAAGCCGGAGACGGCGCGAGCAGGCTGTCTGAAGGGGCGGTTGAGCTTGATGAAGGAGCGCTCAAGCTGAAGCAGAATCTGGCGAAGCTGGCCGATGGAACGCTTGAGCTTCAGCAAGGCATCGCGCCATTGACGGCAGGCGTGCAGGAGCTTGACGCCGGAGCCGGAACGCTGAAGTCGGGCGCCAGCGCGCTCGCTTCGGGCCTGGCGCAGCTTCAAGGCGGGCACGGCGAGCTGCTGGCCGGTGCCGAGCAGACCGGCCAAGGCGCAGCGAAGCTCCAGGCCGGGCTGGAATCGGCGGCCGAGGGCAGCGCCGAGCTGAAGGCCGGCCTGGATGCCAACCGGGCCGGCGCCGCGGAGCTTGCCCAGGGCGCGCACAGCGCGCACGAGGGCAGCCGTCAGCTTGAACAGGGATTGAACCAATCCCTGGAGGCGACGGCAGCGCTCGAGCAAGGGGCGAAGCGCGTAGCGGAGGGGCTCAAGCAGCTGGCGGACAGCCAGCCTGAGCTTGCCGCCAGCCCGGACGTTCAGCAGCTGCTGGCGGCAAGCCAGTCGCTTGCCGCTGGCACGAGCGAGCTGAACGCAGGCCAGAAGCAGCTGGCCCAGGGCGCAGCCGGGCTTGCGGAAGGCACGGCCCGGCTGGACGCCGGGGCCGGGCAGCTGAGCGCCGGAGCGGAGCAGCTGGCGCAAGGAGGCGAGCAGCTGGCCGCAGGCAGCCAGGAGCTGCTCGCTGGGGCGAAGCAGCTGAATGCAGGCCAGAAGCAGCTGCTGGACGGCATGAAGCTGTTCGGCGCGAAGCTGGGCGAAGCCGCTGCCGGGGGCAAGGAGCTGGCCGGCGGGGCAGTGAAGCTGTCGGAAGGCACGGGCCAGCTGGCCGCCGGGGCTGGCGAGCTGGGCTCTGGTGTCGCTGCGCTCGCTGACGGGTCCAGACAGCTGGATTCCGGTGCGGGTGAACTGGTAAGCGGCATGGACACGCTCAAGGCGGGCAGCGGTGAGCTGGCCGAGAAGCTGAGTGAGGCAGCGGACAAAACGAGCGGCCTTCATACGACCGATGAGACCGTGAGCATGTTTGCCGGTCCTGTGCAGGTCGATGAGATGAAAGTGAATGAGGTGCCGAATTACGGTACCGGCTTCTCGCCTTATTTTCTGTCCCTTGGCCTGTTCGTCGGCGCGCTGATCTCCACGATCATCCTGCCGATCCGCGATACGACGGTGCAAGGCGCGACAGGCTGGAACCGCTTTGTCAGCCGGGCGTTATCCTTTGCCGGCATGGGGCTCGTGCAATCGCTGCTGGCGGTCATTGTGGTGCTGTACGGATTGAAGCTGGAGGTGCAAAGCGTGCCGCTGTTCTACCTGTTCTCGTTCATCACAAGCCTGTCGTTCATGTTCCTGGTGCAGATGTTTGTCACCTGGCTTGACCAGCCCGGGCGCTTCGTGGTCATCATCATTCTCATTCTGCAGCTGACGACAAGCGCAGGCACGTTCCCGGTAGAGCTGATTCCGGGCTGGATGAAGGCGCTGAATCCGCTGCTGCCGATGACCTACAGTGTTATGGGCTTCAAGGATGTTGTGTCGACCGGAAACTTCAGCGGCATGTGGAGCAGCGCCGGAGTGCTGATCGGTTTTGGCGCCGTGTCTCTGATCATCACATCACTATATTTCCTGATTCATCACAGTAAGCATAAATCGGCCGGGAGCAGCACGACTGCGACTGCCTGAGGTCTCATGATTAGAAAGAAGAGCGATCATGCGCGGGATTCCCGGGCGTGGCCGCTCTTTTTTCGTAGGGATGGCTGCATATCTGCCGGCGTGGCGGTTCGGTATGTGTTATTTGCATGTTTTTTTGCACTTTTCTACATAAATATGATCCGGAAAGTGTGACTCTACTCACAAAAACAATTCTTATCATATTCATAAAAACTTTGAATTGCCTGCTACCATCTGTGATGATAAAATATATAGAACTAATTCATCTACGTGTTAGGTAAATGTTAACCTTTGTCGCTTTTGCACAATACTGCATTACCTCTTAGAAGCGTTTCTGCGCGAAGTGGGTTGCGGTGAAGTGCAAACCTATCTTCCGTTATACCAATGTATTTTTATAATCTTATAAAGAAAGGTTGCATCTTATGAAACATACTGATTTCCCACAGAAGCAGGGCCTCTATGATCCTCAGTTTGAAAAAGATGCGTGCGGCATGGGCTTTGTTGCCCACATCAAAGGCAAGCCTTCCCACGAAATCGTCAGCAGTGCGCTGACGATGCTGGCGAACATGGAGCATCGCGGCGGCCAGGGAAGCGAGCCGAACTCCGGCGACGGAGCGGGCATCATGATACAAATTCCGCATGCTTTCTTTGCAGAAGAGGCGAGAAAACTGGGCTTTGAACTGCCGGCTGCCGGTCAATACGGAGCGGGCATGCTGTTCCTCTCCCATGATCCTCAGGTGCGTGCAGCGCATGAAGATTTGCTTGCATCCATTATTGCCGAGGAAGGGCAGACACTGCTAGGATTCCGTGACGTTCCGACCAACGATGAAATGCTGGGCAAGACCGCGAAAGCGGCAAAGCCGTACGTGCGTCAAGTCTTTATCGGACGGAGTGAAGACATCAAGGATGTTCTTGCGTTCGAGCGCAAGCTGTATGTGATCCGCAGACGCGCTGAGCTTGCGATCCGCTACAGCGGCAAGCCGGAAGGCGACAGCTTCTATGTATCCAGTCTGTCGTGCCGGAAAATCGTGTACAAGGGGATGCTCACCACCGAACAGGTGGGACAGTTTTACCTTGATCTTCAGGAAGAGCGTTTCGAATCTGCGATTGCGCTCATCCACTCCCGTTTCAGTACGAACACATTCCCGAGCTGGGAGCGTGCCCACCCGTACCGGTTCATGATCCACAATGGCGAGATCAATACGCTGCGCGGGAACGTGAACTGGATGCATGCGCGTCAGTCGCTGTTTGAGCATGAGCTGTTCGGCAGCGACCTCGAGAATATCAAGCCGATCATTACTCCGGACGCTTCCGATACCGGGATGTTTGACAACACCTTTGAATTTTTGTATCTCAGCGGACGCTCGCTGCCGCATGTAGCGATGATGATGGTCCCTGAGCCTTGGAATAACCATGAGAGCATGGACGAAACGAAAAAAGCGTTCTACGAGTACCACAGCACGCTGATGGAGCCGTGGGACGGACCTGCAGCGATGGCGTTTACGGACGGGATCCAAATCGCCGCGACGCTAGACCGCAATGGTCTTCGTCCATCGCGTTACTATGTAACGAAGGACGATCTGATCATTCTCTCGTCCGAAGCCGGTGTGCTGGATGTTGCACCGGAGAATGTGCTGTACAAGGATCGCCTGCGTCCGGGACGCATGCTGCTCGTTGACACGAAGGAAGGCCGCATCATCTCCGATGAAGAGGTGAAAGCTGCGATCGCGTCCGAGCATCCTTACAAAACATGGCTGAACGAGCATCTGGTGGAGCTTGACGAATTGCCTGAGGCGCCGGAGCTTCCGGATCCGAAGCATGAGAATGTTCGTCAGCTGCAGCAATCGTTCGGGTATACGTTTGAAGAGCTGCGTAAAGTGATGGAGCCGATGGCGCTGACAGGTGCCGAGGCTGTGGCTTCGATGGGCTACGATGCCCCGCTTGCGGTGCTGTCCGAACGTCCGCAGCGCTTGTTCAACTACTTCAAGCAGATGTTTGCCCAGGTAACGAATCCGCCGATCGATGCGATCCGGGAGGAGCTTGTCACCTCCACCGCTACGACGATTGGGCCGGAGCGGAACCTGCTGAAGCCGGAGCCGGAAAGCTGCCGCCATATCCGTCTGGATACGCCGGTGCTGTCCAACGAGGAATTTGCGAAGTTGCGCCATATTCATCGTCCGGGCTTCAAGTCGATGACCATTCCGATCTTCTTCCCGGCAGCGGAAGGGGCAGAGGGGCTGCGCAAGGCGATTACCGGCTTGTGTGAGGCGGCCGATCGCGTCATCGCCAAAGGCCATAACATCCTGATTCTGTCTGACCGCGGCGTGGATAAAGAGAATGCGGCGATTCCGTCGCTGCTGGCCGTGTCGGCGCTGCATCATCATCTGATCCGCCAGGGAACGCGGACGAAGGTCGCGATTCTTCTGGAGTCCGGCGAACCGCGGGAAGTTCATCATTATGCGCTGCTGCTCGGTTATGGCGTGAGCGCGGTGAACCCGTATCTTGCGTTCGAGACGCTGGATGACATGATCCAGGAAGGCATGCTGCGTGGCATCTCGCACGAGAAGGCTGTGAAGAACTATATCAAGGCAGCCAGCAAAGGCGTGGTGAAGGTGTTGTCCAAGATGGGCATATCCACCATCCAGTCTTATCGCGGTGCCCAGATCTTCGAGGCTGTCGGCCTGAAGGAAGACTTTATCGAGCAATACTTCACACGCACACCGTCCCGTATTGGCGGAATCGGCCTGGAAGAGATCGCGCAGGAGACGCTTGCGCATCATGAACGCGCCTTTACTGACAAGGACGGGAAAGACAAAGCGCTGGACTCTGCCGGCGAATACCAGTGGAGAGCAGACGGGGAAGAGCATCTGTTTAACCCGAGAACGATCCATCTGCTCCAGCAGGCGGTTCGCACAGGCGATTATGAAACGTATAAGAAATATGCCGAGCTCGTACAAGGCGAGAACGAGCAGCACCTGACACTGCGTTCCCTGCTCAAGATCAAGCCTGCAGGAGAGCCGGTGCCGCTTGAGGAAGTGGAGCCGGTGGAATCGATTATGCGCCGCTTCAAGACAGGAGCGATGTCTTTCGGTTCCATCAGCAAGGAGGCTCACGAGAGCCTGGCGATCGGGATGAACCGCATCGGCGGCAAGAGCAACACCGGTGAGGGCGGGGAAGACCCGGCACGCTTCGTGCCGGATGCTAATGGTGATTCCCGCCGCAGCGCGATCAAGCAGGTTGCATCCGGCCGTTTCGGGGTAACTTCGAACTATTTGGTGAATGCGGATGAAATCCAGATCAAGATGGCGCAAGGGGCCAAGCCGGGTGAAGGCGGACAGCTGCCGGGACGCAAAGTGTATCCTTGGGTCGCTGAGGTTCGCGGCTCTACGCCAGGCGTGGGTCTGATCTCGCCGCCTCCACACCATGATATTTATTCCATCGAGGATTTGGCAGAGCTCATTTATGACCTGAAGAACGCCAACCCTCGTGCAGATATTAACGTGAAGCTGGTGTCTGAGGTCGGTGTCGGCACGATCGCCGCAGGGGTGGCGAAAGGCCGTGCAGACATCATTCTGATCAGCGGTTACGATGGCGGAACCGGAGCATCGCCGCAGGGCTCGATTCGGCATGCCGGCATGCCTTGGGAACTGGGGCTGGCCGAGACACACCAGACGCTCATGATGAACAACTTGCGGGACCGTGTCGTTCTGGAAACCGATGGAAAAATGCTGAACGGCCGCGACCTCGTCGTCGCTGCTCTGCTCGGAGCCGAGGAGTATGGCTTCTCGACCGCGCCGCTGGTGGCTATCGGCTGCATTATGATGCGGGTCTGCCAAATGGACACCTGCCCAGTCGGGGTAGCAACCCAGAATCCGGAGCTGCGGAAGAACTTTACCGGCGACCCGGAACATGTCGTTAACTTTATGCGTTTTGTTGCTGAGGATATGCGCGAGCAGATGGCGCAGCTGGGCTTCCGCACGGTAGACGAAATGATCGGGCGCACAGACTGCCTGGACGCGGTGAAAGCCGATTCCCACTGGAAGAAAAAAGGCGTGGATATCTCTGCGCTCCTGTACACGCCGGAGCTTCCGGAAGGCAGCACACGTTATCGTACGAAAAAACAAAATCATGGGCTTGAGCAGACGCTGGATATGCGTCAGCTGCTGAAGGCAGCCGAGCCTGCTCTTGAATCGGGCACACCGGTAGAGGGAACCTTCCCGATTACGAATGTGGATCGCGCCGTTGGCACGATTCTCGGCAGCGAAGTCACCCGCAAGTATGGTGCGCCAGGTCTGCCTGAAGATACCATTCGGTTCACCTTTGTCGGTTCGGCAGGGCAGAGCTTCGGCGCGTTCGTACCGAAAGGCATGACGCTGACCGTTGAAGGGGACGCCAATGACTACATCGGCAAAGGATTGTCCGGCGGCAAATTGATCGTGAAGCCTTCGCCGAAGGCAACATTCAAGGCTGAGGAGAACATCATCGCAGGCAATACCGCCTTCTATGGAGCAACCGGCGGGGAAGCTTACGTTCGCGGCATCGCGGGCGAGCGCTTTGCGGTCCGGAACTCCGGAGCGAATATTGTGGTCGAGGGTGTCGGCGATCACGGCTGTGAATACATGACAGGCGGCCGCGTCGTTGTTCTGGGCGAGACGGGACGGAACTTTGCCGCAGGGATGTCCGGTGGCATCGCTTATGTCTATGATCCGGAAGGCAGCTTTGTCAGCCGCTGCAATCTGGAGATGGTGTTGCTTGAGCGCGTGGAGGATCAGAAGGAAGCGGATCAACTGTTCCGGATGATTCAGCAGCATTCCATCTATACGGACAGCGTGCCGGCGCAGCAGGTTCTTGCTGACTGGGATCAGGCGCTCCATCGCTTCGTTCGGGTCATTCCGAAGGACTACAAGCGGATGATTCAGCAGATCGAGAAAGTTCATGCTCAAGGACTATCCGGAGACGCCGCGCTGCTGGCTGCATTCGAAGCCAACATGAAGGAATTGGCCCGGGCCGGAAGCTAAGCGGTAACCTGAAATATCAAGCAATAAAGGCGATTCCCTCCTTTGCGGCGGTTTAATCCGCAGCGGAGTTGCTTTCATAAATGTGAAAAACACACTGCATTTCGACTAAGAATGCAGTGTGTTTTTTTCTTATCGTCCCGATGTTAACGTACGAAAATATGAATTTTACGGGAAATTGATTTTTTGCAACAAACCTATTCGACAAAAATAGAACCCCAATCATGGAACAGCATTTCCATCAGACGACAACATAAAACAAGCACCTTCGTTATAATATTGATAAGTAAGTTTGCAGGCTAAAGGGCGGCGGTTCATTTCAGGAATACAGATTCAAGGACTGGAATCAACAACGATACATAGCGGCAGGGATGGATAGGAAATCAGTGGATAAGCGGGGGAAGAATGAAGATGAGTATGGATAAGGAGAGAAGCTCTGTCGGTGGCGAGCAGCAGCCGGATGAGCAAAAGGTGAGTCTGGACATCCTGGAGCTCATGATTCAATTGGGAATCCATCCCGACAAATGGCGGCAATACGACGAGACATATAAAAAATAAGCTGCATACCGGCTCGTCAACACAAAGATCCCCGGAATGTCCAGGAGACATGCTCTGACTCCTGGCTTCCGGGGATTTGTTGTGGTTCATCTTATGCTGAAAAGGCATCAGCATCTTATTTCATGGAACGTTCCATCCGAACGAAAGCAATAAAGCGTCTGGCTTCTTCCTCCGTCAGCTTGCGCCCGTCTACCGTCAGATTGAAACGCTGCAGAATATCCTCATCGGAGAGCTCAAGATCATCAACAAAATCTCTGGCTGCCGAATCCAGCACCGCTTTCTCCTCGGTTGTCCGCCCGATCAAATAATCAATCGACACGTTAAACCGGTCAGCAAGACGGGTCAAGGTATCAAAATCCGGCTTGCGCCGGTTTTTTTCGTAATGAGACAGCGCCGCCCGAGTAATGCCTACCGAATTGGCAAGCTCCTCCTGGGTCCAGCCGCGTCGTTCACGTAACTCTGAGATTCGTTCTCCGTAGTTCATTATGGATCCCCCCTTCGAATCTAGGATGCTGTTATTATTTATGGTCAATGTAAAAATGACTTCCATGGATTGCCTCAAATCGGTTCTCTTCATGCGTTCCGTTATTGTCCTGCTATAGGGCCATCGGATGTGGACCTATCCGAAAATACAATAAGCGAGCCATGCTTGTAAAGAAATATAAAAACGCATATAAGGACTTGACTGGATACAATATGTATCGTAAAATTGGAAAATAAAACGATACAATACGTATCTTGGATATGCCGAATAGTGACATATAGTATCATTTTATCCTTGGAATTCATGTCTCATACCAGAATTTCATTGGATTAAAGGAGCGAACCGGATAATCCTATGTCAAATGAAATGAGCCACCTCATTCGAGTTGGAGTTCGGATACTCAAAATCGGCAGCTTGAACATTCAAGGAGAACTACATGCTGTAACCCCGCTCGAGCTTCATCCCGAGAGGCTGGTTTTCCTGTGCCGATGGCCGATTCCGATTACTCCTAACGTGAAGCTGGGGTATGAAATTAATGATGGAACCGATCAAATTAGCGTAGCAGGACGCATTGTAACAGAGGAGCCTTTCATGAGCTCCTATCTTTATCATGCCGAAATATACGCAGACCAAGACCAGAAGTCAAGGATAACGGGCATGCTCAACCGGATGATTACGGACTGCAGGCAGGGACGATTGCCGTACCCACACAGCAATAAATATATCATCCAGTGAAAATATGAAGTTGCTAAAGCCATTTTACTATATTTAAGAAGTGCGGTCATTAGTTCTTTTACCTTAAATACACAGGTCCTTTCGTGGCTCATCGGCATCGGCCGCCTGCTCCCGGACGTGAATCCGGCGGCGAGGCAGGGGACGGTTCTTGCACCGAATGCGCCAAACGACACCCCGATTCGAACCCGCAATGCCTTCACTCTCATTTCCAACGACCTAGACCGATGCCGTGCATAGGGCACCATCGATCATCTCATGTATAACCAGACGTGAATAAGCGTGATTAACTATGGAGGGCAGCCATCCATGACGAAAAGAACCAAGTGGCTCATCGGAACGCTCATCGCACTGCTCGTACTACCTTCCAGCTACATGACCTACGTCTATTTATCCATCAAATCCACGGTGAACGAGATCTATGAAGAACGACCGCGTCCACAGATGCTTCCGGAGGGCGTCCAGGTGCAAGACGTGAAGGGGAGCAATGCACCGAGCGCTGCACCGAAAATTACCCGCAAGGCGACGCCGTTTACCGTGCTGATCCTCGGGGTGGATGAGAGGCCATCGGACAGCGGGCGGTCGGATGCGATGATATTCATGGCGGTTGATCCGGACAAGGGCTCCGTATTGATCTTTAATATTCCTCGCGATACACGGACAGATATCGTCGGCCGGGGCACAGTAGACAAAATCAATCATGCCTATGCCTTCGGCGGGGTGGATATGTCCATTCAGACGGTGGAGCATTTCTTAAAGGTGCCGGTCGATTATTATATCAAGGTGGATATGGAAGGCTTCGCGGATATCATTGATACGCTGGGCGGCGTGACTGTACATAACGACATGGAGTTTGATTATGCCGGCTTTCATTTTGGCAAGGGTGAAGTGACGCTGACCGGGGAGATGGCGCTGGCTTTTTCGCGGATGCGTTTTGAGGACCCGAGAGGCGATCTCGGCCGAAATTCAAGGCAGCAGGAAATTATTAAGGCGATCATGCACAAGGCGATGAATGTATCAACGGCCTGGAAGCTGGAACAGATCCTCGATGATATTAAAGGCAGTGTGAAGACGAATATATCCTTTGACGAGATGAAGATTCTCGTGTCGGATTATCGCCAGAAGCTCCGGCAGATTGAACAGATTGAAATCCAGGGGCATGGCCAAAGAATCAATGGGATCTGGTATTACATCGTCAACCAGCAGGAGCAGGAGCAAATCCAGTCCCGATTGTACAGTCATATGAACAGCGGTGAGTAAAGGAAACCTAACCAGTAAACCAAACTAATACGATCAAAGATAATCTGTGCTATTACAGAGAAGCAGACAATATATCATGGAATGAACACTTGCGCATCCATAGTCGCTTAGACAGCGAGCATGGATGCTTTTTTGCGTGTCGCTCAGGTGCCGCATGCGGGATGGTCGCTGCGGTTTTGACTGCGGCTGCCGCTGGCGTCGCCCGGCAAACAGTTCGAAATAACGACAACCTGCGCAGAATCCATGTCGATTTATGTTGACAATCCCGGATAAATTTAATACATTTCAGGTTAGGATACAATTTGTATCCTGAATAATACTATGATTCCCCTAGAGAGGAACTATCCACATGAGTGATATAAAAATGTACTGCCTGATCTGCAGGCGGATCGTGAAGGTGGCCGAGGGCGGGGAAGTGTTCAAGACGGGATTCTATCGATATCATACGCCAATGGGCATCTGTGTTGCTTGTCAACAAAAGAACAGGCTGCCCGGCGGCGACAGCGAGGAGCATTAGGGTAAGGGCAACGTCCAGCTTCAAGAACCACTGTGATATAATAAGGAAATGATGGATCATTATGGTGACCGTAGTTGGGTTAATCTGTAGTAGGTAATGGATGCGTTACGCCTGAAGAACACATACAAGGAGAACTTGAATATGCAGGAACCGCTCGTAAGACTGATGGGAGTCACCAAGAAAATATCATCAAGGGTGATCGTGGACAACCTGACCTTTGATATTCCTCAGGGTCAGGTATTCGGTTTTCTCGGGCCGAACGGGGCCGGGAAGACAACCACGATCCGGATGATGGTCGGTTTGATGTCCATCACCGAAGGGGATATTACGATCGGGGGCCGGAGCATTCGTCATCATTATGAACAGGCTGCCGCCCAGATCGGTGCCATCGTTGAAAATCCCGAGATGTATAAATTTATGTCGGGTTATAAAAATCTGATTCACTATGCCCGCATGATGCCCGGCATTACCGAGGAGCGGATAACGGAGGTTGTCAACCTTGTCGGCCTGGGCAATCGAATCCATGATAAGGTGCAGACCTATTCGCTCGGCATGCGTCAGCGGCTTGGCGTGGCTCAGGCGCTTCTTCATCGTCCGAGGCTGCTCATTCTGGATGAGCCGACGAACGGGCTTGATCCGCAAGGAATTCGCGAGCTGAGGGACTACCTGCGCAAGCTGGCGCAGGAGGAGGGGACAACGGTGTTTGTCTCCAGCCATTTGTTGTCGGAGATGGAGCTGATGTGTGATACGGTGGGCATTATCAGTCAGGGGAAACTGGTCGATGTCCGCGCCCTGAGGAACGCTCACGGCGAGCCGGAAGCGGAGGATACGGCCTTTATCGTCAGCGATCCAGCAAGAGCGGCAGAGGTGCTGCAATCCGCTGATCCGACCGTTCAGGGCAGCAGCGTCGTTGTGCGCGGCACCCCGGACATGGTGGCGGAGATGAATGCACGGCTAGTGAGTGCAGGGGTGAACGTATACGGGATTATGCCTGTTACGCGTTCGCTGGAGGATCAATTCCTGGAAGTGACAGGAGGGGAAGCGATTGAATAATTTCATCCGTCTTGTCGCGAACGAGAATATGAAAATTTACAGCCGTCCGCGCACATGGGTCATGCTGGGCCTGCTGGCGCTGTTCAGCTTGGCGATGCCGGTCCTGCTCTATCTGACCGGAGCCGATATGGACCTGTGGACGGTGTTTACGTGGACCGAAAGCTTCACCTATTTGCTGAACATCATATTTGCAGTTGTCATTGCTTCCGATCTGGTCGCTGGAGAGTTTAGCTGGGGAACGATCAAGCTGCTGCTGATCCGGCCTTGGAGCCGGGGCAAAATCCTGTTCTCCAAATATATTGCCATGCTGCTGTTCGGACTGCTGGGCACTGTCATATTGTCTGTTGTCGGGATTGTTTCATCAGCTCTGTTATTCAGTGGGAACCAGGCGATGGGCGCCGGCTTCGAACAGTCGCGGATGCTGGATTCCATGCTGCTGGTGCTGACCGATCTCATTCAGCTTGTGGTCATTGCCACGATCACCTTCATGCTGTCCACCGTGTTTCGCTCCAGCAGTCTGGCGATCGGCTTGTCGCTGCTTATTCTGTTTACGAAGGATCTGTTCGGCATGCTGTTCAATCCGGAGAAGCATGTCTGGGCGAAATATGTTCTTCTGCTCCATACCGATCTGAGTGTGTATATCCATTCACCGGTAGGCCCAGGAGGGACAAGCCTGGCGTTCTCCATTGCGATCCTGGCAGGGTATTCCATCCTGTTCCTGCTCATATCCTGGTGGGTATTCACCAAGAGGGATGTTACAACATGATACAAAAGGAGCTCCCATACATCTCATCCAGATGCGAGGGGGCTCCTTTGTTGTTTCTGCGAAAGCGGGTATGGATGATCGTGAATGCCGGGCCAGTGCGCATCATGGAGGCATTCATTACTGCCTTAGCCCACATCCGAATGCTTTACAGGCAGTACGCTGAGCTCCGAGCTCTCCTGAGCGGCGCTGTTCGTCTGATCCTCCATGCGGCTGACGCCGTTAAGCTGGCCGCCTTCCATCACGATCAGGGAGGAAGCCACCACATTGCCGAACATTTTCCCGGTCGGCGTGATCGTCAGCTTGGTTTCCGCCGTGATGTCCCCATAGACCATGCCAGCGACGATGACTTCGTTAGCCGTAATGTTGGAGCGGGCGACTGCGCTTTCGCCAATCGTGACGCTGCCTTGGCTTTCGATCGTTCCCTTGAAGCTGCCGTCGATCCGAAGGTCGGCATTGCTCTGCAGGGAGCCCTCCATTTCCGTTCCCGGACCGACGAGTGTGTCCATTCGAAGCGCTTGACGTCTGGCTTTCCTGTTTCTTCGCATGTTGATTCCTCCTGTTTACTTTTATTTTCATTGCAGATACGGCATCGGGTCGACGGTTTGATTGTTTTTGACCACCTGGAAATGAAGATGTGGTCCTGTACTGCGGCCGGTATTGCCGAGCTTGCCGATGATGTCGCCTTGCTGGACCTGCTGGCCAACAGACACGTTAAGGCTGTCCAAATGCATGTACCACGTTTCCAAGCCGTTCGGATGCTCGATGACGGTGTAGATCCCGCGGGCGCCGCTTCGCTCTGCGGCGGTGACTATGCCGGAGCCTGCCGCATAGATCGGATCGCCGACACTTCCGGCAATGTCGATGCCGGCATGATAGGCGGAACGGCCGGTGAAGGGATCGCTGCGGTACCCGAAGCTGGAGGAGATCCTCTTGGAAACCGTGGGCCACAGTGACGGTGTTCCTTCCAGCATGACCTGGGTCTCCAGCGCCTGACCCAGCGTGCGGGGAATGTGGGATTCCATCCGGGAGATCAGCGCCTGAATCTCGGCAAAATCATCGCGGGTTTCCCTGGCCAGCGCGAGCATTTCATTCTCATGGACCGCGATAAATTCCCCGCCGACAAACATCCCTTGCTCCATGCTGACCGATGACGTTGCATCCTTGAACGTACCGTTTTCCTTGATGAACTCCTGGAGCTCCTGCTCCAGCTGCTGAACCCGCTCCATCTGGGCTCTGGTCTCCTTGGCCTCGCCTGACAGCTCGATGATGGCCTTGTTCAGCCGTTCGATGGCCGCGTCCTTATCGGTGACGGTAACCTCCATCTGCAGCGCTTCAAGGCTCTTCAGCGCGAGCTGCTGCTCCAGCTGTGTAATGGTCTGGGCGGACTGGATCTGGAGGGAGACGATCAGCCCGGCAATGGACAGAACAGCTGCGGCAGGCACGGCGATCATCATCGGCTTGGACAGTTGTACCTGCTTGACAGAATGCTGGGCATCCCGAAGAACGAGGAGGGTCAAGCGTCCCTTGTGCTGCGCGGTTTTCATGACATCACTCCTTTCGATTCGGAAAATAGGGGATTTCCATACGTCAGATCGGGTCGAGCATACTCCTTATCTTCTATGTATTCTACTTTCTCGGAGAACATGTCAAAAAAATAGGGCGAGCCTATTTTTATTCATCATGACAGGTTATTGGTTATGTATTGAATAAATAGCTGGAAGAATGGACAATGATGAATCTTGAGGCTGCTCCTGCTGTGCAGGGCATTATACCGATGCAGCGGCACGGACTCGCTGTTCGCATTATTCCAATTTTAGCGATTATCATACTAGTTAGGAGGCTGCCCCTATGCAGTGGCTTCTGCTTGCACTCATGGCTTTTGTTTTACAGATGGCAGCGGTCCTGCTGCTGGAATTCCGCAATCCGTCGAAGACGGTGGCATGGCTGTTTATTTTATTTTGTCTTCCGTTTCTCGGTTTCGTGCTCTACTTTTTTATCGCCAGGGACTATCAGAAGCGGTTCAAGTTCCGCGACAAAGGATCAAAAGTATTTCGGGAAATTCGCGAACATCTGTGGAAGCGGGTGACGGTGGTCGAGAAGCCGGAGGAGATGAACAATCCTGAATTCAGAGGGCATCTGCGGCTGTTCAACCTGCTGAACCATTTGTCTGAGAGCCCGATTACCGGCTGCAACGAGACCCGCGTGTTAACCGATGGCGAGGAGACCTATGCCGCGATGCTCAAGGCGATGGAAGAGGCGAAGGATCATATTCATGTGGAATTTTATATTTTCAGACATGACAAGATTGGCACCAAGTTTCAGGATGTGATGATCCGTAAGGCGAAAGAGGGCGTCAAGGTTCGTCTCATCTGCGATGGCCTCGGCAGCTATAAGCTGAAAAAAGCGTTCATCCGGCGATTTCAGGAATCGGGGGTGGAGTTCTATTTCTTTCTTCCGGCGATGGTGTCGATGTTCAGTCGGCGCGTCAATTACCGCAATCACCGCAAGATTGTGATCGTGGACGGCACCGTCGGGTTTCTCGGCGGCATTAATGTCGGGGATGACTATTTAGGCAAATATCCGAAGATGGGGTACTGGCGTGACACGCATCTCGAAGTGAAGGGGGATGCGGTTTATTTTCTGCAAAATGTGTTTCTGCATGACTGGCGGCTGGCGTCCGGAGAACGCATCGCGGACCCGCTGCTGTACCCCGAGCACGGCTGCACAGGCGAAGAGCAGGTTCAGATCTTGAGCAGCGGGCCGGATCAGAACTGGAACGCGATTCAGGAAATGTGCTTTGGGGCCATCTCGGTTGCTAAAGAGCGAATATGGATCACCAGTCCCTATTTCATCCCGGATGAAGGCGTGTATGAAGCGATCAAGACGGCCGCCGTGAGCGGGGTCGATGTCCGCATCATTATTCCGGACAAAGCCGACACGCGCCTGGTGAAGCTCGCCAGCCTGTCTTATGTGGAGGAGCTTATGGCTGCGGGCGTGTCCTTTTACGAATATGAAAAAGGGTTCATTCATGCCAAGGTGATTATCGTCGATGAGATTCTGGGCTCGGTGGGCACGGCGAATATGGACATGCGCAGCTTTTTTTGCAATTTCGAGCTGACGGCTGTAATGTTCAACAAGCGCCCGATTGACGATCTTGTCGCCGATTTTGAAGAGGATCTGCGGAACAGCCGCCCGATCGAGTGGGAGTCCTTCCATAAGCGTGGAGGCAGGCAAAAAGCGGCGGAGATTCTGTGCAGAATGCTGTCTCCGCTGCTGTAGCAGCCTGATATCTATGTGATCATAAGTTCCGGTTGGTGGCAGACACAGCGCAGGTGCACGCTTGCGGTATATGGCGTTTCATCATTTTATGTTAAAATATATATATAGCTGCAGCTCATAAATATATGAAACACAGATCCTCAGAATGAACGGGGGAAATTTATGTCAAGTCATGTAAAGGTTCTTGCGCATGAGGAAGAGGAGCAGCAGAAGCCGGAGAATCTGAAGGCGGGCGCGGTCCCGAAAAGGCTTCTCCGCCGTCTGGTGTTTTTGACTTTCGGTGCGTTGTTTATGGCTGTAGGGCTGGAGATTTTCTTAGTCCCCAACAAAATTATTGATGGGGGGATCACCGGGGTATCGATTATGGTTGCCCATTTTACCGGCGTTCCGCTCGGGATATTCCTCGCCTTGTTCAATCTGCCATTTCTGTTTATAGGGTATAAACAGATTGGCAAGACATTTGCCTTGTCCACACTGTATGCCGTGCTGGTGATGTCCACCGCAACGTACGTTCTGCATCCGGTCAAGCCGCTTACGATTGATCCGCTGCTGGCGGCCGTCTTCGGCGGCATATTTCTCGGCGTGGGCGTCGGGCTTGTCATTCGCTCGGGCGGATCGCTGGATGGTACGGAAATCGTGGCGATTCTGATCAACAAGCGAACGCCGTTCTCGGTCGGGGAAATTGTGATGTTCATCAACGTGTTCATCCTGGGCAGCGCGGGCTTTGTTTTCGGCTGGGACCATGCGATGTACTCGCTGATCGCTTATTACCTCGCTTTCAAGCTGATTGATATTACGATTGAAGGCATCGACCAGTCCAAATCGGTCTGGATCATCAGCGACAAGTACAGGGAGATCGGCGAAGCCTTGACCCAGCGTCTGGGCCGCGGCGTCACTTACCTTGAAGGAGAGGGCGCTTATACCGGCGACAGCAAAAAGGTCATCTTCGTAGTCATTACCCGGCTGGAGGAAGCGAAGCTGAAATCGATTGTGGAGGATTGGGATTCCCAGGCTTTCCTGGCCGTCGGGAACATTCATGATGTGAAGGGCGGGCGCTTCAAGAAGAAGGATATTCATTAGGCCGGAAGAGCCGGGCCGGACTTCGCATCGCTCAGGCTGGACCGGAACGATATAGAGGATCAGCGGAACATAGTAGTCATAGATATAGTAGTCATAGATACAGGCTGTCCAAGAGAATGCGGGTGCGTTCTTGCGGGCGGTCTTTTTTTTGGCCTTCTGGAAGCTTGCTGAAAATTCCATTTGAAACAGAACATATGTTTGGTTTATGATGGGGAATATAGATTGCAGCACTGGCATTAGAAGGGGAGGCGGGTTGCCATGCCAACGACAACTTATGAGACCGTAACTACGAAGCAGACGTTAAATCGGGTTCAGGAGGAGCGAATGCCTTTTGACTGGTCGATTAATCCGTACCGGGGCTGCGCTCACGGCTGCAGCTTCTGCTATGCAAGGGCCTTTCAGTCCTTCATGGGGCTTGGAGCGGAGGATGAATTCCAATTTCGCATTATGATGAAGAGCAATGCAGCCGAGGCGCTGGAGAAGCAGCTGTCTGGCATGGCGCGCAAGCTCGGCCACGACATCGATGCGCTGGGCAGACAGATCGGTCAGGTGACCATCGGGACTGCGACCGATCCTTACCAGCCGATTGAGGGTAAGGCCGAAATTACGAGGGCGTGCCTGAAGGTGCTGGCCAAATACCGGATCAGCACCAGCATTACAACGCGGTCGCCCCTCGTGCTCAGAGACCTGGACATTCTGACGCAGATGAAGGATGTATCGGTGAACATCAGCATCAATACGCTGGATCCCGGCATCATCCGCAAGCTGGAGCCTGCCTCCCCGCATCCGCACCAGAGGCTTGAAGCGCTGCTCGGGCTATCGGAGGCCGGTATTCAGACCGGGATATTTGCTGCGCCGGTGCTTCCGTTCATTACCGACGAGGAAGAAGGTTTGCGCCAGCTGCTTATGGCAGCGAAGGAGCGTGGAGCGGCGTTTGCCATGATCTCTCTGCTCCGGCTGTCCAAGGATGTGAAGCGCTGGTACATGCAGACGCTGAAGGAGCAATTTCCGGACAAGCTCGCTTCGTATTATGAGCTGTACCGAGGTCCTTATGCAGAGGAAGGATACGTCCGTTCATTCAAGCAGATGGCTGCGAAGCTGCTTGCGCAGTGCGGCATGAACGACGGATCGGCACCGGCTCAGCCTCGGGTGAAGGCTGCAAGCACGAGAAAGCTCCCTCGTCCTTCCGCAGAAGTGACGGTGAGGGAGCTTACACCGGAGGTCGAGCAGCTATCCTTTCCGTTTTGAGCCCCGGCCCGTTCCGGTCTTCAGATGACGAATGATATCCTGTACCGGCTGCGGAGGCAGCATTTGCAGAAGATCGCCCTTTTCTTTCAGACGCTCTTCGATATTGAGCAGATGGAAGTCGGTTGGAGACACATTGGACTTCACCTCTTCCCAGGTCAGCGGCGTGGAGACGGTGGCAAGCGGACGGGCCCGCGGCGTATAGGGAGCTGCGAGCGTTCTGCCGCTGTAATGCTGGAGGTAGTCGAAATAGATCTTGTCTCCGCGATGTTTCTTCAGCCGCTCAATGGTGAACAGCTTCGGATGCTTCTCGGTCACGTATTGACCGACGAACAGCCCCACCGAGCGCAGCTCGTCAAATGTCACGCCTTCGGGAATCGTCACAATAATCTGGACGCCGGTCGCGCCCGACGTCTTCGGCACCGACTCGATGCCGAGCGAGCGCAGCGTGTCGCCGACAATGGAGGCGGCCTCCATGATGCGCGGCTCTTCCGGCAGTGACGGATCCAGATCGATCATCCATTCGCAGGGCAGCGGGCTGCCTGCATAATGGAGCGATGGGTGAAATTCAAGCGCAGCCAGATTGCCGAGCCACAGCAGCTCCGGCAGGCCGTTGAGCAGCACATACCGGATATTCTCATGGACGGCAGTCTGCACGAAGTCCGGAGTTGGCTCCGGGGCGTTCTTCTGATAGAACGATTCGTCCCCCGCCCCATGAGGATAGCGGATCGTGGTCAGCAGCCGGTTGCGGCAGTAGCGGAGCAGGAAGGGGGACAGTGCCGCCAGCTTCTGCAGGTACATCGCCTTGGTGATGCCCACCTCCGGCCACAGCGGTTTGTCCGGGTTCGAGATTTGAATTTCCTGGCCCTCAATGACGAGGGTTCCTTTGACTTGACGCGGCATCCGCTACACCCCTTCTATGGCGAGCAGCTTCGGGTGGCGCATCAGGCCGTCCTGGCTCCATTCCAGAAAGGTAACGGATACCTGGATGGGCCGGCTTAGCCACATCAGCTGCTCTTTCTTCAAGTCGGCATGAAGGACGGGGGGATGAAGCTCGGCGCGATGCTGTCCGGCATAGTTAAGCAGTCGCGCCTTGGTCTGCTCGTTCAGGCCGAGTGAAGCTCGGCCGATATAATGGCCCTCTTCGTTAAACAGCACAAGGCTGGCCACGCGCCCTTCTCTTATGATAAGAGCCATCGCCGAGGCGTCCATCTCGACGGCGATTTTCTTCTTATACCAGTCTTTATGCTTCTTCCCTTCCCGGTATGGGGAGGCCAGGCGCTTCATCACAACGCCCTCCCAGCCGCGTTCCTCCGCCCATTGCCACAGGCTGGCCCCCTCCTGAAACAGATCGGTAATGATTAATCCGGGGATGTTCGGCGCGAGGGCTTTCAGCCGCTGATGCCGCTCCACATAGGGGAGCGTACGCAGGTCTTCGCTGCCGTCAATGAGCAGATCGAACAGCACATAGGTAAAGGCCGGCGCACCGGCACCTGCGCTGCGCGAGCGTTCACGCTGAAGCACTTTTTGGAACACAGGCCGACTGAGCTCCGGGTCGAAAAAAACAACCTCGCCGTCCAGCAGCAGACGGCGACGGCCGAGCTTCTCGACGGCATGGACCACTTCGGGGTAGAGCGAGGTCTTGTTCAGGAGCTTGCGGGAATAGAGCGAGACGCGGCCCTGATCCAGTGTAGCGAGAATCCGGACACCATCCCATTTCAGCTGGTAGCCCCATTCCTCGCCGTCCAGAAGGGCATCTGTTGCTATCGGAGCCATAGGCTCCTTCGGAAGCAATTCCTCTAGCGATTTCATATCAGGAACCGGTCTCGGTCTTCTTCGATTTGGTCCGGCGTTTCGGCTTCGGGCCTTCCGGCTCCGTTTGATCACCGCTGGCTTTAGCAGCAGGCTCCTTGGCTGCTGTCTTGCGCGTCGTTTTCTTACGCGGCTTGGTGGCGGTGCCCGGATCGGTTCCGATCGGCTTCACCGCTTCGATGCTGGCCTGCAGGGCAGCCATCAGATCGACCACATTGGTCTCCTGGCGGGCCGGGGCAATCTTGATCTCTTCGCCAGTCACCTTGCTGTTGATCAGATCAAGCAGCCGCTCGCGGTAATCATCGGTATATTTTTCCGGATCGAACGGTGTGGAAAGCTGGTCGATGAGAAGGCGGGCCATGTCCAGCTCTTTATCGTTCACTTCGGCTTTTTCCGGCAGGTTCGGCACCTGTGAAATCGGGCGGATCTCATCCGGATAGAAAATCGTCTCGATCGACAGGCAGTCATCCAGCACGCGGATGGCGGCTAGGCTGCTTTTGGAGCGGATCGCCATTTTGGCAATGCCGATTTTGCCGGATTGACGCATCGCTTCCATAAGCAATCGATAGGCGTTCGTTCCCGCCTGGTCGGGGGAGAGGTAGTAGGTTTTCTGGAAATAGATCGGGTCAATTTCCTTCAAATCAACAAAATCAAGAATCGTGATGTTCTTGTTGTTCTCTCCGGCAAGCTGGTCGAGCTCTTCTTTTTCAAACAGCACAAACTTTCCTTTCTCATATTCATATCCTCGCGAGATTTCCTCCCAGCCAACCTCCTCCTCGCAGACCGGACATTTGCGCACATACGACAGCGGGCTGCCGCATTCCTTATGGACATAGCGCATCGAGATGTCTTTGTCCTCGGTGGCGGAGAACATTTTGACAGGGACGTGGACCAGTCCGAAGCTGATCGCGCCCTTCCATACCGTATGCATCGATGAAACCCTCCTATTGATAAAGATTCGGCTGTACCGTTCCGCTCGATCTGTGGCTGATATGATTCCTGAATGAATGAACCTATAGGGGCACAAATCCGCAATATAGCAGTTTCTACTAGCTTGCCCAAAACCTATGGCAAATATAAAGGCTCCAAATCGACCACAAAGGGCCTGCCGGCTTGGACTCCTTCAGTTCCGGGAATAATCCCGGCATGAATGTGGCATATTGACGGTGATGCGTCATATCAAGGAGGGATACCGTCATGCTGGAGCCTGAAGCAAACAGACAGTCCGAAGAGATTCAGAAGGATCGGGCCTCCGATCATGCCTCTTCGGGCCCGGTGTCCGGACATCAACCGGACTGGAGCCGACTGACCTCAAGCAAGGAAGATCCGGCTGTCCGGGAGTCGACGATGTTTGATATCGACCGGATGATCAATGAAGGTCTGGGTGGAGGCAATGTGACCGAGGACAACGGCTGGATCGGTGCCTCCACCACCGATACGATGAAGCAGGTGAACGAAGCGCCGAGAGAAGCGCAGGAAGGAGATGACTGATGGATATACAACGTGCAATGGATATATATAACGCCAGCGAAACCTATAAGGTGAGCCTGGAAGGCGAGCCGGTATGGATTGAGCATGTGGACCCGCATAATGGCATGGCGACAGTTCAGGTCGGTTCGCGTCCAACCAATACGCTGACCGTAAACGTAGATAGGCTCAAGGAAGATGAATAGCAGCATGCTCCCGGCTGCCTAGCTGCTGCCTTATGCTTCATTCTGTATGTGCACCGATATACAATGATATAGATGCGATATCGAGATTAAGCGAACGTCAAACACCTTTCATCCGATTCCGTGCTTGTACATGAAGGCCGGGCGAGGATTAAGGTGTTTTTTCATAACTGCACCCAGCGCTGTAGATGAAGATATGCGGTATGCTGCCGGATTATGTTTGGACTCCGGGCTTCCTTGCTGATCAACAATCCTTGCAGGGGGGAAAGCGGACCGATATAATGAAGATCAGGTTATTGCAGCATGGATAGGGGACAAGTTGTTCATCTTCATGCAGCAGGATAAAGGTGGGTTAACGGTGGATATAAGCCATAGCGAAGCACAGTTCCAACTGACCTCCTCGGGGCCGGAGGATACACAGCGGCTGGCTGCCTGGCTGGCAGACAAGGCGGGGCCGGGCACGGTGATCGGGCTGGACGGGGATCTCGGGGCCGGGAAGACGGCATTCTCCCAGGGCTTTGCGAAGCAGCTGGGCGTCAGCGGCGTTGTGAACAGTCCGACGTTCACGATTATTAAGGAGTATGCGGGACGGCTCCCCCTGTATCATATGGATGTCTATCGGCTGTCGCTGGATGAGGCGGACGAGCTGGGGCTGGATGAATATTTTTACGGAGATGGGGTATGCATTGTGGAGTGGAGCCGTCTCATTACGGAGCTGCTGCCGGAGCAATACCTTCATATTCACATGGAGACGATCGATGAGTTTCACCGCACCATCACGCTGACAAGCGTTGGCGAGCCGTACGGCAGCTGGTGCCGGGAATTGACTGAAAAATGGGGTAAATAGAAAATGAATGATCATAACACAGAGCCGCGCCAGCGGTTTTTGGCGTTAGATACGTCCACGGCGCAGCTGGCCGTGTCGGTGCTGGAGGAAATGACGCTGCTGACCGAAATGAACACAAGCGCAGAGCGCAACCATTCGGTGCATCTTCATCCGGTCATGGCCGAGGCGCTGCAGCAAGCCGGGATGACGATGGACGAGGTAAGTGGCATAGCGGTCGGTGTCGGCCCCGGTTCTTATACGGGCATACGCATTGCCGTTACGGCAGCCAAAACCTTGGCCTGGACACTGAATCTGCCGGTCGTCGGCGTGTCCAGCCTGCACGCGCTGGCGTGGGGCGGCCTTGCGGCTGCGGGGAAGAATGGGCAGCCGCCCGAAGGCGGCAGCTGGATCGTTCCGCTGCTGGACGCGCGGCGCGGGCAGGTGTATACCGCCCTGTTCGGGACGGAGGGCAGCGAGATGAGCGCGCCGGTGCGTCTGGAGAACGACGGCATCCGTCTGATGCAGACGTGGCTTCAAGAGATTAAGGAGCGGATTGCCGGGCTGCCTGAGCAGCGGAGGCCGCAGCACGTCTTTTTTGTCGGCGAGGTCGACATTCATGCCGAGGCGGCAAGGGAGCTGGAAGGATTCGCGGGGACCGGGGTATCGATTTCGCCTTATTCGCTGGAGGGCCGCTGGGTCGGGTATCTCGGCGCCAAGCGGCTGTTGGCCCAAGAGGCGGACGAGCCGCATTCGCTGGTGCCGAACTACACACAGTTGTCCGAGGCGGAAGCGAACCTGCTTCGGAAACGGTGAAGGGAGCGTCGGAACGAGTGAACGAGTCGCAATCGAGCGCGCCATGGGATGAGGAAGGCTTGAGCTTCAGATTAATGACGGAGCAGGATATCCCTGATGTTCTGGCCGTGGAGAGGGAAGCCTTCACCGTCCCCTGGACGGAGGAAGCGTTCCATAATGAACTGAAGCTGAACCATTTTGCTCATTATATGGTGATGGAATATGAAGGCCGGACGATCGGGTATGCCGGCATGTGGACGATCGTAGATGAAGCGCATATTACGAACATTGCCCTCAAGGAGGCCTATCGCGGCCGCAAATGGGGGGACCGGCTGTTAACGGAGCTGATGAAGACGGCGGCTTATATGGGGATGGAGAAGATTACGCTGGAGGTCCGGGTGTCCAACCATGTTGCCCAGAGGCTCTATTTGAAAAAAGGGTTCAGGCCAGCCGGCATCCGCAAAGGATACTACTCCGATAACCATGAGGATGCGATGATTATGTGGGCGGACTTGCCTCCCTACCGGGAGGACGAAGGCACGGAAGGAAGTCAAAGGCTATCATGAATGATATAAAGACGGATCGGCAGCATAGCTGTATATTGGCGATTGAGACAAGCTGTGACGAAACCTCGGTCGCTGTGGTGAAGGACGGATGCGAGGTGCTCTCCAGCGTCATCGCCAGCCAGATTGAAACCCATAAGGCTTTTGGCGGGGTGGTGCCTGAGGTGGCATCGCGGAAACATGTCGAGAGCATTACGAACATTATAGAGGAAGCCATCCGCGAGGCCGGCATCGGGAAGAACGATTTGTCGGCGATTGCGGTGACGCAGGGGCCCGGGCTGGTCGGGGCGCTTCTCGTAGGAATGATGGCGGCGAAAAGCCTGGCGTTTGCCTTGAATAAGCCGCTGATTGGCACGCATCATATTGCGGGGCATATCTATGCGAACCGCTTCGTAGGCGAGATTGAATATCCGTCGATGGCGCTGGTCGTATCCGGCGGACATACGGAGCTGGTGTATATGAAAGAGGAAGGCAGCTTCGAGCTGATCGGCAGAACGAGAGATGATGCGGTGGGCGAAGCGTACGACAAGGTAGCCCGTGCGCTCGGGTTTCCGTATCCGGGTGGGCCTCACGTGGATCGTCTCGCGCTTGAAGCCGAGGCGGCAGCCGATTTGCCGCGCGTCTGGCTGGAGGCGGACTCCTATGACTTCAGCTTCAGCGGACTGAAATCCGCAGTGCTGAACGCGGTTAACAAGAGCAAGATGCGCGGGGAAGACGTGCCGGCCGGAGCGATTGCCCGCGGCTTCCAGGAATCGGTGGTGGAAGTGCTGGTGGAGAAGGCCGTCCGGGCTGTGAAGCAGTTCGGAGCGAAGCAGCTGCTGCTATGCGGCGGTGTGGCTGCTAACAAGGGCCTGCGGACGGCGCTGACAGACCGCTGCGAGGCCGAAGGGATTCAGCTCACCATCCCGCCGTTTAAGTATTGCACGGACAACGGGGCGATGATTGCGGCGGCCGCACATCTGAAATGGAAGCGGGAGCGTCAAGATCCGCTTGATTTGAAGGCAGATCCGCAGCTTTCGCTGGAAAGCTGGATGTAAGCCAAAACGTTAGCGGCATGCTTGGCATGCTGTGGCGATGGCATGCGATAGTTCCATGAATATACCAGAGGGCAGTTCCGGGTTGACCGGATGCATTCCCCTTGCAGACGTTCGTCGAGATGAGATCTTGACTTGGGCGGCGGCTGCCGGGAGTGTGTCCGGTCCAAACGGGACCGCTCTTTTTTATCGTGATGGAGGTCGCAAGGATGTCCGCAAAAGTGTGGCGATTCTTGTCAAGATGTGCACAACGTTATCCACATATCCTGTGAAAATTGTGTATAAGTAAGAAAAATGTCGAAATAACGGCGTTTGAAGACGGATTGAAAAGAGGGGATATTCTTTTCAGAAACCCGGGATTTTTTTGTGGATAATGTGAATAATTTAGTGGATAAAGCTGGATATTGCGCGGAAATGGGTGCAGAACAACAAAAAAATGGCCGCGAAGGCCATTTTCAAATCCTACTTATACACTAAAGCTGGGGATAACGCTGTGCATAAGTGCAATATTCGATTTTGAAACAGGTTTGTGAAATTTTTTTATTCCTCCAGCAGGGACTCCCATTCGGCAAAAATCTGCTCGAGCAATTCTTTTTTGTTGTCGACAGTTTCCTGCCGCTCCTGAAGCGCCACATAATCCTGAAAAATTTCCGGACGGGTCATCTCTTCTTCAATCTGGGCAATCTCCGTCTCCAGTGTATGAATCTGCTTCTCCAGGCTCGCCAGCTTCCGTTTGCGGCTGCGCTCCTCCCGTTTCGCCTGCTTCTCGGCTTCAAAGGATACTGCGCCCTGCTTCTCCGGAGCCTCCGGTTTATGCTCCGTCTTGGCCGAATGCCGCGCAAAGGGCTCGGAGGGCTCATCGTTGAAGTCCAGCAGCTCCTGCTTCTTCTCGGTGTAGTCGTCGTAATTGCCCAGGAAATGCTGAACGCCGTCCGGATGAAGCTCGACGATGCGCTCGGCCATTTTGTTCAGGAAGTAGCGGTCATGGGAGATGAACAGGAGTGTCCCCTCATAATCCATGAGGGCGGATTCCAGCACCTCTTTGCTATACAGGTCCAGATGGTTGGTCGGTTCGTCCAGAATGAGCATGTTGGCTTCAAGGAGCATCAGCTTGGCCAGAGAGACCCTGGCTTTCTCCCCGCCGCTTAATGAGCTGATCTTCTTGAGCACATCTTCGCCGCTGAACAGGAAGTTGCCAAGCACGGTCCGGATTCGGGCTTCTTCCATATGCGGATAAGCACTCCACAGCTCTTCCAGCACGGTATGGTTCGGATTGAGCTCCGATTGCTCCTGGTCGTAATAACCGAGCTTGACCTTCGTGCCCCACTGAAAGCTTCCCTCTGAAGGCTGCATCGTGCCGATCAGGCATTTGAGCAGCGTGGATTTGCCGACACCGTTGGGCCCGATCAGCGCCACGGTCTCGCCGCGATGCAGATCGAAAGAGACGTCCCGGAACAGCGGACTTCCCGGTTCAAAGGCGACGGATAAACCGCTCACCTGAAGCACGTCTTTGCCAGACATATATTCCACTTCAAACGAAAAGTGAGCCTTCTTTAGCTCCCCCATCGGTCTGTCCATGCGATCCATCTTTTCCAGCGCCTTGCGCCGGCTCTGCGCACGCTTGGTCGTTGAAGCCCGGACCAGATTGCGCTGAATGAACGCCTCCATGCGGGCAATCTCATCCTGCTGCTTCTCGTACTGCTTCATCTGGGATTCGTATTCGGCCGCCTTCAGCTCGATGTAGCGGCTGTAATTGCCGGTGTAACGCTTCGAGTGGCGGCGTTCAATCTCGACAATGGTCGTCACGAGCCGATCCAGAAAGTAGCGGTCATGGGACACAACGACGAGTGCGCCTGCATAGCCGCGCAGGTAGTCTTCGAGCCAGGTCAGCGTGGCGATGTCCAGATGGTTCGTCGGCTCGTCCAGCATCAGCAGGTCCGGAGCTTGCAGCAGCAGTTTGGCCAGCGCCAGCCGGGTCTTCTGCCCGCCGCTGAGCGTGGCGATCGGCGTGTCCGGTGCGAAGGAGCCGAAGCCCATCCCGTGCAGTACGCTGCGAATCCGCGTTTCGATCTCATACCCGCCGTGGTCCTTGAACCAGTCTGAGCGGACGGCGTAGCGGTCCAGCAGGTCCTGGTAGCGCTTCGGGTCCTCGCTCGATTTCGGATCGGCAATCAGCTGCTCCATCTGGCGCAGTTCCCGTTCAGTCTCCAGCAGCGGGGTGAATACGTCGAGCATTTCCTCCCAGATGGTCCGCGCGGATTGCAGTCCGCTATTCTGGGCGAGATAACCGACGGTCGTTTCCTTGGCCTTGAAGATTTGTCCGCTGTCATAGGACATCTCGCCTGCGAGTATTTTCAGAAGGGTCGACTTGCCTGCGCCATTAACGCCGACAAGACCGATCCGCTCTCTTTCCAGCACCTGAAGATGGATTCCTTCAAGCACAGGGGTAACACCATATAATTTCGTAATGCCATTAGCTTGCAGCAGCATATGATAAGGAACCTCCATATTTCTGTATGCATCGATGATATGCAAATCTTCGATTCTTAATTTTCAGTTTACATGAAAATGGTCGAACAATCGACCTTGAAAGAGGCTGGGGGGATTCTTGGCGAACGAGGGTAACAGTGGTAAACTAAACTTAAATCAACGTGAGGGGACAGGTCATGTTGCCTTTTGAGAGTGAGTATCAGATCGGACCTCCGGCCAAGCAGCAGCGTCAGTTGAAACAGCAGCTCAGGCAGCAGATGTCGAAGCGGCGAGATGCGCTTGCCGAGAAAGCGCGGCAGGAGCTTTCGTTCCTTGCCTGCCGGCATGCGGCCCAGCTAATGGAGCAGCGCGGCTTGCAGCGGATGCTGGTCTACGTCCCGTTTCGCTCCGAGCTGGATTCCCGGCCGCTTGTTGAATGGGCGTGGGGGGCAGGCATCGAGGTGCTCGTGCCGCGAAGCATTCCCCGCGACAGGTCGATGGAGCTGTACCTGCTGCGCAGCTGGGATCAGCTCGTACCGGGAGCTTACGGCATTCTTGAGCCGGACCCTGCTGTTGCAGAGCGGCATGAGGATGCTGCCCCGGATATCGTGTGGGTCCCGGGACTTGCTTTTGACAGGAAGGGAGGCAGGCTCGGATACGGGGGAGGGTACTACGACCGGCTGCATGACAAGTTGAACAGGCTGCGTCAGGACCCGGAACGGAATGCGCCTGGCACAAGCAAGAGCACGATGTGGATGGGGCTTGCCTACGAGATTCAAGTCGTGGATCAGGTGCCCATGGACAGGCATGATGCGGTACTGGACGGCCTGGTTACGAACGAGGGCTGTACGACACGAAACGAGCAGCATACGGAGGGTGAAGGATGGAACTGAGTCATTTTAACACACAGGGCAGAGCCCGCATGGTCGATATTAGCGACAAGGAAGTGACCGCCCGCACGGCCACGGCCCGCACGACGGTTACGATGCATCCGGATACCCTGGTCAAAATTCAGGAGGGCAAGATCGGTAAAGGAGACGTGCTGGCGGTGGCCCAGGTGGCTGGCGTTATGGCGGCGAAGAAAACAGCGGACTTCATCCCGATGTGCCACCCGCTGCCGCTGACCGGAATTGACATCACGTTCGCCGATAATGCGAAGGACGAGCTGTATGTCGAGGCCACAGTGAGAACGACAGGCAAGACGGGGGTTGAGATGGAGGCTTTGACGGCCGTTTCGGCTGCGGCGCTGACCGTCTATGATATGTGCAAGGCGCTTCAGAAGGATATGGTGATCGGGCCGACGATGCTGGTTCGCAAAACCGGCGGAAAAAGCGGCGATTACATAAAGGAACAGAGCGAGCAATGAATTAAAGAGCAGGATAAATACAAAGTTTCGGATAGAGAGGGAAGGGAGAGGGGCCTTCATGGTGTGGAAAACGGCGATCCTGACCGCGAGTGACAAAGGCGCGCGGGGGGAGCGTGAAGATACGAGCGCCCAGGTTATCCGGGAACTGGTGGAAGAAGAGCTTGGTGGAGAAATTATTGAATACCGGATCGTCCCGGACGAGCAGGATGAAATTATTGCGGCGCTGATTGAACTGACAGACTACTATCAGCTGGATCTGGTGCTGACAACCGGCGGAACGGAGCTGGCGATTCGGGATGTCACACCAGAGGCGACCAAGCGGGTCATCGAACGCGAGGTCCCTGGCATCGCCGAGGCGATGAGAGCGACGGTGATGCAGAAGAACCGGGCAGCGATGCTGTTCCGCGGAATATGCGGCATCCGCGGGCGGACGCTGATTCTGAACCTGCCGGGGTCCCCGAAGGGTGTCCATGAGAATCTGGCGGCCGTCATGGATCAGCTTCCCGAAGCGCTCTTGATGGTGACGGGGCAATACCGGGAGCAGTTGTAGGACAGATCGGACAGGCGTTTCAGGCTTGTCGAGCCGGTAATTCTTTCGCGCTTTCGCGCTTTTTGCAAGAACGTCATCTGTATAGTTGTTAAATATTATGGTATGCTGGAATCAATGTGACAATGATGGCAAGCTGTGCCGGAGTATCGACTGTGGACAAATATCCCAATAGGTCCTTGAAGGTCAGCAACACAGGACAAGGAGGAAACATAGAATGGGTAGTACAATAGGTGTACCGGGCTTAATCTTGCTCGTGATTTTGGCGCTGCTGTTGTTCGGTCCGAATAAATTGCCGGAGCTTGGCCGTGCGGTCGGAAGAACGTTCCGTGAATTCAAGAACGGCGCCCGTGAGATTATCGAAGACGAGCCGGCTCCGAAGAAGGAAGATCAAGCTCGCCAGACGGCTGCAGTGGAAGAAACGAAGGCGGATAACAAACGTCTGCCTGAATAACGGTTGGTGTGGGAATATCCCTTCCTTCGGGAGGGATTTTCTTATGTCACGGGTTACAGATAGGATGGTGTGAGTTCAAATATGTCTGATCAAATGAAGCAAATGGCGTTAACGGAGCATTTGGGCGAGCTGCGCAAGCGGATCATTGTGGTCCTCATTGTATTTGTAGCCGGGCTGATTGCGGGGCTGTTCGTGGCGGATCCGATTTACAGATACTTGATTGAAGCGAAGCATGCCCGCACGTTCGAGCTGCATGCGCTCTCTTTTTGGGATGGCATTGGCATTTACATGAAGATTGCAGCCGTGTTCTCGCTCGTCATCTCGATTCCGTTCATCATCTACCAGCTCTGGGCCTTTGTGAAGCCGGGACTACGCAAGGAGGAGCAGAAGGCCACGGTCGCCTATATTCCTTATGCGTTTCTGTTGTTTATTGTCGGGGTGCTGTTCGGTTACTATATCGTCTTCCCGATGACCTTGACGTTTACGACAACGATCACCCAGAACATGGGACTGACGGAGACGTACGGAATTATCTCGTATTTCAATTTCATGTTTAATCTGGTGCTGCCGCTGGCGCTGGTGTTTGAGCTGCCGCTGGTGGTCATGTTTTTGACGAGAATCCGGATATTAAATCCGTTAAGATTGAAAAAGATGCGCAAGCTGGCCTATTTTGCACTGGTCTTTATCGCGGTTGTTATTACGCCGCCGGATTTCATCTCCGATTTCCTGGTGACGATTCCGCTACTGCTGCTGTATGAGTTCAGTGTGTTCCTGTCGGCAGCGATCTACCGGAAGCAGCTGGAGGCGGATATGGAAAGAGAAAGCCGGTATGTGCAGGTCAGCGAGGACGACAACTAGGCAGTTCAGGCTCAGCGGGCGATGGGTTCAGCAGGGAAAGAGCTTAGCTGACAGGCTGCCAAGCCATTCAACAATCAGGATATTAACAGTGGACAGATCGTGACCTATGGAATAAGCGATCTGTCTTTTTTTATGGGCGGTTCAAGGGAGCGGGGATGCGGCAGCTCGTGTGGCCGATGGATTATGGCCGGCAGGCCGGATTGCTGAGTCTCGTGCCTACAAGCTCGTTCAATTGCCGGACCATGTCGACGGCGGTAGCTTTGAAGCCCTGCCTGGTCCATTCCATCACAAGCCCCAGAGCTGTCGTTATGGTGTAGCTGATCAGGAGGTCGTCATCGATCTCTTCAGGTCGGCCGCTCAGCAGCCGGACCGTGGTCGATTGATGCGACCGAATCCGGCTGTACAGTCGCTGATGCAGATTGGCAGGAGCGGCCAGCAGCGCCTGGAATACCGGCCGGTGTTCATAGATATAGCGAAAGATTCGTAGTGCTTCAGCAGCCAGCTGATTGGCGTGGAGCGTTCGAGATCGTACATAGGGGCGAATCAAGACATGTCCCAGACCGTTCAGAAAATCGTTTGTCACCCGCTCGAGCAGTTCGTCTTTGTCCGCAAAATGTTCGCGGAAGGTATCCGGATGGGTGCCCGCTGTTCGGACGATATCGGAGAGGGTTACCTGATCGTAGCCTTGATCCAGAATCAGCTCGATCAGGGCGGACTTCATCGCCTGGGTGCTGTGCTCCATGCTGCATTCATCGGTGAGCTCATACATTATTGATCACCTCGACCTCGCTTTAGACTTCAGAATCCGACAGGTTAAGCGTGCGTTTCTTCATAACATATCGGTCAGGAAACGGGTTTTGATAAATTTCGAGGCCGGTTCCGGCCTTGGCAGCGACGGGGATCGACACGCGGGATAATAGGCATATTTCGGTCAGGCTTGGATACAATGGTGAGGGGTGTTTTCAGCCATGGGCAAGCAGGATTTCATGTCCCAAAAAATTGATCAAAAAATGAGCAAAGGGCTTGAAATCTTGTGACAACTTGAGTATCATAAAGTTGGTTGTTAGCACTAGCAGACGTCGAGTGCTAATACATATGGCTTTTTGTAATAAAAGCATGTACAACATATTTAAAGGAGGCTATTTTTCATGATCAGACCTTTAGGTGAACGCGTATTGGTAGAACCGATCGAACAAGAAGAAACTACGGCATTCGGGATTGTACTTCCTGATTCCGCTAAAGAAAAGCCGCAAGAAGGCAAAGTCATTGCTGTAGGCAGCGGCTCCCTGAAAGACGGTGTTCGCGTACCTTTGGAAGTGAAGGAAGGCGACCGTGTCATTTTCTCCAAATACGCCGGAACAGAGATCAAATATGAAGGTAAAGAATACTTGATTATGAAAGAAAGCGACATCCACGCGATCTTAGGCTAATCACGCGCCTGCATATATCATGTTTGAATATCCATAATCGACTAGGGAGGTATGTTATACCATGGCAAAAGATATTAAGTTCAGTGAAGAAGCCCGTCGCTCAATGCTTCGCGGTGTAGATGCTTTGGCTAATGCAGTAAAAGTAACGCTCGGTCCTAAAGGCCGCAACGTGGTGCTTGAGAAAAAATTCGGAAGCCCGCTCATCACGAATGACGGTGTGACCATTGCTAAAGAAATCGAGCTGGAAGATGCATTCGAGAACATGGGTGCTCAGCTTGTTAAAGAAGTTGCTACGAAAACAAACGATGTTGCCGGTGACGGTACAACGACAGCTACTGTGCTCGCTCAAGCGATGATTCGCGAAGGGCTGAAGAACGTAACCGCTGGCGCTAACCCTATGGTCGTTCGCAAAGGGATCGACAAAGCGGTTAAAGCGGCTGTAACCGAGCTGCACAACATTGCTAAAGAAGTGAAAAACAAGCAGGAAATCGCTCAGGTTGCTTCCGTGTCCGCTGCGGACGAAGAAGTAGGACAATTGATCGCTGAAGCGATGGAAAAAGTGGGCAAAGACGGCGTTATCACCGTTGAAGAATCCCGCGGCTTCCTGACAGAGATGGAAATCGTAGAAGGTATGCAATTCGACCGTGGCTACATCTCTCCATACATGATTACGGATACGGATAAAATGGAAGCTGTGCTTGAAAATCCATACATCCTGATCACCGACAAAAAAATCAGCAACACGCAAGAAATTCTGCCAATCCTTGAGAAGATCGTACAACAAGGCAAATCCCTTGTTCTGATCGCAGAGGACATCGAAGGCGAAGCGCAAGCGATGCTGATCGTGAACAAGCTGCGCGGCACATTCAACGCTGTAGCTGTTAAAGCGCCTGGCTTTGGTGATCGCCGCAAAGCGATGCTGCAAGACATCGCTGCTCTGACTGGTGGTCAAGTGATTACCGAAGAGCTTGGTCTTGACCTGAAATCCGCAACGATCGAGCAGCTCGGTACCGCTCGTCAAGTGCGTGTAACGAAAGAAAACACCATCATCGTTGACGGTGCAGGCAACAAGGAAGACATCGAAGCTCGCGTGAAACAAATCCGTACGCAGCTCGAAGAAACCACTTCCGAGTTCGACAAAGAGAAGCTGCAAGAGCGTCTGGCTAAACTGGCTGGCGGCGTAGCCGTAATCAAAGTCGGCGCAGCTACGGAAACTGAGCTGAAAGAGCGCAAACTGCGCATCGAAGACGCTCTGAACGCTACGCGTGCTGCTGTGGAAGAAGGTATGGTATCCGGTGGTGGTACGGCTCTCGTGAACGTATACGCAGCGGTTGCTGCTGTAGACGCAGAAGGCGACGAGAAGACAGGCGTGAACATCGTGCTGCGTGCGCTTGAAGAGCCAATCCGTACGATCGCTGCGAACGCGGGTCAAGAAGGCTCCGTCATCGTTGAGCGTCTGAAGAAAGAACAAATCGGTATCGGCTACAACGCAGCTACTGACGAGTGGGTGAACATGTTCGAAGCAGGTATCGTTGACCCTGCGAAAGTCACTCGCTCCGCACTGCAAAACGCTGCTTCCGTAGCAGCGATGTTCCTGACGACTGAAGCGGTGATCGCTGACAAGCCAGAACCGGAAAAACCAGCTGCTGCTCCAGACATGGGCGGCATGGGTGGCATGATGTAATATAAGGGTTCAACAACCCTGCAATATGGCAAGATGAAGGGCTCCCGGGAGGGAGCCTCAGGCTGTCGAGAAAGTCTCGACAGCTATTTTTTTGTGTATTTAGTTCAACACGACACCGCGTTAATATTGTATAATATTTAGTAAATAAACTGTTCGGAAGGGTGTTAAATATGTTGCGTTCTAACCGAGAAAAACAGCAGGCTTACGAGTTTGTTTCGATTGAAGAATTGGTTCCCCACGATCATCTGCTTCGTAAAGTGGACAAGTATATCGATTTCTCTTTCATCGACGAAAAGGTCCGTCCGCTTTACTGTGCTGATAATGGGCGACCAGCCATCGATCCTGTCGTGTTATTTAAGATGATTTTCCTCGGTTATTTTTACGGCATCCGTTCAGAACGTCAACTGGAACGCGAGATTCAGACAAATCTGGCATACCGTTGGTTTCTTGGTTTGGGATTGACAGACAAAGTTCCGGACCATACCACCATTAGCTGGAACCGACGGACTCGTTTCAAAGACACTACTATCTTTCAAGATATCTTCGATGAGATTGTGCTGCAGGCAATCGAGCATCGCATGGTCGGCGGACGAGTCCTGGTTTCGGATTCCACGCATGTGAAGGCCAATGCGAACAAACACCAGTACACCAAGCAGCAGGTTCTACAAAACACACGAGATTACATGGACGAACTCAATGGCGCAGTAGAAGCCGACCGGAAGGCGCATGGAAAAAAGCTTTAAAACCCAGAGAGGATGTGGTCGAGAAGAAAGAAATCAAGGTGAGCAAAACCGACCCGGATAGCGGTTATATGATTCGCGATGGCAAACCGGAAGGATTCTTTTATTTAGATCACCGGACCGTTGATCTAAAATACAATCTGATTACCGATGTCCACGTCACGCCGGGAAACGTTCATGATTCTGTACCGTATTTGTCGCGTTTGGATCGCCAACGAGAGCGATTTGGTTTTGAAGTTGAAGCCGTTGCCCTGGATTCAGGTTATTTAACAACCCCCATCTGCAAAGGATTGCAGGAACGGGGGATCTTTGGCGTGATTGCTCACCGGAGATTTCATCCGACCCAAGGCTTGTTTCCGAAGTGGAAGTTTACCTATGATGCCGAGCGTAACCGTTATATTTGTCCGCTCCAGCATGAATTGTTGTATCGCACCACGAATCGAGAAGGATACCGGCAATATGCCTCCGACCCGAAGCACTGCAAGACTTGCCCGATGCTGGAGCAATGTACCCGTTCACGGAATCACCGCAAGGTCGTCACGCGCCATGTCTGGGAAGACAGCAAGGAATGGGTACGAAACAACCGGCTCAGTCGATCCGGTAAGTATTTATACCGAAAACGAAAAGAAACGATTGAGCGAAGCTTCGCGGATGCCAAAGAGCTCCATGGGTTTCGCTATTGCCGGTTGCGCGGGTTGCAAAACGTCAGGGAACAAGCTCTGATGACAGCAACCGTGCAGAATATGAAGAAGATGGCGATCCACTTGGATCGCCTGGAAAACAGGGGGTAATCCCCCCATTTCCCCTCTTGAAGTGACCACTTAAAAAGGGAGAAACCCTGTACTTTGAAAAAAGTGCAGGGTTTCTCGACAATCTGGGGCTCCCGGGAGGGAGCCTTTTTCATTACAGCTTGAGTGCGTCGACCGGAAAGGAGGCGAGTCGGATGAACATGTCCTCGGTGCAGTCGTGAGCTTCGGAATTTCCTGTTGGCCGTGGATAAGGGCTGACAAGAAAAAATGAATTTATGTTATTCTAATCGCATTTTAAGCTTATATTAAGATTGGCGTCCTAATATAAAGATACCCCTTAACATAGATGCAGGAGCCCCTTCGAACCGAGATCCGAAGGGGCTCCTTCGCGTGTGCATGCAGGATGATCACATCAGGCATGGCCGCAAGAAAGATGGTCACAAGCTTGTCTCCAAATTGTTACAATCAAGTAATGTAAAGCGATTTTTCTCCCCTTATAATTGAAGAAGCAGCTTATTCATGGGGGGAATCAGACATTGAAATCGTACATCATCGCAGGCATTACCGCTTTACTGCTTATCGTCATTATGAGCCAGCTGCTTCAGGACCGCGTGCAAGCGCAGGATGAGGCAGCCCCAATCGTGATTGTGGACGGGGAAGCTGTTCCTTCGCCAGGGTATCCTTTTTATTCCGGTGATATTTTATATGTCCCGGCAAGGGTGATGGGGACGTACTATCCGTATACTTTCCGTTGGGATAATGCGGAGAAAAGCTTGCAGCTTGATGCACCGGACGGAGTAGTTATCCTCAAAAGCGGCAGTAGAGAGGTAACTGTGCAGGGCGAAGCTTTGTTTCAGCTTGATGCACCGGTACTGCTTCGGCAAGGGCATGTGTACATTCCGGTCGATTCCCTCTCATCGTTGACCGGGGCAGAAGTAACGTATCGTTCTATCGAGGATGTGACAATTACATCGGGATCGGTCAGCATCAGCGTCCGGGAACCGAAGGAACCGCTGGCGACCGCAGAGGACAGCAGCTACAAGCTGTATGCTGCCTTGAAGGACAGACAGAATTACAGAGGCTTCATTCTGGAGGCCGGAGCTGCCCGCTATTCCTACGATTGGCAGGCGCCTAGGCTGCCGAGTTATGAACCGGTGCTGCATGCGGAAGATGTGGACGGGGACGGCCAGCCGGAGGTTGTTGTCATATTCACGACCGGGACTGGCACAGGGCTGCACATGGAAGAAATTCATGTGGTAGATCCGCTGGACGGTCAAGAGATTCCGGTGTTGTCTGCAGAGCAGGCGGCCGATGAATGGATTGAATCCCGCATCACCCTGGAAGGCTCGGAGCTGGTTATTGACGTGAAGCTTAAAGGGGAGACGCCACAGGCATGGTCGTTCCGAATTCCGGATGTTGAGCCGGGCGATCATTATAACAGCCAGGTCGGTGTTGGCGGGGTTATCTATTACGATGTGGACGGCGGGAAGCTGACGGCCGAAGCTGCCGCTAATATTGGATTCGCGAATTATATCGGAGATTTTGAGTTCGAGTATGACCGGTCAGAGCGCGGGTTCGAGCCGGTTGCCGTCACTTTCCATCCGTTCCCGGAATTCGAGAAATACCGCATTCGCTAACGTGATGGTACCCTTGCTCTCCGGACTGAAATCGATCCGGGTTTGCCCCTTCCCTATGATTTACGATATGATAGATTGGAATGTAAAAATGATCATAAGATAGAGTGGGAGAACTATGGAAGATTTAATATTGTGGTTAAAGTATCTCGTGCTAGGCATTATTCAGGGGGTGACGGAGCCGATTCCGGTATCCTCCAGCGGGCATGTTATCATTGCCCAGCGGTTGATGGGTATGGAGCAGAACGGGTTGTCATTTGAAATATTGACGAATACGGCTTCGCTTGCAGCCATCCTGTTTATTTATCGCAAAGACATCGCTCGATTGATTGTGAACGGACTCGCTTTCTTGCGGACGCGCAAGGCCGAGTACAGATCGGATTTTATGTTTGTGCTGTATATCGTGATCGGTACGATCCCGGCGATGGTGATCGGACTGCTGTTCAAAGAGCAGATTGAAGCTGTATTTTCCTCCGTACATACCGTGGCAATTGCGCTCTTGTTCACCGGGGTTGCGCTATGGCTGATCCGGAACCTTCGCGGCCGCAAGCGGGACGGGGATCTGTCGGTGAAGGACGCGGCTATCGTCGGTTTGGCGCAGGCCGTAGCGCTTATACCGGGCATCAGCCGCTCGGGTGCTACCGTCATTGCCTCGATTGCTGTCGGCATGAAACAGGATACCGCGCTGCGCTTTGCCTTCATGCTGTACATCCCGGTCAGTCTCGGCGGTGCGGTGCTTGGTGTGTCGGATATTATGGGCGATCCTGAACGCTCGACACTGTTTGTGCCTTATCTTATCGCATTTGTAGCTACGTTGATATGTACGTATTTTGCCATGAAATGGCTGATGAACATTATGGCCCGCGGCAATCTGAAATACTTTGCGTACTACTGCTTCTTGGCGGGAACCTTGCTGTTGATCTTTTTGTAACTCATCAGGTTGAATGTGACAGGAACAATCGTGGCCTTGCCTTTTGTGGCGAGGGACGGTTGTTTTTTTTCGGGTTAATCGTCCTTATTCTTGTTGCTTCGATTGGCCGCGATAACAAATGCTATGATCACGAGCGGAATAAAAATGAACCAGGGAATATGAATCGATGTCTGCAACAGAATAGCCACCAGCAGTAGCAAGATCATGCCCACGATAATATAGAGGCAGCCTCTTCCGAATGTTTCCAAATCCATCAGCTCCTTTTGTTGTGATTATACGCGGAGAGAGAGTCTAAGTTTCATGGAGGTTACGGAAATTTCAGTCGGTACAAACGGGGGCTCTTCTGCATGCCATCACGCCCTGGTGGTCACGCTGACATGCAGAAGAGCCCCGCAGCTTTAACATACAGGATGAAACGCATTTCAGAGCAAGCTTTTTGTGTGACATGTTGCGGAAGGTTTTGAACATCGCTTCGCATTCATGGTAGTATGCAGACATGGAAGTCAGCGGTGAAAGGGGCTTATGACGGACGATGGCGAATATTAAAGAGATTGCCAGACAGGCAGGGGTGTCGGTGTCAACCGTATCGCGGGTGCTGAACAATCACCCCTACGTGAGTGAAGAGAAGCGTAATCGAGTTATGGATACGATAAAGCAGTTGAAGTATGCCAGAAACATGAATGCCGTCCACCTGATCACAGGCAGGACGATGAATATCGCGATTATGCTGCCGTTTGTCAACCATGTTTACTTTTCCGCCTTGATGGAAGGGGTGGGGAAAGGAGCGTTATCGGCCAGCTACCGGCTTATTTTGTGCCAGACGGGGTACAGCCAGGATAAGGAGCGGGAAGCGCTGGATATGCTGCGAAACCGCGAGGTGGACGGCATCGTGGTGCTGTCATCCTCCATTTCTCCGACAGAGATTGAGGCATACTGTGCGTATGGGCCGGTCGTATGCTGTCAGGATGCCGGAGAGAGGCGATTCTCATCCGTGTATATCAACCATACCGAAGCGTTTCGAAAGGCGATTCGGTATCTGATCCGCAAGGGCCATCGGCATATCGGCTTTACGGTGGGGAGAATGGACAGTCCGAGCACGGAGGCGAGGCTTATTGCTTACCGGGAGATGCTGGAGGAGCTGGGAGAGCCTTATCGCAAGGAATGGATACTGGACCGGTGTTTGGATATTGAAGACGGGGCAGCGATTATGGAGCGATTGTTCGTCATGAAGGAGCGCCCCAGCGCCCTGCTGGTGACGGGGGATCACGTTGCGGCCGGACTGATATATGAAGCGGAGCGGCGGGGGGTTAGCATTCCGAAGGAGCTGGCTGTGATCGGCTTTGACAATCATCCGATAGGCCGGATGCTTGGACTCACCACCATCGATAATCAGCTGCTGCAGATGGGGGAGATGGCCTTTGCGATATTGCATGAGCACATTGAAGGCACCCAGACCGCACCTGTCCGCCATGAGCTGGATTTTGAGCTGATCGAACGGGCCTCGGTCTGAATAGGCACGCCGAAACACCTGAAAGAAGATAGACAGGCGAATGCCTGAAAACGCCCCGATCCTTCTGCACAGGCAGAAAGGATCGGGGCGTTTATTAGATGGAACAATCTTCGATGCTGTTAGTTGGCAAGATCCTCAATCGAGGTAATGTCCATATAAGCTGGAACGACCAGGCCGGTTTTTACACCTTCCATGTTGGCGCCAAGGTCTTCAACTTGATCCTGGAATTGATTCCAGTAGTCGGCGTGCGTCAGCGGCAGCCATGCGGCAACCGTAGCGTCCACATCGGCGTTGGCAACACCCGTCCACATTGGGCCGGCTTCGACCTGAAGGGCCGTTACTTTAAAGCCAAGTCTGTCTTCCATAATCACTTTCAGCAGGTTGGTGCTTGCAATTTCGGAATCCCAAGCGACATAGCTGAATTTGAACTCTGTACCGTCTACAGGATTCACGCCTTCAGTCCATTCGTCCACCCGGTCGCTGTTGGCTTCCGCCCAAGCGCGAGCGGCTTCCTCAGGGTCCTGTCCTTCTTGGATAGCTGTCATAATTTCGCCCATCTCATCGGAAGTCCATTTGAAGTTGCTCAGGAACTGATAGGCTTCCGGCTGGTCCTCTTGAAGGCCGAGACGAACCACGGTATGGATTTCTTCGGCTTCACCATAGACCAGCTTTGGATCCTCCAAATATTTCAGATCATACTTGGCGAACATCCAGTGTGGTGTCCAGCCTGTAATGATGATGGGCTCTTCATTCTTGATCGCTTTATCCAGCGTAGCTGTCATCGCAGCACCGGAGCCTTCCACAAGCGTCCAGTCGCTCAGACCGTATTCCTCGATAGCGGTAGCGGTTGCTTTCATAATACCTGCGCCTGGATCAATACCGATGATTTGATGATTCACTTGAGATCCGACAGAAGCGGAAGACTCTCCCTCACCCGTTCCTCCGTTGTTGCCCTGATCACTGTTAGTTCCGCTGTTACATGCGGACAGCATCAAGACGGCGACAAGGCTAAACATCAGCCAAAGCTTCGTTTTTTTCATGCTTAAGCACCCCTTTTTTTAGATTTAAATATATTTTGTGTAAAGCGGTCCAGCACAATCGCCAAGATGACGACAGCCAGGCCGGCTTCAAACCCTTTACCAATCTGCAGCTGGGTAACTGCGCGATACACCTCGGCGCCAATACCTTGCGCACCGATCATGGAGGCGATGACGACCATCGACAGGGACAGCATGATCGTCTGGTTAATCCCTGCCATCAAGGTTGGCAGTGCCAGCGGCAGCTGAACCTTGAACAGCTTCTGCGCCGATGTGGAGCCGAAGGCGTCTGCGGCCTCGGTCAGTTCGCCGGATACTTGCATAATGCCAAGACGGGTCAGGCGAATGGTTGGCGGAATCGCGAAGATAACGGATGCGATCACGCCCGGTACCACGCCCAGGCTGAAGAATGTAACCGCAGGCAGCAAATATACGAACGCCGGCATCGTCTGCATAAAGTCCAGAATCGGAATCAAGATGCGTGATGCGGTCTTGCTGTAGGCGGTCAGAATGCCTAGCGGCACACCGAGCAGTACGGATATCAAGGCCGATGTAATGACCAGACTGAGCGTGCTCATCGTCTGGGACCAGTAGCCCAGATTATCAATGACGAGGAACCCGATGGCCGTGAACAGCGTCAGCGGCAGTCGACCCAGGAACCAAGCAAGCACCGCCAGAATCAGAATGAACAGATAAGGATGCGGCAGCATGAATACATAATTGAAGAATCCAACAACCTTTTGAATAATGAATGCAATCGTATCAAATAATCCGGCGAGGTAAGTCCCCATCCAATCAACGAGTGATTCAATCCAGCTTGCGAGCGGGATTTTAGGCATCTTGCTTCACCTCCTCACTCTTGCTTTCGCCAGCCAAGGCGCCAAGAACGGCTCCGCGCACGATCACGCCGAGAAGTCGGCCGTTGTCGTCCACAACCGCCAGTGGAACCTTGGACAAGCTGGTGATTTCAAACAGTTCATTCAGTAATGTATCCGGTCCAACCTTCGGGCCGTCCGTGACGAGAATGTCTTCCAGTTTGCGATTGTTGCGCATCGCGTCCGAAGCGTCTTCGGCGGTAATGACACCGAGCATCTTCTTCGTGCGGTCAATGACAAACAGGTTGGAGATGCCGCGTTCACGCATCAGCTCCAGCGCAACCCGCGGTCCGCGATCCGGCGTGATGGTTTCCGGACGACGCATGACATGGGCGGCTGTCAGCACCTTGGACAGATCGACGTCTTCTACGAAGCGTTCTACATAATCGTTGGCCGGCTGGGTCAGAATTTCCTCAGGCGTGCCGATCTGCACGACAGCGCCATCCTTCATAAGGGCGATGCGGTCTCCGATTCGGAGCGCCTCGTCCAGGTCATGGGTGATGAACACGATCGTTTTCTTCATTTTGTCCTGAAGCTCAATCAGCTCATCCTGCATATCCCGGCGAATAAGCGGGTCAAGTGCGCTGAACGCTTCGTCCATGAGCAGAATCTCCGGATCATTGGCGAGCGCTCTGGCGAGCCCGACGCGCTGCTGCATGCCGCCGCTAAGCTCGTGAGGCATTTTGTCCTCCCAGCCCTTCAGACCTACAAGCTCCAGAGCGGTCATCGCTTTATCACGCCGCAGCTTTTTATCGACTTTCTGGATCTCGAGCCCGTACTCCACATTGTCAATCACCGTCCGGTGCGGGAACAGGGCGAATTTCTGGAACACCATGCTGATCTTCTTGCGCCGAACCTCGCGCAGCTGCTCCTTGTTCATCTTTCTCAAATCTTTGCCGTGAATAAGAATTTCTCCCGATGTCGGTTCGATCAACCGATTTAGCAAACGGACAAGGGTAGACTTGCCGCTCCCTGATAGCCCCATAATGACAAAAATTTCGCCTTGCTGAATATCGAAGCTGACTCGGTTCACCCCGACCGTAATGTTTTTTTCTTTTGCTAAACGGGCTTTGCTAAAGCCTTGCTCCAGCAGCTCCAGCCCTTGCTCGGCATGTGGCCCGAACAATTTGCTAACTTGTTTTACTTGCAAAATAGCCAAAAGTACTCCTCCTTTTTATATGGATAGCAGCGTACGTCACGATGTCAGTACGTTGATCTGTCGAATTGAAATGAGTCATATGGCCATCCTATATCCGTATTCGTCCCGGTCATATGAGTATGGACCCGCGACTGTAAACCCATGGAATTCATTGTAACAATCGATTCGTAAAGTATCAAACGTTATATCCGTACGTAAAGTACGTACAGAAAAAACTGTACAAAGTTATCCTTGAGATAACTCCAAGATGCTCCGATATCCTCCTGAATGGAGTTCTTTACTTTTAAAATGGCTTTACCTACAATAAGACAAGAGAAAGTGTGATTAGCTGGAGGAGAATCTGTCACGTACAGGAGATACTGCCTGTATCAAGGGATTTGTCGCTTTTGTCACTACTTCTTGGATGGTCACTGAAAGAGGAGGCTGCAAGCATGGGCTTGTACCATTTAGATGAGGTTCGGCAGGCAGCCGTGCAAAAAATCCGCAAGCGCGTGATTGAAAATATCGGACGCAACATGGATTTGTACGGCATCTCGATCTCAACGGGACATTTGTACGGTCTGTTATTCTTTGCTGACAAACCGATGAATCTCGATGAGATGGGACAGGAAATGAGGATGAGCAAAACGAGCATGAGTACAGGCGTGCGTACGCTGCTCGATTATAAAATGGTAAACAAGGTATGGGAGAAAGGCTCCCGCAAGGATCTGTACGAGGTGGAGTACGATTGGTACCAAACCTTTGCCGATTACTTTGATATTAAATGGCGGAAATCCGTAGAGAGCAATATTCTGGTCCTTCGCAAGGCGCTCGAGGAGATCGAGAAGCTGATGAAGGAGCATGAGGACGATGAAGAGCTGCATGCTGTGCTTCAGGCAGATCGTGCGAAAATGCGGGAGGCTGAGGCGTATTACCGTTGGCTGGATCGATTGATAGATACTTTTGTCGACGGCGATATTTTCAAGCTGGTTCCGAAGGAGCCTCCGGAAGACCATTCCTGATATCTTCACCATGTAGAGGGAAAATATAATTATCGAAGGCAATGTTTGCCTAAACGAGGTACAACCTGATCCGTCGGGTTGTGCCTTTTTTTCATGATCAGGAGTCCCAAAGTGAAGTTCTTAGAAAATATAACAATTTAGGCATTATAAGAGTGAGTACTCACTTTACATGTGTCACATGTTGATTTATAATTAAAGTGAGTAATCACTCATTCCATGAAAAGAGGGTGACAAAATGCATGTCGATGATGTCCATGAGAAGATTGTATCGATCAACCAGGTATCGAAAGCGTATGGGAAGCAGGAGGTGCTGAGCCAAATTTCCTTAAATATTTACAAGGGGGAAATCTTTGGCCTGCTAGGGCCATCGGGAGCGGGAAAGAGCACGTTGGTAAAAATGCTGACCGGTTTGGAAGTGCCTAATGAGGGGGACACGTATCTTTTTCAACAAAAAATGCCTTCGTTAAAATTGATGGCGCAAATTGGTTATATGGCCCAGTCGGATGCACTGTATGGCGAGCTGACCGCGAAGGAAAACCTTGAGTTTTTCGGTGCTCTCTTCGGGTTGAAAGGAAAGGCGCTGCAGCGAAGAATCGATCATGTGATGAGCATTGTCGAGCTTACCGAGCATCTGAATAAATCCATTCACCATTATTCAGGAGGCATGAAACGAAGGTTATCACTTGCGATTGCCTTGCTCCACGAGCCGGAGCTCTTAATTCTCGATGAACCGACGGTTGGAATTGATCCGGTCCTGCGAAAAAGAATCTGGGATACCTTTTACGAATTAAATGATAAAGGAACGTCGATGATTATTACGACGCATGTCATGGGAGAAGCCGAGAAATGCCACAGGCTCGCTTTGATTCGGGACGGCGGGTTAATCGCTGTGGGGACACCCGAGCAGTTAAAGGCGCAGACCCATTCTTCCTCGATTGAAGAAGCATTTCTGGCTTATGGAGGGGTGAAGGCATGAGAATACAAGCGCTGGTGATCCGTATTTTAAGACAGATTATGCGGGATAGGCGAACACTCGGATTGCTGATATTTGCTCCGATTGCGATTTTAACGATGCTTCATCTTGTGTTTAACGGTGGGGATTATGTTCCGAAGGTAGGTCTCATTCAGATTCCTGACGCGGTGGAGGCGCAACTGGACCAGAGCGGTGCTGACATTACGAAATACACCGATGCCGGGCAAGCCAATCAAGATATCGAGAAGCGGAGGATCGACGGTTATATTAGGTTTGACCATGGTTCCCCCTCCGTTGTGCTGGAAGGCAGCGATCCGAATGTGAACGGCGCTGTCATCCGGTGGATTCAACAGGCCGTGGCCCCGTTGCAACCGGGAGGTTCAACGAATCTGGAGATGACATTCATCCACGGTTCGGCAGAGATGAGTCAATTCGATTATTTTGGGCCCGTATTGTTAGGCTTCTTTATTTTCTTTTTTGTCTTTTTAATTGCGGGAGTATCCTTTTTAAGAGAACGAACCACCGGGACGCTGGAGCGGCTGTTATCGAGCCCTTTGCGAAAATGGGAAATTGTTGCCGGCTATATTGTCGGGTTCGGGATCTTTACGATGATTCAAGCTGCGCTTATTGCCTCCTATGCTATTTATGTGCTGGGGATGCTGATGGAGGGGCATTTCATTGACGTGCTTGTGATCACGCTGGTCCTTTCTCTCACCGCATTAACCTTGGGAATTTTGCTATCGGCCTTTGCCAATAATGAACTGCAAATGATTCAGTTTATCCCCATTGTCATCGTTCCACAAATCTTTTTCTCCGGACTGTTTAATTTGGAGACGATCTCTGATTGGCTCAACTGGATCGGCCCGTTTACACCGCTCTATTACGCTGCCGAGGCGCTGCGGAATGTGATGATCCGCGGGTACGGGTGGGGGGATACCTATATGGACATTTTAATGCTCCTCGGTTTCTCGGTATTGTTCATGTTCCTGAATATCGCGGCTTTGCGGAAGTACCGAAAGATTTAGCATCTGTGGCTATAATCCATTACAATAAAGGTACTATGGAATGAAGGAGTTTACGATGAACGGTCCGGACAATCTTATTGAAGAAATTTTTGAACAGAGTGACGAGCTTACAGAGAAGCAGAAGAAAATCATTCTGGCTGCGATCCAGTCGTTTGCCGAAAAAGGGTACGCCTCGACCTCGACAAGCGAAATCGCCAAAAGCGCCGGGGTTGCGGAGGGAACGATTTTCCGCCATTACAAAACGAAAAAGGATTTGCTTTATTCCATTATCGAGCCGATGCTGAAGAAATTTATTGCTCCTTTTGTCATTAAAGATATGGAAAAGGTTCTTAATGAAAAGCATGCTTCCTTTGAAGACTTTTTGAGGGCGATGATCGAGAACCGGATCAGGTTCCTTTCCAAGAACATGCTGTTGTTTAAAATTCTGATTCAGGAAATTCCCTTTCAACCGGAGCTAAAGGCCCTGTTTAAAGAGCATATTGGAACGAAGGTCATCACCCGATTCACGCAGGTGGTTGAGCATTATCAAGAAAAAGGGGAGCTGATTGATGCCCCGCCTCTCACGATCATTCGCCTGACCGCTTCAGCGATCTTCGGCTATCTAATCGTTCGCAATCTCCTGCTGCCCGAGCTGGACTGGGATGATCAAGCGGAAATCGATCAGACGGTTCAGATGATTATGCATGGAATTGCCGTGCCCAAGCAAGCGTGAACATGAAGATATATATGCGAGTATAAAGAATTTTTGGAGCCGCCTATTTACAAATGGGAATAGGTGGTTTATTATTATCACATCGATCTAGAAAATTAGAACGAACTACAATAGTGGAACAAACCACAAATACAGATTGAACAACGAAATTAGAACCGCCCCTATACTAAGAACGGAGTGATCTTGATGGAGCAGAATCCGAATCAAATGTTTGACATTACGGTGGAACAGGCTAAATTGCTCGGCAGCGCCCAGCGCGTGAAAATTATCGGCTGTCTTGTCGACATCCCCAAAACGGCTAAGCAGGTAGCTGATGAACTCGGGGAGTCACCGGGAAGCATTCATTACCACATTCAGAAGCTGTACGACGGCGGGCTGATCGAGCTGGTGGATACGCGGACGGTTGGCGGGATCGTGGAGAAATATTACAAGTCGAAGGGGAAGTGGTTCAATACATCCAGTAAGGAACTGGTCGATCCCGTTCTGTCTGACAGCTATAATGCGGCTTCCAGCACGAAGATGCAGCTGCGCTTGCAGTTGACAGAGGAGCAGCATGAGGAAATGACCCGGGAGTTTAAGCTCCTTCTGGAAAAATGGGTGAACCAAACGATGGCCACAAAAGGGCAAGACAGCAAGGAATATGCCATCGGCGTTAATGTCGTTTCGATCGAAGAAGCATCCTCCCAATAGAGGCCGCTTCTTCAATATTAGCAATGATGCGGTTTTTCCGGCGGCTCGGCCTCATTAAGATGAGCACAGCGCCGACTTCTTTTGTCTGAATATACAGTGAACAGGAGAGTTCTGAACGATGAATATATTGAAAAACCGCAATTTTTTGCTGCTGTTTATCGGCCGCATCCTGACCAATATTGGAGACAGCTTGTATGCCGTTGCTGCCATGTGGCTCGTGTATGATCTGGGCGGCTCGACCCTGTACACAGGGTTGGCCGGGTTTCTGTCCATCCTGCCCCGGATCATTCAGATTTTCTCCGGCCCGCTCATTGACCGCGTTCCGCTTCGAGGGCTGCTCGTATACACACAGCTGATTCAGGCCGGGCTGCTCCTGATCGTTCCTGCAGCTCACTATATGGGGTTTCTTACCGTAGGGCTGGTGCTGACCATCACGCCGATCATGAGCACACTTAACATGTGGGTCTATCCCGCCCAAATGTCCGCATTACCGAAAATCCTGGACAAAAAGCAGCTGACACAAGGCAACTCGTTATTCACGCTGGCTTACCAAGGCATCGATGTGGCCTGCAATGCGATTTCGGGCGGATTGATTATCCTGCTGGGCGCGGTTTCCCTGTATCTGTGGAACGCTGTCGGTTTCTTCATCGGCGCGGTTCTGTTCGCGCAGCTTCACATTCACAGTGCTTCTAGTTCTTCTAACAATGATCTAACAACATCAAGGGAAACGCAGGTCAAAGACAGCACAGCCACTTCAACGAGCACCGATTCATTCAAATCCTATATGGAGGATATGCGCTTCGGACTGCGTTTCCTCCTCGGCTCGCCGCTAGCCCGTGTTCTGCTTGGCATGATTATGATTAACGCGGTGGGCGGAGCGACGTTCACCGTCATGCCCGCATTCGCCGACAGTCTCGGCGGGGCCGGTATCTATGGCATTCTTCTGATGGCGCAAGCCTGCGGCAGTTTGCTTGGCGCACTGGCGGCGCCATACCTGAAGCTGGAGAAGTTCAGGCTTGGGGTAATTTACGGCGTCGCGTTCTTTGTCATGGGGGCGGCCTGGGCACTTAGCGTGTTCACGCCATGGACCTGGCTGGTTGTATTGACCTATGGATTAGCCTGGTTCCCGGGCGGAATTACCAATGTCATTATCAACACGGTGATTCAGAAGACGATCCCGCAGCAGCATATGGCTACCGTATTTGCCGCTTCGAATGGGCTAAGCGGGATTGCAAGCCCGCTGGGAAGCCTGATTGGCGGCAGTCTGGGGCTCCTCCTGGCCAGCTCCTCCATCATAGCGGGCAGCGGCCTGATCGTCCTGCTGATCGGAGTGCTGTGGCTGCTTGATCCGGTCACCCGGAAGCTCCCGCCTCCGGACCGTATGGATGAGTCGCTGTTTGCTCCGCTGCAATCCGCTGCGCAGGAGCGCAGGGAACAGGCCAACCCGGCAGCACCGCCCGCATAGGAGCCGAAGGCTGGAACGCTGCATCCATGAACAAACCCCCGCTGACCGCACGATGCGGCTCACGGGGGGAATGAACGAGGATGGATCCGGTCACGCTATTTAATTCACTTGTATGCTTGATGCGCAATCGTATATTCGATCCCATCGATCCAGTCGGAAGCGCGGTAATCTCTGCCGCGCACAACCGTGCGGTCTTCATAGACATCGACGACATAGCCCTGGGAGCCTTCCTTCCGCTGGTCCTCATCCGTCCACAGGTAGGCCACGGAGGCGCAATTCAGCATGCTTGGCGAGGATGCCGTCGCCGGCACGTACGTATAAGGCGAGCCAAGCTCCCAGTGGGTATGGCCGGTGAACAGCACGACCCGGGGATGCTTGCTCAGGATGCGCTTCAGCTCCTCATCCTGACGAACACCGTACCATTGCTGATGGGCGAGCGAGCCGGACACCGTATCCAGCAGCGGCTGATGCAGGAATAGAAATATCGGCAGTTTGGCGTCCGGAACAGCGTCCAAGGTACGTTCGAGCCAAGCCAGCTGCTCTTCGCTGAATTCGCAGAATAACGGATCATTCGTCTCACTGCCGATGAATATAAAATGGGCTCCGCGAATGACATGATGATGATAGGGACCCGCCTGGCCGGTCGCTTGCAGGAAAGCGGCGATGCGGTTGTCCCATGTGCCTGCCGCTTCATGGCCCTGCTCCATATAGGCCGGAGGCAATAGATCCGCGTATTCCTCCGGAATGGCGGCCAGCCCGGCATGAGCTGCCTGGAGCCCGAGCTTGGCTGCCTCTTCGGCAAGCGCAGCTCCCGCGTGGCTGGCGAGATAGGTCTTTAGATCCTGCGGAGAGATCGTGCCGACATCATGATTGCCCTGCACGGTGTAAAGCGGAGGGAGCTTGCCCTGAAATTCCGCCAGGATGGCGGCATAACGCCGGTATTCTCCCGGATAACCATGGTTCGTCAAATCCCCGGCATGGGCAATGCAGGCGCTGTCCGGAAAATGCTCGGCAATGTCCTGCAATGCCAGCCTGAAATGATGATTGTACAGATGTCCTTCTTCTTCCTCGATATGCGTATCGGTGAGAACATGGAATCGAAATAAACGCTGATTTGTCATGTGCAGTACCTCCCCTTATCTGTGAGCGGATTGACTGAAATTAAGCCCGACTACGCCTGCGACAATGACGACGATCCAGAATACCCCGGCTAGCGTTATCTGCTCCTTGAAGAGCAGGGTGCCGGCCAGGGTGATGAGAATAATGCCGACACCTGACCACATCGCATACACGAGGCTGACTTTGAGATAGGCAAGAGAAAAGTTCAAACAGGTGAAGCTGACTGCATAACAGGCAAACATCACGATGGAAGGCAGGAGATTGGAAAATCCGGCCGAGTACTTCATCGCGAGGGTCCCTGCGAATTCAAAGAAAATTGCAATGAATAACCATAACCATCCCATTCGTAGTCGTCCTTTTTCTAGTGTAAGTTTAGGCTGTAATCGTAAGCTGCCCGTAGTCCGCGAAGCAGGATGTGGCATGTGTAATGACGGACCCGCCGGGTGACAGCTTGCCAAGGCGGACCGCCAGGCCGGCGCTGTGGGCCATGCTCATGTCGCTGGATGTGTCCCCGATCATAACGGCCCGGGTAAGATCCACCTGATGGCGGCCGGCCGCAAGCTCAAGCATATCCGGATAGGGCTTGCCGCGGACAACCTGGTCGGTTCCGATGATATCGGTAAAATAATGCGCCATCCCCAGCCACTGCATCTGTTTAACCGCAGTATCGGTTTCATCTGCCGTTACGATGAACATCGGAATCCGGAGCCTTGCCGCCTCCTCCAGGAACCGGCCTGCGCCAGGCAGAAGCCGCACGCGGCGCTCCAGCTCTACAGCCTTGTCGGCGTAAGCCAGGCATGACCGGCTCACTTTGATCGCCTCGAACCATGGCATGCCAAGCTCATAGCTGGAGAAGGTCAGAATCGTCTCCAGCTGCGCCACGGTTCCCATCGCGAGCGGTCCATTCCGGTCAACATCGGCGCCATGCGCAAGCATGCCGATCCGGGCCGGCATGTTCGCCGCTGCCTCGTATCCCTGCTCGGCCAGCTGAATAGCATATTGGCGGAGCGCTTGCTCCGCCCAATATCCCCAAGTATGCATGAAGTCGATGAGGGTGCCATCCTTATCCAGGAAGACGGCCTCCACCTGCCACTGCAGCTCGTTTAAATAAAGTTGTGCCATGTTCATGTTCGTCCTCTTACTGCTTGTAATGGGCGTCAAGGGCCGCTTGCGCCTCGGCCTGTGCTTCTGCCAGCGCTTCGGCTGCCGGAAGGTTGGATATCTGCACCTTATCGGCGGCCGTAGCGAGCGCGTCGGAAATTTTGCCGCCTGTCGGGTCAACGAACGGGCGGGAAGCATGGGTCGCCTGCGACAGAGGTACAGTAATCTGAGGGTTCTCTTTAGCGAAATCCGCGAATGCAGGATCATTCTGAGCGGATTCACGCACGGCAATGTAGCCGGTATTCATGGACCAGGAAGCGGTGTTCTCCGGCTTCATGAAAAACTTGAACCACTCATAGGCTGCAGCCTTCTGTTCTGGCGATGCGGCTGCTGGAATGCCAGCCAGGATGGCCTCTGCGACCGGCTCGCCTTGGCCGTGACCTTCCCAGCCCGGCTGTTCCATGGCCGCGATGATGGAGAAATCAAGATCGCCCTGGTCACCGCTGGAGCCTGTGTAGCCTGCAGCGAAGCCCTGCATGACGTCATCAATCGTTTTGTACCAATATTCCCAGCCGGTTCCGCCATGGTGAATGCGCATGATCTGATCCTCATGAATCCACTTGCGGAAGTAATCCCAGGTGTTTACCCATTCATCGGTTGTGATCGTCACGGTCCGGCCATCCTCGCTCAGCACCGAGCCGCCTTTGCTGAATACAGCATCCATCATGTTCTCCTTGCCCCACATCGGCTCCCAGCCGTAGAACGTTGTCGTACCGCCATCCTTCTTCGTCATCTTGGCGGCCGCATCGGCGAGCGCCTCCCAAGTGGTCAGCGTAGCCGGATCAATGCCGTGCTCTGCCAGAATATCCTTGCGGTAGTACATCACTTGCGTTGTGCCGTACATCGGCAGGAAGTATTGTTTGCCGTCGACCTGGCCTTGTTCCAGGAAGGTGGGAATGACATCCTCTTTATTGAAGTCGGAATCCCCCGCGATATAGCTGTCCAGCTCTTCAAAATATCCCCGTCTTGCCCATTCGGCGTTGGACGAAAGAACCGCGGCCGGCACATTGCCCGATGCAATCGCCGCCTGCAGCTTCGTGGATGTCTCCGAGTAGCTGGCCTGTACCAGGCCTTTGACCACAATGTTGTCCTGAGATTCGTTAAAGGCCGCAATGAGGCGCTCCATATTCTCGCCAAGGTTGCCCCCGAGGCCGTACCAGAATTCAATTTCAACCGGTGCATTCGAAGCTTCGGATGCCTCGCCTTGATTCGGCTGGGCGCTTGGTGCGCTGCTGCTTCCTCCGTTGGATGATGATGACCCGCAGGCAGACAGGAAGATCATGACACTGATCAGGGCGATGGATAACCAGGGTTTGGATGTTTTTAGCACAGCAGATTTCCTCCTCATATCTATCGATTATAATGGGGTTGTTAACCTTTTGTTGCTCCGGCTGACAGATTGACGCTTTGAATAATCGTTTTCTGTGTGAACAGAAACAGTACCAGGAGCGGCGCGATGGTAAGCGCGCTTGCGGCCATAATCAGCGGCCACTTGAGTCCGTATGCACCTCCTTCAACGAAGAAACTGCGCAGCCCGGCCGATACGAGATGCAGATTGGGATCATTGGTGATCAGCATCGGCCAGAAGTAGTTGTTGTATTGTTCAATGAAAGTAATCAAAGCAATGACCGCAAAGAACGGTTTGGTAAGTGGCACCAGGATGCGGAAGAGCACGGTCAGGTGACGGGCTCCATCCATATGGCCTGCTTCGATCAATTCACCGGATACCTGGAGAAAGGCTTGTCTGATCAGAAAAATCGAAAATACGCTGACACAGTTGGAGAAGATCAGACCTTGATAGCTGTTGAGCATGTTCAGTTCATTCAGAATGAGATAGCTTGGCAAATACGTGGCGGTTGCCGGGATCATATACCCGAGCACAATCGCTGTCGTGAACACGCCCTTCAGCCGGAATCGCATATGGGTGATGGCATAGGCATACATGGCCGAGTTGACCACCTGGCACAAGACGATGGTGGAAGCGACGAAGAAGCTGTTCCATACATATTGGCCGAACGGAGCGGCGTTCCAGGCGTCCATGAAGTTGTGCCATAACGCCTGCTCAGGCAGAAGCGTGGGCGGGAAGCTCCATATTTCCTCATTCGTTTTTAATGCGCTGCTGACCATCCATATAAACGGGAACGCCATCATTATGGAGGCGGCTGCCAGCACGAGATGATGAATGCTTTGTTTCAAACGGGCGTAGAGCGCCATGCATCGGTACCTCCTTTTTCTGGACTAAGCATTGTAATGCACCGTTCTCTTGCCAACCCAGAAGCTTAACAGGGAGAGCAGCAAGCAGAAGAGAACAAGCGTCATGGCGACCGTTGACGCTTCTCCAATCTCATAGGACTGGAAGGCGGATTGATAATACATGTACAGGATCGTTCTCGTGGATCCGGCTGGCCCGCCCTGCGTCAAAATATTGATCTGATCATACGCCTGCAGCGCCGAGATCGTTTGGACGATGAACAGGAAGAAGGTGGTCGGCGAGATGAGCGGCAGCGTGACGTACAAGAAACGCTTCATACTGCCCGCCCCGTCAAGCGAGGCTGCCTCCAGGAGCGGCCTGGGCACATTGCGGATCGCCACCATGTAGAAGATCATGCTCCAGCCGGCCGATTTCCATATTGTCACAATCAGAACAGCAACGAGCGCCCAATGCGGATCCTCCAGCCACCGAACCGGAGCAGCGCCGAACCATCCGAGGACCGTGTTGGCCAGCCCGACCCGCGGCTCATAGATCCAGGACCATACGATGGATACCGCAACCGTCGGCGTGACCCATGGCGAGAACATGAGCGTGCGGTAGATGAAGCTCCCCTTCAGCCTGTCGCTAAGCAGCAGCGCGAGGGACAAGCCGCCGAGGATGATCGGAATGACGCTGCCGGCGCAGAACCAGAGCGTGACGCGCACCGTATCCCAGAACTTCTTGCTGCTGAACAGCGCCTGGTAATTCTCGAAACCGACGAAGGTTTTGACCGGATTCATGAAATCCCATTCCATAAAACTCAAATAGGCGATATAGCCGAATGGAATGAACCAGAACAGCATTAAAGGGATGAGTGCAGGAAGCATGAAGCCGAAGGCCTTGATATCATTCATGAATTTGCTGGTCACATTAACCCTCCTGATGATTCAAAATTATTTGAACTAATGCTAAAATAAAGATGTAAATTCGTGGTTTATTATCATCGTTCAAAATATTTTGTACGTTCAGTGTAAGTGAGAACCATTAAAGGAATGTCAAAACAGCGCGAGAATTTTGTAAAGTTTGGAGTTGGAATGATGGAAAAAGACAAGCCGCTGGAGGAACAATACGAGCAGGCGAAGCATGAGGTGATCGAGGCGATCGCCCAGACGATGGACTTGTACGGCGTCAATCATACCTTTGGCACCTTGTACGGGGTAATGTATTTTGAGGAAAAAGAAATGACCCTGGAAGAGATGCAGCAGAAGATGAACATGAGCAAGAGCAATATGAGCTACGCCATTCGCTCGCTGCTGTCCTCCCAGATGGTGACGAAGCTGGACAAGAAGCAGGTTAGAAAGGATCAATATATCGCGGAGACTGACTTTTTCAAAGTGTTCCAAAATTTTTTCGGCAACAAGCTCCAGCGCGAGATTGACGTCATGTCCCTCGCCATTGACGAAGCGATCGGGGCATGGAGCAGCATCATCCTGAGCCCGGACGCAAGCGAGGAGCTGCGCAGCCTGTGCTTGCAAGACATGTTCAAGCTGCAGGAAGCCAAGGCGTATTATGAATGGCTGCAACGATTTGTGAACCACCTGCAGGACGGAACGCTGTTTCAGCTGCTGCCAACCGATGCTTCCGAGTTCTCCGGGCAGCCGAAATAGACTTTAAACCAACACATCCTCTTCATAGGAGGGGATGCTTCGATATCACCAGACTCCCGCTTCTGCTTGTCAGGCTAGTCTGCATAATGTGACCAAGTCCCTCATAGACATGTATCAATCAACTCAAAACATGTGCGAAAAGGGGATGATGACATGCGCCGGATTTCATGGGTGCTGCTCGCTGTTGTATTATGCTTGACGACGATACTGGCGGGATGCGGAAAAAAAGACGCGGACAGCGTTGTGAAAGATCTGGGCAAAGTAGCTGATAAGCTGGAAGGTGACAAGGGCACCTACCAGGGGGCGGGCGTCATGACCATACATACCGGTGCAACTCCGCAGGAGTACCAGGTGGAGGTATGGTATCAGTCGCCGTCCTACTATCGCATAAGCCTGACCAACGGGCAGAAGAATATTACCCAGATTGTGCTGCGTAATGATGAAGGCGTGTTTGTGCTCACGCCGAGCTTGAACAAGAGCTTCCGTTTCAAAAGCGACTGGCCGGATAATCAGGGACAGGTCTACTTGTACCAGACGCTCCTGTCCAGCATTATCGGCGACAAGAACCGCCAGTTTGCCGAGGATAAGGAAAGCTACGTGTTTGACGTAGCCGCCAATTACCACAGCCATGCGCTTGTCCGCCAGAAGATCTGGCTCGCCAAGGACAACTATTCTCCGCGTCAGGTTCAGGTATCGGATTCCCAGGCGAATGTTGTGGTGGACGTGAAATTCAATACGTTTACGTTTGATACGAATCTGACGAAGGAATCCTTTGATACCCAGCGGAATCTGAACGCCATGAGCGAGTCGCAGGGCACGCTGGCGGAAGTGGATGAGAATGGCTTGCCGGTCGAACCTTCAGGCGAGGAGATTGCCGAGGGAACCGAAGGGATTCTGGACCCGGTAGCGGAGAAGGATATGGGCTCGTTTGGCATCATTGAGCCAGGATATACGCCTGCCGGGGTGGCACATCAAGAAACGATGGAGATTCCAGACAGCAAGGATCATGCCGTCATTCTGAAATACAATGGGGTATATCAATACACGATTATGGAATCCAGACCGCTGGATCGTGCCGTGTCGCTTGTGCCTGGAGAAGCGATCTACATCGATTTCACTACGGTAGGCTTGTTGACCGGGGACCAGCAGAAGACGCTGACCTGGACGACGGACGGCGTTGAGTACCGGATTACGAGCACCAACCTTCCGGTTGAGGAGATGGTGAACATCGCTGCTTCCATGCAGGACCAATCGGGTAAATAATGGATGAAGGCGAATACCCGGCAGCGGAGGATGAGTGTTCCTGCGTTCTGGCCATTCGCCTTCTTTTTCCAATCCACAAGGCTTCGGAAGCGGGCTGGCAGCCTGTTTCTAGCAGAGCTTTCGCGGGTTTAATATCCATAGAGGCTGCGGGAAGAAAGGTCGGTTCTCCCAGCCCGTCTCGAGGCTTCATTGACAGTTGCCTTTCGGAACATTACCATTAATCTAATGCTAGTCAAAAAGTTTTTCTCATCAAGGTAAGAAGGTGACTGGAAGTGCAAGCAATATACCGACCAACCCTGGCCGAGATTAACCTGGATCATCTGCGCGCCAATTACACCGCCTTTCGCAAGGCGCTGCCTGAAGGCATGAAGTTTCTGGCCAGCGTCAAGGCGAATGCGTACGGGCATGGGGCGGTGGAAGTAGCCCGAGAGCTGGAGCAGCTCGGGGCCGATTATTTGGGCGTTGCGTTCCTGGACGAAGCGCTTGAGCTTCGTCAAGCCGGCATCACCCTGCCGATACTGGTATTCGGCTATACGCCGCCGGAAGGGGTGGAGGCTGCGCTCTACAACAACATATCGATCGCTTTGTTCAGCACGGAGGTGCTTCAGGCGATCAAGGCGCTGCCGGTTCTGCCGGATCGAAAGCTAAGGGTACACATCAAGATTGACAGCGGAATGGGTCGTTTGGGCTTGCTTCCCGGCGAGGATGCGCTTTCCTTCATTAAAGAGGCTTTCTCGCTTCCGCAAATGGTTGTAGAAGGCATGTTCACTCATTTCGCACGCGCGGATGAACACAACAAAGACTATACAATGGAGCAGTATCGCCGATTCAAGGACGTGGCGGACGCCCTTCGGGACATGGGCTATCCTATCCCGATCATACATACGGGCAACAGTGCTGCCGCTATCGACACTCCCGGATTATCCTACAATATGGTGCGCATAGGCGTCAGCTTGTATGGATTGTATCCATCCGATGAGGTGAATAAGCAAGCGGTAAGCCTTCGCCCTGTCATGGCGCTCAAAACAAAGCTTGTGTACGTCAAGACGCTTCCTCCGAATTCAGGCATCAGCTACGGCACCAGATACATAACCGGACAGGAAGAAATGATTGGAACGCTTCCGATCGGTTATGCTGACGGTTATTCCCGTATGCTGAGCGGCAAGGCGGAGGTACTGATACGCGGCCGCCGCGTCCCAGTTGTCGGCACAATTTGCATGGATCAATGCATGGTGTCACTTAAGACGTTCGCCGAAGAGGCGGAACAAATCAAAGCCGGTGAAGAGGTTGTGCTCATCGGCCAGCAGGCTGGCGAATGTATTTCGGCAGACGAGCTGGCTTCCTGGCTGGGCACCATCCACTATGAGGTAGTCTGCATGATGGCCCACCGAGTGCCGCGCCAATATATACGCGGAAATATCCCCGTCAAGACGGTCAACCCGCTATGGGAATCCGTCGATTTACATTGAAGCATCTGTGCCCGAGGAAATTGTGTTCGAGGAAGAAGGATTATATACAGGCATTCTCGAAGTAGGAAGAAGTATGAATATGTCGCTTTTGTCTGTACGAAACTGTCGATTGTAGTTTATAATGGTATGCAGCATACTTGATATACCTTCGGCATATATATTCTTTTGTATAAATTTCCTTGAATAATGCAATACTGGTGCACAGGCGAGAAGGTTGTGGGGGTGTAATTGAGGGTGGCCAATATGCAGAACACCAAACGAATTATGATCAGTTTACCGGATCATCTTTTGCAGGAAGTGGACGGGATCGCTCAGTTGGAGAATTCCAACCGCAGTGAGCTTATTCGGCAAGCCATGAAACTGTACTTGAATGAGCGTAAGAAGCGTTATATACGCGAATCAATGCAGCGAGGGTATATGGAAATGGCGAAAATCAACCTGACCATGGCATCTGAAGCGTTTCACGCGGAGGAAGATGCAGACAGCACTCTAGACCGCTTAGTAAGCGGGGTGTAGACAGTGATCGTAAAACGGGGCGACGTATTTTTTGCGGATCTTTCACCCGTTGTCGGTTCGGAGCAGGGAGGTGTAAGGCCGGTCCTTGTGATCCAGAACGATATCGGCAACCGGTTCAGTCCAACGGTAATTGTGGCCGCAATTACCGCACAGATTCAAAAAGCAAAGCTTCCGACTCATGTTGAAATCGACGCTGCATCGCATGGATTTGACAGGGATTCCGTTATTTTGCTGGAGCAGATCCGGACCATTGATAAGCAGCGGCTTACCGACAAGATCACCCATCTTGATGACGAGACGATGAGCAAGGTGAACGATTCCTTGCAGATCAGTCTGGGCTTGATCGACTTTTGAACCGATCTATCCAAGTATTCATATCAGAAATCAAACCCGTGGCGGTTTGATTGTAAGGAGGCTGTTCTTCGGCAGAGTGTGCTGCTGGGGACAGCCTTTTGTTCTGTTTGGGAAGGTATGCGGATTTGAAGCTCCTGATATCTATGCGCCTGAGGGGATAAGGAAATAGGCGACGGTGACGGCCGTTGCGGTGAGCAGAACGCAGATGACAGACCAAGTGAGCGCTTTTTTGTCATTCATTGTCGTACGGAGACCTCCTCATGCTGGTTTGGTTCGCTTGTTGTTACGTTCAGAATATCGGGCAACACTTAAAATAAGATGAAAAAAACCTTAATCCAAGCTTAAAGGCAACGAAGAAGCGGAGCCCGTCTGTTGACTGTGCTGGAAAAGCCGCCGCAGATTTGGGATAATAGCTGTACAGTTAATGTTGAAGAAAGAGGGATATCATTGTCTGAATTAGAAGCTGTCGCGGAAGTGAATGAGGAACAGATTCATAAGGAAGAGCAGGAAAGAATCGTCAAACAAATCGCGAAGGAGCTTGGGCTGTCTGTCAAGCAAGTGCGAACGACCGTGGACCTGCTGGACGAGGGGAACACGATCCCGTTCATTGCGCGTTACCGCAAGGAGATGACCGGCGAGCTGGACGAGAACCGGCTGCGCGAGATCGAGGAGCGCACCGGGTATTTGCGGAATCTGGAAGTGCGCAAGCGTGAAGTCATCCGGATTATTGACGAACAGGGAAAGCTGACTGATGAGCTCAAAGCGTCCATCACGGCAGCGGTGAAGCTTCAGGAAGTGGAGGACCTGTACCGTCCTTACAGGCAAAAGCGCAAGACCCGGGCCAGTGTAGCCAAGGAGAAAGGGCTGGAGCCGCTCGCGGAGTGGATCTGGTCCCAGCCGAAGCAGGGCGATGTGATGGCTCAGGCTGCGCAATATGTCAATGAGGAGAAGGGCGTCGCGTCCGCAGAGGAAGCGCTGCAGGGGGCAATGGATATTTTGGCGGAAAATATTGCCGATGACGCAGCCATTCGTGCCTGGGTTCGCCGCTATACGCTGGACCATGGCATGCTCACTTCCGAAGCGAAGGATGCGGAAGCGGAATCCGTCTACGAGAATTACTACAACTATCGTGAATTGGCGAAGAAAATGCCGCCGCACCGGATTCTGGCGATCAACCGGGGAGAGCGGGAAAATATATTGAAGGTGGGACTTGAGGTTTCACCGGATTCGATTTACAACTTCATTGGCAAACAGGTAATTAAGGGGCAGTCCATTGCCGCCGATATCCTGAAGACGATCATTGAGGATTCGTACAAGCGGCTGATCGCGCCGTCGATCGAGCGAGAGGTTCGTGCCGAACTGACGGAGAAGGGCGAGAATCAGGCGATTTCGATCTTCGCCGGCAACCTGCGCAGCCTGCTGCTGCAGCCGCCAGTGAAGGGACGCTGCGTACTGGGCGTCGATCCGGCCTACCGGACAGGCTGTAAGCTCGCGGTGGTTGACGAGACAGGCAAGCTGCTTGAAGTGGCTGTCACGTACCCGACGCCGCCGAGCAATAAGAAGGCCGAGGCAGCGGCGGTATTCCGCAAGCTGATCGACAAATATGGCATCAAGCTGATTGTGATCGGGAACGGAACCGCCTCGCGGGAGACCGAGCAGTTCGTAGCCGAGGAGGTCATCGCCGAGATCGGTGATCCGGAGCTGGCTTACCTTATTGTCAACGAGGCCGGCGCGAGCGTATACTCCGCCTCCAAGCTGGCGCAGGAGGAGTTCCCGGATCTGGATGTCGCCGAGCGCAGCGCGGCATCGATTGCCCGCCGGGTGCAGGACCCGCTGGCGGAGCTGGTCAAGATCGATCCGAAATCCATCGGTGTAGGCCAGTATCAGCACGACGTGTCCCAGAAGCATCTGGAGGAAAGCTTGCGCGCCGTCGTGGAGTCGGCCGTGAACCATGTCGGTGTTGATGTGAACACGGCGTCGCCGTCGCTCCTCTCTTATGTGGCCGGCATCAATGCGACCATTGCGAAGAATATCGTCAAGTTCCGCGAGGAGAACGGCAAGTTTGTCAGCCGGAAACAGCTGCAGAAGGTGCCGCGCCTCGGGGCGAAGACGTTCGAGCAGTGCGTAGGCTTTATGCGGATTACCGATGGCGAGAACATTCTGGACCGGACCCCGATTCACCCGGAATCGTATTCGGTGGTGGACCGATTGTTCAAGGAGCTGCAGGTTGAGCTGGATAAGCTCGGTACGAAGGAGCTGGCCGAGCTGCTGGCACAGCAGGAGCCGGAGAGCCTGGCGGTGAAGCTGGATGTCGGCTTGCCGACGCTGCGCGACATTCTCGACAGTCTCCAGCGGCCCGGCCGCGACCCGCGCGAGGAGCTGCCGGCACCGATCTTCCGCAAGGATGTGCTGAAGATCGAGGACCTGACACCGGGCATGGAGCTGCAGGGGACGGTGCGCAATGTGATTGACTTCGGCGCCTTCGTGGACATCGGCATCAAGAGCGATGGCCTCGTGCATATTTCCCAGCTGAGCAACGGGTATGTAAAGCATCCGATGGATGTCGTCTCAGTTGGAGACAACGTCACGGTATGGGTGCTTAACGTGGACTTGAAGAAAGGCCGCGTCGGATTGACCATGCGCGAGCCGAAGGATCAGTAGAAGCGCAGGGGCTTGAGCGACAAGCGCTCAGGGTGGAGATCAGGAATGAACATGAGCGGCAACCTCGATGACAGAGGTTGCCGCTTTGTTCGTTGATTGGAGCCCGGAGCTGGCAGCTGTCTCACCAGACCGGTTAAGGCTTGTCTGCCGGGCCTTGCTTCTCGCTGGCGGCGGAGGCATGTTTGGCCCGGAACCGCCGCACCTTCATCAGATTGCCGCAGGTTTTGTCCTCGCAATAGCGTTTGGAGCGGTTGCGTGTGCTGTCATAGTATACCCAGCGGCAATTTGGATTGGAGCAGATAGAGAAGCGCGACAGATCGCGTTCAGCCAGCGCTGTTGCGAATGAAGCGGCAATTTCGGCCGCTGCGCCCTCCCAGCCTGGATTTACAGGGGAGCTGGACAGGGCGAAGGGCTTCCCGGTGCCCGGAACCAAGCGGCGGATGACCGGCCCGCGGCTCAGCCATGCATTCAATTGCGTCAGCTCCTCCTCGGACAGCGATTGTCCACCCACGATCCGCTGCACGCAGTGAAGCATGAGGGCGCGAAGCTGCCGGAGGAACTTCAGCTCCTCGTCCGTAAGGAGGGGAGGAGCGAGCAGGGAATGTTCGGTTATAAACCGCTGGAGCCACGCGTCGCTCTCCAGTTTGTCCTCGGACCGTTCTCCTTTTTTCCAATCCGGCCATTCACTATTTATAAAATCATCCCAGAGCATTCTGTTTCATCCTTTCAATGGTATGGTTATTGTAACAGGCATAATGAAGTTTAGCTAGTTACTTGTTCAGGAGCGAAAGCTGTGTTAAGGTGGATGTAACTTTCTAAACTGGTTTTAGATCGTTACAATTATGGCGGGAGGAATGAGGATGAGTTTGCGCGAAATGCTGCTGGAGAACTGGGATTTCACGATGGAGAAGGAGGATGGATATGCTCCGCTATCGGTTGCCCTTCAGGATGTGACGGTGGAGCAGGCATTGTGGAAGCCGGGGGAAGGCGCTAACAGCATCTGGGAAAACGTAATGCATCTGCTGTTCTACAAGGAAGTGCTTCTGGCGCGGATAGAAGGGCGGGCGTCGGATGTCCGGGTGAGCAATGACGAGACGTTTCGGATTGTCGATGCCAGCGAGGAGGCTTGGCGGGAGGCCCAGGACCGATTGAAGCAGGTTCATGCGGCTGTGCGGGAGAAAATTCAGAATGTGCCTGAAGAGGAACTGAGCGAGCATCCGCAGCGGTATTGGAGCTTCATTACCCATGATGCTTATCATATTGGTCAGATCATCCTGCTGAGGAAGCTGCAGGGCAGCTGGCCTGCCACGCGCGCATTTTAGCTAGCTGAACATACAAAAACAAGCCGGATCATCTCCGGCTTGCTGTCTTCTCCCGTATCGGATCAAGGGGCACGCTGGCTTACTGGGCGTTCGAATTCTCCCCTGAGGAGTTTCTGTAAAAAAACCAGCATTCATTCAACAGTTTAATCTGACGCCGATCCTTTTTACGAAAAGCGCGGGTCAGTTGATTGCAGAGCCATTGCGGCAAGGGTATCTCCTCCTCTGCTAATTCCGTCTGTATGGATAGCATATGGGGAAATCGCCCAAAGCGTGCAGGTCTACCTCGATTATTGCCCTTCCTCTTCGTACCATTGCTCCAGCTGCGCTTGCAGCGCGCGGATCTCGGTAAGCAGCGAGATGAGCGGGTAATGCTCCTCCTTGATTGCAGCGAAGGCTTGCTCAAGCTCATTTATGTATTCCAGGCCGCCTTGAATGCTGAGCGATTCCTGCAGCAGATCAAGCTGGTCGCATTCTGCCACGGCAATAGGAAGCTCGGGCTTGCCGGGAGCGGTCAGCTTGTCAATTTCCTTGTTCAGTCGCAAGTTAAGCGCGCTTAGCTGATATGCATAGTCGCTGGGCATTTCAACAAAAGTCAGCTTGTCCCGTTGTTGCAAAATAACATAACGCATCTTTGGCATGATTGCAGGTTCTCCCTCCATACTTTCTACTTGACAGTGTAGCCCAGAGGGAAGTTAAAATTCAAGTAACATTTATAGCCTCGCGCTGGACAGAAGGGTACGTGGTGTACACAATGAAGCAGATGAGCAACGAGGAGCTGCAGGCTTGGGTGGAGCGGATTTCGCTCGAGAGCTTTCGGCTGCCCTTTAGACATAAAGCAACCTTCAACCGCAGGCTGTCCACGACAGGCGGGCGGTATTTTATGAAAAGTCATCATATTGAAATCAATCCCCATCAGCTGGATATTCACGGGCCGGAAGAGGTGGAGAAAATCATCAAGCATGAACTGTGCCACTATCATCTTCATCTCGCAGGCAGAGGCTACCGCCACCGGGATCCGGATTTCAAGATGCTCCTCCAGGCCGTTGGTGGCAGCCGTTTCTGCAAGGCGCTGCCGAAACGGACAGCGTCGGGGCGCAATCCGGAACCGTACCGCTACAAGCTGCGCTGCGGCGCATGCGGGACGGAATACCTGCGAAAGCGGAGAATGAATCCGGACCGATATCGGTGCGGGAAATGTCGCGGGCGATTGACACTGCAAGCGCTTGACTCCCCCAATAAGACATGATAAATTATTAAGTGTTCGGTTTGGACATTCCCCGATAGCTCAGTTGGTAGAGCACTCGACTGTTAATCGAGTTGTCACAGGTTCGAGTCCTGTTCGGGGAGCCAGCTTCTGGAGAGATACCCAAGTGGCTATAAGGGGACCCTCTGCTAAGGGGTTAGACTGCGTAAGCGGTGCGAGGGTTCGAATCCCTCTCTCTCCGTTGGAATATTTTGTTGGAAAGCTCCCGGTGGACATGTGCCGGGGGCTTTTCCTATATTGGGAAGCAAGGGGATGGAGCCGGAATGAAGACAAGGCAAATTATCGCCATGGGCGGAGGCGGATTTTCAATGGAGCCGGACAATCTGCAACTTGACCGGTATGTGCTGGCCCAAGTTCCGAAGGAAACACCGAAGATTTGTTTCATACCGACGGCAAGCGGGGATGCGGACAACTATGTGGAACGGTTTTATGCCGCTTTTCGAACCTTGCCGTGCACGCCGTGTCACCTGTCGTTGTTCCAGCCGAATTTTGCCGATTTGAGATCCTATGTGCTGGAGCAGGATATTCTGTACGTCGGGGGCGGGAATACCCGGAATATGCTCGTGTTATGGAAAGAGTGGGGGCTGGACCGGATCCTCGAGGAAGCCTATGAGCAGGGGATCGTGTTATGCGGGCTCAGCGCCGGTTCGATCTGCTGGTTTGAGGAAGGCGTTACGGACCCGCTCAATGCCCCGCTTTATAAACTGCAAGGACTCGGTTTACTCAAGGGCAGCCACTGCCCCCATTATGACGGTGAGAACAAGCGCAGGCCGGCTTATCATGACATGATCCTTCGAGGAGACATTCAAGCGGGCTATGCCGCAGATGATGGAGCCGCACTGCACTTCAAGGAGGGACGGCTGCACGGCGTCGTCGGTTCCAGAATGAACGCAAAGGCTTATGTGGTGGAAAGGGACGGGGAGGCCGTCATCGAGCGGACACTGCAAACAACGTGGCTTGGCTGACATGTCCGAAAGATTACAGAAAAAAATCTCGAAAAATTGAGGAAAAGGGCTTGCCATCATTTTTGAATTTATGCTATACTCATTCTTGTCGTCACGGACGGCACTGATAAATATGGCCCGTTGGTCAAGGGGTTAAGACACCTCCCTTTCACGGAGGTAACAGGGGTTCGAATCCCCTACGGGTCATACTTTTATTACAAGCTTCGGGGATGAGAACCCCATAGGTTCGTCGGAGCATAAGCAGCAATTTGTATTCTCGAACCATCTACATGGCAGCTCCATGATGATCATCGAGAGCCATTAGCTCAGTTGGTAGAGCACCTGACTTTTAATCAGGGTGTCGAAGGTTCGAGTCCTTCATGGCTCACCAGTTTTTTTAGAAGTACTCAACAATATGCGGTAGTGGTGGAATGGCAGACACGCTATCTTGAGGGGGTAGTGGGTGTATACCCGTGGAGGTTCGAGTCCTCTCTACCGCATTCATACGGAAACGGAATAAGTCCTGCATTGATGCAGGGCTTTTTTTCATGCTTGGGATTGGCCATGTCTGTTTCATCTTCGACGAAGCGGTTAATATGATACCGTGGACGTCCAAATACCTACAAGGAGTGATTCAGAATGGCTGGAAACAACAATGGAAAGATGAGCCGGGAAGAAGCAGGCCGTTTAGGTGGAGAAGCAACAGCAAACAATCACGACAAAGCGTTTTATCAGGAAATTGGACGCAAAGGTGGCGAAGCTACCTCCGATTCGCATGATAAGGAGTTCTATCAGGAGATCGGTAAGAAAGGCGGCGAAGCGACCTCTCGCTCTCATGACCGCGAGTTCTATCAGGAGATTGGGCAGAAGGGCGGCGAAGCCCGCGACAACTCCGATAACGGCAAGATGAGCCGCGAGGAAGCGGGCCGCAAAGGCGGTCAGGCAAGCTCTCGTCAGCGCCGTAATTAACGAACAGCATAAACAGGCTGGAAGAGGAGTCAAGGCCGCGAGCAGATGCTCGCATACCAAGGACCCGCCTTCCATCCTAACCGAAGCGCAGTCACGGTTCCGATATGGAGCTGTGGCTGTTTTTTTGTGATGGACGGATGGGGGAAGCGGTCCGCTGCACTGGACTTTTTCACAACGGTATGATAATTATATGATAATGATAACCATTCTCATTTAAAGAAACGAGGTTTCACATAATGTCTAACCGATCTTTGCATCATCCTGTGCTGCAGGAACTGGGGAGCGATAGCGGGCTAATGGCCCGGCTGCGGCATATGGAGATATATAACGGGCGCTGTCTTCAACTGGATCAGCAGCTTACGGTTCATCCGGCTCTGGTGCTTCTTCTTGGAGGAGAAGCAAGCCTGCTGCAGGCCGAGCAGACGACTCGCATGGTGAAAGGATGTGTATACGGTTGTCCGGCGGGCTCTACTTTCGGCGTACAGGGTGACGGCCAGCTGGCGGAGCACGAGCGGGAACAGACCGTGGTGGCCATTCTGCATTTTGGATTGTTCGTCAGCCTTCCGGGCAGTGACGAGTGGAAGGAGCTGGACGCCGCAGCGGTTCTGCCGGAGAATGGCGTGTTTACATACGGATCACCCGAGCGTTTGCAGCAAATTTGCCGATCGGTATACCGGCATGTCCAGGACAAGGACCCGCTCCGGAAATGGCGGGGACAGCTCGATTTCCAGAGATTGCTGTATACCTTGATAGCCGAGAGCAGCCCGGATACGAGGCATGACAAGCGGCAGGCGCTGGAGCGTGTGAAGGAATATATGAATGAACATTACGATCAGGATTTGTCGATGGATCAGCTGGCCGAGCTGGCGGATCTCAGTCCGAAATATTTTGTCGAGGTGTTCAAGAAGACCTATGGATACAGTGCGATGGATTACCTGGGGCAGGTGCGGATGAAGAAAGCCAAGCAATTGATGCTCGGTTCAGATTCTCTGCTGAAAGAGGTGGCGCATTCGGTCGGATATAAGGACGAATTTTATTTCAGCCGCAAATTCAAGAAGGCTTTTGGTTTATCTCCGTCCGAATATATGAGGACGCATAAGAACAAGGTTGCCATGTACGGCTCGACCACGCTGCTAGGGTATGCGATGCCGCTGCAATGGACTCCCTATGCCGCCCCGCTTCATCCGAAATGGTCGCAGCACTACTATAATGTCCTTGGCCCAGACATCCCTGTGCATCTGGATGCTTATCGGCAGAACCATAACAGAACAGCGAATCTGGAGAAGCTGGCCGCCGCGCGCCCGGAGCTTATTATATGCGCATCCGGCGTTGAGGCGTGGGAGAAGGAGGAGCTGCGCCGGATCGCGCCGCTGTATGAAATGCCGGGACAGGAGACATGCTGGCGCCGCTGTCTGCTTGACTTGGCGGAGGTGCTGAACCGAAAGGCCGAGGCGGTGAGCTGGCTGGCAGCTTACGAACGTACAATATCCGGCTGGCTGGATCAGCTCCCGTCACACGCTAGGCGCAAGCGGCGAATTCTCACGGCGCGGCTTCACCGTCATGAGCTGGCAGCATACAGTCATCCGGGAATCCGGGAAGTGCTGTATGAATATTTAGAGTTCGAGCCGGTTGTCGTGCCTGAGGAGGCTAATAACAGCCTGAGCATCCGCCAGATTGAAGAGAGCTGTCCGGGCCATCTGCTCCTGCTGGTCCGGCAGGATTCCGAGACGCTGGCCTATTGGCGTCAGCTTGAGTCGTCACCGGAATGGATGGCGCTGGACACAGTCCGAAGCGGCACGTTCCGCCAGCTCTCGTCTTATCCGTGGCGTGAGTATTCCCCGATCGCGATGGAGCAGATGGCGGAGGAAGCACTGCGCATGTTTTCCGGAAAATATCCATGACAGAACCGGAGATTGTCCATGGTGCAGGAGCGGACTTTCGCTTACTATGATCAATAATGATAATCATTATCAATTGAGAAAATGATAATCATATTATGATCAGCTACACGGAAGGGGACGCTTGAGAGAAATGAAGACCATGAAGTTATTGTCAGGGCTGATGGCCCTTATGTTGATGCTTACCGCATGCGGAGGCGGCACGGCCGATCCGGGCGCGGTGCCTGCGGCACAGCAGGCCGCCGATAACGCGAACACAGCGGCGGAGCCGTCGCCGCAGGAGACGGAGTCAGCGCCAGCTGAAGCCGACACGAAGGTGGTCAAATACCTCGACCAGGAATACATTCTGCCAGCGCAAACGGAGCGCATTGTCATTACCGGCGCGGTGGAAGCGATGGAGGATGCCATCGTGCTCGATGTCAATCCAGTCGGGGCGATCTCTTTTGCAGGTGAATTCCCGCCATTGTTTGAGTCGATTACGAAGAATGCCCAGTCGGTGGGTGAGAAGACGGAGCCGAATTTTGAGACGATTCTGTCGCTGAAGCCGGACGTCATTTTAGGGTCATCCAAGTTCAAGCCCGAGGTGGCTGAGCAGCTGAACAAAATCGCGCCGACCATCCCGTATTCTCACATCTCCACGAACTGGGAGAGCAATTTGAGACTGCTTGGCGAGCTAAGCGGGAAGCAGGAGCTGGCCGAACAGGAAATTGAGAAATACAAAGCGGATCTGGAAGCGGCAAAGTCGCTGATCGGCGACAGCCTCACGGAGAAGAAGGTGCTGGCGCTGCGGGTTCGCGCGGGCGAGATGTACATCTATCCGGCAGAGGTCTTCTTCAACCCGGTTCTGTATGAGGATCTCGGCATCGCCGTACCAGATGAGGTAGCTGCGGCGGAGGCGCAGGAATTGATCTCCAAGGAAAGAATGGCGGAGATGAATCCGGATTATCTGTTTGTGCAATTCTCGCCGGACGAGAACAGGGAGACGCCGAATGCCTGGGAAGAGCTGCAGAATGATCCGATTCTGAAAAATCTGAACGCGTTCAAGAACGGAACCGTCTTTGTGAACGTCGTAGATCCGCTGGCCCAGGGCGGGACGGCCTACAGCAAAATCGCGTTTTTGAAAGCCGCTGTTGAAAGCCTGACACAGTAAAGGTCGAGCATAGGTTTCATTACGATATATACGAGTACAGGGATTCCTACAAAGTCCTGATTCCAGTAAATAAGGCGTGTTGTTCATGGGGCTTAGAAAGAGGCTGCCGGCCGTCATTCTGTTGGCGGCCCCGGCGCTTGTCATATTGCTGATTGCGGCTTCCATCCTGTATGGAGCCAAAAATATTACGATGGATACCGTATGGGACTCCATCTTTGCTTTTGATCCGGAGGAAATTGACCACCAGATTATCATAAGCTCACGGCTGCCAAGAGTGGTCGGAGCCATGCTCATCGGCGCATTTCTTGCCGTTTCGGGCGCTCTGATGCAGGGCATGACACGCAACTATCTCGCTTCGCCTTCCATTATGGGGGTGACCGACGGCTCGGTTTTTGCGGTGACTCTGTTCATGATCTTGATCCCGAACGCCGGGTCCGAGATGTATATCATCAGCTCCATGGTCGGTTCCGCCATTGGCGCTGCCATCGTATTCGGCCTGGCCTGGCTCATTCCGGGCGGGCTTAGCCCGGTTCGGCTTGCTATACTCGGGACGGTGATCGGGACCTTCCTCAGTGGCGTCGCGGAGGCGCTCGCCGCTTATTTCCAGATTTCGCAGAGCATCAGCTTCTGGTACAATGCCCGGCTGCATGCCATGGACCCTTCGCTGATCAAGCTCAGCATTCCGTTTGCGCTGGCTGGCCTTGCCCTGGCATTGATACTGTCCCGGTCGGTTACGCTGCTCTCGCTGGGGGAGGAAGCTGCGAAGGGGCTTGGGGTCCGGACTTCGTTGATTAAAGGGCTGACGATGCTGGCGGTTGTCATTTTGACCGGGGTCTCCGTAGCCCTTGCCGGGAAGATTGCCTTTGTCGGGCTCATCATCCCGCACATTGCCCGGTTCTTGTCAGGCTCCGATTACCGATGGATCGTGCCGGTATCCGGCGTGCTCGGCGGCTTGTTCCTTGCCTTGTGCGATATTCTTGCCCGCTTTGTCAACGCTCCCTTCGAAACGCCTGTCGGTGTTATCACTGCGTTGATCGGTGTTCCGTTCTTCCTTTATCTGATCAAGACGAGGGGAGGGGCTCAGCGTGCTTAATAGCTCGATGCGTTTTCGGGTTGTCCTTGCCGGAGGGCTTGTCATCGTGCTGGCAGCGATCTATTTCAGCCTGACCAATGGCACCTTTGACATGACCATCCGCGACGTGTTCCGAACGCTGCTTCGGCTTGAAGCGGATCCTGATTATGATCTTGTCGTGTTTCAATTTCGCCTGCCGAGGATCGTGCTGGGGGCGCTGGTCGGTTATGCGCTTGGCATCGCTGGCGCTGTCATACAGGGCGTGACCCGCAACGGGCTCGCCGATCCGGGCATACTTGGCATCAATGCAGGTGCGGGCATGGCGGTGGTGCTGTTCATGTTCCTGTTCCAGGCTCAGCTTACGATGACCGGCTGGCTTGGCGTCATGATGATGCCGCTATTCGGCATCACAGGAGGAATGCTTGCTACGGCGGCGATCCTGATACTCGCCAGGGAAGGAGGCAAGCTGGACCCGCAGCGGCTCATTCTGGTAGGGATTGCGATTGCGTCCGGGTTTGGAGCGGTGACGATGTATTTTTCGCTGAAGATGAACCCGAGAGATTACGAAATGGCCGTTTCCTGGCTGGCGGGCAGCCTGCACAGCGCCAATTGGAAGTTTGTGGTGACGATGCTGCCTTGGCTTGTCTTGTTGCCTCCGCTCATCTGGCTGCGCACGCGAGTGCTTGATCTGTTCCAGCTCAGCGAGGACAGCGTAAAAAGCGTCGGCGTTGCCGTCGAGCGCGAGAAGAAGCTGCTGCTGTTGGGCAGCATCGGTCTGGTCAGCGCCAGTGTGGCGGTATCCGGCAGCATCGGCTTTGTCGGGCTGATTGCCCCCCATATGGCTAAACAGCTGGTGGGCTTCAAGCATCGGCATATGATTCCCATCAGCGGCATCGCCGGCATGGCGATTGTACTGACTGGGGATTTTATCGGCCGAACGATCTTTGCGCCTGCGGAGCTGGCAGCGGGGATCGTCATATCGGTGATCGGGGTGCCATATTTCGTTTATCTGCTGTTTCGCATGAGAAAATAATATGATGGTCGCTACCGTCATTTCGGGGAGAGAACATATGAATCGTTATCAACAGTTGAAAGTGAGGGGGAGGGAGCTGGTGATTTGTCTCCCCCCATCCTATCATCAGTCAGAGCGCCTTTACCCGGTGGCTTATGTACAAGACCAGGGGGAGCCTTTTCAGGATTCCCTGAACTATCTGGAGCACTGTTATGCGTCAGGCAAGCTGCAGGAAGTGATTCTGGTAGGCATCTGTACCAAGGATCGCAATCGGGAATATACGCCATGGCCGATGGATGCGCTCGTTGCGGGGCGTCCGGCCTTCGCTGGGGAGGGGCGGGCTTATGTCAATGAAGTGGCAGATGTGATCAAGCCCTGGATTGACAGTACATACCGCTCGCTTAGCGGACCGGAGCACACGGCCATCATCGGCGGATCGTTCGGGGGCCTAATCTCGCTTTTTGCGGGCTACTGGCGCCCCGAGATTTTCGGCCGGATCGGCATGCTCTCCGGGTCGCTATGGTACGAAGGAGTGCTGGAATATATCAAGGAACAAGGGGCGCTTCCGTCTGGCGTGAGCCTGTTCATGTCGGTCGGGCGAAATGAAGGCATCTATAAACTAAATGCTCAGCGCAGCATGTTTCCGAATCATCTTGAGGCATATCGCCACTGGGTGGAAAGCGGAACGAATGAACATCAGCTGTGCCTGATCGTTGATCCGGACGGCACCCATGATCCGATCTTCATGTACCGCAAATTTACGGACGCCCTGCAGTGGCTGTTCACAGAGGCGGCCGAAGCAGCAGCTTCTCATGCCTTGACTGAACCAGCAACGGAGCCGGTAACTGAGCCAGGTGCTGAATCCGCTGCAGCGCGGAAGCTCACAGCGTCCGGCGCCATAGCCCCTGACGGTTCGGCAAGCCCGGATGCATCTGTTGCTGAATCCGGTTCACCCCGCGCACCGGCAGCTTTCAGCATTCCGGGCACGGTCACTTGGAGTCTGCACTCGGAGCTTACTGGGCGGGCATACCGGATCTGCATCGCCGAGCCGATGGGGCCGCCGCCAGAAGGCGGATATCCTGTGCTATATTCGCTGGATGCCAACGCCACCTTCGGCTCGCTGGCGGAATCGATCCGGATGCAGTCCCGAACCCCTCGCGGCATACCGCCTGCGGTGGTCGTGGGCATCGGATTCGACAGCGATAGCCCGATTGCAAGCGAGGAGCGCTTCTATAATTACACCGAATATGCGGATAGCCGCGAGCTGCCGGCAAGACCCGGAGGAATGGAATGGCCGGAGACCGGCGGGGTAGCGCATTTTCTGGAGTTTATTGAGACGCAGCTGAAGCCGAGGATCGAGGAACACTATCCGATCGACCGCAGCAGGCAGTCGCTTTTCGGTCATTCTCTGGGCGGATATTTTGCCTTGTACACGCTGTTCACCAGGCCCGAGGCTTTCCAGCGGTATGTTGCCGCGAGCCCATCGATATGGTGGAAGCATCATGCGCTGTATACCCACTGGGAGAATGGAAGCGCACGCCTCCAGGAGATGCAACCGCTCCGGGAGCTACATCTTTATGTTGGCAGAGAAGAGAAGCCGTCCATGGTGACGGATGCCAGAGAACTGTACGCTTGCTTGAAACCGCATTATCACCTCTTGAAGACCACATACCGGGAAATTGAAGGGGAGGGGCACGTATCCGTGCTGCCCTCACTGTTCAGCCCGCTGCTTCGGATCGTTACGGCAGCGCCGGAAACCCCGTAAACCTAATCAGTATGCCTCATCTCATTTCTGTCCAAAATAAAAAGCAGCCGCGAATTCTGCCACAGAGCAGGGTTCGGGCTGCTTATTTTGTATGTCAGAAACGCGATCTGTCTGTTAGATGACGTCAAGGCTCCTCATTATCCGGCAATTCGGCGTCATCAAACGCGGATGAATATTGTGGATACAAGCGCCGGATGCAACCAGGACATATATCATGGGTGAACTTGATCGGAAGCCGGATTTCCAGATAGCTTTCCACGGGCTCCCATACGTCTTCGGTATGCACATGCTTGCATACGGCACAGATCGGGACATGCTCCGGCAGAGCAGCGCTGTAGGAAAGCAAGTGAGCAAGCTGAAGCTCTGTATGCTTATATTTCGTAATGTCCGAATAAGACAGTACGGCTCCAAGCACAAGCTTGTTCCCAGTGCTGGCGATCGGTTGAACCTCGCACAACACCCAGGCGGGGCCGTCCTCCCCTTCCAGCTCATATTCAACGGAGAACGCCTCCTTATGCCCAAGCAGCACCTCACGAATAGCGGGGAGAAAAAACTCCCTATAAAAAAGGGCAAAAGACGAATCAAACTCGGGCGGGCTGACATCAAAAAACGAAATCCCTGGCTGCAGGTGCTTCGGCGACATTCCGAACTTGGCGGGCCATTTCATCAACGGATCATTGATGTTGTCGATCGTTCCGTCCGCGCGCAGGATGATCAGCCCCTTGTTCAAGGAGTGAACGGCATGACTCCAAGATGTTACGGTATTTGGCAAATTACTCGCTCCTCTAACTGGATTCATACATTGAGGAAAAAGTGCTGCGATCTATGGTATAATTTAGGCAATATAGAAACTATTATACACTTATATAAGTAATTGTGCAAGAGGAAATAACTTAAATAAGTTATTTTATGCTGAAGAGTATGGGAAGGCGGTTGTTTCATGCAGTCTATCTACCAACGAATCGAACATCTAATTGAAGACCGAGGTATGACCAAGAAGGCTTTTTGCGAAGCGCTCGGCATCAGCACGGGAAATTTTGGTGATTGGAAAAGGGGCAAAACAACGCCAAGCACAAACAAGTTGATCGAAATCGCAGCATTCTTCTCGGTGAGTCTGGATTGGTTAATCATCGGCAGGGGGAGCCCATTCCCGGAAATCAAGGAAACACGCGAAGGCTACGGCATGGAGCATGGCGCGGAACAGGAGATCATGATTGATCCAGCCGAGCTCTCCGAGCTGGGCGAGCAAGAGCGGGAATTCATCCGCGAGTATTTGGAATTTTCCGCATATCGCAAGGATAAGGGAAGGAACAAAGACATCAATCGGTGAGCCCTTATAATAAGGTAAGGATTGGCGCTTTACATTTGCTTTACAGAGGTATATAATAGGGAATGTTCTGCTGAGACGTTCCCTTTTTATTATGCGGTAGTGGTGGAATGGCAGACACGCTATCTTGAGGGGGTAGTGGGCGTACGCCCGTGGAGGTTCGAGTCCTCTCTACCGCATTGGAAATGAGAAAACCACGCTTCGTTTAGGATTGTTCCTGAACTTGAAGCGTGGTTTTTTTGTTGCAGAAACTGACGATGTTGCAGAATCAATGGGTCCATACAGCGCATACGCTAATCTCCGACTTATCCGGCAACTATGTCAATATTAAAAATTTAGCTCAAGTGAAACTAACGAAAGTCGAACGAAATATCGGGGACTTGATCGATGCTTATTTTGTTTACAAGGGAAAAACCTATAAAGCACCTATGGTTAAATCAGATTTCAAGTATGTATTTTACACGTCAAATCCATATCAGCAATACAAGTTTTCACAAAAGCACTGGAGACAGATCGAAGAGCATACCATCAGCACAGGCATGACATCCGATATGGTGTATTTATCCTGGGGATGGTACGACCAGAATATGAAGAACACGTATTCGTGGGGAACTACGGAATTTTGGGTATACGAGCGTTCATATGGAGGAGATAAATATCTTTATTTTGTAAACGATGTTCTACAGTCGATCTCTACTTACTAATTTAATGTTTTCTTTTTTATATAAAGGAAATAACTCTGCCGATATTATTCAATAAGCAGAGTTGTATACAGCTTAGACTTGTCTCTGTACAACGGTCAGGAGGAAACTTTAATGTGGGTTGGAATAGGTTGTTTAGGCATTATTGTAATGTTTTTTATTATTTCCGTAGGCGCAAAAAATGATAATAGTGTTGTGATATGGTTTGGAATTTTTGGCATCATGATATCTAGTTTCTCCTCATATTATTTGGAAAAAAAGCGGGAGAGGGACAAAGAAGAAAAGATCATCAGGCAGAATTATCAGATGAGCAAATCCATTAAAAGTGAACTAGATCTGGCCTTCAATAAATTGAAAAGAGATTTTTTTTATGCCAGTCAAGAGGCTGTCTCCGCTGATTTATCCTCCATGATTGCGATTGATGAAGACAATAAGAAGATTGCTATCATTTACAATACATATGATAATAAAGGACTGGAATTATCACAGGCCCTTTCGAGAATCAACTACACATCTAAAATATTTAATTATGATGATATTCTTCAATCGGAAATCATTGAGGATGGAGCTACAATTACAAGGACATCAAGATCCGACCAGCTCGGTGGAGCGCTGCTTGGCGGATTGATTGCTGGCGGGGTTGGTGCGGTGATCGGCGGTTTAAGTGCAGCTACAGCTTCATCCACCCAAGTGGGACAAGTACAGTTGCAGATTGTAGTTAATGATTCTCAAAAATCATTTTATAGAATTACGTTTGGTTCTTTTGATCAGGCGGTTCCCAAATCTAGCTTGGAATATAAAAAGGTATATGATGATGTGCTGCATTGGCACAATATTTTGAGCTATTTAATTAAAAATGTAAATAAAGTTGGATCCAATGAAGATGAAGCCAATGATGCAGCCAATCAGGCAAGTAATCACCATGTTATTGTACAAGATGTTCATGGGCAGAAAATGTCACTTGCCGATGAACTATTGAAGTTATCGGAGCTTGTTAAGCAAGGCGTAATTACACAAGAGGAATATGAAAAGTTGAAGCTTCAGCTCATAAAATAAAAAATCCAAAGTCACTCTGAAGTGCACCCCTTAGAAGAGACATCGGAACCCGGTTTAACCGATGAAGAGGGTGCATTTTTCATTGCTATTAAAGTTAAAAGTATACGCTGAAGATCTGAAGATGGAGGCTATACAGCATTACTTCGTAAGTTGACGATATGACTCATGAATTCGATGCGAAACAGTTGCAAGAATTGGGTTTGGAGCTATTCCAGACGGGAAGCTGCTTCCGGTAACGCATCCATAGATTCTTTCTAGAAAATCTGAATCTCATGATTACGTTTCAAAATTAATGGGAAGTGTAAAGTAGAAAGTGTACCCTAACTTGAAAGGAGCAGTGAGTAAACATGAACGCTTTGTATACTGCCTCGGCCACCGCGCGCGGCGGGCGCGAAGGATCCGTCTCTTCATCGGATGGCGTACTTAAACATGATCTGAAAATGCCAAAGGAGCTTGGAGGCCCCGGAGGAGCCGGAACCAATCCTGAGCAGCTGTTCGCAGCAGGCTACAGCGCTTGCTATGAAAGTGCTCTTCAGAACATCGCCCGCAAGGAGAAGGTAAAGCTGACCGAAACCGAGGTTACAGCCGATGTTATGATCGGCAAGGATGAATCGGACGGAGGTTTCAAGCTTGCAGTCAAGCTGAATGTGAAACTGCCTGGCGTGGAACGTTCCCAGGCGGAGGATCTTGCCCGCAAGGCTCATGACTTCTGCCCTTACTCAAAGGCGACAAGAGGCAACATAGACGTGGAGCTGAACGTCCTGTAATTTGCAATGTTCCTGTACTTTACAAGTGCCCGAAATACCGCTTGTTGAGCCGGTATTTCGGGCATTTTTGCGTCAATGGAAGCCCTTGGGCAGCGTATCCGGGGTCAGGTTGACATATGGTGCAAAATTCTTTAATATGACTAAGTACTAGAAGGTACAAACAGTCAATAACAATTTAAAATAGACGGGTGATGACATGTCATACAGACCGAAGATTGCGAATGTGACCAAAGCCGGAAGCAATGACAAGGAAGGTCTTTACGAATTCATCGTCAGCTTGGCTGACGGAACACAATGCCGGGTGTTCTATAACCGATTTCCGGATTGGGAGATGACCGCACTGACGAGACTGGGAAAAGTGCCATGCCCGGTGTGCCACAAGGATTTTATCTGCAAATGTATGGAGAAATTCCAAGATGATTTCGATCGTCAGCTGAAGGAACAGGAATGGCTGAGCAAGGTTGCCGAATAATAATCGAGAATAGGCGATTTGAACAAGCGTGGGGAGGCTTCCCTGCGTTTTCTCTTTATATACGGACGATATAACGAACAGAACGGGGGAATTCCATATGGCCCATAACCATAAAGACCCGCAATCTCCGCACGCGATCGTGCTTATCGATGGGGTCTGTCATTTATGCCAGGGGCTCACCAGATTCATCATACAGCGAGATCCTGATGGTTATTTTCATTTCGCCTCGCTTCAGTCCGAGGCGGGGCAGGAACTGCTCAGACAAGGAGGCTTGCCGGAGGATATGAGCGAGACGATGGTGCTGATTGAAGATGGAACCTACTATACCCGTTCCACAGCTGCGCTGCGAATTGTCCGGCGCCTGCGCTTCCCTTGGCCGTTGCTCTACATCGCAGTGGCCGTTCCGAGACCGCTGAGAAATCAGCTGTACCGGATGGTGGCCCGGAATCGCTATCGCTGGTTCGGAAAGTCCGAAGAATGTCTCATTCCAACGCCGGACATTCGGCGGCGCTTTCTCTCCTAGATGTCCCTGTTGTTAACGTAGAGGAGCGCGGAAACCGGCTTCCTCCGCTTCTTGTTCTGTACAGAACCATTGCTCCGGCTTGGTCTGTTCATAATACCGGGACTCGGGTGTATGATAGATCTTCTCCCCTTTGGAATTGATGTTCCCCTTAATATGGCAGCCGTTGGCCGGAACATCCGCTTGCCCGGCTGAAGGCTCAGGCGCCTCGGTCAGGATGTCGTAATCTTCTGACTTAGAAGGTTCAGCGCCCTCCGCTTCTTCTGGATAGAAGCCGTCCTCCTGGGCGTAGTTCTCTATACTCCAAATGCCAAGGCCCTGCTCACGGCTGATTCGCTGCAGATCGTCGAATTTGTCAACATAACGGACGTTGGGCGGATAAATATACGCGACCCGGGCCAGTCCCTGTTCCAGCAGCGCTTCCTGCACCATGACTCCATCAGCGTACACATAAGCGAGAAGCCGGGAGTATTTGTCCCGATTCGGGCCGATATCGAACTCCAGCTCCAGCAATTCGGCCTGCTCTACAAGCTCTTTCGTGAATTGCTTGGCCTCCGGCCCGAATGGCTGCACACCGAGGCGGGGGTGACTCGTCTCCGGCGTATCGATCAGCAGAAGACGAACATTTTCTTTCTTGCCTTCATACATGACACTGATCGTGTCACCGTCGATGGCCCTTACGAGCTCGACAGGCACACGAGGCAGATTGAGGTCGTCTGTAGGGTAAACCGTTGTTGAAGATTCATTTCCGGCAGGGCCGGCTTCCGGGCTGGCCGTTTCACTCGTGTGTGGCGGAGCCGCCAGCGGCTGGCCGCAGCCTGTCAAGAACACGAAGGCCAATAGAACGAACATAACATAGCGTTTCACTTGATGTCACTCTCCTGACTTGATGAAATCCACATGATTCGTATTCGGAGTCTCTGGGAGGTTCCGGTTGCAGCAGATCCTATATAGTTTCAGCAGATTCTATGTACAACGTGCTACATAAAGAGAATTGCTGCTGAGCCTATATAGTAGGATATATATCCTTGTTTTGGCAATAGGAAGATCAGTAATCTCTGAAAAATAAATGTTGCCGTTTGACAGATGCTATGTTATTCTAATGTCAAATTATAACAAGACAACGGAAGCACCGTTCAATAACCGCGATAAGCGGTATTGACGGTGCTTTTTTGCGTTGGCATGAGAAAGGTGGTTGCAAAAATGCCGGTGAGAATGGTGCTGGCCGTCCAGGATTCCCGGTATGTGGAGCCGCTGCTGGACTATGTTCAGGGCAGCTCCTTCGGAAATATGCTGCACGTGACGGCATTTACCCGTATGGATGCATTCCTTCAATATATGACAGAGCATAAGCCCGGGCTCGTGGTCGGAGATCGTGACATGCTGCAGGCCTGGCTTGAAGCGGCAGGCGAGGATGCTCGGCACATCGCCTGGCTGCTGCTGAGCGAGGACGGGGGCGCTCTTCCGAGTGCCCGAGGCGGTGAGCCTGGCCGAGGAGCGGCCATTGCCAAGTACCAGCCGCTTCCGCAGCTGCTGGAGGCGGTGCTTGCCTACTGCAAGGGCCCGCTTAACGGAGCGGTCAGCGAACCGAAGCGCCATAGCGGAACGACACCCGTGCTCGGGATCGCATCGCCGCTAGGCGGATGCGGGAAATCTACGATTGCGATGAATATGGCCAAGCAGCTTGGCGTACTGGGGCTTCGCGTTTTCTATCTCAATCTGGAGACGGCGAACACCGGCGCTTTGTTTTCATCCGGGACGCCGGAAAGCGAGCAGCGCTTTTCCAGACTGCTGTACAACGTGAAGGCCTGGCAGGAGGAGAACATCGCTAAACGCCAGGCAGGCGCCCAGCGCCCGGAGATGCCGGATGTGGAGCTTGGGCCATTTATTGTGAAGCATCCCGGGATGAAATGCGACACTTTTGCTCCGAGTCAGCAGGTGCAGGAGCTGATGGAGATCACTGAGGCGGATACAGGTTTACTGCTGAAGCTGCTGGCAGCTAGCGACGAATACGATCTCATCATTGCCGATACGGGAGGCTGCATTGAGGAACGCACGCTTGGGGTGCTGGAGGGGGCGGATCTGCTGATGTGGGTGCTGCTGGATGACCTAGTCAGCATGTACAAGAGCGGGGTGTGGCTCAATTACCTGGAGAGCCGGCATCCGGAGCTGTTCAGGAATGCGATGGGCAAGAGCCGATATGTGATGAACCGGTTTACGGGACAGCTTGCCAATCCGCTTCCTTGGCAAGCATCGGGCCTGGATGGTGCTTTGCCCTACATCCCTTCATGGAAGCAAGTGCATCAGGAAGATCTGCTGCTCTGCTCGCCGATTTTCCAGCGGGAAATTCTGAAGCTGTGCAGAGCGCTGCTGGAGAAGCCGGGGCTGGTGTCATTCCATGCCGACGGGGACCGGGCTTATGGTTGAAGAGAAATTTGCAGCCGTCCGCGAGCGGGTTCGTTCAGAGCTGGATATGACCTCAGCCATCAGCAATGAGGAGCTGATTCGGCATATTGAGGATGTGGTGTGGAGAAGCCGGGAGCTTGGGCATCTGACCGCATCCGAGAAGAGAAGGCTGGTTCGCCGGGTGTTTGACTCGTTCCGGGGGCTGGATGTTCTGCAGCCGCTAGTGGACGATCCGGGCATTACCGAGATTATGATTAACAGTCATGAGGAGATCTTTATCGAGCGGGGCGGTGAAGTCATGAAGCTGCCGATGCAATTTGAGTCACAGAGCCGGCTGGAGGATATTATTCAGAGCATCGTTGGCACCGTCAACCGGGTGGTGAATGAATCCTCGCCGATCGTGGATGCCAGGCTGAAGGATGGCTCCAGGGTCAATATTGTGCTACCGCCCATAGCGTTAAAAGGCCCGACCATGACGATCCGGAAATTCCCGGAGTCGCCGATGACGATGGAGGACCTGGTGGATAAGGGAGCCATCACCGCGGAAGCTGCTGAGCTGCTAAGACTTTTGGTAGTTGGCAAATACAACATTTTTATCGGCGGTGGCACAGGCTCGGGGAAGACAACCTTTCTGAACGCATTGTCCCAGTACATTCCGCCCGATGAACGGGTCATTACAATCGAGGACTCGGCGGAGCTGAAGATTGTGACCGTTCCGAATCTTGTATCTCTGGAGACACGGAACGCGAATACCGAAGGCCGGGGCGAAATATCGATCCGCGATCTGATTCGGTCCTCGCTGCGGATGCGGCCCAATCGCATCGTTGTGGGCGAGGTTCGAGGAAGCGAAGCGATCGATATGCTGCAGGCGATGAACATAAAAAGGTAATTTAAATGGAGGGGCTAAATATGAACAAGCTAATTGTAACCTATTTTCTCGTTGGCACGGAGGGTGAACAACGCATAAAACATATAGACGTTGAGAGCGATTTGAAAGGCCCTCTAAGCGCTTTTCAAGTTGAAGTTGAACAGATTCTCAGTATGGTTGAGAGGGTTCCCACTGACGAAATAAGAGTGACTGGCATAATGGCGATTCAGGTTTAAAAAATGAGTCCTCGGATGTTTACTATAATAGTCGTAAATTATATTACTGTTAAAACGATTAAATGGTAATATATAGTTTAACTGGTAATAGACTAATTACTGTCACTATTCTCATATGTGGGGTGATTTAAGTTGTCACAATGGTTTTACATATTAGAAGAGACAGATATATTTGATATGGACTTAAAAGAAAAAATAAAAAAGGAATTATCAGTTAATAATTTTTTTTCGAGGGAGAAAGAGTATAGAATCCAAGTTAGTTTCCATGTTGATCTTTTGACTGATGATAGAATTGACATGATTGATATTCCTATTGAAAGTTGGCAAAACCAAAGAAAAGAGGATCATAAAATATACGATTTACTAAATTATCAGCTTAAAGAGACTGAAAGGGTTATTAGTGATGTAGGACTGAATATCTCAAAAGTAGCCATTCAGGGAGAGAATCTTCTTGCTACAAACAGAGTAGAGGTTAGAATTTTTGAAGAAGAATTAAAAAGAAGTTCTAATCGGGTAAAAGTTTTTTTAACTGTTCCTAATCTACAATATACACAAGATAAAGTCACAGAATATGCTTCTAAACATCTAAGTATAATATACTCGGATTTATTTAACATAGTAAAACAACGAAAATTATTGGCTGAAATTCTTGAAATAGAAGAAACAGAGGATGATGAGATATTAATGGAGGAATTTGTAAATAAATACAAGGATCTTTGTTTTGCGTCCATAGAAAAAGAAAGAGTTATTCTAGATAAGCTGAAAAAAAGACTCATTTTCGTATTAGAAAAGCACAATAAACTAAGGAATTAATATATTTTAAGTTAAAAGAACTCCTATCTTAGGAGTTCTTTTTTAATCTAACTTCAAACAGTTCATTTGGAGTGACATTAAAGTAAGCACAAAGCTTAGCAATAAGGGAAGCGGGAATCCGTTTGTTCTCCATTTCCTTATTATGTACCAGTTCATTTATTGTGCTTCTCCGGTGATCAATGTCTTCTGATAGTTTGAGAGCAGAGATTCCATGTTTATCAATCAGTTCACCAAGTTTCGAGTAAAGAACAACGCAGTTAATATCCATAATAAAATCACTCCCAAATATTTTTTAAATCAATAGTTGATCGTTAAACGTTCATGTGGTATATTAGATCCATAAGATTGAACGTTAAACGATCATTGGCGATTGTATTATAACACAACCAAGTATACCGTTGTACACAAATTTAAAATAAATTGGAGGTTCCCACGATGTCCACAATGACACCTATAAAGAATCAAGTATCCATCGCTCAAATCATTAAGGTTCTAAGCATTAGTCCCCAAGCAATTGAACTCATCGCACAAATTGAATTCCTACTGCAGACACATGAAGAACGCTCCCGCTTCCTTTATGAAGCAATGGGCAAAGATGGTAAAGAGATTTGCAAGATTCTCAGCAACATTAGACGTGAGAAGATTATACAAAACCAAATCAGTCTCCAGGACTTTGTTACTGAATGTAAGTATGACGAATTAAAGGCAATTGAAAACTTGTTGCAGGAGCGATTAACTGAAGCAAAATACAACAAACTCAAGCAAACGGGTATTACACCGATCAACTTGTTTAAAGTACATAAACGCAACCCATTTGCACGAGTCATGAATCTTATATTATTCGCATAACAAGGAGTTGATAACATTGTATAGAACTGTAAAGTTAATCGATGGGAAGTTATATCTAAAGACACGCCAGGGCAATTGGGTCAGTTTTAACTCTTTATTGGTATAAATAGAAATTGAATTTTAAATGACCGTCACTATTGAGTGATGGTTTTTTGTTGCTTGTCGTTGGAATATGCTGGATAATATCTTAAACAATGTTCTTGTAGTTGAGAGGAGAAAATTGATGAGCCAGATTATTGATAGTAATAGTTTGTACGCTGATATTAAAAAAAGTACTTTTTCTCCATTGATTCAAAATTATCTAAATTCAGTTCATGCGATTATTGAGCTAAGCAGTCGATTTATAATAAATGAATTAAATGAAGTTCGTAAAGATGGAGAAGCAGCAGTAGATGTTTTCCTAAGCGAATTAGAATGTGACCAGGATTATAAGAAAGGACTTTTAAAAAATCATAGTGTTACTCCTTTAATGGGAGATCAAATATTGGCTTTTCCAAATGGACAAAAAATAGTAATTGATCCAATTCAATTGGCAAGGTACTTACTACACAACCAAGAACGGATGATTGAAAATAATTTTAGACAAGTCGAATATATGATTATTACTGCTTATGCACTAACTGAAGGGAAATATCGAAACAACGATCCCCTTTGGCAATTTTTTCGGCATGTACGAAATGCTGCAGCTCACGGAGGTAAGTTCAATTTACAGCGCAATCAACCAGATAAACCTGCTGAGTGGGGAGAGAAAAGGATCGAGAGAGGGCTTAATGGTAAACGATTAGTCAGTTTCATAGGGCAAGAGGGCTTTTTAGAGACTGGAGAGATAATATTATTACTCTTATCTGTAGAAGAGAAATTTAATATAGTTTTATAATTCACTAAATTCCATAGAAGAACATAACCTGACAGCCTTCTAGAGCCTGTGGTAAGATGTGGAAGTATACCATAGTAAAGATGGACAGGGGAGCATGTGAAAGTGTCTGAGGAAGTCAAGGAGAAGCAGGAGAATAAGCGCAAGATCCCATTTCTAAGTGAAGGTATCTTGATAGCAACCATGACGGCAGTTGGTTATGCATTCGCATATTATTATGATAAAGGCTATAAGGAGTATTTCTTGTTGCCTGATGTATTCGTAGAGTTAAATCCAACAATGATTATCAAAAGCATAAGTCTAACAGTTCTGATCGGCGTTTTTTTATTTATGATACTTGATAGTTTAACCGTAGTAATCAGGCACTATAAAGCCATGAACGAAGCATTTAGTAAGAAGTTCAGCGAGTATATATGGATGCTCTATGCAGGCTTGTTTATTACATTATTGAATGGAATTAGCGTACCGACTGTAATTGCTCTCCTATTGATATTAATAGTTATTGGTATATGGATGTTCGTGTTGCCAATTTTTCGATTTAAAGATGTAAAAAACTACAACGAAAAACTGAGAGCGTCAATAGAAGCAAGAAAGAAAGATGGTGCAAGTTCAACAACAACTACAGAAGGTACTAGCATGGTAAATGGCCTAGTTTCATCGATAATTGATAAAATCGGTTATCGCAACTTTATTTAATCATTTATGCACTGTTTACATTAGTGACAATACCGAATATGACTCTATTGGGCCAATTCAATGCAATGACACAAACTGAGTTTATGGTGGTTGAAGGAAAGCCGAACTATGTAATGATTGGTTCTTATAAGGATCATGCAGTTGTTGCTGAATTGGATGCAAACAATAAGGTAGTTATTCCAAATTATAAGCTAATCAAAAATGAAAAGTTTAACGCAAAGCTTTATGAGGTTGGACAACTAAGAGTTAAAAAACCTGAGGAACTAAAATAAGAAGAGAAAAGGCGAGATAAGCAAAATGGAGTCAATGTATACTTTCCCCGAATCAGATGATTATAGAAGAATATCAGACCAGTTAAAGGTCCCTTCTAATATCGAGGGCCTTCTATCGAAAATCGGATCTAATCTACCGATGTTATTTACAGTGGAATTAGATATATGGTCTAGAGTTTTCTTGCAGAGGGTGCAGCAAGCCGAGAACAGTTTGGTTACCATGCTATATCTATTTGAACAAGGAATTAATGATGAAGAGTGGTATGTAGAGATTAAAGGAGGCTATAGATTATTACCAAACTTTAAGGAGAAGGATCATAAATTAAAGTACTTTTTTGATAACCATTCAGATATCTTCCTATACAAAGTTTCATCTGCACTGGACAATTTGGCCCACATCGGCAATATCCTATATCACTGGGATATCTATAAGCCTTCCTTTATAAAGTGCTGGGAAGATGAAAGAAGTGCCCAGAAGATAAGAGAATCAAACCCAGAGTTATATGATGCTTACAAAGGTATTATTCGGTCAGACGCTTATACGCGGTTTAGAAAGCTAAGGAATGATTTCACTCATAATTACCCTCCATCTGAGCCCACTACAGGCATAGTGCGATATAAGAAGGGGCGGGGACCAGTTAAAGAATTAGGAGAAGAGCTCTACAGGGTAACAACTTCTTTTTCCAGAGATAACATCAGTTACATTACATCAAAAGAAATGACGGATATCTGCATTGCTGTATGGGAAATGCTTGTCGATATCATCGAGGTTACAGATGAATATATGAGATGAAACGAAGAAAAAGAAACTTGCTTTGAGTGTTTCAATCGTAAAAAATGCTAAAAGAAGACTTCTATAAAGATCACTATGTTATCGATACGATAGCGATTTGAGGTTAGTAAAAATCCTTATAGAATAAGTAATATTAATTCTGAGATATCTTTTATGATTCGTAAAAAACAACATTTAACCCTTAAAATATAAGGGTTTTTTAATTGTGTTAACCTTAGGTTTACGATAACGTCTACGATCTGAATTTTAGACTCTGAATATTCATGTTTTAAAAAGGATTTTCATGATAATTTGTGTTTAAAACGATAGAAGATGTGGTAATGGAGAAATTTAAACCTTCATAAAACCTCTAAGATACTCATTAGAAAGGGCCTCTATAAGTTCTTCCTCCGAATCAGTTTCGTTTTCAGAGAAAGATAAAATCGCACACATTTTAAAATCCTCATCATATGTTTTTAAAGTACTCTTTCCATTTTCATCAATATCATACGTGTACTCGATTCCACCAAATAAAATTATTTGTCCGACTTTTAGATCTGTCATTTATTCACCTTCTTTAATGTACTTAGTAAAATGATATACAAAAACCGGAAAAGTATTCATGTTTCTTTATCTCTTATCTAATAGGAACTCTTTCAAAAGGTACACTTTATGACATAGTGAATAAGGGCTTTAAAGGCTCAATGAAACACGTGTCAAAAGTCATTGAAAATAATTTGAAACATGTCAATAAATCGGTGTACATTTTGACATTATTATTGTATAATGATGGTAAGACAATAAGCGATGAGGTGTTGTTGATGGCACAAGTTAAACAGTTCGGGTACATAAGGGTATCGGCTAAAGACCAAAACGAAGCTAGACAGATAGAAGCTATGAAAGCAATAGGTATTGATGATCGTGATATCTTCATTGATAAGCAGAGTGGAAAGGACTTTGACAGACCACAGTATCAGGCTCTAACGAATGGAATACTTCGTCAAGGCGATACGCTCTTTATTAAAGAATTAGACAGGCTAGGAAGAAACGCTGAAGAGATTAAGAAGGAATGGCAGCGGATAACTCAAGAGATAGGCGCACACATAGTTATTATTGACATGCCTATCCTGGATACCAGACAGTACAAGAACGGATTAGAGAAGGTTATATCAAGCATTGTGCTTGAACTACTATCCTATATGGCTGAGCGTGAACGTGAGATGATTAACCGCCGACAAGGTGAGGGAATAGCGGAAGCTAAGAAGAAAGGTGTTGTCTTTGGTCGTCCTAAAGTATCCATTACAGACGGGTTTAAACAAGCCTACAGCGAATGGAGACAAGGTAAGATAACAGCAGTTGAGGCGATGAAGCGGGTAGATATGAAGCCTAATACCTTTTACCGTAGGGTCAAGGAATACGAATCAAAGCAATCTCAAGAAGTTTAGCAATTGAACTCATAACATTAACACACAAGCCCTTGCAAAAGGGCTATTTTGCTGTCCTTGGAGCGGGAGGGAATAGCATAGGGGGGGATTTCAAATTCAAAAACGACACTATTTTTCCAGAAATTTCTCTAGCACATCTACTCCCACAGCAGGTTTGAAATTTCCGATACTAGATCACTGACCAAAAGGAAGGATTTAGGATATAATGATATATACTTAAATCTCCAAAGGGGAGTTGATACCTTGAATACACGATTAGAAGCAAAAGCAAAAATACAAGAATTTTTGTACTCTGATGAAAAAGGAATGCTCTTAACTGGAACCCACCAATATGAGAAACATCCTCTTGTTTTGAAGGCAATTTCAGATTTTGTCGATAAACCTTCGAGTATTTTGTTTCGGGCTAACGCAATGCAGAACTTGGGTAGTTTTTTTGAAAAACCATCTAAGAGTTTTAAGACAGGACATGCTTATAATTTGGGCGCTCATAAAGTGTTCTTTGATTCATTTAGTAAGACATCTTGGCGTAATACAAAACACTCGTATGATTTTGCTGTACTCTATCCAGTTGATGCTTTAATGAGAAATAATAAACTCTATAACGATTTGCTCACCGATCTATACGAAGAACGAAATATAAACAAGATATTCCTAGTATCATGGACTGACAGATCAGAATATGATTATCAGAAGCTACATCGTCAGGGGTATGTAAGTCGTCAAGTCGTTTTTGATGCCCTTGAAGAAAACCCAGAATACCATAATAGAATACTAGAAAACGACAATTAGAGAGGATGGTGATTAAATGCTGATTGAGAAAGCAAAGTCTTTAGTACCCGTCATTGATGAACTTGTAGGGTTAAGCAACAATGGTAAAGTGTCAAATTCTGAGGGTATACGTTCTTTTGCAAATAAACTTGAATACGAAGACATACTAATACTTCAATCAATTATGTACATAGGGCAACAAGAGCATAAGCCTCATCCTAAAGATTTTAATAATTATAATGCATATGAACAGGAGTTAGAAAGATATCGGCCAGAGAGAATGTTGGAAGATCATATGAGACATCTGGATTCATATTACGAAAGTGGTTTTAATCGACTTTACAGTATGCTTGCTAAAATGCCTTTTATGGATTACATGCAGAATGGATTAGACTTACTTCGGATACGACATGTTATTGAGAAGCGGGATGCAAGGGCGGTAAATTAACTTATAGAGACGGTGTGGATTGAAGCTACATCGTCTTTTTTTACTGTATTCTAACTAACGTTGCCAAATGTGGCAATGCTGATGATTATCCAATTATAGATTGCTATGGGGAAGCCAAATTTTTAGACATCGGAGATCACATCAAAACAACTCACTTGGCTTTATGGTATAATTATCCTAATTGTTATTGATTTGGGGGTCGAGTAAATGAATACTAGATCAGAAGCTTATGCAAAAATACAAACTTTCTTGCAATCAGAGGATAAAGGATTACTTTTAACAGGAACTCATCAATTTATAAAGCACAAATTAGCTTTGAAAGTAATTGCGGATTCAAAAGATCAATCATCAAGCATTCTTTTTCGTGCTAACTCAATGCAGAATTTAAGTGATTTTTTCGAAAGAAATTCTAATATTAAAACTGGAAAAGGATACAAATTAGGAAAACACAAGCTTTATTTTGACACAATTAATAAGACATCATGGAAAAATACGAGAAGTGCTTATGATTTTTCTATCCTTTACCCAGTTGATGCACTCATGAGAAACGAGAAACTATATAAGGATATATTGACAGATCTCTATGAAAGACGAAGAATAAATAAAATAATTCTAGTATCCTTGGACAGACAGTCCAGAATATGATTATAAGAAATTACAGGAACTAGGTTATATAGATAGTCATGTTGTATATGATGCCCTGGAAGAGAATCCAGCATATCATAAGAGAGTCCTTGATTTATAGAATTTAAGATAATCACTAAAATTAGAGGTGAAAAGATGCCATTCAGTTCATTTATGAAAGACAGGGTAACTTTAATTAAACAAAATGGGGAAATATTCGAAAATATTAAAGCTATGGTGGATAAAAACAAAATCCACATCGACGATTCGTCATTACCGATTGAAGAAGGCGACCGTATAGTAAGAACGTTAAAAAACAATTTAAAGGAAAGCTATATCGTAGAGGATAGAGGATATTTTGAAGCTTTTCATGGAATTAAGGCACATTATCAAGTCGATGTTAGGAGAGAGTCCTCCGTTCCACGCAATTTCACTCAACCTGATGGTAGGGGGTATGTGGTCCATGTTAATGGAAGTAATGCCCGTGTTAATATTAATTCACAAGATTATTCAACTAACACTGTAACAGAATTAAAAGACCCTCTCTTTGAGGAAATGCGCCAAGCTATAAGTACACAGATCGAAGATATCAATGAGAAACAGAAACTTTTGAATTGTGTGGAAGAATTAGAGAGTTCAAAAGGAACTACTACATTTATGGATAAGTATAAATCCTTTATGACTATGGCAGCGGATCATATGACTGTATTAACTCCGTTTATCGGACCTTTAAGTTCCCTATTATAAAAAAGAATCATTAGGAGGTAACAACGATTTGAATTTCAATTTGAAAAACACAATTCAAATTGCTTTAGCTTTTTTTGCGCTCATTATGTTAATTGTTTCAATAAAAAATCCAGTTTCGTCGTCAGAAGTTTTTGCTTCTGTAATAACAGGAGTATTTAAGGAGTTCACTAATTTAGTCTCAGGAGCAGTTAACTTCTTTGGCTCGATATTGTGATTGGATTTACTTAACTTTACAAAGGAGGTTTTTTCAATGTTAATAACTAAATATCTAGATTTTCTTGATGTTACTGGTAAAAGTTATTCCTTACTTGCTATTGCTCCAAAGGGTAAGTATCCTCTTAGAAGTTATGGTAATGAATTTAATAACTTCGCCAAAGAAGTGTTAAGCAAGGAGAATAAATACATAGGCATTTTTGAGAACAACAGACCGGAGATACTGCAAGATGTTGCATTCAGATTGTTTACTATTCCACTTGTTGGAGATGAGTATTCAATGGTTAACCAAGAAACTTTGAAAAATAAACGGGCTACCAAAGAGCAACTTGAAGCATTTTATGTTTCTAAGGAATTCTATGATACGGTTCCAAGTGGACAAAAGACTGAGGCAGAAGCAATTGAGAGTGGAATAGAAAGAGCAAGACCATACATTGATAAGTATCTAGATGGTAATTACGATGTTGTTATAACAAATGTGAATAGGCATGATCAAGGAGTGATATATCTCCATGATATGGAATTTGATCGCACTAATACTGAGTATGTTTTTGACTATTGTTATTGTAATTAAGAGCTCCTATAAGATCAAAGTCACCTAGTTTAAACCATGTTAAAGCATCCTTAGAACGCCTAGATGTAGCAGGACGAACTTTCGTCCTGCTTTTTTTAATGGGGATTGTTTCTGTTGATATTTAACAGTGGAATTTAATGCTGTAATTATGTGGAGTGTTTGTACCTGGAAGGGGAGATGGCATTGAAATTCATTGAGTAATTACAGAAATCTAAGCTTAGTATTGATGTCTAATATGTTTAGGAGCTCCCTCTCTAACTCAAGCATCGTTTGTAGGCCTTCGATATATTTATAAATTAGAGTGATCTAGATATCTGTCCCACTACCTAGATATCGTTCTTACAGTAATTAATCGACGGATTGAGGGGGAACTGAATATAATAATAAGTAAATTGTTTTACTCAATAAAACAAAATACTTGCATTCTTATCTTGATGAGTGTATAGTTTGCATATAGGTTGTTTTATTCGATAAAACAAGGCGGGCGATTATGTTGATTGGATTGCAATTTATATGTGAAACTTATGGAATTGAATATAAAAAACTAGCAGAGAAGTTGGATACATCTCCTCAAAATATTAATTCATGGTTAAGAGGAAAACGAAAAATACCTTTTAAGAGGTTGGAGCAATTAAAAAGTGTTTTCCCTAATATCCCAACTGAACTTTTCAATAAAGAGCTTAGTTCCTCAGATAAAATACTTATACAGGAAATATTCTTTACTCAAACTGATCAAGTAGAAGAAATTGAATATGAAGATATTGACGATGAGGGGAATATATATGTTAGATCAAAGGAAGTGCGCCTCCATGAAGGAATAATTACTCATCTCCGAAATGAATACCAGAGACAGGTATTGTTGGGAAAAATCGAAAAATTATTAACGAATGAAGATGGTGAAAATTATCATTATAATGAAAAGTTGATTAGTCGATTTGTAGCCATCTTATCTGGAGACCGAAAATCAAAGGAATATCAAATTTTAAAGTTGATGTTTTATTTTCTTCAACAGTATGATGAAAATTTTGGCTTTGGCTCTGATCCAGATCTTATACCTTCAACTAAGCATAGTGAGATGTATAGGGAGATAGAAGAGGTACTACAGAAATATTCGTTAATAAACAAAACCTAATAAAAACTAAATGGCTGAAGTCTTCTTAATGAGGGGAGGGCTTCTGGGCACGAAAGCAAACGTATACAGAAACGGAAACAAACCATTGACATAATCGTCAACAGCATGGTATATTAAAGAAGTTATACATTTTTTTCGATGCTAAGAAGAAGGGAGGTTACAATGTGAAAATTCTATATAGCATATAATATTCATTATGTACTACCTAGATCCTGAAATAATAATATCATGACCGCAATTCAGATGCAAGAAGAAATGAAGATATTTAGCTTTAATATTTATTGACAAAATGGCGATTCGGAATTCCTTGTTACATTAAGACCCATGAAGTGTCCAGTGACAAATTGTCGTTTTGGGTACAGAATTTGAAGAAGTAATCTGACATATTAATGAAAAAGGTGCCGAATAAGAAGCCTGAAGAGTGACAATTACCTCGATTTAAGGGATATATAGCGCACAATACATGAATTATTAAAAAAATTAAATGTTTTTTGAGATTTAATTGAATCTACACTTTGACAAAGTGAATTAATGGGGTGGAAGAAGAAGGAAATAACCATGACGAAAGGCCTCAACCAAGGGACAATTATTAATTAAAATAATAATTTAATGAACTTATATAATATTCTAGAATTTATCGCAAGCTCAAATTCCCATTTAGGATTTGTTTTGTGATTTGTTGAAATTAATTTTTGGAGGTTATTTTTTGAAGTATATATATGACATTAATCTGGTTTCTTTTTTGTTGTTGAATGGTGTCAAGTATGAAGGCACTGAAATTAATACTGCAAATTGTAAGTTGAAGTTTTTGTTTAAGCAGAGTGAACTATTGAACGCTCTTATCCAAAACTATAAATCATCAGCGTTTAAAAACTTCGTTCAATATCAAAATCAAGTGAGAAAAGTTGTACATAGCAGCAAATAACAACGAAACTTAAACGTTCAAAGGAGAATCTGAGTTTGAACTATACTTTGCGAAACGTAAAAATCAAGTCATCTTGGTTTGATTTAGATGGAAAGTTTAAAAAAATGAAGGCTGAAGGGTTACATCTATATTTATCCTTGTTCAAGTTTAGATTACATAATCAATCATTTGAACATTACTTTTTAACCTCGATCAAGTTATTAAGGCAGGAAACGGGATTTACTAAAAAACAAATATTAGATTTGCTAAAGCTTCAGCAAAAATTAAAAGTAATAAATATACAAAACGTAACTAGATGGGATAGGTTTCTCGATTCAGAGGGGAGGATTCCAGATAATCATATTTTACAAATTACAGCAACGGATATTCCGGAGTTGAATGAAGTTACTAAGGGAACTGGTCAAACCATCCAGCAACCAATGACAGATGACGATTTTTACATCAGTCTTGAGTTTGCGCTTTTAGAATTGTACATAGAAAAAGGATTGAATTACAAGTACTTTCCTTTATTGTGTCTTATGAAAAAGTTACAGAACGGGAATGTTGAAAAAAAAGCTTATATGACAATTAAGAAGATGGCAGACCATTTAGGGTATGACAAAGATTATGTTAATAAATTGGTTCATCAAATGAATAAAGCATATGTTTTATTTTCGCATTATCGAAAGAATTGTAAAGATGGACATTATTTTGAGCATCATCTTTTACAGAGCGTTAAAGAGCAAGAGAAGTTTTTGCGAAATTTCAAGAATGAAATAGATAAGAACATTAGCACTAGAATGAGACTTTGATGAATCGCTAAACAACTAATAAACGAAATTAGAGATGATTTAATGTTGATTTGGGGAAGGGGTGATGAAGAATGTAAAGCAATAACATTTCTTTATATTTGCAGGTTAGCAACATGATAATAAAAAAAATTTTGGGAGGTATAATTTTGAGTTTAGCGATTAGTGCAAGTTTTGAAAGTGAACATTATATTGCAGTTGATTCTGCTATTTCGTTTGTGGTGAATGGAATTTCCTATAGGAACACTGAACAACAAATGTTTGATAAGTTAAAAGTGTTGGATGGTGAGGCGTACTTTTTTTCTGGAGATCGAGATCTCTGTATCAATACATATAAAATATTTGAAAATCAAACAGATAGAAGCTTTGATACTCTTTTGAGTATAGCTAAAGAGAACTATAAAAAAAATGCTGATAATGGTGACAGGGTGGCTATCATGAAATACGGCTTTGATGATGAAGGTCGTGCAACTATACAGGCAATGGATGATAGTAACTGGGATACGCACCCCCCCTTTCTATATTACGGTGATCCTAAAATAACATACATAGCATATGGTGCACAAAAGAAAGAAGCCATACAGGAATTGAAGAAAGTAAAAAAACAAGAAGATCCTCGTTCCCCATCTTTTTATATTCCTATCTTTGAAGCAGTCTCGAACGAAGGAGTAGGGGAGTCGATTAGGTTGTTTCACCTTACTCCAGGAAAATGGGGGATGTCCAACATAATCCCTTTGAATGAAACAAAGGAGATTAGAAAAGCGGCTTATTCTGATATTTCAAAAATTAAAAAAATGAACACATTTGTAGGATCGGGCTCTAATGCCTTTCCAGTGTCGATTAATGGTGAGGGAGACGGGATGAAAAAATTTGACTCCAATAATCCAATTGATCCTAGCATGGCCGGGGAGAATATGTCGGGTGTAGGATTTATGTCAAAACCAAATGGGTCATATGATATGCTCTACTTCTCTTCGAATTATGGACGGGAAAGGAGTATGAAATTAAATGATGACGGAATTTCGGTAATATCAGAAAATGGGCAGTTTGTTGCGAAAAGTAAAGATTTTAATTTTATCGTAGATCAAGGAACATATAAAATAGGCCTTGCTAATGGTACGGTATTTGAAGTATCTCCTTCGGGCGTAAGTATGGATGTCATAGGCAATATAAATATAAAAGCTACTGGCACGATTACTATGAATGGTCAACGAATTAATCTCAATTAAATCTCAAATTATTCCGATAACTAAACAAAAGTCTGCCATTTTTATTAAAGTTATCCGGAGGTATATAAAATGAAAAAAATAATCTCGAAAGTTCCAACGTTCATTCTTGGTATATTTGTCGGCGTAGCACTGACCTCTACAACAGTAGTTGGTGCTGCAGCTTACCTTAAAGCTACGGTTTATGACGTTAAAATTGTTGTCGATGGCAAAGAAGCTAAGTTATCTGATAAGCCGTTGAATGTTAATGGTAGAACATATCTGCCTGTTCGTGACACTGCAAATGCGCTCGGTTACGTAGTTGCATCTGTAAGTTCTTCTAAGATTGAACTGAAGAGTGGGGCGACCAAAACATCAAGCAACAACACAAGCGATAAAACAGGAAGTACCAATAATACAAGTAAGCCTAGCGACAGTAAGGGAGAAGTGTATGTTAAAAACTTGAGAGAGACATATTCGATAGATGGAAAATTAGATGCAACAAGAATTCGCGAAGCATTGAATAATGGTAGTTTGGATGTAAATGCACAAGACGAGGGAACGGGAAATACGTTGCTTCACTATGTGATCTTAGAAAATAACTTTAATGCTTATACTGCAATAAAGCGAAATGCCTTGAACGTTAACATACAAAATAAAGAAGGGCAGACCCCATTACATATTAGCGTAACTGAAAAAAACATATTCTTTTTCTCTGAACTTAAGGAATTGAAAGCAAATGCAAATATTAAGGACAATAGTGGATCCTTGCCAATTGACTATGCGCAAAAAAACTCTGTTATTGAACTTGGACTTGAAGCCTATATGATGTAAAGAAGGACTAAAATGCCGTAAGAATACGTTAGACCGTTTATCTTAACTATTTAAGCAAGCAATCCAAGGTTCCGGCGAGTACATATCCTGGTAATCCTATCTATTCATCGCATCAGAGTAACCATAGTTAATAATGTAGCAATTTGATGAAATTGAACTTTCATCGATAAAAATCAAAATTAAAAAAGGAAGATGTATATTTGACGACAAAACCAAAGAAGGGACCACCCTATAAGCTACATCCAAGTGAAGCCAAGGAATGGACGGACAAGTATGGAGAGGGTAACGACAAGGTTAGAGCCATCTTATTTGTGAACAGTGCTATACAAAGTCATTTAATTGATGCAGAGGACGAGTTTGCCGCCTATCTTCTGTACGGCTCTATAGAGTCAAGAATCAACTCATGTAAATATGGTCAGGGCGTTTATGATGGCGTACATTGTGATTGGGATAATGTAATCGTAGCCTGTACAGAAATCATAACTAGGAAGCCTGACTTCTGGAATGCTTATTGTGAGATGACAAAGGAATACATTAAACATGATCATAAATTAGCCTTTAGGCCAACAGTTGACAGAATAAAAGATGATCCAAGTATAGGGTATCGTCTTGATAATATAGCGGTATTAAGTCACGGTGATAACGCAAAAAAGGCATTGGCGAAGCCTCATTATGTATTTGAAATCGACTTATATGACCCGCTGAATCTACAAGGAAATAAAGCATATAAGAAGTACCCATCCAAGAAAGAAGCTGTTCACTCTCTTGGTATTAGGTTTAAGGGTGATACTGGAAGAGTCTATGAAGTAGACGGGAAGACATACCTCATACAGAGTGAGGATATTACATTAGGCTATGTAGATTTAGACGAGACTCTTTTAAATGATGAAACTGAGATAATGAGCGCTTGGATACCTGTAGGGATAGTTGAAAATGATGGAGTAAGAGGCCTAGTCAAACAAGAAATTACCTTTCCCGCTATGGTGATACAAATTAATGATGAAGGTCAATGATAATGGAAAAACAAACTTCTCATGGCAGCTTGTTAGAGGAGGGTAGTGTAGTAGCGGCAGAATACTTAAAACGGATTGTATCGCTAACAAAAATTTTATTACGCTATTGTTCGATAACTTTAGATCCAGACGTTGTTAATCATTATTGAATCATAACTACTTACTAGATGTGGCTTTAAATAGAATGGATATTACTTACATATGATCAAAATTATAAGTGCGTACAGTTTTAAAACAGGAACTGTACGCTACAAAACATATCATAGGAATAACTGAGCGTAACGGCACTATTAATGGATTATTTACGTGGATTTATAACCTTATTATATAATTGACAATAGTTATTGGAGGTGACAACACCTTGATATACACTTTTTATGGAAGAGTTTCAACGGACAGTAAACAACAAATTTCTTCGTTAGATAATCAAGAGCAGTACTGGCTAGACTACTTTAAGAAGCATAATATGAAGATGAATACAGAATGTGGGGCCTTTTATAACCGAGAAGGAGTTTTGTCTGTTAAACGTGGATACTTTATAGACGAAGGTGTGTCTGCCTATCGATCTAAGAAATATCGTAAGGCATTTATGCAGATGATTAATGATGCAAAATTAAAGAAATTTGACATGATATACACACGTTCTATCAGCAGATTCGGTAGAAATACAGAGGACATTATAACCTGTATCAATTTGCTAAGAAAGTATGGTGTTGGTGTCTATTTTGAAGATATAAGTGCAAACACACTTGATCGAAATGATGATTTTAAAATCCATATCTTTATGGGATTAGCTCAAGAAGAATCTAGATTGAAAAGCTCAAGTGTACAGAAAGGCAAAATGATTGCTGCAGAAAATGGTGTGTGGAGCGGGAGTCCAGCGTATGGATATGACATATATACTGGTGAACTTGAAATAGATGGAATTAAAAGATACGTGAAGGGTAAGTTGGTAGTTAATAACACAGAGGCTCTAATTGTCAAAGAGATATTCGACTTATATTTAAACTCAGGATGGGGCTTAAGTAAAATTGCTAAGTATCTAAATTCAAAAAATATCCCTCGAAAAAGAAAATCAAATAAATGGGATCACAGCATTATTGGAAAAATGCTGAAGAATCCAGTGTATAAAGGCGTAGTATGGCAACATAGAACTTACAAAAAAGATCCTCAACAGAATATTATTGCACTTGTTCCTAAAGAAGAGCAGATTTGGTATGAGGATAAGTCATTAAGAATTATCGATGAGGGAATATTTGACAAGGTCCAAGCTTTAAAGAAAAAAAGATTCCAAATGTTTGGTGACTTTAAATATAAGGAGGTTACTGAGAAAGATGAAGTTGGAAATGAAGTCACAAAAAAAATTAGATATGGGATAAACAGAACGAGTCAAAGGTATAGTGGTGCTCATTTGTTCTCAAATCTCTTGAGATGTGGTAACTGCGGATCACCACTCAGGTTCAAGAGACAAAAGAGCAGTAGCGGGAAAGTTCACCACTACTGGTTCTGTTCTAGTAATGACAGGGACGGTCGGTGTGAATATAGGAATTTACAGAAAGAAGAGGAACTACTAGAATGGATCAAGTTAGAAATTGAGGGTTTTAAGTCGGACTACAATCAACATCAAACAATACTTGAAAATATGATAAAGTTGAAGTTGGATTCTGAGAATACAGCAAAAAAGATTGTTGAATATGAAATAAAGCTCCGAGAATTAAAAGAACAATCAGACGCCAATCTTTATGTTTTTTCTAAAAAGTATATTGAAGAAGAAGAGTATGCTGAGAGGTCAAGTACTTTAAAACTTCAGATAAACGAAATCGAGGAAAAGCTAAATCAACTAAACGGTATTGAACGAGAAAAAGAAAGTATTACTAATCAATTTAATGATTTTGTTGAGAATTTAAAGAATATTGATGTCAATACTTTAGATAATACTATCCTCAGAAAAATAATAGATAAAATAGAATTCACAACGGTGGAACCGGAGATGTATCAGGCAGCAATGTACAGCTATGAACCTTTTCCATTTCCGAAGAGAGTGTACTGGAGGTTTATGGATAAGTCGGTGGATGAGTTATATCTTGAGTATACAAATAATGACTTCTTTGTTGGGGAGGATGAAGTCATAGACCCCCTTACACTACAGAACAGACATTGAAATGACCTTGATTGAATATTGAGGTCATTTTTATTTTGCTTTTAATTACCGAATTATATAATTGGCCCAGGCGATGAACACCGGACATGATGGGAGTCTGTCCACCGGCCATGCGAACAGCACAAGGGATATGATCAGCCGGCTGGAGTCCATGGTGCTTAGCGGGGCTGATCTCCCGGTTGAGGTGGTTCGCCAGCAGATCAGTTCGGCGATCGATATTTTTGTCCACTTATCCCGGCTTAGGGATCGTTCGCGCCGCGTCACCGAGATCAGTGAGGTGATAGGTATGAGCGGCGGCGAGGTCAAGCTGAACCCGCTTTACCGTTTTCGGGAGAGCGGAGAAGCAGGGGGACGCGTGCTGGGGGAGCTCGAATCATGCGGCAGCTTTCTCCGGCGCGATGACAAGCTGGCCATGGCCGGCATCAAGCTTTGGCCGCTGCAGAAAAAGTCAGAGGAGGCTGCTGATGAAGGCCGAATGGAAGCAACAAGCTGAATTGAAGCGACGACCGAAGCGCCGATCAGATATAGGCGAAGCACAGCATAAGGGGGCTGCTCGAAGTCAATCTCAGGGCAGCGGAAGATTTCCTGACTACCGTACATACCATTTGTCTCCGAGTCAGCGGGTCGGCAGTTTGCTGGCGGGGGCGGTGCTGTTATTCGGGATCGGCTACCTGTTTTACAGCCATGTTGTAATGGCGACGGTGCTGGTGGCCGGTTGTGTATTCTTTCCGAAATTTTGGCGGCGGCATTTGCTGGAGCGGAGACGAAGAACATTAAATCTTCACTTCAAGCAGGCGCTATATTCGATATCTTCGTCGCTCTCCGCGGGCAAGTCGGTGGAGAATGCGTTCCGAGACGCGGTGCAGGACTTGTTGCTGCTGGACCCTGGGGGCCGCAGCGATATGATCTTTGAGCTGAGGCTCATCGTCTCCCGACTGGAATACGGGGAGCCCATTGAGGTTGCTTTGCGGGATTTTGCCACGAGAGCAGCTATGGACGACATCACCAATTTCGCAGATGTGTTTACAACGTGCAAGCGGACCGGGGGAGACCTGGTTGAGGTCGTTCGGAGAACCTCCAGTGTAATCGGAGAGAAGCTTGATATCCAGCAGGAAATATCGGTGATGGTCTCGCAGAAAAGATTTGAATCCAAGGCGCTGCTCGTGGCTCCGTTCTTGCTTGTGCTCTTTATGAATTTGACCGCACCCGATTACATGGAGCCTATGCGCAGCGGGGCTGGGATGATGATTTCCACCTTGGCTTTAGCCGGGCTTGGCGGCTGCTTCTGGTGGATTACGAAAATGATGGATATCCAGGTTTAAGGAGGTGATACAGGCATGCTGCTTGGGGTCTCTGCTGCTGTGATGGTTCTGCTGGCGGGTGGTTGGGTGGTGCTGAACTTGATCGGCGGCAAGAAATATCGAAGCTTTGGCAAGGTGCATATGGAAGGATTGAAGCTACGGAAGATGAGTCCGCCGATGCTGTATCTGTTTGACCGGTTCAACATTGCGACGCGTTTTCCCATTCTGTTCTTCCGCATTCAAGGCTCCGTGCAGAAAATTTACGGATTGCGTCAAAGTCCGGAGATGACATTGCTGTTCATGGCCGAGTCGCTGGCTTATGGCTGGCTCGCTCTGCTAGGCGGATGTCTGTTCACACTGATCTCTGGTGAGGCTATGGGGCTGTTATCCGGTTTGGGATTGGGGATTCTGCTGCCGGTGCTCATGGTTCAGGATCTTCACAAAAAAGTCGTTCAGCGTGAGCAGGACATCGTAATGGAGCTTCCGGAGGTTCTGAACAAGCTGGTGCTGCTCGTAGGTGCGGGTGAAACGGTCCAGAGGGCGCTAATCCACTGTACGGAGAAGAGCAGTCAACAAGATCATCCGCTGTATCGCGAGCTGAGGCAGCTGGTCCAGGAATGGGAAAGCGGCGTTTCATTTCAGCAAGCGTTCGAGCAGTTCAACAAGCGCTGCGGGGTACAGGAGGTTTCGATCTTTACGACGACGATGCTGCTTAATTTCCGGCGCGGAGGAAATGACTTCGTGCTTGCGTTAAGAGATCTGTCCCGCGTGCTGTGGGAGAAGCGCAAAGCGATCAGCAGAACGAGGGGAGAGCAGGCCTCCTCCAAGCTGGTGTTTCCGATGGTTGTCATTTTTATGATCGTCATTGTTCTCCTCGGAGCGCCGGCATTTATGATGATGAATATATAGAAGGGATCGGTGTATACACATGATAGTATCAGGGCTTGGAAGAGGATTAAAGCGCTTTTGGAAGGACGATAGAGGGATCGGCACGCTTGAGATGATCTTGATCATCGTCGTTATTCTGGTCATCGCTTATTTCTTTAAGGATCAATTGTTCCAACTTGTACAGCGATTGTTTGCGAATGTGAACCAAAGAACCAATGAATTCATTAAGGATTAAGAGAAGCAAGTTGTTGAAGGAGGAAGGGAGCTTCACGATTGAAGCTTCCCTTGTACTCCCGCTTGTGTTCGTTGTCGTCGTGCTGCTGTTGTTCCTGTGCTTGTATATATACCAACAATCGATGCTGGTGCAGGTGTCGAGTGCCGCCTCGGAGCGCGTCGCTTTTATATGGAATAACAGCCATAGGGAAGCTTCGAATGGAGCGGTGAGTGAAGGGCTGCATGACTCCCTCTACTGGCGGCTGACGGATGACGCATTGCTTACCTCGTTATTTGGCTGGAGCAAGGGAGAGAGCGGAGGACACATTTCCTTGCCCTCATCGGATGGGCAGGGTGGAGGACTTCCCTCAAGAAAGCTGGCTAAAGGAAACTCTGTTCTTCCTGACGGTGTTCGGGGAGAGATGAATTATGACAACAAGCTGCTGCTGCGCACGGTGGAGACGAAGCTGGTACAGAGCACCTCGATGACGCCGGTGACCCGATTGATGAACCGAGACGGCTACGTCTACGCTGCTGCCCAGTCCGCTGTGGTGGACCCTGTTGAATTCATCCGCACGATTGATCTGATGCGCTATTACGGTTCGAAGTTCCGCGGAGCGGGCGGAAGCATAACGGATCAAGGCGCTGCCTCCGGCGTGCTGCAGCGGTTTGGAGGGCTGAAATAACATGCTGAAGCGAGGTTTCAGACGAGGGCGGCGGTCAGTCAGGAGACATTTCTCCGATGGATCGGTATCGATCTTTCTTATTGTCATTCTGGCCGCTGTGTTTATGTTTGTGGCGGTGTTTATTGACTATGCCCGGATTGCGGCGATGAAGGTTCAGACCGAAAGATTGGCGCGGGCCGCTGTCCGGTCGGTCATGTCCGCTTATGATCCAGTCCTGCAGCAGCGCTACGGACTTTTTGCATATGGAGAGACCGATGGCAACATGATTATGGGCAATGTGCTGAATGACAGCTTGAATCCGGGTGACCGGGGCGATGCTTTCCAATTGATGGCGATGCGGGTAGACAGCTCAGGGCTTGAACTGGAACGGCCATTGGGATCCTATGAAGTCTTTAATCGCATGATCGGCGAAGACATGAAATATAAAGCACCGATTGATTTTACACTCGAATTGGTACAAAAGTTCAAGCCGATGTCGCAAGCGATGAAGGAAGCCTCGAATACGGTGGATGTGCTTGGAAAGCTTCAGAAGCTGTACGACAGAAGAGAAGATGCGCTGAATGAAATGCTGGAGAAACAGCGGAAAGCAGCCGAAAGCGCGTTGCCGTTGCCGAAGCTGATTATGGACCCGCCAGGGGCTTACATCTATGATGCGTCTCTCAGCGGCTTCGTCTATATGGCGAGCGATGCGGCCGCCCAGTATGCAGATTATATGTCCAAGGTAGAGGAGGATGCCAGACGGCCGGAGGATGAGGACAAGTTGTATACTTCCTTGATACAGGATTATGAGTTCGGCGTGTCAGTGTTAAGCTCGCAAATATCAGCTCGATTGGACAAGGCCTCTAGCATGCATGATGAGCTTCTAACCAAGGCGGAACAACTGTGGACTGAAGCCCAAAGTTTGAATGAGGAAATGAAGCGGGTGATTCAGGAAGCAGAGGATCGAAACACCAATGTCGGTTATGATACCGTAACGAATGATCAGACCCTCGGCAACTCAGGATCGTCCGGAGAAGACGCAGCGTTGATTCGTTCGATTCGGGAGAAGACGGATCAACTGCTGCGAAGCGATGAGCTTCTGAACGGATTGCGTCAGGAGATTCATGGACAGAAGCGGAAGTACGCGGCTGTTCAGAGCGGAGTATCGTCTGTCGCCTCCTCTGCAGGAAGAAGCGAGAACAAAGGACAGGTCATGCAGACAAGCCGGCAGTTGGACAGTTACCTGCAGGAATATGCGGTTTCAGGCAGTGCAAATATCCTTGACCGTCAATGGGCTCAGCTGGACGAAAGCCGTGCTGCCGATAAAGAACGGAAGGCAGCAGAGAAGCTTGCCAAGCAGAAGCTGAATGAGGCTGCGAATGTATTGAGCGCTCTTAACGGACTCGAAGGGCAAAACGAGCTAATGGATGAGTTCCGCAAGCTGCAGCAGTATTATGACGAAAGTCTGCAGTTCAACCGGGAGCCAGATGAGGCGAGGAGTAGACGGGAGCTCGGCAGCAATCCCTATGACGCTGGCAAGTCGGCCATGAACGGGATGGACGGCATATTCGGATCGATGGGGAGCATTCTGGAGGGAGCAGGAGAAGAGCTTTTTCAAAATGAGTATGCGGTGCACTATTATCAGCATTTTGATATAGGCAAATTATCCGAGGTCATCCAGAATCCTTCGGCCGGAAGCCGTCTAGCTGATGAGCTTAGGGTCGCGAATCAAGAGGTGGAGTACATTCTTTACGGATTTCACAACCCGATTGGCAACATATCTTCCGCCTATGCCGAAATTTTCGCCACCCGGCTTGCGATCCGGACGATGGAGGGACTGGTCGTGAACAGCAAGCTCGGCAATCCGCTGGTGGTTCTGGCAGCTGCTATATTGTATGGGATCGAGAAGTCGATTGAAGACATGCTTCAGCTTGTTCAGAAGGGCTCGATTCCACTGTCCAAGTATGTGCCTGTGCAGCTGACTTATCGAGATCATCTCAGGCTGTTTCTGCTGCTGCACAGCAACAATGAGCGCAAAATGTCCCGTATGCTGGCACTGATTCGATTCAATACCGGAATCAATCCGGCTGATCGATCGACCTATGCTTCCGGTGAGGTCACCATGGCGATGCGGCTCTGGTTTCTGCCTGGCATTACGAATGTGCTGGGCACAGCAATTGGCGACAGCGGCGAAGTCCAGGGGAACCGGTATGTGTTTAGCCGCAGAGCGGATTTTTCCTATTAGGATTAGAGGGATTCGAATGAGAAGAACAATACGGCGTAAGAGCGCCTTCCGGCACGGGAGCGGGAGCCATATGCGAACCGAGCAGGGAAGCATGGTGGTTGAAGCAGCACTGGTGCTGCCGATGTTTATGTTTTTTGTCATTTTTCTCATTTATATTGTGCAAATGACACTGATTTCAACTGCCCTGCAAAGCATGGTGTCCGATACAGTCAAAACGGTAACCGCCCATATATACCCGGTCTCCATCGCAGTGAGTCCGAACGGAGACCAAGCCTCCGAATCCGGTTCCTCGAGTCCCTCGCACTGGGAAATTCCGAAGCTGTCTTTAAGCGATTGGGCCTCCCAGTACACATCACAGCTTCCATCGCCTGTGAATGAGTGGATACAGGAGGCTATTGCGACCGGGGAGGAGCCCTTGCAGCAGCTTAAGAACGAGGCGGCTCAAGCGGTGCTTGACCCGGTAGTCAAACCGATTCTAAGGCCGTTCATGCCGGAGCTTCTTCATTACGAACGGATCCATGTATCCAATCTCCATATTCCGAACCTGAAGACCAATGAGAAGCCTTACTTCGGCATTGAGGTCAACTACGAACTTCCGATCCGCATGCCTTTTGTGAACAAGAAGATTGTGCTGCAGGCGAAAGCCCAGGAACGGCTATGGATTGGAGATACCGGAGAAGGGCGAAGCGGCGGGGGAACGGAGGAGAACACAGGACGCTCCATTGAGCTGCTGGAGAAGCCGGACCCGGCCGTTGCGAGCAAGCAGGCTATCGTGCGGGCCAAGATCGAGCCAGGGATGGAAGCCCAGCTGTCGGTCTACTACAAAAGTGGCAAAAGCACAGCCAAATATTTGGGCTGGAAAACGGCGGATGAGAACGGGTATATCGAATGGGAATGGAATGTTGGCTTTAACACGACCCCTGGCACATGGCCATTTGTGATAGAAACCGCGGATGGTCAGCGACTCGAGGTGATGTTTACTGTCGTGCCGCGACAATGATCAGGACCCTGCTTGGCATGGAACGAGAACCTTCAATTGAAGGGGCAAGAGGTAGAACGAAAGTGAAGAACGGCGGATATGTACGGTCGGATCGAGAGGGGGACGGGACATGGAGCTGGCTTTTGGAGCCTGCGGCATTTTTCTGCTGATGTCATTTATAACCGATATTCGCACGATGAAAATTCCGAATGTCATAACGGTGTCGGCGATGACACTGGGCTTGCTGTATCATGGTGTGATTGGGGGATGGGAAGGGCTGTTCTTTTCGCTTAAAGGCCTTGGGACGGGGTTCTTCATTCTGCTGATCATGTACTTTACCGGGGCTGTTGGCGCGGGAGATGTCAAGCTGTTTGGCGGAATCGGCGCATGGACCGGAGCGTTGTTTACACTGCAGTGTATTCTGTATTCGGTTCTGTTTGCCGGCGTAATCGGATTATGTCTTCTGCTCTGGCGCAGAGAGGTATTCAGCAGGTTACGACGAGTCGTGGCGGGCATAGCGGGTGTGGTTATGCTGAGAAGCTTGCAGCCTTGGCGTGGTCAGGAGGGAGAGCATTTGCGTTTTCCGTTTATGACCGCGGTGCTCCCAGGCGCCATCGGTGCGTACCTATTTTTATATGTGTAGGGGGCGGGAGCATTGCTTGGGTTAAACACGGATTTTGTACAGAATGGCGGAACGTTTATGGTGTTGGGGAGAGAGCAAGGAATCGCACCTTCCGAGCTCAACCCGGTGCAGCTAGGGATGATTCGCTCCGCGCGTATCCCTCACCTGCTCAAGCTGCATGTGCGGGAACTGGATAATCAGGTAACGCTGGAATATGACATCAGCGGCAAAAAGATGCTGTCACAAGCACTGAAAAGCGAAAGGCTGAGCCTGACTGAATATTACGGGCTGTTGCTCCAGATAGCTACAGCTTTGAATGAAGCGAGGCAATACATGCTTCAGCCCGAGCAGTATGTTTTGCATGAGGACTATATTTTTGTGGAAGGGGATCTGCATCTCGGGACGCTGTATTTATGCTATGTCCCTTTGGAAAACGCCAGGGGAACCGGGCCTGGCGTGCAGCATCCATTGAAGGAGTTCATGACCCGTCTGCTGGCGAATGTGACCGAGCTGAAAGGCGGGGGTGTGCAGGCGCTGATGTCTTTTTGCGCGAGCGAAGCCTTCCATCTGACAGGGCTTAAGGAGCTGCTTATTGACCTGTTGTCCACAGAGGATGATACGGGAGGCAGAGAGGCTCGGACCGAAAATGCCGATATGCGGAGTGTGTATGAACTTGCCAGCGAGCAAGCGGCCAGTGAGGTGGAGCATGGCTACCGGGCGGCAAGGTATGAACCGGACGCGATTCCAACAGCACAACACCCGGAGCAGGAGACGAATAGAAAAAGTCAGGTTCGCAGCCGCAGCATAAGGCGAAATGCGAGGCGAGCGCAGGAAGAGGAGGATCAGGCACAGGAGCAGAGGGAAATACGTGAGCGTCTGCCGAAGGCTTCCGCCTTTTCGTTGTCCGCTTCCTTTTCTTCGAGCGAGGATGAGACAACGGAGGAGGAGGCGCAAGGCGCTTCGCCCGTCCGTACGTATATTGTGCTTGGTTGTATGCTCGCGGCAGCGGTCACGTGGCGGTTCCTGTACATGAATCAGCCGGGCACGCTGATGCTGATCGTATCGGCCGTCATTACACTGCTGCTGGCGGCAGCTGCTTGGCTGGCATGGCAGGGCAAGCTGAAGCGTTTGTTTGCAAGATCGGAGGCCTGGACAGACTCAGGCTCACTGCCGCTGCTTGAATCGGTGGAGCTTCCTTCCCCGCGCAAGATCGGCTGGGGAATTCCGAAATTTGAGGCAGACCCGTTATCTGAGGTTTTGACGGAACATCGCGATATTCCATCCCGACCAGTCAGGGGAAGACAAAGGCATGAGGAGGAACTCACGGAGAACTGGAGATGGAATCAACCGGATATGGAACCGGGAGAGCAGCCGAGCGTAAGCACAAACGACCGAACGGGGAGCCCAGATTCTGGATTCGGAGGCGGCTACAATTCTTCCGGAGGAATCCAGGCTGAGGGAGGTGCGCTGCAGCAGCGTCCCCATCAACAACGAACTTCCGGGAATCCTGGGATGTCAACTAGGCAGATGGAGGAGCCGACCGATGCCGAAGACTATTATCGGCAGCTGTCACACAAGACCAGCGTATTGGCTTCGGGTGACGCCGGTACAATGCTGCTCTCAGCCCAGGATGGGGGATGTATGACGGCAGCTACAGCTCCGAGAGCCTTCATTGAGACAACCGACCCGAATACAGGAGCAAGTCAGCGAATTGAGCTTGTTCAGCAGCATTTTATCATCGGCCGTTCACCCGAGGTCGCACAGTATGTGGCCTCCGCTCCGGGAACCTCGCGGGCACATGTGGAATTGTCTCGCGATCAAGGCGGCTATCTCATTAAAGATTTGGGTTCGAAGAACGGGACGGTGTTGAACGGGGAGCCTATGGTTCCGTACAAAGGGTATGCGCTGCAAGAGGGAGATACCTTTGTCATTGCAGGAGGGAAATTCAGCTTTAGGGTGTCGGTGTAGCAAGTAACCCAATGCCTGGGACAGTTAAAGAGGGAACGAACATGAAACGATAACGAATATAGAACGAATATAGAACGAAAATAGAACGAAAATAGAACGAATATAGAGCGAATATTAGAGCGATATAGAACAAAACCTGTGTCGTGGCAGTGTTAGTGCTATTCCTGCAGCTTCCTGATTAATCGGGATAACGGAGCAAAGCGTGCGGAAAGCGGGAATGAAACTGAGACTGTGCCCGATTCGGATATTAACAAAAACATCCCCTGGGTCCTTTAACGTCAAGCGTAAAGGACCCAGGGGATCTGTTCGTTATGCTTACTTGTTCAATAAATGCTGGTATGGTGTATAGTCGATATTTTTCTTCTGAAGAAAGTCGACCAGGAACTTGTAGTCCCGTTTCGGTGTCGCGACGATGTAACCTTTGATGCAGTGGTCGCGGGTCACTTCAGTTGCGCCGGATTCCACGGCGATCTTGCCGATCTCGGCGGCGATGGAATGCTTGGCGATGTCGCGGAACGGGCCTGGAACCGGCTGCACCAGCTCATTCAAGAATGCCTTGGAATCATCGGTCCACAATGGCCGGCTCTTCTCAACCCAATAGTTCTGCCAGTCCAGCTTGGACTTGCCGTCGGCCTTCGGAAGCACCTTCAGAAACTTCCGGAACATAAAAAAACCGCCGATACCCATCACCCCAAGCATCACCCATCCCCAGAATGCAATCGAATACATAAACCAGGAAGGAGGTGCGCTGGAGGATAAAAATGCTGTAACAACCCCTACGCTCATCATCTCTATATCACCTCAGGAGGATTAACTTACATGACACTTCTATGAGAATTATAACGCATTTCTAGATTTATTTCAGTATTCACGCTAAAATAGGTGGTAATTGTGTGTCAAAAGGGGGATTAGGTTTATGTTGAAGATTGGTTCCCACGTGTCCTTCTCGGACAAGGGATTGTTGACAGCAACGGCTGAAGCCAATTCATATGGCTCCAGCTCGTTCATGATATATACCGGCGCGCCACAGAACACTCGCCGCAAGCCGATGGAATCCATGTTCCTCGAAGAGGGCAAAGCCGCGATGAAGGAAAGCGGGATTGAGGAGATCGTTGTCCATGCGCCTTACATTGTTAACCTGGGCTCCTATAAGGTGAACACCTATGAGCTTGCGGTCAGCTTCCTGCAGGAAGAGATTCGCCGCACGCATGCCATTGGCGTGAAGAACATCGTGCTGCATCCCGGTGCATATACCGACAAGGACCCGGCGTACGGTATCGACCGGATTGCCGAGGGCTTGAATGAAGTGCTGGGCGGTACCGAAGAGACCGAGGTGAAGATCGCACTGGAGACCATGGCCGGCAAAGGCACGGAGATGGGACGCAGCTTTGAAGAAATTGCTTCTATTATAGATAAGGTGAAGTATAATGACCGGCTCTCGATCTGCCTGGATACATGCCACATTCATGATGCCGGCTATGACATCGTCAATGATCTGGACGGTGTGCTGGAGAAATTCGATTCGCTGATCGGTCTGGACCGTCTGAGTGTCGTTCATATTAACGACAGCAAAAATCCGATCGGAGCAGCCAAAGACCGCCATACGCCACTGGGCACAGGCTGGATTGGCTTCGAGGCGATCCGCAACGTGGTTCATCATGAGAAGCTGCAGGGCAGACCGTTCATTCTGGAGACGCCTTGGATCGGCAAAGATCCCAAAACGCAGCGTCCGATGTATGAGATTGAAATTGCGCTGCTGCGCGGCGATGTTGAAGCTCGCTTCGGACAAGGGTTCATTGAACAGGTTGAAGAGCTCGGCTCGTTCTTTACCAAGGAAGGGATCGATTCCCGCCAATTCGTGCTCGATACGTGGACGCTCCTGAAGAATGACGCGAAGGCGAAAAAGGCCGACCCGCGCGAGCCCATGGAGCGTCTGTATGACATGGTTGTTGCAGCAGAACTGCTGCCGGACTGCTCGGAGGAGCAGGTGAACCAACGAATCATCGCCTGGTTGTCCGGTGCGTCGCTGTCTTCATAATAGGTAAGTAGCCGCTTTACAGCATCGAAATGACAGGAGGGTCATCAAGTTAGTATGGAAATCCATGTAAAAAAAGAACAGCCGTCGGCATCCGGCTTACACCCGAATCGTGCCCGCATGCTGATCTCTTGTCCGGATGGACCTGGGATCGTAGCGGCCGTCTCGCGCTTTCTGTTCGAGCACGGCGCCAATATCGTCCAATCCGATCAGTACTCCATGGACCCCGAGGGTGGAATGTTCTTCATGCGGGTCGAGTTCGACCTGGACCATCTGGACAGCAAGCTGCCAGAGCTGGAGCGTTCGTTCCGCGAGGTTGCAGACTCGTTCGACATGCAGTGGAACATCTACCACGCCGCCCGCAAAAAAAGACTGGCCATCTTCGTGTCCAAGGAAGATCATTGTCTGGTCGAACTGCTGTGGCAGTGGCAAGCCGGAGACCTGGATGCGGATATTGCGATGGTGGTAAGCAACCATCTGGACATGAAGGATTATGTTGAGTCTTTCGGTATTCCGTATCATCATATTCCGGTTACAGCTGATACGAAGCCAGAAGCCGAGAAGCGTCAGCTTGAAGTGATTGGGGAAGATATTGATGTCATTATCCTCGCCCGCTACATGCAGATCATCTCACCTGCATTCATTGAGTTTTACCGGAACCGGATTATCAATATCCATCACTCCTTTCTGCCCGCCTTCGTTGGCGGCAAGCCTTATGCGCAGGCATATAATCGCGGGGTGAAAATCATCGGCGCAACGGCACACTATGTGACCGAGGAGCTTGATGGCGGACCGATTATTGAGCAGGATGTTCAGCGCGTCAGCCACCGCGACGATGTGAATGAACTGAAGCGCATCGGCCGCACCATTGAACGGGTGGTGCTTGCACGTGCCGTCAAATGGCATATTGAAGATCGAATTCTCGTTCACAACAATAAAACCGTTGTATTCAGCTGATCCGGACTTAGCCAGGGCTTTCGTACATGCGATATAGACTTGGCGCTCGGACGATGGATAACGTATCCCGCAGGTAACGATGCGGGGCGGTATACACGGTTAATAGAGAACAAGGGCCACAGGAGCAGCTGACACTTTAACGCTGCAATTGGTTTAACTCCCGCTCCTTTAAGGGGCGGGAGCTTTCTTTTATCCGCACTCTGATGGAGAAAAGGCCGATGCAGTTTTTCAAGCAACAGTTCAAACTTTTTTCACATTGTACTCGTCAATAGTATTGTACGCCGGATGCGATGGTTGCCTCTGATCGGGTTCGAGACGTTTTGATCAGGCGGAACATCATCTCGGGTCATCCGTATTTATGTTTTACATACAGCCAAGAAGCAGACGTGAGGGGAATAGGAAAGAGCTATTTTATTGGAGAGGGGAATCATCAGTTGTCGTTGTGTACAAGAAGTTTGCGGGGTCTGTCGCTGTGGGTGATGGCGTTGCTGGTACTGGCTGCGTCATTGTTCACCGGGAGCGGAACGGCCAATGCCGACGCTCCTAAGATCCAGATTCAGACAGAGCTGGGCTATAAGGGGAAGCTGAAAGAGGGGAAATGGAATCCGCTGAAGATAACGCTGACAAGCGATCAGGATATCGCGGGTGACATCGTTGTTCAAATTCAGAGCTATCAAGGCATGGGGATAGAGTCTTCCTATGTTCAATATGTTGAGCTTCCGAAGGACACGCCGAAGGAGGTTGTTATCGGCATCCCTGGCGGCTATTTAAACAAGGATAATAACCAGATTTTATTTTATGAAAAATCGTATACTGAGGGCCAGCCGATTCCGTTTGACCTCGGCCGGAACTACCTTCAGAGCTCGCAATATTCCGGGGCGCTGATTGCCGTATTGTCCGATGATCCGGATACGATGAATTTTATGAACGCCCTGAACGGCAGAGGCAACAGCCTGAACACCGTGCCTCTGAAGGCAGAGGAATTGCCGGATCAGGCGCAGCTGCTGAACGGGCTGGATGTTCTTGTAATTAATAATTTTGCTTCCGATACATTGTCGGCTGCGCAGCAAGAGGCCATCGCCCATTGGGTGAGTGAAGGCGGAACCCTGGTGCTGTCCGGCGGAGCCGGTTATGTGAAATCCGCGGCGCCATTCGCCGATATTGCTCCGGTGCAATGGACCGGGACGACAACGGTGCAGTCTCTGCCTGAGCTGGAGAAGCTGGGCGGCAAACCGCTAAGCCTGCAAGAAAGCTATACGATTTCGACCGCAACGCCGGTAGAAGGCGCGGAAAGCCAGCTCGAAGGGAACGGGAACCCGCTGATCGTCTCGAAAAGCCAGGGCATGGGCCAGGTGATGTATGCGGCTTATGATCTGGCCTTGGAGCCCGTTGCTTCTTGGGGAGGGCATGCAGATGCATGGGCTTCGATTCTAAGAGGCGCGCTTCCGCTTGTTAATCCAGGCGGGATGGGGTATTACCAACCCATGCTTGAAAGCCTCGGTTACGTCACGGAGTACTTTCCGTCCTTGAAGATGCCATCCTTTCAGCTGCTGCTGTGGATGCTCATCGGATATGCGGTTATTGTAGGTCCGCTGCTGTATTTTATATTGAAGAAAGTAGACAAGCGGGAATGGGCCTGGCTTCTTATTCCTGCCCTGGCCGTTGTGGCCAGCGGCACGGTGTATACGGTGGGCTCCTCAGACCGTACGGAGGAAATGGCCCACACGATCAATGTTATAGAGATGGACGGTGAGGGGAGCGCTCTGAAGTCATCGGTTTCCGCCTTCTTCTCGCCTCGCAGCGGAAATTACACACTCGAGTTTCCTAAGAACACGTACCTGAGAGCCGGAGGTTCCAGCAACTCTTTTGGCGGCAGCAGATTAGGCGATAACAACACCTATATCCGTGCTGCGGAAAATGAGACGCTGCTGGAGTTTCGAAATATGCCTCAATGGTCGCTTGGCAAAGTCTACATGCAGGGACAGGGATACAATGAGGCGGGCAAGCTGACATCAGATATTCGTCTGGACGCAGCAGGGCAGATTGTCGGTCAAGTGACGAATGAAACGAAGAGCGATCTGGAGAATGTTGTGCTCGTTATGGGCGGCAAGGCTTACCGGATGGGCGATATAAAGCAAGGAGAGAGCGCTGAGGTGCCTCAAGACAAAGCACAGATTCTCACTACCAATCATCAGAATCTTTCCAATCTTCTGTATCCGTACACGAATAACGATGTCTACAATCGTGAACGGGAAGTTTTGTCCATGTACAGCTATTCGCCAACCAATATTGACAAGACATCGACTTATATTTTTGGCTGGAGCAAAGATCATCTGACGAATTATACACGCGCCGGAAAAGAAGTGAGCAGCGACCAGCTGAACTTCTGGGTGCAGCCGATTCAGATGGGATGGGCCCTGAATGAAGGCGAGATTACCATTCCGTATGGATTCTTGACGCCGGAAGTGACGCAGGTGAATTCCCCTATCTTCGGAACCTATGTGCATGGCGTGGAGCTTGGGCAAGGAACGATGATTATGGAGTTCCCGCTGTTGCCGGGCGACGATGTCAAATATTCTGAAATCTCCATCAAGGGAACGAGAGTGCCGGGAGTAGCTACAATGGAACTGTGGAACGCATCATCCGGAGAGTGGGAGCCGATGACGCAACAGAACAGTGTCCATGTGATCGCGGACAACCCGGAACAGTATATTGTGAACAATAAGATCCGGATTATGATCAGCACGTCTGACCATGTCAACTTCATGATGCCGGAGCTGTCGCTGAAAGGGGAGTCTCAGCATGATTGAAATACGCAATCTGAGTAAGAGGTACGGGAATTTCCATGCTTTGAAGGAGATCAACTTGGAGATTGGCAAGGGGACGGTCTTCGGGTTTGTCGGACCGAACGGAGCTGGAAAATCGACCACGATGTCCATCCTGGCGACGTTAATGCTGCCGACATCAGGCGTTGCCAAAGTCGACGGCTATGATGTGACACAGTATCCAAAAGAAGTGCGCAAACGGATCGGCTACATGCCCGACTTCTTTGGGGTTTACGATCAGCTGAAGGCGACGGAGTACCTGCATTTCTATGGCGCGAGCTACGGCATTCCGCGCACGGAGCGGGAGCAGCTGATTCCGCAGCTGCTGGAGCTTGTGAACTTGAGCGACAAGGCGGATGCCTACGTGGACACCTTGTCGCGCGGGATGAAGCAGAGATTGTGCCTTGCCCGCTGCCTGGTTCATGATCCGGAGGTGCTGATTCTCGATGAACCGGCTTCGGGGCTTGACCCGAGGGCGCGGATCGAGATGCGCGAAATATTGAAAGAATTGAAGCTGATGGGGAAAACGATCATTATTTCGTCTCACATCCTTCCCGAACTTGCTGAAATGGTGGACGAAATCGGCGTGATCGAGCATGGCGAGATGATTGCCCAGGGCAAGGTTGCAGATATTCAGAACCGGCTGCGGGTTAAAAAGGTGATTCATATCCGGACCCTGGAGCGGGAGGAGGAGCTGGCGGCCAAGTTGCGGGATGAGCCTCATGTAAGCTCCGTATTGACGGACAACACCGGGGTCCATGTGCATTACAGCGGGGATGATGTGCAGCAGAGCGCCTTGCTGCGCCAGGTCATCTCCTGGGAAATTCCGATTGTGTCCTTCCAGGAAGCGCAGAGCAACCTGGAGGATGTATTCCTCGAAATCACCAAAGGAGGGGCCCGCGAATGAATTGGACCCGAAGATTAATCAATCCCGTAATTAACAAGGAGTTCAGACTCCGGATGCGCTCCCCGCGTTCGATGATGTCCGTGCTGTTCTACGTTTTGGCTTTGGGCGTTGTGGCGATGGGCTTTATCTATCTGACACTGTATTTGGACCAAAGGAGTTCCCAGCGCTTTAATGCGCAGGCGAGCCAGATGATGTTCTATGTGCTCAGTTTTGCACAGCTGATACTGATCGCCTTTATGGCTCCGGCCTTAACGGCGGGCGTCGTCAGCAGCGAACGCGAGAAGCAGACGCTCAGCATGCTGCTTACGACCCAGCAAAGCTCTACCACGATCATTCTGAGCAAGCTGGCGTCTGCGCTGAGCTTCATGGCGCTGATCGTCCTGGCAACACTGCCGGTATACAGCATTGTGTTTTTGTATGGCGGTATTTCACCAAAACAGATGGTATCGGTCTTCCTGTTCTACCTGTTTGTCATGCTGCTGCTGGGCGCCCTAGGCGTGATGTTCTCAACGCTGTTTAAGCGCACCATTATCGCGGTGATCGTGACTTATGGAACAGGGCTGATCATCTTTCTGGTCACGGGACTTCTGTATCTGTTCTGTATGGGCATTGCGCAGCAGAATATGTACAGCTCAGGTCAGCCGGCGCCGGGAACCTATTCATGGGTAGGATATTTGCTGGGGCTTAATCCGGCCGGGGCGATGGTTAGCCTGCTGAACCCGACGTTCTCCAGAGATGCATTTCTCATGTACGGCGGCAGTTTGAACAGTGAGCCTCCGATTCAGCTGTGGCTGGAGTTTGTGCTTGTCTATTCAGTTGTGATAGTGCTGGCACTGCTGATTGCCATCCGCAACATTCGCCCAGTGGCGAGACGGAAGAGAAAGAAGGATGGCGGACCGAAAGCCGGGCAAGCGGCGGAGCAAGCCCAGCAAGAGGTGGGGCAAGCTGAGCAACCTTCGCAATCCTGACATGGTGCACGTTCATTTAACTAAAGGAGGGGATCGTCGTGGACAACATCATTCGCTTCATTGAGTCTGCCAGGCGAAGGCTTCAGGCCTTTCGCGTGCTTGCTGGCGGTTTGTACGGCCTTATGGCCGGAATGGGAGCGGCGCTTCTGCTGCTGGTGATCGGGAGAATCGTTCCGATCCCTTGGCTGAAGACGGCGGTGATGATGGTTCCGCTGGCGGCAATCCTGATTGGGCTTCTGTATGGCTGGCTGCGGCGCATACCGGCAGAAGCGGCGGCCCAGGCGATGGACCGCGCTTCGGGTGAAGCCGAGCGAAGTGACATGATGGTGACCGCCCTCTCCTTCAAGGAGGAAGACACGGTAGCGGCTCGCTATCAGCGGGCGCAGGCGGAGGCATACGGGGCAAGTTTCACGGCCGAGATGAAGTCCAGGCTGCCCGCACCGAATGTTCGCAAACAGCTGCTGATCAGTATGGCCGGCCTCGTCTCGGTTGTGGCGCTGACGCTGATCCCGAACCCGATGGATGATAAGATCGAGGCGGCGCGGGAGCAGAAGGCCTGGGTACAGGAGCAGGTACAGAAAACGGAAGAGCTTGAAGAGCAGATCCAGCAGGAGACACTGGATCCTGCCACCAAGCAGAAGCTGCTTGAAAAGCTGGATGAACTGAAGCAGCAGCTTGCAGCCGAGCAATTTCCCGAGCAGGCGCTGGAAAAGCTGGAAGAAGCGATGAAGGAAATGGAGAAGCTGGCGAAGCAGCAGGAAGAGCGTTCGCGTGAGCTTGCAGAGCTGGCCCGGCAGATGCAGCAGGAGCAGGCATTGGCTCAGACAGGACAGAGTCTGGAACAAGGCAAGGCCGATGAGATGCAGCAGGAAATGAGCAAGATGATGGAAGAGGTCAAGCAGATGACCCAGCAGGAGAAGGATGAGCTGGCAGAGATGCTGGAACAGCTCGCTGAAGCTGCGAAAGAAGTACCGGACATCGAGAAGCTGGCCGAGGAGCTGAAGAAGACCGCCCAGGCTTTACAGGAAGGCGCTTTGCCAGAGGAATTGGAAGAGGCGCTAAGGCAGATGTTCGCCGAACTGGAGGAGTCTGCCCTTGCCAAGGCGTCCGCGGATAGCGAGTCGCAAGGCGCCTCTGCACTGGCGTCCGCTCTGGCTGCCCAAGGTCTTGGGCTGGCGGAGCAGATGCTGGCCTCGGGGATGTCAGTATCGAACAGCTGGAGCTCTGGCGGCAGCGCCCAGGCGCTGGCACAGGCTGCTGGCAGCAGCGGTGAATCAGGAGAATCGGGGGAAGGTGGCTCGGGGCAACCATCTGGCAGTGAAGGCTCCGGAAGTCAAGGTTCTGGAGGCTCTGGCAGCAGTGGCGGCAGCGGAGGAAGCGGAGCTGGGGCAGGCAGTGGCGGAAGTGGGACTGGTGTGGGCAATGGGACAGGCGGCAGCGGAGCCGGACTTGGGTCGGGCGGCCGCGAGCTGGTCACCACGCCGCGAGCATTGGAGGGCAGCGGCAATGTCGAAGTCGATACCGGTCCGCTGGACGGCCAAGGCGGCGAAGTCCAGAAGGGCGGCGTGTCCCCGACCGTGCCAGGAACTGCCAGACCTTATGAAGAGGTGTACCGTGATTATGAAATAGAAGCGCGGAAGTCGCTAAATCGCAGCCAGCTGCCTGAGCAGATGCAGGGACTGGTCGAGGCGTATTTCATCGAGATTAATCCGAATCCTTAGCTTCGTGCGTACGGAAGGCATCCGTGCGTATATAGCCATAAACAGCACTTATTAATTCAAGAAGACGGAGGACAATTCATGTCGGATATCGCAGTGAAACCACAGGAATGGAAAGAGAGTATCGACAGTCTCAGGGAGCATATCGGAAAGGTCATCGTCGGTCAGCAGGAGGTTGTCGAGCAGATGCTCTGGTGCATATTCGCCGGAGGGCACGCATTGCTGGAGGGCATTCCCGGCCTTGGGAAAACGATGCTGGTCCGCACGGTGTCGGAGGCGCTGGATCTGTCGTTCTCGCGCATCCAGTTCACCCCCGATTTGATGCCGAGCGATATTACAGGCACGAATATATTGTCGTTCGGGCAGCAGGGCAGCACCGGCATGACGTTTCAGAAAGGGCCGCTGTTCAGCAGCATCGTGCTGGCGGATGAAATCAACCGGGCGACCCCCAAAACGCAGAGCGCCTTGCTGGAAGCGATGCAGGAGAAGACCGTTACCGTAGGCGGAGAGACGCATCGGCTGCCAAGGCCGTTCTTCGTCCTGGCAACACAGAACCCGCTTGAGAATGAAGGAACCTATCCGCTTCCGGAAGCGCAGCTTGACCGGTTCCTGCTCAAGATCGACGTTTCGTACCCTAGCGGTGACGAGCTGAAGGAGATTGTACGGCGCACGACGTCATCGCATGAATTCCAGGTGACGAGACAGATGACGGCAGACACCCTTCTGGAAATTCAGCAAGGCGCGAAGGAAGTGCTGGTCGCTGAAGATATTTTGGACTATGCAGTGAGGCTGCTTATGTCCACGCATCCCGAAGAGGCTTCGGCTCCGGAGGCGGTTCGGAAGTACGTCCAGTTCGGCTCCGGGCCGCGCGGCGTGCAGTCCATCATCTCGGTCAGCAAGGTGCGGGCGCTGTGCAGCGGCCGGATGCATGTATCGACAGGTGATATCCGGGCCGTGGCGCTGCCTGCGCTGCGTCATCGTCTGTTCCTGAATTTTGAAGGACAGGCGCTTGGCATTACGACAGACAGCATCATACAGGAGGTTCTGCAGGCGCTGGAGGGATCGGCGTGAGCGGGGCCGGACATTTGCTTCCACCCGAGTGGCTGCCGCGGCTTGAACGATTCAGCCTGAGTGCCAAAAGGCGGGTGGCAGGCACCCATCAAGGGAAGCGGCGCTCCAAGCGCCTCGGTTCCTCGCTGGAGTTTGCCGACTACCGGCTGTACACTCCCGGCGATGATGTCCGCAGGTTTGACTGGGGCATATATTCCCGTACAGGGAAAGGGTTCGTCCGTCAGTTCATGGATGAGCAGGAGCTGACGGTCAACATTTATGTGGACTGCTCGGCTTCCATGGGAACAGATATTGCAGCTTCTCCGGAGCTTGGGGGGACATCGGGCTCAGCCCTGCCGGAGGGAGGCGCCAAATGGATGCTCGCCCGGCAGCTTGCGGCCAGCATCGGCTATATGGCGCTATCCTCATATGACCGTCTGCAAATCGCCTGTTACAGCCGGACGCTCAATGCCCGCTTGCCGGTTATGCGGGGGAAAGGATCGGCACATCGACTTTTCTCCTTTCTGCAATCGGCACAGACCGGGGGAGAAGGAAGCCTGGCGGCGGCGCTGGCAGTGCCGGGCTCGCTGCCAAGGCAGCCGGGTATGACCTGGATATTCTCGGACTTCTGGCTGGAAGGCGGGGAAGAGGAGCTGTACAAGGCGCTGTCCCTGCTGTCCGGAACGGGGCAGGAGGTGGTGCTCGTCCATATTTTGTCGCGGGCAGAGCTTGAGCCGAAGCTTTCGGGCGATCTGAGGCTGGTGGACAGCGAGACGCTGACCGGCAAGGAAGTGGCGCTGACGGGCAAGGTGCTGGAGGCGTACGAGAGGGAGCTGGAGCGTTACCGCCACATGCTCTCCGCCGTATGTGCCGAGCGGGGCATGTCCTATGTGCTCATTCCGGCAGACTTGCCGCTGTCCGACGCGATGTTTGGCGTACTGGCCGGATCGGGACTGGTGAGCGGATAAGGTGGCAGGCACTGCGGGTCTGATTCAAGAAACGAGACAAATCTACAATAGGTAGAATCAGGGAGATATAGCAGAAAGCGCGGCGCCTGGATCTGCTAGGGCAATGACTTATAAGCCGAATAGCGACAAGCGCTGTGCCGGGTATGGAAGGAGGGGGCATGTTTGGGGATTCAGTCGTGGGTTAGTCTCTGGTTCGGTTTAACGCTGCCGGCCATTGTGCTCATGTATATGTTTAAGCGAAAGTATGTCGACATGGCAGTCCCCAGCCACTTGTTATGGGATCGGGTTCTCCGAAATCTGGAGGCGAACCGGCCGTGGCAGAAGCTGCAGAACCGGCTTCTGCTGTGGTTGCAGCTGCTGGTTGCAGCGCTGCTCGTCTTCGCACTGATGCAGCCATTCTTGCAGGTGTCCGGGGGCGGAAGCGCACATATCGTGATCATTGCGGATACCTCGGGCAGCATGAGCGCGGAGGCCGGACCGACGGATAATTCGGAAGGCGGCGCGCAGGAGCGGACTTCCCGGCTTGATCTGATGAAGGAGCGAATCCGGGAATATGTCCGCGATCACGGGCAGGGCAGCGACATTACCCTGCTGGCTGCAGGGGCGAGCCCGATCACATTGCTGTCGCGGGAAGGTGACAGCGCTTCGCTGCAAAGCGCTTTGGAGCAGCTGCGGCCTTATTACGGGCCAGCCTCCTACAGAGAGACGCTGTCACTGGCTTCAGCGCTGACCCGGGAGGAGTCAGATGCCGAAGTAGTTATTTTTACAGATGGTTACTGGAAACGGGATGAGGTTGAGGTCGCTTATCAGGTGCCGGTCTCGGTGGAGTCGATTGCAGGGGATATGCTGCTGAATGCATCGATTGATCAGTTTGGCGTATCGCCAAGGGATGAAGCGGGGCTTCGGCATGATGCCGTTGCGGTCATCAGCCTGACTGCGCAGGCGGCGGCAGCCATGGAAGTCAGCCTGTATGGGGATGAGCAGCTCCTGGCGAGCAAGGTGGTGGAACTGACACCGGATGCGCGGGCGACGGTTTCCTTTCCGGATCTGCCGCTGGCGGAGATCTACCGGATTGAGCTGGCAGGGGATGACGGCTATGCCGCTGACAATGAAGCGTATGCGTTCAGCCGCGGGCATGGAACTTCGCGCGTGCTGCTGCTGACATCCGGCAATCTGTTTCTGGAGAAGGCGCTGCAGCTCAGCGGAGCCGAGGTGACCCGAATTGCGACAGGCATCGCGGACGAAGCGGGCGCGGATGCGGAGGGCACAGAGGAAACGGGAACGGCTGATAACCGTCAGTCCAGCGAGGCTAGTCCGCCTCCGGTTCCGGATGGAGCCTTTGACGTCATCGTGATGGACGGCAGCGTGCCGGACAGCTTCAAGCAGGGCGAGTGGGCCAAGCTCACAGCCTCCGTCCCGCTGTGGACGATCGGCGGCGAAGGCGCCCGCAGCGAGCAGCCTGGCGGCCGAGCGGCCATCAGCACACATCCGGTCACGTCTTACATTACGCTGAACGATGTGTACTTCGGCGCGGTGACAGATCAGGGACAGGCGCCGGTCTGGGGAGAAGCGATTGCGAGGATCGGAGATACTCCGCTGATCCATGCCGGGAAGGAAGGCGGCCGTCCGCGTCTGGCTTTTCATTTTCTGCTCCAGGACAGCGATCTGCCATTGTCGCCGGAATTTCCGGTGCTGGTCAGCAATGCGCTTGAATGGATGACAGCAGGCAAAGGCACTGGGCTTGGACGCTACATCGCAGGTGCCCAGGCGGATATTCCGATTGCGGCGGATACGGTGAAGGCCGGGTGGGCTGCCAAGGGCGGACTCGCGCTTGCCGAAGCTCCTGCCTATACGGAAGCGGCTGAGACAGCGCAAGGAGTTTCACCGGTGCAGACGGTGCCGGACATACCGGGACTGTACGCTTTTGAACAGGAGAATCGGGCCGGGGAGAAGATCAGCTACTGGCTGTCGGTTGCGCCGGATCCGTTCGAAGGGGACTGGAGCGAACGCCGGGAGCCGAATATTGTTCAGACCACGGCAGGCAGCGGTCCAGAGCAAGCCGGAGAAGGGACAGATCGGTCAGAACAGAACGCGTCATCGGCGGCAGCTTCGTTAATGCCTTGGCTTGCGGCACTTGCGCTGGCCGTTATCGCTGCAGAATGGGGGGTGTACCAGCGTGGGCGTTCAGTTTAGTCAGCCGTGGTTCTTGCTGCTGCTGATTCCGGCAGCGTTGTTTCTGTATTATGCATTCCGGTCTGATTTCAGGCTAAGCGGTTTTCGCAAAAAGCTGGCCCTGACGCTGCGCGCCCTGGTCATTCTGCTGCTGATTCTGATGTTATCCGGTCTGCACGGTTACACCGTGCTCCGTGACAAGCAGGTCGTGTTTCTGGCGGACCGCTCGGACAGCATGGGCGATGCCGATCGGATCAGCACCTGGATCAGCGAGGCGGTACAGACCAAAGGAGAGCGGGATCAGACGGCGATTGTATCGGTCGGTCTTGAAGGCGCTGTGGAGCGTCTTCTGACTGATCATGAGCGTCCGGGAGCCGGGATGAATGCCCGGCTGGAATCGAGGTTCACCGGGCTCGAATCCGGGCTTCAGCTGGCAGGCAGCCTGTTCGAAGGCAGCTCGGATTCACGGATCGTGCTGATTTCCGACGGGGAGGAGAATGTCGGCAGCATGGCTGCTGCGGGCAGGCTGCTGAAGGATCGCGGCATCGCCGTCGATGTGCTTCCGGCTCCCGGGCAGCAAATCCGCGATGTTGCGGTAGAGGAGCTGCGCGTACCGGACCGGCTGTATCAGGCTGAGGCCTTTTACGCTGAAGTGCTGGTGCAAAGCACCTTCAAAACCTCAGGCGAGCTGCGAATTTATGAGGACAACCGGGAGATTGCCCGTCAGACGGTAGAGGTGTCGCCGGGCGAGAACCGCTTTGCGGTCCAGGGCCTGGCGAAAACGCCAGGGCTGCATCGCTATCGCGCAGAGGTGTTCATGAGCGGCGACGAATCGTCGGCGAATAATGCGGCGTATGATTTTACCCGTGTCGAGGGTTCGCCGAAGGTGCTGATTGTCGAAGGCAAGCCGGACACCTCCTCCAACATTACAGCAGCGCTTGAGTCGGCGCTGATCGGTACGGAAGTGATTCCACCGGAGATGCTGTCGCTTGAGGCGGCGAAGTATGCAGCGTATGACAGCATTATTTTCAACAATGTGTCTGCCACGAAGGTAAGCGGTCCTGCGATGGACATGATTGAGCAGGCGGTGCGCAGCTTCGGTGTCGGCTTTATGATGGTCGGCGGAGAGAACAGCTACGGGATGGGGGGGTATTTCAAAACCCCGATCGAAAAAGCGCTGCCGGTATCGATGGAGCTTGAAGGGAAGCGGGAAGTGCCATCTCTGGGGCTTATACTCGTCATCGACCGCTCCGGCAGCATGGACGGCAACAAGATCGAGCTGGCTAAGGAATCGGCTATGCGGACGGTGGAGCTGCTAAGATCCAAGGATACGGTCGGCGTGGTGGCGTTTGACGATCAGCCCTGGTGGGTTGTGATGCCGCAAACGCTGGATAACAAGGAAGAGGTCATCAGCAGCATTCAGTCGATCCCGAGCGGCGGGGGAACGGATATATACCCGGCTGTAGCGTCGGCGCTGGATGAAATGCTCAAGCTGAATACGCAGCGTAAGCATATTATTCTGATGACGGATGGCCAGTCTGCCTTCAATTCCAATTATCAGGGGCTGGCGGACACGATGGTTGAGGAGAATATTACGATGTCCACCGTCGCGGTCGGAATGGATGCGGATTTGAATCTGCTGCAGTTTTTGGCGGAAGCGGCGAACGGACGTTATTACTTCGTGGAAGATGAGACGACGCTGCCGGCGGTATTCAGCCAAGAGACGGTGATGATGGCGCAGTCCTACATTGTAGACCGGCCGTTCGTGCCTGCTGTGCAGCAGGCCGGAGACTGGATGGGCTTGTTCGAGCGCGGCGTTCCGGGACTGCTTGGCTATATTGCAACGACGCCGAAGCCGTCGGCGCAAAATGTGCTGGTTAGTCCCGAGCCGGATCCGGTGCTGGCAAGATGGCAGTACGGCTCCGGCCGGACGGTAGCCTGGACGAGTGACTTGAGCGGGAAATGGTCGAGCGAGTGGGTGAACTGGTCCGGCTTCGCGGATACGCTGACGGAGATCGTGAAATGGACGTTCCCGCAATTCGTGTCATCGCCTTATGAGATCACGACGGCGGTAGCGGGCAATGAGGTAACGCTGCAGGTGAACACGACAGGCGATCAGCCGCCCGAGAAGCTGAGTGCGATTATCGGCGACGACGAGGCGGGCGAGCAGGTCGTGGAGCTGATTCAGGAAGCGCCCGGACGGTATACCGGACAGGTTCGCGTCTCCAAGCCGGGCGCGTTTCTGATGTCGCTCCAGGATCACAGCGACGAAGAAGCGGTTCAGGCTGCGCCGGGGACAGGGTTTGTCGTTCCGTATTCGCCGGAGTACAAAATTTCCTCCGGCGGGGGCGAAGAGGCGCTGACCCGGTTGGCTGAATTGACGGGGGGACGCGTCCTGTCCTGGGATGAACCGGCAGCGGTGTTCGACCGGGAGGCGTCCACGCGGACGCAGCTCCATGACTGGAGCTATGCGCTGCTGGCGGCGGCCCTGCTGCTGTGGGTCGCCGACATCGCGGTGCGGCGCCTGGCCCTGCCATGGGGCGCCATCGCCGCCGGTGCGGCCGCCCTGCTGCGCAGGCGGCCGGCCCAGGCCGCGGAGGCCGGGCAGCGCCCCGGCCTCGAGCGGCTCGCGGCGCGCAAAGCCCGCGCCGCGAGCTTCTACGGCGGCGGCGCAGGCAGGGACTCCGCCCAGCCGCCGCCGTCCTCCCCGCCCGCGGGGCCGCGTGAGCGCGGCGCGGGCGCCGGGAATGCCGGGGAGCGCACCGCGCCCCCGGCACCCGGGGCTGCACCGGCGGGGGCCGCAAGGCCCCGCCGGAGGCAGCGCCGCAGCGGCGGGCGGATGCCCCGCTGCGGGAGCCGGCCCGGGCGAAGCCGGCCGGCCGGGATGGCGCGCGCGATGCGAGCGCGCCGCCACCGCCGCCCCCTCCCGCCTCCGGCGGCGGGGGCGAAGAGCGCCGGCCCGGTGCCCCAGGGCCGGCGACAGAGGAGCGCGCGTCCTCAATGGACCGCCTCCTCAAGGCGAAGAAGCGCGGCTCTCGGTAAGATACCGCCGCGCCTGAGGCACCACATCCCGCTGCTAAGTGCAGGGCGGGACGGGGTCGGCCCCCGGCTGCGCCCCGGATGATGTCCGGCTTGCCATGGCCTGGCGGCTATGGGCAGCCAAGATACATCCGCGTTCCGGGGGCGTTAGCTCCAGCGCGGCTAAGCGGGAAGGATGCAGGCGACGCGCCTTAGTCCCTCCGCCGCAAGCAGCCGCTTGAAGCTAAATCATGCAACGGTCGCTCAGGAATGACCTCCTGAACGGCCGTTTTTTTTTGTTATCTGACCGCCGCCTGGCGGTTGCCGGGAGAGGCATCTGCCCATCGCTGCGGCTGAACTCCGGTTCAGCCGGTTATAACCCGTTTAATAAGGGAAATAATGCATGGAAGGCCTGCCCTTGCGAAACAATTCATAATTCGGATGTGGAAATGAACCGGCACAGATGTTACAATAAGAATATCAAAATGATATTTTCAACATTCCCATTTCCTAAGTTGTGATGAACAGCCGGCGATGGGAGGAGAAGTCTTCATTTTTCGCAGCTTTTATTCAAGGCAGGATTTTGCAAGGATCGGATGAGTGGCTTACCATGAGCAATCTATGGATAGAATCGGTTATGTTCGTCTGTAATTGTGTCCCGGAAGCGGCTCGGATCGAGGTTTGCAATGTCCGAAAAGCAAAAGATTTGAGGAGGACGAATCATGACAACCGAAAACAACCAAACCATCGACAACCTGTCCATTGCGACGGTTCGGACGCTGGCGATCGACGCAATCGAGAAGGCAAAATCCGGTCATCCGGGCATGCCGATGGGTTCCGCACCAATGGGCTATCAATTGTTTGCCAAAACGATGGTCCACAACCCCGACGAGCCAGCATGGATTAACCGCGACCGCTTTGTGCTGTCTGCAGGTCACGGCTCCATGCTGCTGTACAGCCTGCTTCACCTGAGCGGATACGATCTGTCGCTGGAGGATCTGAAGCAGTTCCGTCAATGGGGCAGCAAGACGCCGGGCCACCCGGAGTTCGGGCACACAGCCGGCGTTGACGCTACCACCGGCCCGCTTGGACAAGGGGTTGCGATGGCGGTTGGTATGGCTATGGCCGAAGCGCATCTGGCAGCAACATATAATAAAGATGATTTCAAGGTCATCGACCACTACACGTATGCGATCTGCGGCGACGGTGACCTGATGGAGGGCGTATCCGCCGAGGCAGCTTCCCTGGCTGGACATCTGAAGCTTGGCAAACTGATCATGCTGTACGATTCCAACGATATTTCCCTGGACGGCGAGCTTAATCTGGCGTTCTCGGAGAATGTCGCGAAGCGCTTTGAAGCTTACGGCTGGCAAGTTCTGCGCGTTGAGGACGGCAATGACCTTCCGGCTATCGAGAAGGCCATCCAGGAAGCGCAAGCCGACGCGTCCCGTCCGACATTGATCGAAGTGAAGACGGTCATCGGATACGGCAGCCCGAACAAGCAGGGTAAGGGCGGTCACGGCGGTACTCACGGTTCCCCGCTGGGAGCAGAGGAAGCAAAGCTGACCAAGGAATTCTACAAATGGGTATACGAAGAGGATTTCTATGTACCTGAGGAAGTGCGCGAGCATTTCGGCAAAGTGAAGGATCGCGGTATCGCTGCTTACCAGGCATGGGTAGATCAATTCAAGAAATATAAAGAAGCGTATCCGGAGCTGGCAGCGCAATTCGAGCGCGGCGAATCCGGTGACCTGGCTGAGGGCTGGGACAAGGATCTTCCGAAATACAGCCCGGAGGACAGTGCAATGTCCACGCGTGTTGCTTCCGGTAAGGCGCTGAATGGGCTGACGGCAGGAGTGCCTCAATTGCTGGGCGGCTCCGCAGACCTGGAAAGCTCCACCATGACCCATCTGAACGGTCTTGCGAACTTTACGGCGGATAGCTATGAAGGGCGTAACATTTATTACGGCGTGCGCGAATTCGCGATGGCTGGCGCAATGAACGGGATTGCCCTCCATGGCGGCCTGAAAATTTTCGGAGGCACATTCTTCGTCTTTACGGATTATCTGCGTCCGGCGATCCGTCTGGCTGCACTGATGAAGCTTCCGGTTACGTATGTGCTCACGCATGACAGCATCGCTGTTGGTGAAGACGGCCCTACCCATGAGCCGATCGAGCAGCTTGCTTCACTGCGCATCATCCCGCAGCTGACGGTCATTCGTCCTGCCGATGCCAATGAGACTTCCGCAGCATGGGCGTATGCGATGGAGAACAAGGATCGTCCGGTGGCGCTTGTTCTGACTCGTCAGAACCTGCCAATTCTCGCCGGAACGGCCGAGAACGCACGCGAAGGCATCAAACGCGGTGCCTACGTTGTATCTGATGCAGCATCCGGCAAAGCCCAGGCGCAAATTATTGCGACAGGCTCCGAGGTTCAGCTTGCGGTTAAAGCGCAGGCGAAGCTTGCCGAAGAAGGCATCCAGGTTCGCGTCATCAGCATGCCAAGCTGGGATCTGTTCGATCAACAGGATCAAGCATACAAGGATTCCGTCTTGCTGCCTGATGTAAAAGCACGTCTTGCGGTTGAAATGGCACATCCATTCGGCTGGGAGCGTTACGTTGGCGAGAAGGGCGATATTCTTGGCATCAGCACCTTCGGTGCTTCCGCACCTGGCGATCGTGTCATCGCCGAGTACGGATTTACGGTTGAGAATGTGGTCAGCCGTGTAAAAGCGCTGCTGTAATGCTGTAAATTGTAGATGGCGCTATAGCCATCACAGCTTCATATGGAATGCTTCGGCACCCGCCTTAAGCGGGTGCCGTCCATATATTCGGAAGGGGTTTCGCCCCGATGTCAGGCCCCTGTTCGAACGAACAGCAGCTTAGGAGCCGCATCAGCGCAACAGGCGGAAGATAAACTGCCGTTCGCAATGGCCCATGTGGCTGCTTATCTCAGCTAACAGACCGGTGGGGCGAAGGCTTTGCCATGCCATTGTTCATGTATACAACAACTTGAATAAGGAGAGGGTTTGTTCATGTCACAGTTCAACAATGCCACAATTGTAAAGGCCGCGAATATTTATTATGAGGGAAACGTAACCAGCCGCACGGTGCTGCTGGAGGACGGTGAGAAGGTAACGCTTGGCATTATGCTGCCGGGAAGCTATGAGTTTGGCACCGACGGTCCGGAAATTATGGAGATCCTGTCCGGCGATCTGTCCGTTCTGCTGCCTGGGGAGCAGGAGTGGAGACAGATTCAGGGCAGCGCGACATTCCACGTGCCTGGCGATTCAAGCTTTAAGCTGGAAATCCGTACAGTTACAGATTATTGCTGCTCTTATCCCAAGGCGTAAAGGGTATCCGCCTGTTCTTAGATCAACTGCATGGCAGAGGGAGCAAGATGAAGAGATGAAGACCCCAGTTCCCGGCGCGAAGGGGAATTGGGGTCTTTCTATCCAAGCTGCTATTTAACCCATCGAGGGCCTCCATTCCTGCTCACCCCGCGTGACGCTCTACGCCAGACGGCAGGAAGGCAGCAGGCCCTTACTTAATCCCCGCTGTTGATGTCAATGTCTGATATCAACGCAGGGCTTGAAATTTATCGCTATAATGAGGTTATTCCTCCGGGATATCGACGATTACACCTTTGTAGTCCGGTGAGCTTGTATCCAGTTCCACGGAGCCTTGGGCCCATTCCTTGGTACGGTCCAGCAGCGTGTAGTAGGTCTCGCCAACCGGATAACGGAATTGGAACTTGGCTACGGTCCAGTTCTTCACATCCGGCAATTCGCCGATCTCGGCTTTAACAGCAGGCAGGAAGAACGGGTTGCGATTCTCCGGAGCTTCGGCAGCATAATCGAGCTTGCCCTGCCACTTAAGCAGCTTGACTCCGCCCCGGATTTCAAAGTAACTTACAATATCATTGTCGACGATGAAGAAACGGTCGGATGCTCCTTGAGGAAAATAAAAGTCAACGCCTTGCATCTCCATCGGGGTTAGCTCCAGTTCCGGCAGCTTCAATTGTGAAGCATACGGCAGATGGACTGCCGCATTCCTTGCGGTGGACAGATCGGAGCTCAGAAGATCTGCGATCACGAGCGGGTCCGCTTTAATGATAAAAGCTGTTTTCTGAGCGTTGTTCCAAACGATATGGGACCCGAATGCTTCTGCTACAGCGCGGAGCGGAACCATCACTTTACCTTTATGGATCAGCGGAGCGGCAGATTCGTCTAACGTCTGCCCGTCCACGGTTATGGCGGTGCTTCCGACGGTCAGTTCGATCGTTCTGCCATCGCCTTGGACAACCGCCTGCTTCTTCTTATTGTCGTAGCTAATCTTGTAGTTGCCCATCGGCTTCAGATCGGTGAGCGTCACATACGTTGTTCCATTCCGGATCAGTACCTCTCCGGCGGCGGGAACACTGTTAATAATAGCTGTTGGTGCTGCGGCTGCCGGGGCAGCGGATACTGCAGGGCCTCCGGATACAGGCAACAGGAAGAGCGTTGTTAGCGCGGCTGTACTGGCCATTGTCTTGAGAAGATTTCGATGCATAGTAATTCATTCCTCCTTTACCATCATAAGACGTCTGTACATGGACAATAGTTGCAGTCCTTAATAACAAAAATGGAAATGAGATCCTTTAAGAAAACAAAACCACACTCCTCCCCGCTCTTATAGTTTGGAGGCGGCGTGGAATGTGGTCTTAAGGGTCTGGATGAACATATTGTATAAGCGCTGGTGGACGAGCAAGGAGCCGTGTATTACATTATAGCTTCTGCCCGATGGTTTGGCCGATCCAGGCCTCGTAGCATTTCACTACAGCGGACAGATCCTCGTCTCCGTAGCCCTCACTGGCACCGGCTTGGAACAGGCTTTTCGCCAGGCTCAGCATCGGGGAAGGCATGCCCATCCCGTCGGTGAGGGAGGAGGCGAGCTTCAGATCCTTCAGCATCAGCGCCAGGGAGAACTGGTTGCTGAAGTCGCCATCGATGATTTTGCGGCCTTTCAGGTCAGCTGCCTTGCTGCCTGCGGATCCGAGCTGCACCAGCTCCAGAAAGCGGTCGGCCGGTATGCCGGATTTGGCAGCGATGGAGAAGCCCTCGGCAAGCGCCAGATTGTTGATGCCGACAATGGTGTTATGCGCCAGCTTCGCTACAGCGCCGCTGCCGTTCTCGCCCATCGGGATAACTTTTTTGCCAAGGGTGTCGAAGACGTCAGAGTGAGCCTCGATAACCTGGGGATCGCCGCCAACCATGAACACGAGCGTTCCATCAATCGCTGCCGGCTTGCTGCCCGTAACCGGGGCATCCAGGAAGGAAGCGCCGAGCCCAGTGACCGCCGAGGCGATTTCTTTAACCAGGCTTGGCGAGATGGTGCTGCAGTCGATGACCGTCATGCCGCTCTTTAAGGAGGCGATCACGCCTTCTTCGCCGTAAAATACTTCGCGAATCGAATCGTCATTGCTCACCATCGTAATTACAATGTCCTGTCCAAGCGCTGCTTCACGCGGCGTAGGAGCGGTCTTCGCTCCCTGCTCGGCCAGCGGCAGGCACTTCTCGGAAGTCCGGTTATAGACCGTGACGTCATACCCTTCTCTGAGCAGATTGGAGGCCATAGGCGCACCCATTGTACCAAGTCCGATAAAGCCGATTTTTTTCATCGATATCACCTTCGTTTGTGGATTCCAAATCTCTTCTATATTAGCACGTCATTTCAAGCAGAACCACAATAAAGCTAAGTTATCCTACCGGAAGAGATGGTAATCCGGGGTTACGAGATGTAATGAAGAGAGCCCAGTCTCCGTATGAGGGGCGCCCGTGAGTGTTACTTGCGAAGGGGGAGCGAATTCAAGTATCCTAGTTAGCAGATATCGAATTAAAGCGAAATGTAGAAATAAATAATAGGAGGATGGAACGAATGTCCAAGAAAGTAAAATTTGATTATAGCAAGGCGCTTTCCTTTGTTCACCAGCATGAGATTGATTATTTTGCCCAGCCGATTCAGACGGCGCACGAGCAGCTTCATCAAGGAACAGGCGCAGGCTCCGATTATCTCGGCTGGATTAACCTGCCGACCGAATATGACAAGGAAGAGTTCGCCCGCATCCAGAAGGCGGCTGCCAAAATCCAGAGCGACTCCGATGTGCTGATTGTGATCGGGATCGGCGGCTCCTATCTCGGGGCGCGCGCGGCGATTGAGATGCTGTCGCATTCCTTCTATAACGAGCTGTCGAAGGAGAAGCGCAAGACACCGGAAATTTATTTTGCCGGAAACAACATCAGTTCTACATATGTCAGCCACCTGCTTGACCTGATTGAAGGCAAGGATTTCTCCATCAATGTCATTTCCAAATCGGGCACGACAACCGAGCCGGCAATCGCCTTCCGGATTTTCCGTGCCGCGCTGGAGAAGAAATACGGCAAGGAAGAGGCGCGCAAGCGGATCTATGCCACGACAGACCGCGAGAAGGGCGCGCTCAAGAAGCTGGCGACGGAGGAAGGCTACGAGTCCTTCATTATTCCAGACGACGTAGGCGGGCGCTATTCCGTGCTTACGGCTGTCGGCCTGCTCCCGATCGCTACGGCAGGCATTAACATCGACGAGATGATGCAGGGCGCGGCGGATGCTGCCAAGGAATACAGCAACCCGAATGTGGCCGAGAACGAAGCTTACCAATATGCAGCGGTTCGCAACGCGCTGTACCGCAAAGGCAAGGCGATTGAAATTCTGGTCAACTATGAGCCTTCCCTGCACTTTGTATCGGAGTGGTGGAAGCAGCTGTACGGTGAGAGCGAAGGTAAGGATTTCAAGGGCATCTACCCGGCTTCGGTCGATTTCTCCACCGATCTGCACTCCATGGGCCAATTCATCCAGGAAGGCAGCCGGAACATTTTTGAGACGGTCATTCAAGTGGATCAGGTGACGGAGCAGATTGCGATTGAAGCCGATCCGGATGATCTCGACGGCTTGAACTTTTTGGAAGGGAAAACGCTCGATTTCGTGAATAAGAAGGCATTTCAAGGCACGATGCTGGCGCACACGGATGGACAAGTGCCGAATTTGATTGTGACAATTCCAGATTTCACTCCCTATTCTTTCGGATATCTGGTATACTTTTTCGAAAAGGCATGCGGTATCAGCGGCTACTTGTTGGGTGTGAACCCGTTTGACCAACCGGGCGTAGAGGCTTACAAGAAAAATATGTTTGCCCTGCTCGGCAAACCAGGGTACGAGAAGGAAAAAGCTGAGCTAGAAGCAAGACTTTCCGAGTAAACCCGAACACATCATCAACAGAAGCATAACGCTGAAGGAAGCAGTTCGCCGGCATAACAGGTGCCCGGGGACTGCTTTCTTGCAAATGAATGGTTTTTGAGCACACCCGTCAGTCGGCCTGTCCTCGCTATGGAGGGCAGGCGCACATTGCGGGGGACTCGGTCGTAAAGGGGTGGTTATCGGTTCATGCTGGAACGTTATAAGACGGTGCGCGCAGCGGGCGTGAAAGAGATTGTCATTCGAAAATCGCGCTTCATCGGGCATATCATGCCGGTGGAGACCGAAGAGGACGCTGTGGCATTTATTGAAGACATCAAGAAGAAGCACTGGAACGCAACCCATAACTGTTCCGCTTTCATGATCGGGGAACGGGACGAGATCCAGAAGCAATCGGATGACGGGGAACCGAGCGGAACGGCGGGCAAGCCGATTCTCGAGGTGATCCGCAACCAGGAGCTGAAGAATGTCGCCATCGTGGTTACACGCTATTTTGGAGGCATTATGCTGGGGGCTGGCGGCCTGATTCGGGCATACACCGACGGCGCCGTGGCAGCGATCGAGGCCGGCGAACCGATCACAAGGGTGCTTCACCGCGAGATTTTTGTAGAGCTGGATTATACGTGGCTGGGCAAGGTAGAGAACGCGCTGCGGGGCCGGGGCATTCGGATGGGTGAGACTGTATTTGCTGACAAGGTAACACTCACCTGCTTGCCGCTTGACGGCGAGGCGGAGAACTTCAAGGCCTGGATGGTGGATTTAACACAGGGGCAGTCCTCGATCACGGAGGGAGAGCGGCTTTATTTTATTGAAGGGGAATAAAATAATATGGCAAGAAGAGCAGTTGAGCGAGAATTGTCGAGGGAGCGAATATTGGAAGCGGCCAGGCATTTGTTCATAACCAAGGGTTACAGGGCGATTTCGATGCGAAGCATCGGGCAGCACCTTGGTTATAGCCACGGGTCGTTGTACTATCATTTTAAAGAAAAGGCGGAGCTATTCTACGCCATCGTTATGAAGGACTTCAACGATCTGAATGATCTGCTGTTGGAAGTGTCGGCGAGGCCTCTCTGCGAAGGGATGTCGAAGCTGGAGCAGCTGATGCTGGAATTCATTCGTTTCGGCCTGGACAATCCGTACCAGTACGAGATTATGTTCATGATCCGGGACGAAGAGCTGCTGGCTTACTGCCGCGCTGAGCAGGGACGATGTTTTGATATGTTTGCCATTCTGGTCCGTCAATATTTGCTTGATGATCAATATAGTGAAGAAGAGCGGAGAACCGTTCCGCGGACGTTGTTTTTGTCGCTGCATGGATTCATATCCTACTATATTCAAGACCGAATAGGGTTTGATGAGATAAAACCCGCCGCTCTCGCCCACATCAAGGTGCTGTGCCGCAGCCTGTACAGCAAGGTCTGATCCCTCGTCGCACCTGATTTGTTGCACCCGCATACTTCAACGGATTGCAACGCTCTAGCGTTGAAATACGAAACACCCAAACCTGTATAAAAGCCAGGCGCATGCCCCCTAGCATGCGCCTGGCTTTTTGGCATTGGTTATGAATGATAACACGGAACAAGGGCTTGTCCAGCTAGCCCCGCATAATTTTAACCATGTATTCGCGCTGTCTCGGCCCGTCGAATTCGCAGAAGTAAATGCCTTGCCAGCGTCCGAGAAGAAGCTTGCCGTTATGGATAATGACGGTTTGCGAAGGGCCGCACGTCATCGACTTCAGATGGGAAGCGGTGTTGCCCTCCATATGACGGTACTTGGGATGCTCCCAAGGGTATACTTCGTCCAGTCTCATCAGCACATCGCTTTTTACATCCGGATCGGCGTTTTCATTGATCGCAATGCCTGCCGTCGTATGTGGACAGTAGATCAGCACCGTCCCCTCAGCCACGCCGCTATCCTCGACGAAGGAGGCGATTTCCCTCGTAATATCCTTCATTTCATCACGCTTTTGTGTAGACAGATGCCCGGTATACAGCATAGGATATAACCTCCATATCTTTTTTTGTTTTCTATATTTTACCCTACATCTGCAAAAAGATGGATTGACGATCGGAATACCCTTTTGATAAAGTAGGTTTAAGAAAAACCAAGTATCCAAATAGGAAATGTGAATGATCATGGGTAAAGCAGTCGACCGGAATATCGATCCGGAGGCAGGAGGGACTTTAAATGACATCTCTGATTCGTCATAAGGGCTGGACATGGGGATTTCGAAGCACAGTTTTGCTGTATTTTCTTGCATTGATCGTGCTTCCTATATTCGGGGTATACGTACAGTCGCTGTCGGCCGGATGGGAAGCGCTGATCGAAAGCGTCGCTGATCCTATCGCATGGAAGGCGGTTCTGCTCACAGTGAAGCTGGGCCTGATCTCCACGTTCATCAACGTGCTCATCGGAACGATGATCGCCTGGGTGCTGATCAGATACAAATTTCCGGGTAGGACGTTGTTAAACAGTTTGGTAGATTTGCCCTTTGCGCTTCCGACGGCGGTTGGAGGCCTGATGATTTTGCTTCTGCTCGGTCCGGGAAGCTGGATCGGCGAAGCTGCGGAGCGTCTCGGCTTCCAGATTGTGTTTCATCAGCCGGCCATCGTCATTGCGATGATCTTTGTTACGTTTCCGTTTGTCATTCGGGCAGTCCAGCCGCTGCTGGAAGAGCTTGACCCCTTGGAGGAAGAGGCCGCCTACACGATGGGGGCATCCCGAAGAAGAACCTTCTTCAAGGTCGTTCTGCCGTCGATGCTTCCGGGCATCATCAGCGGCGGCATGCTCGCCTTCTCCAGGGCGCTGGCCGAATTCGGAGCGGTGGTGCTCGTCGCGGGCAATATTCCCGGACGAACGCTCATTGCGTCTGTTTTTATTTTCGGCGAGGTGGAAAGTGACAACCCTGTCGGAGCCGCAGCGGTATCCGTTATGCTCCTGACGCTCTCCTTTGCGATTCTGTGGGTGATCAATCTGGTGCAGCAGAGGGGGAGACGGGCATGAGGAGACTGTGGATTGGCCTGACGTATGCGGTGTTCACGATCTTGTTGATCATTCCGCTATCCCGTATAGCGGTCGGTGCGTTCGAACATGGGCTGGACGGTTTTGCGACAGCGCTGCTTCGTCCCGAGGCGCTGCACGCGCTGATGATGACGGGCCTGATTGTTATCGTTGTTACGTTTCTTAACGGGCTGTTTGGCATCATGATGGCTTTATATCTGGTCAGAGCAACCTGGCTCAGCCGCAAGCTCAAGGGCGTCCTTAACAGCATCGTGGATCTTCCGTACGCGGTATCGCCCGTCATCGGAGGCCTGATGATCGTGCTGCTCTTGGGGCCGGACAGCATTATCGGCGGTTTCTTTGAAGGCATCGGCTTCAAGGTTGTCTATGCATTTCCGGGCATGGTCATCGCTACGTTGTTTGTTACGTTTCCGCTGATGGTTCGTGAGGTGATGCCGGTGCTGCAGGAGATCGGCGAGGATCAGGAGCAGGCGGCGGCAACGCTGGGGGCTTACGGCTGGACAACATTTGCGAAGGTGACCTGGCCGTCCATCCGCTGGGCGGTCGTATACGGGATCGTGCTGACGGTCGCCCGCTCGCTTGGCGAATTCGGGGCCGTGCTGGTCGTATCCGGCAATATTATGAACCACACGCAGACAGCGACGACGCTTGTGTATCAGGATGTCGAGAATTTTAATGTCGCGGCGGCCAATGGGGTCGCCCTGGTACTTGCAGCCTTCTCCGTCGGCCTTCTGCTGGTGATGGAATGGGCCAAAAAAAGAAAGGGAGTGCACTGATATGCATGTGGAAGTTCGTGATCTTAACAAACACTTTGGTTCCTTTCACGCCGTGAAGAATGTCAGCTTCGAGATTGAAAAAGGCCACCTGATCGGCCTTCTAGGCCCGAGCGGCGGCGGCAAGACTTCCATTCTCCGCATGCTGGCGGGTCTGGAAACACCGGATTCCGGTGAAATCCGGTTTCACGGCAAGGTCGTCAATGACATTCCTCCGCAGGAGCGGGGCATCGGCTTTGTATTTCAGAGCTATGCGCTGTTCAAGCATATGACGGTGTTTGATAATATTGCTTTCGGCCTCAAGGTCAAGAAAGCGCCGAAGGCCAAAATCAAGGATCGGGTAATGGAACTGGTGGAGCTGACCGGACTTTCCGGCTTTGAACACCGCTATCCGCATCAGCTGTCCGGCGGACAGCGACAGCGGGTCGCTTTTGCCCGGGCCCTCGCTCCTGAACCTCAGCTGCTGCTGCTGGATGAGCCATTTGCAGCCATCGATGCGAAGATCCGGCAGGAGCTGCGCTCCTGGCTGAGAGAGCTGATCGAGCGGGTTGGCATCACCTCGATATTCGTGACGCATGACCAGGATGAGGCGATTGAAGTCGCGGATGAAATTATGATTATTAGTCAAGGACAGGTGGAGCAGAAAGGAACCCCTTGGGACATTTACAAGGAGCCGAGAACGCCGTTCGTCGCTTCGTTTATTGGCGAATCCACCGTGGTTGACAAGGCTTCCGAACTGAAAGGATTTGAATCAGCCGCGAAGCATGACGTGCGCGCACTGATCCGCCCTGAATATATCGAGATCGGCAGCGAGACGGACTTTCCGGTGTTGTCGGCAACGGAGACGGGCATCGTCCGCCACCTGCACTTCCGGGGCAGCGAATGGCTGGTGGAAGTGGAGGTTAAAGGGAACAAGCTGATCACCTACCGCTCGCTGGAGAAGGAAACGCTGCATCCGGGGCAGGAGGTTCGGGTGCTGGTGCACCGGGCCTATCTGTTCAATGATGAGAACAGCTGGATCGAGGAGAATGGCTTAAAGGTTGACCCGATGCCGATCATGATCTGAGAAGGCGCAAGAGGGAGAGGAAGAGGGAGAGGGTGTTCATGCATAATTTAATTTGGAGGCGGGTAGCCTTGCTGTCGGCAGGCATGGCGCTGCTCTTCACGATCCTGCTGACGGGATGCGCCGATCAAGAAACTTCTTCGGCCGAAGTGGTGTCAAGGCCCGGAGAGCGAACGCTTGTCATCGGGGCATACAGCGTTGTGAAGGATGCCATGGCTGAGATCATTCCGAATTTCCAGCAACAATGGAAGGAAGAGACCGGAGAGACGATCAGCTTCCAGGAATCCTATGAAGCCTCCGGGACACAAGCGCGGGCCATCGTCGGCGGATTTGAGGCAGATGTATCGCTGCTTGCGCTGGAGGGGGATGTGGATAAACTGGTCAGATCGGGGCTGGTCCGGGAGGATTGGAATCAGCAGCCTTATGGCGGGATGATTACCCGGTCGATCGTCGTCCTTGGAACGAGGGATGGCAATCCGAAAGGCATTCAGGATTTTGAGGATTTGACCCGTTCGGATGTGAAGGTGCTGTATCCGAATCCGAAAACATCCGGAGGCGCCCAGTGGGATATTAATGCCATCTATGGCGCCGGTCTGAAACGTTCGGAGGAGAAAAACGGCGTGAAGGATCCGGCAGCGGCCAAGGCGTTCCTTGAAGCCGTCCATCGCAATGTGGAGTCGCTCGACAAGAGCGGCAGGGCCTCGATGGCCGCCTTCGAATACGGTGTCGGCGATGTGATCGTCACGTATGAGAATGAGCTGCTGGCACGCATCGCCCAGGGCGTCGCTTATGATATCGTAATTCCGGATGATACCATTCTGATTGAGAATCCGGCCGTGGTGGTGGATCGCTATGCGAGCGAGCGCGGAACGACGGATGTGGCCGAGGCGTTTATTGCGTATTTACGTTCTCCCGAGGCCCAGGACATTTTTGTGAAATACGGATTCCGGCCGGTGGAAGAGTCCGTAGCAGAACGGACGAAGGGGATGTTCACCGAGCCTCCGGGCCTGTTTGACATCGAATATCTCGGCGGTTGGGATCATGTGCGGGAAACACTGTATTCCAAGCGGGGCATCTGGTATCAGGTGCTGGCCGGCATTTAAGATGAATTGAATGACTAGCGGTAGCATGAAAGGCTTTGTCTCGTCGAAGGACGGGGCAAAGCCTTTTGTTATATAAGCCTGTAGCCTGTGTGCTGGTTCGGCAGCACGTCCCCAATCCAAGACCGAGTTGAAAGCCCTGAAAGCCCTCCCTCTCGCCGTTCAAGATAAAGGGCATGCTGGGGGAGAACTGCTGCATCTCCGCATGCCGCAACATCCTGGCGCAATACTTCGTCTAATAACGAGGAAAGAAGCGGGTTGATAAGGTGACCTACACGAAGGAGGTTCGAATATGGGGAGAAGCGGATGGGCGATGCTTGGCCTGGCGGTGCTGCTGGCATTGACGGCCTGTGGCGGTCCTGGACAAGGGGAGAATGGCGGGGTGCTGCATTTGGACAAGGAGCAGAGCAAGCGTCATGATTCAGTCAATACGTCCAGGGAGGTGCCGGAGCTTACGGAAGATGAGCGGAAACGCCTGCTGTATGCTGTGAACAGGGAGATGATCGAGGCTCAAAACCGGCTGGGGCTATCGATCCATCAGCAGTTGGTGGAGTCATCGGCGGAGCCGAATGTGATGCTGTCTCCCTACAGCATCACGGCTGCGCTGGCGCTGGCGTATAACGGCAGCGCCGGGATGACGCAGGAGGAGATGGCGGGGGTGCTGGGCTGGTCGGGCATGGATCTGGATGAGATTAATGAGAACAACCGGCACCTCAAACTTCTGCTTGAGCAGGGCGGCGGGGTGCTGCTGAATGTAGCCAACTCGGTATGGCATCATCAGGGAGTGATGCTCCAGCAGCCGTATATAAGTGCGGTCCGTGACAGCTACGGAGCCGAGGTTCGGAAAACGGACTTGACGAGTTCACAAGCGGTGGAGGAGATCAACAGCTGGGTCGAGGAGAAGACCCGTGGCAAGATCAGCGAGATCCTTGATGAGCCTCCGAATGCAGCTGCGATGCTGATCAATGCGGTCTATTTCAACGGCAATTGGAAGCAGGCATTTGACCCGTCCTTGACGGTCAAGGATTCGTTCAAGCTGCCGGATGGCAAGCTGTCTGAGGTTCAGATGATGCAGCAGGAGGAGCGCTTTGCTTACAAGGAAAGCGAGGATTGGCAGGCTGTTCGGCTTCCGTACGGAGACGGGCGAATGGAGATGCTCATTCTGCTGCCGTCAGAACAATCCTCGCTTGATATTATGCATACCGCGCTGTGGGAGAACGAGCTGGAATGGAGGGAGGGCTTTGGCATGGAGAAGGTGGATCTGGCCTTGCCCAAGTTCAAGCTGGAGGCTTCAGCCGAGCTGTCAGCTGCGCTGGAGCAGCTCGGCATGAGGGCAGCTTTTCAAGACCAGGCGGCGGATTTCAGCCGGATGGCGGATAACGGGGCTGACTTTTTTATTGGCCGGGTTCAACACAAGGTGTACATTGACGTCCATGAGGCGGGCACGGAAGCAGCGGCGGTGACGGGTATCGAGATGCAGACAAGCGCAGCGCCGCCGTCCGAGCCGGTTATCATGCATGTCGATCGCCCGTTTTTCTTCGCCATCGAAGATCGGGATACAGGCGCATGGTTATTTATGGGGTCTGTCAATCAACCTTAGCATATACTATATCAGACAGCAGCTGGTGGTGAATTGCTGGCAGATGGAATGATTCCTGAAATACAGCCAAAAATAGGAAACTTTGTTATAATGGTCGATAAGACGAAATTGTATAACAAAGGGGAATATGGTGCCTATGTCCATACCAAAGCCGAATTTATTCATAGGTTCTTCCAGAGAGGCCATTAAGTATGCTAGGGCCATACATGAACAGATTAAGCGGGCCGCGCAGGTGACACCGTGGTACGGCGGAACGTTCGGGCCGAACATGTATACGATGGAAGCTTTGGAGAAGCAGCTGGCGTCCAGTGATTTTGGCGTGTTCGTATTTTCCCCGGATGACATTGCGCTGATTCGGGGCAAGCATGTGTTTATCACCCGCGACAACACCTTGTTTGAGATGGGGCTGTTCTGGGGAAGGCTTGGCAGAAGAAGGGTGTACTGCATGATTCCCGACCAGGTTGAGCCGGAAAAAGACTTGATACACGATGCGACAGTGGAGGAATACCATCTTCTATCCGATCTGCAGGGCATCACGCTGCTGGAATACGAGCTTCGGAGCGACGGGGATTATAAATCAGCGGTGGATGTGGCCTGTGGACATATTATGAACGCCATTGCCGAGGAAGGATTTTACCACGATCCGGTGGACATCATTGAGCAGAAGGAAGCCGAGCTCCGGCGGAAGCAAAGCGTGCTCCATTTCTTCTGGGAGTTTAACCGCAACGTACAGGTCACGGATGAGACGGAGAAGTTTCATGCGCTCAGCGAAGCGGTGCGCAATTCCCTGCTCCCTCCTGCCCGCGGCGATTACCGGGTAACCGGGGCCGCATTCTGGGGACGAAGAGGGGATGAAGGCATTGCGCATATCGGGGGTAATGTAGGAAGAGGGAGATTTTTCCCGTTTGATGGTGACGAAGCACGCTCGCCGAGCAATCAGTCGATTTATGTGCTGGACGTGTATCATAGTGGAAAATGGGCATTTTATCATGAGGAGGAAGTTGCGCAGGTGTATGTGTTCTGCTATCCTTTAGGTGTGAATCATGTGCTGTCGGTCCATTTTACAGGACATGAAATGCTTGACGATGAAGACCTCGCAGAGGTTGTGGAGCAGAATCGGGAGTTGCTTCGCACCATCAGGTATCTAGTTGGAGGGGATTCGCAATGAGCGGAAAAGAGAAAAAGAAATCGACAGAAGGCAACCAAGGATCCGCCAACGGCAGCTGGGTGGTTAGAGGTCCGATTCCTATGACAAGCTCGCTGAAGTCGAAGAAGCGCACAGGAAGACGGCAGAACAAGAACGGTGTATTTGTAGGCCCTTCGGTTGAAGGCGTCGACAAAAAATACGTCAAGGTGATCAGCGGAGCTGTAGATGACAAGAAGCCATCATTCGCATAAATCATAGTGTAACGATAGCAGGCCGTTCGGCATACATTCCGGGCGGCTTTATTGTGTTATCCGGATATGCTGTACGGTGCCCGGATTTCCAGGACATTGACAGGGAGGCATAATCACAATGAGTGCAGATCAATTGACGTTTTTGGGAACGGGAGATGCAATGGGGGTGCCGAGGGTCTATTGTGACTGCGCAGTCTGTGCAGAGGCGCGCGATACAGGGATGAACCGGAGGCTCCGTTCCTCGGTGATGATCGAGAGTGGAGCGGATTTTTTCCTTGTGGATTGCGGTCCGGATTGGCGCGTCATGATGGAGCATATCGGTCAGCGAACAGTCAGACACATTCTAGTTACCCACCCGCATTTCGATCATATCGGAGGATTGCCGGAATGGGCGGATGCGTGCCGCTGGCTCGGCGAGAAGGGTAATCTGTACGCTCCGCAGGAGGTGCTGAGCAAGATTGTGGAGCAGTATCCTTGGCTGCCGGGCAACCTGGAGATGACGGCTGTGGATCATGGAGTACAACTGTGCGGCTGGCACATCATCTGCTGGAGAGTCAACCATGGCAAGAACGGCTACTCCTATGCCTACCGGCTGGAGAAGAACGAATTCGTCTGGGCCTACAATTCGGATTCCATCGATTTGAACGCGGAGGAGAAGGCGCACTTGAGGGGGCTGGACCTATTGGTGCTGGGGACGAGCTTTGTTCATGAGAAGGCGGCATTTGCAACGCGGTCGGTCTATGATATGCGCGAAGCGGCTGACCTGCTGGCCGAACTGAAGCCGCGACAGACGATTTATACCCATATGTCCCATGATGTGGACGTGCGGCGGGACCTGCCTTTGCCGGAGGGTGTCCGATTGGCATGTACGGGAATGAAAGTGCGACTGGCTCAGGAGTCATAGAACAAGATAGACGGAAGTGCACGGTAGGTTAGCCCAGAATTATTGGCAGGCGAGGCACGGAATGCGCGCCACAGGCGTATGCGGGACGGATCTGAAGAAGGTGTAGGAGGGAATTATGCGGTACTACAAGCCGAAGGAAATCGCAGATGAGCTGCAGATCAGCACCAGCGCGCTGCGGCATTATGAAGCGTGGGGCGTGGTGCCGCCCCCGGAGCGGGCCGAGAATGGCCACCGCCTGTATACGAGCGAGCATGTTGCATACTTTCGCTGCTTGCGGGCGATGTTTCCCGGATTCGGGTACGGGATGACTTATGAAGTGCTGCGCTTCATTCAGAAGCGGGAGCTTGATGACGCACTGTGGCTGGTTAATGCCGAGCAGGCCAAGCTGCAGCAGGAGAAAATGCTGGCGGATCAAACGCTGGCACTGCTGGAGGACCCGTCGCTGGAGATGGTGAAAGGAAAGCGGCTGAAGCCGCGCATGACCATTGGCGAGGTCGCCGAGCTGGCGGATGTGGAGACATCGGCCATTCGCCACTGGGAGAAGGAGGGGCTGCTGAGCCCGGAGAGGAATCCGGACAATGGCTACCGGCTCTATACGCCGCTTCATGTCAGGCAAATTTTGCTGATCCGTTCCCTGCGCAAAACAGTGTTTTTTCTGGAGAAGATCAAGGGGATTGTTCAGGCGGTCGAGCACCAGAGCATTGAGCAGGCCCGGAAAATGATGCGGGAGGCGCTGTCTGTCATTCACGAGCGAATTCGTCAGCAGTTTCACGGTGTCTACAAATTGGTGGAACTGTGCATCGAGCTCGGGCTGATCGATGGCAGCGATGCTGCGTTGACGCGGACGCTGCATACATTCGAGGGCGGCGGGACGTAATCCATCGGCAGAGGCGGGAGAGGGGGAGGGAGAGGGAGAGGGGCAATGAAAAAGGAGCAAGCCAAGCATCGGAAGGCGGCCGGCCGGTCAATCTGAGCGGCTGTCTGCATGCCCTCCGGACCCGGCGCTTGGGCAGCTTATGCGTGCCCGCAGTCAGGCAAGTTTATCCGGTTCGTTGTCCTTCCTTGCCTAATATAATACTGCCCGGCAACAGCTGCCGGGCAGTACTGGACTTCATTAGAGCACAAATTTCTCGATCACGTGCTTCACGCCGTCCTCGTTATTGCTCAAGGTTACATAGTCAGCAATAGCCTTCAGCGGCTCGATCGCATTTCCCATCGCGACGCCGAGCCCGGCTGCCTCGAGCATTTCATGATCATTCCAGGAATCCCCGATCGCAATCGTCTCGCTCAGATCACAGTTGAAATGGTTCGCCAGGAACGTCAGGGCATGCCCTTTGGTTCCTTCCTTGTGCATGAACTCGAGGAAATGCGGCTTGGACTTCGTGATATGAACCTGGTCGCCAAGCAGCTCCTTGAATACAGGAATCAACTCATCAAGGTAGTCCGGATCATCGATGATGAGCATTTTTGGCGTCGGCTTGCGCACGACCTGGATGAAGTCCGGCTCAATATAATAAGGGGTGCGGTTCAGGGCGCAGTAATCGATCAGCTTCTCATTTTCCTCCCGGGAATAGAGCTTGTCATCGATATACGTCTGCAGGTGCAGGTTATGCTGAACGCAGTATTCATACAGCTTCTCGGCAGCATCCACCGGGAAATAGCGCTCGTAGAGCACCTTTTCATCCAGCAGATTTTTGATCAGTGCACCCTGATACGTAATGATCGGCACATTCAGTCCGGTCTGCCGGGCGATCGCCTGTGCGGATGCATAAGCCCGACCGGTTGCAAGGGTGACTACGACGCCTTTGGCAACCGCCTGCTCCAGCGCGCGCTGTACACCGGGGGTAACCTCTTTGTCGTCATTAATGAGCGTGTCGTCGATGTCGATGGCCATCAGTTTGTAAGTGGTCATGGTATTCTCTCCTCTTCGATCTCTGTATTGTTCTCTCTCTAACTCATCATACCTGTGATTCTATTGTACCTGTTCCGGCACAGACTTCAATTCCGCTTCCGGTGCAGACTTCAATTCTGCCATAATCATGCCCGCCAGAATGCACACACATCCGAATATGCCTGCAGTGCCGAGACGCTCGCCGGCAAACAGCATTCCGGTCAACGCGGCGAAGACGGGCTCCATCGCGTAAATGACCGCCACCCGGGATGGGGTGGTGAATTTCTGGCAAGCAGTCTGGATCCAGAAGGCGAAGGCGCTGGCCGGCCCGATGGACACCACAAGCGCCCAGATGACATCGGGCTGCTGCAGCATGTCGTAAATCTCCGACGTATTGGCGAAGGTCTCGGTTGCCCCGGAGGCGGCCATGCTGAGCACACCAACGACCGCCATTTGCAGCGCGGCAAGCAGCAGCGGAGGATACTTGGTTGCGTATAATCCGGTATAGCCGATGTGTAGCGCGAATCCGAACGCACAGACAAGCACGAGCGCATCCCCTTTGTTCAGGCTCATCCCGCTGCCGGCAAAGGCGAGCAAGTACAGTCCGGCAGCAGCCAGAAATGCGCTGACCCAGGTCATTCTGGAGATGGAATGCTTCAGCAGCACAAACGACAGGAAGGGGACGAGCACCACGGACAGACCGGTAATAAATCCGGCATTGGAGGTGGTGGTATACAGCAGCCCCGCGGTCTGAAACGCATAGCCGATAAACAAAAAAAGTCCAAGCAGACAGGCATGGAGCACCATTCTGACGGACAGCTGCTTCCACTGCCTGGAATAAAAGACGGAAATGATAAGCGCCAGCAGCAGGGCGGCACCCAAAAAGCGGACGGCGTTAAAAGCCATCGGCGGCAAAATTCGCACCGCATGCTGCACGATGAGGAAGGTGCTGCCCCACAGCATCGCCACCATAAGCAGGCTCATATCGGCCATTCGCGAACGGTTCACTACAGAGGTCATCCTTTCTGACGTAACAGGTCTTCCCTAACTATGGCTGTAAAACAGCAAGTGACCAAATTGTATCCCATAACCGGGACTGGGACAAGCACTTTTGCGCTCGGAAGCAGCCGGACGGAGCGTGCCTTAAACGGTATGCCGGGCGGCGGAAGAGTGGCAGGGCCATAGACGGAGAATGGATGAATATGGACAACATGGCAGGGAATTTGCTATACTGAATAACCGAACATGTATTCTCATTCAGGGTGCAGTTCGTTACCCACAGCCGAAAGGAAGTAATCATCATGATGGGAAGAGCACATTTGATTATCGGGACGGGGGTCACCGTATCCATCATGGGCCTGGCTGGCGTCCCCGTGACGCTCCCTGCGGTCGGCGTGGCTTTGGTCAGCTCGCTTCTTCCCGACATCGACGAGCCGAACTCGCTGCTGGTGCGCCGGGCGATCCCGACGGAACTGCTGCGCATTCTCCAGCTGTCGCTTATCGGCGCTGCACTCATCGTCGGATATTACGGCTCGGAATATACGCCGTGGAATCTCGTCTTGTCCGCCCTGATCGGGATGGTGTCGTTTCTCCCGGGGCGGACGCTGCGGCATGTCGTCATGTTTCTGATCGGCCTGGGGCTGCTGTTTCTCGGTCAGAGACTGAGCCCGTGGAACACCATTGCCGGCAGCGTCCTCATCGCGGCGTCGCTGGTGACACACCGCGGTTTGACACATACGCTGTACGCAACGGTGGGCTGGACGGCGCTGCTTTATTTCGCTTCCCAGGGCAGGGAAGGGGCGGAAAGCTTATGGATTGCCGGAGGCATATCCTATTTCATTCATCTGCTGTCCGATGCGCTTACGAACCATGGCATTCGTCCGCTGCCGCCATTCAAATTCAAGATCAAGCTCAAAATGATGAGCACAGGCAGCAAGTGGGGGAGAAATGTAGAGAATGTTTTTATTTTATTGACCCTGCTGCTCGTCTGGTATGTGTTCATGGGGTCGCGGTAACTTCGAAGTGAGGCGCGGTATTGCATCTCCCGGCGCCTCTGCCCGGCATGCCTGCCTTGTGCCGGTCTTCATGCAGCGCGTGGATTGTGAGCGGGTTGTTCGCTTGCTCTCTTTCTGTACATGATCGCAGAAAAACCTCCTGTCTTCGCCGGGGATGACCCGCAGGACAGGAGGTTTTTTGTTGTTGGGGTATGGATGGAAGCAGGTTATTCTTCGAGGAAAATAAGCCCGACCAGATCATCGAACTCGATATTGCCGAAGTAATGCTTGACGTTTATATCTGCAAGTGCGGACCGGACAGACTGTTCTTCATAACGTTTGCCGCGGAGCAGATTCTCGATGTCGGTGACATCCCCCACGCCGAAGAAGTCCCCGTAAATTTTAATCTCCGCAATATGCCCATCCTTAATGTTCATGCGAATGTCGATAATGCCGGCCGGGAATTTCTTCGCATGCTTCACATTGCTTTCCGGCGATTGACCGTAGTTCCAGTCCCAATTCCGATAGCGCTCCTCCGAGATTTGGCGGATGATCTCCCAATCCTTCTCCTGCAGCACATATTGCGGCACTTGATCCGGTTCCATGCCGAAGATGGAACGCAGCAGCTCGGCCCGGAACTCCTCGATGGTCATGTCGGTGCCAAGCAGCTCCTTAATGTTGGCTACACGGCTGCGGACCGACTTGGTGCTCTTGGATTTGAACTTCTCCGGGTTCGCGTTCAGCGACGCCTGGACATCGTCCAGATTAAGGTCGAACATCAGAGTACCGTGGCTGAACATCCGGCCGCGCGTAGCGAATTGGGCGTTGCCGGATATCTTCTTCTCCCCGACCTGCAGGTCGTTGCGGCCGCTCAGTTCAGCCGGGACGCCCATCTTCTGCAGAAAGTCGATGACCGGCTGTGTGAATTTCAGGAAATTGTGAAAGGACTGGCCGTCATCCTTCGTAATAAAGCTGAAGTTGAGGTTGCCGAGATCATGATAGACAGCCCCGCCGCCGGACAGACGGCGCACCACCTGAATATTGTGGTCGCGCACATATTCCTGATTGATCTCTTCAATCGTATTCTGATGCTTCCCGATAATGATGGAAGGGCTGTTGATATAAAACAGAAGGTAGCTTTCATCTGTGGACAGATGCTTCAAAGCATACTCTTCAATCGCTAGATTTATGGTGGGATCGTGAATTCCCTGGTTATCGATAAACAGCATGACGTTTCCTCCGTTACGATTACGAAATGGTGTGTCCAAAACCTATTGTAAACCAATTTTCATAGGGAGACAAAGGCCTATCTGTTGACGCGGCGGGCGGCGGCAAGACATAATGAGGCATTGAATCCGGTTGATATTATACGGTGCTGCGGCCGTGGCTAAGCGAGCAGGACATCATTCGTTCTTGCTGCAGCCGCAAGCAGGCGGGGGGATTATAGATGAGTGACAACAGCCATCCGTTCGTGGAGGTATACGGGCATGGCGGCGATGTGGAGACCGCGGCGCAGAGATTCGGAGGAGACGCGGCTGCCTACTTGGACTACAGTGCCAATATTAATCCGCTTGGCCCTCCCCAGGAGGTCATGCATGCGCTCCAGGATGCAATGAAGGCAATTATCCGTTACCCGGACCCCGGTCATCGCGGGTTCAAGCGACGGCTGTCCGACAAGCTCGGGATCGGGGAGGAGCAGCTGCTGGCCGGCAACGGGGCTGCCGAGTGCATGGCGCTGCTGCTGCTTGGACTAAAGCCGCAAACGGTCGGCGTGGTGGAGCCCTGCTTCTCGGAGTACCGCCAGTTGGCCGAGCAGTTCGGCTGCAAGGTGCGTACCGTCTACGGCCGGGAGGACAGGGACTGGAGGGCGGATAAGGCGCAGATTGCGGAACTCCTGTCCGCGACGGATCTCGTATTCCTCGGACAGCCGAACAATCCGAACGGCGTTCAGTACGAGCTCGCCGACATTCGCGAGCTGGCCGGCGCCGCGGAGCGGTGCGGCGCCTGGCTGGTGCTGGATGAGGCGTTTATCGATTTTATTCCGGCACGGCAGCGTCAGACGCTGCTGCCCGAGCTCGCCAATTATCCGAGAACGGTCATTATCAGGTCGATGACGAAGTTTTATGCCATCCCGGGGCTTCGGCTCGGCTATGCATGCGCGCATCCCGAGGTGATCCGGGCGATGGCGGGCAAGCAGGTGACCTGGAGCGTGAACGGGCTGGCACTGCTGGCCGGGGAGGCCTGCCTGGCGAGCGGCCGGGATTTTGAACAGCAGACGCTGGCGCTGATCGATACCGAGCGCTCGCGGCTGACGGACGGCTTGCGGGCGCTGCGCTTCCGGGTCTCGCCGGGAGAGGCGAACTATGTGCTCGCAGAGCTGCCCGAGCCGTGGAACGCCGAGCGGTTCCAGCGCGAGATGGGACGGTGCGGCATCCTGGTGCGAAGCTGCGCCATGTATCCCGGGCTTAGAGCAGGACATATCCGGCTGGCGGTGAAGGATGCTGCCGCCAATCAGCGACTGCTGCATGCGATAGCGGAGGTGCTGGCGAAACAGCCCGGGACGTGGACATGAAGCCCCGGTGTGGCGTCTGTTCTGAAACAATGCAGGTGGAATAAGGGGGAGAGCAACATGGCGTTGCCATTTATAAACGGAATGACCGGTCATGTGACATCATCCATATGGGAAGGAGTCCGGCTGTCGCTCGTGGCGGGAGGGCATCCTCATCTGCTGCTGTCCTTGCCCCGGGCGAGCGATGCAGTCAGCAGCGCGGTATTCGGCGGCGGGTTTCTTCAACTGGATCACATCGTGAACCGGTATGTCGATCACAGCTATGATTGCAGCGATCCGGTGTCGGATATGCAGGCGTTCGCGGCGGCCTGCGGCTATCCGCCCGCTTCGACGGCGGGGCTGTTAACCGCCGTGAAGCTGCAGCAGGTTTCGCTGTGGGAAGAGCGAGGCAGCGAGGCATCGGTTCTATGCTGCACGACCGCCGGCACGGGCAATGCTGCCCGGGCGGGGGCGGCCAGAACGACGTATGCGGCGGCGTACAAGCCGGGCACGATCAACACGGTGCTGCTGATCGACGGGAAGCTGACGCACGCCTGCCTTGTGAATGCGGTCCTTACAGCAGCGGAGGCGAAGGCGGCGGCGCTCGGTGATCTCGGCGTGCGTGACGCAGAGACCGATGCGCTGGCGACCGGCACGACAACCGATGCCATTGTGGTCTGTGCCAGCCAGAGTGAGGCCTATGGCACCGAGCATCGGTATGCCGGAACCGCGACCGATCTGGGCGGGATGATCGGGCGACTCGTATACGAGAGCGTTGCCGAGAGTCTGGCCGCTTACCGGAAGGCGCTGCCATGAATGCAGGCTGGGTTATATGGGCGGCGGTGGCGCTGGATCTGCTGATCGGGGATCCGCGCTGGCTGCCGCATCCGGTCATCGGGATGGGCAAGCTCATCCGCGCCGTGGAGCAGCGCATCCGGCGGCGTGTCACCTCGCCGCTGGGGCTGAAGCCGGCCGGTGTGCTGCTGCCGCTGATCGTGGTCGGCAGCTCCTTCGCGCTCACCTGGCTGCTGATTGCGGCCCTAACGCGCGTTCACCCCTGGCTCGGCATCGGGGCGGAAGCGGTGCTGATCGCCACCACGATTGCGATCAAGGGGCTCCGGGATGCCGGTATGGAGGTGTATCGCGATCTCCGGTCCGGAAATATGACGCAGGCGCGCCGTTCGCTCGGGATGATTGTCGGCAGGGACACGGACCATCTGGATGAGCCGGAGGTCGTTCGCGGGACGGTTGAGACCGTGGCGGAGAACATTGTGGATGCGGTCGTGTCGCCGCTCTTCTATGCCTTGATCGGCGGGGCGCCGCTGGCCATGGCTTACCGGGCGGTCAATACGCTCGATTCCATGGTCGGCTATAAGAATGAACAGTACGCGCAGCTGGGCTGGGCCTCCGCCAGGCTCGACGATGCTGCGAATTGGATACCGGCCAGGCTGACGGCCGGATTGCTTGTGGCGGCTTCGGCGCTCCTGTCACTCAAGTGGAGGCGGGCGCTCCATATCGTTCGCCGCGACGCTAGGAAGCATCCGAGTCCGAACAGCGGATTTCCAGAATCGGCGGTTGCCGGGGCGCTGGGCATCCGGCTTGGCGGTGAGAACCGCTATCAAGGGGTGGTCTCTTTCCGCGCCTTTATGGGCGATCCCGATCGCCCGCTGCGGGCGGAAGATATTCGGACCACCGCCCGGCTCCTGCTGGCTGTCTCGCTGATGTTCGCCATCCTGGGCACCGCGATTCTGATCCTGGTTCAGGAAATGGGAGGGCGGTTATGGCTGTAAGTGTCGTTGTCCATCTGCTCCGGCATGGCCGGACGCGCTGGAATGAGCAGCGCCGATATATGGGGCATACCGATCAGCTTCTTGCGCCAGGGGCTCTAACCGAACTTGAGCCGCTGAGGAGACGCTATCATAGACATGACTTTGGCAAGATCTACTGCAGCGACCTCAGCCGATGCAGACAGACGCTAGGTTACGTGCTGTCAGCGACGGGAGCGGATCAGGATCCTGCTCTGATTCCGGCCAAGCTGGGAGAAACGGTGCCGGGGGTCTGTTATGATGTCCGGCTGCGCGAGCTGGACTTCGGACAATGGGAAGGCAAAACCTATGATGATCTGAAGGAGAATCCGGCGTACCGCAGCTGGATCGATGATCCGTCCTCTGTCACGCCGCCGGGCGGTGAGAGCTGGGAGGCGTTCCAGCAGCGGATCGGTCAGTTTCTGAACAACCTGTACCTGGAGCTCGACGAGATGGCTGGAGCCGCGGAATCCGAAGCTCTCGAAGGCGGGCACGGGAAGCGGCCTGAAGCGGCATGCGGACCATCCGATGTGCTGATCGTGACCCATGGGGGCGTCATCCGGCAGATGATGACACAGCTGGTGGACGGTGTGAAGTTCTGGGCGCTGCCGCTTGAGCCCGGTGAAGCGCTTCGGGTGCGTCTCACCAGAAGCAGCGCAGGCTGGCGCGGCGAGCGTCTGCCTTGACACCCGGCTGCATCTGCTGGCGGTGAGCGTCTGGATGCAGTCAGGGCAGGGAGGACGCATGCTCTGACCACTTGGCCGCCAAGAAATTTTCGGTTGTAAGACAAGGCGTTATCGCCTATAATCTTGTGCAGAGATGAGAAGCTTGACACATACGAATTCAATACATTTTGCCATGGTCCGGGCAGGAGGCGCAGCAGGATGCTTCTGTCTGGTTAATAGGGAAGCCGGTGTGAATCCGGCACGGTCCCGCCACTGTGAAACAGGAGATCTCTCCAGATGCCACTGAGCAGACGGTTGTCAGCCCGGGAAGGCGGAGAGGTCGTGAAGGCCTGTAAGTCAGGAGACCTGCCATGGCGAATGAGAAACGGTCCTTCGAGGAAAGGATTGCGTTTGCAGGACTTTTGCGTCTAAGGCTGTGAGATGGCTTGCCTGGTGCCCCGGATTGAGGACGGGAACGGGGGAAGCAGGGCTTTGCAGCCGAGCTGATACATGGGTGTAGGTGGCCATCAGGCAAGCCCTGTGCAGGCAGATTCAGGCAGTCCGATGACACGAACGTAGTCCCTGGTTCCGATGGCGGAATCCGGGACTTTTTTGGTATGGAGACAGAGCAGTGGTTTAGGTGCATTATTCTGTCCTCTTCCTTCTATCATGCAATAGACTCGCAAGGATCGGGAGATCAGTCATGATGCAAGCCCATTCTCAATATTTAGTCATTAGGGGGACATGAGGAATATGAAAGCAATGATGAAACCGTGGTTATCTGTGCTGGCAGCGCTGCTGCTGGCGCTGTCGCTTGTCGGCTGCGGCGCGGGCAAGGAGCAGCAAGGTGAGACGAACGGGACGGCACAGGAGCAGCCGGCCGAGACGGACGGACAGGAGGAGTCAACGGGCCAAACGCCGGCGAGCGATGACGGGGAACTCAAGACCGAATATCCGCTGACCGTAACCGACGCAACCGGAACCGAGATCACATTCGAGCAGGCGCCGGCGAAGATTGTATCCTTGTCTCCTTCCGAGACTGAGAAGCTGTTCGCACTCGGGCTGGATGAGGAGATCGTCGGCGTAACGGATTATGATGATTATCCTGAAGCGGCAACCACCAAGCCTAGGATGGGCGGATTTCAGGTGAACGAGGAGGCGCTGATCGCCGCCGGGCCGGATGTTGTTTTCTCGGCAACGATGAACGCGGAGACGGCCGAGCAGCTGCGGGGCCTTGGCATCACCGTATATGTCAACAATCCGAAGACGATTGAAGACGTCATGGAGAGCATATTGCTGCTTGGACAAATCACGGACCGTCAGGCCGAAGCCGGACAGGTCGTAGAACAGATGAAGCAGGAGCTGGCCTCGGTAACAGAAGCGGTACAATCGCTTTCCGAGGAAGAGAAGAAGAAGGTATACGTGGAGTTCTCCCCAGGCTGGACGGTTGGCAAGGGCGAGTTCATGGACGAGATGATTACGCTGGCTGGCGGCATCAATGTGGCCGGGGATCAGGAAGGCTGGTTTGAAATCAGTGAAGAGAACATTATCGCTGCTAATCCGGACGTGATCCTGTATTCGGCCAACGTTGTGGACGAGTCCAGCCAGAAAACGCTGGATGTCATGATTAAAGAACGCAGCGGCTGGGATCAGATTGAAGCGATCAAGAATGACCGGATCGTGGGACTGGATGATAATCTGCTGAGCCGTCCGGGCCCGCGGGTGACGCAGGGGCTTATTGAAGTGGCCAAGGCGATCTATCCGGAACTGATGAATCCATGAGAAGCAAGCTTGCGGGTTACGGTGCGGCCGGCGTCGCCTTGCTTCTGCTGACGCTCATTGTCAGCCTCGGCATCGGCTCCGTCCACCTGCCTGCAAGGGAGATCGGGGCGATGCTGCTGCATCGGATTCCCTGGATCGGCGATTGGATTGCTCCGACCTGGGAGACCTCCTCGGAGCAGATTCTAATGAAGGTTCGGCTGCCTCGCATTTTGCTGGGCATGCTGGTCGGAGCTTCCCTGGCCGTGGCGGGTGCAGCGTTTCAGGGTGTGCTTCGCAACCCGCTGGCCGATCCCTTCACGCTGGGTGTATCCTCAGGAGCGGCGCTGGGCGCCGCTTCCTTGATCTTTTTTGGTATGGAATACTCGGTTTTTGGCGGTTACACGCTGCCGATGGTGGCTTTTCTGACCGGGGCCGGCACGCTGTGGATCGTGCTCACGCTGGCGCGGGACCAGGGGAAGCTGCCGATACACGGGCTCATTTTATCCGGCGTGGTTATGCAGTCGTTTTTGGGGGCGATTGTGTCATTCTTGACGATCATGTCCAAGGAGACGGTCAACCAGATACTATATTGGACGATGGGAAGTCTCAGTTTGCGCGGATGGTCGTATACGGCCATCCTTTTCCCGTATTTCGCGGCAGGGTTTATCTATCTGTGGAGCCGCTCGCGGGCGCTGAATCTGCTGTCGCTCGGAGAGCGCCAGGCAGCGCATATGGGGCTGAATGTGGATCGCCTCAAGATCAGCGTGCTCGTGGTGGCTACGCTGCTTGCGGCAGCGGCGGTCTCTGTATCCGGTGTGATCGGATTCGTCGGGCTGGTCGTGCCGCATATGATCCGGCTCATCACCGGACCCGATTATCGCATTATCGTTCCGCTGTCAGCGCTTGGCGGCGCCATCTTCATGGTCTGGTGCGATACGGCGGCGCGGTCGGTGCTGGCTCCGACGGAAATTCCGCTTGGGGTTGTCACCGCGTTTATCGGTGCGCCGTTCTTCGCCTACTTGCTCTACCGGAACAAAAAACGGCGGAGGGAGGGTGCATAGATGATTACAGCGCACGGGCTTGGCAAAAGCTTCGGAGAAACGACGGTCCTTAGCGATGTTGATTTCAGCGCAGCTGAGGGCGAGTGGTGGGGCATCATCGGCCCGAACGGCAGCGGCAAATCGACGCTGCTGCATCTGCTGTCCGGTATTGAGAAGCCTACGGCGGGGAGCGTTCGCCTGCTGGGGCGAGAGGTCGGCAGCTACAGCCGTAAGGAGATCGCCCGGATGATGGCCGTGCTGCAGCAGGAGGGGCTGGCTCCGAGCGGATTCACAGTTCGCGAGGTGCTGGAGATGGGCAGGTACCCGTTCCAGAACTGGCTTGGCAGAGAGCACGAAGATCCATCCGAACGGATTGAAGCCATCCTGAACCGGCTTGATCTGACCCTGCTGGCCGACAAGCGGATCGATGAATTGAGCGGGGGACAGCGGCAGCGGGCTGCGCTTGGAAAAGTGATGGCTCAGGAGCCGACGCTGCTGCTGCTTGATGAACCGACAACGTATCTCGATATTCGCTACCAACAGCGGTTCATGGATCTGGTGGCCGGCTGGAGAAAGGAATCGGGCATCACGGTCATCAGCGTGCTGCACGACCTCAATCTGGCAGCCCAGTATTGCGACCGGCTGCTTATACTTCATAACGGAACGGCTGCCGGACGCGGCCTGCCGGAAGAGGTTTTGACCGAGGACAATATCCGCCATATTTTTCAGATCGATCCGGCCATTGTGAGACATCCTGTGAACGGCGCGCCCCAGGTGCTGATCACCGCAGGTGATGCCAGGGGGAGTCTGAAGGAGGACTAGACAAGGCAATAGGAGAAGCCGAGCCGCAGCCGGGCAGGATCAGCAAGTCAGCAACACCGAGCGGCTACCGAACGGGTAACCACACATCCGTTCAGCAATCAGTTACAATATACAGTAGTGATAACGATATCTCGGCGGAGGAGGGGAACCCTAATGGGCGATTGGAGCCTTGAGCAAGTGAGAGAGCATATCGGGACGATCCGGCCGCTGGATACCGCAGCGGCTCAGGCGGCAGCGGCGTATCTGGATAGGCTGACCAAGCCTCCAGGCAGTCTCGGGAAGCTGGAGGCGCTGGCGATTCAGCTGGCTGGCATTACCGGTGAGATGAAGCCTGTACTCACGAAGAAAAGCGTTGTTGTTATGGCTGGGGATCACGGTGTGTGCGAGGAAGGCGTAAGTGCGTTTCCATCGGAGGTCACGCCCCAGATGGTGCTGAATTTCCTGAACGGCGGGGCAGCGGTCAATGTTCTGGCCCGGCAGGCGGGAGCGGACGTGCAGTGCGTTGATATCGGCGTTGCGGTGGAGTTGACGCATGAGCGGCTGCTGGCGCGGAACATCCGCCGGGGGACGGCGAATATGGCCAAGGGACCGGCCATGTCCAGGGAAGAGGCGGTCCGGTCTGTCCTGACAGGCGCCGAGATCGCAGCAGAGCTGGTCCGGCAAGGGACACAGCTGTTCGTCACCGGGGAGATGGGAATCGGCAACACAACGCCGAGCGCAGCGATATTATCGGTGCTGTCCGGCAGGCCTCCGGCTGAAACAGCAGGCCGGGGGACAGGCATCACGGATGAGAAGCTGCTGCACAAAATTCAGGTTCTGGAGCAGGCGATTCAGATTAACCGTCCTCGTGCCGACGATCCGATCGATGTGCTGGCCAAGGTGGGCGGACTGGAGATCGGGGGGCTGGCTGGTCTGATTCTGGGAGCGGCCGCTCAGGGCCGTCCGGTCGTCATTGACGGATTTATTTCCAGTGCGGCTGCCTTCATTGCCACAGCGGTCAACCCGGCCGTCTTGCCATACCTCATCGCTTCCCATGTATCCCAGGAGAGCGGGCATCGGCTGCTGCTGCAGGAGCTTGGGCTCAGCCCGATGCTGGAGATGGACATGCGCCTCGGGGAGGGCACCGGCGGGGTACTGAGCCTGCATCTGGTGGATGCGGCTTGCCGGATCATGCAGGAGATGGCGACGTTTGAGAGCGCAGGCGTCAGCGGAGGGGCCACATGAAGAATGCTAAGGTGCTGGTAACCGGGGGGGCGCGAAGCGGGAAAAGCTCCTTTGCCGAAAGGCTGTCGATGCATAGAGCGCCCGCCAGCGTCTATATCGCTACAGCGCAGGCCTACGATGAGGAGATGCGGGACCGGATAAGGCATCACCGGGAACGTCGCCAAGGTGCGCTCTATCCTTGGGAAACGGTGGAGGAGCCGCTGCTGCTGCCCGAGCTGCTCGGCAGTTTAAGCCACCGGACAGACGGCGCGCCAGCCGTGCTGGTAGATTGCCTGACACTGTGGCTGACCAATGTGCTGCTGGAGATTGAGCGGGAAGGGCATGATTTCGAAGAGGAGCGGCTGTCGCTTCGGATCAACAGCTTTGTTGCAGCGGTCGAGCATTACCCGGGTCATGTCATTCTGGTGACGAACGAGGTCGGCTCCGGCATCGTGCCGGAATACCCGCTGGGGCGGATATTCCGGGACTGGGCCGGGCTGATGAATCAGCGGCTTGCCAGGCAGTGTGATGAGGTGTTTCTTGTCACCGCTGGCATTCCGTTGGAAATCAAAAGCAGGGAGTTTTTGATATGAACAAAAGTTTGGAAGCGGCTGCGGCCGCTTTTCAATTTTTATCCCGGTTTCCGGTGCGGTATGAAATTCCGTTCACCCCCGAAGTGCAGCAGCGGAGCGTAGTCTATTATCCGCTGGTTGGCGCAGCCATCGGGGCGGTGGTATGCGCGGTGGGCTGGGCGCTTGGATACGTGCTCCCTTCGCTGCCTCTGGCGGTGCTGCTGCTGATCGTCTGGACTGCTTTGACCGGAGGACTGCATCTGGACGGCTTGATGGACAGCGCCGATGCGCTGCTGAGTCACCGTTCCCGTGACCGGATGCTGGAAATCATGAAGGACAGCCGCGTCGGCGCAATGGGAGTCATCGCCTGCGTCTTGGTGCTGATGTTGAAGGCAGCGCTGATCGCTTCCTTATACGAGGTTGCGGAGGGAGCGTGGAAAGCGTGGACCCTCATGCTCGTGCTCGCGCCGATCTGGAGCCGGTGGGTCATGGTATATGCGATGTTTCGCTGGGAAACGGCCCGCGGCAGCGAGGGACTTGCCTCCCTGTTCCGGGGGCTTTCGGGCCGAAGAGTGTTCCAATCGTTTGTGCTGGCTTTTGTGCTGACATGTGCGGGAGCGGTGTTCGTGCTGGCTTCTGTTGAAGAAAACGCTGTCCGCTTCACAATCGGCCTGGGGGTACTGTTGCTGCCGCTGGCCGCCTATATCGCCGGAGTTATGGTTGGATCGCGAATCAACAGGCGGCTTGGGGGATTAACAGGGGATACATACGGTGCTCTGAATGAGCTGGTAGAGACGCTGCTGCTGTTATGGATGGTATTTATGCTAAGCTTGACTTAAATATTTCCAAAATAAAGCTTTCCAACATAAGAAGTATAATCCCGATAAAAATAGTTGACATTGGGCGTAAAAATGCAGATAATGTATGTTGCAAATTGGGTGATGTTATGAAGCGGGCTTACCTCGGGGAATAATTCATATATAACGCACTTATTGCACAATATTAACAACAGCTGAACAGTTGTTGAGGGAGGAGCTACAACAAGGTATGGAAACATTGTGGGTTATCATCAACGTGCTAGTTTTGATCCTGTTGATCGGCATTTTGTTCTGGATGCAGAAGAAGCATTACTCGTTTACAAAACGGGTGTTTGCAGGGCTGGGTCTCGGCGTCCTGTTCGGGGTGGCGCTTCAATGGATCTACACCTCTACGTCGGATGTCGTTATTAAGTCGGCGGACTGGTTCAATCTGGTGGGGTATGGTTATGTAAGGCTGCTTCAGATGATGGTCATTCCATTGATTATGGTGTCCATCATCTCGGCGATTATGAAGCTGAAAGGCGGACGTAACCTTGGCAAAATGAGCGGTCTGATCATCACGGTGCTGCTGGCAACAACGGCCGTTGCAGCTGCTGTCGGGATTACGACTGCGCTGGCCTTCGACTTGTCGGCTGTGAATATTCAAGGCGGAGAGGTAGAACAGCGGCAAGGCGCTATTCTTGAAGAGCGGCTGGGGGATGTGGAAGGAAGAACACTCCCGCAACAAATTCTGGACTTCATTCCGAGCAATCCGTTCGCGGACATGACGGGAGCCAGAAGAACATCAACGATTGCGGTCGTGATATTCTCGGCGTTCATCGGGATAGCCGTGCTTGGGCTTGACCGGAAGAACAAGGAGCAGGCGGAGACCTTCCGCGGTATGATCAACGCGGTGTACGGTGTCGTTATGCGCATCGTGACACTGGTACTTAGACTGACACCTTACGGGATTTTGGCGCTGATGGCGAAGACGATCGCCACGACAGATCTCGCGGTGATTATGAATCTGATTGACTTTGTACTCGCTTCTTACGTTGCGCTCATTGCGATGTTTATCATTCATCTCATTCTGCTGGCGCTGTTCGGATATAATCCGGTAACGTATGTGAAGAAGGTATTCCCTACCCTGACGTTTGCCTTTACTTCACGCTCGAGCGCAGCAACGATTCCGCTGAATGTTCAGACACAGAGCAAGAAGCTAGGAGTGTCTGAAGGAATTGCCAATCTGTCCGCTTCCTTCGGGGCAACGATCGGCCAGAACGGCTGCGCCGGTATTTATCCGGCCATGCTGGCGGTTATGATTGCACCGACAGCAGGTATCGATCCGACTTCGTGGTCGTTTATCCTTACCCTGATTGTGGTCGTCATGATCAGCTCGTTCGGTGTAGCGGGCGTTGGCGGCGGCGCGACGTTTGCATCGCTGATCGTTCTGTCCACCATGAATCTGCCGGTGGCGCTGGCGGGCCTTCTGATCTCGGTTGAGCCGCTGATCGACATGGGCCGCACTGCCCTCAATGTCAATGACTCGATGACGGCAGGTGCCATCACCGGCAAGGTGATGAATGAAGTGGATAAAGATGTGTTCAACGACAAGAACATCGAGCTGGATATGATTCAAGCATAAGCATTGAATCAGGAAGAAGAACGCCCGTGAGGCCTTGCTTGTGCGCAAGGCCTCACGGGCTTTTTCTCATTATAATGGGATATTCATATTAACCGATGATGGTAAGCTCCTTGGGGAACGTGGTCAGCACCTCAACCCCTGTCCCGGTCACGAGCACATCGTCCTCGATGCGGACGCCTCCTACACCGGGTACATAAATGCCCGGCTCAATGGTAAACACAGCGCCCGTCTGCGCGGTATCGTTGTTCTGCCCGTGCACCGAAGGATACTCGTGCACATCCATGCCTAGGCCATGCCCGAGCCGATGGACGAAGGCAGGGCCGTATCCCGCGTTCGCGATGACATCTCTGGCAGCCTGATCAATAGAAGCGTAGGAAGCGCCCGGCTTGACTGCCTGAATGCCCGCTGTATTTGCAGCAAGAACCGTTTCATAGATGCGGACCGCCTCAGAGGAAGGCTGGCCCACAGCCACGGTCCGGGTAATATCGGAGGCATAACCGCTGGCGTACACGCCCAGGTCGAACATCACCAGGTCGCCAGGCTCGATCTTCCGCGATCCCGGAACACCGTGCGGCAGCGCGGTATTGGGGCCGGACAGCACCATGGTGGAGAAGGAAGGGCCTTCGGCTCCCAGCTTCTTCATCGTATATTCCAGCTCCGCGACAAGCTCGATTTCGCTAACGCCGGCCTTCGTCTGCGCTAGGCCGCGTTGAAGGACCTCTTCCACGAGCTGCACGGCATGTCTGATCACCTGAACTTCCTCGGGCGACTTCCGGACCCGCATCTCGCGCAGTACCGGGCCTGCGTCCTCATAGCGGGAGACGGACAAGTGATGCTGCAACTGTTCATAACGGGAGACGGTCAGCTGCTCCTTCTCAACGGCCAATACGCCCGCGGAACCCGGAATGATGCCCTTCAGCAGCTCGTAAGGGTTGTCCGTGTCCTGATGGGTAACGATGTGGTTCACGATCGAGGCCGCATGAGCGGCCTCGGCATCCAGCGCGGGCACAACCAGCACGGGCTCCTCCGCAGCGGAGAGCAGCAGCCCAAGGAACCGTTCATGCGGATTGCTGGCAAAGCCGGTCAAGTAATAGACATGCTTGGGATCTGTGATCAGCACATGATCCCAGCCTTGGGTATTTATCGTATGTTGGAGTTTGTCCAGACGTTGCTTCATATTGATTCATCCTTTCTATCCACAACTGGGGAGCGCATTTGGAGCACTTAGCCTAAGGGTAACGGGTTCGCGCATTGAAGTAAAGTGGCTCAGAAAACAGAAGCGTTTTTTCGCCGGTTCTTGTACAATAGAATCTAATTAGATCACAGATAAACTGATATTTTATTGCACTCGGAGGGGAATCATGGCACTGCATTCTTATCGCATCGATTATGCTGTCAAAGAAGATTTGCCAGCTATTGTGGACATTTACAATTCAACTATTTCGGGTCGGACCGTCACCGCAGATCTGGAGCCGATCACGGTAGAGAGCCGGATGCAGTGGTTTGAGGAGCATGCACCGGATCGTCACCCGCTGTGGGTAATGCGGTCTGAGGAGCACATCGTAGGCTGGATGAGTTTTCAGCGTTTTCACGAGCGCGCCGCGTATGATGCAACCGCTGAAATTAGCATCTATGTGGACGAGCGTTTCCGGGGGACCGGAGCCGGGAGCATTCTGGTTGCGAAGGCAATCGAGGAATGCCCGCGTCTTGGTATCAGCAATCTGGTCGGGCTGGTGTTCGGACATAACAAGCCAAGCCTGGGGCTTCTGACAAAGTTCGGGTTTGAACAGTGGGGCTTTCTTCCCGGCGTGGCCGAACTGGATGGGATCAAGCGTGATCTCGTCATTGTCGGCCGCAAGGTGGAGGCTTCCTGAAGGACCTTTTCTCATAAATCTAATCGAGCTGAACGAAGAAATCAGAATTAAGGGGGAAGCGGATCGCATATGAGCACATCGTTATGGAATCCACGACCGGTACGCTTTTTGGAAGGGGAACGCCTGTATCTTCGTCCCATTAGCCAGGAGGACGTGGACGGTTATTATCACATGCTGTTCAACAAGGAAATGCGTCGTTTGACCGGAACACGGCAGATCTTCACAATCGAGGGGATTCGCCGTTATATCGAAGACAGATCAACCGATTCGTCGTCCGTGCTGCTTCTTATAGCGCTGCAGGATACGGATCAGGTCATCGGCGACATCGCCTTGCAGGACATTGATTCTGTCAATCGCAATGCAGGCATGCGGATTGCCATCGATTCGGAACAGCATCTGGGGAAAGGTTACGGGCCCGAAGCGATGAAGCTGCTGCTAGAATATGGCTTCGGCCAGCTCAATCTGCACCGGGTGGAGCTGCAGGTATTCGATTTTAATGAACGGGCGATCAAGGCATATGAGAAGGTTGGATTCGTGCGGGAAGGCGTTCAGCGGGATGTGCTCTATTACAATCACCGCTATCATAACGCCATTCTGATGAGTGTGCTTGAGCATGAGTTCAGGGAAAAGCAGATGCACGGGTAACGCCATGATTAGGGTCTGGTGCGAGCGCATCTTAAGTAGTAGGTATTTAGACTCTAATTGGTCCAAACGGGTTACGATTGTTGCATCAACGGGCAGGAATTATATATAGTTAAGGCATAATGGTATTTTCCAAGGAGCACATGACATGAAGGTTATTCTCGTAGATGATGAACCGCTTGCATTGCAATACCTGGAACGGCAACTGTCGAAGCTTGATCACCTTCCAATTGAAGTGGTGGGCAAATATTCGGATGCGTCTGAAGGACGGCAAGAAATTCTGTCCCGGGAAGTGGATATTGTGTTTCTGGACATCAGTTTGCCGGAGTTGAGCGGAATTGAACTTGCCGAGCAGCTTCTTGAGCGGAAGCCTTATTTGTGCATCGTGTTTGTGACAGGTTATCATGAGTACGCCGTGCACGCCTTCGAGCTGAATGCGGTTGATTATATTGTGAAGCCGCTGCAGATGGACAGGCTGGCCAAAACGATGAAGCGCCTTCAGGAGCGTATCGCCATGCGCGGCGAGGAGCAGCCTGTTCAGAAGCGGCCGCTGAAGATGACCATGTTCCGTCAGGTCATGATCGAGCATCCGGAGCACGAGGGACAGTATACGCTGCTGCAATGGCGTACAACGAAGGCACAGGAGCTGTTTATTTATCTTCTGCAGCACAGAGGACAGCTGGTGCGGAAATCTGTTCTTATTGATCTGTTATGGCCTGAATTTGATATGGATAAAGCTTATCCCCAGCTATATACGGCCATTTATCATATTCGAAAATCGCTGGATTCATTTAACGGGCGTTTGCAAATATCCAACACGACGGAAGGCTATGTACTGAACATGGAGGATATTCAGCTGGATGTCGAGATTTGGGAAGAGTGGCTGGCCGCGAGTCCGGCGATATCTCATCAGTCGATCGACAAGCATATCGAGATTTTGAATCTGTACACGGGGGATTACTTGCAGGAATATGACTACTGGTGGGCAGAAAGCGAGCGGCAGAGATACAAGCGGATGTGGCTCGGCCTATCCTATTCCCTGGCAGAGTGGTATTTCGATCATAACCGGATGGAAGAAGCGATATTCAGTTACTCTTCGATTACGAAGCAGCATCCGCTTGAGGAGAGAGCCTACTATTCCTTGATGCAAATTTACGCCTCGCTGAACAATGGCGCTCAAGTCCATATGCAATACAGCCAGATGAGCCAAATTTTGCGAGAGGAAATGAATGTGGAGCCGAGTCCTTACATTACGGAATGGTACGAGCAATGGAAACAGGGAGGGGGCGGCATCGAGCTGGCCCGCTAACCATATGAGATGGATGAAGTCACCGGGAAATCCGGTGATTTTTTTGTGAACTGAATTTCCTTATATAGACTAGCAGTTATGCTGGGTAGCTTCCTAGTAGAGCCAATACCGGGCGTTTCTCACTTTTTGTTGAGAAATTGTAGAGTCGATTTTCCTATACTTTGGGAATGAAGCTCTAATAGGAGGTACATATTTGATGAAGGTGATTCGAAAATTCAAGGAATTTGCCTGGGAAAGACCTGTCGGTCTCGATCTGGATACATTTCAGGAGAAACAGCTGGATCAAGAAGAGGATGTGGAGTACTGCCGCGGTTTTTATATGCTGCATAACAATGAGATGATCGGCATCGTAGCGACCGATGAGGGCCCGGCTTTTTTCAGTAATGGCAAGGTGTACTTGCTGAAAGAGAAGGGGTTTCGGTTTGTGCTGAAAAGCAGTGGCGACTCGAACAACTTTACTTTTATGTGGGAGGGGCAGGTGGAGTTTCACGTCAACTATTTGCGCAGCTGGATCCAAGGTGGTGGGAAGCAGGCGAGCGAGTCGTCGGTCGACTTTTATTCCTGGCTGTGTGAAGCGGCAGCGATGAAGCGTTTTTATTCGTTCTATACCGTGAAGAATGTCAAAGCCCGTGAACTGTTTGCCACTCTAATGACACATCCCCCGACCCATACTAAGGTGGTTTAAATCGGCTCCATTGACGGAAAATGCAGCTCCAACTGCGATTATTCCATGCCTTCTCCCGCTAATAAGTTTTGGACGTAAGCCGGGATTATGAGGTAGGATGAAGAGAGTTGTCGAAAATTTTCCGTCAAAGGGTGAACCTCATTGATCTCCGAATTTTTATCTATCCTATACAGTGTCTTCCTTCCTATATCCCTGCCGGTGATCGGCGGCGCGCTGCTGAAGGGGCTCCGAGGACTGGATACGAAGGCGTTATCCAGCCTGTCTCTGTACGTGCTAAGTCCGGCACTTCTCTTCGAAACGCTTAAGAATGCTTCCATCACCTCCGGCGATATCATGACGACGGTCATCTTCTGTCTGCTGAATGTGGTGGTGCTGTCATTGCTAAGTACGCTGACTGGAAGATGGCTCCGTCTGCCGCAGACGGAAAGCTCAGGCCTGGCTCTGACCGCCATTTTTACGAACAGTGTCAACTACGGTTTACCGCTCGTTCTGCTGGCGTTTGGTCAGGCAGGGCTGGACAAGGCATCCGTGTATGTCGTGATACAGATTATCATTATGCATACGCTGGGCGTGTATCTGGCGGCAAGATCGCACTTTTCGGCGAAAAAGGCGGTTCTGTCCGTATTTAAACTTCCGGCAGTGTACGCAGCCTTGCTGGCGGTTGTGTTTCGCGTGACCGGTTATCAGCTGCCGGATGGTTTGGAGACCGGGGTGTCGATGCTTTCGGCCGCTTACGCGCCGCTGGCGCTGGTTATTTTGGGGGCGCAGATGGTGGGCGTACGAGAGGATGCGGGTGCATTATCTGTCAGCCGACGGGGCTTCTGGGCGGGCATGACGATGAGAATGCTGGCCGGTCCGCTTGCTGCGTGGGGGCTGCTGATCCTCCTTGGTGTAGACGGCGATTTGTTTGCCGTGATACTTGTGCTCTCCTCCATGCCGGCAGCCGTCAACGCCGTTATTTTAGCCGAGGAGTATGATGCCGCACCGAAGCTGGTGTCCAGATGTATTCTGTGGACAACACTGGTCTCGTTTATCATGCTGCCCGTGCTGATTGGCATTCTGTAACATTCTTTACCTCAATACAAGCCTGGCAGGGACGCACCTTGCCAGGCTTTTGATTTTCGTTTGACAAATCGTTGATATCCGAACTATAATTACAACTACAAGTTAGTTACTTATTTTTTGTTAGTTTATTCAAAGATGAGATCGTCATATATACATTTTCTTGAAGGAGTGAACATTATGTCATCTGTATTGCATCCGTCGCTCGGGCTTGGCCCGGTATCACTTCGCATTAGCGATCTTGCAAGATCAATTCGTTTTTATACAGAGATTGTCGGTTTGAGAATCCTTCGCCAGCAGGGGAGGACCGTGGAGCTGACAGCAGACGGCCGGCATACGCTCGTTCAGCTTCATGAGGTTGAAGCGCTTCGGCCCAAGGGCAGAGCTGCCGGACTGTACCATTACGCCATCTTGCTCCCGGATCGGGAGAGCCTTGGCCTGGCGCTGAGAAATCTGATCGCGCATAACATTTCCGTTGGCCAAGGGGATCATCTGGTTAGCGAGGCGCTCTATATTAACGATCCGGACGGCAACGGGATCGAAATCTATGCGGATCGCCCTCGGGACACCTGGAAGCGCGATGCGAACGGGGAATATGTTATGGCCACAGATCCCGTCGACGTCGAAGGGCTCCTTGCTTTGACGGATGGCCTGGAATGGACGGGGCTGCCGGAAGGAACGGTTATGGGGCATGTGCATTTCCATGTATCGGATCTGGCTGAAGCGAGACGGTTTTATTGCGATATTCTTGGGTTTGAGGTTACAGCCGCCTATGGAGGCGCAGCCTTGTTCGTCGCTGCCGGAGGCTATCACCATCATGTTGGACTGAACACCTGGGCCGGAAGAGGAATCCCGAATACGGCGCCAAACCAGGCGGGAATCGAGCATTATACGATCCAGCTGCCGAGCAGTGAAGAGATCGAGACGGTCATCAGTCGTCTTCGGGACTCGGGTCATGAAGCCGAGCAGCGTGACGATGCTTGGTACGTGCTGGACCCTTCGGATATTTGGATTCGGTTTATGACCGCTTGATGCGAACGGACAAAAGGGCTCCGAGGTGGAATGACTCGGAGCCCTTTTGGATTGTATGCGGCGGACCGGCCGATCGACATCTGTCATGCAGCTTGGTTTTAGGATTTCCTTGCAGCAGCCTCGTTTAATGCCGCTAATGTTTGCAGCATGTAATCGACCAGCTTCGGAAGATCCCCCATCTGTTCCTCGTGAATTTTCCGTGAAAACCCGATTTCAATGGTGCTGAGATAGCGCACAGGCTTCTCCCCATACATAAAGCCGACGGTCTGGATCGGCTGAACCTCCGGCTCCCATATACGCTGGACAATCTCGGCCATCACCGGACAGCCGGCCTCAACATCTTCGATCGTTTGGGTGAAGCGAAGCTTCAGCGCACATCCCGGTGTCTCATCAGGGATTTCCAAAATTTCAGCGGCTAAATCCTGCACCCCCGCTTCCAGGACAATCTCGGCATAGGTTTCGTGTTGACCGGTCAACTCGAATTGCAGCACGAAGCATCTGGACATGACGGCCATGTTCAGTAGATCAGAGCGGCCCGTGACAAGCACTTTTTTGTCGAGATTATCCAGATCGTAAACGATATTCTCTATGCCTACTTTTAAATTCTCAAATACAGTCGGGTCAAACATCCGGACACATCCTTGTCGCTTATAATCCAGCAGAAGGGGCTGTCGATACGGTATCGTCGATACTATATCATATCTGATTGTGCCGGAAAATAACCCCATGCTGATCCAGATGCTAACTCTTCTACGACAGCGATGTCGAAGGGGGCCATCGCCCCTCCAAACCAAAGTGAGGTTGATCTGGAACGAACAGTAGAGTATACTCAAACGGTAAAATAAATTTTACTGAAGCGAAAAAAAGAGGTGATCGTGTGACAAGGTCAGGTGTGTATATCATTAAAACGCATGAGCAGCTGAAGGCCATCGCTGACCCGCTCCGAACCCAAATTCTCATGAAGCTGGTGAAGGATGCTTACACCGGGCAGCAGCTGGCGGAGCTGCTTGGCATCGCACGCCATAATATTTACTTCCATCTCAAAGAGCTGGAGAAGCATGACATCATTCAGATCGTGCACAAGGAAGAGAAGAACGGCATCGTGCAAAAATACTACCGGGCTGCGGCGAGCCGCTTTATTCCGGAGGATCATTTGCTGCCCAGCATGGACCTTGTCGAGACGTCGCGCCAGGTATTCCTGGAGACGGTCGAGGGAACCCGCTCGCGAATTGAGCTGGCAGACCCGGCCGCATTTGCGCTTGACAGCTCGAATGAGCATTGTCGCAAAAACATTGCCGCAACCTATCAGCTTCATACAACACAGGAGAGCTTTCATGCATTCGTGGAGGAGTTCAAGCAGCTGCTGGACAAGCACTTTACGACAGCTGCCAAGGATCATCCCATGGATCAGGAGCGATCCGAAGAGACCCAGAAGCCATACTATTTGAGCTTGATTGCCTTTCAGGATGAGCATGGGAGCGACCGTTCCTGAAGGTGTTGGTAAACCTAAGACAGCTATGCGTTGTAAGGATGAACTGAAGCAAAAAAAACGAGGGGGACGATACAATGAACACCACGGCTTACGACATCGTCATGGATGATCCCTGGTTCACGGTAACCAGGCTGGATGAGACGACATATGCCATTAGCGAATACGGCCACTGGGAGAAGGTGCACTCCTATCTGCTCCTTGGCAGCGAGCGGGCAGCGCTCGTGGATACCGGACTGGGCATAGACAACATCAAGCGCATCACCGATCAGCTGACAGATCTGCCGATTGTTGTGCTGACCACGCATGTGCATTGGGATCATATCGGCAGCCACGGGCAATATGCGGAAATCTATGTGCATGAAGCCGAGGAAGAATGGCTTCTCCATGGCATTCAGGGCCTGTCTATTGAGCAAATCCGCAAGGATGTATCCAGGGATATTACCAGACCGGTGCCGGATTCCTTCCAGCCGGAGTTGTATACGCCATATCAAGGCAAGCCTGCTGGCCTGCTGCGTGAGGGGGATGTGATCGACCTGGGGGGCAGACGGCTGACGGTGTACCATACGCCGGGTCATTCGCCGGGCCATATCACCGTCCTGGATACGAGCCGGGGATACCTGTTCACCGGAGATTTGCTCTATGACGAGACGCCTGTCTATGCATTCTTCCCGACAACAAGCCCGGAGGATCTCGTTCGCTCGCTTGAGAGGATATCAGAACTGCAGGGCATTACCCGCATATTCGGCGCCCATAACCGGATCGGCCTTCCGCCATCCCTGCTGCAAGTGGTGAAGGAAGCGGCTCAGCAGCTGCGGGCCCAGGATCTTGTCCGTTTCGGTACCGGCATTCATCGGTTCGACGGATTCTCTGTGCAATTCTGATATCCTCCGCTTGCTCAAGAAACAAGCCGCTGATCATTCAAGTTGTCTTGAACCGTCAGCGGCTTGAATTGTATGGGGCTGGCACTGGCATGATGCAACGTCCGGCGCTGAGGAAGGCACCTTAGTCCATCGTTCTGCCGTAATAAATCTCATCCATCTCCAGCTTGAGGCGGTCGGTAATTTCCTGCTGCTCCTGCGGGGACAGCTTGTCCTTCGTATAACCGAACAGATAGTTGTCCAGATCAAACTGCTTGAGCTTGCATTTGGTATGGAACAGCTTCTCCTGATACACGTTAACATCGATCATATCGTACTGGTCCTTCACTTCATCGGGAATATAGTTCTGGATGGAGCTGATCTCATGATCGATAAACAGCTTATCGCCGTTAATGTCCCGGGTGAAGCCGCGGATTCGGTAGTCGATTGTCATAATGTCGGTATCAAAGGAGTGGATCAGGTAGTTGAGCGCCTTAAGCGGGGAAATTTCCCCGCAGGTAGATACGTCAATATCGGCCCGGAAGGTGCTGATGCCTTCATTCGGGTGATACTCCGGATACGTATGGACCGTAATATGGCTTTTGTCCAGCTGCAGCACAATATTGTCTGGCAGAGGCCCCGGCGATTCCTCATAGGACTCTTCCGGCACCTCGACGACAGGCCCCTCGGATACAAGCACAGTTACGCTTGCGCCTTGAGGCACGTAGTCCTGCTTGGCCACGTTCAGCACATGGGCGCCGATAATTTCAGAGACGTGGGTCAGAATGCTGGTAAGCCTGTCGGCATTGTACTGCTCGTCGATATATTCGATATAAGCTTCACGCTCTGCCTTCGTTTTTGTATAACAGACATCATACATATTGAAGCTGAGTGATTTCGTCAGGTTGTTGAATCCATGCAGCGTAATCCGCTGTTCAGGTGAATAGTCCATATGAAATCCCCCTTGCGGTTAATGGTTAATATGCCATTTCGAGTACCTATTGTTTCCGAAAACAGGCATTCTTAGTCCAGGGATGGGACCCTCTTAGGCATACATAAGTTTATAACCGAAATCGAGGAGGGAGTAACAGAACAGCGTATTTGGAAAAAGCTGACCCCTCTGTTTATGAAGCTTTAAATTCCATCAGCGCGATGACAATAGCCACAAGGATGTCACCGTAAAACCGCCGTGCGGCCACCATACCGATTACGTTAACGGTAGAACACAAATGTTGGGCATCTGTCTCGATTCCTTTATTCGATTATTGGCAGCAGAGAATGCCTTCCCCTGATTCCATCCGGGACTTCAAACTTGTGAGCATATCTTTCCAAGCCTCAACATGCCACTTTCTGGCTGCAAGCCAGTCGGCGGAATCCTTCCATCCGTCATGGCGAAGCGTTACCCGTGTCCCATCCTGCTGGGGCTCCAACCCAACTTCAACCGAGGTGAGCTGCCCGCTGTGGTTCATCGTTTCCGCGAACGGATCGGGTCCCTTCCACTCAAAGATCAGCAAATGCGGTTCCTCTGCCTTCAGGATGGTGCAGCCGGAGGTGCTCATGCTGCTTGGATTCGCAGGGTTGAAATATAGTTCGAATCTCCCTCCTTGCCAGGGCTCGATAACGGCGGCAGGCGCAAACCATTCCTTTATGCGATCGGCTTCTGTCCATGCGCGCCATACGAGGGATATATCTGCCTGGATATGTGTTTCCTGTGTGATAACCATTCGTAATTCCTCCATTCATAACAATAGCTTGGGGTGAATCGTAATGTTCTTTGCCTGCATTTCATTATAACGGTTCCGTGCCCCCAAGAATTCTTCTACTTTGCGGAAGTTGCAGCGTTCTTCTCAATCAGCAGCAGCGGCAGAGTGACGCCGATGGGCGGATCGTTTTATTGTTTTTCCTGCCCGACTCGGTTGCTCATTCGATGAAACACCATTAAACTTAAAGGATGACCGGTTTTTGATAAGGAGTTTTTATCCATGAATGTGGAAGCCAGGAGCAATGAATTGATGAATATGGACACCGCGAAGGAAATTTTGCAGCGGTATTACGGGTACCCGGACTTTCGGGAGGGGCAGAAGAAGATTGTGGACAGCCTGCTCCGTGGACGGGATACACTTGGAATTATGCCGACAGGCGGAGGCAAGTCGATCTGTTATCAGATTCCGGCACTGATGCATCCTGGCCTGACGCTTGTTATATCGCCGCTGATCTCACTGATGAAGGACCAGGTGGATGCGCTGACGACCGCGGGTATTTCTGCGGCTTATATTAACAGCACGCTCAGCGGCAAGGAAGTGAATGAACGGATTCGGGCTGCGAAGCGAGGGGACTTGAAGCTGCTGTATGTCGCGCCGGAGCGGCTGGAGCTCGACTGGTTCCGGGAGGAGATGGCCGGCCTTGACATCTCGATCGTCGCTGTGGATGAGGCCCACTGCGTATCCCAGTGGGGACATGATTTCCGTACAAGCTACCTGGCGGTAGCACCGTTTGTCGACGCTTTGCCGCAGCGCCCGATTGTGGCCGCCTTTACGGCGACGGCAACGCCAGAGGTTATGGAGGATATGCAGCGTCTCCTTCAGCTTGATCAGCCGCAGGTGTTCGTTACAGGTCTTGGCCGGGACAATCTGGAGATGTCGGTGCTGCGGGGGGAGAACAAGCGCGAATTCATTATGGATTACGCCGCTTCCCATGCCCATCAGTCAGGCATTATCTATGCTGCAACCCGCAAGGATGTGGACGATTTATGCCAGCGACTGCAGGCGCAGGGCATCGCCGCCGGGCGGTATCATGCAGGCATGAGCGATGCGGAGCGGGCGGAGAGCCAGGAGGCGTTCCTGTATGATGATATTCGCGTCATTGTAGCGACGAATGCATTCGGTATGGGGATAGACAAGTCCAATGTTCGTTACGTCATCCACTACAATATGCCGAAAAATATGGAGTCCTACGTTCAGGAGGCAGGCCGCGCGGGCCGGGACGGTGAACCGAGCCAGTGCATCCTGCTGTTCAGTCCGCAGGACATCATCACCCAGAAATTTCTGATCGAGCAAAATCCCCAGGATTCAGAGCGCAAGCATAACGAATACCGGAAGCTGCAGCAGATGATCGATTACTGCTACACCACCCGCTGCCTTCGCAGCGCGATGCTGGATTACTTCGGGGAAGCCCATGACGACAAGCCATGCGGCACATGCAGCTCCTGCACGGACGATCGTGAGCTGATCGATATCACGGTCGATGCACAGAAGATTTTCTCCTGCATTCACCGCATGCGCGAACGGTTTGGCGTGTCGACCGTCGCTGCGGTGCTGAAAGGCTCCAGAGCGAAGAAGGTGCTGGAATACGGGTTTGACCGGTTGCCTACCTATGGAGTGATGTCGGGCCGCACGGAAAAGGAAATTGCCGAAACGATCAATGTGCTCGTATCCGAAGGATACCTGACATTAACGGAAGGGCAGTACCCTGTAGTGAAGCTTCAGAGCGCCGCGGCCGAGGTGCTGCGGGGGCAGAAGGAAGTCATGCAGCGTGTGCCGAAGCCTTCCCGCACGAAAGCCGGGCAGCGGAGCGCAGGGCGGCGTGATTACTCGCCGTCTGCGGTCAATGAAACGATATTTGAGCAGCTGCGCCTGATCCGCCGCGAGCTTGCAAGCAAAGAGCATGTGCCGTCTTACATCATTTTCAACGATGCAACGCTGCGGGAGATGAGTGTCGTTTGCCCGCAAACGGAACAGGAGATGCTGGGGATTAAAGGGGTTGGGGAGATGAAGTTTCGCAAATACGGCCAGCCGTTCCTCGACTTTTTCCAGAATCAGCCAGGCAGTGGCGGAGATGAGCCTGTTTATGAGTTTTGAGATAAGGGAGCACTGAGCCCACCCAGCTGTACCGAAGTACGCACTACACTTTCACATATGAAGGAACGTGAATCATGAAGGTTTTACTGTCCGCTTTAAATGCGAAATACATTCATACCTCGCTTGCGATTCGCTGCCTGAAGGCATACAGCGAGAAGGAATTTGATATCGAATTGGCGGAGTATACAATCAAGGACCCGCCGATGAATATCGTGTCCGACATCTTCCAGCGCAAGCCGGATGTGATTGGATTCTCTTGCTATATATGGAATATTGAAGAAACGATTAAAGTGATCGACATTGTGAAGAAAATTATGCCAGAGGTCAAGATCATTTTGGGCGGACCGGAAGTGTCCTATGATACCCAATATTGGATGGAGCGGCTGGCCAATGTCGATTTTATTGTGATGGGGGAAGGCGAGGAAACCTTCCATCACTTACTGCAGGAGCTTTCGAGCACGCGCAAGTTTCACTTTGTGTACGGCGTCGCGTATCGCAAGGGCGATGAGATTATCCTCAATCCGCCGCGACCGAAGGCGATCCTGAACGAGCTGCCCTCCCCGCACAGATTCCCGGAGGATATTCCGCATCTGGGCAAACGGGTGGTCTATTTCGAGACGAGCCGGGGCTGTCCCTTCAGCTGCCAGTTTTGCTTGTCCAGCATCGAGGTTGGCGTCCGGTACTTCGATATTGAACGCACGAAGTCCGATCTGCTGTACCTCATTGATCAAGGGGCCAAGCTGATCAAATTTGTGGACCGCACCTTTAATATCAAGCGGGATTATGCGCTGGAAATGTTCCAGTTTCTGATCGAGAATCATGGCGGCTGCGTGTTCCAGTTCGAAATTACGGCGGATATTATGCGGCCGGAGGTGCTGGATTATTTGGCGAAGAATGCGCCCCCGGGCATATTCCGGTTCGAGATCGGCGTTCAGTCTACCAACGATCCGACGAATGAGCTGGTAAAGCGGCGGCAAAATTTCACCAAGCTGTCCAGAACAGTGACCATGATCAAGGAAAGCGGCAAGATCGATCAGCATCTGGATCTGATTGCGGGCCTGCCGCTGGAGGATTACGATACGTTCCGGAAAACGTTTAACGACGTATTCGCACTCGGACCGGAGGAGCTGCAGCTGGGCTTCTTGAAGATGCTACGCGGAACAGGGCTCCGGCATGATGCGGCCAAGTATAACTACACGTATATGGACCATGCCCCTTATGAAATTTTGGGCAGCGATGTGCTTCCTTTCTCGGATATCGTCAGGCTGAAGCGGCTGGAGGACGTGCTTGAGAAATACTGGAATGCCCACCGAATGGACCATACGCTCAACTATTTGATGAAGCATGAGTTCCCGTCGCCGTTCGACTTTTTCCAAGCGTTCGGAGATTATTGGGAGAGCCAGGGCTGGCAAAAGATCGGGCATCAGCTCGAGGATCTGTTCACGCGCCTGACAGCATTCCTGGAGCATCGACAGACACCGCGTATGGACATCGTTATGGGCTTAATGAAGTTCGATTATTTCCTGGGACATAAATATAAACCTCGGAAAATCTGGTGGGATTTCTCGCTGGATAAAAGCGATTGGTCAGCCCATATGAAGCGAATTGTCGAAATGCCGTCTGCCGTGTCGGAAGAGTTTGCGAAGCTTGGCCTGACGGAGCGGGAGCTTCACAAGCATGCGATGATTGAAATGATGCCGTTTGATTTGAATGATGCGATCCAGGGCGGCAGCGGCCTCACCGGTGATGCGAATCGGCAAACGATGCTGATTGTGCTCTATCAGCAGGATGATAGCGGGCGCCCGCATTACTATACCATGCCGGTTTAATGAACTTCGGACATCGGTCTGATGTTCTCGAATAGCGGGAGCTGCGGCTTGGAGCATAAATCTCGCTGATCTCGGGAAGCTAACCTTATTCACCTAATAAGGGAGGTTTCAAGCATGAGCAAGGAGCATCGGCAGCATGAGGAGCCGAGCGTTGCACCAGGGATGGAAACGAATGATGCCCTGCGCGAAGAGGCGACGGATGAAGAGGTCCGGCAGGGGGATTACACGGAGGTTACCCAGCTTGCCATCGACCGCACTCCTAATGATGAAGAATGAAGGGAAGCTGGCTATTAGCCGGGAATTGAAACTGCCTGCTGCGTGGAGGCTCATACTGGTGATTGAAAAAGCGATCTGTCTCCGCGAGGGGACAGATCGCTTTTTTTGTTGTCGGACCGGAATAACGGCCGTCTTCAGGCTCGCTGAGCCTGTTAGCTTCGGATGCGTTCGGTTCCGCTCCTCAACGTCACTCGTCGGCCGGCGAGGAAGAAGACGCGTGTCTGTCTCTTTCGTCAGTTGTATGCCTCTCCAGCCAATCAAGCACATCGGCAGCGACTTCCTGTTTGTTGATCTCATGCAGCATTTCATGCCGGCCGCCAGGGTACAGCCGGAACTCCAGATCGGTGATGCCGTGCAGTTGGTACAGCTCGATCAAGCTGCGGACGCCCTTGCCGCGTAGACCGACAGGATCTTCTTCGCCGGAGAAGATGTATACCGGCTTCTCCTTCGGCAGCCCCTGCAGCAGCTTGGGCCTGTGAATTTGGCGCAGCAGGCGAAAGAACTCGCGGAAGAAGCGGGCGCTGCATACCTGGCCGCAATAAGGGTCCTGGATGTACAGGTCCACTTCGGCTTCATCGCGGGAAAGCCAATCGAACGGGGTGCGGATGGGCCCAAAACCCCGGTTGTATGGCCCGAACACGAGCGCATTCAGCAGCAGGCTGCGATGCTCATCTCCTTGAAGCCGAGACTGAGCCGCAGCCAGCTTCTCGGCGAGCCCGAGCATTCTGCGCGGGCCGTTCGATCCTGACAGAATATAGCCATCGAAGCGGTCGCCGTGCGTGCACATCACTTTTTGGGTTAAAAAGGAGCCCATACTATGTCCCATCAAAATATGCGGTATCCCGGGATGACGCTTGCGCAGCTCGGCAGCGAGCAGGAGCATATCCTCAATCATGCCCTCGATGCCATTGTCTCCGGGATCACCGAGGCGGCTAAGCTCTCCGGCGGTAACGCCATGTCCGCGATGGTCGTTGACATATACCGCATAACCGCGGGCTGTCAGCACTTCAGCCAGCTCCGCGTACCGCGCGCCTGTCTCGCACATGCCATGGGCGATTTGCAGCACTGCCCGAACGTCTGTGCCAGACGCGGGAAGCCAAGCACGCACAAACACATCCATGGCCTGCGTATTCAGCATCGTAAACGTTTCAGCTTGCATGTTGCGTTGCACCTCCGCCATACCGTGAGTTTCCATTCCGTTGCTGGCCGGGACGTTCAGGGTATCCAAGCCGATCTGCATGTTGTTCAGCAAGGAACCGGCTGTCCCGGAGCAAGTAAAGCAACTGCCGGGCACCTGCCCGGCATGAAATGCAAAGTCAAGCTAAGTTGTGCGGAAATCTCAAGCTGTGTTATGGAAGATAAGAGCGAAGCACAGTAGAGCTGCCTTCGAGCTTGTAGCTTCCAAGATTGGCAGGGAGCAGGAAGCATTGACCGGAAGCGAATGGCTGAGATCCGCCGTCCCAGCTGATCACGCCCTCGCCGTCACACACCACGAGGATGGTGAAGCTGTCTGTGGAAGTCGAAAGCTCCCATGGGCCAGACACAATTCCTTTTTCTACTATAAAATAAGGCGATCTTGCCAGCTCGAGCCACTCGCCCGGAACAGCCCCCTCTGTGCTCATGGTCGTAGCGCCAGAGCCTTCATAGGCCGTCACATTCAAGGAGTCCTCGATATGGAGCTCACGCGGTTTACCATCCAGTCCCGGACGATTGTAATCATAAATCCGGTACGTAGTGTCCGAGTTTTGCTGAATTTCTGCAACAACAACACCAGCGCACAGGGCATGTACGGTGCCGGCAGGTATGTAGAACGTATCACCGGCCTTGACCGGCACCTCGCGCAGAAGCTCCATAACCGAATCGTTCTCGAGCGCCTGCCGGAGATCGGCCCGGGTAACGCCGTCTTTCAGACCGTAGATGATTTTGGCATCCGGCTTTGCGTCCAGCACGTACCACATTTCCGTTTTTCCAAGCTCGCCTTCCGGAAGCCCTTCGTAATCATCGGTCGGGTGAACCTGTACCGACAGATTATCGTTGCAGTCCAGCAGCTTGATCAGCAGCGGAAAGCGGCCGTTCACTTCAGAAAATCCTTTGGCACCGAACCACTCGCGGCCGAATTGCTCGCGAATCTCGTCCAGTCCCTTGCCGGCAAGTTCACCATTCATCACGTTTGTCGTACCGTTCGGATGGTCGGCAATCATCCAGCCTTCACCGATATGTCCTTCTGGAAGCTGCAGGCCGAATTGCTCCAGCGCCCGGCCTCCCCATACTCTTTCTTTGAACTCAGGTTGAAACAGCAGCGGATACGGCTGTGTCATCGTGATCATCACCTTTCGTCATGTTAGCGTGTTATATATAAGATGAACAAAAAGCTTGCTGCTTGACGCATTTTTTGTTCAATTTATATCGTGTCTGTTGATGCGGGTATGCACTTTAATTCCATTATATCGGTTTTCTTCGCTCCAGTGCGATGAGATAGGGCGCAGCAGGCCGCTGCAGGTTGCGGTACAGAATGGACTGCGCCGTATGCTGCGGGATGGCGGCTGCCCACTGCTCCACCGTCCGGGCTTCGGTCTCCCCTCCAGGATGTCCCGGATACAGCACGATCGTCACGATGCCGCCGGGGCGGAGCAGCTCCAGCGAGCCGTCGAGCGCTGCGATCGTTGTCTCCGGCTGGGTGATAATGGTCTTGTCCGCTTCGTCGGCGGGGAGGTAGCCGAGATTGAACATGATCGCACCTACCTTGCCGACATAGGGTGCGGGAATGCTGCCGCGCATATCCTCATGGCTTTGCAGATGCAGGGAGACGCTGGCCACTTCCGAGGAAGCCTCCTTGTTAAGGCGCTGCCTTGTCAGCTGAAGGGCCTCCTCCTGGATATCAAAGGCAAACACGCTTCCCTTCGGACCGATACAACGGGCGAGAAAGAGGGTGTCCGCTCCGGTCCCGGCGGTGGCATCGACGGCAATGTCCCCCGGCAGCAGCCGTTCGGATACCAGCTTGTGAGCAAAGCTAAGCACAGATAGAAATCCCATCAGCGCCCCCTCCACAGCTTGCCCTGCCAGGTGTCGCGGTGTCTGAGCTCGGCATCGATCGAGTTGAGCACATCCCATTTGCGCTGGCTCCAGAGCGGGCCGATCAGCAGATCGCGCGGAGCATCGCCGGTCAGACGATGCACAATCATCTCCGGCGGCAGAAATTCCAGCGTATCCACAACCAGCTTCACATATTCGTCCTTGTCGAGAAAACGGAGCAATCCGGCTTCATACTGCTTCACCATCGGCGTTTTGCGCATCAGGTGGAGCAGGTGGATTTTAATGCCCTGTACGTCCATGTTGGCCACGGCTCTGCCGGTTGCGAGCATCATCTCGCGGTCCTCCTGCGGCAATCCATAGATGATGTGGGTGCATACCCGGATGTTATGCTTCCGCAGCTTCTCTACCGCTTCCAGATAGCATTCCGTATCATGGGCGCGATTGATGAGCTGCGAGGTGGATTCATGGATCGTCTGAAGCCCCATCTCCACCCACAGGTATGTTCTCTCGTTCAGCTCGGCCAAATATTCAACCACATCGTCCGGAAGACAATCGGGGCGGGTCGCGATCGACAAGCCGACAACGCCGGGCTGCTCCAGAATGACCTCGTAATATTCGCGAAGCTCTTCCACCGGAGCATAGGTGTTGGTGTACGCCTGGAAGTATCCGATATATTTGGCGCTCGGCCATTTCAGATGCTGCCTGTCGCGGATCGTATTGAACTGGGTAACCAGATCGTCGCGCCGGCTTCCGGCAAAATCGCCCGATCCGCGGGCGCTGCAGAACGTACAGCCGCCCTTGGCAATCGTTCCGTCACGGTTCGGGCACGTAAATCCGGCGTCGAGCATGACTTTGAACACCTTGTCTTGAAACTGGCTGCGCATCTCGTAGTTCCATGTATGGAATCGCTTGTCGCCCCACAGCTGCGGGGCAGTTAACATTGGCGTATTCATAAGTCTCCTTCTGTGCTGTTTGTTCCTCGTCTTTCGGCCTTGATTCAAGGGCAACGAGAATACAGCGAGTATAGATCGTTTCTCGCCTTTAGGGCAGACATATGTATTGTAACAAAAAAGGGCGCGGCATCATATACAGGTCTTCATGCCCAATTCATGTGGATTCACTTGTGTGAGAACGATAATCTTGGTATATTTAATGTATAGAAAGAGAATGATTCAAGCGGATTTCGCTTGGGTAATTACCGGATAGGATTCATATTTGTGAGACGTCATGGATACAATTATACCGTGAGGTGATTACGAATGAATTCATCGGCAATCAAGACAGACGACAAAGGCAAAATCGCTGTGGAGTTGACCCCGAATGAAGCATTGGCTCTGACAGGTGTCGAATTCAACGACAATCAGCATATCAAGGCTTCGGCGCAGCGCAAGATTCGGGATGCCTTCGAACGAACGTTTGAGTTTCAGGCAGAGAACAGGTAGCTTCTTCACAGGTTAATAACCGCGGAACCCCAATTCCAAATATAAGAAAAGGGAACCTGTATGATGCTTACGGGCATCGCATAGGTTCCTTTTTCTATGCCCTCTTTACTTTTGGGACGAACTTCGGCACAATAATGCAGTATCGAACATTCATAATCATGATTATATAGACAGTTTCGGAGGTATAGGATGCGTTTACGCGGAAGAAAAGGAATTCGGGAAAGTTTGGAGGCACAGCAGGATCTCGTCGTTCTGAATCCTGCACAATATAAAGGAAAATGGGCGTCGCTCTTTGGCAATGATCGTCCGATTCATGTGGAATTTGGCATGGGTAAAGGCCAGTTTATCAGTCAGATGAGTTACAAGCACCAGGATGTCAATTTTATCGGCGTGGATATGTATGATGAGCTTATCCGCCGGGCCAGCGAGAAGGGAAGAGACGTCTGGGCCGAGGAGGGTGTGGAGACCCCGCCGAACTTAAAGCTGGCGCTGTTTAACCTGGAGCAGGTGGAGGAAGTGTTCGAGCCGGGGGAACTGGAGCGAATCTATCTGAATTTCAGCGATCCCTGGCCGAAGGCAAGGCATGCCCGCCGCCGCCTGACACATCCGCGGTTTCTGGAGAAGTATAGCCGCATTTTGAATGCGCGGGGAGAGATCCATTTCAAGACGGACTCTGTCAGCCTGTTTGAGTTCTCGCTGAATGCATTTGCGGATTTTGGGCTGCAGATGACCAACATCTCGCTTGATCTTCATCGCGATGGATTGAATGAACAGTTCGTCATGACGGAGTATGAGACCAAATTTGTTGGTCAAGGCATGAACATTCATCGCTGCGAGGTTATCGTCGGGGAAGAGGCGCTGGCGAAGTACAAGCAGGAACGTCTCAAAAAATACAGCTGAGTCTGGATAGCCTTGAACCTCATATGAAAAAAGCTGCCGAGGCCAAGCCTCGACAGCTGAACGGTGCGCTTCTTATGGTGAAGAGAAGGGCACCTTTTCGTTTTCCAGCATCTCAATAATGCTGCGCGCACATTGCATCGGATAGAAGCGCTCGATATTGCGCAGGTTCTGTTCTCTGCGCTCCACCATTTGGTCATATTGATGCAGCAGTATGTTCATCCATTTGCCGATCACTTCCAGAGAATCAATCGGCTCGCCCAAGCCTTGAGCGGTGAAATATTGGCAATTTTCCTCCTCCTGGCCAGGAAGCGGCTGGTGAAACAGCATCGGAATGCCCTTGGCGAGACCTTCGGTGCAGGTCATCCCCCCGGGTTTTGTCACCAGCAGGTCTGAGACTTCCATCAGCTTGTCGATTTCCCGGGTGAAGCCGAGAATCTTGATGTTGGGATGCTGGAACCTCGGGTTGCTTTCCATCTCTTCCCGGGCTTTGTCGTTATTGCCCAGGCAGAAGATGAGCTGGACATCCTGGCGCCACCTGGTCAGGAATTCATGCACAACTTCATCGTTCATGATGCCCCAGCCACCGCCCATAACAAGCACGGTCGGCATGTCGGCCAAGCCGAACTTCTCGCGGATTTCCTCCTTGCTCGGATGCGTCCAGAAATCCGGGTGAATCGGGATGCCAGTCACCTGGATTTTGGCATGGGACACGCCGCGGTTGAGCAGCTTGCGCTTGACCTCGGCCGTGGACACGAAATATCGGTCAACCTCGGGGCTGATCCACGTATCATGCGCATCGTAGTCCGTGATCACCGTACAGAGGGGGATGTTCGTGCCCAGCCGTTTCAATCGGGAGATGACCGCACTCGGAATGAAATGGGTACACACAATAATGTCTGGCCTCAGCTGCCGGACGACATCCTGCGTGCTCGTATAGAAGATGCGGTGCAGCGCCAATGTCGTAAACCGGTTGAATGATTTTTGGTGCCGATACATGTATCCGACCAGTTTCGGCGTGGACGTAATGGTCTTACGATAGGCCGATATAATAAGCGGAGCGATCTTGGGATTCAGGAAGCTACCAAGCTCAAGCACCCGTGTCTGGACATCTGGTGATAATTGCCTAATGCTGCTGGAGAGTGCGTGGGCGGCCTGCGTGTGGCCAGCACCGAACCCCTCGGATAGCAGCAAGACTCTTTTTTTAGCCACGACTTCGTTCACCCGTTCTGCAGCGTTATTATTAACCTTAACATATCGACTTTAAGGCGAGATTGCAACTATGACCCGGCGAATGTCCAGGGACTTTCGTCCCTGAGGCTTTTTTGGCAGCATTCGGGAAGCCAGCTCTGGCAAGGGGCGGCTGCTGCTTGCTGGGGCACGCGCATTTTGTAGAAAAGAAGGGTCCTTGGACTTTTGACTTGGCAATTTGTTATCGCTACAATGATTCAAACGGACGCCTGGAAGTTTATTAGAGAGAAAGAAAGATAACGGGGTTAAACTTTTTTGGAGTTCGTTGCGTCTTAAATATTGTGGCGGACAAGTTGGTATTGCAAAAATTGGGCACACTAAAGAAATAAAAAGTAAGCAAACAGATGAAAATAACAACTAAAGCTGCTGGAAACGAAGCTTGCTGGCATACCCCGGTGCTAATTTGCGCTCATTTGCGATCTTTTTCCGTAAATTAGAGCTTTCACGCTTTTTGACAAAGCATCCAAAAGTGTGGAAAATCGGGTATGACGTGCAAAACTGCCCCGCGGCACCGAGGCTACAGAAAGAGAAAACAACGTTACAAGGGTCAATCAAGCAAACATTACACGAGAGACAAACAAAAACATTCTCGGGGTATAAAAAGGGGGTAACGGAGAATCATGACAGACGCCATCTTTATCGCGCTCCAACTATTTTTGGCAGCCGTAGGTGTGTACCAGTTTACATTCTCTCTATTCGGTTTGATCAAAAGAAAAAAGAAAAAGAACTTCGAACCGAAAAAATCATTTGCAGTGCTTGTCGCTGCCCACAATGAAGAACAGGTTGTCGGAGCGCTGATGGAGAACCTGAAGCAGCTCGACTATCCGAAAGAACTGTATGACGTATTTGTGATTTGCGACAACTGTACGGACCGTACAGCTGAAATCGTTCGAGAGCACGGCATGAACGCTTGTGTGCGCACGAACCAGAATCTTCGCGGTAAAGGGTACGCGATTGAATGGATGCTGAAAGAGCTGTGGGCGATGCCGCGTCAATACGATGCTGTAGTCATGTTTGATGCCGACAACCTGGTGGCATCGGACTTCCTGACGCATATGAACAACGATCTGTGCTCCGGTGCGAAGGTGATTCAGGGTTATATCGATACGAAGAACCCGGAGGATTCCTGGATTACGGCTGCATACGGCGTATCCTACTGGTATATTAACCGCCTGTGGCAGCTGTCCCGCCACAATCTGAACATGGCCAACTTCCTTGGCGGCACCGGCATGTGCTTCGAGACCAATCTCCTGAAAGAGATCGGCTGGGGCGCAACAAGTCTCGTAGAGGACCTGGAGTTTACGATGCGCAGCGTCATGCGCGGCGTGTATCCGAAATTCAACTATGAGGCCAAAGTATTTGACGAGAAGCCACTGACGTTCAAGGCTTCAGCAAGACAGCGCCTGCGCTGGATGCAGGGGCACTTCACGGTCGCGCGCCGCTATTTCTTCCCGCTCATCTGGCGGGCGATCAAAGAGCGGAGCATCGTCAAGCTGGACCTTGCGCTATATGGAGTCAACGTGTACATCGTGCTGCTGACCTTCTTGCTTACCGCGGTCATTTGGGTGGATAATTCCTTCTTTAATGGCCCGAACATTGCGAATCTGTACGGACACTTGCCGCTGTGGCTCAGCTTTACCGCCATTGCTGCCAACGTGTTTACCTTCATGATTGCGATGATTCTGGAGAAGGTGAAGTTCAAAAAGGTGTATATGTACCTGGTGCTGTTCCCTGTGTACTTGCTGTCTTGGTACCCGATTACGGTGTACGCGTTCTTTACCCAGAACAACAAGCAGTGGAGCCATACGGAGCATACGCGTGTCGTACGCCTGGAGGAAGTTCAGAGCAAGCAGGGTTAAACCCGTCGTCGATATGAATTAGAAGTTGACACGAATAAAGTCAGTTGTTATACTATTAAAGTCTGTTAAACAGAATATCTGATTGCAAGCAGAAGCGCCGCTTCTCACCTGACCGACTTGAGTTGGCTGGTTTGATCACGAAATCAACGAGTGAATGAAACGTTCATTTTTGAGATGAGTTATCAATTGAGGGATGTCGGCAGTGAGCCGTCATCCCTTTTATTCTTTGCAAGCAGGAATCAAAATTTATGGAGGTGGAGGACTATCAGTAAGGAACATATGATCAATGAGGAGATTCGGGCAAGGGAAGTACGCTTGGTTGGCCCTGAGGGCGAACAGATCGGCATCAAGCCGTTTCGTGAAGCGCTGCAAATGGCAATTGACCTGAATCTGGACCTGGTAAACGTGGCACCTCAGGCGAAACCGCCGGTATGCCGTATCATGGATTACGGAAAATTCCGCTATGAGCAGCAGAAGAAAGAGAAGGAAGCCCGCAAAAACCAGAAAATCGTTGACATTAAGGAAGTGTGGTTCCGAGCCAACATTGAGGAACATGATTTCCAAACCAAGCTTCGCAATGTCGTGAAGTTCTTGAAGGACGGCGATAAAGTAAAATGCTCGGTTCGTTTCCGCGGTCGTGAAATCACACATGCCAACATTGGCCAGAAGATTTTGGAGCGCGTGAAAACTGAGGTTGCGGACCTCTGCGTCGTTGAGCGTCAGCCGAAGCTGGAAGGCCGCAGCATGATTATGATTTTGGCTCCTAAAGCCTAAGAGACATTAGAGGAGGAAGTAGTACAATGCCTAAAATGAAAACACACAGCAGCCTGAAAGGCCGCTTTAAAATTACCGGTACGGGTAAAGTAAAACGCTACAAAGCTTACAAAAACCACCTGCTGTCCCACAAATCCAAGCGTGCGAAGCGCGTATTGTCCGGCAGCCCGGTAATGGCTCCTGGAGACGTAAGACGTTTGAAGCAAGGCTTGGCTAACCTGAAATAGTAAACAACATTTATTGGGAGGTTTTTTGATATGGCTAGAGTTAAAGGCGGATTTGTTGTTCGTCGTAGACATAAAAAAGTATTGAAACTTGCGAAGGGTTACTTCGGTTCTAAACACCGTATTTTTAAAACGGCTAACGAGCAGGTTATGAAATCCCTGGTTTATGCTTACCGGGATCGTCGTCAAACCAAACGTAACTTCCGCAAACTATGGATCGTTCGTATTAACGCGGCTGCACGTCAAAACGGCCTGTCCTACAGCAAGCTGATGCATGGTCTGAAGCTGGCTGGCGTTGACATCAACCGCAAGATGCTGGCTGATCTGGCTGTTAACGATCTGAACGCATTCAACTCTTTGGCTACTGTAGCTAAAGAGAAAGTGAACGCTTAATCCATTCATACGCTGCATATAGATTTAGGAGAGAACCGCTGATTTCATTCGGCGGTTTTTTTTCGTGTACAGGGCGATGAAACAAGCACGTCCCTCCAAAGCGGCATACGCTGAAATGTATCACCATCTGAGGAGGGATCTTATGCATAAGCCTGTCAGCAAGGCCCAGGCGCAGCAATATGTGGGCAAAACAATTGTGGCATATAAGAAAGACGGGAGTGTGGTCACAGGCAAGCTGGTTCGCATAGCCGGCAACCGTCTGTATGTGCAAACCCGTTCAGGCAAAAAAGTGAAAACGAAGGCGTTGGCACCGCTGGTGCTGTTTGACCTGCTGGCGATCGGAACCGCTCCATACGCTTATGGGTACGGATATCCGGGTGCTTTCGGAGGATACCCTGGAGGCTTCGGCTACGGGCCTGGCGTCGGATTCCCGTATGGAGCAGGAGGGTTCTTCTGGTAAACCTGGCCGCGCCTGATTCGGCGGGCTGCTAGGACAGCGTCTTCTCCATTTCATAGCACTGGCTGGCACGAATCGTTCGAGTGACCGAATATCCCAGTTTTTTGTAAAAAGATAGTCCGGTCCGATTTCCGATGTCGACCATGACTTTGGCCCGCTTGCACCCGCGCGATACAGCGAAACGTTCGGCATGCGCCATCAGACGGACTCCCCATCGTTTTCGCTGTGCGGCTGGTGCGACGGCCAGCATGTCGATGTACAGCAGCTCGCCGTGCATCATGAAATGAACGAAGGCGATTACCCGCTCATCGGGAAAAGGCGAAGCGACCAGCGTCACGCCGCGCCGGAGTCTGGCGGGCACGTCTTTAAGAACCGCGTCCAGGTCCTGATCTTTCAGATGGGACAACGGGACAAGCTGGGACTGGATCAGCTGGAAAATAGCGGGATCGTCTACACCCGGTTGACGGTATCGAATCATCGCAAAGATTCCACCTCTTTTCCGCTATGCAGCAGTCATTGATCTATCCTATGATATGCGGCTGGAGAGGGTGTTTGGCCAAGTCTGGAAACAAAATGGGAGCTTGTCTGCATCAAAACCTTTCATTTGAAGTAAAATAAATGTGTTGACTTCTGGAATGGATGAATCTTATAATGTTTCTAAACATTTAACGAACATATGACATCGGCAATGAAGAGGACGAAGTTTAAAGGGCTCTTTTGCTCAGAGAGTGGATGGATTTGCTGAAACCACCACCAAAACCCCTTTTATACGAGCTCACCTCGGAGCTGTTTCCCTGAAAAGGCTGTGCATTCTAAGACTTTACCGCATTAAGTCGTAACAGCATTTAGTAGGGGGAATCGTCTGGTCCGCGTTACGGATCGCAGATATTGAAGCCCGGATTATTCCGAAGCCTTCATACCTGCTGAGGCTTTATACTGTGAAGTGTAGAGCAAATATGGGTGGTACCACGGAAGCTGAACCTTTCGTCCCTCACACGGAGTTATTTCCGGTGTGGCGGGCGAGAGGTTTTTTTATTGCTTGAGAAGGCGATAGGCAAATGATTCAGCGAAATTTTGAGAGGAGGATGACTGATGAGCGCGCAAACTCCAGAAGTGCGGTCTACAGAACAATTACGTGAGAAATGGATGAAGCCTGAAGTGATTACCGGTTCGGAAATCCTGCTTCGAAGCCTTTTGCTTGAAGGAGTCGAATGTGTCTTCGGGTATCCCGGAGGGGCCGTCCTGTACATCTACGATGCAATGTATGGTTTTGAGGACTTCAAGCATGTGCTGACCCGTCATGAACAAGGTGCGATTCATGCAGCTGACGGCTATGCGCGGGCGAGTGGAAAAGTCGGTGTATGTATAGCAACATCGGGACCGGGGGCGACCAACCTCGTCACAGGTATCGCAACAGCCTACATGGATTCCGTCCCTCTCGTCGTGATTACCGGCAACGTGGCTACGAGCCTGATCGGAACCGATGCTTTCCAGGAGGCGGATATTACGGGGATTACGATGCCGATCACCAAACACAGTTATCTGGTGAGAGATGTTAACGATCTGCCGCGCATCATTCACGAAGCGTTCCATATCGCTTCAACGGGTCGCCAGGGACCGGTGCTGATCGATATCCCTAAGGATGTGTCGGCGGCCACCACTTTGTTCCAGCCTGAGGATAAAATCAACCTCAGAGGCTACAATCCGCGCACGGTGCCTAACAAGCTCCAGCTGGATAAGCTGGCCCGGGCGATTGAGCAGGCGGAGCGGCCGATGATTCTTGCCGGAGGCGGGGTTATTTACTCCGGTGCACATGAAGCGCTGCATGAATTCGTCAACAAGACAGGAATTCCGATTACGACAACCTTGCTCGGACTGGGCGGTTTCCCAAGCGGACATGAGCTCTGGACAGGAATGCCAGGCATGCACGGGACGTACACCTCGAACCAGGGCATTCAGCAGTCGGACCTGTTGATTAGCATCGGGGCACGCTTCGATGACCGCGTAACAGGGAAGCTGGCGGGCTTTGCTCCGAATGCGAAGATTGCGCATATCGATATTGACCCGGCGGAAATCGGAAAGAATGTGCCTACGGATATTCCTATCGTCGGCGATGTCAAAACGGTTCTGGAAATGCTGAATCCGCTCGTATCTTACGCGTCCAAGGCGGATGCATGGAGAGATCAGATCAGCAAATGGAAGGCGGAGTATCCGTATCGCTACGTCGATTCTGACACGGTGCTGAAGCCGCAATGGGTTATCGAAATGCTGAACGATACAACGAAGGGCGAGGCCATCGTAACGACAGACGTTGGACAGCATCAGATGTGGGCAGCCCAGTATTATAAATTCAACCGGCCGCGCTCGTGGATCACGTCGGGCGGACTGGGAACGATGGGCTTCGGCTTCCCGTCCGCCATCGGTGCCCAGATGGCTAATCCGGACCGGCTGGTCATCTCCATCAATGGCGACGGCGGCATGCAGATGTGCTCCCAGGAGCTGGCGATCTGCGCGATCAACAATATCCCGGTGAAGATCGTTGTTATCAACAACCAGGTGCTGGGGATGGTTCGTCAATGGCAGGAGCTCATTTATGACAACCGCTACAGCCATATTGACCTGGCAGGCAGCCCTGATTTCGTCAAGCTGGCTGAAGCCTACGGCGTGAAGGGACTCCGCGCGACGAACAAAGAAGAAGCGCGCCAAGCCTGGGCCGAAGCGATGGAAACACCAGGGCCGGTTCTCGTAGAGTTTGTGGTTGAAAAAGGCGAGAACGTATATCCAATGGTGCCGCAGGGGTCGACCATCGATCAAATGCTAATGGGGGATGCGTAACATGAGCATGAAACATACCATAGCCGTACTAGTGAACGACCAGCCGGGTGTGCTGCAGCGGGTGTCCGGATTGTTCGGACGAAGAGGTTTTAACATTGAAAGCATCACGGTCGGCCAATCCGAAGAGGCCGGGTTATCCCGGATGGTCATCGTAACGACCGGCGGAGACAACATGCTGGAGCAGATCGAGAAGCAGCTATACAAGCTGATTGACGTGATCAAGGTCATTAATCTCAGCTCCAAGCCGATGGTTGCCCGCGAGCTTGCCCTGATCAAGGTGAAGGCCGAGCCTTCCGAGCGTCCGGAAATTATGGGCGTTGTCGAGACATTCCGCGCATCGGTCGTCGATATCGGAGCCTCCAGCATGATGGTGCAGGTGGTTGGCGATACGGTAAAAATCGATGCGATGATCGAGCTGCTGAAGCCTTACGGCATTCAGGAGCTCTCCCGGACAGGGGTTACTGCGATGGTTCGCGGTAATGCGTAATCATTCTTTTCAAGTATAGGAAACCGTTGTACATTCAATTTCAATAGCTAGACACCTGCCGCAGATGAGCGGGTGTTTCAGCAGATCGGATGCACGAAGTCGGTCTCTTGAAATACCCGCTCATCATGGAGGGTCTTTAAAAACAAAGGAGGACTTATACAAATGGCAATTACGACTTATTATGAACAAGATGCAGATCTCAGCGTACTGCAAGGGAAAACAATTGCGGTGATCGGATACGGCAGCCAAGGGCATGCCCAGGCACAAAACCTGCGTGACAGCGGTCTTCAAGTGGTTATCGGTCTTCGTGAAGGCAAATCCTTCGAGAAAGCAAAAAATGACGGCTTCGAAGTTCTGTCTGTTGCTGACGCAGTAAGCCGTGCTGATGTGGTGCAAATTTTGATGCCTGACGAAACTCAAGCCTCCGTCTATAAGAACGATATTGAACCAAACCTGAAAAAAGGCGCAGCGCTGATGTTCTCCCACGGCTTCAACGTTCATTTCGGACAGATCGTAGCTCCGAAGGAGAATGACGTGCTGCTGGTAGCTCCTAAATCCCCGGGTCACATGGTTCGCCGCACGTATGTGGAAGGCTTCGGTGTTCCAGGACTGATCGCGATCGAGAAAGACGCGACTGGACAAGCTAAAGCCATCGGTCTTGCTTATGCCAAAGGCATCGGCTGTACCCGTGCGGGCGTGATCGAAACTTCGTTCCGTGAAGAGACAGAAACAGATCTGTTCGGTGAGCAGGCTGTACTGTGCGGCGGCGTATCCGCTCTTGTGAAGGCAGGCTTCGAAACATTGACCGAAGCTGGCTATGCTCCGGAAATGGCATACTTCGAGTGCTTGCATGAGCTGAAGCTGATCGTTGACATGATGTATGAAGGCGGATTGGCAAGCATGCGCGATTCCATCTCGAACACGGCGGAGTATGGCGATTATGTAACAGGCCCGCGCATCGTGACCGACGAAACGAAGAAAGCGATGAAAGAGGTGCTCTCCGATATCCAGCAGGGCAAATTTGCCCGCGACTTCATCCTGGAGAACCAGTCGGGCAACGCGTTCCTGACAGCTACACGCCGCAACGAGTCCGAGCATCAAATCGAGGTTGTCGGCGCTCAGCTGCGTGAAATGATGCACTGGATCAAAAAGTAAGAACATATCGCTCCTCAAGGAGTGCTGCAAGCAGAAAAACCCTGATCCTTTAAAAGGACAGGGTTTTTCGACCATCGGAGGACCCGCTGATCAGCGGGTCCTTTTCTTGCATTATAGAATCAGCGTGATTGCAGATTACCAGGCATACGCTTGCGGCGCTGCCCCTCCCGGGCCAGGGAAAATTTCATCCAGACGCTTCAAGACAGACTCATCTAGCTTGACGTCCAGGCAGCGCAGCGAGCTTTCAAATTGCTCCAGTGTGCGCGGTCCGATAATCGGGGCGGTTACCGCTTCATTGGCAAGCAGCCAGGCGAGCGCCACATTGTCCTGCGGCTCGCCCAGCTCCTGGCACAGTGCGGCAAACGCTTCTAACTGCTGGCGATGCTGCTCGATGCGCTCGGTGTTGCCGCCGCTGCGCGAGCCCTCCACCTTCAGCAGCGCATTACGTCCAAGCAATCCGCCGTCAAGCGGACTCCAAGGGATGACGCCAAGGCCCAGCTCCTTGGCCGCAGGAAGGGCCTCAAGCTCCGGCAGGCGGCAATTCAGATTGTATTTATGCTGCTCGGAGACAAGTCCGAGGAAATGACGCTCCTTGGCTGCAGCCTGAGCCAGCGCAATATGCCAGCCGGCAAAGTTGCTGGAGCCGACATAGCCGATTTTGCCCTGGGACACCGCGACCTCGAACGCACCCCACAGCTCGTCCCATGTTACGGATGGATCAACATGATGCATCTGGTACAGCTCGATATGATCGGTTTGAAGCCGCTTCAGCGAAGCTTCGAGATGACGGCGGATTTTATAGGCGGACAGACCGGCTTCATTGTTCGGTCCGTCGAGCGGATCGCTCATGGAGCCGTATACTTTGGTCGCCAGAACAACCTTCTCACGCCGTCCGCCGCCGAGCTTGAACCAACGGCCGATAATCGTCTCGGTCAGGCCAGAATTTTCACCCCAACCATAGATATTAGCGGTATCAAAGAAGTTAATGCCAGCATCGACAGCTGCGTCCATGATGCGGAAGGCTTCTTGCTCATCGGTAGAAGGCCCGAAATTCATCGTGCCCAGGCACAGGCGGCTGACTTTCATGCCGGATTTGCCTAACGAGGTGTACTGCATGAGGGATCATCTCCTTGTTTATATTAGGGAATACGGTAAACGATTTCATTCTTTATTGTAGCGCATTGGAAGAAAAATGTAACCAGGCCGATACGCACAGCGTTAATAATGGCAAGAGCTTAACAAGGAGGAAGTGCCATTGAGCAGCCGAAATCGGAAAATCCCTATGCGTAAGCTGTCGCTATTGGGCCTTGCAGCCGTTCTGCTGGCGATCAGCGCTTGTGACCGCGCGCCCGCTGCCCAGCTGGAGGACATCGCCAACACACCAGCACCGAAGCTTGCGGAGGACCTGCCGCCGCCAAGCGCTGCGGCCCTGACGGAGGAGAACAAGCAGTTGATCCGCGACACCTTCGACTCGATCCAGTCCATTCAATATCTTCTCGAGACGGAAGGACAATCCCCTTGGGTTATCAAGACCGAGGAAGTGAGCATATCCCTTGCAGAGTTTGTGTTTGCCAAGAAAAACAGAGAGCTGATTCTAGCCTTGAATCAATCGGACGAAAGTGTAAAGGATGCTGAAGTGCTGCAGAGCCTGGTGACCGGCCAACTGGTCGTGCACTATGCCAGGAGCTTGGGCATAACGGTGACGCCGGAGGAAATCAGGGAGATGATCCATATGCAGCGGAGCGCGTTGAGCGAGGCGGAATCGAGCGCTGCCGCTGAAGGGCTCGTCCAATCGATCATGAAGGAGCGGATCCGGATTGCTGGTGGCAGCGCAGAAGACTTCTGGAACAGCGAAGATGTTTATCGCAGCTACGAGGCAGCGCTATACGACAGCAAGCTCATCGACCAGATCCTCGCCGATGAACGACTGCGTGGAATGGACAGCTACAAGGAACTGCGGGCCAAACTGTATGCGGACTTCCGGAAAAAGCACCCCGTCAGGGTGCCAGACCTTAGCCAGCTCGGGCTAAGCTAGACTTCACGAGACAAGGGGCTCCCTGTCACGCAGCTTTTTCGGGATGTGCCCGAAAAAGCCCTATCCCTAAATCCGGGTCAGCTGCCCAGGTCACAGACAGGGCAGCCACCCCACACTCCCCCCAAGCGATCCGAAGGGAGCACCGCAGGGGGGATGTGCGAAGCAGCGGAGAGGACGATCGATTCCGGAAAAGCGAAGCGTTCGCCTTTGGAGCCGAATTTCCCCCATCCTAGTTCATTCATAGAAATTCGGCGACAACAGCGTTGGAGGAACGAAACGTCATCGGAGCCTCTTTCAAGGAAGTGCATCCGCGGAGTACACGTCAAAGAAGTACCGCAACGGAGTTCCCCACAAGGAAGCACTTCTTCGAGCAACCACCAAAATACAACAACCTGTACCGTCCCACACACTCGGGGTCAGCTGCCCAGGTCACAGACAGGGCAGCCACCCCACACTCCCCCAAGCGATCCGAAGGGAGCGCCGCAGGGGGAAGGAGCGGGACAACAAAGCAGCGGAGAGGACGATCGATTCCGGAAAAGCGAAGCGTTCGCCTTTGGAGCCGAATTTCCCCCATCCCAGTTCATTCATAGAAATTCGGCGACAACAGCGTTGGAGGAACGAAACGTCATCGGAGCCTCTATCAAGGAAGTGCATCAGCGTAGCTCCCCTCAAAGAAGTGCATCAACGGAGCCCCCCACAAGGAAGCACTCCTTCGAGCAACGACCAAAATGCTACAACCTGCACCGCCCCACACACTCCGGGGTCAGCTAGATTTCACGAGACAAGCTAATCCCTGTCACGCAGCTTTTTGGGATGTGCCCGAAAAAGCCCTATCCCTAAATCCGGGTCAGCTGCCCAGGTCACAGACAGGGCAGCCACCCCACACTCCCCCCCAAGCGATCCGAAGGGAGCGCCGCAGGGGGAAGGAGCGGGACAACAAAGCAGCGGAGAGGACGATCGATTCCGGAAAAGCGAAGCGTTCGCCTTTGGAGCCGAATTTCCCCCATCCCAGTTCATTCATAGAAATTCGGCGACAACAGCGATTGGAGGAACGAAGCGTCATCGGAGCCTCTTTCAAGGAAGTGCATCAACGGAGCCCCCCACAAGGAAGCACTCCTTCGAGCAACCACCAAAATACAACAACCTGCACCGCCCACACACTCCGGGGTCAGCTGCCCAGGTCACAGACAGGGCAGCCACCCCACACTCCCCCCAAGCGATCCGAAGGGAGCACCGCAGGGGGAAGGAGCGGGACAACAAAGCAGCGGAGAGGACGATCGATTCCGGAAAAGCGAAGCGTTCGCCTTTGGAGCCGAATTTCTCCCATCCCAGTTCATTCATAGAAATTCGGCGACAACAGCGATTGGAGGAACGAAACGTCATCGGAGCCTCTTTCAAGGAAGTGCATCATCGGAGCCTCTATCAAGGAAGTGCGTCATCGGAGCCCCTATCAAGGAAGTACGTCCTCGAAGCACCCACCCTTCGGCTCGCCCCCCTACTTATAGGCAAAACAAATTAAGTTCATAGTTTCTGTATCTTGGTCAATATAGGCGGAAGTATGTTACAACAGTAACTAGAAGATATTGAGCATGGTGCTCATAATGAAGGAGTGACAACGGATGTCAGAAACGAAGAAAATCGCCGTGATCGCCGGGGACGGCATTGGTCCTGAAGTGGTGGCGGAAGCGGAAAAAATTATAAAGCGTACGGAAGAAGTATTCGGCTATTCCTTTACAACCGAGCATGCCCTGTTTGGCGGCATCGCCATTGACGAGAAGGGGACACCGCTGCCTGAGGAGACGCTGCGCGTATGCAGAAGCGCCGACGCTGTTCTGCTTGGCGCTGTAGGCGGGCCGAAATGGGACAACAATCCGAAGGAACTGCGTCCGGAAACCGGGCTGCTTGGCATTCGCAAGGAGCTGGGCCTGTTCTCGAACCTTCGCCCGGCCGTTATTTTTGACTGCTTGAAGGATGCATCGACGCTGAAGCCGGAAGTGCTTGAAGGAACCGATCTGATGGTCGTGCGCGAGCTTACCGGGGGCATTTATTTCGGCGAGAAGTTCAGACGTGAAGGCGCAGGCGGCGAAGAGGCGGTAGACACCTGTGTGTACAATACGGCCGAAGTAGAGCGCATTGTTCGCCAGGCATTTGAAATTGCCCAGAAGCGCCGGAAGAAGCTGGCTTCTGTTGACAAAGCAAACGTGTTGGAAACGTCCCGCCTGTGGCGTGAGACGGTCAACCGGATCGCTCCGGAGTATCCGGATGTCGAGCTGGAGCATGTACTCGTTGACAACTGTGCGATGCAGCTGCTTCGCCGCCCGGCAAGCTTCGATGTTATCGTGACAGAGAACATGTTCGGCGATATTTTGAGTGACGAAGCGGCGATGCTGACCGGCTCGATCGGTATGCTGGCCTCTGCTTCGATGGGCGAAGGCGCCTTCGGTTTGTACGAGCCTGTGCACGGGTCCGCACCGGACATCGCCGGCCAAGGCCTGGCGAATCCGATTGCCACGATTCTGTCGGTAGCGCTGATGTATCGCCTGACCTTTGGTTATGCCGAAGCAGCCGATGCGATTGAGCGGGCGGTTTCGGAAGTGCTGGATGCCGGGCATCGCACGGCGGATATCGCGACAGACAAGAGCAAGGCGCTGAGCACAACCGAGATGGGCGATCTGATCGCTGCTGCGATTCGCCAATAACACGAATTTAATTATAATCATTTTAAGATGATAGTTTTTATAATATTGACTTGGGAATAGTGGGATGATAACATTTTTAGTGAGACGTTTAGAACAACAGGTATGCGTAGACACTAGTAATGTTCTCATACAGATGTTGATGAGGATGTCGATCATCGCCCATCGCTTGGTCAGTCATCCGGTGCAAGTCAAGCCGGAGCATCCGACCTGGGCGCTGTGATTTCCCGAAGTCAGTCACCCCTCATGATCTGTTCTTTCAGACCATGAGGTTTTTTTGCACCGGAGAAGAAGGATTGATCGCGGAAGGCAGAGAATTTTATGTTTAAATGCAGCCGTCTTGTTGAATTATACTGTATACAATGTGAAAAATAGTCATATCGGCCTAATTTTTAAGGCGATGGTTGAGCATGCAGGAATTATAGACGCTGAAAGCGAATACAATAACTTGAAATGGCCGAGTATGATTCGAGGAGGGTGAACGGTATGAGTTTTTGCTGCGGGGCTAGTATGATGGGTACAAAAGGTACGCTTAAGCATTATCGGACTCAAGTACATAATGTTCCCCTGCTTTTCTGTCCGGTTTGTCACCGGGTCGAGGTTCATTATCGGGTAGAGAACGAATATGAGATTTTGGCGGAATACGCCCATGGGGACGGCGCTTCCCATGTCGATTTCCAGGATTATGTGATGGAGGATGAGGATTCCATCTTCGAGAATGTTGTCAACCGCGAGTCGGAAGATCCGCTCACGGTCGTACAGAATCAAATTGATATGTCGCTGGATCTGCTTGCAGTTGCCAAATGGATGAAGGATGAAAAATGGCAAGGCGAATTAAAGAGGCGCTTGGCAGTGATGAGTCAACGCAGACTTCGTCTCCAGCAGCAGCCATAGATTGAAACTTCCGAAGCCTCGTTTATGACCGAGGCTTTTTTAATGTTTCATTTTGGGATTTTTGGGTAAATAATGTATGTTAGTTTGCTAACAGGGCCAAATGATGGGGTTGTCGCTATTTCATCATACATAAATGCTTGGGAGGGCATGATAGAGGGTCCATTATTCGACAGGATTTCTGATTGACGTTTGCGCATTGAGTTGCCTATCATGGAGAAAAACCAATGTTAGCAGCGTCTTAGCTGTTTTTGATTCAAGGACAAGCTGATTTTTGTGGGTCGCATGCATGTTGTCGTGGTGAGTTCTACTTTTTTGAGAAAAGGGGGGGCCATCTTGTTGAGTCAAATTCGTGAATCGGAGCTGCAAGCGATTCGTTCCTTTCAATCGAGTCAATTGATTAGGAACAAGTATGAGAATATATTGGAGAATCTGGATAGCGGGATCATCCTCTTTGATGCGGATGGAGTACTGACGTTTGTTAATGTGCAGATGGCAAAGCTGCTGGGCGTGCCCAGAAAGTCGCTAACCGGCTGCACGCTCACACAGCTGCTGCGGCATCCGCAGTTGTCCAGGTTTAAAAAGAAAAAGATACTGAGATTGTTTCGTGAGACGATCTTCCATCGAAGAAGGTTTCATGAGCTGGTTGATGAGTATGGCCGCTCCTGGCTGATAACGATGACTTATGGTGACCAGATGGAAGGGGATTTTCTGATCAGTGTTAAGGATGTGTCTGATTTTAAGCAGATTGAGCAAACGGCTTACCAGAACGATAAGCTGGCTATGCTTGGCAAAATATCAGCATCCATAGCTCATGAAATCCGAAATCCTCTGACATCCATCAGAGGATTTATTCAGCTTCTGCGCCCCCATTTGGTTACGCTTGGCAAGGACGAGTATGCCCGAATCATATTGACGGAAATTGATCGCGCAAATGATATAATATATGAGTTTTTGAATTCATCCAAGCCTTCCGCACCGGAAACGACCGTCATCTCGGTGTCCTCTCTGCTCAAGGAAGTAGTGCTGCTCACCGAGAGCGAGGCGCTGATGAAGGGGTGTCAGATTATATTACATACTGACGAAGAACCGCCCACCTTTATATCGGTCGATGTGAAGCAGATTAAACAGGTCATTCTGAATATTATTAAAAATGCGCTGGATGCCATTGATGAAAGAGAGCATGATGATGTGTCAGGCCGAATTGAAATCTCTACGCAGCTCAGAGATAAGCATGTCAACATTTGCATCTCGGACAACGGCGGAGGCATGGATCAAAATACGCTCAATCATCTGTTCAACCCATTCTTTACGACGAAGGAAAGCGGTACAGGCCTGGGCTTATCTGTCAGCTACCGCATCATCAAAAACCATGGCGGCTCCATCTCTGTGGACAGTCAGGTTGGAGCAGGAACCGAATTTGTCATTACATTCCCCAAGCTGCACATGCCGGAAATTTAATATAATGAAGAAAATCCAAGCTGTTCCGAGAGGAATGGCTTTTTCTTTGCTGCCCTATGCTGCTGCTCTATAATGCCCCTGTGGATGTTGGTACCTGAGCACTTTTCGCAGCAGGTGTGCCGCTTATATTTAGATACGATGTCCGAGCACCCGGCGTTTCGCCATTTTTGCTTTGATTTTTGCCGGGGCTTCAAGTATTATGAATAGAAAACTTGCCGAGAGGAAGTGTAACGACGTGATCAAGAGCAGTCACACGAAGATCGTAGATTGTACGATTCGAGATGGCGGATTGGTGAACAACTGGGATTTCAGTGTGGAATTCGTTCAAAATTTATATGCCAGCCTGAATGAGGCCGGCGTGGATTATATGGAGATTGGTTACAAGAACTCGCCGAAGCTTCTGAAAGGGGCGGATTCGGCGGGACCGTGGCGTTTTCTTGATGATGACTTTTTGAGAGAGGTTATCCCGCACAAGGGGAAAACGAAGCTGTCCGCTCTGGTCGACATTGGCCGTGTGGATGAGGATGATATTTTGCCGCGTGAAGAGAGTCTGCTTGATCTGATCCGCGTCGCCTGTTACATCAAAGATGTGGACAAGGCGCTTGATCTCGTTCAGACCTTCCACGAACGGGGATATGAAACGACCCTGAACATTATGGCTCTCTCCAATGTGATGGAGAATGAGCTGCTTGAGGCGTTCGAACTAATCAAGGAAAGTGTAGTGGACGTTGTATACATCGTCGATTCCTATGGCAGTCTGGACCACAAGGACATCGAATATCTGGTCAACAAGTTCAAGACGCATCTGCCGAACAAGCGGCTTGGCGTACATACCCATAACAATATGCAGCTGGCGTTCTCGAATACACTGGTGGCTGCAGAGCTTGGCGTTGAGCTGCTGGACGCCTCCGTATACGGCATGGGACGCGCGGCGGGCAACTGCCCGACGGAGCTGCTGGTCACGCATCTGAAAGGGACGAAGTATGAGCTGCGTCCAATCCTTGATATTATTGAACGCTTCATGATTCCGCTTCGCGAACAGGTGGAGTGGGGATACATCATCCCGTATATGGTGACGGGAACGCTGGATGAACACCCTCGCTCGGCCATGGCATTGCGGGCGTCGGAGGACAAGGATAAATTTGTGGACTTCTATGACAAGCTGACGACACCGGAAGTGACGTTTGAACCGAAGAAAAAGTCCTGAGGACCAGCTTGTGGTCAAGATCGAGGATCGAAGATCGGCTCGCAACCGAGTCCTGATCTTCGATCTTTTTATTCTGAATCCCAATAAAAAATGGTTGAAATTTATTTCTCAGCGTGGTATATTTAATTTTGTCGTTAAGAACGGCGCTTCATCATGACGGGACGTAGCTCAGCTTGGTAGAGCACCTGGTTTGGGACCAGGGGGTCGCATGTTCAAATCGTGTCGTCCCGATTCGTTTATGCTTTTGATATGAGCCCCGCAAAGGTAATGAGAGGTTCACTGCGGAGTTTACATCACTTTTGTGGGAATATGCGGGTGTAGTTCAATGGTAGAACTCCAGCCTTCCAAGCTGGTAGCGTGGGTTCGATTCCCATCACCCGCTTAACGGATAGAAGAAGAGAATCCCTTGCTGTAGCAAGGGATTCTCTTTTTGTTTTCTGCTGGTATGGTTTGCGGCAGCTTCCACTAAGGGGGCAAGTCGTGGGGCAGATGCAGTCCTAACTTCAAGCATCGCTTTCTGGCCATATGGAACTGCCCGCCGATATCTGTCGGCGGGCAGTTAGCGTTGTGCTCCAATCCTTGAACGGCGCTTACAACGACCGCGCGTGAGAAGGAGCATCGCCGACGTACAACGGAACGTTGAACAAATCAGGCCTTTCTCGCTTTGGTCACTTTGAGATTGTAGCGCCTGCCGTAGGCGCGGCCGTAAGCGATTATTCTCGGAAGCATGCGCGGGTTCGGCAGCAGTGTGAACGGCTTCGGATCCGGAATCGTATTGACCTCGAGAATCCAGGGATTAAGCTTCCGGTCTAAACAGATATCCAGCCCCAATTCGTTCAGCTGCGGATACTTTGAGCTGAGTGTTGCCGCGGTTTTATAGGCCAGGCGGTTCATGATGCGGAGCAGGTACGGCGTTCGGCTTGTGCCGGCGCGTGGGGCGAGCAGAGCGGATGGTTCATAGATGGTGCCGCCCTGGCTTCCGTTCGTGACCGCCTTCCCCGGGTGGGCTAGGCGGCCAAAGATGCCTGTGCATTCCCAATCCCGCTTCGGATTTCGCTGAATCATCACCCGAAAATCGAAGGGTCTTCCCTTGTGCCTCAGCACATGGATGCCTTTCTGCACCACATATGGCTTACGCCTGGTGTGTGGGGCGAGGGCGGCATACATGGCATCATAACTTCTGAATTCGCTCACTGCGGTCCCGGCATGAAATTTGTAGTGCTGCGGATGCTTCTCGACCCGGATCACCCCGTTCCCCTGGGAGCCAAGATTGGGTTTAATATACACCATGCCGTATTGATTGAGCATGCTGACAAGTGTGCTGCGGTTCATCCACCGGAGGGTCGGCAAGCGCTTGGCCAACCCCGGGTGTGATTGCATCAGCGCGTGAGCATGCATTTTGCCTTTGATCAGTCTGCGGGCCAAATGATGTCCCTTCTTTCCATATAAACTGGCCACTCTTACCGCTATTGTATGCCCAGTCAATCGGGAGGTGTGGTTCCCCGCCCATTCGATAACTTATTCCGTCTCGTCCGGGAATCGTTATGCCAATCAGTGATGAAAGACAGGTTAACGGGGTGAGTGTCCCATACGGGAATTCACCTATTTGCATATGATGTTGGGAATGGGTAAACAGTTTGGTCAGGAAGGAGCTTCCCTTGTGATCACGCCGGAAGAACTGGAGACAGTGATCGTTAAAGTAGCTGCCTGCTGCCCCTGGTACGTTCCGTGGGCAGGTCTGGACGTTCGCAGCGAAATCGGAGCTTTAGCACAGCTTCCCTTCGTTACGTCCCCGGTGCTGGAGCGCCACTATTACACGGCAGACAATATGCTGGCCACCCGCCCCGGGATTTCAGAATATCGAACGTCGGGCACAAGCTCGGGCAGACGCAAGTCGATATATTACACACCGTCGGATGAAGACGCATATCTGCGGATCAAGCGGGACGTGTACCGGACGATTCTCGGTTCCGGTAGCTACCGGACTGCACTAGCCGATATGGGGACGGGGCATGCCGAGGCGACGGCGGTGGAAGTATTCAGGCAGCTTGGCATGAAGGCCGAGTCGATCTCCTACAAGCTTCCGATTGCCCGGCATCTGGAGAAGCTTCAGAGCTTCCGCCCGGAGGTGCTGTATACGATGCCGTCCATACTGGAACGAATTGTGCTGGCATCGCCGAACCCTGCGCATTACGGGATACGGCAAGTCATACTGGTCGGCGAGATCGCTTCGCCCGGGTGGATTGCGGGGGTTGCCGAACGCCTCGGTCTGCCGACAGCGTGCATCACCGATACGTATGGCTCGATTGAGATTGGCACGATGGCCTACTATTCCCATCAGCTTGGGCGATACCTTCTGACGGAAGGGCTTATGGCGGAAGGGATCGGGACGGAGCAGCTCGGCCAGGGCATCGACCCGCTTCCTCCAGGCGAGCAGGTACTGGTGCTGACATCTACCGTCAGGGAGGCCTTTCCTGCTATCCGCTATGTAACATATGATGTTGTCCGTGATCTACGGCCGATCATGGTCGATGGGATGAAGCGAATGAGCTTCCACAGCGTGGTCAAGAGGATCGGGCCGGATCTCAAGCATGGTGAGAAAATCAGCATTTATGATATCGAGGACATCGTCTATCGCCATCTTGGTCAGGTTGTTATCCGGGTTCATATGGATGTACACGGGCTTACCGTGTACGTGGATTCTGGCGGTAGCAATGGGGCAGCGGCTCCTGCTATTCCTCAATCCCAACTGGACGCTGTGCGAGACGAACTGGAGGAACGAATACCGGAGATCAGTGCCATGGTCCGCGCAGGGCTGGTCGGCCGAATTCAGGTCGTCGCCGGCAGTCCGGAGGGGGGCGGTGCGCATGAGGCCGTCAAGCTTAAAAGAATATATTATGACAAATGAGGGAGCGCAGATGAAACTGGAAGGCGGCATTGCAGATGTTATCGGCAGAACCCCGCTGGCAGCCCTGTCAAGGCTGTTTCAAAATGAGCCGTTTCATGTGTACGGGAAGCTGGAGGGGATGAATCCCGGCGGCAGCGCCAAAGACCGTCCGGCCTTATATCTGCTCAGGGAAGCGCTGAGGCGGGGCGACATTACCGCGCAAAGCGTTGTGATTGAATCCAGCTCAGGCAATCTGGCAATCAGCCTTGCTCAGCTATGCCGGCTGCTGGGCTTGCGCTTTATCTGTGTAGTGGACCCCCGGACGACGGAGCAGCATAAACGCATCATCCAAAGCTACGGCGGGGAGATTGAGCTCGTGTCTGAGCCGGATCCGGAAACGCGTGAATTCTTGCCCGCACGGATCAAGCGGGTGCAGCAGCTGGTAGCCGAAATTCCGCATGCCTATTGGACGAATCAGTACGCCAATCCGGATAACAGCCTGGCTCATGCAGAGACGACCATGCGGGAAATCGGGGAGGCTTTGGGGCCGGTCGATTATCTTTTTTGCGGTGTAAGCTCCTGTGGAACCCTCCGTGGCTGCGCGGATTTTATTCGTTCGAAAGGCTGGAATACCACGATTGTGGCGGTCGATGCTGTTGGAAGCGTTATATTTGGCGGAGAGAAAAGCTCACGCGCTTTCCCGGGGCTCGGGGCCGCGCTCGTTCCGGGATTGTACCGGCCGGATATGGCTGACCTGGTGCAGCATGTAACCGACCGCGAATGTGTGGAGGGCTGCCGGCTGCTGCTGCAACACGAAGCCATTATGGCCGGCGCATCTTCCGGCGGCGTCATATCCGCCATCCTCCGCATGCGCTCAGCCATTTCGCCGGGGGCGGTTTGTGCCGCGATTCTTCCGGACCGGGGCGAGCGCTATCTGGATACGGTATATGACGATGCGTGGGTGAGGCGTGTGCTGGGCTTTGATCCGTGTGTGGTGGAGGGATGAACGGCATGCTGTATTTAAATGATCATCATATTCGGGAAGCGGGGATCGACTGGCCTGTTTTGACCGGAGTAATAAAAGAGGTTCTGCGCACCGAAGAGGAAGGGGATACCGTTCGGCCGCTAAAGCCTTACTTAAGATTTCAGAACCCGCGGAACCGGATCATTGCTATGCCCGCTTATGTTGGAGGGGACGTCAAACTGGCCGGGATCAAGTGGATTGCCAGTTTCCCGGACAATCCAACGCATGGGCTGCCGCGAGCTCATAACACGGTCATATTGAACGATACGGATACGGGGCAGCCGGTGGCTATTGTTCACAGCGGGCTGCTTAGCGGACTTCGGACGGCGGCAGTTAGCGGGATGATGCTGCAGGCTTACATGGAGATGCAGGGCTGGCCTGACGTGGCGTTGGGGATCATCGGCTGGGGGCCGATTGGCCAGCTGCATCTTCGCATGTGCGCCGCTTTGCTCGGGATGAAGCTGAAGCGGGTCTTCCTCTATGATCTGAAGGGCGTTGACGTATCAGCGGTTCCTGCTGAATTGCGTCCGCTCACGGTGGTGGCTCAAGACTGGCGCGAAGTTTATAGAAATTCGGATGTTTTTGCTACATGTACTGTCTCTAACGAACGGTATATCAATGAACGGCCGCGTCCAGGGATGCTGCTGCTCGGCGTGTCCCTGCGTGATTATGCTCCGGACAGCGTGGCCCATATCGCTACGGTGGTCGTGGATGACTGGGAAGAAGTATGCCGGGAAAACACGGATATCGAGCTGCTGCATACGCGCTTTGGCCTACAAAAGCGCGACGTGATTACCCTGGCTGATGTTGTATTGCAACGGAAGCTGCTGCAGACCGATCGGCGGGAGCCGGTGTTCTTCAACCCGATGGGGCTTGCAGTTTTTGATATTGGAATCGCCGGTTACTATTGGAAGCGTGCAACGGCACTTGGCATCGGTACTCGTCTTCTGGTATAATGAACGCAAATTCCAAGAATGTGAGGTACTATCGTCCGATGAAGTAAGTACACCTATCTTTTTATTAAGCGACAGCTGCACAGGTTTGTTAGCAGACGCTTACTCTACGGTGGTAGAGGGGAAGATTAGGTGTGCCCGAAGGATGAGACTCACAGCTTGCAGGAGCTGGAATTGCATTCATTCATAATCCCTGGATAGCAGTGTATTCTTTCTCATGGAACTCCAGCGGGAGTAGACATGATGCCTATTTGCTTTGGACTTATGGCAGAGATCACACGCCAGGCCGGTCACCTTACATCATTCCTCTTATCCGCCGCAGACAACTGTCTGCGGTTTTTTAGCGTTTATTCCCGCCAAATGGAAAGGATGATGAGGCATGACCATCATATTGAAAGCAACGGATCTGCGAGTTGAGCTGGTTGGCAAAATGATTTTTGAACATGTGAATTTGGAGATCGCTGAAGGGGAGCGGCTTGCGCTGTTCGGGCGAAACGGCTGCGGCAAGTCGACCCTGCTGTCCCTGTTGACCGGAGAGCGTGAGGCTGCTGGTGGGCGCATCGACATCCGCTTGCCCCGCTCGGCCTGGGGCTGGATGGAACAGGAGCCGTCCTGGGGGGATGCGAGTGTGCTGGAAGCCGTCCGGCGCAAAAGCAACGAGGCGCTGTCCCGGCTCAAAATGGAGCTGGAAGAAACGGAGCGGAAGATGCAGACGGATGAGTCTTCCGTCGATGCCGAGGGGACAGATATTCTGGAGCGATATGGCCTTCTAATGGAAAACTACGAGTCGCTTGGCGGTTTTCAGTGGGAGACGGATGTGGAACGCTTCCTTAGCTTGATGGGTATTGGAAGCCAGCTGTGGGACGCTCCTTTTCACAGTCTGAGCGGCGGTCAGAAGACAAGGGCGATGCTGGCGTCACTGCTGATCCAGGAGCCGCGGTTCTTACTGCTCGATGAGCCGACCAACCATCTGGACCAGGAAAGCCTGCTGTGGCTGGAGGAGTGGCTGAAGGAGTATAAAGGGACGGTGCTGTACGTCTCCCATGACCGTGAATTTATCGACCGCACGGCGACCGCTGTCTGCGAGCTTACCTCTGCCGGACTCAAGCGCTACAAGGGAGGCTATACCGCCTACAGGAGAGAGAAGGAGCGTGAGCTCCGGGAGCAGGAGGCGCTGCATCGCAAGCAGGAGCAGGAACGCAAAGCGCTGGAGGAATCGATCCGGCGGTACAGGGAATGGTTCCACAAGGCGCATAATGCTGCCGGAGATCAAGAGGTCAAGATTACCGCAAGCTTTTACAAGGCCAAGGCCAATAAAAATATATCCCGCTATCATGCCAAGGAAAAGGCGCTTGAGCGGCTGGAGTCGGAGGCGGTCAGAAAACCGAAGGAGGTCCGGAAGCTGAATATGAAGCTGACTGCGGAGGAGCTTGGGGCCAAAACGCTCGTCCGGGTGGAGGATATGTCGTTTTCCTACGGTGACCGCAGGCTGTTTGACCGGCTTAGCTTTCAGGTGAACCGCGGGGATCGGATTGCTGTGCGGGGAGCGAACGGAAGCGGCAAAACGACGCTGCTGAAGCTGCTGCTCGGGCAGCTGGATCCGCAGGAGGGGAAGGTGGTGCTCCATCCGGCGCTGAACATCGGGTATTTCTCCCAGGAGCTCGACAACTTGGACCAGGAGGCTACGCTGCTGGACAGCCTGCTCGTCTTGCCCGAGATGACCCAAAGCCAGGCTCGAACACTTCTCGGAAGCTTTCTGTTCAGCAGGGATGATGTGTACAAGAAGATTGGAGATCTCAGCATGGGTGAAAAATGCCGTGCGGCTTTTCTGAAGCTGTACTTCAGCGGCGCGCATCTACTGGTACTGGATGAACCGACCAATTACCTCGACGTGGATACCCGGGAAGTGATTGAGAATGTGCTGACCTCCTTTCCGGGAGCGATGGTGCTGGTCTCCCATGACCGGTATTTGATTCGCCAGGTGGCGAATCGCCTGCTTACGCTGCAGGATGACGGCCAGCCGGCCTGGTTTGAAGGCACTGTGATGGAGGAAGAGGAGCAGGCGGCCCGTACCACGGTGATCCATGGAGACACTGGCAAGGATAATCGGCGCATGGAGCTGGAGTACCGCATTCAGGAGCTGCTACAGGCTGAACCGGCTGAGGCTGAGGTGGAGCAGCAGCGCATTCGCGAAATTCGCGCGCTGCGTGAAGAGCTGGGCGCCATGCAGGCTAACAAATCAAAAAGATGAATTTGATCTTGGCCTCGTGCGTGAATGGATGAGGCTGTTGCCTAGGCGAGCATGGCGGGCGCTCTTTTTTGTCCTTCTGTCAGGATATGCGCTTGTCATGGAGGGCAATAATGAATATAATGAGACATGATGTTTATATCCAAATGCAATGATGGAGAAGAGTAAGCAGTGCTTCTGTACAGGGAGAAGATGCCATGGATTGAAAGTATCTTCACGGAATCAGGCTGCTGAAGTTCGCTCCGGAGCAGTCCCCTGAACACGGCCGGGCGCCGGTCAGTAGGGGGTAACGGGTCCGATTCGTTACGTCGGCAAAGTGAGCATGCGCATTGCTGCGAATCGCTTGGCGTCAGGCAGTAAGCCGTTCAGGCTGAAGCTGTATCAAGCGGAGGCTGAAGCCAGCCGTTCGTAAGGTGATGGGCGTGTGTGAATTAGGGTGGTACCACGGTCTTTTCGTCCCTTGCGGGAGAAAAGGCCTTTTTTGATATAGGCAAGCTTAGAAGGTTGGAAGGACCCGGCTTCCTTATATCACAACATAAATTCCGCTTCCGTGTGAGGGCGCGGTCTGTTTTCCGGGAAAGTGGTTCTGTCCTTGATGATGTTAACGAGCCGAAGCTTTACGAGTTTATGAAGGGGTGTGCAAACAGCTATGAAAGAGAAATTGGAAGCATTGAAGCAGGCGGCTTTGTCCGAGCTGCAAGGCGTTAGTGATCCGCAGCAGCTGAATGATCTGCGGGTGAAGTATCTTGGCAAAAAAGGGGCGCTTACCGAAATTTTACGCGGTATGGGCCAACTTAGCGCAGACGAGCGTCCGGTCATTGGACAAGTTGCCAACGATGTACGCGGAGCGATTGAACAGGTGATTACCGAGAAGCAGGAGGCGTTCCGCGCCAAGGAGACCGAGGAGAGACTTCGCGCCGAGAAGATTGATGTGACGCTGCCTGGGCGCAAATTAACCCAAGGAGCGATTCATCCGCTCAGCAAGGTTATCCAAGATATCGAGGATATTTTTATCGGCATGGGCTATCGCGTCGCGGAGGGCCCGGAGGTGGAGACTGACTATTTCAACTTCGAGGCGCTTAATCTGCCGAAGAACCATCCGGCCCGTGATATGCAGGATTCCTTCTATCTAACAGAGGATCTGCTGATGCGGACCCAGACTTCGCCGGTACAGGCGCGCACGATGCTGGCAATGGCCGGGGAAGCGCCAGTGAAAATCATTTGTCCAGGCCGTGTATTCCGCCGGGATGATGATGATGCGACTCACTCCTTCCAGTTCCACCAGATCGAAGGGCTGGTCATCGGTGAGAATATTCGCATGAGTGACCTGAAGGGAACGCTGCTGCAGTTCGTGCAGGAGATGTTTGGCGATAATACGCGCATCCGCCTGCGTCCGAGCTTCTTCCCGTTCACGGAGCCAAGTGCCGAGGTGGATGTGTCCTGCGTGAGATGCGGCGGCAGTGGCTGCAGGGTGTGCAAGCATACCGGATGGCTTGAAATTTTGGGCTGCGGGATGGTTCATCCGAAGGTGCTGGAGATGGGCGGATATGATCCGCAGAAGTATAGCGGCTTTGCTTTCGGCATGGGGGTTGAGCGCATCGCGATGCTTAAATACGGCGTGGATGACATTCGTCACTTCTTCAACAATGACATGTCATTCCTGAATCAGTTCGCACGGATCTAACTTTAACGACAAGGGAAGTGAGAAAACGATGAGAGTATCAACCGAGTGGTTATCGGATTATATATCGCTGGAGGGTGTGACGGCCGAGGAGCTGGCCAGCCGCATCACCTCCGCAGGGATCGAGATTGATATTATTGAGAATCGCAATCAAGGGGTCAGCAAGGTGGTCGTCGGATATGTCAAGAGCAAGGAGAAGCATCCGGACGCCGACAAGCTGAACGTATGCATCGTGGATGCCGGTCAAGAAGAGGACCTGCAGATCGTATGCGGAGCGAAAAATGTGGATGCCGGACAAAAGGTGCCGGTGGCGCTGGTGGGCGCCAAGCTGCCGGGCGGGCTCGACATCAAGAAAGCGAAGCTGCGCGGCGTGCTGTCCCAAGGCATGATCTGTTCTGCCAAAGAGCTGGGCATGAATGACAAGCTGCTTCCAAAGGAGCTTCAGGAAGGGATTCTTGTTCTTCCGGAGGATACGGAAATCGGTAGACCGATTGTTGAGGTGCTTGGGCTAAACGATCAGGTACTGGAGCTGGATCTGACGCCAAACCGTTCGGATTGCCTTAGCATGGTTGGCGCGGCGTATGAAGTGAGCGCTATTCTGGGACGGGAATTGACGCTGCCGCAGCCGGAGAAGAATCTGGAAGAAACCGGAAATCCGGCATCGGATCGCATCGCTGTCCGCATTGATGCCCCGGAGCAATGCAGCCATTATGCGGCCCGCTATATTGCCGGTGTGACCATTGGCCCATCTCCGCTGTGGATGCAGAACCGTCTGATGGCAGCTGGCATTCGTCCGATCAACAACATCGTGGATATCACAAACTATGTGATGCTGGAGTACGGACAGCCGCTGCATGCGTTTGACGCGGATCGGTTGACAGACGGCGCCATCCATGTTCGTCTTGCGGAAGCCGGCGAAAAGATGGTGACGCTCGATGGGCAGGAGCGCAGACTTGAGCCGCATATGCTGGTCATCGCCTCGGGCGGAAAGCCAGCCGCTCTAGCCGGTGTGATGGGCGGCCTCGATTCGGAGGTCACAGACGCTACGGTCAATATTTTCCTGGAGTCGGCGAAGTTCGATGGCGGGACGGTACGCAAAACTTCCCGCCAGCTCGGCCTGCGCTCGGAAGCCAGCTCCCGGTTCGAGAAGGAAGTGGATCCGGCGGCTGTCATTCCGGCACTGAACCGTGCGGCGGAGTTGATGGCTGAATATGCCGGAGGGGCTGTGCATCAGGGGATCGTAGAAGCCGGCGATGCGAAGGCTGAAGCGAAAGTGCTGAAGCTGTCGCTGGAGAAGCTGAATCGTTATCTGGGCACGCAATTGTCGCTGCTTGAGGTCAAAACGATCTTCAGCCGCCTGCATTTCCCGTGCGGTGACGCGGATACGGGCCTGCTGGACGTTGAAGTGCCAACCCGCCGCGGAGACATCCAGCTGGATGTGGATCTCATTGAAGAGGTTGCGCGTCTGTACGGCTATGACAACATTCCGACCACGGCGATTGAAGGGCCGACAACACCAGGCGCACTGACGAAGGCACAGGCGGTTCGCCGCTCGCTGCGCAAGCTGCTGACGCATGGCGGCTTCCAGGAGGTGCTTGGCTACTCCTTCATTCATCCGCAGCAGGCTGAAGCTTTTACAGGACTTAACCCGGCTGCCAAGGCGGTTAAGCTGGCGATGCCGATGAGTGAGGATCGCGGCGTGCTGCGCACAAGCCTGCTGCCGCAGCTGCTGGATGTTGCGGTGTATAACAGCAACCGCAAACAGCCGGATCTGGCGCTGTTTGAAATCGGGAACTTGTTCCACACCGATGAGGACGTGCTGACTCGTCAGCCTGAGGAAAGCCCGGTTCTCGGACTGCTGCTGTCCGGGCGCAAAGGAACGAAGCAGTGGAACACACAGCCGGAGAAGGTCGATTTCTTTGATCTGAAGGGCGCGCTGGAGAGCATTCTCAGCTATCTGGGCATCGATGCCGATCAAGTCTCGTATGAAGCGAATCAGCCGAAGAGCTTCCATCCTGGACGCTCGGCCTCGGTATATGTCGGAACTGGCGAGCGCAAGCAGCTGCTCGGGATTCTGGGGCAAATTCATCCGACGATTCAGCAGGAGCTGGATCTGGAGGATACGTATGCTGCGGAAATTCGTCTTGAGCCGCTTTACGAGCTGGCGAACAGCCGTGTGCAATACCGCGAGCTGCCACGATTCCCGGGCATGGAGCGCGATTTGGCTATCGTGGTTGATGAAGCGATCGAAGCGGCTGCACTGATCCGTGTCATTCGCGAGCATGCGGGCGAACTGCTGCAAAACGTCAGAGTATTCGATGTGTTCACAGGAAGCAAGCTTGGCGAAGGGAAAAAGAGCGTTGCGATCTCGCTCACGTACCGCCATCAAGAGCGGACGCTGACGGATGAAGAAGTCGCAGCAGTGACGGAAAAAGCCGTTTTGGCGCTGGAGCAAACTTTTGGCGCGGAATTAAGAAAATAGCAGGAATTGTGAAAGCCCGCATCGAATCCATTTACGGTAAGAGATTCGATGCGGGCTATTTGTTCTTGCTTGATGATAGGATTCGACTGCCCCGACAACATGAAGGTTCGTCTGGACATCTTTTCTCATATATAATGATGAAAGAGGCATGACCACTGATAGACATCTTAGAATCTACTCACATTTGAAGGAGGGCACAACTGTGACTACACCGGACCGTTCTCGTGTAACTGTAGAGATATACGGAACTTCTTATAAACTTGTTGGCAACAGCGCGGAGTATACGAAGCAGGTTGCCAGTTATGTAGATGAGCGTATGCGCACCATTTCCAAGAACCATTCGCGCCTGGACACCCCGCGCATCGCTGTCCTTGCAGCGGTACATATGGCAGAGGAAGCGCTGCAGATGCAGCAGTACCGGGATGAAGCCAGACAGCTCACGGCCGAGCGTAACGAGCTGCGCTCCGAGCTTGCCAAAGTTCAGGGACTGCAGATTGAACAGCAGGAGCGGCATCGGCAGCAGAGTGAGCAAATGGAGCAGAAGCTGGCGGAGAAGACCGCGCTGGCCGAGCAATATCGTGCCGAGAATGAGAATTTGAGCGCAGAGGCTGAGCGGACGAAGGAGCTGCTTCAGAAGGAGTCCGAGCGGGTGCAGGCATTGTCGGAGGAGAAGCGGCAGCTTGAGGAGAAGCGGACAGGCGAGCTTGAGGAAATGGAACGGCGCCACAAGCAGGCACTGGAGGATCTAAAGCGCAATCATGCGCAGCAGCTGAAACAGCTGGCGGATGAGCACAAGCAAGCGCTGGACAAGCTGGAGAACAGCCGAAAGCAAGCATTGGCTCAAAGCGAGCAGCGGCATACGGAAGCAGCGCGGAAGATGGAGCAGCAGCTAGCTGAGCAGCGTAGTCAAGGCGAGCAGCTGAAGACTCGCTTATCTGCGGCGGAGAAGGATATGAATGCGATTCGCACCGACTCGGCCAAGCTGAAGGAGCAGCTTGCGAACGTAGAGCAAGAGGCGGATGGTCTGCGCAAGGAGCTGACCTCTGCCCGTGCGAAGGTCGAGGAACAGGCGCAGGAGTTGCATGAACGGAAAGCGGAAGAGGCCAAATCCGAGGAGGAGCGCCGCCGCTTGCAGAAGCTTGTCGTTGATGCCAACCAGACAAACCGCAAGCTGCAGGAAGAGGCCAAGTCGCTAAACTCCGAGCTGGAGTCATGGCGCAAGCTGGCCGAGCAGCGCAAGGAGGAAACCGGCGAACTCGAGATGCGAATCGTGGAGCTGATGGAAGCTAACGAGACGCTGGAAGAGAGCTTGACATCCTTGCAGCAGGAACTCTCAGCTTTGAAGGACGAGGCGGAGAGAGCGGCAGCCAGCCGAATCCGTGCGCAGGAGGAGCTGAAGCAGCTTCAGCTGAAATACGAAGAGCTGGAGCGTTTCGGCAAGGAGGCGGCGCTTCGGGAAGAGGAAACAGCCAAGCTGTATGCCATGCTGGAGGAAGAGTATGACACGGTCTCCAGCCAGCTGGAGGAGCTGCGCAAGAAGGCGGCAGTCAGCGAGCAGGCGGAGCAGGAACTAAGAGAGCGGCTGACCCGCTCGGAACAAGAGATGGCCAGCTGGCAGTCGAAGTACGATGAACTGGCTGCCGAGCGCAACGAGCTGCAGCAGGCTCAGCGTGCTTATGAGGAGGAGCTTCAGACATGGCAGCGTGAGATTGCCGCTTCCCGTCAGACCTGCGAGCGGCTGGAGGAGGAGAAGAATAGCGCCTCCGAACAATATGCCCAGCTTGGAGAGCAGTATGAGATGGTGATGCATCAGTATCGGATGATGCAGTCCGAACAAGAGATGCAGGCGGAGAAGAGTGAGAAGCTGGCCCAGGAGCATGCCAAACTGCAGGATGAATATGCGAAGCTGCAGGATGAATACGCCAAGCTTCAGGTGGAATACAACGAGTGGATTGAACTGATTGAGCAGGATCAGCATTAACACCCGGCTGCCGGCCTGTTCTCCATGCTTTCGCTGTCTAGGCGGGGCATGGGCGCGGCCAGTCTGTGGCATACATGCAATAAAAGAGCGGTCATTCATGGTCCAGACGGCCACGGATGAGCGCTCTTTTACGAATAACGTTATACAGCAGCAATAGCTGCCTATGTCATCATTTCAGATGATGGTGCTGCTTATTCCTCAACGATGATCTTGGAGATCATCTGGCTATGTCCGGAACCGCACATGATGGAGCAGGAAACTTCAAATTCCCCGGTTTCCTCCGGAACGATAACTTTGGAGTTGTTGTTGCGGTCAAGCTGAAGGCCAAGGCCGGGAATCATAATGCCGTGGTTGCCCTCCTCGTTCTCATAAGAGATTTGGACAGGCACCCCCTTCTTCAAATGATACTCCTCCTGATCAAACTTGAAGTTGGAGCCTTTGATTACAAGCTCTGCTTCAGGAGCCACACCGGTCTCCATAATGCCGGAATCATTCTGGGCTTCGTTTTGATTTCCGCCGCAGGCTGCCAGTACAAGAAGAAGAGCACACGTCACCGCGAGTGCAATGCTTTTTTTCATATTAATCTCCCCTATATATAAAATAAATATGAATTTTCAACCTTTATCATAGCCCAGATTGGAAAAGGATGCACATGTCTGATTTGAAAAATTGGTGAACGCTGCTTGTCCTGCTATGAGTGGACGGCGTAATCTTCAATGTGAGTAACCGCAAAAAAACAGCAAAGGCCGCCCCAAGCTCAAAGACCTTAAGGGCAGCCTTCCCTGTTTTACGCTGCACAAGCAGCTCATCCCCTGATCAAGCACCAGATCAGTCGTTGTTTCTGCTTTTACCGGCTTCAAACGGCGTCGAGACAGGGATGAACAGATCGATAATCCCGATCACGAGTGCTGCAAGAATGGCGCCTAATACAGACACACTTACGCCACCAACGACGAACTGGGCAATGTAGATAACAAGTGCACTGACCAGGAAGCCTACGATCCCGCGTCCGAAAGGCGTAACTTTTTTGCCGAAAATCCCTTCAATCGCCCAGCCGATCAGGGCAATGACAAGGGAGAGCAGCAAGGCGCTGCCAAATCCGCCTACCGAGAATTGGGGAACGATCCATCCCACAACCATAAGAACGAGCGCGGCTACGATAAATCGAACGACATGCCCGAGAAATTGCATGATTGTTTGCCTCCTTAGAATAGGAACTGGAGTGTTACGCAGAATTTATTTTGTTCCATCTTTGCTGTTGTTATGTATGGAAGGATTTATCCATAAGCTGAAGAACGGAAATAGCTTATTTGCCCGGCTTTCGTTATAATATAGGCATTGATTGAGAGGAGTAGTGAACTTCTTTGGATGACAAGATTTTGAAAACGCTGGAATATCGGAAGATTTTAAATACATTAACAGAATATACACAAACGTCGATGGGGCGTACGGCTGCTGAACAGTTGAAGCCTGTCGCACAGCTGGAAGAGGTGAAGCGCCTGCTGGCTGCGACCGATCAGGCTTACACTGTCGACCGGCTTAAAGGAACACCGTCCTTGAGCGGCATTACCGATGTGAGGGAAGCGCTGAAGCGGGCGAAGATCGGTGGGACGCTCGGCACGCATGAACTGCTGGCCACAGCCAATACGATTCATGGGTCGAGGCGGCTCAAGCGCTTTATCGCCGGGGTGCACGAGGATGAGCCGATCGAGATGCTGTATAACCTTAGCGAGCTGATCTCGGAGCAGAAGCCGCTGGAGGATGACATCAAGGCATGCATCGACGACACGGCCGAGGTGCTGGATTCCGCAAGCGCGGAGCTGGCCCAGATCAGACGGGAGCTGCGAAACGGCGAGGCCCGCATCCGGGAAAAGCTGGAGTCCATGATTCGTTCGCAATCGGTAGCGAAGATGCTCCAGGATCAGCTGATTACCATTCGCGGCGATCGCTTTGTTATCCCGGTTAAGGCGGAGTACCGCTCTTATTTTGGCGGGATCGTGCATGATCAGTCCGGTTCAGGCGCAACCCTGTTCATCGAGCCGGAATCGATTGTAGCGATGAACAACAAGCTGCGGGAGACGCGGATTCGCGAAGAGCGCGAAATTGAAGCGATTTTGCAGAAGCTGAGCGCCAAAGTCGGCGAGCAGGCCGACCTGATCGCGATGGATATCGACATCGTTGGACAGCTTGACTTTATTTTTGCCAAAGCGCGGATGGCCCATGTGATGAAAGCGGTGCTTCCGCGCATGAATGACAGAGGCTATCTGAAGCTGAGAAAAGGAAGGCACCCGCTGATTCCGAGAGAACAGGTCGTTCCGATTGACGTGGAGCTTGGCAATGACTTCACCTCCATCATCGTGACCGGTCCGAACACCGGGGGCAAGACGGTCACGCTGAAAACGATCGGCCTGCTGAATCTGATGGCGATGTCGGGTCTCTTCATTCCGGCGGAAGAGGGGAGCCAGATGTGCGTGTTCGATGCGATTTTTGCCGATATCGGCGATGAGCAGAGCATCGAGCAGAGCCTGAGTACCTTCTCAAGCCATATGACCAATATTATCCGGATATTAAACACGATGACTCCGAAAAGCCTGGTTCTTCTCGATGAAGTCGGCGCTGGCACAGACCCGGCAGAAGGATCGGCGCTTGCCATTGCGATCCTGGAACATATCCACCGCACCGGCTGCCGCATGGTCGCGACAACCCACTATTCCGAGCTGAAGGCCTACGCGTATGAGCGCAAAGGGGTTATCAATGCGAGCATGGAGTTTGATATCAACACCTTGAGCCCGACGTATCGACTGCTGGTCGGCGTTCCTGGCCGAAGCAACGCCTTTGCGATTGCAGAGCGGCTTGGTCTGCCGGGAACGATTCTCGACTTCGCCCGCGGCGAGGTGAAGGAAGAAGATCAGCGGGTGGAGCATATGATCGCTTCGCTGGAGGAGAATCGGCATTCTGCCGAAGTCGAGCGCGAGCGTGCGGAGCAGGTCCGCCAGGAGATGGAGGCGCTGCGGGCTCGCCATCAGCAGGAGCTGCAGAAGCTGGAGGAGCAGCGGGACAAACTGGTGGAGAAAGCTCGCACCGACGCCAAGAAGATCGTTGATAAGGCTCGGAGCGAAGCGGAAGACATCATTGCCGAGCTTCGCAAGCTTGCTCAGGAAGGCGCAGCGGTGAAAGACCACAAGCTGATTGCCGCCCGCAAAAGGCTGGAAGATGCTGTGCCGGAGCAGCGCCGAAAGGCTGGCCACCAGACGGCAGGCAAGAAGCAGCGCAGCATTGAGGCCGGCGATGAGGTGAGAGTGCTCAGCCTGAATCAGAAGGGCCATGTCGTTGAGCTGGCTGGCTCGAAGGAAGCACTCGTGCAGCTTGGCATCATGAAAATGAAGGTGGCTCTGGACGATCTCGAGTTGCTGTCGGAGTCCGTTCCGGCTTCTAAGCAGGCGCCAAGACAGCAGGCGACGGTGCTTAAGCGGACAAGGGATGCAAGCAGCCGCAATGAGCTTGATCTGCGCGGGGCGAATCTGGAAGAGGCGCTAATTGAGGTCGACCGGTTTATCGACGAGGCGTTCCTTGGTAATCTGGGCCAAATCTACATCATTCACGGCAAAGGAACCGGCATTCTCCGCTCCGGCATTCAGGAGTATTTGCGGAAGCACAAGCATGTCAAGAGCTACCGTCTCGGCAATTATGGAGAAGGCGGTGCCGGTGTGACGATCGCGGAGCTGAAATAGCGTTGTCGTTAACTAAGAATAAGAAACCAGCATCTCTTTCCGTGCGTATACAATAGAAGCACAATTCGGTGCGCCTTGAGCCTGAGCGGCGAGGTGCAGCTTGGGGAGGAACAAGAGAGCAATGACGGAAATGATCGATCAATTGCTGACACATCCGCTGGGTGTGCTGGTCGGCTTTTTCTCGGTGGCGATTTTGGCGCTTATCGTATATCTGTCCTGTTTTGAATGGGTGACAAAATACAACTGCTGGGATGAGATACGTAAAGGAAATGTAGCGGCTGCAATGGTCACCGGAGGCAAAATTTTTGCACTTTGCAACGTAATGCGATACAGTATTACAGCGAATACCTCGATTTACGGGATGATCAAGTGGTCCTTTTTCGGGTTTATACTGCTGCTGGTTGCCTATCTGCTGCTGGAGTTTTTAACACCGGTATTCTCGGTTGATGAGGAAATTTCGAAGGATAACCGTGCGGTGGGGCTGACGGTCATGCTGATTACCGTGTCGCTGTCCTACATTATCGGCTCCAGCATTTTGGGATGATCAGCAGGAACGCAAGCGGATGTTAACCGATTCATATTGATGGCTTCGGGGGGACGAAGAGGATGAAATATTTGCCGCGAATTCTGTTTGCGGTTGCCTTGATCTTTTTTGTATCAGGCATCGTGTATTTGATGAACCAATAGATAGGGAGTACAAGGGCCTGCTGCCTGAAGGATGGAAGGCCGTTTGAATATGGAAAGGAATGAAGAGCCTATGGAACCTACAGTATGCCCATGGTGCCAAACTGAAATTGTGTGGGATGAGGAGATAGGTCCAGAGGAGACTTGCCCTCATTGCGCCAATGAGCTGAAAGGGTACCGCACATTGAATATTGCACTGGGCACAGAAGAGGAAGAAGCGGAGCTGGATGAGGAAGTAGACATCTCGGATCGCGATGATGAGGAGGAGACAGCGTCCGGTTCGTTCTGGCCCCCGGAGACCGAATCATTGTCGTCGCTGCGCACGATTGACAAGTACGGTGATGATGTGGACCTATACGCGTTCGAGGAGTCGGTGGAGAAGCTGCTTGATGAGCAGGAAGAGGCGCCGGAATGCGTTCACTGCCGGGAGTACATGCTGCTGGCCGGAACCCAGCGGGTCGAGGAAGGATTCACGCCGGCTACGCCAGCCCTCGTCAAAGGGCCGCTGCTGAAGCCGCCGTTTGATCTGCATGTATATATTTGTCCGGGATGCTTCCAGGTGCATACCAGCTTGGCCGAGGAAGACCGCTTGCGACTTATTCGAGGGCTTATCGATAACCAGAAGTAGCCTTCGTACCAATTAAGCCAATCCCCTTCGATTGATAGAGGGGGTTGGCTTTTTCTTATTTATTTTGGCATGAGATGGACAGGCTCCCGTTCATGAACTTGACGCCTTGGGGGTACAATAGCCAGGACTTCAAGTGTAGAGCCAAGGGAGGATCTGGAATGAGTCGAAACAAGGACCCTCAGTCTGTACTTCTGTTAACGGTGCATGCTTTGTTTATGTTATCCGGTGCATTGTCGGGCACATTCCTTAATGTGTATTTGTGGAAAAGCCGTCAGGATTACGCCATGCTTGGCTGGTTTACGATTGCGCAGCAGATTGCGCTCGGGATTACGTTCATAGCAGCCGGCAAATGGGTGAAGGAATACAATAAAATGAATGCGCTTCGCCTCGGCATAGGGGTGTCGGGGCTTTTTTATTTATGCGTGTTGTGGGCCGGGAATCAGGCGGTAGAATATATATGGCCGCTCGGGCTTCTTCTTGGTGTGTCGCTTGGTTTGTTCTGGCTCGCCTTTAACGTCGTCTATTTTGAGATATCGGAGGCAAGCAACCGGGACTGGTTCAACGGCTGGCTCGGCTTGCTTGGTTCTGTGACCGGCATTATCGGGCCTTGGGCTGCGGGTTTAATCATTACGATGATGCACGGGGAGCGGGGATACCGGTTTATATTTACCGTGTCGATGATCATATACGCGGCTACCGTGGTCCTCAGCTTCTTTCTCCGCAAGCGCCCGGTTCAGGGCGGCTACGACTGGCTCGAGGGCTATCGCAAGCTGAAGGAGAGCCGCATGTGGCGTCATGCCGTAGGGGGATTGATCTTTCAGGGGATTAGGGAAGGGGTATTTTCCTTCCTTATTTTTATCCTTGTCTATGTAGCGACAGACCAGGAAGCGAAGATCGGGCAGTTTGCCCTCATTACGTCCCTGGTATCGCTTGTCAGCTACTGGGTGGCCGGCAAGTGGTTCAAGCCGCACCGCCGAAGCGTCGGAATGCTGGTGGGGGCGGTTCTGCTGCTCATTGTGATCGTGCCGCTGCTGTGGAAGGTGAATTATGTGACGCTGCTCATTCTCGGAATTGGAACGTCGCTGTTTATTCCGTTGTTCATGCTGCCTGCCGTCTCGGTCAGCTTCGATCTGATGGGCGCCAACCGCGATAACGTTGAGAAAAGAGTGGAGCTTGTGGCGCTGAGGGAACTGAGTCTTATGACCGGGCGTATTGCGGGGCTGCTCATTTTTATAGGGGTGCTTGCTTTTCGCCGCGACCCGTCCACGATCACGTTGCTGATGCTTTTGCTGGGCGCCTCTCCCGTCGGGGCTTGGATGTTCATGCGCAAGCTTTTTTCCTGGAAGCAGCATGCTGCTTAGCCTACCTATACGATTGTTCCAAAAACAACCTCCAGACTGGCGTCATAGCCGAGCTGGAGGTTGTTTCAGTTGGAGTGGGGAGCGGATGGGTGCGAAAACGAGCGCCAGAGATCGAACCAGGCCAGCTCCTCCCGCTGGTGTCCCGCCAGCGTATCCGCGAGCAGCCTGGCAGCGATGTAGCTGTACACCATGCCGTTGCCGCCATACGCCTCGATAAAATAACTGTGCGGATATTCGGGGTGAGGCCCTATGAGCGGCAGGCCGTCTACCGTATTGGCGAATACTCCGCCCCAGCTGCAAGCCGGACGGATGCTGCTCAGTTCAGGAAACAGCCGCGCCAGATCCTGAAGCAGCCGCTCGCTTCGCTCCTGCAGCAGCTTGGCCGGACGATGCAATTCCCGGATGGGCTCATCGAGTCCCCCGGCGATAATGCGATTGTCCGGCGTCGTGCGAAAGTACAGATAAGGCCGATGGCTTTCCCAGATCAGAGCGCGCTCATGCCACCAGGACAGGTCCTGAACGGGCTCGGTCAGCAGCGCATACGTAAACACCCGCTCGGCAATAGCATCAGGCTTCCAGTCCTGCAGAGCATAGCCGGCAGCCCAAATGACATTTCGGGCCAGGACAGCGCCAGTCTCCGTGTACACAGTCACTTCTGTATCCGTATAGGCAACGCGGTTTACACCGCTTCTCTCGTATACTCGCAGCCCCTGAGAAGCAGCCTTTTCCAGCAAGCCCAGCCCAAGCCGGAACGGATTGACCTCGGCATCCCCGTGCGAGTATATGGCAGCCGACTTCGAGAAGGGAAAGGCGGATTTGATCTGCTGCCTGTCCCAATAGGAAACAGGGAATCCCTTCCGTTTCAGCAGATCGTATTCCTGACGGAGGGAGCCGGCCTCCTCCGGCGTGCTTGAGTAATACAGGGAGCTCCGCGGTATGAATTGGGCATCGACGGACAGCCCTTGAGCAATGCGTCCCAACTGAACAATAGCGTCGGTACACAATTCGTAAATTCGGGTCCCGCGTTCATCGCCGAACATCTGGATAATTTGGGTAAGCGAGTCATCATTCATAAATTGAAGCAGCCCGGTATTGGCTCCGGTGCTTTGACTGCAGACGCGGCTTTTCTCCAGCAGCACCGTCTTGGCCCCTTGCTCGGTTAGCATATATGCGGCCAGCGCGCCGCTGATGCCGCCGCCAATGATGAGCACGTCACAATCCGTTCTCTCCTCCAGACGGGGGTAACGGGGGATATGGGCAGTGGAGTCCAGATATGTCCAGGGGGTAGTGCCGAATGTAAGCTGCATTGCTAGAACCTCCCTTTGTGTATGCGGCTTACGTTAATATTACCCACGGGAACATAGATTTTGCGTGAGAAGGCATACTACGGGTGTGACTCTATATGGAAAGGGGATTAACAGCATGACGACTCAAAATCAAAATCAGATGTTGCCCTTGACGTCCAAGGAACTAGACTATATCGTTGACTGCATTTCCAACGAAAGCATGCTCGCCAAGCACGCGGCTGCAACCGCGGCCAGCGCTCAGGACAAGATGGTGCAGCAGGCCCTGATGGGATTCGTGCAGCGGCATGAGCAGCATTTGAACGAACTGGTGGGTGCGCTGGAAGCCCATAAAGGAATTGCCCCGGCTCAGCCGCAGTAAAGAGCAGGCTAGGGTGTGGTAAAGGTAAAGGCGGTTGGCATTCGTTTGCTTGACTCAAGCCGACTTGTCCCTGTTGACACATTTATGAAATAAGGAGGAACTATACAAGATGGCAACGCAGAACGAAGCTTCATTCTTGCCGCAGGAGGAATTGCTCAATTTCATTCTGGGAGAGCTGAAACGGACCGTTCGTGAATATACAACGGCTACAACCGAGGCGTCTTGTCCTACAGTAAGACAAATGTTCACGAACTTGACGATGGATACACTCAAACTGCAGGGCGAGATGTATCATCTGATCCAGCAGCAAAACCAATATTCTGCCTCCATTCCACATGCATTGAAAATGGACGTGGACAAGCAGCATCAGCAGGCACAGCAGACGGTTCAGAAGACCCGTGACCTGATCAGCCAGAAGTCAGCGGGAATCGGCACATTCGCACATACGCCAAACGTCGGTGAGCATCCGGCGAATGTCAGCCCGCCGACGTATATGTAACCGGACCTCTTGCGGGGACGGTAGTTCCCGCTACAAACCGATTTCCAGCGCGAAAAGCAATTACGCGGGAATCGGTTTTTTCTTTTGCACATCGGATGTGAGATATTGTAATATAGGTATTAATCTCTGTTTCGTGATCTGTTCATGGACGGTTTTCGTAATTTAGAGCTGGAGGAACGAATATGGAAGAGCTAAGCGAATTGAAGTTGAAGGTGCTTGACCTGCTGAAAGAGGATGCGAGAAGATCGCCGGCTCTATTGTCCACGCTGCTGGGTGTGGAGGAAGAAGAAGTGAAAACGGCGATTGCAGAGCTGGAGCGCGATCATGTTATCGTGAAGTACGCGACCGTAGTGAACTGGGGCAAGGTGGATGACGAGAAGGTGACTGCGCTGATCGAGGTGCAGATTACCCCTGAGCGCGGCAGAGGCTTTGAGGGCATTGCCGAGCGAATCTATCTGTTCCCGCAGGTGAAGTCGGTGTATCTCATGTCCGGCGCTTACGACCTGCTGGTTGAGGTGGAGGGGGCTAACCTGCGCGAGGTAGCCAATTTTGTATCGGAGAAGCTGTCGCCGATCGACTCCGTATTGTCGACCAAGACGCATTTTATTTTGAAGAAATATAAGCAGGACGGCATTATTTTCGAAGAACGTGAAGAAGACAATCGTCTTCTGATTTCTCCATAACATTGACATCGCAAGGATTTGCGAGCAGACTGACCGCGATTTACAGCGGAAATTTTTTTACGAGTATAGAGTGCCGTGGCTTTCGCTGTTACACATTCTATAGTCTGACAGAAGGAAGAGTGTGCCATGATTGTGAATGAAGAGCAGCTTTCAGAGAAGAACAGGAAATCGATGACTTCCTATTTGGCGCCGCAGGTTAGAGATATTCAGCCGTCGGGCATACGGAAATTTTTCGATCTCGTCAGCGGGAACAAGGACATCATTACGCTTGGCGTCGGCGAGCCGGATTTTGTGACCCCGTGGCATGTCCGTGAGGCCTGTGTATATTCCCTTGAACGTGGCTTTACCGGCTACACTTCCAATGCAGGAATGCCGGAGCTGCGCGAGGCGATCGCTGAATACTTGAATGACAGCTTTCATGTCGAGTACAATCCGGCCAATCAGATTATTGTGACGGTCGGAGGCAGTGAAGCCATTGATTTGGCATTGCGGGCCTTGGTTGTACCGGGGGATGAGATTCTGATTCCAGAGCCCTGCTACATCTCCTATTCGCCGATTACATCCATTGGCGGCGGCGTGCCGGTAGGGATCGAGACCACGGCCGAGAACCAGTTTAAACTGACGGCCGAGGCGCTGGAAGCCAAAATCACGCCCAAATCCAAAGTGCTGATCCTCTGCTATCCCAGCAACCCGACAGGGGCGATCATGACCTACGAAGATTGGCTGCCGATTGTGGAAGTGGTCAAGAAGCATGATCTGATTGTGATCTCGGACGAAATTTATGCCGAGTTGACTTATGAGGGCAAGCATGTCAGCTTTGCCTCGATGCCGGGCATGATCGACCGGACCATTCTGGTCAGCGGATTTTCCAAGGCATTTGCGATGACGGGCTGGCGGATGGGCTATGTATGCGGACATCCGGAGCTGATCAATGCAATGCTGAAGATCCACCAGTATACGGTGATGTGCGCGCCGGCAATGGGCCAGGTTGCCGCCCTTGAGGCACTTCGCAACGGCATGGGCGAGAAGGACCGGATGGTGGAGTCCTACAACCAGCGTCGCAGATTGATCGTACAGGGACTGTGCGACATCGGGCTGGAATGCCATGAGCCGAACGGCGCGTTCTACGCGTTCCCGAGCATCAAGCGCACCGGATTGTCATCCGATGAGTTTGCCCAGCGGTTGCTGACCGAAGCGAAAGTGGCCGCGGTGCCGGGGTCCGCGTTCGGTATGGGCGGCGAAGGCTTCATTCGCTGTTCTTATGCGACGTCCATAACGCAGCTAAATGAAGCGCTGGATCGTATGGGCAATTTTGTAGCCAAACTGACCTAAGGGATGGCTCCTCAATGAATGCATAGAAATCAGATTGAGATTTTCCTTGAATTAACAAAATTTTCACTTTTTCTTAACTGATTGATATGGTATAATTTTATTTTGGGAGCAGAATTTTACTTTCCAAGGAGGGGTCATCGATGTTATATGATTATGAATTGTCGAACTACCGTGGAGATTTTATGGCTGAGGACAACCAGCACGGTAAATGGTCAATTAAATCAGCAAAGTCTACTCCTCAGGAAATCACCTTGGAAGATGAAATTCACATGCTCCGGCAGAAGATGGAACAAATCTTTATGGAAGAGCAGTCCTTTACGTCAGATATTGTGATTGAGATCAGCAGTCTGCTTGACCTGAAAATCAACGAATATATGAAGACTTATCCGAAGAAGAAATAAGGATCGGGATAGAAGGAGACCTTCAGGGTCTCCTTTTTGGTATTCGCATTTGTTATGATATATTGAACATAAACTGAGGATAACGGAGGTAGGAGCGATGAAGGTATACACGAAAACCGGGGATGCCGGGGAAACGTCGATCATCGGTGGCCGCGTCCCGAAGGACGATGCGCGTGTGGAAGCATACGGCACGATTGACGAGCTGAACAGCTTTGTAGGGCAGGCGGTGCATGCCGCCAAACAAAGCGGTTATGAGGAGATGGAAGAGCAGCTGCTTCTGATCCAGCACGAGCTGTTCGATAGCGGGTCTGATTTGTCCTATGCCAAAAAGGATGAGAGCCGCTACAAGGTGACGGCCGATATGGTGGAGCGGCTGGAGCAGTGGATTGATGAGCTGGAGCAAGGGAATCCGCCGCTGGAGCGGTTTATTCTGCCTGGCGGTAGTGCGTTGTCGTGCGCACTGCATGTATGCCGTACCGTATGCCGCCGTGCAGAGCGGCTGACGGTTACCCTCGCCCGTTCGGTGGATATCAATCCGGAGGTGCGAAAATATTTGAACAGATTGTCGGATTATTTCTTCGTTGCGGCTCGCGCGGCCAATGTAAAAGCAGGTGTGCCGGATGTAGAATATGTCCGAAGCGGAAAGGTGTTTCGATAAGAAATGGAAGACTATTATCCGCCGATTGCATACACAGTTCCTGACAAAGACGGCGGAATGCTGCTCAAGACCGTGCTGCAGCAGCGGATGGGGATTTCCCGGAAGCTGCTGTCAAGACTGAAGCTGACGGAGCAGGGCATTCAGCTGAACGGCAAGCGGGTGTATATCAGCGAGAAGGTAAAGCCCGGGGATCTTGTGGAGATTCGGATGCAGCAGGAGGTATCCGATGATATTTTGCCGCAGCCGATGACGCTGGACATTCTATACGAGGATGATCATCTGCTTGTCGTGAACAAGGAGGCAGGGATCATCGTTCACCCGACACACGGCCATTACACAGGCACGCTGGCGAACGGAATTGTACACTATTGGCAGTCCCGGGGCTGGAAATATCGGTTTCGTGCCATTCATCGGCTCGATCAGGAAACGTCGGGCGTTCTCGCTATTGCGAAAAATCCTTTTGTTCACCAGCATGTATCCGAGCAGATGATCGCCGGGACGGTCGACAAGCGCTATCTGGCGCTTGTTCACAACGCGCCCGATCCGGCCGTAGGGACGGTGGACGGGCCGATCGACCGTGACCCTGAGGAGCCGCATCGAAGGATCATAACGGCCGATGGGTATCCTTCCCTGACGCGATACGAAGTGCGCGAGGAGTATGATGGGGCTTCGCTCGTGGCGCTCAAGCTTGAAACCGGACGGACTCATCAGATTCGCGTACATATGACCAGCATCGGCTGTCCGTTGATCGGGGATCGGATGTACCGGCATCCACTCTACAGCTCCCGGGGGATCGACGGCCCTGGGAAGGCGGACACTTCCCTGCAGGTTGAAGGTATGGACGATTCACGGGCGGAGGCTGCCTCGTCCCCGGCGCTGGCACGGGTTATGGCGCTTGATGAGAGCATAAGCAGACAGGCGCTGCATGCGGCGAGCCTGACGCTCGTTCATCCGATGACACGGGAGCAGATGACGTTCTCCGCTCCGATGCCGGAGGATATGGCGGCATTGCAGCAGCGCTTGCAGCAGAGGGTACGCTGACATGCTTGGAATCGGGAATGCGGACATGGAAGAAACTCGCTAGGCAAACTTTCAAAAATTTTAATAGCAAATATCAAGGAGAGTTGTTGAAATATGAGCAAATTGACAGTATATCAGTATCCGAAATGCGGCACTTGCCGCAATGCCGTGAAATGGCTGCAACAGCAAGGGCATGAGCTTGAGCTTGTTCACATTTTTGAACAGCCGCCGGGAGAGCATGAACTGGCAGACTTGATAACTAAAAGCGGCCTGGAGCTGAAGAAGTTTTTCAATACAAGCGGTGAGGTTTACAAGGAAATGCAGCTGAAGGACAAGCTTCCGGCAATGTCTGATCAAGAGAAAATCGCCCTTCTGGCTTCGAACGGAAGGCTGATCAAACGTCCGATCGTTACGGACGGTACCCGGGTGACGGTCGGCTTCAAGGCAGAGCAGTTCCAGGAGAGCTGGGGTGGACAGTAACGCGAAGCCTGACGAATATCGGGGCTGGCCAGTAGCAAGATGATGCCAATAGGTGGATATGTGATTCGGCCTGACATCTCGTCCCCAACGGACCGCAGGGATATGATATAATGGCAGGGAACTGCTAGATGGATCATGAAGAGAACAGTTAGGAGCGATTAAACTTGACACCGAACAAGCAGCCATCCTTGATGCTGGTCGACGGGATGGCTTTATTATTCAGGGCGTATTATGCCACGGCTGCGAGCGGGTACATTCGCCGCACCAAGTCGGGTGTGCCTACCAATGCCGTATATGGTTTTTTGCGATATTTATGGGACGCGATTGATACGTTCAAGCCGACGCATGTTGCATGCTGCTGGGATATGGGATCGAAGACCTTCCGGACAGAGCATTTTGCGGCTTACAAGGGCAACCGGATGGAAGCGCCGGATGACCTGATTCCCCAATTCTCCCTCGTCCGGGAGGTAACGGAATGCCTTGGCATTCCCAATCTGGGTGTGGAAGGTTACGAAGCGGACGATTGCATCGGAACGCTGGCCAGACGCTTCGGCGCCCAATCGCAGGTGATGGTGCTGACGGGGGATCATGATATGCTGCAGCTTGTCAACGAATCCACCTCCGTCATTATTATGAAGAAAGGCCATGGCAATTACATGGTCTATTCCCCGGAGACGCTCTATGCCGAGAAAGGCCTCCTGCCGCATCAAATTGTGGATATGAAGGGTTTGATGGGAGATACGAGCGATAACTATCCGGGTGTCCGCGGCATCGGGGAGAAGACGGCGCTGAAGCTGATTCAGCAATATCAGACCGTAGAAGGGATTTTGGCCAATCTCGATTCACTGGCTAAAGGGGTCCGCACCAAAATTGAGTCTGATCTCGATATGCTGCATCTGTCGAGATCTTTGGCCGAAATTTATTGCGAGGTTCCGCTGGAATGCGAGCTGGATTTGTGCCTGCTGGAAATTGACCACAGCCGGGCCCTGGCCAAGCTGGAGGAGCTGGAAATGAAGAGCCTGGCTCATATGTTCGGGGAAGCGACCGTTTCATGAGAACAGCGATAGCTTCACGGCTATACAGAAGCATGACACGATGTGGACTCTCCTGCCTGCTGGCTATGATGCTTATCATCTTGTCTGCCTGCGCTGAGGGTCAATCCGCAGCGCCTGCGACTTCTGGTGGCGAAAGCGGAGGAGCGGAGCCGCCTACCGAGTTGATCGTTTCCGCAGCTGCAAGCCTGAAGGAAACGCTGGAGGAAGCGGGCCGGAGGTTTGAGGCATCCCATCCTGGGGTGCGGCTGAGGTTCAACTTTGGCGGCTCTGGCGCGCTGGTTCAGCAGCTGGAGCAGGGAGCGCCGGCGGATCTGTTCATATCTGCCGCCAGGGAACCGATGGAGCGTCTGGTCCATAAAGGGGTTGTAGCTGAGCAGGATATCCGGGTACTGCTTCGTAATTCGCTTGTGCTAATTGAGCGGAAAGGCAGCGCGCACATCCGGCAGCTCGGCGATATAACCGGGGAACAGGTTCGTATTGTGGCAGTTGGCCAGCCGGAGACGGTGCCTGCCGGAAGTTATGCTCGGGAAGCGCTGGAGCATGTCGGTCTGTGGGAAGCGGTGGAGACCAAGGCGGTTTATGCCAAGGATGTTACGGCGGTGCTTACTTACGTGGAGTCGGGGAATGCGGATGCCGGATTTGTGTATGAGACCGATGCCCTGCAGTCCGATCAGGTGGAGACGGTGCTGCGTCTGGATCCGGAGCTGCACAGCCCGATAGAGTATCCTGCAGCTGTGCCGCTCATCGCTTCTCATCCGAAGGAAGCTGCGGAGCTGCTGGCATTTTTGAGCACGGATGAAGTGAAGGACATCTTTGAGCAGGCGGGTTTTGTTGTAATGGAGGGAATGTAGGTGTCATCATCGGAATTATTCTGGATGCCGGTATGGCTTTCGTTAAAAACGTCATTGCTGTCCAGCATCCTGGCCTTTATACTCGGAACTGCGGCAGCCAGATGGATGTCTCGCCGCATGTTTCCGGGAAAGGCGATGGTGGAGACCTTTCTCATTCTGCCGCTTGTTCTGCCGCCGACCGTGATCGGTTTTATCCTCCTGGTCGTGCTGGGAAGGAACAGCTGGGTTGGCAGACTGGCGGAGTGGCTGTTCGCACAGCCGATTATATTCAGCTGGGGCGCTGCGGTCATCGCCGCGGTGGTCGTATCTTTTCCGCTTGTGTATCAGAGCATGCGGGCCGGCTTTGACTCGGTTGATCGCGAGCTGGAGGATTCCGCCCGGTCGCAAGGAGCGGGGGAGTGGCAAGTGCTTCGCTGGATTACACTGCCGCTCGTAAGCCGATCAGCGATGGCGGCATACATCCTTGCGTTTGCAAGAGGATTGGGTGAATTCGGAGCGACCTGGATGGTAGCCGGTAATATTCCCGGCAAAACCCAGACGCTGCCGACTGCGATATATGTTGCCGTCAGCAACGGGGATCACAGGCTAGCGTGGACCTGGACGGCGGTCATTATATTGTTTTCCTGGCTGCTTCTGGCAGCTGCAGGTTCGGGACGACGAGAGCGCACCGGCCGGTGAACATGATGAAATGAGGGATGAACGAGCATGAGTATACTGGGAGCAATTGAAGCGGGTGGAACGAAATTTGTGTGCGGAATCGGTAATGAGGACGGCACTGTCGTGGAGCGTGTAAGCTTTCCAACGACGACACCGGAAGAAACGATGGGCCGGGTGTTTGAGTTTTTCGCGGATAAGAATGTGTCTGCTATTGGCGTCGGTTCCTTCGGACCGATTGATCCGGTAAAAGGAAGTCCTACATATGGAAGCATTACAACCACACCGAAGCCTCATTGGAGCAACTTCAACATTGTGAATGCGTTGAAGGAGCGCTTTCCGGTACCGATCGGTTTCGATACTGACGTGAACGGGGCAGCGCTGGGCGAATATACATGGGGGGCTGCCCAAGGGCTGGACAGCTGCCTGTATATTACGATTGGCACAGGTGTGGGTGCAGGAGCCGTTGTCTCCGGCGAATTGATCCACGGCTTGTCACATCCGGAAATGGGCCATATTTACGTGCGCCGTCATCCGGAAGACACCTATGAAGGAACTTGCCCGTATCATGGGGACTGTCTGGAGGGGCTGGCCGCAGGTCCGTCGCTTGGCAAACGCTGGGGAGTTGCCGGCGCCGAGCTTACGCCGGATCATCCGGCATGGGAGATGGAGGCTTATTATCTGGCCCAAGCACTGATGAATTATGTGCTCATTCTATCCCCGCAGCGCATCGTGATGGGTGGAGGCGTGATGAAGCAGGAGCAGCTGTTCCCGATGATTCGCAAGAAGCTTCAGGAGCTGCTTGCGGGCTATGTTCAGCATCCAAGCCTTGGGGATCAGATTGACGAGTTCATCGTTCCTCCGGGCCTTGGCGACAATGCGGGGCTGTGCGGGGCGCTGGCCTTGGCGAAGCTGGCTTTGGCTGAAGAGGCGAACTAAGCGGAAGAAGTTCGTTACCACCTTACAGCCATGGTCATGGACAGTTAGAGAAAGCTGTGCGATAAAGGCTTGATTACATTACAGAATATGGTATTATAACTGTAACAGTATAACGGAACGGATAAGGAAGCACCTTTCCAGCCGCGAGTAGCGGCGGAGGGGTGCTTTTTGTCGTTGTACTGAAATGCGTAGCGGGAGGAGTCGTAACATGCAGATTGTGTTTATGAATCAAATGTCGAGAACAGACCAGGAGGGCCTGGCGCAATTCGCACAGGTCTGGATTGGGGAGGAGGAAGGCGTGTGGCGCCTTGGTTGGCGGGATATGGAGCTTGACGGCGAGGCAGTGGATGAGGAATGGTATGAAGGCAGTTCGTGGAATGAAATGCTGTACGTTTATCGTCACCGGCTGGCAGTCAAGCTTGGAGATGGCTACAGACCTATGATTGAAGGCGTGTTTCATGAGCCGCAGGAAGTGGCAGGCAAGCAGCAGACGGCCCAGAAGCTGCAGTGCTACAGCGAGCTGTACGGTAACGAGGAGCTGTACACCGAGCTGTGTGCCTGGCGGCGCAAGAAGGCGGCTTCGGGAAGAAAGGCCCCTTATTTCGTCGCGAGCAATCGTGTGTTGAGACTAATCAGCGCCTTCATTCCGCAGACGGAGGAGGAGCTGCTTCAGCTGCCGGGCATTGGTGCCAGCAAGGCATCAGAGCATGGTGCAGAGTGGCTGGAGCTGACGTCCAAGGTGGCGCGCTCGACCGCGTTTCCGCTTGACTGGGTCTATGATGCGCTAAGGGAGGAAGAATATGTAGCCTGGCTGTACAAGCAGAAGGAGGCCAAGTACAAGCAGGAATTGGAGCGATTTCGCACGCGCAGGGTCATGCTGTCCGGCATAGCCGAAGGGGCGTCTCTCATGCAGCTGAAAGAGCGGACCGCCATGTCCCGGCGTGAGCTGCTGGAGCAGCTGGAAGAGCTGGAGAAGGACGGGTATGATACCGATGCCTTGATTCAGCTGGAGCTGAACGCGGTGCCGGAGGAGGAGCAGAAGTCAATTTGGAAAGCCTTCGAGGAGCTGGGCGACACGTTCCTGAAGCCTGTCCTGCAGCGGGTATATGGTCAGGAGGCGGATGGGACAAGCACGACAGAACAGCTGTACGAACGCCTCCGTCTGATCCGGATCCGTTACCGCCGGAGCGCAGGGGGGGCGGACAGTCGAAATTCGGACAGACGAAGAAATGTCGGTTAGACGTGAGGAAAGCCTCATGACTGCTGTGACAAGCGATGAATAAACCTAAAAAACGCTGTCTCTCATCAGCTACTCTAGCTTGTGAGACAGCGTTTTTCATTTCAGATCCAATCCTTTTTACGGAAAAGATAGAACATTAGGAGACCCGCAGATACCATAATCCCGATGACAACATAATAGGAATATTTCCATTCTAGCTCAGGCATATACTCGAAGTTCATTCCGTAAATGCCGGTGATCAGCGTAAGCGGGATGAAGATGGTTGTAATCGCCGTAAAGACACGCATGATTTCGTTCGCGCGGTTGGCGATACTGGACTGGTAGGCTTCCCGAAGGTTGCCCATCAGATCCCGATACGTCTCGAACGTCTCGGAAATTTTGACGGCGTTCTCGTAGATGTCGCTGAAGTACTTTTGCAGCTGATCATCGATGAGCCGAAGATCCTTTTTATTCAGGGTGTTGATCACTTCCTTCTGAGGACCGAGCACCTTCTTCAGCCACAGAATCTCACTGCGAAGACCGATAATCTCATGCAGATGGGCTTTCTTGGTATGCATCAGAATATCTTCTTCCAGCTTCTCGATCCGCGCCTCGATTCGGTCCCCGACGGAGAAGTAGTTGTCGGTCACAAGGTCGATCAGCAGATACAGGAAGCGGTCCGGCGTGCTGACCTCCTCTTCCCATAGAAGAGGTTTCAGTGTGCGAAGTTCGTGGATTTTTTGCTTCGTTACCGTAATGATAAAATGCCGTCCAAGAAAGATGTTAAGCGCCCGCAGAAAGATTTCCTCATCATCAAAGCGAATGCTGTTCACTACAATAAAGTAATGATCTTCATAAATTTCAATCTTCGGCCGCTGTTCCTCTTCGCTCAAGCAGTCCTCGACCGCAAGGTCGTGGAGGGAAAATAGCGGCTGCAGTTCCTCCAGATCGTCCACATCGGCATCCAGCCAATAAAAGCCGCTTTCCGGGGCCGTCAGGGTGGCTCTGATGTCTTCGACAGGTGTAAAAACACCCGCATCAACCAACCGGATTTTCATCTGATATCACTCCATTTCCATTCGTGAAAATTGGCGCATAAAAGCACAAGATATCAGCTTGCCGGGGAAGAACGGGCGAAGAACTTAGGTTTCTCTCATTAAAGCCTTCTATATAAGCGCATGAAAAATAACGCCGCCCTCCGCCGGTGAGCTGATCTTGGTCCTATGCGGTTGTGCTTCCTGGTTATCCAGCTTCTGGCTCGGGTCACCGTCCATCTTCCATGTCACCTCTTTCATCAATGTTGTTGCAGCACTTGTCTAGTATAACGCCGGGTGTACGACCTTTCAAGATGAAATATAGGCCGGATATGACGCTGTTGTACAGGGTATGGAAACCGCGAGGAATATGTGACGATAAAGCTAGAGGTTCTTGACGAAAAAAAATTATTGATTTAAAGTAAATCTAACAACAGTCTTGTGACAATCGAATACAGCGAAATCTTATCAAGAGCAGGTGGAGGGACTAGCCCTATGAAACCCGGCAACCGGCGGCAACATCGCACGGTGCTAATTCTTGCAGGATGCATGGTTTGCGTTTTTGAAAAACGCAGGCATTCTGACAGATGAGAGAGGCGCATAGTTAATACGTATATGATGACCTTTCTCTTCGGAGAAAGGTTTTCTTGCGTTTCAAGGTACTTATCGCTCTTTCTCTTGAAAGCATGAATCGATTCGTCAATTATTTTGAAGGAGTGAGTTCACATGCCGATTAAAATTCCAGATGCGCTGCCAGCTAAAGAAGTGTTGGCTGGAGAAAATATTTTTGTGATGGATGAAAGCCAGGCCTTCCATCAGGACATCCGTCCGCTGCGAATTGCTATCCTGAATCTGATGCCTACCAAGGAAACGACCGAGACGCAGCTGCTTCGGTTAATTGGTAACTCGCCGCTGCAGGTCGATGTGGTGCTGCTCCATCCGAGCTCCCACATTTCCAAAAACACGTCGGCTGAGCATCTCTCCACGTTTTACAAAACGTTCGAGCAGGTCAAAAATCGCCGTTTTGACGGCATGATCATTACTGGCGCTCCGGTGGAGCAGCTGGAGTTCGAGCAGGTGAACTACTGGAATGAGCTGACGGAAATATTTGAGTGGACCAAGACGAATGTGACGTCTACCCTGCACATATGCTGGGCCTCCCAAGCCGGCTTGTATTATCATTATGGAGTTCCGAAATACAGCCTGCCGAAGAAATGCTTTGGCGTATTCGAGCATTCGGTTAACGAGCCCTGTACGAAGCTGCTCCGGGGATTTGATGAGATGTTCCTCGTTCCGCACTCCCGTCATACCGAGGTTCGCCGCGAGGACATTGCCCAGCATGAGGATCTTGTCATTCTGTCGGAATCGGAGGAGGCCGGCGTATATCTGGTAGCTTCCAAGGATGGCAAGCAAATATTTGCTACCGGTCATTCCGAATATGATCCAGACTCGCTGAAATGGGAATATGATCGCGATGTGGCAAAAGGGATGGAGATTGATCTGCCCGTTAATTATTATCCGAACAACGACCCGTCCAGGCAACCACGGTCCGTATGGCGGGCACATGCCAACCTTTTATTCTCGAATTGGTTGAACTATTATGTGTACCAAGAGACACCGTATGACATCGGCCCGCAAATCTAGCGCGCACACCCGAGGAGGAGCAATGATATGGATAAAAAACCGTTGAATATCGAAAGCCGGCTAGCCCAGATCGGTTCGGTTCAGGAGCCGGTAACCGGCGCGATCAATTTCCCGATCTATCAGGCAACGGCCTTCCGCCACCCCAAGCTTGGCCAAAGCACCGGATTTGATTACATCCGCACGAAAAGCCCGACGAGACAAGTGCTGGAGGATGCCTGCGCGGAGCTGGAATCCGGGGATGCCGGATTCGCTTGCAGCTCGGGCATGGCTGCGCTGCAAACCGTATTTGCCCTGTTTGGCAAGGGGGATCATCTGATTGTATCCCTGGATTTGTACGGCGGCACTTATCGGCTGCTGGAGCGGATTATGTCCAAGTTCGGGGTAACGGCAACCTATGTGGATACGAACGATCTGGATGCGCTGGAGCAATCGCGGCAGCCAAATACAAAGGCGGTATTCATCGAGACGCCGACCAACCCGCTTATGATGATTACCGATATTGAAGCGGTTTGCACATGGGCAAGTCGTCACCAGCTGTTGACAATCGTGGACAACACGCTGCTCACGCCTTATTTTCAAAGGCCGATTGAGCTTGGAGCCGATATCGTCGTACATAGCGCGACCAAATATCTGGGCGGTCACAACGATGTGCTGGCAGGCCTGATTGTAACGAAGGGCAAGGAATTGTCCGAGGAGATGGCCTTTCTTCATAATTCGATCGGAGCGGTGCTGAGCCCGTCCGACTCCTATCAGTTAATGAGAGGGATGAAGACGCTGGCCCTCCGAATGGAGCGCCATCAGTCGAATGCGACGGCGGTTGCGACCTTCCTGCAGGGACATCCGGCTGTGGAGGAAGTATTCTATCCCGGTCTGCCGGAACATCCGGGCTACGATATTCAGAGCCGCCAGTCCAGCGGCAATACCGGAATTTTCTCCTTCAAGGTGAAGGATGCCCGCTATGTAGAACCGGTGCTGCGGCATATTCGCCTGATTGCCTTCGCAGAAAGCCTGGGCGGGGTCGAATCGCTCATGACCTATCCGGCCGTACAGACGCATGCGGATATTCCGGTTGAGATTCGGGAAGCGGTTGGCGTAGATGACCGTCTGCTCCGTTTCTCAGTCGGCATCGAATTCGCCGAGGACCTGATTGCTGATCTGGATCAAGCGCTGAACGCAGCGATGGCCGAGGTGGAAGGAGGCGAGCTGCGATGAGTTCGGACCGACATTCAACCGATCCGTTGAAGTTTGAAACGAAGCTGCTTCATTTCGGAGGCGAGATCGATCGCACGACCGGAGCGTCAAGCGTCCCGATCTATCAGGCGTCAACCTTTCATCACGAAGACGTCAATCATCCGCCGGTTCATGATTACAGCCGTTCCGGCAATCCGACCCGGCAAGCGCTGGAAGACTACATTGCGCTGCTGGAAGGCGGCGTGCGCGGGTTCGCGTATTCCTCCGGCATGGCTGCCATATCCAGCAGCTTCATGCTGCTGTCCGCCGGCGATCATATGATTGTTACCGAGGATGTATATGGCGGCACTTACCGGTTGTTGACCACCATCCTGAACCGCATGGGCATCGAGAGCACGTTCGTCGACATGACCGATCTGGAGCAGGTCAAGGCAGCAATCAGGCCAAATACCAAAGCTGTATATATGGAGACACCATCCAATCCAACATTAAAAATAACGGATATCAGCGGCGTGACGAGCTGGGCCAAGGAACACGACCTGCTGACGCTGCTGGACAATACGTTCATGACCCCATACTATCAGCGTCCGATTGAACTGGGTGTCGATATTGTCATTCATAGTGCAACCAAGTTTCTCGGGGGCCACAGCGACGTGCTGGCCGGTCTTGCTGTCGCCAGAACGGAAGAGCTTGCGGCGGAGCTGAAGAAGCTGCAAAACGGGCTCGGGACGGTGCTCGGCGTTCAGGATTCATGGCTGCTTATGCGGGGCATGAAGACGCTCGGGGCGCGAATGGCCCACAGTGAGCAGAGCGCAGCCAAGCTTGCAGCCTGGCTTCAGGGGCGCAGCGATATCGAGCGGGTCTATTATCCGGGCCTGCTGCATCATCCGGGGCGCGAGATTCATGAGAAGCAGTCGACCGGATATGGAGCGGTCGTCTCGTTTGATGTAGGTTCCGGAGAACGGGCGAAGCAGGTGCTGAACCGCGTCAGGCTGCCGCTTGTAGCTGTCAGTCTTGGGGCTGTGGAGAGCATTCTGTCTTATCCGGCGATGATGTCCCATGCGGCAATGGGCGCAGAGGTGCGTCAGGAGAGAGGCATTACGGACGGTCTGCTGCGCTTCTCTGTCGGGCTTGAGGACGTGGATGATTTGATTATGGATCTCAGCGAGGCGCTTAACGGCGCTTGAGCGGATAAACCTGGCAGTGAATGAAGGCAAGTACCCCGGGCAAGAGCGATCGGAAGTCCCCTCATTCCCCGTAGCGGCATCTTTGCTGGAAGTCAAGCACTTATATCTGATATGAGCCTTATATATCTTCTTAAATGTTATGAATTCATGAACAACGGCATCCCGTTTCATTCGGGATGTCGTTTTTGAACCGGGAATGTGGTAGGATGGTGAAGACAAGAGTTTACTTGCCACTGCGAATTTGCTGCAGATAGGAGGCTATCAATATGGGTACGATCGATCGTATCTTGGATAAAGCATTGCGGGGAGAACGCCTTAACCTGGAGGACACCGTAACGCTGTTTGAAAGCGATCAAGTGGAGAAAATAGGCCATGCCGCGAACATCATGACCAAGCGTTTGCATCCTGACCCGATTACAACCTTTGTAATTGGACGGAATATAAACTATACGAATGTGTGCGACGTATACTGCCGCTTTTGCGCATTCTATCGCAGACCTGGCTCTTCTGAGGGCTATGTTCTTCCGGATGAGACCATTTTCCAGAAAATCCAGGAAACCCAGGATGTGAACGGGACGGAAATACTGATGCAGGGCGGCACGAATCCGGATCTGCCATTCAGCTATTACACCGACCTGCTTCGGAACATCAAGAAGCGTTTCCCGAACATTACGATGCATTCCTTCTCGCCTGCCGAGATCATGAAGATGGTGGAGGTATCCGGCTTGCCGCTGGAAGAAGTGGTGCGCGAGCTGCGGGATGCGGGACTGGATTCGCTGCCTGGCGGCGGAGCTGAAATTCTGGACGATCGAATCCGGAAAAAAGTCAGCCGTCTCAAGGGTTCCTGGCGCCAGTGGATGGACGTGATGCAGACCGCCCACAAGCTCGGCATGAACACGACGGCGACGATGGTTATCGGCCTGGGCGAGACGATGGAGGAGCGCGCACTCCACCTTCTGCGCATCCGCGATGCGCAGGATGAATGCATTCAGAACGGATGGGATTCCAAAGGCTTCCTCGCCTTTATACCATTCACGTTCCAGCCGGACAACACCAATTTGAAGCGGGAGCGGGAGACGCCGGAGGCTTATCTGAAGACGGTGGCCATCGGCCGGCTTGCCATTGACAATGTGCCGAATCTTCAATCGTCCTGGGTGACGATGGGGCCGGACATTGGCAAGCTGTCGCTAAGCTACGGTTGTAATGACTTCGGCAGCACGATGATGGAGGAGAACGTTGTATCCTCCGCAGGTGCGGTATACAAGGTCAACATCGAGTCCATTCTTCGTCTGATTCGTGAAGCGGGACATATTCCGGCTCAGCGGAATACCCGGTACGAAATTTTGCGTGTGTTTGAGGATAACAGCACCGTCGAGCGCGATTTTGTGATGCAGAACTAATCTGTGTTTATCCATCATCCGAAGTGTGAGTGATCAAGGCTTCCTTGGTCACTCACACTTTTTTTTGTGGGAACAGTTTCCGCCTCGTATAGCGAAGCACCGCCCCGATCGTCTGGCTGAGCCGGAGTGAACGGGGTGTTTTTTATTGTAAGGCTGATGCGTTGCTTCATAAGGACTTGCTTGTTTTTCCAAGCTGATGTTCCGTATATCCCCCTGCCACTCCCCATATACTGAAAAGGGAACTCGAAAGGAGTGATTCCATGGAACTGTTCAGCATCTCAATCGATACACGGTCGGATCATGAGAAGGAGGCATTTCGCCGTATATTGTCAGACAAGCAGAAGGAGCTACATAAGCGGTGCAAGCAGCTGAAATTTGCTTTCAGCGCTGCAGAAGCCCGGGTCACTTGGACTTGCTCCGGCAAGCTGCCGCTGTCGACCTGGACGCTGTCTGCGGAGGAGCTGCGACGGCTTATCTCCGAGGCGGTTACTGCTTACATTATGGAGGAGAGGGAGCAGGAGCTTGCTGCACGGCTACTGTACTCGGAGTTCGAGTTTGACGATGAAGAGGAGGCAGAACGAATTCTGCAGTGCTATTTCCAGCTGCTGTCCAATGAAGGGGAGGCTGCCCAATATTGGCAAAGCCGCAGACGGAAGCTGGTTGAAGGCATTGACCAGTGTCTGCTTGAGGGGCCTGAGCTCAATTTGAACGGCTTCCTGACGTTTCGCCTCCACACTTATGAGCAAGAGCTGCGCGACTTGGCGGAGTACGCCGTTGATGAGTTTATCCTGGATCAGCAGTATGAGGAGTTTGTGAGTCTGCTGAAGTATTTTGTTTATTTTCAGGAGCCCAAAATGCCGATCGTCCACGTCATCCACAAGGGCGAAGAAGATTTCCTGCTGCTGGATGGCAACTTGAGGCCGATCGAGCGGCCGCAAGAGGACGGACTCATCATTGAGAGGCTGGATCAGGAAATGGAAATCGAAGATATGATCGTCAGCACACTGATTGCGGTTTCCCCGGCCCGAATGATCATTCACACGCGAAATCCTGATTTGCCGGTCATTATGACATTGGCCCAAATTTTTGATAACCGGGCTCAGATATGCTGCAGCTGTCCGGAATGCAGTGTGTTTCTCGGAAGCGGGCGCATGATGACTTGACGTATTCTGGCCAGCAGGATTATAATATCTCATAAATTCACGTAAAAGCTATGACAAAGACATGAGTCAATCGGCTAGATCCGTTCCAGAGAGAGGGAACCCGGCTGAAATTCCCTTCGGTGCGTCATTGATTTACCCCTTTGTAGCTGTGCGGTCGAAATTATGGGATTCATTTTTCGTAAGAGTAGGCTTCACCGGTTCATGACCGTTATTCAATGCTGATGAAGGATCCTTCGGATCGGCCCTGGCGCGGGCCAGTGTGACCGAGGATCGAATTAGGGTGGAACCACGGGTATAACACTCGTCCCTTTGCGGGACGGGTGTTTTTTGTTATGTCCTGCGAGAATGGAACAGGAAACGTGAAATTAAACCAACGTAATGCTTTGAGGAGGAATGTAAGGTGGCTATCAGTATTAAACTGCCAGACGGCTCGGTCCGTGAATATGAGGCAGGCAGCTCGATTGAGGATGTGGCTGCATCCATCAGCAGCGGGCTGAAGAAAAACGCAGTAGCAGGAAAATTAAACGGGGTGCTGGTCGATTTGTCGACGCCGCTTGAGGAAGGTGCCCTCGTAGAAATCGTAACCCAGGATTCGGCTGAAGGGCTTGAAGTGATCCGCCACAGTACAGCTCACTTGCTGGCACAGGCAACGAAGCGCTTGTATGGCGCCAAGGAAGTGAAGCTGGGAGTCGGACCGGTCATCGAGGACGGCTTCTACTATGATATGGATCTTGAAGAGCCGCTGAATCCGGAGGATCTGCAGAAGATTGAGAAGGAAATGGAGCGCATCGTAGGCGAGAACTTGCCAATCGTGCGCAAGGAAGTGAGCCGTGCGGAAGCGCTGCGGATTTTTGGTGAACTGGGGGATCCGTACAAGCTTGAGCTGATCCATGATCTGCCGGAGGACAGTGTCATTACGATTTACGAGCAAGGGGAGTTTTTTGACCTCTGCCGTGGACCGCATGTGCCATCAACCGGAAAAATCAAAGTGTTCAAGCTGATGAATGTGGCCGGAGCTTATTGGCGCGGGGATAGCAAGAACAAAATGCTCCAGCGTGTATACGGGACCGCGTTTGTGAAGAAAGCGCAGCTCGATGAGCATCTGCATCTGCTGGAGGAAGCGAAGAAGCGCGATCACCGCAAGCTGGGCAAGGAACTGCAAATGTTCACGTTCTCCCAGCTCGTAGGACAAGGTCTGCCGATCTGGCTTCCGAACGGGGCGAAGCTCCGCCGCACCCTTGAGCGTTATATCGTGGATCTGGAGGAGCGTCTTGGCTACCAGCACGTGTATACCCCTGTGCTTGGCAACGTGGATCTCTACAAAACATCGGGTCACTGGGATCATTACCAGGAGGATATGTTCCCGGTCATGTCGATGGACAATGAAGATCTCGTGCTTCGTCCGATGAACTGTCCGCACCATATGATGGTGTACAAGAGCGACATGCGGAGCTACCGCGATCTGCCGATCCGGATTGCAGAGCTTGGCATGATGCATCGCTATGAGATGTCCGGCGCATTGACAGGACTTCACCGGGTTCGGGCGATGACGCTGAACGACTCCCACATTTTCTGCCGTCCGGATCAGATCAAGGAAGAGTTTGCACGGGTTATCCAGTTGATTATGACCGTGTACAAGGATTTTGGCATTCAGGACTACCGTTTCCGCCTATCCTACAGAGATCCGCAGGATACCGAGAAATACTTCCCGAACGATGAGATGTGGGAAATGTCCCAGCGCATGCTGCGCGAGGTTGTAGAGGAGCTGGATATGCCGTTCTTCGAGGCGGAAGGCGAGGCTGCTTTCTACGGACCGAAGCTCGATGTGCAGATCAAGACGGCACTTGGCAAAGAAGAGACGCTGTCTACCGTACAGCTCGACTTCCTGCTGCCAGAACGCTTTGAGCTTGAATATGTCGGAGATGATGGTCAGAAGCATCGTCCGGTCGTCATCCATCGCGGCATCCTCGGCACCATGGAGCGATTTGCCGCGTTCTTGCTGGAGAATTTTGCAGGCGCTCTGCCGCTTTGGCTTGCTCCGGTGCAGGTGAAGGTGATTCCGGTGTCTACCGCATTTGAGGATTATGCCAAGGAAGTAGCGGAGAAGCTGCAACTGGCAGGCATCTCGGTTGAGCCGGATCTCCGTAATGAGAAGCTCGGCTATAAGATTCGCGAAGCGCAGCTGGAGAAAATTCCGTATATGTTCATCGTTGGCGAGAATGAGAAGAACGCTGGCGCTGTATCCGTCCGCAAGCGCGGGGAAGGGGATATTGGCGCTCAGCCGCTGGATGATATCATCGCCAAGCTGCGTGAGGAAATCCAGACGCACGCTGTGTAATCCTATGCAAGCGAGAGCTTTCTGTTGTACGGGAACTGTAGACCGCTGCAGATGGTTGCCCCATTACTAGCTCGATCATAGGGTAACATTTCAACCCCTGTCATGTATAAACCGTTGAAGTTGCGGGAACCCTCGCTAGTAAGGGGGAGGTATTCGCAATGAACAAACGAAAAACATGGCAGGGGTTCTTTTTGTGCGGGCTCGTTATCGCTTGGCTGCTCGAACCGCCGGTAACGGCGAATGCAAGTCACTGGCAGCCGGTATTAAGTGATTCCTACAGCGTGTCCCACAGCGAACAGAAATCGAGCGCATTCATTGAAGGCTCAAGTTTTATGGAGATGGCGCATCTCTATGCCCTGAATTTGGTTAGCATCGGAAAAGTTAATAAACATATAACGCTTGCCGAAGACGAGCAGCAGCGCGATGATCACGGCGTCAAAGCAACCAGAAAAGGCGGCCATCCTTCGATGGCAGTACTGGCTCCAAGAGATGATCAGGTGCTGCATACGGTGACAGTGACGGCAACAGGATATACAGCAGGATATGAATCGACTGGTAAAAGACCCGGTCATCCCCAGTATGGCATTACGTATTCCGGGGTGAAGGTGAAGCGAGACCGAAATACGCTGTCCACGATCGCTGCCGATCCATCTGTATTTCCGCTGGGCAGCATTCTGTATATCCCGGGTTACGGGTACGGGATCGTCGCGGACATCGGCTCTGCCATCAAGGGTCGGAAGATCGATCTGTATTTTGCCACAACCGAGCAAGTGTATGAGGAGTGGGGTAAAAAGGATGTCGAGGTGCAGCTCATTCGAAAAGGCAGCGGAAAATGCACCGAAGCGATGTTGAAAAAGTTCGGAGAAGCGATTGAAACGTACCGTTTCCTGCCAAGCTCTGTGCTGGAGGAAGCGATTTGACCCCGGATTCCCGGCAGCCACTGGACTTACTACCCGAGCTCGCATAAGCCCCGCCGGTTCATCACATACTACTGTTCGGGGGCCAAACCCCTGAAGAGGATGATGGTATGAAGATAACCAGGAGGTGAAGACGGTGAAAAAGAATAAAGTTCAGGAAAACTTCAAGACACCGAACGAAAAGTTCAATGCCGAGTTTGCTGAAGATCAAAGCATTGCCAGCAACCCGAAGGGCAAATCGAAGGTTCAAGAGAACTACAAAAAACCAAACGAGAAGTTTGACGCGGAGTTTGGCGAGCTGAACGCGCCAGGCGACCACAAAACAAACCGTTAAGGTTAGTTAGCCGGTGGCAACCCTCGTTTCATGCTTTATACAAAACCCCTGCACTTGGCGGGGGTTTTTCTATATAGAAGACGTGATCCATTATTATCCAGTGCCTCGGTCTGGAGACCGAGTTGATTTTCATCCCGCCGCCGCTATATCGTTCCTTCAGGATGTTGTACACTGTAGTTACCAAAAGAAGTGAAGGCAAGGGGATGTGACCATGAGTAAAAAAGGATGGAGCCAGTTATTCGGCGGCCTGTTCCTGATCGGAATCGGCGTATTGTTTTTTCTAAATCAGCTTGGTTTTATTAATGTAAGCATCGGCTATCTCATATCGACATTCTGGCCGGTCATCTTGATCTGGTTCGGCCTGCAAAGCCTGATCTTTGCATCTGGTGCAGGGGTGCTGTGGGGCGCTTTGGTGCCAATTCTGCTTGGCCTTTATTTTCTGGGACGCAACCTGGGTTATGTATGGTTCTCGTTTGGAGATTTAATCAAATTTGCGATTCCGGTTGCTTTGATTCTGTTCGGCCTGCAGGTCATTCTACAGCCGAGAAATAACCGCCGGCCGCCTGAGCCGCCGCCTGCCCCGGAGCCTGACCGTCGGCAGAGCCCGATTCCGCCAGAGCCGCCGGAGGCCGTTCCACTCGATTCTTCGCTTGATGAGGTGTTCGAACGCAAGTTTGGCAAACCGCAGCAGGAACCGAAACAGGAACATACCGATCATGCGAATCATAGGGATCATACGGCCGCATCCGGAAGAAGGGGCTACCGCTATGACGATACCGATCCGCATTACGGTTATAATGAAGAGGAGGGTCACCGGTACTACGAAGACCGAGAAGACCCCAATAGAAGTGGCGCCAGATGGTCCCATCACGATACAGTGAATAAATCCGCTTTTATCGGGGATGTGCATATGGGCAAGGAATACTTTTCGCTGAAGCCGACCAACATCTCCCAGTTTATCGGGGATACGGTGCTCGACTTGACCAAAGCCCAGATTCCGTACGGCGAAACCCGCATTAACATTTCCGGATTTATCGGAGACGTCAAAGTGTTTGTACCGAATGATTCGGACCTCGGCATCCATGTGTCGACCAGCTCGTTTATCGGCGACATGAAGGTGCTGGATCAGAAGGAAGGAAGCGGATTTATGAGCAGCTCGGGCATCGAGAGCCCGTACTACAGGGAAGCAGGGAAGAGGATCCGCATTCATGTCAGCGTGTTTATCGGCGATATTAAAGTGAACAGGGTAGGGTAACCGGCATGTCGATGATGAGTTTTCTGAAGAATACTAAATGGGTGCTTATGCTGTATTTTCTGCTCATCGGAGCAGGAGTTGCCGTATTCCTGTACGCTGCGGACGAATGGGGATACATTCATATTGAGGACAACCGACTGTGGGTTTATTACTCGGTCGGTATTGTTCTGTTCACAGGCATTGCCGGCTATATCGCCGGACAACGGATTCAGCGTCCGCTGGATTTGCTGCATCTGAACATGCTACAGGTGGCCAAAGGCAATTTGACGGTCAGGCTGCCAGCCGCAGAAGACGGTTCTTTCGCGCGCGTCTATGAGGAATTCAACACCATGACCGAGGCGCTGGAGAAGAAGATGAAGCTGTTGCAGCGCTTGGGCGAGCAGGATGTGATCGAGAAGGAAATCGCCGCTGAAGCTGCAGTTTTGGAGGAACGCCGACGCATGGCAAGAGACTTGCATGATACGGTAAGCCAGCAGCTCTTTGCCATACACATGTCCGCTTCTTCATTACCAGCTGTACTCAAGAAAAATCCGGAGCATGGGGAGAAGGTGCTCTCCCAGTTAATCGAAATGTCCCATATTGCCCAGAAGCAGATGCGCGCGCTCATTGCACAGCTTCGCCCGGTAGAGCTGGAGGGTCGGACACTCGAGGAGGCGCTGGAGCGCTGGTTCCCGGATTATTGCCGGCAGAACAGTCTCAAGGGCGTGAAGGATGTTGAGGTTTACGGCGGAGTGTCCGAGGCCATCGAGCATCAGCTGTTCCTGATCATTCAGGAGGCGGTGGCCAACATTGTCAAGCACGCGGGCGCGTCCATGGTCAGCATGTCGCTGCGCGAGGAAGAGAAGCGCGTTGTGCTCAGCATCAGTGATGATGGCTGCGGGTTTGACGATTTAACGCAGAAACAGGGCTCCTACGGGCTGTCCACGATGCGGGAGCGGGCAGAGAAGCTGGGGGGACAGGTGGATATTATAAGCCGGCAGGGGGCCGGCACCACCGTGCGCGTGAACATTCCGCTGTTCGGAGAAGAGAACGGCTCCGGGGGACCGTCCGATGAGCATGACGATCTTGAGGAGGAAGCCGCTGTGCCGGTGAAGTAAACAAGGGGGAAATGATATGGATACCATTAAGATCATGCTGGCCGATGACCACGATATGGTGCGGATGGGCCTGAAAACTTATTTATCGCTGGACCCCGGCTTCGAAGTCATTGACGAGGCTGCCAACGGACTCGAGGTGCTGGAGAAGCTGAGAAAAGCCCCGGATGCCCGGCCGGATCTGATTCTGATGGACTTGATGATGCCGGTCATGAACGGGGCAGAGACGACCAAGGCGGTGATGTCGGAGTTTCCGGATCAGAAAATCGTCATTCTGACAAGCTTTCTGGAAGATGAGCTGGTTGTTGACTGCGTCGAGGCCGGAGCGGTAAGTTATGTGCTGAAGACCGTTTCCGCCGATGAGCTGATCTATGCGCTCCAGGGAGCCTATCGCGGCATGCCGGTGATGACCAAGGACGTGTCCGATGCGCTTACGCGCGGAATTCGCCGTCATATGGTCGATGAGGATCAGTCCGGTTTGACCGAGCGGGAGAAGGAAGTGCTGCTGCTGATAGCGGAAGGAAAAAGCAATAAAGAGATCGGCGAGGAGCTCCATATCAGCATCAAAACGGTGAAAACTCATGTCAGCAACCTGCTGATGAAATGCGAGCTGGAGGACAGAACCCAGCTGGCGATATACGCCCACCGAAAAGGCTGGGTGAAAACGCAATAAACGCTGTTTTAGCCGGGGAGAGCCGTCTTTTTATCTGCCTTTTAATTGTTTTTAAGGTACTATTAAGGTTTATAGTACACAATAGAAACAGTTAGTCATGTAGCACTTGGAATCAAGTGATTTAACATAGGAGGTAAAGACACTTATGGACGATCAGAGAAAACGCTTCGGATACCCCGACGAAGAACCTGAACAGAAACAGAAACAAGAGGAGTCTTCTTCCTCGAATGAATCATCCTACTATTATTCGTACGGACCGTTCCGGTCTATTTCAAACGATAACGATTCAGAGGGGCGGGATGGTTATCGGCAGATGGAGCCCCAGCAGGTGGAGGTGACGGCTCCGGAGCCTGTGAAGCCGGTTCCGACAGGACTGACGCGCCAGTCTTCCGGCGGAGGAGGACAGGGCGGAGGCCTGCCGGATAACGCGAATCGCAACCGGAACTGGAACTATAGTTCCAAGCCGAGAAGCTCCTTCAAATCGTTATTTCTATCCTTCATGGCCGGGGTGCTCGTCATTTCAGGCCTGATGTTTGCTGCGGACCGGACGAACATGTTTACGCCGGAGGCCGCCTTGTCGTCTGGTGGCGATGCACCGGTGACCGAGTCCCAGCCGACCAATAGCGGCGGGGCGACGCCGGCCGCCGTGTCGATCCCGACGAATGCGAATGACGTATCGAGCGTCGTGGATCAAGCCAGCCCGTCGGTTGTGCTGATCAATACCTTTGTCAAGAGCAGCAACGCCCGCAGCGCGCACCCGTACGGGAATGACCCGTTCTGGTACTTTTTCGGCGGCGGTCGAAGCGGCAGCGAAGGCAGCGAGAACGAGGGGAGCGGAAACGACGAATCCCTCCGGGCGCAGGGCATTGGCTCCGGCTTCATCTTTGACAAGGAGGGCTACATTCTGACGAATGAGCATGTTATCCATGGCGCGGACGTGATCCAGGTTACGCTCCAAGGAAACAAGAAGCCTTATGAAGCGAAGCTGCTTGGGTCCAGCTATGAGCTTGACCTGGCGGTGCTGAAGATCGAAGGAGACGAGGATTTCCCGACGGTGGCACTTGGGGATTCGGAGGCATTGAAAGTGGGTGAGTGGCTGGTTGCCATCGGGAACCCGCAAGGATTTGACCATACGGTCACAGCCGGGGTGCTCAGCTCCAAGGAGCGCAGCATCGAAATTCCAGGAAATAACAATGAAGCGGACCGTAACTACAAAAATCTGCTGCAAACCGATGCGTCCATCAACCCGGGGAACTCGGGCGGCCCGCTGCTTAACCTGAAGGGTGAAGTTATCGGAATGAACGTAGCTGTCAGCTCCCAGGCACAGGGCATCGGGTTTGCGATTCCTTCCAGCACGATCAAGGAAGCGGTCGACTATCTGAAGAACGGCCAGGATGTGCCGAAGGATCCGGTTCCGTTCATTGGCGCAGAACTGGGCACCGTGACCTCCCAAATTGCCCAGCAGCTTGGGACCGATGTGACGGAAGGATCTTATGTGAACAGCGTCGTCTTCGGTTCGCCGGCATATCAGGCGGATCTGAGACAGTACGATATCATTGTGGGGGTTGACGGACAGAATTATCCGACCCACCTGGATCTGATCGAATTCATCCAGAGCAAAAATGTCGGTGATGATATTACACTGAATGTCATTCGCAATGGCAAGCAGATCGATCTGCCGCTCACGATCGGTGATCGGAACGAATTTGAACAATCCCAGCAGCGGCGTTAACGCCATACATGAAGGGACGAACAAGCGGAAGGGAAGAAGCCTTCCGCTTGTCTTGCATTAAACCGGACCGATATAATGGGGTTGGAATAAGTAAGCAACAGATGCTGATTCATAGATAGAGGAGATGCCGTGATGCGATCCCGAATATTAATAGTAGATGATGATGACAAAATTATATCAATGCTGCGCAGAGGGCTTGCGTTCGAGGGTTATGATGTCATGACTGCCTCCAATGGTGCAGAGGGCCTCAAAATGATCCTCGCCGAGGAGCCCGATGCGGTCATTCTGGATGTGATGATGCCGCAGGTGGACGGCTTTGAGGCGCTCAGGAGGCTGCGCGAAGGCGGAAGCACCGTGCCTGTCCTGATGCTGACCGCCAAGGATGAGGTGGAGAATCGGGTAAAGGGGCTCGATATCGGGGCGGATGATTATCTTGTGAAGCCGTTTGCGCTCGAAGAGCTTTTGGCCCGCGTCAGAGCTTTGCTGCGCCGGAAACCGAGCGACGATTCCTCCAGCCAGCGTCTTACCTTCGAGGATCTTGTCTTGGACACGGATTCAAGAGAGGTGCTGCGCGGCGGACGGCGGCTTGAACTGACGGCGAAGGAATTCGAGCTGCTCCATCTATTTATGCAAAATCCAAGGCGCGTGCTGTCACGCGATACGATTATGGATAAAATCTGGGGATATGATTACAGCGGGGAATCCAACGTGCTTGAGGTTTATATTGCCATGCTTCGCCAGAAGACGGAGGAGAACGGGGGCAAAAGGCTGATCCAGACGATTCGCGGAGCAGGGTATATTTTAAGAGGAGACAGCTAGCATGTCGATACGGTTGCGGCTTACAGCATGGTATACAAGCATTCTATTCGTGACGCTGGTCATATTCAGCACGGCGATTTATACTTTTGTGAATCTGTACACGTACAGTGAACTCGAGCAGCGCATCCGGCAGCAGGCCAAAAGAGTGAGCTTTGGTCAAGGCATCATTGAGGTGCTGCCGAACCGCTCCTCGGAAATTCGGCTGGAGGATATGGACTTGTATGTCCAGACGTTCACGATTCGCAATAACTCGACCTGGCGATCGGATAATATGAAATTCAGCGGGTTGATGTTTGAAGTGCCAGGTGTGGAGAAAGCGGCGACCGAGGCATTTTTCTCCAAAGTCAGCCTCGGGGGCAACCCGTTCCTGGTCTACAGTCACCCCGTGATTGAGCAATACACGGGCAGCCTGGCCGGATGGCTCCAGATTGGTGCAAGCACAAGGCAAATTGAGGATACGCTCAAGCAGCTTCAGACCATCCTGATCATGGGATCGGCGGCTACGCTGGTCATTGCTTCTTCCTTCGGGCTGTTCCTGGCCCGCAAGTCGATCAGCCCGATCGGCAAGGTGACGGAAGCGGCCGAGCGCATCCAGAAGGGGACGGACTTGAGCCTGCGGATTGAGTATGATGGGCCGCCGGATGAAATCGGACAACTGATCGGGACATTTAACGGGATGTTGTCCCGGACCGAAGGCTTTTACAAAGAACTGGAGGACGCGTATGCGGCGCAGCGGCGCTTTGTCTCCGATGCTTCGCATGAGCTGAGAACACCGCTGACGACCATTCGCGGCAATGTCGATCTGCTGCATAAAATATGGACTTCCCCGCCCGAGGATCGGCCGGATCTGGATGAAGAGGCGCTGAAGCAAATATCGATGGAGGCGATCGGGGATATTGCCGATGAGGCGAGACGGATGAGCCGGCTGGTGAACGATATGCTGTCTCTGGCCCGGGCGGATACCGGAAAGACGTTTGAGAAATCGGCCATACCGCTTCGGCCGTTGCTTGAAGAGGTCGCCCGGAGAGCGCAATTTTTGAAAAGAACCGCGGCCTGGAAGGTCGGGGATTTCATGATGCTAGGCAGTATCTACATCAATGGTAACAAAGATTATTTGCAGCAAATGCTGTTCATTTTCATCGAGAATGCGTTCAAATATACGCCGGAGGGCGTGGTGTCGCTCGATGCTGTGCTGTACAAGGGACAGGTCGGCATCCGGATTGCGGACACCGGCATCGGCATGGATAAAGACGAGGTGCCGCATATCTTCGACCGCTTCTATCGGGCGGACCAATCCCGGGGAGTAACCGAAGGTACCGGCCTTGGACTGTCCATTGCCAAATGGATTATTGATGTCCATGAAGGCTCTGTGGAAGTGGTGACGAAGCGGGGCGAAGGCAGCACGTTTATTATATGGCTTCCGCTCGTTTTTGCTCCTCCTCTTGAATAGAGGTATAATGAACAGGTACAGCGGTAATTTTCGTGGGAAGCAGGTGAGGATCAGTGGAAGTGATTAAAATATCGCCGAGAGGATACTGCTACGGTGTTGTGGATGCGATGGTGCTGGCACGGCAAGCGGCGCAGAATCTCGATCTTCCTCGGCCTATCTATATACTGGGCATGATTGTCCATAACAGTCATGTGACAAAATCCTTTGAGGATGAAGGCATTATTACGCTCGACGGGCCCAACCGTGTGGAGATTCTAAACCAGGTGGAGAGCGGAACCGTCATTTTTACGGCGCACGGGGTATCCCCGGAGGTTCGGAAGCTGGCTCGCGACAAAGGTCTGACAACCTTGGACGCCACCTGTCCGGATGTGACCAAAACACATGACCTGATTCGTGAAAAGGCGGCCGACGGCTATGAGATTATCTACATTGGGAAGAAAGGCCATCCCGAGCCGGAGGGAGCCATCGGCATTGCACCGGAGCATGTTCATCTGATCGAGACGGAGGATGAGATCGACCAGCTTGACATCCCTTCATCGAGAATCATTATCACGAACCAGACGACGATGAGCCAGTGGGATATTAAGCATATTATGAGCAAGCTGCTCGCAAGGTTTCCCGGCGCGGAGATTCATAATGAGATCTGCCTGGCAACCCAGGTGCGTCAGGAGGCGGTTGCAGAGCAGGCAGGTCAGGCCGATCTGGTCATTGTCGTCGGGGATCCGCGCAGCAACAACTCGAACCGTCTCGCACAGGTGTCTGAAGAGATTGCAGGTGTGACGGCATACCGGATCGGAGATGTGTCAGAGCTGAAGCGGGAATGGCTGGAAGGCGTGAACAAGGTGGCGGTCACGTCGGGCGCATCCACGCCGACGCCGATTACGAAAGAGGTTATTGCCTATCTGGAGCAGTATGAACATGACCGTCCGGAGACTTGGGAGATCAAGCGGACGATCAATATGAGCAAGCTGCTGCCGCCGGTTCGGACGAAGAGCAAGGCGTAGTGGAACTGCACCCCCTTGTTAGACACCGTCTAACGTTGGAGGTGCAGTTTTTTATGTTTTTCATCCTAGGTTACAGGAATCAGGCGCAAGCGCCGTGGCGCTTGACCGGGGTGAATCGGTGGCAAGGGACGGCCCCCCCTGTGTGATTCTTGCTGCGTGACATTAACTTCTCACTCGATGTAAGCGTTTTATTTTTGGATTGATAAGTATCATTTTTCGTTGATTAGGCAAATAGTCATACCCGCGCCCTTCGATTACAATTTGATTCATAGACAAACTGTACGATAGGGGCACAAGCGGGAGGGAAGATTATGGCACAGATCTCAATGGAGCAGAAACCTGTTCCCAAACGGAAGAAAGATAACCTCGCGGTTCGTTTTGCGAAGCAGTGGGACATTCAGCTGATGGTTCTTCCGGCACTGGCATTGATTTTTGTATTTAGTTACATCCCAATGTACGGCATCCTGATGGCTTTCCAGGATTATAACATTTTCAAAGGTATGGCAGAGAGTCCATGGGCAGGCCTGAAGCATTTCCGAATGTTCTTCGAGGCTCCCGAGTTTGCGAACGTCATGCGCAACACCATCGTCATCAGTCTCCTCAAGTTTTTCATCGGCTTTCCGGCGCCCATCCTGTTGGCGCTGATGCTGAATGAGGTCAGACATATGTTCTTCAAGCGGATGGTACAGACAGTCAGCTACTTGCCGCACTTTCTGTCCTGGGTTATCGTGTCGGGTTTTGTGATCTCCATGCTCTCGACCGACAATGGAAGCGTGAACATTCTGCTGACGAATCTGAATCTGGTGGAGGAGCCAATCAATTTCCTCTCAATTCCGGAGTACTTCTGGGCGATTCTCGTAACGACAGGAGTATGGAAGGAGATCGGATTCTCGTCGATCGTATATTTGGCCGCTGTGGCGGGCGTTGACCCGCATATGTACGAAGCGGCAGATATGGATGGCGCGAGCAAGTTCCGGCAAATCTTCACCATTACACTTCCATCGATCATGCCGGTTGTTATCATTTTCATGATTCTGTCGATCGGCAATCTGCTGAGTGCAGGCTTTGAGGATATTTTGCTCCTGGCGAAGAACCCGGTGCTGAGAGAGGTTTCCGACGTCATTGATACGTATGTCTACCGAATCGGTATCGAAAATTCTCGTTTCTCATACGCAACGGCTGTAGGCTTGTTCAAAGCAGTGATCAGCGTCATGCTGCTGACGATAGCGAACTTGATCGCACGCCGGTCAGGAAACAGTCTATGGTAATCAAACATCCTGAGGAAGGGAGCGGGTAGCATTGGTACGTCTTGGATTTGGGGACCGCGTAATGATGGTCGTAATATACATTTTTCTTACACTGCTGGCTTTTGTGACATTTTATCCGTTTTGGAATGCGCTAGTCGTGTCGTTGAATACCGGAGCGGATACGGCAATGGGGGGTGTCACCTTCTGGCCGAGAAGCTTTACACTGGAGAACTATGAGATTGTCTTTCAAGACAAGCGGCTGCTGAACGGCTTTGCAATTTCGGTGGCCCGTACGGTAGTCGGTACGTTCTGTTCGATTCTGGTAACCTCCATCTTCGCTTACGGAATGACCAAGCGTGAGCTGATTGGACGTAAATATTATATGATCATGTGTATCATCACCATGTACTTCGGCGGGGGCTTGATCCCGAGCTTCATGCTGATTCGCAGCCTCGGGCTGATGGATTCCTTCTGGGTGTACATTATTCCGACGCTTGTAAGCGTGTGGAATATGATCATCTTCCGTACCTTCTTCCAGGGGCTTCCGGCCGGTCTGGAGGAATCGGCAAAAATTGACGGCTCCGGTAACTGGGGGATCTTCTTCCGAATTATTCTGCCGCTGTCCGGTCCGGTCATCGCGACCCTGTCGCTGTTCACTGCGGTCGGGCACTGGAATGAATGGTTCCTCCCAAGTATCTATATTTCGAAAAACGAGTTGCTGCCGATTCAGACTATTCTGAATCAGATTCTGAACTCGAACATCATGTCAGAGCAGATGAGCAACCTGGATTCGGCTTCGCAAGCGGTCTTGTCCAGAATGCAAAGCGTAACCACCAAATCGCTGTCCATGGCAACGATGATTGTGGCCACGATTCCGATCATTATGGTCTATCCGTTTGTCCAAAAGCATTTCGTTAAAGGGGTTCTGATTGGTTCCTTGAAGGAATAGCTTATCTGTCTGTTGTTTGAAGCCGAGGAGGCTTTAGACATAAATAAAGAGGGAAGAACGAAAGGGGAATTCGAGAATGAGGCAAAGAAAAAAATCGCTGTCCACATCGCTGATCATATTGCTGGCAGCTATGCTGATGCTTTCCGCCTGCAGCGGGGGAGGCAATTCGAATACGGCAGAACCGACGCCGACGCCATCCGATAACGGGACTGAGAACAATACCTCCGCTGAATCCGACACATATGTGCTAGGTGAGGAGCCGCTGGAATTCAGCTTCTACGGTCACTATGACTGGTACACAATGCCGAACTGGGGCGATGATGACGCTACGAAATGGATTAAAGAGAACAAAAAAGTCAACGTAGTTCCTATCAACTCCCAAGGCAACGCGCAGCAGAAATTCAGCACGATGATTGCCTCCGGTCAGCTGCCGGACGTCATCTGGATGGAGCGCGGACCGGACGTCGATAAGCTTCGTCAGGCCGATATGCTGGTTCCATTTGATGATTATCTCGATAAATACCCGAACCTGAAGCAGTGGCTCGGCGAAGAAGGAATTAACATGCTTCGTTCCGAAGACGGCAAGCTGTATCAGTTCCCGAACTGGTACACGAGCCAGCCGAACGGCAACGCAGGTTATGTTGTGAACAAAAAGATTTACGAAGAGCTCGGTGAGCCTCCACTGGAAACAACCGATGATCTGTACAACTACCTCGTAGCTGTTAAAGAGAAGTACGGCAATCAGGTTGTGCCTTACGAGCCGGGTATCGAAGGTCAAGGTATCGAAACGCTGTACTCTGCCTTTAGAGAAAATGCGTTGACACGCTGGATTTCGATCCGCGGTGTTCCTGAAGGCGACCAATTGACATCGATCTTCCTGGATCCTACATTCCGCGAGTCGATGCAGTACGCTGCAAAGCTGTTCCGCGAAAGACTGATCACGCAAGACGCAATGACACAAACTGCTGACCAGGTGAAAGAGAAAGTTATGGCTGGCCGTGTTGCCGTATATTCGGCATCCAGCCCGACCGAGAATGCGATGAATGCGCATGTTGAATTGACGGCTCAAGATCCGGATGCAGGTTACTTCATGATCTGGCCGATTGCGAAGCCAGGTCTGGATAAGAACAAAATCTTCCCGGGCACTTACAACCAGCTCGGCTGGAACGTAAGTGTCATTACAAAAGCAGCCAAGGATCCTGAAGCGATCTTCGCTTTCCTGGATTGGTATACTGGACCGGAAGGTCAATCGATCCTCATGTGGGGACCTGAAGGCGGATACTGGGATGGTTGGGAAGAAGAAGGGGTAATGCCGAAGTTCACAGAGAAATACGTGACGGATGCGGCAGGCCTCGGCAAGCTTCAAGCAACTACGACGAATGTTCAATGGAACGGTAACACGGTGTTTATCGACCAGGCAAAAGCCAAGTACGAAAGCACGCTTCCTGAGGAACAGCGTAACTGGTCCACACGTTGGCAGTATGAAATTACTTGGAAAACACAAGCTAACGCTACCGAATTTATTAACCTCGATCCGGCTCCGGACAGCGAGGAAGGAATTATTCGTCAACGCGTAGAAGATATCTTTACAGAAGCTAGAGCGAAAGCCCTGTATGCGAAAGATGATGCAGAAGTATTGGCCATTCTCGACAAGGCTGAGGCGGATGCACAAACAGCTGGTTTCGACAAGCTTCTGGCATTCAAGACGCAAAAATGGCAAGAGAACCTGGCCAAAATGCGTGGGGAATAACAATATAATGAGAAACGTAAGGGTATGCTGCGCTAAGCAGTATACCCTTATCGGAATTTATGGGGGGAGATGGGGCCCGTGTATAAAGTGCTGCTTGCAGATGACGAAATACTGGATCTAGAAGGCATGAAGAGCTTTATTCCATGGGAAAAACTCGGTATGACGATTGCGGGCGCGGTCACCAATGGCTTCGCCGCCTGGGAGGTGCTGGAGAAGGAACCTATCGATATTTTGGTAACCGATGTGCGGATGCCGAACATGACAGGCATCGAGCTGGCTCAGCGTGCGCTCAAGCATCATGAAGATTTGCGGGTCATTTTTATTAGCGGGTATCAGGATTTCAGTTATGTGAAGCAGGCGATCGCCCTGAATGCGTGCAGCTATGTGCTCAAGCCGATGGAGGACGAGGAGTTGATCCAGGAGCTGACAAAAGCGAGGCAGGAGCTGGATCGTCTTCATCGCCGGAAGGAAACGGAGCGGGCCTATCAGCAGATGATTCCGATTCTGAAGCATCAGTATTTGCTGCGGTTGCTGCAGCAGCCTTATGATGGCGCGGTCCTGGAAATCATGAAGAGGGAGTATCGTTGGGCGGAGCATGAATGGCCTATCCGCGTGGCGCTGCTCGAGTTGGACGAAATGAGTTCCTGGCGAAGCCAGCAACAGGTGTCCGAGGAGAGGAGAGGAATTCGGGAACAGTACATGGCACAGCTGCATATGGCTTTGGATCAAGGCGGTTTTGCCCATGTATGCAGAGTGACAGATCAACGTACAGCCGTTCTGTTCGGAGGGGATCGTGACCGGGCGGAGATTGAAGCGATTCTGGAACAATTACGGCAGGAATACGGCCTCACTGTGACGGTGGGCGAGGGCGGGGACGCGCATAAGCTCGAAGACCTGCACCAGTCCTACGAGATGGCGGTCAGAGCTTTGGATTACAAAATGTTCCGCGGGAAAGGCCAGTGGATTATGTACCACGAGGTGCCGACGGAGAACCGCGAGGAAGTGGAGAGTCTCGATATCCGGCTGGATGCGCTGTTCAAGGCGATGGCATCCTATGATCTGGTCGGCATTCATGATGAAATTTTGGCCATTCAGCATCTGGCGGCGAACATCCGTTCAACATTTACGGTTCGGAACCTCGCGATGTATATTATATTAAAGCTGGATGAGCATCTGCACACGATGCATGAAGACTTGTTCCGGATTTTAGGCATCGAGCTGAAAAATCTGGACATTCTGCTTCAATTTGAAACGCTGGATGATATTTTTTCATGGTTAAGAATGAAAGTGTTTGAAATCTCAGAACAGTTAAAATTTCGCAAAGCATCCAAAAACGGGCGTCTCATTGAGGAAATGATAGACGTGATCCGCGATCGCATGCATGAAAACATTACTTTGCGCGATATGGCGAACCGCTTTTCTTTTTCACCGAATTATCTGGGGGTTATCTTCAAGGAAGAGACCGGTCATAATTTCAGCGACTATGTCATCAAGCTTCGGATGGAGAAGGCCAAGAGCCTGCTTGTCACAACGAAGCTTAAAATATATGAAATCGCCTCCCTGACGGGATATCAGTATTTACCTTATTTCAGCCGGCAATTCAAGGAGTTTTACGGCATGACTCCGCTGGAATATAGACGCAAACATACCTAACCGAATACTTGCACCATTCGCTTATCTCAGATGTGGGGTCGTGATGTGTTATGGCTGGAAAATTTGAACGCATTCGGGTCAGACTGCCGTTTGGCTACAAGCTGATGCTTTCGTACTGCGTGTTTATTATTGTGCCGGTGCTGCTGGTCGGAAATATCGCCAATCAGCTGGCGGTGCAGTCGATCAGGGAGCAAACCTACAACAACATTCAAGGGACGCTCTATCAAATGAGCGATAATATCTCTTACAAAATGGAAGATGTCGCTCGCGTGTCGGATATGCTGTATTTCGATATGTCTTTTAACAATCGGCTTCGCTTCAGCGAGAGCCCCTGGGTCAGCTATGACACAACCGTCAATGTCCTCATTCCCAAGCTTGAAACCGCCATCAACACAGCCAACCGGAAGGTGTGGTTGTCCATCTATCTGAAAAATGATGAAATACGTGAAATTTATGACAGCTACAGCACGACCGACCCTTTGCACTCGGACAACCGTCTATATGATATTTACCAATACAAGCGGCTTGAGAACAGGGACTGGTATCACGAATACCCGAAAGAGGAGCAGTACGGTGTCACCATGCAGTGGAAGCAGATTGAGGATGATGCGAGAAAGGACCGCATCTCATTGCTCCGCAGATTGGTCGATATCACTTCCGTCAAGCCCCGAGAGATTGGGTTTATGCGAATCAATGTGAATCTGTCCAGCCTGTTTGAGAGCATGGATTATCGAAAGATCGGGGACGGAACCGCGCTTTATCTGACGGACAGCGAGGGGCGCATTGTGATCTCGTCAGGAGGAAAGCATTCGACGGTGTTCAAGGAGCCTGAGCTGCGCAATAACGGGGACCTGCTGATCCGCAAACCGATCACGCAACTCGGGTGGGATTTGATCGCGGTTGTGCCTTCCCATATCGTCGAGAAGGATACGGCGAAGATCCGCTATGTGACCCTGCTCATCTGTGTGGTCTGCATTGCGATCTTTATCGTGGTCAGCCTGATCATCTCCCGATATTTCAGCCGCAGGGTATCCAAGATTGTATCCGTGCTGGATTCCTTCCAGGAAGGGGAGTTTCACAAGCGGGTTCACTTCAAGGGGGCTGACGAGTTCACGCACATATCGGCAGCGCTGAACGAGATGGGAAGCAATATCGGACAGCTGATCCGTGAGGTGTACCTGGCCGATCTGCAGAAGAAGGAGGCGGAACTCGAATCGCTGCATGCGCAGATTAACCCGCACTTTTTGTACAACACGTTATCTTCCATCAGCCGGCTGGCCAAATTCGGCAAGCTGGAAAAACTGCAGCGTATGGTACTGGATCTGGCGAAGTTTTACCGCTTGTCTCTTAATGACGGCAGAACGATCATCCCGGTCAAAAATGAGCTGGAGCAAGCCCAGGCCTACATCGATATCCAAAAAATCAAATATGAGAACCGCATGCAGGTTCAGTACGACATTGACCCCGAGGTCGTGCGGTATGAGACGGTGAAGCTCATATTGCAGCCTTTTATCGAAAATGTGCTTGAGCATGCATGGACCGGCGATTACATTCATATTCGCATCATAGGCAGCGTCGTGGAGGAAGGGCTGGAATTCAGAATTATTGATAACGGCGTCGGCTTTCCGCCAGGGGCTGCCACGTACAGCACAGGCGCCCAGGATCTGGGCAGCACCGGCTACGGCATAAGGAATGTGGATCAGCGCATCAAGCTCCATTACGGGCCGGAGTACGGTGTGACGCTGTTCAGCCGCCCCGGCATCGGCACGACGGTAAGAATTATACTGCCGCTGGTGACGCGCAGCGTGACCGAGAGGCGTAACAAGCGAATCGAATAATCTGGACGGATATCCCTGTTCAAACCATTTTGGGCTTGACGAACAGGGATATCTTTTGTATATTTGCTTTATTAGATAAAAGCATAAAAGCTTAAAAGCGAACAAGCGATTAAGTGTAAAAGTGGATGAAAGCATTCATGCATAAGATAGACTAAGAGAAGGAAGGTACCCGTTATGATCGTCATTACATCCAATACGACCCCCGAGGAACAGATTCGGAACATTGTGTCCGAAATTGAGAAAGAGGGGCTTCAGGTCCATATTTCCAGAGGCGCGGACCGAACTGTGATCGGTCTCATCGGCAGTGTTAATCCGAAGCTTGCAGAGCATCTGCGGCAGATGAAGGGCGTGGAGAATGTCGTGAAGATCTCCAAGTCCTACAAGCTGGCCAGCCGGGACTTCCATCCGGATGACACCGTCATTGATATCAAAGGCACGAAAATCGGCGGCGGCAACCTGGTTGTCATGGGCGGTCCGTGCGCTGTCGAGTCTGCGGAGCAGATTGATGAAATCGCCGGGCTTGTGAAGGCTGCCGGCGGCCAGGTGCTGCGCGGCGGCGCGTTCAAGCCGAGAACAGGCCCTTACAGCTTCCAGGGCATTGGCGTCGAAGGGCTGATTATGATGGCGGAAGCCGGGCAGAAGCATGGCCTGTTGACCATTACTGAAGTCATGACACCAGAATATGTGGACATCTGTGCAGAGTACGCGGACATTCTGCAGGTAGGAACGCGCAATATGCAAAATTTCGACCTGCTCAGAAAGCTGGGCACCTGTGGCAAGCCGGTGCTGCTGAAGCGCGGATTCAGCGCCACATATGACGAATTTTTGAATGCAGCCGAGTATATTTTGGCTGGCGGCAACCCGAATGTCATGCTGTGCGAGCGGGGAATCCGAACATTTGAGACCTATACGCGCAATACGCTGGATTTATCTGCCATTCCGGTTTTGCAGCAGCTTAGCCATTTGCCGGTGATCTCCGACCCGAGCCACGGCACGGGACGTCGTGAGCTGGTGGAACCGATGTCCAAAGCGTCCGTAGCCGCCGGAGCGGACGGTCTCATTGTCGAAATGCATACCGACCCGGACAACTCGATGACAGGCGACGGGGTGCAATCCCTGTTCCCAGATCAGTTTGCGGCCTTGCTGAAAGATCTGGAGCAGCTGGCTCCGCTCGTTGGTAAAACGTTCAATACGGCTAAAGCGCCTGCTGAGCAATTTCAACGCGTCTAATTGATGTTAGGTTTCTGGGGCGCAGGGAAAGAGGCGGAAGGAAACCGATTACAAAAGGTTGTTTGCTGTCTGGACGAGGGCTAATATAAATAGGTAGACACTTGCTTCGATGAAGCAGGTGTCTTTTTGCTGATCATCCAATATATGGTTTTCTGTGTCAATATATATAACGCGGTTTTTAAAAATACCTTACATGGGTATTGACGTCAGGTTATCTCCCGGCATATAATGACGAAAAGAAATTTCAAAGATTATGAACATTGTTAAGCTGTTTTAGTCTTAATGTTCGGAAACTGGGAGGAAGAGATATGTCGGTAGAGAAAGTATTGCAAACAATTCAAGAGAACAACATTGAGTGGGTCGATTTTCGTTTTGTAGACTTGTCGGGACGGGCGCATCACATTACCCTGCCGGCTGCTGAAGTAGATGAAGAGACTTTTAAGAACGGTGTAGCTTTCGACGGTTCTTCCATTCCTGGCTTCCGCGGAATTGAAGAGTCCGACATGGTTATGCTGCCAGATCCAGAATCGTTCTTCATTGATCCGTTCACAGCTCATCCAACGCTGAATGTCATGAGCAACATTTTCACTCCGGAAGGCGAAGCCTACGAGCGCGACCCGCGCGGTGTGGCAGAGCGTGCTGAGAAATACCTTCAGCAAACCGGTATCGGCACCGCTGCATTCTTCGCACCGGAGTCCGAGTTCTTCCTGTTCGACGATGTCCGTTACCAAAGCTCCATGAACAGCTCCAGCTACACGGTAGATTCCGAAGAAGCAGCTTGGAACACCAACCGTGCTGAAGAAGGCGGAAACCTTGGCTTCAAAGTTCGTGTCAAAGGCGGTTATGTTCCAGTAGCTCCAGCGGATTCCCAGCAGGACATTCGCAGTGAAATGTGCCGCTTGCTGAATGAAGCCGGACTGCGCGTTGAGCGTCATCACCATGAGGTGGCAACGGCTGGCCAGGCGGAAATCAACTTCCGTTTTGACACATTGAAGAAAACAGCTGACAACCTGTTGAAATACAAGTATATCGTTCACAACACTGCTCGTCAGTTTGGCAAAACAGCAACCTTCATGCCGAAACCGCTCTTCGGGGACAACGGAAGCGGCATGCACGTTCACCAATCCATCTTCAACGGCGACACGCCATTGTTCTACGAAAAAGGCGGATATGCTAACCTGAGCGAAACTGCGCTGCACTACATCGGTGGTATTCTGTATCATGCTCCAGCGCTGATCGCGTTGACCAACCCGAGCACGAACTCCTTCAAGCGTCTGGTTCCTGGCTATGAAGCACCAGTTAACCTGGTATTCTCCAAAGGTAACCGTTCCGCAGCAGTTCGTATCCCGGTTGCGGCTGTAACGCCTAAGGGCTGCCGTATCGAATTCCGTACACCGGATTCCACAGCTAACCCTTACCTGGCCTTCTCCGCAATGCTGATGGCGGGCCTGGACGGTATCAAGCGCAAAATCGATCCAGTCGCTCTGGGCTATGGTCCTTTCGACAAAAACATCTATGAGCTGTCCGATGCGGAGAAGAAAGAAATCCGCAGCGTTCCAGGCAGCCTGGATGAAGCTCTGGATGCACTTCAGGCAGACTATGAGTTCCTGACTGAAGGCGGCGTATTCACGAAGGAGTTCCTCGATAACTTCATCGAGTTCAAACGTGCAGAAGCCAAGGATATTTCCATCCGCACGCATCCACATGAATACTCCCTGTACTTTGACATCTAATAGCCATCATCTGTATATGTACGAGGCTGTCCCGAATGATCCTTGGATCTTGCGGGGCAGCCTCTTCATATTCAGGCCGATCGCTGCGATTGGATACATAGAGCATATTTTCACTTGAACGAGCATCGGTTTGTTGCTATGATAGGCGATAAAATAAGCATTCATAAGAGAGAAGGGTGGAGAGTTTTTTGAGCAAGAGAGCCTATAATTTTAACGCTGGACCCGCAGCGCTGCCTCTGGAAGTGCTGGAGCGCGCACAGGCCGAATTCGTAGACTATCAACATACCGGAATGTCCATTATGGAGATGTCACACCGCGGTGCCGTATATGAAGCTGTACATAATGAAGCACAGGCGCGGTTGCTGGCTCTGTTGGGCAATCCGACAGGCTATAAGGTGCTCTTCATTCAGGGCGGTGCGAGCACGCAGTTTGCCATGATTCCGATGAATTTCCTTAAAGAAGGCCAGACCGCGAACTACGTAATGACTGGAAGCTGGGCCAGCAAGGCGCTGAAGGAAGCCAAGCTGATCGGAAACACCCATGTGGCTGCTTCCTCTGAAGCAAGCAATTATATGACCTTGCCTAAGCTGCAGGAGATCCAGATGCAGGACAATGCGGCTTATCTCCATCTGACCTCGAATGAAACGATCGAAGGCGCGCAGTTCAAGGCGTTTCCAGACACCGGGTCGGTGCCGCTTATCGGAGATATGTCCAGCGACATTTTGAGCCGGCCATTTGATCTGAATCAGTTCGGCCTGGTGTATGCGGGCGCACAGAAGAATCTGGGTCCATCCGGCGTAACGGTGGTGATCGTGCGGGAGGATCTGGTTGCCGAGTCGCCGAAGCATCTGCCAACCATGCTCCGTTACGACACGTATGTGAAGAACAACTCGTTGTACAACACCCCTCCATCCTTCGGGATTTATATGGTAAATGAGGTGCTCAAGTGGATCGAGGAGCGCGGGGGACTTGAAGGCGTCCAGCAGGCGAATCGCAAGAAGGCGTCCCTGATTTATGATGCGATTGACCAAAGCGGCGGCTTCTATCGTGGCTGTGTGGATGTGGATAGCCGTTCGGACATGAATATAACCTTCCGGCTTGCCTCCGAGGAACTGGAGAAGGAGTTCGTCAAGGCTTCCGAGCAAGAAGGCTTTGTCGGTCTTAAAGGTCATCGCAGCGTCGGAGGCCTGCGGGCTTCAATCTATAATGCGGTTCCGTATGAAAGCTGCGAGGCGCTGGTTCAGTTCATGGAGCACTTCAAGCGCAGCCGCGGATAACAGTGAATCGGGTATGCATGCCTTCCGTTATTTGGCGGAAGGTTTTTTTTCTTCATAGCAAGATCGGGAATAGGATAAGTTATAATAGAATATAAAATGATCTAAAAGGTGGAACATCATAACATGGCACTTCATATCGTACTTGTTGAACCTGAAATCCCTGCCAATACCGGCAATATTGCCAGAACATGCGCGGCTACCGGCACGCATCTTCATCTGGTTCGCCCGCTTGGCTTCAATACCGATGACAAAACGCTGAAACGGGCCGGGCTGGACTACTGGTATGCGGTACATATTGAATATCACGATTCCTTTGAGGAGCTGCAGCAGAAATATCCGGAAGGCCGCTTCTTCTATACATCAACCAAAGCGACCAAGCGCTATTGTGATATCGTCTTTCAGGACGGTGACTTCCTCGTATTCGGCAAAGAGACCAAGGGGCTTCCGCCCGAGCTGCTGGCCGCGAACCCGGATTCCTGCATTCGGATGCCCATGACGGATAAAGTGCGCTCGCTTAACCTGTCCAATTCGGCAGCCATCATCGTATATGAAGCTTTAAGGCAATTGGATTACCCTGGCATGGCATAGAAGAGGTAATTTTAGTCCGAAATCGGCAGAAATCATCCAGTATACCTATATAATTTAAAAAAAACAAACAATTTCTTAAAATCTAGCAGGATTCGACAACTTTTTATCGAACTATTATACTAGGCCCAAAATATCAGGTTTTTTCTAACTTGAAATTTATTGTTGAAATGAAAGAGGGTGACAGTATCATGAAACCTGCTGGTGTAGTTCGTAAAGTGGATCAACTGGGAAGAATCGTTCTGCCAAAATCCTTGCGTAAAAGATATCAGATGAACGAAGGCGATCCTGTAGAGATTTTGGTTCAAGGGGACCATATCATCTTGGAGCGTTACCGTCCGAAATGTGTGTTCTGCGGATCTATGGACGGGGTAAGCGAATTTAAAGAGCGCTACTTATGTGCCCAATGCATGTCGGAGATGCAACAACTTCCGAAGCATGCCTAATACGAGCAATTATGATAGCATCGCATCATGCGATGCTTTTTTGTCGAAATAAATAAGACCCCCTCGCTTGAGGGAGTCATGTCTTACAGGCCTTTGGTTTTATCATCATTGTAGGCGGCAGTTAGAATACCGACCATATAAAGGGCAAAGACGATCATGACAATCCAAAAGGTTAATGAGAACGACACGAAAACCCACCTCCTGCTAAGCTATCCTTATTATACCCACCTTCCGGCAAAAAATAAATGAGAACATCCAGCTTATTTCAGGTTTTTGCTAAATTCTACTTAAAAAACAAGAAGTGTGTCGGAACAGGCCGCAGACTGCCGTCGGAAGGCTTGTTCACCACTCTGCCATTCAGCACGAGTGAAGTAGAGCCGCCACCATCCAAGTTATATGCATCCATTACGCCGAGATTGACCAGCTTGTTCTGAATTTCCTGCAGGGTTGCCCCGGAGCGGCCATTCTCATCATAGCCCTCGGTGATAAGAATCAGCAGTTGATCGTCCTTGTAATTTCCAATCACCGTGCGCGGGGCGCGAGCCGGCGAAGTGCGCCATTTGTCCGGGATGGCCATTTTCTTGCCGTTCTTCAATAACACCGGGACAAACGTTGCTCCGAAGGCAGGCTCCAGCTTATCCAGCTCCTGTCTGCTGTGGAACTTGCCGCCGATCAGCTGACCGGACTTGCTCATCCCGACAAAAGTAAGGTCCTTGAAGCTGGGATGAAATCCGGACACGTACTGACCGTTGATGACTGTGGTGCCAAGCGGATGGCGACCGCCATTCCCGTCGGCGAATCCGCCGGCATTGATGCCGGCGACCGCCCCGTGCCGGCTAACGGCTCTCATCGTTGTTTCGACAGAGCCGGGCTGGCCTGTGCCAAGCGACATCGTCATGGCCGAAGGATCCTTCAGCTTCACTTTCATGGCATAGCCATTATATGTTCCGGGATTGATTTTATATAACTCAATTCGAATCCGGTTGCTGTTCACCGTCTCCATCGGGGTGCCCAGCTTGGCGGTGATTCGCCGGTTATAGATATGCTCCGGACGAGCCGCTTGCGTCTGGGCCGTCTTCAGAATGGAATTGACGGCGGCGGTCGTCTGCTGATACAGTTTCGCCGTCTCCTCAATGGAAGAGATCGTCTGTTTGGCGGCATCGGCAGCCAGATCCAGATCCTGCTTGATGACGCCCGATTGGCTGGCCAAGCTGTCAGCTGATACATATTCCTCATATTGCAGTGAAAGCTGCGGCGGCTTGGTCAGCAGCCACATGCAGAACAGCATGCCGATAAAAGGAGCGATTGCGAGCATAAACATCCGGTTGACCTGCTTCGGCTTGCCATATATTAATGCTTTCACTTTAACAGCTCCATTTTTCGCTCAAGTTCCTTCAGCTGCTTCTCCACTTCGCTTAACTGGCTGTACAGCTTGTTGCTGTTATCGGTCGTCCCGGTCGCCTGATCCTTCGTGAAGGTCAGCAGCTCGTTGAAGGACTGCACCTTGCTCTGCAGGTCATTGATCTCCAGCACCAGCTCGCCGAAGCGCGCTTCGTATTCCGCTTTAAACTGTGCCATCTGCTGGCGTGTATCCTCCTGAAGCTTGACAATCGCCTGTTCTTGCAGGTGATTGCTATATAGGTAGGCTGCGGTTGTACCCAGCCCGATCAGAACAATCCAAAAAATCCAGAACCATTTGGCGGATGGCCCTTTTTGCTGCATTGTCTCCCGGGGTTCATAGGCTGTTTGAACTTCTGTCTCCATCGACATTTTTCACCCCTTAAAAGCGTTCATTTTACCAGCTCTCATTCTATCATGTCAGAATTGCTTTCGCAAAGACGAATAAAAACCGACTTAATTCTTAAAAAGAGATTGCTTATGCAGTTGAAGTTAGGATACAATCTGTATAGATTTGTTAAACCATGTGGATACATAACTAACATTCTTCATGCTCTACCACGATAAGCCTGCAGTTCAGGGCGCGGCCTCTTCACCCCTAAATAGCTGCAAACAACGGGAATTCGCAAGTGTCGAATAGTTGTCCGGAAGGCGGGCTTTACTTTAATAGAATTAATAGTATTGAAGTTCTCTGAAACAGGAGGTTTTAAGGGATTATGAATGAGGTTTGGCGAGTGGTCATTATTGGCAGTCAACCTACAAGCATGCTGGGGACAAAATTAATATTGGAGGAACAGAAGGATCTGGTTGTTGAGGGAATGACAGCATCGGAAGCGGACGGGATGCGGATGGTGGAGGACCTGCTGCCGAATGTGGTACTTCTGGATTATCGACTGCAGGATCAGACGTCCGAGGAGCTGTTGGAACGGATTAAACAGATGTCACCCAGCACCCATGTGATTATCGTTACCGATAACGATGGACTGTCGTTACTGCAATCCTTAATCAGCCGCGGTGCGAGCGGGCTGCTGTCCAAGCAGTCCTCCACGTTCCAGCTCATACATATGATTACCGGACTTCGGGAAGGCATTGCATCGCTGCCGCTGGAGTGGGTGAGACAGGGAGTATGGCCGCTGGCATCGTCATCGATGAATGAAGGCGGAATTTCACTCTCGGAGACAGAAGCATTTATAATGGAACGGATCGTGCAGGGCATCACTTATGATAAAATCGCGTCCGAGATTCAAGTAAGCCGCCGGTCGATTGACAATTATTTGCGGAAAATTTATGTGAAGCTCGGGGTGTCGACCCGGGCCCAGGCGATTGAGAAATATGCGCTGTATACCCGGCATAACCGGCAAGTATATGCGTGAAATCGGGTATAAGGTATAATAAATGAACTTCGGGAATACCCTTTAAAGGCTGCTTCTGCTCGCAAATGAGATGTGTTCAGCCTTGGCTGGCTGTATGCAGGACCTGATTTACAAGACCCGAGGCTTACGATTACGGCTAAGGAGGGACTTCCATGCAGTATTCCTTTGCTTCCCGTGCACAGACTCTGCTGACATCCCCGCTGCGCAATATTCGAGCTCTTGCGAAGCGGGATTCTTTTATTTCCTTGGCGGAAGAGCTGCCTGCAGAAGAACTGTTCCCCCAGCATTCGCTGGCTGAAGCGGCAGCAGCTGTACTCTCCCAGGATCCGCGGTCGCTGCAGTATGGCGAGGCGGAGGGGTATGGCCCGCTGCGGGAGTGGCTTAGCCAGGACCTTGGCAGGCGCAAAGGAGTCCATGTTCAGCCGGATCATATCCTGCTGACCACCGGAACCCAGCAAGCGCTGGATTTGCTCGTGCGGGTCTATGTTGAGCCGGGAGATCCGGTTCTGATCGAAAGCCCGACCTCTCCCGGCATGCTGCAGGTGCTTCGGCTGCAAGGGGCCCGCATCATCCCAATCGAGGGCGATGAAGATGGCCTTCTCCCGGATGAGCTGGAGAGGCAGATTGTGGAACATAAGCCGAAGCTGTTGATGGCGGCCCCGAATTTTACGAATCCGACAGGAGTCATGTGGAGTCTGGAGCGTCGAAGGCAGGTGCTTGAGCGGTGTGCCAAGCATGAGCTGCTCATTGTGGAGGATGATTCCTACGGGGATTTGTATTTTGCAGATGCAGAAGGGATTGAAGCCCGCGAACGGATCCCCTCGCTGTTCTCGCTGGAACAGCCGCAGGGCAATCATGTGCTCTACATCGGGTCATTCAGCAAAACGGTAGCTCCGGCGCTTCGGACCGGCTGGGCGGCAGGCCATCGGCGCCTGATCGAAATGATGACAGCTGTGAAGCAGATGGCCGACTGGCAGTCCAGTCTGTTGAATCAGCGCATTCTCCAGCACATGCTGGATTCGAAGCATTTTGACCTGGAAGAGCATATCCGGATGCTGAACCGGGAATACCGGACGCGGCTCAAGCTGATGATTGAGCTGCTGAAGCGCAAGCAGTGGAAGCATGTACGCTATGCGGTGCCAGAGGGCGGCATGTTTCTATGGGTGGAGCTTCCGCCAGGGCTTAACGGGGATGCGCTCTTGAGAGCCGCTTTATTAAAGGGGGTCGCCTTTCTTCCAGGCTCCATGTGTTCGCCGAGTGAGAAGGCTGACGGCTGTATAAGATTGAATTTCACCCATCCCGGTAGGGATGAACTGCTGCTGGGCATGAATCTCATTAGCGAGGCCGTCACGGAATTCACGGCTCGCAGCTAATATTGGCAGCAATCCCATCGTACGGCAGCAGGCTGCCGGTTCAGGTCTATGAGGAGAACCTGAAACCGGAAGCCTTTTTTTGTTGTTGATCCGGCCCGGGCCGGATCATGATTTACCGGATGCACGCCGCTTCTTCTTTTTACGGGGAGTCGGTGAAGGTAAAGGCGCTGCCTCCTTTGCGGCGAAAGGCAGCTGCCCGAGGGATTGGTCCACAACCGGGGCATATTCCTGCAGCGCCTGCAGTCCGGCAGGCGTCAGGACATACCGCCCCCGGCTGATCCTCCTGAACCAGCCGTAATAGTTGTGCTGCAGGATTGCACCGGCCGAGCCGACGCCGCTGGCATCGCGCACCTGGGCCGGTGAGATTCCGGCAGTCGCGCGCGGGCCGGCCGCATCATTCGTAGCCTCCGCATCCGCATCCTCAGCTTCATCCGGACCGGCGAGCTGCGTGATCGCGGCGGCGACGCGGAGCGCTTTTTCCCGGTAGGCCGTTACCAGCTTCGCCCGCGTAATTCCCCCGGTATTATAATCCCCGCTCCGCTCATGAAACTCATACAGCAGCCGCTCTCTCCGTCTTGGGGATGTTCTTCCGGTCTGCACGGCAGCTTCAGGCTCGCAGAGCACCTCCACGAACGGGGCTTTGGTTTTGTAGAACGTTACGGTCATCAGACCAAGTCCCAGTCTCCGGCACAGATCGCACAGATCGGACCAGCGCTGATTGACAGCGCCTTTTTTCGTCCGGCTCTTCTCGACGGCCAAATACACATACGGGCTCAGCTTTAACCTCTCCAGTCCTTGCAGAAGCAGGGCGAGGTTGAAGGTCTTCTTCATCTCGACAATCAACGGCTCCTTCATCCCTTCCTTCATTCCGACCAGATCGCAATTGCGGACCTCTCCTTTAATGATGTAACCGTTCGTTTCGAAAAAAGCCTTTAACGGAGCGTACAGCTCGGCTTCGTGCTTAATCGCCATGGAACTCTCCTTTATCCATATTATAAGATGTAATATTGATGTAATTTCAGTATAGCATGGTCACGGCATTCGCAGGGGGAGAGGGAGGAGGCGAGATCGTGCTGACCAGAGAATTAGCGGGAAAATGCTTCGAAAATAAGGTCAACTATTCCGAGCAAGCCGCATAGGTATGTAATACCCTTTTTGTAAATAGAGTGTTATAACCTGGCGCTGTGGAATGGAAGCCAATCCCCATAAACAGACTCATAGGAGGTAGCGGTATGGATATTTTCGAACGCATAGCATCGTATCGTGCAGAGAGCGACCGTTTGGCGTGGAGCGGCACATTCAGGGAATATATCGACATGTTGAAGAAGGACCCCTCCCCAGCCATGACCGCGCATGCTCGTGTATATGACATGATTGAATCGTACGGTATCGAGGAGAGCGGCGGCCGCAAAAAATATAAGTTTTTCGAGCAGGAGATATTCGGGCTGGATCGGGCCATCGAAAAGCTGGTGGAGGAATACTTCCATTCGGCTGCGCGCAGGCTGGATGTCCGCAAGCGGATCCTGCTGCTTATGGGGCCGGTGAGCGGAGGCAAATCAACGCTCGTTACGATGCTGAAGCGCGGGCTGGAGAAGCATTCCCGGACGGATCGCGGCGCGATCTACGCCATTTCGGGATGCCCGATGCAGGAAGAGCCGCTGCACCTTATTCCGCTGGAGCTGCGACCGGAGGTGGAGAAGGAGCTGGGCGTGCGGATTGAGGGCAATCTGTGCCCGGCCTGCCAGCTGCGGCTGAAAACGGAATACGGCGGGGATATTGAAAAGGTGCAGGTTGAGCGGGTACTCATTTCGGAGGAAGGCAGAGTCGGCATCGGCACGTTCAGTCCCTCTGATCCGAAGTCTCAGGATATTGCCGATCTGACCGGCAGCATCGACTTCTCGACCATTACGGAGTATGGCTCCGAGTCTGATCCGAGGGCATACCGGTTTGACGGCGAGCTGAACAAGGCCAACCGGGGGCTGATGGAATTCCAGGAGATGCTCAAGTGTGACGAGAAGTTTCTGTGGAATTTGCTGTCCTTGACCCAGGAGGGGAACTTCAAGGCCGGCAGGTTCGCGCTGATAAGCGCGGATGAGCTGATTGTCGCTCACACGAACGAGTCGGAGTACAAGGCGTTTATCGCTAACAAGAAGAATGAGGCACTGCAATCGCGGATGATTGTCATGCCGATTCCATACAATCTGAGGGTCAGCGACGAAGAGAAAATCTATGCCAAGCTGATCAGCCAAAGCGACATGAGGCATATTCATATTGCACCGCATGCGCTGCGCTCGGCGGCCATATTCTCGATTCTGACCCGCCTTAAGGAAACGAAGAAGCAGGGCATGGATCTGGTGAAGAAAATGCGGATGTACGACGGCGAAGAGGTGGAAGGCTACAAGGAAGCCGACCTCAAGGAAATGCAGAACGAGTATCTGGAGGAAGGCATGTCCGGCGTGGATCCGCGCTATGTCATCAACCGGATATCCAGCGCTTTGATTAAGCAGGATCTTCAATGCATTAACGCGCTGGATGTACTGCGTGCCATCAAGGACGGACTGGATCAGCATCCTTCGATAACGAAGGAGGAGCGGGAGCGGTATCTCAATTTCATTGCTGCGGCCCGGAAGGAATATGATGAGCTGGCCAAAAAAGAGGTGCAAAAAGCGTTTGTATACTCCTTCGAGGAATCCGCCAAAACATTGTTCGAGAACTATCTGGACAATATTGAGGCCTTCTGCAACTGGAGCAAAATCCGCGATCCGCTGACCGATGAGGAGATGGATCCGGATGAAAGATTGATGCGTTCAATTGAGGAGCAGATCGGGGTGTCTGAGAATGCGAAGAAGGCTTTCCGCGAGGAAATTATGATCCGCATTTCGGCTTATTCCCGCAAGGGCAAGAAGTTTGAATACCACAACCATGAACGTCTGCGGGAAGCGATTGAGAAGAAGCTGTTTGCTGATCTGAAGGATATCGTCAAAATTACAACTTCGACCAAAACGCCGGATGCTGTGCAGTTGAAAAGAATCAACGAGGTTAGTTCCCGGCTGATTGAGGAGCACGGCTATTGCCCGGTATGTGCCAATGAACTGCTGCGGTACGTGGGCAGCTTGCTGAACCGGTAGTAGTGTCAATAATGGCCTGCCGGAGAATTCAAGGTCAGGCACAAGAATAACAAGGGTGATATGAAGGGATAGACAGATCGGGCGATCATGCGCGGAAGCTAGCGCAGGGTCGTTTTTTTTTGTATGTTTGCGATATGCGGCGTATAAACACCTTGTGAATGTGAAAAACATAACATACTCCAAACCGCATTTTTTATATAGTAGTTCCAGCAAGATCGTTCATGAAGAAGCCGATATCCCCGGTACGGTACCCGTCGCAGGTTTGCAAGTTTAGGGAGACGCAGCCCGCTTACAAGTCATCTTGTCAGCGTAAAGTGCCGTAAGATTAAGATGGGATAGGAAAGAGGAGAGGACCCTGATGAACAGAACGCTTTCGATGGTTACACGAGATGCTGGAGAGCTTGAAATTCCGTTCGTTCGAGAATTGGCCGAAATTACGCAGCATATGTGGAGAAATGGATGGGATGAACGAAATGGCGGCAATGTGAGCTATATACTGTCCGAGGATGAAGTTGCCGAGTACATCGATATCCATCACGTCCAGCGCATTATCAAGCCTGCTTTTCCGGTACATGAGCTGAGGGGCAAGTATTTTATCGTTACGGGTTCAGGGAAATATTTCAAGAACATGCTGTCCGAGCCCGGGGCTAATCTTGGTGTTCTGCGGGTATCAGCAGACGGCGAGCAGTTGGAGCTGTTATGGGGGCTGAACCACGGTGCGGTTCCGACAAGCGAGCTGGCCTCCCACTTTCTTAGCCATATCGAGCGGCTGAAGGCGGATCCGAGCCACCGGGCCGTCATTCATAATCATGCGACCCACACCATCGCGATGACCTTTATTCATCAACTGGATGAAAAAGCATTCACGAAGACGTTATGGTCGATGTGCTCAGAATGCATCGTTGTTTTTCCGGAAGGGATTGGCATCCTGCCATGGATGGTTCCGGGCTCCAATGCCATCGGCAGGGCCACGGCTGAGAAGATGAAGGGTCACCGTGCGGTCATCTGGCCGCATCACGGCATATTCGCGGCGGGCAGCTCGATCGATGAAGCCTTCGGCCTGATCGAGACCGTGGAGAAAGCCGCAGAGCTCTACATGCTGGTATCGGGGAAGGACATTCAGCAGCGAATAACCGATCAGCAGCTGGCGGATCTCGCGGAAGCCTTCCAGGTTACACCCCGGCCGGGGATTTTAAACCTATAAACGGGGATAACACCACAACCTGTTTTGATGGAAGCCACGCTCCGGAGTTGATTGCTGACTCCGGAGCTTTTTTTGTACAGGAAGAACAAGGTATGTCGTCATCTACATTGAAATGGGGGAAGAGGTTACCAAGGGCAGTCTTTTTGTATAAGAATTAGGTATATTTATCATCGAATTGGGACTTTGGGATTATGACTGATTGGTCTGTTTGGTCTATAATGGACCCTAAGACATGGAGTACTGTGATTTAGGTCATATCGTAGGAGAGGATTTTCAATGATCAATGTATCTGAGAAAAGACGCCGCCAATTGAACTATATGGGATTGGACGAAAGTACCCTGAAACTTTTGGCGGATTATCAGCCGGCGTTTGTTAAAGTGGTTGATGAGGTGGTGGACCGGTTATATGAGCAAATCGGCACACAGCCAGTATTAATGGAAATTATTAACCGGACATCAACGGTGGAGAGGCTCAAGGAGACGCAGCGTCAATACTGGTTGTCGCTCGTCAATGGCGTGGTGGACGAGTCTTACATCGAGAACCGCCTCAAGGTCGGCCAGATTCATTCCCGAATCGGCTTGAGTCTGGACTACTATCTGGGAAGTTATATGGTCTACCTGGACATCGCTGCGGATGTGCTGAAGCAGGTCATTCCGGGAGAATGGATGAAGGTCATTCATGCGCTAAGCAAGATGTTCAATCTGGATTCCCAGCTTGTGCTTGAAGCGTATCAGGTCAAGGAAAAGGAGAAGATCGAACAGCTGGCAACCAAGCAGCAGCATATGTTGGAAGCGATTACGGCTGCGGTCCAGGAACTGACCGCGATGGTGGTTCAGCTCGATCAAAGCGCGGAGCTGATAGCGGAGAATGCAATGAAGACGGCAGAGGCCCAGGACAAGGCGCATTCGCTGACGATCGAGCTCGGTCAGGAGATGCTCCATATCGAGAAGATGGGCGAGCTTATCAAAGAGATTTCCGATCAGAGTCATCTGCTCGGATTGAATGCGGCAATAGAGGCGGCGCATGCCGGCGAATTCGGACGCGGGTTCGAAGTGGTGGCGGGCGAAGTGCGCAAGCTGGCCAGCCATTCGCGCTCTGCGATGGAGGACATTCAGGACAAGGTCAGCAGCATTACGTCCAAGCTGAAGCAGGTTGAGGAGAAATCGGAGATTTCTTCGGCCAACGCCCGCGGTCAGGCGGCAAGCTCACAGGAGCTGGCAGCTTTCGTCAAGATGATGGAGAAGCTGGCTGAGGATCTGGAAGCGCTTCAGCATCAATATGATGAAGCCGGGCCTGGGGAAGCAACTGCAGATGAACCGAGACTTGTGGTGAATGCAGCCGAGGAAGTTGGCGTTTAATGATAATAAGGCTCTCCCCTCGTTATGCAAAACGGGAGGGCCGACAGCAATGGCACCTGCCCTGCGATCAGGAATGATCGCGAGGCGGGTGCCTTTTTGCTGCGGCTTGCTGATCTTGTTAGCGAGGGGGTGCCGTGGACGCGGCCATCTACAAAAAGCGGCGATGGAGCTTCTTGCCGTCGTACGAGAACAGAATGGTCTTGCCTTCGACGATGGTTTGCAGATGGATTGGCTTTCCCCACAGCCGGTAAACATAAGGAATGGTGCGCTCCATATATTTCAGGTCAAGCTCAATTCCTTCGTACATATGCTGGATCATCAGCTCTCCGGCGCGGAGATGATCGCCGTCGGTGACAACCAGATACGGAGAGCCCCCGTTCACACGTGAGACAACGAGCTGATCGCGTATGTTTTCCCATGCTTTATCGGTAATTTTCCATTCAGGCCCCTTCTTCTCAAACACATACAGATCGAGGTCTTCGACCAGTTCCTGGGTCAAATAGTTACGCAGGAAGGACGTATCGGAATCGTATTCGCGCACCTCGAATATTTTATCCCGGTCCCAGCGCCGCTCGATATCCTCGAAGATTTTCAGACCGAGATAATACGGATTCAGGCTGTGGCGGGAAGGCTGCACGACCGAAGCGTTAAGCTTGGCGAATTCCACCGTCTCCTCGCTTGTCAGATCCATCTCCCGGAGAATGCGCTGATGCCAGTAGGAGGCCCATCCCTCGTTCATAATTTTGGTTTCCATCTGCGGCCAGAAGTACAGCATCTCCTCCCGGAGCATGCTCATAATGTCACGCTGCCAGTCCTCCAGCTCATGGGAGTACTCCTGGATGAACCACATCAGATCCTTCTCGGGCTCTGCCGGGAATTTGCGGTGAGAGGCTGGCGCCTCGGATGCTTCCTTCGTGTTCTGCTCCAGCTCCCACAGATCATCATAGCGTCCAGGGGGCTTCTGTTTCCTGGCTTCTTCCTTGCGCTCCATTTCCCGGCGCTGATTATGGCGCTGTTTATCCAGATTGCCTGGCCGAATGATTTGAGGGTCGACATGCTCCTGAATCGCGAGCACGGCATCAATGAACTGCTCGACAGCGGCGGTGCCATGCTCCAGCTCGTAGCGGGAGACACGCTCGGCTGTGGCAGACATGCTCTCGACCATATTGCGGTTTGAGGCGGAGAAGCGGGCATTATTTTTGAAAAAGTCGCAGTGGGCAAGCACATGGGCAACAATCAGCTTGTTCTGAATCAATGAATTGCCGTCGAGCAGAAAGGCGTAGCACGGATTGGAATTAATGACAAGCTCATATATTTTGCTGAGACCGAAGTCATACTGCATTTTCATTTTATGAAAGGTTTTCCCGAAGCTCCAATGGCTGAAGCGGGTGGGCATTCCATAGGCACCAAAGGTGTATATGATGTCCGCCGGACAGATTTCATATCGCATCGGATAAAAGTCGAGGCCAAAACCTGCCGCAATCTCGGTTATTTCCTCAATCGAGCGTTCGAGTGCCGTTATCTCGTCCTGGTGCACGAGAATCCCCCCTTCTCATGATAAAAAGCTGTTTCATACTCATATATATGGCGAGTTGGAGGAGATATGTGGGCTTTGGCACAGGCTCACAAATTATAACTGCGACAAAAGCTGACATACGGTGGGACGATGATTGCCAGAGCCGAATTTGATACAATGATACATAATCCATAGGGATGACCGTTGAATCGGTGCCCGTTTTAATCGACCTGTGGACAATTTATAGACAGGGGGAAGTTTTCTATGATTCCGTTTCCTAAACCGGATGTGGAGCAATTTTTTCAAACCTACTTGATTCGGGCTTTCGGGGTCAGTGCGGATGAATCCAGGCTTGTGTTCACAAGTACGCTCAGCGGCAAATTCAATCTGTGGGCCATGGACTTGAATGAGGCCACAGTCTATCCTTACCCGCTCACATACAATGACCAGGTCAGCAGCTTTATCAAGCTGGACCCGGAAGGGCGGCATATATTGACAGCCTTTGACCGTGACGGCAATGAGAACTATCAGTTCCATGCGCTTCGCTGGAATGGCGGTCATCCGTTGCCGCTATTTGAGGGGGAGGACCCGGATACCAAGCATTACTTTGTTCATTTGTCGGAGGACGGCCAAAGGCTGTATTACTCCACCTCCAAGGATAATCCGTCCTTTCTGAATGCGCGGGTGTACAATCTCGTTACGAAGGAGGACAAGCTGCTGATTGAAGGGCAGGATGCGGCGACCGAGCTTGCTGCCGTAAGCCCGGATGAGCGTACAATGGTATATACAAAAGCATATGCCAATACCTACTATGTGAGCTATATTCTTCCTGAGGGCGGAGAGCCGCAGTGTCTGACGCCTGATCCGAATGTGACGCATATCGCGGGGGATCCTGTGTTTGCGGACAATGAGCGAGTCTATTTTGTCACCAACTATGATGCGGAATTCCCCTATGTGGCCGAGTACGATCTGGCAACCCGAAGCTTCAAGCCTCTCGTTCACATCGAGCGCGAGAGCGTGAGCCTGCTGCGCTGGCACAAGGCTTCCCGCACGCTGTATATCGTCACGGACAAAGGAGTGGAGGACCGGCTGTATGCATACTCGGTGGATCATGGTGAGCTGACATCCATTTCCTTACCCGCGGATATTGTCGAACAATTGAATGTGACCCCGTCGGGCAATCTGTACCTGCTCGCCCGCGGTGCGGTCAAGCCGTACAATATTTATCGCTATGCGGATGGCGCATGGACGATGCTGACCCACAATGTGCTGACCGGCTTGACGGAGAAAGACCTTTCTTATCCGGATGTGGTCACCTATTCATCCTTTGACGGGATGGAGATTGAAGCGCTGCTGTACCGTCCGAATCCGGAGACGGCTAACGGCTACACGGTGTTTTGGCCGCACGGCGGACCTCAGGCTGCGGAGCGCAAGCAGTTCCGTGCCATGTTCCAGTACATCATTGCGCAGGGCTATCATATTTTCTGTCCGAACTTCCGCGGCAGCTCGGGCTATGGCAGCTCGTTTGTCAAAATGGTGGAGCAGGACTGGGGAGAAGGTCCGCGCAAGGACTGTCTTGCCGGCATGGACTGGCTGTTCGAGCAAGGCATCTCCAGCCCGGAGAAGCTGTTTGTGATGGGCGGCAGTTACGGCGGATATATGACCCTGCTCTTGGCCGGCCGGAATCCGGAATATTTCCGAGCTGCCATCGATATTGTCGGGGTGAGTAATCTGTTCACCTTCTACAACTCGGTTCCGGAACACTGGAAGCCGATGATGGAGCTGTGGATTGGGAATCCGGAGCGGGACAAGGAACGGTTTATCAAGGATTCCCCGATTACCTATCTGGATCATATGGTGAATCCGATGATGATCATTCAAGGCGCGAATGACCCGCGTGTAGTGAAAGAGGAATCGGACCAGATTGTTGAAGCGCTTCAGGCCCAGGGCCGGGATATCGAGTACTTGGTGTTCGATGATGAAGGCCACGGCATCACGAAGAAGGAGAACGAGAAGGTGGCTTACGCCCGAATCGTTGAATTTTTGAAACGCAATCATTAAGGGATGGCATATGTTACCCCTGTAGAATGGATCCGGTCAGCCCTTGAGGTGAAGCCGATCTGTTCTCGGGGGTTTTTCTATATTAACATCTTGGATGAGTTGACAGCTCTCATGCCCTCATGATATTCATAAGTGGTAAATATGGAAAAATCATGATTATCATCACTCATAGAGGAGTTGGCGCTGTGAAAGCCGGCAATCGGGTCTCGCCCGGGACCGTGATAAAACTTACGATGTTATTCGCTTTGATCTGTATAACGATATTTGCAGCAATGGATCATATGCATCCCCATGAAGAAGTCATCACAACGGAACTGGTCGTTATGGAGAGGTTGGCGGATACCCCAAACACCGATGGAAGGTATGATACCGTAGGCTATTCTGTCATGGGCAGCACGACCAAGACCGTGACAGATCGAGCAGGTGCACTTCGTCAGCTTGAAAGTCAATCGGTGACGGATCACTATGACTTCCAGGGCCGGTATGAAGGCACCTATCTGGAACGAACACAGCATACGCTCCGGAGGCAAGCCGAAGCGGTCCAACAGACCGCAACACGAACCTCACCCGTTCATGATCCGGACAGGATTGAGGACTTTATAGCAAGCGGGCAGATAATTCAATGGATTGACCTCACAGCGGAAGAGGAGCAAGCATTGGCGGATCAAATCCAGGAGATGATGAATCAACTTTTCCCCCGATAAGATCACTTGCTACTCATAACGGACGAAAACCCCCAATACAATAAGGAATAAGACAGCAGAGCAAGGAGACAGATGTAGCGTGGTTTTAGCGCCGGTTGGATCAAAGCGTGGAAGAAGCCTTTGACGGAGTTGGAGGTGAAGTTAAGCGCACTTCTTGACGGCTTCTTGCGACACAAAAACCTTGAGGAGGAGTAAAATGAGAGCGTTAACAAGTCCCGAGGCGGCAAAAAACGGTTCTGGACAGGATTGGGGGCTTATTATTTGTACCGGCTGCAGTGATATTATCGACACGATGCCAACCGACGGTGTCAAAATTCTGTATGGCTACTGCGGCAATGAAGAATGCACGGGCAAACGCCGCGAGGATTAAGCAATCGGTCGTTCACATAACTGCGAATCAAGCATGCTTTCAGGTCTTTGACCTGGGAGCATGCTTTTTTTGATGACGGGTTCGTTCTAACAGCGGACGCAGCAGACATAGCGGACATCTAGATTCGTCATCATCGTTTCAGATTTTAGCCATAGTCTCTATCAATGACTGCTCCCCAAATGATTGATGCCCTTTATTGCCATTTTCAGGCGAAAATATGTTGCATATATAATATATATGACGTATTATATCCGCAAGCAGGAAAATAATGTGTACAAAATGAGAGCAAACAGCTGCGGCTACCAGGAGGGATCACTATCGAACTGACACCTAGACAGTTGGATATCGTCAATATCGTAAAAAAACACGCCCCGATCACCGGAGACCAAATCGCGGAAATGCTGAATGTCAGCCGGGCCACCCTGAGGACCGATTTATCCAAGCTGGTCATTCTGGATTATATCGATGCCAAGCCCAAGGTCGGTTATTTTCTAGGGAAACGGGGGACACCCGACCGGGAGGAGAAGCTTCGTCTGCTGGAGATGAAGGTAGGGGATGTGCACGGTGTTCCTGTCATCATCCGGGAGACGACAACGATTCATGAAGCGGTTGTGTCGCTGTTTCTTGAGAATGTGGGTACCCTCATCGTCACGGATGCCGATGGACATCTGGCCGGAATCGTGTCACGAAAGGACCTGCTCAAGGTAACGCTTGGCAATCCGTCGGCCTCCTCGATGCCGGTCAGCATGATCATGACCCGGCGTCCCAATGTGACCACAGTGCAGCCCGAGGATACCGTCCTCCATGCTGCTCGAAAAATTATCGCCCAGCAAATCGACAGTCTGCCGGTTGTCGTTCCTTCCGCTTCCGGGCAACCCGGCGAAAGCTGGAAGGTCGTTGGGCGAATTACAAAAACAAATATCATCAAAATGTTGCTCGATAGGGTAGCAGAGGAGTAGTGGGAGGAATGGGATGGATCAGTCATCGACGCATTTTATAGCGATATGTTCGGACTCGATTGGGGAGACGGCAGAGGCTGTCGTGCAGGCGACCCTGCGGCAGTTCGAGCTTCCGAATACGGAAATCAAGCGGTATATGAATGTGCGGGACGAGGAGGAACTGACCGCACTGATGGAGGAAGTGGCCCGGCGTGGCGGTTTTGTCGCTTATACGCTGGTGCAGCCAGAGCTTCGGGAGGCGATGCGGGAGGAAGCGGTTCGGCTCAATATCCGTGCAGTGGATATTATGGGTCCGATGATGCAGGCATTTGCCGATACGTTCAACGATGATCCCAAGCGGCTGCCCGGCCTTCTTCATCGTCTGGACGACAGTTATTTTCGCCGGGTGGAGGCGATGGAGTTTGCTGTTCAGTATGATGACGGCAAGGATGTGAGCGCCATTCTTAAAGCGGATATTATACTGCTTGGCGTATCGCGGATATCGAAGACACCGCTGTCGATGTTTCTTGCACATAAAGGCTACAAGACGGTCAATTACCCGGTTGTGCCCGAGATGGCGCTGCCATCGCAGCTGCAGGAGGTGAAGCAGGGCATCATTATCGGTCTGACGATGGATGCCGAGCATCTGCTCAAAATTCGCAGCGAGCGGCTGAAGGTGATGGGGCTCCCGCATCAGGTGCAGTATGCAACGCTGGAGCGAATCCAAGAGGAGCTGGACTATGCGAAGCTGCTGTATAACGATCTTGGGTGTCCGGTCATCGATGTGACAGATAAAGCGATTGAAGAGTCTGCTGGACTAATTATGAATTTGATTCATCATAGATAAGGATTAGAGGAGGAGAGCGGCGATGGAGAGCCAACTGGCGCTTGAACTGGTAAGGGTAACGGAGGAAGCAGCACTGAGGTCGGCATTGTGGTCAGGCAGAGGAGACAAGAACAGTGCAGATGAGGCTGCCACTACCGGGATGCGGGAGCAGTTTGATTCGGTAGCGATGGATGGGGTCGTCGTGATTGGCGAAGGTGAGATGGATGAGGCCCCAATGCTCTACATCGGTGAACGAGTCGGCAATGGCCAAGGGCCGCAGATGGATGTGGCCGTAGATCCGCTGGAGGGAACCGAGACCGTAGCGAATGGTCTCAACAATGCGCTGTCCGTCATCGCCGCTGCACCAAGAGGCCAGCTGCTGCATGCCCCGGACATTTATATGCACAAGCTTGCAGCTGGCCCCGAGCTGGCAGGCAAGCTGAGCCTGGATGATCCAATTGAGCTGACGCTGCGGAAGGCATCGGCGATTCTGGGCAGACCGCTGTCCGAAATGACGGTATCGATCCTCGATCGGAAAAGGCACGAGGACATGATCAAGGCGCTCCGAAATGCCGGGGTGCGAATCAAACTTCTGACCCATGGCGATGTCATGGGCGCGATCGAGACTTGCCTGGATAGCGGAGTTGATCTGTATGTCGGTTCAGGCGGTGCTCCGGAAGGGGTGCTTGCAGCCGCCGCACTGAAATGCCTTGGCGGCGAAATTCAGGGGAGGCTTATTCCGGAGACGGCGGAGGACTATGAGCGCTGCACGAGGATGGGACTGGAACATCCTGAGCAGCTGCTGCAACTGGAGGATATGGTCGGCTCCGAGGGTGTCATGTTTGTCGCCACGGGAGTCACCTCAGGCGAGTTTCTGCGCGGGGTCAAATACTTGACGGGACAACGGGCGGAAACGCATTCGGTCATGATGTACTCGGGGACGCGAACGGTTCGTTATCTTCGCAGTGTCCATCATCGATTCCGGCATGCGGACCCCGTGGCCGAGGTCCGCACACAAGCCGTCTCTTCCTTATAAGGTCCCGGGCCTGAAGGGGCATCACAACCGGGTGCGAAGGAGCAGGAAGGATCAGCAGGATGGCACTGTACAACAACAGGAGCTATTGCCATGATGGGCGAGATGTTGTCCCATGCGCGATAGCTCCTTTTGCAGCTGTTATCAAGGTCATGTCAATTAAGGCTCCTGGCGCTTTTTGGCGCCGAGCATCATCCATACTCCGGCAAGAAGCAGCACAATTGCGATAAAAGGTTGTACAGCAGAGACGTATGTAAGCATAGGACCGATCGAGAACACAACAAAGAACAACAGGGACAGCACGGTCAAAATATTAATCGGAATCAGCAGAAACTTGTTGCGCGGCCCAAACCAGTAAAACTCAAACAGCCCCACTGCAGGAGCCAGAATGAACCCCGGCCACATGATATCCCAGCTGTCAAACAAGGTAGCAATCTGACAGATAATGCCTACCGTCAGCAGGACTCCGCCTGGAATGAGAAGACCGACACCTTTAGCCCCTGTGAGCGAGAAATACATCCAATGGAACAGGACGCCGAGCGGAATGATAAAAATAGCGGCCCAGAAGTTCGAGAAGATGTTCCCCGCTTCAATAGAGCTTCCCTGGTTCATTAACAGAAAAACTCCGAGCACAATCAGCAGTCCCGCCCCGAGTGTTTGTTTCTTCATGCAACTTGACCTCCTTTCTTATAAAGATTCGCCGAATGGCGTTGGCTAGAACAACCATATCATGCGGTTTCGTATTTGTCTTCCGTCCCGGGGGAAGTGTACACCTAGACCAAAGTCCAGTGACGTATAGATTGGGCATCCGCTGCTCAATCTAATTCATAAGGAAGGTTTAATCAAGGGACAACCCGTTTAATATTGTCACAGATAGCCAATAACTCTGATGAGGATGGTGAATGGCATGAGAATGTTCATGGTGAAGGTCATCGGAAATGGTGTCATCGTTGCAGGTTTGTTAATGCTGCTGGGGGGGGCATCGTTTATCGGTGCGGCAACAACGGCTCTGGCACTGACGATAATTGCATTTTTGCTTGGAGATTTAATTATTTTGCCCAGAACGAATAATGCGGCGGCCACGGCAGCGGATGCTTTTCTGGCGTTTATGCTGTTATGGGGCATTTCACGCACATCAGGCTGGGAGATCAGCATTATGGAGCTCATTCTGATCGTGGCTGTACTCGGTGTGTTCGAATTTATTTTCCACACCATGTTGTACCGGACGGGCTATTTTAGCGGAGCGCGCAAAATTCGCTTCTAAACTCATACTGAATCGTGCTTGAAAAAAAGACAGCTGCAGCTCCCTTGTATTAAGGGAGCAACACTGTCTTGTTTCATGAACTATGATATGAAATTGCGGTTCAGGCGGTCTTCTTCGTATACATGATGCCGACGGTTTGTGGCCCGCAGTGACTGCAAATGACGCAGCCGGCGGTCGAGATTTGAACTTCGCGGGCACCGGTCTTCGCTTGCAGCTCCTTCTGAAGGAAGAGGGCTTCCTCTTCAGCCATCGTATGAACAACAATGATAAGATCTTTATCCATCTGATCGATCTGGCTGAGGGCGTTGCTGAGCATTTGCTCCAGCGCCTTTTCCTTTTTGCCGCGAACCTTGTAAGCCGGGGTCATGCTGCCGTCAATGACCTTGATGACAGGCCTGATTTTGAGCAGGCTGCCGATGATATTTTGCATGCCCGAGCAGCGTCCGCCCTTATATAGATATTCGAGTGTGTCAATGACAAATTCACAGTCGACCTCGCCGACGGTCTTGGAGAGCAGCTCTATAATCTCCGGCATGGCAGCTCCGTTCTCGGCTGCCCGCACCGCTTTCATAACAAGCAGGCCGATGCCGCATGACAGGTTGCGGGAGTCGAATACGGTCACTCTTCCTTCCGGCAGCTCCGAGGCCGCAATCAGTGCGTTCTGGCATGTGGAGGACAGCTCGGTGGATATGCCGATGAACAGAATGTCATCTCCCTGTTCAATAAAAGGTGTGAAAGCAGAAATAAAGTCGGACGGGGAAGGAGCTGCTGTCTTCGGCAGTTTGCCTTCCTGATCCACGCGGGCGTATAGCTGCTCCGGCGTGATGTCGACGCCATCCCGCAGCGATTCATCGCCAAAAACGACATACAAAGGGACAATTCCGATATTATATTCCTTAATCCAGGAAGAAGGAAGGTCACAGGTGCTGTCGGCAAAGATTTTTATTTTTCCAGACATGAACATCTCCCTTTACTAGGTTACTTAACTAATAGAATAACTTGTTTGGTGTGAAAAAGGAATGATTGAAACATCCCTTCAGGGAGCAGCGCCGCGATCACGGCTGTTTCGGATTCTCGAGATAACGCTTGATAAAGGTTACCGACTGCTCAATGCGCTCCGCACCTTGGCTGATGCCTGCATAATATTCATTTCGAAGCAGCGGCAGCTGCTCTTCAAGCTGACTGCTCATCAGATCGATCAGTACGGGCACTTCCGGCCCGCCCTCTTCTATAGGAGCGGAGAGCATCTGCTCGGATGCCGTCAAATCTTTAAGTTCGCCTTGGAGGAGAGGCTCCAGGTTCTGCAGCATGCCTTGATGTCCGACCCAATTGAAGGCGTTCTCGTCCATGATATACATATCCGGCCGTTCGGTGGACAGCATAAGCAGCGCTTTTTGCAGCATGGCGGCGTCCTGCGGATTGCTAGAGTCAAGCGGAGGCACATAGGTCACCGTCACTTCGACCCGCTGCCATTCCGGGAACTGGTCCAGTATGGCTTCCTCAACCGGTGTGTAATCCGTGCCGGCATCCCCGAGCATGTAAGTCCCGAGGAACATGACGGACAAATCGACCGGAGGCAGGCTGGCCAGCCGCTGTTTCTCTTCCTGATGATTGATAAAGCTGATGATAGCATACACGAGAATTCCAATGACAGCGATTGCACCAAGAAGGTGAAATCTGTAATAACGAAGGAAATGATCAATCTTCTCGGCCGTTCCGGCAAAGCCCTTGAATTTGGCATAACGCTGCCGGGCCATTTCCTCTACTGATCGTCTGCGCTCTTCCTCCAGGATGAATTTGTACGCTTTTGTAATTTCGGAGAAGCGGGCTTCGATCTCTTCGGCGTTGTCCGGATTGCGGCGCTGTTCCGAACGAAACTGCTTCATCAGCAGTGTATAGCGTTCCTCAAGCTCCTCACGGGACGCATTTTCCGGTAAATTCAATCGTTCGTAGGCTTCTTTCATTGAATCCATGCGAGTCACCTCTTCTGTACTGTGAGAGTTTCCTAGTAACAGTATATAGTGAAGGGACTACCGGATACAAACGGATTCATGACTTTTTGACTAGAAATGCAAATAACCCGGAGAAATGAAACGGATCGGTATAAATCTGCTTCAAGCAAGTAAAGAAATCGGTTACAGTAGTATATGAACAAGAAGGCACCGAAATGTAATGCATAAGCGTAACCTAGGTTCATATCCAAAATCCGCTTAGGTTCGATAATTGAAAGGAGATGAAAGGCTTATGACGGACCAGGCTCATGCCCAAGCCGCAAGAACCCCGAAGATGCTGATTGAGGAAATGAACCGGACGAGAACGCCGCAGGATACGGCAGCCGTCTGGTTTCTCGGACAGGAGAGCGTCGTTATCAAGGGGGGAGACCGGATCATCTATGTTGACCCGTACCTGTCGGATGAACTTGAGCAGAAAGCCGGGATACAGCGTGTTTATCCTGCTCCGCTGTCCCCGTCCGATGTCGGAAATGCCGACGCGGTTCTGATTACGCATGAACATGACGATCATATGGATCTGACCACGATTTCCGTGATAGCGAAACAGAATCCCTGCACGATCTTTGTGGCCCCGGGATGCTGTCATGCCGCCATGCGCGAAGCGGGAGTGGCGGAAGACCGTCTCTATGCCGCGGAATGCGACCGCTGGAAGGAATACGACGGCTTTCGCCTCAAGCCGATTCCGGCCGCCCATGAGGAGCTGGAGGAGACGGAGCACGGGCATCGTTATGTCGGTTACATGATCGATATGAATGGGGTGATGATCTACCATGCTGGCGACACCGTTGTATATCCCGGGCTCTTGGAGCGTCTGCAGGAGCAGCCGATTGATATCGGGATGGTTCCGATCAACGGCGGCGATGCTTTCCGCAGACAGGACGGCATCGTGGGCAATATGGATTTTCGTGAAGCGGTGAAATTAGCCTCCGCGGCCAAATTTGATCTTACGATTCCGCTCCATTACGATGTGTTTGCGTGGAACGGGGAACGGCCGGGATATTTCATAGATTATTGCTATGAGTATGATCCGTACCTGAAAACAAAGGTTATGGCCCGAACCGAACGGATGATCTATGTGAAGGATTAAATGAAGAGCTGCCCCTCGTCGAGAAATGTTTTTGAAATGACAAGCATATGATTAGACATGCCTGAAAAATGGAGATGTGGGAAATGCTGTCATTTCGAAAGCATGTCATTATTGTCCTCGGAAGCTTTCTGATTGCAATGGGCACCGATTTTTTCCTTGTCCCGCATAAAGTGCTGGACGGCGGGGTGATCGGGATCGCCTTGATTGCCAATTATGTGCTGGGTCTTCATATCGGGTTTGTCATTATTCTGTGCAGTATTCCGATGTTCGCGGCAGCCTGGATTCTGAACCGCGAAATCTTCTATAACAGTCTGTCAGGCATGCTGATATCCTCGTTTGTTATTGATCTTCTCTCTTCTTTCCGAGCAGACTTCCTAGATCTGTTTGCCCCGGGCGCATTTCCAAGCGCGCTGCTCGGCGGGTCGTTGATCGGGACAGGCCTTGGAATTATGTTGAGGAATAATGCAAGCACCGGGGGGACCGACCTGCTGGCGCATTTTCTCTCCCGCTATGTCCGGCTTAATGTCGGCGTCATTATTCTGCTGATGGATCTGGTCATTATCGGGATCGGGGGAGTGCTGCTGTCAGGCAGCACGTTTGCCTATTCACTCTGCACCATAATTGCCGGAGGAATAGCTACGGGGCTAATTACGTTAAACAGAACTTCATGGCATCATAAATAACCGTGCCTTCCGCTGCAAGTCCGGGAAGTGCACGGTTATTTCATTTCAAGGGGTCAGCCGCGGGCCTTGGCCTTCTTGAAAGCTGTAGCTTTGTCGAAAGCTTTCATATACGCATCCGCCTTGTCTGCAATCAGATCATAGTTTCCGGTCTTGAGCGCATCCTTGGTCAGATCGGACCCGATGCCGACCGCGAAGGCGCCTGCCTGAATCCATTCATGGAGATTATCCAGATTGACTCCGCCGGTTGGCATAATATTCGCCTGCGGCAGAGGTCCCTTCAGCGACGGAATGACAGATGGGGAATAGAGGTTGCCAGGAAACAGCTTCACGACGTCCACCCCGAGCTCCAGGGAAGCGACGATATCATGAACGGTTACCGCGCCTGGCATAACCGGAACGCGATATCTGTTGCAGAGCATAATGGTGTCACGGTCGAACCCGGGGGAGACCACGAATTCTGCACCGGCCAGAATTGTAATTCTGGCTGTCTCCGAATCCAGCACGGTGCCCGCCCCGATGATGGCGTAATTGTCCGCTTCAGGATCGCTGGAGGTGTACTTCTTGGCAAGTGCGGTAATCGCTTCGTTGGCAAAAGGAACGGTCATTGTCACTTCGATCACTTTAATACCGCCTTCGATTGCTTTCTCTGCCATACGGATAACTTCCTCCGGGGAATCTCCTCTCAAGACGGCAACAACGCCGGCATCTTGGATCTGTTGGATCAGTCTTAGCTTTTTCATAGATTCATGCTCCTTTAATCGGTTTGTCATAATAAGGTCAAGACGCGACTGCAGTTAGCCTGCAAGCGATCATCAAGGAAATCACGGGGCTTAGCGCTCGATATGGGCTGTAAGACCGCGCCGCTGCTCCACTTCATCCCAGGTCGGAAGCGCCTCCCAGTCGCCCATCGCCTGAATCACCATCGATCCGGTCAAGCCACCAAGCGACAAGGCTTCTTCCGGCGACCAGCCCTTGGCGATGCCGGCCAGGAAGCCGGCACAGAATCCGTCACCTGCTCCTACGGTATCTACCACATGCTCGACCTTTTCAAACGGAAGGGAAATGGTATCGCTTCCATTGAGAAGTACATTGCGGTCCCCGATGCTCTTGATCACGGTCATCGCTGGGAATTCTCGCAGCCGGCGAATGATCTCGCGCTCATCCTCGGTTTCAAACAGCAGCTTGCATTCATCGTATCCGGGCAGGAAGTAGTCGCAGGACTGGGCGAGCTCCAGCAATACCGGTCGAGCCTGCTCGATGCTCCACAGCTTAAGCCGCAGGTTCGGATCGAAGCTTAGCTTGACCCCTCGCTCCTTGCAGACGGCAATGACGTGGCGAATGGTCTCCAGACAGCTGCTGCTGAGCGCGGCCGTAATGCCGGTGAAATGCACAATGCGGGCTTGCCCTATGTATTCAGGATCAATGTCGTCTGGCGTCATCACGCTGGCAGCAGATCCGGCCCGATAATAATAGACGGAGGATTGTCCGCGGACGGTCTGCCGGAGCATCAATCCTGTCGGCGCCTTGTCCGTCTGTTTGGCCGCAGTGACGTCAACGCCTTCGCCGCGAAGCGTCTTTAATATGCCGGTTCCGATCGGGTCCTGTCCGAGCTGACCGAACCACCCGGAACTACAGCCCAGTCTGGCCAGGCCAATGGCGAGGTTGCTCTCAGCACCGCCAAACGATTGGGCCATGCTGCCGCCTTGTCCGATCCCCCGGGCGCCTTCCGGATAGAATAACCCCATCGACTCCCCGAATGTAATCACATCGAACTTGCGATTGCCTAATGCCATAAGTTCTACCCCCTTATTCAATTCCGTTATGTAACACTTTACCTTGCGCAGAAGGAGAACTCAATATCAAATGTTGCACACCTGAAAACCCCCTGCTAAGCGGAGCAGGGGGATGGGGATAGCGCCTTGTTGTATCGTTGGCAAGTCGTAATCACTGCTTCAATGCGTTGCGCTAGAAGCCCTTGTATTGCGGCTCTTCCTGCTCCAGCTGCTGTACTCGCTGCGTAAGTTGATCCACAATCTGCTGGGTTTGCGATGCCGCTTGTGTGAAGACATTTTTGGCATTTTGGTCTTGTGTGGACAAGGCGAATTGTTCAAGGCTTGCCTGGGCACTCTTTAAAGAGGCGAGGCAGGTTTTGACATCTGAAGCCACCGTCATCTCTCGTTCAACTCCTTTCCTGCTTCATAATGTGATACATTTCGGTGGGATCCATGCATAAACGATCATGCGGATTTTTCCACCCTGGGTGCGGCCGGTTTCAGATACAATTATACAGATATTGCTCTGTCGATCGTTCAAAGATGGGAGGTTGGACTCATGCCTGTATGGCTTGAAGTCTCGGCAAGAACGCTGGTAGCAGCCATCGCGCTTTTTCTGCTGACGAAACTGCTGGGCAAGCGGCAGGTTTCCCAGTTATCTTTATTCGAATACTTGACCGGGATTACGATGGGGAACCTGACTGCCTACGTGTCGCTGGATGTGCAATCGAACTGGTATTTGGGCCTGATTGCGCTGGGGGTATGGGGCGGCATCACGCTGCTGACAGAATACGCGCAAATCAAGAGCAAGAAGGCGAGAGATTTTATCGGCTTCAAATCTACCGTCCTCATCAAGGATGGCAAGGTGCTGGAAGACAATATGCGAAAAGAGCGTTTGTCAGCAGACGAATTAATGGAGGAGCTTCGGAAGAAAAATATATTTAAGCTCGCTGATGTCGAGTTTGCGCTAATGGAAGGAAGCGGGGAGATTAACGTTCTGCTGAAGCGGGAGAACCAGTCGCTCACCCCAAAGCATATGGGCATTCAGGTTGGCCCCGAGAAGCCGTCTGAGATTGTGGTCATGGACGGAAGGGTGATGACAGAACCGCTGCGAATGATGGGCTATACGGAAGGCTGGCTTCGCGATCAGCTGGCCAAGCACCAGGCGAAGATCGAGGATGTATTTCTGGCACAGGTGGACACTTATGGTGAATTAACGGTGGATCTGTATGATGATATGCTTCAGACGCCGCAGTTCCATGAACGGCAGCTGTTATTCGCCAATCTCAAGAAGAGCCAGGCGGATCTTGAATTGTTCAGCCTCAGTACGACGAATGAAGATGCCAAAACGATGTATGAGAACAGTGCCGAGCAGCTGATGGATATCATTAAAAAGGTGAAGCCGCTTTTGCATAACTGACAAATTCCCAAGTAATAATTTGATTTTGCGTGGAATAGGATATTTTTGTGTATCAACCAAGGGAGCAAACCGGGGATTGCTTAGGAGCCGGGTGTCGGCCGACTCCTGGGACAGCAGACGCCGCTAGTAAAAGGGCGGTTAATTGCCGCTTGCTCCTGCCAGACGTAAGAAATAGATTCTTCTTTAGCGGGATGGATCTATTTCTTATTATGGAAAGCAAGAATGGACACGACCAGAGTGGCGAACGAAATCATTAAGGTTAAGGCTTCATTCACAGCCATTCTCTTCACCTCCTATTCTGCCACCCTTTAGCTGCTGGTCTACTGTAGTATATGATATGCCAATTACTTACAATAAAAGAACTGATTTTCAGAAAGCGTTATCGAAAGAATTCATAATTGTGCATGCCAAGTTGTGGATGTCCCGGAGGAGAGCAATTTAACCCGTCCAACTTGGCGTTTTTTTTCGATCTTTATCGCGTAGAGCGTGGATTCTTCCAGGGGGACAAGGGTCTAACGATAAGCAGAGATACATCTTGATTCAGCTTAGACCAGAAGAGCAAGCCACTGCACGTTCGTGCGGCGGCTTGCTCTTTCTGGTTCTTCTGAGAATTGTCGTTGATGGTTGCTTTCCTATTACAAATGGTGTGCAGCTTGCTCACCGCGAGCCGTAATCTTCCAGCTGCTGACCGGTGAAGCTGACAGTTTCGGATTTCGTCTGATATAGTCCTGAACCAGCTCGGCCATTTCGGTTGCTAGCTCCAGCCGGACAGGCTTCCCCACATACATCGAATAGTCCCCGCCCCCAGCGGCACGATAGTTGTTCATGACAACGGCATAGGTCGCTTCCATATCCAGCGGGATGCCGCCGCGCTCCAGCTTCACTACCCGGCTGCCTGGCGGTCTTCCGATATCGAGCACATACTCGATCCCGGCCCACATATCGTAATTGAAATGCTGCGGCTTTGGCGTGGTAAATGCCGGGTTTACCATTATAGCGACATCTTCGCTCAGCTGAAAATAAAGTGCGGTTTGCTCCAGGGCATCGCGGATGTCTTGCCCTTTCAGCTCCAGCACCGTCAATGTGTTGGGATAGATGAAATTGGACAGCACGTCGCGTACGGTAATTTCCCCCTTGAAGCCCGGGGAGCTTTCGCTTAGCAGTGCCGTGCAGGATATTTCTGCACCTGTTGCCTCCATCTGAACTTGATGAACCAGATCGATAAAGGGATGAGCGGCCAGGCGGAGTTCATAGGCACTGGCTATGGAAAGGTCAGTTTCGGTGTGGCCGATCGGCTGATCCAGCCACTGCTGGGTGCTGTGCTCCAGCTCGTCGGTCAGCCTCATGATCATGGGATCCGGTGGCAATTGCTTCTCTGGGAACAGAAGACGGGCCTGTTTCTGCCGAATTCGCCACTTGCCGCCGGGCAGCTGTTCCAGCTCGACAGAGACATGGCCTGCCGCCGTTCCTCCGGAACCAGGCTGTACAACCGTAACGCCGTCAATCTCTTCGACCAGCAGCCGGTGCTGGTGACCGGTGAGCAGCACATCGATTCCTCTGACATGCCGAGCCATGGCATATGCCTGATTTTCTCCCGTCAGCCGCTCCGTCGGCTCGCCGTTGACAGGATCACACTCCAGCCCGCCATGATAGCAGACGATTAGGAGGTCCGGATTCTCCTGCTCACGAATCCGCTCTACCCAGATTTGAACCGTTTCCAGCGCGTCCTTAAAGGCCAAGCCTTCAATGTGATCCGGCTGCTCCCAGTTCGGAATGTAGTGGGTGGTGACGCCAAGCAAGGCAACCTTGATACCAGGGGGCAGTTCCTTAATGAGATAAGGGGGGCCAAAAGCGGGTTCACCGGTGGCTGTTTCCACAATATTGGCTGACAGCCAGGGGAAGCGGGAGCTTAGGACAGCCTTGCGCAGCAGGGCTTGTCCATAATTGAACTCATGATTGCCGATGACCGCCGCGTCGTAGGCCAACTCGTTCAGGGCAAGGATGCACGGGTGACGGAATTCGCCCTGGCTGGCAGCGCTCGCCGCGGCAAGTGCCGCCAGCGGTGAGCCCTGGATCAGATCTCCGTTGTCAATGAGCAGCAGCTCTGGGGATTGTTCTCGCAGCTCCCTGATCCGGGACGCCAGCATGGCCAGACCTGTGGAGACAGGCTTGTTGGTGCTGTAATTAACGGGACGAATGGCACCGTGAAGATCGCTGGTTACCACGATGTCGCATGTGAAACGACGGGGTTGCTCTTGAATGGTCATTCTCGCAGCTCCTTATTTGCGAATTCAGTATGCTGAAGCTATTCTAGCAGATTGCGTCTGAACTGACAGCATGTCCTATAATTTTACATAATTATGATTTTTGTTTCACATTCCGTAAATAAATGGAACTTATAGTAGACGAGTAATAAAAAATAGAACTCATTTGGAGGGTTTAGATTGAAGAAGTCTGTATTGTTTTTACCTTTGTTGCTCATGGTACTGCTCGTGAGTGCATGCGGCGGTAACAACACATCCACAGGTGCGACAGACACTGGGAGCACGAGCAACGGTTCAGCGTCCGAACCAGCCAGCACTCCTGCGGAAACTGAAGCGGAAGCCCCGGTTGGCTATGTTCCGACTGAGCTGACGGTTCAATTCGTTCCATCCCAAAATGCCGACACGCTGGAAGCGAAAGCAAAGCCGTTGGAGAAATTGCTCGGTGATCGCCTGAACATTCCGGTAAAGGTCAGCGTATCGACAGACTATAACACGATCATTGAAGCGATGGCCTCCAAGCAGGTTGACGTAGGTTTCCTGCCGCCAACGGCTTATGTGCTGGCTAAAGAGAAGGGCGCTGCAGAAGTGATTTTGCAGGCTCAGCGCTATGGTGTTGACGATGCCACGGGAGCCCCGACAGAAGAACTTGTAGATTCTTATAAATCGATGCTGATTGTGAAGAAGGATTCGCCAATTCAGTCGCCAGCCGATCTGAAAGGGAAGAAGATTGCTTACCAGAACGTAACCTCTTCTGCCGGATATGTATGGCCAGCTGCGCTGCTGATGGACAACGGTCTGGACCCGCTGCAGGATGTAACGCCGGTAACGGTAAAAGGGCATGACCAAGGCGTAATCGCCGTTCTGAACGGTGATGTGGATGCAGCCGCGATCTTCCAGGATGCGCGCAACACGGTCGTCAAGGACTACGCGTCGGTATTTGAAGATACACGGGTACTGGCATTTACGGAGCCGATTCCGAATGACACGATCTCCGTGCGAACAGATATGAATCCGGAATGGTCGGAGAAAATTACGCAGGCCTTTATCGACATCGGCAACGATCCTGAAGGCCGCAGCATTATCCAGGACATCTACACCCACGAAGGCTATGTCAAGTCCGATGACAGCAACTTCGAAATTGTCCGTGAATACAACAACAAAGTAAAAACGGAATAGCGGTCATTCGCCGCAGCAGGTATAAGGACAGCGGACAAGCCGGTTCAGCGTCAAACGCGCTGTACTGGCTTGTCTCATTCTATTTCTCTGTTCGTTCTGTCCGCTTGCTGACGGCAAGTTTCTTATTATTTTTGGAAAGAAGGAGTTAATCATGATCGAGCTGCACAATGTATCCAAGGTGTATCCGAACAACACCAAAGGCTTGAATAATATTAATCTGAGGTTCGATAAGGGAGAGTTTGTAGCTGTGGTGGGTTTGTCGGGAGCAGGCAAATCGACGCTGCTGCGATCCATTAACCGACTTCACGATATAAGCGAAGGCGAAATCCTGATCGAAGGGAAATCGATTACGGCCGCCAAGGGCAAGGCGCTGCGGCTGATTCGACGCGACATCGGGATGATCTTCCAAAGCTTCAACCTCGTCAAGCGATCCAGCGTACTGCGCAATGTGCTGGCCGGGCGGGTCGGCTATCATTCAACACTGCGCACGCTGCTTGGCAGATTTCCGAAGTCTGACATCGAGCTGGCGTTTGAAGCGCTGGAGCGGGTCAACATTTCAGAAAAGGCTTATACCCGTGCGGATCAGCTCTCGGGCGGACAGCAGCAGCGTGTGGCCATTGCGCGCGTGCTGGCGCAAGAGGCAAAAATCATTTTGGCCGACGAGCCGGTCGCTTCTCTTGATCCGCTAACGACCAAGCAGGTTATGGATGACCTGAAGCGGATTAACAGCGAGCTCGGGATTACTACGATTGTGAACCTTCACTTTATTGACCTGGCGAGGGAATATGCGACGAGAATTGTAGGCCTGCGCGCAGGGGAAGTGGTGTTCGACGGGCCCGTTTCCGAGGCAACGGACGAGCGTTTTGCCGAAATCTATGGCCGGCCGATCCAGCAGGATGAGCTGTTGGGGGAAGTGACGACAGCATGAAAACACCTCTTCAAACGTCAGCCAAGTCTGCGGTACATCCTTCCAAGCCGCCGACTCGAATGAAGCACGGGCTGACCGCCGTAATCATTCTGCTGCTCATCTGGGCAAGTGCCGTCCAGACGGATGCAAGTTTCAGCAAGCTGGTTAGAGGACTGCCCAACATGCTCGATCTGCTCCGGGATATGTTCCCTCCGCGCTGGAGTTATTTTAAGAACATCACAAACGGCATGCTGGAGACGATCCGGATGGCGTTGATCGGTACAACGATCGGCGGACTGCTGGCGATTCCGGTAGCGGTTCTGTGTGCGGGCAATTTAATGCCCAGCCGGTGGATCTATTTTCCAGCGAGATTCGTGCTCAATCTTGTCCGGACGATTCCGGATTTGCTGCTGGCCGCGTTATTCGTAGCCGTATTTGGCCTTGGGCCGGTCCCCGGCATTCTGGCATTGGCGGTCTTCTCGGTCGGGCTGATTGCCAAGCTGACCTATGAGTCGCTGGAAACGATAGACAAGGGGCCGCTCGAAGCGATGCGATCGGTGGGGGCAACCGGCACCCAGCTGATCATCTTTGGCGTTGTGCCGCAGGTAGCTGCCCAGTTTACGTCGTATGTGCTGTATTGCTTTGAAATCAATGTGCGTGCAGCCGCTATCCTGGGCCTTGTCGGTGCCGGAGGGATCGGGCTGTATTATGAGGCGACCCTGGGCTTTCTGGAATATGACAAGACCAGTGTCATTATTCTGTTCACGCTTGCGATTGTGTTGGTGATCGACTATGTAAGCATGAAGCTGCGGGAGAAATTATTATGATGAAAAATGGGACAACTGTCATCCGCAAACCGCGGAAAAATCCATATCGTTGGCTGATTTATATCGCGCTCGTGCTGTTGTACGTGTGGGCCTTCTCCGGAGTTCCGTTTACGGGGTTCAAGGAAACAGCCGGACAAATTATGCGGTCGATTGTTGCAGGCATCTTCTCGCCTGACTGGAATTATGTGTATCTCCCGGAGGGGGAGGATCTGCTGCGCGGATTGATGGACACGCTGGCCATCTCGATTCTGGGGACAGTGATTTCGGCTGTGATCTGCATTCCGTTTGCCTTCTGGGCTGCGCGCAATATAAGCCGGTTTCGCTTCATCTCCGGTTCCGGTAAAATGGTGCTCAGCTTCATCCGTACCTTTCCAGAAATTATCATGGCGTTGCTCTTTATCAAAGCGGTTGGCCCTGGCTCCTTCGCCGGTGTGCTTGCACTCGGCTTGAACTCGATCGGCATGCTGGGCAAGCTGTATGCCGACGAGGTGGAAGCGATTGACCCCGGGCCGACCGAGGCGCTGATGGCATCGGGAGCGAATCGGCTTCAGCAGCTATGGTATGCGGTCGTGCCGCAGGTGCTGCCCGGCTTCCTGAACTATACGCTGTACCGCTTTGAAATCAATGTGCGCTCAGCTACCATTCTGGGAGTTATCGGTGCTGGCGGTATCGGCACGCCGCTGATCTTTGCGCTCAGTACGCGAAACTGGCCGCGCGTTGGCATCATTCTGCTTGGTATCATTGTCATGATTACGATAATTGATCTCATTTCCGGTTATATTCGCAAGAAGCTTGTATAAGCGGAGGCAGGCTTATCGCTTGATCATTCCAAGCTTCCGGACCAAGGGTCAGGGAGGCTGTATGTAATGTTATACAGAATGACCAAAGGTCGAAGACATGGCTGCAGTGCGAGCCTGGCTTCGACCTTTTAGGTTGTGTGGATTTATTAACGGATAGGGGATGGAATGGTTACTATTTGCTTGTACAGGGTGACGATAAGACGATAAGTCAAGTCAGATGTTAACTGGCCAGATCCCACTCCAGCTCTTCCGGCGAGCTGTGAAGCGTCGATGGCTGTGCCAGTGCAAAATCGGCCAGATCCCGCGGTTTCAGCTGGTATGTGTTTCTGAAGATCGATGACACGCCAGTAATGCTGACTTGCTGCCCTTCCCGGTAAGGGAAGGAGGATTGCGACAGACCGGTGCGAGCATCGACGCGAACGAGCGTTACAGCCCCGTCAGCTGCGACGGCATTGAATTCAAACGAGCCTGCGGGCGCTGCACTTTGAATGTTGCGGATGGTCACATTTTGAAGCTGAACAAGCTGGCCCTGATTTTGCTCGTGAATGGAAGTTACCCGTACCGGTGCAGGGAGGGAGGCGCTCCCGTTTTTCTCAATCGAGATCAGGTCAGTCAGCTCGAGCTCCGAGTTGTACAGTGTAGTCGGCGCCGTAATTTTCACGCGGTCTCCTTGGTTGAACCCGGTTGCGTTTTGAAATACGTAGATGCCGGCCGTTTGGTCCTGAATGTAGAAGCCTTGTCCGCCGAAGCTGCCCGGCTTGGTCGTAATGACACCCTCTACAGTCACGGTGGAGCCGACAGCGCGGCTGCGCGCTTCAGCGATGGATAGCAGGGAAGGAACCGGATTCTCAAGGCCTGGAAGCGGCTCGGCCGGCACGTTCGCGATCGTTACCGACTGTGTAATCAGATTGTTGCCGTTCAGCCGCAGGCGAAGATTCGCTGCACCGTTCGTTCCAGGGCGGATGCGTACGGTCAGATCCGTGTATGCTCGTCCGCTGCTGTCGGAGGTCAGGCTGAATGGGGCGCTGTAGCCATAGGATGTCGGCCAGCTGCCGTTTGCATTTTGTACCATCGCCACCTGCGTGCCTCCGGTAAGGTAAATCCCGGCTGTGAATCCGGATACCGTTGTATTTGGCGGCATACGCTCTGCCACGACACGAATTTGGAAATCGGCTGCGTTTGGAAGCACATTTTGCTTCACGAAGTCGTAAGTAACGACGGGTGGTGCTTCGGGACCGCCATAGGAGCCCGGTTTGAAGGTAGAACGATCATACCATTTATAGCCTGCAGCCGGTGCAGACCAAGGTTCAGGCTGCGGTTCGGTCGAAGCGGAAGGAATCTCGAACGGATGCAGAGCGGTCACTGGATCAAGCTCCAGTCCGTTGACATCGGCCAGGCTCGTGTAGTTCTCTTTCTCAGAGAGCCAGTTGATCAGATTGACGAGGAGAACAGCATCATCCGCTTCCTTGAATCCGTCATACGTCGTTTTCCGAGCGCCGTTTTCTTCGCGCAAGTATTTCGGTGTAGCATCTTCCACTGGCGAGGAATCGCCGATAAATGCCGCTTTACCCGCACCTACCTTGGCAATGGCGACATAAGGGCCTTCGGCGAAGCCGCCTCCGTTGTACACCCCTTGATCGACTGCGTTAGGCCAGGCCGCTTGGGTTTGAGGCAGATAAACGATGCCTTTGGCTTTGGTTGGATCGGTAATCGCCAAGGTAGAACCGGCATGCATGGCTACAGCCGATACCCCTTGCGTGATGCCAAACGATTGGCTAGGGGATACAATCTGATTGGCCGTCACGTCGCCAAGCGCGTTATAGCGGAAGCGGACGCCAAAATTATCCGACAGCCAGTCCGAGCTGACAACGCCCTGCATCGCCTCGGAATTGCGCTCCTCAAGGCTCATGCCTTTCGTCGGATTATCCCATGCACCGCGGCGGTAACCGTTCATCGACTCGGATCCGTCCCAGCGGTTTTTGTTGCGGTCGGCATTGTAATGGTCGCCGATAAAGAAGATGCTGCCGCCTTCCTGAACATAACGCACCATCGCCGCCTGTTCGGAAGCTTTGAAAGGAATGTTCGGCTCGGCAATAACAAAGACGTCGTAATCTTTCAAGTCATCATACGTAAAGGGAGTTAGCTTTCGCAGTTCTTTTACATAAAACCCGTCGTTTGCAAGAGCATGTCCAAAGTCGGAAAATCCGCCATCAATGACCCAGTCTGCAGCCCCGGCGGTTTGAGCATGCGTGTTGTCGAATAGCACCTTCTTGCCTGCGTTGTGATTCACAACCTTGGCTTCGATATACGGTGCCGGGTCGCTAGGCCCTTCGGCATGAATCTGCTCCAGGCTGTCCCATAGCAGGCTTGCTTGAAGCGGCAAAGCTAACGAAAATGCGAGAACAAGCTTCAACCATTTTGACTTGATCCATGTCATATTCACGGATGATATCCCTCCCACTTCAAATGAATTCGTCTTTCGAACTCATTCTAGCAATTGAATATCGATTTAAATTCCATATATATGTAAATTTTGGAGGGAGAATTGTAAAAAATAACAGAAAGAGGAACGGGAGCCGACGCCTGGTTTAGGCATGGGCCCCCGTTTTGCGGGATGTTGATGTTCTCAGCTTCTTCAACAGCGGTTTCTGGATCCGCGGGAAGATGATGCGCAGCAGCAAGTAAATCAAGAAAGTAAAGATGATGCTGTTCACGATGGAGCCGATCGCAAAGTTCAGGCCCATATGGCCGAATTTACCAACATAGTCCGTCTCGACCGTGTACTCCGTATAGTCCGTTTCGGGAACGGGAGCCGAGATCGCTTCGTGAATTTCAAACGTTTCGGGTGAAGATCCGAGCAGATGAATCAGTACGCCCATTCGGTAATTCAGATAGAACAAGGCCGGCCAAATAAAGGATCCGAGAGATGCAGCGAGAATGGCAGCCGGAATATTGCCGCGAAAGACGCGGGTTAACACCATGGACAACACCATGCCGATTCCGAACGTAGGATACCAGCATGGGAAGAAGCCCCAAGCAAAGCCGATTGCGATACGATGGTTGCTGTTTTTCATACGAAGCAGTCTGAGGATGTAATACTTCAGTTGTCGGCTGTATTTGCGGTACAAAGTGTAGCCTCCCGGAAAATAATATAGAAGCAAATCCTTATAGTATTTATTATATACGATTTCATGTTCAAGCTTCCGTCATTATACCGCTAACGATGTCGAATGAACAGAGATTTTGAATCGTTAAGCGCTTTCTGAAATCTATGTTTTTGTAAGTTGACGTCGTGGACATTTTTGAATGATTGTGAATGATTATGAAATAATATGATTGTTTTTTGCGGGTTTTATGGTACGATAGAAATCGGAGGGGGATTCAAATGCTGACAGAAGAGAGATACCGAATCATATTAGAGCGCTTACAAGAGCGCGGTGTCGTAAAGCTTCAGGAGTTGGTTGAACTGCTGGGAGCTTCGGAATCAACGGTCAGGCGGGATTTGATCGACCTTGAAGAACGCCGAATGTTAAAGCGTATTCATGGCGGGGCCGCGTTGCCTGGTGACAAGATGCTGGAGCCCGGCATGGACGAGAAATCTTCCAAAAACATTCAAGAAAAAAACACTATCGCAAAATTGGCAGCGGAGTTAGTGAGGGATGGCGAAAGCATCTATTTGGATGCGGGGACAACAACCCTTGCGATGATTCCATTCATAAAAGCCAATAATATCACCGTAGTGACCAACGGTCTGTCTCATATTGAAGCGTTGGTGAGCAAGCGCATCAAGAGCTATTTGCTGGGCGGGATGATGAAGATGCATACAAAGGCTGTCATCGGCAGCATAGCCTTGCAGAATATGGACAACTTTCGCTTTGACCGCTGCTTTCTGGGCGCCAATGGCGTGGATCCTGAGATGGGCTATACGACACCGGATCCCGAGGAAGCGCTTGTTAAGCGGCGGGCCCATCAGTTATCGGCAACAAGCTACGTGCTGGCAGATTCCAGCAAAATAGGCGAGGTGTCTTTTGCCAAGCTGCTGGATATGAATGAAGCCGTGCTGATTACGGAATCCTTATCCGCGTCGTGGAGAAAGGTCATTTCACAGAAAACCAAAATAATTGAGGGATCATGATGATATATACAGTAACATTGAATCCTTCCATCGATTACGTCGTGGAAGTAGAAGAGCTGCAGCTAGGCGGCCTCAATCGAATGACACGGGATTTAAAGTTTCCCGGCGGCAAGGGGATTAATGTATCCAGGGTGCTGGGGCAACTCGGTGCGGAGAATACGGCGCTTGGTTTTTTAGGCGGATTTACGGGCCGCTTCGTGGATGAGACGTTAACGAAGGGCGGTATCCGCACTGATTTTGTCACGATCCAGGATGATACGCGAATCAATATTAAGCTCAAGCATGGAGATGAGACCGAGGTGAACGGTCTGGGGCCGATGATCCGGGAAGAGGAGGCAGAGGAGCTTGTTCATAAGCTATCCCGGGTTCGTGAAGGAGACATCGTGGTGCTGTCGGGGAGCGCGCCGCCGTCTCTCGGTTCAGATTACTATGATCGCTTAACTTCGGTGTGCAGCACAACCGGTGCTGATTTTGTCATCGACACAACCGGGGAAGCGCTTCTCAAAGCTTTGAAACATAAACCGCTGCTTGTGAAACCGAATCATCATGAGCTCGCCGAATTGTTCGGTGTGGCGATGGAGACGCAGCAGCAGCTAGTCACCTATGGCCGGAAGCTGCTGGATATGGGCGCCCAGCATGTTCTTGTATCGATGGCAGGAGAAGGAGCGCTCTTGATTACAGCGGATCGGGTATTCCATGCGGATGTACCTGCCGGTGCGGTTCGCAATTCCGTAGGGGCAGGGGATTCCATGATTGCCGGGTTTGTAGGAACATTGGCGCTTGGCCAAGGGCTAATGGAGGCTTTTCGAACCGGCGTTGCTTCGGGAAGCGCGACAGCGTTCTCCGACGATCTGGCGACAAGAAGCCGGATCGAAGAGCTTTGTCCGCAGGTGAATATAACCGAGTGGTGATGCAGGCTTTCATATAGCAAGATGACGGGCAACACGAGAGCATCGCTCTAAATTGAGTACAAGGGAGTGGAACCGATGAAGATAACGGATTTAATGATCCGCGAAACGATGATCATGGATTTGAAGGCGACATCCAAGGAAGCAGCGATCGATGAGCTGATCGCAAGCCTAACTGCTAGCGGCCGCATCAACGATCCGGTCTTGTTCAAGGAGATGATCTTAAAGCGGGAGGCCGAATCGAGCACGGGGATCGGGGGAGGCATTGCGATGCCGCATGCCAAAACAAAGGCCGTCAATGAGCCGACCGTGGTCTTCGCCAAAAGCAACCAAGGCGTAGATTTCGCAGCGCTTGACGGGGAGCCGGCGCATCTGTTCTTCATGATTGCTGCGCCTGAAGGCGCGGGCAATACCCATTTGCGTACGCTAGCTGCGCTGTCGAAACTGTTAATCGATGCCGAGTTTATCGGCCAGTTAATGGAGACCAGGACGCCTGATGAAGTTACAGCGCTGTTCGATAGCAAGCAGGCTGAAGCAGCAGCCAAGGCAGAACAAGCTAAGGCAGAAGAAGCCAAAGCCGAACAGGCCAAGGCGGAGAAGGCAACAGCTTCGCAGGCGAAGAAAGCCGAGAAGGAACACGCGGATATGAATGAGGGCAAAGATTTGATCGTAGCGGTCACGGCGTGTCCGACCGGCATTGCCCATACGTTCATGGCTGAAGACGCTCTCATTAAGAAGGCTCAAGAGCTGGGCGTCAATATCCGTGTAGAAACCAATGGCTCTGAAGGGGCAGGAAATGTGCTGACAGAGGATGAAATTCGGCGCGCGAAAGGGGTCATCATCGCTGCAGACAAAAAGGTGGAAATGGCCAGGTTTGACGGAAAGCCTGTGCTGCAGAGGCCTGTCAGTGACGGCATCCGCAAACCGGAGGAGCTGATTCGCAAAGCGCTGGCAGGAGATGCCCCGATTTATCACAGCAGCGGCGGCGCGGAGGCACAGGAGGATGGCGAGAAGAGCGGAATTGGAAGCAAAATATACAAGGATCTGATGAACGGAATCTCCCATATGCTTCCGTTTGTTGTTGGCGGAGGCATTCTGCTGGCTGTTTCATTCCTGTTGGAGCAGTTGGCGGGCGCTGACCATCCGCTTGTCCAGCTGCTCCAGACCATTGGCGGAGGCGAAGGGGCCTTTCATTTCCTGATCCCGGTACTGGCTGGATTCATTGCGATCAGCATCGGCGATCGTCCAGCTTTAATGCCTGGCATGGTCGGGGGATTGATCGCATTGAATTCGAGCTCGGGCTTCCTTGGCGGACTGGCAGCCGGATTCCTGGCGGGGTATGTCGTGATTCTGCTTCGCAAGTGGTTTGCCGGCCTGCCGAGAGCGCTGGATGGACTGAAACCAATACTGCTGTACCCGGTGTTAGGGTTGCTCATCACCGGAACAATCATGTTCTACCTCTTCTCCCCGTTGTTCAGTTGGCTGAACCTGGGCATGGTAGACATCCTGAACAATCTGGGAACCGCCAATGCGGTTATCCTTGGCCTTGTGCTTGGAGGCATGATGTCTATTGACATGGGCGGCCCCTTTAACAAGGCGGCCTACACGTTCGCGATCGGGGTATTTGCCTCTAGCGGCAACACGAATGGAGCTATGATGGCCGCTGTTATGGCTGGAGGGATGGTGCCTCCGCTTGCGATTGCATTGGCAACAACCTTCTTCAAACCGAAGTTTACAGAGCAGGAACGCAAATCAGGCATAACAAACTATGTTATGGGATTATCCTTCATTACGGAAGGGGCGATTCCGTTTGCAGCAGCCGACCCGCTGCGAGTGCTCACTTCCTGTATTCTCGGCTCAGCGGTTGCTGGCGGATTGACCCAGCTGTGGAGCATTAATGTGCCGGCACCACACGGAGGCATATTTGTGGCCGCACTGGCTAATCATGCGATGCTCTTCCTGCTGGCCGTAGCGATTGGGGCTGTTATTTCAGCCATGCTGCTTGGCGTTTGGAAGAAACCGCTTGAATCGAAATCATAAAAATCACTTCAGCGCAGGGTTACGAGATGGATGTAACCTGACCACCATCATCGATGGGGATCGAAACGATCCGGAATGAGGGCCAACCTTTTCCGGGTCGTTTTTTTATGTGTAAACGCTGCTGCATGAACAGTACAGAGGGAAGGTGTCCGTTATGTCTCTAATATTACTTTGACAGACATAGTTATATGCGTTATATTGTACCTGTGTTGTTAATAAGGGGGTTACAGCCTAATGGAGTCGTTACATAACAGTGATCTGGTTCGCGGGAACATCGACGCCTTTATTTTGCGGGTACTGCTGGATGCGGATAATTATGGCTATCAGATTATTAAAGAGCTTGGCATTCGCAGTGGCGGCAGATTCGAGCTCAAAGAGCCCACGCTATATTCGAGTCTACGCAGGCTGGAGCAGCAGGGGCTGATCCGATCCTATTGGGGCCAGGAGACGCAAGGCGGCCGCCGCAAATATTACACGCTTACCCCCGATGGCCGGGAGCGATTTAAGGTGAAATGGCAGGAATGGCAAGCTGCACGAGCCATTATTGATGTTCTCATTGGAGATGGAAAGGAGCTGGCATCAGGTGACGGACAGAAATGATCTGAATCTTTTTGTAGACCGATTATTTGCCAACAAGCGCAAGACGAAAGCTGTGATGGAGCTGAAACAGGAGATTCTCAGCAATCTGGAAGCGAAGGTCGCAGACTGTATGAGCAGCGGTATGGATTATCAGGAAGCCATCAGTCAGGCGATCCGGGATCTGGACGATATCGACAGCATTATTGACGACAAGCAGACGGTGTATATTCATCGTTATCGATATGATGTCATGCAGGGAGCGTTGCTGTATGTTTTCATCGCGTGGATTGTGACCATTCCCGCCAGGCTCACCCTCTCGGGCGTGATGGTGAACACACTGTTCATGGTGCTCGGGATAGCGGGCGGCGTGCTGCTGCTTACGATGCTGCAGAAAGGCTTTCCCAGCTCGGCTGAAATCGATCAGGTAGATACCGGCAAGATTGGGCGGATGATTCGAAGAGTGTGGATATTATGGGGGCTGTTTGCTATCGTGATAACCGGATACAGCCTTCTCATTAAGTTTGGCTCAGATCTATGGTTTGGGCGACAGGTAGGTTTTAGCGGGCCTTATGATTTCTATGAAACGATGCTGCAGCTTGTTCTTCCGCTGACAACGATCATTATTCCGCTGGCGGCGCGAAAGGCGGGGCAGTATATCACGAAGTATGAGGTGAAGCAGTCATGAGACGTACAGGCGTATGGATTGTCGTGCTGCTGGTGGTCGGCATGATCGGGTTGGCCGTCATGGAAGGTTACGTGAAGCCCAAGCTTGATAGGCAGGCTAAGCAGTATGAAATGGACCAGAATGATCCCCTCACCCATCACATTGAGCCCACTGTGGCTTATGCCAGCCCATATATGGGGGATGCGGGGAATTTGATCAACTTGAACGCTTCTCTTCCGTTTCGGAATATAGGGCGGACGTTCCAGCTATATCCCGAAGTGTTGACGGCAGAAATCCGGTACCAGACTGCCGCTGGCGATACGGAACCGCATAAGCTGAAGGAAATTCTTCTATATAATGCAACGGCGAATTTCGTTATGATCGATAATCTCGAGAAGCTGAAGTTTGTGTTCGAGGATGAGACTGTGTTTGTGGCGGACAGGGAGCTGGTGGAATCCTGGTATGGAGAAGAAGGAAGTTTATCCGTGCTTCGGGATGCCGAGGTCTGGGAAGAGCAGGTCCGCGACAGGCTGCGTGATGCGGATTATGTACGGAATTTTGCTGAACGGGTCCTGCATCTGGAAGAGTTTCAGGCGGCAAACGGACAATAAAGCTTGTGTTTATTCGGCTTATGCTAATCATCCGTGCTTGACATCATAACGCAATAGAACCGGAGATGCACAGCTGGCTTTTGTTTGAACCCCATGTGCGCTCCGGTTTTTCGTTGGTTCATCGGACTTATCCCCGGCTGTCATTCAGCGTTGTTCCGCTGTGATGCCATGCAGGCTGTCGATCGTCCGTTCAATGGATATGCCGTTTTCCCCCTTCACATATTGATCGAAAAATGCCGCCGTCACTTCATTAACCGAATGGTGCAGCTGCCGGGGAGACGTGCTGTTCAGCGCAAGCAGCGGCGAGAACAGATAGAAATCGGTAAAGCTCATATGGTCGGCTTTGGCCAATACGATAGAATACGCTGAATCTCCGGAAGCAGCATGGTTGCGCCTGGAAGTCATCTCGGCCCAGAAGGCTTCGTATTCCTCGCGGCTGCTGCCGGACGCTTCGATGGCTTCATCCAAAGACTGGGCAAAATTATCGTAATCGATGCTTGTGTCCGCGTTCATCTGCATATAGGGTCTGTCAAAGCCTTCTTCCGGAATCGGCTGTCCGTACAGCGCGCCATCCAGATTCAAGGAGGCTTTAATACGGGGATCCTCCATCAGCATCTGCGCGGCAGTTGCTCCGCCGAAGGAGTGGCCAAACATGCCCACCTTGTCCATATCCATGCGGCCTGACAGGAAATGCTCCTCTTCCGCCGGGCTTACGCGCTCCAAATAATCAAGTACAAACTTGATGTCCTCAACCCACAGTCGGTTTTTGGCCTCATAAGCTTCAAAGCCCGACAGGTTATCCAGCTTCAACATGGCCGTATGATCCGGGAAGACGACGGCTGCAGCGTCATAAGGGTGATCGATGCCAACTACGATGTAGCCCCGGCTTGCCAGGTCCTCAACCTGAAACGTGTTCTGATTGCGAAAGCCAGTCAATCCATGGGAGAAAAGCAGTACAGGATAGCGCTCCTGATCTAGAGCGACTTCAGCTTCCCGGTAGGCGTGGGTTTTCACATATCGCAACTGGCTCATCAGGAACGGAGGTATGGAGATCGCTTGCTCTAAGCCTTCTAATATAATGGGGAGATGCTCGATATAATCGGCCCTCTTGTCATGGGGACGCTCCTCGACGCTGGCAGGATACCAGATCTGAAGCGCCAGCCTTCGGTGGTCGGATGGATCCTCCGTATGGGGCTCATCTCTACGCTCGTCTACGAGAATCAAGGAGGTTGTCCCGACGCCGTGCGGTCCGCTTGGTGTGGCAAATGCGAACACCGGAAGCAGGGACGGAAGCGCCACAGAAACGCCGGTGTACATCACAAGCAGCAGCACCGTAACACAGGTCCGCAGCCAGCGGATGCCGAAGCGGGGTCCTGGGCGTGGTTGCCGGGAGCGCTTGTGCTTGCTTAGGATCAGAACAAGTGCTGACAGTCCCAGCAGTACGCTTACCGCATACACGGGGATCATCTGCCAGCGGAAGCCCTCGGCCACCATCTGGATCATACTCAGCAGCGCCGTTATTCCGGCTGCCGCAGCGCGCAGCCTTAACGGATGCCTGCTTGGCCAGAGCGTGCAGATGATAAGCAGTCCGAGGTTAACGATAAGCAGTAAGATTTCGAAAGTACGCATATTGATCCTCCATATTTACATCATATCACGATCATATCAAGCCAACCTGTCCTCGGGTTGTAGTCAACCTTACATAAACCTTAAATTTGTGAAAACAGCAGCCTGAATTCGCGGAGTATCGTGTATATTGGGCTGTAGGAAGCAGCGGTCAGCCGTTAACTGTTGGGGAGGAAATCACCGTGGAATTTCAAGCAGAACGTCAGAAGAAGCATACGATACTTGTCGCCGATGACGAGACGGAAATCGTGGAGCTGCTCCGGCTGTTTCTGGAACGGGAGCACTACCGGGTACTGGAAGCCTATTCCGGCCGTGAGGCCTGGCATATCCTTTCGCAGGAGCATGTGGATTTGGCCCTGGTTGATATTATGATGCCGGAGCTGGATGGCTTTCAGCTCATTGCCCGCATCCGCGAGAAGCTTCGCCTTCCGGTCATTATCGTGTCAGCCAAGACGGGCGACGTGGATAAAGTTACCGGACTTGCGCTTGGAGCCGATGACTTTATTTCCAAGCCGTTCAGTCCGATTGAGGTGGTCGCCAGGATCAAGGCGCAGCTGCGGCGCTACTATGAGTTAAACGAGGGGAGGCCGCTTGTCCCCGGGGCCGATCAGCCTCCGCCTTCAAGGACGGTATGCGGCCCGCTAACGCTGGACCACCGTGCCTGTATGCTGTATAAGCGGGGGGAGGCCGTTCAGCTTGGACCGCTCGAGTACAAGCTGCTACAGCTGTTCATGGGCGCGCCCGGACGGATATTTACGAAGCGGCAAATCTATGAAGCTGTGTGGAATGAGCCTTATTTTGAGGACAGCAATACCGTGATGGTGCAGATCAGCAGGCTGAGGGACAAGCTGGAGGACAATGCCCGCGATCCGCGTTTTCTCATTACGATCAAGGGCCTTGGCTATAAACTGGCGCTCCAGGGGGATGATTTCAGATGAAGGGCAGGAGTGTGCATACGAGCCTGATGATGAATTATATTCTGTTTTCCGTCATCCTGGGACTGATCGGATTTTTGGTGTATAACCATATGTACGGGGCGCGCGATGCCTACTTAAGCGAAACGCTGCCTATGGTGAAGGCGGATGAATTGATCCGCGACAACTGGGAGGACATCCCGTATGAGACGGTTCACCATTTCGGGGGCTATATCCAGATCCTTGATGATAACTTGAATTCGGTCTTTGTGCGAGGTGAAGGACAAGCCCGGGCCAGCTACACGGAAAAAGAGCTGAACGCTCTGTTCTATGAAGGCGGCTTAGGGTATTATTCCGCTGCGCCTTTTATAACCGAAGAGGGCCGGGAATACCGGCTGCTCGTAGCTATCCCGAGCGGGGCTGTTGTGAAGGAAAGCCGGATGGTGAAGCCGAATGAAGAACAGACCAGGGTGTTCTCGGGTTTTATACTCCGCGGGCTGCTCTTATTTCTGCTGGCATTTCTCTTGAGCCTGTGGCTATACAGCCGCATGACGGCCAGACGAATTACGGCTCCTCTTGCTGCTATTTCCCAGCGGCTCGGGAAGATGTCTGAGGGGGAGGAAGGGGGCCGGCTTCACATGCCTGCGAACCGTGAGCTGATGGACATCCAGCGTAATTTCAACCGGATGGCGGACAAGCTGGAGCAAGCGGAGCAGATGAATCGAAAGCTTGCGGAGGATCGACGCCGGATGCTGATGGATATTGCCCATGATCTGAAAACGCCAATCACAACGATCCAGGGCTATGCCGAGGTGCTTCGCCTAGGCATCGAGGAGAATGAGCGTCAGCGCAGGAAATATGCCAGCCATATTTACAACAAGGCGATTTACATTGCTGCCCTGGTCGATGACCTGTTTGCGTTAACGAAGTTCGAGAGCGCCGAGCTTCCTTTTGAGCGGAAACCATTGGACTTTGCAGAGCTGTGCCGGACCACCGCAGCCGATCTGTACGACTCGTTCGAGCAGAAGGGGATTGAACTGGATATTTCCATACCGGAGCGGCCCGTGCGGCTTCATGGTCATGAAGGCTACATGAGAAGAGCGGTTGCTAACTTGCTGACCAATGCACTGAAGTATAACCGCAGGGGAGGCAGGGTCTGGGTGGTGCTACGTGAACAGAATGGTGTTCATCTAACGGTGGGGGATAACGGACCAGGAATACCTAAGCATCTGGGCAGAGCGATTTTCGATCCGTTTGTGCGCGGAGATCAGGCCCGCAGAAGTGACGGGGGCAGCGGCCTTGGACTTTCCATCGTGAAAGCGGCGGTGGAGAAGCATGGTGGACAAGTTAGGCTGGATACAGAGACCGAAGGCACCATGATTCATATTTCGCTGCCTGTTACAGATCCGCATGGCAAACAGGATGAACAGAAATATGGAAAAAAAGTATAATAGTGTAGGTTTTTGATAGGAATAGCGCAGTTCATCAAACAAGGCTCGTGTATTATAACAGGTAAATAAGAGAAGGAGGTGGAATCGAGAAAGCAGGAGGGCAAGGACAGCGATGTTCAAGCACATTCTCAAAAATCCATGGAAGAGGTGTGACTCATGACAAAATGGATGTCAATCCGAGTGAAAATGACGGCTTTGCTGGCCGCAGCTGCGCTGCTGATCAGCGTATCTGCAACCCAGCCGGTCCAGGCCCAGGGCGCCGCGTTTACCGAGCCGCTGAACGGGCCGAATCCCGGCATGTTCTACACATCGGACGGCTGGGGCAACGGCGTGGACTTCGGCGTTGGCTGGAAAGCGTCCAACCAGGAATTTTCCAATGGCATTATGGCTCTGCGTCTCGATAATGTGGGCTGCCCATCCAACTGCTCGGGCAAACCCTATGCATCAGCCGAATATGCCACGACCCAGAAATATGGATACGGGCGGGTCGAAGCGCGGATTAAGGCCGCCAAAGGAACCGGCCTTGTCACAAGCCTGTTTACTTATTCCGGAGCTGCTCCAGGTACCTCCAATGACGAAATCGACATCGAAATTTTGGGCAAAGACACCACGAAGATGGAAACCAACTATTTTACGAACGGGGTTGGTGGGCATAGCACCGTGATCGACCTGGGCTTTGATGCTTCGCTCGATTTCCATGACTATGCCTTTGAATGGTCGCCGACGTCAATCAAGTGGTATGTTGACGGCAGGCTGGTCCACACCGAAACCGGTTCGAGGGGCCCGCTGCCGACAAGTCCGGGGTATATTATGGTCAACCTGTGGTCTGGTGCGGGGCCGGCAGAAATATGGACGGGGAAATTCACCTATCCAGGTCATCCGATCCGCGCTTACTATGACTGGATTAAATTTACGCCTGCAAGCTAGCTGCTAGCTGGTCCTTCGTAAGCACATGAGAAGCTGACCCGATCGAGTCATTCGTCGACGAATGAACGGTCTTACTTGATATCGTCACACAGAAACAAGCTGTCTGAAGCCGAAAATGGCGGGGGACAGCTTGTTTCTGTTGGCGAAAAAACTAAGACTTTGCTCGTTTACAGTAACAAAGGTGAGGTGGTAGTATAATTAACATAAAAACGTATGTTTAAATGTTATAAAACACACAAAAGATGTGAGGTGTTAGTCATGACATTTGTGCTGCGCGAAGAAGCGATCCCCAAGGAAAAAGTAAGATTGGCTAGAAATTATCCGGTGCTAATCGCCGATACGATCGGTGTGACCAGCCTGTATCAGAAGCTCCATTGGCACAATGTACTGGAGATTAATTACATCAAGAGCGGCACCGGTTATTACGTCATCAACGGGAAGAAATTTGAGTTCGAGCAGGGGGATGTGCTGCTCATCAACTCCAATGATCTGCACTGTGCTTACGAATCCCAGGACCTTGTCATGCTGGTCATCTCATTTGACTCCACGTGGTTTATTCACAACCTCAGATTCGACCCCGAGCTGTTCAGCCCGTTTCGCGAAATGGGCAAGCATTTCTCCAATCTGATTCCCCGCGATCACCCGGCCATGGATAAACTCCGCCCTATTTTGCTGCAGATGCAGGCAGAGCATGAGCAAGAGCAGCGATCCTACACCACGATGGTACACTCGCTTCTGCTGCAATTTCTTGCCACGGTCAATCGGGAGTGCCGTTTTGAAGGCCAGGGCCGCAGTGAGCCGAGCATCAGTGAAAGGCAGCTGGAGAAGATGCGCCAGGTGATCATGATCATGGAGGAGAACTATGCCCATCCCTGGACGCTGGAGGAGCTCGCTGCCCTCGTTTACCTCAGCCCGTCCCGTTTCAGCGAAATCTTCAAGCGGGCCGTAGGCATGCCGCCGCTCCTGTATCTCATTCATATCCGACTTGAGCAGGCGATAAAGCTGCTGGAGGGAGGACAGATGAAGGTGACGGACGTCGCTTTGGAATGCGGATTCCGCACATTAACCAATTTTAATAGGCTCTTTAAAAAGCATGTTGGCATGACGCCAAAGGCTTCACAGAGACAGCAGTTGTAAAAACCAGTGGAATAGTGCTGGTTTTTACTCGTTTTAGCAGAGAAATGAGCTAAGGGCTGCACTACAATAATGACAAGTATTCTTAAAGATATATGTCAGATAAACTGACCTTAGATGTAGAAAGGGGGAGTAAAATGTCGTTGCCATCCGAAATCCAGCGCAACCCGGAACCTAATCGCAAGAAGGGGCCATGGACGAAATTGGCCAGACAGTGGGATCTCCAGCTTATGGTCATTCCTGCCATGCTTTTCATTTTTGTATTTAGCTACATTCCGATGTATGGGGTGTTGATGGCATTTCAGGACTATAGCCTGTTTCGGGGCTTTATGAACAGTCCTTGGGTCGGGTTCAAGCATTTTGTGATGTTTTTTGAGGCGCCCGAGTTTTGGACGATTATGCGGAACACGCTGGTGATCAGCATGCTTAAACTGTGCATCGGATTTCCCGCACCGATCCTGCTCGCGCTGATGCTGAACGAGATCGGAAGGCGAACGTTCAAAAGAGTGATTCAAACGATCAGTTATTTGCCCCACTTTTTGTCCTGGGTTATCGTATCCGGCATGATTATCTCCATTCTATCCACCGACAATGGCAGCCTGAATATTCTGCTGCAGAAGCTAAACCTCATCGACGAACCAATCAACTTCATGTCCGAGCCCAAATACTTCTGGGGCATTCTGACCGCGACCAATGTGTGGAAGGAGATCGGCTTCTCTTCCATCGTATACTTAGCGGCCATTGCTGGTATCAATCCGCAGCTGTATGAGGCGGCTTCCATGGACGGTGCGAGCCGGGTGAAGCAGATTACGGCGATTACGATCCCGTCGATTCTGCCGGTTGTGATCGTATTTCTGATCCTTGCCATCGGCAACCTGCTCAATGCCGGCTTTGAGGACATCTTGCTGCTGGCAGGCAATCCGGTGCTGCGGGATGTAAGCGATGTGCTGGATACTTACGTATACCGCATCGGCATACAGAACAGCAGGTATTCCTACGCAACGGCAGCGGGACTGTTCAAGGCGGTTATCAGCGTTATCCTGCTGACGTTAGCCAACTATTTGGCCAGAAAATCAGGGAATAGCCTATGGTAGGGGGAGGTATGCATCTTGAGACTATCCAGCGGTGATCGTTTGTTTATTGGCTCGATTTACGTGTTTCTGGTATTGCTCGCCTTTGTTGCATTTTACCCGTTCTGGAACGCGGCGGTGATCTCGTTTAATTCCGGCACAGACACGATGCAAGGCGGCGTTACGTTCTGGCCAAGGGAATTCACGCTTGAGAATTATAAAGTGGTATTTAAGGATGAGCGCCTGATCGACGGCTTCATCATCTCGATCTTCCGTACGATCGTTGGCACACTGCTATCGGTGATGGCGACAGCCATACTTGCCTACGGCATTTCCAAGCCTCAATTATCGGGGCGCAATGTGTATATGGTGCTGTGCATCATCACGATGTATTTTAGCGGAGGTCTGATTCCAAGCTACTTGCTCATTCGCGAACTGGGTCTGATGAACACCTTTTGGGTGATGGTTGTGCCCGGGATTATCAATGTATGGAACATGATCATATTCCGGACTTTTTTTCGAGGAATACCGGCAGGGCTGGAGGAATCGGCCCGAATCGACGGATCTTCCAACTGGGGCGTATTGTTTCGAATCGTACTGCCGCTCTCCGGTCCGGTCATTGCCACCTTATCGCTGTTTACGGCCGTGTACCACTGGAATGACTGGTTTGCACCGAGCATTTACATTTCCAATACAGATCTGCTCCCGATTCAGACGAAGCTTCAGCAGATCTTGAACGCCAACATCATGCTGGAGCAGATGCAGAATGTGGATGCGGCAGCCCAAGGCAGAATGAGTGCCATGAGAGCAGTAACGACGAAGTCGCTGTCCATGGCTACGATGATGGTCGCCACCATCCCGATTTTGCTCGTATACCCGTTTGTGCAGAAGTATTTTGTGAAGGGTGTGCTGATCGGCTCTCTTAAGGAATAGCGAAGGCGGGTCTTGATTCAAGGGTTTGAAGCGTCAGCTTTGACCATAGATGAACAGAATAGAAGGGAGATCAAGCGATGAAAAGAGGGAAGCGCGCATTACTATCCATATGGTCAGTCACACTGGTTATGGTCATGATTCTAGCGGGGTGTTCGGGGTCAAAAGAAGGCAGCTCCACCGGCGAAGAGACAAGCGAGCCAACAGGCACGCCGGAAAGCGGAGAGTTTGTGCTGGGCGAGCAGCCTCTGGAATTTTCCTTCTACGGTCACTATGACTGGTATACCATGCCTGAATGGGGCGGCGACCTGGCCACCAAGTGGATTCAAGAGAACAAAAAGGTGAACGTGGTGCCAATCAGCTCAGGCGGAAACGCCAAAAACAAGCTGAACACGATGATTGTGTCCGGCGAGCTGCCGGATGTGATCTGGATGGAGAGAGGTGCGGATGTGGAGAAGCTTCGTGCGGAGGGCATGCTTGTTCCGTTCGATGATTATCTAGACAAATATCCGAATTTGAAAAAATGGGCCGGTGATTCAACCATCGACATGCTTCGTTCTCCGGACGGCAAGCTGTATCAGTTCCCGAACTGGTATACGACGCAGCCTAACGGCAACGCCGGTTATCTCGTGAACAAGAAAATCTACAATGAGCTGGGTGCTCCGCCGCTCGAAACACCGGAAGATCTGTATGAATATTTGAAGCTGGTGAAGGCGAACTACCCGGATGTGGTGCCGCTTGAGGTCGGTCAATCCGCGGCAGGTGTGGACATTATGGTATCGGCTTTTGCGGAGAACCGTCCGTACTTGTTCAACAGCATGATCGCTGTTCCGCAAGGAGATCAGCTGGTCTCTCTGTTTACCGATCCTGTCTATCGCGAGCTGCTTCAATATATGAGCCGCATGTACCGCGAGCGGCTGATGTCACAGGATACGTTCACCCAGAAGATCGAGCAGGTGGAGCAGAAGATCATTACGGGCAAAGTGGCTGTTTACGTCGCCTCCAGCCCGACAGAGTTCGGGTCGAAAGGAAACAGCATCCTGTCAGCCGAAGATCCGGATGCCGGTTACATCATGATCTGGCCGGTTCATAAGGAGGGGCTCGACCGGAACAAAATTTTCCCGGGGGATTACAAGCAGCTCGGCTGGAACGTCAGTGTTATTACAAAGTCGGCGAAAGATCCGGAAGCGGTCTTTGCATTCCTGGATTGGTTCACAGGACCGGAGGGTCAGCGTGTCATTATGTGGGGACCTGAAGGGTTGTACTGGGACGGAACGGATGAAGAGGATATGCCACTGTTCACCGACAAATTTGTCAACGACCCGCAGGGGCGCGATGAGCTGATGAACTCGACCGTGAACTTCCAGTGGAACGGTAACACGGTATACGTTGACAATTCCAAGATGAAGTTCGAGTCTACTCTATCGCCGGAACAGCGGAATTTCGAGACGTACTGGCAGTCCGAGATTACATGGAAGACCCAGATGAATACAACCGAATTCGTCAACCTGGATCCGGCTGGCGACAGCGAGGAAGGGATCATCGCTCAACGCGTATTCGAAATATACGAGAAAGCGAGAGCGACGGCAATCAGCATGACAGCGTCCGATGAAGAAGTTATCGCTATCCTGGACAAAGCGGAAGAGGATGCGCAGAAGGCAGGCTACAGCAAACTGCTGGAGTATAAAACGGCAAGATGGAAAGAAAACCTCGAGAAGATGAAATAGAATAAATCGACTTGGCAGGAGGCCGCGGCCCGGGCAGATGCTGGAGGACAGCGCAGGGTTCAGCTTGGGGCGCGGCTTTCATAGCCAGGCAACACATAGGAGAGATTAACCATGAATTATTATCTGGGGGTAGATGGCGGCGGCAGCAAGACTATCGCTGTTGTCGCGGATGAAACCGGACGCATAAGAGGGAGGGGAAGCAGCGGCTGTGGCAATCATCAGCTCGGTGCGGCGCTTGCGGAGCGCAGCATTAGACACGCTGTTGATGAAGCGCTTGCACAAGCGGGACTTGTGCATCGAGATATTACTTTCGCATCATTTGGGCTGGCCGGGGCAGACCGCGAGGCGGATTATGTTGTGTTAAGACCGATGATCGGGGGGCTGGGCTTTGCCGATTATCATATTGTGTGTGATACCGTGATCGCCATGAGAGCGGGGACGAGGCAGACGGATGGGGTTGTACTGATCTGCGGGAGCGGCACCAACAGCTATGGGGTCAATGCAGCTGGTCAGGAAATTCAAATCGGAGGCTTCGGGTATGCATACGGAGATTTTGGCGGGGGATATGATCTGGCGGTTGAAGTGTTCCGGACGGTCATCCGGGCATGGGAAGGCCGCGAAGAGCCCACGTTATTGACTGCGCCTACGTTAAAGGCATTGGGGTTCGCGAATGTGGAGGAGATGTTTCACCGCTCGCTGGATGAAGGAAGAAGAATTCCCCATCATTTGGCCAAGCTGTTGTTTGACGCTGCCCCCCGGGATCCGGCGGCGAGAAGGATTCTGGAGAGACAGGGCGTGGAACTGGGAACGGTGGCTTGTGCTGTTATCCGAAAGCTCGGAATGGAGAACGATGCTTTTGACGTGGTGCTTGCAGGCAGCGTCCTTACGAGAGGACAAGGGGACTATGTCGTTTCGCATATTGAACGTCTTGTGTCCCGGACAGCTCCGCAGAGCCGGCTTCGAATTCTCGACCTGGAGCCGGCTGCCGGGGCGATCTTACTGGGAATGGACTTGCATATGGGCCCGCCAGACACGGCGGTGTACAATCAGCTGTATGCAGAGCTTGCGATAAAGGAGATGGACACAGAATGGGCGCTGGATTAAAAATTGCTGTCATTGGCGGAGGATCGTCGTATACGCCGGAGCTGATCGAAGGCTTCATTCGTCATTACGATTCGTTTCCTGTAACCGATATTGTACTGGCGGATATTCCGGAGGGGCGCGGCAAGCTGGAGATTGTCGGTGGACTCGCCCAGCGGATGGTAGAGAGAAGCGGGCTGCCTATACGTCTTCAGCTGACGCTCGACCGGAGAGAGGCGCTCAAGGATGCGGATTATGTATCCACCCAAATGCGAGTCGGCTTGTTGGAGGCCCGGGGCTGGGACGAATCAATTCCGCTGAAATACGGGATGCTCGGTCAGGAGACGACCGGGGCCGGCGGCATGATGAAGGCGCTGCGGACGATTCCTGTTCTCCTCGACATATGCAAAGACATGGAAGAGCTGTGCCCGGAAGCGTGGCTGCTTAATTTTACCAACCCGGCCGGCATGGTGACGGAAGCGATACTGAAACATACCCGCATTCGTTCGATCGGGCTGTGCAATTCACCGATCGCGGCATACAAGTGGCTGTCTTCGCTATATGATCTTCCTGCTGAGCGTTTCTACTGTGAATTTGTCGGTTTGAACCATCTGCACTGGATCAGCCGGATCGAGGTGGACGGCGAGTCGAAGCTGGAGGAACTGCTGGAGGCCGGGGGCAGCTACTCCGCCAGCAATGTGCCGCAGCTGGCCTGGAATGATACGCTTATCCGCACACTGGGCGCGATCCCGTCCTATTATTTGAAATATTACTATTTGCATCGGGAAATGCTGGCAGAGCAGCAGGCGTTGGCAGCACGTGGCGAAACAAGGGCACAGATCGTCAAGCGGCTGGAAGATGAGCTGTTCGATATCTATAAGCAGCCGGAGCTTGCCGAGAAGCCGAAGCAGCTCGAGCAGCGCGGCGGGGCCTATTACTCCGAGGCGGCTGTCAACCTCATGAAGGCGATCCATACCGACAGCGGGGAGATCCAGACGCTGAATGTTCGCAATAACGGCACAATCGGCTTCCTCCCGGATGATGCGAGCATCGAGGTGAACTGTATCGTACGAAAAGAAGGTATTGTTCCGGTGCCTATTACACGGATTCCGGACGGCGTGTCCGGCCTCATTCAAGCTGTAAAAACGTACGAAAGCCTGGCGATCGAGGCGGCCGTGACGGGCAGCAGGGAGCTTGCGCTGCTGTCACTATCCGCTCACCCGCTGGTGGATTCCGTCAGCGTGGCGGAGACGATGCTGGATGAAATGCTGGAGACCAACCGCCGTTATTTGCCGCATTTTTTCAAAAGCTGAAGATCGCAAATCCTAAAAAAACAGCGGCCCTGTTTAGGACAGGGAACCGCTGTTTTTGGCATTCGCTGCTAATCCTTGATCAGCAAATAGATGAAATAAGGGGCTCCGAGGCAGGCCACGACGAGCCCGACAGGGACCTCTGCGTTGGCCATCAGCATCTTACCGATCATGTCAGCGCCCAGCAGGAGCAGCGCGCCGAGGAGTGCGGAGACCGGAAGGTAGCTTTGATGCCGCGGGCCTACCAGCTTACGGGCCAAATGCGGTGCAATAAGCCCGAGGAACGTAATGCCGCCGCCAACAGATACGCAGGCGCCAGCCAGCGCTACGGCGATAAACAGCAGCACCCGGCGCTCGCGTTCCACGCGGATGCCGAGTCCGGCCGCGGCCTGATCTCCGAGCTGCATCGCGTTCAGATAGCGCGATTTATACAGCACCCACGGGATGAGCAGCACGATCCATGGCAGCACGGCGCCCACATACGGCCAGCTTGTTCCCCAGATGCTTCCGGATAGCCATATGGTGGCTTTCATGAAATCATTCGGGTCCATCATGAGCTGGAAGACGATAATGAATGCGCCGAAGCCTGCATTCACCCCGATGCCGGACAGGATGAGCCGCACGGGCGTGACGCCATCCTTCCAGGCGACGGTATAAATGAGCAGTGCTGCGGCAAAAGCGCCGAGCAAGGCGGCAAACGGCATCATATAGATCGACAGCCATCCGGAGCCAAGGGCTCCGCCCTGGAAATAAAAAATGTACAGAACGACCGACAAGCCGGCTCCGGCGTTGATGCCAAGGATGCCGGGGTCTGCGAGCGGATTGCGGGAGACGCTTTGCAAGATCGCACCGGAAATGGCGATTCCGGCGCCGATCAGCAGGGCGATCACCATCCGGGGCAGCCGGAAATGAATCAGCACCGTCCGGTTCTGGTCTGAACCGCTGCCGGTGATGACCTGCAGCACTTCAGCCGGGCTGATGCGAATGGTGCCCAGGTTCAGACTGATTATAAATACGATTGCAATGGCAATCGCGGTAATGACCGAGACGAAGACAACTTTTCTGCCGGTGTGAAGCATTACAGCTCCCTCCCTTCTCGTCTTGCCAGATACAGGAAGAAAGGAACGCCGATAATCGCGGTGACAGCCCCTACCGGAGTCTCAAACGGAGGATTGACCATCCGTGCCGCGATGTCTGCCAGCACAAGCAACAGCCCGCCGGCCACAGCAGAGCATGGAATGATCAGCCGGTAGTCTGGCCCTACGATAAACCGGACGATGTGCGGAATGACAAGCCCGACAAATCCGATGGAGCCGCCTACGGATACAGCGGCGCCGGTAAGCAGCAGCACGACAAGCGTGCCGAGCAGCCTGACGATGTTCGTGCGCTGCCCCAGCCCGGTGGCGATATCCTCGCCAAGGCTCATGACGGTGACCGACTTGCTAACCGCTATGGACAGGACCAATCCGATGACAACGACCGGAAGGAGCAGTTGAATATGTACCCACTGCACCCCCGCTACGCCGCCGGCGTACCAGAAGCTGATGTCCTTGGCTACATTAAAGCGAAGGGCCAAACCGGATGATACCGAGCTCAGCAGCGCCGTGACTGCCGAGCCGGCGAGTGCCAATTTGACGGGGGTAAGCCCTCTTTTGGACAACGCGCCGATCATAAATACCAGGCCAGCTCCAAGCCCTGCGCCGACAAAAGCGAGCAGCATTATGACCAAGCTGGATGCGGCCGGCATGAAGGCATAGCCGAGCGTCATCAGAAATGCTGCGCCTGCCGTTACTCCCATAATGGAAGGGGAGGCGAGCGGATTGCGCGTCATTCCCTGCATGACCGCTCCCGACACGGCAAGGCTTGCGCCGATCAGCGCAGCGGCAAGCGCTCTTGGAATACGCAGCCGGTGAATAATCTGATGTGCGGTGGAGCTCGGATCAAATTGGGTTAATCCTTCCCAGACGGTCCGAAGATTGATGTTGGACGAACCATAAAGGATGGATAGAGCTGTTGCGATAACGAGCAAGACGAGACCGAGTACCAGGAAAGCCACCGCGGTTTTGGGCCTGGATTTAGCCTGCTTGCCTGCATGTTTGTGAGATTGTTGTGCCTGCATGTTCAACCTTACCTTTTGTCACATATTTATGGATTTTTAAAATCTGCACTTGCAATTGATAATGAATTTCATTATCATTTTTCTATCAACATTATATCACTTTATGCGAGCGAAGCTAGAGTGATTTGTGAAAATATACATAGGAGGAATTATACATGATTCGCAGCAAAAATAGGAGTGCAAAAATGATTTGGTTGGCCGGCTTGCTGGCGGCCTTGATGTTGCTCGCGGCTTGCGGCAACGATAGCCAAGCTGGAAATGAGACTGATCCGGCGCAGGGGGCTGATGAGCAGGTTGCCCAGGAAGAGAACTCGGGCGCAAGCGAAACCGGCGGCGAGGACACTGGCGAAGCCAAGACCGAGCGCACGCTGACCGACGCCATGGGCAATGAGGTGACGATTCCGGCGGAGCCGAAGCGGGTCATCGCTTCTTACCTTGAAGATAGTCTGGTCGCTCTCGGCATTACCCCGGTTGCCCAGTGGTCGGTTATGGACGGGACAAGCATTCAGCAATACTTGCAGGACGCGCTGCAGGGAATACCGACGATCGCGCATGATTTGCCGTTTGAAGCGGTAGCGAGCTTCCAGCCGGATCTTCTGATCATGGACTCCGCTGCTATGGTCGAAGGCGGCAAGTACAGCCAATATGCAAGAATCGCACCGACTTATGTCATTGGCACAGAGCTGAACAATGACTGGCGTGAAGAGCTGCTGACGATCGGGGAGATTTTCGGCGAGAAGGAGAAGGCGGAGCAAGTGCTCCGGGACTATGATCAAAAGGCTGCCGAAGCGAAGGAGAGCGTGAAAGATGCGATCGGGTCGGAAACGGCAGCTGCGATTTGGCTCGTAAACAACAGCTTTTTTGTCGTCAATGAGAATTTGTCCAGCGGAGCGGTATTATACGGTGATCTCGGGATTACCGTGCCGAACGTGGTGAAGGAAGTTTCGCAAAGCGGTGATAACAACTGGCTGTCGATTTCGCTGGAGAAGCTGGCGGAGCTTGACGCGGATCACCTGTTCCTGATCAACAGCGACAAATCGAGCGGCTCTCAGATGCTGCAGGATCCGCTGTGGGCGAACATTCCTGCGGTGATAAACGGCCATGTGTATGAGTATGAAGTCGGCAGTGCCTGGATGTACACCGGCGCGGTTGCCAACAGCCAGATCATCGATGATGTTCTGGAAAGTCTGGTGAAGTAAACAAGGCTGCTGTAACGTTCGAGCGCGGTGTTTAGGAGAGGATTTGGAATTGGGGTCCTATGCACGGAGGTCTGCTCGGATGTACAAAAAACACGAGCTCGGGAGGGGGATTTACCTTCCCGTCGCTCGTGTTTTGTTATTTTGCGGTACTCTTTTGCTACTGGTGCTGTCTATCAATATTCGTCATCGCGGCAATGCTCTTCAGCCGCAGATGTGAACTCCTCCTCATTGTCAGAGGCGAGCTTGTCGCCATATTGATCCAGTCGTTCTGGACTGCTGGATGGGCCGTCATTTTTTGGCTTATTGTTTCTTCCTGTCAACCATGCCACCTCCATACTGAATGTATCATTACAGGATCAGGAACACGGGTTCCTTCACGTTAACGGTTATGTTGTTCCTTTTTTGACCGGGAAATATACATCGGGCTGACGATCTCTTCGCTGCTCGAGAAGAGGGCCTTGTTCGCCGAAAAGCTGGCATGGTATCATTATGTGATTTAGAGGCTATATATTATGCCTATCAGAGCCTGTGCTCAGGATAGATTGCAACAAGGGGAGAGGTTGACAATGAAGCTGGTATCATGGAATGTTAACGGTCTGCGAGCCTGTGTCAAGAAAGGGTTCACCGATTATTTTCAGCAGGCCGATGCGGATATATTTTGTGTTCAGGAAACGAAGCTGCAAGAGGGGCAAATCGAGCTGGAGCTTGGGCCAGAGTACCGTCAATACTGGAATTATGCAGAGAAGAAAGGCTACTCGGGCACGGCGGTGTTCACCCGGATTGAGCCGCTGTCCGTCCGTTACGGAATCGAGGAGGACAGCGAGCCGGAGGGGCGGGTCATTACGCTTGAATTTGAAAGCTTCTATCTGGTTAACGTATACACACCGAATGCCAAGCGGGATTTAAGCAGGCTACCGTATCGTCTGGAGTGGGAGGATCGGTTCCGCAGCTATCTGCTTGCCTTGGATGCGATCAAGCCGGTCATCGTGTGTGAGATTTGAATGTCGCCCACCAAGAGATCGATCTGAAGAATGCAAAATCCAATCTTGGCAATTCAGGGTTCACGCTTGAGGAGCGCGGAAAGATGACCGATCTGCTGGCCAGCGGCTTTCTCGACACGTTCCGCCATTTCTATCCGGATCGCACGGATGTGTACAGTTGGTGGTCGTTTATGCCCAAGGTCAGGGAGCGGAACATCGGCTGGCGCATCGACTATTTCCTGGCCTCGGCTAAGCTGGCGGATCAGCTGGTCGACGCCGACATCGACTGTCATATCATGGGCAGCGATCATTGCCCGGTGACCTTAACGGTACGCTTGTAGCACAACGAACATGTTCTATGAACTGGAACAGCTGGCCGACGGTGCAACTGCAAGTGTGAATCTTCGCCGTATGTCTTTTTTGCCCCCGCCCAGCATGATGGGAATCGGGGGCTTTATTTATTGAGTGGAAACATTTACCTGGAGACGGGGAAAGAATATTAATATTTGTTACGGGCAACATAATTTTGGAACCTGTCCCCTAGGCTTTTCAATCCACATCAAATCGAAAGGAGTCCAACTCAAATGAAGAAAATGGTAGCTTCATTCCTGGCTGTGTTAAGCCTTGCGTTGATTCTTGTTGTTCCTGCCTTTGCGCAAAATCACACCACGAATCAGAATGATATGAACACCAACAACATGAACACCAACACGGTGAACACGAACAACATGAATGCCAACAGATACAACGCTAATGCAACGGCTGGCAATAACAACAGAACTGACTGGGGCTGGCTGGGATTGCTCGGTCTTGCAGGCCTTATCGGTCTTAGAGGCCGTAATCCGGAACGTCAATAATCCGGCAGCTGTACAGACACAAAGGCTTTGTGAAATGCATTAGCTAAAGCGGTGCTGTGAAGAGTGAAAATCCTGCTTATCCAAGCGGGATTTTTTTATTGTCTTTGTAGATTTTGCGGTTAAAAGGTTTTCACCCGGAAAAAAAAAGTTACAATAGAAAGGAGTCAATCAGGACCTAACGATAAATGGGAAACGATATGAACCGTAAAGAGAGGAAATGAACGATGATTATTAAACCTAGAACACGCGGATTTATTTGTACAACTTCTCATCCTGTGGGCTGTGCTGCCCAGGTTCAACAACAGATCGATTATGTGCTTAGCAAGCCGGCAATACAGGGCCCGCGCAATGTGCTTGTCATCGGGGCTTCGACAGGTTATGGATTGTCTGCCCGAATTGCAGCAGCCTTCGGCGCTCGGGCGAATACGGTAGGGGTGTACCGTCCTAGCCAGGGCAGTGAGAAACGTACGGCATCGGCAGGCTGGTACAACTCGGCGGCGTTTGAAAAGGCTGCGGCAGAAGCTGGACTGAAATCGTTCAGTGTGACAGGAGATGCATTCTCAGCCGAGACAAAAGCAAAAACGATAGAGCTGATCCGCCAGGAGCTGGGTCAGGTGGATCTCGTTGTATACAGCGTTGCATCCGCGCGGCGGACGCTTCCTGAAACCGGAGAGACGGTCAACTCCGTACTGAAGCCGATCGGCGAGCCTTACACGAACAAAACGGTCAACTTCCATACAGGTGAAGTGACCGAGGTGACGATTGAGCCGGCAACAGAAGAAGAAGTGAAGCATACGGTGGACGTTATGGGCGGTGAAGACTGGGATTTGTGGATGGAGGCCTTGTCCGAGGCAGGCGCACTGGCAGATCAGGCGGTAACCATCGCGTTCTCTTATATCGGCTCGGAAATTACACGGGCGATCTATCGTGACGGTTCCATTGGCCAGGCGAAGGATCATCTGGAGGATACGGCGCTGAAGCTGAGCGACAAGTTGTCGCCGATTGGCGGACGCGCTTATGTGGCCGTCAGCAAAGCGCTGGTGACCCAGTCCAGCTCGGCAATTCCTGTGGTGCCGCTGTATGTGTCGGCGCTTTACAAGGTGATGAAGGAGAAAGGCATCCATGAAGGAACGATCGAACAGATCCACCGTCTGTTCGCAGATAAGCTGTATAGCGGCGGCGAGGTTCCGGTGGACGAGAAGGGACGCATCCGCATTGACGACTGGGAACTGCGTGAGGATGTGCAGCAGGAGGTTGCCGATCTGTGGAGCCGGGTAACGAGCGACAATATCGAGCAGCTGACAGACCTGGAAGGCTACCGCCGCGAGTTTTTCCAGCTGTTCGGATTTGAGACCGACGGTGTGGATTATGATGCAGACGTTGATCCGGCCGTAGATAATCCGCATGCAATCTAATAGGTGAGCCATAACGAGGACCCGATTTCAGAATCGGGTCCTTATTCATGTAGGGCGCCTGGATTTACGGAATGGGCAACGGGAATGTATATCTGGACCCGGTCGTCGCCAAGGCGGCTTCTCCGCTCCAAACCGTACATCTCCGGGTTATAGTGGAGCCCGCGCTGTTTCATCTGCTGCATGACATAGATGAAGGATTGATCGGTATCCTCCCGGCCCGTGCCGCCTTCGTGTACATATACGATATATTCCCGGGTCGGCAGTGTAAGGCTGGTCATGCCGGGAGGAATGGTGCCAATCGCGGTGACTTCGATGCCGGCGATATAATGATAGACAGGCCCGCGGCTTAGAACGGCAGCGATCCAGTCCTGACCGCGGGTTGAACGTGGATATCGGATTTCTTGGATTCGGCTGCTTAGCTCCGTCCACAATTTGGGCTTAAGCGCTTGCGTCATATAGTAGGCGGTGAACGGCACTTTGATCTCCATGCCGACAAGATGGAACCCAGGCTTCACAAGCCGCTGCAATCCCGTCTCTGCCGGCTCAGGAAGGGAGCGCTGCCTGGCATTCAATATCGAGTATCCCCCGTGCCTGCCCTCATTCGCGTACAGCGGCACCCCGAGCTCGGACAGCTCGTGCAGATAGCGGAGCATCGTGCGACAGGACACGCCAAATTCCTCTGCCATCTGGCTGACGGTAAAGGTCTGTTTTCTCGTATACCCGCTGCATGACTTTCAGTATTCGCTCTGTTTTGGGCATGACGCGCCTCCTTGCCGTTTTATAGAAACGGTGACCGTTTTTGTCATAGTTTCAGTATATAATGAACACATAGTATGGTTAAAGGAGTGAATAGGAGATGACAGTTGAACAACGTAATGAAGCTTCAATTATAACAAAACCTGCTTTTCAGGCTGTGGGGATCAAGTGGGAAGGGACCTATGCCGAAGCGGGAGCGGGCGGCATTCGGGCCATTCATAAACAGCTGCAGGAGCGGCTTGCGGAAATTCCTTGCGCGATACATAAGGACACGATGCTCGGGCTATCCTATCACGCTCATCCCGGAGCGGAGGGGTTCACACACTATGCTACAGTGGAGGTAGAGAAGGTGGTCGACATCCCGGAAGGGATGGTGGCTATAGCTGTTCCTGAGCTGACTTATGCCACCTGTCATCACGCGAAACAGCAAAATATTCAGCAATCCTATACCAATGTGTACAACTGGATTCGTGAACAGGGCTATCAAGAGAAAGCCCCGGATGGATTGACCCATCTGGAGCAATATCCGATGGACCAGGACCCGTATGATGACCAGCCTGAATTTGTCATTATGATCCCTGTGAAATAAGAGATTCTTAAGGTATTCTCATAAAGTGGAATAACATGTAAATCCAGTAGATATACCGTGCATTTTCATAAGAAGCTCCGACGTCAGATGGTTTCACATCAATGGAGGCGTCATCAGTGTTGGACGGCTCAAGACCATAGATTTTGCGCAATTCATCTTCTCGTTCTTGACTTACAACTACACTTTGCATGTCTAATGCAGGCTTGCTTTCCCCGGCTCTAAGGCTTTCGATTGTAACCTCGGTGTCGGTTATAACTTCAGCCTGTACCAGCGGTGAGAACAGAGAAGAAAAGGTGTACAAAAAGGATATCAGTACAGCAGAAATCATGATATGTAAACGCATATTACCAACTCTCTTAATTGTATTGAGCCAAGCGGAATTATCATTCATCCTTTCGTGTCGGATGAGGCTCTACAATATAAACCAACTTTTATCGTAAGATGTTATACCTATATTCTAAAAATATTTCATGCGATTTGAAGTACAGTAAACAGGTTTTACAAGATACACGGAGGGGAGAAACAGAACATCATGATCGATTTGATCCAGCTGCGCAGGGAATTGCATCGTTACCCTGAGCTTGGCTTCACCGAATTTCGCACAGCCGCGATGGTTGTGAAGATGCTGACCGGGATGGGCTACCGCGTTATTTACGGCAAGGATGCGATCGAAGGATCGGCCAGACGGGGGCTTCCTCGTCCGGAGGTGCTGGAAGAGGCTTATCAGCGCGCCTTGCGCGAAGGTGCCGATCCGGAGATCGTGCAGAAGATGAGAGGCGGCTATACCGCGGTAGTCGCAGAGCTGGAAGGGATGGAGGCTGGGCCGACGACTGCTTTCCGTTTTGATATGGATGCGTTGCCGATCACGGAAAGCGCACTAGACAAGCATACGCCGCAGGCGACAGGCTTTCGCTCCGAGCATGAAGGCATTATGCATGCCTGTGCTCATGACGGCCATACTGCGATGGGACTGGCCTTGGCGGATCGGCTGAAGGACAGGCAGTTTGCGGGCAAAGTGCGCCTTCTGTTCCAGCCTGCCGAAGAGGGAGTGCGGGGAGCTTACGCGATGGTTGAAAAAGGGATGCTGGATCAGGTCGACAGACTGTTCTGCCTCCATCTCGGTGTAGGGGTTCCATCCGGCCATATCCGGGGAGCGGCAGCGGGATTTCTCGCAACGACGAAGCTAGAGGCGAGATTTACCGGCATATCGGCTCATGCCGGGGCTTCGCCGGAGGAAGGCCGCAACGCCCTGCTAGGGGCATCGACAGCGCTGCTGAATATTCATGCGCTGCCGCGATTCAGCTCTGCGGATACCCGGATTAATGTAGGGGTTCTCGAGGGAGGAACCGGCGCGAATATTATTGCCGAGCATGCGCGCATGATCATCGAGACCCGCTCGGCCGATGAGGCGACGAACCGGGAGCTGGAGCGGCGAGTGCGCATGATTATCGAGCATAGCGCCCGGATGCATGAGCTCCAGGCGGAGGTTGAAGTGATCGGCGGCGCCATTCCGATCCGCTGTGATCTGGAGCTTGCAGCGCTTGCGGTCCGGGAGGCCGGACATATACCGGAATTCACCTGTGCCGAAGTGGTTCAGGACAGCGCCGCTCTCGGCAGTGAGGATGCCAGCTACATGATTCGTCGTGTCCAGGAGCAAGGAGGGCTGGCCACCTATATGATCATTGGCACTCAGTTGTCCGCCCCGCATCATCATCCCGGATTCGATATCGATGAAGCGGTGCTGGAGCCGGCGGTGAATCTGCTCGAACGGCTGGCTAGAACGATGCAATAACAGGTAGCTGAAGGCTGCTCTCGTAAGTCATGGTTATGACTTGAGGGCAGCTTTTTTTTCATGACGGCGGCGCTTTTTCACCAGCATGATGACCCTGCTCTCTTCACTTTCAGATTTTTATATCGAATCATCATTTTGTTACATGTGGTTTCGTCCAAGGCCGTTTTACAATGAACAGGAGACCGGTGTGCGGTCAAGTTATGCAGATGGATACACAGATGACAGGGGAACCGAACCAGGCTTGGCCTTGGCCGGGAACCTAATGATAGTGGAAGCGAGGAGTGAAGAAGCATGTCAACTCAATTCAGATTTTCGTCGTTTCATCCAGCCGTCACAGGCCTGCTGCATGGAGGAGACTATAATCCCGACCAATGGCTGGCTTATCCGGATATTATTCAGGAAGACTACCGGCTGATGAAGCTGGCCAATTGCAATGCATTCACACTGAATGTGTTTGGCTGGAGCGCGATTGAGCCGGAGGAGGGACGCTATGAGTTCGGCTGGCTCGATCAGATGATGGATAACTTGGCGGAGAGGGGCATCCAGGTCATTCTGGCGACGCCGAGCGGAGCCCGACCGGCATGGATGTCGGCTAAATATCCCGAAGTGCTGCGTGTACAGAGCAATCGGCGGCGCAATCTGCACGGCCACAGGCACAATCACTGCCTGACTTCCCCGGTATACCGGGAGAAGACGAGGGAGATCAACCGAAGACTGGCCGAACGGTACAAGGATCACCCGGCGCTTATTCTGTGGCATATCTCCAACGAGTTCAGCGGGGACTGCCACTGCGATTTGTGTCAGGAGGCATTCCGTCAGTGGTTGAAGCGGAAGTACGGCACGCTGGAAAAGCTGAACCATGCCTGGTGGACCGGCTTCTGGAGCCATACGTTTACGGATTGGACGCAGATTGAATCCCCTGCTCCGCATGGGGAGGATCAGGTGCACGGGCATAATCTCGATTGGAAGCGGTTTGTAACCGACCAGACGATCGATTTTTACCGGAATGAAATCGCGCCCTTGCGGGAGATCACACCGAATGTCCCGGTAACGACCAACTTTATGGGCGATTATCCGCATATGGGGCCGTACATCGGACTGAACTATGCGAAGTTCGGCAAGGAAGTGGACGTCGTCTCCTGGGACAGCTATCCGACCTGGCATCATGATGCTCAATCAACGGCTGATCTGGCCGCCGATGTCGCTTTTGTTCATGATATTTATCGTTCGATGAAAGAGGGGCAGCCGTTTCTTGTGATGGAGAACACGCCGTCCCTGGTGAACTGGCAACAGGTGAACAAAACGAAACGTCCCGGCATGCATGCCTTATCTGCCGTACAATCGCTGGCCCACGGGGCGGATGCCATCCTGTATTTTCAGTGGCGCAAAGGACGGGGCGCTTCGGAGAAATTCCACGGCGCTGTGGTAGGTCACAGCGGACATGAACATACTCGCGTATTCCGTGAGGTCGCCGAGCTGGGGGATATTTTGCGCCGCCTTGGTGATATTCAAGGTACGAGTGTGAAGCCTGAAGTAGCGGTCATTTATGACTGGGAGAATCAGTGGGCGATGGATGACGCTCAGGCGCTCAAGCCGAGAGAGAAGCGTTATATCGAGACTTGCCAGGCACACTACAAAGCTTTCTGGAAGCGGGGCATCCCGGTGGATATTATTGACATGGACAACGATTTTTCGTCTTACAAGCTGGTGATCGCACCGATGCTGTACATGATTCGTCCCGGCGTTGCGGAGCGGCTGGAGCAGTTCGTCCAGAAGGGGGGAACGCTGGTGGCTACGTACTGGAGCGGCATCGTGGACGAGTCTGATCTCACCTTCCTGGGCGGCTTCCCTGGACCGCTGCGCTCACTGCTCGGCATATGGGCAGAGGAAATCGATACGCTGTATGATTCCGATCGGAACAGCATTCGACTGACGTCCGAAGCTCTTGGCCTGGACGGAACTTATGAAGCCAGAGAATACTGTGAGGTGATTCATGCCGAGACTGCCGAAGTATTGGCAGCTTATGCATCCGATTATTACGAGGGCATGCCTGCGCTCACGGTCAACACTTTCGGACGGGGACAAGCTTATTATATCGCCTCCCGCAACGAGGACCGTTTCCATCAGGATTTCTACGACCGGCTCGCACAACAGCTTGGAATTAGAGCGGTGCTGGATGCCGCTTTGCCGGACGGAGTATGCGTCCAGATGCGCTCTGACGGCGAGTCCGAATATGTGTTCATTATGAATTTCTCGGAAGTTTCGCAGCGAGTGGATCTGCCGGAGCATGGCTATGAAGATGTGCTTGGCCAGCAGCCGGCAGCGGGCGAACTGATCTTGCCCAAGTATGGATTTGCAGTGTTAAGACGCCAGGCAATCCGTTACAATAGAGCATAAGCGATCTTGAAAAGCCTGTTTATTGGATGAACAGGCTTTTCAGTTATGCTGCCTGTGGCGGTAGAACACATGAGATGGAAGTTGGGGGATACCGCACAGATTAAACGGAACACGACTGTCGTGTCAGGCTTGAAGGGTGATTGCTATGGAGAAAATCAGATACACCTTGTCAGGGCAGGAGCGGCCTTTGCCTTTATTTGTAGAGAGCGTTGGCTATAATCCGAGGGAAGAGGACTTTGCCAGGCCGGAAGGATACCCGTATTTTCATTGGCTGCAAACGGTCGAGGGAGAAGGAGAGTTCAGGTTTTCCGGTGAGGAAGTTACGCTGAGCAAGGGAAAGGGAATACTGCTCATGCCGTTTACGGCACATTCCTATTACTGTACAGGGGACGGCGATTGGTCGACGCTGTACATGACGTTTGGCGGCGCCTCGGCGGACAGCATTTTGCATGCGCTGGGCATCTCCTCCGCGGTCTATACCGAAACAGAGGAATTTCCGTTCTCGGAGCTGATCTGGCGCATGATGTACCTGATGGGGAAGGGAGCGGAGTTTTCCCGGCTGGACGCATCCGAGGAGCTGTACCGCTTTTTAATTATGCTGAAAAAATACGGCAAGACGCAAAGCCAGCACTCCCTGTCCCATTACTATGAACGGATTCGACCGGTTGTAGAGTGGCTTGAGCGCATGTATGCCGACAATATCGGACTGCAAGAGATGGCGCGCGAGGCGGGCATGAGCTCCCAGCACCTGAGTCACCTGTTCCGCCAGACCTTTCATATGAGTCCATATGCCTTTCTTATCCAGCTTAGGATTCGGGAAGCCAAGAAGCTGCTGGTTGCCAGTCCGGACATGACGCTGAAGGAAGTGGCGCAGCGTGTGGGCTTTCAAGACGTCAGCCACTTCGTGGCTACCTTTAAACGAATCGAGCATATCACTCCGAATCGGTACCGCCATCTGTTCAACTAAAATGAAAAAGACCTGGATGCGCCCATCTACTTCGCAGGGCCGGGATTCAGGTCTTTCGTATGAATACGTCTATTCCAGGTTTAATGCCCGTTTCAGCTGAATGATCCTGGTGCTGTCGATATGATTGCATTTCGGGACATGGCGCTTGAGAAAAGGCACCACATGCTCGATATACTCATCCACCTTCTTGGCCGGGTTCTGCTCCGGCATATGAAGTATAAACCGCGCCAGCACACGGGATTCGAGCGACCAGGTCGTCTGGTTCCGGGCTGGCTTGTCGATCGACACGATCTGTTCCGTCACAATTTCCCCGTCCAACCGGTTCAGCTCATCTTCAATATATTGTCTGTAGTTCTCTTCCGCAGGTACTCTCAGCCTACATTGTGCGTATGTAATCACTTCGATCACCGTCAACCGTCCTCCTGTGTCTGATTCCTCCCCATTATACAATGACGTGCCGTCGATTATAAGCAAGATGTGTTGATTTATTTTCGAGATATACTTTACATATTGTGTAATATGTATGTTATACTTATATCTTGAAGAAATTATAGCATCAGGCTGATGAATGAGATGCGGCAAAGGGAGGATTACCAAATTGAGTACAACCATTAAAGTAGGAATCGTCGGTTATGGAAATTTAGGAAAAGGTGTTCAGAAAGCGATCGGACAAAACCCTGATCTGGAACTGGTCGCCATATTCACGCGCAGAGATCCACAGCAGATGACAGATGCATCCGGTGCACGTTTTGAACATATGACAGCAGCCGAGCAGTATATTGGCAAAATCGATGTGATGATTCTGTGCGGAGGATCCGCTACGGATCTGCCGGAGCAGACGCCACAGATTGCCCGTCTGTTTAACACGGTGGACAGCTTCGATACCCATGCGAAAATTCCGGAGTTTTTCGAACAGGTGAACAAGGCCGCTCAAAGCGGAGGTAATGTCAGTGTCATTTCTACCGGCTGGGACCCGGGGCTGTTCTCGATGAACCGTCTGCTGGCTGAATCAATTCTGCCGGAAGGCCGCGAGTACACGTTCTGGGGCAAAGGCGTGAGCCAGGGCCACTCGGATGCGATTCGACGCGTACCAGGCGTTAAGGCTGGCGTACAGTACACGATCCCGGTGCAAGATGTCATTGAGTCGATCCGTTCCGGAGAGACACCGGATTTGACCACACGCGAGAAGCATGTAAGAGTGTGCTATGTCGTTCCGGAGGAAGGCGCAGATCTTGAGCAGATCAAGCAAACGATCGTGTCGATGCCGAACTATTTTGCCGACTACGACACCACCGTGAACTTCATTACTCAAGAGGAGCTCGATGCTGAGCATTCAGGCATGCCGCATGGCGGGTTTGTCATCCGAAGCGGCGTTACCGGCAACGGCAACAAGCAAATCATTGAATTTGGCCTCAAGCTGGACAGCAATCCCGAGTTTACCGCAAGTGTGCTTGTCGCATATGCGAGAGCTGCCTATCGCTTGAAGCAAGAGGGACAGCAAGGTGCCAAAACGGTGTTTGACATTCCGCTTGGCTACCTCTCCCCGAAATCGGCTGAGGAGCTCCGCCGCGAGCTGCTGTAAGGCCCGTTTCGTTTAATCCCCTGATACACAAGTGAATCCCTGTCGTCATGAAAGACGGCGGGGATTTTTGTGTTTGCTTTGCTTTGTATGCTTATGCGAGCATTGCGCTAGCCAATCCTCCTTCCAAGTGCTTTATTCAGGCCGCGGGCCTGCGGCACCTGGAAAGAAACTTCGGCTAACATGGGGAGCGTAGCTTAAACGACGCCTTGGGCGATCATCGCATCGGCCACTTTCAGGAAGCCTGCGATGTTGGCGCCAGCGACGAGGTTGCCGGGGGTACCATACTGCTCTGCGGCCTCGACAGCACTGCGGTAAATGTTTTTCATAATCTGCTGCAGTTTGTCATCCACCTCTTCGGCGCTCCAGGAGAGACGCATGCTGTTCTGGCTCATTTCCAGTGCAGATACGGCTACACCGCCGGCGTTGGCAGCCTTGGCCGGTCCGAATAGAACACCAGCCTGCAGGAACAGCTCGATAGCCTCAAGGGTAGATGGCATGTTCGCGCCTTCCCCCACAGCTTTGACACCGTTGTGGATCAGCGTTTGAGCTGCTTCGGCGTCCAGCTCGTTTTGGGTAGCGCATGGCAGGGCGATGTCGCAAGCGATGTTCCAAATGCCGGTGCTGCCCGGATAATATTGCGCATGTGGATGAATGCGCACATATTCGCTGATGCGCAGACGATCGCGCTCTTTGAGCTGCTTGAGTGTTTCAAGCTGGATGCCCTCAGGATCATAGATGTATCCGTTCGAATCGCTGCAAGCGACGACGTGAGCGCCTAGTTGCTGTGCCTTCTCAATGGCATAGATGGACACATTGCCGGAGCCGGACACGACCACACGGCTGTCCTTGAAGCTGAGTCCCTTGGCGGCGAGCATCTCCTGTACAAAATAGACACAGCCGTATCCGGTTGCCTCTGTGCGTCCGAGGCTGCCTCCATACAGTACGCCTTTCCCTGTCAATACGCCAGCTTCATGTCCGCCGCGAATGCGGTTATATTGACCGAACATAAAGCCGATTTCCCGCGCGCCAACGCCGATATCTCCGGCAGGCACATCGGTGTCAGGCCCGATATGACGATACAGTTCTGTCATAAAGCTTTGCGTAAAACGCATCACTTCTTGTTCGGATTTGCCTTTGGGATCGAAATCAGAACCGCCTTTTCCGCCTCCAATCGGCAGTCCGGTCAGCGAGTTTTTGAAGATCTGTTCAAAGCCTAGAAACTTAATGATACCGGCATAGACCGAAGGATGGAAACGAATGCCGCCTTTATACGGCCCGAGGGTGCTGTTGAATTGAACGCGGAAACCGCGGTTCACTTGAACCCGGCCTTGATCGTCTGTCCACGGCACACGGAAGGTAATCATGCGCTCCGGTTCTACAAGGCGCTCCAGGATTCCGTATTCCCGATATTTCGGCTGTTCGGCCAGGACCGGGACAATCGAGTCGAGAAATTCACGGACAGCCTGATGGAATTCAGCTTCATGCGGATCGCGGGACACGACCTGGGCATAGATAGACTCAACATAATCTTTCGCGGCAGCAAGCGGCGAAGAAACAGAAACATGGGTAGTCACTTTTACGATGCACTCCTTCAAATGGTTAAAGTAGTAAGGCGTGGAACGCCCTGTCAACATCATGGCTAAGGACGTCAGGACAATCTCACCATGGAAGCATTTTCAGCCGTTTGTATAAATGCAATAAATTTTTGCACAAATTCAAGTGAGGTTGAAGAGGATTTTATAGAATATCCACATCGTTTTCCAATAAAATCATTTTTTTGACCTCATTAATAATTTCTATGCACCTATCGTTTTATGTAAGTTTTTTGTGTTGAAAAAACAAGGTTTCTTGTTATAGGGATGGAGGGAGTTTACTTGTTATGGCAGGTTTTTCGAGGGATTTTCGTGCCAGAACCATCGTGAGGATGATCGGGATGATGGATTCGAAAAGTGCAAATGAATGAGGGATGATTATTTTTGATTTTGAAAATAATTGTGGATTAATTTCGGATATGGTTGTATAATTATACGTTTTATCATGAGGATGGGTTATGTGAGTCCATATGTTAGCCGAGCAGCTGTCAACGAAAGCAGTAACAGCCGATATATGACAAGCAGCCCGCGTCGATGACGCGGGCTGCTTCTGTTAGGAAAAGCGCTAGATGTCTTCTCCGGTCGCCACCGGGTTGTCCGGATACGAGATCCAGTCGCTCCAGCTTCCTGCATACAGCTTGACGTTCCGGTATCCGGCTTCGTGCAATGCCAGCACATTCGGGCATGCGGTTACGCCAGAGCCGCAATAGACGATAATGTCTGAAGTTTCAGGGATATCTGCGAATCGCCGCTGAATGGCCGCTGCATCAAGCCATCGTCCTTGTTCATCCAGCAGCTCCTTCCAGAAATAATTGACCGCGCCGGGAATATGTCCGGCCTTGGTATCGATCGGCTCCTCAATACCGGCATAGCGGCGAGGTTCGCGAGCGTCGATCAGCATGCTGCTTCCTTCGCGGGAAGCTGTCCGCACCTCCTCGACATCAGCCAGCATTCCCGGTTGAAGCTTCGGCTCATATGTAACAGGAATAACAACCGGCTGCTCCTTCGTTACCGGGTAGGCAGCTGCTTTCCAATGCGTAAAGCTTCCGTCCATCACATAAGCCTGGTCGTGGCCGGTGTATTTCAGCAGCCACCACAAGCGGCTGGCCATGGCACCGCCTTGGTCGTCATATGCAATGACCCGCATACCATGATGGATGCCGGCCTTACCCAGCGAAGCTGCAAGCTGGTCCATATCAGGCAGCGGATGACGCCCACCGTGAGCGGCAACCGGTGCGGAGAGGTCCCGCTCCAAATCCAGATACACCGCGCGCGGAATATGTTCCTCATCATATGCGGTCCGGCCTGCATCCGGCTGTCCCAGAATAAAGCGGCAGTCTACAATGACAATGTCAGGTTCGTACAGGCGGGCCAGCAGCCATTTCATCGATACGATATGTTTCATCGGAGATCACGATCCTTATGGAAATTTAGATGTAATGATAGTATTCGAATTATATCATACTCGGTTATGCCTCAGTGCCCTCGCATCACAAATCCGGTCTGCATCCGTGCAGACCGCCAAGTCGACTACCGATTATGGCTGAAACGGGGGACGTGGTAACGGGACCGGAGGCTTGGCGCGATCATCCCGTTGAATCAGGGAATTTCCTGATAGTTCCCTGAACCAAAGGGATAATGAGGCTAAGGGGTTAGGAAAAGCCAATAAACATGCATCAAGCACGGGAATTGCTGCTGTGCCTCATTATGGCTTGATCGTTTGGATTAGCAGAGCTGTATAGGCTTTCGCGCCTTCAGGCCGAAGGTGAACACCGTCCTCATAAAAATATTCCGGATGCCCCTTGCTGGCGGAGTGCCAATCGGCGAGAGACACGTTAGGGTAATCCGCAGCGGCTTGGGCCAGCATGCGGTTCACCTGCTGTTCCCAGTCGCGCGGAACGCGAATGTTCACCAGGATAATCTGCTTCGCAGTAGACAGGGAAGCGAGCAGGGAATCCAGCTCCTGGGGTGAAAAGGCTCCATTCGTCCCAAGGGCGATAATCACGACACCACCGTCGATGCGCCCCCATTGTGCGAGCTGGGGAAGCAGGCTCTCTGCCTGCCGAAGCTGACGGCCGATCTCGGCATCGATGTTGATGCCGGGGAGCGATTGCTCGAGATAAGGCGTGACGCCAAGCATGACAGAGTCGCCAATAGCCGAGATGGCTGCAGCGGGACTGCCGGTTTCATGGCCCGCTCGGGGCGGCTCTCCTTGCTGCGGTCTGGATTTACCTTCGCCGGAAGGGCTGTCGCCTGCGTCGCCGCTGCCGGAGGGATCCGAAGATGGTGCATCACTCGGCTGGGTAGACGAGGGGGATTTCTCTCCGCCAGACGGAGGCAGATCCTGCGAGTTGGTGTCGCCTGGCGAGCCGGGCTCGCTTTGCTGCCCGGTCTCATCGGAATCAGTTGGGCGAGCCTTTCCTGGCGCAGGATCCCCGCTGCCCGCACCCTCCTCAGAGTCCTTATCGGGATTGCCGGTTGCTGACGTCTCGTCGCTTCTTTCATCGATAGACGAAGGAGGAGACTCAGGCTTCTCGCCGCTGATATCAAGCTTACCGTCAGCGTTTCGATCATCAGATTCGCCCTGCGCTTGCTGCGGATGGGTGTTATTGATATGGCCCTTCGTGGTGTCGCTTCCATTCACGGCACCCGCCGGCTGGCTTCCTTCCGGATTCGTCATTTCAAGCCAAGCGGCCATATCGCCGCCCGTTTTTACAGTGTGGGCGCTGGTCATAATGCCGAAGCAAAAAATAGCGAGCAGTCCTATCAAACCTAATGAAGCCATCGATCCTCGCAATGTCAGAAAGATCGAGCGCGGCTTACGCTGCCGGACGTTGTTCCACAGCGACTGCAGACGGCCTCTACGAATCGGCTCCTCTACATAGGTATAAGTTAAGGCTGCTAGCACGATGCTGGCGATAATCTGCAGGCTGATCTCCGCGGCGGACAGCTGCCCAGGCCCCGCTGGAGGCGAAGTCAGAATCATGACCGGATAATGCCACAGATAAATGCCGTAGGAACGAACGCCGATCCATCGCAGCGGCTTCCAGCTTAGCAGCCTGCTCCACATCGATGCAGGATGTGCGAGCGCGGCTACCAGCACCGCAGCGGCGACAGAGAAGCCGAGCATGCCGCCTTGATAGACGAGCGGATCATAGCGATCCGTCTTCCACAGCATGAACAGGACGATGAACAGCGCAAGCCCGCCCACGAGGTTGAGGCTGTGTCTGGTCCTTCTGGTCGATGAGACGGATGAGAGCTTTGAACTTGGCCAGACCAAGGCAAGTGCTGCGCCGATCAGCAGGCCGAATGCACGGGTATCCGTTCCGAAGTAGACCCGGCTTGGATCCGTTCCGGGTACGTATAATGCAGCCATGGCAAATGCCGACAGCGCCGCCCCGGTCATAATGAAGGTGAACAGCTGCCCCCTTCGGGGAAAGAATCGCAGACCGATGACCATCAGAATCGGCCATAGCAGATAGAATTGCTCCTCCACCGCCAGTGACCAGAAGTGACCGAGCGGGGATGGAGGCCCGAATGATTCGAAATAGGATTTTTGTTCCCAAATGAATTGCCAATTGCTTATGTATGTCACAGCTCCGAGCACATCGTTTCGAAGCTCCGGTAATCTGGCGGGATCGAACAGCGTCACCCATACCACAGTCATGAACAACGTGAACAGCATGGCAGGCATCAGCCTTCTTATTCTGCGCATCCAGAAATCTTTAAGATTCAATGTACGGCTGTGATGCCACTGGGCAGCCAGTATATCGGTAATCAAATAGCCGGAGAGTACAAAGAAGAGGCTCACTCCGAGGAAGCCGCCGGAGGCGAAGCCAAACTGCCAGTGATAGGCCATCACTGCGAGCAGGGCAAGCGCACGAAGACCGTCGAGTCCGGGCATGTATCGGGTCAAAGGACGGTCTGGCGGATGTATGTTTTCTTTTACGGGTGACTTGTTCTTGTGCTGGTCGTATGTAGGTGCCCTATGAAGCATGTTAACCTTCCCTTTCTAAGCTGGGGATATCACATTCTTCCGATGTGTTGTCAAGCGAGAGCCATATCCCTGAGAATCGATATCACTTCATCATCTTATCATGGCTGAAATGCCAGAAGGTGACAAAAACATGAATTCGTGGATACATTATGATGTCAATAAAAAGACAGAAATTTCACTGGACAATGACAAGAAAAAAGGAGGCGAACCTTTCGGGTTCCCTCCTTTAGGGGATGAGCTTATAGAGGCAGACTTCGCAGTCACGGATGTATTCCGGATTATCGGTAGCAGGAGTTATTTAACAAGGACGCAGGTTACAGGGCAGCCCCTTCGCGTTTGCGGAAGAAGGCCTTCAGCGCCTCGTACACCTCGGATTTATCTTTGATGACGTAATGCATGAATTGGTCCAGCTTTATATTTTTGTAGGCGGACATCAGCGTGCTGTTGCGGTTGTACTGATTAACTTCTCCGTATCCGAACATGTTGCTCACTTTAAGCAGCTCGCCGATCAGCTTGACGCAGCGCTCATTATCCGAGGTCAGGTTGTCGCCGTCGGAGAAATGAAACGGATAGATGTTGTATTTGGCCGGAGGATACCTGCGGTTAATGATGTCCAGCGCTTTCTGGTAGGCAGAAGAGCATATCGTTCCACCGCTTTCGCCCCGGGTGAAGAACTCCTCCTCGGTCACTTCTTTGGCTTCCGTATGGTGCGCGATGAAAACGATGTCGACTTTTTCATATTGTTTGCGGAGGAAGCGGGTCATCCAGAAGAAGAAGCTGCGCGCGCAGTATTTCTCAAAAGATCCCATAGACCCCGAGGTGTCCATCATCGCGATAATGACGGCATTCGACTCGGGAATGACGGTATCATCCCATGTCTTATACCGGAGATCGTCCGGGCTGATTCCGTGGATGCCGGGATTGCCGTCTCGCGCATTGCGCCGCAAATTTTCGAGAATGGTCCGCTTTTTGTCGATGTTGGACATAATGCCTTTTTTGCGAATGTCGTTGAAGACGATGGACTCGGTTTCAATCTGCTCCTTATCCTTGGGCTGCAGCAGCGGAAGCTCGAGCTCCTCAAACAGCATGTTCTCCAGCTCATCAATGCTGACTTCGGTTTCCACGATGTCGTATCCGGCCTGGTCCCCGGCAGATTCTCCCTTTCCGGGCTGGGCCGAGGCAGGGTCGCGGCCAAGCACATCGCCGACCTGGCTGTCACCGTCACCCTGACCGACATGCTTTTGCTTTTGATAATTATAGATGAAGCGATACTCGTCAAGACTGCGGATCGGCACTTTGATGATCTGTTTGCCATCGGACAGAATAATATTCTCTTCCGTAATAAGATCGGGCAGGTTGCTTTTGATGACCTCACGGATTTTATGCTGATGACGGACCTGATCCTGGTACCCTTTGCGATGGAGAGACCAGTCTTCCCGGGATACGATAAACGAAAAGGCGTCCTTGTTCTGCAAGCGGCAGTCACCTCCCAAGTGTAGTCTTGACCTTGTGCAGGATTCATCTGAGTTAATGCGCTGTAGTATCTCATTATATTCGGGAGAAAGAGCGATATGTGAGTGTGAAATGGCGAAAAAAAAGACTCTCTTCCGATAAAGTGCAGGAAAGAGAGCCGGTCGATAGGAGCAATAAGGGGCTTAACCGGTTAAAACCATAAAAAACAGAGAGCCGATCGTAAGCATAATGACACCGTTGATGATGGAGCCGACAACACCGAACACGCGCTTGCGCTGCTTGGTGAAGGCACCGGCCAGACCGAGAATCAACCCGACCAGATTGATGAAGATAATGATCATGAAGATGGCGGCAAGGGTTGTCATGGCTTCGAGTGTTTCCTGGGTAGGTTCAAGTACGGTGCCGTCTGGCGTTATGAACGGTTCGATCATGGTGTTGCCCATCGCGCCGAGAAGTATGTATCCGACCAACGTGATCACAGACAGAATGAAGGAAGCAATGCCAAGTCTTGAATGCTTCCGGTCTTCAGGCGGGGCAAAGGAATGGTTGTCGTTGCCCGGGACATCGTGCTGCTCGGGTGAGGAAGATGTTGGTTCCATAATATATTCGCTCCTTCTAATGTAGTAGCTCCCTAATAATGTTTCACAAAATGGCCTTGAAATCAAGTCTGGGCGGTATTCAGAAAGGTGGCAAAGAAAGGGGTAATCCGTTAAACTAAAGGCTGTACATATGAGGATGGCTAAGGATGCTGTGATATGTTGTAAAGGAGTTGAATGAAATGCAGCGTATGTTTATTGCCTGGGGCGCGGCTCTGATGGCGCTGTCGGTAGCGATTGGGGCGTTCGGTGCGCATATGCTTGAGGATCGCATTGGTGCGGATGCGTTGGCCGTTTATGAAACGGGCGTTCATTATCATATGATTCATGGAATTGCCATTTTGATTACAGGACTGTTGGCCGGGGTTTCCGGGAATTCAAGAGGATTGTTCTGGGCCGGCACGCTGTTTATTGTCGGGACGATTATTTTTTCCGGCAGTTTGTATGTGCTCAGCATAAGCGGCATCAAGTGGCTGGGGGCGATTACGCCAATCGGTGGCACCGCTTTTATTGCGGGGTGGATTGCGCTAATGGTCTCGGCCCTGTCAGGTCGGCGACAATCGCGATGAACATTAAAAATGGCTTCTCCCAGCAGCTGGGAGAAGCCATTTTTAAGTTGCGGACCTATGAGCTCACACTAAATTCGTCTATCTCATTGACTTTGAACGTGTATACTTGCTTTTCATCAACATGATACACATTCACCAAAGCGTTGACCTCGTCAAAATTAAGAATGCGGCAAGGCAAGCTGATTTGCTTCCCTCTTTGATTGGTGGTCAAGCGAACGAGCCGATTATCTCTGCTGTACTGTTTGATCCATTCAAACGGATCGTTGCCAGCGGTGATGTTCTCTACGTTCTTACTGGTGGTGTCTGTGATCTCAGCTGACTCCGTTGTCTCTGATTTCTCTGATAATGCCGTGGTCACCGCAACCTCCTGGGAGTCTACATCACCAGATTCGAGGTCTAGAGGGAGTGGTTCTGGGGATTCTTTAGTCGTTTGAACCATCACGTCGATCAATTTTCCAAGCTTTATGCCGGATTTGATTTGAAAATCGACGACCTCTTTCTTGCTGTTAAGCAGTTCCAGCAAATATTGCAAAGCCAGTGCGTTGGAGGGACTTTTGACCAATATATCAACGTTAAATAAATGGCCCCTGTCGTCGGTGTCTGTGTTCTTTCTCATAGCTTTTAACCTTCACCAGCTTTCACATTATTCCTAGTGTCTACAATATACCATATTTCAAAAATTTTCATAGTCCTAATGTCTCTGTGACAGAGACTATTATACTGGTACCTAATTTCGGACTTCGGAACCAAACGAATAATCTAGGAATACATATATCTAAAGGCGTATGAGGGGAGGTACAAGGACATGGTTACTCTGCTGCCAATGGAGGTGGAAGGGCATACGGTGATGGGTGTGGAGGTGAAGCTGCCCAAAACGACCTTGCTGGCCGTCTACACATCCCTTGGATATATCATGTGCGGAGCCCTTGATGTTGGTCTTCTTAATGAAAAGCTTGCCGACAGGCATATTATAGCAGGGAGAGCCGTTGGTGTAAGGACATTGGAACAGCTGATGGAAGCCCCATTGGAATCGGTAACGCTGGAGGCCGAGAAGATGGGGATTCATCCCGGGCTTACCGGAAAGGAAGCGCTGCTTCGTATGCTGTGAGATGGCCGACATACAGGTTGATTGGTTGCAGGTTTCGGGCTGCCCTTACGGGCGGCTTTTTTGTGTTTCGCATTTACGTAAACTCCTGCTTTATCATCCGAACACAAGAGGTTCCGGATTTTTTTGTAGGCAGTCTACAATGACTCGTTATCCTTGATGTTATATAATGTTACAAACAATAAGTTGGATATAACGCGAATATAACATGAAAAGTGAGGGGTAACTGATGATTGAAGCAAACCCATATTCCTTCCCCTACGACGGGGATTTACGTTGTGATAACACGGCGTTGATTATTATCGATATGCAGACCGATTTCTGCGGGCCGGGCGGTTATGTGGACCGAATGGGGTATGATCTTTCGCTTACCCGGCGAGCTATTGAGCCTATCCAGCGTCTTCTGGAAACGGCTCGGGCATTGGAAGGCTTCACGATTATTCATACGCGTGAAGGGCATAAGCCGGATCTGTCGGATTTGCCGGACAACAAGCGGTGGCGCAGCCGGCAGATCGGAGCCGAGATCGGGTCTGAGGGGCCTGCTGGCAAAATCCTTGTGCGCGGCGAGGCCGGCTGGAACATCATTGACGAACTGGCTCCGCTTCCTGGAGAAATCATCATTGATAAACCGGGAAAGGGAAGCTTCTACGCAACCGATCTGGATCTGATTTTGCGCAATCGCGGAATCCGGAACCTCATTCTCACGGGCATCACGACCGATGTCTGTGTTCACACGACGATGCGGGAGGCTAACGACCGCGGCTATGAATGTCTGATCCTGGAGGACTGCACCGGGGCGACCGATTATGACAATCATCTGGCTGCACTCAAGATGGTGACGATGCAGGGCGGCGTTTTTGGCAGTGTCTCGGATTCTAGCCGCGTGATCGCTGCGCTCAAGGCATTGGCGGCTGCCCATGCATAGATACCGGTATATATATTTGCTTCAGCTGTTAGCGAAAGGAGGGGCAAGATGAGCTGTGTAGTACCTGAAATGATGACGATTGAGTGGCTCAGAGAAGTCTATAGTCGCCAGCTTGTAACGCCGGAGGAGGTGATTCGGGTCATGATCGAACGGGCGGAAGCCGATCGGGAGATGAACATATGGATCACGCCACCCCGGATGGAGCGGATACGGCCTTATCTGGAACGCCTGGATACGTTAGATCCGAGAACATCGCCGCTATGGGGCGTGCCGTTTGCCGTGAAGGATAATATTGATGTCGCCGGCATTCCGACTACGGCGGGATGTCCGGATTATCAGTTTATCCCTCAGCAGCATGCCGCCGTTGTCGCCAAATTGATCGAAGCCGGAGCGATTCCTGTTGGCAAGACGAATCTGGATCAATTTGCGACAGGATTGGTCGGGACGCGAAGCCCATATGGGGAGACGCATAATGCGCTGCGCCCCGAGCTGATCAGCGGAGGCTCAAGCTCAGGCTCGTCGGTTGCCGTTGCGAGGGGACAGGCTGCCTTCGCCCTAGGCACAGATACGGCAGGGTCAGGCCGGGTTCCTGCTGCGCTCAACAGGCTGGTCGGATATAAGCCGCCGCTTGGAGCCTGGTCAACCTCTGGGGTCGTACCGGCATGTGCAAGCCTGGACTGTGTCAGTGTGTTTACGTGGCAGCTGGCGGATGCACGGGTTGTGGACGGCGTTGTCCGAGGATACGACGCAGACGATCCGTGGTCAAGAGAGATTGGGCCGGCAGTTGCCCGGATGCCGAAACAGGTATGTTTGCCGAAGGGAGAGCTGTCCTTCTTCGGTCCGTATGCGGAAGCTTACCGATCCGCCTGGGAGAAGACGGTTCGCCGGTTGCAGAACATATATGTAAACATCCGTTATGTGGATACAGACGTGTTCGAGCAAGCCGCTGCCCTGCTCTATGGCGGACCGTTCGTGGAAGAACGTCGGGCAGGACTCGGGGGATTCGTCGAGGCTAATCCAGGCAGTCTGATGCCGGAAACGGAAACAGTGCTTCGTTCAGGGGCGGACGCCGGATATGATGGCGCATCGGTGTTCCGGGCAATGCATCGGCTGCAGTCGCTGAAGCTGGCGGCCCGCCGACTGCTTGGCGATGGTGTTCTGGTGCTGCCGACGACTGGAGGAACCTGGAGCAGGGCTGATATTCACGAGCAGCCGATCAGGCGCAATCAGGATCTCGGACAATACACGAACCACTGCAACTTGCTGGATATGAGTGCGGTCGCAGTGCCGGGAGAAGATGCGGAGCAAGGGCTGCCGTTTGGGATTACGTTCTTTGCGATGGCGGAGCACGATGGCGCGGAAGTGGCAGCGGCGGAAGCGTTCCTGGAAGCGATGAATCGTTCCCGCCCTGCTGCGGGAGAAGACGCGGCCTCCGTCCAGGTGGCGGTCTGCGGACTTCATATGAGGGGATATCCGCTGGCGGCTCAGATGGAACGGCTGGGGGCATCCTTTCTGCGGGAAGCCAGAACATCGCCCGCATATCAGCTGGTGAAGCTGGCAATGGAACCGCCTCGTCCGGGGCTGATCAGGAAGGAGGCTGGAGGGGCGTGCATCGACCTGGAAATTTGGGAGATGCCCGTTAAATCCCTTGGCGAGCTGGTAGCCACCGTCCCTTCACCACTCGGCATTGGCAGAGTCGAGCTTGAGGACGGAACGGAAGTGACCGGGTTTATTTGCGAAGCGTTTGCGGCTTCATCCGAGGGGGCGGAGGACATCACGTCTTTAGGGGGATGGCGTGCGGCGGTACGGCCTGAAGCGGGAAGCGCCGTCTGACGGAGGTGGGCGAAAACTGGCCGGTAGCTGGCTGTAAGTCCTTTAAGCTGTGGATTATTTATAAGGGCTGTGTTGGACCTCCGGAGACAGAGGGATCGAGTTGAACGACTGAATAGGCTCTTCTCATGCTCAAGTGAGAGGAGCCTTTTTATTCGTAATATATAACATAATATGTAACATACGAGGTACTTATGTGTACAAAAAACAAAATAGTAGTCGGATTTATATAAATATTTGCTAAAGAAATTGATAGAAAGCTGTATTATACTTGAGGAAGTGAAGATAAGTGATTATAAGTGTTAGTTAATATGACATATAAAAGGAGGCGGTTCGAATGAAAACTGATCATCCCGTGAAACCTGCCTATTTGCTCCGAGCCGCCGGTCTTACGAAACGTTTCGGTTCTCTGACAGCCAACGAGGGAATTGATCTGGAAGTCCGGCCTGGTCAAATTCATGCCATCCTTGGTGAGAACGGCGCGGGCAAGAGCACGCTCATGAAAATGTTGTATGGCGTATACGAACCGGACGAAGGAACCGTTCTGATGGATGGGGAGCCGGCCGTACTATATCCGCCAAGCCGGGCGAGAGCGAAAGGGATCGGTATGGTGTTTCAGGATTTTCGCCTGATTCCGGCTATGACCGTACTGGAGTCGATTGCGCTCGCGGTAGAATCAGGTTTTGCATTGCGGCGAAAGCAGCTCCGGGCCCGGATTCTTGAAGTATCGCGCAAATACGGACTGGCGGTGGACCCTGACGCCTATGTCTGGCAGCTGGACCTCGGGCAGCGACAGCGTCTGGAAATTGTGAAAGTGCTGCTGGCGCCGGGAACGAGGGTCATCATTTTTGACGAACCGACCAGCGTGCTTGTGCCTCAGGAAGTGGAGAAGTTTCTGGATATGCTGGATAAACTCCGCAAGGACCGTTACGGCATCCTGCTCATCACCCACAAGATCAACGAGGTGCTGGCCTGCGCCGATCAGGTGTCTGTTCTGCGGGCCGGCCGGATGGTATACCAGTCTGATCAGGTGGACAGCGGGGACGGCGATAAACTGATCTCCGCCATGATGGGGGAGAAAACGTTAAACCCGGTGACGAAGCAAGGGATGCACGGGGAAGAACGCGAGCCTATATTACAGCTTAAGGACGGCACAATTCGAGGAGATCATGGGGAGCCGGTGCTGGAGGGCGTTCACCTGACGCTTCGGAAGAGCGAGATTACCGGTGTAGCAGGGATTTCAGGCAACGGCCAGCGGGAACTGGCAGAAGTGCTGTTTGGACTCAGGAAGCTGGGCACCGGTGAGCTGACCATCGCTTCGGCTGTGATGAACGATGCGTCAACGAAGGAATTCATGGAAGCCGGAGTGACCTTCGTATCCGAGGATCCTATCAAGGAATCCGTCATCCCTGGCTTCTCTATTCTGGAGCATATGATACTCGATGGCATTGAGGCGCCTGTCAAAGGGGCCAATATCGACTGGGCCCGCGCGCAAAAACTGCTGGAAGACAGCGAGGAAGCCAGGGCGCTTGCACTTGCCGACGGGAGCAGAAGGGCGGATCAGCTGTCTGGAGGCAATGTGCAGCGAATGGTGCTTTCCCGGGCGTTGATCCGCAAGCCGGACATTTTGATTATTAGCTACCCCAGCCGCGGGCTGGACATCGGTACAACTCGTACGATCCAGCAGCAGCTAATTGAGCTGGCTAAGCAGGGGACGGCGGTGCTGCTGTTCTCCGAAGATCTGGATGAGCTGTTCAAGCTGTCGGACCGCTTGGTGGTACTTAGCGGCAAGAAGCTGCTGGGCCCGTACGATACGCATGAGACCGACGTATCGAGGATCGGAGAACGCATGCTGAAAGGAGAATCCGCATGAAACAACAAGCTGGAGCCGCGGCTCTGTCCCCGGCGAATGGGATGACCCGCGGAAACCGTTGGAAGCCGGCCGCCCTGAAGACAGCGCTGATGCTGGCACCATTCGTTGTGTTTGGACTCTTCCTGTTATTTCACAACGTCAACCCTGTCACACTCTATATTTCGATGATTCAATCCACGTTCGGTGACCTGTATGGTTTTGGCGAGGTGCTGCTGAAGGCGACGCCATTTATTCTGACGGGCCTGGCGGCTGCGCTTCCGGCTAAGGCGGGATTGGTGAATGTGGGCGGTGAAGGTCAGCTGGCCATCGGCGCGCTGTTCTCAACCTGGTTTGCCGTATTCTACCTTGATGCGATGCCGGCCGCGCTCGGCATTCCGCTGATGCTGCTTGCAGGCGCGCTTGGCGGGGGCTTATGGGCCGCCGTTACGGCCCTGCTCAAAGTGAAGGGCGGGCTGAATGAGACGATTACGAGCCTGCTTCTCAATTATGTTGCGGCGTTTACCGTTGGCTTTTTCGTGCATGGGCTGCTCAAGGATCCGAACTCGTTCAACTGGCCCTTCTCGCCGGAGATCGCATCATCGCTGCGGCTGCCGGTCGTCAACGGCACGAGGCTCCATGTCGGCATCCTCCTTGCGCTGGTGCTAGCGGCGGTCACCTGGTATGTGCTTGCGCGAACAAGACTTGGATTTCGCATTCGCGTTATCGGCAGCAACCGGTTTGCAGCCGAACGAGCGGGCTTCCGCATTAACCGCACCTACTTCTGGGTGCTCGTCGCAGGCGGGATGCTTGCCGGCATTGCCGGGATGATCGAAATCGCCGGCATCGAAGGCCGGCTGCGGGCTTCCACTGGCGTCAACTATGGTTATCTTGGATTTTTGGCGGCGATGATGGCCTGGAACCATCCGCTTCGGATCGTTCTGACCGGATTTATTCTCGGGATGATCAGCGTGGCGGGCAACACACTGGAGATTGCTTCCGGCTTGCCCGCATCGTCTGTCCATATTTTGATGGGGCTCGTACTGTTCTTCATACTCGGCAGCGGAAGGAGGTCTTCACGATGATTGCAGATATTTTAACAGGGGCGATCCGCTCGGGAACATCGGTTATGCTGGCCTCGCAGGGGGAGCTGATATCCGAGCGGGCGGGTGTGATCAACCTGGGGACCGAGGGCTCGATGCTGTGCGGCGCGCTCGGCGGATTCGCCGTCACGGTCTGGACCGGCAATCCTTGGCTTGGCGTGCTGGCGGGCGGCATTGCGGGCATGCTCATATCCGCGATTCATGCCTTCCTGGTTCTCGCTTGCGGAGCGAACCAGCTGGCAACAGGCTTGACGATTATGTTCTTCGGCATGGGGGTGACCTCGTTTCTGGGCCGGGGTTTCGTCAGCGAGCAGATCGTGGGCTTCAATCCCGTCCCCATTCCGTTTCTGTCGGACATTCCGTTCATCGGCGGCATATTGTTCAATCATGATCCGCTGACCTATCTGGCGATCCTGTTCGTCCCATGTCTGTGGTACGTGCTATTCCGGACGCGGCTTGGCATCGTGCTGAGAGCGACCGGAGAGCGTCAGGAGGTGTTGTTTGCCAGCGGGATTAATCCGAAGCTGGTTCGTTACCTGGCGGTGCTGGCCGGAGGTTTTCTGGCAGGCGTGGGAGGTGTCCAGCTGTCCGTCGCCTTTACCCATAGCTGGGTGGAGAATATGACACAGGGACGCGGCGTCGTAGCGGTGGCGCTGGTGATCTTCGCTTCATGGATGCCGGCCAGAGCGATGCTCGGCGCGTATCTGTTCGGGGCGGCCCAGGCGCTTCAGCTGACGGTGCAGCAGCAAGGCCTGCCGATCTCGCCGTTCTTCCTGTTCATGGTGCCTTACCTGCTCACATTGGCAGCACTGCTGATTGTGGAGCGCAAGCAGCGAAGCTTGATGCCGGAATCACTGGGCAAGGTTTTTGCCGGGGACGGCGCTCGCTAGCGCTATCCGCTAGTTATTGGCGCAGGAAGCTACTTATCCATTTCGATATTTTAAGGGGGAAACAGAACAATGAACCATACACGAAAAGCTTTCCGTACAACCTTGATGTTAGGTGTCCTGGCCTTGTCCATGCTGGTGAGCGCATGCAGCCAGCCGGGAGCTGCGCCGAGCCCAAGCGGGGCTGCAGAGGGTGGCGAAGCGGCTGCTCCGGGAACCGGAGGTTCCGCGATCGGATTTATTTTTGTAGGAACGAAGGATGATCATGGCTACAATCAGGCGGCGTATATCGGCAGCGAAGCTGTGGAGCAGGCCTTCCCTGACATGAAGGTGCTCCGCTCGGAGAACGTGCCGGAAACGGCTGAAGCCGAGCGGGTGATGGAGCAGATGATCAAGAACGGGGCAAAGATCATTTTCCCGACCTCGTACGGTCATCTGGAGCCAAGTCTGAACGTGGCCAAGCGCCACCCGGACGTTGCGTTCTTTCACCAGGGCGGGCTGAAGACGGCCGATAATCTCGGCACTTACTTCGGCACGATATGGGAACCGAATTATTTGGCAGGTGTAACGGCAGCGCAAATGTCCAAAACCGGGAAGCTTGGTTTCATCGTCTCCGTGCCGATTCCGCAGGTACTGCTGAATGTGAATGCATTCCAGCTTGGAGCGCAGTCGGTCAATCCGGATGCAACGACCTCTGTCGTATTTACCGGCAGCTGGTGCGACCCGGGTCAGCAGGCGAATGCGGCCAACTCGTTGATCGATGCAGGCGCTGACGTGCTTGGCCAGCATCAGGACTGCACGAAGACCGTGATCGAAACGGCCGAGCGCCGCGGGGTGATGTCGGTCGGCTACCATACGGACGCCTCGGCACTGGCGCCGGAAGGATGGCTGACGGGATCTGTCTGGAACTGGTCGGACCTGTTTGTGGATATGACCCGGACCGCGATTGACGGCAGCTTCAAGGGCAGTATCTATGATGGCAAATATCGCGGGATGCTGAAGGATGATGTTGTGCAGCTGACAGATTTCGGAGCGAGCGTGCCGGAGGACGTTCGGACCTACGTGCTGGAGCAGAAGCAGGCAATCATTGACGGGACGCTGCATCCGTTCGCCGGACCGGTGAAGGATCAGGAAGGAAACGTGAAGATCGAAGAGGGAGCGGAGCCGGATGCAGAGGAATTGGAAGCGACGGATTATTTGGTTGAAGGCGTCATCGGCAGCATTCCGAAATAAGCGACAAGGACGTGATTTCTATGGAGAAGAGCAGGAAGACAGAAGTGCGAACAGCGGAAGAGATGCCTTGGGCGCTCATGCCGGATCACGTAGCGTTGTATCATCGCGAGATTGTGTCTGCCAAGGAAGCAGATGAGCTCGGTATACGAATGAATTCGGTGCTATGGGAGAAGATCGGCGTCGGGGGCGCCGTTCTCCCTCACTATCATGATGTTGCCGAGATTATTCATATCACAGCCGGGAAGGTGCGCTTGCTCTGCAATGGGGAGTGGCAATGTTACCGGGCCGGAGATACGTTCCATGTGCCGGCAGGGGTTGTCCATTCTGTGGCCAATGACGGCGACGAGCCTTCCGAGCAAATCAGCATCTTCGTTCCGGCAGAAGCGGAAGTGCCCCCGAATCGGTTCTTCGGCACGACGCTGGTTCCGGCGGATCTTGCCGAGGTTTTGAGACGATGAAGCGCACCGGAGGGGTGGGGACGGAAGTGACAGGCTTGATAACGGAAAAGGTGATCGAAACCGCTCTGCCGTATGCTTTTCCATTCGACCCGGCGCGTACGGCAGTCATCATCATTGATATGCAAAATGATTTTTGCGCACCCGGTGGTTTCGGCGAACGCCTTGGCAATGACGTCACACCGGCCCGGCGCATCATCCCGGCGGTCCAGGCTGTGCTTGCGGCAGCCCGGGCAGCGGGGCTGACGGTCATGCATACCCGCGAGGGGCATCTTCCGGACCTATCCGATTGTCCGCCCGCCAAGCTTGAGCGAAGCCGAAAGCAAGGCGCGGGCATCGGTGACCCCGGTCCGATGGGACGTATTCTTGTCCGGGGTGAGCATGGGCATGACATTATTCCGGAGCTGTATCCGGCCGAAGGTGAGCCCGTGATAGACAAGCCGGGGAAGGGCGCCTTCTATGCCACGAATTTGCAGGATCTCCTGGAGGCAAGGCGGATCGAGTATCTGGTGCTGTGCGGCGTGACAACCCATGTCTGTGTGCATACAACGCTGCGGGAAGCCAATGACCGGGGATACCGGTGTCTGGTGCTGGAGGATGCGACGGCGGCTTTTGATCCGGCCGATCATGAGGCAGCTCTTCATATGGTCAGGCAGCAAGGCGGCATATTCGGCTGGACGGCAGCCAGCGCTGCGTTCATGTCCGCGATCAGTTGAACGAGGCAGGGAGCATGGATTAGAAAAGGTGGATGCCGCACGCATTAAGATGACAACTTAGCGAAGCTTGGAAGGGGAGAGGATGATATGGAATACGGTATGCGTGATGCATTTACGGTCAGGGATTTATTCGGTGTGCCGCATTTTGAAGATGCAGCGCTGCTTGGCGGAGATGCCGGGCTGGACGTGCCGATCAGCCGTGTCAACGTGATGGAAGTGCCGGACGTGGTCGATTGGGTCAGACCGGGTGAATTCCTGATGACGACCGGATATCCGTTCAAGGAGGATCCGAACGCCCTGGTTACGCTGATTGCCCAGCTGAAGCAGAAGGGTGTGGTTGCGCTTGGCATTAAGACGAAGCGGTTTCTGGATGCCGTACCCGAGGCGGCGATTCGGGCAGCTGATCAGTACGGTATTCCGCTCATTGAACTCCCCCCGGCTACGACCTTTTCCGATGTTGTTCGTGAAGTGATGGAGCGCGTGCTTGTTGCGGAATCGAGAGATTTATCGATTCTTCAGGGCCGCGTTCAACGCCTGTCCCACGTGCTGCTGCACGGGGATGGGCTTCCTGCATTTCTGAATCATCTACAGCTCATGATCAAGCATCCGGTCGCCCTGCTGGACCCCGAGAACCGCTGGACGGCTTCCCCTGCCGCCGAGGACTGGTGTGTTCAGATTAATGACGAGGCATGGAGCGGTTTGAGGGGAGAGCCGATGGCAGAGACGCAGTTTCTGCGCATGGGAGAGCGCCAGCTCCGCGTTCATGTGACTGCGGTATCCGATGATGGCCCAAGATCCTTCCTGCTGCTTATCATCGAGGATGGCAGCAACTATGGGCCGGTGGATGCGCTCACTGTAACCTGGGCCGGGCGTCTGCTTGGCTTCGAGATCAGCAATATGCAGGCAAGAAAGACGATTGAAGCCAAATATTTCGACCAGTTTCTTCAGGACTGGATCAGCGGAAGGGTGGTCTCCTCTGTTGATCTGCGGCTGCGCGCAGAGGCCTGTGGATGGCCGCTGGAGCGCGGGGCTGCCTATGTGATTGGTGTCGCGGCGATGCGAAGCGTCAAAGCGGATGTCAAGAAGCTGCAAGCCATCGCCAAACGGCTAAATGATGAGAGTGCTCTGTACAAAAATGCGGTGAAATGGACGGTGCTGGAAGGGGCGCTTGTCGTTCTCCTTACCTTTCGTCACGAGCAAGGCGAAGCCGGGGTGCCGGAGCGGCTCATCCGCCAAGCATGGGATATGCTGCAGGCAGCGCTGCCCGGAGAAGCTGAGGCGCTGTGCCTGGGCCGGGAAGCTGTTGGTACCGGGGCTGTGCCTAACAGTTACAAGGATGCCAGACGCGCAGCCGAAGTTCGCAGCGTCTGCCGCCTAAGCGATACGGTGGTCCGCTTCGGCGATCTGGGCCTCTACCTGCTGCTCTACCGGCTTCAGGGAAGCGATGAGCTTGAGGTATACAAGCGGATGTATCTGCAGCCGCTGCTGGAGCTGGACACGCGGCAGAGCGGAGCGCTGCTGTCTACGCTGCGGACATACTTCCAGTGCAACTGCAATGCGAAGGAAACGGCGGAGCGGATGTTCGTGCATTACAACACGGTCAACTACCGACTCGAACGGATCCGCAGCGAGCTTGGACTGAGGCTGGATGATCCGGAGACGAAGCTGATGCTTCAGCTGGCGCTGAAGCTGGAAGAGATCCAGGAGCTGAATTAATGAAACAGCCATCGCAGCAGCTAACCATACAACGTGGCAGAATGCTGCGGGGGCTTGTGTCAAGAAATGCTTTATGTTCTGCATACGCAAAAAAAAGCCACTCCTTTATTAATGGCCGGGATAACCCGCGATTAAGCAAAGGAGGGCTTCTTTATTTAAACGGTATCATTCTGCGTTCAAGATGACGCTTCAATCCTTGGCAGCCAGCCGGTGCGCGGCAGCGGCTGGCCGCTGAAATGGTCAGCAATGGCGCTACTCGAACAGCTTCTTGAGATTCTCGCTGTATGGAGCCTGCACCATGCCTTTTTCGGTAATGATTGCCGTTACATATTCATTAGGCGTTACATCAAAGGCCGGGTTGTAGACCTTGACGCCATGAGGTGCAGTCCGCTTGCCAAAACCTTCGGTAATCTCTTCAGCCGGGCGTTCTTCGATCGGAATCTCCGCACCGGTCTTGGTGTTCAGATCGATGGTAGACAGCGGGCAGGCCACATAGAACGGGATGCCGTGAGCCTTGGCCAGCACGGCCAGGCCGTAGGTGCCGATCTTGTTCGCGACATCGCCGTTGGCCGCTACGCGATCCGTGCCGACGATGACAGCCTGCACCCAGCCCTTGGACATGACCATGGCTGCCATATTGTCGGCGAGCAGGGTGACGTCAATGCCGGCCTGCTGAAGCTCGAATGCCGTCAGGCGGGCGCCCTGGAGCACGGGTCTTGTCTCATCGGCGAACACCTTGATGTTCATGCCCTGCTCGTGGGCAAGGTACATCGGTGCAAGCGCGGTGCCGTACTTGGCCGTAGCCAGACCGCCCGCATTGCAGTGCGTAAGGATGCCCATGCCATCCTTGAACAGCGGCAGAGCGTTCTCTCCGATGCGGCGGCAGACGTCTTCGTCTTCCGCGCGAATCGCTTCAGCCTCTGCCAGAAGTGCAGCATTCAAGGCGGTGCGGTCCGATAGGGTCTCGGCCAGCTTCTCGGCAGTCAGCTTTATGCGGTCCAGAGCCCAGAACAGATTAACGGCTGTCGGTCGCGATGTAGCAAGGTAATCGCATGTGGTCCGCACCTGCTGCAGCCATTCGCCAGGCTGGTCTCCGGCATATTGAAGGCCTCCGAGCACGACGCCGAAGGCAGCGGCTATCCCGATTGCAGGAGCTCCCCTGACCTTCATGGAATGGATGCCTTCCCATACTTCCTCGGGGGTGTACAGCTTGAGATAAACGATGTCCTCAGGCAGCAGGCGCTGATCCAGCAGAATCAGATGGTCGCCGCCCCAGGAGACGGAGCTTAAAGGTTCATAGGTGTGGGTCTGGCCTGCAGATGTATAGCTCATATCGAAACCTCATTTCCTGATGCTTGTTTAACGAGTTCAATCACATCATCGATGGACTTGATGCTGCGATGATGACGAACGAGATTTTTACCGATGGCCAGCGCCTTGCGCTGTGCCGCTTCCCTGGCGGTAGCGTCTGCAATGGTATCAATATCGATAACGTGGGACAAACCGACGATACGGCGGATCATTTTGCAGCCTGCATAGCCTGCGGCATCCTGCAGCACCTGCAGGACGTAATGATCCTGATACCCCGGCGTGCGGGACATTTCATCCAGCAGGTCTGCATTCCATAGCTGCCGGAAGTTCCGCTCATAATGGTTCCATACATCCTGCGACATCTGCACAAGCCGCTGCTCCCGGAGCTGCTGCGCTTTCGGATCGGCAGCCCAGCCCGGTGTGGCGGCGTAGTTCAATAGCAGATTGCCGATAACTGCCCCGATATCGAAGCCCATCGGGCCGAAGAAGGCAAACTCCGGATCGATCACCTTGGTGGACTCTGCCCTTACGAAGATGCTTCCGGTATGGAGATCCCCATGGAGAAGGGCTTGTCCTTGCGTGAGGAACTTGTGCCGCAGCAGCGTCACTTCAAAATGCAATTCGGTATCGCTGCGCAGCGCCTCGGCTTCATCTGCGATGCTGTCCGGGTAGCTGTTGTTCGGAGAATCCCGGTAAGGATCCTCGAAGATCAGATCCTCTGTAATCTTGCACAGATCCGGATTTATGAAGCGTCCGGCAAGCTCCTTCTTCTTCTGCTGGTTCATGCCGAGATCGGAAGTATAGAACAAGGTTCTGGCAAGGAATTCGCCGATATGCTTCGCAAACTTCGGATAGCTGTTTCCTTCAATCAGACCTTTGCGCATAATCGTATATTCGCTCAGATCCTCCATGATCGTGTATGCCATCTCGTCCGAATAACCGTACACTTCGGGAACGAGAGCCGGGCAGAGTGAATGCTCCATTTCGAGCGCCTCGCGTTCGATGCGAGCCCGGTCAAGCGATAGCGGCCAGGATTCACCGACGACTTTGGCATAAGGAACCGCCTGTTTGATAATGAGGCTGTGATCCGAATGCTTGGCGGTGACATGAAACACCAGATTCAAATTTCCATCGCCGATTTCCCGGCATTCAAGTTCGGCTTGATCCGGGAAACGGCCCGGTAAACTTTTGGCCAGCTGTATAGCTTCTTCCGCGGTGAGCGGATGATATGCAGACATAAACTGTCACCCCCAAATATGATAGAAGAAATTAAAGCCAACTTATGTGCTTGGTATTAGTAGTATAACGTTTTTTCGCGGTTTTTGTATATTTTTTTGGATATTGGCGAATGGATGCGCTTTGATTCGAAACATTGGCGAACGGGTATGCTATAATTAGACTCTCGGCATGTAAGGAACGATCAGGAAATAGACTTCGGGCGCCGGGAAGAATATCGTGAGCAATCCCTGGCCCGCTGAACCTTCATTCTGCGAGTAGGGATGTACCACTTTATAAAAAGGAAGGGATAAACCATGGCGAAAGCTTCTTCGAACAAATCGGCAGGCAAAACCAAAAGCTCGGGAATTGAACAGCTGCTGAATCAGCAGGTGGCTAACTTGAACGTGCTGTATGTGAAGCTCCATCATTACCACTGGTACGTAACCGGTGAGCAGTTCTATGCTTTGCATGAGAAATTTGAGGAATTGTATAATGAGGTCACGCTGAAAATGGACGAGGTTGCTGAGCGCATGCTGGCCCTGAAAGCCAAACCGGCTTCCACGATGAAGGACTATCTGGACCTTGCGACCGTTCAGGAAGCGTCCGGCAAAGAGGATGCCCGCAAAATGGTGCAAACGCTGATCGAGGACTTTGCTACGGTGGCGGAAGAGCTGCAGGAAGGCATCGATATGGCGGAAGAAGCCGGAGATGCTCCGACTGCAGATATGTTAACAGGATTTAAAGCAGACTTTGAAAAGCATATGTGGATGCTTCGTTCATTCTTGGGGTAAGCTCCAAGGGAGAGCAATCCTGCTGCCTGATCACAGGCCTGGCCGGGGACGGTCAGGTCTGTTTCTCTTATTTCGCAAAGTCCGCCGCCTGCCCTGTTAGCGGCTTGTCCGGTTGAAATACGTCACTTTTTATTATAAAATGGCTTGAGAATCAGTGAGAATCAGTTTAGAATAATTATTACAAACAAGTAATTGTTCTATATGGATGAAATCAGGGCGTCCAATCCTGTTATCATAATTGAGGACACACTATACTAACTATTCGACGGAGGGAATCGAACATGTCAACAAAGTTTGTCATTGAAGGATTGAAAGCAACAATCGAAGGGAAAGAGATTTTGAAAGGAATCGACCTGGAGATTAAAGGCGGAGAAGTTCATGCGGTTATGGGACCGAACGGTACTGGTAAAAGTACGCTGGCATCCGCGCTTATGGGACATCCAAAATATGAAGTAACTGACGGCAGTGTAACGCTGAATGGCGAAGACGTACTCGACATGGAAGTGGATGAGCGCGCTCGCGCTGGCCTGTTCCTGGCAATGCAATATCCGAGCGAGATCGCCGGTGTGACAAATTCCGACTTCCTGCGCAGTGCAATCAACGCACGCCGCGGCGAAGGCAACGAAATTTCCCTCATTAAGTTTATCCGCCAGATGGAGACCAAGATGAAGGAACTGGAGATGAACCCGGAGTTCGCTCACCGTTACCTTAATGAAGGCTTCTCCGGCGGTGAGAAGAAGCGGAACGAAATTCTGCAAATGCTGATGCTGGATCCGAAAATTGTCGTACTGGACGAAATCGACTCCGGTCTGGATATCGACGCACTGAGAATCGTAGCTAACGGTGTGAATGCGATGAAATCCGAAGAACGCGGTTTTCTGATTATTACCCACTATCAGCGGTTGCTTAACTATATTACACCAGATTATGTGCACGTCATGATGCAAGGACGCATCGTGAAGTCCGGCGGTCCTGAGCTGGCTGAGCGTCTGGAAGCGGACGGATACGACTGGATCAAGGAAGAGCTGGGCATTACAGACGAAACTGTAGGACAAGAAGCGTAAATAGACGGGAGGAGGAAACGATATGACTACACAAACCATTCTTCCGGTCAACGCTGAAGCTTTGAAAGCTTTGTCCGCAAGCAAGCAGGAGCCAGCATGGCTTACTGAGAGCAGACTGGAATCGCTTGAGCTGGCCGGACAGCTTGAGCTGCCGAAGCTGGAGAAGCAACGCATCGAGAAATGGGCGATTAACAGCTACGGTCAATTCAAGGAGGGCGCTTCACTTGCTTCGCTTGACGATCTGCCGGAGCATGTTGCTAAGCTGGTGGCAGGCTCCAGAGAAGGCGGCCTGGTCATTCAGCGCAACTCGGGTGCGGTTCATGCGAGCCTCTCGCCAGAGCTGGCCGCGAAAGGCGTCATTTTCACAGATCTTCAGACGGCGGTCAGAGAGCATGCTGATCTGGTGAAACCGTATCTGCATCAAGCTGTGAAGCGTGACGAGCACAGCATGGCTGCACTGCATGCCGCGCTCTGGAACGGCGGAGTGTTTCTGTATGTGCCTAAAAATGTCGAGGTGGATGCACCGCTTCAGGCCATCTTCCTCGTTGATGATGCGGAAGCAACGTTTGCGCCGCATGTGCTCGTTGTAGCCGAAGCGAACAGCCAGGTTACGTACGTGGACAACTATGTTTCGGATTCGCTGTCTGCGCCTATCACACACAACGGAGCGGTTGAGGTATTTGTCAAGAACGGAGCGAAGGTCCGTTACGCGACCGTTCACCAGCTGGCTGAAGGTGCAACTGATGTGACATTCCGTCGCGCTGTGATCGACAACGACGCCTCCATCGAATGGATCGTTGGCGAGATGAACGACGGCGATACCGCGAGCGATACGATGAGCATTCTGAAAGGGAACGGCTCCACTTCGGATGCCAAAGTCATCGCAGTAGGTTCCGGTTCTCAGAAGATTAACTATACAACACAGGCGAAGCATTTCGGAAAAAGCTCCGCTTCTCAGATGATTACCCGTGCCGTCATGAGGGAAGAAGCCCAGGCGATCATTAACGGGATCACCAAAATCGAGAAGGGCGCTACGAAAGCTGACGGTCAGCAGACCGAACGCGTGCTCATGCTGAGCCCGAAAGCGCGCGGTGACGCCAACCCGATCCTGCTCATTGATGAGGATGATGTGACGGCAGGACACGCGGCTTCTGTCGGTCAGGTTAACCAGGAGCAAATCCACTACCTGATGTCGCGCGGCATTTCCCGCCGTGTTGCAGAATCGCTGATCATCTACGGCTTCCTGGCTCCGGTTGTCAGCGAAATTCCGCTTGAAGGTCTCCGTGACCAGCTTCAAGGGCTTGTTGAAAGGAAGCTGGGACAATGATACCTTCATCCGTCCGTGAATGGTTCCCGATCCTTCATCAGGAGATCAACGGACATCCGCTGGTGTATCTCGATAACGCCGCGACTTCCCAGAAGCCGCGGCAGGTTATCGATGCGGTCAAGCGCTATTATGAGTGGGAGAACTCGAATGTGCACCGCGGCGTACACACGCTGGGCAGCCGTGCAACGGATGCCTATGAAGGGGCCCGGGAGAAGGTCGCCCGTTTTATTAATGCCGAAAGCGCTGAGCAGATTATTTTCAATCGAGGGACTACGGTTGGCTTGAATTTGGTCGCCTCGTCCTACGCACGCTCGGTTTGTGGTCCAGGCGATGAAATCGTCTTGACCGAAATGGAGCATCACAGCAATCTCATTCCGTGGCAGCAGGCCGCGCTCGCGACTGGCGCCACACTGAAATATATCCCGCTTCAACCGGACGGAACGATCCGGGTAGAAGATGTGGAACAGACGGTTACTGACCGGACGAAGCTCGTGGCGATCGCCTATGTGTCCAATGTGATGGGCGTTGTTCATCCCGTGAAGCAGATTGCCGAGATTGCGCATCGTCATGGAGCGGTGATCGTGGTTGACGGAGCGCAGAGCACTCCGCATATGAAGGTGGATGTGCAGGAGCTTGGAATTGATTTTTATGCCTTTTCCGGGCATAAGATGTGTGCTCCAACCGGCATCGGTGCACTGTACGGGAAGAAGGAGCTGCTGAATCGCATGGAGCCGATTGAATTCGGCGGCGAGATGATTAACGATGTCGGTTTGTATGAGTCCAATTGGAAGGAGCTCCCTTGGAAGTTTGAGGGAGGCACGCCGATTATCGCAGGTGCTGTTGGCCTGGGAGCTGCCATTGATTTCCTTGAAGAGATCGGTCTGGATGCGATCGAACAGCATGAGACGAAGCTGGCGGCATATGCGATGAACCGCTTGTCCGAAATCGAAGGGATTCGGCTGCACGGCCCGCGCGAGCGGAAGGTGGGTCTCGTTACTTTTAACCTCGGAGATGTTCATCCGCATGATGTCGCTACGGTACTGGATGCGCAAGGTATCGCTATTCGGGCAGGACACCACTGCTGTCAGCCGCTGATGCGCTGGCTCAAGGAAAGTTCTACAGCACGGGCCAGCTTTTATCTGTATAATACAGAAGAGGACATCGATCGATTAGTGAGCGCCTTAATCCAGACAAAGGAGTATTTTGGCGATGCAACTTGACGATTTATATAGACGTGTCATAATGGATCATTATAAAAATCCGCGAAATCGCGGGAAATTTGAAGACGATGCCGTTACGGTGGATCTGAACAATCCGACCTGCGGCGACCGGATCTCCTTGCAGCTGAAGATTGATCATGGCGTGGTGAGCGATGCCATGTACACAGGCGAAGGATGCTCCATCAGCATGTCGTCGGCTTCGATGATGACAGACGCCGTCAAAGGCAAATCTCTCGGAGAAGCGCTTGAGCTTGCATCCCGATTCTCTGCTCTGATGCAGGGGGAACCTGTGGAGTTTGAAGAATATGAGGATATTGAAGCCCTATCCGGTGTAAATAAGTTTCCTGCGCGCATCAAGTGTGCAACACTGGCGTGGAACGCACTGCGAAAAGGAATTGAATCAGAGCAGTAATATTACGATAGGGAGGTAAGATTAGTGGCTAAAAAAGCACCTGAATTGGAAGAGTATAAATATGGTTTCCGTGACGAGCATAAGGCTGTGTTCCAGACCGGCAAAGGCTTGACACGGGAAGTTGTCACTGAAATTTCCCGCATTAAGGGAGAACCTGAATGGATGCTGGACTTCCGTCTGAAGTCGCTTGAACAGTTTGAGAAAATGGCGGTTCCGCGTTGGGGCGGCGATCTCGACGAGCTGGACTTCAATGACATCCAGTATTATGTAAGACCTTCTGAGAAGCAAGGAAAGACTTGGGAGGAAGTGCCTGCCGAAATTAAGGAAACCTTTGATAAACTGGGGATTCCTGAAGCCGAGCAGAAGTTCCTGGCGGGTGTATCCGCGCAGTATGAATCCGAGGTTGTTTACCACAACATGCAGAAGGATCTTGAGGATCAGGGCGTTATCTTCATGGATACCGACACCGCGCTGAAAGAGCATCCTGAAATCTTCAGAGAGTACTTCGCAACTGTGGTACCGCCAGCAGACAACAAGTTTGCGGCACTGAACAGTGCAGTATGGTCCGGCGGCAGCTTCATCTATGTTCCTAAAGGTGTGAAATGTGAAATTCCGCTTCAGGCGTATTTCCGCATTAACTCCGAGAACATGGGACAATTCGAGCGTACCCTGATCATCGCTGACGAAGACAGCTTTGTGCACTATGTAGAGGGCTGTACCGCTCCAATCTACAGCACGAACTCGCTTCACAGCGCGGTCGTTGAGATTATCTGTAAGAAAAATGCCCGCGTTCGTTACACCACCATCCAGAACTGGGCGCCAAACATTTACAACCTGGTAACCAAGCGCGCAGTTGCTGAAGAGAATGCAACGATGGAATGGGTCGATGGCAACATCGGTTCGAAGCTAACGATGAAATATCCTGCGGTAGTACTGAAGGGCCGCGGGGCGAAAGGAAGCGTACTGTCCATCGCTGTTGCGGGCAAAGGCCAGCATCAGGATGCAGGGGCGAAAATGATTCACCTGGCTCCGGACACAACGTCTACGATCGTATCGAAATCGATCAGTAAGCATGGCGGTAAAGTAACTTATCGCGGACTTGCTTCCTTCGGACGCAATGCGGAAGGCGCGAAAGCGAACATCAAGTGTGACACGTTGATTCTGGATAACGAGTCGACCTCGGATACCATTCCGTACAACGAGATCAAGAATGACAACATTACGCTTGAGCATGAGGCCACCGTATCCAAGGTGTCGGAGGATCAATTGTTCTATCTCATGAGCCGTGGTCTGAGCGAAGCAGAAGCGACGCAAATGATCGTCATGGGCTTCATCGAGCCGTTCACGAAAGAACTGCCGATGGAATATGCGGTTGAGATGAACCGTCTCATCAAATTCGAGATGGAAGGCAGTATCGGATAAGTTCTGCTGGTGCCAACCGATGTTAAATGATAGAAGGCGAACTTCACAGTTCGCCTTCTTTTTTTATTCCACCACCTGTGCGGATACAGTTTCTGCGATATTTTCCTAAAGTGTAACTAAGTAAGCACTGCATTATACATACATAGCTGGTCCTCGCGTGCCGTAGATTTCCTATGAGGGATACGTGGGGGATGAAAGGGGATGATGACTCCGGATGAGTGGCTTATACGATATAAAAAAGCATCCCGTCACATCATGCATGTACGGGATGCTTTAGCCTGGGGGCCGGATGATATAAGAAACGGATAATAGCCAGCACGAAATGAAGTCACCGCAGATCAGCCTAACCTTAAATTTGCAAAATGTCCCTGATAGCGGTTTCGTCTTCGGACTCCCTGGATAAATCAATGAATCGCGATCCAACCTGAACCAGCGGGCGGAAATAGTTGGACGGATTATTCATCACAATCGTTCCCTGTTCGCCTGTTGTGAGCAGCACCTTTTTGCCAATGAAATTCGGCAGCATCTGCTCAATAAACGCATGAGTCGGCTTGGCACTAAGCTTTCCGAAGCTTAGGCGGTGTAATTCACGCAGCGCGGTAAGCATGGACTGTCTTGACTGATAGACCCGTGTGGTCGTCATAGCGCTGTACACGTCGGCAACGGCACAAATTTGCGAGTAAGGGTGGATCTCATCTTCGTACAGGCGCTGGGGATACCCCGAGCCGTCCATGCGCTCATGATGCTGGAGCGCAGCGAGCGCAATGGCTTCGTTATCGGTCGATTCTCTGATCAACTCATAGCCGTAGACCGTATGAAGCTTCACCGTTTCGAATTCTTCCTTTGTCAGCTTGCCGGGCTTCTCCAAGATTTCTTTCGGAATTTTGCATTTGCCGATATCGTGAAGATAACCGGCTTTGCCGATGTCATAGGCTTCCTCTTCGGAGTAGCCGAGCCAGGTGGCAATATAATAGGAGAGCATGCCAACCTGGATGGAATGTCTGTAGGTATAATCATCATCGCTATTAAACATCAGCAGAAGAGAGACGGCATCTTTATGCTTGCTAATGGTATGAGCCAGAGGCCGGAAGGATTCCTCAGCCACGACTTCATCAAAGCTGCCAGTCTGCAGAGCCTCTGAGAACAATGCTTCGCATCCCTCGAATGCCAATTCATATTGAGATGTCACCTTGTCGACCAGATCCTGAGACTCTGATGGAGCTTCATAAGCGATGCTGGATTGTTCCTCCCGCGGTGCAATTTCAATGAAATCGATATTATGCTGTAGCAGCTTCGCTATATCTTGTGTACGAAGGGCGGTTCCTTTTCGTAGAATATGTACACCATGACTGTTGAAAGCATCCTGCTCTATTTGATCGCCTGGTATCAGATCCGAGACATGAACTTTCAAAATGACAGCACCTCTTACCTCATTAAATTAATTGTTAAATCAATGTAATTAAACTCATATTAGCAAGTAAAAGATGGATTTTCAACGTAAAACGTAACCAATTATCTAATTTGATGGGTCCCAAGTCCCTGTTTGCGCACCTTTCCACTCCGAACCGTCGTCCCAGATCTCACGTTTCCATATCGGAACCGTGCGTTTCAGTTCCTCAATAGCGTAGCGGCTGGCCTCATAGCAATCGGCCCGATGTGGCGAAGAAACCGCGATAACTACGCTGATTTCGCCGATGCCAACCGTTCCGATCCGGTGCGAAATGGCACATAAGCTTGGTGGCCACTTCATTGCAATATTTTGACGTATTTTGTCGAGTTCCTTAAGAGCCATCGGAATATAGGCGTCGTATTCCAGCGTCACCGTTCTTCTCTCTCCTGTTAATTCTCGAGTCGTGCCTACAAAAGACAAGGAAGCGCCATGGTCGGGATGCAGCACCTTGGAAAGTGTGTCTTCTACGGAGAGACTTTCGCTGGTAATCAAGCACATGCCATCCTCAGTCGCCATCGTGCTTGCACCAGCGCGATCTCCAAGGCCATCCCCGCCGGATACCGGCGGAATCAGCGCGACTTCATCCCCTTCATGGATCAGAAGGTCCGCCGGGGCATATTCTTGATTGACAGCGACAAAAGAGGCGGCAATCAGGGAGGCGGCGTCAGGATATGCCTCGCTCAGCAGCTGCTTCAGCTCACCGGCGGACACGGGCAATTGCGGGATGTTCATTGTGATCGAGGAGGAACCGATGCGATCGGCCAGTCCTGCGAATAGGAATACATGCAAGGGAGTTGTCATTGTTGTTTCACCTCTGATTTCTTATGGGCTCAATATACCATAATCTCCGTTAAAATGTTATGCTAAAAGGACGAAAAAACGCTGAACGACGATAGAGAGGGGGCCGTCATCTTGCAAGCGGAAAGCGGCAGACAGAAGCTTACGATTCTGCATACGAACGATATCCACAGTCACTTTGAAACGATGAGCAGTGTGGCGGCGATCATTTCCCGGGAAAAAGAGGCAGCCGGACAGGAGCATGTTCTCGTCCTCGATGTTGGCGATCATATGGATCGTGCAGCTGCGGAAACGGAGGGCACGATGGGGCAGGCCAATGTGGATGTGCTTAACCTGACGGGATACGATGCCATCACCATCGGCAACAACGAAGGTCTGACCATTCCTCCGGAAACGCTCGGCACCATTTATGCCGGGCTTCAATGCCCTGTTGTATGCTGCAATATTCTCGAAACGGGGACAGGGACCCCTCCACCTTGGATGAAACCGTATATTCTCCTTGAGAAAGGCGGAATAACGATCGGCATCATTGGCGCCACCGCCGCTTTCTCCGGCTTTTACCAGCTGCTTGGCTGGGATGCCTTGGAGCCAGAGCAGGCCATCGCTGAACAGGTCAGGGAGCTGAGGGACAAGACAGATCTCATTATCGTATTATCTCATTTGGGATTAACCATAGATAAGCGCCTTGCGGAGAATGTGGACGGCATCGATGTAATTCTCGGCGGTCATACCCATCATGTGCTGGAAGAGCCGCTGATCATCGAGCGTACGGCCGTCTGCGCCGCTGGAAAATTCGGAGCCTATGTCGGGAAAATTGTCCTCGAGCGGAAGACACGCTCTGAACCGTTTGGCTGTAAGGAAGGCCGTCTGCTGTCGGTGACCCACGAGCTGCTGGAGCCGGAGGTCGAACATGCCATTATCCGCCATCGCCAGCGGGCTGAGGAGACGCTGTCCGAGACGATCGCTGTCACAGCCCGTGATCTTCCGATCCATTATGAGCGGGAATCTCCGTTTGCGAACCTGCTGGCTCAGGCGGTACGCCGCCATACGGGGGCTCAGCTGTCGGTTGTCAATTCCGGTCAATTGCTCGGTCCCTTGCCCGGAGGGGAGATCAGCACGGGCATGCTGCATGCGCTGTGCCCGTCTCCCATTAACCCGTGCATCATTAAATTGTCAGGCTCCGATCTCGTGCAGGCGCTGGAGGAGAGCTTGCTGGAGGAATTCAGCGGGAAGAAGATTTTCGGATTCGGATTCCGCGGCTACATTTTGGGTGCATTGGCCGTTGACGGCATGGAGATCCGGTATGATGCCAGCGCCGAGCCTTATCGCAAAATCTCGAAAATCACCGTCCAGGGCGAGCCGCTCGACCGGAGCAGGGAATACACGGTAGGCACTCTGGATATGTTCACGTTTAAGGTCGGCTATGAGTCGCTTTCTCATGGCCAGGATACGGTATACATGCTGCCGGAGTTCATCAGGGACCTGCTGCGCGATGAGCTGTCCCGTCCCGGCGCACTGGAGCAAACGCTGATTCCGCGCTGGCTTGATTGATCCTGAAGTGGCAGATGAGCCTATCCGATCCCAAGACTAACTTCCATTGTCCAAGCATACATATAGGAGGACAAAGGTGAAGGAAGGGGATCGATATGGATTTTATAACCTCCATCATTCTAGGGATCGTAGAGGGATTAACGGAGTTTATTCCGGTGTCCTCGACAGGACACATGATATTGACAACGAAGCTGCTCGGATATGACGATCAGACACCGGTCATGAAAACGTTCGAGGTCGTGATACAGCTAGGAGCCATTCTTGCCATTGCGCTCGTCTATTGGCGCCGGATTCTGGATCTGCTCGGCTGGACGCGGGTTGAGCCGCTGTCCAAGCGCTCGCCGAAGAAGAAAAGACTGGATCTGCTGCATGTCTTTCTCGGCATTGCACCCGCGCTTGTTGTAGCATTTTTTGCGAGAGATTTCATCAAAAGCCTGTTTCACGTCCAGACCGTATTATATGCGCTTGTGGCCGGAGGCATTTTTATGATATTTTCCGAATGGTACAATAAACATAAAGCGCAGATCACGGCGCATGAGCTGGATGATCTCAGCTACAAGCAGGCCTTGATGATCGGTCTTTATCAGATTATATCGGTGTTTTGGCCCGGGTTCTCCCGTTCCGGTTCCACGATTGCCGGAGGGATGCTGAGCGGGGTCAGCTACCGGGCATCCGCGGACTTTTCGTTCCTGATCGCAATTCCGATCATGTGCGCGGCATCAGGATATGAGCTTTTGGATTCATACAGGTATTTAAGTTCCGATGTGCTGGGCGTGTTTGCGGTCGGGTTTATCGTTTCTTTTGTTGTGGCCTATTTCGTAGTGCTTGTCTTTATGAGACTGATTCAAAGGATCCGGTTAACTCATTTTGCGATTTACCGATTTGTTCTTGCCGCACTGTTCTGGCTCTTTATTATGCATTAAATCCTGTTCTCCTTCACAGGCAGCAGGATGAGTTTTACCTTACGGAATGCTTCTTCCATTTGGATAAATGGTTTAGGCTCCCATTCATTGAATGACTGCAGAGGAAGTGACGGTTTGCGTCTTATACCTGTTAAATTACTGAGCCCGGGAATGATTCTTGCGAGAAATATATACAACAGTGACGGTTTGGTGCTGCTTGCGGAGGGTGTAAAGCTGTCGGAGGGAATGATTCGCCGCCTGCAAGGGATGGACCTCGGATACGTATACATCAAGGACAAGCTGACGGAGGATATCGTCATCCCTGAGCTGGTCTCGGAAGAGACGCGGCTCAAAGCGATCCGCTCGATCCAGTCCAGCTTCAGAAATCTGGAGAGTCAGAGCCATTTGAAAGGGAGCTTTCTTCATTTGGGAAAAACCTTTGGCGGACTGATGGATTCGATTATGGATGAAATCGCAAGCCATCAAGAATCGATGGTGCTGCTGACCGACATGCATACGAATGATTACAATTTGTACCGCCACTCCTTGAATGTGTGCCTATATACGATGGTGCTCGGCATCTCGTATGGTTACAGCAAGGATGAATTGAAGGTGCTGGGGCTGGGGGCGCTGCTGCATGACATCGGCAAGACGAGAACGCCGCCTGAGCTGCTTAACCGCCCCGGCGCTTTAAGCAAGGAAGAGTTCCGCGAGATCCAGCGGCATACCGAGATCGGCTTTAAAATATTGAAGGATGAACCGAACATTCCTCTCCTGTCGGCCCATTGCGCCCTGCAGCATCATGAGCGGCTGGATGGCAGCGGGTACCCGCGGGGGCTGAAGGGTGACGATATCCATGATTATGCCAAGTGGATCGGCATCGTCGATTCCTATGATGCCATGGTATCCAGGCGGGTATATAAGCCGGCGATGCTTCCACATGAAGCGGTGGAGGTCATGTATACCGGTTCAGGCACGCTCTACGAGCAGCCGTTTCTTGCCTTGTTTCGGGACAGGGTGGCGATCTATCCTGTCGGCCTGACGGTGAGGCTTCACACAGGGGAGACCGGGGTGGTATCCCGGATTCATCCTCATGTTCCTCATCGGCCTGTGGTGCGAATTTTGACGGATTCTGAAGGACAGCCGGTGACTCCGCCATATGAGCTGGACTTGTCGGAAAGTCTGACGAAGATGATCGCCGGTATTGGAGACAACCAGACGCAATCGATATAACTGCAAGGAGGTTAGACCGTGAAGCATAATGGCCGTGACTCAAAGCTCTACGTATGGGGGCGAATGGTGTTCCGCTTTCGCCGAGCCATTGCTGCGGTATGGCTGATTCTGTTTCTGGCGCTGCTTCCGCTCGCGTTCAAGCTGCCTGCATTGCTGCAGCACAACGGTTTTACCTCCGAAAGTTCCCCTTCCCAGATCGCCATTACGAAGCTTGAGGAGGGCCTGGACCTATCCTCGGCCATTCTCGATATCGTCATTGTCAGCAACAATGGCGACAATTTGACGACAGGGACGGCCCAGCGGCGGCTGATGGACGAGCTTGCGCCGTTTGCGTCCAGCTCCTATGTCAGATCCATGTACTGGAATTTGGCGACGCATGATGCCGGAGAGAATCATATCGTTTCAGCGAAAGTATATTTGGATATGGAAGCATCGGAGGCGCTTGCCCAGTACGAGACGATCCGCAGTGCGATTCCGGACATTCCGGGCGCCGATGTCTATGTGACAGGCAGCACCGCGGTGTTTGCGGATATGAACGAGGCGATCAAGAGTGATATTATCCGCGCCGAACTGATCGGCATCCCGGCAGCGCTTATCATCCTGCTGCTGGTGTTCCGGAATGTGACCGCCGCACTCTTGCCGCTCATCGTCGGCGTGACGAGCGTGATTGTGACAATGGGCGCCCTTTATTTCCCGGCCCTGGTGGATGGCACCATCAGCAATTTCCTGCCGAATGTTGTCACCATGCTCGGGCTTGCTGTCGGCATTGATTATGCGCTGCTGGTCGTCAGCCGGTTCCGGGAAGAGATCGACCGCGGAGCTGACCCGGCTCACGCCGTCGGGATCGTCTGTGCCACTGCGGGAAAAGCGGTCATATTTTCCGGAACGGCCGTGCTGATCGGATTTGTGGCCATGGGTTTTATCGACCTGCCGATCTTTCGTTCCTTCAGCATCGGAGGCATTACCGTTGTACTGGTGTCGGTGCTGGCTGCGAATACGCTTCTGCTGGGGCTGCTCGGCATGCTGGGCAGGCGAATCCATGCGCTGCCCGTCCTGCCTGCACGCAAGCGCGGAGCGGGCGCTTCGTCCGGCCTGTGGAATACAATCGCCGGCTTTGTGATGGCGCGTCCTGTAAGTGTATCGATTGCCGTCATCCTGGTGCTGCTGGGGGCCATGCTGCCATTGAAAAATTTGAGCTTGACGATTCCCGATGCCGAGGTGCTGCCACCGGCTTATGAATCCCGTTACGGGCAAGAGCTGCTGATGCAGGCCTATAACAGCCGCGAGCTCGGTCCGATCATGATTGCTGTCGAGCTGCCCGCACCCTATGATGATCCCAGCAGCATCGAGCTGCTGAAGACCTATATGGATGAAGTGAGACAGCTCCCTGACGCAAGACGTGTCGAAAGCTATCTCAGCATCGGGCGCGGGTCGATGGATGAAGTCATGCGTCTCCTTGCGCAGGCGGATATCCGGGAGCAGCTGGAGCAGTACCGGGTGGTGCGCGGCAATATGGCCATTGTGGCGGTCGTTCCGGAGCATGGAGAGCTGCACCCGTCAACGACAGAGCTGGTTGAAGCCCTTCGGGGGATCGAGATGGACGGCTTGTCCACCTACGTTACCGGTAATCCCGCTTATAAATACGATATCATACAAACGATCAGCCGTGATTCGCTAGCCGTGCTGGTATTCGTGTTTCTGGCTACCTATATCATATTGTGTGTTGCTTTCCGGTCCATTCTCCTTCCGCTCAAAGCGAGCTTGATGAACGTGCTTAGTCTGGGCGCAGGCCTGGGCGTGGTCGCCTGGGTATTTCAGGAGGGCGTTGGCGCTGAGTGGCTGGGGGTAACGTATACCGGATCGCTGTTTGCGCTGCTGCCGATTCTTATCTTCTGCGTGGTATTCGGGATCTCGATGGATTATGAGGTGATGCTGCTGTCGCGGATCATGGAAAGCTATGAGCGGACCGGGGACAATGACCGGAGCACGATTGAAGGCCTGGAGAACACCGGCGGGTTGATTACGGGAGCAGCGCTCATTCTGTCCGTGGTCGTCGGCGCCTTCCTGTTCACAGACAACGAGGTCATGAAAGCGATCGGACTCGGCTTGACGGCCGCTGTCCTGCTCGACGCTACTTTGATTCGGATTTTGCTCGTTCCGGCCTTTATGAAGCTGTTGGGCCGGGCCAACTGGTGGAGCCCCGGATGGATGTTTGCTTCCCGGAAGCGAGCGAAGTCATCGCTCGGCCCATCGATGCCGGACCAAGACAGCCGGGATCTGGATCGAAAAACATGATCGAAGTGGCAGTACGGCTTCAACCGGGTATGTTATAATCATACGATGGATATGATCAAACCGTAGGCGCAAATATCATTTGTGCTGATTGAAATCGGTAATTCAAAGAAATAAGGTGAAAATACATGAGTTATACGGCACGTCCTGTACAGCCCAGCCTCATCCCGCTCTCTCCGAGCTACGATCCCTGGGATCCAATCACTTCACTGCGCGAGCATGGCAGACATGTGCTGACAAGCGTGGAGATGACGGTGACCCATCTGTGCAATATGCGCTGCGAGCATTGTGCGGTGGGCGATATGCTCGTCATGAAGGAGGCGCCGATGCTTCCGCTGGATATGATGCTGAAGCGGCTGGATGAAGTGGAGCATTTGCAGACGATCAGTCTGACCGGCGGGGAACCAGCGTTTCTGGGAAAAACGGTGGACAACGTCATCGTGCCCCTGCTTAAATATGCCCGGGAGCGTGGGATCCGGACCCAGATCAACTCCAATCTGACGCTCGATCTGGGAAGATACGAGAAGATGCTGCCCTATCTTGATGTGATGCATATATCATTCAACTATTTAAACGGGGACGATTTCTATGAAGTGGGCTTCAAGAACAGCCCGCACCCCGTTCCGAAAGAGGCAGCCTACCGTCTGTATGAGACGATGATCCGCAATGCGGAACAACTGAGTGCGGCCGGGATGTTTATTTCCGCCGAATCCATGATCAATTACCGCACCCATACGAAGCTGGATGGCATCCACCGCCTCATCCACCAAATGGGCTGCAAGCGCCATGAGGTGCATCCGATGTATGCTTCGAACTTTGCATCCACGCTGCCGGTGCTGCCGCTGGCTGATATGAAAGCGGCGATCCATCGTTTGCTGGATGCCCGCAATCCGGACATATGGATGCTGTTCGGCACGCTCCCGTTCTTTGCCTGCAGCTCGGATGACAGCGACCTGGATCTGATCCGCCGCTTGTGGAAAGAGCCCAATGTGACCGTCCGTAACGATCCTGACGGCCGCAACCGGGTCAATGTGAATCTGTTCTCCGGGGACGTGTATGTGACGGATTTTGCAGACATTCCTCCATTTGGTAATATTAAAGAACAGAGGCTGGATGACATCTTTGCCTCGTGGTTAACCGGCCATCCGCTGAACCAGACGGTCAACTGCCATTGCGATGCGGCGAATTGCTGCGGACCTAATCTGCTGGTAGCGGATATGTATTATCAGGGCGTAGACTTTAAATCGAGGACAGCGATGACGAACTAGAATCCGGAAAGAAGGCGTACCACCATGGAATTTGAGGTCGGGAAACTGATTTTGAATTTATTCTTGGTATTTATGCTTGTCCTGTTGAATGGCGTATTTGTGGCTGCTGAGTTTTCGCTGGTCAAGCTGCGTCAATCCCGATTGACCCAGCTTGTGAGCGAGGGCAACCTGCTGGCGGGCTTCGCTCTTAAAGTGAACCGCAAGCTGGATGCCTATTTGTCGGCAACGCAGCTCGGGATTACGCTCACCTCGCTCGGGCTTGGCTGGATCGGGGAGCCGGCGATTTCCCGACTGCTGATCGCACCGCTCATGCACAGCATGGGTTACACTGACGGGCGGCTCATTACAACGATTTCCGTTGTGGTCGGCTTCTGTATCATTACCTTCCTGCATATTGTGTTAGGAGAGCTTGCTCCCAAGTCGCTGGCCATTCAGAGAACGGAGCGAACAGCCCTTCTGCTGTCGGCTCCGCTCCTATGGTTCTATCGTTTGTTTCTTCCGGTCATCTGGCTGCTCAACGTATCGGCCAACGGGGTGCTGCGACTGCTGCGCGTAAGGCCGGTATCGGAAGCCGAGGGTGCGCATTCCGAGGAAGAAATCCGAATCTTGATGAGCGAGAGCGCGAAGAGCGGGGTGATTGATCAGAACGAAATGAAGCTGATGGACAACCTGTTTGATTTTGCCGATCTGCGCGCAAGGGAGATTATGCTTCCCCGGACGGATGTAGACTGTCTGTTCACGAATGATTCCGTGGAGGAGAATCTACGCATCATCAGCAAGACGAAGCATTCCCGTTATCCCGTTGCTACGGACAATAAGGACCGGATTATCGGATTTGTGCACATCACTGATTTCCTGCTTGCTTCGCCAGAGAAGCAAGGGGATCTAGCCTCGATTGTCAGGCCGATTCTGGACGTGCCGGGGACGATGGAGATCAGCCAGGTGCTTCGGTTGATGCAGGACCGGCATGAACAGATGGCCCTTGTGGTGGACGAATACGGAGGAACCGCAGGCATTCTGACCGTCGAGAAGATCGTTGAGGAGATTGTCGGGGATCTTCATGATGAGTTTGAAGACGAACGGCCAGAGATCGAAATCTATGACGACTATTATTCTGTCAACGGCCGGATGCTGATTGAAGAAGTGAACGATTTGACCGGTGTGGTCATCGAGGAAGAGACCGTGGACTCCATCGGAGGATGGCTGTTCAGAGAGCTTGAAGGCAAGCCGGTTATCGGAAGACAGCTCACCTATAACGGAACGACTTTTGAGGTTGAGGAAGCTACAGACCTTAGGGTAATCCGCGTCATGATTCACCGTAAGCCGCAAGAAAGCTTGGAGTAGGATATGAACCGGAACACACGATGAGGTGGGGAGTAGCGCTATGTCCATTAAACAGCTGATTTTTATCGGCCTGGGTCTCTTTTTGTTATACATGATGTTTACGGTAGGAGCCCCGTTTCTGCTGGCGATTGTCATTGCCATATCGCTGGAGCCTTTGAATCGGCTCATGATCCGGAACATGAAGATCAACCGGATCGGTGCGGTGACGATCACCAGCACCCTTTTCCTGCTGCTATTGCTGCTCCTGGTCTATGTGATCGGCCTGCAGGTGTTCAGCCAGCTTGTCGAGTACTGGAGCCGTGCGCCGATTTATTTCGAAGGCGCGAATGAAATTTTGCAGGAAACCATTCTGCAGGCGCAGGACGTGCTAAACGGCATTTCTCCCGGACTGGCGGACAGCCTGACCGAGTTTATGTCGAATATCTCTTCCTACATTCAGTCCATTGTCAATTCCGTATCCTCGGCTGTGCTCTCGTTTGCCAAGACGCTGCCGAATCTGTTTGTCAGCTCGATCGTATTTTTTGTAGCGGTGTACCTGTTCGGATTCAGTATGAATACGATGCAGGAAAGCGTCTTGTCCCTGTTTGACGAATCATCGCAGTCGCAGGTAACCGAAGTGCTGGGCAGCCTGAAAAAGTCGATCTTTGGCTTTCTCCGTGCCCAGCTGATTCTGAGCATGTTCACCTATGTCGTGACACTGCTTGGACTCCTCATTCTCGGCGTCAACTATCCGATGGCCATTGCGCTGCTTGTGACGGTCGTTGATATACTCCCGATTCTGGGCGTAGGTTCGGTACTGGTGCCGTGGGCGATCTATCTGCTGTTTGCGGGCGATGTGTTTACCGGGGTCGGATTGATTATGCTGTTTATTGTGATCACAATTATACGACGCGTGCTGGAGCCGAAGGTGATCGGCGATGCGGTGGGCATCGGGGCCCTTCCTGCACTGATCAGCATGTATGTCGGCTTCAAGCTGATCGGGGTGATCGGATTTTTTGTCGGACCGGTGGTTATCATTATTTATTCCGCCATGCGTAAGGCGGGCCTGTTCCAGATCAAAATCAAATTTTAGGACGAAAGTGCCAAGCCTCTTCCCGGCGAAACGCCGGAGAAGAGGTTTTTTTTGTCAATTTCCAGTTCATTTTCTGGGCGAACGACATATGTTAATTACGAAGAGTCGAAAGGATCAGGTTCCCTAGCGAATGATAAACCGATAAAGGAGGAATCTCTCTTGAAGCAGAATCCAGAGGAGCGGGCGTACCCGTTGTTTCACTCACCGTTCGATCCCTGCCCTCCGAAGCATTATAAAACATATGTTGTGCCCGTAAACCAGTATGTGGTGTTCCAGCCCGCTGGTTTGCCGCAGTTCAGCCCCGCGGAAGCCTTGAAGCACGGGACACTGTGGCCGTCCTTATACAGTCCGTACACGTCCAGAAAATTCAAAGGGGAGTGATCGTCCATGACGGATGCAGCGCCTAAGGTGGGCGACCGCCAATACTATGAGCTGCTGGAGCAGCTGCAGGCCCTCGATTTTGTACTGGTGGAACTGAATCTCTATCTCGATACCCATCCGGATGATTTGAAAAGCATTGAACAGTTTAACAAGGTCACGCAGGAGCGGACGATTCTTGCCAAGCAGTTTCAGGAAATGTACGGCCCGCTGCAAAACTTTGGCCGCGCCTATTCGAAATATCCGTTTGAATGGTCACAAGGCCCTTGGCCATGGCAAGTGTGAGCACAGTTCGGGCCCCCGGGCCGAGCCGGAGAAGCCCTGGCGGCCCCCGAACAGGCCAAGGAAGCGGGGAATTTATAAAGGAGGCGGTACAATCCGATGTGGGTCTATGAGAAAAAACTGCAATATCCGGTGCGAGTTAGCAAGTGTGATCCCCGAATGGCAAAGTTTCTGATCGAGCAATATGGCGGTGCGGATGGGGAGCTGGCAGCCGCTCTCCGTTATCTGAATCAGAGATATACGATTCCTGACAAGGTGATCGGTCTCCTCAATGATATCGGCACCGAGGAATTTGCCCATCTTGAGATGATTGCCGCCATGGTGTTCAAGCTTACGAAGGATGCAAGTGTCGAGGAGCTGGAAGCAGCCGGCCTTGGCGCCCATTATGCGAACCATGACAACGCATTGTTCTACGAGAACGCTTCAGGTGTGCCGTGGACGGCAGCCTATATTCAGGCCAAGGGCGATCCGATCGCCGATCTGTATGAGGACATTGCCGCGGAAGAGAAGGCGCGGGCTACATATCAATGGCTGATCGACATGACCGATGATGTGGACCTGCAGGATAGTTTGAAATTTTTACGCGAGCGTGAAATCATTCACTCGATCCGCTTCCGGGAAGCGGTGGAGATCATTAAAGAGGATCGGGAGCATAAGAAAATATTCTAATCACATGGATGAATGGCATAGCGGTTATCTCTCCTTAAAGGGTCCTGTGCCGAGCACAAGCAGGGCTGCCTATTTGGTCAGGTTAATGACCTTTGAGGCGCCCTGTTCCCGTTTTGCGTAAACGGAAGGGAGTGTATTTTCTAAACCACTAAACTTGAAGAAATGGTGAACCGATATATTGTAAAGACAACCTCTTCATGAAGAACAGCCATGCAGCTAAGCAGCTAAATTCCCATGCAGGAGGATAGACGGTTGATCAGCGAATATCGAACATACAGGAGTAGGGAAGAAACTCTACCCAGAGGCACCAAATTACATAACACCTATCAGATCCGAACGGTTCTGTCCAGCAGTGCGCTCTCTGCCGTATATTTGGCACGTAAGATCGACACCCGGGAGAAAGTGATCGTGAAAGAGCTATTCCCGACTTCCCTGGCTGCACGAGGACAAGACCGAAAAACAGTTGTCTGCCGTCAGCGGACGCTTGCGCACAAGCTCGATGAATTCAGGGAGCAGTTCCTGCAGGAAGCCTTCATTCTGGAGGGGCTGGATCATCCGGGGATCGTTCGATACCTTGACCATTTCGAGGAGCGAGGCACGGCCTATCTCGTCATGGAGTTCTGCGAAGGAACCACGCTGGCGCAAATTCTGGAACAGCGGGAAGCAGATCTGCAGCTGATGTATGATACGCTTCTGCCGGTCATGAATGCGCTGGCATATCTTCATGCACACGGCATCATCCATAGGGATATCAAGCCCTCCAACATGATGATTAGCTCCCAGGGGGAAGTGAAGCTGATTGACTTCGGATCTGCTGTACAGTATACACAGGAGGAGTACCCGATCTTTACCACATCCGGTTATTCCCCCTTGGAATTCTATTCGAAGAAGTCACAGCAGGGACCCGCGTCGGATATATACAGTCTGGCAGCGGTGATGTACCGCTGCTGTACCGGCGAGACGCCACCGGATGTAAGACAAAGGCTGTTTGAAGACCGTCTGCGTTTTGAACCCGTGGGTCACGGGGTTTCAGCGCTGCTATCAACCGCGATTCGTCGTGGCTTGGCTCTCCGTCCCCAACAGCGCAGAATATCGCTCGGGTGGCTCAAAGCGGCACTGCGGACGGAGTATTTAATGAACAAAAGGAAGCTTCGGCGAAGTTCGGCGCGTTAGCGCTATCCGCCAAAGCTTCCTTTTGTTATCAGAAGCAGATAATGCCGATTACGAGGATATTTTCACAGTCAGGTGGTCGGTATAGATATTGGTATTGGGTTTAATAGCCTTATACCGCAGCTCGATCTCGGTTATACCGTCCTCGAAGGTGACATATAACTTCTCGTTGAAGTCGAGGGCAGCCTTCTTGCCCGCTGGAACAGGCATTTTGCCGATTTGAACCGCGCATCGTGTACTATGCTTGACATAGAGCTTACCCTGTTTGCCTGCACTGAACACGATTCTGGCTGCTTCCGGGAGCGACTCCTGCACTTGAAGGGTACGGAACAGCTCCGCGAGGGTTACAGTGCCTCCTCCAAATGAAGTCAGCGGCCATGATTTGACCGGAATGTCTTCTCCGCTGGCAGTGGCCAAGAACAGGCCCTCCAGTCTGCCGGTGAACTGAGGCTTCGGACGCAGCAGCAGATACAGCAGAGCTGCAGCAGCTAATGCGCAAGCGCCCCCGGCAGCTGTCCACTTCAGTACGGTGTATTTGGAGCTTATCGTTACTAGCAGTGCTGAACTTGCGGATTCACCGGATGGATCTGTAGCCGTAACAATCAGCTCGCCCTTTCCCGTCTTAGGTGCGTGTAGAATCAGCTGCCCGTCTTCTGTGATCTGCGTAGCGGCTAACGGAAAGCTCTCCTGTTGATCAGACAGGGTATAGACAAGCGGATCTCCGTTCATATCCTGAAAATACTCGTTCAGATTCAGCGTAATGTCCCCATCCTCCCGAACGGCGGACAGATTCCAGTCACCTGAGGCGACAGGTGCAATGTTCGTGGCCTGAACAGAGTGAATACTGCCAATTCGGTAGAACCCTGGTCCATCAAGCAGGATTTGCCAAGCGTAGATACCAGTCTCAGGGAAGCTGTATTCAGCCCGGAACACCCCATCTGTATAAGTCATTCCGATACGCTCTGTTCTATCCGGTTCCTCAGGATTGATGACAAGCTCCGCTGTGAGCGGCTTGTACAGCGCCTCGTCCTTCACCGGTTCGCCTTCCTGTCCGATAAGCCTCGCTTCGAACAGATTCTTCTGCCCTTTCAGCACCTCGCTCGTTGAATTGCCGTTACTGTCAGACGAGCTTCCCCCCTCAGCGTTGGCAGCGCCCGGCGTCAAGGTTGACTGAAGATCAATTGCATAGCTCCCAAGCAGACTGATCTTGATCAGGTCTCCCGGCCTTCCCTTTAGTTTCAGTTTAACTTCGCCGGCATCAGGCTGGCCGATCTTCAGAATGGTGTACTTATTAGATTCATATCTTCGAATATTCTGCGAGTCATAATAGATCTGAGCTTCCTTGAGCTTATGCTCGGACAGCAGAATCAGATTGGCTTCCTCCATAGTGGAATCCGGTATGTTCACCACTGCTTCCTGCAATTCTCCGGTAGCGGTAATCGCTGCGGAGGGCATCAGCTTGGAGCGGATCTGATTGGCGAATATCCGATTGAAGATTTCAGGAAGATCGTCGGCGCTGCTCGTAATGTACGAGCTGCCTCCCGTCTCGGCCGCAATATGCTCAAGCTGCTCCCGGTTAACCGTTCCGTCATGATTCAGCCCAATCGTATGGATCGGGAACCCCTCTTCCTGAGCCAGCTGAATAACCTCGGCGACATCATCCTCGGAGTCGGTCTTGGTGCGGCCCGCAGAGGAAGGGCCAAGGTCCGTCTCTCCGTCAGAGAGCAGGATCAAGAATGGCTGTCTGTCCTCCTGAGTTCCATCGGACAACAGCTTAGCCCCTTGTTTGAGCCCTAGGCCGATATCCGTATAGCCAGAAGGTCTAAGCTGCCGGATCTCCTGTTGAATTTGCTGCTTATGAGAGGAGACGGAGACAGAGGTCAGGGGCCTTAAGGCCACAATCCGATGGGAGTAGGCTGCGAACCCGACTCGGGTCTGGCTCGCCTCGCTCATGTCCATGAACATATTGATGACCTCTGCCGCAATGCCTTCCGGATCCGAGTCCGTCATGGAATAGCTCGTATCCAGCACAAACACCGCGTCATAGCCGGGCTTCTTCCCATCTGCGTACGCCTGTGCGGATAGCGGTAACCAAAAATTGTGCGTGGAATAGAAAAACAGGAAAAAAGTCATAAGGAGTATGGTCTTAGTGCCTGCTGATTGATTCATGATTTTCCTCCGTTTTTGTAGATTTTAGCTTGTCGTTAATCTCAATGAGGCCTTGAAATATCTGCAAATAAATGGGGTAGGGATAATTTCGAACAACTTTAAATTAGATCCTATACTTCCAGATATCCCCTAATTTTTAACTCAATACATTTGTATCGACCGCACCCCTCTCCAATTAAATAGAAAATAATGGAATTGAATCAGAAGAATCATAATTATGCATATTTCTCTTCGCATTAATTTCGTTTATGTACATTTTGTATTTCGTAATTACACCTGAAATGTGTGATTTTCGCGAAAAACCCCACAAATTGACATAATTTAAAGCCTTACAGTATGATCACTCACATATTGCTGCAGAAACTCGAACTGCTCAGGGTCAGGATATGAATGAAATTGGAATTTAAAGTAAAAGAAAGGAGATCCGTGCGTCTCTGCAGTTAATGCTTTAGCCAATTTACAACAGGAAGTAGGAAACGGATGAAGTACCGGGCAGATGATGAGCCGGGGCTTACCGCCGATCCAATACAAAACCCAGAGGGAGGAGGAGGCAAGCGGATAAACTGTTCGTCGTTTGCTCGCAAGCGACAGACAAAGTGCGCGAATTGCTTGCCGACCGCAATGGAGATTATCAATCAAACCAACCGTACGATGCTTTTCGAGGAGATCAATCCCGAGAAGCTTGATCTGGTCACAATCGTTGGCGATGTCAAAGGAATTGACAGCCTGAGTGATGAGAAGATCAAGGAGATTAACGAGCACCTCCTGGTGCGCAGCTTCGATGAGTTCCTGGACAAATTCTCACCTACGGTCTATTCCTTTTTCAACGCGGCCAACCAGCGGGTGATGTACACGCTCAAGAAGCCTGAAGGCATACCGGATGACATGATCTCCGAGATCAAGGTGAACCAGCATAACGACTTTCTGAAGATGCTCTTCACCCTGATCGACACAAAACGGAGCCAGGGCATTACGAATGTGGATTTTAAGTTCGAGAATCTGCTCGATATGATCTCACCGAAGAAGGTGATGGACGATATTCGTCAGGTGCGCAAGGAGATTCATTACATGTACAGCCAGTATGAGAAGCTGGACGATGATGATCCGAAGAAGCTGGACATGGGCGACAAGCTGAATGCGATGTTCGAAGAGGCAAGCCAGAACTACAACAATGTAATGGCGATGCTGCCGCTGGCGATCGAGGATATCAAGACCCGTCTTCTTCTTGGGGGAACCAAGGAGGAGAACGAAGGAGAGGCTGTTCAGATCGGCATGCTCACCATTGGTGAGAGCGGCGAACTCAAGATTATCGAAGCTCCCAAGAGCGAAACCAAGGAATTGATGCTGCTGGATGAGAACAGTTCGACCGGACTCACGACCGTCTTCGAGGAGGACTACGACTCGATCAGTGAGAGCCCTTCGGGTTATGTGAGAGACTTAGTCGTCCGCACTTTCGTGCCACTGCCAGCGGTTCAGACTGAGGTGAATGTGGAGCAGGAGGTTCAGAATTATAACACCTATCTGGAGTTCTACAAGAACGCGAAGGATGATTTTGTCAAAACGGTTAAGCCTCTGGTGGAGAAAATTCTCGGGGTCAAAATGTTCTTCGACCAGTATGCGACCAAGAACAAAGGCATGCTGCCGACGATGCTGGTGGCTAATGCCAAGCTGGACATGCTCGTGAAGAGCAGCAACATTCCTCGCCTGGAAACCTTCCTGAACACGGTAAACTCGAAGAATGATTTCACAGATACGATCTGGTTCGGCATCGTACCTTCAGTCGAGCTGGAGACAGCCGGCAATGTTCGAGTATCCCGTCAGCGCTTCAAAGGCAACGAGAAGATTGTGAAGCAGGAAGGATACTCGATGGAGTCGCTCTCGATGCTGCTGCAGGTGGTCAAGGATTACAAGATCCAGGTGTTCTTCAACTTCGAATCAGGAGAAGACACGACCTTCAACAGCATGGCTACCTCTGGCATCGAGAAATATATCGACAAATGTACACCGCTGGTACGGAGGGAATACAGTGAATTCGCTGTTCCATGTGTGCCGAACTTTACGATCATTCCGAAGGAGAAATCGGGCGTCATTATCGACAGCAAAATGCTGCAGACCGAGCACGGCGTCGAATTGTCCAAGGAGAAGGAAGATATTCTGAAGCTGTGGATCGAGGGTGTGTATGTCGGAGCAGCTTATGTGGCGGCCGGTCTGGTAGCTGCCTATCAGTGTCCGGAGTACCTTCGTGAGGCGTTCAAGACTGTGAACAAGGATTATCCGGGCGTTCGCTTCGATATTGAAGCTGGTGATAACAGTCTGCGTACGGTGACCACGATGGCGAAGGAGATTACAGGCTTCACGAACAAGATCAAGGATTCCATCAACAGCAAGAACTTCGGGTTCGTGTTCTCCTCAGAGAACGCCCAGCTGCAGGAGAAGGATATCCGCCGGATTACGGTATACAAAGCCCGGAGCATGGCGCTGTCGGAAGACGGGTTCGATTCCATCTACAAAACGCTGGTCAGTACGTATATCGAGCGCATTCTGCGTTACCAGACCGGAGACTTCAAGCATGAGAATATCGTGCGCTTCTTCAGCAACAATCCGAGCAGCCAGAAGAGCAAATGGCTCGGAAGCCGCGGCTATGTCAACTCCATTATTCAAGACGGAGACGATATGAGCTATGTGATTGATGAGAAGAGCAATATGTGCCATATCGATCTGGTCTTTAACGGCAATGTGAAGAACCTGGAAGTCATGATTACGAAGGGCACCAGCCCGGTTAAGGCGTAATGGAATTATTCAAGAAGGTGTTAAGGGCGTTATCTCACAGATTCGCCTTTATACATAAATTCCGGGGCGGCGAAAGCTCCCCGGAGGCTATTACATTTTATTTCAAGGAGGCAACACACATGGGATTCAGATTGCTGGTAGAAGGACAAGAAACGATTGAACTCGGGATGGACAACATCCAAACGGTTGTATACGACACGGATACTCCTAACGATTCCAATGCCCGCTCCACGGATGTCGGTTCCACACTGCTCATCAAGGGCAAGATCATTACAGCTACAGATGGCGACAGTGCAGACGACACGATGAAGCTGGCGCTCTGGTCGCTCGTTCCGGCAGAGAAGGCGGACTGCTACCGTAAGCTAACACTTGAGGTCATTGCGGCAGACCAGGTCGTTCGCAAGATTCACTTCCCTAATGCATTCGTTGTCGATTATACCGAGAGCTTCGGCGATACCGAAGGCGTCGGTTCATTCACCTTGTTCGTCAAGCAGAAGAAGGATAAGACGGAGCTCGCGAAGATCGACGGCGGGTACGCTGTATAACCCGCTTCGGGTTACACATCAGGTCTGTAACACGAAGGATATGAAGAGGCATTCATGCCTCTTCATATCCTTATCTCATCCGGGAATCGAACCGAAAGGAAGAGGGCAATGACCGATTATTACAAGCTGCTCGATGTCAGCCGCGATGCTTCGGCAGAGGAGATTAGACAGGCATACCGCAAGCTCGCTAAACGTTATCATCCAGATGTGAACCAAGGAAGTGAGGATGCCGCGCACAAGTTCAAGCTGATCCATGAAGCCTATGACACGTTGCGTAGCGAAGCCTCGCGGCAGGCATACGATGACAGGCTGAAGCAAGAGCAGAGAACGGGCAGTCAGGCTGCACAGAAGGGTGGCCCGCAAGCGGATCGACAGGCGCACGCGACCGGAACCGGAGCTTATACGCCGCCGGATGCGGCAAGTGTGGCAGCTGAGTTCGAGCGATTCTTCGGTTACGCTCCGAGAACGGGCAAGAAAGCACAGAAGAAGCCGGGCAAGAAGCCCGAAGGCCCTCTTGATGCCGACAATCTGTTCAGCAATTTCTTCGGTATCCGGAAATAGGCGCCAGAAACATTAACGCAAAGGGGAGCTGGGCGTGGGAAAACCGGTTAAAGTTGCATGGCTGTTCGCCGTGGATCTGTCCATCTGGGTCATTATGATTACCGCCGTAGCGTATGTGCTTCTGTTATCCGAGGATATCCACTGGCAGATAGCGGCCGCTGGAAGTGTGGTCATATGCGCGCTGGTGCATCTGGCATTGGGGGGCAATGGCGGTTCTTCGACAAGAGTGCAGGCAAATGCCGGATTCAGAAAACCCGCAGAGCCGCGCGATATTGTCAAGCTGGTCCAGATCGATGAAGACGGTGAACCGGTGAAGGAATGGTACATCATGGGACAGACATCACTTCTGATCGGGAAGAGTAATCCGATGCAGGAGGTCGAGATTGACCTGGCTGATAGCGAATACGCTTCCTTGATCAGCAGTGTGCACGCGGTCCTAAATCGAGTGAATCAGGAATGGTTCATTGAGGACAATGATTCCGCAAGCGGCACAGGTGTCAGAGCCGCAAGCAGAAGCACGGCAATGAAGCTGCAGAGCGGTGAGCCCTGCAGGATTAACTCGGGGGATTTGCTGTACATAGCCAACACCAGATTGCTGGTCAAATAAGAACTGATATCAAGAAGACGGGGGAAGGAAACAGACGATGAGTTTGACAAGATGTCCGAACGGTCACATGTTCAGTACACGTAAGCACGGCAATACCTGTCCATATTGCAACTCAGCGGTACATACGGAGACACCATCAGGCCGTCCGGCTGTACAGCAGCAGACAGAAGACGACAAGACGATGCCGTATCTGGGCGAGACGACAGGAATACATCCGGTTACCGGCTGGCTGGTATGCATTGAAGGTGCGCAGGTAGGCCAGGATTACCGGATTATGGCAGAGAAGAACTTCATTGGCCGGGCGGAGGAGATGCAGATTCGGATTCTCGGGGATAACACCGTATCCCGCAGAAATCACGCAGTTGTGGTGTACGACCCGAAGAAGCGGAACTTCTTCCTGCTGCCAGGGGACGCATCCGGTCTTGCATATCACAACAATGAGGCGGTATATTCACCGGTTGAGCTGAACGCCTACGATATGATTCAGCTCGGGCGAAGCAAATTCATATTCATTCCTTTGTGCGGACCGCATTTCGAATGGGATAACAACAATTAGTCGATTCAGGCTGGGTAGAGGTGAAGAGAAGTGCCCGAAGCAAGTGCAATTCAGCCCCATTATGTATTCATCACGGGGGTCTGCTTGGTTACCCTGCTGTTCATCATCCGCATCAGATTGATGAGGACGGCGAAGGTCCGCAAGATCAATATTCCGGAAGAGCGCGTTCAAGTCGGCAATGGTCAGACGATCGGAACCCGGGACGAGCAGGATGATTACTTCGCTAGTGTTACGACGTCCTTGGGCACATTGTCTGTTGTTGCGGACGGGATCAGCGGACTGCGCAACGGACGAATGTCCAGCATGATGGCGGTCAACACCTTCGTACAGGAGTTCGGCAAACTGGACAGGCAGGATGAGATTGCCGAATATTTTGCCGAGACAGCGGTCAAGAGCAACCGTCTCATTCTGCAGCATCTGAATGGACAGGGAGGCGGAACTACGCTGGCTGCAGTTGTACTGTCTGAAGGATACATGTACTACGGGGCTGTTGGAGACACCCTGATTACGATCTTCCGCAAGGGGGAATTCATAGCGGTCAATTCCAAGCATACGGCAGAGACGCTGCTTGAGGAGAAGGTGCTTGCCGGGGAGATGACCATGCAGGAGGCGGCAGCCAGTCCAGTCCGTCATCAGTTGACCAATTATTTGGGTTATGAAGGCTTTGAACAGATGGAGATTGCAGATGCTCCATACAGACTTTATCCAGGTGATCTTGTACTGCTGTGTAGTGATGGCATCTATGAAGCGCTGACCGAGATCGAGCTGGAGAGTATCTTAAAGAAGCATGACCATCCGCAGGATATGGCAGATGCAATGATTGAGAAAATCGGGGCCAAAGGGCTGCGGAATCAGGATAATGCCACTGTGGTGATCCTGCAGGAGATGCAGTAACAACCGAAGCAGCAGGCTTACAGGCAGAGAAGGGAATGACGGAGGTATACATGCGCAAGGAAAACAGCGAGTTCGAGACAGGCTTTGTATCGGAAGCAGGCTCATTCATCGACAACCGGGATTATTTTGCCTACATAGAGACCGAGGATCTGGCCTGTTATGTGCTTGCCGACGGGCTTGATACGGTGACAGATATGAACAGCGCCGAGATGGCGGTGAAGGCCGTGCTGGAGAACTTCATGGAGAAGCCGTCGATGTCCAGAAGGCGGCTTATGCGCGGCCTGCGTGACGCTCATGAATGGCTGCAGTTCGAGAGTCGGCGGGTCCGGCTGAAGGCTAGTCTCCTGGTGATTGTCACGGATTACACGCGTATGGTATACGCTTCTGTCGGCAATGTCCGCCTGTATCATTTCCGCGGTGGAAGACTGAATTTCCGCAGCAGGGACCACAGTCTGGCCCAATCGCTCGTAGACGACGGACGTATTCCGGAGGATGCTGCACACCTTCATGAGGAACGCGGCAACTTGCTTGAGTATCTGGGCAAACCGGGCAAGCTTCAAGCTTATGTTTCCAAGAAGACGATGCTTGCTGACGGAGATGTGCTGCTGATGGTTACACCTGGCATGTGGGAAGAGGTCGAACTGGCCGAGATGTTGGGTGCGCTCGAAGAGTCGAAAGATCCGGTCATACTGACAGACACGCTGGAAGAGGTGCTGCTCAGCCGGCAGCGCCGAATTATACCGAATTACACGGCGGCAGCCATAAGTGTCAAGAAGATCTATCAGGAGAAGCCAAAGAACCGTGCCAAGCTCATCAAGCGAATTCTTATCGCGCTTATTGTCATGCTTCTGATCGGGGGCGGAACCTGGATTACCCTGGCAAGATCGGCTGAAAAGAAGGCCCAAGCGGTGCAAGAGATCATGGAATCAGGGAGCCTCGGAGACGAATACGCGAGACTCGGGGATTTCCAGAAGGCGATCTCTCCTTACAGTGAGGCCAAAAATGCCGCGACTCGCATCAAGGATCTGGTCAACCGAAAACTGTATTTGAACAAGCAGGCCTTGTCACAAGCGATTGTCGATGGGGATGGTTACGTGGATGAAGGGGATTTCGAGAATGCGAAGATTAGCTACGAGAAGGCGCTGAGCCTCGCCAAGACCTACCTCTCTTCCAGTGTCGATACCATTGAGAAGAGGATCCAGGATCTGGACGGTTATGAGGCGATCCGCAAGCAGATTACCGAAGCAGACGTGAAGTTCCGGGCGGGAGATTACACGGATGCCTTGAAGCTGTATGAGCAGGCGTACAAGAAGGCGACAGAGGGTGGATATGATCGCGTTATCCAGGAGATCAGTGGAAAGCAAAGCGATACCCAGGACAAATTAACCGCGATTGAGCATGAATTGCAGGGAATCCGGGCCGGCAAGCTGGCAGCTCGCGGCGAGCGGCTGCTGCAGTCCGAAGAATACAGCGGCGCCATCGACGCCTATGCTGAGGCGCAGCAGATCTATCAGGAGATCGGCAAGCTGGAGAGTGTCCTGTCTATGGAGCGCGCCATCACCAAGGTGGAGGACAAGCAGCGTTCGAAGCAGGATGAAGAGAGAGCTGCGCTGGCTCAGCAGCAGGAAGCCAGTGATCTGGGAGCAATCCAACAAGGGCCAGCCGGTCAAGCCGGGTCTCAGCAGGCTGCGGCCGATCAAGCTGCGGCACAGCAAGCGGCCATTGAACAGGCAGCCCGGATGGCAGCTGAAGCCGCTATCCGGGAGCAGACCAAACAGACGGAACAGAATAAGCAGACCGAACAGACCGAGCAGAAGAAGCAGACTAAAGAGCCAGCAGAGAACGGAAGCGAAGACAATTCAGATGGCAATGAAGCCGAGGCTTCAGATTCGGAAAGTCAGGAATAGGGGAAGGGGGAGCAGATGTGAAGGAACTTGTACAGGAACGGCTTGGGAAGATGAATGATCTTGAGCAGCGCCAGCTGCTGAAGAATCTGATGACCGGTGTATTCCTCAATCTGGTGGACTACCAGGAGGAGATGATTCGCAAGCTGGAGCAGCGCGTGTTCGATGAGCTGGAGGACCCCGGTTCCCGGTATGACATTTACGGGGCTGTCTGCTCCCTTGAAGATTACGATCCGATTCATGAGTACTTGTTCCCGATGCTTCCGTCTGATGTGAACAGGTCCATGGTGGATATGAGCCAGGTGGCGGAAGTGATCCGCGAAGGCGGAGAGATGAAGCTGTTCGGATTGTTTCTGGAGATGGACACCGCTGACATCCTGAAGCTTGCAGCGAGCGGCAGGAAATTTCACGGCCAGCTCGTGACGGATGCGGGGAGTTACCGGATCGATGTCACGCTGAGAGCAAGCGACACTTATATTAAGGAGATCGAGAAGCTCTACCATGTCTTTCTGGACAACGGGGTTCCTTGGAGAACGGTTAACCATCCGTATATCCGGAAGTTCGTCGATTGCGTCCTTACGGGAGGTGAGGAAGACCCTCAGCCCCATGAGGAAATTCGGGAGATTACAGTGTCGCTGGAAGAATATGAATCGGTGAGGAGACAGGACCTGATCCCGCTCTGGAATATCGAGCGATTGTCGCTGAAGAACAGCGGGTTCCCGGTTCCGGCGATTGACAGAATCAATTATGAGCATGTGCTGTCACTGCGCAAAACTGGCGCAGAGCACGGCTATCTTGTACGTCCTGGCGAAGAAATGGAAATCCGGTACATCAAGCGTTCTGAACAGGAGCTGACCATTGTGACACCGCGCGAGAAGGCGGCGGTCTGGGAAGTGCTGAAAGTTACGCGGCCGATGGAGCTCCGGCTTGGCAGGCAGATGTACAAGCTCGTGTCCAACACGAGACGGGACAGCTTCGCCGGGCGATATGCCCATAAGCAGGGAATGGCGGTTCGGGCCAAAGCGGAAATTGCCCGGATTGTGTCTACCATGGAAGCGGGAGAGGGCCTTGAACTCGAGACGGTAGATATTGTGCCAGCTTCTCAAGCAGCTGCTGGCTTCACCTATCCGCTGAACTCGTTCGTTAGTGATCATGTGCGCAGGGAAGAAGACAAGCTGGTCATGCGGCTGGGGTTCCGCCGGACAGAGCAGAGGGGAGCCGGCCCGTCTTTTATTGACGGGGATCTGATTAGCTTTCTCGTCTCGGAAGTACAGATGTATTTTCCCGAATACCGGTGTGTGGGGGTCTGGGTATGAATTACGTCTGGGATGTGCTTATGCGGGCCCGAAGCTTGAAGCTTGCGGACAAGGACATCCGTTTTGTCCCGGCGACCACCTATTCCCCTTATATGGAGCTGAGCCTGTCCGATCTGAACGCTACAAAACCGGAGCAGACCGTAGAGGTGAATCCTTATTACCGCTTCTACTCCATCTTCCGGGATTTGTTCGGACCCGGGGTGGAAGAGCATGCGGAGCTCAGGGAGACGTTGTTCGATCTCTTGATCCACTTCCTGGCTGAGGCTGATCTGTATCAGGGGATGAACCGGCGGGAGTACTATATCGGTTTCATGAAGCGGGATCTTGCCGAAGGCATCTTCGGGGTACAGAATGGGATGCGTTTTGCCAGGCTTGAACTCACCGAACAGGACTACGTGGCAGAGAATTTACTCAGTCTCTATGAAACGGGGGAAGCGGTCCACTTGTTCCGCAAGACGATGCGCCAGTTATTTCCCCATTCGATCATCTATGCGAATTGCGAGGAGAAGGATGAACTGCTGATCTATGTGGGCCGGGAAGAGAGTGAAGGATCCCGCCTGCGTGTCGGACTCATTATGGATCTGTTCCTTCCCGCGCGCTTGCATACAGAGATCTATTGGAGTAGACATTTCGGAATTATGGACCAGGACAGCACCATGCGGATGGACGAAATAGCTCTGTATTGACCCTACATAACCTGGTCTTCCAGGTGCCGTCTGTAAAGAGCAGCGGCCTTGAGGCCATAAGAAAGGACATATGAAGGATGAGCGGACCATATACATACCGGCTGTACAACGACTCCACGACGTCCGAAGGGGTCCGGTTCACAGCGAAATATACAAGAGCTGAGCTGGAGCAGATGACGACGTTTCAGCTTCGCAGCATATGCACAAAAGAACGGCTGGTAGAAGGTCTCGCCAATCCGCTGGATCGGGACAAGCTCATTCAGCTTATTCTGCGATACCGGGGAGCTGACAGCCGCAAATTGATCACCGTTCCGAATAAGGGCGGATTTGAGCGTCTGGAGCAGGCGATTCGCCGATATCTGGGGACGGACCGCAAGGATTCCGGACGGATGAGAGTGCCAGCCAAGATCGTACTGTACGAAGACATTATGCTGGATCGTACAGACGGTTACAGGGTGGAGGCAGAGCTGCCATGGCTGGATGAGGGTAATGTGCTGATCGTGAACAGGGAGGATGAACTATGCGGTGTTCTGAATCTGGTCAGGAGTGGAGAGCAGGGAAAGGACTATTATCTGTGCCGTGACAGTATGGCCGAGCTGCGAAGAACCGTCAATCAGCACTACAGCCTGCTGTTCTTCAGGCGCCGGGAATCGGATTATCTCTATGAAGCTTATTACGGCGACAAACCGCTCGTGCCAACCAGTCTGCATGCGGTTCGAGTTCCGGTTGCAGAGCTGGTCATCCGTCAGCCGGAGCGGACCGATGCGGTGCTGGCCATCGACTTCGGCACGTCCAATACAACGGCCGGTGCTTATCTGGACAGCGGATACGTATCGATGCCAGACCACGGAGGAGCGGGGCGAATCCGGTTGAACGACATCAATTACGTTCAATTCCCCGGACCGTCCGGCCCGGACGGAGAGTGGCTTGAAGTGCTGCCGACTGCCGTTGCGGTGGAGGATTGCTCCAATCCGAAGCAGATTGTCTATGCATTCGGAGAGGCCGCGCTACGGGGAGAGGGAGCGATCGGCAAGCAGGCTACCGTGCTGCGGGGAATCAAGCGCTGGGTGAATGATTACAAGCGCGCCGAGGAGCTGATAGACCCCGAGGGCCGCACGGCCCGGGTTCCGCGCAGCGAGATATTGGGCGCATTCATCCGCTACGTCGTGGGCATGGCGGAGCAGCAGTTCAAATGCCGGTTCCACCACCTGCATATCTCGGCTCCAGTGAAGCTGAAGACGCAGTTCATCGAGATGTTTACCGAGATTGTGCCGGAATACCGGATTGAAGCCGCTGATGCGCTGGACGAAGGGGTAGCTGTGCTGTACAACACGCTGGCAGACCAGATGGAGAGAAGAACGTTCACCGACGGCAGAGAGTATCAGGCGCTGGTCATTGACTGCGGGGGAGGAACGACGGATCTCTCCTCCTGCCGATTCCGGATTGAAGACGGGCGCATCGCCTATAAGCTGGACATTCATACCACTTACGAGAACGGTGATACCAACTTCGGAGGCAACAATCTGACCTACCGGATCATGCAGTACATGAAGATTGTGTTCGCTGGTTACTATGCGGCTGAGGAGCGGCTGCCGGACACGGAGATTCAAGCTCTGATCCGTGAATCGCCCGGCGATATCTACCGGTATGTGGATGAACACGGCGTGGATGCCCTGTATGCCGAGCTTGAGCGGCGCTACAGGGAAGCGGAGGCGATCCTTCCAACCGCATACAGACGTTACGAGCACGCGAACCGTGAAGAATATGAGCGGGTGCTCGGTAATTTCCACCTGCTCTGGGATGCGGCCGAGAATATGAAGCGCGAATTCTTCCGGCGTACGGGGATTTTGCGCAGCCGGTTCGAGACAGAGAATGTCATTCCTGCCGACACGGATCTGAATATTGCGGTCATGAACCGCTGGATGGTCTCGGTCCTGGAGAATGGCCGGTTCAGAGAAGAATACAGGCTGCCTGATGTCATCTTCAATATCCGGGAGATCGAGCAGCTGCTTAAGGCGGATATATACGGCATCGTGCGCAGGTTTCTGGAGGATCTGTACCAGGATGGACGCCTTCAGGACTATTCGATCATCAAGCTGACAGGCCAGAGCTGCCGGATTGACGTATTCCGCGAAGCACTCAAGGAGTTCGTGCCGGGTCGCAGCATTGAATTCCGGCAGAAGCCGGGGGATCAGGACCGGGTATCTGAACTAAAGCTGGCATGTGTGCGAGGGGCGATCCGGTACCTGAACTCGAAGAAGATGGGCCGGATCGAGCCGGTCCTGTCCAGCGATGTGCCGGCCATTCCTTATGCGGTCAGCGCGTATACGCACACCGGAGTGGAGAAGGTGCTGATTGAAAGTCTGGCGCCGCTTGGGGCCGCGCGGTATATCTCGCGTCCCTCCCACACCGCGGAGGTGGAATTCTTCCTCTCTGCAAGCGGGGCGTCGCCCCGGCGCCAAGTGTACCATAATCGGCCGGGTCTATACCGCCCGGTAACCTACGAAGAGATCGCGCAGCAGTACGGGAAGGACATCCTCCAGGATGACACCGACTCGATTAGCAACGGCGAGACCCGCTATTTTGTATTCACAGGCGGCAGCCACTGGGGATTCCATGTCGTTCCGGTCGCAAGACAGGATGAGATGCTGCAGCTTGGAGAAAAGCACTTCTTCGCGTTTGAGGACGATCTGTCCGAGCTGGACTTCTTCGACGGGACGAAATAGCGAAGGGAGAGGAGGCGACAGCTGATGTTCATCCATACGATGCCCCGGTTCGAGAAGGGGCGAATCCTGAAGACTTCCATGCTGGAGAGCTTGAGAGATTATCCGCGCTCCTATCTGGATATTCGGTACCGCGACTATTCAGACGGCATCCTGACCGGTGCCGATATCAACGTCGGTCCGCATGCGCTGACGGTGACGCCGGGACTGGTTAAGCATGCCGGTATCATCTATCAGATGGCTGAGGAGCAGGAGGTGCCTTACACTGCAACCGGCAGGGAGGCGGTGCTGGCCGTGCGTTTTGCAGCAGTAGAGTCGTCTGCCGATTTCGACAGCTATGCCGGAAGACTCGTCATTCAGGAGCATGCACCCGGCCCTGACGAGCTGGAGCTGTGCCGATTCAAGCTGAAGGAAGGAGCCGTGCTGCGCTCCAATTACATAGACTTTGCGGATCTGGCTACCGAATACAATACACTCAATGTCCTTCACGTCCGGCGTGCGGGCAGGGGAGAAGACACCCTCGCCCCGATGATTCTGAGGTGTTATGCGAGAGAACTGCTGGGCAGGGGAAGCGCCGATCCGGCGGATCTGTCATTCTCCCTGCTGTGCCTGAATCAGGAGTACATCGAGATGGAGGCGCTGCTGCATTATGTGGCGGTGCGGACGGGAAGCAGTCTGCAGGATATCAGGCATTTGGCCCAGGATCGCACGAGCCTCCACCGGACACTGGTGCGGATTCTGGAGGAGAATGGCGGACAGCGTCCGCTAACAGGCTATAGGCGAAACGGTCCGCAGCGGATGATGGTAGATTAGGGGATTATTACTGTGACAAGGAGGGGAATTGAATGAAGCATATGGACGAGAAAGTAATATCCATGCTGATTGAGGCGGAAGCAAAGCGTAATCCCGCAGCTTCTTCCAGTGCCGGGACAGGGCAGACGGACCGTGCAGATCTGTCGAAACTGCTGGTGGAGATTGAGGGGGAGAAGGTGATGTTCCACGAGCAGGAACTGCTCGACGGACGGGTCAGGATCACCATGCCCCGCTCGTTAAGGCCCATGACCAGACAGGAAGCGCTGGTGAAATATCCTTCCGAGCGCCGTCCGGCAATTATCTTCACCAATGATGATCTGAGTATAAATCTGACATTTAATCACACCGCCAATGTGCTGGATGAAGCCGATGTGGAGGAGTTCAAGGATGCCATGGTGCAGATTACCCGTTCTACCCAGCCAATCCGCGAGTGGATCGGGGACGGCGTGCAGCAAGCGGAAGAGAAGACGTTTGGCTATTGTGAGTTTATGTCTCCCGCACTGAACACCAATATTTATAACTTGATGATTTTTGCTTCCCTGGACAAGCGCTTTCTGATCTGCACGTTCAATTGCATTGAAGAGGACAAGAAGGCGTGGCGTCCGGTTGCCCTGGCCATGCTGGATTCTCTCCGTGTTCATGAAACTGCCGAAGGAGGAGGGGCGCAATGAGCACGTTAGCTGTTACATACGGTAATTTGAAGATAACCCCTTACGAGCTTGTCAGTCTTCAGCAGCTCACCATCACCAAAGCGATCAATGATCATGCCCGCCTGAAGATGACCGGGATTGTTCCGGAAGACAAGAAGGAGAGCTACGTGCTGATGACAGAAGCCGATACCACCATTGAGGTCAGCCAGGTGGATGAACAAGGCGGCAGTGTGCCCCTGTTCCACGGCATTGTGCTGAACGTCGGGGTGAAGGTGGTAAGGGGAGTATACCATCTCGAGGTTGAGGCGATTTCCCATACGTACCTGCTTGATGTCAAGCGGAAGAACCGCTCTTTTCAGAATCACAATATGACCTATGGCGAACTTCTCGACCTGGTTGCCGCCGATTATACAGGCTTTGACGTCATGGATGAAGCGACAGGCGGCGCTTCCATCGGTAACTTTACGATGCAGTATCAGGAGACAGACTGGGAATTCCTCAAACGTCTTGCTTCCCGCTTCCACACTTCCCTCATGCCTGCTTCCACCTTCAGCTATCCCAAATTCTACTTCGGCATCTATGATACTCCTTCGCAAGGCAAGCTGGACAACTTCCATTACCAGGTTGGCAAGAACGTATCGGATTTCCTGTACCACTCTGCCAATGATGGAGCACACCTGGACGAGAATGACTTCATGTTCTACGAGGTGGAGACAAGCCGGGTGCTGGATCTCGGGAATGCCATCGAATTCAAAGGCCGTCTGCTCTATGTCCGCAGCTCTTGCTCCGAGATGAGAGATGGTCTTCTGGTCCACAGATACGTGCTGTGTACACGCCGGGGATTACGCCAGCGCAAGCTGTACAACGAGCGCATTATCGGGGCTTCTATACAAGGTACGGTCATCGGGGTCAAGAAGGACACCGTGCAGATTCATCTCTATATGGACGAGTCGCAGAGCAAGGATAGCGCGCACTACTTCCCGTATGCCTCCATGTATACGGCGGAGGGCAACAGCGGCTGGTACTGCATGCCTGAGGTCGGCGACCATGTGCGGGTGTATTTTCCAAGCAGCAAGGAAGAGGAAGGGGTGGCCAGCAGTTCAGTCCGGCAGAACTCGGATGAAGGGGAGAGCAACAAGCTGGGCAACCCGGATATGAAATATTTCCGCACGGCGGCAGGCAAGGAGCTGCTGATGGGGCCGGAGGAGATCGTCATTACCGGCAAGGATGGGGAAATCTTCATCCGGCTGAATGAGAGCGGCGGCATCGAAATTTCCAGCAGTCAGATGATCAAGCTGATTGCCACAGAAGACATCATGATCGAGGCAGGACAGAATGTGGCCATTTCGGCCAAAGACGAAATCAGCCTGACCTGTAAGGAGAGCAGCCTGCTGATGAACGGTCAGACCAAGCTTATCGGTACAGAGCTGAATACCAACTAGCGGCCGGGTGCAGGGCACTGGGAAGCGGAGGGGAGGAGCATAGATGTACAGCGAACAGGCGCTAGAACAGTTTAGACAGACCGTGGTGACCCCTTGGCACCATGCGTCGCTTCTGAGCATGGATCGGGAATATCGAGCGAAGCGGGAGCAGTGGGCGGCTGACTTCATCGAACATTTTCAGCAGTTCTGCCGCAAGATACTGGATCGCCAACAAGCCAAAGACAAGGAGGCAATCGGCTATATCACCTATTCCTTGCTGCGGACAGGGCTGACAGACGGTCATCCAGCCTATCTAGCCGAGGCATTCGATGAGCGCTGGTTCTTCGACCGCCAGCCTGTTCAGGAAGAATATGATCCACAGTGGGCATTTCAATCACTGGAAGGACTGGAGTCACGCTGGGAGCCTGACGCAAGAAAGTATGCAGGCAAAATTCCCCGTCCGCTGCTTGAGAGACTGAGGCTGGAAGAGGCGATTCATTTCCACAGTTATGTATCCGAGCTGATCCGGTATGCAATGCCGCAAGCTGTTCTGCTGCCAGAATATCAGGCATTGGCAAGAACCAGTGTATTCGAGGTAAGGGTCGGAGAATACATGGATCACAGCATCACCGTGTACAAAGAGGATCGAAGGGGTTTGAGCAGCCGTGTGATCCGGGAATGGCTGGATGCCAAGATGGAGGGCGAATACGCTTATCAGGCGATTGAAGAAGTGGACTTGTCCGGGATTATAAATCCCGGCTTGGATTTTCGGTATACGGCCTTTCGGGCCTGCAATCTATCAACAGCCAAGCTTTCGTTCTCCATGATGGTTGGAACTCACTGGAGAGGGTGTCTGCTGGAGGAGACTGATCTCAGCTTCAGTGCGCTTCAGGGGGCCGATTTCAGAGGATGCCGCTTGCCGCAGGCCATATGTACCGGGATCAGCGCAGGATGGCCGACAGAGGAACAGACCGAATGGATCATGCCGGGATTGGCTGGCGTCTGTTTTGCGGAGACCGATCTGCACAGAGCGGACTTCCGCCATGCTGATCTAAGGGGCGCGGATTTTACAGCAGCGAATCTGAGAGACGCGGATTTTACAGGGGCTGACCTGCGTGGAGCTAATTTTGCAGGAGCCAATCTTACCGGCGCGGTGCTGGAGGCGGCTAATTTGGCCGGAGCAAGTCTTCCAGAAGGCCCCTGGAACGTCCTTCTGAGGGAGGCGGGAAGATGAGCTATTTCATTCTGAGTCAGGATCATCGGTTCGTGAATGCGGTCAAGCCGCTCGGCGTATCGGAAGTTGTTAAGCCAGAGCTCCTGTCAACGGACCATGCCCAGGAGCTTGCAGCCACAAATCTGCATTTCACGGTAGCCGAAGCAGGTCAGATCGATTATGTGGATTATATCGAGCAGCCCGCTCCATTCGTCTCGGACAGGCTGAAGCGAATCGTGGAGAAGTTCGCTCCAGACACCCTGTTCGTACCCGGAGCCTTTACAGATCTAACACGCAGACATCAAGAGGTGTATTGGCTGATCGTACCTCTCCGTATCGATTGTCTGTCGGTTAAGAGCGATTTTGCACCCGATGGGTCACTGCAACGGCTAGTCGTGGATCGTGCCCACACGGGAGGGAAGATGCTCCTGCAGGTCGGGGGTGTGCGGGAGCGAATTCTGCTGATGCATCTGGCACTGGCAGAAGCGCTGCTGCGAAGAGACTACAATGGGATTCGCCTGATCAGAGCGGATTCGTAGGAGGAATCATGATGTCCAGTAAGAGTATGCCACAGATCCAGCCTTCGATCGGCGGGGAAGCTGAAGCGTCATATGTCGTTGCCGGAGCCATTCTCAGCTGCAGCTGTGGAACACAACTGACAAGACTGAAGCTGCCATACAGCCACGGGGTCTACGTGAAAGAGAAACCCCAGATGAATATCGACGATTATGTGCCTAACGTGAATATTATCAACTTCGGCAACTGTACGAACCAGCTCAATCCGGCTGTGCAGAACGGACAGTTCGATACAGAAGGGGTTCAGAAGGCGCCCTGTGTGCCGGTCATTACAGGCCCCTGGATCAACGGAAAGAGTGACGTCCTGATTGAAGGCAGCCCTGCACTGCTTAGCACGTGCACCAATACCTGCATCTACGCGGGCAGTCTGATCGTGATCGAGGATGACGGCCAGAATCTGGGAGGGGTATCCGTAGGCAGCGCGAGCGGCGGAATGGATTGATCGGATAAAACTGTGGATGGCCGTGCAGGGAGAGGGGGAATTTATGATGGCAGCGATACATACTTGGAAGGGATACGGGCAGATTCGGCTCGTGTCTCCTTATGAAATTCAAAGCCTCGGCACACTTGAGATCAGACGACATGTGGGGGAGCACGCGAGGTTGTTCCTGACCGCCGTGCTTCCGGAAGAGCAGAAGGACCAGAGTGTGCAGTTGAAGGTCAGGGAAGAAATGATCCAAATACAGGAAACGGATGCAGATGGCGCCCTGGTGCGCGTTCTGTTCCACGGCCGGGTCGAGCAGCTAGAAATCACGACAGTGCGCGGGGTGTACCAGCTGAGGCTGGAAGCTGTCTCCCACTCTGCCCTGCTGGACCGGAAGGTGCAAAGCCGTTCCTATCAGCTGGGGAATCAAAGCACATCCGAGCTGATTGAACGAGTCGTCATGGCTTACGACGGAGCGGATCTGATCGACACCACGAACGGTGCGGATCGGCTGGACTCGCTGGTGCTTCAGTACCGGGAGACGGACTGGGAGTTTATCAAACGGCTGGCTTCCAGCAGCGGTGCAGTCATCATCCCGGAATCATCCGCCGCTTCACCCAAACTGTGGATTGGCTTACCGGATGGTGCTTTGGCTCAGCTGCCGTCAGAGACGGCTTTCACCGTTGGCCGTGATCTGGCCGCCTACGCACAGGTGCAGGCGGCTGGTCTTCAAGCAAGCCCGGCAGACTTCACCTATTATGAAGTCGAAACCGAGCGATGGCTCGGCCTTGGCGACAGGGTGAAATTCCGGGATCAGGAGCTGGCCGTGGCCGGAGCGGTGTCCGTTCTGCAGGACGGCACCCTAATACATACTTACACACTTCGCCTGGAATCGGGGATCCGCCAGCCGTTCTACCTGAACGACCGGATTACCGGGGTATCCCTGGACGGCAAAATTATGGATGTCCAAAAAGATCGGGTGCGCGTGCACCTGGACATCGATGAACTCCAGGACAAGAGCCTGGCAGTCTGGCTGCCGTTCGAGTCGCCCTATACCGCAGAAGGCAGCAGCGGCCTGTATGTCATGCCTCAGGTGGGGGATGCGGTGCAGGTGTATTTTCAGAGCGCGAGGGAAGAAGAAGCGATCGTGCGCGGCTCGGTGCGCAAGGGCGGACAGCCCTCCCCCAAGCTGGAGGATCCGAATACGAAATACTGGGGAACCAATTTCGGCAAAGAGCTGAAATTCGGTACGAACGAGATGAGCCTGACAGCAACCGAAGGCAGTCTGTTCATCTCGCTGGAAGACAGCGACGGCATCACGATCCAGAGTGATACCGGAATTGTGTTGTCGGCAGAGAAGGATTTGGAATGGACTTCGGAGAAGAAGATAGAGATAACCGCGCAGGAGGGTATCTACCTGATCAGCGGAAACAGCAGTCTGGTGATGGACGGTAACACCGATGCCCGTGGCGAAGAGGTGGAGTTGGAAGGCCTGATCAAGGCCCCGGTCACGGTAGAGGATCTGGAGCCGCAGCCGGAAGCGCCGTTTGTGACGGAAGTGGAGCCGCCGGAAGAGAAGAAGGGCTTCTGGAGCAAGGTGCTGGATGTGACGCAGGTCGTGCTGGATGTAGCCAGCTGTATCCCGGGTGTTGGAACCGTAGCGAGTCTGGCGAATGCAGGGATTTCGCTTGCCCGAGGGGACTATGTAGGAGCCGGATTGTCCGTGGCCGCAGCGGTCCCGTTCGCAGGCTGGGTGGCAAGCGGAGCGAAGATCGGACGGAATGCCGCCAAGCTGGGCAAGCTGGCGAGCGCGGCACAGAAAGTGTCAGGCAAAGCCGGATCGCTTGTGCAAACGGCAAAGGAAGTGGCGTCAGGCTTAGTGGCGATAGGGCCGGGCGCGCTGGGCAAAGTGGTAACGGGAGCAAGGCGACTAGGCAGCAACCTGAACCAGCTGGATGTTCTGCAGAAGATGCAGAAAGGGATGCAGCGCTTTCAGATGGGCCATCCGCGGATGGCCATGGCGATGAGCATGGCGGGCCAGACGGCAGCCAATTATGGCATGATCGAAGTCCAGGGCATGGCCATGAACAAAGCGGTGGAGCAGGGCTGGGTGTCGCAGGAAGGCTTGACCGCATTGGGAATGCTGTCCAGTGTGGCCGGCAGAAGAGCCGGTGGGTACAGAAACAGCAGCTTGGGAGTTACAGCTGGTGGAGGCAGTGGCAACCGCAGGGGAAGTAGTGGCAGTGATGGTGGGCCAGGAAGGCAGCGAGATGGACAGAGGGGGAATGGTGGGGGGACGGGTGATGTTATTGACCAAAGAGCAAAGAATGCAGGACTTGACTTATCACCTAAGCCTAGCCCGTATAAACAACTAGGAAATAAGACAAAAAAGAAGTTGGAGGATAAAGTAAATAACCGAACAATAACAAAAGAAGAGTGGAAGAGGCTTGAATGGAATAAGCGGCTTGCAAGTCGAAGAGATGCAGGGGTCAAAGAGTTTTGGCAACAAGAGAAGAGAAGGATAAAAAACGGAGAGCCGGCAACGAGAAATTGGTCTCAGGAACAAAAAGAAGCGATACTAAGTAATAAAGTTCCTACTTATAATGGAAAAGCAATAACTGGACATCATGCCTACAGTGTTTCAAAGTACCCTCACCTTGCAAATAGAGGAGAGATAATTTATCCTGCTACTGTAAGAGAACACATTACTCGTTGGCATGGTGGGTCATATAAAAGGAGTTTACCTGGAAAACCGTATAACCCTTCGTTTCCGGAGGAATTTTAATTTGGTTTTAGAAGGAGGTATTGCCAGTGACAAGAATCTCTGTGACTCTACAATCCGAAACATCAAGTAAATTGTTAATGACCATTAAGAAACACACAGGTTTAGGTCTGTCAGATATTAAAACTCGTACTGATAATAATACTCCTCTTATGGAAGTTGATTATGTGAATAATGAAGAGATGGAAAAAATGAAAGATTTAGTGGAAGATTTAATTGATAATGATGCGAGTTTCCAACTGTTCGAACAGGATGGCGACTACAAAGAGGAACTACCTCTTGACCACTTCATGAATAGCTTTGAAATGTCAAGACAAATTGCAGAAGATAGAGAAAGAATGGATGACATTTTAGTAGAAGAAGATGAAGAGTAAAAGAGAATCGGTGGGGCTACCCAGTTCGGGTCTGTCAATCTTTTTGTGTAAACCCATTTCAAGCAATCCCCCCGAGGGGGGATTCTGGCGTTTCTAACGTAAGTAGTTGCTGACCCGATCCGGGGGTCTGTCAATAGTTTTGTGTATACTCACCGAAATATATAAGATGAACGCTACTATATTATGCAACAGGTCGTTATGGTCAGATACCACCATGACTGACATGTATTTTTTTATCTTCGTTGACTTTCATTTTTTAAATTAAGCGCAATATTGTGAAAAGATATTGGACTAGAGCTGGAAGGCCTGATCAAGGCCCCGGTCACGGTAGAGGATCTGGAGCCGCAGCCGGAAGCGCCGTTTGTGACGGAAGTGGAGCCGCCGGAAGAGAAGAAGGGCTTCTGGAGCAAGGTGCTGGATGTGACGCAGGTCGTGCTGGACGTAGCCAGCTGTATTCCGGGTGTTGGAACCGTAGCGAGTCTGGCGAATGCAGGGATTTCGCTCGCCCGAGGGGACTATGTAGGAGCCGGATTGTCCGTGGCCGCAGCGGTCCCGTTCGCAGGCTGGGTGGCAAGCGGAGCGAAGATCGGACGGAATGCCGCCAAGCTGGGCAAGCTGGCGAGCGCGGCACAGAAAGTGTCAGGCAAAGCCGGATCGCTTGTGCAAACGGCAAAGGAAGTGGCGTCAGGCTTAGTGGCGATAGGGCCGGGCGCGCTGGGCAAAGTGGTAACGGGAGCAAGGCGACTAGGCAGCAACCTGAACCAGCTGGATGTTCTGCAGAAGATGCAGAAAGGGATGCAGCGCTTCCAGATGGGCCATCCACGGATGGCCATGGCGATGAGCATGGCGGGCCAGACGGCAGCCAATTATGGCATGTTCGAAGTCCAGGGCATGGCCATGAACAAAGCGGTGGAGCAGGGCTGGGTGTCCCAGGAAGGCTTGACCGCATTGGGAATGCTGTCCAGTGTGGCCGGCAGAAGGTTCGGCGGGAACAGAAACAGCAGCCTAGGAGTTACAGCTGGTGGAGGCAGTGGCAACCGCAGGGGAAGTAGTGATGGTGGGCCAGGAAGGCAGCGAGATGGACAGAGGGGGAATGCTGGGGGTAAGGGTGAAGTCCCTGAGAATGCCTCAAAGAAACCAAAAGCTAAAAAAGCTAAGAAGTTAAGGGAACAATATTTAGGAAGAACACCAGGGAAAAAATCACGTACTGGACGTGAAGTGATAGAAAGAATGAAGAATGAAACTCCTCCCAGGATTAGGACAACACGTAGTGGTAAAACAGAGTTTATGGATAGTGAAGGAGAATGGCATGATCTTAGCGAGGCAGATATGGCTCATATAACCGATGCTGTCTCATGGTGGAACAAAGAAGGAAGACATTATGGTGCGAAGTCAAAGGAAGTAAGGGAATGGATGTTAAACTCCGATAATTATGTATTAGATCACTATAGGCTGAACCGCTCAGCAGGTGCAAAATTAGGTGAAAACTATTTGCCACCGACCAAATAAAAATGGAGGTGAAATTTTTGGAACTAGATGACAAAATTCATGCTCAAATTATAGAGTTATGTGAAGAGGGAGATTCACTAATTGAAGAAGAAGAATTTAATAAAGCGATAGAGAAGTATTCCACGGCCTTAGAATTAGTGCCATCTCCGAAGATTGACTGGGAGGCAAGTACTTGGATTTACACAGCATTAGGTGATGCTTATTTTATCAATGATGATTATGAAATGGCAAAGACTAATTTTTATAATGCCCTTAATTGTCCAGATGGCATTTCAAATCCATTGATTCTCTTGAGACTTGGAGAGAGTCAATTTGAGTGTGGGGAGTTGAATCAAGCAAAGGAGTACCTGTTAAAGGCTTACATGTTGGAAGGTTATAAGATATTTGACGAGGAAGATGATAAGTATTTTAAATCAATTAAAGATATTATTTGAGGAGGATAAATTTGGCTACTCTACAATCACCTATAAAAGAGAAGTTTGAATCCCTTATTAATAAGAGTAATGAACAATTCGAAATTGGTAAATATCATGAATCTATTATAACTCTCGAAGAAGCATGGGGGTTATTGCCTGAACCAAAAGGTATTTATAGTGAAGAAAGCTTTCATCTAGTGAAAGATATTATTGACACTTGTTTTGTTATAAAAGATTTCAAAAAGGCAAAAGTATGGTCGGAAAAAATTTATTTAACAGGATTTGCGCGGAAAGATACTGGTAAAAAGGAATTTATGTCAGGGAAAGTTGCTTTTGAATTGGGTGATTTAGAGTTGGCAAAAGAGTTTTTTAGCATTGCTAACAAAAAATCGGAAGGCCGATGTTTCGAGGATGAGGACATCAAGTATCTTAAATGTTTTAAAAGTTAAGTCTTAAGATGATAAGTAGGGTCTGTCAACAGTTTTGTGTATACTCACCGAAATATATAAGATGAACGCTACTATATTATGCAACAGGTCGATTATGGTCAGATACCACCATGACTGACCTGTATTTTTTATCTTCGTGATTTTCATTTTTTATATTAAGCGCAATTTTGTGAAAAGATTTCGAGGTGGAGCTGGAAGGCCTGATCAAGGCCCCGGTCACGGTAGAGGATCTGGAGCCGCAGCCGGAAGCGCCGTTTGTGACGGAAGTGGAGCCACCGGAAGAGAAGAAGGGCTTCTGGAGCAAGGTGCTGCATGTGACGCAGGTCGTGCTGGACGTAGCCAGCTGTATCCCGGGTGTTGGAACCGTAGCGAGTCTGGCGAATGCAGGGATCTCTCTCGCCCGAGGGGACTATGTAGGAGCCGGATTGTCCGTGGCCGCAGCGGTCCCGTTCGCAGGCTGGGTGGCAAGCGGAGCGAAGATCGGACGGAATGCCGCCAAGCTGGGCAAGCTGGCGAGCGCGGCACAGAAAGTGTCAGGCAAAGCCGGATCGCTTGTGCAAACGGCAAAGGAAGTGGCGTCAGGCTTAGTGGCGATAGGGCCGGGCGCGCTGGGCAAAGTGGTAACGGGAGCAAGGCGACTAGGCAGCAACCTGAACCAGCTGGATGTTCTGCAGAAGATGCAGAAAGGGATGCAGCGCTTCCAGATGGGCCATCCACGGATGGCCATGGCGATGAGCATGGCGGGCCAGACGGCAGCCAATTATGGCATGATCGAAGTCCAAGGCATGGCCATGAACAAAGCGGTGGAGCAGGGCTGGGTGTCGCAGGAAGGCTTGACCGCATTGGGAATGCTGTCCAGTGTGGCCGGCAGAAGGTTCGGCGGGAACAGAAACAGCAGCCTAGGAGTTACAGCTGGTGGAGGTAGTGGCAACCGCAGGGGAAGTAGTGATGGTGGGCCAGGAAGGCAGCGAGATGGACAGAGGGGGAATGCTGGGGGTAAGGGTGAAGTCATCAAGACGGATAGTCGAACTGATTTTGTCGGAAAATTAAAGGGTGAGGAAGTTACACTTCCGAACGTAAAAACAAAACAGGTTACGTTTAATAAGAGAAGCCCGGAGGACACAGCTCAATTACGAAAGGATTTTAAAAAGGTCAGAAAAGATTTGATGCAATCTATGGCTAATGATCCTAAAAAACAAAGGCATTAAAAAAAGCTGGAATTTCAGATAGTGACATTGAAGATATGAAAGAATTTGGTCTTGTGCCTGACGGTTGGCAAGTCCATCATAAAACCCCTCTGGATCAGGGCGGTACTAATGATGTGGAAAACTTAGTTCTAATAAAAAACCACCCCTATCACAAGGTTATTACAAATGAACAGAATTCATTAACGAAGGGTATGAAACCTGGAGATAGTAAATCAGTAGAATTTCCTATTCCAGAAGGAGACATTTATCCTCCTAAAAAGGAATAAATAATTAAGAAGGTGATAATATGTGGAGAGAGCAAATTGATATCATTTCTAAGATAAGGGGAAAAAGGGATCGAAAACTAAATTTACCTGTTAATGAAAATGAGTTATCAAGATTTCGTAAATCTGTAGTAGAGAAATTTGGTAAAGATGTGCTGCCACAGCAATACTATGAATTTTTGCAAACAGTTAACGGGATTGAATTTAATGGACTTAGAGTTTATGGAGTCGACCTAGTTTATTTAGACTCTAAGCCAATAAATCAGGTGGATAGTTTTTTTGATGCCAATGAAACATGGGAGTCAATTAAAGACGAAGATGAGTTAATTTTCTTCGGAGACTCAGATATTGCTTGGTACTGTTATAATGCTACTAAAAATAGTTTTGTTGAACTCGATAAACCTTCAGGTGAGCTTATGGAAACTTTTAGTGACTTTAATACTATGCTGGAGTCTGCTTTCTCTGTAGCGCTTGATTAAGTGAATAAGCTGAGACATGTTGATGTAACTACGTATTATGCACGGTCCATTAAGTTAACGAAGTCAAGCATTTTCAATGATTCATATCCTGAGAAGATTAAACCGAATCGGAGTATCACATGAAAAGCGAGGAAATATATAGCAATTTATTAAAGAAGTGTAAGTATCTCTAGTAGAGGAAAACGGAAAGTAATGAGAATAATGACCCCGGCGCCACAGGGGGAGGGGAAATCGATGAAACGAATACCGTTAGATACAGCCCTAGCCCTGCGGCGACGGGAGAACGTGCGACTACATTGTTCCGATGATCTAGATGAGGTTGTCGACATCTTCGTCAAACATGTCAAAGGTCTGATGTCACGGGAGCAAGTCAAGTTAAGCCTTACACATTACCTTATTAAGTCTAAAACAATGACGTCGTTCATCGAAATCAAGTCCTAGCAAAAGTTGTTGGATTCCTAAATCAGTATGATTGGCGTCATATCGGTTATTATCGTAAATATTTGTCGTTGTTTAGTTAACCTTTCCCCCGCCATTGTGCGGGGGTTCTTTTAGCCGTTTAATTGGGATATTAAAATGGGACGAGGGGAAATTGGAGGCATTACAATTGTAATCATCTACATATCTATTCATGACTCATTGATTACTGATTCGTCTATCCGATTCCTGCTGTCTATTCTGTGCTAGACATCCTCTGAGTTTCACCGTTTGTGACGGAAGTGGAGCCGCCGGAAGAGAAGAAGGGCTTCTGGAGCAAGGTGCTGGATGTGACGCAGGTCGTGCTGGATGTAGCCAGCTGTATTCCGGGTGTTGGAACCGTAGCGAGTCTCGCGAATGCAGGGATCTCTCTCGCCCGAGGGGACTATGTAGGAGCGGGGTTGTCCCTGGTAGCAGCGGTCCCGTTCGCAGGCTGGGTGGCAAGCGGAGCGAAGATCGGACGGAATGCCGCCAAGCTGGGCAAGCTGGCGAGCGCGGCAAAGAAAGTGGCAGGCAAAGCCGGATCGCTTGTGCAAACGGCAAAGGAAGTAGCGGCAGGCTTAGTGGCGATAGGGCCGGGCGCGCTTGGCAAAGTGGTAACGGGAGCAAGGCGACTAGGAAGCAACCTGAACCAGCTGGATGTTCTGCAGAAGATGCAGAAAGGGATGCAGCGCTTCCAGATGGGCATCCGCGGATGGCCATGGCGATGAGCATGGCGGGCCAGACGGCAGCCAATTATGGCATGTTCGAAGTCCAGGGCATGGCCATGAACAAAGCGGTGGAGCAGGGCTGGTGTCGCAGGAAGGCTTGACCGCATTGGGAATGCTGTCCAGTGTGGCCGGCAGAAGAGCCGGTGGGTACAGAAACAGCAGCCTAGGAGTTACAGCTGGTGGAGGCAGTGGCAACCGCAGGGGAAGTAGTGATGGTGGGCCAGGAAGGCAGCGAGATGGACAGAGGGGGAATGCTGGGGGTAAGGGTGAAGTTAATACTCCTTCTGCCTTTAAACAGACTGAATTTGCTAGTTCTTATAAAGCGAGACTTAGTCAAACGCCATCACCTAATAATAAAACGGTTGGTTTTGAGGGGCAAAGGGGCGAATCAAAATGTATTTTAAAACCACCACCAGACCCTGAATTGAAGAAGATATTAGACGAAGCAGGTATTGATGGGATAAATTATAAGAACGGAGTACCTGATTTTTCGCCTGTAGCAAAAGCAGAACTTGAAATTGACCATATGGTGGGCGGAGTTGGTAGTAATGGAACTAAAGCTAGAACTGCGAATTTTAAACAGGCAGATATAAAATTGGCAGAGCAACTTAATAACTCACCTGAGTTGGCTAGTCAATTTGGGTTAACCCCAGGAAAAATTAAGTCGGGGGACATTGCAGATATTCGCGAAGAATTAAAGCTAACTTGGCATGAATTAAATGATGGTAAAACAATTCAACTTGTGCCATCTGAAATTAACAGCAAATTCGGACATCTAGGTGGCGTAGGAGAGATAAACGCAGGAGCGTTTGAACCGGGCGGATTTGCTAATAATTAGAAGGGAGATTTCTCAAAGTGAAAATTAATGATGCAGTTTTCGGTGAACTTGAATACGATTATGTGTGGAGCAAGGATATTACAATTGAGTTTTTCGGAAAAAGAGTCAATATTGCTTTGATGGTAGATGGTGAAGAAGATGGCGAATTTAGTGGAAAACAGTATGCTTCATATACTGCTTTAATAGAAAATTGGGGGGATATTCAGCAAAGTATTTTGACACCAATTTTAGACTATTACAAACAGAAGCGATCTGGACTTGGGTATGATGTTTCATATGATGAAAATTACCCTTTAATTGAAACAAATGATAAACTTCTTGAAAATATCAAGCTAGTTGGGATTTATGTTCCATCTGCAAGACGATTTGAAGGCAGATATATTGGACTAACATTTGACTGTACATGGGATGAAGAAAATGGGGTTGGTATACGTCTAATTAATGAAGAAGTAGCTAGGGTGGGATACCAAGATGTGGCACTTTGAGTATTTGTGGGCTACCCAGTGCCGAATATACCCATCGTTCTACCAATAACACATATAACCCATGTAGATGTGTCATTTAGTTTGTACGCACACATCAATGTTTGAATTTTATACCCTAAATAATGTTATTCGGTTACGTTGGATAGGTCGATTATGGTCAGATACCACCATGATCGATCTGTTTTTTTATCTTCGTTGACTTGCATTTTTTAAATTAAGCGCAATATTGTGAAAAGATATCGGGCTGGAGCTGGAAGGCCTGATCAAAACCCCGGTTACGGTAGAGGATCTGGAGCCGCAGCCGGAAGCGCCGTTTGTGACGGAAGTGGAGCCGCCAGAAGAGAAGAAGGGCTTCTGGAGCAAGGTGCTGGATGTGACGCAGGTCGTGCTGGACGTAGCCAGCTGTATTCCGGGTGTTGGAACCGTAGCGAGTCTGGCGAATGCAGGGATCTCTCTCGCCCGAGGGGACTATGTAGGAGCCGGATTGTCCGTGGCCGCAGCGGTCCCGTTCGCAGGCTGGGTGGCAAGCGGAGCGAAGATCGGACGGAATGCCGCCAAGCTGGGCAAGCTGGCGAGCGCGGCACAGAAAGTGTCAGGCAAAGCCGGATCGCTTGTGCAAACGGCAAAGGAAGTGGCGTCAGGCTTAGTGGCGATAGGGCCGGGCGCGCTGGGCAAAGTGGTAACGGGAGCAAGGCGACTAGGCAGCAACCTGAACCAGCTGGATGTTCTGCAGAAGATGCAGAAAGGGATGCAGCGCTTTCAGATGGGCCATCCGCGGATGGCCATGGCGATGAGCATGGCGGGCCAGACGGCAGCCAATTATGGCATGATCGAAGTCCAGGGCATGGCCATGAACAAAGCGGTGGAGCAGGGCTGGGTGTCGCAGGAAGGCTTGACCGCATTGGGAATGCTGTCCAGTGTGGCCGGCAGAAGGTTCGGCGGGAACAGAAGCAGCAGCTTGGGAGTTACAGCAGGTGGAGGCAGTGGCAACCGCAGGGGAAGTAGTGATGGTGGGCCAGGAAGGCAGCGAGATGGACAGAGGGGGAATGCTGGGGGTAAGGGTGAAGTTAAACCTCAAAAACATACTCCTGAAAAGAAAAGTAATACCCAAACTGGAAATGGTCCATATTCGCATATTCAAGATTCAAAGTTTGTAGGACCTGGAAAGGACTTTACTGCGGCTCAAAAGAAAAAGATAATAGAAGAGAACATGAAGAAAAATGGTGGGCTAGTTAAATCTGATTCGTCAGGTAAAGTCGCTACTAAGCCACAAAAGAGCAAAAAGGCGTTACACCAGATCCAAATGAGTGGCAAATTGATCACATCATTCCTAAAGATAAAGGTGGAACTAACAGTTATAGTAATGCTCAAGTGCTTACTCGTAAGGAAAATAGAGATAAGTCAAATAAATTACCTTCTGACTCAAATGAACCAAATAAAAATAAGCCACCTTCTAAGCCGACAAGGAGGAAGAAATGAAACCAATTATTTTGAATGATGGTTTGAATAAAAAGAGTCTGTGGAACGGTTGCATACTTGCATCAATTGCACATGGAATTATGGTTGCTCACTATCCTGAGTTATCATATGAACATTCATGGGACGGAATAAACTATAGCGTAGTTGATGGTTCAGGAGGAAGAGGAACAATTACATTTAAAGATAAATATTGTGTTGGGGCGTTTCGTAATGATAACGTCACCCGTACAGAATTTTCTTCAGCTATTGACTTTTATAAAGGCGCACCACCAGAAGTCCTTGAGTTATCAAAAAATGAGACTTTAGAGTATCTTCTCGAGGAAGGAGACGATGGTATGTCAAGACCTTACATTACAACAGCATTTTGGGCTGATGACGACAGAATTTTTTCTAATGATAATATCGTAAGATTGATTCAAAATGGTGGTTATCTTTTAGAGAGACAGCTAATGGAATATGACTCTGCGGTTGAGTCTTGGCGAGATTATTATGAGATGACCAATGTACAAGTCGATCTGTTAGAGTCCATATATACTAGAAAAATTAAAAAACCAGAAGCAAAGATCATACTAACTAAAAGAGAAATTAAAATGATTGGAACGGATGATCATGAGGGATTGAGTGAAAGTAGTACTTCGTTTGAAGAAATCGGGATACAGTGGGAGAGTTAGGTTACGGGGGGGACCTGTAGGAAGTTGTCATGAATTGAGATGAACACATAAAAGCTACAATAATATACCTTAATAGCGTTATGTTGAACAGGTCGTTATGGTCAGATACCACCGTGACTGACCTGTATTTTTTAATCTTCGTTGACTTACAGTTTTTTAAATTAAAATCAATATTTTGTAAATAGATCGGGCTGGAAATTGTTTTGAAATCATCTTACCGATTATATAGGAAAACTCGGCCAGCAGGAGGGCGTCTACCTGATCTGCGAGAAACAGCAGTCTGGTGATGGACAGCAAAGTAGTGAATCAAGTTGATAGGAATGAACCATGAGACATGGAACACATAACGTGCCCATGTGTTATCGAGGATACGGCATGACCGCCAGGTGAAGGGAGCGTTTGTTCACGGCCTGGCTTTTTGACGTGCGGACAGCCGGCTGATCAACGCTGGCCATCGATCTGGATTAATTATCCTTTTGATGATAAAGTAAGGACAATCTTTTTATAGAAAGAGAGGCCTCTGCGTTATGAATAAAGCTCAAAAAAATATATTTCTGCATTTCGTATATCTGGTGCTGATAATCGTTCTGTTTGCGATCGGATCGGACATGTTGACTGAGTACAGGGCCGAGGCTCGAACCAGATTCGAGCACAACTTGTACTATGAAACTGCAGTTCTGATTCTGTGTTTCGGAGGTATCGGCGTCGTGCTCGGTCTAAGCGGGCTCAAGCGTTCGCGCGGGGGAAGAATTGGTCTGAACAAATCCAAGCTGCTGCTTCTGGCCCTGCCGTCGCTCCTCGTGACGATAAGTCCTCTGTTGGCCCATTTTGGCGTGTTTGACTTTTACGAGTCTCTATATGAATATATTCTGGAGCATCATGATATTACTATGGTTTCTAGCATTATTTTCGGACATTCTTTTTTTACTAGTTTTGTGAAAAAATAATCGGGTACTGGAGGAGCGAAGATGACGGATGATTTTTATTGCGACGAAGTGTTAAACGGGCGAACGGCTGTACAGAAGGTGTTCGAAACGGAAAGGGTGCTTGCTTTTCATCATACCCGTCCCTATTACCCGGTGCATATTGTGGTCATACCGAAGAGACATATTGCATCTCTTGTCACGTTGGAGGAAGCGGACAATCCCCTGCTGATCGAGATGATGGACATCATCAAGCAGGTGGCCAATCAGGTCGTTGCCGAGCACGGCGCTGCCAGAGTGAATACCAATCTCGGCAATTATCAGGATTCGAAGCATCTGCATTTCCATGTGGTGTTTGGCGAGCCGCTAAAGAGGTAGGCCCATACGAGGGCGCGGGAGCCTAACCGCCTTGTCGTCATGGAGCCTGATCCCGTGTGTTAATTAAGTGTTAAAAAAGAAGCAGAAGGTTTGCAGGGGGGTTCCCGTTCCATTATGATGAGAAGAGATATTACAGAAGATGATGATCAAATGGGAGGAAGGGAAGGACCGAATTGGATAATACTGTGAGACTTGTCAAACCGGAAGCTATGATTTTTGATATGGATGGGACGTTGTTTCAAACGGAAACACTGCTGCTGCCTGCTCATAACAAGCTGTTTGATATTTTGCGGGAGGAAGGGCATTACGAAGGGGAAACGCCGGACGAGGAGCTCGTCCTGAGCTGCCTGGGGATGCTGCTGCCTGACATTTGGAAGAAGGTCATTCCTGACGGAACGCCTGAGGCTCACGCGCGGGCGAATGAACTGCTGCTGCAGCTGGAGCTTGAAGGTCTTGAGAACGAAGAGGCCGTCCTGTACCCGAAGGTGAAGGAGACGCTGGAAGAGCTTCATCGCCGGGGAGTGAGGCTGTTTGTGGCAAGCAACGGTCTGGAGCAATACGTCAAAGGGATTGCGGAAGCCCGCGGCATCATGCCGCTGTTCGAAGGGGTGTACAGCGCCGGGGAGCATGGGACAGCCACGAAGGTGGATCTGGTCCGGCTGCTGCTGGACACGCACGGCGTGAAGACCGCCTGGATGGTGGGCGATCGCTCTTCGGACGTCGAGGCAGGCAAAGGGAATGGGCAGACGGTCATCGGCTGCCGTTATGCAGGGTTCGGTGGCACGGAGGAGCTGAAGGGGTCTGATGTGATCATCGACGCATTCGAACAGCTGCTCACCCTTTATGATCAGGCGAAGGAAGCGTAATCCGCTTTAAATATCGAGCATGAACAGGGGAACTCTCCGGCCACAAGTCCGGCAAGAGCTTCCCCTGTTTCGTTGATATGTTCAGAAGCCGGCTTTCATGACCTGTTTACAAGAACTATAGGGCCGCGCTGTCTGTGGAATCGAGCCGGGATTCCTTTTTTTGTTTGTACAGCCACAGGGCATACTCAAGCGGCCTGACGATGGACTTCCGGTAGGAGACGTGATCTCCAATCTGGGAGAAGACTTCTCGGGACGGCTTGGGATTCACCTCAAGCAGAAGAATGCGGCCGTTTCTGTCAATGGCAAGATCAAGCGCAAGCTCGCACAGCGCCTCGTATTGCGATTCCAGGAAACGGGGAATCTCCACGCCTAGACGGTAAGCCTCCTGCATGACCTCCTCCCGCTTCTGCACCTCGGGAATCCACTTATCCAGCAGCCGGTCCATCGGGATGGCCCGGCCTCCGCCATGCAGATTGGAGGTCACGCTGTGCATCGGCCCCATGCGTCCGACACATCCGGTCACCTCCCACTCGCCAAAGCCGTTCTTCTGAACCAGCATCCGGTAATCATGAACCCGGCCGGTCGGCAGCTCGATTTGAATCCCCTCTTGCACAACATAGTTGCCCCGCATGTTCCAACTGGAGAGATACCCTCCGATCTGCGAGAGGGTGACTCGTCTCGGCTTGATGATGCTCCGGCTTTGGTTTCGGCCTTGAATTTCATAGATGCCGGGCAGCAGCTGCCGTTTGCTTACGCGCAGAATGCCGCGGCCTCCGGTGCCGTTGATCGGCTTCAGATAGACCGTCTGGTGTCTGGCAAGCATCCGCTGCACGTCCTGAAGGCTGTGAATGAGCTGGGTTTCCGGCAGATGCTGGCGAAACTCTCTCCTGTCATGAAGCACTTTATGAATCGTCCATTTATTGCGCAGCGGCCTGTTCAGAAACAGCAGCTTTCTGTAGCGTGAGCGGAAGCTGACGAGCTGACGGAAACGCGCGCTTTTCTGGATGCGGCACCGGTCGAAGATGATGTTCGGAAAGGAGCGCCACCTTCTGAACCATTTCCGCTGCTCCGGACTGTAATGGAGTGCATGGATCATGCCATTTCGCGCATGAACATCGGCGGGGGTGAACACATAGACGTCCAGGCCGAGCTTCCGGCCCTCCGTAATCATCCGCTCATAGATATGCCTTTCTTCCAGAACCTTGCGATCATTTAAGTAGAGCGTTAGGATGCCTAGAACAGGCTGAGACATAGAAGTTCACCTTCTTGATTAGAGTCGGGGCTGGCCCCTTTTACAGCCGCAGGCCGGATGTCTACCCCTTTCAAATTCAGTACCGGCCTGCCGGCAGCGTCCATTTCGAGGCCTTCGGCATGCATGCCGGCAAGAAAGCACATTTTTAACGCGGCCGTATGGCCGGTCGCGACAGTGCAATGCAGCTGGCCGAGCTCGCTGATCTGCAGGCGCAGCAAGGAGGACCCGATCCGGCGGTTGCGGTAAAGAGGGTGTACCGCGGTCATGCAGGCCTCCTTTCCATAATCTGCGGCATAGCTGATCCCGACCGGCATGCTGCCAAGCTCCCCGCGAACGGTGGCTGCCACAATGGAGGTGCCTGGCTGATGGAGCGCTTCATAGCTCAGGGAAGCCAGATGCCCGATAGGCCCGGCCTTCAAGCGCCTGCCCCCGCATCGGCTGAAAAATTCGAGGCACTCCCGGCGTAGATGAGGCCAATCGGCTGGATCATGCAGATGGAGACGTGCGATTTCCATAGTAACCCTCCTTTATGAGTACAGATTCAAACCATTAATTTGTTATCCAACAAATAGCCACAGTACTGGAAGATCCGCTCCAGCGATTTTTTGCGAATGGCCGGTTCATCAAATTTCATAGGCCGGGAGTTGGCCTCGAAGAACCAGAGTGCGCCATCCGCGTCGACGCCAAGATCCATCGACATTTCGCCAAGCATGTAACCAGAGCCCTTCTCAATCTGTCTGGCAATGGATACGGCGGCTTTCTCCACCTCGTTCAGAATAACGGCTGTTCGTTCCGGGCCGAATACAATCGGCAGCAGCTTCTCCGGGTCCTCGATCGAGCCGCCGCGCGGCACATGCGTCGTGATGCTCTTGGCTCCAGCCATGCGCGCACCGATACCGGTTACCGCCCATTGGCCGGTCTCCGTCTTCTGCACCAGAATGCGGAGATCGAAGGCGCGACCGTGGACGGAGACCAGCTCGATGCCCTGCTGCACGAGATAGGATTTGCCCTGGGTTTCCTTGTTGACACGGTTCCATAACCGGTTCAAGGTGGCGGCTTTATACGTCGTGCTGTTTTTGTCGCTCTGAATTTGAATCCGGTAAGGCAGCGACTTGTTCTTCTGATATTTCACCCTCATGATGCCGCGGCCTGCTTTGCCGTTTTCCGGCTTTAGGTACAAATAAGGCATGCGTTTTATCATTTGCTGCAGCGTTGCGATTCCTCGCAGCTTTCGGGTAGGCGGTGCCCATTTTTTCGTATATCGTGACTTGCTCAGCCACTTGAACAATTCGCGTTTGTTGAAAAAGAACGGGTTGTAAATCATCATATCGGGATGCTTGAGGCATTGGTTTATTTTTTGGCGGACCCAGGGGATGGCTTCGTCCTCACGGCTTGGAATCCGATTATATATGATTTGGGGCAGAGGATACTGCCTCTGCTCCCACTTGTGATTGCTTCCGACATAGTAGCCTTTCACGGTGTCCTGTTTCAGCTTCAAATCCCGCGCCGTAACGACATAGACCTGATAGCCCATGTCCTTTCCGGCTTTAAGGATCTCCTGGAAATTTTGCCGATTGCCCCGAAACATATAGTCGGGATCATGCATGGTCAGGATCGCTACTACAGCTCTTCTATCGCTCTCGTATCGTCTGTTCACGTGTCATTCCCCCTGCTGAAGCCGCTCAGATACAAGCTGTGATCAAAGATGTGCTCTACGGATGCCTTGCCTTCGCCTCTCAGAGATGGGTGATGGAAGATGGAACGCCCCGGTTTGGAGTTGGCCTCAAACATCCAGATTTTTTCGTTCTGATCGATGCCGATATCAAATCCGATTTCCCCAAGCAGGTGAGTGTGATGATTCTCAATCGACTCAGAGAGGATGATGGCCGCCTCTTTGGCACGTTCCAGCACATCCTTGGCTCTTGCGCCGAAAGCCCGGGAAAGAGCGCTCTCTGGCGTCAGCAAGGAACCTCCGTTCTTGATGTGGGTTGTGACGCTGCCCCGTCCGGCTTTTTTGGCACCGATGCCCACGACACTCCAGCGGTTTCTGCCGTTCTTATGCATATGGAAGCGGAAATCGATCGGGCAGCCGTCAATTTCGATCAGGCGGATGCCCTGCTGGATGACATAGTTGTGGAGCTTCGAGCCGTGTCTGGCCTGCAGCATTCGCATCAGGCTGTTGAAGCTCGGGAATTTGAGCAGCGTGTTGCCGCCATTGCCGTGATAGCGGGCGAAATACCCTTTCTTGGGATGATAGGTCAGCCGGTATATGCCGAGTCCGAGGCTTCCAGCCGAAGGTTTGTAATATACGAAGCTGTGACGATCGAGCATATCCTTGATTCGCTCGGGGCTCGGGTTCGAATACGTTTCCGGCAAGAAGCGGCTTGCTTGAACGTCTCCCTCCAAACGATTGAAAATATCGGACTTGTTAAAGAAGGCCCAATTGAAAAATGGAATGTTGCGCTTCGTGAACCGTTGTCTCAGCTGGTTAGTGAATGGAGAGAAGTCGGTTTTCCGGCTGGGCAGACGGTTATAAATGACATCGGGCAGCGGGACCGTTCTGCGGACGAAGCCGCCATTTGAACTGAGCAGGAAGCCATGGACCGTCTCTCTCTGCCAGTTGATGTCCCGGGGCGCGAAGGCATAGACGAACATTCGTTTATTGCCGTCCCGAAGCAACTGGCGTATATACCCTGTGCGGGAACCGAAGGGGGTGGCCGGATTGCGAGGGCCGTCGGACAGTACACCGACGACAGGCCCAAGCCGAATCTCGCCTTCCCTTGGTGAATAGATGTAAGCAGGACCTGGTCTTGGGACATGGACGGCATTGCGCACCCCGCTGCTGAGATAAAGCTGCTTCCCCGATCGTTCTATGGGCTTCACAGCTGCCGTAACCGCGCTCGTGCCGATCCGAAGCAGGACGTTTTTTTTGCCGGAAAGACCCAGGCTTCTCATTAGCGAACCGGACACAAGGACGACTTTTTCGGGCTGCTGAGAGAAATGAATATTACCGTAATTCAAACTCATGTATTTACCCTCCTAAGTTGTCGAAGCAATAAATAACGCGTGTAATGCAGCGGATTTTCGATGGCCTTTGTTGCCGCAGGCTGCTCTCCTGTCTGCTTGAATGCTTCTCGGCCAGGCTTGGAGTTGACTTCAAGGAGCCACACCTTTCCTTCTCTGTCGATGCCAAAGTCGATGCCTAGCTCGCCCAGCCGACCGAAGCTGCTCTCAAGCAGGGGAGGCACGAGCCGGGATAACCGGCGAATCGTGGCCAGTACGGAGGCAGCCGTCTCGGCTCCGAACTCCGCTGCAAGATAGGGCTGGGCTAACAAGGCGGTCCCGCCCCCGTGAAGGTTTGAGGTTAGCCCCAGCCCCGCGCCTTCGCGAACCGCGACGCCGGTTAAGGACCATAATCCTTTGGCGTTCTTCTGAACGAGTGTCCGGACGTCAAAAGGATTTCCGCTTCGCGAATATAGGTGCAGAAACGGCTGCATCAGAAATCTCCGTTTTGCGGTAAAGCGGCTCACCCATTCCGGCAGCTCTGGAAGAGCGATGAGCCGGCTGAAGATGTCATTGCTCCGGTCTCTCCCCTGCAGACGGACGCTTCCTTGATCCCGAAGCGAGATATATAATGTACGTCGCCCTTGTGATCCCCCGCTCGGCTTCATGAACACTTCCCCGTGAAAGGTGGCAAGCGCCCGGGAAAGTGATTTCGAACCGGTGTAGCTGAGGGTAGGGGGAAGAAAATCGATGACGTCGGGAGAGCGGCTTAGCGTGTTGTAAACACTGAGCTTGCCGGGAAGCCCCCGGGACCATAACCTCCATCCGGCTTTCGGCAGTCCCCCCAAAAAGGCGGCCACCGCAGCGCTTTCCCGGGCGCTTCTGTACAGACAGCGATCATAGATGACACCCGGTATGGGAAAACTGCAGGATATCCACCCTTGACCGGATGCATACCGATAACCGCGAATGTGGGCCGAGGGATTTTCGGAAGGAAGAGAAACCGCGTAGCGCGGCGCTTCCTCAGGGCAAAACACAAATACCGAAACACCGAGCCTCTCGCCGACCTCGCTTAATTCCTGGAGATAATGTTTCTCGGCAAAGGGAGGAAAGCCCGATCTTCGGCATACCATGACACCGAGTGAACCTATTGTCGTAGAGGACATAAGGACCTCCTTCTTCAAAAGCCGGACAGATAGCGGCAGTATTGAACCAGCCGTACCGCCGAAGGTCTGATCTTGGCTGAATTAAGGGGAGCATTCTCGCTTTTGGACGGCTTGGAATTGACCTCCAGCAGCCAGATATGCCCCGTCGTGTCCACGGCCAAATCGATGCCCAGCTCACCGAAATGCAGCGGGATTGCTTTCTCCAGCCCGCTTGCGATTTCAAGCGCCGCCTGCTTCATCCGGGGAAGCGCGGTCTGTCTGGCCGTCAGCGGAACTCCGCTTGAGGCAAGCGCATCCTTCACCGTCGACAGGCTGCCTCCTCGTGCCAGATTCGATACAAAGTGATTGTCGCCCGCGATCCGGGCCACGATGGAAGTCACCGACCAGTCACCACTCTTGTTCTTGTGGACGAGTGCGCGAAAGTCGACATTCCGGCCCTGGATGCGAATCAAATCGAGTCCCTGCTGAATCTGGTACCTGGTTTTTCTCATTTTCAAGGAAATGGTGCTGAACAGCTTCAAAAGCGATGGGTATGTCTTCTTCTTGGTACCTGCAAGCGAGGTGGTCATCGTCTGGTAAGTGCCGTCTCCCTGGCGGGTAATCCGGATGATGCCTGTGCCGAGGCTTCCGCGCACCGGCTTGAGGAACACCGTGGAATGGGTCCTGCACATCGCCTTGAGCGTATTGAAGTTCCTCAGCAAATAGGATTCCGGCAAATACGGCTGAAGCTTTTCATTGGAGCCAAGCGCCTCAAACACTTCCGATTTGTCCAGGAATTTTTCGTTGAACACATGAGTTCCAAACCGAGATTTTACTTCTTTCATAAAATGCTGTACGCTAGGACTGTTCTCCAGCTTGCGCGTAAACAGCCGGTTATTGATGACGTCGGGAGCCGGAAAGGTCGCTTTTTTCCATCCTGCGTCATAGTGAACCGCTTCAAGCGATGACAGGTTAGAACCTATCATGTCAGGGGTAAAGAAGTATACATATGCACCCTGGGTTTTGCAGGCCTTGACCATTTCCAAGCAGAACGATGAGATCGATCCGAACGGTTTGCCGTGATCACGGGAATCGTAGCGGCTGACCATCACGCCGATGAGCGGACCGAGCCTCAGCGTCCCCTCTAATGCGTTGTACTTGACGTTTAATACGGTGCGAGGAAGAAGTCCGGATCTGCTGAATAAAGAAGGGTGAAGTCGAAGCGTGGCCGTTTTTCCTCCCGAGTAGACGCGCACCTCCTGCTTGAAGGACCCGTAAGCTAGCCATATCGACCGGTCTGTAGGAATACGCAACTGCTTGATGAGTCGGTCGCCCAGCTTGATATTGTCATTCGGGAGAAGGGCTGAGCTCATAAGCTGAACCGTGATCTTGGATTTGGACATCATGGATCTCCTTCCGACTACAACTGGATGTCTGGTGAACAGATTGGACTTCATCTGATCATTGCATGTAATGCATCATATGAGGACATATATCCCTTGGTGATTGTACCGCTGGTGAAAAAGGAGGTGCTGAAATTGCCAGACTGGCTCTTTGTTTTGGTCAATATGGTCGTCGCTGCGTTTGTCGGCGGTGTCACGAACCATTTAGCGATAAAAATGCTGTTTCATCCGCGGGAGAAGATCGTGCTTTTTGGCCGACGCCTGCCCTTTACACCGGGGCTTATCCCGAAACGGAAGCAGGAGATTGCCGTATCGCTCGGCAATGTAGTTTCCGACTATCTTGTGACAAGCGAAGGCATTCAGGAATTAATCCGCAAGCCGGCATTCCGGAACAAAATAGAGGACACCGCCGTCCAGAAGCTGAAGGAATGGAGCGAGTCTGAGCAGACCGTTGGCCAGCTCGCGCATTCGCTCTGGGGACCGGAGCAATGGGATCGCCTGAAGCAGCTGGCCCAGGAATCGGCGAGGCGGCTGACCGCTGGCGGTGTCCATGCGATCTGGCGCGAGTACGAGCTGGAGAACAAGCCGCTGAAGGTGCTGGTGCCGGGATGGTCGGAGACCACGATCGATAAATGGAGCGGCGCTGCCGCGGATACGGTGCTGAAGGAGCTGAGTGATACGCTCCTGTCTGCCGAAGGACAGCGGCTTCTGCGTAATATGGCGGTGACGATGGTGGACCGGGCCGGGGGCTTCCTTGGGGCAATGGCGGCCATCTTTGTGGATGAGGATAAGCTGGTCACGAAGCTGACGCCGATGCTTGTCGGTCAGCTGTCAAGCGAGAAGGTCAGAGAGACCGTCAAAGGGATCGTAGCAGGCAAGTTGGAGGAATACGGCGAGATGCCGATCGGTTCTCTGCTTGAGGCGATGTCCGGGGAATCGGGGCCGGAGCTGCTTATCGGCAAGCTTGAGGAGGCGATTCCGTGGATGGACTGGATCGAGCGGCTGGAGGCGCTGCAGCTGAAGGAAATATTGGGCCCGAGAATGCCATGGCTGATGTCCGTGCTTCCCGGATTCCTCGAGAAAGGACTGGCGATGCTGGAACGCGGCGTTCCGGTCGCCATGAAGGCGGTCAACCTTCCGCAGCTTGTGCGGGAGCAGGTGGAGAAATTCCCTGTGGAACGGCTCGAGGAAGTCATTCTCAGTGTATCCGGCCGGGAGTTCCGGGCGATTACATGGCTTGGCGTCGGGCTTGGCGCCGTCATCGGTCTGTTCCAGTCCTTCATGACCTTGATGTGGAGATAGGCAGGGCGAAGACAGGCGAGCGTGATCAATAGCAGAACAGACATGAACAGCACAGATACGAATGAATAACGGCAGCATCTGCCGATAGGAGGATACGAATATGAACATTTACGATAAGGCTCACGATCTGGCGAAGGCGATGAAGGAAAGCGAGGAAGTTCAAGAGATCCAGGCTGCGATGAAGCTGGTGGATGTCGATCCGGACAGCAAGCGCATGCTGGAGGACTTCCGCCGCAAGCAGATGGAGATTCAGCAAAGAATGATGTCAGGGGACATGCCTTCCCAGGAAGAGATGGAAACGGTAGAGAAGCAATTCGAGCTGCTCAGTCTGAACCTGAATATCCGCCGCCTGTTTGATGCTGAGCGCCGCCTCAGTGTCATCATCGAAGATGTGAACAAAATCATCTCGGACAGCCTGCAGGATCTGTACGGTCCAAGCGGTCTGTAATCCGTTCATCCATGTATGAAAGCGAACCGACGGAGGGTTTCCGGCGGTTCGCTTTTTTTGGCATGGCCGAGGGTGGACTCAATTTCATCAGCTGAGGCGAAAACTTGTCTCATAAAATGCCAACCTCGCTCATAGAGTAGAAATATAGATTTCAAAAGAGTAGAGGAGCTGCATAACGATGAAAAGGAAGAAGAACAAACTCAAGCATACGCTGTATTTGCTGATTGCGCTCGGCATGCTGATCTATGCGTTGCCAAGCATTTCATTTGCAGATGGATTCTCCTGGGTGTCGATGTTCGGAGCGGTATGGGCCGGATTTGCGCTGCTGGTCATTGCGTCGCACATGTACATTTTAATCGGTGTCGATGAAGCGAAGGAGAAGCAGCTGGAGGCGATTCGCAAGGAGAAGATGCGCCAGTGGCAGCTGAAATGGCCGGATGATCATCAGGGCAAAGAAGCGGGCGGCCAGGGCATGCAGGGGTAAGGGAAAGGGCGGCCTCCTCTGAACGACAGCAAGCCGATGATAGGCGGGCGGTCTTTCAGGGGAGGCTTTTTGCTTTGCTATGCTGGCGACGGCTTGCTGTTATCGGCATATGGGACAAACCCCACAGTATGCCTCCTGACAAAACGTGTTATAATAAATGAATACAGTATAGTACAGTTTGAGTGCCGGGGGTGTAACAGTTGGACGTACGTGATGATACGATTACGAAGCACGAGCAGCTCGTACAGCATATCGAAAGTTTGAAGGTAGGCAGCAAAATATCGGTCCGCCGTCTCGCAAGGGAGATGGGGGTGAGCGAGGGGACCGCATACCGGGCGGTCAAGGAAGCGGAGAGTCTCGGGATTGTCGTAACGAAGGAACGGATCGGAACCGTGCGGGTTGAGCGCAAACCGAGAAATATATCCGAGCAGCTTACATTTGCCGATGTTGTCGAAATTGTAGAGGGCCATGTTCTCGGCGGGGCGGAGGGCTTGAACAAAACGCTGCATAAATACGTCATCGGTGCAATGAAGGTCGAGGCGATGATCCGGTATATCGACCCGGGCGACCTGTTGATTGTCGGCAACCGGGAGGATGCGCATTCGCTTGCGCTGGAGACGGGGGCCGGCGTGCTGATTACCGGCGGCTTCGGCACCAGCCGTGAGGTCAAGCAGCTGGCAGATCAGCTGAATCTGCCGATCATCTCCTCCAGGCATGATACGTTCACCGTAGCCTCCATGATCAACCGCGCCATTTTTGACCGTCTCATTAAGAAGAAAATTATGCTGGTGGAGGATATCGCTCTCGACAAGCCGCGGAATTATGTGAAAAACTCGGTGACGGTCCGCGATTTCAAGCAAATTGCCGCGGAAACCGGTGAACAGCGCTTCCCGGTCACCGATGAGTGGAACCGCGTTATCGGCATAGTCGGAATCCGGGATGTGGACGGGCTGGCCGATTCGCAGTTGATTGAGAAGGCGATGACCCGCAATCCGGTGACGGCCGGGATGAAGACGTCGCTCGCTTCGGCGGCACAGACGATGATGTGGGAAGGCATCGACTTTCTTCCGATCGTTGACCGCAACCGGAAGCTCATTGCGACCGTAACCCGCAAAGAGGTGTTGACCGCCCTGCGGGATGCCCGGAATCAGCCGCAGCTTGGGGAGACGTTTGACCAGCTGATCTGGAACGGAATGGCCGAGGACCGCGATGATGAGGGACGGCTGTTCTTTCACGGGTTTATTACGCCCCAGATGGCTACGGAACTGGGCACCATCTCCCAGGGTGTGCTCACCACGGTGATGAGTCAGGCCGCATTTAAAGCCGCGAAGGAAATGAGCGGCTGGGATTATGTAATGGACAATCTGTCCACCTATTTCATTCGCCCGGTACAGATCGAGGATTCCATTGTCGTGCTGCCGAAGCTGCTTGAGCTGAGCCGGCGGACATGCAAGATGGAGATTGAAATTCAGCATCAGTCGAGCCTGGTGGCCAAGTCAGTCATGACGATGCAGGCGATTGATCACGGATAATGCGCAGGGAACAGCCTCTTCTTGCGCACATTCATTAAAGGGCTTCCCGGCGGTGGCGATTGACCGCGGCGGGAAGCCCTTGTCCTTGTCATGCTTGTTGCTAACTGGAGGATGGAGAGTTCTTGAGTTTCTTATAGTAATCCCGGCTGCGCAAGCCGGCAAACAGGTTGAAGGCGCCCAGCACCAGAAAGGCGGCTTCCACAATGACAGCTAGCGTTGAACCGCTGAACAGAAACATGCAGACGAGCGACAGGGATGCGAGCATGATGCCCATGCAGATGTTCATCATGGCAAGGTTGATGCCGCGGTCCGCAGGATCCGGCATGCGGCGGGCCCGGATGCTGTACAGGGCAGCCGAGATGCAGGATAGAACGAGTATAATAAATAAAGCGTATCGAATGATTGCTAGCATGAGTAAGCTCCTTTGTCATCCAAGCACCTGCTCCTGACGGCGAAGCGCCGGGAAGCAAGGTCCGTATCGGTCTATTGAAGATACTGGTATTGTATCATGCTCAGCCCGCGTTTGCATCCATCTGGCTGATGGTGATCCAGATCTGCAGCACGCCCTCCATAACCAGCATCGTCCTGATCCGGATGCGGTAATCCTTCTCCCTTACGGTGTATATTTTGTCGTCCAGCAGGGAGCGGGTCAGCCTGCTGTCGGTATCGATGTCAAACACGTTGCGGCCGCGAAGCGGGGCCAGATCCTCCCCCATCAATTTGATGATCTCCCTCTCGATCAGCGCATCCAGAGGGGCTTTTCCATTGTCCTCGGCCCGGATTTTGATTTCGCGAATGACAGTCGTCTGCGTGCTGTATTTCTTCAAGGAGGTAATATCATCCTTCAGCTGCTGGATCTCCACCTGCTGCTCATGATTGGTGTGCCACAGCTTATTGTAGCTGGCATGATAGAGCGAGTTATAGAAGACGCTGCCGACGATCATGCCGAGCAGGAAGATGGAGGTGGCCTGATAGAAGGGGCGGAAACGTTCAAAAGGCGGCACTCTCATGACCTAGTTCCTGCCCGAGCACACCCATTTGACCAGCTCGCTGCCCATATGTGCGCCTAGAAATGCAAAGCCGAGATACAGGATCTGCTTGACCGCCGGAGATATGTTGCCGCCCAGCATGTTGCTTTCGATGACGCGCATCGGATCGATCGTGCCGCCGATCGCTGCTGCCAGCGCCCAAATTTTGATGCGATCGGCAATTTCCAGCATCGTTGTGGTCGGGGGCTGCATGGATAATACGGCACCGACTCCTCCGATCATGGCGCCGCCAAGCACGATGCCGAAGGCTATGAAAAAGTCGAGAATCGCTTTTGACAAAAATGCGCTCATGGACGTCGTCTCCTTTCTGCTCCCTTACAGAGGGTGCCAACCGCCTGTCCGATTAGCATCCTTGTCTTCATTCTATGGGCGGGTCCTGCCGGATTATGATAAAATGATAGAAGTTGATTTTTAGAATGTACGAATACACGTCGAGGGACGTATAACGTGAGTTATTTCATCGCGAAAGGAAGGCGTTAAGGATGAGCTCTTTCGTGCATTTGCATGTGCATAGCGAATACAGCTTGCTCGATGGGGCGGCGCGTATTGGCGACCTGGTGCGTGAAGCGGCAGCGCTTGGGATGAAGTCGCTTGCCCTGACCGACCACGGGGTCATGTACGGCGCCGTTCCGTTTTATAAAGCATGTCTTGAACATGGCATCAAGCCGATCATCGGCTGCGAGGCCTATATAACGGCCGGATCGCGCAAGGAGCGGGGAAGCCGCAAGGATCAGCCGATCTATCATTTGATTCTGCTGGCGAAGAACAATACCGGTTATCGCAACCTGATGAAGCTGATCTCGATCGGCCATCTGGAGGGCTTTCATTACAAGCCGCGAATCGATATGGAGGCGTTGGCGGCTCACAGCGAGGGGATTGTATGCCTGAGCGCCTGCCTTGGCGGGGAGGTGCCGCAGCACCTGCTGCATGGCCGGGAAGCGGAGGCGAAGGCGGCTGCGCTTCGTTACCAGGCGATCTTCGGCTCCGATTTCTATCTGGAGCTTCAGGATCACGGGATGCCGGAGCAGAAGCGGGTCAATCCGCAGCTGATCGCGCTTGCCCGCGAGACGGGCATTGCTCTCGTGGCAACCAACGATGTTCATTACCTGACCGCTGCCGATGCGGAGGTCCAGGACATGCTCATCTGTATCGGAACCGGCAAAACGGTGCAGGACGAGGACCGGCTGCAGATGACGACCAATCAGCTGTATCTGAAGAGCGCGGAGGAGATGGGCCGCCTGTTTCCCCATGTCCCGGAAGCGATGGAGAACACGCTTCTGATCGCGGAGCAGTGCAACGTGGAGCTTAAGTTCGGGCAGTCGATTTTGCCCGAATACCGGCCGCTGCCTGAAGGAAAGAGCGCATCCGACTATCTCCGCGAGCTGTGTTATGCGGGGCTGAAGGAGCGCTATGAGGGCAGTGAGCGCTGGGCGTCCGAGGAGCTGCGCAGTGAGCTTGAGCAGCGGCTTGCGTACGAGCTGGGCGTTATCGACAGCATGGGTTTCAGCGACTATTTCCTGATCGTATGGGATTTCATCGCCTATGCGCACCGGCATCATATTGCCGTCGGTCCGGGCCGGGGCTCGTCGGCGGGCAGCCTGGTTGCTTACACCTTGCGCATTACGAATGTGGACCCGATGAAATACCGGCTGCTCTTCGAGCGCTTCCTGAATCCGGAGCGGGTGACCATGCCGGATATCGATATTGACTTCAGCGACGAGCGCCGGGACGAGGTGATTGACTATGTCGTCCAGAAATACGGCAGGGAGCATGTCGCCCAAATCATTACGTTTGGCACGATGGCTGCCCGGGCCGCCGTCCGGGATGTGGGCCGGGCGCTGAACGTGCCGTTTGGCGACGTTGACAAGACGGCGAAGCTGATTCCCGGACATCTCGGGATCAGCATCGCCAGGGCGCTTGAGGAGAGTCCGCAGCTGAAGGAGCAGTATGACACGAACCGGCGGATTCGCGAGTTAATCGACATGGCGATGAAGGTGGAAGGCATGCCTCGCCATGCTTCGACGCATGCGGCCGGCGTTGTCATATCGCGCGATCCGCTGACTGATGCGGTGCCGCTGCAGGAAGGCAGCGAGACGACCGCGCTGACGCAGTACTCGATGGAGCATCTTGAGGCCATCGGGCTGCTCAAGATGGATTTTCTCGGCCTGCGGACATTGTCGATTATCGAACGAACGATGCGATGGATCGCCGAGCTGACAGGAGCGGCTCCCGATTTCGGCACGGTGCCGGATGACGACAGCCGCACCTATGAAATGCTGGGACGCGGAGAGACGACGGGCGTATTTCAGCTGGAATCCCCGGGCATGCGGCGGGTGCTGAAGGAGCTGAAGCCGTCCTCCTTCGAGGATATCGTCTCCGTGAACGCCCTGTACCGGCCGGGTCCGATGGAGTTCATTCCGAAGTTCATTCAGGCGAAGCATGGCCTGATTGAGCCGGAATATCCACATGAGGATCTGATTCCGATTCTGGCCGATACGTACGGCATCATCGTCTACCAGGAGCAGATTATGCAGATCGCTTCGAAGATGGCCGGATTTTCGCTGGGCGAAGCGGATTTGCTGCGCCGGGCAGTTTCCAAGAAGAAGCGGGAGGTGCTGGACCGCGAGCGCAGCCATTTTGTGTCCGGAAGCGCTGGACTGGGATATACCGAAGAGGAAGCGAACCGCGTCTATGATATGATTGTGCGCTTCGCCGATTACGGGTTCCCGCGCGCGCACGCGGCTGCATACGGCGTGCTGGCCTTTCAGACCGCATATCTGAAGGCGCATTATCCGGTGCCGTTCATGGCATCGATGCTGACCGCCGTCATGGGCAGCCACCGAAAGGTGGCGGAATATGTCGTTGAGGCGCGGCGGATGAACATTGACGTGATGCCGCCGGATGTCAATGAGAGCGGGGCTTATTTCACCCCGGTATCGCTTGAACGTTCGGAGGCGGAGGGTGCTGGCCGCCCCGCTGGTATCCGTTTCGGTCTGGCGGCGATCAAGAACGTCGGCACGCAGGCGGTCGAGACGATTGTGGAGACCCGGAAGGACAAGCCGTATGAGAGTCTTGTCGATTTCTGCCGCCGGGTCGACCTGCGGGTATGCAATAAGCGGGTCATTGAATCGCTTATTCAGGCTGGAGCCTTTGACACGCTGCCGGGACATCGCGCGCAGCTTGTGGCGATGCTCGATGAAACGGTGGAGGCCGCTCTGAAGTGGAAGAAGGAGCGGGATGATCTGCAGATTCAGCTGTTTGACTTTGTGGAGACGCCGAATTGGGAGATCGAATATCCTGATATTCCGCCGTACTCTGCCGGGCAGCAGCTGGAGTTCGAACGCGAGCTGCTCGGCATGTATTTGTCGGGCCATCCGCTGGACGGCTATGAGGAAGTCCTCGAGCAGACGGGTGCGGACCGGCTGATGGATCTCCATGAAGGGGAGGACGAGTCGCTTGTGACGGTAGCCGCCATGGTCGTTTCCCTCAAAACGATTACGACCAAGCAAGGCAAAGCGATGGCCTTCATGCAGTGCGAAGACCAGATCGAGCGCAGCGAAGTGGTGCTGTTCCCGGAGGTGTGGAAGCGAAGCGCGCACCTGATCGAGAAGGGGGCGCTGCTTGCCATTCGGGCCAAGCTTCAGCACCAGGACGAGGGCTTCAAGCTGCTGGCCGAGGAAGTGGCGCAGCTGAGCCCCGAGTCGCTGCAGCAGCTGGCCCGCCGCGGCAAGACTCGCCGCACCGGCGCTGCGGCGAAGCCGCCGGCCGCAGGCAGCGGGGCTGCCGCGGCGTCGGCGGCCCGGGTGCTCCCGGCGGAGCGCGCCGCCGGGCCGGAGCGTGCGGCGGCGGCAGGAGCGGGGCCGGGGCCTGCGCCGGGCAGCGCCGCGCCGCGCGCGGCAGAGGGCAGCGCCGCTGGAGCGGCGGGCCGGGCGCGGACGGAGCAGCGCGTGTTCGTCAAGATCACGGCGGATGCGGAAAAGCCCGAGCTGCTGACACAGCTGAAGCGTCTGCTCCAGGAGCATCCGGGTCCTGTCGCGACCGTGCTCTTCTATGAGCGAAGCCAGAAGGTGTTAGCTTTAAGCGAGGCGTACCGCATCAAGCCTTCGCCGGAGCTGTTCGGCCATATCGAGCGCATGTTCGGCGCCGATACCGTCAAGGTGCGATGAATCAGCCTAGCGGTCATCTGATCTAAAATTGGGATGAACGTTTTGTCCCCCTCACGCATACAATTAGGACACTACGGATAACTTGGCCGAGCGGCCCAGAACGTCCGGCAGACCCGGGCGCTGTCCTGCTTGCCCAAGTGTGTTGAGGGGGATTTAAGGAATGTCAGCAGAGATGGCAGAACAAATGCTGCGTCGCCGGGGAGTGACAGTCAGTTCGATCGCCGACATCGTGTTTACACTGCAGCAGCGGTACCACCCGGCATTGACGATGGCGCAATGCGAAGAGAGCGTGCGGGCCGTTCTGGGAAAAAGAGAGGTTCAGTATACGCTGTATACCGGGATTGCTCTTGATGAACTGGCGGAGAAGAAGCTGTTGCCCGAGCCCCTGCAGTCGATTATGGAGCAGGATGAGCCGCTGTATGGCGTAGATGAAACGATGGCTCTCGGGGTGACAAGCATCTACGGCATGATCGGGCTGACCAGCTTCGGATATTTGGACAAGGAAAAAATTGGCGTAATCGAAATATTGAACTCCAGAAAGGACGGCATTCATGTGTTTCTGGACGATCTGATCGCAGGCATCGCAGCCGCCGCATCGTCAAGAATCGCCCACCGCAACCCGGATGCTGTGAAGTATACGGATTAACGAGAGAACGGTCTTATCCCGTTCCGTTGGAAGAAGAAGAGCCCTTCAGCCCCCTTCTCTCTTTGTTGAGCTAAAAACTGAAGTATGTTATCATTATCCATTATATCGGCTCAGGATATGCCTGTGAAAGCGAGATTAGGGGGATCTGAAAGGCATGTGGACGGTTATCTATATTGCGCCGACGGCTAAGATGGCGGAAATGATTAAAACCAGACTGACGGAAGAAGGTTTTTTGGTTAAGAGCCGTCCTGTGAATCTTTCCAAACAGCAGTTTGAGATTTTGGTACCCTCCGGTGAGCTTGAGGAAGTACAGGAAGTATTAAATTCGATATTGCACCCCTAGTTTTTTGAAAGGGTTACATAGCGAAGCAACAATTCGGGTCAGCGAATCGCTAGCGCGGGCGGCCATTCAAATCTACGGCTGAAGAGGTGTAGTTGTGTTTAAAGATCTGTTTCAGAAAAAAAGGAAATACGCAACCATCCCATCAGAACGACTGGGGACGGCAGGGCAGCAGGAAGGCGAACGCCCAAAGCGCGAAATACCAGAAGGTTTGATGAACAAATGTGTCAAATGCGGCACAATTCAATACAGCAAGGAACTTGAAAAAAATCTGAAGGTATGTCAGGAATGCGGCCATCATATGCGTTTGAACGCTTTGGAACGGATTCAAATGACGCTGGATGAGACAGGCTTCGAGGAGTTTGACGCCGATATGATCTCCGTGGACCCTCTCCAGTTCCCTGGCTATGCCGTCAAGCTGGAGCAGCAGAAGATGAAATCGGGACTTCGGGAAGCGGTCATTACCGGACAAGGCTCGATTCTTGGACAGCCTGTCGTCGTTGCGGTGATGAGCTTTGATTTCTTCACGGGCAGCATGGGGTCGGTTGTCGGTGAGAAAATAACACGCGCCATTGAAACGGCAACGGAAAAGCGCTTGCCGCTTATTATTTTCTCCACATCGGGCGGAGCCCGGATGCAGGAGAGCATCCTCAGTCTGATGCAGATGGCCAAAACCAGCGCCGCCCTGGCCAGATTCAATGAACTGGGCGGGCTTTATATTTCGGTTATTACCGATCCGACCACCGGCGGTGTATCGGCGAGCTTTGCGACGCTTGGCGACATCAACATCGCCGAGCCGGGCGCAGTATTCGGCTTTGCCGGCCGGATCGTGATTGAACAGACCATTCGCCAGAAGCTGCCGGATGATTTCCAGACGGCGGAGTTCAACCTTGCGCATGGTCAGCTTGACATGGTTGTTCATCGAAAAGACATGCGTTCCACGCTCGGTAAATTGCTGGATATGCATGCCGTGAAAGGGGGATTTTGATGTCAGGCGAACTGCCTTTTGAAATGCCTCTGGCAGAGATGCGCAAGAAGATCGAAGAGCTGGAACAGTTCGGTCAGGAGAAAGGGATCGATTTCACGGATGAAATCGCCCGTCTTGAAGAACGTTACAAGCGGTTGGAAGAGGAGATTTACTCCAACATTTCGCCTTCGCAGAAGATGCATTTGGCCCGTCATCAGCAGCGGCCGACGTCGCTGGATTTGATTCAACTGATCTTTACCGATTTTATCGAGCTGCATGGAGACCGTCTGTACGGGGATGACCTGGCGGTTGTCGGCGGGCTTGCCAAGCTGAACGGTGTGCCCGTGACTGTGCTTGGCCAGCAGCGGGGCAAGGATACGAAGGATAACATTGCCCGCTTCTTCGGAAGCGCGCATCCCGAAGGATTCCGCAAAGCGCTTCGCCTGATGCAGCAGGCGGACAAATTCCGTCGCCCGATCATTACGTTTATTGATACGAAGGGCGCATACCCTGGCAATACAGCTGAAGAGAGAGGTCAGTCCGAGGCGATCGCCCGCAATCTGCGGGAAATGTCATCGCTCGGGGTGCCTGTTGTTTGTGTGGTCATCGGCGAAGGTGGAAGCGGCGGTGCTCTTGCGATGGCAGTAGGCAACCGTGTGCTGATGCTGGAGCATGCGATCTACTCGGTCATTTCCCCGAACGGGGCTGCATCGATTCTGTGGAAGGACGCCTCAAAGGCAGACCAGGCTGCGGAAGCGATGAAAATTACCGCACAGGATCTGTTGAAGATGGAAGTGATCGAGGAGATTATTCCGGAGCCCAAAGGCGGAGCCCATAAGAATTATGAAGAAACGGCCGAGTCCATTCGCAGTGCGCTTCTGCGCCATTTGTCCGAGCTGTCGGGCATGGATGCCTGCGAGCTGAAGGAAGACCGGTACCGCAAATTCCGCAAGATCGGCGAATTTGAGGTGGCGGCAAGCGAGCCGATCGAGCAGCAGGACGAGCAGGATGCCGTGCTGTAGCTGCTTTTTTATTCAGCATAAAGATGAAGATATTCGGATGATATGACAAAGTTCCTATACAAACGAGTCATTTTGTAGTAAATTTAGTTGTTGGAAAAAGAGATATAGAGACCCTTGAAAAAAACGGAGGAAACCCAAATGCGCAAAACGAAAATTGTATGTACCATCGGTCCTTCCAGTGAATCGTTGGAAAACACCAAGAAGCTCATTATGGCTGGCATGAACGTGGCTCGTCTGAACTTCTCCCACGGTGACTTCGAGGAGCATGGCAACCGGATCAAAACGATCCGCAAGGCTTGCGAAGAATTGAACAAAACGGTAGCAATCCTGCTTGACACGAAGGGACCGGAAATTCGTACCGGCAAGCTTGCGGTAGAGCCGATTGAGCTTGTGCAGGACGAGTATGTAACCTTGACAACCGAAGAAATTCTCGGAGACAAAAACCGGCTTTCCATCACGTACAAGGATCTGCCAAATGATGTTCAAGTTGGATCTACGATTCTGATCGATGACGGTCTGATCGGTTTAACCGTAGTGGAGGTTCAAGGCACGGAAATCAGATGCCGCATTGTTAACGGCGGAACCATTAAGAGCAAAAAAGGCGTGAACGTTCCTGGCGTGTCCATCTCGCTTCCGGGCATTACCGACAAGGACGCCAACGATATCATTTTCGGGATCGAGCAGGGCATCGATTTTATCGCGGCTTCCTTCGTTCGTAAAGCAAGCGACGTGCTTGAAATTCGCGAGCTGCTGAAAAAGCACAACGCAGAGCATATCCAAATCATTTCCAAAATTGAAAATCAGGAAGGCGTGGACAATCTCGATGAGATTCTTGAGGTGTCCGACGGCCTGATGGTTGCCCGCGGGGACCTGGGCGTTGAGATTCCTGCAGAAGAAGTGCCGCTTGTACAAAAGCGCATGATCGAGAAATGTAACCTCGCCGGCAAGCCTGTCATTACAGCTACACAAATGCTGGATTCCATGCAGCGCAACCCGCGTCCTACACGCGCTGAAGCGAGTGACGTGGCCAACGCTATCTTCGACGGAACCGATGCGATCATGCTGTCTGGCGAAACGGCTGCTGGTAAATATCCGGTGGAATCGGTGCTCACCATGTCCCGTATCGCTGAAAAAGCGGAGTCCGCACTGAGCTATCGTGAGATGTTCCTGAAGCAGCGCATTGCTCAGGAAACGAGCGTAACCGAGGCGATCAGCCAATCGGTGGCCATCTCGGCGCTGGATCTTAATGCCAAAGCGATTATTTCGTCCACAGAGTCCGGCCACACGGCACGGATGGTGTCCAAATATCGTCCTCAAGCACCAATTATCGCTGTAACTACGCAGGAGAGAACGCTGAGACGTCTTGCCCTGACTTGGGGCGTAACCCCGGTCAAAGGCGAAACCGCTACTTCCACGGACGAAATGTTCGAATATGCCCTTAAAGGCGGCATCAAATCCGGTCTTGTGAAGGAAGGCGACCTGGTTGTTATCACGGCTGGCGTTCCGCTCGGTCGTTCCGGCTCGACGAACCTGCTGAAGGTTGAACAGGTTCCTGCACAATAATAGAACCGCAATCGATGATTACAATTTAGATTTTGCATATAGAGCAAACAAGCAATGGACGAGTATCGGGCCATTGCTTTTTGCATAGATAAGGGGGCTTCATCTCGTGGGAGCTTCATCGGAACTACAGCTGAGCCGCTGGTTCAGCATCTCTATTCGGGTGCGTTATCAAGAAACGGATCAGATGGGCGTTGTATACCACGCCAACTACCTGAACTGGTTTGAGATCGGAAGAACGGCAATGATCAGGGAGCTGGGCTATTCGTACCGAGATATGGAAGAAGAAGGGTTGCTGCTGCCGGTGGTCGATCTGGATGTCCGTTATCGGAAGCCCGCCAAATATGACGATGTCGTTACGGTGTTCACGCGCATGAGTTCATTTTCTCCATTGCGAATAAACTATGAGTACGAAGTCCGCAACTTAAACGAGGCGGAACTCGCTCAGGTGCAATCGCTCCTTGAAGAGGGTGCGGCACAGCTTCCAGGGGAGCTGCTGGCTTCCGGGGCGACCCGGCATGTATGGCTGAATCAGGAGTGGAAAGCGGCCAGACTGGATAAAAGCTCGCCAAAGCTGTATGATGCATTAAGGAACACCCTTTTGGGGAGGAAGGAGTAAACACTTATGTGGAAATGGATATTGGCGGCTATCATTTTCCTGCCTGCCATTGAAATATTCGGTTTTCAGTATGTCGCCGAGCAGGTTGGGGGAATGAACACGTTGCTTCTTACGCTCCTGACCTCTGCCATCGGTGTAGCCATGATGCGGTTCGAGGGCCGCAAAGCAATGGAGGATGCCAAGCTGAGAATGAACTCGGGGATGGTGCCGGGATCATCGATGGCGGATGGGCTCTGTATATTTCTCGGCGGTATGCTGCTGATTCTGCCTGGATTCGTAACGGATATTATCGGCTTCACGATGGTATTTCCGCTGACCCGTCCTCTGTACAAACTATTGCTGCTCAAATGGCTGATGAAAAATATAAAAGACGGCAAAATTACGATTTTCCGCAGATAATCGCATAGGCCGGGCTGTGAAGCTGCATCGCTATGGCGGGATACAGCGGCTAGCGGATGAATCTGCTGGATCACAAGAATCATGGTTTCCCCGTCAAGGGATAGAATAGCAAGGCCAGCCGAGCATGTTCGCATGCTCTGGCTGGCTTGTTTTGTTGGGATATGCACCCATTAGCGCACCCTTCCGCCAATAATGTAGTTTCGCAGGTCCCGGAAGACATTGGCCCTTCGAAAGGCATCGAGAATGACAAGGGACACCGGGCCTATAATGAGTCCCAGAAACCCGAACAGTTTGAGGCCGACAAACATGCCGAACAGCGCAGCCAGCGGGTCCAGTCCGACACTGCTGGCCAGCACCTTCGGCTCCATAATCTGTCTGACGATCAGAATGACGCTGTACAGGACGGTCAGGCCGATGGCCAAAGGGAGATTGCCGGTCATGAAGCAGTAGACGGACCAGGGGACGAGGACGATTCCGACACCCAAATAGGGCAGAAGATCGACCAGCCCGATCAATAGCCCGATCGCAAGCGCGGATTTAACGCCGAGCGCATACAGGGCGATGACGACGATAACCCCGGTGATGGAGATGAGAATCAGCTGGGCTTTAGCGAATCCGAACAGCGCTTTTTTCAGGTCGGATACAATGGTGGACATCGGCTTGCGGACCATGTCGGGCACGGCCTTAAGCAAGGTGCGGTTATGCCGCTCCCAGCTGTTGCTCAGGAAGAAGGCGGACAACAGCACCACGATCAGAATGGTGCCGAGATTCGGCAAGGAATAGATCACTTGCAGGATGCCGTTAAAAATGCCGGATATCAGCTCGGTAACCGCTGTGCCGAGCGTCTCGGTCGTTTTGCTGATATTTTGGTTGATTGTATCGTGATAATTAGGGTTGTTCTGATAGAAACGGCTGATTTCATTCACAATGCTCTGAAAGCTCTCATTCTGGGTCCAGGCCGTAACCCATTGAATCCAGGAATCCATATGCAGATTCAGCGATTGCGTCAAGGCGATCAGCTCCTTGACCAGCCTCGTCACCGCCGCAGTCAGGATAAGCAGGGCGCTTCCGACGTAGACGATCAGCGACAGCGTGACTGCAAGCCAGCGAGGGAGCTTCAGCCTGCGCTGGAGCAGGCCTACAAACGGGTTCATGGCATAAGCGACAAGCCAGGCAAGAAGAAAGGGGTACAGCAGCGGCAGCAGCATATAGATGGCGTACACAGCAAGGGTAATAGAGGAGATGACCCAGAGCCCTCTGCCGATGCGTTTAAGCAGCAATCGTTCCAAGAGATCACGCTCCTTGTGTGTTCATCAGGACAAGTGGAAACAGGTCGACTTCTATATACGTATGCAGCTTATCCATCCATAAGGCTAATAGATTAAAACAATCTTTTTTCAAGATTCGACAAGGACAAATGTCACAGTTATAATGGAATTGTAAGTGATTTCAAAAAAATGTTTATGAATACGATAAACAATTTTGATGTGATGAATGTTCCATCTTATGTTCACTTATCAGACAAAATCCAGTATGATATGAGAAGGTTTTACAGTCAGCTTCAGGAAGTGAGCATAGGCACTATTTTTTTGCTTTTTTTCATCCGACTTCATGAAAATGTTTTCATTGACGTCACCAATCAGTTTATCTAACGATAAAAGGAGAGATGAAACATGACAGCTACCAAGGGTTTGGAAGGCATTGTAGCTACCACTTCTTCGATTAGTTCGATCGTTGATGGCGTTCTGACTTATCGGGGATATAATATTGATGATCTCGCAGAGCACGCAACGTTTGAAGAAGTGGCTTATTTACTATGGTTCGGCAAGCTGCCGAATGCCGAAGAGCTCAAAGCGCTCAAGCAGGATCTGAGCGACTACGCTGCCATTCCGGATGAGCTCATTCAGCAGCTGAAGCTGTATCCGAAGGATGCCAACACAATGGCGGCCCTTCGCTCGGCGGTATCGGCGCTGGCATTGTATGATGAAACAAGCGACGACATGAGTCGTGAAGCGAACGAGAAGAAAGCGGTTAAACTTCAGGCTCAGCTGCCAACGATCGTGGCTGCAATCGCCCGCATTCGGCAGGGTAAGGAGCCTGTGGCTCCGAAAGCCGGGGTTTCTGTCGCCGAGAATTTCCTGTATATGCTGCGGGGCGAAGATCCGGAGGAGACTTCCGTGAAGGCGCTGGATCAGGCGCTGGTGCTGCATGCGGATCATGAGCTGAACGCATCGACGTTTGCATCTCGGGTAACGGTAGCGACGCTGTCGGACATCTACTCGGGCGTAACCTCAGCTATTGGCGCCTTGAAGGGGCCTCTCCATGGTGGGGCCAATGAGGCGGTTATGAAGATGCTCAATGAGATCGGTTCGCTTGATCGTGCAGAATCGTATATTATGGAGAAGCTGAACAACCGTGAGAAGATCATGGGCTTCGGTCACCGGGTATACAAGAATGGCGATCCTCGCGCGAAGCATCTTCAGAAGATGTCCCGCGAGCTGGGTCAGATGAAGGGCGATCTGACGCTGTATGAAATGTCGGTGCTGGTGGAGGAGACGGTGACGAAGCAGAAAGGGCTGAAACCGAATGTTGATTTCTACTCCGCATCCGTTTATACACAGCTTGGCATTGAGCAAGAGCTGTTCACACCGATTTTTGCAATCAGCCGCGTGTCCGGATGGACCGCCCATATCCTGGAGCAATACGACGGCAACCGCATTATCCGTCCTCGTGCAGAATACACGGGTCTGACGGATCAGAAGTATGTGCCGGTAGAACTTCGCTAATTCGCTGTTTTCATGTACAATAGACAGGAGAAGACCGCTCGAACGCCGGTGAAACCGCGACGGCGGCTTTCTCTATGTCCTTTCATGCTTCTGAATCAACATATTCGAAGGAGGAACTCATACTCATGAAACTGGAGAAATTCGCATTACCAACCGAAGGCGAGAAAATTACAATTGATAACGGCAAGCTGCAGGTGCCTAACAACCCGATCATTCCTTTCATCGAAGGCGATGGAACCGGTCGTGACATTTGGAAAGCTTCCAAGCGCGTGCTGGATGCAGCGGTTGAGAAGGCTTACGGGGGTTCCAGAAAGCTGGCATGGTATGAAGTGTTTGCCGGAGAGAAAGCATACAATACATACGGAGAGTGGCTGCCTAACGATACACTGGAAGCGATCCGTGAATATATCGTGGCTATCAAGGGCCCACTGACTACTCCGATCGGCGGCGGCATCCGTTCCCTGAACGTTGCTCTTCGTCAAGAGCTTGACCTGTATACCTGCTTGCGTCCGGTACGTTATTTCAAGGGTGTACCTTCCCCTGTTAAACGTCCGGAACTGGTTGATATGGTTATTTTCCGTGAGAATACAGAGGATATCTATGCAGGCATCGAGTACAAGGAAGGCACGGAAGAAGTGAAGAAGGTCATCAAGTTCCTCCAGGACGAGATGGGTGTTCACAAAATCCGCTTCCCTGAAACGTCCGGTATCGGGATCAAGCCAGTATCCTCCGAAGGCTCCAAGCGCCTTGTGCGCGCTGCGGTAGAATATGCAATCAAGCATAACCGCAAGAGCGTCACGCTCGTTCATAAAGGCAACATCATGAAATTCACCGAAGGTGCCTTCAAGAACTGGGGCTATGAAGTGGCTGAGGCTGAATTCGGAGATAAAGTGTTCACTTGGGCACAATATGACATCATCAAGGAAAAAGAAGGCACAGATGCAGCGAACGCAGCCCAGAAGGCAGCGGAAGAGGCTGGCAAGATCATCGTGAAGGATGCGATCGCAGACATCGCATTGCAGCAAGTTCTGACGCGTCCGACAGACTTCGATGTCATTGCAACGCTGAACCTGAACGGTGACTACCTGTCCGATGCACTTGCTGCTCAAGTCGGCGGGATCGGTATCGCTCCAGGCGCGAACATCAACTACGTGACAGGACATGCTATTTTCGAAGCGACTCACGGCACGGCTCCTAAGTATGCCGACAAGGACGTGGTGAACCCGGGTTCTGTTATCCTGTCCGGCGTAATGCTGCTTGAGCACCTCGGATGGCAGGAAGCGGCTGACCTGATCTACAAGGGCATGGAAACAGCGATCAACAACAAAACCGTTACGTATGACTTCGCACGTCTGATGGAAGGTGCAACGGAAGTGAAATGCTCCGAGTTTGCAAACGAGATCATTAATAACCTGTAAGGGGGAGAGCTTCGTGGCAATTACTCGTAAGAAAATAACGGTAGTGGGTGCTGGATTTACGGGAGCAACAACGGCTTTGATGCTGGCTCAGAAGGAACTGGGCGACGTCGTGCTGCTTGATATTCCCCAACTGGAGAATCCGACGAAAGGGAAGGCGCTCGATATGCTCGAGGCCAGCCCGGTGCAAGGCTTTGACAGCCATATTGTCGGAACATCCAGCTATGAGGATGCCAAGGATTCCGACATCGTCATCATTACGGCTGGCGTAGCCCGCAAGCCGGGCATGAGCCGGGATGATCTGGTCAACACGAATGCCGGCATCGTGAAGTCGGTATGCGAGAGCGTGAAGACGCATGCGCCGAATTCCACGGTCATCATTTTGAGCAACCCGGTGGATGCTATGACCTATGTGGCTTACCATAGTCTTGGGTTCCCGAAAAACCGGGTGATCGGACAATCCGGCGTTCTGGACACTGCTCGTTACTGTACGTTTATTGCCCAGGAGCTTAATGTATCCGTTGAGGATGTGCGCGGATTCGTGCTCGGCGGCCACGGGGATGACATGGTGCCGCTTGTCCGCTATTCCAGCGTTGGCGGCATTCCGATCGACACGCTGATTCCGAAGGATCGCATTGAGGCGATCGTGCAGCGCACGCGGGTAGGCGGCGGCGAGATCGTGAACCTGCTGGGCAACGGCAGTGCCTATTACGCGCCGGCTGCCTCTCTCGTCCAGATGACCGAGGCGATTCTGAAGGACAAGAAGCGGATTCTGCCGGTCATCGCGCTGCTCGAGGGAGAGTACGGCTACCAGGATCTGTTTATGGGCGTGCCTGTTATTCTCGGCGGAGATGGGATCGAGAAAGTGTTCGAGCTGGAATTGACGCCGGAAGAGAAGGCAGCGCTCGACAAATCGGCCGAATCGGTGAGAAGTGTAACTTCTGTAGTGACGTTATAACGAATGCGATTTCACAAAATTGCCTAGAATCCAATCCCGTCCCGATGTTTCGGGGCGGGATTGCTTTTCTTTGGAGAGATTGTCCAGTATAATATAAGGCGATAATGACAAGAAAGTGACATGAATTACACTAACGATGTTGGAGGAATTTATTCATGTGGAATGTGACATTTTTTCTGCATATGGTCGGAACGGCAGCGCTTGGATTTTATTTGATTCTGCCATTGGTTGTCGGCGGTATTCAGAAGCTGTCCTCAGGTGCACAAGAAGGGGCAATTAGCACTATTCATGTAGCGAATCGGGTTGCACAGTATGGTTTGGTGCTTCAGCTGTTGACTGGGGGATACATGATGTCCCAGGGCAACTACACCTACGTGTGGATGGCGGTAGTAACGGTTCTGCTGCTTGCGATGTTCGCGGTTGGGGGCATCATGAGCAAGCCGCTTAAGAACGCGCTCGCAGGAATTCGGGAGAAGCGTGATGTGAAAGCCGACATCGGCAAGCTCGGCACATTCAGTGCGGTGCTGTCGCTGCTGCTGCTCGTTATGATTTTCTTCATGGTATTTGACAACATTATTTAAGAGCGCGCATGAAGCGTGAGAAGCGCGGCTGATCTGCTGTTTATCTGCAGGTTAGATAGACAGGCCGTGTTCTTCAGACGATAACCGGACCAGGCTAAGGGGATTTCCCTTGCTGGTCCGGTTTTTTATATTGGACCGCCATATATAATGTTCGCAATAGAGCTGGTAGTGGGAACATTGGGTTCGGACGAATGGGATGAGCGGGTTAAGCGGGATAAGCCAGGGCCAAGCCTTCCGGGCGATGGCGTTTGATCAAGCGGAAACTGTGGTAATTATCATATCGTAAGGCTCCGGCAAGAATAAAGAGCCAAAACAGACACATCCTATGAAAGGCCGATACTGACCTGAAAGGAGAGATAAGCAAATGTCACAGAACAACGGGAAGCAAACGCTGCCGCCGCAGCATCAGGATCGCCGGCCAGGCGTTGAGACGGAAATGAATCCACAGCCTGTATTTGAGACGAGTGAATATAAAGCTGCTGGCAAGCTGGAGGGCAAGGTGGCGCTCATTACCGGAGGAGACAGCGGCATTGGCCGCGCGGTGGCGGTCCACTATGCCAAGGAAGGCGCTGACGTAGCGATTGTATATTTGAACGAGCATCAGGATGCGGAGGAGACGAAGCGCCAGGTCGAGCAGGAAGGGCGTAAATGCATTTTGATTGCTGGTGATGTGGGCGATGACGGATTTTGCCGCGATGCCGTGAAGCGCACGGTGGAGGAGCTCGGAAAGCTGGACATTCTAGTCAACAACGCAGCTGAGCAGCATCCGCAGCAGAAGATTGAAGATATTTCGAAGGAGCAGCTTGAGCGCACGTTCCAGACGAATATCTTCTCGATGTTCTATCTGACTCAGGCGGCCATGCCGCATCTGGGCAAAGGGAGTACCATTATCAACACAACCTCGATTACCGCATACCGAGGCAGCCCGCAGCTGCTCGACTATTCGTCGACGAAAGGGGCGATTGTTGCGTTCACGCGTTCCCTGTCCATGAACCTTGTAGAGAAGGGCATCCGTGTCAATGCCGTAGCTCCGGGGCCGATCTGGACGCCGCTCATTCCGTCCACTTTCCCGGCGGATCAGGTGAGCGAGTTCGGCGGAACGCAGCCGATGAAGAGACCGGGCCAGCCGGAAGAGCTAGCACCTGCTTACGTATACTTGGCATCAAGCGATTCCTCTTACGTTAGCGGACAGGTCATTCATGTCAACGGCGGCGAAGTGATCAACGGGTAAGACGAACGGTTAGGATTAGTCAAGATTAGCAGTAAAGATTAGCGGTCAAGATTCACGGTAAAGATTCACAGTAAAGATTAGCGAAGCAGCGGAATCGTTTCCTGACGAGGATCTGAGGGACACGAACCGGGATTATAACACGGGACATAACAGCGGGCGGCATGCATTAGGGCATGCGAATGCCCGCTGTTTTTCTGGTCGGATTCAAGCGATTATACCACTCGGCGGCAAGCGGCATGTTCGGATAATCAATTTTTAAGTAAACCCTTTCATGACAGAAGGGATATGATATGATAGAACTAGAATAAGTATGATTATTATCACAGCCACCAGGTTCTGGTCATGAGAGAGGAGTTAGTCTAAAGTGATTAGGCAGTTTGAAGAGAGCATGTACCAATTGATCGTAGAAACCTCCACGAACCTTCCGGGTGATGTGCGAAGAGCGGTTCTTCGCGGAAAAGCCGCAGAGGATGCCGCAACGCGCGCCGGTTTGGCGCTTGCCACCATTACGCAAAATATTGAAATGGCGGAGCAGGAAGTATCTCCGATCTGCCAAGATACCGGCATGCCTACCTTTATCGTACATACGCCTGTCGGGGCGAATCAAATCGAAATGAAGAAGGCAATCCGCGCCGCCGTTGTGAGAGCGACCAAGGATGGCAAGCTGCGTCCGAACTCTGTCGACTCCCTAACCGGGGCCAACAGTGGAGATAATCTCGGCCCGGGCACCCCGGTCATTCATTTTGAGCAGTGGGAGAAGGATGCGGTCGAGGTGCGCCTGATTCTGAAGGGCGGCGGCTGCGAGAATAAAAACATCCAGTACAGCCTACCGACAGAGCTCGAAGGATTGGGCAAAGCGGGACGGGATCTGGACGGCATTCGCAAATGCATCATGCATGCGGTTTATCAGGCCCAGGGTCAAGGGTGCAGCGCCGGCTTTATCGGCGTTGGCATTGGCGGGGACCGGACAACCGGATATGAGCTGGCGAAGCAGCAGCTGTTCCGGAATGTCGATGATGTCAATCCGAATGAGGATCTGCGAAAGCTTGAAGAGTATGTTCTGGACAATGCCAACAAGCTGGGCATCGGTACGATGGGCTTTGGCGGTGAAGTCACGCTGCTTGGCTGCAAAATCGGCGCGATGAACCGGCTGCCGGCGAGCTTTTTCGTCTCGGTTGCCTATAACTGCTGGGCCTTCCGCCGTCAGGGCGTCCTGATCCAGCCAGACAGTGGCGAGATTACCGACTGGCTGTATGAGTCCGGGCATGAAGTAGGCATGAATCCGGAGACGGAGAAAGAGCTGGCTGCGACAGATGCAGCTGGCACAGCATCCAGCGGACGTGAAATCGTGCTTCAGACGCCGATCAGCGAGGAGCAGATTCGCAGTCTCAAGGTCGGCGATGTGGTCATTATCCGCGGGGAAATGCATACTGGCCGCGATGCGCTGCACAAATATTTGATGGACCATGATGCGCCGATTGATCTGAACGGTGCGGTTATTTATCACTGTGGACCAGTGATGCTGAAGGATGAGGATGGCTGGCATGTCAAGGCCGCCGGTCCGACAACGAGCATTCGGGAGGAGCCTTATCAAGGCGATATTTTGAAGAAATTTGGCATTCGTGCGGTCATTGGCAAAGGCGGAATGGGGCCGAAGACGCTTCAGGCCTTGCAGGAGCATGGCGCGGTATACCTTAACGCCATTGGCGGAGCGGCGCAATATTATGCCAAATGTATCCGCAAGGTGAACGGCGTCGATTTCATGGAGTTTGGTATTCCGGAGGCGATGTGGCATCTGGAGGTTGACGGATTTGCAGCCATCGTGACGATGGACTCTCACGGCAACAGCCTGCACGCTGATGTGAACAAAGACTCGGCCGCCAAGCTGGAGATGTTTAAAGAGCCGGTATTCCTTTAATTAGGAGATAGCTGAATCAACGATGCGTGAATAGCCACGCGCTTGGATTTATAACCACGAACACCGATTGCTGTCAGTAGGCGATCGGTGTTTTTTTTATTAAGTCTTTTTTTCGAAGGTCAGGATATGGTGTTGCCAAGGAATTAACGATGCCCGAGTGTTTTTCCAAGACGATATCAAGTTTGTGGTCAAGGCGTTTAAATCTTTCGTTGCGGTTAGGCCGGCGAAGGAGGTATGATGAGAAACAAATACGAATGAAAGAGTTTCGCACACCGGCAGGTGGCGAGGAGGAACACGTGAGGAAATACGGACTAACTTTTGCTGCTTGGTTTGAAAAATATACGTTCATCCTCATTCCCGGCTCATTGGTGCTCGGCTGGCTTTTGTCGGATCATCTGATCGCTTATGTCGGCTGGATCCCGTATCTGTTCGGCTACATTACGCTTGTGATGGCACTTGGATGTGGCGTCAGGCACTTGCGGGACGTGATGAAGCGGCCGTTGGCCGTCATTCTGACATTGCTCATCGCCCACGCTGCGGCACCGCTGCTTGCATATGGCCTGGGAGCTGCCGTGTTCGGGCCGCAGTCGGATTACACCATCGGATTGCTGCTGTTTGCGATTATTCCGCTCGGTATTTCCTCAGTGATGTGGGTAGGAACCTCCGGCGGAAGCGTGCCGTTCATATTGGCGCTGGTCGTCCTGGATACGATGCTGAGTCCTATCGTTGTGCCGACGTTGATGGGAGCTTTTTTTAGCAATGCTGCGATGGATTGGGATGCGAAGGGGCTGATGGTGGATTTGCTGCAGATGGTCGTTCTGCCTACCTTGGTCGGCGTGCTGTTATATGAATGCTCGAAAGGGAAAATTAAAGCGTGGTCAGCGCCGGTGGCCCAGCCGATATCGAAGGTGTTCTTTATGCTGGTTGTGCTGCTGAATGCGGCCTCGATCGCCCCGCATGCGGCCGGGATGAAACAGGAAATGATGATTGTCATTCCGGCTGTGATCTTGCTGATCATGATCTGTTATGCTCTTGGTTACTTTGGCGCATATGCTGTGCGGAAACCGAGCCGGGAGCTGCAGATTACGGTAACCTATGCTTCCGGCATGCGGAACATATCACTTGGCATGGTGCTGGCAACCGCTTATTTTTCTCCGCAAGCTTCCATTCCAGTTGTACTCGGGATCATGTTCCAGCAGCCGGCAGCTACGCTGATTCATGCCTGGTGGAGCAGACGAAGGAACAAGGGAGGTCGAGCCGAGCAGGAAGGCGCCTGGAAGCGGCGAATTAGTTCCTAGGCCAATGGCTGATGAAGGAAAGCTGCATCCCGATGACAGAACACTAACGAGAGAAAGAGGAGTGGGCAATGAAGCAGTATCGAAACCGGCTGACATTAATCATACTAACGTTAATCGGTCTGTCCATGGTGGGAGCTGGACTGGCTATGGTGAAGGTATTCAAGGATTCCCATATTCGAATGCTGGAGCAAAATATGACCCGGGAAATAAAATTGCTGCAGGCAACGATGGAATTTGCCGATATGAACAGCGACACGGCCATCGACTATTATACGGATCTCGCTCTCCGGTTGCGGGAAATTTCCGAGGTCCGGGTAACGTTTATCAAAAATGACGGGACCGTCATCGGAGATTCAGAAATGGACCCGCGGACGATGGACAATCATGCAGACCGTGAAGAGATGCTGAGAGCTGTGGAGGAAGGCCAGGGAAGTGCAGTCCGTTACAGCAGCACGTTGAATGAGGATATGCTATATGTCGTTTTGCCGGTCCAGGCGGGTACGGCGTATGACGGGTACATCCGGTTATCGGTTACGCTGCAGGCGGTCGATTCGGGCATTCGGCAAGGCTGGATGATGATGGGGGCCGGACTGTTTGTACTGTTTGTCATCGCAGCGGTTGTCAGCTATCGGGTGTCGAGGGAGATTACGTCCCCGTTGGAGAAAATTACGAAAGTGGCAAGGCGCATATCCAGATTGGAATACGATGCAAGGGTGGATATCCAGCGCAAGGATGAAATCGGGCATCTCGCCTCGGCCATTAACGGAATGGCGGATAGCCTTCAGACCCAGCTGCGCACGATCCGCGACAACGAGGATTTGCTGCAAAGTGTATTGAACAATATGACCGGCGGCATCATTATGGTTAACCAGGCAGGCATCATTGTGCTCATCAACCGCGCTGCCGAGGAGATGCTGGGCGTTCAGGCGAAGGTTGTAACCGGGAAATCGTATCGCGAGCTGCGCCAGCATTATGAATTGACCAAGCTCATTGAGGATGGGATGGCAAGCAGAAGCAGCTTCCGGGAAGAGCGGACGTTGTATCCTGCAGAATCGATTATCCGTATGGACGGGGTGACGATGGTGCAGGAGGACGGCTCCTACCGCGGCATGCTGTTCCACCTCCAGGATGTGACGGACATTCGCAGACTGGAGCGCATGCGCAGCGAATTCGTGGCGAATGTGTCCCATGAGCTGAAGACGCCGCTCGCTGCCGTGAAGGGATTTACGGAGACGCTTCTGGTCGGTGGTGTGAGCGACGAGAAGACCGCCCGTTCGTTCCTGCAAATTATTTATGATGAGTCCGAGCGGCTGAACAGGCTGATCGGTGATATTCTAGAGTTGTCCAAAATTGAATCCAAACGAATCCAGATGGACTATTCTCCGATTCATCTGTCCAGTTTCTTTGATACGATTACGGAAATGATGCGCGCGGTAGCCGAGAAGAAACGGATTACGCTGGATGTGGATGTATCCGAAGAGTTGTTCCTTGAAGGGGACGAGGACAAGCTTCGTCAAATTTTCGTCAATTTGATTTCTAATTCTGTTAATTATACCCAGGAGGGCGGGAAAGTCGAGGTGACGGCTCGCGAGATCCCGGGGGGAGACAACCAGGATGATATGATCGAGATTGTGGTGAAGGACTCGGGAATCGGGATCCCGAAAAAAGACCTGCCGCGCATTTTCGAGCGCTTCTACCGGGTGGATAAGGCGCGTTCACGCGGATCAGGCGGAACGGGGCTGGGCTTGTCCATTGTGAAACATTTGGTAGAGCAGCATCATGGCAGAATCAGTGTGGACAGCGAAGTCGGGGTGGGCAGTTCCTTTATGATCGAGCTTCCGATTCTGCAAGAAATGAACGAGATGTGAACGTTTAACACTGGCTTAACATTCCGTTGATATACTTCAACATGTGAATGATAAATTTATAGAATAGGCGGGGGTAACTTTGACTCAACGTTTGCTTGTTATTGAAGATGAGCCCACATTGTCGCGTCTGTTATCTTACAACTTGACTCAAGAAGGTTTTGATGTCGTAGTGGAAGAGCACGGAACGGTTGGGTTTGAACGAGCATCACAGGAAAGCTTCGATCTCATCCTTCTGGATGTTATGCTTCCGGGGATGAATGGCTTTCAAATTCTGGAAAAGTTGCGCAGTAAGGGAATTACCACGCCGATCATCATTCTAACGGCCAAAAATGCCGAAGAAGAGGTGGTACAGGGGCTGAAGATGGGGGCAGACGATTACATTACGAAGCCGTTTGGCGTATCCGAACTGCTCGCACGAGTGTCGGCGGTGATGCGCAGAGCGTCCGGTCAACCTGAAGAGGTGAAGATTAAAGAGGATCAGAGCAACGTGATTTCACTCGGACAGCTTGAAATCTTTCCGGACAAGTATGAAGTGAGACTTGGCGGACAGAGCATCAACCTGCGTCCGAAGGAATTCGAGGTTCTGCTATATTTGGCGAAGAAGCCGGGGGTTGTATTGACTCGGGATGATCTGATGAACGTCGTATGGGGCTTCGATTATATCGGCGGCCAGCGTACGGTGGACGTACATGTCAGCTCGCTTCGCAAAAAGTTGGAGCTAGACCCTGAATCTGTGCACATCGACTCCATTCGCGGAGTGGGCTATAAATTAGTAGTTAATCCGAAAAAAGGCTCCCATCATTCTATTTAAATGATGTGGGGCTTTTTTTATTGGCCAGATCCGGGCTGGTTTACAATACGTTATCTTACCATGCATATTCTTTTAACATTCCTCCGTTAAGATGCGTCTTGAGGACTAGTGAAAGGAGTGGAGCTGCATGACGCTGCTTCCAACCAAAGACCCGATTGATGAGACTCATGTATTAGTTATACAACAAGAAGAGGTGCAGTCATTGTCCGTTCTTCCATACTGCCGGAGTGTTCCTGTGATCAGCGAGACCGAGACTTGCCAAGAGGTGCTGAGAGTGTTTGCCAGGGACAAGGCGATACCGTGTGTTGTTTACGAGACAAACGGAGAGCCCGCAGGTCTTATTATGAGAGATGCGTTTTACCAGCGGATGATGGGCAGATTCGCGGCGGATCTTTTCTATTCGCGCCCTGCCTGCACGTTCGCGGATCTCAGCCCCGCTATGGCTGAGCTGAATGATCCAGTGGACAAGCTGCTGAAGCTGTCGCTCGAGCGTCCGGATGCCAAGTTCTATGATTGTGTCATTGTTACCGAAGAGCGTCGACTGGTTGGGGTGCTCACAGTCCGTGACTTAATGATTCTATCGAGCGAACTTCAGACGGATGCGGAGCGAAAGCGCAAATGGATTTTGCAGGAGAGCTTCCGCCATACGAGCAATATGGAAGAATCGCTTGAAAAAGTGTCGGAGGCCGCTGCACTCACGAAAGAGGAAACCGTGCAAATGAAATCATGGTCCCTTTCCGGCACGGAGAAACTGGAACAAGTAAGAACGACATATCAGCAGCTCGTCAGTGACATGGCCCAACGAGAACAACAGGTGGCCGAACTGGCAGAGAAGGCGAACAGCATTTCTTCCATTACCGCCCGGATCGCTGAAGTGGCCAGCCACAGCAGCTTGCTGGCAATGAATGCTTCGATTGAAGCGGCGCATGCCGGAGAACACGGGAGAGGATTTCAAGTTGTAGCCAGCGAGGTGCAGGTGCTTGCCAAGGAGACGCGCAAGCTGTCGGGAGATATTGCCGATCTGCTGGGCGATATTCAGCTGCTGGCAGCGGACACCGCGCAGGCCATTGCCAGCGCGCTTCAGGAGCTGAATGCTTGCGAGACTTACGTGGCCGAGGGGAGTCAGATGTTCTACGAGCTTAGACAAGCTGCACGCACGGTGGAGGAGTCCGGGGAACGCGTACATAGGCTGGCAGCAGAAACGACGTCACGCATATCGAGTGTGAAGCAGGAGCTGCTCGAGATAGGCGGACACGTAGAGTAAGCGCCAATCCGGTAGAGTTAAAACTTACAAGCTATGAAAGTTTAATATTTTACACAGAGTTTACATTTCTGAAAAACTGCAATTACAAACCTGCATTATGATCTAATATGTAAGTCGAAGGAAATGATTACAATCATTTTTTAAGGAGTGGATTGGTTTGTTTAGAAAAAGGGGTCGTAAACCTGCAGGTATTCTGGTTCTGGTGCTGCTACTGAGCACAATTCTCGCAGCATGCGGAGGCGGCAGCAACGGTGGTTCTACTGCGGGCAGCGGAACTGAAGAGAATAATGCAAACAATGGTTCGCAGCAAAGCGAAGAAACTAAAGTAGAAGCTTTGTCCGGAACAATTGAAATTGACGGTTCAAGTACGGTTCATCCATTGACTGAAGCTATCGCTGAAGAGTTCGGTGCAGTACACCCTGACGTACGCGTTCCAATCGGAACAGGCGGTACAGGTGCTGGATTCAAACGTTTTGCAGCTGGTGAGATCGCAATCTCTAATGCTTCCCGTCCAATCAAAGACAGCGAAGCTGAAGATCTGAAAGCAAACGGCGTTGAATATCTGGAAGTCCTGGTTGCTTACGACGGACTGTCTGTCGTTGTAAACAAAGACAATGATTTCGTAGACAAGCTGTCTGTAGATGAGCTTAAAAAGATTTATGAGCCAGATAGCACAGTGAAAACTTGGGCTGACGTACGTGAAGGCTGGCCGGCAGAGGAAATCAAAATCTACTCCCCAGGTACAGATCATGGTACATTCGACTACTTCACTGAAGCAATCAACGGCGAAGCTCAAGTGAGCAGAAACGATAGCCAAATCACATTCAGTGCGGATACAAACGCTGTAGTACAAGGTGTTGCTGGTGACAAGTTCTCCGTAGGTTACTTCGGCTACTCTTTCTATGAAGAGAACCAAGACAACCTGAAGCTGGTTCCAATCGACAACGGTACTGCAACAGTTGCACCAAGCACAGAAACAATTAAAGACAACAGCTACTCACCGCTGTCTCGTCCGCTTTACATTTACGTAAGCAAGAAGGAACTTGAGCGTCCTGAAGTGAAAACTTTCGTAACCTTCTACCTTGAAAATGCAGGTCAACTGGCTGGAGAAACAGGCTTCGTATCTCTGCAAGATGATGAGTACACAGCTGAACTGGCCAAGCTTGAGCAATAAGGTTGAAGGCATTTAAAAGCGGGGAATAGAAAGGGAAGAGGAGAATGAACAAAACATCGACCGAGGTAGTAGCGACAAAGAACATGACCTTTCGCCGAAGCAAGACACGGATCTCTGACAAAATCATTCCGTTTATTCTAGGGATCTGTGCCCTGCTCTCGGTTGTCACTACCATCGGTATCGTATATACGCTTCTTCAGGAAGCCATTGTGTTCTTCAGAGAAGTGCCGGTATGGTCCTTCCTGACAGGAACGAAATGGAGTCCGATTCTCCCTCCTAAAGAATTCGGCGTGCTGCCCTTATTGGGCGGCACATTGCTGATTACAGGCATTGCGATCGTTTTCGCAGTGCCTATCGGCTTGGCATGCGCGATTTATTTGAATGAATACGCTCCTGCCCGGGTTCGGGAGGTTATTAAGCCAATCTTGGAAGTACTAGCTGGTATTCCAACGATTGTTTATGGTTATTTTGCACTTGAAACAGTAACGCCATTCCTTCAAAAATTTTTCCCGAGTATGGGTATATTCAACGCACTGAGTGCGGGAATCGTGGTCGGCATTATGGTGCTTCCAATGATCTCGTCTCTCAGTGAGGACGCGATGCGCGCGGTTCCGAAGACGTTGCGCAATGGTGCGTATGCACTTGGTGCCACACGATTTGAGGTTGCGCTTAAAATTGTGCTGCCAGCTGCACTTTCCGGTGTTGTATCGTCCTTCGTATTGGCGTTCTCCCGTGCGATTGGCGAGACGATGATCGTTACCGTTGCAGCGGGCGCTACGCCGCAGCTGACCATGAACCCGCTGGATAGCATCCAAACGATGACCGCTTATATCGTCCAGGTCAGCATGGGTGACGTTCCGCGCGGAACGATCGAATATGGAACGATTTTTGCAGTAGGTCTGACTTTGTTTGTCATTACCTTCTTGCTCAACATTTTGGCGCAGTGGGTCGCTCGCCGCTTCAGGGAGGAGTACTAGGATGGAACAATTGAATCTGGGCGACAGCAAGGGAATTACCCGGAGACGCCGAAGTGACCAAGCGCTGCATCTGCTCTTCCTGGCATGCACTAGCGTCGGTATTATCGTACTGATGGCGCTGCTTGTCACCATCATAATGGACGGGGTACACAGGCTTTCCCCTGATTTGTTCACCAACTACCCGTCCCGTTCTGCTGACAGAGCAGGTATGAAGTCACCGATTGTCGGTACGATTTATTTGCTGCTGCTTATGACGCCGATCTCCTTCATTCTTGGTGTCGGCGCGGCGATTTTTCTGGAGGAATATGCGGGACGCGGCCGCTGGATTCGGTTGATACAGCTGAACATCAGTACGCTTGCGGGCGTTCCTTCCATTATATACGGGATTCTCGGTCTGGCGATTTTCGTCCGAGGCATGGGTCTGGGCCGAAGCTTGCTGTCCGGTGTCCTGACGATGACATTGCTTGTTCTACCTATTATCATTGTTGCATCTCAGGAGGCGATCCGGGCTGTTCCGAAAAATCGCCGTGATGCTTCGTTTGCACTGGGAGCAACAAAATGGCAAACCGTATCAAGATCGGTTCTTCCATCGGCGATGCCGGGCATTATGACCGGGGTTATCCTGGCCTTGTCCCGTGCGATCGGGGAGACCGCACCGCTGATCATGATTGGCGCATTGACGTATGTGGCTTTCTTGCCGGAGAATCTGATGGATTCCTTCTCCGTCATGCCGATCCAGATCTTCAACTGGATTTCAAGGCCAAGCCAGGCATTCCATGAGCTGGCTGCGTCGGGTATTATTCTGCTGCTCATCATGCTGTTCATTATGAACATTACTGCGGTGTGGATTCGGAACAAGTATTCGAAGAACCTGTAAACCGATGGGCGTATCCTAATAGTAAAAAAGGAGACATGAACAAGATATGGAAGCCATCATTCAGATAAATAAATTGAATTTGTACTACGACACGTATCATGCGCTGAAAAACGTCGATCTGGATTTGCCCGAAAAAACAGTTACAGCGTTTATCGGACCTTCCGGATGTGGTAAATCTACGCTGCTGCGTACCCTAAACCGAATGAATGATATGATTCCCGGGACGCGGATCGAGGGGAGTATTAAAATCGGAGGCACTGAAATATATAGTGATGAGGTACATGTCGAGGCACTGCGCAAGCAGGTAGGCATGGTGTTTCAACAACCGAACCCGTTCCCGAAATCAATTTATGACAACATCGCTTACGGTCCGCGTCTGCACGGGATTAAGAGCAAGTCTGAGCTGGACGGCATCGTGGAGCAGAGTTTGAAGCAAGCGGCGCTGTGGGACGAAGTGAAGGATTACTTGAAGCGTTCGGCGCTCAGTCTTTCGGGCGGTCAGCAGCAGCGCCTGTGTATTGCCCGCGCGCTGGCTGTTCAGCCTGATATTCTGCTGATGGACGAAGCGACATCGGCGCTTGATCCGATCTCGACGCTGAAAATCGAAGAGCTGGTGCAGGAATTGAAGAGCAAATACACCATCGTTATGGTCACACACAACATGCACCAAGCTGCCCGCGTATCGGGTCAAACGGTATTTTTCCTGAACGGTGAAGTGGTGGAATCCGCCAATACGGACGTGCTGTTCTCCACGCCTTCGGACCCTCGTACAGAGGACTACATTTCGGGCCGATTCGGCTAATCAATTATTATAGTGACAGTTGGGAGGAGCACACATGATCCGGAGAATTGAGTTTGATCAGCAGCTCGAAGAGCTGAAAACCACACTGCGGGATATGGGCAGGCATATGGAAGAAGCGCTAGCTGCTGCTGTTGAGTCTCTGAAGAGTCTGGATGCAGAGAAAGCGCAGCATGTCATTCACAATGACGTGCGGCTGAATGCGATGGAAGAGCAGATTATGGATATCGGAACTCGTCTTATTGTGACTCAACAGCCGGTAGCTAAAGACCTTCGTCGAATTCTTGTTGCATTCCGCATCGCGAGCGATCTGGAACGTATGGGGGATCTGGCGCGTGACGTGGCCAAGGTAACCATTCGTCTTCAAGGCGAGAAGCTGATCAAGCCGCTGGTTGATCTGCCCCAGATGTCGGATAAGGTACGGGCGATGGTATCGGAATCCATCGAATCCTATCTGACCGAGAATACGGACCTTGCTTATAAAATGGCGGAGGATGACGACGAGGTTGACCATTTGTACAGCAAGATTCTGAAGGAGCTGTATTCGCATCTGTCATCCGATCCGGATCATGCGAATCAGGCGATGCTGTTGATTATGGTAGGTCGCTACATCGAACGGATTGCTGACCATGCCACTAACATCGGCGAGAGCACGGTATATCTGGTCACCGGGCATCGTCCGGACTTGAACCAGTAGCTGTGTGTAAATGAACTTATAGAGGCTGCCATCACCGATCATAAGATCAAGGGTGGGCAGCTTCTTTTTTTGTTAAGAGGGCTTATTAACGTATCCATCACGACGCGGGCTTCGATCTGGTCCTGATCGTTCGGAAATATGGCAAACCTATGTTATGATGGGTGGAGGAAGTTATATTGGTGCGAGGTGTAATATGGAGAAGCTGATCTTGATTGATGGAAATAATATCATTTACAGAGCGTTTTTTGCCATGCCGCCGTTGACTAACGCCAGCGGTCAGCAGACGAACGCGGTTTACGGCTTTACTACGATGCTGCTGAGGCTTATCGAAGAGCATAAACCGTCGCATATGATGGTCGCTTTTGATGCGGGCAAGGAAACGTTCCGCCACGCGGATTACCAGGACTACAAAGGCGGACGCCAGAAGACCCCGCCGGAGCTGTCCGGTCAGTTTCCGCTGCTGAAGGAGCTGTTGAAGGGGCTCGGCGTATCCCAATTTGAGATCAGCGGTTATGAAGCGGATGATATTATCGGTACAATTACCCGTCAGGCCGATGAGGCCGGCCGCCAGGTCATGGTTGTGTCCGGGGACAAGGACATGCTCCAGCTGGCTTCCGGTAATACCACGATCGCTGTCGTACGCAAGGGCGTGACGGAAATCGAATATTTTGGTCCGGAGCAGATCAAGGAGCGTTATGACCTCACACCGGAGCAGATTATTGATCTTAAGGGGCTGATGGGCGATGCCTCGGACAACATTCCCGGGATTCCGGGCGTCGGGGAGAAGACGGCGCTGAAGCTGCTGCATCAGTTCGGCACGGTAGAGCAGGTCATATCGCGGACGGATGAACTGAAAGGCAAGATGAAGGAGAAGATCGAAGAGCATGCGGATTCCGCTGTGCTGAGCAAGAAGCTGGCGACCATCTATCGCGAGGTTCCGCTGGAGCTGTCTCTGGACGACATGAAATTTGACGGCTTGAATCAGGAGACGGCGGGGCCGGCTCTGGCGAAGCTTGAATTCAAGTCCTTGATCGAACGTCTGGATCTCAGCACGCATGCTGGCGCAGATGCAGCAGAAGGAGCCGCCAAGCAGGCACAGGTGAACGTCACCGTAGTTCATGCTGGGGAGCTGGCTGAAGTTAAAGAGGCACTGGATTCGGTCCAGGTGCTGCATGTGGAAACCCATGGCGACAATCCTCATCATGCCGAAGTGATCGGACTGGCACTGGCGACGGAGCAGCGGCAGTTCTACATTCCCTTTGAGGTATTGAAGTCCGAAGAAGCGGAACCGCTCCGTGCTTGGCTCGCTGACAGTGAAATTCCGAAGCGGGGATATGACCTGCACCGGCTTGATCTGGCGCTTCACTGGCAGGGCATTGCTTTTGCCGGGGCCGCATTTGACGTACATCTGGCTGCCTATTTGCTCGATCCGACCGAATCGAATCAAAGCCTGAGCGGGCTTGCTGGTAAATACGGGCTGTCCTATTTACAGGCGGATGAAGAGGTGTTCGGAAAAGGAGCGAAGTACAAAGTGCCGGATGAAGCGGTGCTGAGCGAGAATCTGGCCAGAAAGTGCCTGGCCGTCTCCGAACTGGTTCCGATCCAGGAGAAAGAACTGGAGGCTAACGGGATGCTGCCGCTGTTCCATGAGCTGGAGATGCCGCTGTCCCGGATTCTTGCGGACATGGAGAAGCAGGGCATTGCCGTCAATGTGGAGGATTTGAAAGAGCTTGGCCGTGAGTTCGAATCGCAGATCGAGAAGCTGGTTCAGCAAATCTATGAAATTGCCGGAACCGAGTTCAATCTGAACTCGCCGAAGCAGCTGGGGGAGATCCTGTTCGTCAAGCTGCAGCTGCCGGTGATCAAGAAGACCAAGACCGGCTTCTCGACCGATGCCGAGGTGCTGGAGAAGCTGGCTCCGTATCATGATATCGTGCGGTTAATTTTGCAGTACCGGACGATAGCCAAGCTGCAATCAACGTATGTGGAAGGGCTGCTTAAGGAGATTTCGGATCGCACCGGCAAGGTGCATACGTATTATCGCCAGACCATTGCTGCGACCGGGCGGCTCAGCAGCCAATATCCGAACCTGCAGAACATTCCGATCCGCTTAGAGGAAGGACGGAAGCTGAGAAAGGTATTTGTTCCATCCGAGCCCGGCTGGAGCATTCTGGCAGCAGACTATTCCCAGATTGAGCTGCGGGTGCTGGCACATATATCGGATGATGAGCGGCTGAAGGAAGCCTTCATTCATGATATGGACATTCATACGAAAACAGCGATGGACGTGTTCGGTGTAAGTGAGGATCAGGTGGACGCGAACATGCGCCGCTCGGCCAAAGCGGTCAACTTCGGTATTGTGTACGGGATCAGCGATTACGGCCTGTCCCAGAACCTGAACATTACCCGGAAGGAAGCGGCCGCTTTCATCGATCAGTATTTTGAAGTGTTCCAGGGTGTTCGGCGTTACATGGATGAGATCGTGAAGCAGGCGAAGCAGGAAGGTTATGTGAAAACATTGCTCGAACGCAGACGCTATCTGCCGGAAATCAATGCGAGCAACTTCAACCTTCGCTCCTTTGCCGAGCGGACGGCGATGAATACGCCGATCCAGGGCACAGCGGCCGATATCATTAAGCTGGCGATGGTGCAGATGGACAAGGCACTGCAGGAGAAGAAGCTGAAGAGCCGCATGCTGCTTCAGGTGCATGACGAATTGGTATTTGAGGTGCCGGAGGATGAGCTTGAAGTCATGAAAAAGCTGGTGCCGGAAGTCATGAGCCACGCGCTCAAGCTGTCGGTTCCGCTGAAATCGGATGTCAGCTACGGCAGCAACTGGTACGAGGCCAAGTAAGATTGACGCCGGCAGGAGGAAGCTTGGTTCAGGGCCGTTCACGCTGTAGGCTTGTGATTGGTTTTTCCAAAAACCGCTGCCCCGCTAGAGGTTCGCATCCGGTATAATGGAGAATGAGGTGAAGTCATCATGCCGGAACTACCGGAAGTCGAAACAGTCAAACGAACATTAAATCAACTTATCGTTGGAAAACATATAGAACGCGTAACCGTGAATTTGCCGCGCATTATTCAGCGTCCTGACGACATTCAGCAGTTTGCGTTCATGCTAGAGCAGCATACGATCCAGGGAGTGGAGCGGCGCGGGAAGTTTCTGCGGATCTTGCTGGACGGGCTTGTGCTGGTCTCCCATCTGCGGATGGAAGGACGCTATGGGGTATACCGGGCCGAGGAGCCTGTGGAGAAGCATACCCATGTGATCTTTCATTTTACAGACGGAACGGAGCTGCGGTATAAGGATGTGCGCCAGTTCGGCACGATGCATCTGTTTGCGACGGGGGAGGAGTTTCAGCATCCTCCTCTCGCCAAGCTGGGCTTTGAGCCGCTGGACCCGGCCTTTACCGCTGACAAGTTCAAAGCCATCATCCGCACGAAGAAAACCAAAATCAAGGCGGTGCTGCTGAACCAGGCATACATCGTCGGGATCGGAAATATCTATGTGGATGAGGCTCTGTTCAGGGCAGGCCTCCATCCGGAGCGCATTGCCCACACTTTGAGCGAGGCTGAGCTGGACCGCCTGCACCAGGCCATTGTGGACACACTGACTGAAGCGGTGGAAGCCGGCGGCTCTTCCATCAAGTCCTATGTGAACGGTCAAGGGGAAATGGGGATGTTCCAGCAACGTCTGAAGATTTATGGGCGAAAGGATGAGCCCTGTCATTCATGCGGGAAACCGGTCCACAAAACGGTGGTCGGCGGCCGGGGCACGCATTATTGTCCGAGTTGCCAGCCGCTGGGGACTGTAGCTGTTTCAGCTGGCAAGATGAAGCGCAAACGCTAAGATAAAATATAGGCATGCACCTATCTTTTCCGAAAGCCATATACTGTGATGAACATATGCCGAAGGCGTGAGGATGTCCGCTGTTCATCACAGAGGCGGCTTGATCTTGATGCCGCGGCCTTCAAGGGAGGGAAGAGGGTGCTCAGTCTTATTTTCTCACCTGTACTGCTTGCCTTTGCACTTAGCCTGGACGGATTCGGGGCCGGGGTTACATATGGTCTACGCAAAACGAGAATCCCGCTGCTATCCGTACTGATCATTTCGCTATGCTCGGGACTTGTGCTCGGCATTTCCATGCAGGCAGGCGCTTTGTTACAACGGTTCTTTTCCCCGTTTGCAGCCTCCGTCATCGGGGCTGTGATCCTCATTCTGTTAGGCTGCTGGTCGTTGTGGCAGCAGATCAAACGAGCAGGCGATTCCGAGTCCGAGCCGCCGCTGGTGCTTCATAAGGAAGTGGAGGAGCGCAGTGAAGCATCCGTTTCCGGTGAGCTTCCAGCAACAGCAGCGGGCATACCCGCGAAGCGGAGTGAGCCGGGAGACGGTCAGAAGGCGGTCTTCTCGCTTGAGATCCGGAAGCTGGGCATCGTCATTCAGATTTTGCGCAGCCCGGCGCGAGCGGATATGGATGACTCGGGAAGCATATCGCCATGGGAAGCGATGTGGCTCGGCATCGCATTGTCACTGGATGCGTTTGGCGCAGGGCTTGGCGCGGCGATGCTTGGTTTCTCTCCGCTTGGGACAGCGGTGATCGTGGCTATTTTCAGCGGCACCTTTCTCTTGCTGGGGATGAAGATCGGGCTGCGGTTCGCTTCGAGCAGGAGTATGAAGTATATCTCCTATCTGCCTGCTTTTTTATTAATCATCATGGGTATAATGAAGCTGTTATGAGGTGAAGTCATGAATATCGGTTTAACCGGGGGAATCGCAACAGGAAAAAGCACAGTGTCCTCGATGCTGGTCGAAAAGGGAGCGCTTCTCGTTGATGCCGATGTTATCGCCCGGGAAGTGATGCTCCCGGGCCATCCGGTTCTGCTTGCGGTGACTGCTCATTTTGGACAAGAGATATTGCTGGCGGACGGAAGCCTAAATCGGAAAAGACTGGGCGAGATTATTTTTCACAATCCGAGCGAGCGGCAGGCGCTGAATGACATTACCCATCCGGCCATCCGCCAGGAAATCCGCAGGCAGGTACAAGCCTATGAGCGGGAGCATCCCGGTCAGCCTGTGGTGGTGGACATTCCACTGCTGCTGGAAGCGAGGGAGGAGTACCCGTACCTGAATACGATTGTGGTCGTATATGTGCCGCAGGAAGTGCAGCTTCAGCGTCTTATGGAACGTGACGGAATATCGAAGGAACAGGCAGAGGCCAGATTAAGCAGCCAACTCGACATTGAGCAGAAGAAGCAGTTGGCTGACATCGTGATCGACAACAGCGGGACATTGGCGGATACCGAGCAGCAGGTGGACAAGCTATGGCAGAGGATGGTTAGAGAGGCATGAGGTGGCTCCGGAAAAAGAGAGTGCTGCTTCTGCTGTTGATTTCTTTTTTATCCCTGCTGTTTCTGACGTCCAACTGGATGTCGCTCTTGTATCCTATCCATTACAAGGATGAGATTCGGAAACATGCGTCCTATTATGATGTCGATCCTTTCCTTGTTGCTTCGATTATCCGCGTGGAGACCAATTTCAAGCCGGGCAAGGAGTCCAAGAAAGGCGCGCTCGGCATTATGCAGCTGATGCCGGATACGGCCAACTGGGCTATGGAAATGGCCAAGCTGCCGGCCAGCTCGCTGGACAACGTCAAGCATGAGGTGGACGTCAACATCCAGCTCGGCACCTGGTACATCAGAAACCTGTACCAGCAAATGGACGGCAATCCGATAGCGGCGATTGCGGCATACAATGCCGGGCCAGGGAACGTCAAGAACTGGCTCAGTAAAGGCACCTGGGACGGCAGCTATGAGAATGTGAAGAGCATTCCTTTTGGCGAGACCCGGCATTATGTACAGCGAGTCATTTATTATTATAATCAGTATACGAGCATATACGATGAGTTCTGAATGAAAAAGAGCGCTGGAAAGGCTTGAATGCTCAAGCCTTCCCAACACTCACTTTGTCAAAGGAAGAATCGATTATTGACCGGAGAATTGACCAGCCAATTGTTGCTCGGCCAGGGTTACCAGACGCTTGGTGATGTATCCCCCGATCGAACCGTTTTCGTAGGAAGTCATGTTACCTTGGTAGCCGTCTTGTGGGATGGAGATACCAAGTTCTTGAGCCACCTCGTACTTCAACTGCTCAAGAGCAGCGTTTGCGCGAGGAACAACCAGGTTGTTGGAGCTGTTGCTTTGTGCCATTGTTAGTTCACCTCCTTGGGTTGGTACAAGTATTATGTCTCGGGTTTCGGATTTTCATAACCTAAAATGACTTTTCATTTATTGGTAATTTTTATATAAGGAAGTGGTGTAGCGTATGAAGTGTCCGTATTGCAGTCATGCAGGGACCAAGGTGCTGGACTCCCGTCCGGCGAATGAGAACAAGTCGATCCGCCGCCGCAGAGAGTGCGAGCAGTGCAGCAGGAGGTTTACGACCTTTGAGATGGTGGAAGAGACGCCGCTCATTGTCGTGAAGAAGGATGGGAGCCGTGAGGAATTCAGCAGGGAGAAGGTGCTGCGCGGTCTGATCCGTGCTTGTGAGAAGCGGCCGGTGTCGGTGGATCAACTTGATAAAATTGTATCCGACGTGGAGCAGGCGCTTCGCAATACTGCGGCTGCAGAGGTCGAGAGCCGCCAGATTGGCGAGCTGCTGATGGAGCGGCTATATCCTGTGGATGAGGTGGCGTATGTCCGCTTTGCTTCGGTGTATCGTCAGTTTAAAGATATCAACATGTTTATGAAGGAACTGAAGAGCCTGCTGTCCAAGGGAACGGACGAAACCGAGGTATAGAAGAAGAGGAACCGAGGTGCGTAAGCTGCCTGAATATGCGGCAGCAGAGAATCAGGGCAGTCTTAGGCAGGCGGAATTGCTTCATGCCGAGAACTGCCCGGAGCCGCCGTGTTAAGCTTAAGCTCGTCCGCGATTCAGCTCCCGTTGGCTGCTGGTTTTTTTGAAAAAAACTATTGCATGTCCAGGATGCTATATGGTATATTATTCAGGCGGGAAGAAAACGGGTATCGTTGAATTCGCAAATGAATAACATACGGGGCCTTAGCTCAGCTGGGAGAGCGCATCGCTGGCAGCGATGAGGTCAGGGGTTCGATCCCCCTAGGCTCCATAAGAAGAAAACCCTTGATGTTCAAGGGTTTTTTGCTTGCCAAATTTAATAAGAACTTGGTTTCTTAAGAGTGTCTTACATCAATCAGTGGGAAATCGGTGAGATCGGTTCATTCGGCCTGACGTCGCAGGAATACCGAACCTTCAGGCTAAGCCGGGATGGAGCACAATAATTGCGACCAGGCGTATGGTCAGACAGCAGTCCTTGGATAACTCAAGGACTAATTTGCATTGGCTTGGCAGATTAGGAGGCGACCATCTTACGATATTCGTTGGCACTTACGCCGGTATAGGATTTAAATCGTTTATAAAACCAGTCGATTTCAGTATATCCCACCTCGTTCGCAATTTCGTAAATCTTCAGATCTGTTTGCTCCAGCAGCATTTTCGCTCTTTCCATACGTTGAATGAACAAATATTGGTTAAAACTCATATTTTCATGGTTTTTGAACTTTTGGCCAAGATAGGAGCGGTTGAAATGGAATTTGCTTGAAATGTCTTTAAGCGTAATATTCTCGTGAAGCTTCTTCCCCACATATTCCTTGACTCTGTGAATCACGTCATCCTCAGTGCGGCGTTGGTTTGCGTAAACAGCAGCTACGCTCTTCACCAGTTCCTCAGCCGGCAACGTGCTCGGTACGTAATCGCTTACCTGCAGCTGCAGCGCTTTGCGGATGAAGGCAAATTCCATGGTATCCTCAACAACAATGATGGGCAATCGGCTGATCCTCCGGATTCGACCGCACAGCTCCAACCCTTTCTTGGGGCTGCCGGTCATGTTGATAACCGCCAGTGAATAGCCATTCTCCTCAATCTGGCGCAGCGATGCCTCAGAATCATCATCGCAGATTTCCATGTTCATCCCACATTTGCGCCAATCCTGCAGGCGAAGCATGTCATCGGAGCAGCAGCCCAGATTGATATACAGTAACTTAGACATAATGACTCCCTCCCCAGATAATGCGATAAGCAGAATATCCATCAAAATGTTTACGCTTACATTATGTTGTCCGGCCCCCCTTTTCCACAATGTGCTTTTCTTTGCATTCCTAACCGTTCTTTACTTCTTGCAAAGCTGGGTTGAAATAGATTGGCGGACAAGCCGTTGCAGGAGACGGTCTTCTAGCGTTTCAGGGGTAGAATATCTCGATTTCCCCAGGTTGTTGCATGGAAATGTAAGCGCTAAACTTTGGGTGAATCTGGACCAAACATCAAACGTTGAGGGGGATTAAAGATGCGTGTTCGCAAATTAATGGTTCTGTTATTGGGACTGGTTCTGCTGCTTGCAGCCTGCAGCGGTGGCTCGGACAACCCGAGCAGCGGCACTCAAGAAGCCGTGGAATCGGGGACGAATAGCAGCACTGAAAATGAGACGTCGAAGGTAACGGACGAGACGGAAAACAGCGGCGGGGATGAAGTCTACAGAACGCCGGAAATGGATTTCGATTTAGGCGGTAAGACGATCAAAATCGTCTCTTGGTGGGATATGACGATTCCGGAGGATACCCCGGACAATATCCAGCGCAAGAAGAATCTTGAAGACCTGATGCAAAAGCATAATTTTAAAGTGGAGTACGTGGCCATCGACTACGGCGAGTACCAAGAGAAAGTTACTGCTTCCTTGCTCGCTGGTGAACCGGTCGGTGATATCGTTCGCCTTGGCAAAACCTACACGGTGCCTACCTTGGTTAAACAGGATCTGCTCTGGCCGATCGATGAATACACCAAAAACCCCGTCGCCTTTAATCAAAAGGTTACGAACGAATACTACACGTATGAAGACAGGGGGTACGGATTCACCGAAAATCAAGCAAATCTGGTTCAGGGCATCTTTTACAATCGTACACTTATGAACCAGCTTGGCTTAAAGCCGCTTCAAGAGTACGTGAACGAAGATAACTGGAATTGGGAAACATTCATAAAAGTAGCTAAAGAAGCCAACAAAGATACGAACAACGATGGCAAGCTGGACACTTGGGGGCTAGCAAACTCCTCGCTTATGGATCATGCCTTATATTCCAACAACACGGGTCTGACCAAAGAAGATAAGCAAAATCTAGAAGATCCTGCAACACTGGATGCTCTTCATTTCATTTCTCGTATTGCTACCGAGAAACTAGCAAGACCAACCGAGGGCGGCGACTGGACGGAGCCAGGCCAATTTTTCCGTCAAGGCAATACATTAATGTACGCCGGTGCCCTCCACGAGTTGAGCGGCATGCAGACGGATATGCCGGATTACGACATCGGTTTCGTACCTTTTCCGAAAGGGCCGAACGCAACGGAGTACCACTCTGCCGAAGCACTCTTCCAGGCGCTCACCATTCCGAAAGCAGTCGAAAATCCGGAACAGCTGCTTTATATCTGGGAGAAAATCAACGACATTGAATCCGTATACGACTATCCGGACCAAGCCTCTTACGAAACGTTATTCTCGAGCGAAGACGATTTAAATAACGCCAAAATGGTGGCGCCAAACATGATTATTCTTGACCACAATACATTCCCGAATTTGAAGTACTACGATTTCGTCGGCGAGCTGAATGAAGGGATATCTGTTTCTACCGTGGTTGAGAAGTACAAGTCAACCTTCCAAGCGGCCATTGACGAAGTATATGGTCCTTGACATTGAACATTACCCGAGAGGTGAACGTCCCTGCGCAGCGCATTGCTGCGGCAGGGACTGTCATTGGATGGATTAACCGTATGGGAGGGAGAGAAATTGAACACCAGGAACAAGCGTTTCGGCAGCGCCATACTTGTCATCGTCCTATTTTTTTTATCTCTATGGGCCTTCTACCCTTCGAAATCGACAAACCAAGGCTTCGTTCAAGCGACCTCCGACTTTGAAGCGGTCATAAAAACGGAAGGGCAGAACGGGTACAGCCAGTATTTAGAGGCCCATGTATCGGCGAGCCGTCCGGACCGCATCGTCCGCATCGAAGGCGAGTCCTTTGTATCAACCTCTGGGGAAGGATTCGAGATCGCGGAGAAATTACACGGCTCCGAAGGGAAGTCCGTGATCACGCCAGAGGTTGGCTCCATCTCATGGGACGTAAACGTGGAAGAACCGGGCTTATACCATGTCCGGATCCGATTCTATCCAATAGAGGGGAAGAGTTCGGCAATCGAAAGGCAATTCTCTATCAATGACGAGGTGCCTTTCAAGGGAGCAGATATCCTACTATTCGACAGGGTATGGGGAAACCGGGACGAGGAAATCAGGCAGGATAACCGCGGAAACGATCTGCGGCCAAGGCAGATCGAGCAGCCTTCCTGGCAGCTTGCGCCGCTCTCCGATCGGTACGGCTACTATGATGAACCATATTCCTTTTATTTTGACAAGGGCAAGCAGAAGCTTACGCTAACGTCCTTGCGGGAGCCGATGGCCATTGATTATATCGAGCTGTACCAGGAGCATGCCTTGAAAACATACGAGGAGCTGGCGAATGAATATGAGTCTGAGGGCTTGGAACCGACCCGGGGTCAGTACATTCTGATTCAGGCGGAGGATGCCAAGCGGAAATCGTCGCCGACCTTGTATCCTACATCCGACAGATCCAGCCCGACCGTTGTGCCGTATGACGTTTCCAAAATCAGAATCAACAGCATCGGAGGCGTCAACTGGAAGCTGCCGGGGCAATGGATCGAATGGGAGTTCGAGGTGGAAGAAGACGGTTTGTACCAAATCGCCTTGAAGCAAAAGCAGGATCAGCTCCGGGGCGTATTTGCCACCCGAAGTCTTATGATCAACGGGGAGTTTCCCTTTGAGGAAATGAAACGAATCCGCTTTCATTATGATCGCGATTGGCAAATGAACGTACTGGGCGAGGAAGAACCTTATTTATTCCATTTCACTAAAGGGACGCATCAAATTCGAATGATGGTGTCTCTCGGCGAGATCGCGCCGCTCTTGCAGACGATTGAATCCAGCGTGCTGGAGCTGAACGAAATGTACCGCAAAATATTAATGATCACCTCCAATACGCCGGATCCGTTCCGCGATTATCAATTGGAGAAGCGGATTCCGGATATGGTGGAGGTGTTCACCGAGCAGGCCGAAATCATTCAGAGCGTTGCCGATTATCTGGAAGAAGCAACGGGCGAGCGAAGTGACAAGGTAGCCGTCCTGCATTCGATGGTGCACCAGCTGAACGAGCTTGCCGAAAATCCCGAAACCGTCGCCAAGCGCTTGGATACGTATAAAGTGAACGTAGGCGGTCTGGGAACCTGGATGCTGCAGATTAAAGAGCAGCCCATCTCGCTCGATTATCTGATCATTCACTCGCCGGATCGTGATCTGCCCAAAGCGGACGCGTCGTTACTCGAGGTTGCGGGCCATGAGCTAGGCGCTTACGTGGCTTCGTACACGGAAGACTATGACACGATCGGCAACGCCGGCGATGAAGAAGAAGCCATCACCGTTTGGGTGACGACAGGACGTGATCAGGCGCAAGTACTGAAAGCATTGATCGACGACACGTTTACGCCTGAATCGGACATTCCGGTGCATCTCCGGCTTGTTCCGGGAAATATCCTTCTGCCAGCCACGCTTGCCGGAGAAGGTCCGGATGTCGCCATGCAAATCGGCGAGGACGTGCCGGTCAATTACGCGATGAGGGGCGCTGCAGCTGATTTAACGAAATTCGATGATTTCGAAGAGGTGGTCACCCGATTCCGCGATAGCGGGCTTGAGCCTTATAGATATAACGGTGGAGTGTACGCCTTGCCTGAGCAGCAGACCTTCCCGATGTTGTTCTATCGCAAGGATATTTTGGAGGAACTTGGCTTGAAGCCGCCCGCGACCTGGCAAGAAATCTATGACATGATTTCCGTGCTTCAGAAGCACAACATGGAATTTTATTTACCGCTTGAAGCCGCCAATGCGAGTCTAGTCCCGAATGCGACGTTTGCGATGCTGCTGTATCAGAACGGTGGGCAGTTCTATCGCGATAACGATACGAGGAGCGCGCTCGACTCCGACATCTCCATGGAAGCCTTCAAGAAGTGGACGCAGTTCTATACCAGCTACAAGTTCCCGCTGCAAGCGGATTTCCCGAACCGTTTCCGCACCGGAGAGATGCCGATCGGGATTGCGGATTACACGACGTACAACATGCTGACGGTGATGGCCCCCGAGATAAAGGGGCTGTGGGATTTCACGATCGTGCCGGGCACTGAACGCGAAGACGGCACCGTAAACCACGAAGTTGCCAGCCATACGACCGCCGTCATGCTGCTTCAAAATTCAAAGAGCAAAGAGGCTTCTTGGCAATTTCTGAAGTGGTGGACCGACAAGGAGACGCAAATTGCGTATGGCCGAGAGATGGAAGGCTTGATGGGAGAGGCTGCCCGCTATCCAACGGCCAACATCGAAGCGCTGGAGGAACTGCCATGGCCGGTGAAGGATTATCGGAATCTGGATAACCAGTGGCGGTGGGTACGAGGCATTCCGCAAGTGCCAGGGGGATATTTCACGGGCCGGCATTTGGACAATGCCTTCAGGAAAGTGGTCAATGCCAGCGAAAATCCTCGCGAAGCCCTATCTGATTATATTCTGTACATTAACGATGAAATTGAGATCAAGCGGAAGGAGTTCAATTTGCCATATTAACAGGGGAGGTGCGGTAGTCGATGCAAGTTGAACCAGGAATTCAAACCGTAAAGAGCCCCAAAGCGAATATGCAGCAGAACAGCCGTTGGGTCTCTTTCACAAAAGAGTTGAAGCGCAGCAAGCACTATTATTTGCTGATGAGTCCGTATATGATTATTTTCTTTCTGTTTACGGTCATTCCGGTGGTCTTTTCCTTTGCCCTAAGTTTCTTCTATTTTAACATGCTGGAATTTCCGAGGTTCGTCGGTTGGCAAAATTATTCGAGGCTGTTTCTGAATGATGATATCTTTATGATCGCCTTGAAAAATACGCTGATGTTTGCCGTCATCACCGGTCCCGTCAGTTATATCGCCTGTTTTGTATTCGCATGGATCATTAATGAATTGTCGCCCAAAGTGCGGGCGTTCATGACATTGGTCTTTTACGCGCCTTCGATATCGGGCAACGTTTATTTCATTTGGCTCATCATCTTCTCCGGTGACAGCTACGGGTATTTAAACGGGTTTCTGATGAAGGCCGGCTTTATCCTGGAACCGATTCAATGGCTCCTGAATGAAAACTATATTCTATGGATCGTGATTATCGTACAGCTTTGGCTCAGCCTGGGCACCAGTTTCTTGGCGTTTATCGCCGGACTGCAAACGATCGACAAGTCGCTGATCGAAGCCGGGGCGATGGACGGCATCAAAAATCGCTGGCAGGAGCTCTGGTATATTACGCTGCCGTCCATGAGGCCGCAGCTGATGTTCGGGGCTGTCATGCAGATCACAACCGCATTTGCCGTCGCAGATATCTCCATCGCGCTAGCCGGGTTTCCGAGCGTTAACTATGCGGCGCATACCATTGTTACCCATCTGATGGATTTCGGCACGATCCGCTTCGAACTGGGCTACGCCTCGGCCATTGCGACGTTCCTGTTCTTGCTGATGGTCGGGACCAACAAATTAACGCAAAAAATGTTGAGAAAGATAGGTGAGTAACGTTGGCTGCGAAAATGATTCGATATTTCCGGCTGCCGAGAACGCTGAACCGCTCTTTGCCCGTTAGCATTTTGCTGTTTTCGCTGCTCGCCTTGTTCGGAGCCTTCATGGCATTGCCCTTGATTTACGCGGTGAACAACGCATTCAAGCCGTTGGACGAATTGTTCATATTCCCCCCACGGTTCTTCGTAAACAATCCGACGATGGATAATTTCCTGGATTTGATGGTGTTAATGGGGAATTCGTGGGTCCCCTTATCGCGTTATTTCGCAAATACGCTGTTGATCACCATCATTGGCACGGCCGGACATATCCTGCTGGCGTCTGCAGCAGCCTATCCGCTGGCCAAATACCGCTTTCCCGGCTCAAGGGCGCTGTTTTCCATAGTGGTGCTTGCCTTGATGTTTTCGCCTCATGTTACGGCGATTCCCAACTATATGGTCATGTCTTGGCTGGGTTGGATCAATACGCATGCTTCCATTATCGTGCCTTCCTTGGCATTTCCGCTCGGGCTGTTTCTGATGAAGCAATTCATGGAGCAGATTCCCGATGCCCTGCTTGAGGCATCCAAAATCGACGGGGCCAGCGAATATCGGATCTACTGGTCCATTGTGATGCCAAACGTGAAGCCTGCCTGGCTGACACTAATGATTTTACAATTTCCGGCACTTTGGGGCAGCGATGGGGGCAGCTTCATTTACAGCGAGCATCTGAAGACGTTACATTTCGCGCTCGGACAGATTACGGAAGGCGGAATCGCTAGAGCCGGGGTTGCTGCGGCCGTTGCACTGCTCCTGATGATCGTTCCCATCACGCTCTTTATCATATCCCAGAGCAGTGTCATGCAAACGATGGCCACTTCAGGGATGAAGGACTAGAAAGGAGGCATGTCAGATTGATGAAACGCAAACTGAAGACGCCTCTCCTCATCATGATCTGCTGTTTATTGGGGGTTGGGGCAGGAGCGGGGAACGTAAGCGCCAAGCGCGCCTCGGACTCCTATATTTATTCCTATTGGGGCGATGCTGCGGCAGCGCCGGCCGCTTATGTAGCGACTGAATGGATCAGCGGCTCCGACCTGGGGACGGGAGCTTTTCAAGAGCCGAGCGATCTCCACGTCACCGCCGATCATCGCGTATACGTACTGGATTCCGGCAACAATCGGATCGTTGTGCTGGACCATGATCTAAAGCTGGTAACGGCTGTGGATTCCTTCACAAGAGAGGGCGAGCCGGATGCATTCCTGCAACCGCAGGGAATCTTTGTGACCGATGACGGCGAGGTGCTCGTAGCGGACACCGGTAACAAAAGGGTGGTTCACTTGGATTCGGATTTTGAACTGATCAAGATTATCGATTCGCCGGAGTCGGAGCTACTCCAGGATTCGTTTAGGTTCGAACCTGTGCGGATCGTCATGGACCATGCGCAGCGAATTTATGTCATGGCTGCCGGCGTGTTTGACGGGTTCATGGAATTCGACGCCGAAGGGGCGTTTACTTCCTTCATTGGCGCGAATCGCGTTTATATCGATCCGATCGAGTATTTCTGGAAGCAAATCTCGACCAAGGCGCAGCGCAGCCAGATGGTCATGTTTACGCCTACGGAGTTTACGAATCTGGATATTGACTCGGAAGGGTTCATCTATGCCACGAACGGGGACCAGTGGGGGAATAACATTAAGAAGCTTAATGCGCAAGGCAGCGATATTTTAAGAAGAACGGGGTATTCCGACCCGCAGGGCGACATTCTTTACGTCAGCAGCGAAGGTCCTTCTAGGCTTATCGACATCGATGTTGCCGACAGCGAGATTTACTCCGTGCTCGATGGCAAGCGGGGACGGGTGTTCACTTACAACGGGGACGGACATCTGATGTATGTATTTGGCGGGTTGGGGAATCAATTGGGTCAATTTCATACACCGGTGGCCATTGACCGAATCGGCGAGGATTTTCTTGTGCTGGATAAGGCGCTTGGCGAAATTACCGTCTTCCGAACGACTGAATACGGTCGAACGCTGAACGAAGCCGTCAAAAGCTATTATCGTGGCGAGGAAGAGACCGCTTTTGCGTTGTTTAATCGAACGATCGCCATGAATGCTAATCTGGAATTCGCCTATGCGGGGATCGGCAAAGCCTTGCTTCGTCAAGGCGATTATAAGGGTGCCATGGTGCATTTCAAACGCAGCTTGGATCAGAAAAACTATTCGAAAGCATTCCTGCTATACCGCAAAGAGGTCATGAGGGAACATTTTCCGTTGATCATGACCATGCTGTTCTTGGCTGGAACCGGGATATTTGCCGTGTCCAGGATTCGGAATGTGAAGGAACGAAGAAAGGGGGCTTCCGCATGAGCAGGGAATGGATTCGATTTCCCCTAAGTCTCATGGTTCATCCCTTTGAGGGCTATTGGGACCTGAAATATGATCGCAGCCGAAATTTCACGTTAATCATTTCATTTAGCGTATTGTTCCTGGTTGCCGTTACGAACATTTTGAGGAGCCAGTACAGCGGTTTTCTAGTCCATGTGTACAATCCTGAGAGCATGAACAGTGTCATGGAAATTGTATACGTGATCGTGCCGCTCTTGTTCTGGTGCGTGGCCAACTGGTCGCTTACGACCTTGATGGATGGGGAGGGCAAATTCGTCGAAATTTTTACGTCGACCTGCTTCGCGCTCCTGCCGCTCGTGATCATACAGTTTCCATGGATTTGGCTCAGCAATCTCGTTTCTCTGGAAGAGACCGCATTCTATTATTTTTCCAACTCCGTTGCGGTGCTCTGGTTCGTTTATCTGCTGTTTGTCGGCAATATGACGGTGCATCAGTTTTCTCCGTCCAAAACGATCGGAATTATGCTGCTGACCCTGGTTGCCATGGGGTTTATGGCTTTTATCAGTTTGCTGTTTTTCAGCTTGGTCCAACAGATCGTGGCCTTTATTTCCGTCATCTATCAAGAATTGGTCATGAGAACTTAAGGAGGAGGAAGGATGGGCAATTTCGCTAAATATATGCTGCTTGCTGCCAGTGTGCTGACAGCACTGATGATGGCCGGTTGTACGGATAAAGGACCGGAAAAGGCAGCTGGCGATGAAGGCAATGGGCCCGCCAACAGCTTCACGCCGGGAGCAGCCCTTAAGTCATCGTTCGTCAATCCGAGCGTCAAAGGCATGAAAGGTATTGCCGAGAACGATCAGCTCCAGCTGCTAACGGACGATCAGACGGGGGCGATCGCCGTCGTGCATAAGGCAAGCGGCGAAATTTGGCACAGCAATCCCCCTGGCCATGAGTCGGATCCGCTGGCCGCGGGCGTGAACAAAAGCTTGTTGTCCTCTCAGTTGAAGCTTGACTTTTATAACAGCTTCGGACAGATAAATTCGGTCAATTCGCACGCCGACAGCGCGGCTTACAAGCAAATCGGCATGGAGGAAATCCCAAACGGCGTTCGCGTTAACTACCGGTTCGGCACGGACAAAAAAACGATGGACGACATGCCCAAGAAGATCAGCAAGACCCGTTTTGAACAGAACCTGTTAAGCAAGCTGGACAGCGCCGGCCAGCGAACGCTGAAAATCGCGTACACGGAAGATGCCGAGCAAGGGGTGTATGTCCGGTCCGACGGCGCGCTCAAAGGTCTTCAGCTGGAACGTGCGCTTAAAGCCTTTGAGGATGCCGGATATACCGAGGACGATTTGCTGGTGGACATCGAGGAGAACCATTTGGATCAGACCAAGCCTGAACCGCGGGTATTTCATGCCTCGATCGAATATACGCTGGACGGCGACAGTCTGATCGCCAAGCTTCCGGTTTCCAGCATCGATTTCCCGGCTGAATATCCAGTGAATACGGTCTCGTTCCTTAGCTTCTTCGGTGCAGGGGGGGCGGAGGATAAGGGCTCAATCCTTGTTCCAGACGGATCTGGGGCACTGATCCATTTTAATAACGGCAAGACGCGGTACCCTTCCTACCAGCAGAGCGTGTACGGAATGGACCGAACGATGAGCGGGATTGAAACGGCGGATAGCAGCCAGGATGTCAGACTGCCGGTGTTCGGTATCATCCGTGAAGGCGGGGCATTTATCGGCATCATCGAGGAAGGGGCTCCGGCCGCGACGATCCATGCCGACGTCAGCGGCAGACTGAACAGCTATAACTACGTATACCCGGCGTTCACGGTAATCAACAAAGGCGACTTAAGCCTGGATGCGAACGGCCAGCAGCGCTCGCTCCCGAAGTTCCAGGAGGATCCGATGCGAAGCGATTTTTCGGTCCGGTATGCGTTTGTAGGCAAGCAGTCGGCTTCCTATCCGGGACTCGCCGCCTATTACAGGAATTACTTGGAGCAACAGGGAGGCCTCCCGGCAATTGCCGAGAGAAATGAAGAGAATATGCCGTTCTATATGCAGCTTGTAGGAAGCATTTATAAGAAAAAGCATTTTGCAGGAATTCCGTATCGGGCGCTGGAGCCGCTCACGACGTTCGAACAAGCGCAAAGCATTCTGACAGAGATGGGCAAGCGAGGCATCCATGACATCAAATTGAAGTATAGCGGCTGGTTCAACAAGGGGCTGGCTCATGAGGTTCCAGACAGCGTCTCCGTTGATCAACAGGTAGGGGGAGAGAAGGGACTCCGGCGTCTGTTATCCTATGCGAACGAGAATGGGGTAACGCTGTATCCGGATGTCGCCATCCTTACCGCGCTGTCCGGTTCCGGGTTCAACGAGGCGAAGGAGGCGTCCAGAACGCTGCGAGGCATCCCCGCAGAGATCTATTCCTTCAATCCGGCGCTGAATCGGCGGGATCGGACCGGTTCGCCGGCTTATGTAGTTTCACCGCGGTTCATAGGTAGCTACACGGAAGCTTTCTTAAAGGATTATGGAAAATACGGCGCTATTGGCGTGTCGCTGAGTGATCTTGCCGCCGAGCTGGACAGCGATTTTCGCAAGCATCGTCAAATTGACCGTACGGAGTCCGAGCAGTTGTCTCTGGATGCGCTGAACAAGATTTCAGATGCCAATCTTCAGGTCATGGCTGACGGAGGAAATGCTTATGCGCTGCCTTTCTTAACCGATATCACCCATGCGCCCATGTCTAGCAGCCGCTTTAAAATCGAAGACGCGGAAATCCCCTTCTATCAAATGGTTGTCCGCGGGCATATCGATTACACGGGAGCGCCTTACAACCTGTCCGCATATACCGATGCCAAGCCATATATTTTGAAGTGTTTGGAGTATGGTGCTGGCGTGTATTTTCAATGGTTCTATGAACCTAATCATAAAATAAAGGACACAGAGCATAACGAACTGTTCTCTGCCAATTACGCGTTATGGATCGACGAGGCCGCCCGCATCTACGAGGAAGTCAATGCATTTCTGAAAAAGGTTCGCCATGAGCGGATCGTCGGGCATGACGAATTGGCTGACGGCGTGTTCAAGACGACATACGAGAGCGGCGTGTACGTCATCGTGAATTACAATCGTGCACCGGTGACGATAGATGGCGTAACCATTGAAGCCGAAAGCTATGTGACGGGTGGTGAAGCGCCATGAAATCCATAACCCAGCGATTTGGGCAAAAGCAGCGAAGCTATGGGAAACAGAAGGCATTATGGGGCATTGTTTATGTGATGCCTTGGCTGCTCGGCTTTATCTTTTTCTTCCTGATCCCTTTGCTGACTTCCCTGATCTACAGTTTTAGCACCGTTACGGCAAATTCCGAAGGCATCGGCATTACGTTTATGGGGATGAAAAATTACGTGACTGCCTTTACGGTCAACACCAGCTTTAACCGGATGCTGACCGAGGCGATCGTGAACATGGCGGTGAACGTGCCCCTGATCGTTATTTTCAGTCTCTTTCTGGCCGTCGTCCTGAATCAGAAGTTCCTTGGTCGTTCCTTTGCCAGATCGATATTCTTCCTGCCCGTCATTCTTGCTTCCGGGGTCATTCTGACCCTGGAAAGCAGCAGCCTCGTTCAGGCGATCAATGATCAGAATGCCGGTTCCGGCGGGCTGATTAATGCACTGGGAAGCTTTGAACTCGAACGATTGATGCTTCAGGCCGGCGTAAGCGAGACGATCGTAAACTATTTAACGGGAGCCGTGGATCGTATTTATGAGATCGTAAGCCAATCCGGCGTGCAGATCCTTATATTCCTGGCAGGCATACAGACGATATCCCCCCAGCTGTACGAAGCGTCCAAGATGGAAGGAGCTACGGGTTATGAAGCCTTCTGGAAAATCACGTTTCCGATGGTCAGCCCGCTGATTCTGGTCAACATGATCTATACGATTATCGACTCGTTCTCCCGAAATGAGCTGACAGACTTGATCAAGACCACGGGCTTCGTCCAATTCGATTTCGGACTTAGCTCAGCCATGGCTTGGATTTACTTCCTGGCCATCTCCATCATCCTGTTGATCAGCACGTACTTTGTATCCAGGAAGGTCTTTTACCATGAATAGAAGAAGGTGAATGCAATGTCGGTTTCTCGGTGGCTATCGCTCGAAAGCTGGAAACGATGGCTCTGGTCTTTCATACGTTTAACATTGATCGCTGGCTTGTCCTTTGTCATTCTGTATCCGATTCTGCAAAAAATCTCGACGGCCATCAAAGACAAGGCCGATCTTTATTCACCGGTCGTCGTATGGATTCCGGAAAATTTCACAATGAGCAATTTCCTTGATGCGATCCGCATTATGGATTACTGGGAAACGCTGTTCAACACGTTTGCGCTGTCGACGACGACGACGGTCTTGACGGCCGCTTCTTGCGCACTGGCGGGTTACGGCTTTGCCCGTTTGAAATTCAAGGGCAGCCAGCTTTTGTTCGCCTGTGTTGTCCTGACGATTCTGGTGCCCCCAACCACGATTCTCATCCCGATTTATTTGAATCTGAAGGATTTTACGCTGATGGGCCTGATTCCGCTCCTCACCGGCAAGTCCGTCAACCTGTTGAACAGCTATTGGCCGTTCATTCTGACTTCGCTGACCGCCAATTCGCTTAAAGCCGGCTTGTACATTTTTATTTTCCGGCAATTCTTCCGCGGCATTCCGAAGGAGGTGGAGGAGGCGGCTTATATTGACGGCGCGGGCGTCGGAACCACCTTTACCCGCATCATGATGCCGAACGCGATTCCTGCCATCATTACCACGACGTTGTTCTCCTTCGTCTGGCAGTGGAACGACAGCTTCTACACGACGACGTATCTGACTTCAAGCAAAGTCATGTCCACCCAGCTGTCATCGCTGCCGTACAATCTGTCCATTATGCTGGGCAGCGATCCGTCAAAGGCGGACCCTTTTTATTTGAGTATGGTGCAGGATACCGGCATTTTGCTGGCCATCCTTCCCTTGATCGTCATCTATTTGTTCGTTCAGCGCTATTTCGTGGAAAGTATCGAGCGTACGGGCATCGTGGGTTAAATCACGGATGATTATACGGCTTGGCAATAAAATTGGCTGTTGTTCGTTGCTATGCTGTTGATCGTCATCCCTCCCCAATCTATTACGTATCGTTAGCCCAAATACCGAAGCCAACACTCAAGTAAAAGAGTTCCTTGCGCTTAATATATGAAAATCGCAGCCAGCCCCATCTGTCCTTGGGGTTGGCTGTTGTTTATTTGCAGATATCTTATCTTTTAGGGCTCGATCGAATTTATCGAACAATCAAAGGGTTGGTTTAAGAGGGTGGAATATATTGGGATTTGAACGAAACAACAAGTCAATATTGGGATAGAAAGTAAAAAAATGATTATTGTGGGCCTTGGCCTTTAAAGTATAATAATACAATTAATCGATAGGAAAGGGTGTTTTCTGTTGCTGATCATCGTAAAGAACTTCTCCAAAGTCGTGCTAAGTGCTTTACTGTTTGGTTCCACACTGGCGTCTTGTCACCAAAACGGCGGTATCGACCCCAATCCGGATAGGAGAACACCGGGAGAGGGCGTATACAGCGATAAGTCATTAAGCGCCTATCATCCGCCGATCGAAGTCACGCTGGTGAGAGAAATCGGTGACGGTTTGGAAGATATGCTGAAGGCATTGCCGGATGAAACGCTGGAGGACAATCGATGGAGTCAGTTGTACGAACAAGTTCTGGGCATTCAAATCAAATACGAATGGGCTGTGAGAAGCGAACAATACCACAAGAAGCTGGATATTATGCTGGCTTCAGGAGACATTCCCGATATCGTTAAGGTGAATGCCCAGCAGCTAAGGCAATTGAGCCATGCCGGTCTGATTCAGGATCTGACGCAGGTTTACAAGGAATATGCTTCGCCGTTAACACAGCAAGTTCACCGTCAAGAAGGGAGCGGTACCTTGGAATCCGGCATGATCGACGGCAAGCTGATGGGCATCCCGGAGACCGATTCCTCCATTGAAAAGGCGATGTTTCTGTGGATTCGAACGGATTGGCTGGACCGATTGGAGCTGTTGCCACCGAAAACAATGGATGACGTCCTGGCAATTTCGAAAGCGTTTACAGAAGGGGATCCCGACGGAAATGGCCAACAAGACACCTATGGAATAGCAGCTACCCACTATTTGTGGGATCCTATCATGGGCTTAACCGGATTCATGGCCGGTTATGGAGCTTACCCGAACATATGGCTTGAAGACGAGAGTGGCAAGCTCGTATACGGAGGCATTCAGCCTGAAGTGAAACAGGCGCTCAAGGCGCTTCAGGATATGTATCGCAATCATGAAATCGACAGTGAATTCATTTTTAAAAACGGAAGCAAAGCTAAACAGCTCGTTGCTGATGGGAAGATCGGCATGGTCTATGGCGAGCAATGGGGAGCATTCATGCTTCAGTCCAGCCGCAGCGGCGATCCGGATGCGGAGTGGCAGGCCTTTCCCATTGTTACTGACTCTGGCAAGGCAAGGAGGGTTCCTCTTAAATTTACGACAAGTTATTTTTACGCCGTAAGGAAGGATTTCGCTCACCCAGAGGCGATTCTCAAAATGTTCAATTTGCATCTTGAAAAAAATTGGGGCAAAACAGCCGATTACGGGACTTACTACAACAATTCCTCGCCCGTGTGGGGCCTATCTCCCGTGACTCCTTTCCCTGCTGATAAAAATCTCAAGGCATACCGGCAAATCGCCGAAGCGCGTCGTCAGGGCACGACGTCTCAGTTACAGGGCGAGCCCGGATTCATACAAGGTCGAATCGATCGATATTTGGATAAGAAAGAAGACGGCGAATCCGGCTGGGGTTGGGAGAAGATCTACGGGCCGTCCGGTGCGATGAGTATTCTCGACCAATACGAGGATAACCATCAGTTGTTGTTCGATGCTTTTGCCGGCGCGCCGACTGAAACGATGATTGAAAAACAAACGATTCTGGACAATCTTCAGCATGATTATTTCGTCAATATCATACTCGGCGAGCCCGTAGAACAATTCGACCGGTTCGTGGAGGAATGGTATCGGCTTGGCGGTGCTGACATTACGGCTGAAGTGAATCAATGGCATGAGGACAAAAAAAGCCGTCCATAACAAATGAGCCACACCCGCACGGTTGGCCTTAGAGGCTGACAGGCGGCCAATTAACATGCATATTCACACACATCGGAGGAGTTTAATTGCTTAAGTTACCTGTTAATTCCATTCGTAATAGCATCTTTATTCGGCTGGTCGCTACCTATCTCTTCGTCATTCTTCCGCTTATCATACTCGGCGTTTATCTGTATAACTGGAGTTACCAATACGCTAGCCAGGAAGTATCCAAAAATACGCAAGCGCAGCTTTCGGCCTACCTGGACGGGTTGAACCGGGAAATCGAATGGCTGGAAATTCAGCAATACGATATTTTGCAGGATGGTGAACTGAACAAAATGGTGCTGACATGGGATATGATGAGCACGGTCGAAAGAAAAGCAAGTCTGCATTATTTGCTGCCGCGGCTGGTCTCCATCAAAAACAGCAGTGTCTACATCAAAGATGTTTTCATTCATATCCGCAGTATGGATAAAACGATTTCGGCCATGACCGCGATGAATACATTCGACTCGAGACGGTATAACGATGTTTATGCAGGTGAGGCGAGCGGCAATCAAAGACTGCTGCAGATCGACGATACGTTCCATCTTGTGGCGGCCAAATACGGGGCTCGAAAAGGGGAAGAGCCGCTTCTGATCGTTCAGATCGAACTGGATGCGAGCAAACTCAGGGAATCCCTGATGCAAATCAGCGTATATCCGGAAAGCGGGGCTTTTATCGTCTCCGAGCCGTCCGGCTTTGCCCTGGCCAGCCATGAAGAGGCGGATCGTTTAATGAAAGAGGCCATGCAGGCCATCCAACATGCGAATGGTCAAATTCTGAATATCGGCACAGGCAGGTATCTGATCGACAAGGCGTATTCCGACAAGCTGGATCTATCCGTGTTCACGTACTTGCCCACTGAGGCGGTGAAGCGGCCGTTAAGTAAATTTTATGTGTGGGCTTGGCTGTTTGCGGGCACGACCTTCTTAGCCATCGCCATCTATGCCGTATCGACGTACAAATTGGTTCATAAACCACTGCTTCTGCTTGTCCAGAGCTTCAGAAAAATGGAGGATGGCATGTTTAATATCCGGATCAGGCACGGACAAAGGGACGAGTTCGGCTATTTGTACGATCGATTCAATCAGATGCTCATCAAGCTGCAGCATCTGATTGACCAGAATTTCAGGCACAAGCTCATGATGCAAAGGGCGGAGCTGAAACAGCTCCAATCCCAGATCAATCCCCACTTTTTATATAACAGCTTCTTCATCCTGAGCTCCCTGGCCAAAACGGGGGATGTCACGCAAATCGAGCTGTTCACGAACATGCTGGGAGAATATTTTCGATTCATTACCCGCAATGATGCGGACAACGTTCCATTGCTGGAAGAGACGAGGCATTCCCGCATTTATACCGAGATTCAAAAGCTCAGATTCTCAAGGCGAATCCGCGTAGAATTCGGCGAGCTGCCGAAGGAAATGGAGGCCATCAAGGTGCCGCGACTGATCATTCAGCCGATTATCGAAAACGCCTATGAGCACAGCCTCGAAAAGATGCAGGAAGAAGGCTTCCTGCGTGTGTCGTTTCATCTGGATGGCCAAGAAGCTTCCATCGTGATTGAAGAGAACGGGAACGGGCTGACGGATAACGATATCGACATGATAAATAAGCGGCTTGAACGCACAGCTGAATCTGCCGAATCTCCTGAAGTGACGGGACTTATCAACATCCATCGGCGAATTGCCCTGACGTATGGGGAAAGCAGCGGATTAGTCTTATCAAGGAGTCCATTGAACGGACTGCGGGTCCAAATTCGAATCAGGCTGACGGAGGGGAATGAACATGTATAGACTGCTGGTCGTCGACGATGAAGAGATTATTACGAACAGTTTGTACGAAGTATTTCATCAGTGGATGCCCGGGAACCTTGACGTTTGCCGGGCATACTCCGGCAAGGAAGCGCTGAATTGGATGTCGCGCACGCGAATCGACATCGTCCTGACGGACATACGCATGCCGGGCATGAGCGGATTGGAATTGACGGAGAGCATCCGGGCGCTCTGGCCAAGGTGCAGAATTATCTTTCTGACCGGTTACAGCGATTTCGATTACGCCTATCAAGCGATTCAGATGCCGAATGTCCGCTATTTGTTGAAGACGGAAGGCTTCGATAAGGTCATGGAGGTCGTGAAGGAAGTCATTCATGAAATCGAGAGCGGCCACCGGATGAATGAATGGCTCATGCAATCCCGCGTGCAGACCGAAGCGCTGGAATGGATGGAGCAGGGAGAATACTTCCGGCAATTCGTCGCGGACAGCAGCCTGCTTGGACAGGACAAGGAAGCCATGCGGAGCGATTTCCGGGCCTTGAACATCGGATTGGATCCGGAGCTCCCTGTGTTGCTGGCTCTTGGCCGTGTAGCTTATTCAGCAGGAAAAGCGTATGTAGAAAAGAAAAACGACCATCGCTCGGTGAGACTGATTTGGAATTCTTTTATGGATGAGCATGTCCGAAGCATCGGTGTCCTGGACAAACATGGGGATTTATTATGGATGCTCCAGCCGCGGTCCGAGAATCCATCCGTCGATCGTCTTGTTATTTATTCGGAAGGGACGCTAGAACTGATCCAGGAAGCCTGTCTGGATTCTCTAGGACTTGTCATTTCGTTTACCATAAGCGGCTACCCCTGCCGGTGGGAGGACGTAACACCGCAGTATGAACGACTGCGAAAGCTCCAGCAGTTAAAGATGGGCAACGGGATCCCAATGATCTTGAAGGATCAAGTCGACTCTTCCCAGGCGCCTCACTGCAAAGAAGGAGTGGAGACGAGCCATAAGGCGGGCATCTTGGAAGCCCATTTGGAGGCCGGAAGGGAGAACGAATTCATGAAGGAATTGGAGCAGTTGTCGGAATTCGTGCTGAACGGAGAAGATCATCATCAGCATGCTGCACAAGCCTATTACTCTATCGCTCTTGTGCTGTATGCCAAGCTGACCCGGCTTGAGCTTCAGGACCCTACCGGTGAACGGGGGAAACTGCTGGATTTGGAAAGTCATGATTCCATGAAGGAAGCTTTTCGGTATTTGAGGCGAACGGCCGAAGATATCTTCGATTTCAAGCGCCTGGATGAACGAGGCAAAACGGCGCATGTCATTGATCGGGTATGCCAGTATATCGAGGAGCATCTGGATCAGGACATCACCCTTGTGCATCTGGCCGAACGCTATTTTTTTAATCCCTCCTATCTCTCGCGTTTGTTCAAGCAGGAACGGGGAATCAATCTTTCGGAATATATCGAAAAGTGCCGAATACGGCGAGCAAAGGAGCTGCTTAAGGAAGGGGATTTGAAGGTAAGGGACGTGGCGCCCTTAGTCGGATACGATGCCGCCCATTCCTTTACTCGCTTCTTCAAAAAGGCGACGGGTTTAACGCCACAGGAGTACCGGGACCATCTCGCAAAATAGGCAGGCAACCTATCATTTGCCCGGTGTTTTCAGATGGAATGTCCGGTTGTTGCCCCGCTTACCCCAAGGTACACTTTTTACAAAACAATTTCGTTCATGTCGACCGTGATGGGACCGAACAGATCGGAATGACAGGTCACCAAGTAACGATGGAGGAGGGCGTATTCAGGATGAAGCCCGGAAAGACGTTACTGGTCATATCTGCCGTATTTGCTTTCGCTTGCATTATCGTTGTTGTTGCAAGCCTGGCGAGTCGTGGCCAAGACGATCCCAAAATGTTTAATCAGGAGCTGAGTGACAAGATGAGTGATGAAATTAAAGCCGGCCAAACAGGAACTGAAATGATGGATCAAGGAGGCAATGTTGTGAGCCGGGATGCGGACAGCACCCGCAGGGAGGCGTATGCGGCCGCGATCGGCAAGATTCCTCCGAACGGGAATCCGGTCGTCTCCCATAAATTCGGTGCGGATCCCTATGCACTGGCAGTTGACGGACGTGTTTATTTATATAACACGTACGACACATTGGAATATGACGGTGAAGGGAATGTCAAGGACAACAGCTACAGCACGATCAACAAGCTGTCCGTCATTTCTTCCTTGGACCTGGTCAACTGGACCGATCACGGAGCAATCCAGGTCGCAGGTCCGGCCGGCGCTGCCGCATGGGCAACGCAATCGTGGGCGCCAGCGGCCGCTCACAAGGTGATTGACGGCGAGGACCGCTTCTTCCTGTATTTTGCCAACAATGCCAGCGGCATCGGCGTGCTGACGAGCGACAGCCCTGTTGGCCCGTGGACGGATCCGATCGGAAAGCCGCTGATCACAAGAAACACGCCGGGCGTGGAAGGTGTCACATGGCTATTTGATCCCGCCGTGCTCGTTGACGATGACGGGAAAGCCTATATCTACTTTGGCGGCGGCATTCCGGAAGGCGAAGCCGAAATGCCGAATACGGCTCGCGTCATGCAGCTTGGCGACGATATGATCAGCGTGCTTGGCGAAGCCGTCACGATTCCGGCTCCTTATATGTTCGAGGATTCAGGGATTAACAAATTTGACGGAAAGTATTACTATACGTACTGCTCCAATTTCTCGGAAGGAACGCGGCCGGAGAACAGTCCCCCTCCCGGCGAAATCGCCTATATGGTCAGTGAGCATCCGATGGGCCCATGGACGTATCAAGGGACCATATTGAAAAATCCCGGGCATTTCTTCGGGGTCGGAGGAAATAATCATCACGCCATCTTTCAGTTCCAACAAAACTGGTATATTGCCTATCACGCCCAAACGTTGTCAAAGTCCATGGGGATTCCGAAAGGCTATCGTTCCACCCATCTGAACCGCGTTTATTTCGAGACGGACGGTACCATCCGAGAGATAGATGCTGACATGAAAGGTGTGGAGGGGGTCCAGCCGCACAATCCCTTCCAGCGAACGGAGGCAGTAACGATGGCGTGGAATGCCGGAATTCAAGTCAATCCGTCTACTGCCGCTGAGGACTCGCAGGACAGCCCGATATTGGCGGTCACGGACATCCACGACCGGGATTGGATCGCTGTGGCCAATGTTGATTTCGGAAAAGGAGCATCCGCGTTTACGGCTTGGGTCTCGGGGGTGGAAGGAGGAGGAAGCATGGAGCTTCGGCTGGACCATCCGGAAGGAGAACGGATCGGCACAGTGAACGTACCGCCAGCATCCGGTGCGAAACAGCGTCAGGAAATATCCATTGAAGTTTCAGGCGCATCCGGCATTCATCATCTATACTTCGTATTTACCGGAAAGCAGGATCAGAAGTTATTTGACTTCGAAGCATGGCAATTTGAGCTGTGACTGCATATATACAGCCCGTCCATTCATAACGTGATGATAGCAAGCTAAGGCGCTCGCGAGTCAAGCGGCGCCTTTTATAAGTGCTTCAGGTAAAAATGTACGTACAAGTTAGTGCTGGCCAGAGGCAACGGGAACCGGAACCGTACGGGAGCCATGTAATTTTCTATAATTGTTAGCGCTTATACCAGCATAAGACTTGAATTTTTTATAGAACCAATCCATATCGTTGTACCCCACTGCGTCAGCGATTTCGTATATTTTCATGTCGGTATGCGTCAGCAAGAATTTCGCTTTCTCCATTCGCTGCTGCAGCAGATATTCGTTAAACGTCATCTTCTCGTGGAACTTGAATTTCTGCACCAAGTAGGAATAGTTGAAATGCATACGTTCGGCAATTTCTTTTAAGGTGATGTTTTGATACATCGAATCCTTCAAATATGCCTTGACCTCTTGAATGACCTGATCCTCCTTTTCCGTATGGACATGGGACCATCTATTATCCGGATGCCCGTCACCAGAAGGGGGTGCCGGCGAAATCATCCGCAAGCAAGTGTTGAGCTCTTCGACCGTGAACGGTGCAGGCAGATAATCGTTAACTTGCAGCTGCAAGGCTCTCCGGGTCCAATAAAACTCCGTGCTGCCTCCGGTAATAATGATGGGAACCTGGCTTACGCACCGGATGTTTGCGCATAACTCCATACCTTCGGAATCTGAGCCAAGCGCATGGATAATCACCAAGGTGTAAGGCTCCAAAGCAATGAATTGCATGGCGGACGAGGCGGACCTGACGCAGCGGCGCCGCGAGCATCTCAACGCATTCCAATCCGGCGGGATTCCCGGTGTTGCTTCATCATGGGATTGCAGATCAACAAACAGGACATCGTGCACAAAGCTTCCCCCCAACTTCGTTGTAATAACGCTTTCATACGGTTTGATAACATTATGGGGAACGGAAAGCCGGATCACAATGTGCCGATTTTTATATTTCTAACCGATATTTACTTCTTACTGAAAAATACGGGGCCTGTCTATGAGCAAGGAACATTGGCAACCGGAGATTGGACGGGTGAACGATCCCAAATTTGGCAGGTTGTTTCAATAATTTGTAAGCGCTAATATGAAGTTGTATTTATTCGGGCCGGGTCCGACACCGGATCCCTATCACTTGCTCGAAGTGGAAAGGAGGTCATGCTTTGCATCGCATGCCTAAACGCGGCCGATGGGCGGCCACGGCAGTGGCAGCTGCGGTAGCAGCGTCCGTCGTTGTCCTGTTAATCCTGTCCCAAGTGGGCAGCCGTGACAAGCCCCCCGCCGAAAGTCAGGCCCCAGGAAAACCGGGGGAAGGAGCAGTGGAGCTAACAGGGGATTCGGATGCGTCGAACGGAAAACTGAATGCCGAACCCCCTGCCGGCACTAATCAAACTGCGTCAACTGAGCCGCAGGCACAGCCGTCCGCATCGCAAGATATTCCCTCGCTGCATGAACTCTTCGAGGAGGATTTTCCAATCGGCGCCGCGATCGAACCGAACCAGACGAGCGGTCCATCATCGGAATTGCTGAAGAAGCATGTCCGCTGGCTGGTGGCGGAGAATGTCATGAAGCCGGATGCAATCCAGCCGTCGGAAGGTCAATTTATATGGACAAATGCCGACCGGATCGTGGAATTTGCCAAGGAGAACAACATGCAGGTCCGTTTTCATACGTTGGTCTGGCATACCCAAGTCGGGGCATGGTTTTTCCAAGATGAGGAAGGCAAGCCGATGGTGGATGAGACAGACCCCAAGCGCCAGGAAGCGAACAAAAAATTGCTGCTGAAACGCTTGGATACCCATGTAAGGACGATCGTCGGCCGATATAAGGACGAGATTACGTCTTGGGATGTGGTGAATGAAGTCATTGAACCGGGGGATCCGGACGGAATGCGCGCGAGCGAATGGTATAAAATAGCCGGTACTGATTACATCGCAACGGCATTCCGAGCGGCGCGGGAAGCCGGAGGACCCGAAGCGAAGCTTTATATTAACGATTACGGCACGGATAACCCTGTGAAAAGGGACCTTTTGTTTCAGCTTGTGAAAAATTTGCTGGAGCAAGGTGTTCCGATCGACGGGGTCGGACATCAGACGCATATTGACATCTATGGCCCATCGGTGGATTCCATCATCACCTCGATGCGAAAATTCGCGGAGCTGGGCCTCGACAATCTTGTCACTGAGCTCGATATGAGCATTTATGCATGGAATGACCGCAGTGATTACGGCCAAGATCTCCCGCAGGATATCCTGAACCTGCAAGCTGATCGTTATGGCGAGTTATTCAAGGCATTCCGTCAAAATAAGGACATTCTCAGCGGCGTCGTGTTTTGGGGTATCGCCGACGACCATACCTGGCTTCATGGTTTTCCGGTCGCACGTACCAATGCGCCTTTGCTATTCGACAGACAGCATCAGCCTAAACCGGCGTTTTGGGCCGTTGTTAAGGCGGCAAGATCTGAGTGATAAGCGGACGTTTCCGTATAGCCGGGCTAACATTTATGGATTTAATGTCTATAGCTTTATGTCGCTTACGAAATAACGTTGATAAGGAGAGACGAGTGATGAGCAGAAGCATGGAAAGGCTGCCCAAGCTCCATGAAGCTTACGGCAATAGCTTCAAGATCGGCGCTGCCGTGAATCCGATCACGATGGTGACCCAAAAGGATTTATTGGCACACCATTTCAACAGCGTGACGGCGGAAAATGAAATGAAGTTCGAGCGATTGCACCCATCGGAAGAGGTGTACACATTCGAGCAAGCCGACGAGATCGTATCGTTTGCCAAATCAAACGGAATGTCGGTGAGAGGACACACCCTCGTATGGCATAATCAGACGCCGGAATGGGTATTTCAAGACAGCTCCGGCGGCAAGGCCGACCGCGAGCTGCTGCTGGCGCGGATGAAAGCGCATATCCATGAGGTGGTTGGCCGTTACCGTGGAGACATCCATGCCTGGGATGTCGTGAACGAAGCCGTTGCTGACGGCGGAGGCGAACTTCTTCGTTCTTCTCCGTGGCTTGCTTCAATCGGGGAGGATTTTATCGCAAAGGCTTTCGAATACGCGCACGAGGCAGACCCGCAAGCGCTGCTGTTTTATAACGATTACAACGAATCCGTACCCGAGAAGCGGGAGAAGATTTACACGCTCCTTAAATCGTTAAAGGAGCAGGATGTGCCGATTCACGGCGTCGGGCTTCAGGCCCACTGGAATTTGGAGTTTCCGTCTCTTGACGATATCCGCAGGGCCATCGAGAGATATGCAAGCCTTGGCATGTTGCTGCATGTAACGGAGCTTGACGTATCCGTTTTTGCACATGAGGATAAGCGGACCGATCTGGCAGCGCCGACGGCAGAAATGCTTGAGCGCCAGGCGGAGCGTTACGGGCAATTGTTCCGGCTGCTTAAGGAGTACAGTGGCAGCATCGCTTCCGTAACCTTCTGGGGAGCGGCGGACGATTATACCTGGCTGGATCATTTTCCGGTAAGGGGCCGTAAAAATTGGCCGTTCGTCTTCGACGAGAACCATGAACCAAAGGAATCCTATTGGAACCTGTTGAAGGAGGCCAATCCTGTAAGAACATTTCAAGATGTACGATCGTAAGTCGTATTTCGGCTGTCGCGATTGGTTGAAAGGAGAATGCATCAGATGAACAAAACGCAGATCATGAATCCGGTCATATGGGCGGACGTGCCGGATGTGGATGCCATCCGGGTAGGGGACGTCTATTATATGGTCAGCACCAGCATGCATTCCATGCCGGGCTGTCCGATCATGAGGTCCGAGGATTTGATGCATTGGGAGATCGTCAGTTACGTATACGATACGCTCGAAGACAACGAGGCCCATCGTTTGGAAGGCGGCAAGAATATCTACGGGCAAGGCTCTTGGGCGGCAAGCCTGCGCCATCACCGGGGGACATTCTATGTTTGCTTCTCCAGCAACGATACCGGACGGTTTTATGTGTACCGCACGGACGATGTCATTCAGGGGCCGTGGCAACGATCCGTCATTGATGGACTGCGGCATGATCCGGGCCTGCTTTTTGAGGATGACCGGGTATTCGTGATCTACGGCAACGGGGATATTTACATCACCGAGCTGACCGCCGATGCAGACGCCCTTATGCCGGACGGAATTCACCAACGGCTCTTTGAAACGGAAACGGAGGGCATCGGCTTGCGCTGCGAAGGCTGCCATGCCTACCACATCAACGGTTACTATTATTTACTGTTCATTGAATGGCCGAAGGCAGGGGTCGGCAGTGGCCGGCGCAGACAAATCTGTTACCGGTCACGGGAATTGCTGGGCCCTTATGAACGAAAAATCGTATTGGATGACGATCTCGGCTACCATAACAAGGGAATCGCCCAAGGGGGGATGTTCGATACGCCGAATGGCAAGTGGTACGCGATGCTGTTTCAAGATCATGATGCTGTCGGAAGAATCCCTTGTCTGGTCCCGGTAACCTGGGAGGAGGATTGGCCCGTGTTCGGTATCGAAGGCAAGGTGCCGGAACGGTTTGAGGTCGACTTGCCGCAAGCCGTTGCGAAGCCGCTCGTGATTAGCGATGAATTCGAATACGAATCGAATAAGCTGGCTCTGAATTGGCAATGGAACCACAACCCGGATCATCGGTTATGGTCCGTGACCGAACGTCCCGGTTTCCTAAGGCTGACAACAGGGAGCCTGGCACCGGCGGGCGTGCTGCAGGCCCGGAATACGCTGACGCAGCGCACGGAAGGGCCGGCATGCACGGGGACTGTCTTATTGGACACGGGGCGTATGAAGCCCGGTGATCATGCAGGGCTTGTTGCCCTGCAAAGCCATTTCGGCACCGTCGGCGTCAAGGTCGCGGAGAACGGCGACAAGTTCATAGCGATGAGCGTGAACGATGGGGACGGCAGGGAGAAGGAGCTGGAAACGGTTCGGTACCGCGGCAGGGAAGTACATTTGAGAATTGATTTTGATTTTGAGAATAGCAAGGATGTGGCCTCCTTTCATTATTCTGTCGACGGGGCTGATTGGATGCCGATCGGCGGTGAGCTGAACATGCGGTATACCTTGGATCACTTTATGGGTTATCGCATCGGGCTTTATTATTATGCGACCAGGCAAACCGGCGGCCATGCCGACTTCGATTATTTTCGTTACGAAAAAGCCGAGCGGTAGAGCACGTAAACAAAATGAAGAGGAGTTGATCGATGTATGAAAAGAACTGGATGGACGCTTAAGTTGTTATTGGCTGTGCTGCTCCTGCTGCCGATAACGCTGGGGCACCCTAACGGTGCTGCTGACGCATGGTCGGGCATGCCGATGTCCAAGCTTCGCGTCAGCGGCAATCAGCTGGTAAACAGCGAGGGGCAGCCCGTTGTCCTCAGCGGATGGCACCAGCCTGGGGGCTCGTACTGGACGTATCAGGGAAGCAACTACTACCTGAACCGGAATGGAGGAAATCGCCATGCTGCCATTTTGGAATATCTAAAGGATATTACCGACACATTCTCCGATACGTCTCCGAAGTACGGCAACAATCACGGCTGGTATATGAATCAGGTCAGGCTCTTTATCGACCGCGAAGACATGGGCGACGTGGCGGCCGGAACGTATAATTTTGCGGGCGTGCAGTCCTTTACGCAGAATGTTGTCGTGCCTTATATCCAGTATGCTAAGAGCAAGGGAATCTACGTTACGCTAGGCCTCGACTTCACGCTCCAGGATAATCAGGCAACGACGCAAGCCAATCTCGAGAAATTCAATCAAATCTGGGGATATCTTGCGGCACAACCTGCGATCAAAAGCGCGGACAACGTCATGTTCGAGATTATCAATGAGCCGGTGCTGTCCTATGCGAATGGACGCTGGGGAGGACACCCGTCTGATCCCGATTTTCCGGCGTTTTGGGACTCGCTTCGCAATTTTCAAAATTCCATCATTTCCACGATCCGCAGTCAAGGGGCAGATAACGTGATATGGGCTGCCGGCCTTGGATGGGATCAATATTATCAGTTATGCGCCACGCGTCCGCTAACCGATCCGCTGAACAACATCGGATATGCCGTGCATTGGTACCCGGGCTACGGAGCAAAGGATAACGGTTCGATACTCCAGCAGCAGTGGGATACCAACATTAAGCCTTGCGCGGACAACTATCCGATCAATATTACGGAAACGACCTGGTTCAAACGGTTGCCGGGAGACTCGGAGTACTGGGAGCTGTTCAACGGCTCGAACGAAGGCTTCGGCAAAAACACCAAAGCGATATTTACGACAGCCGGGAACGTCAGCATCGCGGTCCACATGAACGGTTTTCTTCTGCAGCCGGGGCCAAGAAGCACGTTTGCCGATCCGACGTCAGGTCTGCTCTTCGACGGCGATCCGGCACGGGACGGCATGGCCCGCTTTATCTTCGAATGGTATTACGAACGTGCGCAGCTTCATCCATGGAACGGCATATGGAATGGTATTATATCGGGAGAAACCTATAAAATCGTGAACCGTGCCTCAGGGAAGGTGATCGACGTCCCGGGCGGACAAAACAGCAATTCGCTGCAGCTGCAGCAATGGCCGGACAATAACGCCACGGCGCAGCGATGGGTTGCGGACGATATGGGAGCATACAACAATGTATACCGGCTTCGCAGCGTCAGTTCGAGCGACGGCAAGGTGATGGATGTTAGAAACGGTTCTTCAAACAACGGGGAAGCAATACAGCTCATGCAGGATTATGGGAATCAAGCGCAGCGATTCCGTCTGATCAAGCTCAGCAACGGATACTGGAGCATCCTTAACGCCAACAGCAATAAAGCCGTCGAAGTGGCGGGTGGTTCGTCCGCAGACGGAGCCAAGCTCCAGCAGAATCCTTATCGAGGGGATTTGCATCAGCAATGGCAGCTGGTCAAGGTGAATTAAACAGCATGATTGCATAAAAGTGACTACATTTGAGTGATAGCATTAGGACATAGTTTGCCGGGCGGTGTGTTTGATTGGATATCGCCCGGTGCCAAACCAATGTACTGAAGGGGAGAGGAACATGAGGGAGAAGGCTCCGGCCGGATACGACCGGCATCGGGAACATATCGCCAGGGGGAAAATCGAAACGGTGGAATATGCATCCGAAACGGTAGGCAATGATCGTAAGGCGATGATCTACACGCCTCCGGGGTACGCGGAAGACAACGTATACAGCGTTCTTTATTTGCTGCATGGCATCGGAGGTGATGAAACCGAATGGTACCGTCATGCCGATCCGCAGACGATCCTAGATAATCTATATGCGGAAGGGAAACTTGCGCCCATGATCGTCGTGTTTCCGAATGGCCGTGCGATGCCGAACGATCGGGCGGAAGGGGACCTGTTTGATCCGGACAAAGTGAAAGCGTTCGAGACGTTCGAATACGATTTGCTTGATGATCTGATTCCCTTCGTCGAGTCACGATATTCGGTATCGACAGGCCGGGAAAACCGTGCGATTGCGGGGTTGTCTATGGGCGGGGGGCAATCGTTAAATATCGGCTTGAAGCATCTCGACCGTTTCGCATGGATCGGCGCTTTTTCCCCGGCTCCCAACACGAAATCACCGGAACAGCTCGTCCCGGATCCGGAAGAAGCGTCGGCATTACTCAAATTGCTCTGGCTGTCATGCGGCGATGAAGACAATCTTAAGCCGATTAGCGATCGGACACATGCGTATTTATCGGAGCATCGCGTTCCTCATGTGTGGTATGAGGAAAGCGGCGGACATGATTGGCCCGTATGGAAGAACGATTTGTATCATTTTTCGCAGCTCCTATTTAAAGATAACTAATGTAAGAAGGAAGCCTTGCGCCTTATTGGCCGGGCTTTTTACTTTCAGCCATGAACGAAAGGGTAAAAACATGACGATATTGCCGAAGGAAATCATGTCCATGCTGGACAGAAACGGTACAAAAGCCGCTGATCTGGTGTACTGGATGGAGTGCGACCGGTGGCCGGACGGCGGCTTTGCGGACAGCTATCTCATCTTGTCCCGGGAATCACTCCACATCTTCCGTAGCAGCGGCATTTCGAAGGAGAAGACGTTTTCGGGATATGCAGCCGGCCGGCATAAGGACACTGGCAAGCTGGTGCAAGACGGTTCCGTCGATTGGGCATGGGAGCGCATTCCCCTTGAACGACTTGAAGCCTTGACCATCGTCAATCTGGTCGCTTCCGGCATGGTCGTCGCCAAGGAGCAGGAGGAGCGAGTGATCGGCGCATTCACAAGCGGTCATATGAAACAGGCTGTCCGATTTGCGCAAGCCTTCGACAAAATGAAGAAGAACGAGCCCTCTGAGGCCTTCGAACAGGATGAGGAATCGCATGGGGCTTCCTGCCCGACATGCGGATTGATCTACCCTGAAGAAGGCAGGCCGTTCTGCCCGAAATGCATGAAAAGACATGCCGTCTTCGCACGTTTGCTGTCATTTGCAGGCAAGTACAAGCTGTCCATCTTTTTTATCGTGTTGTTTATGCTGTTGAACTCGGTGACCGGTCTCGTCATTCCTTATTTTCAAGGCACGGTGTTATTTGATCAGGCGCTTGCCGGCAATGGGGCTTTCGCGGGGCGGATCGGCCTCGTCATTGTGATCATTCTGGCATTCCGTACGCTATCGCTGTTATTCGGAATCTTGTTCGGCACCATCATCGCAAAGCTGGCGGCCAAGGTCGCCTTCGATTTGAAAACGGCTGTATTTACCGCGTTGCAGCGGTTATCGCTCGATTTTTTCATGCGCAGGCAGACCGGCCATCTGATGACCAGAGTGAACAACGACGCTCAGGAATTGCAATATTTTTTCGTCGACGGTCTTTCTTATTTCATCGTGAACGCGATGAACATCATCGGCATCACCGCCGTGCTTCTGTGGATGGATTGGCGGCTTACGCTGATTTGCCTGCTGCCGATGCCGCTGGTACTATGGCTTGTCCGGAGCGCGTTTCCGAAGCTGTGGCGCTTGTCCTGGCGGAGACACCGCAAGGTAAGCGCTCTGAATTCAATCATCAGCGATTCGGTTCGCGGCTCGCGGGTCGTCAAGGCATTCGGTAAAGAAAAGGTGGAGATCAGCCGCTTTCAGCGGTCGAATAATGCATTTTCCGTGGCGGAACAGCGTTTCAACAAATTGAGCGGTACGGTGTTCCCGATTCTCAATTTTCTGACCCAAGCGGGCGGGATATTGATTTGGGCGTTCGGCGGTTGGTACGTGATGCAAGGCCGGATGTCGTTTGGCACTGTGCTGACGTTCGTCAACTATATGATGATGCTGTACGGGCCGATTCAGTTCATGAACAATATCGTCGGCTGGTGGTCCAATTGCATGGCGGCGGCGCAGCGTATCTTCGAGATCCAGGACGCCGTGCCGGATGTAGCAGAGCGTCCTGGCGCCGTTACGTTGCCGGCGATGAAAGGCGATATTGAAGTCGATAACGTCACGTTCGGCTACGAGCCGAACAAACCGATTTTGAAACAAGTGTCCTTGCGCGCGAGGCCGGGGCAGATGATCGGCATCGTCGGCCATTCGGGTGCGGGGAAATCGACGCTCGTCAATCTGGTGTCGCGATTGTACGACGTAACCGAGGGAGAAATCCGGATTGACGGCGTCAATGTCAAGGATCTTTCGACAGCTTCATTGCGGTGTCATATCGGGATCGTCTCTCAGGATGTTTATGTGTTCTCGGGCAGCATCGCCGAAAATATCGCATACGCTGATCCCGATTGCTCGGTTGAGGACATTCTGCATGCAGCCAAGATCGCGAACGCGCATGATTTCATCGAGAAGCTGCCCGACGGCTACGATACGGAGGTCGGTACGGGCGGCTATAGCTTGTCCGGCGGGGAGAAGCAGCGGCTGTCGATCGCCAGAGCCGTGCTGCACAACCCGAAGGTGCTCATTCTCGACGAGGCTACCGCATCGCTCGATACGGAGACGGAGCTGTATATCCAGCAGGCGCTCGATTCGCTTGTCAAAGGACGGACGACGATCGCGATTGCACACCGGCTGTCCACGCTAAGGCAAGCCGACTATTTGGTCGTGATGGATAAAGGCGTTGTCGTCGAAGCCGGTACGCACGAAGAGCTGATGGCGATGGAGGGCGTCTATCGGGAACTCGTCCGCAAACATGATGAAGCGCTCAGAATGAAGGGGGAAATCATCGCATGAGGATGGAAGAACATCGGGGAACGGAGCTGGCGGATGCGGCGGGCATCCGATATTTAACGCCGGGCAATTCGGAGTTTATGGAGACAAGCGGCCGCATGCTGTCGGTCCGGACCGGAGGTGAGATGCATTCGCCGGTATACGTGCATTGCTCCTTCCCGCATACGAACCAGCGCTCATTCTTGTCGATTCGAACGGCGGACAACAAGGAGATCGGCATGATCCGCCATCTTGACGATTTTCCACAGGGGACGGCTTCCCTGATCGAAAGGCAGATGAAGATCCGTTATTTTACGCCGGAAATTACGAAGGTCATTGCCGTAAGCGAGGAGTTCGGCTATTCCTATTGGGAAGTAGCAACGACGGCCGGGCTGTGCCGGTTTACGGTGCGAAACGGCAGCGGCAACGTCAAGTTCGCGGCGGAGAACCGCCTGCTGATCACCGACGTCGACGGAAACCGCTTCGTCATCCCGCAGGTGGATCAGTTGAGCGACAAGGAATACCGAATGATCGAAATGAGAATGTAAACGACGGCAACGGAGGAATATCGATGAATTTGAATTTCACGCTCTCAGATCAGGATCTAGCGGCGGTACGCCAAATCGTCGGAGGGGAGATCGCTTATTGCGTCCCGGCCGACCTGTCGCTGGAAGGACGGCGGGTGGAGGGCTATCTGGCGATCGGCGGCGGCAGGTGGGCGTATGTGCAAGACGGCCAGGTGCGGGATCACGGGGACATCGCGGAGGCCAGCGATTACAAGCTGGTGCCGTTTGTTGGCAATGCGGTGCTCGAAGCCACGGAGAACGAGACGAAGCGAATCATCGTCAGGGTGACGATGCAGCATGCGGCAAGGTACGGCTATATCGCCCAAATCTTGAACGACATGGCCGCCAGTCGCCCCGTCCGGATTTATCATGACGAAGCGGACCCGGTTTGTGCGGCATGCGGGCGATCGCTCATCCCGGGTACGCGGGTATGTCCCCGCTGTATGAGCAAGGCAGCCGCTTTCAAACGACTGCTTCTTGTATCGAGAAGTCACTGGCGTAGCTTGATGCTCGGGCTTGGCGTCCTGATCGCCGCTTCGGCGCTGGCGCTGGCGGGACCGTATTTCCAGAAGCTGCTCGTCAACGCTGCGCTGGTGCCCCCTGCCGGGCGAGAAGCGAGCGTTAGAGTGTTCATCCTTGCGCTTGCGGGGATGCTGTTCACCCTGGCCTTCGGCGAGCTGCTCGGCATCGCCAGAAATCGGATCATGGCCAGCGTCAGTTCGGGCATTGCGGCCGATTTGCGCAAAACGGTATTCGATCGGATTCAGAGTATGTCGCTCGGATTTTTGACGTCGCAGCGGGCGGGAGACCTGATGAACAGGGTGACGGCCGATACGGACCGCATCCGTCATTTGATTCAGGAGATGTGCACGACGGCCATCTACCAACTGATCATCCTGATCGCTTCAGCGACGCTGCTCTTTTCGGCGGATTGGCGGCTGGCGCTGATCGTGCTGCTTCCGGCGCCATTCGTTGCTTATTTGCACTACTATATTTGGAGACACGTGCTGCACAAGCTGTTTCACAAGCAGTGGCGCATCTCCGACAAGGCGAACTCGTTCCTTCATGATGTCCTGAGCGGCATTCGGGTCGTCAAGGCGTTCGGCCAGGAAGAGCGGGAGATCCGCAGATTTCGGGAATACAACGGTGAATTCGCCGCTGCCGCGATCAAGAGCGAGAAGTTGTACAGCATTTTATCGCCCATCTCAAATTATTTGATTCAGATCGGGCAATATCTCGTTCTCATGATCGGCTGTTACATGATTATCGGCCGGGAAATGAACGTAGGCGAGCTGATCCAGTTCAGTGCCTATGCGGCAATGATATTCGGGCCGATCTCCTGGTTGATGTTCATGCCGCGCTGGATTGCGAATGCCGTCATTTCGATGCATCGCGTATTCTCGGTGATCGACGAACAGCCGGAAGTCATCGATGCAAAGGACGCAGTGGGGCACCGGATTCGGGGCTCTATCGAGTTCTCGGGCGTTTTTTTTGGTTACCGATCGTATGAGCCTGTTCTGAAGGAGATCAATCTCACCGTGAAGCCGGGGGAAATGATCGGTCTTGTCGGTCATTCCGGTTCGGGCAAATCGACGACGATCAACCTGATTTCCCGTTTTTATGATGTCAATGAAGGGGAGATACGGATCGATGGCATCGATATCCGGATGATCCGGCAGGAGGATTTGCGCTCGCAGATCGGCGTGGTGTTGCAGGAGACCTTCCTGTTCAGCGGGACGATTGCGGAGAACATTCAGTACTCGAAGCCGGGCGCGAAACCGGAAGAAGTAATCGAGGCGGCCAAAATCGCCAACGCGCATGATTTTATTATCAACTTGCCCGACGGCTACGACACAAGGCTCGAAGAGAACGGGAACAATTTGTCGGGAGGCGAGCGACAACGCATAGCGATCGCCCGCGCCGTGCTTAACGATCCGCGGATCCTCATTCTGGACGAGGCGACGGCCTCGCTAGATATCGAGACGGAAGCGGCCATCCAGGAGGCACTGAAGCGGGTGACGAAGAATCGCACAACGATCGCTATCGCGCATCGTCTATCCACGCTGCGAAATGCTGATCGACTTGTCGTTCTCGACAAGGGGCGGATCGCGGAAATCGGCACGCATCGCGAATTGATGGAGAAGCGGGGCATCTATTATAAGCTGATCGCCGCCCAGCGCAGCATGTCCGGCAAGAGCGGATCGTCCGAGGTGGTATCGCCGCAAGTTTAGGCAGGTCGGTGCAAGGCGTGGCAGCGAAATCAATTGAATGAATGTGGGCTTTTGCTGTAAGCCTAAACAACGACTCGAATGAAAATATCGAGTCGTTTTGTATGTTTTCTATGACAGCTATTCATTTTGTTCGCAGTGGCGAGTACCTCTTAATTTACTGCCGCTAGGATCTCGTGCCTTCCCGGCTGCAGTATTCTGGAATCGTTCTGCAATTTCAATTCCGCTGCTGTGGTTTAAGTATGAACCGGTTTTCTTTTGGGAGGACGGTTATGACAGCCACGGTTTCGAATAGCCAACTGACCACCGCACCGTAGGCATAATGATTCAGACTGTTGTCGGGCTTGCAAAAGAAATTTGGCAAGTGTAGCCTCGGCGCGCGCATAGAATCCCGAAGGCGTGTTCAGATGCGACACTCCTTTTCACTCGTATCTCGTTTACTATTGCCCTATGGTACGACGTAATCTGCCCTTATGTACGATATCTAGTCCGAATCGATCATGTATAATGAATAATAAAGAAGGTTATCACAGTGAATGGCACAACCGATTAATTTGCAATCCATATTCAGATGGGGGTACTCATATGACATTGCACACATCCATAGGGAGAATAAACATAACGGATCAGGTTATTTCGAAGATTGCCGGAACAGCAGCGAAAGCAACAGATGGTATTGTATCGATGACCGCTGGCCTTGTGGACGGGGCAGTTAAGCATTTAAGCGGCAAAAGGATGATGAAGGGAATTCAAGTAAAAATCTCAGATGCAATGGTTTCAGTTGAACTGAGAATTATTGTTCAACACGGGTTGAAGATCCACGAGGTATGCCATGGTTTACAGCGTAACGTCCGCGAAGCTATCGAACAATTAAGCGGTCTTACGGTTGCTGAGGTTCATGTTCGTGTGGAAGGATTGTCCCTATCATAGAAAAGACTGACATTAAGAACTTGCAGATATACATCATGAAGATAGGAGAAGAGAATGGAGTTAAACGCTAATTGGATTGGAAAAGAAACTACCTTAACGGCCGCAAGGATCCCTATCGTATTGTGGGTTCTTCTCGTAACCACAGCAACCATAACGTTGCAGACGATCGTCAATCCTGTCATTGTTCCGACCATTTATTTCCTTGTTATGATTGCCGTCCATGTGTTGTTGTACTGGCATGTGAAGGTCGTCGTATCCGTCTCTCGATTACTTTACGTCACCGTCCAGGGCGTTTTAATTTTCAGTACAGCCCTTTTGATGCCTGATGGTATGCCAGCGCTGTTGATCGGGCTGCTACCCGTATTAATTGGTCAGTGCTTGGCTATCTATCGTAGGTTAATCATTGTATCCATGATTTTCGGGATTCTGTACGCTTGTTTTTGCATATTTACTTTAAATACGCAGTGGTCCAATGATATATTGTTATTCATTGCGTTGATGATCTTTATGACCATTATCATCATATCGTATGCAATATTATTTTACAGGCAAGTTGAATCTCGGATGCGGACAGAATTTTTTCTGAAGGACTTAAAGCAAGCTCATGATCAAGTCGAACAACTTACTATCGCCAACGAAAGGCAACGAATGGCAAGAGATCTTCATGACACGCTTGCACAGGGGCTGGCGGGGCTCATTATGCAACTTGAAGCGACTGAAGCGCATCTGAATAGAGGGAACTTGGAGCGTGCCAAGGAAATAGTTAATAAATCGATGAGTCAGGCCAGACGAACGTTGGCTGATGCAAGGAATGCCATTGATGATTTGCGTGCTCGGACGCTGCCTGAACTTGATTGGCAGGATGCAGTGAAGAGTGAGATTCATCGATTTTCCTCTGCAACAGGCACTCCAGTAAAGCTAAATAATGCCGTTAAGATGCGCTTGTCCGGGAAGACAATGGAGCATCTTCTCTATGTACTACGAGAAGCATTAACGAATATCGCAAAGCATGCCGAGGCAACCGATGTTATCGTTCAAATGGAAGACACTACCGATGGGAACTTCCGTATGACGATTCGGGATAACGGTATCGGATTTAATCCGGACATCATCGGTAACCAAGCGGGACACTATGGGCTTATCGGCATAAAGGAGCGTGTTCGGTTGATTGGCGGGCATGTAAACATTCTGAATACGGGAACAGGTACTTGTATTCAGATTTTATTACAGAAAAAGGAATCGGAAGGCGGATAAGATCATGAAACATAAGATACTGATTGTGGACGACCATTGGGTGGTACGGGAAGGATTGAAAATGATTCTGGAAACGGATGAGCAGTATGAAGTCATCGGCGAAGCCGAAGAGGGAGAGTCGGCGATAGGCCTGATCAAGGAAGCCGAGCCGGACATCATTTTGTTAGACCTGAATATGCCTGGTGGATTGGACGGTCTGGGCACGCTGGAAAAGATGAAAGAGCTCCAATTGGAAATACCGGTGATCATCTTGACGACTTATAATGAGGACGAGCTGATGATGAATGCTCTAGCCCTAGGCGCCAAAGGATATCTGCTGAAGGATACAAGCAGAGATAACTTGTTTCGAACGCTCCAGTCTGCCTTGCGTGGCGAGACGCTGCTGCAACCTGAAATTACGTCAAGAGTGTTTGCATTCCGCCAGGATCGGAAATCCTCATCAGTGCCCGAATCATCTTACCAGGTCACTCCGAAAGAGCGAATCATTTTACAAGCGATAGCAAGAGGGGCGCGAAATAAGGAAATCGCCTCGGACTTGGGAATATCGGAAAGAACGGTGAAAGCTCATCTAACCAATATTTATAACAAACTGGGAGTCGACTCGCGGTCGGAGGCGGTAGCTGTATCAATCGAAAAAGGAATTCTTCAATTGTAAGACATCGCACTTAGCCTTGGTCTGCCCATACTTCTCTATCTGCCTGGTCGTACCATAGGAGACCCTATCGTACGATTTTTTTATTGTGTCGTAGATCCCTTCTTTGCACAAGTGTGGAATCCTTTGTTTCATTATGAAGAAACGGAACGAGAATATGACAAGGAAGTTTCCGAATTGGATGTATGATGACCACCAGTCCATATTTTTTCTTCCCGATCGTACATGTAGGGCATGCCCTTTTGTACGATTTTTTTTGATCCGTTATTCGATATGATCGGGTAAAGAGGTTGTCCTGCAGGCAATTCCTCTCGATTACTGCTTGATGAAAGGGGAAGAAATAGAGTTATGGCAAAATGGTTATATCGCCTCGGTGCATGGTCTGCGAGGAAAAGGAAATCGGTAATTATTGGAGGATTCGCACTGCTTATATTGCTCGCGACCTTGGGGCTTAGCCTGGGAACTTCCTTTACGGGGGAGATGACCATACCTGGCACCAAATCAGACCAGGCCGCTGACATTTTAAAAGAAGAATTTCCGTCGTCCGATGACGGTGGTCAGATAAGGTTGGTTTTTAAAGCCGATGATGGCACCCTTGAATCAGACATCAGTAAGAAATGGATTCTTCAGGCTTTGGAGGACGTCCAAAAGGATTCGTTCGTAAAATCCGTGTTGAGTCCATACGACGCAATGACGATAAGCCCAGACAAAAAGATCGGATATGCCGATATAACGTATGTTCAGCCGGCAAACGAGGTTGGAGAGCACTCAAAAGAGCATGTTCTGGGAATTGTGGAATCCTTACGCGGGAAAGGGATTCAGACAGAGCTCGCAGGCAGCGTGGCATTCTCGGAAATTGAAATCGGTGCAATCTCTGAAGTAATCGGAATCCTGATTGCCTTTATGATTCTGGCATTCACCTTTACATCGTTCCTTGTTGCTGGTCTTCCGATTTTGACGGCCGTCATCGGTCTTGGCATTGGATTAATGACCATCATTATCGGCTCCAACTTTATATCGATGTCATCTTTCTCGATTACGCTTGCCGTCATGCTCACTTTGGCCGTAGGCATCGATTACGCTTTGTTTATCGTTTCCAGGTATCGCCAGCAACTGGCAGAAGGATACGACCGTCATACGGCAATTGCGCAGGCCAATGCTACGGCCGGAAGTTCGGTTGTATTTGCGGGATTAACCGTTATCATAGCTCTGGTGGGTTTGTCCGTTGTACAGATTCCGTTTATTACCATGATGGGTCTCGCCGCAGCGGTTAGTGTACTATTCGCAGTATTGATCGCCGTTATATTTGTACCGGCCGTATTGGGAGCTGCAGGGGAGCGGATCAGTCCTTCACGTGAGAATAAATGGCTTCGGAGATGGTCAGGGAGTAAAAAGGAGAAGGTCGGCGGTAGTCGTTGGGGCAAGGTCGTCACGAGAAAGCCTTGGCTTACATCCATTCTATGCATTGCCATTCTGATCACATGCACCGTACCGTTTCTCCACATGGAGCTTGGGTTGCCAGACAATGGCTTGAAGTCTACCGATACGACGGAGCGCCGCGGCTATGATCTGCTAGCCGAGGGATTCGGAGAAGGATTTAATGGACCTCTTGTAATTGTGGCAAGAGCTAAAGGGAGTGCAGATGCTCAAACGGATATTGAAAAGGCAACGGCATATATAAAAGAACTGCCAAATGTAGCAAGTGTATCGCCAGCCATTCCAAGTCCTTCGGGGGAGACGGCTATCATCAATTTGCTGCCGGAGACGGGTCCACATGATATTCGTACGACCGAGCTTGTAAAGACAATTCGGGACAAGGCAGACCAGATCAATAAGGACAGCCATTTAGAAATCATGGTCACAGGCGGAACAGCGGTTAACATCGATATTTCCGAAAAGCTTGCTGAAGCGTTGCCTAAGTTTGCGCTGCTGATCGTTGGTCTTGCCTTCGTGCTTCTCATGCTCGTATTTCGTTCCGTGCTTGTACCGATAAAAGCCGTAATTGGGTTCTTGTTTACGCTAGGAGCTACTCTGGGCTTTATTGTATGGGTTATACAAGACGGTTATCTTGCGAGCCTGTTCGGCATTCCCGAACCTGGCCCTGTACTAAGCTTTATGCCGATCCTTGTAACAGGCATTCTGTTTGGTCTTGCTATGGATTATGAAGTATTCCTTGTGAGTAGGATGCGTGAAGAGTACACAAATACGGGCGATGCACGCCAATCCGTAAAAAACGGAATCACACATAGCGGTCCGGTGGTTACAGCAGCAGGGCTGATCATGATTGCCGTATTTGCCAGCTTTATTTTGGCCGAGGATCCAATCATCAAGTCCATGGGACTGGCACTTTCCTTTGGAATTCTGGTTGATGCCTTTATCGTACGTATGACCCTTGTTCCGGCGATCATGACGATCTTTGGGAAGAGTTCCTGGTATTTGCCAAAATGGTTGGATCGTATCTTGCCCAACATTGATGTAGAAGGCGAATCTGTGATGAAAGACACACAAGGAATGGATCAGGCATCCAAGGGATAAGCTTTATCGTTCGGTACTTGTGATACAAAGGACAGTAGATTTTGCTTCCAAATCGTACATAAAGGGCACGCCCTTCATGTACGATTTTTTGGTTTCCGATTAGTTTCTCGGTTTTTTAACCCGCTGTGTATAAAAAGATCAGTGGGTTTTTATACGTGGAGAAGGAGAATTAGTATCCAGTTTAACTGGTAACGCGCTTTTTAGTATTTACAAATCATGTTTAGTTTCTCTATGGTTCGTTTTCGTAAGCAGTTATATGATCTTGGTGAGCATCAAAATGAAAGCGCTGCATATTCATGCAGCCATTAAGGGGGGGAATAGCGCATGTGGATGCGTAAAATCAGTCTGCTGTTATGCAGTCTGATTCTGGTGATCATGACGGCATGCAGCAGCAGCCTGGGAGGTGATGCGAAGACAGTCGACCCCGACAAAGCGGAAGAGGCCGTCAACGCGCCTGCGGAAGCGACAAACGAGCAGCCGACAAACGATTCAAGCAGCCAGGGAGTATTAACCGGTACGCCTGAAATGGATTTTGATATGGGCGGCCGCACCATCAAATGGGTGTCCTGGTATGACGAGTCCATCCAGGAAGACAACCCTGACAACATTGAACGGAAACATAACTTGGAAGAGCTGATGAAAAAACATAATTTCAAAATGGAATACGTAGTCGTGGATTTCGGCGAGTACCAGGATAAGGTGACAGCCTCGCTGGTGGCGGGCGAACCGATCGGCGACATCATCCGGGTAGCGCGGCCATGGATGATTCCGACGCTGGTCAATCAAGGATTGTTCGCGCCGGTGGATGAATACACGAAGAATGAGAAGGTATTCATCCAGCAGTACACGAACGAGTACTCCCAATACGAAGGAAGGGGCTACGGGTTCAGGACCGGCATCAACGGCGCGTCATCCGGCATTTTCTATAACCGCACGTTAATGAATCAATTGGGCATGAAGCCACTGCAGGACTACGTCAACGAAGACAACTGGAACTGGGGGACGTTCATTCAGGTCGCGAAAGAAGCAAACAAAGATTCCAATAACGACGGCAAGTTAGATATTTGGGGTCTTGCATCGGCTTCCTTGCTGGTTCCTGCCATGGCCTCGAACGAAGCGAATCTGGTCATTCTCGATCAACAAGGACTCGAGGATCCCAAAACCTTGGAAGTGCTGAACTTCTTGTCACGTCTCGCAACCGAGTCGGTGGGGAGGCCAACGGAAGGGGGAGACTGGACCGAGCCGGGCCTATTTTTTCGCCAAGGCAACACATTGATGGTTGCAGGCAGCGATTATGAAATGGAAAACTTCAAGCAGGACATGCCGGATTACGATATCGGATTTCTCCCATTTCCGAGAGGGCCAAGCGCATCAAGCTATCATTCGCATAATACGATCCCGAATTACCTGACGATTCCAAGCGCCGTAGAGCATCCCGAACGTCTGGTGTATATCTACGAGAAAATCAACGATATCAACTCGATCTACGACTATCCGAAACAATCTACGCTGGAGACTTTATTCAGCAACGAGGACGATATTCAGAATGCCAAGCTGGCCGGTGAGAGCATTAAAGTGATTGATACCGAGAGCGGATACCCATCCATGCCATATTACGAATTTATAGGGGAAATCATGGAAGGCATCCCGGTATCGACGGTCGTCGAGAAATATAAAGGGCCGTTCCAGGCGGCGATTGATGCGGTTTGGAAAAAGTAATCATGGTCTCAAAAGGAATCTAGGCCAGTCCTCCCGGCGTATTGAAGGGAAGAGTCAGGTACAGCGTTACAGATGGAAGCGACTTTAGATCAATGCCTTTTAACGGCAGACGGTGGATAGCCTTTCGCTTCCTTGAACACTTTGCTGAAATAGGAAAGATCTTGAAAGCCGCAGGATTCAGCGGCTTCCGTCACGGTAACGCCGCCGGCCATCAGCATGATTTCAGCATTATTGACACGTACTCGCTGCAGGTATTCCTTGTAGGTCGAACCGGTATTCTTTTTGAATAGTTTCCCTAAATAAACGGGATGGAGGTTGAACTGCTCGGCAAAGTCGTTTAACGACAAGTCTTCCGCATAGTGTTCTTCGATGAAGGAAGTCAGCTTCTTGATCCGCGGATCGATAGGCATGATCGTTTGGCGATGCATGCCGTGAAGGAGCCGATGGAGAATGAGTTCGAACAATGCACGGGCATGAATCATATAAAACGGTTGTTTATTCATCCACACGTGGTTGAACTCCCGGATGTAGGCAAGAATCTCCTTGGTGATCAATTTCTTCGTAACGACGCCAAACGGAAGCCGGATATGATTGTGCGGCTCGGCCCAGAAAAAATTGAAAGGATACGCATGCATGGGAGATTCCTTGAAGGTATGGGCTTCCCGTACGCTTCCTCTGGGAACGTACACCAGATCGCCCGCCTCAACTGCAAATTTTTTGCCGTCAATGTAGTAGTTTGCCCGGCCATTAACGACGAACGTCAAATCGTGAAACCCGATGCGGGCCTTCTGAATTCTCCAATCCGGATAACATTTGCGGTCCACGAACAGAAAAACATTCGGTACGAGATGAGGGTGATATTCAAGCTCCAAGCGAAGATCGCCTCCTTTTAAAACAAATTGTAATGTCCCAAGGATCATTTACAACCTGTGATTGGATTGTATTTAACATGGAATCAGCATGGAATCTCCGCTTGTGATTATCGAAATTGTCAAATGCGAGAAGGGAACGGAAGACGCTCGGCGTGCTGTTTGTTTAGCTAAGGCGATTAACCGATTGTTAGCGGAGCAAGCGATGGAGTGGAATTGACAAGCTGGATAGGTATTCAACCGAGTACGCTCTGATTCACGAAACCAAAAATTATTAGGGAGGAGCATTTTCATGAATTCATGGATTAAAAAAGCATTATGTACATGTTTGTCTCTTGTCATTGCATTGTCTCTTATGGCGGTACCTGGTGATGTTTCCGCAGCTAGTGACGCCGTCGTGAATGTATCGTCGGAGAAACAAGTGATTCGCGGTTTCGGAGGCATTAACCACCCGGCATGGATCGGCGATTTGACGGCAGCACAGAGAGAGACCGCTTTCGGGAACGGGCCGAATCAGTTAGGCTTCTCGATACTAAGAATCTACGTTCATGAAGACCGAAATCAATGGTACCGCGAGCTGGAGACGGCCAAACGAGCCATTGCTCTTGGAGCTATTGTCTTTGCTTCGCCATGGAATCCGCCCGCCGACATGATTGAGACCTTCAACCGTAACGGCGTGTCCGCAAAACGACTTCGATACGACAAATATGCCGCGTATGCCCAGCATCTTAACGATTTCGTCACGTACATGAGAAACAATGGCGTCGATCTGTATGCGATATCCGTCCAAAACGAGCCCGATTATGCACATGACTGGACATGGTGGACACCGCAGGAAATGCTTCGGTTTATGAAAGAAAATGCCGGATCGATCAACACGAGAGTCATCGCGCCGGAATCGTTCCAGTATCTGAAAAATATGTCGGATCCGATTTTGAATGATCCCCAGGCGCTTGCCAATATGGATATTCTCGGCGCTCATCTGTACGGGACCCCGATCAGCAATTTCGCTTATCCGCTATTCAAACAAAAAGGAGCGGGAAAAGATCTCTGGATGACGGAGGTATACTATCCGAACAGCGACAACAACTCGGCGGATCGCTGGCCCGAAGCCCTGGATGTGTCTTACCATATCCACAACGCGATGGTAGAGGGCGATTTTCAAGCTTACGTATGGTGGTATATCCGCAGATCTTACGGCCCGATGAAGGAGGATGGCACGATCAGCAAACGCGGCTACAATATGGCTCATTTCTCCAAGTTTGTCCGCCCCGGCTATGTCAGGGTGGATGCCACGAAAAATCCTGAATCCAACGTTTACGTATCAGCTTATAAAGGTGACAACAAAATCGTTATCGTTGCGATTAACCGGAGCAGCGTTGGGGTCAATCAGAACTTTGTCCTGCAAAACGGATCGGTTTCGCAGGTATCAAGGTGGATCACGAGCAGCAATAGCAATCTCCAGCCAGGAACATCTCTCAATGTAACAGGGCGCAATTTCTGGGCTCATCTTCCCGCGCAAAGCGTTACAACTTTTGTGGGTGAACTCGGGCGGTAACATACCGATAATGCAAAGGAATCAAAGTACAAGACAAAGGGCTCTGTCTTCAGATCGTACAGGACGACTTGGAAGGTCAGCTCTTTGTTCTGGCTGCAAATTAGTCAGCTGCCCTTCGATGCTCAGACGCATTATATTTCAGGCGGTTTACCTTTAGGCTCCATAATTATATAAGCCTTCAAACACAGAAATTGCTCGACTGTTGTTTGAAGGCTTTTTATCATGCATCCATTAAAAGATAGATCGTCTGCACCTAGTTAAACAGGGGATAAGACTCCATTGCAGACGGGCTTGTGGACATGTACGCTACATCGTTAATTCCTCATGAGGGTTGATCGGTCACAATCTGCCATTCAATCCCGAATTTATCGATGACTTGACCTGTGGCCGGGCTGAATCCCGTTTCCTGGAGCGGCATGATTTCCTTCCCACCGTTTTGCAAAAGGGAAAAGAGTTTTCTCGCGGTTTCGGCATCTTTAACAACGATCATTAAGTTGATGGAAGAGCCGGGCTGCGGAGTTTGGCCGGGAAGGTAATCGGCCAGCATGATCTCGGAATTTCCGATTTTCAGGTGAGCGTGCATCACGCGTCCTTCATTCTCCGGTGTAACCTCAATCCCCATTTCTCCAGGCCAGTCCCTTAAATACTCTTGTCCAATGATTTCCGCACCGAAGAGCTCCTGGTAAAATTGAATGGCTTCCTGGGCCCTGCCGTCCAGCATCAGATATGGCGTAATGACGATATCCATCGTTATCCCATTCCTTTCTGTTGTAAATAGAAGTACAAGTTCATACTGACAGAAAAACGAGCGAATAACTTCTCATGCATTGCGGTTTTTTAATGAGTCTGCGAGCAGCTTCAGGACATTGACCACGATGGGCGGGTCTTCCGGGAGGGCTTCACGCAGCGTGATTGTAAAGGCTTGGTTGTGATCCTGGGGGAAACGCACTTGGTGCTGCACACGGCCGCGCAAGCAATCATCCAGTACGAAGTAACGCATCGGATTGAAGGTTTTCTCAATCGAACATGCAAGGAGATAGTAGGTCCCGTTCGGAATATGTTCAAAAAGATGCGTGTGCTTCTTGGTGAGTGCGACTCCGACCACCGGCCGGTGATTGGGGATGGGGCTGTGGAATAATCCTACAAACGTAACTCCGGCTTGGTAGCCTTCGGGATAACGGACGGACACAAGACATCGACTTGTTTCCGATGCAAGCGGGGCCTCGTGATGGCCAATAACCGTTGCATCCGTTTCTTCACATTTCTTGGCCACGCTGTAAAGCGCTTCGACTTGCTGCTTATACTCGCGGGGAGAGAGTCCGGTTTTTCTTGTGAATGTGGTAGAGAACGTGCCGATGCTGGAATAACCTGCATCATATCCGGAATGAGTCACAGAATGTTCATGCCGGAGCAGGGCCTGTTTGGCGAACTCGACTTTTAATGAAGACAAATAATCCGCTGCTGAAAATCCTGTCAAACGCTTGAATTCTCGGCTGAAATGATACTTGCTGTAACCGAAATGGTTGGCGACTTGTTCCACGGTGATATCTTGTGTGACAGATGCTTGCATATACGCAAGAATGTCAGGAATCCGTTCCTTCACGGTCCTGCTCCTTTCGCTGACTCAGTTCATTTTAGTTTACTGTACCATAAATCCAGTCCACCGGGGAACAATCTAAACGGCAAGCATAAGTGCTCTATTAAAGTGTCATGATGCAGCCTTTGCATCAGTATCCCTTTCATTCAGGGAGCATAGGAGCGGGGAAGGGAGCAGAAGCAAGAGGGAGGAACAAAGAAAAATGAAGTAAATAGCAGCGGATGGAGATTACTAACGATCTGCTTGATTCGATTTGAAAAATTGGGCATCCCTACATGGCTCAAGCTCCATAGGTTGTTTCTTCTTACCAACCTTGTCTGTTTCTGCTGCCTGACCAAACGGGATAATCATGCAAGGGCTCGAAAAAGTGGAAGTTGGTCGATGTAAAAGAGAAGGACTGACAAGGAGTGGAAGTAACCAAAAGCCGCTCCGATGGTAGGAGCGGCTTCTGTAATCCTGATTATTCTACCGTAATCGAGCCGACGGAGGAGGTCAGCGTAATCAGTGGACCGCCGCCATTCACATCGCTTTTTCCTTTGCTTGCTCCGCTGACGCGCCCTAGATCCGTTGTAATTCTTAAGCTGTATGAAGCATCCGGGGGAAGCTTGGCGGTAATCGTGCCGACATCGGTGGTGGCTTTCAAGGCGCTTCCGCTCTCGATTCCGTCGAGCTGAATACGCAGGTTGCCAAGCTCGGATTGCACACTGGATTTGCCCTTCAGGTTCGCTTCGTTGATGCGAATCACACCGACGCTGTTGAATACGTTGTATTCGCCATCCAATCCACTTAATCCGATTTCGCCGACATCTGTCGAAATATCGAAATGAGTGACTTTGGCAGGCAGCTGCACTTCATAGTTAATCCCGAATTTGGAGTCTCCAAATTTTCGCTCGGCCCAAGTCCATAAGTCTGTTTCCGGATCTCCCTGGGGGTGGGCGACAACAACCATCTGATCACCTTCTACCCGTACCGAAATGCCCGCTTCCTTGACGATTTCTTCCATCATCGTCTTGTACCGGTGGTTATTCGAGGTTTGAAGTGATGCCTTCACACTCAGCGTATCATCCGGACTTGCGGATACCTCAATGTTGCCTACGGAATTTTCGATCTTCACAGCTTCCGTGATGCCATCCTCCATGATGACACTCAGATCTTCTCTCACGCTGTTGCTGAGCATCTGATCATACCACTTAGCAGCCGAGCTTGACGTTTCATCGGCTGTGCTGCTTTCGCCTTGGGAACTGTCGCAGCCGGAAAGGACAAGCATGGAACCAAGTGCGGCGAGCAGCAACTTCTGTATATTTTTATTCATGATCATCAGCTCCTTGTTATTTACGGCTAGGCAGCCGTTATTCTACCACCAGGATGCGCGGAGAGGATTTCTGAACCACTTTGGAAGCTCCCCACGCACCAAGCGCTGCTGCGATAATACTCACGGATGCAATTGCAGCGACTCCTCCAGAATGGAGGATCATAGGTAGCTCCACAATGCCGTAGCCGACGAGGATACTCTGCAGCAGGTTCGGAAGACCATAGATGCCGATCACGATCCCCAGCAGCGCGCCGAGTATGGAAAGCGCGGCAATGCCGAGCGTAATGGACGTCCGTATCTGCCGGGAGGTCATTCCAAGTGACTTATAGATGCCGTAATTCCGGCTTTCCTTGCGGATATTGATCCGGCATGTGCTATAGATAATGATGAAGGTGACGATGGTAAACAACAATCCGATGAAGCTCATCGGGTAGATCATAATGTTGGCCGCTTCCGTAAAGACGGAGTCGAGCAGTGTTTGCTGCGTTACGATAGACGCCGAATCTTGAAACGCCTCATTAAGATCGCTGACAACGCCATCCGCCTCGGTCACGTCATGAAGATTTATAAACGCAACATCCAGCAGGTCAAAGGACGGATTGGCGGCTCTGGCAGCATCGATGGTGACGCGCGCGGAATACGAAGAATTCGAGATCGCCTGATAGATGCCGGTAATGAGCAGCGTCTGCTTGTTTCCTTCAATATAGACATCGACCGTATCGCCGATCGTTTTGTTTAACGTTCGTGCTACGTTGACGCCGAGGGCAATTTCGTTCTTGTAGTGCGGATTATATCCGGATACGGTGTCAAAGCCCATCTGCTCGTAGCTGCCGTCCAGCACGCTTAAATAGATGCTTAGCGGGCTGCTGCCCTCTGCGGATCCAGAGGCCGATTCATCGGCGATCATCGCCGTTGTATTGCCCTGCCACCCGATATCCTTGATTCTTGGATCGTTTGCAACAGCCTGCTCAAATTGCTCGCGAGGGAAGGTCATTTTATTAATGACCAAGGCGGAGATGTTGGCTGAATCATATCCCCACTTGGCGGCGGTTTGCTGAATGCCGAAAATGCTGTTGAGAACGATGAACCCAAGCACCAGTACAGAGGAAGCCAGCGTCGTTAGAATCAGCATCAGAACAGAGCCTTTTCTGTTCTTGATCAGATTTCTGATGCCGAGGACAGCCATTACAGGCAGGTTGCCAAACCCGATTTTGCTGGTGCCATCGGCATTCATTCTTTGGGCGAACTTGCTGCTCTTCGCCTCGGACATGCCAAAGCGTATCGCTTGTACAGGCTGGACGTGGCGGGCCTTTCGTGCGTACAACGCCACAAACAGGATGACCACCGCGAATAAGAACACACCGACAAGCACGGCGGCATCCAATCCCCGAATCTCCATCTGCGTATTGCTGGTGCTCAAAGAGGAGACCGACATGCCGATCACAATTTTGGACAGCATGCGGCTGAGCGCAAGTCCAGGGATGACGGCGATGAAAGCCAGCAAGCCGTACTGCATCATATAGGTTCCAATCGTATTGCTGGAGGTCATGCCCAGCGACTTGAGAATGCCGATCGTTTTGTAATTGGCAAGAACGGCATCCGAAATGGTGAACCCGATAGTAATCAAGGCAATCAGCATCATGACCAGGCCGAGGAAAATCATGATGAAACCGACAATCTGGCCGATGATCAGGTAGAAGGAGGAGATCGCCTCAAACTCCATTTTGGTCTCAAGGAACGGCCCGCCGAGCGCGGCTTCAAAGTCCGACCAATAGGCTGCATTTCTGTCATAGTCGTCAAACCGCAACCCCGTCATGTAAGCATCCTGTCCAGGCAGCGGAGCGATCTGCTCCTGATAATCGTCCGTGTTCATCCAGATGCGGGATGTATTGGTGAACGGTGCGCCGAATGGAACGTCAACGACAACTGCGGATATGCTGAGCGGCAGCTGTCCGGACCCGATATGAAAGCTGACGGTGTCCCCGACAGACATTCCGTAAGCATTGGCCATGGAGGTAGGAACCCAGACGGTGCCTTTGGCCGGCGAAGCACTTTCTGTTCCTTCTGCAAAAACCAAATCATCCACCACAAACGGGCGCTCCGGCGTCTGCATCATATGCAGATAGGCGTTCGGAATGTTCTGGTTATCGTAGGTGATGCCCGATAAGGTCCGGTATGGCAGCAGCTTGGAGACGGATACGCCTTCTTGGGCTTCCCACCATTGATGGACGAGCTGCGGATCATGGAGCCCCTTTTCCTGCATGATGATCTGATGTGAGCCGTTCGTTTTCTTGTGCATATCAAAGAACATATTGCCTGTATTGGCAATGATGATCGTTGCCGTTGTCACCAGCAACGTAGACAGCAAAATGAGCAGAAGGATGAACAGATTCTGAATTTTGTTCTTCCGGATATGTGACCAGCAAAGCGTCCAGATGGCGGCCATGCGATCACTCCTTCCCTGTTACAAACGCAAAAATCATCGCTTCCCGATCATGCGTATCATGGGCATCGTATTTATCAAACTCCAGGACGCCGCCAATTTTGCCGTCGCGGATATAAATGAGCCGGTCTGCCCGGCAAGCGGCTTTCATGTCGTGAGTGACCATAACGACGGATTGACCGTTGCGATTGATGTCGGTTAGGATGTCAAGAACCGCATGGCCGTGTTCAAAATTCAGGCTTCCCGTCGGTTCGTCCGCAAACACGATATCCGGGGAGTTAATCAAGGCTCTCGCAATGGCGGCACGCTGCTGCTGCCCGCCGGAGGTTTGAGCAGGCAGACGGCTGCCTTGCCCTGCGATTCCCATCGCTTTCATGAGGCTTTCAGCTTTTTTCTTAATATTCGATTTCTTCTGTCCGGCGATATAACCAGGCAAAGTAATGTTATCCAGAATGGACAGGTCCGGAACGAGATTGATGCTCTGATAGATGTAGCCGATTCTTCTCGAGCGAAAATCAGACAGCTCCTGCTCGGTGAAATTGTCGATGCGCTGATTCTGGAAATAAACCTCGCCGGCCGTTACGTTATCCAGCCCGCTGAGCATGTACAGCAGGGTGGACTTCCCGGAGCCGGAATTTCCCATAATGACAGTAAAATCTCCTTCATATATTTCCAGATCCAAATTACGGATGGCGTGATATTGTTCGCTGCCGCTGTTGTAAGTTTTACTGAGATTTTTAGCCGTTATAATCGCTGTCTTGGCCATACCCTCACCCCTATTTTATTTTCCTCCACTTTACCTTCAGAATGTTGCAGAAGGCTTATTAAGTTATTAATAAAGTATTACAGGCGGAATTAACATAGGGGCAGGGTGAAATAGAAGGTAGTTCCTTCGCCGTGTTTGCTTGTGAAAGAAATCGTTCCGCCATGTGCCTCGATAATGGTTTTGCATATCGACAGTCCTAGGCCGGTGCCGCGCTGCGGGGCAGAACCCGGGTTCCCCCGGAAATATCGCTCAAAAACAAAAGGCATATCCTGCGGACGAATTCCGCTGCCTGTATCGGCGATGATCACTTTCAGCATGCCGGCTTCAAGCTGAACATCAATTCGGATCGAGCCGCTCGGCGGGGTATGTTTCAGCGCGTTGGACACCAGGTTGGATATGACCTGTTCAATCCGAATGGCATCAATATAGATCAATACATTGGGGATTTCCTGAGGCCCGATGTAGGTCAGCTCGTTCGTGCGGACATAGTGGCCAATCGGCTTCAGAATCTTATGGAGAACCTCCCGGCTGTATTGCTCGCGGGGTTCGACGGTAATTTGACCCAGATCCTGCAGGGTCTGAAGAAGGAGATCCTCGACGAGCCTGGCCATTTTATCCGTATGCGTCCGCATAATTTCGACATACTCGAGCATCGTTTCCGTATCGGAACAGACGCCTTCCAGGATGGAGTCAATGTAGGCCTTGATCGTGGTAATTGGTGTTTTGATTTCATGTGAAATGTTGGTGATGAGTTCCTTCTGTGCTTTTTCCTGCTGGATTCTTTGCATGCTTAAATACATGATTTCAGTTCGCATCTGGTCAAACATCGAATACAATGCGCCCATTTCATTCAAGCTGGCATAGCTGGGCTGTTGTTCATAATTGCCCTTCAAGATGGCTTCAACGTGAAGCCTGAGCTCAAGAATTGGCGATATGAAGTGGGTGTGAATGGTCCGTTTCATCACGATGAGCAGCAAGATAAGGCAGAGGGTCACGAGCATGATAGCGGCAAAAGCAACAATGGGCCGATAGTCTGACTGCGCGGGAAACACCTGGGCTTCCGGAAGGAAGTACACGGCATTTCCCACCTGACGCAGGGAGCCTTCGTCAATGACAGGAAATGCGATCTGGAACAGCCCGTTGTTGTGCAGGCCGGAGTACATATCATAGCGCAGAAAACGGTTGATGTTATCTTGCGGGAGGGGCGGAAGAGCGTTTGAGCTGAACGATACAGACCCGTCCAATTCGACATAAGCCAGCCCGATCTCACGCTGGGTCGCCAGACGGTTTAATTCGGTCTGCACTTCAAGCGTCCCGATATGTTCATGATGCTGCTCCAAATAGAGCATCAGTGGATTGACGGCCAGGCGCACTTGATGAATGACGCTTTGGGGAGCCGCGTCCCTGCTGTCTGATAGAGCATAGGAAAGCAGATAGAAGCTGCCACCGAGCAGAGCTGCAAGCAGCAGCCATGCGATGGTCAGCGTTTTATTCGTCCAGCCCTTTAATGTCATGTCGCCTTGCCTCCTGTTGGTTAGTCTGCACTGAATTTATAGCCTACGCCCCATACGGTTTTGAGGTAGACGGGATTGGACGGGTCAGCTTCAAGCTTCTCCCGCAGCCGACGGATATACACGGTCACGGTATTCTCATCCCCGTAGTTGTCATATCCCCATACCGCATCCAGCAGTTGGGATTTGGAGAAGACCTGGTTCTTGTGGGAGGCTAAATGATAGAGCAGCTCAAATTCCTTGGCAGACAGCGACACTTCAGCTCCGTTTACGGCGGCGATATACGCTTTTTTGTTGATTTCAAGATGCCCGAAACGCAAAATATCCGGGTCCTGATGGACGGTACTGACGCTTTCATATCTGCGGAAATAAGCATTGATGCGCGCCAGCAGCTCCGTGATGGAAAAGGGCTTGGTCATATAGTCATCCGCCCCGAAGCCGAAACCGAGCACTTTATCCGTGTCGCTTCCTCTGGCGCTTAGGATCATGATCGGCACATTGTTCTTCTCCCGGATCTTGCGGCACAGATCGACGCCGTCCATGTCCGGGAGCATAATATCCAGGATGATATAGTCCGGTTCCAGCATGTCTAGGATGGTAAGCCCAGCCTGACCGTTTCCGGCAACAGCAGCCTCGTAGTTATTTTTTATCAGGTAATCTGCCAGAATTCGAGAGATATCCTTTTCGTCTTCGATGATGAGAATCTTTTTTCGTCGAGACATTACCATTCTCCCATGCTGTAAGTTTTTTTTATCGAGAAATACGATATCTAAATTATGGCAAAGGGATAAAAATACTTCAAGCATAAAACATTTTTACGTTCTTTTTACACAAAACGATTGATTATAAAATCATAAAATGTGAGAATGATACGTATGTTGACGAATGGTATATTATGGAATAGTATAAACAACATGGTTGAAAAGTCTTAGGTTTCATAGTTTTGTAGTTGAATAGCACTAGTGATTCTGTGGAGAGGTGAGCGAGCTTGAAGAAAACAGCTTTTGTTTTTCCGGGACAGTCATCTCAGAGAATTGGTATGCTGACAGATCTGTATAGGGAAAGCGAACGGGTCAGGCACACTTTCGAAGAAGCTTCGGATGCCGTCGGGCTTGATATCGCGAGAATTTGCTTGGAAGGTCATCACGGGAGCCTGCAGGATATTTCGATCAGGCCTTACACTGCATTTTCCATCATCGACAACCTGCTGCTGCAATTACAACACTCCGTTAAATGGCATCACACCATCGACTATATTCAGAGACAACACATTCATACGTTTATCGAGCTTGGAAGCGGGCAAATTCTATCCCGGCTTCTGAGACAGCATAGCAAGTCGATCGAAATCTATAACTACGAAACGGCCGCAGACCGCAATCGCTTGGCCTCATCCCTGTCACAGCTTGCAGAGGTAAGCGCATGAGGCTGTACACCGTGCCGTATGCTGGCGGCTACTCGTTTACTTACCTGAAATGGAAGCCGCTGCTTGCCCAGGGAATCAAGCTTCATCCTATCGAGCTCCCCGGGCGAAGCGATGCCTCAAGAGACAGGCTGTGCTCGACCATCGAGGAGATGGCGGTACATTGCCTTCGCCACATCGAAGCGGATCAGGAGCCCTATACTTTGTTCGGTCACAGCATGGGCGCCTACGTGGTGCTGGAGGTATACCGGGCGCTTGAAGCGAGGGGGCTGCCGTTGCCGCAGCATCTAATTCTGTCCGGCATGAAGCCGCCGCATTTGTATGAGAACAAGAACCATCACTTGCTGGACGAAGCCAGCTTCAGAACGAAAATGCTCGAAATGGGCGGCATCCCGTCACTGCTGGTGAACGAGGATGATTTTGCTGCGACCTTGTTCCGGCTTCTTCGAAACGACCTTCGTGCTGTAGAGCTGTACAGCTGGAAAGGAGAATTGCCTGTCTTCAGCTGCGATGTCAGCCTGTTTAACAGCGAGACCGACATTCGCCGCGAACACAAGCTCGAGTGGAATCGGTATTCCCGGAGGCCGTGCGGCTACTATTCATTCCGCGGAACGCATTTTTTTGTGAATGAGCGAACAGCCGACATCGTACAAGTGATCAATCAATTGCTTTGCCAGGAAGCAACCGTAATCGAATCACGAGAGGGTGGTAGACGTTGATAACGTTTGAAATGCATGAATCCAATGTCCGTTCGTATTGCCGCTGGTTTAACGATGTGTTTACCGGAGCAAAGAACGATGTCATTTTCGGCGAATCCGGGCGCGCTTACCTAGACTTTTTTGCAGGGGCAGGGGCTCTGAATTACGGCGCGGCAAGACCGGGCCGGGGATAGGGCCGAGAAGGATTACATCATCAGCCGGACCTGCGAATTATTTGGCTCCTACCATGAGGAGGATAAGTACACGGAGGGCCCTGTATGGTCAAGATCAGAGTGCTGATTTACCGCCAATGAACGTGTCCGGGAATCAGGAGGGGAAAGGGGCTGCATATGAGGGCAAGTCCACGAACGTGTATGTGTCTGGTAACCGGCTGCAATTCAGCTCGTTCTGTCCGAAAGGGGAGGAAGAAGCGTTGAGGGCGCATTTGGACCGCTTTTTGGAAGGAATGTTTCAGGAGGACTTATAATGCCAGAGGTGTACATGGTTCAGTTGGACCCGCGCATTGGCCGGTCTCTCACCGATCAGGTGGTTCGTCATTTGTCAGCAGAAAGGCAAAGCCGGGTTGAGAAATTCAGAAATTATATGGATGCAAGGCGTTCCATTACGGCAGAGCTGCTGGTTAGGAGGCTGGCAATGGATCAGCTGGGGGTGCGGAATGAAGATATTGTTTTTGGTGAGAACTCTTATAACAAGCCTTATCTCGTATCCAGCCCCCATTTTCATTATAATCTCTCTCATTCGGGCGAGTGGGTGGTGTGTGCGGTTGATCAACAGCCGGTTGGCATTGATATTGAGCAGATCAAACCGATCGAACTGGATATCGCCAAAAATTTCTTTACGACCGCCGAGTACAACAGGCTGATGGAGGCGGATGAGGCCCAGCGGCTGGAGCAGTTTTATCAATTGTGGACGTTGAAAGAAAGCTATATTAAAGCGGTGGGGCAAGGCTTGTCCATCCCGCTGGACTCCTTCTCATTTCGGCATGAGAACGGTGATGACCGCTTCACTCTGGAGACTCCTGCCGCAGAGCCATACCATTTGACGGCCACCCGCCTGCCGCCTAATTATGTGATGGCGGTATGTGCGATGGAAGAAGCAGCGATAGATCCGGTTGCTGTGAACGAACAAGAGCTGCTCGATGGATTTCTTCGTCTGTAGACGAAAGAATGACCGTATAATAAGCAAGTGAAATTATCTGCCTCGGAATTGGGTATCCGATTCTTGAGGCAGATTTTTTGTGGGCATATAAACAACATAGCTGAACTGTCTCCATCAATATTAACCATAATTTATAAGAAAACCATAATTATGTATTCCTATGAATATATGTGGCATTCACAAGGTATAAATTTGTGAACTTCAACGGGAAAGCTCTTTAATTTGTCTAGTATATCTTTAATTTGACCTCTACTTGAAAAGGCTTTCATCATATAAATTGGGTTATAAACCCATATGGAAGGGAGTGGAAAGAAGCCTGTCGTTGATGAGAGACGGCAGATGATCATGATTGCAGGAGGGAACAGTTAATGAATGATCGAGGGAAGAAAAAAGGATTTCAAAAAATCACGTCAGTCGTACTGGCAACCGCGATGTTGCTATCGACTTTTCCGCTGATTGCGGAAGCGGGCGATACGTGGCCTTTTCAGGGGGCAAGCGCCCATGGAACCAACCAGCCTAGCGTGCACGGATACACCAGCAGCCATGTTATGAACTGGAGCCCGGAAACCGATCCCGATGCGGAGCTGCTCAGATCACGAGTACCGCTGCAGAAGCGGATCGATCCTTTTGCGGCTACGCAGGCCAATCCAAACCTGAGTCCTGATGTAAAGATGATGAATGTTGCGGGCGATTATGGTAACGCATTCATAGAGAACGCGCCATATACGAATAAATTTGCGCAATATCATTTTAATTTCTGGCAATATATCGATTTTTACTCTTACTGGCATGGAACTGCAACCGCGTATACGCCTCCGGAGTACTATGACGACCTGGCACAGCGGGATTGGCAGCAAAAATGGTTTGAATTCGGCATGCTGAACATTCCGAACCCCACCTATACCGATGCGGCGCACAAGAACGGCGTTCTTTCTCTCGCAGGCATCTTCTTCTCCAATAATGATCGCGGTCAGCAGACCTATAAACAAATGATCGTTAAGGATGAGGCCGGTAATTACCCGGTAGCAGAGAAGTTAATTGAGATGGCACATTATTTTGGCTATGACGGGTATTTTGTTAACCAGGAGGAGCAAAATCCGAACGTAGCGATTGAGGATATCCCCGATTACATTGGATTTATGAAAGCGCTGCAAAAGGGAGGGCTATATGTACAGTGGTATGATTCGCTGAATACCTCCACGGGTCAAAACATGTTTGCGCGAACATTTAATGATAACAACATTTCATTTTTGTATGACAAAGATACGGGGGAGCAGGTTTCGCAGTCCTTTTTCTTTGATTACGGAATGGGAAATAACCAAATCAATGCAGCCGAGAATTATCTCAGCACGCTTAATCAAACGTACGGAGAGCGCTTCAACATTTATGATGTGGGCTACGCCGGACTTGAAGCCGGAAGGGACCGGTTCAAGAGCGTTCAAGGCTCGGCTTTGAGAAACAAGCTGGATAGCAATGGTCTGCCAAGACTGAGTATCTCGACGCTGGGAGCTGATTTTGTACATGCGGGGCTCGACGAGGATATGGGGCAGCCATGGCCCGTAAATCGCCGGGCGGAGAATGATTACCAATGGATGACGAAGGTTCGTGAGCAATTATGGTGGTCCGGACCGAATATCGATCCGACCCACACGGCGGTATCAACCAGCAATACAGCCTCCGACGTGCATGCGGATAACCGCTATTGGCCGGGGATGGCATCTGTGATTGCTGAACGCTCAGTCATTGGCGATACGCATTTTTACACAAATTTTAATACAGGACATGGTCTGTCCTATTATGTTAACGGTGCGGTCTCGAATACGGAGGAATGGTCCAACATGAGCCTCCAGGACATTCCAGTCACTTGGCAGTGGTGGCAGGAGACGGCAGGAGACAAGCTGCAGGTCGACTTTGATTATGGGCCGGAATATAACATTGCGGATACATCCCGGTTCGACTATGAGCAAATCGGGGCTTATGAAGGCGGAAGCTCTCTGGTCGTAAGCGGCCAATTAGATGCTGAAAATCTCTTGAGACTGTATAAGACGGATTTGAGCGTGGGAGCGGATTCCAAGCTGTCGGTTACATATAACAAAACCGCGGGTGATGATGCTTCCACGATGAGCATCGGTTTGATCATGAAGGACGATCCGAGCACGGTGATTCACATTCCTGTTCCGGACAGCGGTAGGAAAACCAATGGATGGGTTACCACTGAACTTGATTTAAGTCCCTATGCCGGAAAATCGATTGCCACCCTCGGGCTTGTGTTTGATCCGGGTGCGGGAAGCGTAGCCGATTATCAGATGAACATCGGTCAGCTGCGGATTTATGACGGTTCAATCGCCCAGCAGGCAGCGCCGACGGGACTGACGATCGCTGAAGCCTATACGGATAGCGGGGAAATGGTCATCACATGGAACATGGATCCGGATTATTCCAAGGTCAAGCAGTACAACATCTATGTGAATGATGTATATGTGGGCGGGAAGTATGATGACATCTTTTATATCAAAAACTTGCCAGCACGTTCAGGCGTCGTTAAGGTTGCCGCCGTCGGCGCGGACGGACGGGAAGGTGAGGCTGCGACAGTTCGCTTCGATTTAACCGAATCTCCATCGGATATCATCGTCGATTCCCGCGAGAACGGCGACTTCCTGGTAAGCTGGACGAACCCGCAGAATACAGCAGGAAATATGACGGTCAGCGTGAAATCCCGGAACTGGATTACGACACCTGCCCCAGTATCTGAGCGCATAACGGTACCGGCAGGGGAGACCTCTGTTATGTTCCAAGGCATGCCGATAAACGGTGACGACTATATCGTGACGTTATCCGCCGCGAATATAACGCCTGTATCGGTCAGCGGCAATTTCATTGACAAGGTGGCTGAGCCATATGCCGAGGATTGGTCCTGGGATGGCAATACGCTGAATTTGCCGATGCCGAACACAAGGGATTGGCGGTATATGTATGTCTACGAGGATGGGAAGCTTAGAGAATTCCCGACAACTTATAATGTGGGCAATAAAGACCACATCATTCGCGGGAGAACGACCAAGGCCAGCTTGAAATTCACTTCGACTGCCCAGAACGTATATGTGGTCATGGAGGACTATGCAGGCAACAGATCGGAACCGGTGTATCTGAAAGGCAAAGCGCGTTATATCGTAACGTTTGATACCAACGGCGGGGTGCCTGCTGTTCCGAATATGGAAGCTGCTTTTCATGCCCCAATTACCGAACCAGCGGCGGTCAGCAGAGCCGGTTATGTGTTTGACGGTTGGTATACTGCCAATGGAGTAAAGTGGGATTTTGCTTCAGACACGGTCAAGGAAGATGTTACGTTAACAGCGAAATGGAAGACCTGAGGTTCATCAGCCGATCGAGCCGTCTGCGAGTGTTTTTGCCGATGAAGCAAGCGTTGCGCCTTGGGCACTGCTCAATGTGAGGGAGGCGGCGGCAATCGGATTGGTTCAAGGACGGGGCAATCATTTTGCACCGGCCGAACCAGCCAGCCGCGCGGAAACAGCCCAGATGATATTGAATTATATTCGGGCGGAATCTTCTAAATAAGTCATACGAATCAAGGCGCTGGTGAGCATGTTCACCGGCGCCTTGTTACATATCTCTGTAGGAATGAACACAGCGGTCCTTATGCCATAGGGAACAAGCTTCTGCATAAAATGACCGGCAACCTTCGTTTGGACGTGAATATGATGCTCACGCCAAAGTCAGCTCTTTAAAGTCTAATTCCAGGGTTTACAACATACCAAAAATAAAATATCATAAGATATATAACATGTGATATATAATGATTGTGACAGGAGTGTCAGTCATGCCGCCAAAGAAAAAATTTACCGCAGAGCAAATTGTAGAAACGGCATTCCATATTGCCAAAACGGAAGGGATGGACAGCATAACGATCCGAAAGGTGGCCGAGCAGATGGGAAGCTCGATTGCGCCGATCTATGTCAATTTTGAGGATGTGGAGGAGCTGAAGCGTGCCGTGGTGCAGAGAGTGCATGAGCTCGGGAAACAGATGGTGCTAGAGCAGGATACGGGCAGCCCGTTCGGTGATATCGGGGCGGCAAGCCTCCAGTTTGCCAAGGAATATCCGATATTGTTCAGGGATTTGGCCATGAAGCCCAACGATTATATGCAAAATTATGATCAGGATATGGGCGATGCGCTGGTCAGCCATATGAAGCAGGATCCGGACCTTGCAGAGTTTGACGAAGAGGAGCTGCGGCTGATTTTGTTCAAAATGAGGGTGTTCCAGGCGGGTCTGTCGATCATGGCTGTGAATGGGCAGCTGCCGGCCGAGATGGATCTGGATCATTTGAAGGCGCTTCTTGACGATGCCGCTGAGGATGTCGTGCTGGCTGCACGATGGCGCAAAAGCAAGGGAAGCAACTGAGAAGACTGATAAGCGTAATCCGGCGTAAGACAGGCCGCTTACAGCGGGACGGGAGCCGGGAATGATAAGGGGGAATTTGAAAGTGGCATATGAAGCATTGAAGCAAGAGGTGGAGCAGCAGCTCATCAATAAAGTGAACTCGGATCCCAGTCTGCATAATGTCTATCTGCTGGTCCATTCGGAGCGGCTGAACATTCATTGGCCGATGGCAGCAGGGAGCACGGACGGGGTGGCGGCCACGCCCGATCAGCCATTCCACACCGCAAGCGTAGGCAAAACCTTCACTTCGGTCATTCTGACCCAGCTGGTCGAGAGCGGGCTAGCCCGGTTTGACGATCCGATTGCGAAGTATTTGCCACCGGAACTGATTCAAGGCATGCATATTTACAAAGGCAAAGACTATTCACAGGATATTCAGATCAAGCACTTATTGAGCAACACTTCGGGACTGCCGGATTTTTTCGAGGAAAAGCCGAAGCATCGACCTTCCATGTTACAGGAGGTGCTGGACGATCCGCAGCGGTTCTGGACGCCCCGGGATACGGTGGAATGGTCCAAGGAGCATCTTCGGCCTCATTTTCCACCCGGCAAAAAAGTGTACTATACCGACACGGGCTACAATCTGCTGGGGATGGTCATTGAGTCCATCACCGGGTCCTCTTATGAGGAGGTGCTGCATGAGCGCATTTTCAGGCCGCTTCAGATGAATCACTCCTACCTGTCCCAATTCTCTCTCCCTGCATTGCAAAGCGCAGCCCCGACAGCGCATTTGTACCTGGACCATATCAAGATCGAGGTGGATCAATATCGCAGTCTCAGCAGCTTTTATTCCGGTGGCCAAACCGTGTGCACCTTAGCGGATTTACTGATTTTCATGAAAGCGCTCGTTAAAGGTCAATTGGTGAGAAAGGAAAGCCTGCGCGTGATGCAGACATGGCGACCGCTTCAGATGGGGCTTCGGTACGGCTACGGCCTCATGCAGCTGCGCTTCCTTCCGTTCACGTCCAAATACACGGTGTGGGGGGGCCTCGGCGCCAGTGGGGCTTTTATGCTGTACGTGCCAGCTATGGACGTTTATCTTGCTGGTACCTTCAATCAGACGACGTACCGCACGAAGGCGATGAATTACCTATTCTTTAACGTGCTGCGCAAGCTGGGGAATATCTCGAAATGAATTTGGCCATTCACGGGAGGCTTTCGGGACGGCTTCGGAGCCAGCAATACCAGCGGGCCGAAGCGGGGGAGGATGTTCCCCCGCCCGAATGCCGCTCGTTGAACGCATAAGTATCGGTATATTTCTTGATTGTTGTTAATTATGGCTTGGTCCATGTACCCAGCTTGTAAGTGCCATCTGAAAGCCGGTTCGTATTGGCGAAATCAACACCGGGCTGATTCGTTGTCGGATCAATAATGGCGATGGCCAAATCATAAGTGCCGCTTGGCAGCGCAGCGGTTGAGAGGGAGCCGGTGATCGTATGCAGTCCGGTTCTCCAAGTCGTTAAATCGGCTGATACGGTCTGGCGGGCCACAATGGCGTTGCCGCTGCGCAGCTGAATTTCGACAGGCCAGTTGAACGGGAAGTGCTGTACGCCCTTATTCTCTACAACGACCGATACGTCCAGTGAGCTTCCGTTACTCTGCTGCGGATATGAGGCCTTGTTCAGCACAAAGTGGTAGCCCATCCGCTTCTTGAGCTGATCAATGTTGTCCTGCAGCGGATTTCCGAGCGCCAGGGAAGCCGGAGAATTCGGCCCCAGCCAGCTCGGCTTGCTCAGCTCGGTCTGGCGAAGGGTCTCGCTAAAGCCGCTGCCCGAGGTAAGCGCAGCGTTCATCCCATAGGCGCCGCCGTAAAATTCGCCTGCGGAAATGCGGATGTCCCAGAAGTTCGCATGATCCGGCTGCCGCTGGCCGATATCATCCCAGTAACCGTTCTGGGTGCCCGTATACCATCCCCATTCCGAGTCGAAGCTCGGCTGATCTCCGAACACATCATTGAACATGCCGAGAATCAACCCTTTGTTGTTGTTCTTGGCCAGCTCCACACTTCTTCTGATCAACACCTGCGTATGTGACTCCTGGTCGGCAAAAGCATCAATGTAATGCTGGATGTACTGATTGGAAATTTCGTTCGGCGGAAATACGCCTGTATAATTGCGCTCACCATTCGGTCCGACGTACGGCCATGTGTGGAATTCCGCCCAATGACCGAGCGAACCGATCTGGACAAACGCGATCGGGCTGTCAGGTCGGTTATAATGCTCCGCAATCGCCTCAATCGCAAGCTTGTGCCTTGCAATCAAATAGTCAGAGCTGTAGTTCGGGGAGAATCCCATATTGTTGCCGGCTCCCATTCCTCCGGTCTCATCGTGATAGGCCGTGCCCGGTGATTGTCCTAGACGGATCATATCATTATAGAGCCAGTCGGGAATATCCTGGTGCGGCACTCCGGAAGGGCTGTCCATAATAAAGCGCAGGACGACTTTAACTCCCTGGCTGTGCCAATAGTCGAAATTATTGGCCGCCTCGATGGCATTAAAATCATATTGGCCCTTCACGGGTTCAAGCTCTTTCCAGGTGACACCGGCATAAACGAGACGGTGATCCTGAGGATAGTTCCTGAATTTGGCGGATGGTGCCCAGCCCTTATACGGATTGTTAAGCGGATCGTCGAGCTCGGTCGGGTAGAATTCAATCATTGGAGCTCCTGTCCCCCCTTCATTTAGGGTATAGGATGGCAGCGGCTGGCTCTGGGCCGGCAAGCGATGAATATCCGAATTGTTGTCCAGGTACCCTATGCTCACGCTGCTGCCAGCGGTCAGCCCAAGCGTAGACAGTGGAATGGCTGCCTCAATCACGGATGAAGTACGAGCGATAGCGGAAGAGGGGAGGGATAATTCCAGCGTCCACTCCCAGCTGCTTCCATTGCCGGCATAGCGGTACAGGGAGTTGTTCTCCAGAAGCCATTCGATGCCGGTTGCTCCCCATCCGAATGCTTGATATCCGGTCGAAGCATCCCTGTCCGTGTTCAGCCAGAAGCTGCCCATCACCGTGCTCAGGTTGCTCCCTTCGACAAGTAAATACAGATTCGTGTCATCATGCGTTGCCTTTAATCCCCTTGCATTTCCGGAGTTGACCGCAATGGCTGGCACCTCCTCCCAATCCGCCGGGTTTCCGTCTACGATGATCGGGGCCGCCGCTGCGGTGGACGTCAATAGAGACGAAGGGAAGAACGGGAACAGAAGTGCCAGTATCATGACAACCAACAGCGACATTTTCATAGATTTCCTCTGTGCGATCATGTCAAACCTCCTCAATAGAAAGATGATGTACAGCAGAATGAATCCGAATGTTCACCTCCTTTCATTAAAAGGAGCACCGGATCAGGTGCTTCTTCGGGTTACCAGGCTTCGATATGCCGTCGGTTGTCCTGGAGTTATGCCTGCTAAGTGGAACTGCGCACGACCAGGCGTGTCGGCAATATTACCTTCTTCGGCAGCAATTGGTTTCCGTTGATCCGGTCTAACAGATTATCGACAGCAACCATGCCAATTTCTTTGGTAGGAACATCAATCGTAGATAGCGGCGGATTGGAATACTTGGATACTTCGATATTGGAGAGCCCGATAACCGCCACGTCATTCGGAACGGAAATGCCGCTGCTGTATAGCGCGTTCAGAGCGGCCATGGCCATTAAATCACTTCCGGCAAAAAAAGCAGTCGGGACATTGCCGGATGTGCACAACCGATTGATGTTCTCGGTGCAGACCGCTTCATCCCACATGCAATCGATCACCCAATCGGGATTCACGGACAATCCGGCTGCATGCATGCTGGCATAATACCCCCGGTAGCGGCGGCTGTCCTTCAGATTGCCGGTCAATCCACTCCCCCCTATATACCCGATCTGGGTATGGCCCTTCTCAATGAGGTGGTTTACCGCAACGGAAGCCACATTGTAATGATCATAGCCGACATTATCGATATCCCCGCGTTCAGTATCAATCCCCACGATATATGGAACCTGCTTGCGTATGTACTCATAGGTCTCGCGGTTCAAGGATTCCATAAGGATCAGACCGGTGATCGGCTCATTGAACGTGCTGGAGAGAATCTGGTGATCATTCAGTTCGATCCCCGTTCGAATAAAAGCGATGCTGTACCCTCTGCTAAGCAGCCGCTCCTCCACACCGGAAAGAATCGACATGAAATAAGGATCGTTATATTTGTCTTTGGTGACGCTTAACACGCAGCCGATTTTGATCTGTGATTTGGCCTCGGCCGGTTCCTTGGCGGAAGCTTTCCGCTTTGGCTTGGAGCTGATCTTATAGTTAAGCTGCGTAACAGCCTGCCAGACTCTCTCCTTGGTTTCTTCCGTGATTTTATATTTGGTATCATTGTTCAACACTCTGGATACAGTCGCAGTGGATACATTCGCTAACTTGGCAACATCCCGAATCGTACTCATCAATCGCACATTCTCCTTTTCTCAGCTACTAATGAACCCATTTTAGAGTGTATAGGAATGATTCATCATTAACAATGATAGATCCCACTTTCGCTATTGTTTCGTCGATGTTTCGCTTTTGTTTCGTTATATTGTTGCGTAATATAGTTTACCAGTATTTACAAACTAAATCAACTATAACATGCTTTTGACACTGGTTGTCACGATTAATTTTACATTGTTTTAATTTTTCTATTGCCAGAACAAGGGGGAGTGGGATAACATGAAGTCACTAAACAAAAATATTGTTTACGCAATAATTAACGAAACAAAGGATGTAACAAAAACATTGGGCGAGGTGAGAAATGCAATGGCAAGCCAGTGGAATTTTCATCAATGTGTGTCCCACTGCAAGTTTGATAACCTGCCTGAAGGGCTGGAGGCGAAGTATGACAGCTATGCACCTGATGACAGCGGCGTCGATCTCATTTCACAGGCATTTCTGTCTGAAACCTTTGATCGCTATCAGGTTCCCGGGGAGACCCGGCAACGGATTGTGGAGGGGATCGAGGAGATTGAACAGGATCCGGTTTTGCTGCATTTCACTAAATTTTTGGTGAAGGATTTATGTTCTGCCCGCGAGCGCTGTGATGAAACGCACTATACGAATATGAAGCCGGGATGTATGCAGCGGCATGGAGCTTTGTATTCATTTCTGCTGCTCCTCGCCTGTGTGGTTCCTTCCATGAATCGGCTGCGGCAGCGGTCCATCCCCGAAGAGCATTATGCAGCGATTCCGCATACGTTTCTACAACCGCAGTTGGACAAAATGGCGCTTCACGGTGATCCTTCGGTTCATGATTTTCCATGGGTTATGAATTTCTATACCTGCTCAATCTTTCTGTTTGACCGATTCTACTTCATTCCCTACCGATTCGGAGATCCGTTTACGATGTTTCGCCATAAGGAAACAGGAGAAGTCATTGCGCTCAGGCATGCGGGAGAAGAGTTCCGAAGCGACGGGCAAAGGAACGGAATTAATGATGTGTTTGACCAGAAGGGCAGCTTCATAACGGAATGGCACGAGAACGCCGAGTTTATCATGGCCAACCGAATCAACCCGATGGGGTTCGTCGAACGAGATACGACAACGATCTTCAAGAAGGAATGGGCGTCGGCGCTACGGCAAGGCGATACGCTGCTTGCCCTTCACATCCCCTCCGGGCCCGGATATACGCCGGAGCGGCTGAGGAACTCCATGCGGCAGGCCATCGAATTTTATGGCAAGTATTTCCCCGAGCTGCCGATCACAGGGTTCTGGAGCGCAAGCTGGCTGTATGATACCCGCCTGTCGCTCTTTCTGGACAGCAAACATAGCAACATCGTTCTGGTTCAACGCCAGCTGTACAATTATCCCACATTTGAAGGCGACGGCATGCTGCGCTACGAACTCTTCGGAGACCGGACGGCAGATCCGGATCGCAATCCCGGCGAATATGCAACCTCGCTGCAACAAGCAGCCGCAGCGTACATGGTTCGCGGGGCCCGCTTCAACACACTAAGCATGATTGTGCTCAAGGAAGACATCGAACGGATTGGCGCCATGCCGTACATCACGGAAGCGGACATCGAGTTGTTCCTTAAAACCGTGGACAGTCATTTACATACAGGAGGTCATTGATTTGAAACTAGCGTTAATCGGGGCAGGACAGCGAGGCATGATCTACTCAAGACATGCGTACCAAAGCGCGGATATTGTGGCGGTTGTAGAGCCGGACGATATCAGAAGGAAGGCGGCAGCGGATGAGTTCCATATCCCGCCGGAGAGACAATTTGTCACTGTTGAAGCGTTCTATGCCTTAGGCAAAATATGCGATGCGGTTATCATTTCATCCATGGACCGGGATCACTATAAGCAGACGATGGCCGCGCTTGAGCTAGGCTATGACATTTTGCTGGAGAAGCCCATATCGCCAAGCCCTGAAGAGTGCCTCAAGATTCAAGAGAAGGCGGATGAAAAAGGCCGCAAGGTGATTGTCTGCCATGTGCTCAGGTATACGAATTTTTTTGCAGAGATCAAGAAAATCATCGACAGTCAGCAACTCGGTAAAGTCATCACCATCCAGCATAACGAAAATATTGGCAATTTCCATATGGCGCACTCTTTCGTCAGAGGAAATTGGAGAAGAAGCGATCTGGCCAGCCCGATCATCATGCAGAAGTCATGTCACGATATGGATATTCTATCCTGGCTGGTGGACAGCGGAGCCAAACGTATCTCATCCTACGGCGGTCTTGCCTACTTTAAGGAGGAGAATGCTCCGGCCGGCAGCGCCGAACGCTGCCTGGACTGCAAGGTCGCCGCAGATTGCAGGTTTGATGCCAGAAAGGCTTATCTGCCGGTGCGAGGACAATGGCCGGCAGCCGCGGTTGCGGCGGATCAATCGGAAGAAGGGCTGCTTAAGGCGCTAGAGACCGGGCCTTACGGACGCTGCGTGTATAAGCTCGACAATGATGTGTGTGATCATCAGGTCACGTTGATCGAGTTCAAGAACGGGGTCACGGCCACCTTCAATTTAAGCGGATTTACGAACAAAATGTACCGAACCCTTAAAATTATGTGCGAACACGGGGAGATCCGGGGAGATGACAGCTTGAATGTGATCGAGGTTACCCGGTTCAACTCCAACATGGTGGAGGCCGGCAAGCAAACGGTCATTCGGCCGGCCGTGATGAGCGGCGGGCATAACGGTGGAGATACGGGGCTGATGAATGATTTTCTGAACAATTTACAGAATCCTGATTTCAACAGCCGATCCTCGATCGACAGGTCCGTCGAAAGCCATATGATGGCTTATGCGGCGGAAGAGGCGAGAATGACCGGGACCATCATTGATATGGACGAGCTCAGGGAGAGACTAAAGCATAATGCCACAGCCTAATCGTTAAATCACAATGCAAAGCAAAGGTCGTGATGGAATGAGCAAGGGATTTTTATATGAAATCAAAAAACATAGAATTCTGTATCTGATGTGCGTGCCGGCTCTGATCGTACTGATGATGTTCTCTTACATTCCTTTTGCCGGTGTATGGATGGCATTCACCGATTTTAATGTTGTTGACGGGATCTTCGGCAGCAAGTTTGTCGGTCTGGACAATTTCCAGTACTTTTTCTCAAAGCACAGCATGGGCTGGAAGGTGACTTATAACACGCTGTATATTAACTTTTTTGGACTCATATTAGGGATCATTGTCCCGGTCAGCATCGCTGTCCTGATCCATGAAATCCGGCACAAAACCTATAAAAAGCTGGCCCAGAGCATGATGTTCTTTCCGTATTTCATCTCGTGGGTCGTCGTTGGGGCGATTCTGTACGGCATCTTCTCCACCGATGTGGGAATTGCCAACAATATCCTGAACTTCTTCGGGCTTGAGCCGATCCGGTGGTACTCGGAGCCGAAGTATTGGAAATGGATTATTATTCTGTCGAGCGTCTGGAAATGGAGCGGATACAGTTCCATTATCTATTTGGCGGCGATGTCCAATTTTGACGGGAGTTTATATGAGGCGGCAAAGGTCGATGGCGCAAGCAAGCTGCAGCGGATCCTGCATTTGACCGTACCGATGCTGAAGCCGACCATCATCGTGCTCAGTTTGCTTAGCGTCGGTAGGATCTTCTACGGCGACTTCGGGATGGTTTACGGCATTGTTGGCAACAATCCGGTTCTGGCGGAAGAGGTAACCGTTATCGACACCTATGTCTATCAATCGATGCGCACGCTCGGTTTCTCCTATTCGACGGCAATCGGGCTGTTCCAGTCTTTGATGGGATTGATTCTGATCACGGCAGCTAACAAGGCGGCCAAGAAAATAAATGACGGAGAGGGTCTATTTTAGATGATGGGAAAGAACGGGTTGCTCGGCGATAAACTGGTCCATGTTGTTGCTTATGGTTTTATCGGCTTATTTGCCCTTGCTTGTCTATATCCGCTGGTGCTGACTCTAAGTGTATCCTTCTCCTCGGAGCAGGCGATTGCAAGAAACGGGTATTCGATTGTCCCTCTGAGCCCGACCCTGGATACGTATAAATATATTTTTGTAAACAGCGGGATGAAAATACTGAAATCCTACGGCGTCACTATCTTCGTAACCGCTGTAGGCACGATAGGCGCTTTGCTGATCACGAGCCTGATTGCCTTTTCCCTATCGATCAAAAAGTTGAAGTACCGCAACGTGCTCGCGTTTATCTGCAATTTCACCATCATATTCTCGGCCGGACTGATCCCGTGGTACATGGTCAGCGTTAACTATTACGGATTGAAAGACAGCATTCTTGCTCTGATTCTTCCTTCGATTTTTAATGTGTGGAGCATGTTTCTGATGCGCACGTATTTCGGGAGCATCTCGACCTCGCTCTATGAAGCGGCCGAGATGGACGGGGCCAATTATTTCAGGATTTACATGACGATCGCCCTTCCATTAAGCAAAACCGCGCTGCTAACGGTCGGATTGATGTATGCGCTGCAATACTGGAATGACTGGTGGCATGCGCTGATCTTCATTCAGGACCAAGATTTATATCCGCTGCAATATTACCTCTACAATATTCTATCCAATGTCAATGCAATCAGCTCCGGGCGCATTCCGTCAGGGGCCTCGGGCAACATCACGCTGCCTGCGGAAACCGTGAAGATGGCGATTACGGTAATAACGATCGGACCGATCATCTTCCTGTACCCTTACATTCAAAAATACTTCGTGCATGGGATTATGGCCGGCGCGGTCAAGGAGTAGTTGTCCGCTTGGTTACTGGCCGATCACGGCTTTTAACATAAGAATAAGCATTTTTATGAGGGAGGGTCTTTCATGAAAACAAGGAAATGGTTGGTATTATTGGCGCTGTTGATGGTATCCGTCTCCATCATGGCGGGATGCAGCGGGAGCAAGGAAGGAGCGGCCGAGCTGGAAACGGTTACGATTCTGTACCCGGGGGAGCGAAGCGACCGGATGAATGAGTTCCTGCAGAACGAATTTGCCGAGAAGATGGCCGCAGACCTTGGTCTGAAGGTGGAGGTTGTATTCGTGCCTTGGGCTCAATACTGGGAGCAGAAGGACATTATGTTAGCCGCCAATGAGCCGGTTGATCTGTATTGGGACGGCCTGCCGGACTTGTCCACGATTGTGAACAAGAGGCAAGCGATGGCGCTTGATGCGTTAATTGAGGAGCATGGTCAGGATATGCTTAATGTGCTTCCGATGGAGCAGCTTCAGGGGGCAACGATTGACGGTAAAATATATGGCATCCCATCCGCTTATGCGCCGTCCTCTGCGATGTACCAGCTGGTCGCCGTTCGCCAAGACATTCTTGAAGCCGTGGGGATGACGGATGTAAAGACGCCGGAAGATCTGAAGGAGTTTGCGGCAAGGGCGAAAGCGCAGTTTCCTGAGATGAAAGGGCCTGCCGACATTATCTTTAAACCGTTGACACGGTATTATGCCGATGAACAATACAACTGGATTGCTGCTGAGGATCTGGTGGTATTCGGGGAAGACAGCAAAAAAGCGTACAGCTATTATGAAACAGAGGCTTTCCAGGAGGTAGCCAAGTTCAACCGCAGCATGTATGAAGCGGGAATCTATACCGAGGATCTGACCATTAAATATAATGAAAGGGATTCTCGAATGCAGACCGGGCTTTACTTATGGGTAGAAGGATCCTTGGGCAAGGAGATGGAAATTATCGATGGTGTCAGAGCTAACGCGCCGGGTGCGGACATTAAGACTTATCTGCTGGCAGAGGAGAAGCCGCGCTATATAACGGCCGCAGGCGGGGAAGTTCTGGGCATACCGGTTAACGCCCCGAATCCGGAAGGCGCCATGAAGTTGATCAATTGGATTTACAAGTCACAGGATAACTACCTGTTCGCGCTCTATGGCGTAGAAGGCAAAGATTACGAGATTGTGGACGGCCGGATTCACAAGCTGACGCCTACTGAATTTTTCTATGAGTGGATGTTCAGGAATCAGAATTATCAATTGTTTGGTCCCGATGTGCCGCAAGCATTGATTGATCAATATAACAGCTGGGATGATCAGGCGCTGCGCTCGGCCTCTTTAGGCTTCCGTTTCAACAACGAGAATGTGAAAATGATCGAGACGGCTCTGAAGGAAGTAGCAGGGAAAGACCTGGCTGCGATCCGCTCCGGCTTTGTCGATTATGAAACGGCCTATCCGGTGGCGATTGAGAAGCTTAAGGCGGCGGGAATTGATGAGTACGTGGCTGAGATCCAGCGTCAGCTGGACGAGTTCCTGGCTGGAAAATAAGGGACGAGCATCGCGTATCCGGCCTGAGAAGAGATAGTCATACTGCGGCCTGACCATGTCGCGTTCGATGATGTGGGCCAGACAATCGCAGGGGGAACTATAGTCTCCCAGGAATGCCAGAGGGCATGAATGAGACGACGTGTTCCCCGAGGAGCCGGCCAGCTGTGCCCCAAGCGCAGTGATGATGAGACGAATGCTGCAATATGTGAAGTTTATCGATGGATCTGTGGCTTTAGCTGAGTTCGTTTGGAGTTAGAGGGTACACGTACACTTGACCGGTGTGCGTGTATTTTTTTCGGCAAAGGGTTGCATATGGAGACTGAATTGTCTATTATGGATATCAAGTATCTACAATGTAAGCTTCGGAAGGAGGGAATGGGTTGCAGTTTTCCAAAAGCACGGATTATGCGCTGCATGCCTTGATTCATCTGACGCTTTCAGAGAAGGACGGGCATATTGGGATTAAGGAGCTTGCTCACACGCTTGGCGTTTCGGTAAGTTACCTGTCCAAAATCATGTCCAAGCTGAGACAGGATGGCATTGTCCGCGCGGTTCCCGGTGTAAATGGCGGCTACGAGCTTGCGCGTCCGGCGGATGAGATTACGTTTCTGGAGGTCATCCAGGTGATCGAAGGCCGGGAGCAGCTGTTCGAGTGCTCCAATCTTCATTCCCAGCAGCATCAGCTGCTGAGCGAGGAGATGGCGGAAGGGCACCTTCCTAAGCATCGCGGCAGCGAGTGTCTGGTGAAAAAGGTGATGGACGGCGCCGAGGAACAGCTGCATCAATATTTGCGGCAGCATACGATTCAGGCTGTGGTGGATCAGGCGTTAAACCGGCAGCATGGTTTCACAAGCAAGAAGTGATACGCTTCTTGTATTTTAATTATAGATATTATAGATCTATATAGGAGGATGTTATGAATTCGAAAATGGAAACAACAGATGTCGTTATCATCGGCGGAGGACCGGCCGGGCTGAACGCAGCCCTGGTGCTGGGGCGGGCGAGGAAAAAGGTGGTCGTCATCGATGAAGGGCGTCCCCGCAACGCGGTGACACGTGAATCTCACGGATTTCTGACCCGCGACGGAATCAGCCCGGCTGAATTTCGCAAACAGGCCAGAGCGGATCTCCTTAACTATCCATCCATCACGATCGTGGAGGATGAGGCAGTGTCGGCTTCGGGGTCTGATGGGCATTTTCAGATCGAAACCGCCCAGGGCCGATCTTATCATAGCCAGAAGCTGCTGTTTGCCGTTGGAATGAAGGATCAGCCGCTGGATGTTCCGGGACTGGCCGAGGTTTATGGAAAAAGCGCGTTTGTATGCCCTTATTGCGATGGCTGGGAACTTCGCGATAAGCCGTTGGTCATTCTGAACAGCGGAGCGGAGCTGATGCATTTCGCGCCGCTGATCTCGGGCTGGACAGATCGTTTTACGATCTGCACAAACGGGCCCGACGGGTTGACAGAGGAGCAGCGCGAGGAGCTGCGCCAGCACGGCATCCCGCTGTATGACACCCCGATTCAATCGATTGACTCGGCCGAGGGCATGGTGAGGCAGGTCGTTCTGACAGACGGGACGGCGGTGCCGTGTGAAGGGATTTTCTTCAAGCCGACTCTTCGGATCGGATCGGATTTGCCGAGATCTCTGGGCTGTGAACTGACGGAAACGGGCAGTGTAGCGGTGGACCCATTCGGCAAAACGAGCATTCCGGGCGTGTACAGCGCCGGTGATGCCGCTTCGCAGTATTATCAGCTTATTGCTGCGGCTGCTATGGGCGCATTTGCTGCTGCAGCGATGAACAATGAGATGAATCTGGCGGCTTGGAAGAGGCGCTGACGAGGTGATTTTGCCACCATTCAAGCGTTCGAAGCTCCTTATCAGCAGAGGCTGGTCCTGACGGACCGGCCTCTTGTTGTTTAGATCATACTCATTCCCATTCTCATTTCGGGTTAAGTATGCCAAACAAAATGTTAATTAAAATTTACATTATGTTAAGGATAATATACAATGGGTCAGAGACGATCGAGTAGGAGATGTTTCTATGCTCAAAAATCGAGTTCGCGAGCTGAGAGCCCGTTTTCAGTTTACCCAAGGGGAACTCGCCAAGAGGGTCGGCGTTACGCGTCAGACGATCGCTTTTATTGAGAAGGGTGAATTTGCACCATCGGTCACTCTTGCGCTGAAGATTACCAAGGAATTTGAATGCACAGTAGAAGAAGTCTTCTGGCTGGAGGAGGAAGAGTAAATGAATAAGCTGCTGCGGTCCCCGTTCTGGTCGGTGCTGTCGATGGTGATAATAACGTTGTTTATGATAATCAAAATCGAGGCACAGCGTCTGCCGACCTGGTTGTATACGTTGTCTTACGCTGCATTGGCCGTTTGCTTCATATTCATCCTTAGCTGGCTGGTTGCTGTGCTGATTCATAACCGCAGGCATCCGAAGCAGAAGGTGAAATGGCATCTTTTCTATCCCGTTGAATTTCGGGAAGAGGATGAGGGGATGCGATGGCTGACGTATATGGCTTGCCGGAAGGTATATATTATGTTCTACGTCGCCTTGCCGCTCATTCTGCTGGTATTATTTCTGTTTCCGGAGCACCGCTCGCTTCCCGTTCTATTGATCGGAGCGCTCGCGGTTTCGCAGTACTGTATGTATTGGTCGGTCATCCGGAAGGCAAACATAGGGGAGGATGAAACGTAAATGAATGTGTTGATGGAAGTTTGGCAGTATATTCTCGTATTTCTGATGGGATCGGTGCCGTGGATTGAAATTGCCGCGGTAATCCCGATAAGCATTGTGGCAGGTCTCAACCCTTTTTTCGTAGCGCTGATGGCGTTTCTCGGAAATCTGTCCACCGTTTACTTGCTCGTGATTTTCTTTGATAAATTCCAGCAGTGGCGCAGCCGCAGGAAGAACGGCCAGGAGCAGAAATCGAAGCGTCAAACCCGCGCGATCAACATCTGGAACAAATATGGACTTCCGGGTCTTTCTTTGCTGGGCCCGCTGTTGATCGGTTCGCATATCGCTGTTTTTATCGGCCTTGTATTCGGGGCCAAAAAACATGTGACCTTGCTGTGGATGACAGTCAGCCTGGTGATTTGGACGGTGATCATTACGCTTCTGTCGGTGTTCGGCATCGATTTGATCCAATCGATACGGTAATGGCTTAACCGAAAACGGGTGTGCTGCTCAGCATGAAGATACAAAAGTACGCTTGCTAGCCGCCGCAGATGATAGAGCAATCCCCCTTCTCCTTCGTATGTGTGGAGTGAGGGGGATTGTTTGTTCTGTGCAGGATGAAAGCAAAGCTAGAAATCCGGCTTCCTTCCGGCCGGCAGGATGCCTATCCCCGAAACGCTTCAATAATCACCAGGAGCCAGCCCGCGAGAAAACAGAGGCCGCCAAGCGGCGTAATCGCGCCCAGCTTACGGATGCCGGTCAAGCTGAGTGCATACAAGCTTCCGGAGAACAGGAGGATGCCGGCAAACAGCAACCAGCCTGCGGTCACGATCAGCGAACCGTTGCCGAGCTGGGCCGAAAGCACGCCGAGCAGCAGCAGGCCGAGACTGTGAGCCAGGTGATACTGGATGCCCGTCTGATACGTTTTCGACTTGTCACCGGTCAATTTGTTTTTCAGCGCATGCGCACCGAATGCGCCGAGCGCCACAGCAAGAAACATCATGATGCCGCCGAGGGCGAGCAATGTGTTCATCATCAATCACCTCGCTACTATATTACTCCAATGCATGAATCCGGACAATTCATGAAGTTTAACAAGCTGCAGGCGGGCTAGATGCACCTGTCAATAGATGGATAAAGCTCCGGCAACCGTGTATTTGTATAATGAACCGAATCCGTCAATTGCGGCCGGTCCGCCAAAGTTCTCAAGTTCCGCCGATGGCTGCGCTATTTCGCCCCTAGCGTTCGCTCTGACTAACAAAACAAAAAGAGCTGCAAGAAAGTTACCTTTCTTACAGCTCAACGAAATACAGCACGCCTGTCCCGAGTCGGGCAGGCTGTGAAATGTATGAACCTGAGTGAGAAGAATGATAAACATTATTTTCCTTTTCAATTCAAGATCCCTGCTCGATCAGAGACCGGGATATTTCACGACAGGCCATTTCTCCTTGCGGAGGGCGTTCATCAGTTCCGGCGGCGCGCAAAGGTTATCCTGAACAAGCTGTTTAGGTGTCAGTGCCATCCACTGATTCAGCGAGATATCTTCAAAGCGGTCACTGCGAAAAATTTCGAGGAACCAGAGCGTCTCGTCTCCGGTGTTCTGTACATAATGGCCCATGGCAACAGGCACATAGCCCACATCGCCTGCGCGGACATCGAAGGTGCGGGCGATGCCGTTTCCGCCGAACACCGTCATCCGCCCTTGCCCGGTCAGGTAGTACTGCCATTCATCCGCGTTCGGATGCCAGTGCAGCTCCCGCATCGCGCCTGGGTGGATCTCCACGAGCGCCGCCGCGACGGTGGTGGATGCCGGGAAGTTGGTGGAGTCTACGATCCGGACGCTTCCGCCTGGCGTCACAATCGGTTCCTGCGCGTGCAGGCGGTACGTGAAGGAGCGCGGTACCGTTCCATAGGGAGAGGGGACAGCCTGACTGCCGATCGGACCCGGGACCGTGTCCTGAAATATATAGACTTGCTTGGACGGTCTGGAGGCAAAGGCTGATTCAGGAACGCCAAAATTGGCGGCCAGCACCTCGGCTGGGGTATGCGCGAACCAGTCCGAGATGGACAAGGTGTTCAAGTCTGAGAAGGAGCCGTCGTCAAAGACGAGCAGAAATTCGCACCCATGCTCCAGCCCCTGAATCGAGTGCGGAATCCCCTTCGGAAAGAACCACAGGTCGCCCGGTCCTACATCGGCGATGAAATTGCGCCCGTTCTGGTCCACAGCCGTCACCCGGGCGGTGCCCCATATCATATAGGCCCACTCCGCCTGCTGATGCCAGTGCAGTTCGCGGACTCCCCCAGGCGTCAGGCTCATATTCACGCCGGCGAGCGTCGTTGCAATCGGCAAATCTCGAACCGTAATCTCTCGCGACCATCCGCCGTGGTTTAACTGCATATGCGTGTCCGAGAAGGACATGCGGAGGTTAGGAAGGAGTCCGGCGTCGGTTGTGGGAGGGACAAGCATATCCGGGTTCTGCAGATCACGAAGCACATCACGCGGCCCGAGGTCGGGAGCGCCGGCCCCGTCCTTGCGAATCGGTTGGGGGACAACCCACTTCTTGCCGTTATCAGGCATTCCATCCTTCATGTACGATGATCTCCTTTCGAACTGCACTTCAACTATAATGTATAGATATGAGCCAACGTCTGTCCCTTATGTAGCCTGCATGCATTGAATTCCCCATCTCCCCTATGTATAATGGTTAGGCATATGGACAGGCGGGATGGCTACAATGAAGCATTGCAGCAAATGGCGCATTGCCGGAGCTCCCCTTCAGCAAGGAGGTAACCTACCAGATGCAGAACAAAAACAAAACGCTTGTGAAATCGATGGATCTCCTTCAGCTATTTATTACGCATCCGGCATTAAGTCTGAACGATATGGTCAAGCTATCTGGCATGCCGAAAACATCCGTTCACCGGATGCTGATGTCGCTTGAAGAGATGGGCTTCCTGGCAAGGCATGAGGATGGCCAGTATTCGCTGGGCTTGTCATTTCTCCAGTTCGGTCAACTTGTGGCGGATCGGCTGGACATTCGGCAGGTCGCATTGCCGATCATGCAGGAGCTTCGGGATGATGTAGGCGAGGCCGTGAACCTCATCATGAAAGATGGAAGGGAAGCCATCTACGTTGAGAAGGTCGATACGAATCATCCGGTGAGGCTGTATACGAAGATCGGCCGCAGATCGCCGCTATATGCGGGCGATTCCCGCATCATTCTCGCGTTTTTGCCGGATCAGGAGAGGGAGCAGTATTTGCGTGAAACGGAGCTAATGCCGAGAGGGCTCGGAACGATTACCGATAAAGACAAGCTACGCCGAATATTGCAGAAGTCCAGGGAAGACGGTTACGCGATCAGCCGCTCTGAGCTGGAGAACGATACAGCTGCCCTGGCGGCACCGATTTTTGATCATCGCGGACGAGTGTATGCCGGCCTCAGTGTGGCAGGGCCGGATGACCGGTTTCAGGACGAACGGCTGCCTGAACTGAGCGTGAAGGTGGTCCGTGCGGCAGAGGAAATTTCCCGCAAGCTGGGCTGGGAACCTTCGAGCAGAATTCCATTATAATGTACATACTCATCTACCCTGTTGCTCACAATATGGGAGATGAGTTTTTTATTGTTGACAGACGGGACGCTCCCCATTAACCATACCTCCTCCTTCTCAACATCTAACACGGGGAGTTACATAACATAACGCCACACACGAGAAAATGATGAAGTACATATTGCGTAAACACGAAGCATTAGCTATAATCCAATATAATTAAAAATTTCGGAATCTATATTCCGAATAATGGAACGAAGATGGGTGGGGTGAGGAAATGTATCGGATCGATTTGAATTGTGATCTTGGAGAGAGCTATGGTGCGTACAAGCTGGGTGTGGACGAGGAGATGCTCGGACGGATTACATCGGCGAATGTAGCCTGTGGTTTCCATGCCGGGGATCCGGGCGTTATGCGCCGCACCGTACAGATGGCCCTGAAGCACGGTGTCGCAGTTGGAGCGCATCCGGGCCTTCCGGATCTCATCGGTTTTGGCCGGCGCAATATGGATATTTCGCCGCGGGAAGCGTACGACATGGTTGTCTATCAGATCGGTGCCCTGGCCGCATTTGTACAATCCGAGGGTGGACGCATGCAGCATGTGAAGCCGCACGGTGCGCTGTATAATATGGCCGCGAAGAGCAAGGAGCTGTCTGAGGCGATTGCTGAGGCGGTATATAAGGTTGATCCGGAGCTGATATTGTTCGGGCTTTCCGGCAGCGAGCTGGTTCGGGCTGGAGAGCGAATCGGCCTGAAGACAGCCAATGAAGTATTCTCAGACAGAACGTATCAGCAGGACGGAAGCTTGACCCCCCGAAATCAGCCGGATGCATTGATTACAGACGATGACCAGTCTGTATCGCAAGTTATCCGCATGGTGAAGGAAGGCAAGGTGCTGACGCTGCAGGGAAGCGACATTGCGATCTCGGCAGATACGGTGTGCATTCACGGGGACGGGGCACATGCTGCGGTATTCGCGAAGCGAATCCGGGAGGCGTGCGAATCTTCGGGCATCTTGATCCAGGCGGCTGGATCTGAATAAAGTGGAACAAGGAGGATATGCGTTTGAAATCCGATAAAAAATCATTGGAGCTGGAGAATCAAGCGTCCGGCGGACCGAAATCTAGCTGGAGCTTACTGCTGGGCGCAGCCTTTTTGATGGCGACTTCAGCCATCGGACCTGGATTTTTAACGCAGACCACGGTCTTTACGCAGCAGCTTGCGGCCAGCTTTGGCTTTGTTATTTTAATGTCTATCATTTTGGATATCGGAGCACAGATGAATGTATGGCGAATTATCGCCGTTTCGGAAAAAAGAGGACAGGACATCGCAAACATGGTGCTTCCGGGGCTTGGCTACTTCGTGGCCTTCCTCATTGTGCTGGGGGGCATCGCCTTTAACATCGGCAATATCGCCGGGGCGGGTCTTGGCATCAATGTGGTGCTCGGCATATCACCGACTACGGGTGCGATGATCAGCGGCGCTATTGCGATTGCGGTATTTATGATCAAGGAAGCCGGAAAAGCGATGGACCGGATTACGCAAATTGCCGGTTTTGTCATGATCGCGCTGACGATTTATGTTGCGATCACTTCCGCACCGCCGGTAGGCGAAGCGGTCGTTAAAACGTTTGTCCCGGATCAGATTGACATTCTGGCGATCGTTACACTGGTCGGCGGAACGGTTGGCGGATATATTACATTCGCGGGCGGTCACCGTCTGCTCGATGCCGGGGTTCGCGGCCAGAGCGCTTTGCCCCAAGTGACGCGAAGCTCGGTAACAGGCATCCTGGTGACGGCTGTCATGCGTGTGATCTTGTTCCTGGCAGCGCTCGGTGTCGTCGCCAAGGGCTTGGCCATCGATCCGTCGAACCCGCCGGCGTCTGTCTTTCAGCTGGCAGCCGGCAACATCGGGTACAGAATATTCGGCATCGTCATGTGGGCGGCTGCGATTACCTCGGTCATCGGGGCTGCTTATACGTCGGTGTCGTTCATCCGCACCTTCAGCCCGGCGCTGGAGAAGCATCATCACCGGATTACGATCGGATTTATTTTGTTGTCGACACTCGTATTTGTGCTTGTAGGCAGACCGGTGAAAATTCTGGTGCTGGTCGGCGCACTGAACGGGCTCATTCTGCCTATCGCGCTTGGCGTGCTTCTAGTGGCAGCATACAAGAAGAAGATCGTTGGAGATTACAAGCATCCGCTATGGATGACTTTGTTCGGCGGGCTGGTCGTTGTGATGATGGCGGCAATGGGCGGCTACACGCTGGTTAATGAATTGCCGAAGCTGTTCCAGTAAGTCTAGCTGCCACATTTCCTGCCGATGAACGCCCGCTGACAGCCAGCATCCGCGATAGAGATGACGGTGCAATGTGAGGCAGTGGTTCGAAGAGATGAAGGCTGTATGGCTGAGGCAAGGTTCTCTTGTCTCGGCCTTTTTCTATCGGATCATCGTCAGAGCGAGCAGAGGAATCATCCTATTCATGTATACTTTATTCAGGGCATGACCTGGTGAAAGAGGTGACCGAAGCATGAGAGAGGCCGAATTAAAGGGCCGTGATCAAATCGAGATATACCCGTATGGGGAATCGGCCGTACGGATTGAATTTGGCAAGGGGATTGACCCCGAAATCAATCGCAAAGTAAGAGCGCTGACGGCGAGTCTGGAGTCAGAACCATTTCCCGGAATGATCGAATGCGTATCCGCCTTTACGAGCGTAACCGTCTTCTACGATCTGCTGGCGGTAAGAAATATGGCATCACCGTTATCGGAGAGCCAATCCGCATATGAAATCGTTTCTGACCTTGTGCGCGAACGGGCGGCCGGGATGGCGACCGAGGCTTCCGGCCAAGCGAGAACGGTGGAGATCCCGGTATGCTATGGAGGATCATTCGGGCCTGATCTGGCGTATGTCGCAGAGCATAACAAGCTGACTCCGAGCGAGGTCATCGACATTCATACGAGCGGCGAATATCTGGTGTATATGATCGGGTTTGCCCCGGGATTTCCTTTTCTCGGCGGCATGTCGGAGCGAATCGCTACCCCGAGGCGCTCGTCTCCCCGTCTGTCAATTCCCGCAGGATCGGTAGGCATCGCCGGGAAGCAGACGGGTGTATACCCGATTGTCACCCCGGGCGGCTGGCAGCTGATTGGAAGCACCCCGCTCGCCCTGTTCCGGCCGGAGCATCATCCGCCAAGCCTTCTTCAGGCAGGGGACGTGGTTAAGTTCCGGGCGATTACACCAGCACAATATGAGGAGTTCAGAGGGGGAAGGATATGAGTTTCAAGGTCGTCAAGCCGGGACTGCTGACCAGCCTTCAGGATCTGGGGAGGTACGGTTATCAGAAATATGGCGTAATCGTCAGCGGTGCCATGGACCCGGTCTCCCTGAGACTGGCCAATCTGCTGGTCGGAAACGACGAGGATGAAGCGGCACTGGAGCTTACCCTGGTAGGCCCATCGCTCATCGTGGAGCAGGACGCACTGCTTGCCGTAACCGGAGGCGATATGTCGCCAAAGGTAAACGGGCAGCCGCTGCCGATGTGGCGGCCGGTGTATGTCAGGAAGGGCAGCCATCTGCAGTTCGGGGCATGCAAGGCTGGCAGCCGTGCTTATGTAGCGGTGGCCGGAGGGTATGATGTGCCTGTGGTGATGGGCAGCAAAAGCACCTATCTCCGGGCCGGCATCGGCGGTTATCAGGGCAGGGCGCTGGCGGAGGGAGACGTCATTGCATGGAAGGCCTCAGCTGGGCGGGCCGCTGAATATAGAGAGCAATGGGCGCGGAAGCTGGAGGGCGTCTCATCCGATTATATATCCACGGATTGGCATACCGGCAGAGGGTTTCATCCGCACGAGGGGGGAGATGCAGTCATTCGCGTCACCCGGGGCAGCCAGTTTGAATATTTTGCGCCAGGCAGCCGGCAGCAGTTCTATGAGAAATCCTTTCAGGTATCCACGCAATCGGATCGAATGGGCTACCGTTTAACCGGACCGGAGCTGACGCTGGCAGAGCCGCTGGAGATGATCTCGGAGGCGGTCATTCCGGGAACGGTCCAGGTGCCGCCGGACGGCAACCCGATCATTCTGATGGCAGACCGGCAGACGGCGGGCGGATATCCGAGAATTGCCCAGGTGGCGGTCGTGGATATTCCGGTAGTTGCCCAGATCAAGCCGGGCAGACGTCTTCGTTTTCGTGAAATCACGGTCAACGAGGCCGAGAAGCTTTACATTCAGCGGGAGCAGCAGATTCAGCAGATGAAAGCCGGCATATTGGTGAATATGAAGCAGGGTGTGTAGGGTGCAGGTTTCGTCGCTCATCGTTTCCTTTCCAGAGGTTGACAGAGGATCGCTCCGTCCACTATGATGGGGAGCCGGAGGGGATCGAAGTGACGTATCTGGCCATACTCTGCATGAACATTCTGCTTGGCATCTACGTGCCGTATATTCTTATCTATGCGCTGGTGGTGAACCGATCGAAGGGCCGAGGGCGATCATCCAAGCCCAAGAAGGATTGGTCAAGTGTGAAATCCGTCGTGGGGACAACGGTGTTTTGCTGTGCTTTTTTTCGGAGGATTCTCGGCGCTTTCCGTCTTTAGAGAACTCCAAATATATCGTGAAAATCACCGATTCGTACGGAAATGAAATCAGACATACGTTTTCCACCGTTGCATTTCTGATCAAATTCGCGATCTATTGCGCCATCGTTGCTTACTATTTTATGCGAAAAAAGAATACGCTGTTTTTCGTCTCGATACGACGCGGCAAAGAGCAGTGACGATCAGTTTCCATGCCTTTACGATCCTGATCCTTGTCCTGTCCGGTTTCACAGGGTCTGTTACCCCGCTCATGATTGTCTTGATCTTCCACGGTGTCATGCACTTTGTACAGGCTTATGGCGGGATAAGGGCCAATATATAGCTCTGCCTGCCGTGGTCCAGGGCGATAGGGAAACTCAGGCAAGGCAGGCTTGATCACAATATAGAAACCGGCAGAAGCGCTGTTGCTTTTGCCGGTTTTTTTGCTTGAAGCGCCCTGGCAGTCCCTCCATCCGGATTCTCCTCTCTTGTGAAAATGCCCCCGATAATTTGGATGTTTTCGAAAGTTCACAGGATATTATGCCAGACGAATGGGACCTATAATAGGCCTATAAGCAGTTGCATGATAGGCAAAGGGGGACTTCACCCAGTAAAAATAAAGCGGATTCACGAACATGCCTGACAAACATTTGTCGGGGCTGACGTAAGACCTGAGCCGCTTACAGGAGACGCTGCGGAAGAGGGCTGCCAACATTTAGAGGTTTACATGAGGAGGGCCAACAGATGAAGATTGAGAGACATCCGGAGAATCCGATCGTAGTGCCAGGAGGCTATGAATGGAGAATGGTGACCGTATTTAATCCGGCGGTTATTATCGAAGACGGCAAGTTTTATATGATCGAGCGGACAGCAGGTTCGCTCACGCCTTGTAAAAACTACCTCGGATTGCTGGAAAGCGAGGATGGCGTTCATTTCACCCATGTGAAGGATGAGCCGATCGTGACGCCGGATCAATTGGGCTTCCCGTACGGAAGTGTACAGGATCCGCGCGTGGTCAAAATTGACGACACCTTTTATATGAACTATGCGCTGAGACCGTGTGCGATGAGCTACTATCCGACCGGAAGAGGCGTGCCTGAGCGCTCGATTCCGAAATATCCGGATGGCTGGGGCGAAGAGGAGGGCCACTGGCTCACTCGTTCTTCGATTCTGACCTCCAAGAACCTGATCGATTGGGAGTTTCTGACCGATACGACGCCACTGGACATCAACGATCGGGACAACATTCTGTTTCCTGAGAAAATCAATGGCAAATATGTGCTGCTCCGGCGTCCGGAAGAATACGTGGGCGAGGAATACGGCACGGAGAAAGCGGCGATGTGGATCACCTATTCCGATGATCTGATTCATTGGGAAGAGCCGAAGCTGCTCGCGAAAGGCGAGAATCCATCATGGGAATCGCGGAAAATCGGCGGGTCCACACCTCCAATCAAGACGGACAAAGGATGGCTTGTCCTGTATCACGGCGTCGACGACAATGTCGTCTATCGCGTCGGGGCCATGCTGCTCGATCTCGACAATCCGGAGAAGGTGATTGCCCGGACACGGAATTTCATCATGGAACCGGAGACGTATTATGAAAAATTCGGATACCAGCTTCCGAACGTCATATTCCCGACGGGAAATGTGGTCAAGGACGGTCTGCTCTATATCTACTACGGAGTAACCGATACGGCGATTGCGCTTGCGACCGTGCCGCTGGACGAGCTGGTGGATTATATTCTGAACGAACCGCAAAACTAAACAACAAGAGAAGGATGCCGCGATGATGCGGCTCCCCTTGAAGCTCAAATGAAACCGCATACAATTTATTTAATAACTAACAAATAATGTTATGAAATATAACCTAATTTCAAACCGGATTCTCACGAATAACTAAATCATCGCAATATTTTGGATGTAATCGAAGGTTTGTGGGATATAGATGATGAATGCTCCGCTTTATAATGTCTAATATAACGTGAATAAGGAAATAAACACGTCATTGCCTGTTAGATTTAATCCTTGTTAAACAATTACGAAAAGAGGGTTGGTTATGAACAAACGAAACAAAGGCAAAAAAGTACTGCTTCTCGGATTGGCAGCCATGCTTACACTGGTTACGGCTTGCGGCAAAGACACGGGGGCCAGCGGCGGAGCCGATGGCGATCAGATTACGATCAATATGATGCACCCGTGGACATCGCCGAATGTGGACAATGAAGTATACAAGGCGCGCATCGACGAATTCGAAAAACAGCACCCGAACATTGTGATCAAGCAGGACGGCGTGCCTGCGGCGCAATACAAGACCAAGCTGCGCACGCTGGCAGCCGGCAACAATCTTCCGGACATTAACGTCGTATGGCCGGGAGCAGACCTTGATCCGCTTGTAGCGGGAGATTTGCTGCAGCCGATCAATGAACTGATGGATAACTGGTCCTCCATTTTGCCTGAAGGCGCACTCGAGGGCTTCAACGTGGACGGGCAGCAATACGCCATACCGACCAAGCAGAACTTCGTAGATATTATTTATTACAACAAGGAGATGTTTGCACAGGTTGGTTATGATGAGTTCCCTGACACCTACGACAAATTTATCGATGCGGTGACGAAGTTGAAGGAAGCGGGCATTACCCCGATTTCGCTTGGCAACAAGGAACAATGGCCGCTGCAATCCTCCTATATCTCGATTATTGGCGACCGTTTCACGGGAAGCGACTTCCTGACGAACGTGCTGGAGAAGAAGGCCAAGTTCACCGATCCTGAATTCGTGAAGGCGCTGGCTGTCATTGAGGAGCTGACTCAGCTTGGCGCATTCAATACCGACGCCAACAATATGGATTCGGTACAGGCGCAGGATTATTTCATCCAGGGCAAGGCGGCGATGCACATCTCCTCGGCTACGGTTGACGGCCGGGTGCGGATCAATAACGAAGAAGGTGACAAGTTCGGCATCGCCCTGTTCCCGAGTGTGGAAGGCGGTAAAGGCGACCCGACAAAAAGCGCAGGCGTCGTGCAGTATGGCATTGCCATGAAGAGCGGGCTGGATGAGAAGAAGCGGGAAGCCGCGGAAGAATTTCTTAAGTTCTTCGTGAACGAGGATCTGTATAAAGAGCTGATTCGCAACGGTGTTGTCGTTCCAGCGAAAGTAGAAGTGCCTGAAGATGCAAGCAAGTATCTGAAGGAGATGCTGGAGCTTACAGATGGCGGTACCGCCCCGGTATTTGACAGCGTTATTCCGACACAGGTGGTTGACGTGCTGCAGAACGGTCTGCAGGCGCTGACGATTGGCCATGGAACGCCGGAGGACATTGCGGAGGAAGTGCAGAAAGCTTTTGACGACATGAATTAAAAGCGGATCAACGATAAACGATTCATAAGATTCACGATCATTCTGCTATCCCAAACCGGAGATGATGTAAGAAAACCCGAGATGAAGCGGGTTTTCTTCTTTCTTCGGGACTGGAGGGCACACACTAAGGAGGGAACCCTGATGCAAACGCTGAGAGGAACCAAGCTTGCGATATTCCTCGGCTTGCTGCCGGCGCTGATCATCTATCTGGGCATTGCCATCGTTCCGATCGGGTTGTCCTTGTACTACTCCCTGATGAACTGGAACGGGATCGGCTCGATGACCTTTGCCGGGCTGGATAACTATGTGAAAATTTTGGGTGACAGCACGTTCTGGCTGTCGGTAAAGAACAACATCATCATTATGGTGACCGGGCTGATCGGGCAGATTCCGCTGGGATTGCTGCTGGCGCTGCTGCTGAACCGGGGGCTGAGAGGCTCCGGGCTGTTCCGCACCATCGGGTTTATGCCGGTCGTCATTTCGTCGGTTATGGTGTCCCTGATCTGGGGCATGGTGTACAACACCGAGTACGGCATGCTGAACAACCTGCTCGGCATGGTCGGACTGGACAGCTGGAAGCAGAACTGGCTCGGAGATTCAACTTGGTCGATGCTGTCGATCAGCATCGCCTATATTTGGCAGAACTGCGGACTCTATATGGTCATCTTCCTGGCCGCCCTGCAGAACATTCCGGATGAGGTCAATGAAGCGGCCGAGCTGGACGGAGCCACAGGCCTGAAGCGGACGATGAGGATTACAATTCCGATGATCCGCGGGACGATTATGGTAGGCGTGGTCTACAGCATCAGCAACTCATTCCGCGTCTTTGACCTGATTCAGATTTTGACCGGCGGCGGACCGGCGCATCAGACAGAAGTCATGACCATCTATATGTACAACAGCGCATTTCTCAACATGCGTTACGGTTACGGCAGCGCGGTGTCCATTCTGGTCCTGTTGTTCAGCCTGATCGTCATTACACTGATCAACCGGGTTGGCCGGGAGAAGGACGCTTAACGAAAGGAGGAAAACGCCATGAAGAGAAAGTCGGGCTTGTTCCAGTTATTCGCATACACATTTTTGGGCTTGTTCGCTATTATGAATATAGTTCCACCCTTTTGGATGGTGGTGAACTCCTTCAAGCAGGAGCAGGAATACGCCATCTCCCCGTTTTCGCTTCCCGACACGCTGCAGTTTTCGAACTACGCAAGAGCGTGGGAAGTTGCGAACATGGATACTTACTTTTTGAATAGCATTATCATTACGTTTGCTTCCTTGATCATTACGGTTCTGCTCGGAGCGATTGCGGCCTATTTCCTTTCCCGCTTTCAGTTCAAGCTGCGGGGCTTCACCTACGGTTTGTTTTTGCTGGGGATGCTGGTGCCGATCCACGCAACCTTGATTCCGATATTTTTGATCATGCAGAAGCTGTACCTGCTGGATACGTACTGGTCACTTATCTTGCCATATACAGCCTTTCACCTGTCTTTGACCGTATTTATACTCGAAGGTTTTATGCGCGGATTCCCTAAGGATTTGGAAGAATCGGGCGTGATGGACGGCGCCGGCGTGTATCGCATTTTCTGGTCGATTATTTTGCCGATCACAAGACCCGCCCTGGCAACGGTCATTATCCTGAACTTTATTTATAACTGGAATGAATACCTGTTTGCGCTGGTTCTGATCACGTCCACCGAACTCAAAACGCTGCCGCTTGGCCTGGCTAATTTTGCCGGCATCGAGACGGCAAGCCTAACGCTGCAGATGGCGGCGCTCACGATTGCGCTGATTCCGATTCTGATCTTCTATCTGCTGCTGCAGAAGCAGCTTGTGAACGGAATGACGGCTGGTGCGGTCAAAGGATAAGGCGGGACTGAAGGACAGATAAGGCGAATGGAAGGGGAGAAGCAGCATGAAGAACCGTTACAGCAAACACCTCGGAAATTTCGGTTTGAAGCGGAAAGCGCTCGTCATTTTTCTCCTCTTCGTCATTCTGCCTACATTCGGCGTCGGTGTGGTCGCCCAATATAAATTCAATCAGGTCCTTATGGACCAATTCGTTAACTCCACCAAGCGGAATTTGGATAACGTTACCAATCAGCTCGGGGAGCAGACCAAAATGGTGGAGGATATCGCCAACTACTTGATCTTGAGTCCGGATATGAGGTCGTTCCTTAGAGCCTCGCCTCCTCTGAGCAGCGGTCAGCGCGACAATCTGAAGCGGAACATCGAGGAGTTTCTTACCTTCCAGCTCATGTCCCGCAGCTATATCCGTTCCATTGAGGTGTCCGGCTACAACGGCAGCTTCATTGAGATGGGAGAACCGTTCAGCGGGGATGAATCGATGTGGATTCGCCAGGCCGAAGCGCAAAAGGGCGGGATTGTCTGGACGGAGGGCTACGCCTTGAACAGCGACTGGTACGGGCAGACTCGCCTCCTGTCGATGTTTAGAATCTTGAACTCGTACAATGCCATCACCAAGCCGCTCGGCAGGTTAACGATCCGCATGGATGAAGCCAGCATCGTCAATCTGCTGGAGAAGGGGATTTTCGAGGAGGGGCAGGGCAGCGTGTTTATCGTGGGAGAGCAGGGCCAGATCGTGCTCGGCTCCGGGGGCGGTCTGAGCGGCCTGTTTCAACCCGATGAGGCGCTCTTGAACAAGCTGGCCTCTGGGCGGGAAGGCTTCTTCCATTATCCGCTTGAGGGACAGCGCTATCTAACGCTCTATAAGAAAGTTGAAAACACAGGCTGGAACGTGGTTTCCATGATTCCGGAGGCAACCGTGGCAGAGGAATTTCGAGGCGTGAAAATCCTGATGCTGGTCATCCTCTCCTCCATCCTGCTGCTGGGCCTCACCGCATTGATCGGCTTCCATTACACGATCATCACTCCGATATTGCGGTTGAAAAAGGAAACGAGCCGCGTGGCTTACGGTGATTTCAGCGCCCGGGTGCCGATCAAATCCAGGGATGAAATCGCGGAGCTGAATCGAACGTTTAATGAGATGGTCTCGACCATTCAGGAGCTGATCGAGCACAAATATAAGCTGGAGCTGAGGGAGCGCGAATCCGAACTGAAGCTGATGCAGAACCAGATGGACCCGCATTTTCTCTACAATACGCTCGATATGATTCGCTGGACGGCGAGGCTGGAGCATGCCGATAAATCAAGCCAGCTGATTGAGATGCTGTCGAAGTTCTTCCGCGCGAGTGTAAATAACGGCAGCTATCAAACGACGCTGCGGCGGGAGATGGAATTCGTGCAGACCTATCTGTATCTGCAGCAGCGCCGCCTGGGCGATAAGCTGAAGTATACGTTGTCCACGGAAAGCGGGCTGGAGGATATGTTGATGCTGAAGGCAACGATCCAGCCGCTGGTCGAAAATGTGATCAAGCATGGGTATGACCGGAGCAAGCCGATCAATGAAATCACGGTAAATGCTTTCCGATTCGGAGATGAGATGGTTATTGATGTCATCGACAATGGCAAAGGAATGACCCCTGCACGGCTTCAGGAAGTCGCATCCTCGCTTCAAGGAAGGGCCAAGGAAGGAATCCGGCAGGGAGCCATGTCCAATATCCATGAACGGCTGACGATCTTCTTCGGGCCGGACTACGGACTTGAAATTATCAGCACCTCACGGGAAGGCACTTGGATCAGGTTAAGACTTCCGGTGAGAGAAAGCCAGGATCAGGGTGGTGATAAGCATGGACAGTAAATCGGCGAAGGACAGCAAGCGGATCCATATGCTGATCGTGGATGACGAACCCGTCATCTGCGAAGGGCTGCGGCACACGATCGATTGGGAGCAGCTTGGCGTCCGTGCCGTCGGTGTGGCCTATGACGGTATGGAAGCGCTGCGGCGGATAGAGGAGCTGGACGTTCAGATCGTGTTGACTGACATCCGCATGGATGGGATGGACGGCCTCCGGTTGGCCGAGTGCTTGAAGGAACGGTTCCCGGATGTGCGTGTTGTCATGATCAGCGGTTACGAGGATTTTGAATATGCGCGTCAGGCGATTCGTCTTGGCGTCAGCGATTATCTGCTCAAGCCGGTCGAGATTGACGAGCTGACGGAAGTGGTCAAGAACATTGTTGGCGACATTCATGGACAGCGTCGGGACGAAGACGTTCAGGAAGCGAAGCTGTGGTTGTCGAATATCGTGCGGCAAGGCATCGCAAGCGGGAAGGAGCCGCCGGCATCCCTTCGAGGATCGGGATTTCGTATTCTGGCAACGCAGATGGACCGGTTTATCGAACGGTTCGGGAAGGAGCCCCCGCCGCATTATGACAGAATCCAGGACGACTGGGTGAACTTGCTGCATGCGGAGCTGCAGCGCCCCGACCTTCGACTCGTGTCCGTGTTTGATCACGAAAATATGCTGATTACACTGCTCATCTCCGATATCCGAATGGATGGGCAAGCATGGGATCAGCTGCTGGAAGCGGTGGAGCCGACGCTTCGAAGAGCCGGCATCCTGTGCGGCGCTTCCGGAATCTACAGCGATCTGGCGGATACCGTGGAGCGATGTGCGGAGGCCAAAGCGCTTCTTCCCTATCATCTGCTGGAGAACAGGAATGTGCTGTTCCCGAAATACCGGGACATCACCCTGAAGGACGCCGGCATTCCTGCATTTGATGCAGCGAATGCTGCAAGTAAACTTGTGGCGGCCATGCTGAAACAGGACCTTAACGAAGTGGATGGCCTTGTAGCGGACATGTTTTCCTTCTTCCGGGAGCAGCGTTATTTGCCAGACAACCTGTGGAGCACCTATGAGGAACTGGCCGCCCTGATCAGGCAGCGGATGCGGAAGAGCGGCATGACCGAGCTGGAGACTGTGCATAAAACTGGCCCGGATATGTACCTATATAACTCCTATGACGCGCTGGAGGGACTTGTGAAGGAGCGGCTGCGGGAGTGGCTGAAGCTCGTCGAGCGGCAAGGGATGGATAAATCCTACTGGATCGTTGAAAAAGCGAAGAAGTATATGAACGAGCATTATCGTTCCGATTTGAAAGCCTCGGAGGTGGCGGCCTGGCTCAAGATTACGCCGAGCTACTTCAGTTATATTTTTAAGCAGAGCACCGGAAAAGGCTTCACGGAGTATATGAACGAAATGCGTATGGAGCAGGCGAAAGAGCTGCTGGCAACCACGCATGACAAAGTGTTTGAGATTGCGGACAAGGTCGGTTATAAGGAGTACAAGTATTTTGTATCGGTGTTCAAAACGTACACAGGCATGACACCAAAGGAGTACCGCGGGCTCAGTGCGGCCCGGGATGCGGATGTCCTGAATGCCAAGGATTCCACGACAAAGCGATGAAGCGGGGGAACGCATCATGGAAATATATAAGTCTGCCCAAGCGCCGATCGAAGAACGGGTTCGGGATCTGCTTGGAAGAATGACGCTGAAGGAGAAGGTAGGACAGCTGAACCAGCGTATGTATGGATGGAACGCTTACGTTAAACAGGGAGACCGCTTCGAGCTGACGGAAGAATTCAAAGCGGAGGTGGCCTGGGGCAGCGGAATGGGCGCGCTCTACGGCTTGTTCCGCAGCGATCCGTGGTCTGGCGTCCACTACGGCAACGGCATTACAGCGGCGGAAAGCGCCAAAGTGGCCAATCAGGTGCAGCGGTATGTGATGGAGCATTCCCGGCTTGGCATCCCGGTGCTGCTTACAGAGGAATGTCCGCACGGCCATCAGGCGCTGGACGGCACTCTGCTGCCGGTCAACCTGGCCGCGGGCGCGACCTGGAATCCGGCGCTGCTGGCGCAGGCCTACGGCTTTGCGGCCGCCGAAATTCGCAGCCGCGGCGCGCATGTGGGTTTGGTGTCTGCGCTGGATATTTTGCATGATCCGCGCTGGGGGCGGTCCGAGGAATGTTACAGCGAGGACCCATATCTTGCGGCCCGGTTCACGGAGGCTGTCGTGCGGGGGATGCAGGGCGAGAGGCTTGAGCAGCTGGCTGAGACTGACAAGGTCGCGGTCGTGCTCAAGCATCTGTGTGCCCAAGGCACCGCACAGGGCGGCCGCAATGCAGGGCCGGCTCCGATCGGGGAGCGCGAGCTGCGCGAGATCCATCTTCCCGCCGCCAAGGCCGGGAAGGAGGCGGGCGCCGCCGCATTCATGGCGGCGTACAACGAGATCGACGGTGTGCCTTGCCACGCGAATGAGCAGCTGCTGACGGGCATTCTGCGCGAGGAATGGGGCTTTGACGGCGTCGTTATGGCCGATGGCTGCGCGATTGACCGGCTGCTGGCACTGACGGGCAGCCATGAATCGGCCGCTGCGCTCGCCTTGGCGTCCGGCGTTGATCTCAGCCTGTGGGACAAGGCGTTCACGACGCTGGAGGAAGCCGTTTATCAAGCGCTGGTCCCGGAGCCTGACATCGACCGGGCGGTAGAGCGGGTGCTGCGTCTGAAGTTCCGGCTCGGCCTGTTCGACCGTCCCTACGTGAACGAGAACGGTCCGATCGCCGTTGTCGGGCGTCCCGAGTTCCGGGAGGTGAACCGGCAGGTGGCGCTCGAATCTGCGGTTCTGCTTAAGAACGAGGGCGGTCTGCTGCCGATCCGCAAGAAGCACCGCCGCATCGCGGTGATCGGCCCGAATGCCGATCAGCTGTACAATCAGCTTGGCGATTACACGAGCGTCCAGCGGGAAGGCAGCGGTACGACCGTGCTTGCAGGCATTCGTATGGCCGCACCTGCAGAGACGGACATCGTGTATGCCAAAGGCTGCGGTATCCGTGATCGGTCCGAGGAGGGATTGGCCGAGGCTGTTGAGGCGGCGAAGAGCGCCGACCTCTGCGTATTGGTGCTTGGAGGCAGCAGCGCCCGCCGCTTTGACGGCGCGTTCGAGAGCAACGGCGAAGCCATCGTTCCTGAAGGCGATGCCGGCAATCCGTCCGAGATGGACTGCGGAGAAGGCGTGGATCTGGCCGATCTGTCCCTGGGCGGCCTTCAGCAGCGGCTCGTCCAAGAGGTTTCGGCTACGGGGACGCCGGTTGTCGCTGTGCTGATTCAAGGCCGTCCGCATGCGATAACCGAGGTCGCTCAGCATTGTGGAGCGGTGTTGTGCGCATGGTATCCCGGCCCTGAGGGAGGGGCAGCTGTGGGGCAGCTGCTGTTCGGACAGGCGAATCCGAGCGGCAAGCTGCCGGTATCTATCCCGCGCTCGGCGGCACAATTGCCTGTATACTACAACCAGAAGGATCCCGGTCGGCCAAGAGTTTATGTGGATATGCCGTCTGCGCCGCTGTATCCTTTCGGCTATGGGCTTAGCTACACAGCATTTGAGTACGGGGAGATCCGGCTATCCCAGCGGAAGATTTCAGTCGCCGAGCTAGCGAAGGGCGGACAGATTACGGCGGCGGTTCGATTGAAGAACACAGGTGAATGCACCGGAGCGGAAACCGTCCAGCTGTACATTTCGGCCCGCGAGTCAGGCATCACACGCCGTCTGGCCGAGCTGAAAGGCTTCCGGAAGCTGGAGCTTGCTCCTGGCGAAGAGCGTGAGGTTACCTTTCACCTCGGCATGGAGGAGCTGGCCTTCTGGAACCGGGCGATGAAGTTTACGGCCGAGCCCTGTGCGGTCAGGATCGGGATTGGCGGCAGCTCGCAGGATCTCTCCCATGCTGAGCTTAGGATAACAGAAAGCGTCTAGCGGACGCGGGAGAATAAAGCTCCGAGTTCCGTCTGCTTGCAGGAAAGAGGTCTGCCCAGGTTTTACGTGGGGCAGACCTCTTTGTACATTGAGGGGATCGTCCGTTAATGAGAATAGTGGTCCATCCAGACGTTCATCCATCGCCTCGCCTACTTGCGCCGGGCCCCAAGCTGCTTTACCTGCTCCAGCCACTTGGCGCGCTGCTGCGTGGTAGACGGCTTGACAGGCGCAACCTCGGTCACGCGCACCGGCTTGATCCCGCAAAACTTCAACACATTTCGCTTCATGACCAGATGTCCCGCACGCCAATAGATGAGGCGGTTATACCACGAAGGGGTATCCATCGTCACGATCAGGCGTGCGGATTTGCCGGTGAGCAGCTTATCCCATAACGGAGAATTGTCGCGGTACTTGAATGCAAACCCCGGCAGGAATACCCGGTCGATGAACCCTTTCAATATCGCGGGCGGCGCCCCCCACCAGGTCGGGTATACGAAGACGAGATGGTCTGCCCAGCGGATCAAGGCCTGAGCCTCGCGCAGTTCATCCTCCAGCTCGGTTCGTTTGCGGTAGCCGTACTTCAGGTTCGGGTTGAAGTCAGCTTGACTCAAGTCGATGCGGCGCACCTCGGTGCCGTCTATATGGGCCGCTCCCTCCGAATAAGCATCCGCCAATGCCAGACAGAAGCTCTCCGGATCGGGGTGTCCGTTAATGATGACTATATTTTTAGGTCCACTCATCGTCTTCTCCTCCTATAACAGCTCTTGCCCTCCAGGTGTTAGGTTATGAGGCGCTGTATCATCTATAATGAGAATAAAGTGAAATGATCGTCGGCGAAATGATCAATCGCGCATTAAAATTGCAAAATGGCGCAAAGGGGGAAGCGGTGTGGCGAGTCGGGACGTGGCTATCTCTATGGTATATCCCATTATGAAATCGATGGTTCGAAGAGGCTTTGACGCCGAGCGGTTTTGCGAATATGCTTCTTTCGATTCGGGGCTGCTTCAGGATGTGGAGGCCCGTATTCCGGATGCGGAACTGGAGCGTCTGATGAAGGCAGCCGCTGATTATACGAAGGATGAGCATTTCGGACTGCATCAGGGCCGACTGCTGGAGCTAGCGGATCTGGGGGTGCTCGGCTATGTGATGATGCATTCGACGACGATTGCGGACGCCCTCGCGGCTTACCAGAGATTCTATGTCATTCTGAGCAGCAGTTTTGAGCTGGAATGGGAGCTTCGAGACCGGGAATGTGTGCTTCATCTCTGTCTGAACGAAGCGGGAGTCTCGTCCCGCCAGTGTGTGGAGGATATGGCCAGTTCGGTGTATGAGCTGATGAGACGTCTCAGCAACCGTCCGATTCCGCTCATCGGGGTGGAATTCATGCATGATGCCACCGAGAATACGAAGCCGTATGTGGACATGTTCGGACTGATGCCGAAATTCGGGCGGGCCGGCAACGCGCTGAGGATTCACGCCGAAGTGCTGGATTATCCGGTGCTCTATTCAGACCCGAGAATACTGCAGGTGTTCGAGCAGCTGGCACAGGAGACGAGATCGGAATTAACGGCGGACGGGGTGCTGACAGAGCAAGTGATCCGCTGGTTGAAAAAGAGTCTGTTAACCGGGCTTCCGACATTGCAGGAAACGGCCCGTGCACTCGGGATGAGCGCCAGAAGCCTGCAGATTAAATTGAAGGAGGAAGGGACCACCTTCAACGAGTTGTCGGTTCGTGTCCGGCAAGAGCTTGCGGTCAGCTATTTGAAACGGGAGGAGTTCTCGATCGGAGAGATTGCTTACGCGCTTCATTTCTCGGAGCCCAGCGCTTTTCAGAACGCGTTTAAACGGTGGACCGGCATGACGCCAAGACAGTATCGCACCCGTTATGAAACGAAAAACCGCATACTATTTTCCAAATGAGGGGATGGTAAGAAAGCGATACTCCCATATTGCAAATGACCGTACAAGGGGGCCATCGATATGAGGCAAACCGACGAGGCAGGAAAGAAGCTGGACCACTTGCCGGATTCCCTTCCCCAGTTCATGAAGGAAGTCAACAACCGCTTAGGAGAGAGTCCGGATATCGTTTGGCGTGAGATCGCATTGGGCTCTGCTCCGGCGGTTATTTTGTATATGGATGGGCTCGGAGACCCGATTGATCTGCTCGAAGCCATTCATCAGGACTGGCTGTTCTTCGAAGGGGAGGGTGAGCAGACGCCGGGCGACCGCTACCGAGTGCTTAAGGAACGGACCATCACGATGGGCAAGGTTGGGGAGGCGGCCACGTTCTCCGACATGATGGAGAAGCTGCTGAGCGGCAACTCGATCCTGTTTGTGGATGGTGTAGGCTCGGTGCTGTACGCAGGGACAGAGTCGCTGAAGCAGCGCGGGGTCGAGGAAGCGACCTCGCAATCGGTGGTCCGGGGGCCGCGTGAAGGCTTCACCGAAGCCCTGCGCGAAAATACAGCGCTCGTCAGGCGCCGCATCCAGAATCCGAACCTTCGGCTAGAGCAGCGGAAGATCGGCGAGCAGACCAACACGCAGGTGGCCATCATGTATATCGAAGGGCTGTGCCATGTCGATGTGCTTGAGGAGCTGCGCAGGCGAATGGATGCTATCGAACTGGACAGTGTCCTGGAGAGCAACTATATCGAAGAAATGATCCAGGATCAGAAGTATAGCCCGTTTCCGACCGTATACAATTCCGAGCGCCCGGATGTGGTGGCATCGGCCTTGCTGGAAGGCCGGATTGCCATCTTCGTGGACGGCACACCGTTCGTGCTTATCGTTCCGGCGCTGTTCGCCCAATTTTTCCAGTCCAGCGAGGACTATTACCAGCGGGGTGATTTCTCAAGCCTGCTTCGACTGCTGCGGTATCTGTGCTTCGGGATCGCGCTGTTGACACCTTCGTTCTATATTGCGATCACGACATTTCATCAGGAGATGCTGCCGACCAATCTGCTGACAAGCCTGATTGGGCAGCGGGAGGGCGTGCCGTTTCCGGCCTTTGTTGAGGCGCTCATTATGGAGATCACCTTCGAGATACTGCGCGAGGCGGGCATCCGCCTGCCCAAATCGATCGGTCAATCCGTCTCCATCGTAGGCACGCTGGTAATCGGCCAGGCGGCGGTGGAGGCAGGTCTCGTATCGGCCGCAATGGTGATCGTGGTTTCGATTACGGCGATTGCCAACTTTGCGCTGCCAGCCTTTAACGTGGGCATCTCGGCCCGGATGCTGCGCTTTGTCATGATGGGCATTGCGGCATCGTTTGGCTTGTACGGCATGATTATCGGAATGATTATACTGGGGCTGCATCTGAGCAGTCTCGAATCGATGGGCGTTCCATACATGTCCACGTTTGCCCCGTTCAGCTGGAGAGGCCAGAAGGATGCGCTGCTCCGGTTGTCTCAACGGACCAAGAAAAAGTATTTGCGCAAGCTCAAATCCTGATACAGGATACCTAGGCCTCGACCGCACATTTCAACAGGAGAAGGACATCGATATGATTGGAAAACGGATACTAGTGATCATCATGCTCGTCAGTGTAGCCATCACCTCCGGATGCTGGAGCCGCAAAGAGCTGAATGAGCTTGCCGTGGTCATGGCCTTGGGAATCGATACCCACGAGGATGGCTATGCGGTGTCGGCCCAGGTGCTCAACGCCAGCGAGACCGGGGCCAAGCAGAACAGTTCCATGGGGAGCCTGCCTGTCATTACGTACACGTCGGTTGGGAAGACCATCCCTGACGCGCTTCAGCGCATGCTGAGCATGGCGCCGCGTGCCTTGTATCTCTCCCATCTTAGAGTGCTGATTTTCGGGGAGGAACTGGCGAGACAGGGCGTTGGAAACGCGATGGACTTCATATCGCGGAATCATGAGCTGCGGACCGATTTCTTTATGCTGGTGGCGAAGGGAGGGCGCGCCTCGGACATTCTGGAGATTGTAACCCCGTTCGAATATATTCCGGCCAACTCGCTCTATTCGTCTATTATGATCTCCCAGAAAAGATGGGCAGCCACCGGCAAAATCACCCTGCAGAAGTTCATCACCGAACTGAAGCGGGGCGGGTCGGACCCGGTGCTGTCCGGCGTGCAGTTGAGAGGGAGTGTGGAACAAGGCCAGAACGTGGAAAATGTAAAGAAAATCCATCCGGATACGATGATACAGCATGCAGGATTGGGCGTATTCAAGCGGGACCGGCTTGTCGGATGGCTGGATGAATCCCCCAGTAAAGGGGTGAATTATATCCTTAATCGTGTCGAAACCACTGTCGGAGATATTGAATGTGCAGGCGGGGGGGTTGCTGCATACCTGATTCACCGCACGGATAGCACCACTCATGTTCACCTGAATGAGAAAGGAGAACCCGAGTTTCGAGTTGAGATGGAGATTGAGGCCGATCTCAGTGCAGTTGAATGCACGATGAAGCTGGATTCTCCGGATGCTATTACAGACTTAGAGAAGCGAATCGAGAACAGATTCAACACGAACATTGCCAAGCATATACGGTATATACAGTCAGAATACGGCGCCGACGTATTCGGCTTCGGCGAGGCGCTTCATCGTCAACTCCCGAAGGTGTGGAAGAAGTATCGGGATAACTGGGATGAACGTTTCAGAACCGTTCAGATTCAAGTGAATGCCAATGTGGCAATCCGGCGGATCGGGTCGATTGTACAGCCGATCAATGAGGAGGTCGATGAACCATGAATTGGCACATGCTGCTCTCGATTGTACTGCTCGTCTCGCTCGTGAACGGCATTAGGCGCATACGGAAACTCCACGCGATGCGGGATATGCTCGTCTTTTTAACGATTTGGGGGCTGGCGGTCATAACGATGCTTGGAGATGCACTGGAGATGCCAGGCATGAGGCCGCTGGACTGGATCAAAGCGGTTATGCAGCCTATCAGCGCCTGGATGCCATAATTGTAAGGAGAGGGTGACTTATGGCCAGACAGAAGACGATTTCCTCCAGACAATTTTTTGTTTTGACCTTTGGCCTGACGGTCGGAACCTCGATTCTCGTCACCCCGTCAGGACAGGTACATACTGCGCGAGAGGACGCCTGGATCGCCTCGATATTCAGCCTGCTTATCAATCTGCTGATGGTTCTGATGTATATCGGAATCGTTCGTCTTTATCCGGGAAAGACGATTTTCGAGATCCATGAGCGCGTTCTCGGCAAAGTGCTGGGGAAGGCGCTCAACCTGTTGTACCTGTTCTACTTTTTAATTCTGACGGGCACGCTGCTCGGGAACCTGGGCTTTTTTCTGACGAGCGAGATTATGCCGGAGACGCCAACGGAAGTGATTCAGCTGTTGTTCTTGCTCTCGGCGGTTATCTGTGCCCGGATGGGGCCGATTATACTGGCCAGGCTCGGTGAGCTTGCCTTTCCCTGGATCGTATTTCTGTTTCTGGTTCTTGTGCTGGGGCTCATTCCGCAGATTGAATGGGATTATATTAAACCGGTGCTTGAGGAGGGCTGGGGGCCGGTATTGACAGCGGGGCTCCATTCCTCGATGTTTCAGGAATTGATTGTAATGCTGGTATTCTTTTCGCTGGTCAACAAGAGAAAAGACGGGGAGCGCGCCTTTGTGCTCGGCTCATTGAGCGGAGAAGTCGTCCTTGCGATCATCATGACACTGAGCGTGCTTGTGATGGGCATCGAGCAGACGGAGAACAGCACATTCCCGGCATTCGCTCTGGCCAAAACGATCAACGTCGGCAATTTTTTTCAGCGGGTGGAAGGAATTTTGATTACGATATGGGTACTGACTTTCTTTATTAAAATCTCACTCTTGTTCCTGTCCATTCTTAAAGGCTTGCAGAGCGTGTTCGGCTTGAAGCAACAGCAATCGTTGATTTATCCGCTAGCCGTCATCTTTATCATCGTCTCCTGGAACACGTACACCAACACCGTGTATGTCTCCGATATTATCCAGAATGTGTGGGTCGGATATGCCATGCTCCATTTGATAGCCATTCCGCTACTTGTCCTACTGATCGGCGTCATTCGGAAGAAGCTGCTGGGCAGGCGTTAACTTCAGCACGGAGATCAGTGCGGAGCATGCCGTTTGCGGGCTGTCTCTTCCTGGATGCAGACGGCGGATGCCGAAATGCGGATCTGCCGTTATAATAGGGTGTAGGCCTGTTAGCTTCGCTGCAGGCTGTTCGGGGAGGCATGGCACAACTGAAGCCCCCTGTAACAGCATGGGAGGGGACCTATGAAACCGATTAATCAACTCCGCATTCAGGATGAATTCGTGGGCTTTTATTTGTTGAAAGAACTGAACCTAAGACAAACGAGCGGTACACCGCCGAAGGATTATTTTGATATTGTGCTGTCGGATGCGACCGGGCAAATTTCTGCGAAATACTGGGACGTGACGATCCAGGATAAAGAGACGTTTTTTCCAATGCAGCTGGTCAAAATACAGGGAACGGTGCAAAGCTACCGGGATCAGCCTCAAGTCAAAATAAGCCGCATACGCAGGGCAACAGACGATGACGGAGTGTCGATCACCGATTATGTGAAGGCCGCTCCGCTTCGCCCTGTCGATCTGCTCCATACGATCAAACTGGCGATCAAGAGCATTGCGCATGAGGAGATTCGCATGATTGTGACGTATTGCGCTGATAAGGTGGAGGACAAGCTGATGCATTATCCGGCTGCGAAGTCCTATCATCATGCTTATTTCGCCGGGCTCGCCTATCATATTGTCCGCATGCTTGAGATCGGCGATTTCATCTGCAAGCAGCGCCCGTTCCTCAATCCGGATCTGATCAAGGCCGGCATCATTCTGCACGATATTGCCAAGCCGGAGGAAATGATCGCCCAGATGGGCATCGTGACGGATTACAGCAATCAGGGCAAGCTGATCGGGCATATTGCGCTTGCATCCGGCTGGATCGTCGAGGCGGCCATCCATCACGGCATTTCGCTGGATTCCGAGCTGGTGCTCGGGCTGCAGCATCTGGTGCTGTCCCATCACAATCTCGGCGAATGGGGCAGCCCTGTTCAGCCTCAAACGGCGGAAGCGGTGGCGCTGCACTATATCGATATGATGGACGCCAAGCTTCAGATGGTGGAGGACGCCCTCGATACGACCGCGCCATCCGAACCGTGGACGCCGATGATTCGCGGACTTGAGAACAAGGCGCTCTATCGGCTTAAGATAGAGGAAGAATCGGTCCGCAGCGGAAATGAGAAGGAGACCATCGCTCCGCCTTCCGGATGATTCGCTGCGGTAATCTGACCGCCGTGATGGGAGACGAGCAATTTGGCGATATAGAGGCCGAGGCCGGCATGTCCTTTCTGCCTTGGGGCACGTCCTTGCCCTTGATAGAATCGTTCAAACACTTGCTTCAGCTCCTGGCTGTCAAATCCGTTACCTGTGTCAGAGATCGCCATCTTCACTTGATGCTCGTTCATCTCGATGCTCCAGGTGATGGTCCCGGCTGCCGGTGTATGACGGATGCTGTTGGCCACGAGGTTGTCCAGAATTTGTGCGATCCGGTATGGATCGAACAGAATGGGCTGAACAGACGTCCGTTCATCCTGGCATGCTGCTGTAAACGTGATGTTCTTATCAGCGCACAGCGCTTTGTACTCGATGGTTTTCTCCTCTATAAATTCCTCTATATCCATCGGGATCGGCTGAAGATGAAAGGACATATGTTCAAGCTCAGCGATGGTGTTCATATCCTTCAGTAAATGGGCAGCATTGGCGGTGTTCCTCTTAATCACGTTCAAGTATTGGGAGACTGGAGATTCCTTGCTGCCTCTATTCATTTCCTCTAGCCCTTCGACATGGCCCTGGATAATCGTAAGCGGGGTGCGCAAATCATGGGCAAGTGCAGCGAACATCGTCTTGCGCTCCTGCTCTTGCTTCCATTCCCTCTCCAAGGATTGCGCCAGCTCCTTTCGCATCTCCTCAAAAGCAACCGTCAGCTCATTCATCTCGGTAACCGGGGAGCTCTCGCTCATCGAAAAATGAAGGTTCCGCTCCTTGATCCGGCCAGCTCCATCCAGCAGCTGCTGCAGCGGCCGGCTGATCATTCGGCTGATTTGTTTGCCGAACAGATAGGTGAACAGCGCGATGTAAAGAAAGGGAGTCAGGAACAAGAACAGAACGCCACTGTTAATCCAGGGACTAAGACCAGGATTGACAGCGGTCATCCTGAGCGAATATTCCAGCAATAGCGTACCTACCTGTTCCCCGTTATGGTCATGAATCGGCACAGACCTCGTAATATTTCCCCCGATCCAATTCGCCGGAGTCACTTGAACGGCTGCTGCATCCTGATTCCATCGCTTGGTGATCGCGGGGTCTCCGTAGAGAAATTGCCCTTTGCTAGCCACAACGCCATAGGATATCCCGGAAGAAGGAATCAGCTGTTCCAGCTCGGCCTGTGATTCCAGGCTCAGCAGGAGCGCTCCTTTCGAATTGGCAAAATGCTCGATAGCCGGAATCTGCTTCTCGTAATAATTGGCTGGACGCAGCACCTCATGCTGAAACAGAAAGCTGACCAGAGCAGCCAGCAGCCCCCAGGTAAGAAGTGTTGCGATCAGGCTGAGCGACAGCACCGACAGAAAGCTGCGGATGAATATACTTTTGACCGGCCGCTGTCTGCTCATTTGACCTCCCATTTATATCCGATGCCCCATACGGTCTGTATATAAGTGCGATCCGGGATGCAGGCCGCGAATTTGGCCCGGATTTTCTTGATATGCTCGGTGACAGTTGCATCGTCGCCTTCAGCGTCCCAACCCCACAATTTCTCGTAGATTTGCTCCCGCGTAAACACCTGCCCCGGATGCATGGCCAGCAGCTCTACAATTTTAAATTCCTTGTTGGTTAGTGAGATATCCTGACCATTCCCGTTTACCGTATAGCCTTTGCAGTCAATGGTTAAGGAATGGAAGCGGAGAACGCTTTGGTCCTGGGGCGTGAGTCCCCGCTTCTCCCGGCGCAGGTGAGCGTGAATTCGGGCTTTCAGCTCCGCCAGGCTGAACGGCTTTAACAGATAATCATCGCCGCCCGCCGCCAGCCCCTGAATGCGATCGGTTTCACTCTGGCAAGCGCTCAGGAACACGATCGGACACTGCGTAAATTCCCGGAGCCGCCGGCATGTCTCAAAGCCATCCAGCTCGGGCATCATCACGTCTAGCAGGATCAGCTCAGGCTGAAGCTGACTTAATTCCAGCGCCTCCCGGCCGTTTGCGGCGGTGAATACCTGATATCCCTCCCGCTCCAATGCGTCTTTCATAAAAGCGATAATTTCCTCTTCGTCGTCCACTAGCAATATACGTTCTTGAGTCATACAGATCCTCCGTCAGTCTATGAGATCGGTTAACTTCATCCTAGTATACATGGATTTTCTAAAGAAGCGATAAAGAAAGGGCCCGGAGCTAACCCCATATAAGAGCTATCACAGCGATTCAGGAGCGCATACATGCAGCTTTATAAATTCTTTATGCTTATGGATTAACCTTGCATGGACCAACATTGTGGAAGGATGATCGACATGACAGACGTACGGCAGCAAAGAATTACACTCATAGACAGCTTGAGGGGATTTGCTTTATTGGGCATATTTCTGGTAAACATTCTTTTTTTCACGACATCGCTCCAGACGATTTCGTTTGGCGTGGACCTGTGGACTGGCGGGTACAATGAAGCGCTTGGCATGCTGAAGGACATTTTCATCAACAGCAAATTTATTCTGATCTTCTCGTTTCTGTTCGGTTTGGGGGCGGTACTGCTCCAGAACAGCTGCGAGGCGAAGGGGCTGAGCTTCCGTCGTGTTTATGCCCGGAGACTGACGGCCTTGCTGGTGATCGGTCTGATTCACGGCATGCTGATATGGTATGGCGACGTTTTGACGCATTATGCGATTCTCGGCTTCCTGCTGCTGCTGTTTATCAAGCGCAAGCCGAAAACGCTGCTTATCTGGTCGCTCATTTTGCAGCTGATCGTTCCGGTGCTGGTCGTGATCAGCAGCCTGGCTTCATCTGGCGATCCGCAATTCACCACATTGAGCGGGGAAGAAATGCAGCAGACGGCACTCTATTATCAAGCGAAGGATGCGGCGATCTATGGCGCTGGAGATGCGGGGCAGATTTTGGGGCAAAGGCTGAACGACTTCATCGCCTCGATTTTTAACATGATTCTGTTTTATCCCCAAGTGCTGGGTTTGTTTCTGTTAGGCATGTATTTCGGCAAGCGCAGGTTTCTGCATGACGTTGCCGGGCACCGGGCGCTGTTCGTTAGATTGGCTTGGATCGGAGGCGTCTTGGGACTTGCCGCGCAGCTGGCGATGGCATGGACGGAGCTGTCGTTTGCCATGGAGGCCGTTATGCTGTTCGTTGGCGCGCCCCTGATGTCACTGGCCTATATTTCGCTATTTGCGCTGTTGTACCAGAACAAGCGGTGCCAGAAGGTGCTGCGGGTCTTTTCCTATCCGGGTAAAATGGCCTTCACCAACTATCTCATGCAATCGGTTATTTGTGGCTTTATCTTTTATAGCTACGGCTTGGCGCTGTACGGCACCGTGGACGTTGGAATCCAGATGCTTATTGCCCTGGCGGTCTATGCCGCGCAGGTGATCTTCAGCATGCTATGGCTGCGCCTCTTCCCGATCGGCCCGTTAGAATATGTGTGGCGCTTGTTTACTTATTGGGGGAAACCGGTGAGGAAGGGAGCAGTGTCACATCAGGCTAGCATCGCTAGCGACAAGGACAGCAGCCGAGCGAACCGGGCTTGAAACCATTTTTCAAGAAACCCTTGCAATACCATTCCGAGTGTATTACAATGCATTATAAATTCATGACATGATATGTTATACAAGCAATGAAGGAAAGAGTAAGCACCGGAACTTCCCGACAGGAAAGGGCTGCCACCGACTGAGAGCGCCCGGGCGAAGCGTCTGCTGCCGAAGTTCATTCCTGAGCTGGTATCCTGATAGCGGTGCGATTGCGCTGCGGTAGGGATATCCGTCCACCTCGCGTTAAGAGGCTCAAGTGAGATATGCTGCGGTGAATACGATGGACGCACATATCTAATAAGGGTGGTACCACGACTCCTCGTCCCTTGACGGACAGGAGTCTTTTTGATTTTCAGATAAATAATAATGAGTGAAGGAGAGAAACCGTTATGAATATTAATGAAGGTCGTTTGGAGGAGCTGCGCTCCCAGCTCGATTCCGTCAATTTGCAGCTGCTTGCACTGCTGTCGGAGCGGGCACAGCTGGTTCAGGAGATTGGGGAAGAGAAGCAGAAGCAGGGCGTGCCTGACTATGATCCGGTCCGTGAGAAGAAAATGCTGGATAGCTTGGTGGAGAACAATAGAGGGCCGTTCGATAATGAAACGGTCCGCCATCTGTTCAAGCAGATTTTCCAGGCTTCGCTCAAGCTGCAGCAGGTCGAGCATAAGAAGCATCTGCTGGTCAGCCGCAAGAAGAAGCAGGAGGATACGGTGATCCAGTTGGGCGAGACCGCCATTGGTGGCGGACAGCCGGTTATGATCGCTGGACCGTGCTCTGTGGAAAGCTATGAGCAGGTGCGCCAGGTGGCTGCAGCGCTCAAGGAGGCTGGCATTACCGTGATGCGCGGCGGAGCCTTCAAGCCGAGAACATCGCCGTACGATTTTCAGGGGCTGGGTATTGAAGGTCTGAAAATTCTGAAGGAGGTTGCCTCCGAATTCGGGCTGAAAACGATCAGTGAAATTGTGGATCCGGCGCATGTTGAGCTGGCCTGTGAATATATCGATGTCATTCAGATCGGGGCTAGAAACATGCAGAACTTCGAGCTCCTGAAGGCAGCGGGCGACGTCAAGACCCCGATTCTGCTGAAGCGCGGTCTTGCGGCGACGATTGATGAGTTCGTCCATGCGGCCGAATATATCGTGTCCCGCGGCAACACGCAGGTCATGCTGATTGAACGCGGCATTCGAACTTATGAGAAGGCCACGCGCAACACGCTGGACATCTCGGCTGTGCCGATTCTGAAGCAGGAGACGCATCTGCCGGTGCTGGTCGATGTGACGCATTCCACAGGCCGGAAGGATATTCTGGCTCCATGTGCGAAAGCCGGGCTGGCTGCAGGTGCGGACGGCATTATGGTGGAGGTGCATCCGAATCCGGCGACCGCACTGTCCGATGCTGCCCAGCAGCTGAACATTCCGGAGTTTCAGGAGTTCCTGGCGACAGTCAAACAATCCGGTTTGCTGTAAAGCGGGCGGGGCGTAATTCAGCCCCCTGGCATTAGAGGTCCGGCCCTGGCATCCGAAGGTGCCGGGCCGGCGATATAGCGCTATGTACGCCGCGATCATCTCTGATGATGCGGCGTTTGTCTTGTCCAGGGCAAGTTATGCGCGGACCTGGTTTTTCACGACAAAAGAGCTTCCCGAAGATGACGGTTTGCATGGGAGGGATACGATGCGATGATGTTGCAGCATCCCGATCCTCTGCGAAGGGGTGAACTTCGGGTTGCAGCCATTCACACGGCTGCGGACGAAAGCGACAGGGGAAAGTCGAGCAAGGCTGGACTGGCTCCCGTTCACGGTGGGCGCCTCCACAATCCATTCAGCCGAAGTTTGCGGACCATGATAACTCTGCACCGTTTTGAAGGTCCAGCCCCGGCTCAGGTTTTGCAGGCGGATCAGCCACTTGCTGCCTTTTAATTTGGCAATATAAGCGCGCATAACATCGCCCGGTCTCACCGGCAAGGAGATACGGGTTTCGTAGCTGGGGAGAATCTCCCACCAGGCATAATACTGCGCGGTGCCGTTTACGAAGTGATGCGCGGTACCGGTCTGGATCAGGCTGCTGTTGTTGTAGCCGTCAATTCCGACCCAGGCCGAAGAGTAGGAAGATCGTGAAGTAGGCAGAACGAAAGGAACTGTCCATTCTCCGGAGATGCAGCTGTACTTCCCTTTTCTGCCTGTGAGGACATATCCGCTCCAGTTGCTGGAGTAGGGAAGAGACGCGCTGCTCTTGCCTGGACGAGGAACGAGGCAGCAGGTACCGTAAGCTGGAAGCTTGCTGATTGTGCTCATATATCCACCACCTTGATCGATTTGGGGCATGCTGGATTATGAAGCATCCCAGCATTGTCCACAGTATATTAGATGTAAGCAGGCGGGGAATGGTATGGTCATCGTTTCTATTATTTTTTCGTTTGTTATGTAATGGTTGCAGCCGGGTAAAAATGATAGAGACATCGTGAAGCTGAACATGCCATCTTATATCAAGAAGGAGAATAACTCATGCCAAATGAATTTTGGGTTAACCTGCCTGTGGAGAACCTGGATCGGTCAAGACAGTTTTATAAGGAGATCGGATTTACGTTCCATCCCGAGTATGTTGACCGGGACGATACGGCAGCTCTGCTGCTGGGCGATAACCAAGTGCTGGTGATGCTTCTTCCTGAGGCGGCATTCTCAACCTTCACCGGTCATGCCCCGGCGGAAGTGAGCGGCACAGGTGTGGAAGCGTTGTTATCTATCGATGTAGGCAGCCGGGAGCGCGTTCACGAAGTTATCGGCCAGGCGGTAAAAGCCGGGGGGACGATCTTCAGCGAGCCTCAGGCCCAGGGCTGGATGTACGGAGCCGGATTTGCCGATCCGGATGGCCACCGCTGGAATGTGCTGTGTACAGATGTGAACCAGGTGCCGCAGGAGTGAAAGACTTCATGCCAGACGGAAGCGAGGCAGAACGTGATTCCCTACTAAAAGAATATATAACATCTATTACAATTTAAACCATAATATACCTGATTGTAAGAAAGCCATCGCCCTATCCAGCAACGGAATTGTTGGTGCCAATGTGATGATGCGAAAGCTTGGAAAGCCGCAGTGTTGCGGCTTTTTTCTGTTGTTCGGAGCACTGCTCTGCTGATGCATGACAGCCATCTTCCTATCCGTTCCCCTAAAAAGTTCCGAATATCTTCACAATCCCATCAATATATTTTAGTAGACGCTTTCTGTAAGCGGATACAACAAAATGCCAAAGAAGTGACGGTCAATGGACTAAAGGAGGGAACAGAATGAAAGGCGGCAAAAGGGGACTGATGCTGATATCATCGGCACTCAGTTTGTCACTGTTGTTTGGATGCGCGGGCGGGGGACAGTCGTCTGAACCCGGTTCGCCGGAAACGGGGGAGGCGGGAGAAAATGCAAAAACGGTCATCTCGGTAACCTTCCGCGATGACGGGATCGGAGAGAATGGGGCCTTCTATAAATGGTTGAAGGAGGTATCCGCAAGTTACCCGAACCCGGATGTGGAGATCAAGCCGACGCCGATCCAGGCATCCGAGGGCGACTATTTTGCCAAGGTTGCATTGGCTCTGAAATCCACGGAGACCGCACCTGATATCGTCACCGAGGATACGTTCATCCTGAATTCGGACGCAAGCGCCGGATATCTGGAGCCGCTGGATGACCGCTTGCAGGACTGGGAGGACTGGAATAACGGTTCCTTTATTGAAGCGATGAAAAAAGGGGTGACTGCCAGCGATGGCAAAGTGTACGGTGTGCCGTACAACACGGATTCCCGTGGACTCTGGTATAACAAGGAAATTTTCAAGCAGGTAGGACTTCCTGAGGATTGGCAGCCGAAGTCGTGGGAGGAAGTGCTTAACGCAGCCAGAACGATCAAGGAACAGGCACCGGATATCGTGCCAATCTGGATGAATATGGGCAAGGCTACCGGGGAGGCGACCTCCATGCAGACGTACGAGATGCTGCTCTATGGCACCGGGGAGCGCCTGTATGATGATGCCAGCGGCAAATGGATTATCAAAAGCCAGGGCATCCTTGACGCGCTGGGCTTCGTGGAAACCGTGAACAAGGAAGGACTGGGTCCGCCGCTGTCCAAAGTGCTGAACGGTCAGGCCGGCAATACGGCCTCCCGGGAATATCTGCCGCAAGGAAAGCTGGCGATCTCGCTCGACGGCTCCTGGATTACCGGCAATTATCTGGAGACGGGGGCGGCGCCTTGGCCGGAATATAAAGATGTGCTCGGATTTGCCCCGATGCCGACCAGCGAGGGACAGCCGCCCGGATCAATTACGCTGGCCGGAGGCTGGGCATTGTCGATTCCGAGCAATTCCAAGAACAAGGACGAAGCTTGGGAATTCATCAAATATGCATTGAACAAGGACAACACCCAGAAGCTGGTGACCAGCTCCGGAAATATTACGGTGCGTACCGATGTTGCCAAAGACCCGGGGTATACCCAGATGCCGTTCAATGAAATTGCGACCGCTTATTTGCAAAATGCCGATTTCAGACCGTCGCAGGAGAAGTATCCGGAGGTATCCACGCAAATCCAGACGATGGTTGAAGCGGTGGCTACCGGAACCTCACCTCAGGATGCGATGAACAAGTATGCCCAGGATGTTACCCGAATCGTAGGCGCCGACAATGTTGTAGAGAAATAGTGACGAGAACGAAGCCTGCTCAAGCGCGACCCGCCTGAGCAGGCGGTATTTCGATTCCCTGCATGAAAGGAGCTAGGTTCATGAGCAGCTTGACGATAGGCTCACAGAAACCGAAAAGAAACACCTACACCTGGCTGTTTTTTCTGCTTCCGTCCGTAGCGATTATGCTGGTGTTCTTCATCTATCCGATCCTGCTCACGTTCTTCTATTCGTTTACGAACCTCGCGTTGACAGGGGAAGCGGCCAGGGAGCTGAAATTTGTCGGGCTGGACAACTATGCCCGCATGTTCCAGGATCCTACGGTGAAAGTAAGCATCTGGAACACGCTCGTATTTCTGATCGGATCAGCGGTGATCGGGCAGCAGGTGCTCGGTTTTCTCATTGCGCTGCTGATGAAGCAGCGAAACCGGACGTTCCGGCGTGTCATCGGGACGATCGTGCTTGCAGGCTGGGTTACGCCCGAAATTGTATGCGCATTGTGTCTGTACAGCTTTTTCGGGGATGACGGGACGCTTAATGCCATCATTACGTCGTTTGGATTCTCGGAAGTGACCTGGCTGTTTACCGTTCCGATGTTGACGGTCATATTGGCGAATATATGGCATGGCACGGCATTCTCGATGATGGTGTTTCAGGCAGCGCTGGACGATGTTCCGAGCGAGATTGAGGAGGCTGCCGTCGTCGACGGGGCGTCCAAGTGGAAAATTTTCACCTCGATCATCATCCCTTACATTAAAGGCTCCATTACAACCAATGCGATGCTGGTCACGCTGCAGACGCTCGGGGTATTTGGCCTTATCTATGCGATGACCGGCGGCGGGCCGGGCAATTCAACGATGACGCTGCCGATCTTTATGTACAACCAGGCGTTTGTCAATTATCAGCTCGGCTACGGAACAGCCATCTCGTTGCTCTTGCTGCTTATCGGCATCGTGCTGAGTCTGCTCTATATCCGATCGATGAAAGAGTAATCAGGGGGGGAGTTCGTATGAATGCCAGGCAACGAAAGCTCATCTACCGAATACTGCCTTACACGATACTGACCGGAATCGGGCTCTGTTTTCTGCTGCCGCTGCTGTGGGTGCTCGTGGCTTCCGTTGATCCCAATGCCATGCAGTCCCTCAAGCTCCCCAGCCAGCTGACGATGGGAAATTATGTTGAGGTTATCACGAGTCCTGAGAATCAGCGGGCATATCTGATCGGTCTGGTCATTTCGCTTGGCCAAGCCGTGCTTGTCGTGCTGCTGGCGCTGCTGGCCGCTTATCCGCTGTCCCGGTATCAGATGAAATACAAGAAACCGTTTATGCTTACAATTCTGTTCATGACATCGCTTCCGATTACCGCGGTCATGGTGCCGGTCTATCAGCTGTTTCTTGGATTGAAGCTGTATGACAGCATTGGCGGCGTCATTCTGTTCTATGTGGCATCGTCGATGCCCTATGGCATTTGGATGATGAAAAATTTTATGGATTCCGTACCGCGGGATATGGAGGAAGCTGCCTGGGTGGACGGGGCTTCGCTGCTGACCGGTATCCGAAGGGTAGTAGCTCCGCTCATGGTGCCCGGAATCTGCACGGTGGCGATCTTTACCTTCTCCGGCAGCTGGGGCAATTTCTTTGTCCCTTACATTCTGCTGCAATCCCCGGAGAAGTTCCCGGCTGCGCTGAAGCTGTACCAGTTCTTCGGACAATACGGGATGGTGGATTACGGCAGTCTGGCGGCATTTTCCGTCCTCTATGCCGTTCCGGCCATCGTGATGTATGTGCTGTCCCAGCGATTTATGTCCCGCGGCTTCGGTCTGCAAGGCGGAAGCAAGGGATAAGGGTCGCGGGAAAATGCTGAAGACTGGAAACGTTATTGAACCAACAATGCCTGTTCTGATTGATCACGGAGAAGGATCCGCATACTAGACGTTTAAGGCCAGCATCAAATGCTCACTTTGATGATGGCCTTCTATCATAGTGCTATCGTCGGTCTTTCATACAATCCACGTGATTTGGAGCTATGCTTAATCCTGATCCTGACGATCAGACCTGATCAGACTTGATCAGACCTGATCAGATGATCAGCTCCAGCTCGATGACCGTGTTGCGCTTATCAGGGAGCGGATAGGTGAAATGCTCGGGACGGGCAAAGCTTATAAACGCATCCTCTATGAATTCTGCGGCACTCCACGGTCTGCCAACGAACACTTCGGAGCCGTCAGCAAGCAGGCGGGCGCTCTTGATCTTGTCTGCCAATCCGGGCAGGCTGATCGGTCCGATCGATTCCTCGAACAGATGGGCGTACAGCTTGTTGCCTTTTTGCGTATAACGTCCCCACTCCGGCTTCGGAAAGTCGGCGGCCCGGCAGCCGTGAATGCTGTCCCCGTTCTTCTTCATCCAGTCCCCGATCTCCTTCAGAATGTCCAGGCTTTCCTGAGGGATGGCGCCTTTCGCATCAGGCCCGACGTTGAGCAGCATATTCCCGTTCTTGCTTACGCATTCCACCAGCTTGCGGATGATTGTTGTAGCCGATTTGTAGTTTCGGTCCGCTGCGGCGTACCCCCAGTTGTTGTTCAGCGTAATGCAGGCTTCCCACGGAATCGGGTCACCCTGTTCATTGACGAGACCGCGGGGAGGAATAATCTGCTCCGGTGAAGCGAAATCCCCGCTGTATGTTGAAGGATTGGCAGTATAGATGCTTCCGCCCTGCTCGCCGCTGCCTTCTAGCCGGTTGTCGATAAGGATATGCGGCTGAAGCTCACGGATCATCTGAACCAGCTCGGTTGCACGCCATTTCTCTCCGGTCATCTCATCATAGGAGAAGTCAAACCACATAAGATCGAGCTTGCCGTAGTCTGTCAGCAGTTCCCGAACCTGGCCGTGCATGTAGTCCAGGTAGCGGCCGAAGGTGTTCGGGTCGCGCTTGAACGCTTCGTTCTCCCGCATCGGATGGATGCGGTCGCCGTAGGCAGGATAGTCTTCATGGTGCCAGTCGATCAGCGAGTAATAGAGTCCAACCTTCAGCCCTTCCTCTCGGAAGGCCTCCAGAAATTCTCTGACCAGATCGCGGCCAGCCTGGGTGTTGGTAGATTTGTAGTCCGTAAGCTTGCTGTCAAACAGGCAGAAGCCATCATGATGCTTGGCTGTCAACACGGCGTATTTCATGCCGGCTTCCTTGGCCGCCTTGGCCCATTCCCGCGGATTGTAATGGACAGGATTGAATTCGTCGTAATAGGTCTGATACTGCTGGATGCTCATTTTCTCCGTGCTGCGAATCCATTCTCCTCGGGCAGGAATGGCATAGAGCCCCCAGTGGATAAACATACCGAAGCGGTCTTGCTCAAACCACTGTACACGTTCCTTGCGCTCCTGGATAATGGGATTGGTATGATTCGTCATGGGATCAGTCCCCCTGTTCCTGGTTTATCGACCATGATTGTAGCAATTATGTGGTAGTATGAATAGACAATTACTTAACTAATAAGGGTATTATAATAACTTTAGAGGATTATCGAAGATGAAGAAGAGAGCGCAGAACGAACAGGAAGCGATTCAGCAGATGCTGCTTCATATGCAGGTTCAGGTGCTGGAAGCGGAGTATACACAGTGCTGGCCGGAATGGAAAGAATTCGATTATACGATAGACTACAATAAACTCTACTGGATTGTGGATGGGGAGGGGTGGCTCAAGATCGGCGATAAGGAGCTGTATCCGAGGCCGGGCCAGCTGATTCTGATGCCGGCGGGTACGAAGCAGTCATATTCCACGATCAGCGATCGGCCGTTCCTGAAGTATTGGTGCCATTTTACAGCCACGGTGGGAGATTCGGAAGTGTTCTCCTGGCTGGATGTCCCGCTTGTGTATGACGGGCTTGATCCTGAGCTCATGACCGGGGTATTCTGCGAACTGGTTCAGGCAAGGCATCAGAAGACGGTCTCCTCCAGGCTGAAGGAGAAGTCTGCCGTTCTGGATATTTTGTCCCGTATTTTGGATAGGACGACGCCTGCGATTCATCCAGACAAAACGTGGGAGATGCAGCGTCTTGCTATTGTGCAGCAATACATCCAGGACCATCTGCACGAGGAAATTACGCTTGAGCAGATGGCTGCCACCATTCATCTTCACCCGAATTATTTTATCAAATACTTCAAACGTCATTTTGGTACAACACCGCAGAAATATCTGAGTATCAAACGGATGGAACAGGCCAAAATATTGCTGAGAACATCGACGCTGAGCATCAAAGAGATTGCGGACGCAACAGGCTTCGAATCCGCCAACTACTTCTCCAAAACCTTTCGCCAGAGGGTCGGATACAGTCCCTCTGAATACCGGGCGAACATGTGATGAGCGGAATATGGTTGTGAGATTGGAGAGCCGTACAGCAGCTGCGTGATCGTGTGCGAGTTGCAGGTTAGGTTGAGAAGATCTCGTTATGGTTTCAATACAACCTTGATGCATCCTTCTTCCCGATTGTTAAACATTTCGTACGCTTCACCCGCTCGTTCCAAGGGCATTCGGTGTGTCACAATTTCGGTCGGGTCAATCTGTCCGCTGTTGATTAGGTTATACAATTCGGGCATGTAATGAATGACTGGGGTTAGTCCCATCTTTAACGTGATGTTTCGTTCATACAGGTTGCCCAGCGGGAACAGGTTGTAGACGCCGCCGTATACACCGGCCAGCATTATGGTGCCGCCTTTTCGGACCGCTTTGATGGCCATCCGGATCGCACTCATGGTCCCGCTTTGAATCATCAATTTCTGACCGATGTTCTCAATCATGGATTTTTTGCCGTCCATGCCGACGCAGTCTATGACAATATCGACGCCCCCTTTGGTGATCTCGCGGATATACATGCCCATATCGTCATAATCTTCGAAATTGTAAACTTCCGCCTGATTCATGCTTTTGGCTTTCGCGAGGCGGTAGGGGACGCGATCAATGGCAATCACCCGGCTGGCCCCCATCATCCACGCAAACTTCTGGGTCATCAACCCGATCGGACCGGAGCCGAGTACAGCGACCGTATCGCCGGGCTTCACGCCGGCATGCTCCACGCTCCAGTACGCTGTCGGCAGCACGTCCGACAATAACAGAAGCGCCTCATCCTCCAGTTCGCACGATTCAGGAATGACAAAGGGCATGAAGTTCCCGTACGGGACGTGGAGATATTCGGCTTGTCCGCCGGGGTACTCTCCATATCTTCTCGCGAGTCCCAAATAGCCGCCGCCGTCCACGATGCCTTTGTCGTTTGTGACATCACACATGCTCTCCAGGTCATGCTGGCAATAATAGCATTGTCCGCAGGATACGGTGAATGGAATGACGACCCGATCGCCTTTTTTGACAAGGGTAACTTCAGGACCGACCTCCTCTACAATCCCCATCGGCTCGTGACCGATAACGTATCCTCGCTCGGTAGGCATGACCCCTTGATATATATGCAGATCCGAACCGCAGATGGATGTCGACGTCACCCGGATGATGATGTCGTCCTTTTTTTTCAGCATTGGGTCGTTCACCTGTTTGACCTGAATATCCTTTTTGCCTTGAAAAGTGACGGCTTTCAATGCATTCCCTCCTTATATGCGCTATACGTTAATGTGCCCTTTTTGGAGTTGAATATGACGGGTTGCGTCAAATAAACACCTTGTTGCTGGTTGCTTAGCACGATTATCCCGTTTGATCAGGGGACCGAGAATCGAGAACAGTGAACAGAGAACGGGGAACAGTGAACAGCGAACTGAGAACCGAGAACAGTGAACTGAGAACCGAGAACAGTGAACGGGGAACAGAAGATCGAAGGAAGAACACTAGACTTTTACGGTAGGGTGTCGATCTCAAGACGAAGAGATCATGGATAAGACGGAGATCAAGCTCCATATGGGGATCAATCTCAATATGGAGAACAAGCATAGATGGAGATGAAGGACAGTTGGAAATCAGCACAAGATAGAGATCAAACACAGATAGAGATCAAACACAGATAGAGATCAAACACAGATAGAGATCAAGCGCAGACGAATATCAACGGCAGACGGCAGATCAAGGTCGCGGAGCGAGGCCAAGAGCAGACACAGAAAACGAAAACACCGAGATAGATTGGCAGCAACCTGAACGAAAGGGATAATCATGCAAAGGTCCCAGGCAGGAACTTCCAAGCCCCCAAAAAAAGAATGCCCTAATAGCCAGGGAAGTGATTGGCTCAAGGGCATTCTTCTTTAATTTATAGGCTTGGAATCACGAGGCAGGCCCCGCCGCTGGTTCACCTTATACCAGCTTCAAATATTCTACGATGGTCAGCAATCCCTTGTCGAAATTCTCAAGGTTGAAGTGTTCGTTCGGTGCATGCAAGTTCTCATCCGGCAGACCGAAGCCCATCATGACAGCCGGGGCATTCAGCGTGCTGGACAGACGCTCGACAATCGGAATTGAGCCGCCGTCTTTTGTGAACAGCGCCCGTGTACCGTACACGTTCTCGAACGCGTCCGCCGCTTTTTGCAGCATTGGATGAGATGGATCGATGTTGAATGCAAACGCCTTTTCCTTCGGCTTGAACGTAAGCTTCGCACCCACAGGAGTATGAGCCTTCAGGTGGGCCTCAATCGCATCAAGCACGGCCTGCGGGTCCTGGTCAGCGACGAGGCGGCAGGTGATTTTGGCATGGGCTTCTCTCGGGATCACCGTCTTGCTGCCTTCCCCTTGGAATCCGCCGTATACGCCGTTCAGTTCCAGTGTAGGACGTGCGCCAACGCGTTCCACGAAGGAGTAGCCTTCCTCGCCGAACAGTGCGTCAAGCTCCAGATCCTTCTTCAGCTTCTCTTCGTCAAACTGCTGCTTGGCGAACTCTTCCCGCATTTCCGGGGACAGCTCCAGCACACCGTCATAGAAGCCTTTAACGCTGACCCGGCCCTTGTCGTCATGCAGGGAAGCGAGCAGGGACACCATTGCATGCAGGGCGTTGGGCACGCCGCCGCCATATGTACCGGAATGAAGATCGCTGTTGGCTGTGTGCAGGGTCAGCTCCATCGAGCAAAGGCCGCGCAGTCCTGTCGAGATGGCCGGCTTGCCTGGTGCGAGCAGGGAGGTGTCCGAGATCAGAACCGCATCGGCGGTCAGTTTGTCCTTGTTGGCATCCACATACCGCGGCAGATTCGGGCTGGACACTTCCTCTTCGCCTTCGATGCAGAACTTGATATTGACCGGAAGTTCGCCTTCCTCTTTCAATATCGCTTCCACAGCTTTTACATGCAGGAACAGCTGTCCTTTATCATCAGTAGCTCCGCGCGCGTACAGCTTGCCGTCCCGGATGTCCGGTTCAAAAGGCGGCGTCTGCCACAGGTGAAGCGGATCAACCGGCTGCACGTCATAGTGGCCGTAGATGAGAAGGGTCGGTTTGCCTTCAGCATGCAGATAGTCAGCGGTCACAATCGGGTGCCCTTCGGTCTGATGAATTTCCACATGCTCAAGCCCGGCTTCTTTCAGCTTGGAGGCAATCCATTCTGCTGCACGGGCGACATCGCCCTTATGCTCGGACAGTGCAGAGATGCTCGGGATCGCAAGCCACTCTTTCAACTCGTTCAGATGGGCTTCGCGATGCTGCTCGAAATACGCTTTATAATCAACGCTCATTTGGAATAGATCCTCCTTGAAATGATGGTAATAGGTCAGGCAATACACATGCCGTTCCTTCCTATTCTACCCCTTTTTCCATCATTGCGAAATAAGCTGAATGTCGATCGATTATTTCCGCTGCTCGGAAAATGCTTCGGCCAGGCTCTTCCAGAACATCTGCAGCGCCGGTGTTATCAGCTTGTTCCGGTGCCGGACTGCATAGATCTGGCGCTCGGGCACCCACTTCGGAATCGCGCGTGTACACAGCTTGCCTTCCAGCTGCTCCTCCTGCACGGCGGCCTCTGCAATCATGCCATAGCCCAGGCCATGCTTGACCGCTGCCTTCAGCGCCTCGGTTCCGGACACCTCGAGGGAAATCTGAAACTTAACGTCGTTGCTGTCCGCCCATCGATCAATCAGCTGCCTGCTGATCGATCCGGGTTCATGCGATACAAACGGATGCTCAGCGAGATCGCCGGGCTGCAGTTCCCCAGCGGAGGCCAGCGCATGATCCGGGGGAAATATGAGCACAAGATCATCCTTGAGCAAAGGCTTGGACACCAGTTCCGGATCGTCTACACGAGTGTTGGAGATGATTCCGATATCCAGTTCGTACCGTTTCAGTTTATCCAGAATAAAGGGGGCAGGGCGCACGTCGAGCATTACGGTTAACCGGGGATTGCTGGCTTTCAGCTGCTTGAGCAGCGGAGGCAGCAGGTAGGTTGCCGGCGTATGGGTGCTGCCTACGGCCAGGACACCAGCCGCTGTTCCCCGGTACACGTCCATCGTCGCTTCGGCCTCCGATGACAGGGAGTGGATCTGAGAGGCGTAATGGTAGAAGGCCTGGCCTGCCTCGGTCAGCTTGATGACATGATAGGACTTCGTATGGAACAGAGCGATGCCAAGCTCCTCCTGGAGCTTGTTCAAATGAAACGTCACCGTAGGCTGGGTAATCTCGAGCTGCTGTGCTACAAGATAGAGCTTTTTCAATTGTACGGTCAGCACAAACACTTTCAACTGTTGCAGGTTCAAGAGTCTGCTCTCCTTTCATCATCAACATTGATACGATCAATCTTACATTTCATTTGATAGATGAAATTTAATTGTTTGTTAACGCAGCGATAATTTTTTCAAGAAATTGAAGGGTTAAGCTTAAATAGCATTCGAAATGTGATAGGAATAATGGGAGGGCGACATGAACAAGAAATCGGTATTTCGTTATATCAGCACGATGATGCTTATAGCATTGATGCTCATTGTGTCCGCATGCGGACAAAGTGGCGGCACCGGCTCCGGGGAAGCAAGCCAGGCACTTGGCAGTCAGAATGAAGCGGAAGCACCGCAGGTCGAAGCGGAGGAACCGGCAGGTGCTGACGGTCCGGGAGAAACGATTTATTTGTACGGCAATGATTTCGTAGATGTCATTGCTCCGAAGTTTATGGAAGAGACCGGTTATAAGATGGAAGCCGTACATTACGGCGGCGGCGAGGCGCTGGCGAAGATTGAAGCCGAGCAGGGCAATCCGCAGTGGGACGTGCTGATGATGGACGGTCATGGTTCGATCCGCAATCTGGGGGACCGGGACTTTCTGATGACAGGCTGGCAGCCGGAAAATCTGGCGAATCTGTCCGAGCAAGGGGCGGCCTATGTGCCCGAGGACCTTGCCTATTATCCGGTCGGTATTCACGCAGCCGGGCTTATTGCGTATAATACCAACCTCGTAACGGCTGAAGAAGCGCCACAAACATGGGAGGAGTTCTTCGCCTATGAGGGGCCGGTAGGGCATGCAGATCCGGCGGTTGCAGCGCCTGCATATCCGCTGGTGTCCGCCTTCTTCGAGAAATGGGGGGTGGCCGAGGCGGAGAAGCTGTATGAAAATCGGTTCAGCCAAGGCATGAAGGTATATCCGAAGAACGGCCCGGTGGGCAAAGCGCTGTTAAGCGGAGAGATCGAAGTTGCGGCACTGCAGGAGCATAACGCTTACGAGCTGAAGTTGGCCGGGGAACCGGTGGAGGTCATTTGGCCTGAGGAAGGCGCGCCGGGAAGTTTGCGCGTGGTGGCAATCAGCCAGCATACACGCAACCCGGAAGCGGCCAAAGCCTTTGTGGAGTTCATGCTGAAGCCGGAGACACAGCAGATGCTGGCTTCGCTCGATTCGACAGACAGCTTCTTCACACCGCTGGTAGAAGGGGTGTCTCCTCGAAGCGAGCGCGAGCCAAGCGGAAAATTTCTGCTCCCTTCAGCCGCATGGGCTTCCGAGCATGAGGTTGAGATCAAAACATGGTTTGCAGATCAAAGCGTGAAGTAAAGGCGGGACAACAGCGATGAAAGCTTCGGAAGCTCACTATGGAGGCGGGGTAGCCCTCCTCCTCTTTTTATTTATTTTCCTGCCGCTGCTGGCAGTGCTTGTCAATGTAATATTTCCGGGGCTGTTCTTCGGAAATGTCGAGTGGGGCGGCATCGGTCTGATCGGGGAAATCTTCCATCGGCCGTTATGGCGGCAATCCTTGCTCAATTCGGTCACGCTTGCGCTTGGGGCGGCAACGCTCGGCACGATCATTGGTGGGGCGCTGGCGACGATCCGGTCCAGATGGAGCTTCGGAGCCGCCCGGCTATTGGACATTACAGCCTGGGTGCTGCTCATTGCACCGTCCTTCATGATTGCCCAGGGATGGGTGCTGTTTGCAAGCGCCGATGGGCTGGTTCACAGCTGGCTCGGCTGGACATGGGTCACCTCGTTTATTTTTCAGCCGACAGGGCTCGTATTTGTGATGGCTCTCAGCAAATTTCCGCTCGCCTATCTGGCGATACTGGCAGCAACCGAGTGGAACATTCGCCAGTTCGGTTATGCTGCCAGATTGAACGGGGCGGGGCCATTCACCGTATGGCGCACGGTGGAGCTGCCGCTGGCGATGCCTTCTTTCGTGGCTGGCTGGACACTCGTCTTTATGGATACCGTCGGCGACTTCGGGCTGCCAGCCGCGCTGGCAACCGTCTACAGGTTTCCGACCTTGACGTACTCGATATATTCCGCCATCTACCAATCGCCGGTCCGGTTTGATATGGCGGGCGTGCTCGCCTTCTATCTCGTGCTCATCCTGGCGCTTGCCATGGCGCTGCTGATGCTGACGATGCGCCGCTCGAAGTACGACTTTTTGAATGCGAGAGCGGTCAAGACGGTTAAGGAGCAACCGAAGCATGCCTGGATCTACAATGTGGCGATTGCGCTGTTTGTTTGTCTTAGCCTCGGGGTTCCGATTGGAACGAGTGCGATCGTATCCTTTATGAGACATGCCGGGGGCGGCTTGCGCGTGGAGAATTTTACGCTGGATCATTATCGCCAGTTATTCTCATATACGGCAGGGGATCATCGCCTGCTGGCATTTCTTGAAGGGATGTACCATTCCCTGCTCGTTGCTGCTGTAGCGGCCGTGCTGAGCATGGTGATCGGCTTCGTGGTGGCGTATGTGCTCGCCTTTACCCAGTCGAGGATGAGGCCGATGCTGCAGCTGTTCTCGATTATTTCGCTGGCTGTGCCCGGGGTGGTGCTCGGGATCGGGTATATTTTCATCTGGAATCAGAAGTGGCTGGAGCCGCTCGGGCTTCATCTGTACGGCAAGCCTTCGCTGCTTGTTATTGCAGGCATTGCCGGGGCGATTCCTTATGCGGTTCGGGTACAGCTTGGCGCCTTCGGAAATCTGTCAGGAACAATTCTGAAGGCAGCCGCGATTCAGGGGGCGAGCGTATTCGACCGGATGCGGGACATTGTGCTTCCGCTCGTGCGCCAGTCTCTGCTGATTGCGGGTTTGACGTCGTTTGGCACGAGCGTATTCGATCTGGCCATGGCCTCGATGCTGAAGCCGCCGAATTTCTCTTTGATGCCGCTCGTCATTGACAAGGCTTTTGAATTTTCGAATTATGGCTACGCAACCGCAGCTACCGTAGTGAGCTGCGCCAGTGTAGTGCTGATCATTATGGTCGTTCAGGCCGCAGGCCGCTGGGTATTCGGGCGGCTGGACCGACAGAGGCAACAGGAAGGATGAAGAGACCGATGATATTGAAAGTGAAGGGTGTTTCCAAATCATTTGGCGAGCAGCAGGTGCTGAAGCCGATTGCGTTTGAAGTCGCGGAAGGGGAACGGATCTGCATTCTGGGCCCCTCCGGGTGCGGAAAATCCACCCTGCTGCAGATGGTGGCCGGATTGCTACGAATCGATGAAGGGGAGATCGAGATGGACGGCCGGGCCGTGGAACGCGGGCTACTCTACATTCCTCCGGAATCCCGCCCGATCAACATGGTGTTTCAGGATTATGCCCTGTGGCCGCATATGACGGTTCGCCAGAACATCGAGTATGGTATGAAGCGGCGGAAAATGAACGGTCAGCACCGGGAACGGACGCTGCAGCGGCTGCAATCGCTGCTCAAACTGGATGGCCTGCTGGATCGGCTGCCGGCCCAGCTGTCCGGGGGGCAGCAGCAGCGGGTGGGCATTGCCCGTGCGCTGGCAACCGAGCCCAAGCTGCTACTGATGGATGAGCCGCTGTCCAATCTGGACGTCAAGCTCAGAACCGACATGCGGGGTGAACTGGCACGTCTGCTCGAAGATTTGGCGATCGCCTCCCTGTATGTCACCCATGACCGGATGGAGGCTTTCACGGTCGCCCACCGGATTCTCGTGCTTCGCGAGGGGCGAATCGACCAGATCGGGAAGCCGCAGGAGCTGTTCGAGCGACCGGCCAGCCCGTGGGTCGCCCAGCTCATGGGCTACCATAACCGGCTGAATGCCCGGATTGACCCCGGGGCAAAGGCGCATGCGCGGATAGCGGACCGCCCGATTCAGGGACAGCGGATGATAACGTCTGTGCAGGATGGGCCCGCGGTCATCATGGTCCATCCGGAGGGCATCCGGCTGCACGAGAAGGAAGATGCCGAGGGGAATCTTCTCCCGGTCCTTGTGGCGCAGTCCATTTATGAGGGAACCCGGTGGCGAGTGATCGTGCATACCGCTGATCATCAGGCGATCCATCTGTTTCATCATCAGGGAGTTGAACCCGGCAGCGAGGTATGGATCGAGCTGCCGCCGGAACAAACGATGGTGTATGCGGGGGAGGGATTGTAATCGGATGGGCAGGCTGCTTGCAGTATCAGATGTGCACGGATACGGAAATTTGCTGGAAGCCCTGCTGGAGCATGTGAAGTACGATCCGGCCGCAGACCGTCTGTTTCTATTGGGCGATTACGTAAACAAGGGGCCGGACTCGGGCGGTACCCTGGAACTGGTTGCTGCGCTATGCGCCTCCGGTGCCGTTGCATTGCAAGGGAACAACGAGCGCAAATGGCTTCTCCGGATGCCGGAGCATGCGGTGACCGACGTATCGCGGGCGGAGAAGTACCTCAAGTGGATCGACAGCATGCCGCTGTGGGCGCAGGATGGCGAATACGTATTTGTCCATGCGGGGCTTCGCCCCGGCATTCCGCTCTCCTGTCAAACCCCGGAAGATTTGACGACGATTCGCGAGCCCTTCTTCCATGCGCCTGCCATAGGAGGTCATACGATCGTGTTCGGACATACTTCCACCTGGCGGCTTGGCGCCGATTACGGACAGCTGTGGCGTGGAGAGGGCAAGCTGGGCATCGACACTGGTGCCGGTCATGGGCATTATTTGAGTCTGGTGGATCTTACGTCAGGCTGGCAGTATGCGATTCATGTGTCGGCAGAGAAGGACATCCTGCGCAGAAGAATCAGCTGATGAGTGCAAAGGCGACTTATCGTCTTCAGCCAAGTCCGTCTATATTAGAGCTACACGAGCAAGGACCTCATTTCCCGCTTGGAGGGGATGAGGTCCTTTTCTTGTTGGTATAGGGGCAAACGGCTAAAATGGGTTTCCAAAAAAATCCCATCCGTTCCCGATGACGGGAGGGCGTGCTGGGCTGCCATGCCGCGCTTCTTCCAGCTGTGGGGAGGCATCGGCATCGAAGTACGAGGTTGCTTGAGCCTGTTTGTGCTCAAACATCTCTTGCTGCTGCTGCATAAGGCGCTTCTGCTGCTCCAGCATCAGCTGGTGCCAGTCAAACGGCTGGATGTGCTCCTGCTCATCCGGGTAGGATACCTCGGCAGTCGGCTGGCTGTAAGCCGATGCGGCGGACGGCGGAGCTGCCTCCTGCCGGCTGCAATTTGCCGGCGGGCCGATGACGACGGAGCCTTTGATTGGAGCCAGCGCCTCTTGGACTTTGGCTTTATCAAGGCAATAAGTATGGGCGAATACTCCGGGTGGCGTCAGTCTTAACATATCGGAGGCTCCGATAAATTGCGGGATCGGCGCATCAAATACAGCCAGAAGATGCGTGTTGTCCACCGTGGCCATCTCATAGTGCCACCAGCCTTGAGGCACATTGACAACCTGACCCGGCTTGATGGAGTACTGAAGCAGCTTTTTGGTAAACGGATTGATCAGCGAAACGTCCGCAGCTCCGGAGATGCAATATACGATTTCCGAAGCATTCTGGTGGGTATGCGGTTCGATAACGTTACCTCTGCTCAGAAAAATATCCAGCAGAGAAGCATTGCCGAGGGTATTCAGCTCGTTTACGGAAAGCAGGTTGATATAGTTCCGATTGTCTTTCTTGATAAAGGTGCTCTGGTTTAGATCGAATGAAAATTGAACGTTGGGTGAGGTGAAATCCATATAGGAAACGGCCATTTTCGTTTGCCTCCTCTTGGGGTTTTGCTGCAGGCATTAGCCTATGGAATACCGTATTCCGCAGGAAGTCTGTACGTGCGCCTATTTTTAGGCGCTTTTGCAGGTGAGCCGAAGCCTTGTTGATTTCTTGACTACATTAAAAATCAAACTTCATGGAGGCTAGATACGTTCATTAAGTATGTGGGGGGAACCCAGATAACCAAGCTGCCGGAGGAACTATGAATAAAGTTAAATTCATCATCATCATTGTTATAACATTGATCGTGGCCGTCTTGAGTTTAAGATTAGGCTTTTGGAATTTATACCCGCCTTATCCGGCGACCGGAGCAATAGGTGAACTGCCGAAACCTAAAAAAGCGAATGCTGTTCTCTATTTTCTGTCTTCGGGGATTGCTTTCATTGCGCTGATTACCTACTTATACAGACTGTTTAAAAAGGAATAATTTCAAGAAGATCCTTTCTTTTCTATGAAAATTTCGTATCCTTATAGATAACTTTTCATTCCAGAAAAGAGATATAAGGGGACGGTGAGAACGGATTGGGAAAAAATAAAATCAACCTGTTAACAAAGCTCTTGGTTTCCTATCTGCTTGTGCTGTTGTTTCCTGTAACCATCATTTTGTTCTACTATTATCCTTACTCTGCTGATGTGTTGAAGGAGAAGGAAATGGAGTGGAACGCCCATATTACCGAGCAGTTTATGACCTCAATGGATGCCTTCACGCGCTATGTTTACAATTTGCCGTTTGAGCTCGTTCAGAACCAGGAGTTCAAGATGTATCAAACGGAGGACAATGATTATCAGAGAGTGCTTATTGCAAAAGAAATGAAAAAATACAATGCGACCGATGCTTTTATATACAACACCCTGTTGTATGTAAAAAACACCGGTTATTTGTTCTCCAAAACTGGAAGCGCATACAGTTTGGAGGATATGAGAACGCCCGGCGTGGGCTTTTATTACGAGAGGTGGCCTTATGCGGATGTAGTTAACACGCTGAATACTTTAGAAGCCCCCATCGTTCGGCCTGTGGAAGATGTCATGATTCCCGGCCATAACCGGGTCCGTATGCTGACATTCCTGCAGCCGCTTCCGGTCGGAGGCGTCAATTCCCCCGGCACCGTCCTCATTATGGTGAAAGAAGATACGATCATCCGCATGATGCGATCGGTATCTGAAATTTATAAAGGGGACTTTTTCATTTTTGATGCCCAGGGAAAACCGCTTGTTGCTTCCAATGAATCGCTCTACCAAACGTCAGATGATGTGTCACAGCTCGTACGCGGAATGGACGACAAGACATCGCTATCTTCTGGCATCCATACGATTAACGGCAGCTCCTACCTTGTCTCCCATACCGTATCCGATAAGAATGGATGGCGCTATGTCAGTCTGCTCCCGATGACGGATTCACTCCAGGGAATCCGCACCATTCAGCTAAATACCGTGATGCTGGTTGGCGGCATATTGCTGATTGAAGTCGTGGTGATCTATCTTTCGATCCGCAAAAACTATCATCCGATCAAACGTTTGGTCGATTTTGCAATCCATCTCTTCGCACCTCAGGGAAGCCAATCGATGAATGAAATTGACACCATACGATACACGTTAAGCGGTCTTTCTGCCGCCAACACCCGGCTTGATGAGAAGGTAAAGGGAACGCTGCCCATCATGCGGGACAATCTGCTGCAGCAGCTGGTGAATGGGCAATTTCTCTCGTGGGAGGAATTTGTCCGTGAGGGTGAGAGGGTAGGCGTCAGTCTTCACGGCCCGGAGATTTCCGTTATTGTCATATCAAGCGAATCTTCAGGGTATGAAGCCGCTGCTCTTGAGCACTTCAGGGAGTGGGGGCATTTCCTGCCGCCAGGCGTTCAAGCCTATCTCTTCAACAGCATTTATGATCACGAGTTCGTGATGCTTTGCTCACATGAGCACGATTTTCCGTTAAAAAAGGTTCTGGCTCAGCTGCAGCAGCGGATAAAGGAGGAAGCCGGGCTGATAACACGATTTGGCATTGGCAAGACGGTGGACAGCCTATGTCCGCAAGCGGTGCACATCTCTTATCTGCAGGCACTGCGTACAGCCGAGCACTTGCGGCTGGGCCAATCCCATTCCATCCTCGTCTTTGATGAGATGGAGGAGTCCCAGGCCGTGGCGGTTTCCTACTTTGCCGATATGCTGCAGTCTCTGGAACTGTCAATTCTGAAAAATGAGGCCGCTATGGTCGAATCAATCATCGAGCGACTTATCGGGCATCTTGGCAGCGACGGTATGCCTCCGCATATGATCCGCAGCATCTACCTGAATACGGCAAGCGTAATTTTCAATGGGCTGCTGCGGTTTCGGCATGATGATCAGTCTCTGCTGCGGCTGACGGAAGCCGCTTTCTCCACCCGATACACGCCGGCGCAGATGTCCAGCATTATCCGGGATAGCAGCGCCAAGCTGTGTGAGATGATCCGCGAAACGCTGCCGCCCTCGAGATCGGCGGGACGTGAGGATATTCTGGCAGTAGTGGAAGCTAAGGCGATGGATCCCAACTGTTCGCTGCAGCTCATGGCCGACCACTTCGGGATGTCCGTATCCAATTTCAGCCACCATTTCAAAAAGACAATCGGACAAAATTTCAAGGAATACATTGACCGTCTGCGGATTCAGCACGCCATTCGCCTGCTCCTTGAAACGGAGGAGACGCTGGACGCGATTGCGATGCAAGCGGGATACAACAACACTTCAAGCTTTATCCGCACCTTTAAAAAAATCGTAGGGGTTACCCCGGGGCAGTACCGGAGTGCCTGCAAGGGCTAAGACAGTTTTTGAATGTCCACAATTTTTGAAAGCGCTTTGATATCAGGGGATCTGAAGAGCGCTTCCTGTTTGTCAGCCTTCGTTTTCAAAAAATGTAAATCGGCAAAAAACTGCCCGTTTACGCCGCATTATACCTCCGATTAGAGTCTAAGGTGCCCTGTACAGCAGGGCTGAGGCAGCTAACCTCATCAAAAAAAATCCAAAGGTTGGAGGTTATGGAATGCGAAAAAGAGTAAACGTTTTCACTTCTATCGTCTTGATCACGGCCTTGCTCCTGGCAGGGTGCAGCTCGGGAGGGAGTCGGAGCGAATCGGCGGAATCCCCTGATCGTACCTCAGGAGAGAAGGTAAAGCTGACGGCGATTATGATCAAGCATCCGTTAACGAAGCCGCTTGCCGACATGGAGTGGCTTCAGAAGGTGGAGGACGCCGCTGGCGTGGATATTGAATGGCAGGAGATTACCGCCGATTGGGGCCAGAAAAAAGGAACGATGCTCGCCAGCGGAGACATCCCGGATCTGTTTATCGGGCCCAATGTGATTACAGACGCGGATTTTGCCCAGTTCCAAGGGCTGTTTCAGGACCTGACCGAGATGCTGGATCTGGCTCCCAATGTACAGACGATGTTCAATGAACGTCCTGAGACACAGCAGATTGCAACCCAGGCTGACGGGAAAATATACGGGCTGCCCAAGTACCAGCGTTTCTGGCCGGACACGGCCTCCAGACAGTACATCAATCAGCAATGGCTGGATGAGCTGGGGCTTGAGATGCCGACGACGTGGGATGAGTTATATGAGGTGCTGCTCGCCTTCAAAGAGCGCGATGCCAACGGCAACGGCGATATGAACGACGAAATTCCGATGGATTGGCCTGGCGGCATCGGCGGAAACTTTAACGCTGCACTGCTGCTGGGCAGCATGGGCATTACGTTGTCGGAGGGAAGCAGCCAAGGCTATTTTGTAGAGGATGGTCAGGTAAAGAACTTCCTGATTGACGAACGCTATAAAACGATGGTGATATTTCTGAACAAGCTGTATAAGGCCGGGCTGATCAACCCCGAGGTATTCACGCATGATTACACTAAATACCAATCGATCGCCAGGGGCGATGGGGACACCGCCAAAGTCGGGTTCACCTGGGGCTGGGTCGCTTCAGACCGGTTCGGGGAACGGGTAGCCTCGCAGTACGTATCCTTGCCGCCGCTTAAAGTATCGGATGATTATACGGGCAAGCTGTCCTGGAGTTATGACTACAACTCCCTGAACTACGGGGTGAACCATATCGTGATGTCTGCAAGAACGAAAAACAAGGAGGCGGCCATGCGCTTGATCAACGAACTGTATGATCCGGAAGTGGGTATGCAGGTGCTGTTTGGCTCCATCGGCCCGAATATTCAGGATAACGGGGACGGGAGCTACACCATTCTTCCTCCTGGAAATCCAGAGATGGACCCGGGGACATGGAAATGGACATCCACGATGGCCGACCACGGCGCTTTCTATATACCGGATTCGCTCCAGCTTACGCTTGGCAAAGACATGCAGGAGGTCATCGAGCAGTCGGAACCCTTGCAGGAGGCGCTGCAGGTGGATCTGGACAAGGATGTGTTTCCGGCAATGTTTATTAAATATTCGATGATGGACAACAACACGATGAGTTTGAACAATACCAATATCATGAATCTGGCAGAGTCGAGCTTTGCCAAGTGGGTGACCAAGGGCGGTATAGAGGCCGAGTGGGACGCGTATGTCAGAGAAGCCCAGAAGGCCGGCATCACCCAGAACCTGGAGATTATGCAGAAGTACTACGACGAGTACAGAAGCAATCATTGATGTCTGATCAACATGGAATGATGCCATGTCTAGTCTAGCGGCCGTATAGGCCGTATCAACGCCTGAACGGGCATTTCCGTTAAGCTGAGGGGGGATAGGATGCGGATCCACAAAGGAATATCGTCCATAATACGAGACTATCAGCTATGGCTGATGATTATGCCAGCGATTCTCGTCATATTGATCTTTAATTATATACCGATGTACGGTATTCAGCTCGCTTTCCGGGATTACGATTTCAGCAAGGGCCTCACCGGAGGGGAATGGCGCGGGCTGGCGTATTTCCAGCAATTCATCGATAGCTATCTGTTCACCGACCTCATGCGGAATACCTTTCTGATTAGTTTGTCCAGCATTGTGCTGGGCTTTCCGGCCCCGATCATTCTAGCGTTGATTCTGAATCAGATCCGGCGAAAAAAGATGAAGCAGCTGATGCAAACCACCGTCTATTTGCCGCATTTTATTTCGATTATCGTGCTTGTTGGCATGCTGAATGTGCTGCTGTCCTCGGAGACCGGGGTGGTCGGACATTTCATGAAATCCATAGGACTCGGACATATCCAGCTGCTGGCATCCACGTCGACCTTTATACCGGTATACGTGCTCTCCGACATTTGGCAGCACTGCGGCTGGAACAGCATCATTTATCTTGCTGCCTTGTCCTCGGTGGACCCCCAGCTGTATGACGCGGCCAAGATCGACGGGGCAAGCCGGTGGCAGACGATCCGTTATATTGATTTTCCGGCCCTTGTGCCAACCATCATTATTCTGTTTATTCTCAGTATGGGCAACATCCTCAGCACTGGCTTTGAAAAGATATTTCTGATGCAAAATTCGCTTAATTTGCCGGTATCTGAAGTGATAGCCACTTATGTATATAAAATCGGGATCGTATCCAGCCAGTTCAGCCTGGCCTCGGCCATTGGACTGTTTAATACACTCATCAACTTTGTGTTTCTGTTTGCGATGAATATGATCTCCAAGAAAGCATCCAATCAAAGCCTATTCTAACGAAGAGAGGAAGGAGGGACCAAGATGGGGCATACCGGATGGCGCGTTAGCGGAAAAGAGATCACATTTAAGATGATGCTGGCGTTTGTGTGCACGATCATCTTTCTGTTGATCGCTTACCCGCTCTATTTTATCGTTATTGCATCCTTTAGCGATTCAACCCTGGTATCAACAGGGAAGGTGCTGTTCTTTCCGAAAAACATCAGTATGTTTGGATATCGGGAAATTTTTCAGGACGCGAGGATTTGGACGGGGTATCGCAATACGGTGTTTTACACCCTGTTTGGCACCCTGGTCAATATGCTGTTTACGCTGCCGGCTGCTTACGTGCTGTCCAGGCGGGAGTTTCGGCCGAGACGGGTCATCATGTTCTTTTTTGTCGTCACGATGTTTTTTAACGGGGGGTTGATCCCAACCTATTTGCTGATGAAGGATTTGCATTTGACCAACACGATATGGGTGTTCATCATTCCGTTTTCCGTGAATGTGTTTTATTTGATTATCGCCCGTACGTTTTTTGAAAACTCGCTGCCGCAGGAGCTGCATGAGGCGGCTGTAATGGACGGCTGCTCTCACTTCACCTTCTTTGTTAAAGTGGCTCTGCCGCTGTCGAAGGCGCTCATATCCGTTATCGGTCTCTATTATTTGGTCGGACACTGGAATGATTTTTTCACCGCCCTGATCTACATTCGGGATAACCATCTGCAGCCGCTGCAGATCGTGCTGCGGGATATTTTGCTCTCCAATCAGGTGTTTGCCGGAGGGGCGGGAACAGGTGGAGACGCCGGAGGTTATGCCCAGCGATATGCCGATCAGATCAAGTACGGTGTCATTATTGTATCGACCCTGCCGATTCTCATGATCTATCCGTTTATTCAAAAGTATTTTGAAAAGGGGGTCATGATCGGGTCGATCAAAGGTTAAGTAACCTGAAAAACGCCTCGGGCGCCCCTGCGTTGTGCAGGTGCCTCGAGGCGTCGTTATGAGCTTATACAGCACTTCATGAATGATGACTCAATAAGCTGCAGGCAGTACCGCAAGACAGCCAATGGCTTGTGGGGCGGCTGTCTGCATGATTACCTTTCGCGTTTAACCTGCCGAGAATTCATTTCCGGAATGACAAAAGAGATGCTGGTTCCCTCGTTCGGCACGCTTCGAACGACCAGCCCCGTCCCATAGGTCTGGACAAGCCGGCGATGCGTATTGTACATGCCGATGCCGCGCTTCGCCGGACCGGGCTCATCCAGCAGATGAAGCACTTTCTCCGGCTCCATTCCTTTGCCGTTGTCCTTGACTTCCACGAGGATATGCTGCTCCTGCCGCACAATCCGGATGCGGATTGTACCGCCCTTGGCTTTCTGCAGAATGCCATGCCGAACGGCATTTTCAACCAGGGGCTGAATGGTGAGCGGAGGCAGAACCATATCGATCTCCGGATCAACGTCCCATGCAATCGTCATTCGGTTGCTGTGGCGCTCTTGTTCGACATAGAGATAGGCGCGTACCAGTTCAAGCTCCTGCGAAAGCGAAACGAACTGATCCGAATTCTGATAATGGAAGCTGATCTGCAGATAAGAGCTGAACGCTTCGCTCAGGCTGCGCATCCGGTCAAGGTCAATCTCGCTGAGGGCCATAATTGAGTTCAAGGTATTAAACAGAAAGTGCGGGTGAATTTGCGCCTGTAAATACGCAGCCTCCATGCGGAGCCGCTCATCAATCGAGCGCTTCATCGCGGTTAAGGAGCGAATGCGGTATTTCAGTTCCAGCGAATCCACCGGCTTGGTCACATAGTCATTGGCGCCGGCTTGAAACCCTGTATAGATGTCTGCCGCCTCGCTGCGTGCGGTCAGCAGCAGCACAGGGAGCTCGGATGGGCTAAAGCGCTCCCGGATTCGGCGCGTCAGCTCATACCCCGACATTTGGGGCATCATGACATCCGTGATGACAAGATCCCAGGACTTGGTGCCAAGCAGCTCCAGCGCTTCGCTGCCTGACGAAGCAAACGTAATATGGTAAGGCTCCTGAAACAGGATTCCTCCTAGCACTCTCAGATTGACCCTGTCGTCATCTACGGCGAGCACGTTGAACGGATGCTTGGCCGTGACGGTATCAGCCTCCGGTGGAAGCAGGCTCAGTTGATCGAGCTGGCTGCCCTCCACGATATAGCTGAATGACTCTTGGCCCGCGGCCAGCTCAGCTGCCGCCTCGTCGCCTGTCGCTTCCGCGACAGGGAGCATGAACGCAAAGGTGGAGCCTTGTCCAAGCTCCGACGTAACGCTCAGCGTCCCGCCATGTAGCTCCACCAGCTCTTTGCTGATGCTGAGCCCAAGCCCGATTCCCTTGGCATCGTTAAAGCCGGGATGCCCCTGTTCATAAGGAAGGAATACGCGCTGGCGCGTCTCCTCATCCATGCCCACACCGGTATCGGTGACTTCGATCAGGACGTGATCGTTCACCACCTTGGCACTTACGGTGATCGTTCCGGCTTCGGTAAATTTAAGTGCGTTATGAAGCAGATTCAGCAAAATCTGCAGCAGCCGTTTTTCATCAGCCAAAATGTAAGGAAGCTGCTCCGGGATATCCATCCGCATCTCTACATCCGCTGCCTTAGGCGTAAATTTCAGAATATCGAATACGCCATGAACGACCGATTGCAGTGACATCGGCTTTGGCTTGAGCATGATTCGCTTCTCTCGCAGACGGACGGCGTCCAGCAAATCATTCAGCAGATGAGACATCTGATGACCGAGGGTGACAAGCAGCTTCAGATCCTCCACGCTTCGGTATGTCATGCCGGCCTGTTCCCTGTCGGCGACGCTTTGCGCGATATTGATGATGCCGTGCAGCGGCGTTCTCAGCTCATGCGAAGTGTTGGCAAGGAACCGGTCTTTCATCTTGTCCGCAGCTTTCAGCTCTTCGTTCAGCTGGCTGATTTGCTGGGTATTGTGGTAATAGCGGCTGAACCAGTAGGACGAAAATCCGACGACGGCAGCCAGAATATCAAAAGGATAATAGACAACAGGCAGTTCTATAAATATTTCACTGATGGACCATGCCACCCCGCAGAAGATCCCGCTCGATGACAGCAACAAATAGATGGCGTGCTTGCGGCTTTCCATGACCATGCGCACAAATCGGTACAGGAATACCGGCATCGGAAGCAGATAAAATGCCGAGAACACCCGGTAGTGATAGGTAACTGACACCCAAGATGGCGGAGCAAACAGCACAAACACCGAATATAGCAGCAGCAGGGCGGAATAAATGTAAAACCAGGTGCCTTTTGTAGGCTTGCCATAAAATCTGCTGCTTAACTTGACGAAGAAGAAGACCATCCACATGTACGAAAGGAGTCTGATTTTCAGCGTCCATTCATAGTTGAGCGGCACCCATTGCAGCAGAATTGAGTCTGTACTGATGGCGACCGTAATAGCCGTAATGAGCATCATCAGAAGAAAATCAAGCAGCATGAACTCCCGTGGGTTTAAGAAATACAAGATACATGCATAAAGCGCATGCAGCAGCAAAATGACAAAGGTGATGAGCTGAAGATCAACCGACACGCCGTAGGTGCGGTCGATCTCTTCCTCAGAGCCCAGCATAACGGATCTTGCAATTCCGCCGACGAACGGTTCGTCAAAATTAGCCACGCGAATAAAAAGCTCAATTTCTTCAGCATCGCGAGCACCGTCATAGTCAACGACCAATGAGTTTCGGACCGGCACATAGGAATCTGCATTCGTTCCTATTTGGCCGATTTGCAGCAGGGTAGTTCCGTTGATCTCGACTTCGGCGGATAGCCGGATCTCCGACAGCCACAGCGATATCGGCGTTCCTAAAGGCTCGTCCAGCATAATTCGGAGTCTGTAAGTCCCCACACCGAAGGCAGTTTCAGCAAACTCTGAGCTGACGTCCCGCCAGCTCTGGGGCACCTGAATATAGTGAGGCTTCAGCGCTTGTTGCTGTAGCTCTGCCCTTCCGATAAGCACGCCAGGATAAAATTCCCATTCTCCGTCGATCGGGATTGCCGGCAACGGATTAAGCTGATAATCGCGCAGATCCAGAACCCCATGCTCAGCTGAGGGATGAGGCGGCAAGGAGTATGCCTGCAGCCAAATCAGCCGCATGCCCAGAAGCACAGCCAGAAATATAATGACAATCAAGAAGTTTTTTAGTATGGATTTTCTGATGATTTTATCAGGCATTATGGCACCGTCCGCTTTAGCATGTAGTTTCATTATCATACGAAAAAAATCCCGGCGCGTACAGAAGAAAGTCAGGACAATGGCTTAATATTTCTCTATATGAGTCATAAGACCTTGATTCTAAAGACCTATAAAAACTCGCCTTACTCCTGAAATGGAATAAGGCGAGTAAAGTGAATGGAACTGTCCCGGTTATGAGGCTATAACGAATCAATAATTACATATGAATATCTCGGTTGGTGCTGACCGCATCCTTAGGCGACTCTTTCGGTGTGAACGGCCACCAGTTCGCACGTCCGAACAAACGCACCATCACAGGGACGAAGAACGGAAGGAACACGAGGGCGTACAGTACAAGACCGACGAGTACAACCGTGGCAATCTGCATCATCGACAGCACACCGGACGGATACATGGCTGCGAAGGTGCCGCCAAGGATGACCACCGCAGACAGGATGACGGTTCCCATATTTCGCATCGCGTGAAGGATGGCGTCTTTAACGTCCCAGGTTTTGTTCTCGTTAAACCGGGCCATCAGGAAGATGCTGTAATCGACGCCGAGCGCAATCAGCATGACGAAGCTGAAGAACGGTGTCGCCCATGTAATTCCGGAATAGCCGAGCCCGTTCACGAAGATCAGTTCGGTCACGCCGACAGAGGTGAAGTACGTAATGACCAGAGAGATAATCAGATAGATCGGCATCACGATGGAACGGAGAAGCACGATCAGGATTATGAAGATGCCGGTGAGCATTAAAATAACAGTTCGGCTGTAATCATCATTTGAGATCGTTTGCAGATCATGGTTGGTGCTCGTAATTCCGCTGATGGCCACTTCGGCATTTTCCAGCTTCGTATGAGCCACCGCGCGTTCTACAGCGGACAGGATCTGCTCAAGACTGTCCATCGCTTCCTCGCTGTACGGATTGGCTGACAGCACGACATCCAGCTTCATCACCTTGCGGTTATCGGACAGGTAAGTGTCGAAGACGGTCTGGAAATCGCTGTTCTCCAGCGCTTCTTGCGGAATGAAGAATCCGCTCAGTTCCTCATCCTGGATGCTTTGAAGCTGTTCTAGGTATCCTTGGGCGGAACCCAGGCCATCCGAGATTTGCCGCAGCCCGTCGGCGCTTGCAGTCAGCCCTTCGGTCAGCTCACCGATTTGGCCGGTTAGTTCGCTGAAGCCGTCTGCCAGCTGCTTCTGTCCGCCTTCCAGCTGTCCCAGCCCATCGGTGATGGACGGAATCTGCCCGACGATTTGCTGCTGTCCATCTGCGGCCTGCGACAGTCCGGCTTGCAGTTCACCAATGCCGGCCACAATCTGCTTCAGCCCCTCGGCAAGCGCGTCCTGCCCAGCGGCTGCCTGTGCATATCCGGCATTCGCTTCTTCAACGCCGGCAGCAGCGCCTTTTATCTGCTCTGATATTTGTCCCAGCCCGGCTGCCAACTGGGCTGCGCCGGATCCGGCTTGGGTTACGGTTCCTTTAATGGTCAGGTAATCCGGATTTTGCAGCAGATCCGGGTGGCTGCTCTCCAATCCGGAGAAGGAGGCATCCAGACTGCTCAGGGCAGCTGCAACACCATCCAGCTGCTCTCTGATGCCGGCAACGCCGCCGTCAAGCGCGGATAATCCGCTGCCAAGCTGCTTGTAGCCTTCCAGCAGCTGGGCGTGCGCATCCGCCAGCTCCTTGGCGCTGTCGGCCGCTTGCTGCAAGCCGGCTTTCAATTCGCCGGCGCCGGCGGAGCCGCTCGCAATCCCTTGCTGGATCGCGCTCAAGGCCTGACCAAGCTCGCCAATGCCCTGCTTCAGATCCGCTGTCCCCTGGGTCAGCTCCATGGCGCCGGCAGCGGCTTCGCTCAGCTTGGGCGCATTTTCACTCAGCTGTTTGCCGGCCTCGGACAGGCCATTTTCAATTTCATTTAGCCCGCCTTGAGTCTGATCCAGGCCCTCATTTAAAGTCTGAACCTGTGTCGGGATCAGGAAGTCATGAATTTGTTCCCCGGTCGGGCGCGAGAGGCTGCGAACTGCAGAAACGCCGTCAACCTTTTCGATCTCTCGGCTGATTTTCTCTGCCAGACCGACATATTCGGCCGTATCCATCAGGTCATCGTTTCGGATGACAACGGTAGAAGGCATGGATTCACCAGGTCCGAAGCTCTCAGAGATGATATTAAATCCTTTGACCGACTCGTATTGCGGCCCGATCTCCTCCAGACTGTTAAAGGACAGCTTGCCGCTATAGGTGAGAAGGAACGGTGCTACGATGACTGCAACAACGAGCAGCGACGCCAGGGGACGCTTGAGCGAGAATGCCCCGGCGACTCCCCACAGCTTGTTCTCCGAGTGCTCCAGACTGCCGCGGGAAGGCCAGAAGAGCGCCTTGCCCAGCAGTGCCATGAAGAAGGGCACCACGGTCAGCAATGCAATTAGCATGATCGCAATACCGACGGCTACGGCAACTGCGGATTTGTACAGAATGAATTCAGACAGGCCGATGGCAATAAAGCCAACAAATACCGCGAGGCCGGAGTATATGACTGTACCGCCGGCTTTGCGGTAAGTTTCGATAACCGCTGTTTTGGTATCCTCAGCGGCTGCCAATTCCTCCTTAAAGCGGCTGATCAGCAAAATGCAGTAATCGGTGCCGATCCCGAACATGACAGCGACCATGAATACCTGGGTAAAGGTCGAAATCGGGAAATCGAATCGGTCGACTAGAAAGGAGACCACCGATTGAGACACAATGTAGCTCAAGCCCACGGTCAGCAGTGGCACAAACGGAGCAACAAAGGAACGGAACACAATGAATAGAATGACGAGAATGAAAACGACAGTAATATATTCCGTTTTCTTCAGCCCTTCCTCGGAGCTGACGATGGTATCCTCATTGATGAGGCCTTCACTGGTCAGATAATGGTCTGCTGTTACGTCTGCCAGCAGCTCTTTCACCTGCCCCGGCAACTGCTTGACTGCTTCCTGGCCTCCGCTGACCTGGAGCGCAACCATAATGGTGTTGCCGTCTGCCGCGATCAGCGTATCCGCCAGCTCCGACTGTGTGAACGGATCGTTAATGGAGGTGATGCTGAGCTTATCTCTATTCTCGCTCAGACGCTCCACGCCCTGGCGTATACTGTCTTGATCCGCCTCGCTTAATCCGTCAGGCTTGTTGAAGACAAGCGCCACCTGACTCAGCGAACGGCCGTCCTCACTGTCGGAGGCTTCCCTTAGTATTTGAGAAGCTCTCGAGGAGGAGTAGCCATCCGGAACGGAGAGCTGTCCCTTCTCTCTTACAAGATCCGCCATGGATGGCGCCGTTAGAAACAAGCCAGCGGCTACAGCAATCCATAGGATCATGATGAACCATCTTGCTCTCAGTATGGTTTTCAATTCTTTCTCCCGCCTTCCTGCATTAACTGCCCCAACTTTTCAAAATTAGAAATGAAGGATTCGATTTCTTCCTCCTCAAAATGCTGCAAATAAGGTGAAATGAGTTCCCTGATTTGCTTGCGGCACGAATCGAAAATGGAGCGTCCGTGATCGGTAATCGATAGATAGATGATGCGGCGGTCAGCTTCATCCCGCGTTCGCTCAACCATTCCGGCCTGCACCAGACGATTGACTATCGCCGTAATGGAGCTTTTGCCGACGGAGAACATCTCCGCTAGCTGGGAAGGCGTGCATTGCGGGATATCGTTAATCAGCAGCATGATCTGATATTGATCATCGGTCAGCGTTTCGCCAAGCTCCTCCCGAATACGGGCATTGATTCGACGTACAACAAATGAGTGAGCATTCACATACCGGTCGATCCACTCCTTTATTTTATCGTCCAACAGATTGTTCCTCCTTCAAATAGTTCGATTATGAAATAGTTTTATTATAGAACTATATAGCAGCAGAATATTGAAGTCAAGATGACGCCTTGTCGGACATGGGGGGCTTTCGCTCATTTCGCAAGCCTAGCTTTATACAGATTGTAACATTAAATATAAACCTTCAAGCACCATGACGGTATCAGCTTCGGAAAAGCGGACTGCATCAAGGTTCGGAGTCATCAAATTTTGTACTTGCATCAATGTTGTAAGATAGGAATGCACTGCCGGAGATAGCGTTAATAATGCTTCCGAAGTCAGTTTTGTTGCGAAGACCCCCCAATGAAGCATCTGCTCCACAAAACTTTTAGGAGGTTAAATCATGCACCCAACCATCAAAATCCGCGGGGCGAGGGAGAACAATCTCAAGAACATCTCCCTTGAAATCCCCAAACACAAGCTGATCGTCGTTACAGGTCCTTCCGGTTCGGGGAAATCAACCTTAGCCATGGACACACTCCAGCGGGAATGCCAGAGGCAATATATGGAGTCCATGGGCATGGTATCCGATTCGGTCAGCAAGCCCAAGGTCGATTCCATCGAGGGATTATCTCCTTCCATCAGCGTTGGCCAGCATGTGACCAATCGCAATCCGAGATCGACGATCGGGACGGTTACCGATATCTATACCCTGCTTCGTATATTGTTTGCCAAGCTCGGGGAGCGGCCGTGCCCTGCTTGCGGTGAGACGGTTGCCCCGCCGGTCGATGGCGTGCCTGCCCAGATCTCTGCGGATGACTCCGAGCCCTACGATGCATTTGAGACGGTTCGTTGCAGGCGATGCGGTCATTCACTGGAGAAGCTGACCATGTCGCATTTCTCGTTCAACAAGCCAGAAGGGGCTTGTGAGACTTGCAGCGGTCTTGGCCATACAGTCGAACTGAACATGGAGGCGGTGTTCAGACCGGAGCTGAGCTTGAAAGACGGGGCTGTCACGACATGGTACAGCGCGATTGTGGATTACAGCACGAATATATTAAAGGCGGCCGCGAAGTATTACGGCTTTTCGTTTGATGAGCATCTGCCTTTGCAGGATTATTCGGAAATCCAGCGCGATTTGCTCTATTACGGTGTGGAAAGCGAGCCATTTGCCCGCCATTTCCCAGACATGAAACCGCCCAAGACGGTGAGTCAAGGCAAATTCGAAGGGGTGGTGACTGGGATCCGCCGAAGATATCTGGAGAAAGGAAGCGAATCCTCCGAGGCTTCCCTGTTCCACGAGTTCACATGCACCGATTGCCAAGGCTCCAAGCTGAAGAAAAGCAGCCGCGAGGTCCGGGTGGACGGTGTATCCATCAGCGAAGTCAATGCCTGGGCGATCGGCGATGCATTAACCTGGCTGGAAAGGCTTGGCGGCAAGCTTTCGGAAGATCACCTGCATATCGTGGAACCGATCATTCATGACTGCGTAATAAGACTGAAACGCATTATGGACGTCGGGCTAGGCTATATGTCGCTGGAGCGGCAGGTCGTCACGATGTCCGGAGGTGAAGCCCAGCGACTGCGGCTCGCTTCAATTCTTGGCTCAGGACTCACCGGTGTGCTGTACATTTTGGATGAGCCGACTACCGGTCTGCACCCGAAAGATACAAGAGGATTGATCCAGGTGCTGAAGCAGCTTCGTGATCTGGGGAACACCGTGCTTGTCATTGAGCATGACGAGGAAGTGATGCAGGCTGCCGATCATATTATCGACATCGGCCCGGGAGCAGGCTCGAAGGGCGGTACGGTCGTAGGCCAAGGAACATTCGAGCAGCTGTTGCAACAGCCTTCTTCCGTGACGGGTGCTTATTTTAGGGAGTATGGAGGGCATTGGCCGGGAAGGCAGCCAAGGCCGGGCAACGGCAACAAACTAACGATTCATGAAGCCTCCCTTCGGAATTTGAAGCAAATTACGGTTTCCTTCCCGCTCGGTTGTCTGGTCTCGGTAACGGGTGTGTCCGGTTCCGGCAAATCAACGCTGTTATTCGATCTGCTGGCCGAATCAGGCAGCGGGAGCAAGACGCCTCCCGGCTGCAAGGACATTACCGGCTGGGATTCGATTGGCCAGCTTGTTACGGTGGATCAGTCCCCGGTATCTCGCATGCAGCGTTCGAACGTAGCCACATACACGGATGTGTATACCCATATTCGAAGCGTGTTCGCGAGCTTGCCTGAAGCCAGACGAAACCGGCTGACTGCCAAGCATTTTTCCTTTAACACGCCGGGAGGACGCTGTGAAACCTGTCAGGGGCTTGGTGTCGTACCGATGCACATGCACTTTCTGCCCGAGATCGAAATTCGTTGTCCGGCATGCCGAGGCAAACGTTTCAAGCCGGAGGTGCTCGAGGTGACGTATCAAGGGTATTCTATCTCCGATATGCTTGATATGACGGTGGAGGAAAGTCTACCGGTGCTGGAGGGCCAGCCGAAAGTTCTTGAGCTGACTCGCCTGCTCTGCGAAGTTGGACTTGGTTATTTGAAATGGGGACAGTCTGTGCGCACTTTGTCCGGCGGTGAGGGTCAGCGGATTAAGCTGGCGAAGGAGCTAAGCAAGAAGACGAAGAAGCATACGCTGTACCTTCTGGACGAGCCTTCAACCGGACTTCATCCCGCCGACGTCAGACAGCTGCTGCATCTGCTAGACCGGTTGGTCGATGCAGGCAACACGGTTATTCTGGTTGAACATCATATGGATCTAATTGCTGCCTCGGACTGGATTGTTGATATCGGTCCGGGTGGAGGGGCCGCCGGCGGAGCGGTTGTGGCCGAGGGGACCCCCGAAGCGGTCGCACAAGTGGAGAAGTCGCATACCGGGCGATTCCTCAAGGAATTAAGATATGGATAGGAAAGAGGAGTGAGGCTTGGTGGATCAAACGACAGAGAATGTAAAGATGGAAGAAGAGAAAGGGGCGGTCACACGGACGACCGTCCGTTACCTGATCCGGCTGCTGGGATCGGCAGGCATTCCCAAGCTGGTGCTTGCCTTTGCAGTAGTGCTGAGCTTGATCGGAGCGGTCACAGGGCTCATCGTTCCGCTGATCACCGGGCAGCTGATCGACAGCTTCTCGGCCGATATGCTGCGGATGGAGACGATTGGCATTCTGATTGCGATGTTCCTGCTTGAAGCGGTATCCAGCGGGTTCTCGTACTATATGCTCGCTTATGTCGGGAACCAGACGGTGAATAAAATCCGAAAGCGACTCTGGAACAAGGTATTGGCACTGCCAGTCCCGTTTTTTGACCGTCATCGCTCGGCTGAGACAATGAGCCGGGTCACGAATGATACGAATGAGGTGAAGACACTCATCACCGACCACCTCATCTCATTTTTCTCCAATTTGCTTACCGTTGCTGGGGCGGTGGCGATTCTGTTCTACCTGGATTGGCAGATGACGCTGATTATTCTGATTGCTGTGCCGGTCGGTTTCGGCATTCTGATGCCAATCGGCGGTAAAATGTACAAGGTATCCATGAGCCAGTACGGCAAACTTGCCCAATTGTCGGCCATGCTGACCCAGGTGATCGGCGAAATCCGCCTAGTTAAAGCCTCCAACGCCGAGCGGCGTGAGGAGAAGAGCGGCTATGACCAGATGGATGATCTGTACCGCTTCGGCATGAAGGAAGCGAAGATCAATGCGGTGCTCATTCCGCTCATGTCGATGGTGATGGTGGTGCTGCTGGTCGTCATTATCGGTTACGGCGGTGTCCGGGTATCCTCGGGTGCGCTGAGCGCAGGCGAGCTGGTTTCCTTCATCCTGCTGCTGTTCCAGATTATGTTCCCCTTCAGTCAGTTTGCCACGTTCTACACGCAGCTCCAGAAGGTTATGGCGGCGACAGAGCGCTTGAGACTGATTCTTGAATACGAGCCGGAGACGGAAGAACGCGCAGCGCTGCAGGCTCCGCAGGGACATCAGGACTTGGCATTCCGCGAGGTAACCTTTGCTTATCATGAAGGGGAGACGATTCTGTCAGAGGTAAGCTTCACCATTCCGGCCAAAAAAGTGACGGCGCTTGTCGGACCGAGCGGAAGCGGCAAAACAACGGTGTTCTCTTTGATCGAGCGTTTCTATACGCCAAGCAGCGGCTCGATCGAGTTTGGGGAGGTGCCAATCCGGGATTACAGCCTGGACTCCTGGCGCAGAAAGCTCGGCTACGTCTCCCAGGACAGCCCGCTCATGACCGGGACGATCCGCGACAACATTATCTACGGCCGGGAGGAGCCTGTGACCGAGGAGGAGATCGCTGAGGTGGCAAGGTTGGCTTATGCGGAAGGTTTTATTCAATCGCTGCCAAGAGGCTATGATACGGAGGTTGGCGAGAGAGGCATTCAGCTGTCTGGCGGTCAGCGGCAGCGGGTGGCCATCGCCAGAGCCTTGCTCAGGAAGCCGGATATCCTGCTGCTGGATGAAGCGACGGCCAGCCTGGACAGCGACTCCGAGCATGAAGTGCAGAAGGCGCTCAACAATCTGATGGAGGAGCGGACAACGGTGGTCATCGCGCATCGACTGTCCACGGTCGTGGAAGCCGACCAGATTGTCGTGCTGGAGAACGGTCGCATTACGGGCAGCGGCAAGCATGAGGAGCTGCTGCTTAGCCATCCGTCCTATGCGGAGTGGGCCAAGAAGCAGTTTCATATCGGGAATGACGCAGAAGTGTGAAGTTGTCGTCTCATCAAGAAAAGTCAGGGGAGCTCAGGCCTATCAACGGCCTGAAGTCGCTTCCTATAACAAACACTGGACTCCGGGGCTAAGTATAGCTTAACGGAGTCCCTTTTTTCTGTAATCGACTACCGGTCTTATGGATATACGGATATAATATTTCATCGGTTTGTCGGCCCGAAATTTGATATGATCAATGTAAATATAAAAAAAAGGGGGAGGCTTTCTATGACTTTGCAGCAGTTAAGATACGTCATTGAGGTTGCCAACCGCGGCTCGATGAACGAGGCGGCCAGGAGGCTGTTCATTTCGCAGCCCAGTCTCTCCAGTGCGATCAAGGATCTGGAAGAGGAGCTTGGCATTACAATCTTCGAACGGACGAACAAAGGGATCATCTTGTCCAAAGAGGGAGCCGAGTTTCTCGGATATGCGCGTCAGGTGGTGGAGCAGGCTGAGCTTCTGGAGAGCAGATATTTGAACGCTAAGCCTTCACCGCAGCATTTTTCCGTCTCGACGCAGCACTATGCGTTTGCTGTGAATGCTTTTGTCTATTTGGTGCAGCAATACGGGCAGGACGAATACGAGCTGGCGCTGCGTGAAACGAAGACCTACGAGATCATCCAAGACGTCAAGACGCTGCGGAGCGAAATAGGCATTCTGTATCTCAACGAATTCAACTCCAAGGTGATTAACAAGCTGTTGAAGGATGCGGGCTTGCAGTTTACAAGCTTGTTTACAGCACGGCCGCATATATTCATCAGCATTAAAAATCCGCTTGCGAAGCAGTCGATAGTGACCATTGAGGAGCTGCAAAATTATCCGTACCTGTCCTTTGAGCAGGGGGAGTACAACTCCTTCCACTTCTCTGAGGAAATTCTGAGCACGCTGTCTCACAAGAAAAGCATTCGTGTCAACGACCGGGCTACATTGTTTAATTTGTTGATCGGTCTGAATGGGTATACGATCTCCACCGGCGTGCTGAGCGCGGATCTGAACGGCAATGAAATTATTCCGGTGCCGCTGGACTGTGACGAGACGATCAACGTAGGCTGGATCAATCATAAGAACGTGTCGCTGTCCAAGCTTGCCGAGGCCTATGTGGAGGCACTGCACCGGGCGATTGCGGAGTAGATGCAAAATAGATGCAAGGATAGATGCAAGGATAGATGCAAGGATAGATGCAACGTAGATGTAACATAGATGCAAAATAGAGGCAGAGAAACTGCGGCACAGCTGTGGAGTAACTGCGGAGTAGCGGATTAACACTCGCTATCCAGGAACTTTGCATCATTATCCCTTTTGATCAGGTCGCACAGAGATCAGGTAGTACAGAGATCAGGTAGTACAGAGATCAGGCAGCACAGAAACAGCCAACCAGGAAGAGCGATAAATTTACATGCTCAGAAGAAGATATATTTTGGTAAAGGCAATTGCAGATCATGAGCTTGTCTCAGGCGAAGGTCGAAGTTTAAGTGAAGTGAACCAAGCCAGGCAGCAGATCCTGAATTTAGATGAGATGAACCGAGCCAGACAAAGGTTCTACATTTAGACGAGATGAACCAAACTAGGCAGTAAATCCTGAATTTGACAAGATGAAACAGACCCGACAATAGTTCCAGGTTTAGGCGAAGTGAAAAGGGCGGAGCAGAAGATAAAGCCCAGGCAAAATGAAACAGAGTGCCCATCACCTTTCCATCCTCACGTCAGGAAACAGCCGCGAAAGGCTGTTTCCGTTGGACTTCGATCAGCTGGCGGTAGGGAAGCGCGGGGATCGCCATACAGATCTGCAGCAGCTTATGCCGCATCGTTTCAACAGTTCCGGACAGGCGTAGCCAGCGGCGTCTGGTGTATTCATTCAGGTATGCCTGCAGATGCTTAACTCCCAGAGCTCCATACGTACTCTTCAGCGATTGCCACGCCTCTCTAACCACTTTCCGCAAAGGAGCATACAACCGAAAGGCTTGAGGAAACAATTGAACCGCTGATGTACCGGCATCCACATGCTCGTCAATGAATGCGGTTAAATCGCGACGGGTTGCCCTTTCATCGCCTCCTCGCTTATGTGGCACCAGGCGTATTTTCACCTGCTGCAGCTCGCCGGACTCCGCTACCGAGCAGGCGGCGGTGACCGCCGTGGCATACGGATGCGAAACTGAACACCGGGAGGGATTACGTCCATACTGATCGGAGTTCACCTTTACCTCTCCGTAGAGCAGTTCCCGGGCATCGAATTCCAGGGCGGCATGGCGTATTTTGTGCAGCATGAGCCACGCAGTCTTGTAAGTAACCCCAATTACCTGACTCAGCCGCATCGCCGAGATGCCATCAGGGAGCAGAAACAATTCCAGGGCCATGAACCACTTGAGCAGAGGCAGACGAGTTCCTTCAAACATCGTGCCGACCAGAGCCGACGTTTGATGCTTGCAATGTCCGCACTCAAACAAGGGGATGCGCCGTGAGGTCAGACGGCTACAGCGGGTGTGTTCACAACGCGGGCAGATGAAGCCGCTCGGCCACTTCATAGCGATCAGTGTTTCCATGCAAGCTTGCTCGCTAGAATAACGACTATTGAAGGATTGAAGCGCTGCTTCCAGATGAACATCCATTTCCACTCGTCCCCCCCAAACAGCAAAATACGTACATACGTTCTATTATCTGTATTATACCGAACTAATGTTCTCTTATCAAGTCGAAAATATCATTTGAATGATCCATGGATCCCCACCTCTATTTGTTTACTCTTTCATCTTGCCTGTTCCTTGTTCTCTCCTCTGTCCTGACTTATAGGGATAATCATGCTAAAGCAATGAATAAAGATATCAAGACACCAAGACACCAAGACACTGAGGAATTTGCTATAACATATTTTTGTTTAATATATTGCACAAAGGGGTAGGATTGCATACAATAGGGGTGAAATCATACTTTGAATTTCCATGTGCGGGAGGGAATGGGGATGACAAGCAGGTCATTGGCTTCTTTTTTAACAGAAAATCTGGAGGCGCTCAAGGCAAACGGGCTGTACAATACGATTCAATCATTAGAGGGGCCGAACGGGCCGGTGATCACGATTGATGGGCGGGAGTTGGTCAATCTATCATCCAACAACTATCTCGGATTGGCGAACGATGACCGGCTGAAGCAGGCGGCAATTCGCGCCACCGAGCAGTACGGAGCCGGCAGCGGTGCGGTTCGCACTATCAATGGTACGCTTCTGCTGCATGTGGAGCTGGAGGAGAAGCTGGCGAAATTTAAAGGCACGGAGGCCGTGCTTTCGTATCAATCGGGGTTTAACTGCAACATGGCTGCCATATCGGCGGTGATGGGGCCGCAGGATGCGATTTTGTCCGATGAGCTTAACCATGCTTCGATTATCGATGGCTGCCGTCTGTCGAGAGCCAAAGTCATCCGTTACAGCCACTCGGATATGGAGGATTTGCGGAATAAAGCGAAGGAAGCTAGAGCTTCCGGTCAGTATGACAAAATAATGGTGATTACCGACGGGGTATTCTCCATGGATGGCGATATTGCCAAGCTGCCGGAAATCGTCGATATTGCGGAACAATTCGATCTCATAACTTACGTGGATGACGCGCATGGCTCCGGCGTGCTGGGAGGCGGGGCAGGCACGGTGAAGCATTTTGGCCTGTCACACAAAATCGATTTTCAGATCGGCACCTTGTCCAAGGCGGTGGGCGTCGTTGGCGGTTATGTAGCCGGTTCCCGGGAGCTGATTGACTGGTTAAAGGTGCGGAGCAGACCGTTCCTGTTCTCGACAGCGCTTCCACCGGGAGCGGTAGCGGCTTGCATTGCGGCCATCGACATTTTGCACAGCAGTCAAGAACTGCAATCCAAGCTGTGGGACAATGCCCGCTACTTGCAGGAGGGACTTAAGAAGCTCGGATTCTCAGTCGGTGCTACCGAGACGCCGATTACGCCATGCATGATCGGCGACGAAGCGGCTACGCAAACATTCAGCCAACGGCTGTATGAAGAGGGCGTGTATGCTAAAGCGATTGTGTTCCCGACCGTTCCAAAGGGGACTGGACGCGTTCGCAACATGCCGACCGCCATCCATACCCGTGACATGCTGGATCAGGCGCTGGATGCCTATGAGCGAATCGGGCGCGAGCTCGGATTGATTCATTAAAGGAGGTTATCGGGGATGAAAAGAATTATGGTCACCGGGGCGCTGGGCCAGATTGGATCTGACCTGGTAACCGTCCTCCGGCAAAGCTATGGTACGGACGCGGTGCTGGCCACCGATATTCGGCTGACAGATCATGAGGTGGCCAAGTCCGGCCCGTTTCAGGTGCTGGACGTGACTGACGGGGCTGCGTTCTACCAGACGGCACACGATTTTCGCGCCGATGCGATCATCCATTTGGCTGCACTGCTGTCCGCGAAAGCGGAGGCGGATCCGATTCTGGCTTGGCAGCTCAATATGGGCGGATTGCTGAACGGACTGGAGACGGCGCGTACGCTGGCCAGCCAGTTCTTCACGCCAAGCTCCATCGCTGCATTCGGCGCGACCACGCCGCGACAGGGTACGCCGCAGGACACACTTCAGCGACCAGCAACGATATACGGCGTGAGCAAGGTGTCGGGGGAGCTGCTGTGCGACTATTATTTTCATAAATACGGGGTGGACACCCGCGGTCTGCGTTTTCCGGGCTTGATCTCTCATTCGGCGCCGCCTGGGGGAGGAACGACCGATTATGCGGTCGACATGTATTGGTCTGCGGTTCATAGTGGAAGTTACGCAAGTTATATTGCGCAGGGAACATACCTCGATATGATGTATATGCCGGATGCGATCCGGGCGATTATTCAGCTGATGGAGGCCGACGGCTCGAAGCTGAAGCATCGCAACGCTTTTAACGTGACCGCGATGAGCGTTGATCCAGAGGCGATTGCGGCAAGCATTCGCAGGCATGTGCCGGAGTTTGTGCTGCGATATGAGATTGATCCGGTGCGGCAACGGATCGCCGAGGAATGGCCGGACTCGATTGACACGTCTTCGGCGCGCGAAGAATGGGGCTTTGATGTACAATATGATTTGGATCGTATGACGGACGATATGATATCCAAATTGACACAGAAGCTCCGGGAAGACCGCGCCAAGATTGGCTGATTCGCCGGATGTCATTGAAGGAGGGCAATAATTCGATTGGAAGCAATTCATAAGAAGGTAGGCAGAAATCTGCAGGCGATTCGGAAATCACGGGGGCTGAGCCTGGATAATGTGGCTGAACTGACAGGGGTAAGCAAGGCGATGCTCGGTCAGATTGAACGTGGGGACTCGAACCCGACCATTTCCGTCCTGTGGCGCATTGTGAACGGACTGAGCATATCCTTTACGACGCTGATTGAAGAGGTGAAGCCGGAGGTTACGGTCGTATCGCCGGATGAATCGGAGCCTTTCATGGAGGCTGATGGCGCATACCGGGTGCATCCTCTGTTCTCCTACAATTTGCGCACCAAATTCGAATCCTACATGGTTGTGATGGACCCGGGCTGCGACTATGGCTCTGAGGCGCATAATGACGGGGTCGAGGAATATATTTTTGTCCATGAAGGCGAATTGGAACTGTGGTGTGACGATGAGAGCTACCGGGTGCCAGCGGGAAGCTCCCTGCATTTCTCGGCGAACCGGCCGCATCGCTACCGCAACCCCGGGACGGATACGGCCAAGTTTTACACCATTATTTTTTATGCGGATGCCGCAGCACGGGGATAGTGGGCTTTCAAGAGAGGTTGTCTCAACAGTCATCGTAGATGACGAAGAGACAGCCTTTTTTTATTTGCCGATAGTTGTACGACAATTCATCCCTATCACCTTATGTTATTTCTGCTCCCTCTGAACAAGACCAACCACGCCCCTTCTGAAACCGGCGTGCTGTGGTTCTAGTGGTTCAGTTCATTTTGTGCCATCATAGTAATCAAGGGGGTTATGGGATGTATTCCGATTTCAAGCTGGCGTCTGATCGCCCGGCATATATACAGGTCAAGGATTATATGAAGCGGCTGATGATGACCGGAGCCATTCAAGGTGACCAGAAGTTGCCGTCCACGCGCGAGTTGAGCGCGCTGTTGCATGTGAGCCGCAATACGGTACTGAGCGCCTACGCTGATCTGGAGGATGAAGGGTATATTTATGCGGTCAAGGGCCGAGGGCATTTTGCGGTTCCGTCCTCCAGGGACAGTGAGGCGAAGCCGCAAGGCGGGCAGCTGGATTGGGGAGCCAGGCTGAATGATTACGCCAGACTTGCGGAGGCCCATGACCTGATGAAGCACGGCATACGAGCACCTAAAGGCGCCATAGTGTTCACAAGCATCGCGCCTGACGAGAAGCTGTTTGATCTGCCGAATGTGAGACGCGCGTTTCTGGACCGGATGGCGATGGAGGGCGAGGTTCTGCTCAATTATGGCTATGCCAAGGGCTACAAGCCGCTCATCGAATATCTTGCTGCTTACATGGAGAATAAGGGCGTTGACATGGAGGGGAAGGATCTGCTCATTACGAGCGGTTTTACCGAAGGATTGAACCTGGTCTTATCTGTTCTGAACAAGGAATCCGGGCGTATTCTGTGTGAAAATCCGACCCATCATACGGCGATTAAAAATTTCAAAATGCACGGCTATGACATTGCCGGCGTAGATATGGAGCCCGATGGCATCAGCCTGGAGAAGCTGGAGCTTGCGTTGTCGCAAGGGAGCTACGATGCAGCCTATCTCGTGCCTTCCTATCACAATCCGACCGGAATCGTCATGTCCCAGCAGAAGAGGCTGGAGGCGCTGCGCCTGCTTGGCAAGGCTCAAATTCCGGTCATTGAAGACGGATTTAACGAGGAACTGCGATACTCGGGGGCGCATATTGCTCCGCTGGCCGCTTGTGTGGGAGAGGGTAATAACAGCCTGATTTATTTAGGCAGTTTCTCGAAGATTTTATTTCCCGGAATCCGGGTGGGGTGGGTGCTTGCAGACCGGACGCTGATCGACGTTCTGGAGAGCGTGAAGCGGGCGCGCAGCATCCATACCTCGACGCTGGATCAATCGCTGCTGTATCAATATTTGTACAATGGCAATTTCGAAAAATATTTAAAGCGCGTGAAGGCGGTATATAAGCGGAAATACGAGCTGGCCACCCAATGCTGCGAAGCATCGATTCCGATGAAGCGCTTGTCGGGGGACGGCGGACTGCATCTGTTTGTAGAATTTGATCCGGGATTTCGGACACGGGAACTGCTAGAGGTCTGCTCCGCCCAAGGGGTTGTTTTCACGCCGGGTGACATCTTCTTCACGGACGGAGGCGGCCACCATACGCTGCGGCTTGGCTTCTCGCGGGTAAGCGAAGACGATATTGTCAAAGGCATTCGCATCATTGGCGAGGCCGCAAAAGGCATGCTGCAGCAACCGTAGGTTCTGGATAGCGCATCACAGAAACATCGAAGAAGATCTGTAGGAGGGAGAAGGCATGATGAAGGTTGGTGTTGTGATGGGAGGCGTATCCTCCGAGCGAGAGGTATCCCTGCTCACCGGCAAGGAGATGATGGCACATCTGGATCCTGGCCGGTACGAGGTGCGCGCGATTGAAATCAGCCATAAACGCGATCTGATCGAGAAGGCGGCGGAGATCGATATGGCGCTGCTTGCGCTTCATGGCAGTTACGGCGAGGATGGAACGGTACAGGGGACGCTGGAGACGATGGGCATTCCGTACACGGGCAGCGGTGTTCTGGCCAGCAGCATATGTATGGATAAGGATGTCAGCAAAAGGCTGATTCGCAGTGAAGAATTGCCGACACCGGACTGGGTGACGGTATCCGGCCTGGCAGATTTGGAAGGAGCAGACGTGCAGCGGCTCGGATTTCCGATTGTAGTCAAACCGAATCGGGGCGGTTCCAGCATCGGGATCCGGATCGTGCATTCGGCCGACGACCTGACTTCTGCTGTGAAAGAAGCGCTAGAGTGGGACCGCACGATCATGTTGGAGCGGTATATCGACGGTCAGGAAATCACCTGTTCGATTCTGAACGGCGAGCTGCTTCCGGTGCTGTCCATCAAGCCGCATGCTGATTTTTTTGATTACAAGTCCAAATATGAAGAAGGCGAGGCCGAGGAAACGGTGGCTGTACTTCCGGCGCCAGTGCGGGAGCAGGTCGAAGCGGCTGCTCTGCAGTGCTATCATGCTTTAAAATGCAGTGTGTATGCCAGGGTAGACATGATGCTGAAGGATGATAACCTCTATATTCTGGAGGTCAACACCCTTCCCGGACTGACCAAGAACAGCCTGCTTCCCAAAAGCGCAGCGGCAGCAGGCATATCCTTTAGCAGGCTGCTCGACATCATCATCGAATCTTCGCTTCGCGAGCGGCTAGGGGAAGAAGGCAAGGGGCCATGGATATGAATCCCATCAGCAGCCGGATATCACCCGTTGTGCAGTCGATTCCGCCATCGGGGATCAGGCAGTTCTTCAATGTGGTGGAGGGTGACAAGGACATCATCTCCCTTGGGGTAGGAGAGCCGGACTTCTCAACGCCGAAGTGTGCAATCGATGCGGTGAAACGCAGCCTGGAGCAGGGGCAGACGATGTACACGCCAAACGAAGGCATGTCAGACCTGCGGGAGGCGATCGCCGAGTACATGCATGCCAGCTTCGGAATACGCTATGAACCGTCACGGGAGGTGCTGGTGACGGTAGGAGGCAGCGAGGCGATTGATCTTGCGCTGCGAGCGATCTTGTCACCGGGTGATGAGGTGATCGTACCGGTGCCGGGGTATATCGCATACGCTCCCTTGATCCGCTTAAATGGCGGCACCCCGGTCGAGCTTGAGCTGGCAGAGAAGGATCAGTTCAAGCTGACGGCAGAAGCGCTCAGGCAGGCTATTACACCGCAGACAAAAGCGATCATGGTTAATTATCCGAGTAATCCGACCGGAGCAATTATGACGCATGAGGATTGGCTCCCGATTGCTCGTCTTGCTGTACAGCATAATCTGATCATTCTATCGGACGAAATCTATGCGGAGCTGACGTACGAAGGCAAGCATGTCAGCATTGCTTCACTGCCAGGCATGCGGGAGCGAACCGTCGTGATCAGCGGCTTCTCGAAAGCCTATGCCATGACCGGCTGGCGGGTCGGATACGTCTGCGGGGACAGGGCGCTTATCGCGGCCATGACGAAGATTCATCAATATACCGCCCTCTGCGCCCCCCGCGTGGGGCAAGCGGCCGCGCTGGAATGCCTTCGCAGCGGGCAGGCAGACAAAGAGGAGATGAAACGGGCATTCAATGAGCGAAGACGGATGTTTGCAGCGGCGCTTAACGACATCGGCCTGTCGTGCCGCCAGCCGCAGGGCGCCTTCTATCTGTTTCCTTCCATAGCAGGAACCGGGCTGAGCTCCCAGGTGTTCGCCGAGCGTTTGCTTGTGGAAGCGAAAGTTGCGGTCGTGCCAGGGCATGTGTTCGGTGCCGGTGGAGAAGGCTTCATCCGCTGCTCCTACGCGGCTTCAAGCGTACAACTGGCCGAGGCCGTAGAGCGAATAGATCGCTGGCTGAAGCAGACGGGTCTGGTCTACAAAATTCGTGACAGCTTGCGGTATTCCGTAGCGGTAATGCCCTCGAGCCTGCGAAAGATACGGCTGAAATAATGGATATCGGCGTAGCCGACATGGGCACCTACCATCTCGATTGACAGATCGGATTCCCGCAGCAGCCTTCTGGCTTCCCGGTGGCGGATGGACTGGACATATTCGCTCGGCGGCATCCCCGTCAACTGCTTAAACAGCTTGGCTGCATGATCAAGGCTCAGCATGAGTCGTTCCGCAATCACTTTATTGCTCCAGTCTTCGGCTGGAGCTTGTTCCATTTGGGCTATCAATTCATATAGTTTGGCGTCGTGCGGCGATGAATCTGCGAGTGTGCGTGCGGGACGAGAGCGAAGCAGCTGAATAAGAATGTCCAGCATCAGGCCTTTGCATACCAGCTCATAGCCGGCAGGACGCAGCGTGAATTCATCTACAACGCGCTCCATCATCTGTACGCAGGGAACCGGGGGGGTGTAGATGGTGCGGGATGAGAGCGGCGGAAGATGGTCCAAGACTCCCTCGCTGGCGAACTTCTCAGGTGCAAGCCTCGCTTCATTCACAATCATATCCGCTTCTGTCTGAATGTTCAGCTCATCGAAAAAGTCAAAATGAATGCCAAGAAACTTCGCATCCGGCCGTGATACGACCTCATTCTGATGATACACCCCGGATGGCAGGAAGATAAGCTGCCCCGCCTCAATGGGATGACGCTGACCGTACATCGTCGTTACGGCTTCTCCCTGACATACATACAACAGCTCAAAATCATACAACCTCCGCGCAGGCAAAGCGCCGGTCGGCATCCGCTGAAACTGCGCATAATGAATGCTCGGTGACCATGCCTTCGCGGGAGCCTGTCTTTTCCTAGGGTAATCCTGCTCCTGTGGTGGGTACACGCATCTCCCTCCTTTCTGTATGTCTCAAGTCATATTAAAATCACGGAATTATCCAAATATTCGCTTTTCTATCTAAATCAATTATTGAATTAATTATTTAATATATAAGTAATTATTGCAACTCCAAGGACTTCATATCTCAACGGATATGGACAAAACGGAGGCTGCTGAGTCTGTCTTTATCATGAAAATAAAGGAGGGCTTCACATGAGAAAAGGGATTAATATATGGTCGTTTCCCGAGCATGCGTCCATTGCCGAATGCATTTCACTGGCCAAGAATGCGGGCTTTGAGGGGATTGAATTGTCGCTGAACAAGACAGGGGAGCTTGGACTTGAGGCAACCGACAAGGAAGTTGCGGTTATTCAATCCGCGCTCAGGGAAGCAGAGCTGGACATTGCTGGGCTTGCGACCGGGCTGTACTGGGATTACTCCATGACGAGCGACGATCCGGCAATGCGGGAGAAGGCGGTGGATGTATGCAAGAAACAGCTGGAGCTTGCTTCTGCATTTGGCGTGGATGCGATTCTGGTTATTCCCGGCGCAGTGGGAGTAGATTTTATTCCGGGTGCGGCGGTCGTGGACTATGAATATGCGTATGAACGGGCTCAGGAGGCGATCGCGGGACTTGTACCTTTTGCCAAGAGTGCAGGGGTATCCCTAGCTATCGAAAATGTATGGAACAAGTTTCTGTTATCCCCGCTGGAGCTTCGCAGATTCATCGATGAAATCGGCTCCGAACTGGTCGGCTCCTATTTTGATGTAGGCAATGTTGTGCACAGCGGTTATCCAGAGCAGTGGATTCGAATTCTGGGCAAGCGGATTAAAAAGGTGCATTTCAAAGATTACCGTAGACAGGCGGGCGGACTGCACGGCTTTGTTGATTTGCTTGCTGGCGATGTCAACTATCCGGAGGTCGTGAGTGCGCTCCGTTCCATCGGTTATGACAACTACGTAACGGCCGAAATGATTCCAGGGTACACGCATTATGCTGAGCAAATCATTGTGAACACGTCCTTGGCGATGGATGTTATTCTGGGCCGAGCTCAAGGTTAAGGCGTAAGGTTTTACGATGGCAGATGACATTGACAGATGACATTGACAGATGACTTTAAAAAGGAGGGCTTCTGGATGTTGAAGGTGGGATTGCTGGGATTTGGCTTTATGGGACGCATGCATTTTGACAATTACGTCCGTCTGATGGAAGAGGGGGCGGGCGTTCAGCTTCAAGCCATTTGTGATGTTCGCATGGATGAACTCAAGAATGCCAAGGCAAGCGGGAACATGGCGACAGAGAAAGAGGTGTACGACCTGTCGGATTACCGTCTGTATAGCCGTCTGGAGGACATGCTGGAGCAGGAGCAGCTGGACATTGTGGATGTGTGCCTGCAGACGTATCTGCATGCCGATCTTACTTGTATGCTGCTGGAGAAAGGCTATCATGTCCTGTGCGAGAAGCCGGTGGCGGGCTCTTCCGATGAGGGCTGGCGCATGGTGCAGGCTGCTAAGCGTTCCGGAAAGCAGCTGATGATCGGGCAATGTCTTCGCTTCTGGCCGGAGTACGAATACCTGAAAGCATGTGTAGAGGATGGACGGTACGGGAAGGCGCTGGCGGGACAATTCTATCGAGGCTCGGAGTCGCCGACTGGCTGGTTTCTCGATGGGGATCTTAGCGGGGGCTGCATACTGGATATGCACATTCATGATGCGGATATGATTCACTGGCTCTTCGGAAAGCCCGATGCGGTGACAACACAGGCACTGAATGTGATTCCGGGGAGCGGATACGATATTGTGTCGACCCATTACAGCTATCCGGATGGCAAGGTCATACACGGGCATGCGGATTGGACGCTCCAAGGAGAGCATGGTTTCTTCATGGGATACCGGGTGAACTTTGAGCGGGCGACGCTCGTGTTCGATCAGAACGTGCTTACGGTGTATCCAGCAGAAGCTCCTCGCTTCCAGCCTGATTTGTCAACGGATGCGGGATATTACCGTGAGATCAAGTATTTCCTCAACTGTGTGGCGAATGGGGAAAGCACGACAGTATGTACGCCGGACAGCGCGGTAGGATCATTGGAAATAATCGAGGCGGAGATTCGTTCAGCCAAGGAGAACGGCCGGGCAGTGACGGTTGCAAATAATCGGTACACCAAGTCTTGAATATAACCGGGTAAACCGCCATCCGGGCTGTGGTATCAGGGATCAGGTCATGTGTCTGTTGCTGCCTTTGCACCATTATCCCTTTCTTTCAGGTAGCGGGGTCAGGGACAATGGGGGAAGAAGGAGTTACCGGATCGAACGGGATAATCGTGCAAGGCGTACCGAAGCGATCCAAATCCTTTAGGCTGCAAATGATTTAGACCCAAGCTGATATAGTCCTAAAAATGTTGTAACCCTATGTTGTAACCCAAATGTTGTAGCCCTAAATGCATAAGGGAAATGCAATAAGAAACAGGCCGTGTCAAGGAGCAACTCCAACCTTGAACGGCCTGTTCTCATTTGCCTGTCTATTAAGCTCGGAATCCTTTCAGGAAATTCACAGCAAGCTGAATATCCTCTTCCGGATTCGTTTTTACTTCGCGCTCAATCGTCAAGTAGCCGGTGTATCCGATATCCTTCAATGCCTGTAGGTAAGCCGGCCAATCCACGCCGCCTTCCCCGAGCGGCACTTCGCGGAATTTCTCACCGGATTCGGCCATATCGGCCATTTTGTCATGGTCGAGCGCAGGTGCTTCATACCCGAAATCGCCATACACATCGCGCGGATCGATGAAGTCAGCCAGCTTGATGCCATCCTTCGCGTGGGTATGCACGATGTAATCCTTCAGCGTGTATACGCCTTGCACAGGGTCATCACCGGTGACCATTACCATATTGGCCGGGTCGAAGTTAACGGAGACGCCGTTGGAGCCGAGGCTGTCCAGGAACGATTTCAGATGGGCCGAGGGCTCCGGACCTGTCTCAATCGCGAAATAGGCGCCCATCGATTTCGCAAACGAGCTGAGCTCGGAGCAGGCCTTGTGCATCGTTCCATACACCGGGCCGTTCTTGTCTTGTGGCACGATGCCGATATGGGTAGTCACGATGTTGGTGCCGAGATCGAGCGCAAGCTCCATAATCCGTTTGGATTTTTCGATTTTGGCTGGATTTTCAGCAGGGTCCTGGAAGCCGTGACCGCCAAGATCGCCGACCAGGGCGGAGATTTCCAGCCCAAGCGAGGCAATGTAATCCTTCAGCTCCTTGCGGGCGGATGCTGATAGATTAGCTGGATCCATCTCGCCATGTACGGCATAGATCTGGACGCCGTCCGCGCCGACCTTTTTCGCTTTTTGCAGACCTTCTCTCACGCCAACCCGAAAGCTGTCCACAATGACACCGATTTTGTTCGGCATAATAGGCTTTGTCATGCGTAATCCTCCATTCTTATTGAATGCTTTCGCTCTTTATACTTCATTCCATGTTTTACGCAAATATTCCAGTCCAAGCTTCGTGCCTGTCCGGCAGTCTTCCATGCCTTCAAACTCAATGGAAATGTAGCCATCATATCCGGATTCCTTCACGATGCGGATGACATCGCGCATCGGAATATCGCCATGACCGACAATCGCCCCGCGCAGCCAGTTGCCGCTGGAGGTGTTAAACCAGCCTGGACCTGGCGCGAGCTCCTTGGAGCGATAGTAGAAATCCTTGAAGTGGACCATAGAGGCCAGTCCAATATTGTTGGCTACGGCAACGGTTGACGGTTCATCCGCACAGAGGAAGTTGCCGACATCAAGCGTTGTTTTGAAATTCGGATGGTTCACGGTTTGCACCAGCGCCTGGACACGGTCACTATGCTGGATGAAGTACCCGTGGTTCTCCACGCTGGTTGTAATCCCGCGCTCTGCGGCATAATCCGCGATGATGCGGCAGGCATTCGCGAGGCGAGGAAGCTCTTCCAGGAAGTGCTTCATCGACAGGTCCTGGGAGGAGGCGACGTCATGCCGCATCAGCTTGACGCCAAGGGCGGAAGCGATGTCCACTTCGCTTTTCACTCTTTCGATTTCGGCCTCGTAAGCGGCATCGTCCAGTTCAGCGAAGTTTGCGCCGATGGCATAGTTGGAAATGTCCAGCCCTTTGGCTGCGGCATGTGTCTTGATCGTCTCGATCAGCTCCGGGTTCTCCTTCAGGTTGAAGCCGAGCGGAACGATCTCGATATGCTCGCCGCCGATGTCAGCGATATAGTCAATTACGTCGGTGATGGTCATCTCGCCTTTATTCAAGGCTTGGAAGAGGCTGTATGAGCTTACGCCAAACTTCATAGCTTCACTTCAGCTCCTTTTTCCGCAGACTCGTAAATGCCGCACAGAATTTTCATAATTTCCACGCCGTCTTCCACCGGGCTGATCGGGGTGGTTCCGTTCTTAATGCTATCAATAAAATGATCAACCTCGCTCTGGAAAGCCGAGTTGAAGTCAAAGCCTTTGTTATCTGTTTGCGGGTAAATGTTCACGATCGTATCATGCTTCTCGGATACAACGACAACCTCCGGATCCACCTCGAAGCCGCCTTTGTCACCGTACAGCTTGATGGACGTGTCGTTCTCCTTCGCATGGAGGGTGAAGCTGACATCGATCATCAGGGAAGCGCCGTTTTCGAAACGGATCAGGGCGTTGGCCATATCCTCCACGGTGTTCTTCTCGGCATCGTAATCCGCTGCTTTGTAGAAGGACAGATTGCGGACGTTGGAGCGGTTGCCCAGCTTCTTGTATGTGTTAGCGCTGACAGACACCGGTTTTGGACGTCCCATCATGTACCAGCACAGATCGATGACATGCACGCCGATGTCGATCAGCGGGCCGCCGCCGGAGCGTTCGATGTCGGAGAACCAGCCGCCCGGATTGCCCAGTCTGCGAATGGCGGACGCCTTGGCAAAATACAATTCGCCGAATTCGCCTTGATCCGCGAACTGACGAAGCATCTGTGCGTTCGGATCGTAACGTCTGACGAAACCGACCTGAAGCAGCTTGCCGGATGTTTTAACCGCTTCCTGAACGCGGAGCGCTTCTTCAACCGTGCGGCACAGCGGCTTCTCGACAAGCACATGCTTGCCGGCATGAAGGGCAGCGATGCTGATCTCGGCATGGGTGTTATTCCAGGTACAGATGCTGACTGCATCAATCTCCGGATCGGCGAGCAGCTCGTTGTAATCGGTAAATACTTTGGTTGCACCGTATTTGTCAGCAGCTTGGCGTGCTCTTTCCTCGTTCAGATCGCACACCGCAACCAGATTCACCTCCGGATGCTTCATATAAGATTGCAAATGCATGGATGAAATCGATCCAGTTCCAATGACACCAACATTAAAGGTTTTCATCATGTCAACTCCTCTGATTTACTGGCTTGCTACTTTTGTATTATAATGCTAATAACGCATGAAGCCATGATGAACCGTGCTGTTTGTTTGTACATTTGTGCTGACTTCACTGGAAGGAGTTTTTAGCATTGGACAAGTCGCTGCAGGAGCCCATGACGATGCCTGATCCGCATTTTCCGATCAAGGTTCACCGCTGTATCAAGGAAGGAATCGGACAGGTGCTGTTTCCGCATCACTGGCACGAACAACTTGAATTCCTGTATTTTGTCGAAGGTGAGGCTACGCTTGAGCTGGGGTCCTCCACGCTGCAGGTGAAGGAGGGGGATTTCATTGCGGTCAACCGAAACGAGCTTCATTATGGTGTCAGCCGGACCCCTCATTTGTTCTATTATGCCTTGATCGCAGATTTCTCTCTGCTTCAGAGTCATTCCATGGATGCGCCCGAGATGAAGTTCATCACACCGATTGCCCAGAACCGGCTGCTGTTCAACAACCGGATCGGAGGGGATGATGCGATTGCCTCTATGCTGTCCATCATTAAAGAGCTGGAAGAGCGCGAGTTCGGTTATGAGCTGGCGATCAAATCCGAGCTCTACCGGTTGCTGACGCTGCTGCTGCGCGGCTATGTTTCCACGGTGCTGACACAGGAAGAGTATGTGGAACGAATGAAGAACGTCGAGCGCTTCGCACCGATTTTTAAATATATCGAGGATCATTACAAAGAGAATCTGACCGTTGAGCTGCTGTCCGGCATGGCCGGGCTGAGCCGCTATCATTTCAGCAGGTTGTTCAAGGAGATCAGCGGCAGAACGGTAACCGAATATGTCAATGAAACGAGGCTGAACAAGGCGGATTATCTGCTGCGCGAAAGCCCGCTGACAATTTCCGAGATTGCAACCGCGACAGGTTTCAACGACATCTATTACTTCAGCCGCACCTTCAAGAAGGTTAAACAGGTTGCCCCTTCCGCCGTGAGGAAGAAAAGACCGGCAATGAGATAAGCTCTTTCATTCCAGGCTGCTTGCCCGATCGTTATCGGGACAGCACGCTTGGAGTGGGAGGGCTTTTTGTTATGCACGATGCCAGGGGCAGCGGGATTAGGAGCCGTTTTACACGAATGAGGACTAAACGCGCGAGGACACTCATACACATATTGGCGTTGGTCAACCGGGATCTTCTTATGGACTTGAGCCTTCCGTGTTATACATATGAGGTTGAGAGGGTATTATTTAACGGAACATGTCCATCTGATAAAGATTTGGCAGCCGAGGAGAGGAGTGACATATGGATCATGACCATTTATCTGGAAAGTGAAATTATGCTGATGCGGCTGCTGCTGGCTGCGCTGCTCGGCGGTCTCATCGGTTGGGAGCGGGAGCGAAGGAACAAGCAGGCTGGACTCAAAACCCATCTGCTGGTGGCGGTCGGCTCCACCCTGATTATGCTGACCTCCATCTACGGATTTGACAGCACGCTGATCAATCACCCTAATGCCAGGTTCGACCCGGCGCGATTGTCAGCCCAGGTGGTCAGCGGGATCGGATTTTTGGGGGCTGGGGCAATATTACGGCGCTCCAATAACATTATCTCCGGCTTGACGACAGCGGCCACATTATGGGTGGCGGCTGCCATCGGATTAAGTGTCGGGTCCGGGTACTATTTGCCGGCCGTCGTGACAACGATCATTGTGCTGCTTAGCACATTGGTGCTGAATCGGTTTGAGGCACGCTTCTTGTTTATCAAAAAATCCGGACGCTTAAAAATTACCGTGGAATCTGAAGACCAGCCGGTTGAAGTCAGCGCGATCACGTCGCTGCTGCATAAAGCCAATGTCAGTCTGGAAGATATGACGGTTAACAATGAAGGGGCAGACGGGGAATCGACCAGGGTGACGATGGAATTCCGGGTGTATTCTTTTAACGGGAAAGGCGTGGATGAACTGCTGGAGCAGCTGTGGAAGGTGGAAGGCATCAAGCAGGTGCGGATGAACTGGAGAGACAAGGACTAGAACAAGAACCAGAGCGGGGAAGTTGCGGGGAATACTGACATCGCGTATTATGTAAAAAATGAAGAGTATGTATCATCTCGAAAATAATCAAAAAAATCAAAAAAAGGTCTTGCATTTTATTGATGAGCGGGATATACTCTTAATTACGGTGATTGAAACACAGATGACAAACACCACTACATAATATGCGGTCGTGGCGGAATTGGCAGACGCGCACGGTTCAGGTCCGTGTGGGCTAACCCCCCGTGGAGGTTCGAGTCCTCTCGACCGCATCCGGTAAGAACGAGAAAGCTCCGGAGTCTTCTTTCATGAAGATTCCGGGGCTTTTTTGTATATCCGTCGAAATCTCTATCCCGAATCGTGGGACGGTCATACCGGCCGATCATCTAAACAGGAGCCAAGGCCATAATTTTCGGGTTAGGGTCGCAAATATCGGGACGGCTATGATGGGCCAGGACAGGGTGCTATAATGATTGCGTTAAATCGAAGAATAGCACCGGGAGGATGAAACGATGCATGAGAAAACAGATCGTTCGCGCGTGAAGGGCTTTCTGCAGGCCAGAGGGACAAGCATAGTCAACGGCGATGGCGAGGAAATCATTCTGACAGGATGGGGCCTCGGGAATTGGCTGCTCTGTGAAGGGTACATGTGGCTGTCCCACAACACGCGGTTCGACCGTCCACGGCGGATCGAAGCGGTGATTGAGGAAGTGGCGGGCAAGCCGTATGCCGAACAATTCTGGAAGCGTTTCCGTGATAATTATGTGACTCGTGAAGATATCCGGCTTATGGCCGAACAGGGCTACAACTCGGTTCGCATTCCATTCGGATGGAGAGTGCTGATGGAGGACGAGCCGGGGATCCGCTGGAAGGAAGACGGTTTTGCGCTGATCGACCGCTGTCTGGACTGGTGCGAAGAGTTCGGCCTCTACGCCTTCCTGGATTTGCATGGGGCGCCCGGCGGGCAGACGGGGGCCAACATCGATGATTCGGTGGATGACTTTCCGCGTCTGTTCACGGATGAAGACAGCTGGAACAAGGGGATCGAGCTATGGCGGGAATTGGCCCGCCGGTACCGCGACCGCTGGATTGTAGGCGGTTACGACTTGCTGAATGAGCCGGTTCGGCCGGGACTGATGGAAGGGAAGCATGAAGATTATCTTGTGCGCCGCCTGGTGAAGTTCTACGAGGAGGCCATCGCCGCGATCCGGGAAATTGATGATCGGCATCTGCTGTCGGTGGAAGGCCATCACTGGGCAACGAACACAGCGGTATTCTATAAACGGTACGACCCGAACATGGTCATTCATTTCCACCGGTATGCCTGCAAGCCTGGCAAAGAGGTATACGATGAATATTTGGCGCTCTCCAAGGCATTGGATCAGCCGTTATGGCTGGGCGAGACAGGGGAGAACGAACTGGAGTGGTTTGCCGCGATGTATCCGCTGGCGGTGTCGCTGGGGATTGGCTACAACTTATGGCCGTGGAAAAAGATGGGGCGTGCAAATTCACCTTATACCGTGAATAAGCCTGAGGGCTGGGATGAGTTTCTGGCCTACACCGAAGGCGGGGCGCGGCCGAGTTATGATCGTACAAAGCAGATATTGGACGAGTATCTGAATAATATTAAAGTAGAGAATTGCACCGCTCATCCGGAGGTGACGGCATCTGTATTCCGAACGCCGGGCTGCCGGGTGCGGGGAACTGATTTTGACGAGTTTCCGGGAAAGGGCGTATCCTTTAGCGGACTTCGCACGGAAGGAAATATTTATAAGTATCGGGACAAAACGGGCATGAAATTCGTTCCGATTTCTGATGAGCCCCAGACGAAGGCGTTTGTGTTCGACAGCGGCTGGATGAATCTCGCCCTGGAGCTGACAGAGGGCGAATTTGCTGCCTACTCCTTCCGCGGCATCGAGGCGGGAAATTCGGTAACGCTTGAGCTGGTTTGCAGGGAGGCGGCCACTGTTACCGTCCGGCAGGACGGAGCCGAGAAGACGGTCACGTCATTGTCTCCGGGCAGCGACCTATGCCGCGTTAGTGCTACACTTGCACCTGCGGACGCTTCCTCGATTGAAGTTAGAGTGGATGGCGGCAGAATTGAATTGCATTCCGTCGCTTTAGGATAAATTAAAGTGGATAGATCATAGTGATTTATAACCAGCATGCCGTAATAATGAAGGCGCTTGCGCTCCTCAATGGAGATCCAAGCGCCTTTTTGTATTCGGCTAATGATTATTCCCTGTAATGGTATATTTTAAGGGTATGTATCGATGAACTTAATTAAGGGAGAGGCTGATTTAATTCCGGAAATAAACGGACAGCAATTAAAAATGACGTTAAGGATCGAGACTGTAGACGATGTCATTCAGAACCAAACAGAGTGGGATCTAAAGGAAGTGGATAGCATCCGAAAGCTGGAGGATGCCTTGGCTCGCAAGATCGAAGAGCGCTTATCAGCTACACTTGAAGTCGTGCAAAAAGAGTTGAAAGTGGACGTTTCTCAAGCAAAGAGGTGAAAGCATGAAAGTGGTGTATATCGTCGGTATTACATTCCTCGTCCTGTTGATGTTCATCTATCAATGGCCGAGAATACAATCAGGCGAGAGGAGAGAAAAAGCCGCCTTTGCAGCCCTGACAGTCATGGGGTGGGGGATCGCCACCATGTACATTATGTTCCCTACAATGACCTCTCCGGCCAAAATCATTGATTTTCTATTGGTGCAGTTAAGAAATATCGTGACAAGTCCTTTTTAGCGCATTTCCATCAAATCAAACTGACATTGCATATGCAGCCAAGTTCCCCTAAGATATGGACTATGGTAAATTGGTGATCGAATCGTGAAGAATGGATCGCCTCTTGTTATTGCAGCAATAAGATACGGTTTGAAGGGAATCAAGAGGAGTGAAGCGATCAATGAGTACAGAGCAGTGGAACACACCACTGATGCAAATATTAACGAGGCATGGCATCGATGCCAAGGAGGTCACGCTGACCCCGTTGTCCGGCGGAAGCATCAGCCCGGTGTGGAAGGCAGGTACAACAGAGGGAGATTATCTTGTGAAAATCGGCGAGGTTCCGGCCATGCTGGAGAAGGAAGCAGAGGGTTTGCAAGCCATTGCTTCAGCGGAGGCGATTCCGGTTCCGCATATTTACGGTAGTGGGACGATCGGCGAGGAGAAGGCGGAATCGCTAGCGTATATCGTGATGTCGTACGTGCAAGGAAGCGAGGCGCCGAATACGGCAGAGAGACTGGGACGCGGTGTAGCGGGGCTGCATGCCCGGACGACTGGACGATTTGGCTATGGCGCCGACAATTATATTGGCCGCCTGTCCCAGCCGAATGCTTGGACAGACAATTGGGTAGCGTTCCTGCGCACGCATCGGCTCGGGCATCAGCTAGAGCTTGCTATCGCGGGAGGCCATATGACGGGTGAGCGGCGGGAGCGCATGGAGCGGCTGCTTGACCGGCTCGACCAGTGGATACCGACCCATCCGTCGCCATCTTTGCTGCACGGCGATTTGTGGCGCGGCAACTGGATTGTTGGCCCGGGCGGTCAGCCGTATTTGATTGATCCGGCCGTTTATTACGGAGATGCCGAGATGGAACTGGCCTTCACTGAACTGTTCAGCGGCTTCCCGGAACGCTTCTATGAAGCCTACCGGGAAGTCCGGCCCTTCGATCAGCAGCGCTATGCCGAGCGGCGGCCGCTCTATCAGTTATACTACCTGCTCGTTCACCTGAATCATTTTGGCGAATCCTATGGCCCCGCTGTCGACCGGGTGCTGGCACGATACGCAGGCTGAAAGAAGATCCGGGGAAGTGAAAGCAACATGGATGAAAGGCATGCATCGGTTGTCTTGAATCTGTGGCGTGAAGTTTTCTTTTGAGGTTATTTTTGTTATTGTTGTACTTGGAAAAAGGGCAGGATAGGCGATGCAGTTCTCTAGGAATCATGAACGGTTCACCGGCCGCTGCGTGTCACGGCGCCCTACTTGATACCGAAGGAGAGAGTGAATATGACCATAACGAAAGAAGAAATTTTGGCTGCGTACCATTTCCGGCATGCAACAAAAGCATTCGACCCGAGCAAAACGATCTCCGATGACGATTTTGAATTTATTTTGGAGACCGGCCGCTTGTCGCCGAGCTCGTTTGGCACAGAGCCATGGCGTTTTCTCGTCATTCAGAATGAAGAGCTTCGAACCAAGATTAAAAACGCCTCGTGGGGAGCGGCCGGCAAGCTGCCGGAGGCAAGCCACTTTGTCATCATCCTCGCGCGGACGCATCAGGATACAAGATATGACTCTGCCTATTTAAAGGAGCAGTTCAAAGACATTCCGGAAGAACATTTGGCCAAGTTCTTGGGGATGGTTGAGGAGTTTCAGAGACAGGATTTTAAGCTGCTCGATAACGAGCGCTTCCTTAACGATTGGGCAATGAAGCAGACGTATATCGCGCTAGCCAACATGATGACAGCTGCGGCTCAAATCGGCATCGATTCCTGTCCGATTGAAGGTTTTAATATGGAGACGATGGATCAGCTGCTGGAGGAGGAAGGGCTGCTGGAGGGCGGACGCTTTACGGCTTCCGTGATGGTTGCCTTCGGCTATCGGAAGGAAGAGCCGAGACCGAAGAAACGCAGACCGTATGAGGATGTTGTAAAGTGGATTAAATAAGCAAGAAATAAGCGAAGCGAGGCGGGAAACCTCGCTATGCAAGCCGACTGCGGTGCAGGGGGAGAAGCCCTTGCGCCGCTTTTTGATGAGACGAGCGTCAGGAAAAGCCCGCGCCCTGCGTTATATACATAGAAGTTAACATGAAGTTAAGGAGGCGAACCCATTGATCGTAACCAAGAGGAACATCCGGATCATCCGATATGTACAGTTAGTTCTGGGCGTGTCGCTGCTGCTTCTGCTGCCCCTTCCGGCATCGGCTTACGAGCCGGCGGCAAGCGCCGAGGCCCATACTTTGCCACCGCGCGAGGACCTAGCTCCGAACACGGTATTTGATCCGAAGTTCGATTATTTGGAGAAAGGGCAGGGTTATCTAACCAATCAGGGGAAACAAAGAGTCAATATTTGGGGTGAAAGCTATGGCACCGTAAGGGTGGATGAAATCGGCGTTCAGCTCACCCTGCAGCGATGGACCGGGTCGGCCTGGATCGACGTCTACCTCGGTCCCAATAGCAAAGAACAGAACGCAGCCTATGTGTACTCGTCCATCAGCAATATCTCAGTGTTAAGCGGTTATTATTACCGGACGAAATCCTATCATTGGATCAAAAAGGGGTCAACGGTGGAATCGGGTTACCGCTATTCGCCATCGCATCTGATCCCGTAATGAGCATGAAGTGCGAGTGGGGAAGCCCATTCGCTTTTTTTTTTTATCTATCATCGTTAGAAATGAACCGGCAGCTTCGTTATATCTATAGAAGGAGGTGGAACCAAATAACATTTCTAGCAATAAAAGAGTTTTGAATAAATATTAGGAGGCTGTGAAATGAAAAAGAAATTTTATGTAAGTGTCGTCCTGCTGAGCGGATTGATTCTGCTGAGCAGCACGGCGGTGTATGCCAAGTATCTGAATTACGGATGGCCAAGCTCCACCATTCCGGTCAAATCGTACAGCTTCAACAGCACATGGCAAGCGCCGATGGATCAGTCCCTGTCCAATTGGAACAATGCCGGTGCGAAAGTGAAATTCTCCAAGAACAGCTCCTCCTCGAACACCATCTCGGCAGCACAATACAGCTGGGAAGCCTATGGCAGAAACTATGCGACCTATTCGGGCAGCAAGCTCACCAAGTTCCGGATCGAGATGAATGCGAGAACGATCTCGAGAGACCGGCAGGACGGAAAGTTCAGCAATTTTGTACAGAGCGTCTTTGTCCACGAACTGGGCCACTCCATTTGGCTGTCTGACAATCCGAACACAAGCAGTTCCTCCATTATGAAATACACCCGCAACCGCAACACGATGACGAAACCTCAGACTTACGATATCAATAACGTAAAGGCTAAATATTAATCGAAATCCATCAATAATCAATATTCGAGGAGGGCATGGGATGAGAAAACTTCGTTTCTTTATCATAAGCGCAGCGGCGCTGCTGATGTTGACGGCTTGTGCTGCCGGAAATCAGGCGAGCCATGAGGAACCGGTGACCGTGGTCGTTAGCGAGGACTTCCCGCACTACACCAGCATTAACGGTTTGTCCGACAAGGCGGATACCGTTATTAGCGGCAAGATCGTTGATACTCGAGTAGAGGAGATTGACGATATGATCCATACCGATTCGGCGGATGAAGAGCTGAATCCCGGCGGGGAGTTATATGTAGAGAAGAACATCTACACCATTTATACGATTGCCGTTGAGGAATCGTTCAAAGGCAATTACAAGCCAGGGGACAAACTAGAGTTCAAAGAGCTGGGCGGGCAGATCGGAGACATCACGTTTGTGTCCGAGGATGCTGTCTCTATTTCGAGCGATCATCAGTACGTATTTTTCCTAGCGACGTATGCTGATTCGCCTGCCAGTCTATTGAATCCGGTCCAAAGCCTGTACATCTATGATCCGGTGGACAAGGATGAGGCGGATCCGAAACTGATGGAGCAGGCTGTGCTGAAAAGCGCCAGTCCGGACAATGATTTAACACTCAGCGTTGAAGCATTGCTGGAGATCAAAGACAAGTTTAATTGAGGCACACAGGGAAAGATCCCACGGCGGGTTAACCCCTAAGGAACCTGGGAATCATTCAGTCCTATATGTGGAATAAGAAAGCCTTCGAAACCACTGCTAAAGTGGGTTTGAAGGCTTCTCTATTGCTTTAGTGCAAAGATTCAGCTACACGCATCAATTCTTGCACGTTCAGCTTGCCGGAGATCGATATTTTGATCCCATCCTCTGTCAGCCACTCGAGTGTTGCATAACCTTCAGGCACAATAATCAGGACGCCCTGACTGCCGCCGATCCAAACCTGCTGTATATCTCCGGCACTAGCCGAAATATCGCTTTTCACTCGTGTCGACCCAGGCGATATGACATGCTGGCTGATTTTCACAATATGCTGGTCACTGCTGGCATACTCCAAATAGGCATTGCGATATTCGCCATCCTCCTCCTGGAAAATACGCACCCTGTCCAGGGAATAGCGATCCGGCATAGCGGCTGGCACGAGGAGTGAAAAGCCCAGTTTCGCCTGAGCGGCTTCAAGCGATACCTCTTCCGGAAGGGCAGCATGCTCAGCTTCGTCAGGGGCTGGAGGCGCGGTGACGGCTGCCGAATGATCAAACGCCTCCTTCGTAAAGAAAATTTCGACGAGATAATCCCTTACCTCCTGGAGCAGGGAGGACATCTGCGCATAGGTTTTCGAAATGCTGATGGTGGCGGCAGCGTTGATCATGAGTGCAGCTGCAACAACGGCAGCAAGAATCGCCATTCGTGAACGCAGTTTCTTATGCCGGCGCCGCCGCTCCAATTGAATGCGAACCTTATCCCATGCGGGCGAGGGGTCTGGAATTTCGATGCTATTATACTCATCCTGCAGCCATTTTCGGATCACGCGATCCTGTTCGTTTTGTTCATTCATGGTTATCCGCCCATTTTCTCAAAAAATGTTGAAGCAATTTCTTGCGTGCCCTGGCCAAACGCTGTGTCAGTACAGGCTCGGACATGCCCAGCTCCTTGCAAATGTCGCGATACGGCCTTCCCTCGATGTAGAACAGGAGCAGCACCTGCCGATAATCCGATTTCAGTTCGGCCATTGCTTGATACAGCAGCTTGTCCCTTTCACGGACCTCCACCTCGCTGGTCACACTGATCTCCTCGAATGCCGTATCACCTCTATGAACGAAAGATTCGACAAGGATCTGACGGTCCCGTTTCAATTTCCTTAGATGATCCAGGGCGGTATTGCGGGTCACCTGCTTGATCCACGCCGGGATGTTCGCGCATGATCTCATCTGCGGTCCCTTGGTAATCGCTTTGATGAAGGCCTCCTGAATAATATCCTCGGCAAGCGAATGGTCACGCACCATAAACAAGATGTCCCGATATACAAACTGATAGAAGGAGCGAAACACCAGCTCCTGAATCTTGGTGTCCAGCTCATCAAGCGGACTTTGCAGGAGATAAAACCATTGTTCCATAGATTCCTCCGGATCCATTATCGATGTCCAATTCAGCGTCCATACCGATTCTGTGTATGTTTAATTATACAACACTAATGGAAATTAAAGGAATCCCTATTGATATATAGTTGAATATCCTGCAACTGGTTGACTGGGGCTGGCCGTTTAAGAGCTAACTTGCCGCCTTGTTGCGTGCATATAACGGTGCTTTTCCGAAGCGGAAGTAAGGGTGCCTAAATTATTAGTTGACTTAATCAACTAATGGAGGATATAACTGAATATATAGTTGACATAGTCAATTAAAACATTGCGTTGACTATTTGAAATTTTGCAAGGAGGATAATATGAACTCGGTCGTACATGCAATTCGAAAATTCAATCGGTTCTATACCAACATTCTCGGACTGCTTGATCAGCATTTGCTGCAAAGCGATTATTCCTTGTCGGAGGCCCGGGTTTTGTTCGAAATCGGACATGACGAGAATTGTACAGCAACCATGCTTATTGACAAGCTGCGCCTGGATGCCGGCTATTTAAGCCGGATATTGAAACGGTTTGAGAAGCAGGAACTGATCTGTCGAGTACGCTCGGAGGAGGACGGAAGATTGTATCATCTCAGTTTGACGGATCGGGGCAGGGAGATATTGTCCAGACTGAACGCGCTGTCCGATGAACAAATCCGCCGTTTGATCAACCCGCTGCCGGAAAACGAGCGCAGCAGGATTGCACATCATATGGCATCCATTGAGCGTGTTCTATCACTTAATGACACAGCAGCACCGGAGGTTCGCATTCGTACAGACTTGAGGCCCGGGGATGTAGGGAGCCTGATTCATCTTCACGGATGGATTTACGCCCAGGAATGCGGGTACAATCATGTATTTGAAGGTTATGTATGCCAGACGTTTGCTGATTTCTTCAACGGTTATAACCCGGAGAAGGACCGCTTTTGGATCGCGGAGGACGGGGAGCAGATCGTTGGCGCAATTGCGATTGTCGGTCATTCCGAGCATACCGGGCAGCTGAGATGGTTCATTCTGCACCCGGAATATAGAGGCATCGGGCTGGGAAAAACCTTGCTTCGGCAGTCTGTGCAGTACTGTAAAGAGAAAGGCTACCGGCGTGTATTTCTGGAAACGACGGAAGATCAGAAGACGGCGATTGCCATGTACGAGAAGGAAGGCTTCCGCCAAGTCGCCGAACATCACAATCGCGCTTGGGGTGTGGATCATGTCGAGCTAACCTATGAGCTTCTTCTTCCGTAGAATATTTGCTTCACCCCAAACACGGAATCCTTCTTGGCCGAGGGGAGGGCGGCTTTGTCCCGGGTGCGCTCGCTACCCGGGCGGAAGCGGCGGCCGTCATGATGCGAATACAGCATAATGCCGGGCAGGGCACTCGGTAGGGATGCACAGAAAGGGCGGACTCCTAAAATCCATTGGGATTTTGAGCGTCCGCCCTTTCAATCGTTCACGGAATTTCCTTGAACAATCGGCGTGAACCGAGCCAGCAGCCTATGGCGACGCCCAGCAACCCGAACGTGCTTACCAGGACGATCAAGTTGACGGAATGCCAGCCGAACAGAAAGCCGATGCCGCTGCCAAGCGTCGTTCCTGCGAGAAGCCCGAGCGACGCCCCCAGCTCTTTTTGCGATTTCACGAACATCACCTCCAGGGGAGATCCATAACTTTCTGCTCTATGTATGTCCACGACCGGGGGGAAATATCCCTGCTGGCCGTGTGGGGTTCAATAAAAACGCTCAACCGTCCCCGAGCCATGCGGGCGGTTGAGCTAAGTTGTCGGTACGATCTGCAAGCGAGGCCGATTAGCGGGACGCATCATGTTGACTCAATACACAATCTGCGAACAGAACCGTCTTCGGGATGCGGAAGAATTGTTCCGCTTTCTCTTGAAATGCTGCAGACGGCAGCGTGCCTTGATGCAGCCACTTCCGGAACGTTCCCGGATGAATGCCGATCCAGTGACTGACATCGCTCACGGACAAGTCATGAACCATGCACAAGCCGGTGAGGATCTGGTTGCTGACCGGTGAACGCGTAAGCGTGCGCTTCATAAATCGCGATGGAGCCGGCTGGCAAATCAGCGGCGACTGCTCAAGCAGTTCTTCGCGGAACAGAATATGACGGGGGTAACCGAGGTAGCTGCAAGCTTTCTCCAGGTTGTTTTTTCCTGGGATTCGTCCCTCGTATACCCAAGCGCTGACACTGCGTGAGGACACGCCAAGTTCTTCGGCCAGCTGAGACAACTTAATATCTTTGGCCATCAGGACGGCTAGCAGGACGCGGTTTCGAATCTGGCAGCGAGTAGGTCTGCGAAATCGCTTCACTCGCACGCCCTTCCCCAAATATTTACGATTGATCAGGGACCACGCCTCAATGGAGTGTTTTTCTTGTTGAAGTTGTGTAGGCATAATTCCTCCGATTTTTTTAACATAATTCTACATTATTCGACATATTCATTTCAACAGGTAACAACGATACATTTGTTTCCAACGGCTTCTTATAGGTCATGAACCCGCGAAATCGAGCAGAATCTGATCAATTAATCGGCCGACCCACAGGGTGTGCACGATTTCTTTTTCGTTCTGGACGGGGTATGATAAAGAGAGGTACATACATTCTAGAAGATGGGGGAAGGGCAATGATTAAGCATATCGTATTTTTCAAATTAAAAGAGCCTACTGCCGAGAACATTGAACAGACCGTGAAGGTGCTTCGGGATATGGATGGGAAAATTCCACAGCTGCGTTCCCTGCAGGTTGGTGCGGATATCGTCCGTTCCGAGCGTTCTTATGACCTGGCTTTAATTATTGAAGTGGATTCGCTGGAGGATCTGGAGGCTTATGCCGTACATCCTGTTCATCAGGAAGTGATCCGTTATATTAATACCGTGAAGGATCATACGCTCGCCGTTGATTTTGAAATATAAGCGGCCGGAGGTTTTGAAACCGGTTTAAATGATATGTGAAGACTGTTATGAACGAATGAAGAACGAATGATGAACGATAAGAATATCCCTTGGAGGGACATGCGATGTATTATGTAAACCAAGAACAGATAGAACGCAGATTGAATGCGATTCCGGAAGTGGCAGAAGGATTAAGAACGGTGCAGGCTTCCTGGGATAAAGGCCTGATAGCCGGTATGGTTCAGGAGCGTGCCCTTCATCTGGCCATTGAAATTGTGACTGATGTCGGCAGCTATTTGATTGACGGATTTATTATGCGGGATGCGAGCAGTTACGAGGATATCATCGACATCGTGCATCAGGAGAACGTCTTCTCGAAAGAGATCCACGAAGTGCTGATGGAACTGGTCAAGCTTCGCAAGCCGCTAGTACAGGAATATTATGAATGGGACAGACATGCGCTTCACCCGCTATCCCGGGTTCTGCCGGAGACGCTGGAGCAGTTCGCTGTGTCTGTGCGCGACTATTTGGCAAAAGAATTATAGTGCGGCGGCATGAGGCCGCCAATCAAGGCCGAAGACCGAGGGCTTGCACAAGAGCCCGGGTCTTCGGCCTTTTTATGATGCGGCCTGAATGGATCTGATGAGTAAGGGGACGCCGCAAGGCGCCACGGATTATAGATTCAGCGAAAAAAAGCAGAAAGCTGTGTCAAAACAAGCCCAACCTGCTTATAATGCATCAAGCGACTAGGCATTCGCCCGGTCGGATTGAAAGGAGGGGTTCCTATGGCGGAGTGGAGTGCTCTTGCGGCGGGGATCGGCATTATGCTGATGGCAGCTGCAGCAGTGGTCATGGCTGTCTCGTTCCGAAAAGTGTTACAGCGGACCGAAGCGGTGCTGAGCAGGCTTGAAGCGGACAGCGCACATTTGTCGGAGGAAGCATCACAGGTATTGGAGCAGGCGAATGCGGCTTTAACGAGTGTGCAGCATCAACTGGCAGCCGGTGAAGCTTTTGCCTCGTCCATGTCCGAGGCCGCTGCAGCGGTAGCTGAAACGGCTGAAAACATTCGTGCCATCGGAAAAAGAGCATCGGTATCGGCCATCGAGCATATTGAGCGTGCGCGCCTGGACAACGAACGGCACATCGGTGAGATTTTCCGGTGGATCGATGCCGGAGTGACCGTATGGCACTCATGGAACCGCCATGCCTCCAAGTCCGACGAAGGGCAGGCCAAATAGAAGGAGATGGGTCTTATGAAGGACAAAACGAAAGGTCTGTTATGGGGAGTTCTGATCGGCAGTGTTGCCGGCTCCGCGGCTGCGCTTCTGTTTGCTCCGAAATCAGGCAAGGAGCTGCGCGGCGATATCGCTGAAGGAACCCGGAACTTGGGCAGCAAAGTGCAGGAAGTTGCCGGGAAAGTGGGCGAGCAAGGGGTGCAGCTGATCGGTCTGATGACCGACCGGGCAGAGCATGTCATCTCGGACATCCAATCCTGGAGAAGCGGCAAGGAGCTGTGGAATGACGCGGAAGAGGACCAGGTTGCGGACAAGGAAAAAGTGGTTCAAGTATCTTCCGTTCAGCTCGGTGAGCATATTTAATAACGATCTGCTTGGCGCCTGTTGATTCTACGAATCAAGTAAGCAAGACCTCCCAATACATCAGAAGTGAAGGACGGCTGGTCCCGAAGGGCCAGCCGTCCTTGTTGACGGTGGAAGCGGATATTCGCTCACTGTTTTTTGTTGCGGTAAAGAAAGTTTGGCGATTTGATTTGGTTGCTGTACTTCTTATGGAAAATGTGAGTTGTAGCGGGCGACATCGGCGGAATCAGCCAAGTCCAATCCCCGGTAACGTCCCTTCCGGCCTGTGCTTCGCGCTGCTCGAACAGATGGAACTGATGGGCGGCGGTATGATGATCGACAATGCTGACCCCCGCCTTCTTGAAGGAGTGAAGCACGGCATAATTCAGCTCGACCAGCACGCGGTCCCGCCACAGCGTAGCTTCACTCCGGGTATCGAGGCCCATCGCTTGTGCGACCGCCGGCAGCTTGTTGTATCGCTGCTCGTCCGCCAGATTGCGCGCCCCGATCTCCGTCCCCATATACCAGCCGTTAAAGGGGGCGGCCGTATAGATAATACCGCCAATCTCCAGCATCATGTCGGCGATGATCGGCGTGGAATACCAGCGCAGCCCGAGCTCGCTGATGGCCGGGATATCCGGATGCTCGATGGGAACCTCCAGCACGGAGGCTTCGGGGACCGGACACCAGTGCGGAGGTTCCTCGCCTTGCTGGATGACGAGGGGCAGCAGATCATAATCGGTGCCGTTCCCTTCCCAGCCGAGGGCAAGGCATTCCCGGGTGAAGGCGATGGAAGCCGGATCGCCGATAATGCCGGCCGGGGTGTCGTAGCCGGCATACCGGATCAGCTGATGATTGCGGATCATCAGCGGGGCTTCATTTGGCGCAGCTGCCTTGAACACGGTGATTGTCGGAATAATTTTGCCGCCGTTCGTGGCCGTATCGATATGCGCGATGAGCCGGGCTAATATATCGTCAGGATTCGTTGCATCTCTGGCGTCCTGCACCCGGAGCTTGTCCCAGAACAAGCGGCCGATGCAGCGGTTGCTGTTTCGCCAGGCCATTTTGGCTCCATGAACCAGCTCTTCCCGAGTATGCTCATAGGTGCCGGTACGCTCAATCTCGCGTTCAATCTCCTTGACGCGTCTATCGGCTTCTTGCTCGCCCAGGCCGAGTTCATGGTAACAGGCATGGATGAAATGAGCGGCTGCTTCTGTCAGCTCCATGCGCTGATGAATAGATGGATCAGTTCCTTTCACGTTCCAACGCTCCTTTGCTTCGCTCGTCCGCAGAGCCTCAGGCGGTCTATGAATGTGGTTGCTTCCTGTATGCGGTACAACTAGTATACCTGGTAAGCGTGGCGGATATGGAGCATGAGTCCTACAATTTGTTGAACAAAGTCGACTGATGGTCCTCCGCGAATGGTCCTGTGTTGAAGAACGGGGGGAATTGCAGTAAGATTTAGGTACGTTTCATTCTGAAACGACATATGGTATCACGTAAGCCATGAATTTGATGAGAAGGAAGCGGTGGGTTCGTGCAGCAAGCAATCGCAATACTAGACTCGGGTGTAGGCGGATTAACGGTAGCCAAGGAAGTGATGAGACAGCTCCCTAGGGAGAAGATTATTTACTTTGGCGATACGGCACGCGCACCCTACGGACCCCGTACCCCGGAAGAAGTCCGTGTTTTTACGGAGCAAATTGTAGACTATTTGATTCAGTATGATCCGAAAATGGTAGTTATCGCCTGTAACACCGCGACGGCGGCAGCACTTGATTATATTTCCTCCAAAGTGTCGGTACCGGTGATCGGCGTCATTCATCCCGGAGCCCGGGCAGCCATCAGCGCAACGAAATCCGGCCATGTAGGTGTCATCGGAACGGTTGGCACCATAAGCAGCGGGGCCTATACGGCGGCTCTGAAGCAGCTATCGCCTTATGTGGAAGTGCGGAGCCAGGCTTGTCCTCAGCTTGTTCAGCTGGTAGAACACGGCCTGTATCGTTCCAGCCAGTCGCTCAAGGTCGTTGAGGAATCGTTGAACGGAATTAAAGACTCGCCCATCGACTGCCTGATTCTCGGTTGCACGCATTACCCGTTTCTGATGGAGCCAATTCAACAGGTGATGGGTCCTGGCGTGAAGCTGATCAGCTCTGCCGATGAGACGGCGCGGGAAGTCAGCACGATATTGTATGACAAAGAGCAGCTGGCCAGCAATGATGAGAGCCCGGTACACCAGTTCTTCTGCACAGGGGACCCGATCATGTTCCAGCGGATTGCGACCGAATGGCTGGGTGACCACATTACCCGCACCCCGGTCGTGTGGCAGATCACGAAGCTGTAGCCAAGGAAGACCCGCATTCGGATAGGATGATTTTATGACAGCAGACTGTGCTATGGAGTCCAGCTTTTTTGTGTTGTTCGGCATTAACAGACATGGCATTGCCGAATCTAGCAGCAGAGATCGGTTGGCTCTCCGGAGGGATGGTCTTTCTATGATTCACAAGCAGTGGCGGCGAAGGGGAATCTCCTTTTTGGCCGCCATTTGCATGTGGCGCTCCCAGAAGAAGATGCCCGAGGCTGGACGTCTTTTGCAGCGGCGGCATAAACTTGCCTTTCACATTCATGTCGGACGACTTGCCCTACATATAATTTGGCGTACCCTTTTTTTGAATACTGGCATTACGATCGCGGTTCATCCGCAGAAAGGACGTAGTCATGCAGCAGTATATCGTACAGAAAGGCGATACGCTTACACGAATAGCCGCACGCTTCGGACTGGCAGAGGAACAACTGCTCATCGCCAACCCTTGGGCAGCGCGCCAGCCTTATTTGCACCGGGGGCAAATGCTGTATCTCCCGGCATCCCTTCGCCGCAGATATGTCATCCAGCAGGGGGACAGCCTTGAGAGCATTGCGGAGACGTTTCGATTCAGCAAAGAAGCGCTCAAGGAATTAAATCCGGGATTGTCCGATCAGGGACTGCGGGAAGGGAAGGTGATCGTCCTGCCGTCATCGGATGTTTCTCATACCATTACACTAGCCGGTGAATACGGACCAGCCCAGCTGGTGCAAGACATGGAACGCTTGTCAACGCTGTATCCGTTTATCGAATGGAGCGAGATTGGCACGAGCGTCTTAGGCAAAGCGATCTATGCTGCGAAAATCGGAAAGGGAGACCGGCATTTGCATATCAATGCGGCTCTGCATGCCAATGAATGGATAACGGCTCCGTGCCTGCTTCGCTTTGCCGAGGATTACGCAAGATCGCTTCACGAGGGATCAGGCCTCTATGGCCATAACACAGGAGCGTGGTACAGCGAATATACGCTGTGGCTCGTGCCGATGGCGAATCCCGACGGGGTTGAGCTGGTGCAGGAGGGGGCCGGGCCTGAGCATCCGCTGCATGAGCAGCTGCTTGTCTGGAACGGGGGACGCCAAGATTTTCGCCGCTGGAAGGCGAATGTGAACGGTGTCGATCTTGGAGATCAATTCCCGGCGTATTGGGAGGAGGAAGTGAAGCGTCGCGGCCGACAGGAACCGGCTCCGCAAGATTATGGCGGCCCTTCCCCGCTGTCCGAGCCGGAGGCGCAGGCGCTCTACCAGCACACGCTGGCCATTTCCCCTGTCCGGGCCATTTCCCTGCACAGCCAGGGAAGGGAGATTTACTGGAACTACCGGGATGCCGAGCCGCCGGAGAGCGAAGCCTGGGCTACCCGCTTGGGGCAGGCGGGCGGTTACCGTCCGGTGAAGCTGACGGGGAGCGATGCCGGCTACAAGGACTGGTTCATCCAGCACTTCAGACGGCCGGGATTTACGATTGAGATCGGATACGGGGTGAATCCGCTGCCGCTGGAGGATTTTGAAGACTTATGTGTCGAGACAGGGGCCATCCTGGCGGCGTTTATGGCGCTGGAATGAGCATTCCGGCATTCGCATTTCGTACTGCCGATTCCGACAGGAGCTGATGAGGGGAAGATGGTTCGTGTCTTGACGACGCACGAGCGGTCTTCCTTTAGCTCGGTCAAGAGTGCTATTGATTGAGGGAACGTCGAATGGGTAAAGATAACGCAAAGAATGGACTTGGAACGGAGGAACGGTAGATGAAATGGAGAAGACTGTTCTCATTGCGGCGCTGGGCGCATGTCTTTCAGCGGATATTCCGATATTTGGCATCGCCTCAGATTACGATAGTGGACAAGCTGCTGTTCTTTATCCCGGTGGCCTTATACTGGGTGCTGCCGGATGTGATGCCCCTGGTGCCGATCGATGATATCGGGGTGACCATGCTGATGATGAACTGGTTCGTATCCCGAATCGAGCGCAAGTACCCTGGCATTGAACAGAAATAGGCGTGTAATCGACGTCTGAATCCTTGCCGCGAGGTAACGGCGCTTCATCTAACCGCGGGTGTCCCGCTATTGGCCTTGCGAAAAACGTCGCCTGGGGCTACAATAACATACTGAAGGAATCGTCCATGAGGAGATGAACAAAAGTGAAATGTAAAATTACCCGCAACGCGGCAAAAGTCATAAAGAGAGAGCTGGAAAAGGAAGAGAACAAGGATAAAAAACTCCGTGTTGTCGTAACCCATGCTCATGGCGATCATGCCCACTATGGTTTGGATCTGGACACGCCGAAAGAGAATGATATCGTCGTGTCGACAGACAAAGATATTGATGTCATTCTGGAGACTGGACAACCTTTCCTGGACGGTGTCAAAATCGACTATCTGTACTTTCCGCAGGAAGGCTTTGTCATTACGAATCCATCCCAAGGGAATCATGGCGACCACTAAGGTTGCCGGGAGCAAAAGAGGTAATGGTTATGGCAAATGATATTCGTGTCTGCGAAAAATGCAAGCATACGCGCCTGAAGACGATCATTCCGAAAATCAAAAAGATGGCTCCGGATGCTGAAATCAAGGTCGGCTGCAAATCGTATTGCGGACCGTGTGGCAAACGTGCGTTCATCTATATTAACGGCCGTTATGTCAGCGCCCCTACCGAAGATGAAGTGCTGGAGAAGGCTCAGGCTTTTGTCAAACAGCCATCCTAGTGCGAACATCACTACAGCAGCACTTTAGACCGCTTCCCAAGAGGTATAGTTCCTGTCTGAACCATCCATGCTAAGAGGGCAGCAGGAACTATGACTTTTGAAGGGAGCAGCGATATGAACAGTCACGATTCCAGTCTTCAACGCAACAATCCGGCCAACAGTGCGCTGGATTCGGTAGAGAAACTGCATCGGGCGGTATCCTCGGCCATGTCCCATCCGACAGAGCAGCTGATCCAGCAGGCGGAGAACTCCCTGTCTCACGCAGAGCGTGCCGTCGCCCAGCTAACAGATGAAGGCAATCCGAACTCTGTCGAGCTGGCGGAAGAATTGCTTGGGGAAGAGAAGGAGCGTCTGTCCGAGCTTCATTCCAAAAGGTAAGCGTACAGCTTATTCCTGTTAGCTGGTAGAAATCCCGCGAGAGTGTGATGCTCTCGCGGGATTTTTTTGGGCTCAGATTCACGCACTCGTTTTCCGAGCGCTTGCTCCATCATCCCTTTTGGTCAGGTAAGCTTAGAGGCAAACAAGCTCGTCTTAGGGCTGCTAAAGACTGAAGGACCGAAATACCGAAATACCGAAATACCGAAAGGACTAAAGACCGTTTCCTGTATGAATGACCGTGCGACCTGGCCTCCCATAGCTGTACGCGCTGGCCACATCATCCATCGTCAAGTTACGGGTTTGGGCCTGGTGCCATACAACTCCCTCTTCTTATCCAGCCTCCTTACCTTAGCGACCAGCCCTTTGCCTCCAAGCTTCCTGAACGAAAGGGATAATCAAGCAAGTCACACCAGATAAGCGATAAAAATCGAGGCAATTCCAAAATAAATCGAGAGGGATAGAATATCATTAATCGTTGTAATTAACGGGCCCGAAGCGATGGCCGGGTCGACATTAAATTTATACAAGATCAGAGGGATAATGGTCCCGGCCAATGTGCCAATGATTAATGTGACCAACAGGGAGCTGCCCACTACAAGCCCAAGGACAGCATTGCCTTGCCAGACGAACGCAATGATGGCGATAAGAGCTCCGCATGTCACCCCTATGATCACTCCAACCCCAAGCTCTCTGCTGATCAGACGAAAGACCGTCCGCTTATCAAGCTCACGCGTGATCAATCCTCGCACGACAACAGCGAGCGACTGGGTGCCAGTATTCCCGGTCATTCCGGCGATCATCGGCATGAAGAATGCCAGAGCAACGACCTGGGCCAGCGTCTCTTCAAACCCGCTGATGATGCTGCCCGATAGAAGGCCAATCAACAGCAGCAGGATCAGCCACGGCAAGCGGCGAAGAGCTGCCGTCCAGGCTTGGGTATCGAAATTGATCGCTTTGCCCCCGGCAGACAACTTCTCAATGTCTTCATTAGCCTCAGAGATGACAACGTCCACGATGTCATCGACGGTAATAATGCCTACCAGGACGTTGCTTGCTTCAACGACGGGCACAGCCAGAAGGTCATACCGCTCGATCACCCGGGCCACTTCCTCTTGGTCCATCGTGACCGGGACGGAGATCACCCGTGCATTCATAAAATCCGCCACCGGGTCCTCGGCATGTGCGAGTAGAAGATCCCGATAAGAGACCACGCCGAGGATGCGTTTGTCTTCGTCCACAACATACACGTAATTGATAGTCTCGGAAATTTCGGCGAATGTGCGTAATTTTTGCACGACATCCTGTACCGTATAATAAACAGGAACCCACACATAACGGTTGGTCATCATTCTTCCCGCTGTTTCCTGCGGGTAGTGCATCAGGCTTACTAGCGCCTGCGATTCCTCTTCCTTCATTTCAGATAGAAAATGCTCAAGATTATCCGCATCCAGCACGTCCAGGAGTTGAGCCAAATCGTCATGGTCCATCAGGTTCATGGCTTGCAATGTTTTCTCCACGCCAAGCTGGTTCAATACTTCGATCTGATCGGTCGTGTCCAGCTCTGCAATCAGACTGGCTAGTTGTTCAACCGTAAGAAGGAGCAGAAATTTAAAGCGTTTTTTGCGGGACAGTTCCTTGTAGATCCTGGCGATATCATAAGGATGAAGCTCGTCCAATATGGCTTGCAGCTCCTTGCGGTCCGTTTCTTTGATGTGGTTTATCATTTTTAAATTCCACTGATTATCGGACATATACGCCCCTCCATCCCTTCATCTATCGATTATTGTTTCGGAACAAGGCTGAGATGTGACTGCTAAACGAGATACGGCTACGCATACTTCCAAGTTTAACGTAAGTATATCCAACACCCTGGCTGTATAACATGGATAGGCCGAATATGTGCGAAGTTCGCACTTCTTTTGCTATAATAGTAGACTAAGCCAGGTTATCTTGCCTGCAAAAATGTTGCGAATTCAGGAGGAACTATGGAGTACATCACGAAGCTGCTGGTCGATTACGGCCTGGAGACCCGCACGGCGGGTTATCTTGCCAATGTCATCATGATTCTGCTCATTACCGGACTCAGCATGGTGGCTAACTTTATTACGAAAAAAATCGTACTAAGGATCATTACCCACTACATTAACAATAACCGATACACATGGGACAATATCATATTGGAGAAAAAGGTATTTCAGAAGCTCTCGCACATCGTGCCCGCCCTGATCATTTATTATTTTGCCTCGGTTTTTCCAAGCTATCAAATCTGGATTGAGAAAGCCGCCGTTGTATACATTATGGTGGTCATGATTCTGGTTCTGGATTCATTCTTGAATGCGGTCAATGCCATCTACCAGACATTTGAAGTGTCCAAGATCAAGCCGATTAAAGGATATTTGCAGGTTGTCAAAATTTTCATCTTTATTATCGGCGGCATTCTGATCATCGCCAACCTGATCGGCCAAAGTCCGCTCATTCTTCTCAGCGGAATCGGTGCGCTGTCCGCGGTGCTGATGCTTGTGTTCCGGGATTCACTGCTGGGGTTGGTGGCAGGCGTCCAGTTGACAACCAATGATATGGTGCGTGTAGGTGACTGGATCGAGATGCCGAAATACGGCGCGGATGGTGATGTCATCGACATTTCCTTGAATACGGTCAAGGTGATGAATTTTGACAAGACAATTACGACCATTCCAAGCTATGCTCTCATCTCGGATTCATTCAGAAACTGGCGCGGGATGCAGGCTTCCGGCGGGCGGAGAATCAAGCGTCCGGTCTACATTGATACAAGCAGCATCAAGTTCTGCACCGACGAGATGATTGAGAAGTTCAAGTCGATTCATTACCTGGCCGATTACATTTCCGCGAAGGAAGAGGAGATCCGGGCTTACAATGAGGAACGACAGATCGATACATCGAACCGGGTCAACGGCAGGGCGATGACGAATATCGGCGTGTTTCGGATCTACATTGAGAACTATTTAAAGCAGCATCCTAAAATTCATAAAGGGATGAGCTTGATGGTCAGACAGCTCGAGCCCGGAGAGCATGGGCTGCCGCTGGAGATCTACGCTTTTTCCAACGATACGAACTGGGTGAATTACGAGGGTGTTCAGTCGGATATCTTCGATCATATTTTTGCGATTGCACCGGAGTTCGGATTACGGTTGTTCCAGAACCCGACCGGGCATGATTTGCAAAATCTAATGCGGGTGAACCAGCCTTCTTCCTAGGCCGCCAGCGGGATGATGCACTAAAAAACCTCCAAGCGAGCAGAAAAGCCGCTTGGAGGTTTTATGTTTATTTCGCTGCATGACCTTGATCGCTTGGCTGACCGTTAGATCGGAATTGCGGCAGCAGATGATACAGAATGACGTTGTCGGAAACCTCCAGCATCGTCTGCGCCTCATCGTATCCTTCACGGCAGGCCGCGACCGCTGTTGGTTGACGCGATTCCAGGCTGTAGCAGGTTCCTTCCTCGAATGCGCGGCTCTCTGATGGAAGATAATATACATCCTTCGAGGAAAAAGCGCCGCTGCGGAGCGGGATCAGCCGATCACGCTCATCGAACAGGCTGGTGCCGATCCAGTAATAAGGCTCGGAAGAGATACCGAGCAGATGCAGAATGGAAGGTGCAACATTCATCATTCCGGCCGCCTCGGGGTCGATCGTGCCGCCATGTGCCCCGTCAGGCAGACGAATGAGAAGCGGAACCTGGTTCATCATCTGCTCCATATCCAGCTCGGACAGCTCGCGTCCTAACCACTGCTCATAAGCGCTCTGATCTTTAATGGAGTTGTCATGGTCGCCATAGATGATGAGAATGGTGTTATCCCACAATCCCTGCTGCTTCATCTGCTCGATCAGTTCGCCGAAGGCTTCATCGACATAATGAATCGAGTTCAAATAATCGCCAAGCATCGTGCCTTCAAGTTCCCCGGTATCCAGCTTGCGATGAGGCTCGGGAAGCCTGTATGGGTGATGGCTGGTCAATGTAATGAGAAAAGAGTAAAAGGGCTGCTGAATCCCCGACATCATCTCAAGGGATTGGGAGAAAAAAGCTTTGTCACTCAGCGACCAGCCCAACGTTTCGGTTAACTCGTAATCCTTCTTGCTGAAAAAGCGATCATAATCCATGGCGGCATACACGGTCTGCCGATTCCAGAAGCTGCTCTCATAGGCATGAAACACATTGGCGGCGTAGCCGTGTTCCTTCAGAATTTTCGGCAGAACATCGTAGCCTCGATCCGGATACCGTGTAAATACAGAGCCGGCGGACAACGGCAGCAGCGAGCTCTGGGTCACAAAATCCGCATCCGATGTGCGCCCGAGCGCCGTCTGGTGATAGAACTGGCTGTAGTACAGACTTTCTTCCATCAGCTTGTTCAGATTTGGCGTAATTTCCTGTCCGTTCACGCTTTGCCCGATGACCGCATTCATCAAGGCCTCGGTCTGTATCATCATGACGTTGCTGCCCCTATATTTGCCGAACAGGTCGTTCAGCTGTGCCCGGTTCGAACGGCGGCCATCCAGCCACTGCTTCACCTCTGCGATCTGTTCTTCCGACAAGCCCGGTTGGCCTACCAGATGATCCCGGCTGTAGCGGTACATGTCATAGCCATGAAAGGCGATGAGTCCGGTAACATTGTACAAGGTGACGTTCCACCAATTGCCGGCGAACAGCCCTTTGGCCCAGGTGTCGGAGGCTTTTTGGATCGGGAAGAAGGTCATGCATCCGCCCAGAATCAGCACGGCGGTTCCTGCTGCGGCGCGAGCAAGTCTGCGGTTTCTTCTGCGGCGGCGGTCGACAGGGGAATCGTAGCCCACACTGAGTTGGGGATTCTTCTTCCTGCGGAACAGAATCATGATCGCGACAGGGATCACGAGAATCCAGTCCAGGAAGAAGAGGATATCCCCCGGTTCCAGCAGCGTCCCGATGCTCCCGCCAAGCGAGCTGACTTGTCCTGCCTGCATCAGCACCGGTACGGTAATGAAATCATCGAAATACCGGTAAAACACAAGGTCGGCGTAGATCAGCCCGGTCAGAGCCAGATTCAGCAGGGTCAGTGCAGCAAGCCTTCCTTTTGGCGGCAGCCATAGTGTCCAGAATGAGACGAGCAGCAGCGAGCCGACAGCGATGATATAGTCGGCCCTGTCCATGTTCATATTAGCGAGCTGCAGATTGGTATGCATCCACACCAGCTTGTACAGCATCAGCACAAGAAACAGGATATACCAGGTATACCGGTAATGCAGCCAGCCCACGGAGCGAGCTGGGCCTCCGCTTGATATTCGCACTGGCATTGCGATCAAACCTCCCTTATGCAACTATCGGTTCCCAGCGTTATGTGCATTCGACTTATCGAGGAGGGAGCGGTCCAAGATATTGATAGTATTGGCATTCAATCCGGCCGTTGAACAGCTTCCGCCGCTTGTCGGCCTTGCGTCCGAAATAATGCTCGAACTGCTTCGTTGGGCTCAGGGCAAAAAAGGACCAGGTCGGCAGCTGCTGCAGCGTCATGCCGAGCTGCCGGATCAGGCGTTCGACCTCGGTTTTCTCGCTCAGCCGCTCTCCATACGGAGGATTGGTAATCAGGCAGCCATATTCGCCTTCCGGCACCGCTTTGGACGCCGGGAGAACCTTGAAATCGATCTCGCCGGCCAGACCGGCGCTTTTGGCAGCGGCCTTGGCGACTTCAATCGCCTTCGGATCGATGTCGCTTCCGGCGATGAGCAGCGGAATGTCGTCCTTTACCGCATCGAACGCCTCTTCGCGGGCCTCCTCCCACAGCTTGTCCCCGATCATACCCCAGTGCTCGGAGGGGAAGGAGCGGCGAAGTCCAGGCGCAATGTTCCATGCCATCAGAGCCGCCTCGATCAGAATCGTGCCTGATCCGCAGCACGGATCATACAGCGGACGATGCGGGCCCCAGCGGCTCAGCTGAAGCATGGCCGAAGCCATCGTCTCTTTCAGCGGCGCTTCGGTCACCAGCTTCCGGTATCCGCGCTTATGCAGAGCGGGGCCCGTCGTATCCAGCGTCAGCAATGCGCGATCCTTGAGCAGCGAAATTTCGATCAGGTAGCGGGGACCGTCCTCGGGAAACCATTCCGTGTGATAGGACTGCTTCAGTTTCTCTACGATTGCTTTTTTGACGATGCCCTGACATGCAGGAACGCTGCTGAGCTGGGACTTATGCGATCTGCCTTCCACGGGAAACTCTCCGTCTGCCGGGATCCACTGCTCCCACGGGAGCGCCTTCGTTCCCTCGAACAGCTCATCAAAGGTGACGGCGTTGAATTCTCCCATCTTGACCAGGATGCGGTCCGAGGTGCGAAGCCACAGGTTGCAGCGGCAAATATCGATCAGATCTCCGGAAAAGGTGACTCTCCCGTTCTCCACTTCCATATCGGTGTATCCGAGCTCTTTCAGCTCGCGCGCTACGACAGCTTCCAATCCCATTGGGGCTGTGGCGATTAATTGTAATTGTGGCATTGATGAAGTCAACTCCATTAACATAATTACGGCGGTAAGGTCGCCGGTTCAATCTCTATAGTATAGGCGATTGCATTATTCAAGACAATTGTCATATGATAGACCACGAGTGAACGGCTTGGACGACGCATTCGGCGCGGTAATATTAGATTAGAAGGAGGGTTTCCCTTTGTTGATCGAAGCCCATGATTATGTTAACCAATTATACCCGGAAGATGAGGAATTGCTGCAGGTTCTGGAGGCCATCAAAGAACACGGCATGCCGGAGGTGTCTGTAGCGCCTGCCTACGGGAGGCTGCTCACCCTGCTTGTCCAGCTGGCGGGGGCACGAAGCGTGCTGGAGATCGGGGCGCTGGGCGGTTACAGCGGCATCTGTCTGTGCCGGGGTCTTCCCGAAGGAGGAAGGCTGACTTCGCTTGAGCTGAAGGAGGAGTACGCCGCCCTGGCTGGCAGCCATCTGGAGAAGGCTGGCTTCAAAGACCGGGTGGAATATCGGATTGGCCCTGCTGCGGAATCTTTAGCCGGACTGAAGCGCGAGGGACGGACCTTTGATTTTTTCTTCATCGATGCGGATAAGGAGAACTACCCGCTATACCTGGATTATGCGATTGAGCTGGCGAATCCGGGAGCGCTGATTGCAGGAGATAACTGCTTCCTGCGCGGCAGAACCCTCAATCCGGATAAGAATGGTCCCTCAGTGCAGGCAGTACGCCACTTCAACGAGCGGATCGCGACAGATCCGAGGCTGGTGAGCACGCTGCTTCCCGCCTACGACGGGCTCATTCTTGCGCGCGTGAAGTGAACAGCCCGGGTGGAATGCACGGCTGATGGTCCTATAATTGAAAAAGCGATGCACCCTCGGTTCAGGATGCATCGCTTTTTTGCCATTTCATTATAGTTCGCGGATTACCGGAACTTCGGTGCCGGCTTATGCGCGAACAGCTTGATTTTCACCCAGATCATATTCAGAATGAGCAGACTGCCCGAGATGAGGAACAGGCCCTCAATGCCGATGAATCCGGATAGGAATCCGCCGATGACCGCCCCAAGCATATTGCCCAGCGCCAGCGCGCTTGTGTTGAACCCGAAGGAGCGGCTTTCCATGCCATCGGGCGTGTAGGAACGAATCAGCGCGTTTACGCTCGGCAGCAATCCGCCCATGAATACCCCCATCATAAACCGGACAACGATCAGCTGCCATACCTCCTGCACGAACGCCTGCGGGATGAGTGTCAGTCCGGCACCGATCAAGGAATAGGTGAGAATGCGATGCGCACCGAGCTTGTCGCTCAATCGGCCCAGGATCGGTGAAGCGATCATATTGGACAAACCCGTGACGGCCACAACGAAGCCGGCCCATAATGCGATGCCCTCTGCGGTGCCGTGCAGCTTCTGGACATACAGCGGCAGGAGCGACATCGGGCTGATCATGGCAAACTGCAGCAGAAACGTAACGGCGAACAAGGCCGGAAGCTGCGGAATATGACTGAGTTCTCTAAGCCCGGCAAGCACCGAGGTTTGCGGTGTGTGGGCAGCCTCTTCCCGGTCGAAATTTTCTCTAACCATGAACAGGGCAAGCAGGGAAGCAAGGAAGATCAGTCCTCCCGTAATGAAAAAAATAGGCCGATATCCGACCCAGCCTGCCATCAGACCGCCGATGAGCGGGCCGAGAATCGTTCCGGCTACTTGACCCGACTGCATGATGCCCATGGCGAAGCCCATGCGGTTTTTCGGGGTGGTGCCCGATACGAGCGAGATCGCTGCCGGATTGAAGCCCGAGATCGTTCCGTTCAGCAGCCGCAGTGCCAGCAGATGCCACGGGTGTGTGGCAAATCCCATACAGCCAATGACAATGGCCATTCCGAACCCGGAGCGCAGCAGCATGATTTTACGTCCATACTTATCGGCGACCTTGCCCCATATCGGCTGGAAAATGAACGATGTTAAAAAGTTGGCCGCAAAGATTAACCCCGCCCATACCCCGATGGTCCGATCGCCGGTCACATTCAGGTCCTGTGCCAGATACAAGGTTAGGAACGGAGTAATCATCGTCATGCCGGAATTGACCAGGAACTGTCCGAACCACAGCACGATAAGATTTACTTTCCAACTGCTCAATGTTCTCCTCACACTCCTTTCTCAGATGTCTTCTCCGAACACCAAGCGATAGACATTTCGAGAGAACACGAAAAACGCCGTTCCTCCAGTATAACATATTTCAACAAATACATATGATGACAATGTCATAAGATTGTCATGCGATTTTCATAGGATATCCATGTTAGACGGTTGTTACCTACTTTTAAAAAGGGCATAATGATGAAAGGAACTTTTATACACAATGATGGGGGCCTAATGATGACCTATAACGACCAGTTTATTCGAGCCTGCCGCAAGCAGCAGGTGGACCGTATTCCCGTTTGGTACATGCGGCAAGCCGGCCGCTATGACCCGGAATATCGAAAAATCAAAGAGAAATACTCCTTGCTTGAAATTTGCAGCCAACCCGAGCTAGCGGCAGAAGTGACCATGATGCCGGTTCGGAAGCTGGGTGTCGACGCTGCGATACTGTATTCCGACATTATGAATCCGGTGGCTTCCATCGGGATCGATTTTGATATCGTCAAGAATATCGGCCCTGTCATCGACAATCCGATCCGCACGGCGGCCGATGTCGAGAAGCTGCGGCCGATTGATGTGGAAGGCGACCTGGGCCATGTGCTGGAAACGATCCGCATCCTCGACAAGGAGCTTGAGGTGCCACTAATTACGTTTGCCGGTGCACCGTTTACGATCGCGAGTTATCTGATCGAAGGCCGACCGTCGAGAAACTATCTCCGCACCAAAGAGATGATGTACAGCGAGCCGAAAGTATGGTTTTCCTTGATGGAGAAGCTCGGCGATATGGTTATTACTTATTTGAAGGCGCATATCGCAAACGGAGGCAAAGCGTTCCAACTGTTTGACAGCTGGGTGGGAGCGCTCTCTCCGCAGGATTTCCAAACGTACGTATTGCCTACGATAGAACGTATTTTTGCCGAACTTCAGGAATTGAATGTGCCGAAGATTTATTTTCCGGGTGTAAGTTCTGGCGAGCTTCTGCCTACACTTACCCAGCTTCAAGCCGATGTAATCGGTCTGGACTGGAGGGTGTCCATCACGGAGGGCCGCCGTCGCTTGAATCATCAGTACGCGGTTCAGGGCAATCTCGATCCGACGGTGCTGACCGCCCCGATGCCGGTGATCCAGCAGTATGCCAAGGACATCATCGATCAGGGAATCCTGGAGCCTGGATTTGTGTTTAATCTGGGACATGGATTGTTTCCGGAAGCCTCGCTGGACAAGCTGCGTGAGCTGACGGGCTTTATTCATGAATATTCGGAAACGGCGCTGAAGGCTGGCGCACACGAGCTGCGTTCCTAATCGGTTCTTGACGCGAGCATCATCTAAATCAGCAGAAGAGGTGAATGGAATATGAAATCCAGAATCGGCGTATTGGTCATGTCATACGGTACACCGGAAAGCATGGAAGGAATCGAAAGCTACTACACCCATATTCGCAGAGGAAACAAGCCTTCGGAGGAGCAGCTAAAGGAGCTGACCGAGCGTTATGAGGCCATTGTCGGAGGGGTATTCCCGCTTCGGGAAAATACCGACCGTCAGGTTCAAACGCTGCAGGAGACGCTGAACGTTGATCCGCGGGCGGTTGATACGGAGTTTGTATGCTATCAAGGCTTGAAGCATGCGTCCCCGTACATCGAGGACGGCGTGGAAAGCATGGTGCGAGACGGGATCACGAAGGCGGTTGGCATTGTGCTGGCCCCTCATTACTCGATCATGAGCATCGGATCTTATATAAAACGAGCGCAGGCGAAAGCGGATGAACTTGGACTTGAGATTTCGTTTGTGGAGAGCTATCATCTGCATCCGAAGCTGATCGAGGCGTTCGCCGACCGGGTATCGGCCAAGCTGAACCAGTTCGAGGAGGCGGGCGCAGACCGTGACAGTGTCAGAGTGCTGTTCAGCGCCCACAGTTTGCCGGAGCGGATCTTGTCGATGGGCGACCCATACCAGGATCAGCTGCTCGAAACGTCCAAAGCCGTTGCCGACCAAGCGGGAGTCAAGCAGTGGCAGTTCACATGGCAGAGCGCAGGCCGCACCGCCGAGCCGTGGCTCGGTCCGGATATTCTGGACACGCTGCAAAATCTCAACAAGGAGCAGGTGGAGGATGTGCTCGTCGCACCGGTCGGATTCGTGTCAGACCATCTCGAAGTGCTGTATGACCTGGACATTGAAGCGAAGAGCGTGGCTAAAGAGATGGACATGCGGCTTATGCGCATTGACTCGCTGAACAGCGATCCGCTGTATATGGAGGCGTTAAGCGATTCGGTCATTACGCTGCTGGCTGAGACGCAGGAGCAGTAATATTTGATAAGCCCAATATTTAAATAGGTTTGCCAATAAAGAACTCCCCGGCGATGACGGGGGGTTCTACTCTTTGAAGAGAAGCTGGTATAATGGAAAAGGCGTTACGAAAATGATGTGAAAAAAATGAATATTTTCAAGGAGTGAACGATGCAACTGTCGCGTACGGAGAAGAGCAAGGCCGAGAAGAAGGCCCATCGTGAGCGAGGCGGCAGGGTATGGATGTTTTTGAACTTATTGTTGATCATACTGATCGCTGCCTTGCTTGTATATTATTTTGTGCTGCAGGAGCCGCAGGCGGAAGAGGGACCTGCGTATCCGGCAACCGGCATGACGGAGGACGGAGCCGACGACCACGGAGCGAGCAGCCATGAAGCGTCAAGTGACGAGGAGCCTCCGCCGGAGCTGCCGCCGGAAGGTGAAGGAAATCCGCCGCTGACGGATGAACCGGACGCTTCTTCTGAAGGAAATGAGAACATAGAAGAGCCGGATTCGCCGAGATCGGTGGTCATGAGTTTTGCTGGAGACACCCTATTTTCCGGCAAGGTGGAAGGGATGCTCCAGGAGCACGGTTATGATTATCCTTATCGCTATCTGGGAACGACATTTCTTGATGATGATCTGACGGTTCTGAATTTGGAGACACCGGTGACGGTAAGAGGTGTTCCGGCCAACAAGCGCTATGTGTTCAAGTCCTCCCCGGAAGCGCTGGGCCCTATGCGGGAGGCAGGCGTTGATGCGGTTAACCTGGCCAACAATCATATTCTGGACCAGGGCGTGGACGGCTTGCTGGATACGCTGCAGCATTTGCAGGAGTATGGCATTGATTATGTCGGCGCCGGGAAGAATGCACAGGAAGCTTACAGTGCCCGTTATTTCGAATTGAACGGGATGACCGTGGCGCTGCTTGGATTCAGCAGGGTGCTCCCGGAAACGAGCTGGTACGCTCTGGATGACAGGCCCGGCGTAGCCGGGGCCTATGATCATGTGCTGCCTCAAGTGGTTGAAGCCATTGGGGAAGCGCGGGAGCGTGCCGATCTGGTGGTGGTGATGGCGCATTGGGGCGAGGAGCTGAAATTCCGTCCGAACGATAACCAGCTGATGCTGGCGCGCGCCTTCATTGATGCGGGAGCCGATCTGTGTATCGGCGGGCATCCGCATGTGCTGCAGGGGCTGGAACGCTATAACGGGAAATGGATTGCTTACAGCACTGGTAATTTTATTTTTACGAAATCAACGAACCCGGATACTTGGAAGACCGCGGTGTTCCAGGCTACCTGCACGGACAAGGGCGATTGCGACATGAAGCTGATCCCGTACCGGACAGAGGTGGGGCAAGTGATTCCGCTTGAGGGCGATGAGGCGCTTGCGCTGCTGCAAGAGGTTCAGGAACGCTCGATCGGCGGGATTCAGATCAAGCCAAGTGGTGAGGCTGTTCCAGGCCCGTAAACATATTTCGAAGTATGCAGGGAGGTCCCCCATGAATAATTTATGTGTGGCTCACCGGGGTTTCTCGGGCAAAGCGCCTGAGAATACGCGGGCGGCGATTCAAATGGCGATGGATGAGCCGTTTGTGGAATGGCTGGAGATTGATGTGCAGATGACCCGAGACGGTGTGCCTGTTGTCATTCATGATTTCAGTGTAGACCGCACCACGACCGGGCGGGGGAAAGTGAAGGATCTGACCTGGCAGGAAATACGGAAGATGGACGCCGGGATTTGGAAGGGGCGGCAATTCGCTGGAGAGCAGATCCCCTCCCTGGATGAGGTGCTGCAGCTGGTCAAAGGGCGTCTGAAGGTGAACATTGAGCTGAAGACGAGCGGGAATATGTATCCCGGGCTGGAGGAGAAGGTGCTCGCGTGTGTTGAAACGCATGACATGCTGTCTGACATTGTGCTGACCTCGTTTGAGCCGAAGGCTTTGGTCACGGCGAAGGAGCTAGAGCCGAAGGTGCGGACCGGCCTCATTATCGACAGCCACCCGCGCAATCTGTTGTCGCGGCTCAAGCGGATGAAATGCACGTTTCTGTCCATCGGTTACTCGCATCTGGACGCTGCCTTTGCAGCCGATCTGGTGAAGAACGGCATTACGCCGATGGCCTGGACCGTGGATGATCCGAAAGTGATGAGATCCTTGGCCCGCATGAACCCGGAAATTATGATCTGTACGAACCGCCCCGATACGTGGGGCCAAATATTTATGAGCAAACTTGGGCAGAAGATTTCGTTCTGGCGAAGAATATGGAGAGGATGGGCGTAAAGAATGAGTACATTCATCAGAAACGTGTATTGTGTGGGGCGAAATTATCGTCTCCATGCCGAAGAGCTAGGCAATGCCGTACCGGAGTCGCCGATGATCTTTATGAAGCCGACGCATGCGGTGGTTCCGCTGGATGGAGCGGTGCTGGATCTGCCGCTAAACCGGGGCAGCCTGCATTTTGAAGGCGAATTGGTCATTCGTGCCGAACGCGAGTATAAGCCGGGAATGAAGGTTGAGGAACTGGTGGAGAGCATGGCGCTTGGCATTGACTTTACGCTGCGCGACGTCCAGGATGTGCTGAAGAAGAAGGGGCATCCATGGACGGCGGCGAAGGCGTTCAAATCGTCTGCGCCTCTGACGGATTTCGTGCCGTTCCCGGGTGTGGATAAGCTGAATGAAACGGATTTTACCGTTATGAAGAACGGGCAAGAGGTACAGAGAGGCAATGCGAAGGATATGATTTTCTCGCTGCAGACGATCATTGATCATATCGGGGCATTCTATGGCATTGGCGAAGGGGATCTGATCTTTACCGGTACGCCTGCCGGTGTCGGTCCTGTAGAGAGCAACGATGTGTTTGAGCTGTTCTGGGGAGAGCACAGGCTGGGACGCTGCCAGATCGGATAGACACCGCATATCGAGAAGAGGAATCAGATGGGAGGATGAGCCGTGGACTGGTTGATCGGGGCCGCAGGTGCCGCGGCAGTCGCTGGAGCCGCTTATTGGAAAGAATCGCTGTCGAAATCCGGAGCGATCGCAGCGCTGGTGATGGGAACCATCTATTACGGAGCAGGGAACATGCTGTGGTTTGGGATCCTGCTTCTTTTTTTCATTACCTCGACGCTGCTGTCGCGGTTTCGCTCGGCCCGAAAGGCCGACCTTGAGAAATCATACGCGAAGACGGGCCGCAGGGATGCCGGCCAGGTGCTGGCGAACGGCGGTATCGGCATGCTGCTGTGTCTCATCCATTACTGGAGCCCGGGCGAGGTATGGATATGGCTGTTCATCGGCGTGATGGCAGCGGTGACGGCGGATACCTGGGCAACGGAAGTTGGCAGTCTGAGCCGAAAGCCGCCGCGCTCGATTCTCAGCGGCAAGGTGCTGCCGGCGGGGACGTCAGGCGGCGTATCCTGGCTCGGATCAGCAGCTGCGGCGCTCGGCGGTCTCATTATCGGCCTCGGCGCCTATGCATTTGCGGCAGTCGCCGGGATGGCCCCGCATCTGGCCGCGTACAGTCTGGCCGGACTGGCGGGCGGGCTTGTCGGGGCTTTCACCGACTCGTACCTGGGCGCGACGGTGCAGCTCATGTACCGCTGTCAGGTCTGCGGGAAGGAAGTGGAGGTGCCGAATCACTGCGGCGCGGCGACGGTGCGTGCAAGAGGATGGTCAGCGATGAATAACGATGCCGTCAATATGATCAGCTCGCTGCTTGGCGGTGCTGCCGCTTGGGCAGTCGGCTTGCTGATCGCGGGGTAAGTGGGTTGCGGTGCGTATTCACTAGGTCACTGGGCTGTGGAGGCGTGCACGGTGGGTACTCACCGGCCATGGTGGTATGTATGGTGCAATATCAAGTGGACTAGTGCGGCGCGATACCCACCAGGCAGGCCAATCTGTGTGCTGTGATCGATGCTCGGAAAACTAATACGTAAGTAGGGATCAGTTACATGAATATTATGACCGTTCAGCAGTTAAGCAAAAGCTATGGAGACAAAATTCTGTTTCAGGACGCCTCCTTTGGCATGGAGGATCAGGATAAAATTGGAGTTATCGGGGTGAACGGAACGGGCAAATCAACCTTTCTCAAGGTGATTGCCGGCCTGGAGCCGGCCGATGCCGGCAAGATTACGATCGGAAACCGGATTCGCGTGCAATATCTAGCGCAGAATCCGGACTTCGACCCGGACAAAACGGTGCTTCAGCAAGTATTCGACGGTGATCTTCCGGAGATGAAGCTCGTCCGCGATTACACGGAGACGATGGAACTGCTGGAGCTGAATCCCGGCAATGCCGAGCTTCAAGAGAAGCTGCTTGCGCTTAATGCGAAGATGGACGAGCTGCAGACATGGCAGTTTGAAAGTGATGCCAAGAGCATCCTGTCCAAGCTGGGAATCCGGTCTTATGATGCCAAAATGGGAGCGCTCTCCGGCGGACAACGCAAGCGGGTTGCACTGGCTGCCGCACTCATTCAGCCATCCGATCTGCTTATTCTTGATGAGCCAACCAACCATATCGACAACGAATCGGTGGCTTGGCTGGAGCAGTATTTGCAGAAGCGGCGGGGAGCGCTGCTTATGATTACGCATGACCGCTATTTCCTGGATCGGGTAGCCAACGTCATGCTGGAGCTGGATCACGGACGGCTGTTTCGATATGAAGCGAACTACAGCCGATTCCTTGAGCTGAAGGCCGAGCGGGAGGAGCGCGAGGCAGCGGCTGAGCAGAAGCGGCAAAATCTGCTCCGAAGCGAGCTGGCCTGGATACGGCGAGGGGCCAAAGCCCGCACGACGAAGCAAAAGGCCAGAATCGAACGCTTCGAGAAGCTCAAGGATCAGGAGCTGGTTCACCAGTCCGGGGAACTGGATGTGTCCGTGGCATCCTCGCGCTTGGGACGCAAAATTGTGGAGCTGGAGCATCTGCATAAGCAGACGGATGAGAAGGTGCTGATTCAGGACTTTTCCTATATCGCCGTTCCGGGGGACCGGATTGGCATCGTCGGCCCGAACGGAAGCGGAAAATCGACGCTTCTGAACATGATTGCCGGGAAGCTGCAGCCCGATAGCGGCACGGTTACGCTGGGGCCAACGGTGAAGCTGGGCTATTTTACACAGGAGCATCAGGAGATGGACGACACCCAGCGCGTTATTGAGTATATCAAGGACGAGGCGGAGGTGGTCCGGACGGCGGACGGAACGCCGATTACGGCTGCGCAGATGCTTGAGCGCTTCCTGTTCTCCCCGACGATGCAGTGGACGCCGATTGCCAAGCTGTCGGGAGGAGAGAAGCGCAGGCTATACTTGCTGCGCGTGCTGATGAGCGCACCGAACGTGCTGCTGCTCGATGAGCCGACCAACGATCTGGATATCCAGACGCTGTCGGTGCTGGAGCAGTATCTGGACGAGTTCCCGGGCGTGGTCATCGTCGTTTCCCATGACCGCTTCTTCCTGGATCGTACCGCGGACAAAATCTGGGCCTTCGAAGGCGACGGGAAGGTTAGGGTCCATGTCGGAGCTTACACCGAATATGCGGAATGGATCGCAAAGTTTGGCGGCTCGGCGGAAGATCAGGCGAAGGGGACCCGTCACGTTGCGGGCGCAGCCGGTTCGGCCCGCGAATCGGAAGCCTCGGAGCCGGGACAGCATGACCGGCCGGGTCCATCCGGGCAAGGAGCCAGGGAGCGATTGAAATTCAGTTACAATGAGCAGCGTGAATATGAACAGATCGACGACAGAATAGAGCAGACCGAGCGCAAGCTGCAGGACATCCTGCAGGAGATGGAACAGGCAGTCAGCGACGCAGCCCGCCTTCAGGAGCTGATGCAGGCGCAGCAGGAGACGGAGGCCGAGCTGGAGCATCTGATGGAGCGCTGGACGTATCTGAATGAACTGGCAGAGAAAATTGAAGCCCAGCGAAATACGTAAATCTGGAAGCTTTATCTCTACCGGTAAAGCACCCACCATGGACAATTCCGGAGTCTAAGGACTCCCGAAATATAATAAAGGAATTTTGGCGCTATTTCCGGCAGATTTGATTCATGTCTGGCGAAGAAATAGCGCCATTCTCTTTTTCTTGGGTGACTTATGACCGGATCAATGACCATGCAAATTTGATGGGCTTGTCACAAAACAGCGAATTCAAGTTGTTATATAAATGTAAACAGCAAAGGAGGTGAGCTTCTTGCATCCTGTAATCCCCGGGGAAGCTATGGGCAAGAACCAAAAAATCGAATGGCTTATAGAGCGGGTTAAGGCTGGAGACAAGGAGGCCTATGCTCCAATTATTCGCCAGTTTGAACGGCAGATGTACACGTATTGTTATTATATTCTGCGAAATCACGAAGAGACGGAGGATGCGGTTCAGGAAATTTTTATCAGGGCCTATACTAATCTTCATCAGTACAGCAATCAAGTATCCTTTTCTGCCTGGTTATACAAGGTAGCCTACCATCATCTGATCAATATAAAGAAGAAACAGGGCCGAATCGTAAAACTGATTGAGCGCTGCCAAGAACAGCATATGGTACAGGATATTTCCCCGCATCAGTCGGCGGTTGAGGAACTATTAACGTATCTCACAGCAGAGGAGCGTCATATTCTACTGCTCAAATCGGTAGAGGAATACCATTTTGAGGAGATTGCAGAAGTAATGGGGATCAAGCCCGCGACCTTGCGCAAGAAGTATGAGCGAATACGCAAAAAGTTGATGGCAAAAGCAAAAGAAAAAGGAGTGTTGGCCCATGGTACATTTGCCGAATCGCATGGAATCCGCTGAAATGGAGGACATCGAGCGGATGATCCGCCATTCGTCGATGCCAAGAGAAAGCATGAGTTCAAAAATTATGAATCGAATAGGAGAGATGGAAATGAGCAGAACAAGTAACAAGGCTTCAAGACAAGGGAAAATGTGGAAACGCACAATCGTGGCCGCTTCGGCAGCCGCAGTTCTCGGAGGAGGGATTATCGGTTCCGGCTTCGTGTCCCCGGTGATGGCAGATGCTCTTAAGCAGGTTCCGGTGTTCGGTACGCTCTTTAAAGGCACCTCAGAGGAAAGCGTGAAAGCCGCTTTGGATCAAGGAATCGTCAGTGATCCGAATATGAGTGTAACGCAGGATGGCGTAACGCTGAAATTGAGCGATCTGCTGTATGACGGAACGAGATTGTCCTTTGTGCTGGACCGGGAAGGGGTGGACCTTGAGGGAACGGTCGCACCTTTAAGCGAAAGGGAAAAGCCTGAAGACGAAATGCCAAAAGGGTATATTAAATCGGCAGGAACGACGATACTTATCGACGGCAAAGAATTCAAGTTCAGTGAAGGGGGAGCCAGTACAGGCAGCTTTGGAGATTACCCTCTTCGAGATAATGCTTTCCGCGCAGAGTGGCAGTTAAACGACAAAGCAGCTTGGGGCAATGAATTTGAGCTGACGATTCGGGTCGAAGTGACGGGCGTTGATGAAGCCTTCGAATTCAAGGTTCCGGTGAAAATCGAGAACGATGCCGTGTTGCTCAAGCCGAACGCTACCCAAAGTTATGATGGTTTCAGTTACACAGTCAAACAGATTTCCCTCACGCCGGTAACGACCCAGCTGGTCATTGACAGCACTGGGATGGTGCCAAGATCCGCGGAACAAACCGGCGATTTGATCGCCAGCATGATGTATTACGATATTGTAGATGAGGAAGGCAATCTGTTAACCCACGATAAGTTCGGATATTTCAACAGTGAGCCAAAAACGGAATACCATGTTGATCAGCTGTACAGTCCGGTTAAAGGGACGCCGAAGCAACTTACCATTAAGCCGTTTACACTTACAGTAAACAAAAAGGATTGGAGCGTTGTCGGCCAAGGTAAAGATAGCTATGGCGACAAAACGTACATCAAGGAATTGGAAATGACCATTCCTGTTATAGAATAAGAAAAAGGCGGTTCTCGAGAATAATTTCGAGAACCGCCTTTTTGTCCAATTGCTGGACAGCGTCTCCAACGTCCGAGCCCATGTCAATCTCTGGTCTATAGGTTGTCAGAAGATTTCATTCATATCTCGGTCCATCGGGTACTTTCATAGTATCGAGCTCAGGGCTCAGGGATGCGGCCTGCTATTCAGCTACATACGCGGCGAGCAAGCGGGTCGTGTTCAGCACAGCCTGCTTGTGCGTTCGCTCCATCGCGTGCGATGCGTGCACGCCCGGACCGATCAGCGCGGCCCGGATATTGCTTCCGGCGGAGAGGGCTGCTGAGGCATCGGAGCCGTAGTTCGGGTAGATGTCGACCGCGTACGGTATGCCTTCTTGCTCTGCCAGACGGATCAGGCGAGAAGTCATTTCATAATCATAAGGGCCTGAGGAATCCTTGGCACAGATCGATACATCGGTCTCCTTGCAGCTGAGATCATCGCCGATGCATCCCATATCCACCGCAATCATCTCGCTGATATCGGATGGAATATAGGCCGCGCCGTGCCCAACTTCCTCGTAGTTGGAAATGAGAATTTTCACGTGATGGCGCGGGCTCCAGTTGTCCCGCTTCATCGATTCCAGCAGACCGAAGAGGGCAGCTACGCTTGCCTTGTCATCCAGATGCCGGGATTTGATGTAGCCGCTTGGCGTGATGACCGGCCGGGCATCGAAGGAGATAAAGTCACCGACGCCGATGCCAAGCTTCTTCACATCATCAGCGTTCTCAACCTGCTCGTCTATTCGGACCTGCATATGGCTTTCCTCACGTTCAAATGTGCGGGCATCGTTGAAGACGTGGACAGACGGCTTCGTTGTCATAATCGTTCCGGTGTATACCTTGCCGGCGCGGGTGTGGATTTGGCAATATTCGTTCTCGATGCTGTTCATCATGAAGCCGCCGACGCGGGTCAGGCGGAGCGTGCCGTCGGTGTTGATCGAGCGAACCATCGCGCCTAGCGTGTCCACATGGCCGCTGAGACCAATGGTTCGGCTGCCGTCGGTGCCAGGGACGCTTAGAATAGCACCGCCTTTCTCGTTATATTGAAAATCGATGCCGAGCTTTGCTGCCTCTTGCTCAATGCGTTTCATAATATGGGCGGTATAACCGGTCGGGCTCGGGGTGTCCAGAAGCTCGGTCAGCAAACTCAAAATATAATCTTCATTCGGCTGGATAGACATAGAGAAAACTCCTTTAATTCAATTCGTGTTTTTTGTTTAGGTCTGCTACTTGCTTTCTTCCGGTGCGCGGTCTGATTCACTGTCCTGTGACTCGGCCTCGGTCTCCCTTTGCGGAATTTCAGGTGTATATCCTGTGACCTCCTGAATATGTATGAGCTGTCCGGCCAGGGATTTGATCTCCTTCTGCATCTGATATTGGCGGTATATCCCGTAAGAGCCGACGATGATCCCCCCGATCAATGTGCAGCCGATAATGAGCAGAATCAGCGGGATCGAAACCTTGGCGAACAGCAGATTGACTTGCACCGGATCCACATTGATCACGGCAAAAATGGCCGTCAGCAGTGCGAATATTAGCCCTGCGATCAGTGACCATTGCATTTTCATATGGACACCTCCTTCCACAACAGTATAAAATCCCTTGCCGCCATGGGGCAAGGGATTTTATGGAGCATGTCGTACCGGCCGCCTGGCAGGTACGAATTATCGGGTCAGCTCTTCCATCTGACGGATAATGTCTTCGAACACGCTCATCGCTTCGCGAATCGGTTCCGGCGAAGACATGTCAACACCGGCTTTTTTCAGAATGTTGATGGAATAATCGCTGCCCCCGCTCTTCAGGAAGCCAAGGTAGCGGTCCACAGCAGGCTGGCCTTCTTCAAGAATTTGCTTGGAGAAGCTGGTCGCTGCCGAGAATCCGGTAGCATATTTGTACACGTAGAAGCTGGTGTAGAAATGCGGGATACGCGCCCATTCCATCGCGATTTCTTTATCGACCGCCATGCCTTTGCCGTGGTACTTCACGTTCAGATCATAGTAAATGTCAGACAGATCCTGAGCTGTCAGCGATTCGCCGCTTTCGGCCCGGTCATGCACAAGCTTCTCGAATTCGGCAAACATCGTTTGACGGAACACGGTTGTACGGAACTGATCGGCATAGTAGGTGAGCAGGTACATTTTTTGCTTCGGATCGGTTGCGTTTTTCAGCAGGTAATCCATAAGCAGCGCCTCATTGGTTGTCGAGGCCACTTCCGCGAGGAAGATCGTGTACTGCGCGTCCCGGTATTTCAGGTTCGTGTCCGAGTAGAACGAGTGGAGCGCGTGACCCATTTCATGGGCAAGGGTGAACATGCTGTTCAGATTGTCCTTGTGGTTCAGAAGCACATATGGGTGGGTACCGTATGCGCCCCAGCTGTATGCGCCGGTCCGTTTGTTCTCGTTCTCGTACACGTCGATCCAGCCATTGTCATAACCGGCCTTCAGGTTGTTCAAATAATCTTCGCCGAGCGGAGCCAGACCCTCGATGGTCATCTGCTTGGCCTCGTCGTAGGTAATATCCCATTTGTATTCTTCCACCAGCGGTGCGAACAGGTCATACATATGCAGTTCATCCACGCCGAGCAGCTTCTTGCGCAGCTCCATGTAACGGTGAAGCAGCGGAAGGCTCTCATGGATGGTGTCGATCAGATTCGTGTACACTTCCTTCGGAATGTTGTCGCCATACAGGGACATTTCCAGCACGGAAGGGTATTTGCGAACCCGGGAGTAGAACATGTTCTTGTTCACATTAGCATTCAAGGTCGCCGCAAGCGTGTTCTTCTGCTTGCCATATGTTTCATACACCGCTTTGAATGCACGCTCGCGCACTTCACGGTTCGGATTCTCGAGGAACTGGATGTAGTTTCCGTGTGTCAGCTCGACTTCCTTGCCTTCTTCGTTCATGATCTTCGGAAATTTCATGTCCGCATTGTTCATCATGCCGAAGATCGTCTGCGGGGCAGTAGACAGGTTGCCGACCTGGGCCAGCAGCGCCTCCTCGGTTTTGGACAGGACATGCGCTTTCTCACGCTTCATCTCCGTCAGGGTAAAACGGTAATCCTGAAGGCTCGGATCGGCAATCAGCTTGTCGAGCTCGGCGTCGGACAATGCAAGAATCTCCGGCGTAATGAAGGAGAGCGCTTCGCCGACTTCGACATTGAGTTTCTTGGCTTTCGAAGAAAGAGCTTGGTATGTAGGGTTGGCCGTATCCTCATCATGATGCAGATGGGCGTACACGTATAGCCGCTCGGTATGGTAGGAAATTTCGTCTTCGAGCTCGAAGCAGGATTTGATCGCTTCGGCGCTGTTCAGTTTTCCGTGAAATTCATGGGTGCGCTTCAGCAGTTCGCGGACATTCGCGTAGCTCTCATCCCATGCTTTCTGATCGGCAAACAAATCCTCCAGCTTCCATTTATGCTCAGCGGGAACTTCAGAGCGCTTCAATAATTTTTCCATAGGAATCCTCCTTAGATGATAGGTATGAAATGAAGTTCGGGCGGCTTCCGCTCTCGGAACAGCGGATGAGACAGCGGTACAAGGGATTAGCGTCAGCGCTGCGGCAACGCACAGCACCTTAAAACATCTCATATGGCATCCTCCTAAAAAGTAGCAATCGAGCCATAGTATGCCGCGATATCCGCTGTTTCATCCTTTATTCTTATTTAAGAGGAACCCGAACTTAAGAAACTGTATACAATGAGGTAAAAGGCAAACAGGACCATGACAGCTGCAATGAGGGCCATTCCCCGTCTTAACTGGGTCGGAATCCGATCCCTGTTCATAATCATGATGAACCCGAGGCTAAAGGCCAATATGATGAAAATAACGGCATTTGTGTAATCCATCATTTACACCTGCTTGAAACGGTCCATGATTTGCTGCCATTCCTCTTCCCGTCCTTCGAATTCCTCTTTAGGAAAGCGTTGCTGCACCCACTGCATGAGTGCCGGACGGCTCATAAAGGTTTGTGTATCCTCGCCCCACTGATCGGAAATTTCCCGAAGTACAATGTAGCGTCCCTGGACCTCAACAGTCATCATGTTCCATTTGTCTTTTTTGTATATCTCATGTTTTTTGATCATGTGGCAATTCCTTCTCCGTCTGCGACTTAGGCTTTTGGGTCAATGATAACGCAATGGCGGGTTGAAAAGCAAATGATCTTCCGTTAAAAAATGCTAAAAAACCCGGCATAGGAAAATGACGGATTGCAATGTAGGAAAACATGGGATATAATATGGGTATTCGCCATAGATGGCGGTATTTTTAGGAGGTTGTTCATTTGAAAGGTACAGTTAAATGGTTTAACGCAGAAAAAGGTTACGGCTTCATTTCCGTTGAAGGTGGCGAGGATGTATTCGTACATTTCTCCGCAATCCAAGAAGAAGGCTTCAAAACTTTGGAAGAAGGCCAAGCGGTAGAGTTCGAGATTACAGAAGGCAACCGCGGTCCTCAAGCAGCCAACGTAACAAAACTGTAAGTCAACTCCGAAGCGGAGATCTTATAGAATTACCTAGGCATGGAAGCACAGTTCCTACATGGAACTGTGTTTTTTTGCGTGCAGGGGCCCGGTGCGGGTCCAAGCTTGGGGCAAGCCTATAACCGGGGGGAGGTCAGCCCCCGATTCCTTCATCATAGACCTGCCCAGGCTTCGCCAGCAGATGGCGGCCGAGGAAGCCGGCAAAAGCCAGCACGGACAACATCGCCGCCAACATGTAGAAGAAGGGGCGTCCGGCATGTTCAAACAGGATGCCGCCAAAGGCGCCGCTGATCAGCCCCGAAGCGCTGGACCAGAAGATGGTGAACAACGCCATGCCGGTCGCCCTGAATTGGAGCGGCATCATCCGCGTAATATACCGGACGGCCGTTACATAGAAGACGCCGAAGGTGATGCTGTGCAGGCACTGCACGGCAAGCACGACGATTGGATCGGCCGCGAGCGCCATCAGTAGAAAGCGCAGTCCAAACATGAGGCTGGCAAAAGCGAGCAGCGGAAGTTCCTTGATGTTGTCGCCGTATTTGCTCAGCAGAAAGAAAATCGGAATTTCGCTCACAGCCGCAATCATGAGCGCCCAGCCAATCAGTCCTTCTCCCGCCCCGAGCTGGGACAGGGTTACCGTGAAGAAGGCCTCGTTCATGCGGTGGGCGAGCGCCAGGCAGAGCGTGCACCCGAAGAACCACAAGAGCTCCCTGGAGCGCAAAAGTCTCAGCAGGTTCGCCGCATTCATGCCTTCGACCTTGTTCATGACCCCGTCTTTCAGCTGAAGGGAGAACAGCAGCGTAAATACGCTGAGCGCAATGCCGATGGCCAGCGTCCAGGACACCCCTTGAGCGCCGATGACATACCCGATCGCGAGTGCAAAAAAAGCGTAGCCGAGCGATCCGAACACGCGAATCACCGTGAAGCTGCGCCCGTAGCGCTGCGCGGTCTGGATGGCCATCGTGTCCGCCAGCGGATAGACCGGATAATAGAAGAAATAGAACAGGCTGATCACGGTGAACACCAGCGCGAAGCCTGACACCTGCCAGAGCAGAAGCAGCAGCACAAGCTGGCCGATCAGCAGCAATGTCAGAATGCGCTTGATCGTACGGTATTTGTCGCTGGCGTAGCTCCAGATCATGTTCGAGAACATCGAGATCAGCGGACCGATAGCATACAGATAGCCGATCTGGGCGCTGCTGAACCCGATGCTTTTGTAATACAAAGGAAAGTATGAGATGACCAGGGCGGTGGAGCCGAATATCGTAAACATAAACGCGCGCAGCCAGTTCTGGTCTGACGCGGCGGGCATCGTTTTCTTGTTCATAAACGAAAGCTTCTCCATATCTTTATTTCAAATGACAACTCCGCTAAGTATATAACATATTGCGTAATGGAGATAGATGAATATATGCCTGTATTCACGATATCGCCGGCGAAATTCCAAAGTCAATGAAGGTTGTTATTTGTGCAAAATGTACGATCATATTATAATTAAGTGTGGTTTGGATAGGTATAAAAGACAACCGTGTGGAGGCAGAGTTCATTGAATGATCAGGAGCTGAGCCGTAAGGTACCGCGCAGCCCGTTTGGGCTGATGAACCGGGTATACAAATTCATATTGCCGGAAGTGCGGATTGAACTGGATAAGTGGCGTCAGGAAGCCGAACGAATACCGGATGAGGAGCTGCGGAGGCAGGCGCTGGCCAGCATCGACACCAAGCGCTTCCACTGTCAAGGGGGAGCGGTCTATGCTGCGGCAAGTCTCCCGGACAAACATATCCTTATTCCGCTCATTGTGGCATACCAGACGATCAGTGATTATCTGGATAATTTATGCGACCGCAGCACTTCTTTGGATCCCGCGGATTTCAGGCAGCTTCATCAATCGATGCTGGATGCCGTCACCCCGGGAAGCGAGCTGGCTGATTATTATTCGCTCCGGACAGAGAAGGAGGATGGGGGATATCTGACCCGTCTTGTAGAGACCTGCCGGAACCGGATTGCAGAGCTTCCTGGATATGAGGCGGCACAGCCCTACATAAGGGATCTGGCTGAGCTGTACACCGATCTGCAAGTGTACAAGCACATCCATCCGCAAGAGAGAGAATCCGCATTGCTGGAATGGTGGTCCCGCCATGCGCACCGGACGCCGCATTTGCGCTGGAATGAGTTTGCAGCGGCAACGGGCTCGACGCTCGGCGTGTTCATGCTGTTTCTGGCCGCCACCGACCCCTTTCTGGATGACGAGGATGCGTCGACCATTCATGGGTCTTATTTTCCTAACGTATGCAGTCTCCATATTATGCTGGATTACCTGATTGATCAGGACGAAGACAGGCTGGGCGGCGATTTGAACTTTTGCAATTACTACGAAGATGCGGATACGATGCTAAACCGTATTGCTTCTATCGTTGAGTGGGCACGGAAGGATGTCACGGCGATCCCCTCGACCCCTTTTCATCGCATGATCATAGAGGGGCTACTTGCCCTATATTTATCCGACCCCAAAGTCAGCGAGCAGCAGCTGGTACGCTCCGTATCCAGGCGCCTGATGAAGAGAAGCCCGATGACCCGGTTATTTTTCTTTGTCAACAGCCGATGGATTCGCAAGCATAAAGTATGAGTCACTTAAGGAGGAATAAGAATCATGTCAGAAATTAAAAAAATCGCAGTTCTTACCAGTGGGGGCGACTCCCAGGGGATGAACGCAGCCGTTCGTGCTGTCGTTCGCAGCGGCTTGTACCATGGGCTGGAAGTGTATGGGGTTCAGCGTGGGTATCAGGGACTTTTGAATAATGATATTTTCAAAATGGATCTGCGCAGCGTCGGAGACATTATCCAGCGGGGCGGAACCATTCTGCAGTCGGCTCGCTGTGAAGAGTTCAAGACGGCCGAGGGACAGCAGAAGGGCGCGGACATTTTGAGACAGAACGGAATTGACGGTCTTGTTGTTATCGGCGGCGACGGTTCTTATCAAGGTGCCAACAAGCTGAGCAAGCTCGGCATCAAGACGATGGGACTGCCTGGCACGATCGACAATGATATTTCATATACGGACTATACGATCGGGTTTGACACAGCGGTGAGCGTTGTGGTGGATGCGGTGAACAAGCTTCGGGATACGATGTCTTCCCATGCCCGTTCGTCTGTGGTAGAGGTTATGGGCCGTCATTGCGGTGACATCGCCCTGCATTCCGGTCTTGCCTCCGGTGCGGAGACGATTCTGGTGCCTGAAGTGGAGTTCAACCTGGATGAAGTGGCTGACCGGATGAGAGAGAACTTCGCAAATGGCAAACGCCACAGCATTATCATCGTTGCTGAAGGTGTAGGCCGCGGGGAAGATATCGTCAAAGGATTGAAGGAACGCCATGCGTCCATCGATGCGCGTGTAACGGTGCTTGGACATATCCAGCGCGGCGGCGCACCGACTCCGTTTGACCGGAACCTGGCGAGCCGTCTCGGTGATTTCGCGGTTCGCAGCTTGATTAACGGCGAGTCGGATAAAGGCTGCGGTATTATTAAAGGAGAGCTGGTGCTCACCGACATCGACAAGGTTGTCAACACGAAGAAGCAGTTTGACATGGAGATGTACAACCTGGCGCTGCGTCTGTCCCAATAATCAGGGACAGCAGCAAGCGTGGGTTATACGCTCGAAATTGAAACATACGCCAATAACGAAACAACAAGGTCGAGGACAGGGGCTGATCAGCCCGATCCTCGACCTTGTTGTTTGTTGGTTTGTTAGCCGCGCCGTGCAGCGAAGCGCCGATGACAACCGACGATCGGCGCGGACTGTGCGAATGAGATCAACCTTGGCTTGTGTTCGTGCCGCTGGCCTCGCGCTCGAACTTTCGCTGAACTTTCACCAGCCGCAGCAGCATCAGCGTGGCCCCGACGGCAAGGCCGGTAATGAGTCCGATCCAGTAGCCGAAGGCCTCTAGTTCTGTGAAGTTCGCCAGCACGTACCCAACGGGCAGTCCGATCACCCAATAGGACAGAAACGCGAGCACAAAGGCCACATTTACATCCTTGTAGCCGCGGAGCGCACCCTGTGTCGGGGTTGCGATGGCATCTGAAATCTGGAAGAAAATCGCGAACAGCAGGAACTGCTGAATAAGCGCGATAACCTCCGGCTCGCTCGAATACAGCCCGGCAACCTGACGCCCGGCGACGAGCAGAATGATCGCGGTTGCCAGCGAGAGCAGGACAGCAAGGCCGATGCCGAGCTTGGCATACTGCCGGGCATCCTTCATACGCCCGGAGCCTGCTTCGAACCCGACTACAATCGTCAAGCTCATGCAGATGCTGAGCGGCAGCATATAGAGCGTGGAGGCAAAGTTCATCGCCGCTTGGTGTGCCGCGATCGTCATCGTGTTAAAGCTGCTCATGAGCAGCGTCACCGCAGCGAATACGGCGGTCTCGAAGAAGATCGAGAAGCCGATGGGCACCCCGATTTTCATAATGCCTTTCCACGCGCTGAGCGATGCCTTGCTAAGCTTGCGGAACATGCCGAAATCGGAGAACGGATGAACTCTATGGACGATCAGAATGGTAATCATCAGAACGATCCAGTAGGTGATCGCCGAGGCGACACCCGCGCCTACACCGCCGAGTCTCGGAAAGAACCACAAACCGTAAATGAACATGGCGTTCAGCACCACGTTCACCGGCAGCGAGATCAGCGTAATGATCATGGATGTGCGCGTCTGCCCGAGCGCATCAATAAAGCTGCGCAGTACGGTATAGGCAAACAGCGGGATGATCCCGAAGGAAATGGCCGTTAAATATTCGATTACCACGCGGTGCACCTCGGGCTCGAGACGCATGCTGTTCAGAATGGAAGGAACAATCGCATAGCCTGCGCCAATGACGATCAGAGCCAGCGCAGCCGAGAGCCAGAGCGCCTGATTCACCTGATAGGGCACTTCCGCTTCCTCGCGCCTGCCCATAAGCTGAGACACGATCGGGGTGATGCCGATCAGAATGCCGCTGAGACCGGTCTGGACCGGAAGCCAGAGGCTGGTGGCGATGGCGACGCCGGCCAAATCAACCGAGCTGAATCGTCCGGACATGTTGGTATCAAAAAAACTGATGGCTGACAAAGCCAGCTGAGTGATCAAGATCGGAATCAAGATAATCGCAAACTGCTTCATCTTGCCGCGCATAGTCGTGGTTTGCAACATTAGAAATAGCCTGCCTTTGATGTAGGATGATGATGAACGAAATGTGCTGCACAAAAAAATCACACTCCCTGCAGTCATCATGGGAGATGAGCTGTAAGGAGCGCTTGGGTCTGAACGTATATGCCGGTTATCGCCGAGCCTCTATTCACGGACATCATATCCATATATCCATGCAAGGTGTGTTCATCGTTTCGTATGCAGCCAGCAATCATCATATCACATTCATTGTCAGCTATCTACCTGATTATTGTTAAAATCGTGAACAGGGAGAGGCGCGAGCACGCCTACGAAAAAAAAAGCCCGGCCGCCCAAGGCAGCCGAACCTGTCATCGCTTCTTAGTGGTCAACGCCTTCCGTATAACGGTTGGAGGCGTTCCAGAGCAGATATTCGTCCACATTGGTATCCTTCAGTGCCCGGATCTGCTCTTCGATTTCAAATTTCCCATACTTCGTATAATTCCCGCTGCCGAGCCAGCTGGCTGTGAAATCCTGAATCCAGGGCCTGATGATCGGCTTTTTCTCGCCAAGCTCATCCAGCTTCTTGTGCGTATCCTCCATCGAGCCTTTGATGACCTGATACGGCGCCTTGTCCGGCGTTTGCGATCCGTACCAGCCGGCTGAATAATGGCTTGGATACACCATCGGGCTGATGACGTCGACATTTTTGGATATTTTGACAAAATCCTGACCGATGCCTTCCGCTGCCGGAACCGAGGCGGCATAACCGAAGATGTCGACAGACACCCGGATGCCCATCGGGGCCAGCTCCTCGCGCGCGTACTGCACAAAATCCGCTACGACATCGACCCGGGACTGTTCGGTTTTGGTGTACTTGAGGGAATCGGCTCTTTTCTCAAATCCCTCGGGGAAACGGACATAATCGAACTGGATCTCTTTAAATCCCAGCTTGGCCGCTTCTTTGGCGATTTCGAGGTTGTATTCCCATACTTCGCGCTCGTATGGATTGACAAAGCTGTCACCACCGCCATTTTTCCATACGGTGCCGTCGCTCTTCCGGAAGGAGAGCTCGGGATTTTTCTTTGCCAATATCGTATCCTTGAACACAACGACTCTGGCGATCGGATAAATATCATGCTTCTCAAGCCGGTCCATCAGCTGATGGATGTCTTTGATGAAGGGCTGTGAATCCCCAAGCTCAAGCAGCTTCGGATTGTCGGTTTTGTACGTTATGTAGCCCTCGTCATCCTTGATGTCGATCACCATCGCATTCAGCTCGGTGTCGTCGATCAGGTTGATGAGCTGATCCATTCTGGAGCCGCCTGCGCTGTAGGCGGTTACGTAAACGCCCTTCACTTTGGGGGCATCTGCCTGCGGATCGATTTCGGTCGTGTTCTGCTTGACGCCAGGCTTTCCTGGAACCTGCTGCTTGCTTTGGATGACGGCGGAGGTAATGGATGATTGCATGATGGTGGAAAGCGTGTCCTCACGCTGATCTGTCCCCGTTAAGCCAAAACCCGATGAGGCCAGGATGATGAAGGCCAAGATGATGTTCATATTATTCCCTCTCCCTTGTGTACGTTCAATCAAATTATAATGGAATGGAAGAAACGAAAAAGAACAGGATTGTTACATTGTACTGTATACTGTGCCGTATGTACTTTGTCTTTAAACGGGGAAATGGTGGTTCAAACGTCAGCCGGGGCGGGTGAGCCATCTGGAGGAAGAAAAAAACCCCCGCGTGGCAGGGAAATATAGAGGCAACAAAAAATGCCGCTACCGCCGGGAACATCCGGACGAATAACGGCATTTTGTAATGCAATCATGCAATTGTACGTGTAAAAATTAGTGAAGCGGAGCTTGGCTCTGGTGCTCACAAAGGCTGTACTGAATGATCTCCAGCGCATCCTCCTGTTCGAGGATATTCAGCCCGTCCCTCAGAACAATCATGGAGTTGAGTTCGTTTTGTCTGAAGAATGGGATCATCTCCGGGAACCACTTCATAACGATCTGTGACAATCTTACCGTTTCCATTTCCATCAAAATCACCCTTTCCTTCCTTGAATGTTAGGTTAGGCAGGACGTCTTCAGTAAAACGGAAAAACAGATAAAAATGGGCCTGGGGATGGTGCCTGGCTCAAGCTTTCTTAAGACTATTGTAGGAACACCGCACCAATATTATACCACAAAATTAACAATTGCTCATCCCTGAGGGGATCAGTTGCGCCTAAATTGTCCCATCACAGCAACGGTTTCGACGACATTCACAAACGCCTCGGGGTCTGTCTCAGTAATGATTCGCCGCAGCTCAGCCAGCTCATAGCGGGTCGTAACGGTCATCAGCATATCTTTTTCCCGATGGGTAAACGCGCCCTCGGTTTTAATCTTCGTGACGCCTCTAGGCCGCTGCAGCAGCTTGCTCAGCAGTGCTTCGGTCTGGTTGGTGACGATAAATACCGTCACTTTGATATGGCTGATATGCAGCAAATCAATCATTTTTCCGCTGACATAGATGGAGACCATCGAGGCCAGCGCCAGATTCCAATCCTGGTCCAGGTAAGCGACAGCCAGGATGACGATCGCATTCAAGGTAACAAGCACGCTTCCGACCGGGAAATCCCGGTACTTGGTCACGAGCGAGCCGATAATATCAAAACCGCCTGTCGAGCCGCCCACGCGGAATGACAACCCGGTGCCAAATCCGACCAGGACGCCCCCGAAGACGGAGGAGAGCAGCATGTCCGTAGCTACAGCCTGTACCGGAATCAACTCCAGGAACAGGGTGGTGACAATAACAGAAAAGATACTCAGCACGACAAATCGTTTCCCGAGCTGAAACCAGCCGGTCACCAGAATCGGGATGTTCAGAACAAAATACATGAGGCTGACGCTGAGTGGTGAAAAATAAGAAATGAGCAGCGCGATACCGGATACGCCCCCGCTGAGAAGGTGGTGGGGGATTAGAAAAAGATTGAATCCGGCCGCGATCACAATTCCTCCAAACAGGATTGCAGCATAGGTCCATAGACGCTTCAACATAGGAATCACCTCCCGGTTATTATGACTTTCTTAAGCTTGATGGTATTCCGGTTTCGTTTTGTGATATAATGTATTGGATATTCTTGAGTAGTTCGTTACAATGAAAACTTTGCAAGGTATCAGGATGATTATACATTATTGCCTGCCATTTACCAGGCGTATGAGAGATATACTTGGTTGCACCATGCAGAAAATCCTGCTGGCCGGGAAAGCCTATAAACGTTACCGCTACTTGAGAATACAGATAAGAAAGTGGGATGCCCACAGATAGAAGGAGTATGAACCTATTGAAAAACTTCGCAGATTTTGGTTTGGAGCCACGCGTGCTCCAAGCGATTACCGAGCTTGGCTTTGAAGAAGCCACGCCGATTCAGGCGCAATCGATTCCTATTGCCCTGACAGGGAAGGACATGATTGGACAAGCACAGACGGGGACCGGTAAAACGGCCGCATTCGGCCTGCCGCTGATCCACAAGATTGCCAAGGAAGAAGAGCGAATCGTCGCTCTCGTTATGACCCCAACCCGTGAGCTTGCCATTCAGGTTGCGGAAGAAATCGGCAAACTGTCCCGTTTCAAAGGCATTCGTTCATTAGCAATTTATGGCGGTCAGGATATCGGCCGTCAGATCCGGGCTTTGAAAAAGAAGCCTCAAATTATTATCGGCACGCCGGGTCGTTTACTTGACCATATCAACAGAAAAACGATTCGTCTTGACGACGTGCAGACGGTTGTTCTGGATGAAGCGGATGAAATGCTGGATATGGGCTTCATGGACGACATCCAGTCGATCCTCAAGCTCGTGCCGGAGGAACGTCAAACACTGCTCTTCTCGGCCACGATGCCGGCGAACATTCAGAAGCTCGCTTCCCAGTTTCTGAAGGATCCGGAGCATGTATCGGTGATTCCGAAGCATGTTAGCGCGCCGCTGATTGATCAGGCTTATATCGAGGTTCCTGAACGCCAGAAATTCGAGGCGCTGAGCCGGCTGCTGGATATGGAGTCTCCGGAGCTCGCGATCGTATTTGGCCGTACCAAGCGCCGGGTGGATGAGCTGGCAGAAGCGCTCCAGAAGCGCGGTTATTCTGCAGACGGACTTCACGGTGACCTGTCCCAGCATCAGCGGGATACCGTAATGCGCAAGTTCCGTGACGGCAGCATTGACGTTCTGGTTGCAACCGACGTAGCTGCGCGCGGACTTGATGTATCCGGCGTAACCCATGTTGTGAACTTCGACCTTCCGCAGGATCCGGAAAGCTATGTACACCGTATCGGCCGTACAGGGCGCGCGGGCAAGGAAGGAACGGCCTGGTCGTTTGTTACACCACGCGAGATGGATCATCTGTATTTCATCGAGCGCGTGACGCGTCAGCGCATTCCGCGCAAGCCGCTGCCTACGATGGCTGAAGCGATTGAAGGCAAGCAGCGCGTCATCGCCGAGCGTGTGCTTGAAATTATCGAGCAGGGAGAATTGACCGAATACAAAGGTCTTGCGATTCAACTGCTTGAGCAGTATGATTCCGTACAGCTGCTGGCAGCTGCGATGAAACTGCTCACCGGTGACAAGAAGGAATCGGTGGATATCCATCTGACACCGGAAGATCCGATTCGCGCGAAGCGCCGCAAGCCGGACATTCGCAGCGGACGCAAGCCGAGCGGCGGATATGGCGGACGCAGCAACAGCGGCGGATATCGCCAGAACCGCGAAGGCGGCGGCAACCGCGGAGGATACTCCAAGGGCGGTTACAACCGTGATGGCAACCGCAGCTACGGCAGCCGCGACGGCAACCGCAACAGCAGCGACCGCAGAGAGCGCAGCTATAGCGGTGGAGATCGCCGCAGCAGCAACCGCAGCGGAGACGAATAAGCCGCGCTGAACGAATCAGTAGAAGGCGCATGAACACGAGAGGCGCCGAAGTCAGGCTCTGCAACAGAGCGATGGCTTCGGCGCCTTTTTTTACATAGATATAGTCTAACCGGTTGCTGCAAGGCTTGTTCGTCAGCCGCCAATGGCACGAACGCAGAAAAAAGACGAAGCCCGGTCCGTCAAGACCGTCTTCGCCACATGCTTGCCCTTGAAATCATATATCCAAACCCTAGTAACGTTTATAATTGATAGGATTCGTTATACCCAGAAAGCACGCAGAATGATAACCAGAAGAATGAAGAGAACAAGAACGATGCCAGTCGTTCCATACAGTCCAGCTCCTGCTCCATATCCACCAACACAAGACATTGAAACTCCTCCTTCATCTTTAAGGATTACTGCTTGGTTATGGTTCATATTATGAGAAGCTGCGGAATCCGGTTTGGACGTGTACCCAGACGCTATAAATTAGGCACTGGTCACGGGCAGGGCAAATAAGGTATATTTATAGATACATGCATGTTTAGTGAGGAGGAAAAAGACTTGGAAATGAAAGGAGCCATGGGTGGCTTATACAGGCTCACCGAATGGATTACCCGTATCGCTTTTTCAAATGTGCTGTGGGTTCTTTGCACATCGCCTTTCCTGTTTATTCTATTGACCAAGTACTTGATGGCGGTTCAGACGCCGGAAGCCCATAATGAGCAGCTTCTATCGAACTGGATTTTGGCCATTTTGTCGCCTTTTGTACTGTTTCCTGCCACCGCGGCCCTGTTTACGGTTGTCCGCAAGTGGGTTATGGGCAATCCGGATGTATCCGTATTCAAAACGTTCTTTAAAGGGTACAAAGAGAACTACAAGCACAGTATGATTGGCGGTATTGTGTATACGCTTCTATTCGTTATTATGTATGTTGACTATACCGTCTACATGACCCAGCTGGAAGGCTTCCAGCTTGTCGGCATCGTGATGCTCGTGCTGCTTCTGGTGGTGTTTGTATCGCTGTTTAATTTCTTCTCGATGACGGTTCATTATGAGATGAAGATTACACAGATTCTGAAAAATTCGATTTTGCTGACACTGATTCGTCCGTTTCGGGTGTTCTCGACGCTGGCGGGAAGTGCGGTTCTGATCTATATAGGTTTTCAGATGCCGGTGCTCTTTATGTTCTTCCTGTTCTGTCTGATCGCACTGCTCGCCTTCTTTAACTTCTATGCCACATTTATGAAAATGCAGGAGCAGCAGGAGAAGATGAGACTCGCAGAAGAAGAGAACACTGAGACGGAGCAGGAGCTGCTGGACAGCGCAGATTCCGTCAAGAAAGACCGGAAAGAGTCGAAATCCTAGAACACTTAGTTTACTTTTTCTAAAAAACCCCCTATAATAAGACTACATCCTGCGATGTTCGTTTCGGTTTTCCGTTGTTTTGAACCAATGACGATGTCTAGGGAGACTCATATTGAATCGTGGCTGAACAGCCCTGTCACTTATGACAAGGGGAATTCATAAGCGTTTCTGCGGTCACCCACCTGCTATAGCAGGTTCGAAGACAATGATACCGGACGGCATAGGCGGGTTTCGTACAACGAATGAATGGGCATCTCTTATTTCGGAATTTCGAAATAAAGAGGTGCCTTTTTGCTGTATATAAAGGTTTGCTGAAAGCATAAACAATGTTAAACTAGAGTATGGAAAGGAACGGTCATTTATAAAGGAGGAACGGTCTTTGTCATTAAAACGAGTTCTAATCGGTATCGTGCGCAGCTATGACGGCACAAGCGACCGTGCTAAAGATCCAAAGCTGAAAACGCGGTATTACAATCTTTCAAAAGAAAAGTGTTTTGAAGAGGTTTCCTCGACCCTTAAAAAAATTCCAGGCTACAAAGTGCTCCATGAAGTCAAGTCGGTCGGAGAAATTACACTAGAGAAAAAAACGTCGTTTGGCCGTACGCTGGATATCACGGTCTCTGTGCTTGGGATCAATCCGGTGCGCAGTGCGGTGGATATGTATTCGGCTTCCCGCGGTTCCCTGGGGGATCTCGGAGCGAACTACCGTGTAATTTTAAATCTGTTCTCCGTTCTGGATAAAAAGCTGAGCAAGTATAAAGTGGAAGCGTAGCTGAGTATATATACATCAATCGGGCAACAGGCTGCTTTCGGTATAAAGATTAAAAAGCGGGAGAGCTTCTCCCGCTTTTTAATCAAGTGCACGTATTTATGTAAACCGCCAGCGGCTTAACGAAGCGCCTTCACGGCTTCCACTGCAGCTTCATAATTCGGATGCTCGGTCATTTCGCTCAGGTATTCCACATAAGCGATTTTGTCGTTCTGATCCAGAACAAAGATCGAGCGCATGTCGAGCTGGAATTCCTTGATCAGGACGCCGTACGCTTCTCCGAAGGAACGGTTCTTGTAATCGGACAGCGTTACGACACGATCAATGCCGGCCGCACCGCACCAGCGTGCTTGGGCGAATGGAAGATCAACGCTGATGGTAATGACAACGACATCATCTCCAAGTCCGGCAGCTTCTTCGTTGAATCGGCGTGTTTGCGCATCACAAACGCCGGTATCCAGAGAAGGCACAACGCTGATCAGTTTGATTTTTCCGGCAAAATCTTTCAGGGATGCGTCCTCCAGCAGATTTTTGCTCACCGTAAAATCAGGTGCTGTATCACCGACCTTAAGCTCCGGGCCGATCAGTGTGATGGGATTACCTTTGAATGTGGCAGCTCCCGAACGTTCTTGAGCCATGAATATCTCCTCCTTGTTTCTTTGAAATTTGGTAATTGGGTTCATGGTACATTATAATCTTTTTAAAAAGGGAATGTCCACAAGGATGATCCAAGGCCGGCTTGGATGGGAGGATGCTATGATATTTATTCGTTATGAAAATTGGAAGAGCTATCTGCGTTACTATCCGGTAACCGTTCTTCTGCTAATTGCCAATCTCGTCATGTTCATCATTACGTCTTTTGATGGCGGATCAAGAAATTATGTAACGCTGCTGAAGTATGGCGCCGCATCGGATTTGCCGCAGGTTAGCGGGGAGCTGTGGCGCTTATTCACCGCGATGTTCCTCCATAACGGATTTGACCATCTGCTGTTCAACAGTTTTGCACTGCTCGTATTCGCACCGCCTCTGGAGCGGATCATGGGCAGCTGGAAATACGTATTGCTTTACCTGGCGAGCGGCGTGCTGGGCAATGCGATCGGGCTTGCTTACTACACCCGGCAGCTGGACCACTACACCTTCCTCGTCGGGGCCTCAGGCGCGATCTATGGCGTATATGGCGCCTATCTGTATATCGCGCTGTTCCAGCGTCATGTGATGGATGAGGCGTCGCGCAAAATGCTGTACACGCTGCTTATTATCGGGGTTGTTTTCTCTTTTGCCCCGGGAATCAGCATGGCAGGTCATATCGGTGGATTGATCGGCGGATTCTTTATATACGGGCTGATGATTCGTCTGTTCAAGACGCGAACTTCAGATATGCCGTAGTGCCGCAATTGGTTGGGAAAGTTGCAGGATATATTAAGTTTTCTAGGGAAATGAGAATGGAGCGATCAAGATCGTGGAATTAAGACAGTTGCAATACTTTGTAAAGGTTGCGCAAAAGGAACACGTTACCCAAGCGGCAGAGGAGCTGCATGTGGCCCAGTCGGCAGTCAGCAGGCAGATTCATCAGCTGGAAGAAGAGCTGGGTGTGAATCTGTTCATGCAGAAGGGGCGGAACTTGCAGTTAACTCCGGTAGGCCAGCTGTTTTGCAAACGGGTGGAAGGCATCATGAAGGATCTGGACCGGGCTGTGATGGAAATTCATGAGTTTCTGGACCCTGAACAAGGGGAGGTTCGGATTGGATTTCCCCACAGTCTGGGCATTCATCTTATACCGTCCATCGTAGCCGAATTTCGGAAGAAGTACCCGAATGTGAAATTTCGGTTCAAGCAGGGGATGTTTCCAACATTGATACGCGATGTCATCTCGGCTGAGGTGGATCTTGCTTTCGTATCGCCATTTCCGGACCGCCATGATCAGGTGGATGGGGATGTGGTGCTGACAGAGGAGTTGTTCGCGATTCTGCCGCCCAACCATCCGCTTGCGGGTGAGGAGTCGATCAAGCTGGAGCAATTGAAGGAAGAGCGCTTTGTGCTCTTCAGCAAGGGCTATTCGTTGCGGCCGATTGTATGGCATGCCTGCCTTGAAGCGGGATTCACGCCGAAAATCGCCTTTGAAGGCGAGGAAACCGATACGATACGCGGGCTGGTTGCGGCGGGCATGGGTGTAAGCCTGCTGCCGGAGATGGCGCTCTTTCAGACGAACCCGCTCCAGCCTGCGAGGGTTCGCATCTCGGAGCCGAAGGTGACGCGCTCAATCGGTCTTATTCACCGGGCTGATGAAAAGCTCCCTCCCGTAGCCCAGGCATTTCGGAAGTTTCTGCTTCAATACTTTGGCCTGGATGCGACTTCCAAGGAGACTCAGAAAAAACCGAAAAGTCCATCATAGATGCATGAAAAAAGAAGGGAAGCGATCCTGCAGCTTGCGCTGCGAGAATCGCTTCCCTCTTTCGTATATGCAATGACCGGAATCATTGTTGCAGTTAGATCCTTATTCGCGATTGCTGGTGAAGATCATAATGTAACGAATCAGCTCAAGCAAGGAGATCAGCGCGGCAGCCACATACGTCAGGGCAGCTGCGTTCAGCACTTTCGCTACGCCGCGCTCTTCGTCATTGGCGATGTATCCTTCTTGGATCATCAACTGGCGAGCACGGTTGCTGGCGTTAAATTCGACCGGCAGTGTCACGAGCTGGAAAGCCACGGCAGCGGAGAAGAAGATGATCCCGAGGCCGACGAGATTCATGGCGCCAAACAGGAAGCCAGCAATGAGCAGGAACGGTGCAATACCAGAGGCAATGTTCACGACCGGGAACATTTTGTGGCGGGCAACCAGCATCGGGTAATGTTCCTGGTGCTGGATGGCATGGCCAACCTCGTGACAGGCAACCGCTACGGCGGAGATGGAGCGCTCGTAGTATACCGGTTCAGACAGGCGGACAACCCGGTTGATCGGATCATAGTGGTCAGACAGCGTGCCAGGAACCGGCTCGACAGGAACATCATGCAGGCCGTTGGCGTCCAGCAAACGTCTGGCGGCGTCGTAGCCTGTCATCCCGGTGCTTGTTCCGACTTCAGCCCATTTCTTAAAGGTTCCCTTGACGCGGAATTGAGCCCACATCGAGAAGATAAAAGCGATAATAATCAAAACGAACATGCCGTCAAAGTACATTTATCATACCCCCATATTCAGTATATTGTGAGACTGGCATTTCATGACATGGACGTGAACTGATTGATCAGGATCTGCAAAGATTGGATGCAAGCAGCCCCTTTGGGAAGAATGCTGGCCAGTGCCTGACGCTTCTGACTAGGCTTCATTTCACGCAGGATCGGGCTTAGCTCCTTCACTTCGCGTTCGAGCTGCTTTAGATGAATTTCAAGCTGAGTGAGCTTGTCGGTCATATCCTGATCTCCGCCGAGTGATCGCCACTGCTCTAGCCTCTCCTTGATCTCATCTAATGTATATTTCTCCTGCTTCAATTGATTAATACGTTTGAGCGTATCTAACGTTTCAGTGCTATACAGCCGGTAGTTCTTCATGGTTCGCTTCTCCGGTGCAATCAGACCGAGCTTCGTATAATAATCGATGGTTCTTTCACTGATTCCGGCAGCCTTCGCAAGTTCGCCAATCCGAAAAAGATTGGTGCTTGCACTCATAGTCCCCATTTCTTCTCACCTCACAGGCCTTGAGTAATTGTCATGAATGAAAACTGCAGTTTCCCTATCATTAAAGATACATGATTCGGAACCATACAGTCAAACGTCATGCTTCTACCTTTAATATAGCTGGAATCACGGCCAATGAGAAGTTGTACGATATGTACTTTTTATGAACTTGATTTGCACTGTAAACGCTTAATGTTATATTTCATTACATAAAAGACGCTTTTCGGACTTTTTTTCAAAAAAAATCGTTGCCATTTTGAAATGTCGCCCCTATAATGACAATATGAAATCAAGGAGATGTTAAGTAAGTTAACACAAAGGGGAGTGTAAACCATGAAGAAAAAATGGCTAAGCTTAATGATCGGATCGCTAGCTTTAGTAGCGTTCCCGGCCAGTGCTTTCGCGTCGGATGCGGGGGCTTCAACTCTGGAACTGACAGGCGGTTTGAACGCATTGTTCGTCTTCTTGGCGGCATTGCTGGTGTTTTTCATGCAAGCAGGCTTTGCATTGCTGGAGGCAGGTTCGGTCCGCATGAAAAATGCCGGTCACGTGGCAGGCAAAACGTTCCTGACATTCGGGATTGCCATCCTTGCATTCTGGACATTCGGATTTGGTCTCGGATTTGGTAATGGTAACAGCTTCTTCGGAACCGAGGGCTTCTTCCTGAGCGGTGACAGCATGGTCGGCTCGTTCGATTCCGTAGCGGGTGATGTGCCGCTGACGATTATGTTCCTGTTCCACCTGTCCTTTGCGGCAGTATCGCTGGCGATTGCCAGTGGCGGTATGGCTGAGCGTGCGAAGCTGAGCGTATATATCGTCTTCGGATTGCTCTTCACGATTATTATTTATCCGGTTGTCGCTCACTGGGTATGGGGCGGAGGCTGGCTCCACGCGATGGGCATGCAGGATTTTGCCGGCTCGACGGTTGTTCACCTTACCGGTGCGACAGCGGCTCTGGTGGCTACCATTCTGCTCAAGCCGCGTCTTGGCAAGTACAACAAAGACGGCAAGCCTAACAGCATTCCTGGTCACAACCAAGTCTTCTCGATTCTCGGTGTATTCATTATCTGGATTGGCTGGTTCGGATTTAACCCGGGCAGCACGTTGTCCGCATTGATGGACGGGTTCTTCGGCTTCGTGGCGATGAATACGAACATTGCGGCTGCCGCAGGTGCGGTTGCAGCGCTGCTGGTGTCCTGGGCGGTTCTTGGCAAGGCGGATATTCCTAGCATGCTGAACGGTATTCTGGCCGCCTTCGTTGCCATCACAGGCGCTTGTGCTTTCGTTGAGCCTTGGGCTGCGATCGTGATTGGTGCGGTAGCCGGGATTATCACCTTCTTTACGGCTCAATGGTTCGACCGCAAAGGTATTGACGATCCGATCTACGCTTTCTCTGTACACGGTGTAGCCGGTATGTGGGGCGCGGTATCCACAGGGTTGTTCGCTTCTCCTCGCCTGGTCGAGATTACAGAAGTCGGCAAGGCAGGTCTGTTCTACGGCGGCGGCTTTGGTCAGCTCGGCGTACAGATTCTGGGTCTGGTTGGTGCGTTTGCATTCGTACTCGTGATTTCGTTCATTATCCTGTATCTGATGAAGATTACGATGGGCATCCGTGTAACGGAAGAAGAGGAATTGATGGGTCTGGATATCAGCGAGCATGGCACGTATGGTTATCCGGAGCAAATGAAACTGCTGACAGAGTCGGAAGGCAAATCAGCTAAAGCTTGATCCGCATGCGGATAAATGCGTAATTGGGACATAGTTCTTAGATAAAGGAGGCCGTGGCATGAAACGACACAATTCCGTCCAGCTGTTTCCGGAACTTTCGGAATTGCAGACAGCAGCAACGGCCCGGCAATTGCGTGAAATGCGGATCATCTGTCAAAACAAGCTGCTGGATATGCGCAGTTCCATGGAGCTTAAAGCATGGGTTGCATCGGTCAATCTGATGCATGATCTCATCGGACAGCGCGCTGCAGCGATCTGTGAGCACGACATGTGGGAGGCTGGCTTTGGCCGGCCTCCTGCACGTTATGCTTTTGTTGCATTTGGCAGCGGTGGCCGTCAGGAAGCGACGCTGTGGAGCGATCAGGATAACGGTATGATTCTGGGCGATGAGTTGAAGGAGGATGAGCTGCCGTTCTTCCGTGAGTTTGGCCGGCGGCTGTCCGGCATATTGGAGCTTGTGGGCTATCCCAAGTGCTCGGGAAAGGTGATGTGCTCGGAGCCGTTATGGAGCAAGCGGCTTGCGGAATGGACGGAGCAGCTGAGGCAATGGACGGATCAGTTGGAATGGGAGCCGGTGCGCAATTTCATCATCGCCTCCGATCTGCGGTTTATCGCTGGGGATCCAGGGCTGACAGAGGCGTGGATGGAGGCGTACAGGGCCATCGTTGAGCAGCGGCCGGACATCGCCAATGCCGTTCTTCGCAACACCGTCAAGCATAAGGCAACCCTGAACGTGATGGGCCGAATCGTCACCGAGCGCTTTGGCGAACACGCGGGTGAGTTTGACGTCAAGTACGGCATGTACATTCCGCTGGTGAACAGCATCCGGACGATGGCTTTGCAGCGTGGAATCGTCGAGACCTCGACCTTGAAAAGGATGGAGAAGGTCATTCTGCTCGAAGGCGGGAACCTGCTCCTTGAGAGTGTGCAGCGTGCTTTCGTGACGGCTTTGCGGTATCGGAACGATACGCCTCATGCCGAGGAGGACGGTCTGGTTGTCAGCAGCGGATACTTGCCGCCGGAGCAGTTGAAACTTAAAAATGTGCAGTACGAGCTTCGCGACACCCTCGGGGTTGTCCGCCGCATACACCGCTCACTTCAGCGTGAGCACCGCTTAGCGGAAAGAGCGGAAAGGAGGCACCTATGACCGATCCGGTACGCTCTGGAGGGGGCTTCTGGCGCTCGCTTCGCTCCGGCGGCTTCAACTCGGCTCTGTCGTCGATGCGCGGAGCCCAGACGGCACAGCAGATGGCCTTCATCCGTTCCCAAATGAAAGATAACCGCAGGCCGGAGGAGCTTGGAACGCCGCTGGATGAGCTTGAGGTTATCGTGTTCGATCTTGAAACGACGGGGTTCAACCATCAGCACGGGGACGAAATTCTGTCCTTCGGTGCAATCAAGGTCGTCGGCAACCACGTGCTTGAATCGGAAACGTTCCATATGATAGTCAACAGCGGCGTGAGGGTGCCTCCGGTCATCACGGAATTGACCGGGATTTCACAGAAGATGGTGGATGATGCGCCGCCTTTAATGGAGGGGCTGCATGATTTCATGGCTTTTGTCGGGGGCAGGGTTCTTGTCGCGCATGCGGCAGCGCATGACCGCGGCTTCTTGAATGCGGCTCTGTGGAAAACATCCAAGGTACGATTGACCCACCGATTGCTGGATACGATGATGCTTGCCCAGCGGCTGTATCCGGAGCTGAGGGATTTCAGCCTGGATGAGCTGCTGCGGCACAAGGGCATCCCAGTGGAAGGGCGTCATCACGCCCTCTCCGATGCCAGCATGACCGCCCGGCTGTGGGCGAATTATATTAGAGAGATTCAGCACCGCGGCTATGCGGAAACGCTGGGAGATATGTATGTTTATCTAAGCGAAGCATAAGGCACAGGCTGGAGATGATATCGCTGCGCCCTGCAATGCGCAGGGGAAGGGGCCGCTGGCCCGGCGTTGTCATTCAGATGGCCGATGCTGCCTGAATGATCAGGCAGCGTCACTTCGTAGGTTGCAAGCTTGAGCCGGAAGCCGTCGGAGACTCGGAAGGGGGTCCCGATGGCGTAAATCCGGAGCAGGCTCCCGAATGCCTCTAGCTCGGCCAAGTCCTTGGCGGATGGCTCGGGCGGAGTATGCGGATGGCTGTGAAACAATCCGACCAGATCCGGTCTCGTCAGGACGACGGATGTCCACTCGGCGGGATGGAGAGTAAATGCATGCAGCGGTTGATCCGCTGTATTTTTTATGGGGAGAAATTCGGTGACGGTGATGAGGCCGCCGTTCGCATCGTACCCGAGCAGCACGCCGCAGGCTTCCTCAGGATAGCAGGTCCTCACATGATCTTCGATCCGCTTCAGAACGGAGCACGGGAATTCAATTCTATGGATGCTGCCGGACGGGTTGCTCATAGTCTCCTCCATTTTCGAAATGATCTTGTTTTAAAAATGATGGCTTTCAGGGTACAATATAGGATAGGATGTGACAAGTGATAACCTAATAACCTAACGCAAAGGATACTCTACCTATGAAACGTAATCTGATCATTCTGGCGGTGCTCCTGCTGGCTGCAGGGGCGGTCATATATAATCAGGCCGGGCCGGAAATCAAGGCCGTCTTCATGGAGGAACCCCTTCCTACCGAAGTGGGAGCCAGGGACGGGCTGCTGGCACCGTCGTTCACGCTGAAAGGCATGGATGATGCGACCTACAGTGCCGGCGGGCAGCGAGACAAAGCGATCATCGTGAACTTCTGGGCTTCCTGGTGCGATCCCTGCAAGGAAGAAGCGCCGGAGCTGATGAAGCTGGCGGCGAAGTATGAGCAGGATTTGGACGTTTATGGGGTCAATGTGACCAAGTATGATAATGAAAAGAACGCACGCGCTTTTGTGGAAGACTACGGATTGACCTATCCGATTCTGTTTGACCCGGATGGTGAGGTGTACGAGCAGCTGTACAAAGGCAAGGTATTCCCGACCAATGTGCTGATTGACAAAAACGGCGTCATTCAGGAGATCATTCTCGGAGCTCCGCGGCCGCAGGACCTGGAGAAGAAGGTAGCCAGACTTATTCGTTAATCGCTCGTTGTATTTTTATCCCTTTACGTGCCTTTCGCATGGAGAAAAAAGCAGGCTCCTCTGGATGTTGGAGGACCTGCTTTTTTTTACGGTTATGCATGACTCATCGCACTCATTCATGTCCGGATCAATCTTAGTGGTTCACAAGCCCTTGCGGAATTTGCGTTTCCGATACATGCTCTGGCGTGATCTGTCCGAGCAGGGCGTAGCGCATACTGTCCACCAGCGCTTCCCAGCTCGCTTCAAGGACGTTGCTGGATACGCCGACGGTGTTCCAGGAACTCTCGATGTTCTTCGATTCGATCAGCACCCGAACCTTCGCGGCGGTAGCATCTTTGTCATCCAGCACGCGCACTTTGTAATCCGCCAGATGCATTTCCTTGAGCGTTGGGAAATACTGTACGAGCGCTTTGCGCAGCGCGTTGTCCAGCGCATTGACCGGACCGTTTCCTTCCGCGGCGGTGTAGATGCTCTCCCCAGCCACTTTGATTTTGACAAAAGCTTCAGAGACAACCGGTTGACCGGCCACTTTCTCCACCAGCATCTTGAACGATTCGAAGGTGAACAGCTCCTGCAACTGGCCGTCCGCTTCACGCAGCAGCAGCTCCAAGGATGCATCGGCGCCTTCGAATTGGTAGCCTTGATGCTCAAGCTCCTTGATCTTGCCGATAATTTCCTTGGCTTTCTCGCTGCTTGGATCAAATTCAATCCCCATGTCATGCGCCTTGGATACGATGTTGCTCTGTCCGGCAAGCTCCGATACGAGCACGCGCTGCTTGTTGCCGACCTTCTCCGGCTCGATATGCTCGTACGTTCTCGAATCGCGCAAGATGGCCGATACGTGAATGCCGCCTTTATGGGCGAATGCCGCATTGCCGACATAAGGCTGGTTGACCGGCATGTTCACATTGGCGATCTCGCTGACATAGCGGGCCGTGCTGGTCAGATTGCGAAGGTTGTTCTCCCCGATGCAGTCATAACCGAGCTTGAGCTGCAGGTTCGGGATGATGGAGCACAGATTCGCGTTGCCGCAGCGTTCGCCGTAGCCGTTCATCGTGCCCTGCACCTGACGTACACCGGCCTGGACGGCGCTTAATGTGTTGGCCACAGCCAGCTCGCAATCATTGTGGGTGTGGATGCCAAGATTGGCATCCGGCAAAATCGACGTCAAGGAGGTGACGATGTCCGAAATTTCGTTCGGCATGCTGCCCCCGTTCGTGTCGCACATGACGAGCCAGTCCGCCCCGGCTTCGTACGCTTTGGTCATGACTTGTGCGGCGTAATCCGGATTGTTCTTGAAGCCGTCGAAGAAATGCTCGGCATCGAAGATGACCTCAAGTCCTTTTTGTTTCAGGAAAGCGATGGAATCATAGATCATGGCCAGGTTCTCTTCGAGCGTGGTTTGAAGCGCCGTATGCACATGGAAATCCCATGATTTCCCGACCAGTGTCGCTGCGCTGACGCCGGACTCCACCATCCGCTGCAGATTGGCATCCTGATCGGCCACTGAGCCCTTGCGCCGGGTGCTTCCGAACGCAGTCACCTTCGAGGTCAGGCCAAGCTCCTTCACTCTTTTGAAAAATTCGATGTCCTTGCTGTTGCTTCCCGGAATACCGCCTTCAATATAATGAACTCCAAGCGCATTCAGCTTCAAGGCAATTTTGACTTTATCGTCCGCTGACAAGCTGATTCCTTCGCCCTGTGTACCGTCGCGAAGTGTCGTATCAAAGATGGATATGGACTTAGACATAATGTCCTCCTTTTGGATATCCGGGATGGACCACGGTAGTGATATAATGATGTATTATAGCATTTCTTTGCGGGAAAGTAACAGAGTATGTGAAACTTTTAAAGCGCTTTGTTTTCTTGACCCTTGCCAGAGGCAGGGGTATGCTGAAATCAGCCGTAACGATATCATGATTAAAGAGGGTTTGTTTCATGGGACATATTGATGAACATTATCCGGCGAATGGCCGCGTCATTCTTCATGTAGACATGAATGCCTTTTATTGTTCCGTGCATGAAGCGGAGGAGCCGGAGAAGTATCTTGGCAAGCCGACTGCGGTCGCGGGGAGCACCGAGCTTCGCAAAGGCGTGATCGTCACATGCTCCTACGCTGCCCGGGCCAAGGGAATCCGCACCGGGATGAACGTAAGGCAGGCGCTTCGTCTGTATCCGGACCTGATCATCATTGCGCCGGATTTCCATCTGTATCGCAAATATTCCCAAGCGTTTATGAATATTGCTTATTCCTATAGCCCGCTGCTGGAAGCGACGTCGATTGACGAGTGCTACCTGGACATTACCGGCTCGAAGCAGTTCGGAACCCCGCTTGATATCGCCCGGGAAATCCAGGAGCGCATCGGAGAAGAACTGTCCCTGCCGTGCTCGATTGGCATCGCTCCGAACAAGCTGCTGGCGAAGATGGCGTCCGATATGAAGAAGCCGCGGGGTCTGTCTGTGCTGCGCATCCGCGATGTGCCGAAGCTGCTGTGGCACAAGCCGTGCATCGAGCTGTTTGGCATCGGGGCCAAAACCGCAGAGAAGCTGAAGAAGCTGAATATTTACACAATCGGTCAGCTGGCTGCAGCCGACGAGAGCTTGCTTATCCACACCTTCGGCGTGACCGGCTCCTGGATGAAGAGGGCGGCTAACGGCATCGATCATGCGCCGGTTGTCGCGGAGCGCGAGCAGAGCAAGTCCATCGGGCATACAACGACGCTGCCGCATGATATTACAAGGCTTGAAGATGCGAAGCGTGTGTTCCTCAACTTGAGCGATCAGGTGGCACGGCGGCTTCGCCGACAGGGTCTGATGGCATCAGGCGTCCAGATTACGCTGCGCACGCCCGATATGAAGACGATTACCCGTTCCAAGCAGCTGCCAACTCCGACCGAGAATATGGAGGACATCTACAGGGAAGCCTGTCTATTGTACGAGCATCATTGGCGGGAAGAGAAGCCGCTGCGCCTGCTTGGCGTCACGCTGCAGCAGCTGACGCCGAAGGAGGCGTCGGCGATCCAGCTCGACTTGTTCGAATATGAGAAGCAACCGCGCAAGGAGTCGCTGACCAAGGTGATGGACGAGCTGCGCAACAAATTCGGGGAAAGCGCCGTGCTGACCGCCGGCATGCTTAGCGATGATCCCTCGGCGCTGATTCGCAATCACAAGCGGAGGGGAACGTCCCTGCAGATGGATTTTGCCAGAGAGCGAAAGCTGGACGATGATGACGGGAGTTAGCATGCCGCTTCGGGAATCGGCCGCGTCCATATATGGTAGCTGCAGGCGGCTGAAATCGGGATTTGCCAAATGCTAAAATCAATATATTCAACAGAATTTCATTTGTATTCACAGAAAAATTGTATTAATATATGTAGAAGTGATGGGACTCACAATCATCTGGACAGGATGATGTGATGCTATAGATATACAGGAGGACGAGAGATATGGCGAAGTACACTTGGGTAGATAAAGACACCTGCATCGCTTGCGGCGCTTGCGGCGCAACGGCACCCGATATTTACGATTACGATGATGAAGGCCTTGCAGAGGTCATTTATAACGGCGACAACAACCGCGGAATCACAGAGATTCCTGAGGATATGTACGACGATATGCAGGATGCGTGCGACGGATGTCCAACCGACTCCATTCGCGTAGCTGACGAGCCGTTTAACGAAGAATAAGCGACGGCTATTACGGCATTCGGCTTTCGACCAAGGCATCAAGTTTATACCACCGGCACTCATATAAGACGTCTCCTGCTAGCGGGGACGTTTTTTTATTATGTTGAATGTCATCTCATCGGCTCGACCTGCAAGTCACGAAAGGGAAAAGGTTATGAGTAACGGGCTGTCCGTAAACGCTTCTCACAACTTAAGAGGGGTGTTTATTATGGAGGATATGCGGGTTCATACATATTATGCGGCAAGCTGCCGATATACAGGTATAGATGAATGAGAAGTGGAGGTTCTGGATGTGAAGAACTCGCTGTACCTCAAACGATATGTGGAAATGCATCCGGATAACAAGATGGCATGGTACTTGCTGGGGAAAGAATACGAGCAGGCCGGGGAGCAGGGCAAAGCCAACTACTGTTACAACCGGGCTGAGGAAGTATATGAGGCTTTTGAGCTGAGCAAGGTGCCTTCTGATATATGGAAAAATTACGAGGCTAGACTGCTGCAGATGGAGAAGGAGAGAGAGAAGCGCCGCCGCAGAATGAGACGCATGCTGCTGGCGCTCATGCTGCTTCTCCTGGCCTTCATCCCTGCGGTCAAGGCGCCCGGCGTCCCGAGCTCGCCCGAGGAAATTCTCGCCTCGATCAACAGCCTTGAGCTGGCCGATCCGGGTGCAGACCGCGAAGCGGCGTCCCCTTCGCGGCGGGGGCCGCTGTTTACCGCCGTAGCTGCGAAGGCGCAGGCGGCGGGCGCTGGCGGCGGTCCCGAAAGCACGGGTCCGCTGCCGGCGCTGCTGTCCAGCCCGGACCAGCTGCCGCCGTGGTCGGTCGCGCTCGGCATGGAGCGCTCCGGGGACTGGCTGCGCTGGAGCCGGGATATGCCGCGGCTGTATGGCGTGCACCGGGCTTCGTCCGGGGCGATCGCCATCGAGCCGTATGAAGGAGCGGCGGCGGAATGCGTATGCGAGCCGGCCGACAGCTCGTCCCTGAAGCAGGCAGCCGCGAAGTGGGCGGACCTGCAGCTGGAGACGGCTGTGCTGAGCGAGGCCGCAAGCCAATTTCGGGCGCGGCATGGCCGGCTGCCGCACAGCCTGGACGAGCTGACGCAGCCGTTCCCGGACAATTGGCTGGCCGGCAGATCCCCTGCGATGGAAGCGATGTTCGATCCGCTGATGGAGCATCTGGCCGGCCTTGCAGGGCGTCCGGAAGAGGACGGCGTCGAAGCGCCGCTCGGGCAGTGGGGCACTTCCCCGGACGGGCTTCCGTACTTCACCGAGCCGCTTGAAGTCATTATCGACCGCAAGCATCACCGGCTGGCGGTCGTAAGCGGCTCGATCCTCATCCGGAATTACGAGGTTGGCCTGGGCGGTGCCAAAACGCCGCTCGGCCAGTTTCAAATCGATGTGAAGGTGGTCAATCCCAACGGAACGACCAAAGGCCCCTACGGCACACGGGGGATGCAGCTGTCAGATACCGATTATGCGATTCACGGCACCTATGACCTGGACAGCATTGGCGCGAACGAGTCGGAAGGCTGCATTCGCATGAGCATCGCCGATGTCGAGGAGCTGTTTGATCTGGTGCCGATGGGCACGCCGGTGAAGATACAGGATGGGGGACTCCCGGGCGAGCCGCTTGTCCCGAAAGAGCGCTTCAAGCTCAAGCTGGCCAAGGGGCAGCAGAACCCAAGCGAGGAGTACCACTGGCTGGATTAAGGCTGGGCCAGAATAATGAGAATGATGATCAGAAGAATAAGAAGAGCGATGCTTGAGCCGATCCACCACAGGGCTTTCTTGTTGACCTCTTCTTTTTTCTGCTGTAATACTGGCGGTTTTCGTTTGGATGCCAAGATGCTTCCCCTCTTTCTTAAGGATTTATGATACCCCTTACATTTTATAAGGTTTGTCCCGAAATTGCTATGATCACGATTCTCTCTTGCGGGGCCGAATGGAACGTTATAACTTTCTTTTTTTGATGGAAAAGGATAAACTGAAGGGTAGAGAAATTAACTGGATGAGAGGAAGTAATGATGTGTTATATCGCCAAATAGGCAAACCTATCTTTTTCAAAATGGATCCGGAGAAAGCCCATCATCTTGTAATTGGAGGGCTTGGCCGCACCGCCGGACTGCCGGGCGGAGAAACCGTCCTGCGCAGCATGTACGGCGTCAAGGAAACCCCGGATCTGGCTGTAGATCTGTTCGGCATGCATTTTCCGACCCCGGTCGGACTGGCTGCCGGTCTGGATAAAAACGCGCAGGCGGTCAAGGGCTTCTCGTCCATCGGCTTTGGCTTTATGGAAGTGGGGACCGTGACGCCGAAGGGGCAGCCGGGGAACGAGCAGCCAAGGCTGTTTCGCCTGCCGCCGGATGAGGCGCTCATCAACCGGATGGGCTTTAACAACGAAGGCGCAGAGGCGATGGCACGCAGGCTGTCGGCATTCAAGCGGCGCCCGATTCCGATTGCCGTGAACATCGGCAAGAACAAAACGACGCCAAACGAGGAAGCGAACGCCGATTATGAGGCCTGTATTCGCACCCTGTATCCATATGGCGATTTCTTCGTGGTGAACATCAGCTCACCGAATACGCCGGACCTGCGCAGCTTGCAGCATGGCAGCGAGCTGGCTTCCCTGCTGCAGGCCGTGATGGCGGAGATGGAGCGGCAGGCCGAGAAGCACGGGCAGTCGAAGGCCGTGCTGGTGAAGATCGCTCCGGATGTGAGCGATGAAGAATTGGAATTTATGGTGAATACGATCAGCGCAAGCGGCGTATCCGGCATTATAGCGACCAATACGACGCTGTCGCGCGAGGGGTTAACGCATGGGCATGCGAAGGAGACGGGCGGACTCAGCGGCAAGCCGCTGCGCGACCGTTCCACTGACATCGTAGCCCGAATTTATAAGCAGACCGGCGGCTCGCTGCCGATTATCGGCTCTGGCGGCATCTTCACTGCCGAGGACGCCTACCGCAAAATCCGGGCGGGAGCCAGTCTGGTTGAAATTTATACGTCATTGATATACGAAGGACCCGAGGTGAATCGCAAGCTCCACTCTGGCCTGAGGGAGCTGCTGCGCCGCGATGGCTACAGCCACATATCCGAGGCGGTCGGGGCTGACCATCGTTAAGGGGTAATGGACAGGAGGCAGGAGCAATGGACGTTAGAGACTGGGGGACATTTTTGCTTCCTTATGAGCAGACTGTTGAAGAATTGAAGGTTAAATTCAAGACGATGCGCGCGGAGCTCAAAAAGCGGGAAGAATATGCGCCCATTGAATTCGTAACCGGACGGGTAAAGCGAATCTCCAGCATCCTGGACAAGGCAAAACGATTGCAAGTGCCGATGGATCAGCTGGAGACCGGCATTGAGGATATTGCCGGCATTCGCATCATGTGCCAGTTCGTGGAGGACATCCGGCGGGTTGCGGAATATATTCGCGCCCGCAAGGATTTGACGGTGCTGTACGAGAAGGATTATATTACGAATTTTAAGGAAAGCGGCTATCGCAGCTTCCATATGATTATCGAATATCCGGTACAGACCGCGCTTGGACAGAAGAAGGTGCTGGCGGAGATTCAAATCCGTACATTGGCAATGAATTTCTGGGCGACGATTGAGCATTCGCTCAGCTATAAATACAGGGAGAGCCTCCCCGAAGAGATCAAGATGCGGCTGAAAAAGGCCGGGGAAGCCGCCAATACGCTGGATAACGAGATGTCGAGCATCCGCGAGGAGATTTTGGAGGCGCAAAAGCAGTTTGAGGACAATTCCAACATTACGGCACAGGTGCTGCATGCGATCCATCAGCTCTATTTTTTCCATCTGGTGAACGAGGCCATTTCCTTCCAGGAGCGCTTTAATGTGTTGTGGCAGGCGCATGATATGGATGCGATCAAGGATATGCTGGATGAAGTGAAGCAGATGCTGGCCGAAGCCAAGAAGAAAGTTTCCGATTATGAACTATGAGCCGTTATATGTAGCTTTCCTCGTATATTTCAACCGCGACCAGGATTATTTCGAATGCCATGAGGTGCTGGAGGAATTGTGGCTGAAGAAGGACCGGGATCCGAGGTATAAAGGGCTGCTGCAGGTCGCTGTCGGGCTGTATCACTTTCGCAACGGCAACATTCGCGGCGGATACAAGATGCTGTCCAGCGCAGCTGAAAGGCTTAAGCCTTATGCTGAGGATGAGCTAGGGATCCGGCTCGGCAAGCTTGTTGGGCAGGTCCAAGATTACGCCGGAAGGCTGGCTAATTATGAAGCCCATCCGTTTCCTTATGCCGATCTGACGATTGAGATCTGGGACCCGAAGCTGCGGCGTGCAGTTGAACAGGCTGGAGCAGAGATAAAGCCGAATATTCCGCAGCGGCGCAAGCCAACCCGGGGCAAGAACAACGAGACGAAATAGAAAGAAGGGCTGCTCCACGCAGGTAGATCATAGAATCTACGGGGTGGGCAGCCCTTGCTTCTTGCTTCTGTTCATGGAACCTGCCGTATACGGCTTATAAAGATGATGACGGTAGTCGAGGCGATGCTCAGCCGATCAGCGGATTAGAGCGGATCAGGATTCAGCGCCTTTGTATTTGTCGTCGATAAACTGTTTGATTTCGTCGAGGGATTTGCCTTCCTCGTTCAGGCGTTTGGCGTCCTGAAGCTCCGTGAGGCAGATGCCGCACTGGGCGCCGTGGTCGGTCCAGGTCACTTCGCCGTCCGCGGTCTCCGCGATAAAGCAGCGATAGAGGGAATCATGATAGCCGTGCTGCTCGTCCATACAGCCGCAGTAGCATTTAATCTCCTTCAGAATAGCTTCAAGCTCGCCGACTGCAGCATAGGTTGCTTGCGTATTGTCTGTATAGCTCGACAAAAATGTCGGCATTTCCGTAAGGCTGGCCGTCGTCTCGTACCGTTCGGACTCGGCGCCGTGATTATGCTCCAGGGCGGACGGCTTACCGCCGCAGGCAGCCAGCAGCATGCCGGTGATGGCCAGCGTCAGCAGGACAGCGCGGGCACGGTTCATGATGTGCTCCCCTCCTTATACTTGTCAAAGAATGCTCTGAAATCGTCGACATCGAATCCGTTTTCCGCTCCTGGGGAAGCCAGGCCGCCCACGATGCGTTCTTTCTCTACACCGTTCTCGAAATAGACGAGAGTTGGTGTGAATTCGATATTGTAGGATCTCCAGCCCTCCTGGAATTCGCGGAGGTTATACTGGTGAAGGGTCACTCCGGACTCGTCTGCCAGAGGCATCAGCTCCGGTGTTGTCACGCGGCAGTGCGGACAGTCGGACGCAAAGAAATACACGAAGAAGCTTTCTTGGTCCTGCACCTTCTGCTCCAGTTGATCAGGCAGAATAATCTGCTGGTAGTTCGGGTCATCCAGAATTTCCCGAGTCGCCGGATTCAGTTCGGACACCTTTTTCCCGCCGTACAGCTCGCTTTTCTCCCCTTGGGTATTCAGGAAGATAAGCGCGCCGATCAAGATGAGGAAAATGCCGCCGAACACATATAAACCGGTGTAGCTTTTTTTCTTGCCGCGGCCCATTGACCCACCCCCTTATCATCAATAATAAAAGTTAGGAACTTGTCCTTTGTAACAGGCTATATTATACAATATAAAAAGTCACAGCGGAACATTCGAAAGTCCTCATCGAATCTTCAAATTACCGATACAACATCAAACTATACAGAACAGGCAGGTACGAATATGGCTTTACATCTGCCTTCGCCGTTCCAGGCGAAGATGAAATCACTATTAGGAAGCAACTTTGACGATTTTATGAATTCCTATCACGAGAGCCCGCATGCCGGGATTCGGGTGAACACCCTCAAAATATCCAATGAACAGTTCCGGAAAATTTCACCGTTTGCACTTGAACCCGTACCGTGGTGCCCTACCGGCTACTATGTCGAGGACGGCGCCCGCCCGGGACGGCACCCATATTATCATGCAGGGCTGTACTACATACAGGAGCCAAGCGCCATGTCGCCGGTGGAGCTGCTGGATGTTCAGCCGGGAGACCGGGTGCTGGATCTGTGTGCGGCGCCGGGAGGGAAGTCGACTCAAATTGCAGCCAAGCTGGGCGGGCAAGGCGTGCTGATCAGCAACGACCTGAACCCGGACCGGACCAAGGCGCTTGCGAAAAATCTGGAGATGTGCGGAGTAAGAAACGCCATCGTGCTGAATGAACAGCCGGATCGGATTGCCGAGGCGTTCCCTGCCTATTTTGATAAAATATTGGTCGATGCCCCCTGCTCGGGGGAAGGCATGTTTCGTAAGGACGAGTCGATGCTGAAATACTGGGAGGCGTCCTCGCCGCTCGTGTTTGCAGAGATGCAGCGGGACATTCTGCGGTCCGCAGTGAACATGCTGGCGCCGGGAGGAACGATGGTCTATTCAACCTGCACCTTCTCGCCGGAGGAGAATGAAGGCATGATCGCCGCGTTTCTGGAGGAGCATCCAGAGTTCTCCGTAATTCCGATTGACGCTTCCTTTGGCTTCGCCTCCGGAGAAACGGCGTGGCTGCAGCGCCATGGTCTGGCGATGAGCGAGGCGCTTCGTGAACAGATTGCGGGAACCGGCAGGCTCTGGCCTCACAAGGTTCGGGGGGAAGGGCACTTTGTTGCCGTCCTAGCAAAAGAGGGCGAGGTTAATCGCGATGAGGAGCCGCGGTCTCTTCCGCATGTGAATGGGCAGATGACTGGTGGCGAAGCTGCGCTGGCCGCAACCTCCCGCCAGGAGGGCAACAACTCCCGGAAGAGCAAGGCAGAGCTGAAGGCGGCTCGTCACGGCCACAAGGACAGAAACAGGAAGGAAGCGGCCGGGAGCCGAGGCAGCGGCAAAGGTGCGCAGGCGTTCGCGGGGGATTTGGGCCCGTTTATGGAGTTCATCCATGAACGGCTGCGCGTCGATCTGCAAGGGCATGTCGTGGTACATGGCAGTCAGATTTATATTTCAGCGCTGCCGGAGAAGGAGCGTTTGAGCCAGCTCAAAACAGTAAGGCCCGGCTGGTATGCCGGTCAGCTGAAGTCCGGCCGTTTCGTTCCCGGCCATCCGCTGGCCGTTGCCTTGAAGGCGGAGGAAGCGGCCAGGCATGTCAACCTGTCCTCGGCGGACGGTGAGGCTGTCCGGTATTTGAAGGGAGAGACGCTGACCGTGGACGAGGAGAGGATCATCTGTCATCCGGGTATCGAAACGAAGGGATATGTGTTAGTCTGTATAGACGGATATTCGGCCGGCTGGGGCAAGTGGCAGGCCGGAATGTTGAAGAATGAGTACCCTGTCGGCTGGAGGTGGACCTCGGTATGAGTTCAAAGGGAAGAACGACGATGCGGCTGGACAAGCTGCTTGGCAATATGGGGTTTGGCACGAGAGCGGAGCTGAAGAAGCTGGCCAAGGCCGGATGGATTACAGTGAACGGAGAGACCATCAAGGATCCGGGCAAACATGTGGACCCCGCCTCGGACACGATTGTGTTCGATGGGGAGCCTGTGCTGTACCGGGAGTTTGTGTACATTATGCTGCACAAGCCTCAGGGGGTTATATCGGCGACAGAGGATATGAGAGAACGGACGGTGCTGGATCTTCTGGACCCGCCGTACCGCGCTTTTGAACCGTTTCCGGTAGGTAGACTGGACAAGGATACGGAGGGGCTGCTGCTGCTGACCAACGATGGCAAGCTTGCTCATGAGCTGCTGTCTCCCAAGAAGCATGTGCCGAAAACATATGAAGCCATCGTGGAAGGCCGGGTCGATGAACAGGATATTGTTCAGTTTGCCCGGGGCGTCACCCTGGATGATGGTTACGTCACGATGCCGGCAGAGCTGACGATTCAATCCTGTGAGGAACAGGCGGAGGGCAGCTTTATTTCACGAATTTCGCTGATCATTCAGGAAGGGAAGTTTCATCAGGTGAAGCGGATGTTCCAGGCGGTAGGGAAGAAGGTAGTCTATCTGAAGCGGGTGCGCATGGGCGATCTCCGGCTGGATGAATCACTGCCGCTGGGCGCTTACCGGGAGCTGACGGCGGAAGAGCTGGCTGCGATCGGAAGGTAAATTGGTCCTTGCCCGGCCAAACTCGAATCGTGTATGGCAAGGTTCAGCTTGCAGGTCGCTTCGCTTGTGGCGTCTTGCATGTTTGAATATATATATATCATGGTCAAAGGATGGGTGGAGAAATGACGTACAAACTGGTAGCTTTGGATGTGGACGGGACACTGCTGAACGATGAACATGAAATGACGGAGCGCACCAAAAATACGGTGATGGAGGCGGCCAGGCAGGGAATTGAAATCGTGCTGTGCACGGGCCGTGGTCCACAGAACTCCATTCCGTTCATGGAGAGCATGGGGCTGGAGGGCTATGTGATCAGCCATAACGGCGCTGCTACGGTGGAGGTGGCTACTCGTACAATTGTGCATCAATTCGAGATGGACCGTGGGGGACTGACACCGTTCATGGAGTATTGCCGCGAGCAAGGGATTCATTTTGACATTAACACGGCCTTTGAGATGTATGTGGATCATGTGGAGGCGCTTGCCGGTCCGGTGCGCTACATGTATGAAAACTTCCTGATGATGCCGAGCAATCTGCCAGCCTGGGAGGCGCTTGCGGACCCGGTTGTGAAATTCACGGCCTTCGGGGAATCGGCTGATCTGGACCGCGTGTTTGAAGCGTGGAGCAAGTGGACGCTCCCGTTCAATATGCTGCGCAGCGGCGAGTATTTCATCGATCTGATGCATCAGGAGGCCTCCAAGGGCAACGCGCTCGCACAACTGGCGGCGAAGCGGGGCTACAAGCCGGAAGAGGTGCTGGCGATTGGCAATTACTACAATGATATTACGATGCTCACCTATGCCGGTATGGGCATAGCGATGGACAATTCCCCGGTGGAGGTCAAGGCGGCAGCCGACGCGATTACGGCCTCCAACAATGAGGATGGCGTGCATGAAGCGCTGGTGAAGTACTGCTTGTCTTGAATGTAAGGGCCGGGATATGAAGAAAAAGGACCTGACGGAAGCGGCGTGCGCCGAGTTCGCGACAGATTAGCTTGTAATCGATCTGTTTGCGATAGAAGCGCTACAGGCTGCTCTTCCGTTTGGTCCTTTTGTGTTTGTAATAATGGTCCGGCTAGCGCAGTGAGCGAAGCCCTTTAGGCAGATGGTTCTTCAGCTGGCCGCTGCTGGCTTTGCCCCAGCCGACAGGCAGTCCGTCTGTCGTCACAAGCGTCCAGCCGCGGTAGTCAGGGTCGACCGGCAGCGTCTCGCCGCGCAGAAACGCGGCGATTTCCGGCGAATCGGCGGACAGATTCCAGCTTCTTGCGGCCTGCTCGGGACGGGAAGCCATCGCGAGGGCGTGAGCGGGTTCAATCCGGTTCTTCTTCAGATGCGCGAGATGAAGGCCGGCACGGGGGATTTTGAGGCCCCGAAGCTGTCGCTCGGTCCAGGTCCAAGACGCGTTCTCCGGCAGCCAGTACAGCTCGTCCCCGAACAATAACGGACGGCCGGATGTCGGTACGAAGCCGGGGAGATCCTCTCTGGCCCATTCCAGAAAAGCCTGGTAGGCTGCTTGTTCCGGGGCCTGCTTGGCACGCTTTCCGCCTTTGCCAGCAGGCCTCGTATCTTGAACGCCCCCTTCGAGCTCATCGGAAGCGCCACCCCTCTTCCTTACTACGGCTACGAAATGTCCTTCCCCGCGCTGCAAATGCGGCCAGAATCGCTCCATCTTGAGCAGCTCCAGGTCCGGATATTGAGCGAGCATTCGCTCCACCATCTCTTCATTCTCGGCCTTGTTGAACGTACAGGTGGAGTAAGCAAGCGTGCCGCCAGGCTTCAGCATGACGTAAGCCTCCTGGATGATGTCCCATTGGCGGGCTGCACACAGCTCTACGAGCGCAGGCGACCATTCCTCGATGGCGCCGGGATCTTTCCGGAACATGCCTTCGCCCGAGCAGGGCGCATCCAGCATGATTCGGTCGAAGCTTGCCGGGAATCTCCGGGCCAGCTCATCCGGAGCGGCGCAGGTGACAACCGCATTATCAATTCCCATTCGTTCTACGTTCTCTGCAAGAATCCGAGCCCGTTCGGGGTGAATTTCATTGGACACGAGCAGGCCCTTTCCTGTCATTTTGGAGGCGATGTGCGATGTCTTTCCCCCGGGGGCCGCGGCGAGATCAAGAACGGTTTCGCCGGGTTGCGGATTCAGCATTTCCACGGCTGACATGGCCGAGGGCTCCTGAATATAATATAGTCCGGCAGCGTGGTACGGATGACGGCCTGGCCGCATGGTCTCCTCATAATAATACCCATCCGCACACCATGGAACCGGGGTCAGCTCAAACATGGAAATCAGGGCGCGAACGGCTTGATCGGCTCCATCCGACTTCAGCCGGTTCAGCCGAAGGCCGTGGGTGCGCGGTGCGTTGTAACTATCCAGAAATTCATCCAGCGTTTCACCCGCAAGTTCCTTCATCCCGGAAACAAACGCCGCTGGCAGTTTTTCCTCTCCCATCGGTACAGCTCCTTTTATGTAAGAAAAATGGTGCGTAATCTGTGATGTCAGCTTAGACGGTCACTACAAGGTCGCGTTAAGCTAAGCCGGACTTCCGGCAGCCGCTTCCTTGGATTTAGGGGATGCCTCCTTCATGGAGCGGTAATCGGTGACTTTATTTTTGCCAGTCGTTTTGGAGCGATACATCGCCTGATCGGCTTGCTTCATCAGCTCGTCGCCCTGCACGCCCTGGCGCAGTACACTGAAGCCAACGCTGATGGTGACGATCGTTTCGCTTGCGACTCTGGCACGAATGCTCTCGGCTACCTGGGCAGGCTTGACCTTGCGGTCAACGACGAGGGCCACCAGCTCTTCACCGCCATAGCGTCCAGTTAGGCCGAGTCCATCCAGCTCCTCCTGCATGATCGCAGCGACTTGCTGCAGCACTTCGTCCGCCTTGGCATGACCTTGCGTGTCGTTCAGCTTCTTGAAATTGTCGATGTCGCAGAAGATAACCGCGATCTTCAGCTGCTGCTCCACATACTGCTCCAGATGCTTCGTGAAATGCTTGCGATTATACAGCCCGGTCAGGCCATCGGTGATCGAGGAACGGTAAATCGACTGCATCAGCTCGACAATGCGCCGGAACAGGACAAAAAACACAATAGCATAAAAGACAACCGGCAGAAATGGCACCGTGTTGTTCAGTGCCGGCGGCATCGTCAGACCGTAGCCGGATGCTGTTTTCATTGCTGCCCAAACCGCATAGGTGAGAAGTCCGATCGTGTATTTGACCGGCTGTCCGATTTTTTTAGGGATTCGGAGCAGGCACAGCACAATGACGGCCCCGTGCATCAGATCGAAGCTGACCTTCTGCCATAGCGGATCCACCGGAAAAGGAAGTACGGCAGGCAGAATCAGCAGAGCGAGAATCGCCAGTGTGAACAGAAGCGGCATCCAGAAATGGCGCTTCTTCATTCTCCGATATAATAGCAGGACCGCGGTGTTTAACAGAGCGAAGGAGAATAGCTGGAGGGCTTGCGGGGTTGCGGAAGTCGCCCCGAGTGCAGGCGCTGTCCCCAAAGCCGAATGGATGTTCAGTCCTTCGTATGTCATAATAAAGAAGAACGCTGCCGCCATATAAATATAGGCCTTCTTGCGCTGCTTGGTGTACATAAACAGACACATCATCAACATCATCAAGGCGATACACAAGCTGCAGACGGCCGCGATCAACGGCAACAAAGAGGGCCAAGAGGCCGCTTGATAAGACAAATGGACTCACTCCTGATAGGGATAGGTTTCCTTTGCATGAAACATATGTTCTAATATATCATAACGAAAAAGTATCTGAAAAGAGATTAGAGAAAGGGGGATTCCCCATGAAACTACTTCAAGCCTTATTTTTTCCTCCGGAACAGCCTGGCGGCGTCTCTTCCATGATTCCATATCTTCAGGAACGGTTTCATTCCCCTCGCTGGGAAATGGAGCTGTTCTGGCTTCCGAAACGGATCCGCAACAAGGGCCAGGAGGAGCCGATATTCCATACCTTTGATTGGAGAGAGTTCGAATCCAGCCCTGTCGTCGCCAAGTATATTCAGACTTACCGCGATTACCTGTGGTGGACCCGTCTTCGCATCCAAAAGCCATATGATCTTATCCATAGCCATCATCCGATTCCAGGCATGGCCATGAAGGCGGTCTTCCCGGATACGCCCCTGATTCAGACCGTGCACTCCAGTTACGAAAGAGAGCTTATTCTGAACGGAAGAATCAAGGAGAACGGGCTTGAGCACCGCTTTCTCGTTTCCTTATATAAAGAGCTGGAGTTTATCAGCGATCGGCTGATGACCGTATCGAACTCATTCAAACATTATATGACGCCTTACGTAGAACGCCCTGAAGACATCGGCGTGATTCCGAACGGCTTTGATGAGAAAAGATTCAAGCCTGTCCCTCATGAAAATGTCGTGCCCCAGCTGATTACGGTGTGCCGGCTCGTCCCAGCCAAAGGGCTGGACGTTCTGCTTAAAGCATGCGCCGAGCTGAAGGAGCGGGGTCATGATTATGTGCTGCATATTATCGGGGACGGTCCTTCCCGGCAGGAGCTGGAGGAAATGGCGAAGGAGCTTGGTATATACCAGGAGACGATTTTTTACGGATATACCCTTCATCCGGAGGAGTTTATGCCGTTCTTCGATATTTTTGTACTGCCGTCCAGAGCCGAGGCGTTCGGATCGGTGTTCGCAGAGGCTGCGCTGAGCTGTCTGGCGCTGGTGGGAACGAATGTTGGCGGTATAGCGGAGCAGATTGAGGATGGGGTTAACGGCCTGCTGGTGCCGCCGGAGGACCCGATGGCACTGGCAGACGCTTTGGAGAAGGTGATCGGCGATCCGCTGTATCGCTACGAGCTTGCGCGAACCGCCTGGGACAAGGCGAAGAATCAATATTCCTTGTCTCGTTCAGTCAATGAGCTGAAGAAAATGTATTTGCAGTTTCGCCCTCGGTAAAAAGAACCGTTGTGTCAGAAGGGAACAGCAGCGAGCTATCGCTTTATTCCCGAAGTGCAGGCTTGCCGAACAAGGTGAGCCGCAGCACCCATAGCAGACAGAGCGCTCCGAACATTGGATACAGCAGCGACAACAGCGAACTGAAGCCGAACTGGCTGAATATATAGCAGAAGAGCATGATGCCAAGTGTGATGATGCGTGGCGACAGCGTGGTCCGCTGCTGGACCAACAGGGTAATGCCGTAAATATTGGCTACAAAGGTGCTGAAAATTTCCAGGAAGATCAGCATCAGATAGATGATTTGCACCACCAGGCCAAGCTGGTTGGCGATGCTGCCCATCGGAATTTCATACTGAGATATGCCGGGCATTTGGGCTGACATCGCGAAATGGGCTGCCATCAGCATGAATCCGACGCCTGTGCCGCCGATAATTCCTCCCCATTTTACCGCGCGGTGACTGTCGGTTTGACTGCCAAGCGGAACGAGGACCGGCATGGCCATCACCAGGTTGAAGGCGGTGTAGAGCAGCGGGGCTATCCAGGCATAGGACAAGGGATGGTCGGATGTCAGTGTCAGGAACCGGGAGGAGCCCGGGGAATGAATCGTTTGCGATATAATGACAAGCGACAGCGTGAGCATCATGGGAACGACAAAGCTGTTCATCGTCATGATGGAGCGAATGCCTTTGCGCAGAATAAAATAGGTGCCGATCATGGTCACGAATAGCCCCGTCTGGTAGCTAAGGTTCAGATGCTCCATAAATACCGAGCCGGCTCCGGCCAGCATAATGCTGTTGACGCCCAGCAAAATAACAAACATGAACAGGCTGATCCATCCGCCCGATCGTTCGCCGAAGAGATGTTTGTTCAAGTCTTCGAATGATTTGGCCTGAATGCGCCTGGATATAATCATGATTTTAGTTCCGAGCCAAATGAACAGCCCTGTGGCGAGCACGATCGTGATGGTAGCCCAATACCCGTATTGGGTAAAAAACTCCATGATTTCGCGTCCGGTAGCAAAGCCGGCACCCACGATCGTTCCGATGTATGTAAATGCGATTTGAAATACCCGAAAATGGTTTCGCAAGCGTCCCCAGCCTCCCCCGTATCTGCTTCTCTCATCTGTTCCTATAGTACAAGGTATGCCTGTCTGGGCTGGGACATGACTCCGACCTGTCCCTATTTCAGTGTGAGTGATATGTCATATACACTGGGCCCGCTGGGTGGTATAAAGATGTTAATGTAAGATAATGTTCCCTGCCAGGTTAGAAGAGGAGAGAGGGAACGTCGTTTATACTTGCCGGGCACCGATGATTTATGTTACTTTTACGTCAAAGGATTGGGTGGGAGGTCAACGTATGGAGTGGTTAAAGGAACGAATTATGCGTGAGGGTGTTGTGCTCTCGGATCAGGTGCTGAAGCTGGATGCGCTGTTGACGCATCAGGTGGACCCGGCACTGATCATGGAGATGGGCCGTGAATTTGCCGAAAGATTCAAGGAGCAAGAAGTGACCAAGGTCGTGACGCTGGAGTCATCCGGCATCTCGGTTGCCTTTGCAACCGCACATCATCTCGGTGTGCCAATGGTATTTGCCCGGCGCAAAAAAACGCTGTTGGCCGATCCTGATGCATTAAGCGAACGCGTGCCGTCTTTTACGAAAGGGATCGTAACGGACATTATGGTATCTCGCCAGTTTATTACTGAGAATGACCGGGTGCTGTTCATCGATGATATCATTGCCAACGGCGATGCTGCCCGGGGGCTGATCAAGATCATACATCGAGCCGGAGCGAGGCTGGTCGGGCTCGGTGTGGTGATCGAGAAGAGTTTTCAGGCCGGAGCGCGTACGCTCAGAGAGCAGGATGTTCGGGTCGAATCGCTGGTCGACATCACATCTTTGGAGAATGGACAGGTTCATTTTGGTAAATAAAATCATGACATGTTGCGTTATTCCAGCCTAAAAATTCAAGCAACGACTTTTCGCTAGGGCCATTTTGCCGTATAATAAAGGAGTAGGCAATAGAGAGGAGGCAGCACCATGGGGAAACAACCTGTAACCGAGCCGTTCCTGATTGAGAAGCTGAATGAAGCGAAAATTCATTTCGAACGCGCTCTGGATTGTAAGCATACGGAGTTCGATGATCTTTATCCCTATATGATTGAACATCCTCAGTTTTTCTGGTATAAGCGTTATGTTGCCTGGTCGGAATTGCTGACGATTGCCGGTCTGTGTGAGGAGCTTTCCTTCGATTGGAGAGAACAGTTCACTCCTCAGCAGGTGGAGTATATAGAGAAACGTGTCATGTCTTCAACGGTTCTGGATTTCTGGTACGAGAAGAATGACAGCATTGAGCCGGCCCAGCGCTAAAGGCTCGAAACCGAATACCCGAAAGACCTAAATGACCTCATTTAGGTCTTTTTTTAAGACCAAAACGAAATACGAGTGAGGGAGGCTGAAGATATGAGTATGATCAGTGATGAACGTTTGGACGAGCTTCGGCTGTCAGGTGAGCGGGTTCGCGTGGTGCGTGATGAACTGGAGAGCAACGATGTGATTGGCATCGTTGTGGCCTGGGACCCGACCCATGTGATTATTCGCCGCAGAAACCGGCGCGTTGTGAAATTAGACCGGAATTACAGCTACCAGCTGTACAGCGAGCCGCGCCAAAGTCGCCTGGAGGACAATTAAGCGACCTTTCCGAGAGTCTGAGAACTGACCCAGTACAACTGTGAATCCGGTGCCCCTGTGCGAATAGATCAGCTAATGGACGGATATCTTATACTGGGAAACAGACCATTAGGAGAGAGGTGCACACAAGCGATGGAATTGTCACAGGATAAAGTGTCGGCTTATAAAAACGAAATCACCAATATGAAGCAGTCCATGCCTGAAATGACGGAGGCATATCATCAATTCACAGGCGTCTGCTTTCGTGAAGGCGAGCTGGACGAAAAGACAAAGCAGCTGATTGCGCTTGGCATCAGCCTGTTTGCCAACAATGAGCTGTGCACGTTGTACCATATGCAGGAGGCCCGCTCCAAGGGGGCTTCAGAGCAGGCGATCATGGAGGCAGTAGCGGTCGCTTCAGCAGCGAGTGCTGGACATGCCATGGCACAGGGACTTATGCGCGTGCAGCCCAATTTGCATTAGGTAGCACGAGGCGCTGCATCCAAGATCAAGATGATAGCAAAGAATTAGCCGCTTTCCGGTGGGGAGAGCGGCTTTTTCGATGGGATAAGGCAGACTCGGAAAGCTATCGCTAAAGTTATCGCTAAAGTTATCGCTAAAGTTATCGTTAAAGTTATCGTTAAAGTTATCGTTAAAGTTATCGTTAAAGTTATCGTTAAAGTTATCGATAAATTTAGCGATAGAAGGAACTGCCATAATAAAGTAGCCATTGTCGCTGCTCAGCATGAGTATGGGGCAAGGATGGCCTGATTCAGTGTGAGGCAGCAGCAGCGTGCGGCTGACCGGGACCAGGATCGCTTGCATGTAGCCCGAGGTAAGCCCGCATCCGCTCCATCATCTCCTTGCGGAAGGACGGCCACAGGATTGTTATGGACCCGACATAACCTCGGCACGCATAACGGGCTTCAATACCGTCGTTCCCCTTGCGGATGTCATACACCTTGATGGTGCGCCTGCTGAATTCCTGCTTCACTTCGCGAAGCAGGATCGCCGCCTGCTTGGCGCCGTTGCCGACAACTTCCACATAGAGCTGCGGGGTCTTGAATACGCCGCTTTCCTGAATAACCCGGCAGTCCCGCTCAAATACTTTGTGAATGAAGGTCAGCAGCAGATAGCTTTTGATCAGCGCGCGTTCTTCCGAGGTAACAGCCGGTATGGCCATTATGTCCACCACCCTTTATATAGAAAATGTTTATTTAATGAGAACTTATGTTCTTATTTTAACCGAAAGTATCGAAAATAATCAAGTTTTTAAAAAAGTGTTGACTCGATTGTTAAGCCGTGATACTATATATCTTGTCGCCGCGATAAGTAACTACTGAAGATACCATTGCGATGGACAACATATTATGCGGTCGTGGCGGAATTGGCAGACGCGCACGGTTCAGGTCCGTGTGGGCTAACCCCCCGTGGAGGTTCGAGTCCTCTCGACCGCATTTTCATCTTCAACCCTTAAACTCTTCTATCTAGGATAGAAGAGTTTTTTAGTTTTTATATACATAACTTTCGCCGCGAAATCCTCTCTGCTCTGTTGGTTGCTCTCTCCTGGTTGCTCTCCTGGTTGCTCACTGCTGGCTCCTCGAAGCATACTCCACGCCCCTCCACGCCCCCTATGTTTGGAGAGCTTTTCACCATTATCCCGTTTGATCAGGTAATCAGGAACAGCTAATTTGGAGGAAGAACATACTGTTGGCGATGGAAGTAGGAAATAGGAAGTAGGAAGTGGGCAGATTGTATTGAGATCTTAAGACGGCCTGAGGACAAGATGCCAGGATTAAAGAAAAGTGACTTACGGATCAAGGACGGATTTAAGGGATTAGGTGAAAGTTAGCCAGACAGGTAATGTGCCCCCAATGAGGTGAAGTGGGACGAATCAGATGATTTGTGTGAGTCAAGAACTGCTGCACGATGATCAGCGTGACGCTTTGGACAATACATTAATGGTGGGAGCTAGCATGAGAGCTACCACGAGAGCTACCACGAGAGCTACCATCATCAAAGTAACGATGATTTCAGATAGAATCCGACATCTCATTCAGGCTACTGCTGCAAAGGGCTGATTCGTTTGGCGGGCGATCAACTGGTTGTAGGAAATGCCGGGGACAGCCACACACATTTGCAGCAACCGCTGTCCTATCGTTACTTCCGCTTCGGACAAACGGAGCCAGCGGCGTCCTGTGAACTCGTTCAGGTACGCCTGCAGATGTTTCGATTCCAATGCTCCATAGGTGCTTTTTAGTGATTTCCACGCTTCTCTGACGATGTTCCGCAAGGGGGAATACAACCGAAAAGCTTGAGGGAACAGTCTGACGTCGGATGTGAGGCTGTCCACGTGCTCATCAATGAAGGCGGTTAGATCGCGGCGTGCTGCCCATCTATCGCTTCCTCGCTGCTGCTGCACCAGGCGAAGTTTGACCTGCTGCGGTTCACCGGTCTCGTCAACCGTGCAGCCAGCGACGACAGCCGAGGCATGCGGATGCGAAACTGTACAGCGGTCAGGATTACGCCCGTACTGATCGCTGTTGACCTTCACGTCGCCGTAGAGCAGTTCGCGGGCATCAAATTCCCCGAGAGCATGGCGTATTTTGTGAAGCATTAACCACGCGGTCTTGTAGGTAACCCCAATCACCTGACTCAGCCGTGTCGCCGAGATGCCGTCAGGAAGCAGGAACAATTCCAGGGTGATGAACCACTTGAGCAGCGGCAGACGAGTGCCTTCAAAGATCGTGCCGACGAAAGGCGACGTTTGATGCTTGCAACGTCCACACTCAAATAAGGGGATACGCCGGGAACTCAGACGGCAGCACTTGGTATGATCACAGCGCGGACAAATAAACCCGTTTGGCCACTTCATGGCAATCACCGCCTCGATGCAGTCCTGCTCGCTCTGATAACGGCTATGGAAAGATGGAAGCTCCGTTGCAATGTGGATCATCATATCCCCTCACCCCGAATTTAAATTTACGTACATAGGCTCCTAATCTAAAGATAATAGTGACAACCGAACTTGTGTTCCATTTATTTCATTATACCAAACATATGTTCCTTAATCAACCGAAAAAGATTAATTAAAACGTCTTATTTCGTTTGATTTTTGTCAAACCACTTTCGACTAAATGAATAGAGGGCAAATTGAAAAGTTGAATAGCTGAATAGTTGAATATCAGAATAGTTGAATTTGAGAATATCAGATTAGCTGAATAGCTTAGAAGCTGACCGTTACTTGCTTTTACATTTCCTGCTGCTTGCTTCCCTGAGCGAAAGGGATAATGGTTAAAGGGGTGGGGGAGAGGATAGGTGGCGGCGAAGGGGGCGGTGGCTGAGGCAGGGCTGTCACGGGAACAATTGCAGGGATTAACGCAGGGATCAGAGTAGGACTCAATGCAAGGCTCAATGCAAGGCTCAATGCAAGGCTCCAAGTAGGACTCAACGTAGGGATCGACGCAGGGATCAACGCAGAGATCAACGCGGGATCTACGTAAGAAGCGAACGTAGGAGAGGCCCTTCGCGGGGCCTAAAAAAGATGCAGATGCATAGATAGTTGCTGAGCGGAATTGCAGATGACAGGACGGGATAGTCTAAAGGGTATTCGATCGACCGTTTAGCCGTTCGACAAGAAAGCAGAGGAGTTGGCATGGGTTGATGTGTATTGTCATCAATCGACTATATTTTTCCGTTATCTAACATTGAAGTCCATTGACGGGTAACGGTTTAATGATATGATGGACGTATTGGCGGCCATAGCTAGCAAGTTACTGGTACGTCACTTCTAGCCGTTAATAGATTGGGGATGAGATCAGTGGAGGTGAACGGCAGTTATAACCTATATATTGTCGCTCTTTCAGCCATCATCGCGATTGTGGCATCGTATTTCGCGCTAAACATTACATCAAAGATTTCGTACGCGAAGGGAAAAAGCAGGCTCTTCTGGTTATTAGCCGGCGCCCTGGTCATGGGAAGCGGGATCTGGTCCATGCACTTTGTCGGGATGCTAGCCTTTCACCTGCACATTCCGGTAGCTTATGATATATGGCTGACCTTGCTGTCCATGGTGGCAAGTGTCGTTTCTTCTTTTATTGCCTTTTATATTACCATACCGAAAAATATCAACTGGTATAAAATCGCGATCGGCGGCCTTGTGATGGGCAGCGGTATTGTGGCGATGCATTATGTCGGGATGGAAGCGATGGTGATGCATGCAGACATTACTTATCACACGGGGTTATGGGTGTTATCGGCCCTTATCGCCTTTGCCGCTTCTTACGCTGCTTTGTTCTTGTTTTTGCGTTTCCGGAATCAACCATCGGCCAGCTGGCTGAAATGGGTCTCGGCGGTCGTGATGGCCATTGCAATTTGCGGCATGCATTATACAGGCATGAAAGCTGCCAGCTTCCATCATCACGCCGGCATGATGGTTGAATCAACAGACAGTGTGGATATGTTTTTGCTGTACGGCGTAAGTGTGACCATTTTCATTATATTGCTGGTGTCATGGGGAGCGATGTTTTTTGACCGGCATGTACTGGAGAAGATGGCCTATCAGGATTCGATTACACAATTGCCCAATCGCAATGAAATGAACCGATACTTCGAACGGAATGTGGGAAAACAGGTAGCGGTTCTCTTTCTTGATCTTGATCAGTTCAAGGCGATTAATGATACGCTTGGCCATGATGTCGGCGATTTGCTTGTTCAGCAGGCAGGCTTCAGGCTTCGTCAGTTTGTCGACGAGAAGCGGCAGGCTTACCGAATCGGCGGCGATGAGTTTTTGATTATTGCCGAGCAGTGTACTCAGGAGCAGGCTGAATGTTTGGCCAAGCAGATCTTACATACGATTAAGCAGGTTTACCGGATCGACGGCAATGAGCTGTACATTACGGCAAGCATCGGTATCAGCATCGGTACTTTGCAGCAGTCCAACCGTACGGTTTTGCTTAAAACGGCCGACACGGCGATGTATAAAGCGAAGAAGCTCGGAAAGAACAGGCACTGTGTATATACCGAGGAGATGGGCATCACCGAAGTGCGGAAGATGGAGCTTGAGAAGGATTTGCAGCGCGCACTGGTGGAGAAACAGTTCTTCATCGTTTATCAACCGAAGTGGAATGTAAAAACAGATCGCTTATACGGGTTCGAGGCGCTCATCAGATGGCAGCACCCGAGACTCGGGGTTATCCCGCCAGGAGAGTTCATCCCGATCGCAGAGGAGACCGGACTGATCGTGCCGATGACGAGCTGGACGCTGGAGCAAGCGTGCCTGCAGGCGAAAGCATGGCAAGACCAGGGCATCTATCAACCGGTTTCTGTTAATTTGTCCGTTAGGCTTTTCTACACTGACACTTTGACGGATTTGATCCCGGCTGTGCTGGAGCTGGCCGATCTCGAAGCGCAGTATCTGGAGCTTGAAATTACCGAGTCGATGGTCTTTCATGATGTGCATGATATTATTCGGCAGCTGCAAGACCTGCGAAGAATGGGTGTCCGGGTATCGATCGATGATTTCGGGACAGGTTATTCTTCCATCGGCTTGCTGGATCGGCTGCCCATTGATGCTCTCAAATTGGATCGCTTGTTCACCAACGATCTGGATTCACCCAGCAAACGTGCGGTCATCCACGCGATTGTGCTGATGGCAGAGAGTTTGCAGCTGGATGTGATTGCTGAAGGCGTTGAGAAGCAGGAGCATATTGACTTTCTAACTGAGCTGGGCTGTTATGTCATGCAGGGCTATTTCTATGGGAGACCGATGAAGAATGAGAGCCTCTCTCAATGGTTGGGCAAAATTGATGAGCATAACCGTTCTGAGGAGCAGGAGCCCGGCAGGTAAGCTGTTGATGCTGCCTAAGGCTTCTAAATTACGAAGCTGCTGAAGCGTCTATCTGCTAAGTAGCTATGCAGCTTTCCCTCTAACCGGTCTCCTGCTATCCCGACTGGAGGAGCAGCCGGGAATAGCTTGTGGGAGTTCAATTGAGTGTGAGCGTCTGTTTACAGTTCTAGTATTGGTTAATGTTTCCGTTAAGTACATGCAAGGCAGATTCCGGAGAATTCTCCGGGTCTGCCTTTTTCTTATTCTCAAATCTTGCAGGCGCCAAGTTGCAGGATGCATAAACCTGAACTTCTGCGAAAAAATATAGTTCAATATGCTTGTGACAAGGAGGGACAACTGGATGACGACAAGGCAGTTCTCTTTCTTGCAAATATCGCTAACCTTCATTCTGTCCGTCGGCATGGTGAACCACGTGCTTCTTATTCCCCAGCTGATGGAGGTATCCGGCCGCGACTCATGGATAACCGTTCTCCTCGCATGCGTTGTGTTTCTTCCGGTCTTTATCATTATCGGATATATCGTAAAAAAGACACGGCACACCGGGATGCATGACTGGTTGCTTGAGCATTACGGGAAATGGATTGCCGTTCCGATCTCGGTCCTGACCGGCTTGACGCTCCTCAGCATCATTGTGGTGGAATCGAAAGATATGGTGATCTGGACTAACTCCTCCTATTTGCCGGAGACGCCTCCTTGGGTCCTCATAGTTCTGTTCTTAGCGTTGGCGCTCTATTCTGCGCTAAGCGGACTAAAAACGGTTGTGATTACTTCAGGCATTCTGCTGCCGGTCGTTATCTTGCTCGGCGAGTTTGTCATGCTAGCCAATTTTTCGAACAAGGATTATACCCTGCTGTTACCGGTATTCGAGCACGGATCCGGCCCTGCTTGGAGAGGGGTGATCTATATCGGGGCAGGATTGCTGGAGTTGATCTTTTTCGTGTATATCCAGCAATTTATTTCGGGCAGCGTGAAGAAAAGGTACATGATTATTCTAGGACTTGTGCTAGCCGGTCTTGCGCTAGGACCTACCATGGGGGCGATTGCGGCTTTCGGTCCGGTGGAATCCGCGTTGCAGCGTAATCCAGCCTTTGAGCAGTGGCGTCTGGTCCGGATTGGCAGCTATATCGAGCATGTGGATTTCTTGTCTATCTTTCAATGGATCAGCGGCGCTTTCATTCGAGTGGCTTTCTCGCTCTATATCATGATGGAGCTGCTTCCTTCGAAGGGAAAACGATGGTTTCTTACGGCCATCGCTGCGATTTGCGCCGCAGCGGTGATTTATCCGGTCGGCGATATTGTCTTTTTTAACGTGCTGAAAAGTTATTACTACCCGGTCCTGTTTTCTGTGCTGCTGCTTCTGACTCTGGTCATCTTCGTCCTGGTCCGATTTGCTAAACCGCTGAAGGAGGTGCAGGCGTGACGCTCAAGCTGGATGAACTGAAAAAGTATTTTGCAGCATGCCATGATGTTGTGCATGAATATCGTCAGTTCGAAACGGGAGAGGAGGTTGTGTTTATATATTGCGAGACGCTGTGCGATGAGAAGTTTCTGAACGAGTATGTGTTTTCAGAGATCAGCCGGGTGATGAATATGCCTTCATCCATGATCCGGCAAGGATTGGAGAATCATACTTCATTAAAGGTGACGCTCTTGCAGGAAGCTACTCTGGAGAAGATAGCGGGCAAGATTTTTGGCGGAGAGGTGGTGATTTGGGCTGATGCTCTGAATGACTGCTATTATCTCCCGGCGAAACAGACCAATGACCGCCAGACGGAGGAAAGCGGCATCGAGGTGTCGATCCGGGGGCCGAGGGATGGCCTCGTCGAAAATATCGATACGAATATCGGTTTGATTCGCAAGAGATTTCCGGCTGTAACCTTGGCTTATCAATCTTTTACGATTGGCAACAAAACGAAAACCAAGGTCGGCCTGCTGTATGACACCGAGATGATCTCCGAGGCGACGCTGAAGAATGTACAAACCAAGCTTAACAGGGTTCAAAACAGCATTGAAGAATTGGTCAGCGCCAATCAGCTGGAGGAAATCATCTCGGACAATCCATATTCCGTCTTTCCTTTAAGCATTTATACAGGCCGACCTGACTTCATCACGTCATGTCTCCTTAAGGGCAGGTTTGCCATTCTAATCGATGGTGTGCCAGGCGCTCTTATTGCGCCAGCAACGTTATCGGTGCTGCTTAAAACGGCGGAGGATTCTCATTTTAACTACATCTCTTCGTCATTTGGAAGGATTCTCAGATATATCAGCTTGGCTGTCGCTATTTTTCTGCCGAGCTTCTACGTAGCGCTGACCGGGTTTCACCAAGACCAGATCCCGTTTCCTATGCTGGCAACGATCGGATTATCCCGGCTGGGGATCCCGTTTAGCATTCCGATGGAAGTGCTGCTCATGCTGGGTCTGATTGAAATATTCAGGGAAGCCGGATTTCGCCTCCCGACGCCGCTGGGCCAGTCGATTACGGTTGTCGGCGGTCTGATTATCGGGGATGCGGCAATCCGAGCAGGGTTGACCTCGCCGACGATGGTTGTCATTGTTGCTATCTCTGTAGTGGCAGGCTCGACGCTGGTGAGCCAAGCACTGTCGGGAACGGTCAGTGTGCTGCGCATCGTTACGGTATTGCTGGCCTCCATTCTGGGCATGTTCGGCTTTATGCTTTCGATCATCTTTGTCGTCGTCTATCTTTCTACACTGACATCCTATGGCGTGGCTTATCTCGCGCCGCTGTCTCCGATTAACTTTAAAGACGTTGTTCGCGCGGTCCTGCAGGTTCCGCAAAAATGGATCGGAGGCAAACCGAAACATTTGAAGCATAAGTAGGAGGGAACAGATGAAAGTATGGAAGATATATGTCAAGCTGCAGCTGGCGATTTTCCTGCTGCTTCTGTTAGCGGGGTGTTGGGACCACCGGGAAATTACGTTCTCCAAGTATGCTACATCCATCGGCATCGATTACAAGGAGGATGAGTACATCCTGTATGCGCAAATGCTGAATTTCGGCAATATAGGCAAGCTGGAGGGGCAGTCCCTGGAGAAAAAGCCGATTGTGATCGGAACGGCGCGCGGAAAAACGCTGACTGATGCGGTATTTATGCTGTATCGATCCGAGCAGTTTCCGGTATTCTGGGGGCATGTCACGTCGGTTGTGTTCACGAAGGAGGCGCTGCAGCGGGTGAACTTCCTGGAATTATCCGACTCGCTCAGCCGCTATTATGCGATCCGATATAATGTGTGGGCCTACGGCACCGAGAGCTCGATCGAGGAACTGTTCAACCTCAGCCCCTTTTTCGGGATGTCTCCCTTCGAGTCTATCCTTATGAGCCCTCTGGACACGTACAGGCAATATTCCGATATCAGGCCGATCTATATGTTTCGATTTATAGCGAATTATTTGGAGCCGGGCAGGACGGCCGGGCTCCCTCAGCTGACGACGAACCGAACAACCTGGATGGAAGGCGGAAAAGAATCGACACAGATGATGCTTGGGGGAGAATATTTTTTTCATGAGAGCCAGTATAAAGGAAAGCTTGGGTATGAGGAAGGCTGCGGAAAGCGGTATCTGGATAAAAAAATGAATCGGGTCCCGCTCACGATCTATCAAGGTCAGGAGCCGGTGATGACGCTGGTTCTGCACGTCCAGGACTACAAGGTCAACCATACCGTCAAGAATGGGAACGTCATCTATGATCTGAAGCTTACCGTTAAGGGGCTCATTGATGAAATGGGAGAAAACGTCACCCATTCATTCATAAAGAACGAGATTATCAAGAAAATGAAGAAAGAGATTCAAAGCACCTTTGATAAAGGGCTTGAAATCTCGGCTGACGTGTATAATTTAAATGATACCGTATATCGTTACGATCACAAGACTTGGCAAACATACCTTAAAGGCAAGCCGCCCGAAACGACGATGCAGCTGGGCAAGATCGATATCGATGTGGTCATTATCAATTCAGGGAAATATAAAAACCGTAAAAATGAGTAAGAGTAAGAGGTCAGGCGATGACGTTGGCTTGCCATTCCTGCAGCAAAGCACGTTCATCCAGCTCATATCCGATCATGACCAGATAATAAGCGCCTGTATAGGCGGTGCTTTCCGAACGAAGCTGCTTTCCTGAAAACTGAATCAGGGATGGTGTGGAGGAGCCTTTCAGGGCAACATACCCTTTCGCGCGGAGCACATGCTGCCCCGTTGTTTTCAGCCACTTTGTCAGCCTTGGCAAAGAAAGCGCCGTCTGCCTGCTGATGGGGATCATAATGGTCTGGATGCGGGAGAAGGAAGCGTGCCCCGGCTGCTCTGACCTGCTCGACGATGCAGAGCCGTGGTGTGGATGATGCGTATGGGAATGGGCAGAAACGATGTTGAATCGAACCGTTGTTTTCGCCTGGTGATGCAAGGGTCTCAGTGCTCCGATCACGGCTTCTTGATTGAATTTGCCCAGGGTTGTGTTGAAGATCTGCGCCGTATCATTATATTTCTTGATGAGATGATGAACTTTGGACAGATGGGGGTATGGGACAAGGTCCTGCTTGTTGACCAGGATCACGTCGGCCACTTCCAGCTGCCTGCGCAGCGTGTAAACAAGCTGTTTATCAGCTGAGAATATGCTGTTATACTCCAGCACATGTTCCGCGTCGACCACCGTAACGATGTTGTGCAGCATCACCTTGTCGATCAGCTCGGGTTCGGCCATCGCATCCACGACCTCTTCCGGGTTGGCTACGCCGGTGAGCTCAACAAGGATGACATCGGGAGCCAGATCCAGCAGGCTTTGGAGCGCTCCGGAAATTTCGCTTTTCTTGCTGCAGCAGATGCAGCCGTCAAACCGCTTTTCCACAGGCAGCCCCTGGGCGGATTCCGCCAAAATCGAACCATCTACGTCGGCTTTGCCCAATTCGTTCATCAGGATTGCCGGCTTGAGGTTTCGGGCATTCAGGTCTTTGATCAGCTCGAGAAGCAGCGTCGTTTTACCACTGCCTAAAAAACCGCTGATTATGATAACGGGTGTTGGCTTCATATGTAATCCCCCTTGTTCGTATGTAAAAATTACGATATTAGATCATGCTTTAATCCGTGCCAGTGACATCTCTTAGGTGATTAAGAGTATATGAATGAAGAGCGGAATACATGCCATGCGACGGCTTATTATTTTCGTATGAGTTATAGGCGTTGACAAAAAGAATGCGGATGATTACACTGTTATAAATAGTAATTATTACGATTATAAAAAGGCGCGATTTCCAACAACTGAGATAAAGTTGCCAGCAGAGTGCCGCATTATGCCCAGCGAAGTGCCGTTGTTGTGAGCGAATCCTGATCGGTAGCTCAGCCATGTATGTACTCACAGATCGGAGGGAGTTATGTGTCAGTGATTAGCCCCAAGCCTGAAGAGGAACAGGTGATCAGTACTCATTCCGTAGAACGGTGGCACCGGAGGAGATCGGAGCTCGCAGGCTGGCTGCAGCGTCCGAAACGGAGATTGAGGGCCAAACAAGTCGTATGGCTCGGTGACATCGAGGTGGATGTGGAGATGTTTGATGCGCTTGCATGCTTGAAGCGAATGAATATCCCGACCGAGTTCTCCTGTGCGGGCGTCAGTCCCTTGGACGAGCCGGAAGATCATTCACTCTACGCCTATATAACGATGCCTGCCTCCGAGAAAACCGACCGGTTCGTGCAGTTTGCTATGGAGCGGATGAAGCATCGTCTGCTCGTAACGTATGAACCATCGGGGAAACGATACGATCTGTCGTCTTTTTTTATCGGGCATAATCGGTCGTATTGTTTGCTGCTGGGCGCCTGCGCCGAGGCGTTTGCCCGGCTTGAACATCATGGCTGACAGCTGCAGCTGGTCAGCTTCGATCGCCATATGGCGCTTATCACAAGGGCTGTTCCCAGATGAACGGATTATCGGGTCAGGCGTGTAGAGCAAAAAAGAAGGAGCCGCACACTATCGTGCCGCTCCTTCTTTTCTTTTATCGAAATCAATGATGGCATACGCATCGTGAAGATGAATGGACTCTTCATTTCGGCATTCCACTTTGAAGGCCAGCACGTCATCCATTTCATACAAATCTGCAGCAACCAGACGCACCATATCTTCCACGAAACGAGGATTCTCATAAGCCTGTTCGGTGACTCTTTTCTCGTCGGGACGTTTCAGAACCGGGTGGAGCGCGCTGCTGGCATTGGACTCGGCAGCCGCGAGCAGCATCGCTTTCCAGTCATGCGCCGGTGGCGAAGCCGGGTCGATCTCGACCGTCATCGTCACCCTCCCCCGCTGGTTATGCGCGCTATATTCGCTAATCTCCTTGGAGCACGGGCACAAGGTGGTTACAGCTGCATTTAGGCTTACGATGGTTCGGTAAGGCTGTCCTTTCTCATAGGTAGTCTGAATCGTAGCTTCCGCATGATTCAGCCCGGCGAACCCGGTTACCGGGGCGGTGCGTTCATAAAACCAAGGAAAGGAGATCGTGATTTCGGCCTTGTCCTGCCCCATTCGTTCTGCAAGCTCATGGACAAAATCGCACATATCAGCCAGCTCGCTGCTCAGGCCCTTCTGACGATACATTTCCAGCTGCTCGGTCAGTCGGCTCATATTAATGCCTTTCGAGGCTTGGGGCAAACTCGTTGTTAAGGTCATCGTTGCAATGCTGGTCTGGCGCTTAGGCTCGATATCCGAATGAACCTGTATCGGGTGCCGGACGTTGGACACACCGACATGCTGAATAGGAAACAGGTAGTCTGCATGGTGGTTCTGCAAATCGGTCATCTGCTCTTTCACCGTTGGTTTGCTCCCGGGAATCGGATCGGTGGAACCGAATAGACGGTGGCGCTCCGGTTTTGGGGGCAGCATGTTATTGGCATGGATGGATTTCATGGCATCTACACTCCTAGTCATCCGCTGCAAAGCTATTCCAGTGACTCGTCGCTGTCCGTTCTGCTAACCGCGAATCATGCAATAAGCGATGCATTGATGTTCAATGTTCGTAATTATTACTATTATGGAGTGTACTATAAAACTCGGAGCCGGTAAACAGTGGGGTGATGAAAATGGAACGGCAAGCATGCTGTGCTAACTGGTGTTTTCCCGGGTAGACATAGCCCTGAAAGGGATTCATGGGCTTTGGTATAGCTTTTGGCTATAGCAGGCAATAGATTATTAGATTTACTCTATGGATGATAAAGTATGCTATTTTATTCCTAACCAATCGAGAGATGGAGATACGAGGAGGAGGGATACGTTTATGAAGAGCGCAAATTTGGGATACCCCCGCATCGGACTGAACAGAGAGTGGAAAAAGGCCCTGGAGGCCTATTGGTCCGGCAACCTGGCGGAGGCGGATTTTCATGAGCAATTAAAAAGCATACGCCTGCGCCATCTGGAGCTTCAGCAGAAGAAAGGGATCGATGTCATTCCTGTTGGGGACTTCACTTATTATGATCATGTATTGGATACGGCCGTCATGTTCGGGCTGATTCCACCAAGGTTCGGTTGGGAAGGCGCCGATCCGGACCTGTCCGTGTATTACGCCATGGCTCGAGGGAGCCGCGAGGCTGCTGCTTGCGAGATGACAAAATGGTTTAATACGAACTACCATTATATCGTGCCCGAACTGCAGAGCGTCAGCCCTAAGCTGACCCGCAATCGTCCGCTGGAAGCATACCGTGAGGCCAAGACGGAGCTTGGCATCAAGGGAAGACCGGTGATCATTGGACCGTATACGTTCCTAAAGCTGTCTAAAGGGTATGATGCAGGTCAGCTGGACAGCTGGATTGACCAGCTGCTTCCCCTATATGGCCAAGTGCTGAGGGAGCTGGCGGCAGAAGGCGTGGAATGGGTTCAGGTTGACGAGCCGATACTGTGCACGACCTTGGCGGAGGCGGATCTGCAGCGTATCGCTCGGATTTATGACCGGCTGGTCACAGAAGCGCCAGGCATCCAGCTGATGCTTCAGACGTATTTTGACGCGGTGGATCATTATAAAGCGATTGTCTCGCTGCCCGTTCATGGCATCGGCCTGGATTTCGTGCATGACCATGGACGAAATCTGCAGGCGATCGAGGAATCCGGATTTCCTGAAGACAAGCTGCTGGGCGCTGGCCTGATCGACGGACGCGGGATATGGAGAGCCGACTTGATAAACAAGCTGGAGTCGCTGCAGGCGTTGTCCGATCACGTATCTCTAAATCGTATCGTGCTGCAGCCGTCCTGCAGTCTGCTGCATGTGCCGATCCGTGCAGCGGAGGAATCCGCGCTGGATGCAGCCCTGCAGGGGGCGCTCGCGTTTGCGGAGGAGAAGCTGGACGAGATCAACGTGCTGGTAAAGTCTGTTAGACTCGGCTATGAGGCTGTTCGTGCTGAAGTGGAAGCAGCGGAACGTGCGCGCCAAGTGCTGCAGCAGTCTGCGGCCCGGAACAGTCAGCGGGTGCAGCAGCGAATGGCCGATCTGAGCTCGCAGCCAACTTCCCGTCCGGACAGCTACGGAGTGCGGAAGCAGGGGCAGCAGAAGCGGTGGAATCTGCCGCTGCTGCCGACAACGACCATCGGCAGCTTTCCGCAAACACCGGAAATTCGCAGCGCCCGGAGAAGCTGGCGCAAGGGCGAGTGGAGTAACGAGCGTTATGAAGCATTTATCCAGGAGCAGATCGGAGCATGGATCAGGATTCAGGAAGAGCTGGAGCTGGATGTGCTTGTGCACGGCGAGTTCGAGCGAAACGATATGGTCGAGTTTTTTGGGGAGAAATTGGCGGGGTTTGCATTTACTTCGAATGGATGGGTGCAGTCCTACGGCTCGCGCTGCGTTAAACCGCCGGTCATCTATGGAGATGTCGATTGGACAGGGCCAATGACCGTCGAGGAGACGGTCTATGCGCAGTCGCTGACCAGCAAGCCGGTGAAGGGCATGCTGACCGGACCGGTGACCATTCTGAACTGGTCGTTTGTGCGGGACGACAAGCCCCGGGAGGAAGTAGCCTATCAAATTGCCTTGGCGCTTCGTGAGGAGGTCGAGGCGCTGGAAGCGGCAGGCATCGGCATGATCCAGGTGGATGAGCCGGCGCTGCGCGAGGGGCTGCCGCTCAAGCGGGAACATTGGCCGCATTATCTGGAATGGACGGTACGGGCGTTCCGCCTGTCCACCTCGACCGTTCGAAACGAAACGCTGATTCATACGCATATGTGCTACTCCGAGTTCCATGACATCATTGATACGATCAACGAGCTGGATGCCGATGTCATTTCGATTGAGACATCCCGCAGCCATGGGGAACTGATCGAGAGCTTCGAGCACTACAGCTATGATAAAGAGATCGGTTTAGGCGTGTATGATATCCACAGTCCGCGCGTGCCTTCGGTCGAAGAAATCGACGCCATGATCGAGCGGGCATTGCGCGTGCTTGAACCGAGCCAATTCTGGATTAACCCGGATTGTGGCCTGAAGACACGCAGGCAGGAGGAGACGGTCGGAGCTCTGCGGAATATGGTGGAGGCAACGAAGCGGGCACGGACCCGATTCGCCGTGAAGACAGAGAAATGAAGCTGTGTCTTGGCACGTGATATGACAAATTCGCCCTTTCTTGTTAAAATACAAAGACAGTATGGATTCGGACAGAACAAGCTTTGTATGCCGAGGAAGGAACGTGCCGAGCATGAGAGAAAACCAATCCAAGGTAAGAGAAATGCTGGAGACGATGGCAAGGAACGGATGGAGAGTGACCGAGCAGCGAAGAACGCTCGCGCAGATTTTTGCGGATCATGAAGGCTACTTGTCGCCCAAGGATGTCTATGATCAAATGTCAATCCGTTATCCGAGCATGAGTCTGGACACCGTGTACCGCAATCTCCGGATGTTAAGCGAGATGGGGGTATTAGAGCATTTCTATTTTATGGACGGCGGATTGAAATTCAAGGAGAATTGTACAGCGCATCATCACCATCACTTGATCTGTGTCAACTGCGAGAAGACGCTTCCCTTTGATTATTGCCCGATGGATCAGGGGCTAGAGCTGCCTGGCAACTATAAGGTGCTGCGGCATCGCTTTGAGGTATACGGAATTTGTGAAACATGCCAGCGGCAGCAGAATGAAGAACCAGTGGAGTAGAATCATCCAAAGGCGGCATGCCGAGTTTTTTGTTGAGCACGCGCTCCTCTTCAAGGAGCGTGTGTTTTTTTGTCGGGTAGCAAATTCAAGGTTGATAATCGTAAAAATTACGATTAATATAGAAAAGGTGAAATGATGCATGAGGAGGTGCAGCATTGGAGTAATGTGGAATGGCCACGTCTATAAATCGTAAAAATTACGATTAAATAGAATGCGAAAAATGGAGGAACAGATGAGTATAAGTGAAACGGTACCATGGTATGAAAAAAGCTTCGGAGAGGACTATCTGCTTGTCTACAGGCACCGGAATCAACAGGAGGCCGATCAGGTCGTTCAGCAAGTCTTGGAATGGTTGAAGCTGCCTTCAGGCAGTCAGGTCCTTGATCTGTGCTGTGGAGCGGGCAGGCACGCCTTAGCACTGGCTAATGCAGGCTATCGTGTCACCGGTGTGGATCTATCCTCCGTGCTGCTGCGAAGGGCGAGGGAATTGGATTCGGAGAAACGCGTGAGATGGGTGGAGGCCGATATGCGTGCATTGCCAGCCGATGACCACTTTATCGAAAACTTCGATGCTGTTGTCAATCTGTTCACATCCTTCGGCTACTTCGGAGCCGACCGAGAACAGCTGGATGTGCTGAGGCAAATACGAAGAGCCCTTAAGCCAGGCGGGCGCTTTGTGATGGATGTGCTGAACGCCGGATATATCCAAGACCATCTTGTCCCATTTTCCAGGCGGGAGGAGAGCGGTGTCATCATCTCCGAGAGACGTCAGATTCACAGCGGCTTTGTAACTAAGCGGATCATGATTGAGGATGGGGACAAGGAACCACGCAGCTATACGGAGCGCGTTAAACTGTATGCTCTGAAGGCGATGGGGAGCATGCTGATCGATGCGGGTCTCGTCATCGATGAAGTTTACGGAAGTTATGATGGAGACGCCTATCACGAGCGATATTCTCCGCGAATGCTGATCGTGGGGCATCGGGTTTAATGGGCAGCAGGACACCACGTGAGGGACCCCATCACCGTGTTTGGTTTGCGGGAATTCTAGTTTTGCTGGCTGCGATGCTGTTGGTATCGATCACGGCTGCGGTGATGCTCGGTCCGGTGGCTATAGATCCGGGGACGGTATGGAAAATCGCGCTGTCCAATCTGCCTGGATTTGCCGGAAAGGTGGACCAGACATGGAGCCAAGGACAAAGCCACATTATCTGGGACATTCGCTTCCCCCGAGTGCTGCTCGGCGCCGTTGTTGGGGCAGGGCTATCCGTGGCCGGTGTAGCCGCACAAGCATTGATGCGCAATTCCCTGGCTGATCCGTATATTCTCGGCGTTTCTTCCGGTGCTTCTGTAGGAGCAACGCTGGTCATTCTGCTCGGTGCGTTCTCCTATTTCGGTCAATATGCGCTGTCTCTCGCGGCGTTTATGGGTGCACTCGTAGCGATGGGGCTTGTATTTCTGCTTGCTCGCGTAGCGGGTCGCATCTCCACAACCAGACTTCTGTTATCAGGCATTGCGATCTCCATGATGATGTCGGCGGCAACGAATTTTATAGTCACGATGGCGCCGCGCGAGGAGGGCATTCGCACAGCGATGTATTGGATGATGGGGAGCCTCGCGGGAGCCAAATGGTCTTATATGACGTTCCCTGTTCTGATCGTTCTGGCAGGCACCCTGCTGTTCTTGCTGCAGTATCGATCACTGAATGCGCTGCTCATGGGAGACGATACGGCGGTTACCCTCGGCGTGAACATCCAGCATTTTCGTATCGTCTTGATTCTGACCCTGGCACTGCTGACGGGCACGCTGGTGTCAATCAGCGGATCCATTGGCTTCGTGGGTCTGATGATTCCTCATATTGTACGACTGTTGATCGGTTCCGATCACCGCCGCGTGCTCCCTGTCAGTTTGTTTCTGGGTGCGATATTCATCGTGTGGGCTGATGTGCTAGCCAGAATGGCATTGGCGCCGGAGGAATTGCCAATCGGTATTGTGACTGCTCTATGCGGCGGCCCTTTCTTTATCTGGCTTCTGCGCCGAAGCTCATATTCATTCGGAGGTGGACAGGAATGAACATGAAGGTTGAAGAGATCTCTTACAGCGTCCGCGACAAGCGCTTGATCGAGTCTATTTCCTTGGAAATAATCGAAGGCGAGTTTATCGGATTGATCGGCCCGAACGGCAGTGGGAAATCGACATTGCTCAAAAATATATACCGTGTGCTTAAGCCTGATCGAGGCGGGGTTTACCTGAACGGGAAGGATTTGTCGCAGATGACGCAGAAGGAAACGGCCCGCAGTATGGCGGTGGTCAGCCAGGAAGCAAACATGGCCTTTGATTTTGCCGTCATGGATATCGTCATGATGGGGCGTGCTCCCCATAAGCGCCTCTTGGAGTCAGACACGGCCAGAGATCAGGAGATCGCAGAGCGGGCTTTGGCGCGGGTGGGCATGCAGCATGTGGCTTCGAGCAGCTTCGCAACCTTATCCGGCGGGGAGAAACAGCGTGTACTGATAGCAAGAGCATTGGCACAAGAGGCAGGCTTCTTGATCCTGGACGAACCTACCAACCATCTGGATATTCGATATCAGCTGCAGATGATGGATTTGGTTAAAGCGTTGAAATTGACTTCATTCGCCGCGCTCCATGATTTGAATATAGCGGCCTGTTATTGTGATCGAATATATGTACTGAACGATGGCAGAATCGTGGCCGCCGGCCGCCCCGAAGAGGTGATGCAGAAGGAGCTGCTGCTCCGTGTGTTCGGAGTGAAAACGCAAATTTCTCGTCATCCTTCTACGGGCAAGCCGGCGATTACCTTCCTGCCGGAGATGCTTGTGAACTGAGCTGTTTATGCTTCCGAAGTGAATTTTGTACGAAGCTGACCCATGAAGCCATGCTCACAAAACTTTGAGGAGGAGAAATTCGTGGCGTTAACTCGGTGCAGTTATTGCGGATATATGTATGACGAATGGAATGGGGACTCGCGAAACGGCGTGCCGCCAGGAATACCGATTACGAAGTTGGCGGGAACCGTATGTTCGCGCTGCGGCATCCAGGGTGTCCGCCATGAGCGTCAGCAGAGTCCGAAGTATGAAGGCGATGAAGCGGAATATTATGACCAATTTGCTGGCAAAGCAGGAGTCAAGTTTTACAAATCCTGGATAAAAGCGTCCCTAAAGCCGGTGAAAGCGCTGGAGCTTGGGGTCGGGACAGGCCGTTTGGCCACGGAGCTCGCTCCGTTAACAGAACAGTACTGTGGCGTAGATTGGAGCCCGCGCATGCTGAAGGCGGCGGAAGCGAAACGTAAACGAATCTTTAAGGACACGGCGGAAGAACGATGGCAGCTGGTGGAGCAGGATGCTCTGAAATATCATCCCGAGACGCAGTTCACCCATGTCTTATGTCCTGACGGATTTCTGCAGCACTTTACGCTGATGGATGAGCATGTTGCTTTGCTGGGCGGCTTGCATCGGTGCATGGAGGATGGCGGCTGGATTGCGGTGGATGTGCATCTGCCGCCGAGCGGGATCGGCTGGAAGATGCAGCAGAGGAAGCAGCTGCTCCCGAACAAATGGATTTCCCGTCAACTGGAAGGAGAGACATCGCTCTTAAGACAAGTGTTCCGGTGCATGATCGATTATGAAACCTACAGGGAAGGCACGATGACTTCAAAGTATCGGGTTGAACGTGAGTTCGCGTTAATGACGCCGAAGGAGACCGCTTTGCTGCTATCAGCGGCTGGCTTCGAAGTATCGCGAATCGTTTGTAATTTTGGTCTGACCGAGCCTTGGTTGACGGCGCTTCCGCCGGGGACATACGGGAAGGAGGAGGCACTTGGGGCCACTGAAACCATAAAGGAAGCCATGATGACAGGGAAAAATGTCACACCCTACATCCCTGATCAGTGGGGGTATGGAGGAGACCCATTTGCCGGTGCGATGCCGGTCGAGCCGCCAGAAGCTCCGGCTACCGTGACACTAATTGCCCGCAAGGCAACACGCACTTAGGATGGAGGAGAAACATAAATGAAAAGAAAAAATATCCCGTTGATTATCCTGCTTACTCTGTTATTGGTGCAGCTGACCGCTTGCGGAGGAGGCCAAAGCACGCAGGCAACTGCGTTGTCGGATGCATCGAATTCAGCACCTGCTACTGCCGAGGACACCTCGGTCGAGCTGGAGAACATGGGGGAGAAGATCTCCTTCCCCGAAGCCCCGAAAAGAGCGGTAACGCTTAATCAGCATGCCACTGAGGTGATGCTGGCCCTTGGACTGGAATCTTCCATGGTGGGAACCGCTTATTTGGATGACAGCATTCTGTCTGATTTTCAGGAGGCGTATGTGCAGATCCCGGTCCTATCGGATAAATATCCATCCAAGGAGGTATTCCTCGCGGCTGAGCCTGATTTTGCTTATGCGGGATGGCAGAGTGCTTTTACTGAGGAAACGCTCGGTTCACGAGAAGATTTGGCGGCGCAAGGCGTGATGACTTATGTACATGAATCCTCCAACAGACCGAAGCCGACGCTTGAGGATGTGTATGAGGATATTCTTAATATCGGAATAATCTTTCGCGTAGAAGAACGGGCTGAGGCGTTGGTGAACGAAATTCGCAGCGAGCTGGAAGACATTCAGACGTGGATTGGACCCGTAGATCAGCCGCTAAAGATTTTTGTATATGACAGTGGAAGCGACAAGGCGCTTACAGCCGCCAATACGTATTTAACGAGCTTGATCAATCAGGTGGGCGGAACAAATATTTTCGATGATATCGATAAAGGCTGGGCGGAAGTGAGCTGGGAAGAGGTCGTGGACCGCAATCCGGATGTCATCGTAATCGTAGACTACGGGGACGAGTCCGCGGAGCAGAAGAAAGACCGCTTGCTGAGCATGGCTTCGCTCGTCCATATCGAGGCGGTCCGCAATGAGCGGTTTATCGTGCTGCCGCTTTCGGCAGCTGCCGAGGGAATTCGAGCGCCGATTGCCCTCAGAACACTTGCTGCCGGACTCTACCCTGACAAAGTAAGTCCATAACACACGAATACGAGCCCCGTACAAAGTTAAGGAGGAACAAGATATGACAACTTGGAATTTGCAGGAGACAGCCTGCCATTTCCTGATATGCAACGGCGGCAGCTGCATGAAGAAGCAGGCGGATGAAGTGACGCTGGCGATCAGGGACGAAATCGCTTTGCTTGACGCGGATCGGCAAATCCATACGACGCGTACGCGCTGCAACGGTAGATGCGCCGATGCCTGTGTCGTGGTCGCTTATCCGGAAGGGGTCTGGTACAAGGATATCAGCCCGGAGCTGGGCAGGGAATTGGTTCGTCGGCATGCGGCGGGAGGACGTCTGGAGGAGAGAATCGTTTATTCTTTTGACCAGCGTTTTGTAGCTACCGGACTTTCAGTGACAGGACTAGAGAAGCCATCCCGTGCTGCCGAGGAGGAGAGAAAAGAGGGCTACACATCATGACAATGATCCCGATCCTCATACTGTCGGGGTTCCTGGGAAGCGGCAAGACCACTCTCCTGACTCGCCTATTAGGTGAATGCGTGAATAAGAGCATCAAACCTGCGGTCATTATGAACGAGGTAGGTGATGTTAATCTGGACGGTCAGCTGGTGGATGAAGAGGTAGCGATGCGAGAAATGCTCAGCGGCTGCATCTGCTGCACGATTCGCGGCGATTTATCCATGGAGATCAAGGGGCTGATTGAACAAGAGACTCCGGATCTCATACTCATTGAGGCGACAGGGGTTGCTAACCCGATCGAAATTTTGGATACGGTAACGGAAACGGCTTTGTTAACGCCTATCGATATCCGGGCCGTGGTGACAATCGTGGATGCTTCCCATTTTCTTCAGCTGTCTTGCGGCACAAGGGGAAGGACTTACCGGTTAATGGAGGATCAGATCCGCTGCGCATCAATGCTGGTCCTGAACAAACGCGATCTGGTAGGCGAGAAAGAATTAGAGGAGGTCACGCAGCTAATGGCCGCATTGAATCCGGTTGCTTCGATTCAGCCTGCCATTCACTGTGAATTGGATGAATGCTTGTGGAATCTTATGCTTGAACCGGAGGCTTCGGGCTCAGGAGCGTTCAGTCGGTCTAACGCTAAGGCGCGCTCTGCTGTTGACGTTCGTGGAGATCATCATCATGCTCACAACGGCGGGCTGGACTCCCGGAACGATCACGGCGATCACGATCCTGCCGGTCACGACCATCATCATTCCTATGATCATGTGATGGTTTGTACACATTATTTTTCGCAGCCCGTGGATAACCATCGGTGGGAACAGGTGATGAACGAGCTGCCGGATGGCATATATCGGGCAAAAGGGGTATATACAGCAAGCACCGGGGAGCGCATGCTGTTTCAATATGCATACAAACAGTTGGAGCTGATTCCGATCCGGCCCCAGGGTCAGCTTCAGGATGTGGCCGTGTTTATCGGGGAGCATTTTTCCAAACAGAGTCTGCTCAGCAAGCTGGAGGAGATGGCTTGAACGATACCTTCTAAGCCGGGAGAGGAAATAAAAAGAAGCGGCACATTGATGGTGCGCGCTTCTTGCTCCTTCATCTGCTTCAGTCGGCCACGCAGGCTGCAAATTGCTTGCGGAACCATTCCTCGTCGAGGTTGCGGCCGATCACGACAAATTCGCTCGTTCGCGTCTCTCCTGGTTTCCAATCCCGGTCCGGGTAAGCGCCGAACAGCATGTGGATGCCTTGGAAGACGACCCTTTTGTTGGTGCCTTTGATATTCAGGACGCCCTTGTAGCGGAAGGTGTCTGTTCCATGATCCACCAGCCATTTGTTGATGAATCTTTCTACCTTATTCAGGTCGAGCGGGCGGGACTCGCGGAAGAAGATGGAGAAAACCTCATCATCGTGATCATGGTGATCTTCTTCCAGGAATCCAGGCTCAAGCTCCAGCTTTTTCTCCAAATCGAATGCGCCGATACCGAGAATGCGATCGATTTCGATCCGGGATTGCTGCGTGCGATATATTTTGGCGGCCTGGTTCATCGAGCGAAGACGCTGCTCCAGCTGTCCGAGGTCTTCTTCGGAGACCAGATCTGTCTTGTTAAGCAGCATGACATCTGCGAAAGCGACCTGTTCCTGCGCTTCATGGCCTTCGTCCAGATGCTGACCGGCATGTCTGGCGTCCACCACGGTGACGATGGCATCCAGTTTATAAAATTCGGAGATTTCCTCGTCTACAAAGAACGTTTGCGCCACCGGAGCCGGATCGGCAAGGCCGGTGGTCTCAATCAGGACGCGGTCGAAATCGGCTTTGCGACGTCCGCCCTGCCCGAGCTTGGCATCCTTCAAATCAGCAAGAATGCGGATGAGATCTCCCCGAACGGTACAGCATATGCAGCCGTTGTTCATTTCAAAGATTTCTTCATCTGCGCCGACGACAAGCTGGTTATCGATGCCGACCTCTCCAAATTCGTTGACGATGACGGCGATCTTCTGACCGTGTTCCGCAGTTAATACATGATTGAGCAGCGTTGTTTTCCCGGCACCAAGAAAACCGGTCAAGACAGTAACGGGAATACGGGGATCATGGGATGTTGTGGTGGTCATTTTTTATTCACTCCTTCATACTTAAATCTTCGTTAATCGTAATTTTTACAATTAAATTATAGAAGTGGATGGTATTAAAGTCAAATCCGGAATGGGATACAGTGGATCAATGGCACCAAAGTGAAATGAATTGAACTGGCTGCCATTTGCGTGTATAATCGTATTAATTACGATTAACAACTGAGGTACACGATATGAGCGAGACAGGTGCAATAACTTCCAGGAGGTGAAACGGGGATGCAAATGAACACTAGAAGTAAAGTCTCGGTGCTGGCTGCAGAGCATTTGGATGTGCGCTATGCGGACAACACCATTGTGACGCAACTGAGCTTGTCGATAGCGCCAGGGAAGGTTACAGCGCTAACCGGGACAAACGGCTCCGGCAAGTCGACGCTGCTGAAGGCCCTGGCCAGGCTGCTGAAGCCTCACCAGGGAACCGTTTATTTGGATGGGGTCGCAATTTCGACCTTATCCTCGGCTGCTGTGGCCCGCCAGCTTGCCGTCTTGCCGCAATCGCCCGAAGTTCCGGCAAGCTTGACGGTCAGGGAATTGGTAGAGCAGGGGCGCTACCCGCATGCCGGTCCGCTGCGAATGTTGAGAAGACAGGACCATGCGGCTATTGATGAGGCGCTCCATCTGACGGGGATGACGAGCTTTCAGCATCGCATGCTCGATACGTTATCCGGAGGCGAGCGCCAGCGGGCCTGGATTGCCCTGGCCTTGGCGCAATCAACGCCAATTCTCATGCTGGATGAACCGACCACCTTTCTGGATGTTCGGCACCAACTCGAAATACTGGAGCTGGTCCGCCGTTTGAATCAGGAAAGAGGCATGACAATTGTCGTGGTGCTGCATGATTTGAATCAGGCCGCCAAATATGCGGATCGCATGATCGTGCTGCAAAAAGGCCGCATTGTAGCGGATGGAGAGCCGGACGAGGTGTTGACAATTGAAACTTTAAGGCAGGCATTTGGCATTCATGCGAACGTCATCCAAGATCCGGAAAGCGGCAGCCCTGTTTTTTTGCCTTACGCGATTGCAAGTGATAACCGTGAGTCCGTGCAAGAAGAGAAACGCGGCTAATACGCGAACGATTTGTCATCGGCAGGGGGCAAGGGTGCTCCGTCAGCTAACATGACTGACTTTATGCTTTCGACTTGCTAGAATGGTGCCTATGCACCGTCACTACGATGTCCCGGCCTAATGCATCCAGAATGGACAACAGTTTCTGTGCCGAGGCAGAGTCAGGCTGTTGAAAAATAATTTCGCTGGCCGGGATTTGGGCATGGATCGGTACGACCCAGCAGCCGCAGCGCAGCAGAATGTTCGACAGGTGGTAGACGGTATTCGAGGCGGAATGATCTGCCGCAACTCCGATCACTCCGGCGATTTTGCCGCGCAAATGATCGGGGCCAAGGAAGTCGAGCATGTTCTTGATGGCGGCAGAATAACTTCCAATGTACTCCGGAGAAGCAAACACCAGGGCATCAGTCTGCGCAACCTGTCGGCGCAGCTCATGTACCGCCTCCGGGTACAGCGACTGATCATCGCGTCCATCGCAAAAGGGCAGGGGAGACCTGCGTGCATCAAAAATGCTCGTCTCCGCCCCTTCCTGCTGTGCTGCCTCCAAACAGCGGTTCAGGGCCAGCTCGGTGCGTGAATTCTGGCGCAGGCTTCCGAGCAAGCCAAGGACATGAATCGGTGGTGTCATAGGCTTTTCATCCTTTCTGCACTTGCCGAGGACGGCAATCTCAATACGGGGTGGTAGATAATCTCTCTTGTCGTCGGAATCAACGTCAGCTGATACCGTTCGGGCGGGAATCCGCGCTTTCGGCTGCGTCCGCTATGCCATTCCTCAAGCAGAAGGGAAATGGTGGCTACGAGCCATTGCTGTTCAGAACGGGAAAAGGGAAGGCCGGGATCACGGATCGTTTCGGCATAGGCCCAAAAATCCTGAAGAACATCAGGGGAGGGACTTGCGGACAAGAGCCGAGTCGTCAAGTCCTTTAGCTGTAAATAAGGTCCCATGAGCGGACCGAATCGGACAAGCTTTCCTTCCAGATAAAGAGGGATCCAAGGAATCCCCGTCGTGAGGAAAGCTTCTTCTGCTTGCTTGAACATATTGCAACGAAAGATACCGGCTGCCACTAGCAAGTAATCTGTAGCCGGGTCAAGCAGCTGGGGCTCCTCTATGGTATCGCAGTGTATGCCGGATAGCGTTAAGAGAACTTTCAGGACGGCGGCTAGATCAGTATGGGCCATAATGGAGGTGCGGATCGGCTGCGATTGCAGGGAAGTTAGCTCTTCACCCTTGAGCTTGGACAGGGCTAGCCGAAGTTCATCTGTCAGCTCTTCTTCCTGCCATTCACGGCTTTGCCCGGCTCGAAGTGCAGTCCAGCTCTTCATCGAGCGGGCTTCTTTAAAATTAACACGTACGAGCTGACCTTGCTCGTTCATATAGTAGCTTCGTCCGTCCTGACCTGTGAATGGTATACAACCCTGGGGAATATCGTACTTGGGCATAGGATCACCTGATCTTCTATTAATATGAAAAGCTATCATCAATCTATATTTTGAGGGCAATTTCAAGAGGATGATGTGTTCGCCGACACCAAAGATGTGTGCTGCACCAGACCGAGCGGACTTATCGGGAAAGGTAAACTTAAGAAGCGGGTGATCGATTCATCGCCTGACAAGACGATCAAAGGAGGGATAACGAATGAAAAAGGAGCTTTTGCAAGCCGAAGAGCAGAGCATTTTTGAAGTTCTGGATCAAGTGAATGCGGCCCCGGTACAGGTAGACCCGCATCATCATGCTCTTGTTCATAATCCTTTTGTTTGGGAAGATCAAGAGTAAGCCGCAAGGTATAGCCAGGGAATGAAAAAAGGAGCTGTCTCAAAAGGGGGGTTAAAGAACGTACGAATCAGTAATCCCTGCTTTAGACATTGAAAAACGGCCGGTCAGGAGTCTATTCCTGACCGGCCGTTTTCAATTTTTTGACTCAATGTCGCTCGCTTGAGCAGATTGTGGGCAAGCGAAAGCCACCCTACCTCCGTGCTTACTTTCGGCAAGCCTCGAAGCAGGAATCGCCGGAATCCTCGGTTGTTTTTCATTTGTCCGAACACACTCTCAACCTCAATCATGCGCCGGATGGATAACTCTCGTCCTTCCTCGCTCCGAAGCTTCTTTCTTGCTTCTGCCTTGTAGCGAAGAAAGGTCATGCTCACCTCGATCTCTCGGTTCCTGTTTGTTTTACTGCATCTTTCTCTGAATGGACAGCCCTCACAGTCAGCACTCCGATAATGGCGTACCTGTTGCTCATATCCGCTTTCGTTCTTTTTCTTGCGCTCTCGCAGGAAGTGGAGCGTGCGGCCATTCGGACACAACCAAGTATCGGACTCCTGCTGGTAAGTCCAGTTGTCGATCTTGCTGATGTCTTGCTTCCACTTCTTCGAATTTTCTTTATGAAAGGTGTTATATTTGACAAGCGCCTCGCAATCTTCCTGCTCCAAGCGCGCGTAATTTTCTTCGCTGCCGTAACCAGCGTCCGCAATGATGGTCTTCGGCAACTTACCCAACATTTCTTTTACTTTCTCTAGATGGGGAATGAGGCAGCGCGTGTCCGTCGGTCGTTGGTGCAAGGAGTAGCCGACGATAAATTGGTTTTCCGTACCGATCTGAACATTGTATCCTGGCTTAAGTTGGCCGTTTCGCATATGGTCTTCTTTCATTCGCATGAAGGTTGCATCCGGGTCAGTCTTACTGTAGCTGTTACGGTCGCCCAGCAGTTTCCGTTGAAGCTCATACTTATGCTTGCGGGGAAGTAGATCCTTGCGCAGAAGGCGGACGGCTTTCTTCACTGGTTTGTTTTTCGGTTCATGTTGTAGCTTTTGCTCCAATTTCGCAACGGCCTTCTCCAGCTTAGCGCTGGTCAGTTCGTTGGACTCGCCCAGTTCAGCCAGGTCCTCGCCCGCATGAGCCGCTTCTTCCAGCAGTTCCTGCTCCTCAATCTCGGTGAAGAGCGATTTTACTTTCTCCTCAAGTTTCGCCTGTTGCTTGACAACGGATTTCCCCCAGACAAACGTATAGCGGTTGGCATTCGCCTCGATCTTGGTACCGTCGACGAAGTAATGCTCTAGCTTAATGTAGCCCTCTTCCACAAGCAGTTCCAACACAGCCGTGAATACTTTTTCGAGAACGTCTTTCATCCGCTCTGAGCGGAATCGGTTTATGGTGCGGAAGTCCGGGCGCTGCCGGGCGGCAAGCCACATGAAGGGGATGTTCTCCCTCACAGCCTTCGCAATTTGACGGGATGAATAGATCCGTTGGCTGTAGGCGTAAATGATGATCTTCGTCATGAGTTTGGGGTGGAAGCTAGGACGACCGCCTCCAGAGTAGGCGGCCTCGAAGATCTTGTCGTCGATTCGGTTGACGGCATCGTTGATGATGCGAACGACGTGATTTTGTGGAATATCTTCCTCAAGGTCCATTGGCAGAAACAGTTGGTCCATGGTATATTGAATGTACAAAGAAACCTCTCCTTTAGGGAAATGTTTGGGTGGTACCTTCATTTTACCAAAGAGAGGTTTCTTTTTGTTTTACAAATTAAAGAAGGAGCTGTCCCTCAGTCATCTACGATGACTTTTGAGACAGCCCCTTTTTGTTAGAGGAAAGTCGGATTCGGAAACGGCTTGCTGAACGGCTTCGATGAAAGAAAATGCCGATGGTCGGTTAAACCAACCTGCCCACTTCCGACGATTGGGCCGAGGGGAACACAATCAGCCGGTTTTTGCCCAGCTGCACATGAGAGATTTGACCTTCCTGCTCAAGCTCATTCATCATTCGAGTGACGGTGGAACGGGTCGAATTAATAGCATTTGCAATATGTTCATGGGTTAGGACAAAAGGAACAAGACGCTGCGTGTTTTTGAATTGAACGCCGAATTGCTGATTAAGGAAGGACAGAAACATGTCCAAACGTTCGCGTATATATTTTTGCCGACAGATCGTCGCAAGCTGCAGGGAGCGCCAGGAATGGGCTCTTAGCTTGGTCAGGAGATGCACCAGCTGCTCTGGCGGCAAAGAAGCTGGCTCCAATGGATGGACGCGAATACGGGATGCAGCCTGGGTCCGGAATTCGTATATGGTGTCCGGCGTGTCGGGAAATTCGGCGGCCATTCCGTGATGAAGGATGTCGGTAAGCGATTGTTGGCCGTCGGAACGCACGCTCCATATGAAGGCGAGCCCTTTTTCGATCTCGTAGACCTTGTGTTGCTCCATCAAAATAATTTGATTGAACCTGGCCTGGAGGAGCATGAATCCACCCCTTTCATTAGCTGTGAGGCAGCGGACGGCGATTGATTTGATGTTCCGTAAGCGGGCCCGTTGTCCAGCCAAGCCTGCAGGGAATGGTATATAGCCTTTCTGGTCCCAGATAGGGAAAGGCAGTTGGCGCATTGGGGACAAGACCCGGTACGATCGCTCTGGTCACACACAGTCCTATATCTTGAATATCCGGCGTTGTCACATCCGCGTAGAAAGCTTCCAGATCAAGCGAGGACAGTTGATGCACCAATGCTTCCATCGTTGCCGGGATTGCTGCATCGGCAGGGAGCATGGCGGTCTCTTCAGCATTCAGCAAGCTTGAGATTTCAGTATGGGTGGCGGGATCCATGTAGTATTGAGAATTCAAGTAGAGATCGACCATATCCCGGTAATCGTCCCGGAAGGCTGATCGGTAGCTGCGATCTGCACGATACGGCTTAAGCGCTTTGTCGTTCAGGATACCTTGCTGTATGGCATTCCAGGTCGGGCTGTCAGGATCAAGCAAGTCCAGCGCGATATGATAGGATTGAGCCGCTTCAGCGGCTGCTTTAAGCGCGGCCTCTTCGGCCGAGAAGCGTGCGGCAAACCCCATGCATACGATATGCTGCCGTGAATCATGCAGCAAAGAGCCGATGACGGGAATGCCTGAATCATTTGGAATCGGAAACCATTTGAAGCTTACGGGACTGTCCGCCTGAATGGGCTCCACATAAGACCGAAGACGGGGATACCGACGGACATTCAACGCGGGAAGCGGTACATCAGCTCCCCACCAGATGGCTACCGCATCTCGCTCGATAAGCTCCAGAAGTCCGGAGATGATGGCGCTATTCCGCGTTGCGCCGCAAGCGATGCCGGCATACTGAACAAAATGAGTCTGTGGTTCCCCGCGAAATGCTTCTTGGTGATAGTTAATGTAGACAAGAGAAGCGGGAATCCAGATCCGGTAGCCCCCTGTCAGGGATTCGCCCTCGATCCAATTCATAACAAGATCCCGATCCATCGGTACAAACGGAAATCCCTTGGCTGTATATTGCTGGCGGGAATAGAGGGGAACCTTTAACGGATCGAGCAGCTTGTACCCCTTGGCCGTCAACGTTCTGTAGGAGCCCTTAAGCAGAGGAGCGCCGATGTAATTTCCGCAATAGCGTTCGACTGCTTCGCCGATGGCGGCCAGACGAGCCTTGTCATCATTAAAAGCCGTCCCCCCGGCGATTCGGTCGGAAGGGATGCCTGCCAATATAAAGCCGTCTGCCATTTGTGCACGCCATGAAAAGATTTGACGGGGGAGGTTCGGATGAATCGGCGCAGGCGTCAACCGCGTAATAAAGCCAGTACGTCTATCAATAAGTTGTTCATAGAGAGGTTTGGTTATCATAGTACCACCTTTCCAAAGCATCATCGTGACAGGGCAGTATGAATTGGGAGGGGCGTGCAGCGTCGTGCCAGATCGTTTGATCTGCCTGGACAAAGGCCGACTGTCGGAGCGAATCCCCTATCGTGTTCAATGAACGGTCATATTCGGGAAAACAGCTGCTGCTTATCGATATCCGAATTCGGCTCCCGCGCGGCAGCAACTGACATACCGGCTTCAGCGGAATCTCGATCGATTGCTCATTAATGGGTTCCGGAGCAGCTGCGCTTGTACTGCGGGCTAAGCCGCTCGTAATATAGATGACGTTGCCTGAAGGATCAACCTCTGACAAGCAGGCATAGAAGTCGGTTTGGCTCGACGACGAGCTGACCCATAGGTGCACATAGGCCGTACCGGCCACAAGCAGGTCCTCGTTTAGCGCATCGGATGTGTAGCACAACACATCGCTACGGGCATCGAGATCCTGCCGAAAGCTGGGGTACTCCCGTGCGGGAAGAGGGTTTGCAGGATCATACCGATAATGGCTTGGCTGCTCCTGTTTCGGTGTCTGTTCCTGAAGCCGCATTCCTGTTCCGGCCAAATAGAAGACCTTGGTTATCGTCCCGGGCAGCGGCCACGCCGGCGGCGCGATCCAGCGGTTGGCACCCATCGCATAAATCAGCACGGACGGATAACGCAAGGCTTCGCCCTGAAGCGTGTGCCTCAGCCAATTCATTTCCATCCGAGCTAACGGCAAACGGGTATTCGACCCATAGCTGCGTGCCGGATAGCGGGGGGGTTGGTTCACCTCATGCGTCCACGGCCCGATGATCAGACTTTGCGGCCGGGGATCCGCGCGCTCGGATAATATGCGATAATTTCGCAGCAAGGCACCGGTAAAAGCGTCATGCCACCCGCCGATGTGCATTACGGGACTGCGAATATCGGCCAGTCGAATCGTCTCTTGCTCAGCTTCAGGCTCGGTCGCCCGCTGCCAATGAGGGAGCTCCATCGGGAATGCAAGGGGCAGGTCTCTGACAGGTAGATGCCATATGGCATCCGGGCAGCGCTCATACATGTTCCAGAAACGATCCTGCTCGTTAACCTTAGAGCTGCCAAAGCTGGCCTCCCACCATAGTCGATCCAGCAGATGAAAAGCGCCGGATGGGTGAAAGGCGGTTTCGTGCAGCCCCATAGCCGGCACAAGCGTAATCAGGGAGGACGCCAGGGCGCTACCGTCTCCTTGCGCCGCTGCATAAGCGGCAAAAGCGCCATACGAGCTTCCTTCCAATGCGATCTGACCGTTGCACCAGTCTTGGGCAAGGACCCATCGCAGCGTGCTCAGCCCATCAGCCTCTTCATGATCGTAGGGAATCCACCGACCACCGGATCCATGGCGCCCGCGAACATCCTGAGCCACAAAGGCGAACCCTGCGGATGCCCAGCCCTTGGCAGCTTCGACAAACTGCATTTTGTCATATGGCGTTCGGGTGATGATCACGGGAAATGGGCCGTCTTCAGCCGGCAGCACGATCAGGCTGGACAGTTGAACTCCGTCGCTCGCCGGGATGGTCATGAACGAGATATTCACAATTCCCCTCCTCAAAAAAGACTTGTCAAATTCACCAATAATCGTAATAATTACCATTAGTGATATCGATTTTATATCCTATTTTCTGGAAAGTCAAATTTGCAGCTAGAACAAAAGCCAATTTATTTTTTTGTTAAATTGTAATAATTACACTTTAAAAGCGTAATTATTACGAATATAATAGGATCGATATCATATTCCATTGGAGGTAAAATATGTTGAATGCGAAGTTAAATGCCGGTTTCAAATGGATTGGAGCCGTGCTAATCATGCTATTGTTGCTAGCAGGGTGCGGACAAGCCGGCGATGAGGGTGCAAATCCAGCTCCGACAGATGCAGCTTCTTCTGGAGAGACTGCTCCATCTGATGAAGCGTCCGCATCGGGGACGGATGCCGAGGGCGATCCATCCACCCCAAGTCCAGAAGAGGCTAACACGACGATAACGGACAGCACCGGAGCCTCGATTGAGCTGCCGGGGAACGTAGAACGAGTAGCTTGCTTAACCGAAATATGCGTGGACAGCCTGGCTGAACTGGGGCTCGAGCCGGTTGCAGTTGTCCCGGACAGCATCGCCTTTCAGCCGGAGTTTTTCGGAGATCAGGCTTCTTCCTTTATACAGATCGGGGGCGGGTTTATGGAGCCAAGTCTGGAGGATATCGCCAAGAGTCAGCCGGATGTGGTCATCGGGCTTAAAGGCACTCATGATATGCTGAGAGACGGGCTGGGCAACATCGCTCCGCTATATATCGTCGAGGTGAAAACCTATGAGGACTCCATCTCTTTTCTTGAAATGATGGGAACCTGGACAGGCAGGGAGTCTGAAGCTGCTGCCGCGAAGGATAAATTCCTTGATAAGATGAACGATTATAAACAACAGACTCCAAATACCCGGAGTGCCTTGATTATGTATGGTGCTGACGTCAACTTTGGCATCGATACGGCAGGGTCCTTGGTAGGCTCCTTGCTCTCTGAGCTTACTCCATACCCGTGGCCAGCACCTGTTGAAGATGGAGGGCATCAGGCAGGCGGGATGGCCTACTCGCTGGAGAAGGTGCTTGAGACGGATCCCGATCATATATTTATCGAGACATTCAGCTTTGGTCCGGATTCCCAGCCGTTGTCCGAGCAATTTGCCGCCAATCCGATATGGAGCAAACTGAAGGCGGTAAAGAACAATCAGTTTACGGAAGTCAGAACGGCGATTTGGGCCAACGGAAGAGGCACGCGCTCGCTCGGGATCGTGATGGATGAGGCGATGAGCACATTATATCCTGATACGTTCAAAGGGTCTGACCAGTAGTGGGAGAGGTTGTTCACTCTAGTCGGGGAACAATCAGGACGAGCCGGGCGCTCGTCCTGATATTGCTCCTTGTTATTACCGGCACAGCTTCGGCTCTCTGGGCATTAAAATCCGGATATCCGGCCGTTAGCTGGAAGGAACTTTGGCGTGTTTTGCTAAATCGCGAAGGCTCTGATCTGGCCGTGACCTCTATTCTCGAGCTGCGCTTGCCGCGCATTGTGCTTGGCTTCTTGTCTGGGGCAATGCTTGCCATCTCGGGGGTGCTGATGCAGACCGGTCTTCGCAATCCGCTCGCAAGTCCCGATCTGATTGGCGTATCGGCAGGAAGCTCATTGATCATTGCGGTGATTACGGTGTTACACCTGCCTGTTGCTTTTAGCCTATATCCCTTGTTTGGGCTGGTTGGAGGGTTTACCGGAGGTCTCATCGTCATTGCTTCTGTATATGGACGAACGGATAGCACGAGCATCATCCTCATGGGAACAGCCGTGACCGCGATGCTGAATGGAATGATTGTGTGGCTGATTACAATGGGCACCCAGAATGATATCAATCTGCTGTATACGTACTTGATGGGAAGTTTATCAGGACGTCATTGGAACCACGTTCAGTACTTGCTTCCATGGGCTGTGATCGGTATTCCGGCTGCCATGCTGTTTATCAAGCCATTGAACTTGCTTCGTCTGGGAGATGAGCAGGCCGAAGCGCTGGGACAGAAGGTGGCCAGGCTGCGTCTCTTATTGCTGGTTGCCAGTGGTGTGATGGTATCAGCCGTTGTGGCGCAGTGCGGACCGATCGGTTATATTGCGCTGCTTGGTCCATACTTGACAAGGGCCATTCTGGGAACGGAAGATGCCAGATGGATACTCCCTTGTTCCGCAGCGGTAGGGGCCGTGCTGCTCGTGACGGCGGACCTATTTGCCAAAACAGTATTTATTCCCAGGGAAGTTCCGGTCGGCTTATGGACGACGATGGTCGGTGTACCGGTTCTCATTTTGATGCTTGTGATGAGGGGGCGACGGCGCAATTGATCAATCGCAACTCAGCTGACGGATCATTCTATAAGCGGAAGTTTTGGACTTGGGGGCTGTTTTTTTTATTGGGTCTGGCCGTTTTTTTTATTTTACATATCGCGCTCGGACAAGTGGCCCTAACGCCGCGTGAAGTGATGCTGGCCTTGCTCAATAACCAAGAGGACCTGTTCCATCGGCAAATTGTATGGGAACTGAGGCTGCCTCGGACTCTGATTGCACTTGCCGCAGGCGCCATGCTCGGACTTGCTGGGGCCATCCTGCAGTCGGTTACACGCAACCCGCTGGCCGAACCCGGGCTGCTGGGCGTATCCGCAGGCAGTGTGCTGATGCTTGTGCTCTACATGACCTACTTAGGAGGATCTGCGAGTCTTACCCTGCAGATTCCGTTATTTGGTCTAGTGGGGGGGATCATAACGGTCTCGGCGATTTATCTGCTGGGTTGGTCCCGCAGGGGAGATGCGCTGCGCTTTACGGTGATCGGCTTGTTAATATCGGCTTTTCTGTCGGCATGCACCTCACTGGTGCTGCTCCGTCATTCGGAGGCGATCGGCAGCATACTGTTATGGACTGTTGGATCGCTGAACGGGCGGGTATGGATTCATTGGAATATCCTATGGCCATGGTTTCTAATTATGGTGCCGATCGGATTAATCAGTGCTGGAGCGGCTAATGCGTTACAACTGGGCGATGGCGTCGCAAGAGGGATTGGGGTGCCGGTCGGACCTGTAAGAGCAGGATTGCTGCTTATCGCCGCGCTTTTAACTGCGGGAGCAGTTTCTATCGTTGGCGCTGTCGGTTTCATCGGATTGATAGGCCCTCACATTGCGAGGCGCATTGTCGGCCAGGATGCTAGAAGACTCTTTCCATTTAGCGCACTAGTGACAGCCTGGCTGCTCGTCGGCTCAGATATTCTATCCCAGGGCTTGTCCATCCCGCTGTTTGAAGGAGGTCGTCCGGCGTCACTGCCGGTTGGCGCTGTTACGGCATTTATGGGCGCGCCTTTTTTCATTTACTTGGCTCGGCGCCATATGAAATGACCTGAGCCATGTTGGATGATCAAGGATTAGTGGGGGGAAGAATAAGGGGGCTGTCCAATAAGTCCCTAAAGTAAAAAGGTTGGACGAGAAGAGAACCATTTCTCCGTCCAACCTTTTTACGTCCCTGCGTTTGAAAGAATGTAGCGAGGCGAATGCCTGCTACTTTCAGTAGATTGTGGGCCAAGGCCACAATCCCAAACTCTGTATGAACTTTTTCTAGACCCCGCAAGGAAAATCTGCGGAACGACCGATTGCCCTTGATGTGACCGAATACACTCTCAACCTCGACTTTACGTCGAGCATAGATCGCGGATTTCTCGTCATCCTCAAGGGCTGTTTTTGCCTTTGCCTTTAATTCTTCCCATACCGTGTTCCAGTGTACTTGACGATTTCCCTTTGCTTTCGTACATGCTGCCTTTAATGGGCAATCGCTACAATCCTCACATTCGTAAATCTTAAAGCTTTGCTCTAGGCCGGAGCGTGTCTTCTTCGTCTGGTACTTCTTAAACGAAACGTATCGACCATTCGGGCAAATAAAGCGATCGTCTAACTCTTCATACGTCCAATTGCTTGCATGCTTCATGTTCTTTTTGTAGCGTCTGGTTTGTTCGTGCATATAGCTGCCATATGGAATAAGAAAATCAAATCGCGTCTCTTTTTCTTCGCCTAACGCGTACAAATAGTTTTCCTCACTACCATAACCAGCGTCAGCAATCACGGTTTTAGGCATGGGTAAAGAAGACGCAGCAAGTTGCTCCATATGCGGAATGAAGCAGCGTGTGTCCGTTGGTCGTTGGTGAAGACTATAAAACAAAATAAATTGGTTTTCCGTTGCCATCTGTACATTGTAACCTGGTTTAAGTTGACCATTTTTCATGTGATCTTCTTTCATTCGCATAAACGTAGCGTCTGGATCGGTCTTGGAGTAGCTATTGCGATCACCAAAGCAAGCTTTCTGCTGATCATACTTGGCCAGACGTGGAAGAAAGTCTTGACGAATCTTTTTCAGAGGCTGTTTCCAGGCACTACGCTCTTTTCGTAAGGCTTTTCTCGCTTCACTGTCATTGGTTTGAGCGATCTGTTCAGTTAAGCGCTCTACTTGTTCTTCTAGAATAACAGCTGTTTCTTCAAGCTGTACAGGAAGCTCATCTGGATCGGTAGCTACCATTTCACTAGCTTCTTGCTGCGTGAGCGTATGAATATGCGCAAGGGTTGCCTGCACCTTTTCTTTGAGTTTCTCTTCAAAGCGTAACGTAGATTTTTTCCACACAAAAGAATACTTGTTGGCATTAGCTTCAATCTTTGTGCCATCCAAGAAGTAGTTCTCCATGGTAATAAAATTGTCGTTGATGAGCTTTTTAATCATCGTTTGAAAGAGCTCATCCATAAGGCTCTTCATTCGCACACCACGGAAGTCATTCAGGGTGCGGAAGTCCGGCTGTTGCATCGCAGCTAGCCACATCGCCGGTAGGTTTTCTTGTAATAGTTTTTCAATGCCACGGCAGGAATAGACTTTTTGAGAGTAGCCATAAAGAATCACTTTGAGCATCATTTTAGGATGGTAGGAACTACGGCCACCGCCAACATAATGAGCAAACAACAGCTCGTCAGGAATAGATTCAATCATTTCATCAATGATACGAGCGACATGGTGGGAAGGGATTAGTGATTCTAGATCCAAGATCATATGCATCTGCTTGTTATCATAAGCTTTAAAAGCAGGTGTGAGCTTTCGTTTAGAATCTATGTTTCCTTCTATATTTTCTAGAGGAAATGTGAGTTGCATGTTATAATGTTTAGTAGTAGTCATTTGATTACGCATAAAAACCGTCCCTTTCTGAAATGGTTGTGTGGTAACTTTCATTTTACAGGAAAAGACGGTTTTTTTGCGCATATTTTTAGCGTTTTACAAAAAAAGAGGCTGCCAGTAGTCAGGTTTCACTGACTTTCTGGACAGCCTCTTTTGTTTATGAATTCTGATCGGTCCGAAGGGAACGGTTCACAGAACAACCTCTGGTAAACAAATTAATGATTGACAACTAATGATCGTAATTATTACAATCAAATTGTTAATCGTAATAATTACTGTTAATAAATTGGCATGATATTGGAGTCTGGGCACGCGTATAGAAAGAACAGACAAGTTGATTCTATTACACTCCCATATAAACGCCGTTAATGATGAGAGGGGAAATATACATGTTAACTGAACAATCGAATAAGAAAATACCTGTTACCGTCTTGAGCGGGTATCTGGGCTCTGGGAAAACATCCCTGCTGAATCATATTTTGCATAACAGGGACGGTCTGAAGGTGGCGGTCATTGTCAATGACATGAGCGAGGTTAATGTCGATGCAAACCTGGTGAAATCGGGAAATACATTGTCGAGAACCGAAGAAAAGCTGGTCGAAATGTCCAATGGCTGCATTTGCTGTACCCTGCGGGATGACCTGCTGCAGGAGGTTCAGAAGCTGGCAAGCGAGGGACGCTTTGATTACATTCTGATCGAATCATCAGGGATCAGCGAGCCGATTCCAGTGGCGCAGACATTTACGTATGCCAATCCCGAGCTGGACATCGATTTAACCGCTCTGGCGCGGCTGGATACGTTGGTTACTGTCGTTGACGCCAACCGTTTCTGGCATGATTTTGCTTCCGGGGAAAGCTTGCTTGACCGCAATCAGGCTGTCGGTGAGACGGACTACCGCGATATTGTAGATCTTCTGATCGACCAGATTGAAACCTGTGATGTATTGCTGCTAAACAAATGCGATCTTGTAGAGGAGAAGGAACTGGTGAAGCTGGAGGCGGTTCTTAGAAAGCTTCAGCCAACGGCAAACATCATTCGCACCGTGAATGGCGTTGTAGATCCGAAGGAAATCCTCAACACCGGTTTGTTTGATTTCGATAAAACAAGCACGTCCTCGGGGTGGTTGGCAGAGCTGGAGAAGGATGAACATACACCGGAAACCGAGGAATACGGCATCGGGTCCTTTGTGTACCGCAGCAGAGTTCCGTTTCATCCGCAGCGCCTCAGTTATTTCCTGAGCAACTGGCCTGAGGAAGTCGTTCGCGCCAAGGGATTGGTATGGATGGCAGTACGCGACGATATGGCCGCTTCGCTAAGCCAAGCAGGACCCTCGATCCAGTTTGGCCCTGCAGGGTATTGGGTTGCGGCATTACCGGAGGATCAGCAGCGCGAAATATTGGATAGCGAGCCGGATGTTAAGGAGCGCTGGGATGAAACATGGGGTGACCGAATGACCGAGCTGGTCTTCATCGGTATGGATATGGACCGGACGGATATTGAAAACAGGCTTTCACGTTGCTTGTTAAGCGAAGAGGAAATGAAGCAGGATTGGAGCGTGTTCAATAATCCGCTGCCTTGGATTACTGAAGAATGATGCAGGGCTAACCTGGTTGAACCGGGCCCCCGGATCGGGGGGCCGGCTTATGGAAGCCTGCGACTTAAATCTTAACCGGGGGAGATGAATGATGGAGAACAAGCTGGAGCTGTTGGTGGAGACGATGGTATCTAAGGGGCTTCGCATGACCTCACAGCGCAGATGGATCGCGGAGGTGTTTTCCGACTCGACCGGTTTTGTATTGCCCAAGCAGGTCCATCATTATATATCAGAGCGCATTCCCGGAGTCAGCTATGACACGGTGTACCGCAATCTCAGACTGCTGACAGACATCGGCATCCTTGAACAGTTTGATTTTGCAGGAGGCGTGCGGTTCAAGCTGAGATGCGGTCCGGACAGTCATCATCATCATTTTATATGCATCAAGTGCGAACAGACGTATCCGCTGGATTATTGTCCCATGGAGAACGTGGAGACCACGCCGGAAGCGTTTCGCATTCTTTCGCACAAATTCGAAGTGTACGGAATCTGCGGTCGATGTGGTACAGATTGAACACCCTCTAAACCTGAAGATGCGAGGTGACACCCCCTTCCTGCGATCACGAATTGGATTGCAACTTATCGAACTCGGCTACGGAGTCGGGATTCGTGAAAATATAGGGGGAGACGGGCTGTTCGATGATTGTAATCTGTGTGGCTTCAATTTGCAGCACCTCTTCTCCGTTAATGGTGGCGCTTCGAACTACCCCATCAATCTCGACCCACGTATCATTGGTGAATGCCAATGCGTTGTCATCTTGAATGAGCACACCAAATGGAACCGCATCAGCGGGGCAGCACATCATCAGGAAACGGCTTAAGGCGAACGCATTGTCCTTCATATCCCCTTCTCGATAAACGAAGCCCTGAAGTGTGATGTGTTTACCCTGGAACACTTGTCTGTACATATCGATGGCACCGATGGTTTCCGAAAAAATAGACGAATCCACCTCGATGACAGACTGCGTGTACAGGCGTTTGGCCAATTCGGCGAACTCTACGGTATATTTATCCCTTGCGATGAACAGCTCATCCAGGCTCAGATTCTTTTGTGCGGCTGAATCCGTGATCTGAGAATCCCCGGCAGCGTCCATAGCATCCGATTTGCGCCGAATTTCTGGAGCCGGGACGGAGTAGACCATTCCCTTCTTTGTGATCATATCGCTTCCAAGCGCTTGACTGGGCACGAGCAGCCCGAATAATAGCGGTACGGCGACGAGGCCGTAGACGGATATGTTCTTGAAGAAGCTCTCCGGCAGCGGATGCTCGCAGTCGCATATTTGTTCCGAGCTGCCTGTTATACAATGCCACACGAGACCGAACGAGATAAACAGAAGAGGCACCGGGCAGAGCAGCAGCAGCTTCTGCATATGGGGAGCCAGATAATAATGAAGCAGGTCTGTCTCGTTCAGATGGATGAGATAAAAGGATAGGGAAGCGAGCAATAGCGCACGCAAGAGATAATGGCAGCGGATGGACGCCGTTAATGTCATTTAAGGGAACACTCCTTTCTGTAACAACCCCATCTTTAATAGAGAAAATCGATGGCAACAGAGCCGATCAGCACCAGTACAATCACCAGCAGGCAGAGCCCTATTACAAATTTAATCCTGAACGTGGCAAGCAGCATGAGCAAGCCTTTGAAATCCAGCATCGGTCCCATCACCAGAAAAGAGAGGAGCGGTCCGATCGAGAAAGCATGCGTGAAGGCGGAGGCTACGAATGCGTCGGAGGTGGAGCACAGGGATAATACAAACGCAAATCCCATCATGAACAAGTAGGAAGAAAGGGATCCGTCACCGAGCGCCAACAGTTGCTCGCGCGGGATAAAGGATTGAATGCAGGCCGTTATAAAGGCGCCCAGCACCAAATATTTGCTCATGTCGATCAATTCATTTCCTGCATGGACGAAGAAGCTCGACCAAGTTTTCGTATGCTGGTGGAAAGGGAGTGCATCTGACTGCATCTGAACCTTGTCCAAAGACAGCTTTAGCGGATTCTTCGGGGACCGGACATATATGATGAAGCCTATGGCCGCTGCTACCGCAAGGGCTAGTCCCATTCGGCTCCATATGACTTCAGGGTATGCATCGAAGGCGACCGTGGTGGCAGACAATACAACCGGGTTCAGGATGGGTCCGCTGAGGATGAAGGTGACAGCAATGTAGACAGGCATCCCTTTTAACATCAATCTGCGGACCACGGGGATCATTCCACATTCGCATATAGGCAGCACAAACCCGAGCATGGAGCCAAAAAGGACGCCGATGACTGGATGTTTAGGACTGAAGCGGCGAATCCACGCATCCTTAATGAAGATTTGAAGCAGGGACGAGAGCAGCACCCCAAGCAATACAAAAGGCAGCGCCTCCAGAAAAATTCCGATAAACAGGACTTTGATTTGCTGTAGTTGCGGATGGGAGAAGAGGCTTGTTTGATGATGATGCGAAACCACCAGCAAGGCTGGAACGAGAAAAATGATCGCAAAGAATAGGGGCAGCGTCTTATATAACATTGAAACTTTCATCCATAGCCTCCCGTGATAGAGTTGTATTGATACTCATTCTATGCCCGGAAGATGGAATCATGACGCCTTGTATGCAATTAATCAAAATAATTACGATTATGAAGGTAGAGGTTGTTGACAATGAAAAGGGCAGATTATTATACTGTCTATATCGTAATTATTACGATTACAAGTGAAAGGGAGTATTTCAATACATGAGTAAGCATAAAACCAATTCCCGTCTCCCCCGTTCGAAGGGCATCGATATGGGAACATGTTATACACCTGAAGAATGTGAGAAGAAGGTCAAGCGAATCGTGCTTGGCCAGACCAACCAACAGATCGTGGAGGAGTTTATTACGATTATCGGAATGAAGGAAAGATTCGAGCCGTATGAGGTTCCAATCCCGAATAAAATTGTTATGTTCGGGCCGCCTGGCACGGGAAAAACGCTAACCGCATTCTATATTGCCGCTCGTCTGAAGCTTCCTTTAATTGTGGTCAGACTGGATGCATTGATTCACAGTCATCTCGGGGAGACAGGCAGCAACATTCGGAAAATCTTTGATTATGCCAAGGCGACGCCGTGTGTCTTGTTTCTGGATGAGTTCGATGCGATTGGACGAACGCGGGATCATTTTGATGAAGCTAAAGAAATGGCACGTGTGGTGAATACACTCCTGCAATGCTTGGATGAGTTCGAGGGAGACAGCATCTTTGTCGCCGCTACGAACCTGGAAGCGGAGCTGGACCATGCGATATGGCGCCGTTTTGATACGAAGATGACTTACGGGATGCCAGGCGACAAGGATCGGGAGCAGTTTATTCATCTGCACCTGGATGGTTTTGAGCAGGATGAGCCTGTTCATCAGGCTGCATCGGAGCTGCTGGAGGGCTGCAGCTTCGCGGATATGGAACAGATTATCCTGAAGGCCAAGCGTAAGGCGATCATTGAGCATCGTCCGCTGAGGTTCACTTTTATCGAAGAGGCATACTCGGAATACAAACCGAACGTACAATAAACAATTTCGCCCTATGATCGTAAAATTTACAATAAAGTAAGGGGTGTCGAATGATGGAGATTTTGGATTGCATCATTGTGGGTGGAGGAGCGGCGGGAGTAGGTTTGGGCAGCCTGCTTCAAGAGCTGGGGGTGACAAACTTTAGCATTCTCGAACGAGGAAGCGTAGGGGCTTCATTTCGAATGTGGCCTAAGGAAATGCGAATGATTACTCCGTCATTTACAGGCAATGCATACGGTATGCTCGACCTCAACTCCGTCACTTTGAAAACATCCCCTGCCTATACACTGGGGACGGAGCACCCTTCCGGAGAGCAGTATGCGGACTATTTGCAAGCCGTAGCGGATTATAAAGAGCTGCCGATCCAAACCGGTGTGGATGTCACCGGAATACGCCCACAACCGGATAGAGGCTTCGAACTGGACACGTCCGCAGGTATTATGCGCTGCAACTATGTGATCTGGGCGGCCGGTGAATTTCAATACCCGGCACTCGGCGGTTTGCCAGGTTCGGAGTACGGCATTCACAGCAGTCTGGTCAAGTCTTGGAAGGAGTTCCAAGGCGATGAGCATATCATTATTGGCGGGTACGAGAGCGGAGCAGATGCAGCGATTCATTTGGCGAGACTGGGTAAAAAGGTAACGGTGATCGATCGGAGCCCGCGTTGGACGTTGAAGGGCAGCAGCGATCCGAGCATGGAGATATCTCCCTATACGAAGGACCGATTAAGGGAAGTCGAGGGCGGGCTCGTTGATTTGATGGCCGGATACGAGGCCAAATGGATCGAGCCGGCCGATGATGGGGGATACCTTGTTTATTGCGAAGGTAGCGCATCCGGTGACAGCCGCTTTGTTAAGACTACATCACCTCCGATTCTGGCAACAGGGTTCAGAGGGAGCTTGAGCCTCATCGAGCATTTATTCGAGTGTGATGAGCACGGGGCGGCGCTGTTGAACGAGTATGATGAATCTACAGTGACACCGGGGCTTTTCGTTGCTGGTCCGAGCGTCAGGCACGAGCAGCTCATCTTCTGCTTCATTTATAAATTCAGGCAGCGATTTGGCGTTGTGGCCGGAGCGATTGCCGAGCGGTTGGGATTGGATACGAGTGTGCTGGAAGCGTATCGACAGCAGGGAATGCTGCTGGAGGATCTTAGCTGCTGCGGAGAAGATTGCCAATGCTGACACAGGCGCAGCCCCGTACTCCACAGCGGTCACAGGCAGTGCTGTCCGAGGCACAGCCAGACCCGCTGCAGACGGAGCCAGCGCCGCCGCAAGCAGATTTTGAGCCGGCCCGGCTCAAGCATGCTTCATCCCGCCGGCAAAGCGTCATTATGATCGGTTTTGAATCCTCGGGGAAATCGGCGCTATTTCGCGGGCTTACCGGCGACGATACGGGAGAAGAGGCAAATTTCCGCGGTTCCACCCTGATGGCGCGCAGAGGTCGTTTGACGAGCGCCATCGATTTGGTTGATCTCCCCGGTATCCGAAGCAGTGATGACAGCCGAACGACAAGAACAGCGTTGGAAGCTGTCATGGATGCGGATATTGTGATACTGGTTGTGCGAGCGACTCATGTGGCGAGGGAGCTTCCATTGCTTCTGAAATCGGTGGATCTGACGGACAAGCGCGTATTGCTGGTTCTGACCTTCACCGATAAAATCGCGGCCGATTCGGCGGAACTTGAGCAATACTTGGCGAATCGACTGAGCATCCCCTTTCTTGCCGTTGATGCGCGCAGGATTACGTTGCTGGATAGATCTGAGCTGCTCAGCCTGTTGACAATGGCTGGCACGGTCGGAACGGAGACCGGAGAACAGCTGAATATTCCCATTCCTGCTATTGGGCCTCAGACCACCTGGCTTGAGCATCCGATATGGGGACGAGCGTTGTCCCTGATGCTGATGATTCTGCTTTTCGCGGTCCCGGTTTATCTGGCCTATATGCTGTCGTCCTGGCTGCAGCCTCTGGTGGATCAAGGCGTGATAGGTCCGCTTAAAGAGGTGTTTGAGGGATCGCCTGTGCTCCTGCATTCTTTTCTAGTTGGCGACTACGGTGTGCTTACCCTTGGATTATATTCATTCCTATGGGCATTTCCGGTTGTCCTGCTGCTAGGCATCAGCGTGGCGTTGGTGGAGGAGAGCGGTCTGAAGGATCGGATAACCGATTCGCTTGACAGACCGATGCGGGCCATCGGCCTAAGCGGGCGGGACCTTATCCCGGTGCTGTCCGGATTTGGCTGCAACGTGGTTGCGGTTTTTCAGAGCCGCGCTTGCAGCCAGTGCACACGCAAGTCCTGCGTTTCGCTGATCGCGTTCGGGTCCGCATGCAGCTATCAGATCGGGGCTGCCTTGTCCGTGTTCGGATCGGCAGGGCATCCTGGCCTGTTTTTACCATACATCTTCGTTATAGGGCTGGTAGGGGCCTTGCATACCAAGGTTTGGAATCGAGCGCAGGACCGGCTCGATGTTCAGACCTATTATCAGTCGCTGTCTTATTTGCAAAAGCCGACCATGCGCGCCGTTAGCTGGCGCCTTCGAACCGTAATCAAACAGTTCTTGCTTCAGGCGATGCCGATATTTATTGTGATCTGTTTGGTCGCTGCCGGACTGCAGCTAACCGGCCTGATGTCCTGGCTTTCCGCTGCGGCGAGACCGCTGCTTCAGCTGCTGCATCTTCCCTCTGAAGCTGCAAGCGGCATTATATTTTCGATCATCAGAAAAGATGGATTGCTGGTGTTAAACCAAGGAGAAGGTGAGCTGCTGCAATCGATGCAGGCGGGACAGATTTTTCTTCTTGTCTATCTTGCATCCACGTTTACGGCTTGCCTGGTGACCTTATGGACCGTCAGGAAGGAGATGGGCTGGTCCTTTGCGGCTGCTCTGGCAGGCAAGCAGATGATCACATCCCTTGTTTCTTCGGTCGTTATTATGCTGGTGGCTATCTACGTATAAATGAAGCGTTAACTGTAACGGGAGTCACATAAGGGGGCTCCTTTCTTTGTTACAATTGTTACAGATAGATCAGATCAATTCGAAATGGGATGAGAGACATGCTGAAGTTCAAACGCGGCGATGTGCTGCTGATTGCGTTGCTGGTGCTGCTCGGCTCGGCCTGGCTGATATATCATCAGATACAGGGAAGTCGGCAGTCCTATGATCCTGCCACGCTCCGTGCCAACATTAACGTCAACGGAGCGCTGTACCAAAGTGTGTCGCTGGATGGCGGGGAGCAGACCATTGAGCTTGATACGGAGTATGGCCATAACGTTCTGAAGGTATTTAATCACGGGATTCAGATGGTCGCAGCGGATTGCCCGAAAAAAATCTCCATGCAAATGGGCTTTATTAGCCGTCCGAATGAGGTGATTATTTGTGTACCGAACCGGGTCTATGTCGAGATTGTTCACGGCGGGAACCGTGCGCCTCACGACAGTGGGATCGATGCTTATGTCCATTAATTACTCAAGGGTCCAGCTTCTCGCTGGCAGCTAACTGCGCAGCCGCTGCAGCCCCCAAGCGGCTCGTTACCCGGCGATAGAGGCTTGGATGTTCCTCGGGAAAGCTTAGTCGCCAGAATGTCCATCTTGATGTAAGATGGTGAAAAGGGACATTCCACCGATGAAAGGGGCTTTCCTATGTGGGCGGCAGATTCATATCTGGAAAACTTATATCACGCGTCATGGAGACGGATTCAATTGAAAGCGGATTCAAGCGATGTGGCAATGCGAAAGGAAGATTTGAAACAGAAGCTGCAGCGGCTGCTCGGCGACTTCGAGACGGTCGCGGACGGTGAACATCAGCCGAGGATGCTGGAGCGTGTGCAATGCGAAGGATACATTCGGGAAAGGGTAGAGCTGTCGGCGGTTCCGGGATTGTCTTTCGGAGCCTACGTGTTGATTCCGGAAGGAGGGAGGCGTCCTTTGCCTGCGGTTGTTGCCATTCACGGCCACGGTTACGGGAGCCGGGAGATTGTCGGATTGCAGGCTGACGGATCTCCGTCGGATCCGGATAAGACGGGGATCCACGGTCAATTTGCCGTGGAGCTTGTCAAACGCGGCGTCATGGTAATTGCACCTGACATTGCCGGATTCGGCGAACGGCGGCTGGCATCGGATCTGGCGAAGGATCCGCACGCGCCGAATTCCTGCTACAGCATGGCGACCCAATTGCTGATGTACGGAAAGACGTTAACGGGCCTGAGAGTGGCCGAAATACGCCGCGCTGTGGAATATACAGTGTCCCGAACGGACGCTGATGAGCGTCGGATCGGCATGATGGGATTCTCCGGCGGCGGCTTGCTCGCCTATACCTGCGCCGTGCTGGAGGAACGAATCCGCGCTGTGGTTGTAGCAGGGTATACCAATACTTTTAAAGACAGCATCATGGCGGTGCGGCATTGTCTGTGCAATTTCACGCCGCAGATGCTGCAGTATGCCGAGCTGCCCGAATGGATTGGCTTGTTGTCACCGCGCCCATTGTTCCTCGAATCCGGCGCGGACGATCCGATCTTTCCGCAGGCGGGCTTCGAGGAAGCCGCCAGGCAACTGCGTGACATCTATAAGCGGGGCGGTGCGGAACATGCGCTTCACACCGATCTGTTTCCGGGCCGGCATGAAATTAGCGGCAGACGGAGTTTCGACTGGCTATGCCAAACACTGGCCGAATGATAGCCTTGTGTCAGGCTGAAGCGCAGCAGGCTTTATGTTTCTTGCCGCTGCCGCACGGGCACGGCTCATTGCGGCCAGGCGTTCTGCCGGCATAATCGCGCTTCACACCGCTGGAATACAGCTCCCGGCGCAGCCGGTCTCCGAGCTCAGTCATTCGGTCATGGGCGTACGCATAAATCTGGACATAGCTCTGGCAGAAGAAATCCGGATCGGACGTTGTTCCTTCCGGGTTCCATTGCCGGTTTCTCGGACATCCGCCGTGGCAGAGCTTCTGCCATGTACAGGAGCGGCATTTGTCCGGAAGAGCAGGCTTCATTCGGTGAAACCGTGCATAGTTCGGATGGGCCAGCATGTCGGCGATGGAATCGCTCCCCGCGTTGCCGAGCTTCCAGGCGTCGTTGATGAAGAAATCGCAAGGATACGCATCCCCGTTCTGCTCCAGGACCAGGCTTGTCGGGCACGCCGCACGATGGACGCAGAGCTCCGCTTCCCGGTTCACATAAACACTGAGCATATTATCAAAAAAACGGATGGATACGTTCGGATGTCCGTCGTTATACCACACGTCAAACACATCGCACAGAAAATCGCCGTACTCCCGCGGCGTAATTTCATAAACGCCCGGGCGGTCCACTTGCTGAGAGCGAAAATCCATGCAGGGGATGAATTGGACGAAATTGAAATCGTGCTCGCGATAAAACGCCAACAGTTCCTTGGCGTGGCCTACATTTCCCTTATGGATGACCGTCAATATATTAAAATCCACTTGATGCTTCCGCAAATGCCCGATGCCTGCCATCACGCGGTCAAAGCTGCCACGGCCGGCGGCGTTCACCCGGCGGGCATCATGAATTTCCTTCGGGCCGTCGAGGCTCACGCCGATCAGAAAGTGATAGGTCTTAAAAAATGAAGCCCAGCGATCATGAATCAATGTGCCATTGGTTTGCAGGGAATTGCTGATCGTGGTGTGCGGCGGAGCGTGCAGCGCCTGCCGGTATACAACTTCTTCAAAGAACGCCAGACCGGCTAGCAGCGGCTCCCCGCCCTGCCAGGCAAAGCTGGCTGCGCCTCGGCTACGCTGCATGTAATCCTTGATGAATGTATCCAGAATCGCGGAATCAATCCGGTTTATCTCGGGTCCCGGCTTGCCGCCGCAGGTGCTGTAATAGCAATAATCACAAGCAAGATTGCAATCCTCCGATACCGTTTTCCACATCACGTTGATGTGGGATTGAACGCTTGTCCTGCAGCCTCCTGACATGATCATCCCCCTGCCCCTCGACCTATTGTATGTATCCCCAAGATATCACCGGTCCCCAATAATGTCAAAAGCACAAAAAGATTCGGATTAAAGCGCTTCATCTCCAACCCTGGCTAAAAATTAGGGAGATGTATGCTAGACTTTAATCCGAAATGAAATAAACGATTATTCTTTTATTCCCCATCCCATGCCTGCATCATCATGACGGCAGCTCCAGTGGCGACCGCCTCGTCCAGCAGGAGACTTTGGGTAAACACCGGGCTGTATTCCGGATAATGATAGGTGTTCTTCTTGGCAATTTCCAGGGCGGTGTCCAGCACGAGCGGGTGAGCCCCGACAAGCGGGCCGCCAAGAATTACGTATTCGGGATGGAGCGCATTGATCAGATTGGCGAGTCCGATGCCAAGATAGGCGGCGGTTTCCGTAAATTGCTCTTTCACGAGCGGATCATCCTGGTCAAGTGCATCCACGAGCGTGGCGAAGTTGACGTGATCCGGGGATATGCCGGAGAGCACGCTCTTGCGACCGATCTTCAACTGGGTGCGGATTCGTTCCTCGAGGGCCGGCACCGATACAAAAGCTTCCAGTGCGCCATAATTGCTGTTATCCCGCAGTCTTGGCCCATTCGCCTGGATGATCATCTGCCCAATGGCGCCCTCGGTATCCACGGCACCGCGCAATATCTGACCGCCGGACATGGCGGCTGACCGGATATTCACCCCGGCGTGAACATAGAGAGCATGCTGGATGCGCTCGTTTCTCAGCGCCCAGTGCTCGCCCATCAGAGCGGTATTCGCTCCATTGTCCAGCTTCACCGTCATGTCAAGCCGCTCTGATAGCAGCTGGCAGATCGGTACATTCTTCCAGGAGGGAGCCGGAAAGAACTCCGGCTCCATAATGATGCCTGCCTGCTGATCAAGCGGTCCGACTGCGCCAATCCCCATGCCAAGAACGTCGCTGCTTGAAATGCCGTGCTCGGTCAGAAAGCGGTGAACGGCATCGGCAACCTCATCGACCAGCCGCTCCGGCGACATCGCGTCGTCCATCTTCCAGCGCGTCAGGGAGAGGGGATTGAGATGCATATCATAGAGTCCCAGGACGGAATGAATCCGGGAAATGTCCAGCCCGAGCAAATAGCGATAACTCGGATTGGTCTGGAACAGGATCGGCTTTCTTCCGCCCGTGGAGCTTCCGAGACCTGAGACAACGATGATCCCTTGGGCGGTCATTTCCTCCAGAAGACGTGTCATACTGCTGCTCGTTATGGAAAAGTATTGTAATAAATCCGCTTTGGAAACAGTCCCGAGATAGGAAATACGATCAAAGACCTGCTTTTTTATCGAACGATTGGAATGAGTAATCATAAACGCGCGCTCCATTTCCAAGTGTTTTAGTCGGGATAAAACCAGTATAGCGATTATATCAAGTGATTTCCAGCTAAGATTATCAGAATAATCAACTTAATTCCAAATTTAAATTTACTTCATCTCCATATTACGCTTTTTATGATGGGACTGCCAATTTTTTGGTGTGATTGAGCATTTTGGGCAATAACTTTATTCCAAAATGAAATTAATGTGCTATAATTGAAGAAGCTTCTCTATAAGAACGGATAGAAGTCAGGATGAAAATGGAGGAAAGGGGGAGGCTCTGATGATGGCACACGAGGCGTGGGTCCAGCGCATCCAACGGCTTGGCCAGCTTGGCTGCGCATTTTTTAAAATAGGGCCCTCTACCTTTGGCGGCGGTTATGCGATGATCGCAACACTGGAGAGGGAGATTGTGCAGAAACGAGGCTGGATGGACGAGAGGCAGATGGCGGACATGATCTCCGTTTCGGGCTCTGCTCCCGGGGGCGTAGCCGTCAATGCGGCGGCCTTCATCGGCTATCGCCTCGGTGGCATAGCAGGAGCTGTAGTAGCAGTAGCGGCGATCACTCTGCCTACTTTTATTATCGTTTCCCTCCTTAGCCTGCTCAGCATGGTGTTCAAAGACCATGTAAAAGTGATTGCGGCACTTAAAGGGGTACACGCTGCGGTCATCGCTCTGATTATCGTAGCCGCGTTCAAAATGTGGAAATCGTCGATTCTCGATACGCCTACACTTCTGATTGCAGCAGGCACGGTAGCGCTGCTCTTATTTACCCCGATCCATTCGTTTTATTTGATACTGGGCGGACCCATCGCCGGCATTGCCGTAGTGCAGCTGAAACGAAGAGCCGGCATGAAAGTTCGGACCGAGAAGCAGCAGGCCGAAGAGAAGCGGGAACTTCATTTCCCCGAATATTACATCTGAAGGGTGATCATCCATGCTGTGGCAGCTGTTTTGGGTTTTTGTCAAAATCGGAAGCATCTCCTTTGGCGGCGGTTACGCCGTGTTAACGCTCATTCAGCGGGAGGTGGAGGCAAGAGGCTGGGCAAGCCCGTCGGAATTCCAGGAGATCGTGGCGCTCGCCGGCATGGCTCCGGGCTCCATTGCAACGAATGCCGCCACGCTGATCGGGTATGCGGAAGCGGGAATAGCGGGCGCTGTTCTTGCGACAATCGGCATCATATTGCCATCCTTAGTCATCGTTGTTGCTGTGACAGCTTTCTTTTTCAGACTGAACGGCAATGAATGGTTTAAGTCGTCATTTTACGGCTTGCGTCCGATCGTCACGGGGCTCATCATTTACGCTGCGATTCACTTTGGACTGGGCGGGCGCAGCGAGCCCTGGATCAGCTGGTCCACTGCGGGGACGCTGCTGATTACAGCAGGCTGTCTCGCTTTGGTGATCAAATACAAGCTGCATCCATTTGCCGTCATTGTGCTGTCGGCGGCTGCCGGCATTGTCCTGTTCTAGTGCCGGAATAGAACTACAGAGAAGAAGAGGCGAAAGGCCCCTGAGGGCTCCCGCCTTTTTAAAGTTCTGCTAAGCATGGTGAATCCTCGGCATCGGCATTGGCTCCTTGCCGAGCTCGGCCCAGGCATACTTAAGCAACAGCTCCGCCTTCAGCCCTTCGTAGCCCGGTTCGTCCCACAGATTATGCAGCTCGCCCGGGTCCTCCTGAAGATCGAAAATTTCCCCGTACGTCTGATTGTAATAGACCGTGATTTTATATCTTGCATCGACATACGTCTTCTGGTGAATGGTCGTCGGTTCATGACGGAATTCACAGATGGCATGATCCCGCGCCCGTTCCTTGACACCGAGCCACACCTTCTTCTGGTCGACACCCGACATCGAGCCCGGAATCGGCAGCCCGCAGAACGACAGGAAGGTTGGCGCGAGATCTACCAGCGACTGAATAGCATCCGAGCGTCTTCCTGCCGGCACATGGCCGGGGTACCTGACGATAAACGGAAGTTTGATCAAATCCTCGTAATGAAAACCGCCCTTGGCCTGCAGGCCATGCTGCCCGAAGAAATGACCATGATCCGTCGTAAACACAACTAGTGTGTTATCCGCCAAACCGAGCTCATCAAGCTTATCGAGTATGCGCCCGATATATTTGTCCATCAGGCTGATCATGCCGTAGTAGACGGCAACCAGCTTCTTCTTGTCGTATTCCGTCAGCCTCTTCTTCGCTCCGTATTCGTAGTCAAGGTGGGAGCGGTAGCCGTGGATGCCGAAGCCCGTCTCCATCAGGTGGGAGAAGTCCGGCTCTTCCTCCTGTGTCAGTTGAAAATGCGGGGGATTTCGGTCATGCTCGCCCGGTACGAGCGAAGGGATCGTCAGCTTGTCCGGATCATACATCGTATCCCATGGCTCAGGGGCCAAATATTCCGGGTGCGGGTCAAAGAAGCTGGCCCACAGGAAAAACGGCGTTTCTGACTTCTTATGCTCCTCCAGACGGGCGTTCGTGCGCTCCGCAATCCAGGTGTTGTAATGATATTTCTCCGGTATCGGCCATTTGTAGGTCTGATCGGGGTCCATCGTGCCGGTCGGCGGCAGAAAATAGTCCCGCCAATTCGTGCAGCCCTGCTCTTCCAGCCATAAGGCGTAGTGCTGCCCGACATGAGCCTCATTCGTATGGTTTCGCGCCAGTTCCACATGATCGAAGCCGTAAAATGGCCCGTGAAATCCTTTCCAATAGTCCAGATCCTGCAGCAGCGGATAGGCTTCCTTCGATTCGTATTCCGGCGTCCCGGCTAGCGGCTGGAAATGCGCCTTGCCGATTAATGAAGTCTCATAACCCGCTTCCTTGAAATCCTCTCCTACCGTATGGCGGTCCTCCAGCAATTTCGTGCCGAGCGTCCATGCCCCGTGCTGACTAGGATACATGCCTGTGATGATGGAGGAACGGCTCGGGGTGCAGGTCGGGTTGGGGCAATAGGCCCGTCCGAACGTCGTGCCTTCCCGCACCAGCCGATCCAGATTCGGCGTGGAAATTTCGGGTTGAAATGCACCGATGGTGTTCCAATGCTGCTGATCGCTGGTAATTAGTAAAATGTTAGGTTTACTAGACAAAATTCATCCCCTCCTATTATGATGTTATTTAATAAACCGTATTTTTTAAATGGCGTTCTGTTACATCTTGTTTGTCATTTTGTTATCTTTTTATCAAATAGTGCGAAGGAAGGGTGGGCGGAATGTGGCAGGAATATGAGCAGGAGTATGCCGAGTTTATCTATTACACGCCCGGATATCTGGATAAAGAAGCGCAGCTGTGGCCAGTCCGGGCCGGGCGCAGTGTGGCGAAGCCGAACTATAAAGTCGGGCCGAAGCGAATCGAGTGCTACAGCATCCATGTTGTGCTTGAGGGGAAGCTGTGCCTGGAATATGAGGGGAACAAGACCGTACTGCAGCGTGGTGATCTGTTCTGCTTGTTCCCAGGCCGTACCTATGATTACTATGTTCTGCCTTCAGATCCGTTGCTGCAAATGAGCTGGCTCGCGATCGATGGCAGCCGGGTGAAGCCGCTGCTGGAGCTGGCTGGCGTGAAGCCGGACAGACCTTATGGCGAGAAGCTTGTCACCCCCCGCGTCCGGAGCGCGATGGATCGGATCGTTGGGGCGCTGTCGCGTGTGGAGCGCTGGAACCCGTCCGTATCGCTCGAGCTGCAAGGGCTCCTGTGCGAGCTTCTTGCGGGGATCATTCCGGATACGGCGCCTGTACATGCCGATGAGCCTTCCAGCTGGATTCGCGAGTGCATGGCCTTTATGGATTTGCATGCGACCGAAGGCATTTCCGTGCAGCAAGTCGCTTCGTTTGCGGGTGTGCATCGCTCATATTTTTCCAATGTGTTTACGAGTCAGGTTGGCGTGCCGCCCCAGAAATATTTGCAATCCATTCGCATGGAGAAGGCCAAACGGCTGCTTATCGAAACGGATGCAAGCGTGACGGAGATCGCGCTGTCTTTGGGGTATCCGAATCTGTACACATTTACCCGGGCGTTCAAAATTTATTATCAAGTTCCGCCGCTGGTCATGCGAGCTGCCGGAAATAAGTGAAGCGGCAGCTTTGCCAATATTGTAAGCGGTATCATCCATGCGCGGGAGGTGGGGCATATGATGGCTACGCTGCGAAAGTGGATTTCGCCGCGACTGAGCATTCAAGGAAAGATCTTTATCGCCTTCGGGCTGCTGACGCTTCTGTCGATCGTGTCGGTAACGAGCCTGGTCTATATGAACATGAGGGAGACGATCAAGCAGAATGCGATCACCTCGGTGTCGGACAGCATCCGGCAGGCTGATGAATCCCTGAATGTGATGCTGCGGGAGATCGATCGTTTGAATACCGTAGCAGTCACCAATGAAAACACGGTGATTGACACCATTCTAAGCCCGAACGAGGAGATCAGTTACGAATGGTTTCAGGAGCAGAAGCGGATTACGGAGTTTTTGTCAGGACTGATCGACTACAAGCCTTACATTTCAAGGATTGCCGTTATCGGGCTGAACGGTAAAGTATTCTTCTCGGGCAGCCCGTGGATCGACCGCACGTTTCTGGATACCCAGGCGATGGATTACATGCTGCGCAACGGAGAGCGCCACGCCTATTTCAAGCGTTCGGGCACGAAGGATGCCATCTCTGTCGGGCGGGTTATTCGCTATAATCGCGAAACGATTGGCGTCGTCATGGTGGACCTGAATTACGAGTTCATTCGAAATACTTACGGCGTGAAGCCGACCGCTGACAGCACGCTGTATGTGCTAGACGAGCAGATGGAACTGGTCTATCAGTCGGAATCGGCCCCTTCCGAGCTGTCCCCGTCCATGACAGAGCTGATCTACTCGCAGCCAGAGGCGATGGGGCAGGAAGAAGCGACGGAGCAGAGCATCAACGGCAAATCTTATATCGTGGTCACTCGCCATTCCGACTATACAGGCTGGACCACGCGGGCGCTGGTGCCGCTTGATTCACTGCTGAGCGAATCCGTCAGAGTTCGCAATCTGATGATTGAAGTGTCGGCGATCGTGATGCTTGTGGTGCTGATCGGAGCGCTGCAAATGTCCTCGCGCACGACACTCAACATTCGCCGTCTGAAGACGATGATGATGCGGGTGAAGGACGGGAATCTGGACTTTCCGAGAACCGAAATTGATACGAAGGATGAAATCGGCGAGCTGTACAGCGTCTTCACCGGCATGGTGGATGAGCTGAAGCGGCTGATGGAGGGGATACGCATTAGCGAACAGGAGAAGCGGGAGGCGGAGCTGACCGCGCTTCAAGCGCAGATTCGCCCGCATTTTCTCTACAACTCCCTGAACACGATCAAATATCTGGCCAAGCTGAACGGGGTGCCCAATATCGAAGAGGTATCCGGCTCGCTTGTTGAGCTGATGCGCGGAGTGCTTGGCAACGCGAATGAATATCTGACGGTGCGGGAGGAGCTTGATTACGTATCCTGCTATGTCGCGGTTGTCAAATACCGGTTTATGGAGCCGGTGCCGGTGCATATCCAGGTGGAGGATGATACGCTGCTTGAATGCATGATGCCGAAGCTGACGCTGCAGCCGATCGTCGAGAACGCGCTTATGCACGGGCTCGGTACATCGAACTCCGGCGGATTTGTGCTCATTCGTGTATACGGCGAGAACGGGGATTTGAACATCGACATTATGGACAACGGGAAGGGGATGACCCGGGAGCAGATGGACGGTCTGCTGGCCGGTCAGGGAGACGTTCCTCCCTCCCGGTTCAGCAGCATGGGGGTTCGCAACGTGCATGAGCGGATTGTACGCATGTATGGCGAGATGTACGGAATTAAACTGTACAGCGAGCAAGGGCTGTACACGAAGGTTGAAATCCGCATTCCCCGGATGAGTTCATCGGGTCCTGAGACGAAGGAGGTAGGATAGGATGTATCGAGTGTTGTTGGTAGATGATGAACCGCTGGTGCATCAGCATGTATGGTCCTTGGGCGACTGGCAGAGCAATGGATTCGAGCTGTCGGGCGAAGCATATAACGGCGAGATGGCGCTGCAGCTGATTGAGCGGACCCGGCCGCATATTGCCATCATCGATGTCAATATGCAGGGGATGAACGGGGTTGAGCTGCAGCGGGCGATCCGGTTGCAGTATCCGCATGTCCGGACCATCATGCTTAGCAGTTATGACGATTATGATTATGTGCGCGAATGTTTAAAGAACGGAGCGGTCGATTATTTGCTCAAGCATCGGCTGGATGAACAGATGCTGATGACCGTCCTGCACAAAGCGGCGCTGGAGGTACAGCCTTCTTCCGGCCCAGGCACCCGGGGCGTCTCTCAGGCGCCGGAGGGAAGCAGCTATCTGCTGCGTCTGCGGGAGTCGCTGTCGGACTTGATGCAGGGAAAAGAGGGGGCCATTCAGGCACTGGAGCATTATACGCGTGAGATCGGAGTGTTTACGGATACGGTCAGTTATGTGACAGCGGCGGTCCAAATCGTCTCGTTCCGGCTGCTGACAGAATCCCGCAGCGACGTCCAGACGAACCGCCTGGTTCAGCAGGTGGTAGACCTGATGCAGCAAAGCCTCGGGGACCCGCCGGATCGGATGGCGGCCTATGTTGAGAACGGCCGCCTTGCAGCGATCTTTGCGTTCCGGGATCGCAGCGAACAGGCGGCGGCAAGCGAAGCTGCCCGGTTGATGAGCAAGCTCCGGCATTCGCTGGAGCTGTTCCTCAACCTGAAATGCACGTATGCCATCGGGCATGTGTGCGGTCATCTCCGCAATATCGAGGCGAGCTACAGATCGGCCGAGCGCCTGCTGGATGCCGGCTCGCCTTCAGAGAAGCCCTGGCGCGGCAGTGAGCGAATCTCGCTGACGATTGAGGAGCACAAACGGCTGCTGCTTGCCATTGAGAATCTGGACAAGGAAAGGGCGCAGCAGCTGCTTGCCTCGATCTTCTCGTCCATTCGCGGACAACCGGTCCATTCCCAGCCAGTGCAAATGATGGTCAGCGAACTGCTGTCGATCGGTGAGAAGGCGCTGGAAAAAGGGCTGCTGCACGATGAAGACATGTCAGCAGGCAGCATGCCTGTGCGTGAAGCATTAGGGAGGATTGACAGCATGGACGAACTGGAGCAATGGCTGCAAAGCTACTATGAAGCGCTGCTTCAGACGCTCGGGCGTCAGCGCGCCGGCGGTCCCTATTCAAGCCATGTATCGCAGGCGATCCTGCTCATTTTGGAGCAATATCCAAGCTACATCACACTGGAGCTGGCGGCGAAAGCGATCGGTCTAAGCCCCTCGTATTTGAGCCGGATTTTTAAAGAGGAAACGAGGTCCACCTTCTCCGAATACGTCAATCGGGTGCGGATTGAGGCGAGCCGCAAGCTGCTGGAGAGCGGGCAATATTCCGTGAAACAGATCAGCAGTCAGGTCGGCTTCGGCACGTACAACTATTTCTTCAAGGTGTTCAAGGAAATGACCGGCATGACGCCGCACGCGTATGTGAACCGGCTCGGGAGAAAATGACCGTCAAATCAAATATGTGGAGTAAATAGTCATATTTTTATAATTTGCTGCCGAAATGGCTGCACTATAATGATTACACCAACACAGAAAACGCTTACAAATCATTCGCACTCATAGAAAAAAGGAGGTCACTACATGGTACGAAAACAGTGGGGGAAATCGGCGGTCAGCCTGATGCTCATAGCCGGGCTGGTGCTGGGAGGCTGCAGTTCAGGGTCAGGCAGCAAGGAGGCTGCACCGGAAGGGTCAGCGGCCACTGAGGTGAAGAAAGAAGGATTCCCGATTGTCGAGGCGCCGGTTCAGCTCAAAATGTTTACCCGGATCGCGCCGGTGAACGGGACGTTCAAGGAAATGCCGGTATTTCAGGATTACGAGCAGATGAGCAATGTGAAGGTGGAATTTATCGAGGCGCCGACAGACGGCTTCCAGGAGAAGAAAAACCTGCTGTTCGCCTCCAACGAGCTTCCTGACGCGCTGTACCGCTCTTCGCTGTCACCGCTGGAAGCGGTTCGCTACGGAGCTGGCGGCCAGCTTATTCCGCTGGAGGGTCTGATTGAGGAATATGCGCCGAACCTTACGCAATTGATGGAGGAGTACCCGGAGATCCGCGCGGCAATTACGACGCCGGAAGGGCATATATACGCGATCCCGGGGATCGTGACACTCGGCTCGGCACGGACGGACAAGAAGTGGATTAACACGGCATGGCTGGAGAAGCTGAATCTGGATATGCCTGAGACGACCGATGAGCTGTACGATGTGCTGGTTGCTTTCCGCGATCAAGACCCTAATGGCAATGGACAAAAGGATGAAATTCCGATGACCGCCCGCCTCGGGCTGCATATCGTCACGATGATGAGCGGGTCGTTCGGCCTGGATCAGCAGCTTGGCTATAACATCAACATCGAGGATGACAAGGTGGAAATCTGGATGGGCAGCGAGCGCAACAAAGAGATGCTGATGTATCTCAACAAGCTGTATACCGAGAAGCTGCTGGATCCGGAAGTGTTCTCGCATACAGAAGCGCAATATCTGGCGAAACAAGGCTCGGGCCAGACCGGGGTGTTCTTCGATCAGACGAACAACAATTTCCTGCCGATTGCCGATCAGTATGAAGGCATGTCGCCGCCGGCCGGCCCTCACGGAGACCGGATGCAGGCTCAGGCGTCGCCAGTGCCGCGCGACTTTGGCGCTTTTGCCATCACCTCGGTGAACAACTACCCGGAAGTGACGATGCGCTGGATCGACTATTTCTATAGCGACGAAGGCTCGACGCTGCTGCGGTTTGGCCGCGAAGGCGAGCACTATGAGCTGAAGGATGGCATTCCGTACTACAAGGAAGCGTACTCCACTTCGGAGACACAGCCGAAGATCACCCCATACGCCGGTGGTGGCGCGCCGCATCTGATCAGCGAGCAGGTTGCTTCGTACATCAACCCGCCGCAGGTGCAGGAAGCCCAGAAGAAGCTGGATCCGTTCATGCCGGAGGTCCGCTACGCGGCACCGATGTTTGATGAGCAGACCGCGCAGCAGGTCAACATTCTCCGCAATGACATCGACAAGTACTATGAGGAGCAAAGCACGAAGTTTATCGCCGGCGCCCTCAGCTTTGACAAATGGGGAGAGTTCCAGGAGACGTTGAAGAAGATGAAGATCGATGAGCTTCAGCAGCTGTATCAGGACGCCTACGACAAGATGGAGAAATAAGCGAGTTCATCGTTGGTAAGGAGTGGATGCTCATGAACATCAAGGAGGCCCCTGCGGGGGCCGATCTGTCTACCAGCCGTCCCAAGCGCGGCAGCCGTCTGCTCGTGCAGATGGCCAAACGATATGATCTGTATCTGATGCTGCTGGTGCCGATGGTTTGGTATTTGATTTTTCACTATGGCCCGCTGTACGGGCTGCAGATTGCATTTAAGAACTTCAACCCGGCCAAAGGGATTACCGGCAGCGAGTGGGTGGGCTTCGAACATTTTACGCGCTTTTTCGATTCTTACTATTTTTGGCGGCTGCTTCGCAATACGCTGACGATCAATCTATTCTCCTTGCTGCTGGCATTCCCGATTCCGATTATGCTGGCGCTGCTGGTGAACGAAATTCGCAGCAAAACCTTCAGCAAGTGGCTGCAAAATGTGACGTATATCCCGCATTTTATATCCGTGGTTGTTATCGTAGGGATCCTGACTGTCATGCTGTCGGCAAACGGACCGATCAACATGCTGATCCAGGCGCTCGGCGGCGATCCGATCCGGTTCATGGAGTCGGCTGGCTGGTTCAAGACGATTTTTATCGGCTCGAATATATGGCAGAACATGGGTTGGCAATCGATCATCTACATCGCTGCTCTTAGCGGCATCAATCCGCAGCTGTATGAAGCGGCCAAAATGGATGGAGCTTCCCGTCTGCGGCGCATCTGGCATGTTTCCTTGCCTGGCATCGTGCCGGTCATTGTCATTCTGCTCATCCTGGACGTAGGGCAGTTCATGAATATCGGGTTTGAGAAAATTTTGCTGATGCAAAACAACCTCAACCTTGAATCCAGCGATGTGATCTCCACATTTGTGTACACAACCGGGATATTAAAAGGGGAATACAGCTATACGGCGGCCATCGGGCTGTTCAACTCTGTCATTAACCTGACGCTGCTGCTGATGGTGAACCGCTTCGCGCGCAAAACGTCGGAGACGAGTCTATGGTAAAGGGGGAGGAGCTCCATGTCTCAGCGAAATGCGGTTAAGAAACCGAAAGTCGCCATGTCTGACGAACGGTGGTTTGATATCGTTGTCTATGGCATCGCCGCAGTCATTATGGTGATTGTGCTGTATCCGCTGCTGTTTGTGGTCAGCGCCTCGTTTAGTGATCCGGCCAAGGTGCTCGGCGGAGAAGTGTGGCTGCTGCCCAAAGACGTGACGTTTGATGCTTACACCAACATCTTGCACAACGACAAAATCTGGCGGGGGTATGCCAATTCGATTCTGTACACCACCGTCGGAACGGTGATCAACATCTTGATGACGCTGCTGGCGGCGTACCCGCTCTCGCGTCCGGATCTCCCTTTGCGCAAAGGGATGATGCTGATTATTACGCTGACCATGTTCTTCAGCGGCGGCCTGATTCCGACTTACCTGCTGGTCAAGGACCTCGGGATGGTGGATTCGATGTGGGCGCTCATTATTCCAGGTGCTGTATCGACATACAACCTGATCGTGATGCGCACTTACTTCCAGTCCAGCATTCCGTGGGAGCTGCAGGAGGCAGCTCATATCGACGGCTGCTCCAATTGGCGGCTGCTCATCAGCATCATTCTGCCGCTATCGAAGCCGATTCTGGCGGTAATGGTTCTGTTCTACGCGGTAGGTCACTGGAATTCGTTCTTTAATGCGCTCATTTATATCCGGCGCGAAGAATTGTATCCGCTGCAGCTGGTGCTGAGGGAAATATTGCTGATCAGCCAATCGGACGCCGTCGATGGCAGTGTCGGGCTGGAGGATCGGGTGCTGCTCGCCGAGAGCATCAAGTATGCGGTCATCATCGTCTCAAGCCTGCCGGTGCTCATCATGTATCCGTTTGTGCAGCGGCATTTTGTTAAAGGGGTTATGATTGGTTCCATTAAAGGTTAAACGGCCAGGAGGGATTCGCTTGAACGCAAACGCAACGATAACGATCGACGGTAGACAGCCCAGCAAGCATACGATTCATCCATACTTGTTCGGGCATTTCGTAGAGGATATCCGCGACCATATGGACGCGATGCTGGCCTTCCCGCTCAAGGATATGGATTTCGAAAGCGATGCGGACGGAAGGACAGCGGTGTCCGGAAGTTGGAACGTTTACACGAACGGACGGAATACGAAATATGCGCAGGAGGCGCCGGCTCCGAGGCATTCGGGTCGGGCGGTGCGCGTCCGGATTTCAAGTGATGATGAGGCTTATGCAGGGATCGCCCAGAAGGCAGCGCTCAAGGGGCCGATGGAGTACACGGTCAAGCTGGTTGCACGGGCATCGATCGAGCTGAAGTATGTTATTGTGGAGGCAGCGGACCGGAAAACGGAGGAGCGGCTAGGGCTTGAACGCATCGACCTCGTTAGCCATGACTGGCAGGAGTACGAAGCCACACTGAACGTATCGCGCGCCTGCGCGGATGCGGAAATCCGGGTGTATGTCCCGGCCGATCACCCGAGGTGGCATGATCATGTGTCCACCGGGATGCTGTGGCTGGATCATGTATCCTTGCTGCCCGCAGACAGCATCGGCTATGTCAAGCGTGAAGTGATGGATATGACCAGAGATCTGAATGCCGGAATGATGCGGCTGGCAGGCAACTATATCAGCGCTTACCACTTCGAGCATGGAATCGGCCCGGTGCTGGAACGGCCGGTTATGTACAATGAAGCGTGGGGAGGATGGACGAACAAATATTTCGGTACAGACGAGTTCATCCGCTTCTGCCGCGAGCTCGGGGTAGAGCCGATGATCTGCGTGAACGACGGCTCGGGCACGCCGGAGGAAGCGGCGAGATGGGTGGAATACTGCAACGGGGGGATCGATACCCCGATGGGCGCCAAGCGGGCGGCAAGCGGCCATCCGGAACCTTACCATGTCCGTTATTGGGAAATCGGCAACGAGGTGTGGGGGGACTGGCAGGTTGGCACCTGCTCTGCGGATCGGTTCGCCGAGCGCTGTGCTTCCTTCGCCAAGGCGATGAAGGAGGCCGATCCGTCAGTGGTTATACTGGCCTGCGGGCATACCGATCAGGACTGGAACCGGGCGGTGCTTGACATTGCAGGGGAGTCCATCGATTACTTGACGCTGCATTTGTACCACGGATTTGGCCGATTCGGCATGGATCGGAGAACGCCGGCCGAAGAGCGGTACAAGGCGATCGTCTCTTACTCCGAATGGACCCGGGAGGATATTCGGCAGACGGTCGAACGCATTCAGGCGAATGAGAAGCATCGCCATGTGAAGCTGGCCATTACCGAGTACAATACGATGTTCTACCCGAACACCGTGCGCAAGGGGCTCCCGGATGAACACACCTTGGGAGCAGCGGTAGCCAACGCGGCCAACCTGAACGAAATGCTGCGGGCCAGCGATACCGTGCATATCGGGAGCTACTCCGACCTGGTGAACGGCTGGCTCGGGGGCTGCATCCGCGTGGGCGATTACTATGCCGATCAATATTGCGGCAAAGTGCCGGGATGGAGCGGCCGTGCCCTTACGATATACGGAACGCCGACCTACGAAGTATTGAAGCTGTACGCGAACCGGGAGATCCGGCGGACGCTTCCGGCCGAGGTCAAGTGCGGGACATTCTCTGTCCGCTCGAACAAGCCGGCCCCTTTCAATCTGGATGCATTGCCGGATCTGGACGTCACGGCGTGCACCAATGAGGACGGCAGCGTCATCACCGTATTTATGGTCAACCGCAGCCTCGAGGAAGTGAAGGTCGAGCTGAAGCTGGAGGGTGCCGAGCCGCTTGGGGATGCGCTGTTGTATGAAATTACGGGAGATTCTTTCGAAGAGATCAACTCCGTATTTGAGCCGGAACGGATTACCTGCCGGAAACGTGTACTCCCGGCAGAGGCATGGCAGCAAGGGTATCCGCTTCGTCCGACCTCGGTCTATGCCCTGGAATTGAAGACCAAGCAAGCCTAAACGCAATAGCAGAGCACGCGATTGTCACTTTGCAAGGATAAGGTGAATCGCGTGCTCTTTTTTGTGCTGAACAGAACATGGTATTGGATCATCGGGTGTCCGTTTGGCTTCGAGGGTGGCTTTTTGGGACTGGTGAAGGTTTATGGTTAGGGGTTGGTGTTGGTGTTGGTGTTGGTGTTGGTGGGGGTTCTGGTTGGGATTTCTGGCTGGGATTCTTGGCCAAAAAGAATCACCTTTTGGCGCATTATGGTTGACGATGTAATCATACTGGTTTAATCTGTGAATATATAATAAATTTATTCACATAATCATTTTTTTGAGAAGAGGTCGGGTATGCCCAGAAAATTTAATGAGCAGGAGAAGCAATGGATTCGGCAAAAGTTGATGGAGGAGGGCAAACGCAGCTTCGAGGCTCGAGGACTCCGGAAAACGAGTGTGGAGGATCTGACCAAAGCGACGGGCATCTCCCAAGGGGCTTTCTATCTGTTTTTCGCTTCCAAGGAAGAGCTGTTCTATGAGCTGCTGCTGGCGGAGGAGGCGCTGATTCGCGAGCAGCTGCTGGAATGGGCCGAGGCTGGGGACGTCACGAAGGCGAGCATTCGGCGATTTATTAGCGAATCGTTCAGACTGATGTCAGAGAACGCCCTCATTCGGACGATGTATTTCCAGGGCGAGCTGCAGCGACTTGTTCGAAAACTCCCGCCGGAGAAATTGGAACAGAACTTCGCGGAGGATCAGGACGCGCTTCAGCATGTCGTCCGTAAATGGCAGGCGGCCGGGATTTTACGCAAAGAAAGGCCGGAGCTGATCGTCAGCATGTTCCGTTCGCTGGTGCTGCTGTCCCTGCACAAGCAGGAGATTGGAGAAATGATCTACGACGAGACGACGGAGCTGCTTGTGCGATTAATTGTGGACGGGATGTATGCGAGCCGGGAAGAAGAGGGGCTGAGCCATGATTGAAGTGAAGGGGCTGGAGTACGCATATCCGGGGGCGGCGAGAAAGACGCTCCACGGTCTTGATTTTCACATCGGTCGTGGAGAAATATTCGGGTTCCTCGGTCCGTCAGGTTCCGGCAAAAGCACAACACAGAAGATTCTGATCGGTGTTCTCAAAGGATATGCCGGAAGCGTGCAGGTGTTAGGACAGGAGCTTCGCCGCATAAGCCCTGATTATTATGAACGTATTGGTGTCGGGTTTGAGTTTCCTAACTTCTATGCCAAGTTCACTGTCATGGAGAATCTCAATCTGTTCCGGTCGCTCTATTCCGTTCCCACCGAGGATCCGGGTCGTCTTCTGGAACGGGTAGGACTTGGGGACGCCGCCAACTTCAAAGTGTCCCAGCTGTCGAAAGGCATGAAAATGCGGCTTAATTTTTGCCGGGCCATCCTGCATCGCCCGCAAGTGCTGTTTCTGGATGAGCCGACGAGCGGACTTGATCCTGTGAATGCCAGGCTCATGAAGGACTTGATTCTGGAGATGAAGGCACAAGGGACGACGGTGCTGATCACCACGCATCATATGCAGGCCGCCGAAGAGCTTTGCGACCGGGTGGCTTTTATCGTGGACGGACAGATCAAGCTGATCGATTCCCCGCGTCAGCTGATGCTCAGGCAAGGGAGTAAGACGGTCCGCGTCGAGTACCGCAAGGGTGAGGAGCTCGCAGCTGAAGAATTCGAGCTTGATGGCATCGGGGGCAACGCTGCCTTTTTGCAGCTGATCAACCGCTACCCGGTGGAGACGATGCACTCTCAGGAAGCGACGCTGGAGCAGATTTTTATGGACACAACGGGGAGAAGCCTGACATGAGAGCGATGAACGCATTGATCTACGATATCCGCTTTCAGTTCCGGCATGGTTTTTATGCCGTGTATGTGCTGGTGAGCGCTTTATATGTGCTGCTGCTTTATTATGTATCGCCCGATTATAAGGAGAGGACAGCACTGCTTTTTCCGATCCTGGGGCAATTGGCTTGATTCTTGCCGGCGGAATCGTGCTGCTTGAGAAGGATCAAGGCGTGCATGATAGCCTATTTGTGACGCCCCTGCGATTACATGAATATTTGCTTGCCAAGGCTTTGTCCATCGCAGCGATTTCGACGGTCTCAGCATGGGGGATTCAAGTGTGTGCCATCGGCCTGCCAGCAGCTCCCGTTCCATTCACATTAGGCGTGCTGCTGACGTCTGCATTGTTTACGCTGTTGTCCATTGGGATCGTGGCGCGAGCGCGCAGCATGAACGGGTTTATCTGGCTGTCACAGCTGTACTCGCTGCCGCTGGCCGTACCGCTGCTCGGCCTGTTCCAGATTGGATCTTCTTCGCTATACCGGATTTTTCCTACGCAAGGCTCACTTGTGCTGCTGGGTGCGGCTCATGAACAGGTAATGATCGAGGAATATCTGTATGCGCTGGTTGTATTATCGATGGGCGTCGCCGCAGCGTATGGCTGGGCATACCGGTCGTTTGAACGGCGGGTATTGGCGCGGATTGGAAAAGGAGCGGACCTAACATGATGAACGCCCGGGCGCTGTTGAGAAACGATATTCGGCAAATGTTGAAAGATCCGATGCTGCTGGCCAGTGTAATTGGACCGCTGGCTGTGTTTGTTTTTGTACGCTATCTATTTCGACCGCTTTCCGTATGGGTAGAAGGACGCTATGCCTTCGATCTAATGTCGCATGCCGAATTCGCCGCGATGTTGTTGCTGACGGTCATTCCGCTGCTGGCCGGTGTGATGACCGGACTGTTGATGCTGGATGAACGCGATGAGAATCTGATTGCTTATTTCGCAGTAACACCGCTAACGCGCAAAGGATATTACCGTTATCGGCTGCTCCTGCCGAGTGGGCTCGCATGTCTGATGTCGGCGGTGTATTTGTTCTTTGGCGGCATCGCCGATGTGCGTGTTGAGATGCTGTATCCTCTGCTGTTGACATCAGCTGAGGCACCTTGCATCGCTTTGTTTCTGGCCGCGTTCGCTGCGAATAAGGTGGAGGGACTTGCGCTGTCCAAGCTGTGCGGACTGCTGTTTGTTGGACCTGTCCTGGTCTTCTTCGTACCGGGCCCCTGGCAGGCGGTTGGCATCATCCTCCCGACGTACTGGCCATCGGAGAGCTATCTGCAGGCAGCCTCCGGGGAGTCGGGGTTGGCAGCGGTGACGTTTGGCATCGGGGCTGCCTATCATATGCTGCTTCTCTATATAGCGGATCGCGCATTTGCGAAGCGGATGGATTAGCTACAGGAATCAGGCGGTGATATCGCAGCGGCAAATTGTCCTCAAGTTGTTGCACTGACGGTAGGCTCGACGATGGTAATCGTATTGTTGATGGTATCGAGATTAACGGTTGCCCCAATCGGCAATGCAGCTTTATACAAGCCGTGTCCGGTGGCCAGGTTCGTCATCAGCGGCTTGCCGAGAGGAACGAGGAACTCATTGATGACATCTTCATACGAAGTGCCGTAAGCGGCCAGGCAGCCCGTGCATTCACCCATCATAATGCCGATGCAGTCCTCGAACTTCCCGGCAAGCTTCAGATCATTCAAGTATCTGTAGACCGTATTGGTCGGCTCATGAGTGTCTTCAAGCACCAGGATTTTCCCGCGGGTATCGATCTCATAAGGAGTGCCGAGCGTATCGACAAAGGAGGTCAGATTACCGCCCACCAGCGGACCGGTCACATTGCCTGCCACCCGGCTAATCAGCGGCATCCCCGGCGGGTTCTCGATCATTCTCGTCATGGTGTAGAGGGAAGTCGCGGCAAAAAACTGATCAAAATTGTAAGCCGGCGTTTCCGGCTTGAAATCAATCAGCAGGAGACTGTGGAATGTGACTAAATCGGCATATTGATGGAGCGCGTTTAACAGCACCGTAATATCACTGTAGCCGGTCACGATTTTCGGGGATTGTCGGATCACTTGAAAATCGAGATACGGGAGAATGCCGGCTACACCTGTTCCGCCTCGCGTGGGCAGAATCATGTTCACCCGCTCGTCCTGAAACATCATCATCAGGTCAGAGGCCCGCTGCTGATCGGTACCGGCAAGAAACCCGTTTTGCGCATATACATATTGCCCGAGCACCACGTTGAACCCCATCGCCCTCACATTTTCGATCCGTGCATCAATCGTGCTTGCATCAAGCGGACTGCCCAGGGTGACGATTCCTATCGTGTCTCCGGGCTGTAACATTGGCGGTCGTATCGGCATGGCCTTATTTTCCTCCCTTGATATTTAGAGAAGTTATAGTCATACCGATTATATTGGCAGAGTCCTTTGTGCAGTACACAAAAAGCGCGAAGGAACATACACGGAAATCATGGAAGGCCCCAGTCATTTCCTCCTTAGAACAAATCCATCCTTTAAGGGCCCGCTTGTCCCAAGGTATAACCCTAAGGGCCTCATACAATCAGCTCAAACCGATCCCCTAATATCAATTGCTTCGAGCGATGAATTTTCTTGCCGTCCGGACTGGAGACGGTGCTTCGTATGCAGAGGAGCGGGTGACCCTCTTCAATATTCAAGTAAGTCGCTACATCAAACGAAGCGTATTCCATCACGATATATTTTCGCGATATGCCAAAGGCAATTTTGTATTTATCTCTTAGAATTTCGTACAGAGATTTGTGATTCAAATCCTCCTGCAGCAAGAAGGAATAAGACGAAGGCAGGCGTGTATACTCGACGGATACCGGGACATCGTCCGCATATCGGATTCTTTCAATATTGATGATTTTATCCCCAGGTTGTAACCCCAGATGTTCTTGATCTGCTATCGTTGCATCTTCAATGACCGATTTAATCACTTTAGCGCCAGGCTTCTTATTTTGCAGTCTGCAGGTATCGCTAAAACCAATGGTCTCCGCTACATTTTTCTTGATTCTGTCCTTCGTAATGAATGTACCTTTCCCTGGAATACGAACCAGGTAACCTTCAGAAGTCAGCGAATCCAAGGCAGCCCGGACCGTGACGCGGCTTACGTTATTGCTCTCGCTTAACTCGAGCTCCGTCGGGAGTTTGTCTCCCGGCTTCAGGACACCCGAATGAATGGATTCCAAAATTTTATCTTGAAGCTGTTTATATAAAGGGGCGGATTCAGAATGATCGACCATCAGTATTACCTCCGAACAATGTCATGTATTATATTGTTTTATTTTGATGTTTCTATTTTATAACAAAATGTACAATATGTGAACAGCACATACTGCGGTCGCATCGAGCTTTCGCGATCATCTCCATCAAAAAAAGAAAAAAACGCTATTGCTTCATGTATTACTTTGTGTTATTCTTTGTACGAAACATTCCAATACAAATCACCGGTGATTTTGTTGGATACAACATATGTATCATACAAAGGAGAAGAATATGGAAATAAAAGAAATTATCGAAAAAATTGTATCGGATAAAAAAGATGTGGGCGGTATTAAACAAGTATACTACGCAGCTTGTGGAGGTTCTTACGGCGCGTTTTATCCTGCAAAGACGTTTCTTGAGACCGAAGCAACTGAGATTAAAGTAGGGCTGTACAACAGCAATGAGTTTGTGCATAACACGCCTAGAGCCTTCGGAGAGAATTCGGTGCTCGTTGTCGCATCGCACAAGGGGAATACACCCGAAACGGTTAAAGCAGCGGAGATTGGCAAAAAAGCGGGAGTTCCAGTTATTGCGCTAACTTGGATCACCGATTCCCCGATTGCAGAGCATGCGGATTATGTCGTTAAGTATACCTTTGGCGAGGGCAAGGATATCGCTGGAGAGAAAACCATTAAAGCCCTGTTGACTGCGGTCGAGATTCTGAATCAAACTGAAGGATACACTCATTATGATACATTCATGGATGGCGTAGCCAAAATCGACCACATCGTTAAAAACGCTTGCAAGCATGTTGAAAAACGCGCGCTTACGTTCGCGAAAAATCACAAGGATGATAAAGTGATTTATACGATGGGAAGCGGTGCAGGCTTTGGAGCGGCTTATATGGAGAGCATTTGCATCTTCATGGAAATGCAGTGGATTAACTCGGCCAGCATTCATTCGGGTGAATTTTTCCACGGACCGTTTGAAATTACGGACGCCGAAATACCGTTTGTCCTTCAAATTTCCGAAGGCAGCACCAGAGCTCTGGATGAACGGGCGCTTCGTTTCCTGAACCGCTATGCCAAGCGAGTGGAAATATTGGACGCGAAGGATCTGGGTTTATCTACCATTGATAGCTCTGTGGTCGATTATTTCAACCATTCCTTGTTCAACAATGTATATCCGGTATACAACCAAGCACTGGCCATTGAAAGAGAGCACCCGCTTACGACACGCAGATATATGTGGAAGGTTGAGTATTAAAGAGGGGATATCTTATGACACAATACAAGGTTATCGGCATTGGCGACAATGTCGTAGATAAATATGTCCACCAGGGAATGATGTACCCTGGTGGAAATGCTCTGAATTTTAGCGCGTATGCCCGAATGAACGAGATGGAGTCAGCGTATTTGGGCAAATTCGGAAACGATCGAGTCGCTCAATACATTCAGCAGGTGTTGGATGAATTGGAGATCGAACATTCCCGAAGCCGGATCTTTGAAGGAGAGAACGGATATGCGCGGGTCACGCTGGAAGAGGGAGACCGCGTGTTTCTCGGCTCGAACAAAGGCGGGATTGCCAAGGAGAGAGCATGGGACTTCTCAGAAGAGGATCTGGAATATATTCGACAATTTTCTGTGATCCATACCAGTCTAAACAGCTATATCGAGCAGGATCTGGCGATTCTAAGGAAGTGTCAAATCCCTATTTCCTATGACTTTTCGGTCCGCTGGAATGATGATTATTTGCAGCAAGTATGCCCTTATGTGGATATTTCATTTCTATCCTGCAGCCATTTGTCCGAGAAGGAACGGGAACAGGAGATGAGGAAGGCACAGCAGCTTGGCTCGACAATGGTGATTGGAACGGTTGGAGAAAACGGCTCCTACGCCCTTTATAAGGATCACTGGATCTACCAGCCGGCAGTGCTGACGGATACGGTGGATACGATGGGAGCAGGGGATTCCTATTTAACTGCATTTATTGTAGAGATGATCAGAGCCTCACGGGACGGACAGATTCTCTCCGGCCAGGACGATGAGATGCTGGACAAGATCAAAGCAAGCATGGAGAAGGGCTCCATATTTGCTGCGAAGATATGCCGGGTTCATGGCGCCTTCGGCTATGGAACCCCAATGATATAATGTTGCATCGGCTGCGTGTAAGCGCATTCAATAGGAGGTGGAATACTCGTGTTTTGGTTTCAACTGCTCATTATTATGATCCTGATATACTTCGGCGCTAGAAAAGGCGATGTGTTTATGGGGCTGCTTGGCGGAGTTGGGGTGGCGATGTTTGTCTTCATCTTTAATGTCCAGCCATCTGCGCCTCCCATTGATGTCATGCTGATCATTCTAGCGGTGGTGCTGGCGGCTTCCGCACTGCAATCCTCCGGAGGCCTTCAATTCCTCGTTCATATAGCGGAGAAAATGCTGAAGAAATCCCCTAAAAATATCACCATTATAGCGCCTGTCATATCCTGGTTGTTTACTTTTTTGTCGGGAACGGGACATGTTGTCTACAGTTTACTGCCGATTATGAATGAGCTCGCCATTGATAACAAAATCAGACCGGAGCGGCCGATTTCAAACAGCATCATTGCTTCCCAGCAGGCCATTACATGCTCGCCGGTTTCCGCAGCAACCGCAGCGATGATCGGTTTTATGGCTCCGCTTGGCGTTGGTCTCGGCACGATTCTGGCGATTGCAATCCCCGCCACGCTGTTGGGTGTATTGACCAGTGCGATACTCACAATCCGAAAAGGGAAAGAACTGGCGGATGACCCTGAGTATTTGCGGAGATTGGCGGAGGGATTAATCGTAAAACCGGAAACGCAACAAGCCGAGAGTAAGAAAGCTTCCAAAGGAGCGAAGTCTTCGGTTGCAATATTCTTACTGGGAGTTCTTTTGATTGTGATCATGGGCATGTTTACAGAGCTGCGTCCATCCTGGGGGCAGGGCGAAGAAACCGTCATTTTATCGATGCCATACACGATCGAAATGATCATGCTGGTATGCGCCACATTAATTATTATCTTTGGACGTCCGGTGATTGAAACGATTCTGAACGGACCGATATTCAGGGCTGGGGCGTTGGCGATGGTATGTGCCTTTGGACTGGCTTGGATGAGCAGCACCTTCATCAATGGACAAACCGATTTCATCCAGGAGCATGTAACCTCCATTGTACACGGACACCCGTGGACGCTGGCCGTGATCATGTTTATCGTGGCCGCTTTAACGACAAGTCAAGGAGCCACAACGTTAATTATGGTGCCGATTGCGATCGCATTGGACCTGCCTCCGTACATTATTATCGGGGCTTGGATGGCGGTGAATGCCAACTACTTCCTGCCGGTTGCATCCCAGTGTCTAGCTGCTATTTCCTTCGACACGGCGGGCACGACGAAAATTGGACGCTTTGTGCTCAATCACAGCTTTATGATTCCTGGACTGATTAATACACTCATATCCGTGACCGTGGCTACTTTGATTGGAAGCGCTTTAATATGAGAGGCGAGGAAAGGAGAGCTCCCGCATGATTCAGTTATCACAGGTCGCAGCTGCGAATTATCACTACAAACGATACTCCCTGGACTACTTTTTGGACTCCGTCACGCGGCTCGGATTTCTTAATATTGAATTATGGGCATCTGGGCCGCATTTTCATCTGGACTATTTTACACCACAAGACGTAAAGGCGCTTCAGCATAAAATCAAAGAGAGAGGGCTAAAGGTCATCTGTTTAACGCCTGAACAGCATGTATATCCGGTAAGTATCAGTCATCCGGATCCGGAATACCGCAAAAGAAGCGTGGCGTTTTTCCAGAGACATATTGAAGCTGCTGCACTTCTGGAATGTGACAAAGTCCTGGTGACAACCGGAATCGCTTATTTGGATGCCGACGAGAATGAAGCCTGGAAATGGTGTCAGGAATCTCTGAGCGAGATTTGCAAAACCGCTGAGAAGGAGGGAGTCCTTCTTCCTATGGAAGCATTCACTTTCTATTCCACGCACGTGTTCAACCGAGCAGCGCACATTGCTAAGATGATACGCGAGGTTGGCAGCCCGAATTTGAAAGGGCTTGCGGATACGGATGTGATGGCGACCACGGGCAAGGATACTATCCACGATTTCATCAGGGAACTGGGCGATGATTTAAGCCATGTACATTTTGTTGACGGCAATCCCGGAGGGCATCTTGTGCCTGGTGAAGGCAAGTTAGACATGGATGAAGTGTTGAAGGCGCTTAATGAAATCGACTATAAGGGATACCTGGGGTTGGAACTGCTGGACCGAAGATATATTTTGGAGCCGGAAATAGCGATGAGGGACGCGCGAGCCTGGTTCGCGGAGCGCTTAGGAGAACATTAGGAGAAGGAGTGAGGCACCAATGAAAGCGGACATCTATGCACATGAAGGACAAGGGATTCAGTGCGTTTATAGAAACGAGAAGTGGCTGGTATGCATTAAGAACTGGAAACCGGACAACGATATCAACGGGCTGTACCGCTTGGAAGTTCACCGTGAAACTGATGAGCAATTCATCTTGGTTCATGGCCAAGCGATCCTCATTGTTGCAGATCGTAAGGATAATCAATTCGATATCGAACTGATCAGAATGGAAGCAGGCAAAGTGTATAATGTGCCTCAGGACATCTGGTTCTATACGATCATGGAGAAAGATGCAATCATGATGTATGTCCAGGATGCCAATACCACAGAAGAAAACAGTGAGTACTGCAATTTGAGCGAAGCTGAGTTAGCTTATATCAGAGCCAGAGCTCGTGAAATTTTGAATACGTAAGTAACTCGTAGGGCCGATTCCTGAAGAAGGGATCGGCTTTTTTTATTGATTTTATATAACACTAGCGTAATCCGATATGCTAGCATAATATTATGATTACGCTTACATTGGTGACGAGAAGGCAATATGGAGGACGAGAAAAGGGTCATTGGTATATCAGTTCAGGCATGTTAAAAAGGAGGGGTGCAGCAATGCTGCAGGTGCTTCTGGTGGATGATGAGCCGTGGGTGCTTGAAGGGCTGCGGTCCATGGTGAACTGGCAAAGACACGGATTCGAGGTATGCGCGGAGGCGATGGACGGCTCCAGTGCGATGATGATGATAACCAAGCTGCGGCCGGATCTGGTGCTGACGGATATTCGCATGCCGGCTGTCAGCGGATTGGAGATGATTGAGCAGGCCCGGCGTACGATTGCCAAGCCTCCCCAATTTATCATTTTGAGCGGGTATGATGATTTTGAGTATGCCAAGATCGCGATGCGAAACCGGGTGGCTGATTATTTGCTCAAGCCGATTGATGAAGAGGAGATTGAGCTTGTGCTGGCCCGCATCAGCCAGCGAATAACCGAGGACCGCATCACCGCACAGCTCTGGTCTCATCAGCAATCGCTTGTGATCAACCATATGCTGAACCGGCTGGTTCAGGGCGAGAGCGATGAAGGGCTGGAGAAGGAAGCGGCAGCACTTCTTAAATGGCAGGAGGACACCGAGGTGCGATGTGTGTTGGTGGAGGCCAGTCCGCATTTGCACAGCCTGCTGCCGGCCATACAAAGGAGCCTGTCGTCTGCGGGGCGAACTTTTCAGGATAGCAGAAACCGGATTGGCATCGTTGTAAGTGCGGCTGACATGGCAAAATCGCAACTGGAGGAGCTGCTGGAGCAGATATGCCAGGAGTATTCCACTCCTGAACAGCAGGTGGTGCTGGCGGTGAGCGAGCGGGCGCACGGCTTGCGTTCTATCCGAAAGCTGTACAGACAGGCGCTGGACATTTGCACAGCCAAACAAAGTGAAGGGAAATCGGGGGTATATTGGCACTGTGCCCGCAGTGTCAGCGACGGAACGGAAGGCGGAGCGAAATACGGGGTGAAGCAGCTGTTGACTCAGATCGCGGCAGGACAATCGGATGGTATGAAGGCTGCGGCGGAAGAGATCTTTGCAGCGCTTGCGCGGAGCAGGTCGGGAATTCCGGCGGTTATCGCGTTCATTGCCAATCTGGAGCTGGAGCTGTGCCGTTACATCGTTCGCTCCGGCGGCGATGCGGATCTGTTCATGCAGCAGATGCGGGAGGGAGGCGGAGCATTGGCGGAACTGGAGGACTATGCAGCTCTCAAGGCGTATATGCTCCGGCTGTGTGCGGAAGCGGCCGACCTGTTCGTCCGATTGCAGCACGAGCATGAGCAGAACACGATACGGCAGGTGATTCAGTATGTGGATGAACAGTTTCGCTCGAAGCTGAAGCTGCGCGGTCTGGCTGACAGGTTCCATATGAACCCGGCTTATTTGGGGCAAGCGTTCAAGAAGCAGACCGGGATGCCTTTCAACGACTACATTAACACCAAGCGGGTGGAGGAAGCGAAGCGGCTGCTAAAGCGATCGCAGTTGAAAATATCCGATGTCGCCCGTCAGGTTGGATATTCCAACACCGATTATTTTATAAGCAAGTTCAAACAGGCTACCGGCGTGCTGCCCTCGGTATACAAGCAGCATGACGGGACGGGCAAACCGGCGGATTGAGCCATAGCGGGGGCGGTGTACAGATGCGCAGAAGATTCAGGCTGCGGGGATGGATTAATGATATTCCGTTAAGGTACAAGTTTTTGCTCGTTTTCCTGGTCGGGGTACTGCTGCCGATTCTGGTGATTCATATTCTGCTGATGGACCGGATGTCCGGTTTCATCATGGAGCGGGAGCAGCAGAACCTGGATATTTCGATGGAGCGGGCTCGAAAGGATATTTACGATTTTATCGAGGGCGGCGTGGCCGTCAGCCATGCGCTCAACACGGATAAGGCACTATATGAGATGCTGGACCGAACCTACACTGGCCCGATCGATTTTTACGACACGTTTGACGAGAAGCTTCGGAATCGGGTAGCAAGCTACATCCCGGTGAATCGCCAAATTTTAAGAATCGGAATCTTTACCGACAATCCGACCATTGTGCCGGGCGGAAACTACTATGTCATTGATGACGAGGTGAAGAACAGCGAGTGGTACCGGCTGTGGAGAGCATCGGAGCATCCGGTCACGGTCGCTTCATACCAGGCAGCGCAGACGAACGACCGAACACAGACGGTGCCGTTCCTAAGTGTGATTGAGCAGATGGACTATTATGATTCCTATAGCAGATACAACAAGGTGCTGCGGATTGATATTGATCTTGGCATCATCTATGAAGTCATTGCCCGTGAGCGAAATTATTTGGATTTATATTTGATCAACGAGCAGGATGAAATCATTATGTCCGTAGCAGGCTACCGCAAGGCAGGAGCGGAAGGGTATCCCAAATTTGAATTTACAGAGGACCATCTGCAGCAGGGGGCCGAGATCGTGTCGATTGGCAGCGCCCGATACGTCAAAGGCTGGCGTCTGATCGGAATTCCGCAAGGAGCAAGGGTGGCTAATGCGATGTTCGAAATGCGGCTGTATGTCGGTCTGCTGGCCATTGCGGTGACGCTGATTGCATCGATTTTTATCTATGTGCTCCTCCGATCGTACCACTACCGGGTGAAGCGATTGTCCCGACATATGCACAAGGTGACCAATGAGAAGTTCGACCTGATCGAGATCGATGAGGGACGTGATGAGATCGGCGGGGTGATCCGCAATTTCAACCGGATGACCACGAGGATCAACTCGCTCATCAACAATGTATACAAACTGGAGATCCAGAAGAAAAGCCTGGAGATGGAGCGGGTGCGGGCAGAGCTGAACTTTCTGCAAAGCCAGATGAATCCGCATTTTCTGTTCAACACGCTGAATGCCATTCTGGTGGTCTGCACGAAGCATCAATATACGGAAGTGACGGATATCATTAAGAGTCTGTCCAAGCTGCTGCGCCGTTTGCTGCAGTGGAAGGAGGATCTGGTCACGCTTGAGGAAGAGATGATGTTCATCGAAATGTATTTGAAAATCGAGAAGTTCCGTTTCCGGGACAAATTTGAGTACGAGTTCGACATCGACGAGAAGGCGCTGGGCTACAAAATTCCGAAGATGAGCATCCAGCCGCTGGTGGAGAACGCCTGCAAGCACGGGATTCAAACGGTCAAGTCGATGGGACTGATCAGGGTTACAGCTTCGGTGGCGGATGCCATGCTGCGCATCGTCATCTCTGATAACGGCAAAGGCATTGAGCCGGAGAAGCTGCGGGAGATGCTGATATCGATGCGCAGTGAAAATGCGCATGGCAACAGCGTTGGCATTCGCAATGTGTACCGCAGACTTGAGCTGTATTATAACGATCAGGTTCGTTTTGACATTCGAAGCAGTCTGAATGAAGGAACCCATGTCTCCTTCGACATTCCGCTTCAGCTGCTGGACAATCCGGATTCGAATCAGGGGGAACTCTAATGGGAAACACGGTGTTCAAAGTGCTGTTGATTGACGATGAGCCCGGAGCACTGGAAGGGATGCAGCTGTGGATTGATTGGGCAAAGCTCGGGTATGAAGTATGCGGTAGCTGCGAAAATGGTGTGGAAGGTCTCAAGCTGATGGAGCAGCTGCGGCCCGAACTCGTCATTACGGATGTCCGTATGCCCTTGATGGACGGACTAGAGCTGATCGAGGCGTGGAGGCAACGAGGGGGCTGGCCGGTCCGGTTTGCCATCGTCAGCGGGTACAGCGAATTTCAATACGCGCAGAAGGCGTTACGCTTTGGCGTCTCCCACTACTTTCTCAAGCCGATTGATGAGGAAAGTGTGTCGGAGGAGCTGAGAGGGATTTACAAGGAACTGCTGGGCGAACAGGAACGTCAGCGCATCCACCGCATCGCCTCCTATGAAGAAGCGGTGACCGCGATTGAGAGCCTGCTCTATCCCCAGTATGCGTCTGCGGAGAAGCAGAGAGTCATTGATCGCCTCTCCGAGCTGTGTGAGGCATGGAATGTGTGTCTGATCCAGGCGGATGCACAGAGACGAATGGAGCTCAAGGAGCGTCTGCTGTTCGCTCCCCATGATCCGAGGGCATCGTACTGGATTGATCTGGATAACACCGGATCGGCTCTTGTGTTCGGGTATGCCCCGAATGAAGACGGGCCGGACGGCATAGGCCGCATTCAGCGACTGGCGAGTGTGGCCGGCAGCTCGCGGGAATTCATCGGATTAGGAAGGGGCACGCCTTCCCTGCGCGGGATTGAAGCCAGCTACCGCGAGGCGAAGGAGTTGCTGCAGCTTCAGTTTTATGAATACGTGCATACCGGAATCAAGCGGCGCAGCGCTGTACAGCTGCGAGCCTTCAACTATCGCTACGACCAGGTCAGTCAGGCGGACCGCATCATCACCGCGCTTCAGCTGCTCGATAAATCCGGCTTCGAGGAAGCGGTGTGGGCTGCGGCGCGGCATTTCCGCGATGAATGGGTTGCGCCCGAGATTGTCATCCATTTTGTGGCCCATTTGTTTTTCCAGATCAGTGAGCTGGTTAAAGAGATGCCGGACGCAGCTGAACGTCTTCTGGAGAAATACAATCCGTCCCGCATCCCGGGCCAGGCGGTAATGATGGATGATTTGATCGATCAGCTGCGTGCATTCGGATTTGAATGCATCGATCTGCTGCTTGAGGAGAACATTCGTGTCTCCCAAGGAATCATTCACGACATCAACCAATATATCCGGGCCCATTACCGCGAAGGCTTGACCATTAAGAAGCTGGCGGAGATCTTTTACCTGCACCCGGTGTATCTGGGGCAATTGCTCATGAAGAAGAATGGTGTCGGATTTAACGAGTGGGTGCATAACCTCCGGATTGAGGAGGCCACCCGGCTGCTTCGGCTTAACCAGTATAAAAACAGCGAAATCGCGGAACAGGTAGGCTATGTGAATTACAGCCAGTTCCTGAAACAATTCGAGAAACGATTGGGAATGTCCCCTAATGAATACAAAAACAGGAACTAAAGTTTTTAGGGGTAATGCTTTAATTGTGTTATAGTTTCGCGCTTGGCAGCGCTTTTACAATAAGGATAAGTTATTGAAAGGGTTTTCAGTCCCTGGAATAACCATATCATTTCGGAGGTGCTTTATATGGGGGGAAAGAATAAGTCGGTACTCCGGTTCAGCATGATGCTGCTGCTTTCGCTTGGTCTCGTACTATCGGCTTGCAGCGGCGGTAACAACCAGGGAGCTGCCAAGAACGATAATAACGGACAGGCAGCCGGGGATAATGTCGCGAATGGAGTCGAGCCGTTTGAAATTTCGGTTTTCATCGGTCAGCCCGACCAGCAACCAACACCTGACAACAAGATTTATAAATTAATCAGGGAAAAGACAGGAGCATCCTTCAAATTCGAGTTCCTGGCAGGCGATATTGACCAGAAGCTCGGCGTTATGATTGCAGGCGGCGATTATCCGGACATGATGACAGCGAATCAAAAGCTGACAGCTGCCGGTGCCTTTATCCCGCTCGAGGATTTGATTGAAGAACATGCGCCAAACTTGAAGAAGCATTATGAGAAGTACTGGAACATGATGAAAGACCCGAATGACGGTCATATTTACAATCTTCCAAACTACGGTGTAACGAATGCGGACGTTACCTCGTCTTGGTATTCGGGCCCGGCTTTCTGGATTCAGAAGGACGTGTTGGCAGAGGCGGGATATCCAGAGGTTAAAACCTTGGATCAATATTTTGACTTGATTAAACAATACAAGGAAAAGTATCCGACCATCGACGGTACGCCGACGATCGGCTTTGAAATTCTGAACTATGACTGGAAGAACTGGGGGCTGTTCAATGCTCCTCAGCATTTGATTGGTCATCCGAACGATGGCGGTGTGGTCGTTAAAGACGGCAAGGCGGAAATTTTTGCCGACAAGGACTATGCCAAACGTTATTATCAAAAGCTGAACGAAATGAATGCCCTGGGTATCATCGATAAAGAAGCGTTCACCCAGAACTTTGACCAGTATATGGCGAAAATCTCCAGCGGTGCAGTTCTTGGCATGTTTGACCAGCACTGGAACTTCCAAAGTGCAGAGGACGCGCTGATTACTCAGAAGAAAGATGAAAGAACGTATGTCGGTCTTCCGCTTGTATTTGATGAAGGCATCCGGGATCATTACAAAGATCGTCCGGCTTTGAACCTCAATAACGGTTTCGGGATCACGGTCAACGCATCCGAAGAGCAGGCGATTCGAATTATCAAATTGTTGGATACGCTGATTCAAGAAGATTGGCAAAAAATCTTGTCCTGGGGGATTGAAGGGGAAGATTACATTGTCAAGGACGGCCGCTTCATGAAAACGCAGGAGCAGCGCGATCAGTTTACCGATGCAACCTGGAAGCTCGCGAACAAAGCCGATTCTTTCCACGGTCAAGCACCAAAAATGGAAGGTTTATTCTCGGACGGCAACGCTACAGATGCCGCTGCCCAGCCTGAAGAAATGGTAGCCGCTTTGAGGGAGTATGACAAGAACTTCCTTGCCCAATACGGTTTCAACAGCTATGTTGACTTCTTCAGCCCGGCTCCCGAGAACGACATCGCTTACCCGGCATGGTCTGTCGACCTGGTAGACGGATCTGAAGCGAAAATCGTGAATACGAAGCAAAATGAGTTGTCCACGAAGTTCTTACCGAAAGCCATTCTTGCTAAACCTGAAGAATTCGACAGCGTCTGGGATGAGTACGTCTCTGAAATCCGCAAGCTCAACATCAAGGCTTATGAAGATCGGATTAATGAAGTGCTGCAATGGAGAAGAGACACTTGGTCTGTTAAGTAAGGCAACGGAAGGTAGATGAATCGGAAACGGGAAGGCTTCATGCCTTCCTTGTTTACGAAATATGGGGTTTTGGGGAGAACAAACTTATGGAAGAGACCTTTGTCAAAGACTCTGCCGTCCGGAAGCCTAAGACAAACAAGAAAATCACCTGGGCCGTACTCAAAGAACAGAGACAGTTGATCTATATGTCGGTGCCTCTGATGGCTTACATCATCTTGTTTGCCTACGTTCCTATTTGGGGATGGACCATGGCTTTCCAGGACTACAAGCCGGCTAGAGACTTTAGTGAACAGACGTGGGTAGGATTTAAACATTTTGAATTTCTTTTTAAGGATGAAAGTTTCCTGCAAGTGCTTCGCAATACGCTCGCAATGAGTGTTATCAATATGATTCTCGGCTTTACGACTGCAATTATCCTTGCATTGTTACTGAATGAAATCAAGAAAGTGGTTTGGAAAAGAACCGTACAGACGATCTCCTATCTTCCGCACTTTCTATCCTGGATCATCGTAACCGGGATTGTGGCGACGAGCTTGGCTTCGGACGGAATCATCAATGATATCCTTATGAAGCTGCATCTCATCAAGGAGCCGATCCAATGGCTCAGTGAAGGCAAATACTTCTGGGGAATCGTCGGGGCGTCGCATGTTTGGAAAGAAGTCGGCTGGAATACGATTATATATTTGGCTGCGATGGCATCCATCGACCCGGCGCTTTATGAGGCTGCCGATATGGACGGGGCAAGCCGCTATCGGAAAATGTTCCATGTCACTTTGCCGGGCATTAAGCCAACGATCATCATTCTGTTGATCATGCAGGTCGGTCACATTCTGGAAGCAGGATTCGAGGTTCAATACTTGCTGGGCAACGGCCTTGTTGTCGACTGGTCGCAAACGATTGACATTTTCGTGCTGAAGTACGGGCTTGCCCAAGGAAATTACTCATTAGCAACGGCTGCCGGTATATTTAAAACGGTCGTTAGTGTGACGCTGTTATTGATTGCAAACGGAGTCGCGAAACGGCTAGGGGAAGAGAGGCTGCTATAATGGCAAATCAACCAACCAGCCCTGGGCCAGCAACTGCTGCCGCAGCGCCTAAATCCGTCAGAAAAAAAAGAGTAGAGCCGATCCTTTTTAATACGTTCAATACCTTGTTCATGATAGGTCTTGTCATTGTCACATTATATCCGTTCCTGAACACGATCGTCGTTTCCCTGAATGCGGGGAATGATACGATCCGGGGCGGAATCTATCTCTGGCCGAGGGAATTTACTTGGCAGAATTACAAGGCGGTATTTGCTTCGGGAACGATATATGATGCGTTCTGGGTTTCCGTGGCACGAACGGTGCTTTCAACGCTGCTGAATCTGGTCTTGACCACGATGCTGGCATATACGCTGAGTCGTCGGGAGTATGTGTTCCGCAAGCCGATTACATTGATCTTTATTCTGACGATGTACTTTAACGCCGGTTTGATTCCTGGATATTTTCTGATGAAGGACTTGCACCTGCTGAATTCATTCTGGGTATATGTAATCCCGTCGATGATCAGCGCATTCAATATGATCGTTATCCGGACGTATATCGGAACGATTTCGGAAAGCTTGGTCGAATCGGCAAGAATTGACGGAGCCGGGGATTTTAAAATCTTCGTCCGGATCATCTTCCCGCTGTGTAAGCCGGTGCTGGCAACTATTGCGCTTTTCGTGGCCGTGGGAGCTTGGAACTCCTGGTTCGATGCATTCATCTATACCTCCTCCCGCCAAGAGCTGAGCACTTTGCAGTATGAGCTGATGAAGCTGCTGTCATCCAGTATGAACGCGAACAGCAATCCGGCAGTGGCTGCCGGAGCCGGGATGACGCAGGACGCTGCTGTGAACATGGTAACGCCGATTTCGATTCGCGCTGCCGTAACGGTCGTGGCATCCGTGCCGATTCTTCTGGTTTATCCATTTGTGCAAAAGTATTTTGTTGTCGGTCTGAATGTCGGCGGTGTCAAAGAGTAAGCAGACACACATGAAAACACCGGTTCAAGCAGGAGTGCAGCTCCTTGCCTGATCCGGTGTTTTGTTTTGACCAAGGGGTCCCGCTCCGCCCCGCAGGTGCGTGGCGAAGCGTGCAGCGGTCCCTGGCTGCTCCACCTCGCAGGTGTGTGGCGAAGCGTGCAGCGGTCCCTGGCTGCTCCACCCCGCAGGTGCATGGCGAGGCGTGCAGCGTTCCCTGGCCGCTCCGCGCCGCAGGTGCGTGGCGAAGCGTGCAGCGCTTGGATAATTCAGCTGTGGATCGCGTGTTCTCGCGGGTTACGGAATATCGTGCGGATCACAAATTCAGGAATGATCAGCAGCAACGCGATGGAGCTGTATACGCTAATGGTGTAGCTTAACGGGTAATCCAGACCGATCCCGTAATGCAAGAGCGTGGTAATGAGATGAATCAGCATATTGGTGAAACAAAAAGCGTAGCTGCGGATCATCCAGTTGCGGTGCCGGATCATTCGCTTCTTTTTGATTTGCACGAGCGCCATGATGGTGATAAACGGCCAGATCATATTCAGTAAGTTGAATCCGATGCTGCTGACCCTGCCCCCTGTAGCGTAAGGAGCCATATATCCGGAGGTTAGTACGACGATGAGTACGGACACGATATAGAGGTAGCCGTTGATGCGATGGAACCGGCGGCTTTTTTCCAAAAGACGATTGGAGAAATTAAGCAGCCCGGAAGCCATAGCAACACATGCGAATGCAACATGAACGTACATCACGTTTAACCAGACCGGGAGGTTGAGCGTCCGCCGTAGTCCTGTTTTATGGCCTATAAATCCGGCGGCACTTGGATCAATGACATAATTTTTGACCAGTGAGTAGAAGATGAAAATGATGGTGATCCCAGCGAGGAGCCGGAATAAAGTTTTGCGTCGATTCATGGATTCGTAAACCTCCAGAGATGGGAGAGCGATGAACGTCTCTCGCTCCCAAATTTCAGTTCGGATCAGGACGGTCAGGATCTTCGCGTGCCTGTCAATTTCGAGGCAGGCAGCATGCCGGCTTTGGCAACACCGGTCATGCGATCAGTCTCGACGGCCACTTCAAATTTCAGGTTCAATCGCATTGGCTTCGTGACGCGCAGCGACCAGATCAGCTTGCCATCCTTTAGCACAGGATTCAGGAAAGGCACCGTCTCGTTTGCCTGAGTTGCCTGACCCTGAATCTGTCCATCTACAGAGGATATCGACAGCATGACCTGCATATTTCCGATTGGCGTAGCGATGGCAATATCCCAGTCTCCATCGAAGGCAGAGGCCGGTAAGGCGGTATCCTTCAGGTAGGGCATGCTTCCAACTAGCTCGGAATGATCTTCCTTTAGGTGATCCGCCTCGGAATACCCTGTCTCGATGTCATCCGTCCTGGCATGATCCGTAACGGAGTGTCCCGTCTTGGCATGCTCCATCTCGGATCGTGCTCCGCCGTCCTTCCGTGCGGCTTGTCCCGGATCCATTCCGGTATTTCTCCAGACAGTACCTCTTCGTTCGAATTCGAACAGCTGCTCAACCGCATGCGCTATTTTGGGTCCGAGCTCGCGTTCCACCAGATATAGTGCTACATCGAGCCCAGAAGTAACGCCGCCGCCGGAGACGAGATTGCCATCATCCACAACGCGTGCTGCAACCGGGATCGCTCCAGCGGCGGCCAGCACCTCCATACCCATATGGTGGGTAACCGCATGCCTTCCCTCCAGCAGGCCGTTCATCGCAAGCAGCAGCGACCCGCCACATACAGTAGCGACGATGATGTCCTGCTGGAGCGCCTGTCGCTCATCTTTCTGCTCCTCGATTGCCTGTCGTTCAAGCGCCTGTCGCTCGTCTATCTGCTGACCAACCGCTGGCCGTTCAAACACCTGGCGCATCAAACTGCCCAGCTCCGTTTGCGCGGCTCTGCCGAGAATGGCTGGGATAGAATCGGGGCCATCGCCCTCCACCTCCCCGGCCGCGCCGGGGACAAGGATAATGCCAGCTTGCTGTGGGTTCAGCTTGCCGCTGGCTTCAATCTTTAAGCCGCCCATGCCGCTCGGAACGGATCGGGGCCCCTCGGCAGTAACCAGTTCTACATGGAGCGTACCGCCTGCGATCATGGCAGCGGCGCAAAAGACTTCATAAGGAGCTATGGCATCCATTAGATCAAAACCGTCAAACAGTACAATTTGAATTTTTATGATGTTGATCCTCCTTCTCGTCTTCCGTTAAAGGAATGTTCATAGAAGAATCGTAACAAACGAATATCTCAAACAAGGCGTCCAAAAAGTCACAAAACAATAACAATGTATCACAAATCAGGAGTGTGCGTTAGCTTCCTATGAAATAAATGATAAACTGGTTCCAAAGGTGGGATATTTGTGAGTGAAAAGACAACGATACTTGTGGTGGATGACGATGCCAGCATCGTGGAACTGCTGCGGGATTTTTTAGAGTTTGAACAATTTCATGTGTTGACCGCGTATGATGCGCAAGCGGCGTGGTCTCTCTTTACGAAGCACGCGGTTCATTGCATCGTGCTTGATGTCATGATGCCGGGACAGAGCGGCTACGAGCTGTGCCGCCGGATTCGGGCGGAGAGCGAGGTGCCGATCCTGTTCCTGAGCGCCCGCAGTGACGACGTTGACAAAATTCGTGGACTGACGCTCGGAGGGGATGATTATATTGTTAAAACAGCTTCTCCCGGTGAAATCATCGCCCGTATCCGTGCGGTACTGAGGCGTTCGGCTTCGCCGCAGCGTCCAGTGGAGCGGACACTTGAATACGGACGCATTAAGCTTAATTTGTCGGCAAGGGAAGTGTTTGTAGACGGGGAGAAGGTGGTGCTGACCCCTAAGGAGTATGAATTGCTGCGGTTGTTCGCGGAGCATCCGAGGCAAGTGTTCACATATGAGCAGCTGCTGGGGAAGTTCTGGGAAGGCATCGGCGACAGGCACACCGTGCGTGTGCATCTGGGGCGGCTGCGTGAGAAGATCGAACAAGACCCGAATCAGCCGAAGCACCTGATCAATGTATGGGGCGTAGGCTATCGTTTTGATGAGGGAGAATAATATGAAAACTGTGCGAATTCGTACGTTTACCATCATCTGTTTACTATTGATGTTTATATTGCCATGGACGTTTTTTGTGGCATCTCACTATATGGAGAATCGGACATTCCGCTTATCTGAATCCCGGTCGCATGAGCAGAAGGTCCAGCAGCAGCTGGACGAAATGATCGGCAGGATTGAAGCGGGAACGGAAAGCTGGATCGACCCGGCGTGGCAGCGGGAATTGAAGGACAAGCTGCAGGCAGTGGAAATGGATGCGGTACTTCTGTCTGCTTCAGGAGAGGAACTGTTTCGTTCCGATCCGGATCGCCGGGGCACTTCATCGTCAACCGAGCGGTTCTCGATTATTGTGAATGGAGAGCTGCATGGGAAAGCTATCATCTATCTGCCTTCGTCGAACATGTCGCTGATCCTTTCCATATTTGCCGGGCTGATTCTGGCATTCTTTGTCATGGGGGCAGCGATGCGCAGGCTGCTCTTAAAGCCGCTGGAGAAGATGAGTGTGGCGGCAAGGCAGATCGCGGAAGGAGATTGGGACGTGGAACTGCCTCGATCGGGGATTACCGAGATTTCCGAAGTGCGTGACGGATTTGCCGTGATGGTGAAGGGACTGCAGAACTCCTTTCAAAAGCAGGCACAATTGGAGAAGGAGCGCCGATTTGTCATCAGCGCCGTTGCCCACGATTTGCGTACGCCGCTGTTTGCTTTGCGTGGTTATTTGGACGGCCTAGAGCAGGGAATCGCCCGGTCGCCTGAACAAATATCGAAATATGTGGCGGTATGCAAACAGAAGTCCGAACAGCTGGGTCTGCTCGTAGAGGATCTGTTTACTTTTACAAAGCTGGACTATCTGGAGGCCAAGCTAAGCATGGAAGAGGTGGATGTGAAGCTGGTGATGGAGCGGGCGGTAGACAGTCTACGACCGTTGGCGGAGCACAATCAGATGGTGATCAACAGTCAACTGGCTGGGCCGTGCATGATTAGCGGCGATGCCCATCTGCTGGAGAGGGCCATGAACAATCTGCTAGACAATGCGGTCAGACATACACCGTCAGGCGGTGCAATTGAAGTTCGCTGTAGCCAGGATGACGATCGCGTGGTTTTCGAGATTCGGGATGCCGGTTCAGGATTCTCGACAGAAGACCTGGAGCGGGCATTTGAACCTCTTTACCGGGGGGAAACTTCCCGAAGCCGTGCGACGGGTGGAAGCGGTCTCGGGCTCACCATTTCGCAGCGAATTATCCGGCGACATGGCGGTGACCTAATTGCGGCCAATCATCCGGAAGGAGGAGCGGTCCTGCGCGGGTGGTTCCCTGTGTGGCATCCGGGAAACGCCCTTGGTTTGATCGAGACAGCGCTGGATGGAGATCGCGTGTGAGTTTTTATTGATAATTCGCTTTCCCAGAACCCTTGCGCAGTTATCCCGTTTAATCAGGACAGCAAACAAACAGAACAGACTGGCTAGGCGCCCCTTGTGGCCATCCAAATACAATATGTTCAGAGATGCTGTGATTTCATATGGTTTCCAACATACTGATCATGCAACAGCGGCAAGGGAGGGATTACATTGGCGGGCGATCAACTGCCTGTAGGAAATCCGCGGCACGGTCACACACATCTTCAGCAACTTCTGACCCATCGATTCCTCCGTCTCGGACAAGCGCAACCAGCGGCGTCCTGTATACTCACTCAAATAGGCCTGGAGATGCTTCAGCTCCAGCGCACCATAAGTGCTTGTTAGCGACTTCCAAGCCTCTCTGACGACGTTCCGCAAAGGCGTATACAATCGAAACGCTTGAGGGAACAGACCGACGTCCGATGACAGGTGATCCACATGCTCATCAATGAACGCGGTAAGATCGCGACGCGCTGCCTTTTTATCGGTTCCTCGGCTCTGCGGTACCAGGCGAATTATGACTTGCTGCGGTTCACCGGCCTCATCGACCGTGCAGCCAGCAACGACTGCCGAGGCATGTGGATGCGAAACCGTACATCGGGAGGGATTGCGTCCATATTGATCACTGTTTACCTTCACATCGCCGTAGAGCAGCTCCCGGGCATCGAAATACAGGGCAGCATGGCGAATTTTGTGCAGCATTAACCACGCGGTCTTGTAAGTGACGTCAATCACTTGACACAGCCGTGTGGCCGAGATGCCGTCCGGGAGCAGGAACAAATCCAGGGCAATGAACCACTTGAGCAAGGGAAGCCGGGTTCCTTCAAAAATGGTGCCCACCAAAGCCGATGTCTGATGCTTGCATCGTCCACACTCGAACAAGGGAATACGCCGGGAGCTCAGACGGCTGCACCCTGTGTGATTACAGCGCGGGCAAATAAAACCGCTTGGCCATTTCATGGCAATCAGCGCCTCCATGCAGTCTTGCTCGCTCTGATAACGGTTATGGAAAGATTGAAGCTCCGTCCCCGTATGGCTCATCATATCCGCTCACCCCGAATAAAAGTTTACTTGCATAAATTCCCGATTAAAGAAAATGACGAACACTCGTTCCTTTTATTTCATTATAGCAAACGTATGTTCCTCTTTCAATCGAAAACGTGAAAAAAATGTCTTATTATTTCGATTCACGTTTCCTGATTCTCACTCATCAACACTTGTTTGTGCGCATAATGCACTCTCTTTTTCAACTGTTAAGCCGATCATGACTGACGGTCATTCGCTTGTTTCTATGTTTCAGACTCCCTACACCCTGAACGAAAGGGATAATGATTAAAGGGGAGGGGGAGAGGAAGGAGGAGCTCAAGGGCATAGAGGCGAGGTCAAAGGCATAGAGACGAGGTCATAGGCATAGAGGTGAGGAAGAGGGTCAGTAGTCGGAGGCCGTTTTTTTAACATATATAATTTCTGATATGCCATGTTTACAATGCTCATTCAATGACTCGTATCCTTATGCTATGTTGGGGATATGAGATAACGTGAGGGGGATGAAGGATGGACAAGAAGCATGGGATTGCCGCAATGAGTCTAGCCGAAACTTTTCAGGATCGCTTTTTGATCGGGGCGGCCGTGAATCCGTTAACCTTGGATGCCCAAAAAGAGCTGCTCGTACAGCATTTCAACAGTGTCACTGCGGAGAATGAAATGAAATTCGAAAGGCTTCACCCCGAGGAGGGAGAATACACTTTTTCAGAGGCGGACAGACTCATGGACTTCGCGAGAGCGAACGACATGGCCGTCAGAGGCCATACGCTAGTATGGCACAATCAGACGCCGGATTGGGTGTTTCAGGATCGTTCAGGAAACGTCATTGGCCGCGAAGTTCTGCTGGCACGGATGAAGGAACATATTGATACTGTGGCCGGCCGCTACAAGGGTCGTATTTATGCTTGGGATGTCGTGAATGAGGCAGTCTCCGACAGTGGTAATGAACTCCTTCGCTCTTCCAAATGGCTTGATATTGCTGGTGAGGAATTTATCGCAAAAGCGTTTGAATACGCGCATGACGCCGATCCGGATGCTTTGTTATTTTACAATGATTATAACGAGTCGTTTCCAGCCAAACGGGATAAAATCTATTCCCTGGTCAAGTCCTTGAAGGAGCGGGACGTTCCAATCCACGGCATTGGCATGCAGGCGCACTGGAACCTGGTTAGCCCCGCGCTGGATGAAATCCGTGTAGCGATTGAAACCTATGCGAGTCTCGGCGTTGTGCTTCATATTACGGAGCTGGATGTATCGATGTTTGAGTTCGAGGACCGCCGAACCGACTTGACATCTCCGACAGCGGACATGCTGGAGCTTCAAGCAGCGCGTTATGAGCAGTTTTTTGGGCTGTTTAAGGAATATCAGGATGTAATCGGATCGGTTACCTTTTGGGGAGCGGCTGATGACTATACCTGGCTGCATGATTTCCCGGTGAGAGGGCGCAGAAATTGGCCGTTCCTGTTTGATGAGAGGCATGAGCCGAAGGACTCGTTCTGGAAAGTGATGGGGGTTGCGAGCTCCCACGATCCCAAGCCGCTGTGAATAGGAAACCGAGCACGGTTGCACAAATTTTAACTAAATGAAAATAGCAGGTCGCCTTATTAAACATCCAGGCATGGATTCCCGGTATGAACCCGGATCCGTGCCTTTTATATTTGTTATCTAAGTTGTCCCGAAAGCAAATCTTAAGCTTTTGTTAAGAACTTAATAGTCTGGCGTTAAGAACTTAATAGCTTAGCGTTAAGAACTGTCCGCTATACTGTTGAAATCCGTTTCGGACCACCGAGGCGATTCAAACAGGATGAGAGGGCAATACTATGAACAATTCACAAGCATTAGGGCTTCGAAGAGAGAGACTTCCAGAATTACAGCTGGTTCGCGCATGTGCGATTATCGGCGTCCTGTCGGTACACTCCACGTCCTTTGCGGTATCTGCAATGACAAGCTCCCAATATTTTTGGACGTACAACTTTCTGAATATTTTTATGAAATTCGGAACGCCGACCTTTATTTTCTTAAGCAGTTTGGTCTTGTTCTACAATTATTACAGCGAGCCTATTACTTTGAAGCGGATTAGCGGCTTCTATAAAAAGAGACTGTTATATATCATCGTCCCGTATACGGTGTTTTCGGTATTCTACTTCGGACTGCTACATTACTTGCATTACCAGGGCAGGCCGCTCGGGGAAACGATGGAGAGCTTCTTTACGAAGCTGCTAACAGGCAAAGCATACACCCATCTTTATTTTGTGTTCATCAGCATTCAATTTTACCTGCTGTTCCCGCTTATACTGTGGCTGCTCAAAAAGATGCCCCGTCTCGCTCGCTGGGCAGTTCCGATTGGACTAGGAATCCAGTGGACCTTTATACTTTTAAACAAGTATTATTGGCAAGTGCCGAATAAAGGAAGCTGGGCATTGTCCTACATAGCCTACTTCATGCTTGGCGCTTTTGTTGGCATCTATTACCCGAAATTAAAAGCTTGGCTTACGATCTGCCGGACCCATGCAACGCCATTGCGGACGGCCCTGTGGATCATACTGTGGCTTGGATGGATTGCGGCAGGGCTTGGTCATGTGTATGTCTATTACAACAGCCGATTATATGGAACCGCATATAATTCGACCTTATATGAGCTGATGTGGAATCTGCATACTTATCTGGGAGTAATCGTTTTGTTGCAGTTGGCATCGCTCGTTTATCGGGGGGCGAAACCAAGGGTTACCGATGGCTTGATGCGTTTAGGTGCGGTGTCATTTGGGATTTATTTAATACACCCGTTCTTTTTGCTGGTTTATCGACAGTTTCCACCTGAGACAGGGAGTTCACTAATGATGCATCTTTGGTATGCCGGGGGCTTTGCCGTTGCGCTGATGTGCTCATGGATAGTGGTGGAGATAACGGTACGCTGGCTCCCGGGATCATGGGTGATCTTTGGCCGTGTTCCAAAGTCGAAGAGTACCGGACAACAACAGGACATAGCGGCGAGCCGCAGTCTTAGAACCTGAATTCGAAGACCAGGTGTATACCGTGTTGTTGAGAACAGGTTATAAGATCCAGCTCCCGGACATCATAACCATAGCCAGGAAGCAACGGTCAGACTTAAGAGGCCTTCCGCCATAACATATAGCAGTAGAGTACAAGGAGGAGTCATGTCTGGAGTAACAATACTGATGGTAGACGATGAGACAGAAATTATTAAATTGATGGAAATTTACGTAAAAAACGAAGGGTATACGCTATTGACGGCTTCCAATGGTTTGGAGGCGCTTGAAATACTGAAATCTCATCCGGTGGATCTCATCATATTGGATGTGATGATGCCCCAAATGGACGGTATCGAGGCCTGTATGAAGATCAGGGAGGAGAACAATACACCGATCATTATGCTGTCAGCCAAAAGCCAGGAAATCGATAAGATCGCCGGTCTCAGCATCGGGGCAGACGATTATGTGACCAAGCCCTTCAGCCCGCTTGAGCTGATTGCACGCATCAAATCTCAGCTTCGCCGATATAAGCATCTGAACAGCAGCCGGGATCAAAACGAGAATGAAATCCTGATCGACGAGTTGTCGATCAACGTAGCCTCTCATCGGGTAATGCTGGCTGGCGAGGAGATTAAACTGACACCAAGGGAGTTCGCATTGCTGCATATGCTGGCAGTCAATCGAGGTCTGGTGCTCAGTATGGATAAAATTTACACGGAGGTATGGAACGAGCCGTTTATGGAATCCAAGAATACGGTCATGGTACATATCCGCAAGCTTCGGGAGAAGCTCGAGAAAAATCCGCAACAGCCGGAGATTATCAAAACCGTGTGGGGGATCGGATACAAGATAGAGTAAACGAAGGCAGAGGTGTCCTAACTTGAGACGAATACAGTTTAACAACATTCGAATGAAAATGCTGATTATGCTGGTAGCCAGTATCGGCATTACCGTTGCTCTGGTTATAGTTCTCTATGCGTTATGCATTCTGATCCTAAGTATTCCATATATTAATTCTCCGCTAGCCTGGATCGTCAACAACATCGGTTCCAAGCCTGTCATGTATGTCGTTGGCGTGCCCCTCTTCTTTGTGATGTATTACTTAGGGACAAGGTGGTTCATTCGCGATTTGGAATCCATTGAAGCGGGGGTCCGCGAGGTGACTGACGGACACTTCGATTACAAGATCGAGCTGCATTCGCAGGATGAGCTGGGGCGTCTAGCCTCGGGCATTAACCATATGACCGAGCAGTTGAAGCAATATCTAGAGGAAATCACGCATGGGCTGCGGGAAATTGCCAAGGGCAATTTTGATACGGAAATTCCCGTCCGCCAGGATAGTCAACTTGGCGAGGTTGCTGACAGTATCAACCAGATGAGCCGGCAGCTTCACCAGTCCATTCTGGAGGAACGCAACGCAGAGAAGACCAAGAACGATCTAATTACCGGTGTCTCTCATGATCTGCGTACCCCGCTGACATCAATTCTCGGGTTTCTAGAGGTTATTGAGGAGGATCGGTATCAGGATGAAGTGGAACTTCGGTATTTCATTAATATCGCCTATGAGAAGGCGCAAAATCTGAAGAAGCTGATTGATGATTTGTTTGAATATACAAGAATCAACAACGGTCTTCCGCTGGAAATCCGGGAAATCGACATGACCCGTTTTATAAAGCAACTGATCGAGGAATCGGTGCCGGCTATGGAAAAGTCAGGGGTTGAAGTTGAATTGGAGGCCGAGGAGGGGCTAGCGATTGTGGCTGATGGCGGCCAGCTCGTCAGGGCTTATGAAAATTTAATGTCCAATGCCATCCGGTACGGAGCGTCAGGCGGAAAAATAGATATTGCAGTCCGAAGTGAAGGCGATCAGGCGGTTGTCCGTTTCACGAATTATGGAGAGCCCATACCGGAGCGAGATTTGCCATTTATCTTCGACCGGTTCTATCGGGTGGAGGGCTCGCGTTCCAAGGAGACAGGCGGAACTGGACTCGGACTTGCCATTACAAAGAGCATCGTCGAGGTGCAAGGAGGGGTTATTTCGGTCCGAAGCGACCGACAAAGCACGACTTTTGAAACGCGTTTTCAAAAGGCAGGACAAGACTTGAATAGGGGATGAAAAGATGAGGAATAAACGTGCTTCGGTGTTGAAAAAACAAATAGCGGTTGCGGTTTGCGCCATATCAGCGCTGACTGTCCTTATTCCAACTTCCGGAGTAAACATAATCCATGCGGAACATGCAGACACCTTTCAGATGAATGAATCAGTCCCGAAAGAAGGGGCACATAAACTGATTTTCTCATCAACGAAAGCAGTGTATATACTCAATGACGCAGAAATAAGTGCAGCTCAGCCGATGATTAACCGTGGCGGCTATAATTATGTGCCGGTCAGCACGATGGCGAAACTGCAAGGATTCAGCCTCGCTTATGATGCAACGACCAAAGAGGCTAGAATAAAGGGCGGCGGCGAGGAGTATGTTTTCAAGCCTGGCAGCCGCATCGTTAAGGGGAGTGGAGCGACTTACTCAATGGAACTCCCCGCAATCACACACCGCGGAAGTATGATGGTTCCCGTTCGCGAATGGGCAAAACTTACGGAAAGCAGGCTGGCATGGGAAAACAAACAGCTCACATTATCCTGGGGAAACCAGGAGCATCCGGAGGGCTTTGCTCCTGTCGCCGATTTTACCACGGATAAGGCGGAGTATCGGCTCGGGGAGCCGGTCAAATACGAAAATCTGAGTCACGCCCCCGGCTCCAAAATCGTGAAGGAAACATGGGAGGGGAACGAATCCGCCTTCTTTGAGCCCGGAGAGCATGAGATCATGCTGGAGGTGGTCAACAGTGAGGGAGTCAAGAGCTCTGTCCGCAAAGTGATCAAGGTGCTTGATGAATCGCTGTATACGAAGGAAGAGTTTGATCGATTATTTACCCCAATTGGTCAAAAGTTTGACCTTGACGCCTCTTCTGCATTGCTTATGAATACCCTTCCTTTTACAATCGTGCCTCAAGACGGGCAGACATTCATTCGCAGTAACAGCCCCGAACATCTGACTGAGGAAGGGATTGCATATCAAGATACGATTTCAGGTGATGTGCGAATCAATATTCACAATCAGAGCCGTGCGAGCAAGGACCTGTCTGTTCATCTGATCGCTACGAATCCGGGAAGCACGCCGCTGTCCATCCGGCTTGGTGCGACCGGAATCGGGGGACCTGCGAAATATGTGTCCACCAGCGGCAAGGCGGCGATCACTCGTTACCTGGAGGCGTTCAGCAAAAAGGAGGCACCGGAGATTGTTACCATCCCGGCAGGGGAATCGGCTGTTCTGCTGCCTGATATGAGCGGCATTCCGCTTAAACCGGGTATGGTGCGAACGATGTATACCGATCTGCATACCGATCAGGAAGTCAAACTCTCCGTGGTCGTGGCTGATCCTTCGCGCGACCCGCTGGAAGCGCTGGAGGAACTGCCCGTGCTCCCTCGGGACGGCAAGCATGTGCGGGGGACGTTCCCAGGCGCGAACCGGGAAGTCGTTGTCGATAGCGGCCAGCTTGGGCTAGAACCGCAGCGTCTGGTGCTGGGGGATTCCAAACAGGATGCATTCCTGAAGGGCGTCGACGGTGTGACAGGGGAGGAAGAGACTAATATTGGAAATACAGGCGTGTTTTATTCGATGAAACTGCGAATTGCGCCAAACACGTTAGTAGCTCTTAATGCCCGGGGAGGCCACTATGCGGGCGCGCTGCTCGTTAACGGCAAGGTGGTGCAAATGACCGATGGCAGCATCTTAAGAAATCAAAGCGAGGCCGGTGTCCTGTACCGAACAGGGAGTGCCGAGGAAAGCGTGACATTTGTGTTTGTGCCTGCTTCGGGCAGCAATCTTCCCGTCAATATGCTATTTATGCCGTTGCCAAACAAATCATAATCGAATCATGCTGAAACGCTCCCTGATCAGGGGGCGTTTTTTTCTAAGTGCTCGTGTGTTCCTGTTCAAATCAATCTTTCTGACTAGAGCATCGTTTTTTCAGTTTCATTTAAGTGTTTGCTAAGCATTTAAAGACGTTAGCGTTAAGATGTCTTCCTTATACTTGCAGCAGCAAGCAAACAAGGAGGCAAACAAACATGAAAGCACAATGTACAACACAAAAATCAAACCTGGGCAGGCTTCAAGTCCAACTAAGAGGGGTGGTGCTTCTCCTCGCCTTGGTTGTCATGGTTACAGGATGCGGCGGCAACAAGGTTCCTGATGAAGTGACTCTGTCCCTGGATGGCAAAGAATTCAAGGAACCATTGGCCGAAATTCACGAAGGGCAGTTGATGGTTCCAGGATCCTTCATTAAAGACGTGCTTGGCAAAGAGGTGGAGTGGAGCGATCTTAGTGCAAAGGCCACTTCGATTTCAGAGCCAATTGTACACTATTCCGGCAAAGTCGGCGTGTTGATGTATCATGACCTGATGGAGAACCCGGATCGCGGAGACATCCTGTCCGTGGATCAATTCAGGGGACAGATGGAGCTGCTTCGGGAAGAAGGGTTCGTACCAATCAGTATGGACTTATATTTAGATTACATCGGCAAGGGAAGCGAGGTGCCGGACAATGCAGTTTTGATTACGTTTGACGATGGGTATGAGAGCTTTTACAAATACGCTTTCCCCATTCTGAAGGAATATAATTATCCGGCCGTGAACTTTGTCATCGTATCGGCAGTGGATTCACCAAGCGGTGAAGGCAGACCGAAGTTAACCTGGGAGCAGATGAGAGAAATGCAGGAACATCGGATCGGATTCTATAGTCATACCTATGACATGCACCGTTACGGGAGCATCGACGCCAAGGGTACACAGAAGCCGGTAACCACCCGGAATTTATACCTTGCAGATGAGAAACGCATCGAGACGGACGAAGAGTACGAGAAACGAATGGTGGACGACCTTATCCACGCTGAACAAAGGCTTAAGGAAGAGCTGGGCAACAACCGGAGCGTAATGGCGCTCCCATACGGGGCCTTTAACGACAAGCTGCTAGAGATTCTCGATTCCGTGGGTATTGAGGCTTCCTTCACGGTGAAGGAGGGCATCAATGAGCGGGAGGACCGAAACGGATACCGCATCAATGCCGGGCGGTCTGATCAACGTCCAGAGATAGTTCTGGCCAAATTAAAGGGTCAGGATCCGAGCCAGCGTCTGCTTGTGAATGGAGATGGAGCACAGCTTCGCATCAGCGGCACAACCGTACAATTTTCCAAGCTGCTTCAGGGCGTAAGCCCGGAGGATTCGCTTGTCCCGCTGCGGGAGGTGTGCCAGATATACGATATTAAGGTCGACTGGAATCATAATAAGAAGCTGGCGGTTATGACCACTGCTAAAATTAGCCGCACTGCAAACTGAAACCCGGCTCGGTTGTATCCATCCCCTACATAAATGATGCCCATAGTTCAAACAATATAGGTGAACGGAAGGTAGTTTTCAGAATGGAAAGGGGCTGCAAGCGATGATTCGGAGCCGTTATGTCAAGACGGGGCTCATGTTCTGTGCTGCGCTGCTGTCAGCGGGCTGCCTGGATGAGGCTGAAGCTGGTGCCTGGGCTGGTCGGTTGTCGGCCAGATCTGAAGTACCGGTAATTGGTCTGTCAACTGGCCTCCATGTGGCCAAAGACCCACAGCGTATGCCGACCACCGAGTCTAGGGGGCGCAGAACACCACCGGTAAAAGCAGGGGAACGCTATCCGGATGCCGAGGATCGAAATGCGGGGGTGCCGCAAAGCAAGAACCGCAAGCTGGCTATCATTATCGACGATTTTGGCAATGGGCAAAAAGGGACAGCCGAGATGCTGAACCTGCCTGTGAAAATTACGGTAGCGGTAATGCCATTTCTGGCCACCAGCCGTGAGGATGCAGAGAAGGCTCATCAGCAAGGGCATGATGTCATCATCCATATGCCGATGGAGCCAAAGCAGGGACAAGCCAGTTGGCTGGGGCCCGGAGCGATTACGACCTCGCTTACGGATGAAGAAATTCGCCAGCGCCTGGAGGCTGCTATTGATTCGATCCCCCACGCCATCGGTATTAACAACCACATGGGCTCTAAAGTGACCGGCGACGAGCGGGTCATGTCGATTGTTCTTGATGTATGCAAGGAGCGAGGCTTGTTCTTCATCGACAGCAAGACAAATTACCACAGCATTGCCTTGAAGCTGGCGCAAACCAAAGGGGTTCCTGCCCTCGCGAATGATCTTTTCCTTGACGATGTGCATACGGTGCCCCATGTGCAGAAGCAGCTGAAAACCGCTGCTGAACATGCGATCAGGAAGGACACCTGCATTGCGATCGGCCATGTGGGGAAGTTTGGGGGACGGACAGCTGAAGCGCTGAAGCTTTCGGTTGAGCAGATGAAAGGACAGGTGGAATTCGTTGGCATCGGCGAATTGGCGATGGAACGTTCCAGCTGGAGACCTGGTACCGTCCCTATTTTCTAAGACAAAACACAGAACCTCTCTCGGCTGTCCTTGTGACATGAGGGAGGTTCTTTTTGTCTTAGTAGCTCCTGCATTATGCGTATACAGTAAACAGGCCTGCCTTTGTCACAGGGCAGCAAAATAACTGATAATACCGTTCGCTACTGCCTCGGCAATCGCTGCTTGTCCTTTACGGGTGGTCAACATCAGCCGGTCTTCCGGATTGCTCATAAATCCGGTTTCTACAATTACAGCAGGGACATCGGTTGTGTTAAGCAGATAGAAGGGCTTGCCAACCGTCACTCGGTTGGTTCGGCTGTATAGCTGATTCAACTCGCGCTGGATCGATTCAGCGAGCAGTGAGCTTCTGCCTTCGGCCTGATGCAGCACAATTCCGCCTCGGCTTCTCGTATTTTTACTCCAGTTGACGTGAATGCTGACAATGACCTCTGTCGGGATTTCCTTGCTGAGCTGTTTACGCTGAGCCAGATCGCGCTGATGCCTGGACCTGCTGCGATGCCAGCGATTGTCGTCACTGAGCGCGTAATCTCCATCCCGATTCAGTACGGCGTGGAAGCCTTCTTTGCGAAGCAGCATGAATAACCTTCTGGAGACTTCCAGGTTGATGTCTTTTTCCAAAATGTCGCCATGCGATGTTCCTCCGTCAATTCCGCCATGTCCTACATCAATCAAAATGACATCATACGGAAAGGGATGCAGACCATGGAGCGGATACGCATCCTCCCTTTTGTTTGCTTCCGATGCGGAGGCGGGATAGGGAGAAGAAACGGTATCCTTGCTTGTCCCGGGCTGAATGCGTGGAGGCGTGTAGGCAGAGCTTCTCGAATTTTCAGCCAGCCGCAGCTTCAAATGGGCTGACTTTAGCCTTGATGGCCTGTCAGATATCTGGTGTATGGTTAATGGGAACTGCTGGGTAGCGACCGAGGCAATATCCAGCAGCGGGACTGCTGCAATGGTCCACGCAAGCATGGTTAGGATGGCTTTAATCAAGATCGATTCCTTCCTTCGATTCAATATCTGTCACGATGGGCGAAGATCCGCCTTACGCTCTTAGAATGTACACTTTCGGGAAAAACATGCCGAGTGGGTCAAGTCCGTCTAAAAGCGCTTGAAACTGCGCAAACTGATATTAGGGATGCGGAAAAACCAACAAGGAGTTGAAGACGATGGCCAGCGGTGATGAGTTGATTAAATACATTACGGAGCGTTTTGTCACCTATATGGATACGCCCCGGGAGGTACGCCGGCAGGAAAAAGGGAAGGTAAAGGAACCCTGGACGAAAAAATGGTTCGGAATGATACCATTTTCGGTCTCTTTATGGAAGGATGACATCAAAACCAGACGAAGTGGCAAAAAACATAAACAGTCTCAAGGATGAGATGATAACCATTACTCGTTATGTTCATGATCGGGAGGGGCGTTGAACGATAATACCCCGTGTGTGGCGATATCCGGCATGTGGTTGATACCACCGTGGGGCTGATTCGCCATAGATGTAAATTGGCGGTTCTGTAAGCTTGTGGGAGTCGTGGATTTTAAAAAAAGGGCGCTGACTGCAGTACAAAGTCAGCGCCCTTTTATGGTGAAAATAAAGATCATTCCGAATTCCGAACGTTACTCAATGCCGTGGAAGCGCGTGAAACACCCCATGTCCGGCAAGGCTTGAGGCTGGAAGAAAGCGCATGGTATCTGCTCCTTCCAGCGTGACTGCAGTATAAATCACAGCGGCTCCATTGTCTGCATCATGCCATCGCTGCCAGCCGTTCAAGGCGAAGGGAGCTTCATAGGCTGCGTTCCGAGAGCCGGCTGAGAATACTAGCGATGAGTGGGCCTGGAGAAGCTTCCGAAGCTCACTGCTGCTTCGGGCCTGCAGGCCGGGCGTGGTCACCCACAGCAAATTGCTGTATGAATCGCTCGCCTGATTGGCCAGCGAAGGTGTCTCCGGGAGCCAGACCTGCCGTGGATTGAATTTTACTTTTGCTTGGGCAGGGGGAAGGGCAGATTCGTGCGAAGTCGAAGCGGCTTGGCCTTTGCTTAGACTATCATCGGGTTCGACCGGCAACGCTTGCCCGGTAAAAGCGCTGATATGAAGCACCTTCTTGTCCGGCAGCCTGATATCCCACACCGGTAAGACACCGCTGTACCCTCGTTCGATGACGCTTCCTTCGGGCAATCCCGCGCTGCCTTTGAGCAGCCCTTCGGCTGCGAGACGCTCATATAACGGTGCCTGACTGAACGGAAGCGTAGAGCCGATTCCGTATTCAGTCAGACTGTAGCCGCCGTCTTCCACAGCGGTAATAATTAGATAGCCTTGCGGAAGCCCGCCTTCGGATAGCGTCACCAACCAGCCATGCGTTCCCGGACCGAGCGGGGTAAATTCAAGCTCGGCTTCAGACCAGGCTGTGAATGGAGCATGGCCGGATAAATGGTCAACGGTCTGTTCAGCGAAGGCAACAAGGCTGTCCGGCACTGCCGCAGCTAAATCGAGTCCGGACTTGTCAGCGATCGGGAGGTCAGCGATCCGGAGGTCAACGGATCGAAAGTCAACGGATCGAAGGTCAGCGGATCGCAAGTCAATGGATCGCAAGTCAGCGGATCGTGGCTCGACAGTCTGGCGATCAGGGGTTCGGATATTGGCAGTCGCTTGGTGAGCAGTCCAGAGTGAAAATACCGGGTTATCCGCAGGAATGACTTGCCCGGTCGATGAGGTGCCGCCTGCGGCGTGCCCTTGGGCAGCGCCTGTGCCTGTCGCTGCCGACACCTCGCCTGCGATCGGGGATGCCAGCAAGGCGGGCGCGAGGGTGACAGCGCATAGCAGCATCCGCCCGAAATAGGATTTAAGCGTTCGAGACAGCATCATGGAAGTCGGTTGCCTCCTTTTGTCGTCAACAATTGGATGTTGCGTACCTTAGGATGGAGTTAGATGATGAACCCCTCTATATACGCCCAGTATATCGGACAAGCTGTGCAAAGGCTGTTACAAGCTGTCGGGGTACCGTCTCAATATGAGGTTCTAAATTTGCCTTGATTTGTAGAGCGTGGTCAGGAAGAGGCGCTCACGGGCGAACACAGATGAAACAGCCCGCTGGTTATGGCGGATAAGCTCACTTTAGGCTCGTACTGCCACTGCATCTCCGATTTGCGGTTCTCATACTGCTCGGCAATCAAGGCTTTTTTCTCCTCATCTTCTTCCTTGAGCAGGTCTTCATAATAACCGTCAATGACGGCCAATTCCTGCTTAAGCCGCTCGCGCGCCTGAGCGGCCCATCCATAGTCGAGCCTGCTTAATTTCTCAATCAGGTAGTCTTCAAGCAGCGCAGCAGCTTCCGTCAGCGTCAGGACGGCTGGCTTGACATGGACACGCTCCGGCAATCTGGGATGCAGCTCCCGGCCCTCAAGCACGGCCGGAAAATGCTCAATAATCGCCCGGCTCGACATAGAAATGCCGAGAAAATGCAGCTCCTCCCGCTTCAAGTCACAGCTGAATTCCACCTTGAAGCAGACGCCCAGCCACTGCTCATAGGCGGTCGAGCGTCCTCTCTGTGCCGCCGGGGCTGATGGCTGCTGGAACAGATAGACGCACTTTCCTTCCTCGCGGGCCGCGTTCCATATTTGCGCCAGTCTGCTGCTTCCGTAAGTGACATCCTCGCGCTGGATTCGTCCCGGGCCAAGCACAGGAAGGAGAGGCGCTGTGCCATAGTACCGTGACAGCACCGGGTCCTGGCCTTGCCCGGCGGGCGAAGCGCTGTTCTTCTGCTGCTTGGCCAGCGCTTCGTCATACTTGGTCGGATCGAATACAAAGGTAAAGGACAGCGTCTCCGCCGGAGCGCCGGTACGTTCCACGAAGCCCCAGTAATACGGGCGATTGGTCAGCATTTTGTCGGCCTGGGGAGACAGCTTGACGGTGACATGCTCAGACGATTTCTCGATCACGCTGCACTCGGTGGCCTCCAGATACGTCATGAAGTGTTCCTGAACCTCCTGCGGCGTCATGGTCATCTTTAGGCTTCCTCCTCTCGTAATGGCTCCGATATGTTTTGCTGCTCCAGATCTCTGCGGATGTGCTCCAGCGAGTCGCCGAGGCTGTGAAGGCGCTGCCGGATCTCGTCGTCGTTGCCGGACTCCAGCATAATTTTGTAGAGGCTTTTCTCAATCGATTCCTTCTTCTCATACCGCTCCAGAATGACATCCAGGCCGCCGATCACCATCTCGAACATGTTGATCTTCTCGTGGAGCAGGTTCAGAATATGCTCCTCAATCGTCCCAGAGGTTGAAAGGTTGAATATTTTGACATCATTCGTCTGGCCGAGACGATGCACCCGCCCGATCCGCTGCTCTACGCGCATCGGATTCCAGGGCAGATCGAAATTGATCATATGGTGGCAAAATTGCAGGTTGATGCCTTCGCCGCCCGCTTCCGTGGCAATCATCACCTGTGCGCGTCCGCGGAACAGGTCCATCATCCAGTCTTTTTTGCCCCGGTTCATCCCGCCGCGATAAGGCACGGATATCAGTCCGTGATCCCGGAAATAATTAAGCAGATATTCCTGAGTGGCCCGGTACTCGGTGAATACGATCACCTTTTCGTTCATCTCGCGGATCAGCTCAATCGTTTTTTCCGCTTTGGTGTTGGCTTTAATGTTCTTGATCAGGTAGACAAGCTCCCAGATCTTATCGCGGAGCGGTGAGTCCTCGGGCAGCTTCTTCGACAGGTTCACCAGCGTGACAAACACGGCATCCCTGCTGCTGCACACCTCCCGCTGCAAGGTGACAAGCGACAGCATGCTGCTCAGATTGCCGCCAGCTGCCTGATACTGATCTTTAACAAAAGAGGTGACGCCGTCATACAGCGCCTGTTCGTCAGGGGAAAGATTAAGTCCGACGTTGCGGACAGTGCGTTTCGTGAACGCTACGTCGCTCTCCCCGCGGCGGTTGCGGATCATCACTTTGGACAGCTCGTCCTTGAGCTGATCCTGGTTCTTCGGCTTGCGCTTGTCGACGACGAAGTTGGCGGCGAACTGACCCTGCCCGCCGAGCTGGCCGGGCTTGAGCAGAGTGATGAGATTAAACAGCTCGCTGAGATCGTTTTGTACAGGTGTCGCCGTGAGCAGCAGGCAATATTTTTTGCGCAGCTTTTCGATGAATTTATAGTTGGACGTTTTTTTGTTCTTCAGTTTATGCGCCTCATCGATGATGAGCATGTCGTATTCCCGATTGAGCAAAATTTCCGAATGCGGATCGCGCTTGGCAGTGTCCATGGAAGCGACCACAATGTCGTTTTCCCAGGAGTACATTTTCTTCTGGGCCACGGCCGGAATGCCGAATTTGGAGTTCAGCTCACGGACCCATTGCAGCACGAGGGAGGCGGGAACGAGGATCAGCACTTTGGATACGAGCCCGCGGACCATATATTCTTTTAAAATAAGACCGGCTTCAATCGTTTTCCCAAGTCCTACTTCATCGGCCAGAATCGCCCTTCCAGACATTTCGAACAGGACGCGTCTGGCAGTATCCGTCTGGTGCGGGAGCGGAGACAGATCGCCGATATGTTTCAAGCATTGCAGCTCTTCAAAGCTTGTAACGAGACGCGATTTCTCTCCCTCGACGGCCAGCTTGGATAGACGCCAGTCGCCCCAGGGGCCTCCCTTGTCGAGGCGGCTCTCCAGATCCTCCAGCCACGACCGGTCACGGTGTATGGGAACCGGAAGGCGATTGTCCGGATGGCTGCCGACAGGTTCGGCAGGGCGGTTATTCATAGGATTCTCCTCCTCATGATGAAAGTTTCCAAGACAGCAGTACCCCTAGTATGGACGAAAACAGAAGGGTTCATAACTGTGGCGCCTTTTTGGCAGAAGGGAGGGGCCCAAAGTTCACAACTTCGGCATAGCCTGACCATATATAGTGTAGTATAATGATTCATACCTACAATATATGGTGTGTACGGCCGCAGATTTACGTTTAGCCGTATACATACTAGGGTAAGTTGTATTCGAATCAGGATAACCGGATTTAGATCATACTAATGTAGTCATGGGAGGTCGTAGCTCTTGGGTACTTTACAGAATAATCGGCTTGAAGGACTTAGCGAGAAAATCTTTTTGGATCGATATGCGTGGAAGGATGCGGATACTAGCCATGCCAAAGTCGGCGATGTCGTGCTGGTGCTGACAAAGGATGATCCGAAATTTCCGACGAAGGAAGTCGGAGAGATTGTGAAGCGGGAGGGGCGCTCCGTCACCGTCAAGACGCGGAAGGGCGAGCTGGTGGAATCGGATGTCGAGAAACTGACACTAACGATTGAGAAGACGCCGGAAGAGATGTGGGACCGGCTGGCATCGGCGATGGCATCGGTGGAGGCCACACCGGAGCTTCAGGAGGAGTGGCGTCAGAAGTTCCGTCATGTTCTGGATGACTGGAAGCTTGTGCCGGGCGGCCGGATTGCGGCCGGAGCGGGTGCGAGCGATGAGCTGACCCTGTTTAACTGCTACGTCATCCCGTCACCGAAGGATAGCCGCGGCGGCATTATGGAGACGCTGACCGAGATGACGGAAATTATGGCACGCGGTGGCGGGGTTGGCATTAACCTGTCGTCCTTGCGCCCTCGGCGGGCCATTGTAAAAGGGGTTAACGGTTCATCCAGCGGCGCCGTATCCTGGGGCGGACTGTTCAGCTACACAACCGGGCTAATTGAACAGGGCGGCAGCCGCAGGGGCGCATTGATGCTGATGATGAATGACTGGCATCCGGATATTCTGGATTTTATTACAGTCAAACAGACGATGGGGCAGGTGACAAACGCCAACCTGTCCGTGTGCGTCAGCAATGACTTCATGAAGGCGGTCAAGGAGGATCTGGACTGGGAGCTTGTGTTCCCGGACACGACTTCTCCGGATTACGATGAGGTGTGGGACGGAGACCTGGACAAATGGAGAAAAGCCGGACGTCCCGTCATTTCGTATCAAACGGTGAAAGCACGCGACATCTGGCATACGATCATTGAGTCGGCCTGGAAGTCCGCTGAGCCTGGCGTTGTATTCATGGAATATTACAATCAGATGTCCAACAGCTGGTATTTCAATCCGATTATTTGTACCAATCCATGCGGCGAACAGGGGCTTCCGGCTTGGGGCGTCTGCAACCTGTCGGCCATCAACCTGTCGAAGTTCTATGACGAAGACAAGCATGATGTGGCCTGGGATGAGCTGGCCACGACGACCCGTTATGCGGTGCGTTTCCTCGATAATGTGATCGACCGGACACCGTACCATTTTGAAGAAAACGAACAGAATCAGAAAAAAGAGCGCCGCGTCGGACTGGGCTCGATGGGATTGGCCGAGCTGATGATCAAGCTGAAGATCCGTTACGGCAGTCCGGAATCGCTGGAGTTTCTTGATAAGCTGTATGGCTTTATTGCCAGAGAGGCATATCTGTCCTCGGCCGATATTGCGGCAGAGAAAGGTTCGTTTAAGGCGTTTGATGCCGAGCTGTACTTGCAGAGCGGCTTCATGAAGAATATGACGGAGGTGTACCCGGAGGTTGCGGATGCTATCAGGGAAAAAGGTATTCGCAACGTCACCGTCATTACCCAGGCGCCGACAGGCAGCACAGGAACGATGGTGGGCACGTCAACGGGCATCGAGCCTTACTTTGCCTTCAAATATTACCGCCAAAGCCGGCTTGGCTTTGACGAGCAGTTTGTGCCGATCGCACAGGAGTGGCTGGACAGCCACCCTGGGGAGCAGCTGCCGGACTATTTCGTAACGGCGATGGATCTTTCTGCGGAGGATCATATCCGGGCGCAGGCGGCTATCCAGCGCTGGGTGGACAGTTCCATCTCGAAGACGGCCAACTGTCCGGCTGACTTTACGATTGAAGATACGAAGCGGCTGTATGAGCTTGCCTTTGATCTCGGCTGTAAAGGGGTTACGATCTACCGCGACGGCAGCCGGGATGTTCAGGTGCTTCAGACAGAGAAGAAGGATGACAAGGGCGCAGCAACGATAACGGCAGCTTCTCCGGAAACAGCGCTGGAGCAAGGAGCCGTAGGTCAGGGCAGCGAAGAGGCCGGCGGGGTGAAGCCTGCGGCAGCGGCCACGCCGGAACCGGGTTCAGCGGCGGAATCAGCAGACGAAGCCTCCGCGGGATCAGAGGCAGCGCAGACCGCATTCCTCGCTTCGTCGTCAGCTTCAGATCAAGCTCCGGGCAAGAGCGGTCTCGACAGAAACTACCAGAAGCGTCCGCAAGTGCTGCGCGGGGCGACTTACAAGATGAATACGCCGTTTGGCATGGCTTATATTACGATCAACGATTTGAACGGCACACCGGGTGAAATCTTCCTGAATGTGGGCAAGGCGGGCTCGGATGTGTTTGCGATGGCCGAAGCTTTGGGCCGCGTCTGCTCGCTGTTCCTCCGCTATGGTGAACATGGCAACAAGGTTGAGCTGCTCATCAAGCACTTGAAGGGCATTGGCGGTACGGGCGCGATCGGTTTTGGTGCGAATCGTGTGGAATCGATCGCTGACGCCGTGGCGAAGGCGCTGGAGACCCATGTTGCAGCCGGAGCGGATACCGGGCATGACCCTGCTCCGGTAGCAGCAACCACCGAGAGCGCTCCAGGGACGGACAGCGAAGAGAGCTTGGCTGGGGGTGCAGCAGCATCGTCCGGAGCAGGCTACAGCGGCGGATATCCGTCCGGCAGTTCCATGTCGCTTGACCTGTGCCCATCCTGTGGCGGCGCCTCCTTGATCAACATCGAGGGCTGCAAAACCTGCAGCAATTGCGGATACAGCAAGTGCTCGTAAGGACAACCGCATCCGAGCCTGTTCGAGGCTGCTGTGAGGTGTCAGAATGTTTACGTAGATTTTCAGAAGTAAAGAGAAGATGCATGAAGATAGTTATAAGTAAAGCGACTAAGTGAATGACTAAGTGAACCAAGTGAATGACATTCGGGTTTTAAACGAAGAGGGGCTGTTTCATCGTCCCTCTTTTTTTTATTATTGTCGCTTTTCAATCATGCCGCTTGTGACGATGATATCTGTTGGCGATCCCGGCTCTACCGTGCTGAAATGATATTTGATGCAATGGACTGTTCAGATTCTGTCCGGCTCGGCGCTTCGTTTCCTCATCCGTAAGGAATTGTACCCCGAGGCAGGGATTGTACCTTTCCCTTGCGAATAGTGAAGTGTATCATCAAATTACTTATATTTGCAAACGCTTTCTTTTTTTGAGGAGGGTACATATGCAGCGTTTATGGTCCAAGTTCTCCCCTGTGTTCCGAAGATTTCTGATTTCTTACCTGATTGTGTTGCTGATCCCGCAAGTCGCTGGTTATGCATCCTACAAGGCCTCGATTGAAGTCGCGAAATCAAGCTCCATTGAAAACAGTTTAAGTTCCTTGAATTTGGGAAAAGAAATCATCGAGCGCCATCTGGTGGAGGTGGAAGCCTTCACGAAGCAGCTGGCGATCAACCAGGATTTGTACCGGCTAATCGCTGATCCGAAGCCGCTCGACAGCAACAACGTTTACGGCTTGGGGCGCATGCAGCGCAGCTTGTCCATGTACAGCAGTACAAACGACTACCTGTCCAATTTCTTTATCTACATCCGCAATTACAATGCCATTATTACGCCGAACACCGTCTATTATCGGCCCGAGCATTATTACGCTGAGAATCGGCTTGAAGGATGGACATTCGAGGAGTGGGAAGAGGCCGTATTGAAGAAACCGCATCTGAATGAGCTGATGCCGCTCAAGAAATATAGGAGGGAAATCCGTGATTCGGTGTTTGTCGAGACGCCAGCCATTACGTTTCTCCAGTCCATTCCACTCAACAGCTTCAACAATCCGCAGGCGATGATCGGCGTTCTGATCGATGAAGATCATATGGGCAGCCTGCTGCAAAATATCGTAGACCAATACGGCGGTTGGGCGCTGGTTGCGGACCGGGAAGGCAGCCTGATCTTATCACGGGGAATCGACGAAAGTGAGGCCAGACGCTATATAGGGGCCCCGGCAGGCGAGAATGGCGAAGTCAGCCCCACAGAAGATGGCCGGCTGTTGATGTCGATCCGGTCTGACCTGAACGGGTGGACCTATATGGCTGGAATACCCGAGCAGGCGCTGATGACAAAGGCCGATAGAATCAAGCAGGTGACGATCACGTTTACGCTGGCCGCGCTGGTCATCGGCTTGCTGATCGGACTGCTGCTTGCTTATCGGCACAGTGCTCCCATCCATTCACTTCTGTCCGTGTTTCGCGAACAAAACCACGCCTCCCGGGAGAAGATCAACAACGAGTATGATTTTCTGGCCGGCAACATCGCAGCTCTGATTGCAAACAACAAATTGCTGGAGTCCTCCCTGAACGATCAGCTTCCGCTGCTTAGGGACGCGTTTATCAAACGGCTGTTGACAGGCGACTTCTATACGATGCGTGAGCTTGAGGCGGCTTCCGGCCAAACGGGTGTCCCGCTCCGCGGCGAGCGCGGCCGTGCAGGTATTCTTAAAGTGTCCGGATATGGAAGCGCTGACAGTGAGGAAATCATCCAGGAACTCAGCGTGGCGCGGCTGATCGTTCGTCAGGCCTTTAGCCGGCTGGATCACGACGTGCTGGTTACGGATTGGGGCTCAGACCAGATCGCATTCGTGCATCCTTTGGGCGAAGAGCCGATAGACGACATGAATGATCATATGGAAGCCGCTTTGCTTGAATTAATGGACTCCGTATATCGGCAACATCGATTGTCGATCACGATCGGGCTCGGTTCACCGTACGATGCGTGGAATGACGTGGCTGACTCGTTTAATGAAGCGCAGCAAGCGCTGGAATACGCCATCCATACCGGAGCGTTCGGCATGATCCGGTTCGAGGATATGATGAAAGCGACGGAGCTGTACTACTATCCGATTGAATCCGAACAACGGATGCTCAACATGCTGAAGGCAGGTGAACTTGAGGAGGCAAGCCGCCTTCTTGACCAGCTGTTTAGCCGGAATTTTGAAGAAAGGGAGCTGTCGTACGAAATGACACAGCAGTTTGTCATGGAGCTCAGGGGCACCTTTTTGAAGCTGGCGGAACAGAAGATATTCCATGACGAGTCGCTGACCGATCATATCAAGCACCAGATTACAGCCGTTTCAACGACAGATGGGGTCAGTCAACTCAGGGACAGGTTCGGAAGGCTGGTTCATGATATTTGTACAGACATTCGTAAGAAAAGAAAGGACATGTCTGCCGAGACCGTGGGCGAGATCATCCGTTACATCCATGAGCGCTATTCCGATGCGGAGTTGACGCTTTACCGGCTCGCGGAGCATATCGGTAAGCCCGAAAAGTATATCTCCCAATTGTTCAAGGAACATACGGGAAAGAATCCTTCGGACTATGTTGAACTGGTGAGGATCGGCAAGGCAGTTGAACTGCTGCAGCAGAACCATTTGACGATTGACGAAATTGCTGCACAAGTGGGGTATAACAGCGCCCATTCATTTCGGAGAGCCTTCAAGCGGGTTCGCGGCGTGTCTCCGAGCGCATTCCGGCAAATGGCCGAATAGGGAGACGACGGTTACGCCAGCCTAGGAGGCAGTCCTTGCTCTGACCACCGGATCGACGTGTTGGCGGATGTTTTTTATAGAATTCGGTAAGTGAAAAAACGAGTGAAATCAAGGGTTTGAGGGCATCCATATCCGGAATTGTACGCTGTGGAAGTAAGTGTGCCTTTACGAAGTCTAGCGTGCAATTTTATGATTACGCACAAGAAAGCGCTGTCAAAAAGTGTTCTCACTTTAACGGCAGCAATTACATCGAGGGAGGGATGGAACTGAGTACCCTATTTTCCAAGTCCAAAACAGCCGGAACTCCGAGCAGCAAACGCTCGGAAATCAGGAGAGTCGCTTACCGAAGCTTCAGAAGACATTGGCAGCTGTATCTGCTGATTATTCCGCCGGTGTTGTACTTCATCATCTTCAAGTACTTGCCGATGGCAAACGCCGTGCTTGCTTTCAAGAACTATAACGTGGTGAAAGGGATTTGGGGGAGCCCATGGGTCGGCACGCAGTATTTCGAGATGTTTTTTCGCAATCCGGCGTTTGCGACACTGATCAAGAACACGCTGTACATTTCGTTCTATCAGTTGATCGTCGGGTTTCCGGTCCCCATTCTGCTGGCGCTGGCTTTGAATGAGGTGAAAAGTGCAAGGTATAAAAAAACCGTGCAGATGGTCACCTATGCGCCATATTTCATATCCACGGTCGTCATGGTGTCCATCATCATGCTGTTCCTGTCCCCACGACTCGGGATCGTGAACACGATCGCGGGTGCGCTAGGCTTCGAAGCGATCAATTATCTTGGAGAGCCCGGCATGTTCCGCACGATTTACGTGCTGTCCGACGTGTGGCAAACGATGGGCTATTCCGCCGTCATTTATCTTGCTGCGCTGGCAGGGGTTGACCCGTCATTATATGAAGCGGCGAAGGTGGACGGCGCCAATCGGTTCCAGAAGATTCTGAACGTCGATCTCCCCGGCATTATGCCGGCAGCGGTCATCATCCTGATTCTTAGCGTAGGCAACATCATGGCGCTCGGCTTCGAGAAAATGTACTTATTACAAAATCCGCTGAACTTGTCCACGTCGGAAATCATCTCCACCTATGTGTACAAAATCGGATTGCTAAACGCGAACTATAGTTTCGCCACGGCGGTCGGACTGTTCAATTCCTTAATCAACCTGGTTCTGCTCCTGGTCGTCAACACGATTGCCAGGCGGGCTTCCAATACCAGTCTCTGGTAAATTTTGTGAAAGGGGTTGAGTGACATGAAAACATGGCAAACCCACTCTGGAAGCCGGCAGCGCACAAGGATCAAGGAGTCGCTAGGGGACCGCATCTTTCTGACTGTGACCTACATCATGCTGACCTTGGTATTAATCGCTGTCTTGTATCCGCTTATTTACATCGTAAGCTCTTCCCTGAGCAGTCCAAGCGCCGTCTCTGCGGGCAAGGTGTGGCTATGGCCGGTCGACATGACGCTGGCAGGGTATGAGGCGGTGTTCCGGAACGGCCAGGTGCTGACCGGTTATGCCAATTCATTGTTTTATACCGTGGCCGGTACGTTAATTAGCGTATCCCTGACGATTATGGTCGCCTACCCGCTGTCGAAGAAGTCCTTCTTCGGCCGCACGCCGCTTATGATTTTCATCACCTTTACCATGCTGTTCTCCGGCGGCTTGATTCCGACCTATCTGGTTGTTAAATCAATGGGCCTGATCGATACCCGCTGGGCACTGCTCATCCCGAATGCTGTTTGGGTATGGCAGGTCATTATCGCCAGAACCTTCTTCCAGACCTCGATCCCGGATGAGCTGTCTGAGGCGGCGGATATCGACGGGTGCAGCGACATCCGCTACATTTTCAGCGTCGTTCTTCCCCTTGCCAAACCGATCATCGCCGTGCTTTCGCTCATGTATGCGGTGGGGCAGTGGAATGCGTATTTCGACGCCTTGATCTACTTGAAATCGCAATCGCTCTATCCGCTTCAGCTCATTCTCCGCAGCATTCTCATCCTGGGCAGCGGAACAAGCAATATAGATGCCGGGGAGATGGTGAGGCAGCAGCAAATGGCCGAGCTGATGAAATACTCGCTCATTGTGGTGGCCAGTCTTCCGGTACTGGTGATCTATCCGTTCGTGCAGCGCTATTTCGTGCAAGGCATGCTGATTGGCTCTGTAAAGGGCTAAATCGAGGGCAGAGCCCGTTACATTTCATTATCCATTCATGAGGGGGAGATTGATTTGAGAAAAACAGGAACTCGTCTGCTTGTTCTCATTCTGACGCTTAGTTTCGTGCTTGCCGGATGCTCCGGCGGAAATGACCGTGCAGGGAGCGAAGAAGGCGGCATGCCGGATGCCGGACAGAAGGTAACAATTAACGTATTTGCCCATCAAGCATCGGATGTGGACCTAGGGACCAACAAGTTTACGAAAAAAATGGAAGAGCAGTTTAACATCAAATTCAACTGGACAACCGTTCCATTCGACGGCGCGGCCGAAAAACGGCAAATCTCGCTTGCGTCCGGCGATTATCCGGATCTGTACTTGCTCATTCCATGGGTAGACCGCTTCTCGCAGACGGACTTGCTGAAGTTCGGACAGCAGGGGGTAATCATTCCGCTGAACGACCTTATCGACGAGCATGCTCCACACATTAAGGAAGTGCTGGAGAACAACGAATATTACAAGGCGATGAACACCGCGCCGGACGGCAACATTTACGGATTGACCGGCTTAAACGAATGCTTCCACTGCTCCTATCCGAATAAAATGTGGATCAATACGAAGTGGCTGGATCAGCTCGGGCTTGAGCAGCCGAAGACGCCGGAAGAATTCAAAGCGGTTCTCGAGGCCTTCAAGACGCAGGATCCGAACGGCAACGGCAAGGCGGATGAAGTGCCGCTCAGCGGATCTGTCGAGAATTTCGGAGTTCACGTGATCCCGTATCTCATGAACGGCTTTATATACAACGACGACAGAACATACCTAATCATGAAGGATGGCCAGGTGGACACCGCTGCCAACAAACCTGAGTGGCGGGAAGCACTGGCCTACATCAAATCGCTCTATGATGGAGGGCTTATTGACCCAGGGGCTTTTACACAAAATGCAGGCGCATATAAAAAAATCGGGGATAACGCGGACGCACAGCTGCTGGGTGCCGGGGCAGGCATGCATCCCGCCTTGTTTATGACTACGGGAGAAGACGCGCCGTACAGCAGGGATTACAATCCGCTTCCGCCCCTGCAAGGACCGCATGCCAATTATGCAACATTCAACTATCCGATTGATCCGGGCGCATCCTTCGTCCTGACGAATAAAGCTAGCCAAGAGACGCAAATCGCCGCCATTCGAATGCTGGACTATTTCTATACGCAAGAAGGCGCGATGCTTTCCTATCTTGGTGAAGAGGGCGTAAGCTGGCGCAAGCCTCAGGATGGAGAAATCGCACTGAACGAAAAAGTAGAGCCGCTCTATAAATCGATTCCGCTTGAATCCGGGGAGCAGCCTCGCAATGACAATTGGGGCGCACTGACTCAATATAACCACCATCGGGATTATCGTGATGCTGAAGTCCAAGGCACGGATATTTTCGCTGATGACGGCTACGAACGCCGTCTTTACGAGGCAACGCTATTGATGGAAGGCAAGGAGCCGCAGGAAATCTTCCCGCACTGGGCGCTATGGGTCGACCCGCTGGTAGCCGACGAAGCCAGCATGATGCAGACGAACATCAAGGACTATGTTGACCAGAACGCTTTGCTGTTCATCACCGGCGCTAAAAGTCTGGATAAGGATTGGGATGATTATGTGAAAGGGCTGGAAGGTCTCAACATGCAGCGTTATATTGAAATCATGCAGGCTGCCTACGATTCATCAACCATATCGAAGTAAATGGTTGTAGCAGGATAAGCTTGGGTTCATGGGGACAGGAGTCTTCGCTCAGCATGCGGGGGCTCTTGGTTCCATTATGCGGTATTTGGTCATGGTTATTCTTACTGTGAGATGTTATAACAAGGAGGAATGGAGGTGGTGTTCGATGCGCATTGACGCCCATCAGCATTTCTGGAAGATCGAACGCAACGATTACGGTTGGATTACGCCTGAAATTCCGGTGCTTTACCGCGACTATCTGCCCTCTGACCTCAGGCCGCATTTGCAGAGGCATGGCATCGGCCAAACGATTCTGGTCCAAGCGGCGCCGACGATCGAGGAGACCGAATATATTCTGAAATTAAGCGAAACGGCCGATTTCGTCGCCGGCGTGGTCGGCTGGCTGGATCTGGAGAACCCTGCGTTTATGGAACAGTTCCGCCGGTTTAACAGGCATCCGAAATTTATCGGGTTTCGTGTCATGATCCAGGATATGGCGGACCCGAACGTCATTTTGTCGCCCACTTGGATAGAAGCGCTTTCATACTTTGCGGAACAGGACGTTCCGGTCGATTTGCTGGTACTGGCTGACCAACTGCCACAGCTGGCCCAATTGCTAGAGCGGGTGCCTCGGCTTCGAGGCGTTGTCGACCATTTGGCGAAGCCGCCGATCGCATCTGGGATCATGGAACCTTGGAGAAGCCATATGGCGGAAATCGCCCAATATCCGAACATCTTCTGCAAGCTGTCGGGGATGGTAACGGAGGCCGACCGTCAGGGCTGGCGCAAGGACGATTTTGCCGCATATGTCCATGAAGCGCTTGACCTGTTCGGACCCGAAAGGGTGATGTTCGGCAGCGATTGGCCTGTCTGTCTTCTGGCAGCCACCTATGACGATGTCGTTGATGTGCTGCAGCATGCCCTTCGGGATCGTCAGCTGCCACCGGCAGCGATTGAAGCTGTTTTCGGCGAGAACGCCGCCAAATTTTATAAGTTGAATGAACATGAATAATGGAGGAACCAGGTGATGAAATACAGAAAGTTGGGGAACACGGGGCTGGACGTATCGGTGTTAAGCTTTGGAGCATCTTCACTGGGCGGCGTTTTCCGGGACGTTCGGAAGGAGGAAGGGATCCGTACGGTTCATACCGCCATCGACATGGGCATCAATCTGATTGACGTTTCGCCCTACTATGGCTTGACGAAAGCGGAAACGGTGCTGGGCGAGGCGCTAGGGACGATTCCGAGGGACCGGTATATTTTGTGCACAAAAGGGGGGCGTTACGGACAGGACGAGTTTGATTTTTCGAAGGAGCGGCTGATCCGCAGTGCGGAAGAGAGCATGCGGCGACTGGGAACCGATTATCTCGACATTTTGCTGCTGCATGACATTGAGTTCGGTTCGCCGGCTCAGGTGCTGGAGGAAGGACTTCCAGCGCTGGAGCAGTTGAAGTCATCGGGCAAAGTTCGCTTCTTCGGCGTATCCGGCTTGCCGCTCAATGTCTTTGAGGCGGTGCTGTCCCATAGCGCTCCGGATGTCGTTTTATCCTATTGCCATTATTCCCTGAACGATACCTCGCTGCTGCAACTGCTGCCGCTGCTTGAGCGTAACGGAACCGGACTGATCAATGCGTCACCGCTGTCCATGGGTCTGCTGAGCAACCGGGACGTGCCGGAGTGGCATCCCGCTGGGGAAGACATCAAGGCCGCCTGCCGGCGTGCCGCGGAACATACCCGGAGCCGGGGGGCGGATATCTCGAAGCTTGCGGTCCAGTTCTCGACGGCCGATGAACGAATTCCAACGACGCTTGTCAGCACGGCGAATCCGGACAATATCCAGCGCAACGTGTTGTGGACGGAAGAAGCGATGGACGAACAGCTGCTGCAAGAAGTGCTGGAGATTCTGAAGCCAATCGATGGCGCAACTTGGCCGAGCGGACGTCCCGAGTGGGGCGGGGAACTGACCTTGCAGCGCGGGGAGCGATCCTGATGAAGGGGGTCATCTGCGAGAATGTGGGGCGGTTCGTCGTTCGGGAGGATTTGCCGGAGCCGTGCATGCGGGAGGACGAGGCGATCATAAAGGTTCGGCGCATCGGTATTTGCGGGACCGATCTGCATGCATACCAGGGCAATCAGCCTTATTTTACGTACCCGCGCGTGCTTGGCCATGAGCTTTCCGGGACGATTGAGCAGATCGGCGACAACCGGGAGGGGCTTCAGGCGGGAGATCTGGTCAGCGTGATTCCGTACCTCCACTGTGGTCATTGCCGGCCTTGCCGCCAGGGAAAAACGAATTGCTGCCAGAACATGAAGGTGCTTGGCGTCCATGTAGACGGCGGATTGCGGGAGCGGATTGCCGTGCCTATCCGCAATCTCATCAAGCCGGAGGGGCTTACCCTCGATCAGGCGGCGATGCTGGAGCCGCTGGCCATCGGCGCACACGCCGTCCGTCGTTCAGGGATGGGCGATGGGGAGCAGGTGCTGGTCATCGGTGCCGGACCGATCGGGCTGGGTGTAATGGCAATGGCCCGCTACGCCGGCGCGAAGGTGATTGCGATGGACGTGAACGACGAGCGGCTTGCCTTTTGCAGGTCCTGGGCAGCGGTTGAACATACGGTAAACGCGCTCCGGGAGCCGAGGGAACAGCTGGCTGAGCTGACGGGCGGCAGCTTTCCGGCATGCGTGATCGACGCCACTGGCAACGCTTCGTCGATGGAAAGCGCCTTTGGGCTCGTCGGCCACGGCGGTTCCTTGACGTTTGTAGGGTTGGTCAAAAGCACGATCACCTTTAACGATCCCGAATTTCACGCGCGCGAAATGACCGTGCAGGGCAGCCGAAACGCAACGCGGGAGGACTTCGAGCGGGTAATTGCAGCTATAAACGGCGGCTACGTGGACATTGGCGCTTACATTACCCACCGCTGTGCACTTGAGGATATGATCGACCGTTTCGACAGCTGGCTTCTGCCGGAATCGAAGGTGATCAAGGCGATGGTGAAGCTAGGCGGGTTCGATAAATAACGGATTGGAGGAGAAGCATGACTAGTTGGACTGACATGGAGCAAGGGTCTCGATTATGGTACGGCAAACCGGCTAGCGAATGGAATGAGGCACTGCCGATCGGAAACGGACGTCTCGGCGCAATGATCTTCGGGGGCACGGCTGAGGAGAAGCTGCAGCTTAATGAGGATTCGGTATGGTACGGCGGTCCGCGTGACCGCAACAACGAAGATGCGCTGCCTCATTTGCCTGAGATTCGCAAGCTGATTATGGAAGGAAGGCTGCGGGAAGCGGAGGAGCTGGCGGCGATGTCGATGGCGGGGCAGCCGGAAGCGCAGCGACACTATATGCCGCTCGGCGATCTGCTGCTGTCCTTCGGACAGCACAGTCAGCCTGTCAATGATTACGTGCGTGAGCTTGATTTGGAGAAGGGTGTATCCCGGGTCAGCTATCGCATCGGCGAGATCCGGTATACGCGCGAGCTGTTTGCCAGTTATCCGGATCAGGCGATTGTCATTCGGATAACCGCCGACAAGCAGGAGGCAATCTCGTTAAAAGCCCGGTTCAACCGCCAGAACTGGCGATACCTGGAGAAGACAGACAAATGGGGGACAAGCGGACTGCTCATGCGTGGGCACTGCGGCGGAGAAGGAGGCAGCTCCTTCAGTGCCGTCTTGAAGGCGGTTCCGGAGGGCGGCGTTTGCCGCACGCTGGGAGAGTATTTGCTGGTGGAAGGAGCCAGCACAGTCACATTGCTGCTCACCGCCGGAACGACGTTCCGTCATCCCGATCCGGAGATTGACGGCAAACGGCGACTGGATAAGCTAAGCCGGGTTCCGTATGCCGAGCTATTAGCCCGTCATGTCGCCGATTACCGCGAGTTGTACGGACGGGTCGAACTGAGACTGCCCGCGAATCCGGACAAAGCCGCGCTCCCGACCGACGAACGGTTGCGGCGATTCCAACAGGGCGAAGAAGACCACGGCCTGATCGCGACCTATTTTCATTTCGGACGTTATCTGCTTATGGCCTCCAGCCGGCCAGGCTCTTTGCCCGCGAATCTTCAGGGCATCTGGAACGACAGCTTCACTCCGCCGTGGGACAGTAAATACACGATCAATATCAACGCACAGATGAATTATTGGCATGCGGAAAATTGCAATTTGGCCGAATGCCACGAGCCGTTGTTTGAGCTAATCGAAAGAATGCGCGAGCCCGGTCGCGTCACTGCCAGCGTCATGTACGGCTGCCGTGGCTTCACGGCGCATCATAATACGGATATATGGGCGGATACGGCGCCGCAGGATACGTATCTTCCGGCCTCCTTCTGGCCGATGGGCGCCGCCTGGCTATGCCTGCATCTGTGGGAGCATTACCGGTTCGGTCAAGACCGATATTTTCTGGCACGGTCTTACGAAACGATGAAGGAGGCAGCGCTGTTCCTGCTCGATTATCTGATCGAGGATGATGAAGGGAGACTCGTCACTTGCCCTTCCGTTTCTCCGGAGAACCGGTATAAGCTGCCAAACGGAGAGACGGGGGTACTGTGCGTCGGGGCCACGATGGATTTCCAGATCATTGAAGCGCTGTTCAATGCCTGTATGCAGAGTGCGGAAATGATCGGGCGAGATGAGGCGTTCCGTGAGGAGCTCAGGGACGCGCTGAAGCGGCTGCCCAAGCCGCAAGTCGGAAAATACGGCCAAATTCAGGAGTGGATGGAAGATTATGAAGAGGTGGAGCCGGGGCACCGACATATCTCCCACCTGTTTGCCCTTTATCCTGGTGAAAGCTTTAGTGTGGAGCGCACACCGGAGCTGGCTGAGGCTGCCAAGACGACATTGGAACGCCGGCTGGCTAAAGGCGGGGGACACACCGGCTGGAGCCGGGCGTGGATCATTAACTTCTGGGCCCGCCTGCAGGACGGGGCCAAAGCTTACGACAACGTCAGAGCGCTCCTGGCTCATTCCACACTGCCGAACTTGTTCGATGATCATCCGCCGTTTCAAATCGACGGCAACTTCGGCGGTACGGCGGGAATTGCCGAGATGCTGATCCAAAGCCACGATGGAGTGATTCGGCTGCTGCCCGCACTGCCTGATAGATGGAGGGATGGAAGCGTCAAGGGGCTTCGGGCCCGCGGCGGTTATACGCTAGATTTCGTCTGGGCGCGGGGACAGGTAACGGAAGCGGTTGTGAATTGCACAGTTTCCGGTCCTTTCCGACTGGAAGCTCCCGGTCTTGATCACCTATCGTTTGAGGGCGAGGCCGGACGCTCCTATACGTTTGGCAACAAGGCGGTTATAGATCGTTAAGTGAGCCACTTCTTCGAGGTTGCTTCATGCCACACATGGCGAAGCGTCGATCGAACAATATGCCGAAGCTCCCGGTTAGCTGGCGTAGTTAAGCCTGGTAACTCCCGCAAAATCAAGCTAGTAATGCACAAGATAGGATGAGAAAAAGCGGAGAAATCCGGCTATACTGAGGTTGCTTCGGCATATTAAACGTCAATATAGGAGTGGTAAACATATGACGAATTCATTGCGTATCGGAACGCTGGTCGGCGGAGGGGACGCCGTCCGCGTCATCCCCCAGATTGCGCCGCACGGATTTGAATCGTTCAGTCTCACCTTCTGGCAAACGACAGGCGAGACCGATCTTGCGGAGACGGCCAAGCGGGTTCGTGAGCTTCAGGCTGAACACGGTTTCATCGTGTCGACGCTCGGCATCTTTGGCAATCCGCTGACGGGAGCAGGCGATAGCGCAGATACTCTGGCAAGCTGGGAGCGTCTGATCGATCATGCTCATCTGTTCGGCACTGACATCGTATCCGGATTTACGGGGCGGCTGACAGGGGAATCCATCGACGCCTCTATTCCTCAATATGCGAAGGTGTTCGGCGAGCTGTCCAAAAGAGCGGCGGACAAGGGCGTCCGAATTGCGTTCGAGAACTGCGACATGGGCGGAACATGGGCGACAGGGGACTGGAACATCGCTCATAACCCGACGGCATGGGAGATGATGTTCAACGCGATTCCGTCAGATCATATCGGGCTGCAGTGGGAGCCCTGCCATCAGATGGTGTCCTTGATTGACCCGATTCCGCAGCTGCGCAAGTGGGTAGATAAGGTATTCCACGTTCATGGCAAGGATGCGACGATTGCTTGGGACGTGGTGAGGGAATACGGCATCCACGGGCCGAAGCCGTTTGTATGGCACCGTACGCCAGGTTTTGGTGACACGAACTGGACCGACATCATCACGATTTTGCGTCAGGCGAATTATCAGGGAACAATCGATATTGAAGGATGGCATGACCCTGTGTATAAAGGGGATCTGGAAATGACGGGACAAGTGCATGCACTTCATTACTTGAAGCGGTGCCGCGGCGGAGAATTCGTACCGAACCCGGTGTGAATCCCTGGCGCAGCATAGTATCTTCTTCTTCAACGTCAGCTCGTACCTTAGTGGTACGAGCTTTTTTAGTTTAGGCATCCTCCTTTTTGAATTTGTGCTGCCGGAACACTTAACGCTGGAAGGGACTCTTTTTAAAAAAATGTGCATATAGACCTATATATAATCGGAAAGTATTGAATCACGACTAAAGTCGTACTATTAGACTTATCGTATGGGGAAATTTTCAACTAGAGTAGGTTCTTGTTGAAGCAGACCTTCGCAACATATCAGCAATTAAACCTCTGTAGTCTCCGGGTGTCCGGGTGAATTTTTTTATCTGTACTTGCCTGCGTGCCCATAACGGACGATAGTCGCTGGCACGATCCGGGACTAATTTCGCGATTTTAAATTATGGGGAAGGAATTTAAGCCTATATTTGTTGGGTGAATCGAGATAAGATCAAGGCTGGAAAGGGCTGAGCGCTTGTAACTGCGGGTTTGACAAATTTTTCTTCCCGATGATAGGATCGAAAAGGTTGCCAGTTAAATTCTGTAAAGCAATGAAAGGGGAGGCGTAACGGAATGAAAAAGAAATGGATCACGGCTGCTCTATGCTTCGCATTCATGATGTTTGGCATGAGCATCAGTGCATGGGCGAACACACAATTGCAGGAAATAAAAGCTTATCTCAATGGGGAACTGAAAATCAGAATGGATGGACAAATCGTTCAATTGAAGGACGCCAATGGTAAAAGCGTTCTCCCTATTTCATATCAGGGAACTACATATCTTCCGGTCAGAGCGGTCTCCCAATTGTTGGATGTAGATGTGTCTTATAATGCCCAACGTAAAGAGGTTGTCATTGGGGAGGGATCTCAAACGGGAAATCCTTCAACACCGGCACAACCAGCACAACCAATAACACCGCCGGCACAGCCGCAACCAAGCCCTGCGGTGCCAGACGATACGGTGAAACTCGTATCCTGGAGTGATAAGGCCGAGAATGGGAAACTCGAGGTAACCGCCTCGGTTCAGAATACGGCAAGCTCAGGGAAAACCGTCGGCATCGTAGCCACCGGTTATGATAAGAACGGGAAAGCGGTTGAAACCCAAGGCACAAGCGGTTTTGTGGTGGGAGGCCATGTCCGTAATTTCAATGTTTCGCTGAATGCTGTGGATGTCATTGATTCTGTCAAGGTCGAGCTGACAGGCCATCGTCAACAGGTCGAACTCATTTCTTATGCTGATCGTCTTCATCAAGGCAAGCTTGAAGTTACCGGCGTCGTGGAGAACGGCAATGAGAAGGGCGCTACGACCGGAATCGTGGTAACAGCCTATGATAAGAATGGAAAAGCTATTGAAACTAAAGGCACGAGCGGCTTTGTTGTTGGTGAGCATGTCCGCAATTTCAAGGTCAGCCTGAACGCGGCTTCACAGATTGCACGCATCGAAGTGAAAGCAACGGGGTTCGCGGATGCTGTTCAGGTGCTGTCAGAAGCAAGCCGTGTTGATAATGGCAAGCTTGTCGTGGAAGCGGTGCTGGAGAATGGCTATGAGAAAGGGAAAACACTTGGCATCGTCGTCACCGGATATGACAAAAACGGCAAAGCGGTAGAAACGAAAGGTTCGAGTGGATTTGTCGTTGGTGAGCATGTGCGAAACTTCTCCGTTTCTCTGTCCTCTGCCTCCAATATTGACAAGGTGAATATCCAGATTACAGAAGAAGACTAAATCTACATCGATTAGGGTTAACCGAGCAAACCGTTTGTTCGGTTAACCTTTTATGTTTCACCAGGTCATGTGGAAGAGCGGCAGTCTTCGTACCGCATATAATAGGTTCATCAAAGAGATTTTAAGCGTTAGCCATCATGAACAGGAAAGGATGTTCTATGGGTTATATAATGGAGCTTCGCAAACAAGTCGGAACCCGGCCGTTAATTATGACCGGGGCATGTGTGCTGGTATTGGCTGACGATTCCATGCTGTTAGTCAAACGGACAGACAATGGCGCATGGGGCCTTCCAGGCGGGTCCATGGAGCCGGGAGAGCGGCTGGAACAGGCCGCTGCAAGGGAACTTTATGAAGAAACGGGGTTCACGGCAGGGCCGCTGAAGCTGTTTGATGTATTTTCCGGCCCGGAGCTGTACTACAAATACCCGAATGGTGATGAAGTATATAATGTTGTGACGGTCTATGTATCCGCTCAGGTGGAAGGAACTGCGGCGCCGGATACGGAAGAAGTGTCGGAGCTGAAGTTTTTTGGCCTGGAGCAGCTGCCGGAGGCGATCAATCCGCCCGACCGTCCGATTATTCAGGCAATGCTCGCGCGGTATGAAGAAATTGAGGGGATCCTAGGGAGAAACAGCACTTTTTAAATAAGGATAGCCTATAGATATCGATTCCGTTCCATCATAGGTTGCATCAACTGGCATATGCCTTAATGCATTCAGACTCTTGCTCATGCAAGAGTCAGGCTGTCGAGAAAGTCTCGACAGCTATTTTTTTGTGTATTTAGTTCAACACGACACCGCGTTAATATTGTATAATATTTAGTAAATAAACTGTTCGGAAGGGTGTTAAATATGTTGCGTTCTAACCGAGAAAAACAGCAGGCTTACGAGTTTGTTTCGATTGAAGAATTGGTTCCCCACGATCATCTGCTTCGTAAAGTGGACAAGTATATCGATTTCTCTTTCATCGACGAAAAGGTCCGTCCGCTTTACTGTGCTGATAATGGGCGACCAGCCATCGATCCTGTCGTGTTATTTAAGATGATTTTCCTCGGTTATTTTTACGGCATCCGTTCAGAACGTCAACTGGAACGCGAGATTCAGACAAATCTGGCATACCGTTGGTTTCTTGGTTTGGGATTGACAGACAAAGTTCCGGACCATACCACCATTAGCTGGAACCGACGGACTCGTTTCAAAGACACTACTATCTTTCAAGATATCTTCGATGAGATTGTGCTGCAGGCAATCGAGCATCGCATGGTCGGCGGACGAGTCCTGGTTTCGGATTCCACGCATGTGAAGGCCAATGCGAACAAACACCAGTACACCAAACAGCAGGTTCTACAAAACACACGAGATTACATGGACGAACTCAATGGCGCAGTAGAAGCCGACCGGAAGGCGCATGGAAAAAAGCTTTAAAACCCAGAGAGGATGTGGTCGAGAAGAAAGAAATCAAGGTGAGCAAAACCGACCCGGATAGCGGTTATATGATTCGCGATGGCAAACCGGAAGGATTCTTTTATTTAGATCACCGGACCGTTGATCTAAAATACAATCTGATTACCGATGTCCACGTCACGCCGGGAAACGTTCATGATTCTGTACCGTATTTGTCGCGTTTGGATCGCCAACGAGAGCGATTTGGTTTTGAAGTTGAAGCCGTTGCCCTGGATTCAGGTTATTTAACAACCCCCATCTGCAAAGGATTGCAGGAACGGGGGATCTTTGGCGTGATTGCTCACCGGAGATTTCATCCGACCCAAGGCTTGTTTCCGAAGTGGAAGTTTACCTATGATGCCGAGCGTAACCGTTATATTTGTCCGCTCCAGCATGAATTGTTGTATCGCACCACGAATCGAGAAGGATACCGGCAATATGCCTCCGACCCGAAGCACTGCAAGACTTGCCCGATGCTGGAGCAATGTACCCGTTCACGGAATCACCGCAAGGTCGTCACGCGCCATGTCTGGGAAGACAGCAAGGAATGGGTACGAAACAACCGGCTCAGTCGATCCGGTAAGTATTTATACCGAAAACGAAAAGAAACGATTGAGCGAAGCTTCGCGGATGCCAAAGAGCTCCATGGGTTTCGCTATTGCCGGTTGCGCGGGTTGCAAAACGTCAGGGAACAAGCTCTGATGACAGCAACCGTGCAGAATATGAAGAAGATGGCGATCCACTTGGATCGCCTGGAAAACAGGGGGTAATCCCCCCATTTCCCCTCTTGAAGTGACCACTTAAAAAGGGAGAAACCCTGTACTTTGAAAAAAGTGCAGGGTTTCTCGACAATCTGACTCTTGCTCATGCAAGAGTCTTGTTTAGGCTGAAGCCCAACCTCCGAGGTTGCCATCATGAACGTTTCAGAAAGGAAGAGGAAGGGGGACTGAGAAGCGAGGAAATCAAGAAACCAAGGAGCCTCGTCTTGTCCTAGGAGTCAACCGCTGAAGCGGTGAATGCAGACCTTTTTTATATTCATTCTATACCTGACGCATAGCTGTATTCGACTACCATTGTATGAGATAATAGGCGAAAGTTTATAATCAACCATTTGTGCGGGGGGAAGAGGATGAGAGCACGCTGGCTGACAGTTGGTCTATGCCTTGGTTTATGTCTGACCGGATGCACCGCTGAAGGGGCCAAGAAGCCGCCCGTGAGTCTTGAATCGGCGATGCAGCACGTATACTCCTATTCATTGAATGAGATTGAGCCGGAGCATGTGGAGGAGGTCACTCAATGGCTTGCCGACGCTCAGGCCGAGGGAGCGGAAGGGCAGTTTTTTATCAAGAACTTTCAGGATGATACGAGCGAATATGCGTATACCTATGGTTATGCCGGCGGTTACGCTGATTACGAAGTAAGTTTCATTTATACTCCGAAAGATCCGGTGAGCACAGGTAAAATCCATATCGCCGGCACCCGAAAGGATTCGCTTGCCCATCATTTCGTTCAAATCAAAACGGTCAACGACCTATCCATCATGTATATCGTTGCGGATGAACGACTGGAAGAGCTGCTTGGGTTTTGAATCGAAGCGGTTCTTACTCTACAGGGCATAGGCCAGGGTTGGCTTCACGCAGCTTCTCGCTGAATTGAGGGTCGAGCTTGGCGAGCTCGGCATAATAGCTGCCGATGACATGATTGCCTGATATCGATCCTTTCAGGAAATCCAACGGAATGAGCGTGGGAACATGGCTGTAGTAGTAGGCCTTGTCGCGTTTTGGCAGCTTATAGATGCTCGGCGGCGCGTACGTTACCGGATCAAATGTGCTTGCAATTCGGTAGCTGTTCGGAACATAGCGTTTGAAGGCTTGGGCGAATGCGGGATCCCCGATACGCGGGGAACCATAAGTAAACAGCACAGGCACCCGAGCCGTGTTCGCTGCCACATCCACGGCGCACAGCACCGCTAGTGCAGCGCCGAGACTGTGACCAGTAATGAACAGCGCCTTATCCTTGGACAGCCGCCTTAAAGCGGACTTGATCTGTTTGCGCGCAGAGTTATAGATGCCGGTAAACCCGGCATGTGTGAGCACATTTTCTTGTACATACTTGAATTTGCGCTGGGAAGCGATCACATCAGCAATCCAATTGGGGGCCGAGCTGGTCCCTCGAAAGGCAATAATGATCTCTTGATCGGACTGAATAATATACCCGAACCGCTCCCATATGCCGATGAGAGACTGGGCTTCAATCGTATCAAAGAGGGTGTAGTTGGCTGGAAGAACAAAGCGGCCGTCTTGATTGGAGAACTGCATATAAGTTTGGCCGCAGACAGCAGCCAGAAAGATGGCTCTCTGCGTTTGAGCCGTGTTTAATTTCATGCTGTGCCCCTCCCTCGTTACTTTCACTATATTCGGTCTGGGCGGGATTGGTGCCTATGGGGCGGGATGTAAGCGGACATAAGAGCGTAGAGCATGAAAGCATATCGCGTTAGAACGATTAGGAGGGAGCGCAGTGCTGTATCATTTCAGCGAGAATCCGGAGATTCATATATTCGCACCGAGACATCCTGCGGGTCGGGATGATGAGCGGGCGGTCGTATGGGCAATCGATGCTCATCATGCTCCGCACTACTATGTTCCGAGAGATTGTCCTCGCATCTGCGTAGAAGCAGGAAGGGAGACGGCTGAATCGGATGTGGAGAAGTTTTTTGGTTTGTCTGGCGTGCGGAGAATGATCGCAGTCGAAGCGGGGTGGGACTCACGTATCCGGGACGGGAAGCTGTACCGGTATGTTTTCCATCCGGAAGGCTTTGAGCTGCTGGACAGCAATGCGGGATACTACGTTTCTCCCCATCCGGTGACGCCGATTGCTGTGGAGCCCATGGATGATCTGATCGGCGCCATTGTCGGCGCCGATATTGAGCTGCGCGTGATGCCGTCCTTGATGCGGCTCAAGGAACAGGTGCTGGCCTCTACGCTGCATTATTCCATGATACGCATGAGAAATGCCGTGCCGGACACCTCTCTAGAATGAGAAAAACACAGGGAAGATCAGGCTGCTGCTTGTTCTAACCATGTGGATATTGAAAGGATGATGACGATGTCAACTCTGCTGGCAACACTTAATCAGACGATCCAAACGGCGCAATTTTCAGGGGCGGTCCTTATTCGGCAGAATGAAGAAACGCGTTATGAACAAGCGTATGGTTTTGCCAACCGCAGCGAAGAGATGCCGAACCATCCCCATACCCGGTTTGCCATGGCTTCCGGCAGCAAGCTGTTTACAGCGGTTGCTGTATGTCAGCTTGTCGAACGGGGGCATATCACCTATAACACGAGGTTGCAAGAATGGCTCGAGCTGCCAGAAATTGAAGGTTTCGGCGATGTGACGGTGCATCATTTGCTTACCCATACCTCGGGAGTTGCAGACTATTTTGATGAAGAGGTGATGGATGATTTCGAGCAGCTTTGGCTGACGACACCGATGTATCATGTTAGGGAACCGGAGGATGTGCTGGCTTTATTTCAAGACCAGCCGATGAAATTCAAGCCCGGCGAGCGTTTTTCCTATTCCAACTCCGGCTACGTGCTGCTCGGACTTCTGATTGAACGCGTGACGGGTGAATCCTTCCGAACCTACATCGAGAAGCACATTTTTCAGGCTTGCGGCATGGAATCTACCGGCTATTACCGCATGGATCGGCTGCCGAAGCAGACCGCCCTCGGATATATTGACGAGGGGGGAGGCCAGTGGAGAACCAATATTTACTCGGTGCCCCTCATTGGGCAGCCGGATGGCGGTGCATATACAACGCTGTACGATCTTGATCTGTTCTGGCAGCATTTCCTGAAAGGCAAGCTAGTTTCCGAGGAAACCGCAGCGCTTATGCTCACGCCACAGGTTGAGCCAGATGACGATGACAGTTACGGATACGGGATTTGGATTGACATCCGCGACAATGAGATCTTCAGACATTACATTATGGGCTGCGATCCCGGAGTCAGTCTTATTTCGTTCATATATGCCGGAACAGGGATCCGCTCCCACGTGCTCAGCAATCAGACCGAGGGGGCGTTTCTACTGGCTCAAGAGCTGGACAATATCGCCGTTTCCGGTGTCTAGGTCTTGGTAGGAGGTGGAATGGATGTCGAGTACGGAACTATTTGATATATATAATGCGTCTAATATTCATATCGGTGTGGACAGCAGGGAGAATGTTCATGCCAAGGGACTGTGGCATCATACATTTCACTGCTGGATCGTCGATCGCTCCAGCGGAGAGGACCGGTTGCTGCTTCAGCTTCGCCATCCGGACAAGGACACGTATCCCGGTTTGCTCGACATCTCCTGTGCAGGTCATCTTCTGGCCGGGGAAACGGTGGAGGAGGGGGTGCGCGAGCTTGCAGAAGAGCTAGGCATCGTGGCTGCCTTTGATGAGTTGACCTACTGCGGGATGGTCCCTCAAGAAAGCATCATCTCCAGCGATCTGATCGACAGGGAGTTTAATCATGTTTTTCTATACGAGAGCAGCCGGCCAGTCGATGAGTATTCATTTCAGAAGGAAGAGATTACAGGGTTGTTTACGGTTGGTTGCGACGAGTTCCGGGAGCTTGTGCTCGGACAGACGGAGGAATGCTGGGTGGACGGTGTGGTGACCGATCTTCAGGGAGAAGGGCTGATACGGGAACGAAGAAGGATCGGCCTGCATCAGGTGACACCCAATTCTGAGGAATATTACAAGCTGTTGTTCGACAATCTGAAAGCGGAGTGAAATGATTTATTTCCTGGGCAATCAGAGTGCAAGGTTAATCAGGTTTGCGGGTCAGGGCGTGCACAACCCAAGCATCTGTCCTTACATTATCATCATACGGGGCAGAGGGAGGCAAGAGGGACGCTGGAGAAGGAATATGCTTGTCTTTGCCTCCGGATTCCATCGCTGTAACGGTTGAATGCAGAAATCAGGGGAGAGCCGTGGCGTAAGCCCCCCTGATTTCCAGGGAGCGGCATGCTTTGCTGGATGTGAAGTCAGCGTTGATTTCTAAGATGAGCCCCAAACTTTATGTAAAATCTGATATAATACCTTCTAATCCTATCGGAAGCTTCGCAAAAATGAGAATTATACAACGAGATATCGTGTCTATGGAGCACGGTTTCTCAACCGACACGGGAGTCTGGCGATAACGGCAATCTGCACTGGCTGTGTCGTCTCGTGCGACAATGAAATGTCGAGCAGGAAAGGAGCAGACAATGGAGCAGACAACGATAGAACTGCATAATGTGACTTGGCGAAGAGAGCAGAAGACGGTGCTGACGGATGTGAACTGGACGGTCAGGAATGGAGAACACTGGGCGGTTCTAGGCCTGAACGGGTCGGGGAAAACGACGATTCTGAATATGATTAACGGGTATATCTGGCCTACGAGCGGCATGGTCTCTGTCCTGGGTCACCGCTTCGGGACGGTGGATTTGCGCGAGCTGCGCAAATCGATCGGATGGGTCAGCTCCTCGCTTCAGGAGCGGATCCGCCCGAATGAATCTACGCTGGATGTTGTGATTAGCGGCAAGCACGCCTCGATCGGCCTATACCAGAAAGTGGAGGAGTCCGACCGCGAGAAGGCCGAGCAGCTGATGAAGGAATTCAATTGCCATCATCTGCTTGGACGCACGTATGAGACCTGCTCGCAGGGGGAGAAGCAGAAGCTGCTGATCGCCCGCGCCTTGATGGCGTCACCGCGGCTGCTGATTCTGGATGAAGCCTGCAACGGGCTCGACTTTCTGTCGAGGGAAGCGCTGCTGTCCAGCATTACGGCGCTGGCAACAAGACCCGATGCGCCTACACTGCTGTTTGTCACCCATCACATTGAAGAGATACTGCCGGTATTTTCACATTCGCTGCTTATTCGGCGCGGAAGCATATTCGGTCAAGGCCGTTCCCGGGACATGCTCACCAGCAACAATTTAAGCGAATTTTTCGAAACGCCGGTTGAGGTTGCCTGGCAGCAGGAACGGGCCTGGTTATCCATTCCGGATCAGGGCGATCAAGGGGATTAGGGGTAAATTCTCTTCTAGCTTAGCTGGGGAACGGATCGGAATTAGTTTTAATTTAAGGAATTTCCCAATCGGGGCAGGAGAAATGCAATAGGATATCGAATTAACCATAGGTCGAACAATTGACGGTTTACCATGATTTATTATGGAAAGGACAGATGCGCAATGAAATTTAATGAATACCGCTACGAGCGCCCGGATGTCAAAGCATTCGAGCATAAGTTCAAGGAGCTGCTTCAATCTTTCACGTCAGCTGGAAGCTATGATGAGCAGGATCAGGCAATGACAGAAATTAACAAACTTCGCAGCACGTTTGAAACGATGCAGCAAATCGCATACGTGCGCCACTCGATTGACACCAACGATGAATTGTATAAGGCTGAGCAGGATTTTTATGATGAGAATGGTCCTGTGGTGCAAGAATACATAACCGAGTATTATCGGGCGCTGGTGGATTCGAAATTCAGAGAACAGCTTGAGGACAAGTGGGGCCGTCAGCTGTTCCAGCTTGCAGAACTGTCCTTGAAAACATTCAGTCCTGAGGTGATTGAGGATTTACAGCAAGAGAACAAATTGACAACCGAATACTCGAAGCTGATCGCTTCGGCGAAAATCCCGTTCGAAGGGGAAGAGCGCACCTTGTCCCAGCTCGTTCCGTTCCAGCAGTCAACCGATCGCGCGATGCGGAAGCGGGCGGCGGAAGCTTCCAGCGGCTTCATGGCCGCGAATGAAGAGCAGTTCGACCGGATTTATGATGACTTGGTAAAGATCAGAACGAAAATTGCCAAGAAGCTTGGCTTCAACAATTTTGTAGAGCTCGCTTACGCCCGGATGGCGCGCACAGATTACAATGCCGAGATGGTGGCTAATTTCCGCAAGCAGGTGCTGGATTATATCGTTCCAGTGGCTAGCAAGCTGAAGGAGCGCCAGAAGAACCGGATCGACGTGGATCAGCTGCTCTATTATGATGAGAATTTTGCCTTCAAGTCCGGCAATGCCACGCCGAAGGGTGATCCGGAGTGGATCGTGAACAACGGCAAGAAGATGTATGAGGAGCTGTCCCCGGAGACACATGAATTCTTCAGCTTCATGCTGGACAACGGACTGATGGACCTCGTCGCCAAGAAGGGCAAAATGAGCGGCGGTTACTGCACGTATATTAGCGATTACGGAGCACCGTTTATTTTCTCCAACTTTAACGGCACGTCTCATGACATCGATGTGCTGACGCATGAAGCCGGTCACGCCTTCCAGGTGTATGAGAGCCGAAGCCTGACAGTGCCGGAGTACAGCTTCCCGACGATGGAGGCGGCTGAAATTCACTCCATGAGCATGGAATTTTTCACATGGCCTTGGATGGAGCACTTCTTCCAGGATGAAGTGGATAAATACCGCTTTGAGCATTTGGCAAGCTCGCTCATCTTTATTCCGTACGGGGTAACGGTAGACGAGTTCCAGCACTTTGTGTATGAGAATCCGGATGCAACGCCTGCGGAGCGCAAACAGGCTTGGCGTGAAATCGAGAAGAAGTATTTGCCGCATCGCAATTATGAGGACAATGCGTACTTGGATAACGGCGGTTTCTGGCATAGACAAGGGCATATTTTTAATTCGCCTTTCTATTATATCGATTACACGCTGGCGCAAATCTGTGCCTTCCAATTCTGGAAGAGAATGCATGAGGACCGTGAAGCGGCCTGGGCCGATTATTTGCACCTGTGCCGCCTAGGCGGAAGCAAGTCCTTTACCGAGCTGGTGAAAGAAGCCGGGCTGATCTCACCATTCGAGGACGGCTGTGTAACCTCGGTGATCGGTAGCATTGAGAGCTGGCTGGACAGCGTGGACGATAAGGCGCTGTAATCCGTTCTCGGATACAGTAGATGCTGTAACAGCAGGAAGAGAACGAAGGCTTGTGATGAGCCCGGGGCTCTTCCTGCTATTTTTATATTATGAGGGATAATGGATGGATATCTTATATAAACGATTAAGCGAGCTGCCGGTGACGGTGGTCTCAGACTTGTGGAACGCTTCTTTCGAAGGGTATATGGTGAATGCCTCGATGCCGCTGGAGCGCTTCCTCGCCCGGGTGACGAATGATGAGTTATGCCTAAAGCGTTCTCTGGCTTGTTATGTCGATGGACAACCGGCCGGCATTATCCTGAACAGCTTCCGTGAGCTGGAAGGAATAACGATTGCGCGCAACGGGGGCACGGCGATTGGTCCTGATCATCGCGGCAAAGGCCTTGGCAAGACGATGATGGAATACAATTTGGCCCTGTATAAGGAAGAGCAGGTCAAACGGGCTTATCTGGAGGCGATCAGCACGAATGCGCCGGCCATTCGTCTGTACGAAAGTGTCGGATACAGCATCGTGGATCGCTTGCTTATTATGACATGCGAGCAGCTGCGCCTGGACGATGGTGGCAGCGGACGGTCCGCTTACTCGGTCGTGCGGGGGCATGCGGCGGAAGTGCTGGCGATTCCGTACTATAGCTCGGGTGTGGTATGGCAGTCGGATGTTCCTAATCTGAAGGATGCGGAGTGTGTGAAGGTATATGACGGGGACGAACAGGTCGGTTACGGACTGTTCAAGCGAACCTTCGATGATAAGGGAGTACTGGCAGGCATTACGCTGTTTCGCTGTGAGGCCGCACCTGGACGAAGGGATGCCGGCGATGTGATCCGAGCGGCGCTGTATGCAATACTCCAGCCGAAGGATCGCTGCAGACGGACCGCCTTCAACATTCGTGCCACACAGGAGGAATTGGTTCATATCCTGCAAGAAATCGGATTTACAGGATCGATGGAGCAGGTATTGATGCTGTGGGAGCCTGAGAGTTAAGGGGAAGTCATCATCGAAAAAGGACCGGGCAAGGATATCCTTGCCCGGTCCTTCCAGTATAACGGCCATGTTCTCTCCTATGTGCTGCTCATAGCAGCAGGAGGGCAAGCCAGTGGATCATGGCCGACTGCGGCTGTGACGAACCCTCTTATTGTGCGGAAAAGCCGATTTTCGGCTGCTCGCGCACCTTCCTGTCAGCGGCGACGGCACGGATGGATGAAATCGGGACGTACAGCATTTCGAATTCGTCCTTGTATTTCACATAGGCCTCGTTCACCTCTTCCAGCGTTCCTCCGCGAACACAGCTTCCGTCGAGAAAATAAATTGTAACCGCCTGTTTCTCCAGCCCCTTCAGCATCGTAAACCACGCTCCTTTATCGATCTTGCCTAGCTTGTTAGCTGCTCACATCGACGTAATAATCTCGTCGATGATTCCATACGCCAGCGCTTCCTCGGCGGTCATGAAATAATCCCGGTCCATGTCCTTCTCAATGCGCTCCGGCGACTGCCCGGTCCGCTCGGCTGTAATCTGCACCAGCTTCTCCCGCGTCCGGAGAATGCGTTTGGCGGTAATGGCGATGTCACTGGCCTGGCCCTGAACCCCGCCCAGCGGCTGGTGAATCATAACCTCGCTGTTGGGCAGCGCCATGCGCTTGCCCTTGGCGCCAGCCAGCAGCAGTACAGCGGCGAAGGAAGCGGCCATTCCGGTGCAGATTGTGTTCACTTGCGGCTTGATGATCTGCATCGTATCGTAGATGCCAAATCCGGCGGAGGTGGAGCCTCCCGGACTGTTGATGTACATATGAATATCCTTGTCAGGATCCTCGGCTGCCAGGAACAGCAGCTGGGCAATGATGCTGCCTGCGGACGTGTCGTCAATCTGCGTGCCGACAAACACGATCCGATCCTTCAGCAATCGGGAATAAATATCATAGGAGCGTTCCCCCCGCTGCGTCTGCTCCACGACATAAGGAATGTAATTCATCGCGATACCTCCTGCGTGCTTATTTTGGATTTCACCGGGTAAACGAAGCGATAGCGTGAAAGGATACGCGAAGCAGGTCCCGAAATAATGGCAATGGCAGGGCGTAACCGTTCCGGACCTACAATCGTTTACTTCATATAGCTGTTTCAAATTATCCGGAATAAAGGTTCTGCGGATCAAATATAAGAAAGACGGGATCAAGCGAAGAAAGGAGCTGGCCAACATGACGATCATTCAACCGGAATCACATATCCCCATGCTTTCGCAGCAGCGTGTGGAGGAGCTTCACGCCCTGCTGCACCGATACTGCCTGTCCTTGACGGGCTGCCCTTGGGACACGGAGGATCTGGTTCAGGATACGTGGCTCAAGGTGCTGGACAAATTTCAGAAGCGAACGCACAGCAATCCCGAGGCTCTTCTGCTGCGCACGGCTAAAAATACATGGATCGATCGGGTTCGCAGAAACCGCGTGTATCGGCGCATCGTGAACGAGTGGCTGGTCCAGGGAGATGAGATGCAGACGGAACAACTGGACAGAAAGCTTCAGACCGAGGCTGTCTTTCAATTGCTGCTGCAGCATTTGTCCCGGGCGCAGTTTGCGGTATTTGTACTAAGGGAAGGATGGCAGTTCTCAGTCGCCGAGGCGGCCTCGCTTCTGGACACCACGCAAGGGGCTGTCAAAGCGGCACTGCACCGCGCGCGCAAGGCGCTTGAAGCAGCTGAGCTGGAAGAGGACGGCGCGTGGACCGCCATGACGGAGGCAGAGGTTGAGGAGGTGGACGGCCAACTATTACAAGCGCTGGCAACCGCCTATCTGGCAGGCGACGTGGACGAGGTAGTAAGACTGATTCAGACGAGCGGACAGCCGCGAGAGTCGATCATGGCGGTGGGGATGCTGCTGCCGCAGCACCGCATCAAATCCGGCTATGGGGGCACGCTTGAAGGGAGCTTTGCCGTGTCGTGCATGGGCATCGTTATGGCAGCTTGACGATAACTGGCCTGGAACCGGCTCTATTCCGCCGAAGCCTGATCATTATATAATATAAGCATCTTCAGCAGGCTGGGAAGGAGTGGTTGTCATGAGCCAGAATATTACATATAAAATCTATACGATGTGCATGGTGCAGAACGGCTCGAAGGTGCTGCTGATGAACAGGCCCGACAGCAAGGGGTTCCCGGGCTATATTGCACCTGGCGGCAAAGTCGAGTTTCCTGAAAGCATTGTCAACGGCGCGATCCGGGAGGTGCGGGAAGAGACCGGCCTGGTGGTGAACGATATTATTTATAAGGGGCTGCAGGAATGGTGCGAGCCGAGCACCGGGCTGCGCTACATGGTGTTTAATTATTTGGCCACATCGTGGGAGGGAGAACTGCTGCAGGACCCGCCCGAGGGCGAGCTTTTGTGGGTAGATATCCAGGACGCGCTTAAGCTGCCTATGCAGGATTGGTTCAGGGAGCGGTTTCCGCTGTTCTTTGAAGAAGGAACGTTCGAGCACAGCGATGTATGGGATCGTGAAGCGGATCTCGTGCTGGACAGCACCCGAAGGAAGTATCGGGACAAGGCGCTTGAAATCGGTATGTGAGAGGAGGCTGTTCCGTATTGATTCCCCATCCGATCAATCATCTCTGTTTTTCCGTCTCCAATCTCGAACGGTCGATTGCTTTTTATCGGGATGTATTTGAGGCGAAGCTGCTCGTGAAGGGAAGAAAGCTTGCTTATTTCGATCTGCAAGGCTTGTGGATTGCCCTGAATGAGGAGGATGTGGACCGCAGCGGCGAGGCAGGAAGCTACACGCATATTGCCTTTACAATGGAGGAGGCTTCATATGAGACGGTTCTCGAGCGGCTGAATAAGCTGAACGTTCAGGTGCTGCCCGGGCGCAGCCGGTCGGAACAGGACAGGAAGTCCATCTATTTTCTTGATCCCGATGGTCACAGGTTTGAGTTCCACACAGGAACCTTGGCCGATCGGATGGCCTATTATCGTGCCGAGAAGGACCATATGATCTTCTATGATCAGGAGGCATAGGAGCTTTAATATTGCATGATCCACGAGACTCGTTCCCGTTATCGGTGAACGGGTTTCTTAGGTTTCAGCCCACTCAGATGGCAGTTGTTGAGGCATTCTTTAATCTACGGATGGTTCAACCTTGGCGTGCTAGAAATATTATCCTACTTTGTACTCAATTTAGAGAGATCGTTAACGAATTGGCAGCCATGTGCCGATATAAACATCAAGACTGTAAAAAAAACGACTGAGACCGTAGTACAAAGGAGAGAAATACATGAGCGTAAACAGAAAGACAACGAAGTTGTTCCTTATCGTTGTGATGATGTTGGCGATGGTATTCCCTACCAGCGTATTCGCCGCTGCCGGCGATGTAACTTCCATCGAATTTGACACGAAAGAAAGCACGATTCAACTCATAGTAAACGAGAACACAAAGCAGTTGCGCGTATTGGCCAACATCGAAGGCTCCGCCACCAAGAAGGATGTGACCAATGACTCGACCTGGACGTCGTCCAATACGAGCATCGTCCGGGTGGAAAGCGGTTTGTTGACCCCGCTGAACAAAGGTACGGCCACGATTACAGCAAGATACAAGGGCGCTGTCAGCACCATTGACGTTAATGTCAGCTACCTGTATGACGAGCTGAAGCTGGACCTGCCGGATAAAGTGGAATACAAGCTGGGAACCGAAGGCTTGTCTGTCAAAGCGCTGGCGGACGGCACGAATGATGTGACCAGCGAAGCAAGATGGACAAGCTCGGACAGCAGCGTTGTCAAGGTTGACAAAGGAAGCCTGACGCTGGAAGGTCTGGGTACAGCAACGATTAAAGCAGAGTACAAAGGGCTCAGCGCTTCTGTTACCGTTAAGGTTGTTGCTCCGTTCAAGAAGCTTGCGATCATCCCTGGAGATGACCAGGAGCTTCTGGTTGGCGATGCGCCGGTGGAGCTGAAGGTGTATGCGAAGCAATCTGAAGCGGACAGCGGGCTGGGAACGGATGTGACGGATGAGGTTAAGCTCGTATCGTCGAACAGCTCGGTTGCGGTCATTGAGGACGGCAACAAACTGAAGCCGGTGGCTCTAGGAAAAGCAACGATCAGCGTAAGCCATTTGGGCAGCCATGCCCAAATTGACGTATATGTTCGCAATCCGTACGAAGCGATTATTCTGGATCAGACCGACTTCATCAAGAACCCGATTCTATTCATGAATGAGTCGGTTGCGATCAAGACGAAAGTGAGAAACGCAGCGACACAATCGATCGAGGTCAATGGCGAGTGGACGTCTTCCAATCCGCTTGCGGTTACGGTCAATAACGGTGTCGTGACAGCTAGAGGCACAGGAACGTCCACGGTCAAGGTCAGCTACATGGGCATCAGCCGCGAATTTACGGTTACGGTGCTTCCTACCGTGACCAGCTTCGAAACGGAGGAGACAGAGCTTGAGCTGCTGAAGTCCCAGTCCCAGTCTTATCCGAAAGTAACAGGCACTTTGCTGAGCGAAGAGAAGCAGGATTTCACCAAGTCGGTCACATGGACCTCCAGCGACGATACGATTGTTTCGACTGAGGACGGCAAGATCAAAGGGCTCGAATCCGGGGAAGCCGTTATTACCGGGAAGATCGGAACACGGGAAGTGGCGAATATACGGGTAACGGTAAGCGAAAAGGTACTCGTTCTGCTGCCGGAAGTTGAATCCTATCAGCTGGTTATCGGCAAAACAACCGAGCTGCCAAGCGTCACCGCTGTATTTGAAGACGGCGAGGAGAAGGATGTGACCTCACTGGTGAAATGGTCCTTGTCCGGCTCCCAGGCAGTCATTAAGGACAACACGATCAAAGGTCTGGTGAAGGGATCGGCCACCCTGCGTGGGGAGTACCTGAACGAGTCGTTGAAAATTCCTGTCTCGGTGGAGCAGGAAGTCGTCAAATTTGTAGTGGAGCCTCAGAACATTGAGCTGAACATCAAGAAATCCAAATCGATCAAGGTAACAGGCTATTACAGCAATGGCAGCACCGTTACCCTGTCCACGAAGATGAACTGGGTATCGTCAGATACTTCGGTTGCAACAGTGTCAAGATCGTCTGTCAGGGCTGTGGGCGAAGGAACAGCGACGCTGACGGGCTCCTATCAGGGCAAAGAGCTGAAGGTGGATGTCAAGGTGGTGCCGAAGCTGAGCAAGCTGACCGCTAGCGAGAAGAAGCTGAGCTTGAAGCCAGGTGATATTAAAACCGTTACGCTGACTGCGCTCTATGATACCGGTCTGCAGACGAATGTAACGAGCAGTGCGGAGTGGACGACGAGCAAGGCAAGCGTTGCGAAGGTAACGAACGGAAAGATTGAAGTTGTTGGCAAAGGCACAGCCAGAATTAAAGCAAAATTCGATACCAAAACAGTGACGATTACGGTGACTGTCAAATAGGATCATAGACATTAGAAGCCCTTCTCCGGTTGAACCGGAGAAGGGCTTTTTTACTATGCCGACCGGAAAGGCAGCTGCGTTGATTCTCCAAAGGGGCCATCGATATAGTTACCTGACGTGTCCCCCTGTGCAGGCAACGAATATACTGGGACTAGGTTAGTTGGAAAGGCGGGGAGATTATGGCCAAGGTCAACATGAGCTCCGCATTGCCAGACGGAATTCTGGTTCGGGGAAGCGATTCTTCCGTCTATTTAATAGAGCGGGGAACCAAGCGCCCGATCGCCGACCCGGAGTCGCTCTATCATTACAAGCTCAGCCTCAAGCACATGATTAGGATCGAGGATGGCTTTCTGAACGAAATGGTCAACGGAGAGATGATTAGGCGGTGCGGGGATTATGTCAGACATAGTCCCTCCACCCTGCTGGTGAGAGGCGGTGATTCGGCGGTTTATGTGTGGATGGGAGGGCGGCTGTTTCCGATTGCGACCAGCGGCATGTTTCGCAGGCTATGTTACCAGGCCCATCAGCTTGTCAATTTGCCGGATTCGCTTATTGCCTCTTTGCCACGCGGAGAGCTCATTGATGATTCGTTCTTTCTGTCTCATTCTGCAATCGACGGCAGGCTGTATTCCGGGCCGGACGGATTTATATATTATGGTGAACAGCGCAAGCTGAGAAAACTGGAAGTGCCGTCGCTGTTCTCATATTTTCGTTGGGATGTCGGGCAATTGATTTATCTCACGGGCGAGGAGTTTGCCAACAGCCCGATTGGCGAGCCGATTGCTGACTTCCGGTCGACGTTGTCTGCCTGACGTTCTAGGGCGCGTAGTTTCGGCTAACGAGGAAGGGGGAAACCCGTTGAAGGTGTTGCTGGTCACCATTTTTTTAATCCCGTATGTCGGTGGCGTATGGAAATATATGCAGCAGGTCAAGCAAGGGCTGGAGGCTGACGGACACGAAGTGGACATGATCGGGGACGGAATTGATGGCTTTTATGTATACGGGGGCGGTGAACACCGGAAGGTGCTCAAAAGTCATTTCAGACCGATGCTGCAGCACAAGCTGAACCCTGCGAGCGCTTCGCCGATCACCTCCGATCCTTGGGTCAGAGATGCGGAAGTGGAGCGTCTGACGCTGGAGCTGTCTTTATCCTATCTCGGACTGGAGCAGTACGACATCATACATGCCCAGGACGTGCTGGCTGCTTCGGCCGTAAGCCGCGTCAAGCCGGCGCAGACGCCGCTCGTGACAAGCATCCATGCATCGGTTGCCCTCACGATTCGGGATGTGCTGCAGGCGGATCCGAAGTATGCCGACCCGCTGAATTCCCTCGTATGGAAGTATTACAAAACGATTGAATATATCGGTGGCAACGCCAGTGACCATGTGCTGCTGGCCTCACGCTGGCTGCGGGACGTGATGGTCCAACAGTTTGATATCCCGGGCAACGGCATCAGTCTCATTCCGTATGCGATGGATATTCCCGCTTTTGAGCACAGGCTGAACGCCGAGCATAGGCTGCAGCGGCCGACAGACCGCAAGGTTCTGATCAGCACGTCGCGGCTCAGTCCGGAAAAGGGGGTTCATGTGCTGATTGAAGCGCTCGGACAACTGCACAAGCAGCGGCAGGATTGGGAATGCTGGCTCGTTGGCGATGGAGACAAGCGGCCGGAGTATGAGCAGCTCGTTCACAAGCTGGGGATTCAGTCCTCCGTTCATTTCTGGGGGACGAGGGAGGATGTCCCGAGTTTGCTGACACTGGCAGACATATTTGTTATGCCAAGCATGATGGAGACCTTGTCCTATTCCGTCATGGAAGCGCAGCTGGCCGGGCTGCCGATTGTCTCCTCCGATGCCGGGGGGCTGAAGGAAGCGGTGAGGCATGAGGATAACGGGCTGCTGTTTCCGGCAGGGGATGCAGGCAAGCTTGCCGAGTCACTGGCGCTGCTGCTTGCAGATGAAACGTATCGGAACCGGCTGGGGAAACGGGCCAGGAAATGGGCGCTCGTCCATCGGGATCTGGAGACGATGATCAAACGCTTGCTTCAGGTCTACCGCCGGGAGCTCAAGCGAAAGCAAGCCTAACGTTGTATGGGGAGGGAATCGTATGGGTACAGAGCTGGTAAGCGGCGATCAGTATAATGATCTTTTTCTGGCTCCGGCGTCACATCCCTTTCTGCTCGTTGACAAGGCGATATGGGAGCGAGTGAAGGCGAATTTGCCGAAGGGTTATTTTATTCCCGATTATAGAATTATTAATCACTTGAAGCATATGTGACTGAATATGTGGGGAAAGGCTGGGGTAGGGATGGGAACATCGAATTGGCAAAATATATCGTTCTGCGTGGAGCTGCTCCGTCAAACCGCACCGAAATCGGTGCTGGACGTCGGCGTCGGCTTCGGCCGCTGGGGCGTGCTGTGCCGCGAGTTTCTGGACGTATGGGAAGGGCGTGTATTCCGCGAACAGTGGACGACCAGGATTGAAGGGATTGAAGTGTTTCCGAAGAATATCGACGCCTATCATGCTTACTTTTACAATCAGATTCATATTGCCGAGGCGGCTGCATTCATTCATACCGCTGTACAGCCCGGACAGTTCGATATGATTATCCTCGGGGATGTGCTGGAGCATTTTACTAAGGAAGCGGCTGTTCCCCTGCTGCAGGCGTGTATCGGAAAATCGCGTTATGTGATGCTGAACGTACCGATCGGTACGAATTGGCCGCAGGGCACAACGTATGGCAATGCGTATGAGACCCATCGCAGCACCTGGACGCGCGAGGAGCTGGATCAGTATCCGGTAGCTGCGAAGCAGCATTTCAAGGATTATATCCAGCGCGATTTCTCAACGTATCTGTTTGCTGCATCCATGAAGACCGGTTGATCCGAAAAAATGGGGAGGTGCTGAGCCCAATGAACGCTGCTTACATCCATACGAGGGTACCTGTGGAGCTGCTGTTTACTGAATTTATACCGGAGGAGAGACGCTCGGTCATTGACCATTTCACGGAAGCCTGGTATGACTACCACAAGCGATATGCCAGCCGATCCATCGCCCGCTTGACCCCGCATATTCAGCTGTTCCGCTATTTCATGGGTCAGGAGCAGAGCCCGGCACTGTATCTGGAATGGTATCGCATGATTCATACGACCCGGCAGCTTCAGCCGCCGCTGACGGATGCAGCGCTTCTTCAGGAGCGGCGAGCGGTATACGATCATATGCTGGCCATGCTGAAGGACTCTCCGGCCCGATTCGAACAATTCCCTGCGCTCGTAAGATATAACCGGGATCGCGGTTATTTCAACATTGCGGACGGACATCATCGGATCGTCTTTCTGTATTGCCACGGCATTCGCCATATTCCGGTCCGAATGACCCGCGAAGATTATGCGGACTGGATGAATGAACGCGAGCTTGGGGCCGTCGCCGAGGTGTTCAAACGATATCATCGGAGCCTGATCTATACGCCGATCCTGCATCCGTCTTATATGAACATGCGCAGCGAGCGTGATTCTAAGTATCCGACAAGATTGGATAAAATACTGGATTGCTTGCAAACGCTGCCCTTGCCCGGAAAAAGGGTGATTGATATCGGCTGCAACATCGGCTACTATGCCCGTTACTTCAGCAGGGAAGGCGCGATGGTAACCGGAATCGATCCGATGCCGGAACATTATGAGCTGGCCCAAGCGCTCAATAAGCTGGAGCGGGTCCCGTTTGATCTGCGGCTGGAGCGGTTTGAATCGGCCCATCTGCCGGAGAGCTATGACATCGGGCTGCTGCTGACCGTGTTCTACCACATCATGAACATCGACCATGTCCGGGAAGCCTTCCTGCGTCAAATCAACCAAACGGTGCATGGCTTGTTGTTCTGGGAATCCGGCGGAGCGCCCGACATGGAGAGATCGGTGCTGCTGAACGGAACGCATTTTAACCGATATGAAAAGCTGGCGGTCACGGAAGGGACAGGAAAGCGGCGGGAACTGGGTGTTTTTTTTACCGCCTAGTGGAACCGAGGCGGGAGGGGGGCGGCTTCACTGGCTGATGTTTTCAGCTAGGCGAGGGCGCTCCCCCTATTACATATAGGAGTGCTGCTGCTTGTCAAAAATTTACCAGAAGGTATAATTTTTATAGGATAACGAAGAGAAGAGGAAACCGCGATGCTGATGCGAAACGAGGAGAAATGGCTGGAAACATGGCCACGAATACGAAGCAAGGGCAAGGCACGATATATTGTGACAAGAGGGCTGCTCCGGGGGCTTCTCATCTATCTGGTGTGGGCAGCCGTCACCTGGTTTTGGGATCGGGAGCGGTTTTCACCGGAACATTTTATGGACAGATATTATATCTATTTTGTGTTATTTCTGTTGTATGGCTTCTTGATTTCCGCCAGTTCGTGGAAGGGAAACAACATGAAATACGATAATCTGATCAAGCACGGGAAGGCGAAGAAGGATACTTCGAATTAGGCTGTTCTGGTGCGGGACCTGAAGCGGATCGAGTTGAACTTGATATGGCGGCGGCAATCCCGGCCTTGGCATTCTATAGAGCGGCAAGCCCATGTGCAGGTTTCAGTTAAGCCTTCGAGGGATGGTATACTGATCTGGATACGACATAAGGAAGGACAGAGGGCATGTGGGTGCAGCGAATGAGTCGAAGAAAAGAATCAATGAACGGAGGATGGACATGAGCGGTGGTCATGATCCGGCTGCTGACAGCATGCTGGAGCTGTTCAGTCCGTCTGCCAGGCCGCGTATAGCGGCGGCGACCCGCTTTGACATGCGCAAGGTGATTGAGGTCGAGTTTGTGTGCAGGCTATTTCACGGGGACGATCAGCGGGCGATGCTGGGGCTGGAGATGCGCGTCGGATTGAAGCGGCTCTATACGGTGCAGCGGCTGCGCGAATTTCTGGTCAGTGTGGAGCTGGGAGAGCCATATGAAGTGACAAGGCATTTTACATATGATCCGGAACAGCATAGTTTCAAAGCGGAGGATGACAAGCTGATTCAGGAAATGATCCGCATTCATCGCAATGACAGCATGGTGATGGAGGTTATTCGCGGCTCGGCCGCGGCCCGCAAGAAAGCGAGCGGGCTTGACCGAATGCTGCTTGTCACACCGATGGTATGGCCGCTTATACAACCGCTGCTTGCAGAAGTGCCCGCTGCGTCATTCACAGACAATGGGCTTCTCTCCGAGCCGCTTCAGTTCAGCCGTGAGGCATTGCCGGTCCGATTTGCGCTCGACGAGGAAGGGGATGAGCGATATGCCTTAAGGGCGGAAGGGCTGGACAGGCTGATTGTCATGGACAGCTACGGCATGGCTCTGTCCGGGGGCAAGCTGATTTCGATAGAAACGGAATCCTGCCGCCGGTTGTCTGCGCTGAAGGCAATGCTTGAATCTGCGGAGGGAAGCCGGCTATCTATTGCGCCTGAGCAGGTCGAGCCTTTTATGGAGAACGTGATCCCGGGATTGATGAAAATCGGACAGGTGAAGGTAGGACAAGCGATTGCGGATCGGGTGATCAAGACGGAGCTGTCTGCCAGACTGTACCTGGACAGAGTCCGGGGCAAGCTCCTTGCCGGACTTGAATTTCAATACGGCCACATCGTCATTAATCCGCTGGATGGGCATCGAGTGAAGCGGCATCCCGGCTCCATCCTTGTTCGGGACGGAGCGCGGGAGCAGCGGATTCTGGAGCTGATGGAGGGCGCGGGCTTCGCCCAGACCGAGAGCGGATATTTCATGGAGGACGAGGACAGCGAGTTTGAATTTCTGTATGAAATTGTGCCTCAGCTGGAAAGGCTGCTGGTCGTGTACGCCACCTCGGCGGTGAAGGAGCGGATCCTCCCGGAGCATGCTGTGCCGAAGGTGAGTATTGATGTGGATGAGCGAACAGACTGGCTGGAGCTGCGGTTCGAAATGGACGGCATCTCCGAATCGGAAATTCGCAAGGTGATAAAGGCGCTGGAAGAGAAGCGGAGGTACTACCGGATGCCAAGCGGCGCCTTCATGCCTCTGACCGGCGGAGAATTCAAGGCATTGGTCGATGCGATGAACCGCCTTGGCGCATGGGGAGCTGAAGTGCAGGGGGATCGCTTGCGGCTGCCTGCGGTCCGCGGCATGCAGCTGATGGATATGCAGGATCGTTCTTCGTCCGTACAGCTTGGCAAATCGCTTCGCAAGCTGCTGGCGAACATCCGGAATCCTGACCATCTTGACTTTGCGCTGCCGCCTGCGCTGGAGGGTGTGCTTCGCGAATATCAGCAATACGGATTCCAATGGATGAAGACGCTGGCTGCATATCGGTTCGGCGGCATTCTGGCTGATGATATGGGGCTTGGCAAGACGCTGCAGAGCATCGCCTATCTGCAATCGGTGTTGCCGGACATTCGGGAATCCGGACAGCCCGCGTTAGTCGTAGCCCCGTCTTCCCTGCTGTATAACTGGCTCCATGAGTTTCAGAAGTTCGCACCGGATATGAGGGCGGTTGTGGTCGACGGCGCGTTGAAGGAGCGGCGGAGCGCTTTGAGCGGGCCGATGAAGGCTGATGTGCTGATTACTTCGTATCCGCTGCTGCGCAGGGATCTGTCCCGCTATGCCGGACTTTCCTTCCATACCCTCATCCTGGACGAAGCGCAGGCGTTCAAAAATTACACGACGCAAACTGCCCAGGCCGTCAAATCCCTCCAGGCCCGTAACCGCTTTGCCTTGACCGGAACGCCGATGGAGAATCGGCTGGAGGAGCTGTGGTCCATTATGGATGCGGTGTTTCCGGAGCTGTTCGGCGGCAGGAAGGCGTTTCAGGAGCTTTCGCCGGATGAAGTGGCCAGACGTGTGCGACCGTTTGTGCTGCGCAGGCTTAAAAGCGATGTGCTAAAAGAGCTTCCCGACAAAATTGAAATGACCCAGACGTCGGAACTGATGCCGGAGCAGAAAAAGCTGTATGCTGCTTATCTGGCCAGGCTGCGCCAGGAGACATTGAAGCATCTGGATTCGGACGGCTATGGCAAGAGCCGGATACGAATTCTGGCCGGGCTGACCCGGCTTCGTCAGCTGTGCTGCCACCCGGCTTTGTTCGTGGAAGGATATCGTGGCGGCTCGGCGAAGCTTGAGCAGCTGATGGAAACGCTGGAGGAGTGCCGCAGCGCCAGCCGCAGAGTGCTCGTATTTTCGCAGTTTACGCAAATGCTGAAGCTCATCGGACAGGAGCTTGGCGACAGGAGATATCCATATTTCTATCTGGATGGCGAAACCGAAGCGGCAGAGCGAATGAAGCTGAGCACCCGCTTTAATGAAGGGGAGGGCGACATCTTCCTCATCTCGCTGAAGGCTGGGGGAACCGGGCTGAATCTGACCGGCGCCGATACTGTTATTCTATATGATCTGTGGTGGAATCCGGCCGTGGAGCAGCAAGCGATGGACCGGGCCCACCGGATCGGACAGACGAAGGTGGTCCAGGTCATACGGATGGTCGCCCGGGGCACGCTCGAAGACAAAATGCTGGAGCTGCAGCAGCGGAAGCAGCATCTCATTGACGAGGTGATTCAATCCGGTGAGGATAGGCTGGCAACATTGACGGAAGAGGATATCCGGGATTTGCTGCAGCTGTAGCGGCAGTCATCCGTGCGTTCGCGTCTGGTTAGCGGCAGCTATCCGTGCGTTCGCACCCGGTTAATGAGCTGTAACCTTGTCCTGATCCAATATATGTTATTATTGTTGGCATGATGGAATATAAGGTGGAGGTGGAAACATGTCATTAAAGTGGCTGGATTGGGCGAAGGAAATGCAGGCGATTGCGCAGGCGGGACTTGCCTATACGAAGGATGTATATGATGAGGAGCGGTTTGAGCAGCTGCGGAATTTAAGCATAGCGATTATGCAGGAGTATACCGATGCGGGCAGCGATAAGATCCGGGAGTTGTTTGCAGATGAGCGCGGATATCCGACGCCGAAGGTGGACATTCGGGGCGTAATTTTTCAAGAGGACAGCGTATTGCTGGTCAAGGAGAAGGCTGACGGTGCCTGGGCGCTGCCGGGAGGATGGGCGGATATCGGGCTGTCTCCGGCTGAGGTGGCTGTGAAGGAGGTCCGGGAGGAGTCGGGATATGAAGTTCAGGCTGTCCGGTTGCTCGCTGTGCTGGACAAGAAGTTCCATGCACATCCGCCTTCGCCGCATCATGTTTACAAAATGTTTATTCATTGCAGCATCGTTGGCGGCGGTGCAAAGACCGGCGTAGAGACGTCGGAGGTTGGATTTTTCAAGATGGACGAACTGCCGCCCTTGTCGGAGGAACGTAACACGAAGGCGCAGATTGCCCGGTTGTTTGAATATGCGAAGAACCCTGAGCTGCCGGTCTGGTTTGATTAATGTAATCCATAGGAGAAGGACTTGATGTGTTGTGAAGGCATTTAAACCATCTATCCGTGAACAAGAACAGCAGGATGACCGAAGATTCAAAACGAGGGTGAACCTGCTCTTTTTTATTATCCGGCTGGCTGTGCTGCAATTCGTGCACGGGCCGGAGACTGCGGCCCAAGAAGGCGGGGGGCAGGTCCGCACCTTTCCGCTTCAGCCGATGCGCGGCAGCATCTGGGATGCATCCGGGACCCCGCTGGCCTACTCGACCTCGTCGAGTTCGCTATATATGACATTGATGAAGGATTACAGCAATAATACCGAGAGCGGGATGGAGAATCGCCCGGAAATACTCCGCATCGCCGGGGAGATGGCGGAGGCTTTTCAACAATACGGTGATCCGAAGGCACCGGTCATGACGCTGGACGATGTGATCACTGCGCTTGATCTCGAATACCGAAAGCAGCTTGGCTATGAGCCGAGGCTGGTGAAGTCGAATCTGTCGCATGAGGAGATTGCGTTCTTCCTGGAGCATCGAGGTCAATTTCCCGGCATTCAAATCGTGGAGGAAAGCGACAGGCATTATGATCCCGATACGGTTGCCGTGCAGACGATCGGATATTTGAAGCGGTTTGAGGGCGCCAAGTCTCTGAAGGAATATGAAGCCCAGGATGCAGCTAACAAGGAGGAAAGCGACCCGGGACTGATCTATTCGGAGAAGGAATATGTCGGTTACGACGGTCTGGAGCGCATGTTCCAGAAGGAGCTGCGAGGAAAGAGCGGGTATATCAGCATTCCGATTAATCCCCGTAATATGATTGACGGAAATCCGGTGATGGTGCCGCCTCAAAAAGGATACGATATCCACACCACCATCCACCGGGACATTCAGCTTGCGGCCGAGAAGGCGATTAAGGACCGTCTGGACTGGCTTCACACCCATCCGGTGTCCGGCAAGCTCCATCGTGATGCGCTGAACGGCTACGCTGTGGCGATGGAGGTCGAGACGGGAAATGTCGTAGCGATGGGGAGCATACAGGATTACGATCCCAATGTGTGGGTGAATGGCGGGCCGATTCCGGAGTCTGCGGTGAACGCTATGGGCAACGGAACGATCTCGCCGTACAACTCGGGCAGATCGGGCAGCGGCTTTGATTCAATTCTGCTGCTCGGCTCCACGATCAAGCCGCTTTCCGTACTTATCGGGCTGAATGAAGGGTTCTTCGGGCCGAATGATGCTTATTTGGATCAGGGGGGAGCTTATTTCGGCCGCGCAGGCAGCGAGTCGTATGTCAGCAATTCCGGCGGGCACAGACTCGGATATATCAAGCCGCATGAAGCGATTGAGAAATCATCCAACGCGTTCATGATCGATTGGGTCGGAAAGAAACTGTATGCCAAGTATGGCGGCGAGAAGGGTGTCAGCGTCTGGGATCAGTACATGAAGGAGTTCGGACTTGGGGTATCGACCGAAAGCGGTCTTCCCGGTGAGCATCATGGCGTGATCAACTATGACAAGACGGCCGCGACCGGAAGCAATCTGTCCTCGCTCGTGTACGCTTCCTTCGGACAGCAGGGCAGATACAGCACACTTCAGCTGGCGCAGTATACGGTGATGCTGGCGAATGAGGGCAAGCGGATCAAGCCGAACCTGGTCAGCAAAATTACGGATCAGAACGGGAATGTGGTCCAGGCGTTTGAACGTGAAGTGCTGAATGAGGTGGAGTTCTCCAAGGAGCACTGGGCGGTCATCAAGCGCGGCATGAACACGCAGGGACTTGCCGGCTTCGAGGGCTTCCAGTATGACTTTGCCCGCAAAACCGGCACCTCCGAGCAGGAAACAAGCAAGGGCATCATCAAGGATAACGGCATCTTCATCGCCTATGCGCCGCGAGAGAACCCGAAGCTTGCGGTGGCTGTGGTGATCCCGGAGGGCGGCTTCGGCTCCCAGAGTGCGGCGCCGGTTGCCAGAGCGATTTTTGATGCTTACGACGAAGTCTATGGCCTGGACGGAACACCGCATCCGAAGACGAAGACAGAGGAAGAGTGAAGATATAACGAAAGAACGTGGGACAAGGGGCACTTGCAGAGGGTGCCCCTTGTTTTTCATATCAGGAATGTTTCGTACCGGTGCGGCAAGGCAACACGCTTGCTGCCGATGCCTGAACTCTGATTATAGTTTTAGTAAGGATTCTGCTTTACCTTGAGCACTTCCGACAGGAAGGCGAGGGCAAGCCCCTGGCCCCAGCCTTGTATCCGTTTGTCGGGAACGCCTTTATATCCTTCGGCATCCTTCATAACAGCCGTTCCGGCCGACACGCCGGTAACCGCACCATCCTCGGTAATGCGGGCGAGGATGCCGTCGATGGATCTTTGCGTATATTTATGGTAGATGCGCCCTTTCGTAAGCAGGGCGGTGGCGATGCCGGCCGAGCCCGATGTTTCCAGCGGGGAGTCCGGATCGTTGACAATGGTGTGCCACAGCCCGGATTCATGCTGCAGTCTGACAAGGGCGCTTAGCTGGTCCCGGAGCGATCCTTCGATGATCATGAAGGAAGGATGTGTGACCGGCACCAGCTCCAGCGCCCGGGCCATCGTGACCGCCGCCCAGGCGTTGCCGCGGCACCAGAATACGCCGGACATGTGATTGCCGGCTATATTGTCCCAGCCGTGATAGTACAGGTCGGTGACCGCATCCTGGAGACAGTCTTCATGTCCATGGTATTGGCGCAGGCCGTCCTCCAAATAATCCTCCTCGTTCAGCAGCGAGCCGATGCGGAGCAGGAAATAGCCGGCCATGAACATCGTATCCACCCATGCCTGCTCCGGGAAGTTGTATGTCTCCGAATTGACGGTATGCTGGAAAATTCCGTTTCCGAAACGGACGGCGTCATGCTTTAAATATTCGGCCATCGCTTTCGCGGTTTCGATATAGCGCGCATCCTCATACACCTCATACAGCGTCAAGAGCGAATGACCAATAGAAACGCCGTTGACCGACAGCTTCGGCAGCCCGTCCTCCATATTGTCATCTACCCACGCTTTGAGCTTCTCCATATATTCCATATTGCCGGTAGCCTCATAAGCTTGGCAGACACCGTAGAAGGCGACGCCCCCTGGCCAATCCCAACTGAAATCCATCCGAAACGTCCGATCGACAATCTGATGAATCGTCTGACGAATCCGATCTTCATCATATACAAGTGCGGGCATGGAAAATTCTCCTTTCATGATAACGAACTCCATGTGTACTGTAGCTGAATTGTAGCCATAGCAAGTATTATCCTTTCAAACCGGTGGTGCTGATGCCTTCCACGATATATTTTTGAAAGATAAAAAACACAATCACAACCGGCAGCAGCGACAACGTCGCCATCGCAAACATCCCGCCCCAGTTGTTCAGCGATTCGCCGTCCAGGAACAGCTTGAGCGCAAGCGACACCGGATATTTCTCCGGATTGTTCAGATAGATCAGCGGATTGATGAAGTCGTCCCATCTCCAGTAGAAGGAGAAGATCGAGCAGGTGATCAGCGCCGGTACGATCAGCGGAACGACGATCCGGAAGAAGATGCCGTACTTGCTGCACCCGTCAATCTTGGCGGCTTCGTCGAGCTCCCTCGGAATGGTGCGGATAAACTGCATCATGAGAAAGATAAAGAACGGCGCTCCGAAGAAATGCGGAACGATCAACGGCTTAAAGGTCGACAGCCAGCCGAATTTGGCAAACATGACGTACTGCGGCACGATAATGACATCATGCGGCAGCATCATCGTGACCATCATGCAGGCGAACCAGAATTTCTGGCCGAAGAACCGGGTTCTCGCCAGCCCGTAAGCGACGAGCGCGGAAGAGATCACGGCACCGATGGTGGAGATGATCACGATAATGAACGAGTTTTTGAAAAAGGTAGCAAACGTCGTGCCGGCAAACCCCTGCCAACCGGTGACATAGTTTGCGAACTCCAGCCGGCTTGGAATGAGGCTGTAGGCCGTGGCGAAAATTTCGTTGTTGGGCTTCAGGGAGCTGGCAACCAGCCACAGGATCGGATAGGTCATGCCGAGGGCCAGCAATCCGACCAATATGTGGTACGTGAAGCGTCCGGACTTGGTCATCGGTCAGTCTCCTTTCGATTCGTAATGAACCCAGGCGGTGGAGGATTTGAAGATCAGTGCGGTGAAAATCCCGACAATCAGCAGCATGATCCATGCCATCGCGGAGGCATATCCCATCTCGAAGTGCGAGAACGCCTTGCGGTACAGATACAGCGAGTACAGCAAGGTCTGATCCAGCGGGCCGCCTTCCCCGCGGGAAATGATGTACGCTGGCGTAAAGGTCAGAAATGCCGAAATCGTCTGCAGCGTCAGGTTAAACAGAATGATCGGGCTCAGCAGCGGGATCGTAATTTTGAAAAACCGCGAAACCGCATTGGCGCCGTCCACGCTGGCGGCCTCGTAATAGTCCCTGGGGATATTTTTCAGACCGGCCAGAAAAATAATCATCGAGGAACCGAACTGCCATATCGACAGGGCGACCAGCGTCCACAGTGCCGTGCTCGGATTGCCGATCCAAGAGGTGGAGGATGGGATGCCGATCAGCGACAGGAACGAGTTGACCAGACCCTTGTCTCCAAAAATCTGCTGCCACATAATCGCCACCGCCACGCTTCCCCCGATCAGGGACGGAAGATAGAAGGCGGAGCGATAGAGGCCCACCGCCCGAGTGGAGGCGTTGAGAATCATCGCAACGAACAGGGCGAAGATGAGCCGGAGCGGAACGCTGGCGAAGACATAAGTGAAAGTCACCTGAAATGACTTGGCGATCTTCGCATCTTCCATGAACATCCGTTCATAGTTGGCGAGGCCGAGCCATCGCGGCGCTTCCATCAGGTTATAGTTGGTGAAGGAGTAGTACAGTGACGAAAGAATGGGATACAGTGTAAAAATCAAAAAGCCGAGTATAAACGGAGCGGAGAATACGTACCCGGTGATGTGCTCGTTCTCCCTGAGCTTCTTCATAAGCTTCAACCCCTCAGTTTCAAGTATGACAGCCTCTCACTCACTTATGCCGAAGAAAGAGGGCATTCCCGGCGGCTTGGGAACAAGCTCAAGGAAATGCCCCGTTGTTCAGCAACGATAAACGTATATGGCTATTGCTGCGATCTTGCCAGGATAGCATTCGCCTCGCTGCGGAATTCGGCAGCCGCATCCTCGATAGAGATCTTCTTGAACAGAATCCGCTCGCTTAAATCGCGCAGCAGCTTCTCGATTTCCACGGCGCCGATCGGATTTGGCGGATCTCCCGGACTGCTGTTCTCTTCAGCCCAGGTGACATACTCGAATATTTTGGCCTCATTCTCGGACAGGAGCGGAAGCAGCTCTTCCTTGACCTTGGAGGATACCGGCACGCCGCGCTCGCCCATAATCAGCTTGTTGGCCTCGATGTCGTTGACGAAGAAGCTGATGAATTTAGCAGCCTCCTCCTTGTTCTTGGAGGACTCCGTCACCGAGAAGTACATGGAAGGCTTGAGGAACAGCCCTTCCTTGATGCCGGGACCCGGCATCGGGTGGAGCTCAAGCGGACGGTCAGGCACCAGATTCGCTACAGCAAGGAACTGGTTCGACCAGCCGGTACCCGAGATGGAGTTGCCGAGCACGATTTCATCCTCCTCGGCTACGCCTTTTTTCTGCGCTTCCTTATCGAGCGAAAGGATATAGCCGCTGTCATACCAGCGCTGATATCTTGTGAAATAATCAATGAAGGCCTGATCATCAGGATAACCGATTGTCTTTCCGTCTTCGCTGTACATTTTTTGTCCAATCGTTCTCAGATAGTAAGGGAAGAAGACGTCATGGCGGTAAGCAAACCCGCCGATCTGATAGCCTTTCTCCTTGGCCTGGGCTCCTAATTTGTCCATGTCGTCCCAGGTCCAGTCCATCGGCGGCATGTCGATCCCGTTTGCTTTCATCGTCTCTACGTCAAACGTGGTTTGAAGAGCATTAACCCCGAGGTTCATGGCGACCAGCTTGCCGTCTACCTCGCCGCCGCTCAGGGCGTTCTCGCTGATGTCGTCCACATTCAGCGATCCGCTGTCCATGAAGGGCTTCAGATCGGCTAACTGGTTGCGGCCCGCATATTGGTTCAGATAGGAGATATCCATCTGAATAATGTCCGGCAGCCCTCCGGCCACCGCTTGCGGTGCAAGCTTCTTCCAGTAGTCGTCAAACGGGGCGTATTCAGGCTCAATCGTGACATGAGGATTCTGCTTCTCGTACATTTCAATGACCTTTAGCGTGTAATCATGCCGAGATTGGCCACCCCACCAGGCGATGCGAAGCTTGACGGGGGTGTTGGCATCTCCTGCGCCGGCGGCAGGCGCCGCATCGGTGCCGGTTGCTTCCGGCTGCTCGGCGGCTCCTCCACCCGCACAGCCGATCAGGCTTCCGATCAGAGAAAACATCACAATCCAGGTGAGCACTTTTTTCATTCCATTTCCTCCCCTTGTTAGAACGTTACCGACAGTTTTTTGATAGTGCTTACATTACCAATTATTAAATGCCGAAGAGGAAAGGGTAAGGAAAAAAACCGTGCTGTTTGTTTAAAAAGCAGAGATTTCCTCCTTATTTCAAACCTCTTTTTTCATATATTCGGAAGGGGTGCAGCCGATCTGTTTCTTGAACACCTGGCTGAAGTACTGGGGATTGTCGCCAAAGCCGAGCCGCTCTGCCATTTCAAATATTTTAATGTCCGGGTTCTCTTTCATCAGCACCGTGGCCTGCTCCATGCGGCGTTTCATCACATAGTTGGAAAATTTCTCACCGGTTTCCTTCTTGAACAGCTTGCCGAGATAGTCGGGATTCATATATAGCATTTCGCGGGCCACAACATTTAGCGACAGATCCGAGTTGCCGAGCTGGTCCTCGATAATATCGAGCACCTTGCGGACGATGGCATTATATTTGAACGAATTCCTGTCATAGTTGCGTCCGGCAATCTCCTTGACGGTGTCATCGAGGACCGCTTGAATGGCCTGAAGCGTGTTCCCTTCGGCGAGCTCGGAAATCCGTTTATACTTCTGGCTCATCTCAGCAGGGTCGGCAAGCCGAATGAGCGCTACGTATTGCTGGATGGCATAGGACTTGGTCAGCTCAATGCCAAGCTGGGCTTCCTTGAGCTCCTGGATGAAATCGGCCAGCGCTTGCTGCGCCTCCTGCAGATGGCCGGATCGGACGGGCATGCACAAGCGTTCCTCATCCAAACTGAACGAGCTGGCAGAGCGATCGGTATCGAGCGTGTCCCTCGCCGTAATGATGCCGCTCTCGTCCAGATAGAAGCGGTAGTTCAGACACTGGAGGGTGTCGCGGTACAGCTTCCTCGCTCTAGTGATAGGGCCCGGATCACTGATCGCGATCGTCAGGTCCAGCTTGTAATATTGACGGAAGGTGCAGCGGATATCCTGGATGCGGTCATGCAGGGGCTCTTCCGCCGCATCTTCGGTCAGAACAAGGATATGCTGCCCGATGGTTGTGCTGAGCAGCGGTCTGTCGAGAAGATCCTCGGCAATGTTCTTGACGGCGAACTGATGCTCGAAGTCGGCTTCCCCCTCCGGCTGGAACAGAAGCAGTCTGACAGGATGGTCGAAATCGTATTGGAACAGGCCGCGGTATTCCTCCAGATCATGGCGTCCGTAGGTTTTGTTGGTCACGAACTCTTTGAGGACCTGTTCTTTTACATGCGGGAGCACTTTATGGAGCCTTCGTTTCATATCGAGGATGAAAGATTCTGTCCGCCTGCGCTGGGACAGCTCTCCAATGACTCCCTGCAGCGCTTCTCCGATCTTGGACTCGTCGGTCGGTTTCAGCAGATAATGCTTGACGCCATACTGCATGGCCCGGTTGGCATATTCAAATTCACCGAATCCCGACAGCAGGACAAATTGAATGTGGGGGTGGGTAGCATGCGCCTTGGCTACGAGCTCCAGCCCGTCCAGTCCCGGCATCCGAATATCGCAAATGACGATATCCGGGGATTCGCTGACGATGATGTCGTATGCCGCTAGTCCGTTCTGAGCGGTGCCGATCAGTACGGTTTGGTAAGCCGCCCAGTCCACCATGCGGGAGATGCCATCCAGAATGATGCGTTCATCATCTACCAGAAGCACTTTGTACAATCGTCATTCCTCCGTTTCCTTAGGGAGTATAATGATGATGCGGGCGCCCCGCCCGGACACTGGATCGATCTGCAGTCCATAGTCCTCGCCATAGGCCAGCTTGATGCGCTCATCAATGTTCAGCAATCCGATGCCGTTGCCGGTTGCTGCAGCTTCGCCTGTGCGAAGCTGCTCCAGCATATTTGCAGGGATGCCGGGACCGGTATCCTCCACGATGATGCGAAATGCCCCTTCGTCCTCGTCTGCGTGGATCGAGATATGGCATGGGGTCATGGCAGGCTCAAGGGCATAATGTATGGCGTTTTCCAGCAGCGGCTGGATCGTGAGCTTCGGAATTGTGCGACGGTCGTATCGCGTGTCCACATTCATTGAAAATTCAAGCCGCTCCTCGAAGCGGAATTTCTGAATAATGATATAATGCTTCACGATTTCAAGCTCCTCCCCGAGCGTGATCATCGGCTGTTTCAGGCTGACGGAATGACGCAGAAGGAAGGCGAGCGCCTGGACCATATCGGAGATTTGGGTTTGTTTATTCATTTTGGCAATCCAGTTGATCGACTCCAGCGTGTTATACAGAAAATGCGGGTTGATCTGGGCCTGCAGTGCCTTGAATTCCGTCTCTTTGATCAGCAGCCGGTTGGCGTAGTTTTCCGTAATCAGCCCGTTGATGCGCTCAATCATAAGGCGGAAGGTGCGATGCAGCAGTCCGAGCTCATCCATGCCGACCGGAGCGGCATCGGGCGGAAGAACACCGGCCTGTGCGAAATTGCCTTTCTCCGCGAGCTTCATCCGTGCGATCAAATATTCAATCGGGCGGGTAAGGCCGCGGCTGAACCGGATGCCAAGCAGGATGGCCACCGCAAAAATGACGATAAATACGATGATCACCAGCTCCTTGATGAAGATGACCTGGCTGAACGTTTTGTTAAACGGGGTGAGGCTGATATAGGTCCAGCCTGTATTGCCGGATCGGCTGTGAGCGACAAAAAAGGCTTGTCCTTCAAGCTCTTGCGTGAAGTACCCGTTATCGGATGTTATCGAATGCAAAATTTCGTCCGGGTTAAGTGGCGGAACGGCAGGAAAAATAACGTCGGAGCCCGAAATCATAATCAGATCGCCGTCTTCGGAGGCTGATTTTTTAACAATTTTATCGATATTGATGCGGATAATGAGCGTTCCAAGATAATTCAGATCGAACAGGGTGCCGGAGTAGGAGCGAATCTCTCTGGCCAGCACCAGGGCGGCATCCTGGTCATCCGGGTAGATCCAGGCCTGGGCGCCCTGAGCATCACCGGCGAGCTGCACGATATGCTGCTTTTTGGCGGTATCGATCGGAATGACATTGCCGGCATCATGCGTGTGACCCTGCTTGTCGACCAGCTGGACGGAATGAAGCATCGGCTCGGAACCGGCGTAATTGAGCAGGAGGTCCACGAGCCGCTGGCTGTGGATGAGCCTGTCATAATCCGATTCACTGCCGGAAATCGAGCGCAGCAGACTCTGGATTTGGGTATCGGTCATGATGGTGAAGGATACTTGCTCGATGCGTTCAAGCTCCGCCTCGATGGCGGAGGAAGACAGGTGGAGCACCTGCGATGATTTGAGGTAGAGCTGTTCATCATAGATGGAGAAAGCATATTGCTGGACGATGACCGCAAACGTAAACGCCATGACAACAATGAAGGTGATGAGCAGCGACAGCTTGTTTTTGATTTTCATATTTTTGTAGAGAGCGATCCATCGATGCACGGCAACCTCTCCTTGTGGCAGTGGAATATGAGACGACGGCAAGGTGAATGCGATGTTGTTTACACATTATGTACTCACTTGAAAACGCTGTCAATATAGCGCGGTATGAACGGATTTTCTGTTATTGATGAGACGCCGGGTGCCGCGAAAGGAAGCTTGGCCGCTCATGACCGTGCTTGACATCATCTCGTCGGTTTTTTGAACAAGGTGATCGGTTTAGGCCATTCATGGGACAGGAGGGGTCAGGCATAATGATCTTAGACGTTATGGAGGGATACGCATGGAGTCTGTAGTGCAGGTGTGGCAATTTGATTTTGGAGCGGTGAAAGCAGCTGCGGAAGGCTATATTCCGGTAAGTGCAGACACCAGGTATGAGGAGGCGGCAGGTTATGGCTTCACGAACGCGGGGAGCGTAACGAATATTTCGCGAGATGAGGAGACCGGGCTACGCTGCACCTCGCTGATTCCGGTGAATGCATCGTTTCGGATCGATGTACCGGACGGCAATTACAGAATTGATCTGCTGATTGGTGATGCGAGATTCGAGACGGAGACAAGTGTAAGAGGCGAGGAAGGGCAGCTGCTGCTGCACCGGCTGCATACGCCGGCGGGGCATTTCGAGCGTTACAGCTTCGCTGTGCAGGCTGTGGATGGCACCATCATTCTGACCTTCTCCGGCCGGGCTCCGCGCATCGCTGCGCTGGAGGTGAGGTCCGTTCCGTCCAGCTCGATCTATATCGCGGGGGATTCGACGGTGACGAATCAGCCAGCCGAGATGTATCCATACGCAGGGTGGGGGCAGATGCTCCCCCTGTATATCAAGCCTGATCTTGTCGTGCGTAACTTCGCTCTGTCCGGCCGCAGTTCCCGCAGTTTTATTACAGAGGGGGTGCTGGACCGGATTGTGAAACGGCTGAAGCCAAATGACTATGTGCTGATCCAGTTCGGCCATAACGATCAGAAGCTGGATGAGGCCCGGCATACCGATCCGTTCACCACGTATAAAGAGCATTTGAAGGTTTACATCGACGCTTGTCGGGAGAGGAAGGCGACGGCTGTCCTCATTACACCTGTGCATCGCCGGCATTTTGACAGCGAGGGTACGCTGATTGACACGCATGGCGATTATATCGCCGCTGTGCGGCAGCTGGCGGAAGAGGAGCAGGTGCCGCTGGTTGACCTGGCAGCCATGAGTGCGGAGCTGTTTGCCAGGCTGGGACCGGAAGGGACCAAATCAATTTTTATGTGGGGGGCGCCGGGGGAATTTATTCGGTTTCCAGACGGGGTACGTGATGATACCCATTTTCAGGAATGGGGCGCGATCCGGCTGGCCGAATTGGTTGCACAAGGTTTGAAGCAACAGCAGCTTGAGCAGCTGCATATGTATCTGAAGTAAGTGGGAATCCAATCGAGCAGGGAGCGATGTTAGATGTCGAAAGCTGAAACGCTATGGATCATTCCGGACGGATACATTCCGCCGTCAAGCTGCGGGGAACTGGTCAGCCATGAATCGGTCTGTGTGCTGAACACCTCGGATCAGGACGCGGAGGTGACGATTCATGCTTATTTCGAAGACCGCGAGCCGCTGATGAATATGCAGGCCATCGTGCCTGCGCGAAGAACACGCCATATTCGAACGAGCTCATTAATTGCGGGCAGCGAACGGATTCCTCCCGGTGTCCCCTATGCGATGGAGGTGCGGAGCTCTGTGCCTGTATATGTGCAGTACAGCCGGCTCGATTCCACGCAGGCGGAGAATGCTCTGATGAGTGTTATGGCTTTTCCGGTGAGGGAGTAGGGAGCGAGTTCGGGGAGTCACATTCAGGAGGAGTTGTTACAGTTAAGCTTGCTACCGCTAATGTTCGTCAAACACTGGAAGAGCATGCTAAACTAGAGATTATTGATGATGGCATGGCGGGGAGCACTCTCGCAGCCGAATCGGACGTCATCTTTTAACCAGCCCATTCATATATTTAAGCACTGTCATAGTACAGTTCTGAAAGCGATGAATGGGGGAATGATCGATGGCCAAACAAAAAAGAGGAAAATCACTATGGCATCTGCCAAGCCGAGCACGCGGCACTTGTCCAATCTGCGGCAGCACTCGCACGAAGCTTCTCTATCCCCGCACGAAAACTGACGGTACGGCTGTCAAGGTATGCAAACGTTGTGATGGGGCACCGCAATCGAGAGTAGATGCGGTTTAAGGGTGGAGATGGCCGGTCGCGAGGTGTTGTTCCGAAGCAAGTGGATTACGTTTGTAGCAAGAAAACAGCCGGTTTAGCCGCTCCGGAACGGCTGGACAGATCATGATGAAATCAAACATTGACGAAGACAAGGGCCACTCGTGCGAAGGCGACGGGGGCCCTTGTTATATGGATTGAAGCTGTGGTCGAGGCTATGAGCTTGCATGTTCAGCTTTTTGAGCGAGGAACAGTGCGGATGCCAAGTAATCGCTGTTGTCGAGAATCATCCGGTCATGCTGAAACACGGTTTCCCACAGTGACAGGTCAAGCAAAGCGCCTTCGTCGCGCAGCTCCAGTGCGTCCAGGTGGCGGGTCTGATCCTCTTTCAGCTGCTCGGTAAAGTAATGATATTCAAGGATGTCCTGGCTTCCAAAGCCGCTGTCAAGAAAGGCCTGTTTCCATTCCTCCCGCTTCATCAGCCGCGGAATGCCGAAGAAGTTTTGCAGTTCCGAGAGCTTTGCCTCCGGCATGTTTTTGTCCAGAATGAGCTCGCGGTCGTACAGCTTGCCGCCGGGAGCCAGAACCCGGCTATATTCCGGAAGAGAACGGCTTGTATCGGTGAAGACGGTCACGGATTCTGCAATAATGATGTCAAACTGCGCATTCGGAAACGGAAGGGCACAGACATCCGCTTGCAGAAACTCGACCTCAACCTGCATCGTTGTGGCACGAGTCCGCGCTTTGTTCAGCATGTGCTCATTCAGGTCAATGGCTGTCACATGATGTCCCTGCTCGGACAAATAGCAGGCGGTTCGTCCGGTTCCGCAGCCAACCTCAAGAATCCGGCTGCCCGGCTCAATCGGATAGTTCTTCAGCAGCCGCAGCGTCGCTTCAAATCCGCCGGGGTGGGCGCTGCCCATACCGAGTTTTGACAGCATATTAATGTAGTTCATGTTTGTAAGCATCCCTTCTCCCTATAATCAGCACCAACACATTCGTTTTATTTACCATATGATGGAGGTACGTCTTTCGTTTAAGCTGAATTTAATATTTTGAGCCCTTTTTATCGGGAAGGGAAACTGGGCTGTTCCGGTGTCCGGAATAGGCATTGGGGGAAGGTAACGATGAGGATGGAGCCGATGCTGGCTGCGGAGCGAATTATTGAGGATTCGTATCCGGACTGTTTGCTTGCTGTGCTGGGCGGGAGCGCAGGACGCGGCGAGTTCAACGAATTTTCCGATTTGGATATTGCGGTTGTCAAGCGTGACGGGGAAGAGCTCCAGCGGAGAACCATAGAAGCTTGCGGCTGGGTAGTAGAGCTGTTTCTGCTGCCTATAGACGTATATCGTACTTATTTTGACCATGGAATTATGGCGGGGAACCCGACCCTGCAGCGGATTATTGCCGAAGGCAAAGTCATTCGCCGCACACCGGATGGCGACGAGGTTCTGCATGAGGCGCAGAGCGATCTTCGCTACGGACCGTTGCCCCTGGTTTCATCGGATATTGACGCATACCGTTACATGCTCACAGAGTACATTGCTGATCTGAGAAGTGTGCGGCCGGGAGCGGAGCTATGGTTCACCGTGCAAAAGATTACAACGCTGCTATGTGAGTTTGTCCTGCGCGTTCATAATCAGTGGACAGGAGAAGGCAAGACGCTGTTTCGCCTGCTGAGCGCTTTCGATCCTGACTTCTCGCAGCGGCTGGAGCAAGCGATGGAGGCGATCTATCATCAGGATGAGCCCGCTCAGCTGATGGATCTGTGCGCCGATACGCTGAATGCCTATGGCGGGTTTCTTCTTGTCGGATACGAAGAATAGGCTGAGGACAAGAAGGACAATCGCCGTTCCCGAGAGGCTGCATCACTAATAGATTAATATTGTGATTACATCACGCAACCTTATTTTTTCGGGAGGGATTGCCATGAGCGGAGCATACGGTGGTTTCTGGGGAACTTCTACAGGTGTGGTTCTGGTCCTCTTCATCCTGCTTGTTATCATCACAGTTGCTTGGGTTTAATCCCACCATGGGCAAGGCATCCTAGTAACGCGCGATACACGAGATAAAGACCCGGCCGTGAGGCCGGGTCTTTATCATTTCATGGATGAGGGGAAGCAGAGTTTTGTTAATAAAAGAGCTGGCCTGACGGCACTCGCGTGCTGATGACCAACTCCTGAATTCCTTATTTGTATACTTTTACGCGATCTTCAATAGGAGCGAATTCTTTGTCTCCAGGCTCGGCTGCCGGTTTGCCAAACGGCATCTGGGCGATCAGCTTCCAGCTGTCCGGGATGCTCCACTCGGCTTTGACCTTGTCGTCGATCAGTGGATTGTAATGCTGGAGCGAAGCGCCAAGACCTTCTGCCTCGAGGGCTGTCCAAACGACTAACTGCAGCATGCCGTTGGATTGATTGGACCATACCGGGAAATTGTCTGCATACAGTGCAAAGTTTTTCTGCAGGTCTGCAACGACATCATTGTCTTCAAAGAACAATACCGTACCGTAACCTGCACGGAAGGAAGCCATCTTCTCGGCAGTGGATTTGAAAGCATCTCCATCGCCAACCACTTCTTTCAGAATTCCTTCTGTAATATTCCACAGTTTATCATGCTGTTCACCAAGCAGGACAACGACACGTGCGCTTTGGGAGTTGAAGGAAGACGGCGTGTATTTCACGGCTTCATTCACGATTTCTTGGATCCGTTCGTCAGAGATGACAGATTCTTTCGTGATGGCATAGTAAGAACGGCGCTCTTTAATGGCTGTAGAAAAATCTTTGGACATGGGTAAACCTCCTGCTATCGTTGTTTTTGTACCAAAAATGGCCAAGCTTCTCAGATACAAACCTGATTTAAGATTTCCCTGTAATCAGGCGAATATGCACGAGGGAATTCCAATGGAAAAATCCCTCGTTAATCATTATTCCCTACTTACTTACAAATGGTAAGGAATAATATTTATGTAAGGATAATATTACAAATTCGTCATCGCTGTCAAGAAGAAAATTAAACATTCAGACGTCTTGTGAACCAAATCCACGAAAATGACAAAAATCAAATTTTAATTGATTTTTATTCTCATTTAGACTTGATGGCAAATTAAGTGAATGCTATAATGCTAAACATAGCGAAAATGAGAATCACTATCAATTAGGTCGGCATACAAAATCGCTTGTGCTGCTGATACACTGCATTAAAAGGAAAGTGCCATGAAGATTCGATATTTGATCGCCATCGTTATCGTGCTGTCCATGATCTCTTTGTTCATCGGGGTCAAGGACATCACCCCTCTTGACCTGTTCCGTATGACGGAGCAGCAGCAGCATATTATGGTCGCGAGCCGAATACCGAGGCTGGTGAGTCTGCTATTAGCCGGTGTAAGCATGAGCATCTGTGGTTTGATTATGCAGCAGCTCAGCCGCAACAAATTCGTATCGCCAACGACAGCCGGAACGATGGATTCGGCCAGGCTGGGAATTCTGGTTGCAATGCTCGTCTTCTCGACTTCGGGTCCGCTTGTCAAAATGCTCGTTGCCTTCGTATTCGCTCTTGCCGGTACGTTCATATTTATGAAGATACTGGATCGGATCAAGTTCAAGGACGCGGTCTTTATCCCGCTGGTCGGATTGATGTTTGGCAACATCGTCAGTTCGATTGCGACATTCTTCGCTTATAAATATGATCTGATTCAGAACATGTCCGCTTGGCTTCAAGGAGACTTCTCCATGATTCTCAGAGGAAACTACGAGCTGATGTACATCAGCATACCGCTTGTCGTTCTGGCTTATCTGTTTGCCAACAAGTTCACGGTCGCCGGAATGGGGGAAGAGTTCGCAACGAACCTGGGCCTCCATTACCGAAGTGTTGTGAACACCGGCCTTGTGATCGTGGCGATGGTAACGGCATCCGTCGTCCTGACGGTAGGGATGATTCCGTTTCTCGGGCTCATTATTCCGAATATCGTCAGCCTGTATCAGGGGGATCACCTGAAGAAGAGCCTCTCGCACACCGCGCTGCTGGGAGCAGGGTTTGTGCTGTTTTGCGACATTCTGGGACGGATTATTATCTATCCTTATGAAATTCCGATCAGTCTGACTGTAGGCGTGCTCGGAAGCGGTATATTTATCTATTTGCTGATGAGGAGAAGGGCACATGAATCTTAAAGGCAAAATCATTCTCCTGGCTGCGGTGTCCACCGTTCTGATCGCGTTGTTCCTGCTCATTGATCTTAATGGAAGCTGGGATTATGCGTTTCCGCGAAGAGTCAAGAAGGTGCTGGCCATCGTAATGACCGGCGGAGCCATTGCGCTGTCAACGATGGTGTTCCAGACCGTAACGAACAATCGGATATTGACGCCAAGCGTTATGGGGCTGGATTCACTGTATATGCTCATTCAGACCACAGTCATTTTCGTATTTGGCTCCTTTACCCTGTACCAGATGGGGGCGAATGCGAACTTTCTGATAAATGTCTGTCTCATGGTGATTTTCTCAGGGATACTGTACAAAATGTTGTTCCGCAGGGAAGGCAGCAGATCGATATTCTTCCTGCTCTTGATCGGCATGATCTTCGGGACGCTGTTCTCCAGTATGACATCTTTCATGGAGGTGCTCATCGATCCGAATGAGTTCCAGTTCGTATCTGACAAGATGTTTGCCAGCTTCAACAATGTGAAGACCGAGCTGCTGCTCATCGCCGGCATCGTAATGGCTGCAGCACTTCTGTACTTTGCAAGGTTTGCCAAATATCTGAATGTGATTTCACTCGGAAGAGAGCAGGCGATCAATCTCGGGGTTCCGTATGATTATGCGGTGAAGCGGCTGCTGATTGTCGTTGCAATATTGATCTCCGCAGCGACCGCCCTGGTAGGGCCGATTACATTCCTGGGCCTTCTGGTCGTTAATGTGGCCTATGAATGGATGAAGACCTACCGGCATTCCTATCTCATTACCGCTTCCATTCTGATTAGCGTGATCGCGCTTGTCGGAGGGCAGCTCGTGGTAGAACGGGTATTCACTTTCTCCACGACGCTAAGTGTCATCATCAATTTCATCGGCGGTGTTTATTTCATCTATCTGCTATTAAAGGAGAGTAAAGCATGATCCAGGTAACGAATGTATCGAAGGTCTATGGCGGCAAAAAAGTCGTTGATAATGTGTCGATTACGATCCCGACAGGGCAAATTACCTCGTTCATCGGTCCCAACGGGGCCGGAAAAAGCACCTTGCTGTCCATGATCAGCAGATTGACTGGCAAGGACACCGGACAAATTCTGGTTGATGGCAAAGAGGTAAGCCAGTGGAAGAGCGGTGATATGGCAAAGAAAATTTCCATCCTCAAGCAGTCCAATCACATCAGTCTGCGGCTGACTGTGAGAGAGCTTGTATCCTTCGGGCGTTTTCCGTATTCCCAAGGCAGGCTGAATGCAGAGGATGAGAAGTTCGTGGATGAAGCGATCGGCTATATGGGGCTGGAGGAAATGCAGCACCGGTATCTTCACCAGCTGAGCGGCGGGCAGCTGCAGCGCGCGTATATCGCGATGACGATTGCCCAGGATACCGATTACATCCTGCTCGATGAGCCTCTGAATAACCTGGATATGAAACATTCGGTCCAGATTATGAAGATCCTTCGAAAGCTTGTTGCGGATCTGAACAAAACCATTGTGATTGTCATCCATGACATTAACTTTGCTTCCTTTTACTCCGATTACATCGTGGCGTTGAAGGATGGACGGATTGAGAACGAGGGCAAGACAGACTCGATTATTCAAAGTCAGGTGCTGCGGGACATCTACGATATGGATATCAAGATTGAGGAAATCAATGACAACCGTGTATGCGTGTATTATGCCTGATGTTTCATGAGTAGGCTCAGCATTTACGATCTGTAGCACAAGGCCCTTGTGGCCTTGGCTTATCAGGGCAGGCTTACTGTCGTCTTAAGAATCCATATATAGTAAGAAATTGAAGAAATTATATAATATTTAGAGGAGTGTTACATATGAAAAAATGGCTGATTCTATTAACCCTAACCGTATTTACTATCGTAATCGCAGCATGCGGTCAGGATCAAGGAGCTTCCAGCGCTGCAGGCGGAGCGAATGGTGCCGGCGGTGGCGAGTCTGAAGCTCCTGTAGCTGAGGAATTGACGATTACGCATCAGCTTGGTGAAACCAAAGTGACAAAGAATCCGGCCAAGGTCGTTGTGTTTGATTTCGGGATTCTGGATTCCCTGGATGAGCTCGGCGTTGAAGTAGCCGGTGTGCCGCAGGCGAACATTCCTCCGTATCTGTCCAAATTCGAGGATGCCAAGTACGAGAATGTCGGCAGCCTGAAGGAGCCGGATTTCGAGAAAATCAACAGCATCAAACCGGATTTGATTATCATTTCCGGAAGACAGCAGGAAGCTTATGACGAGCTGCAAAAAATCGGCCCAACCATTTATCTGGGGGTAGATACAAGCCGTTACATGGATTCTTTTAAAGAAAACATGCATACGCTGGGGCAAATCTTCGATAAAGATGCCGAGGTTGAGCAAAAGCTTGCCGACATTGAGGAGAGCATTAAGGCTCTGAATGAAAAGGCGACAGCTTCCGGCAAAAATGCATTGATCATTCTGGCGAACGAAGGCAAAATCAGCGCTTACGGCCCGGGTTCCCGCTTCGGTATTCTGCACGATGTATTCGGCTTTGAAGCCGTTGACAGCAGCATTGAAGTAAGCACGCACGGCAAGGACATTTCCAATGAGTACATTGTAGAGCAAAATCCGGACTACTTGTTTGTTGTTGACCGCGGTGCCGTTGTGACAACAGGAAGCGGCGAGTCGAGCGCACAGCAAACGGTAGAGAACGAGCTTGTCAAAACAACCAATGCTTATAAAGAAGGCCATATCGTTTATTTGAACCCTAACTATTGGTACCTCTCCGGCGGCGGCTTGCTGTCCGTATCGGAAATGGTGAAAGAAGTAGAAGCGGCTATCGAATAATCCAAGCTTGTCCTTTCATCACCTACTACCCCAAGGACCTCATCTTCCACGCAGACGTGGGAGGTGAGGTTCTTTTATGATCAGAGATGAGGATTAAGGCGGTGCGCGATGTCTGAGTCCATCCTGACTGGTTAGGATAGAGCGTTGTCCGTTTTGCAATTGGGCAGAAGGTTAAGTGATAATATAGAGATGGAAGGCAGCCTTATTTTTAATGGGAGGGATTTGCAATGTTTCGGAATGACATTTATATAGATGGAGAGTGGATCGGGACCCCTGAGGGGACGGATGTCTATAATCCGGCGACCGGTGAGGTGCTTGGCACGTCAGCCAAGGCCGGCCGCAAGGAGGCACAGCAGGCGGTTGACGCCGCTGCCAGGGCGCTGGCTTCCTGGTCACGCACAACGGCAGATGAGCGCGGCAAGCTGCTATGGCGCTGGCATGCTCTGATTGAAGAGCATACGGAGGCATTGGCCCGGATCATGACTTTGGAGCAGGGCAAGCCTCTGAAGGAGGCAGCCGGGGAAATTGCGTATGCGAACAGTTTTGTATCCTGGTATGCTGAGGAAGGTAAACGGGTATATGGCGATACGATTCCGGCCTCGTCCTCCGGGAAGCGCATTATCGTGACCAAACAGCCGGTCGGGGTTGTTGCGGCCATTACGCCATGGAACTTTCCCGCATCGATGATTACGCGCAAAGTAGCCCCGGCGCTGGCTGCAGGCTGTACGGTGGTGATCAAGCCGTCGGGTGAGACGCCGTTCACCGCTTTGAAGCTGGTGGAGCTGGCGGAGGCGGCCGGTTTTCCAGCAGGTGTCATCAATATCGTAACCGGGCCGTCGGCGGACATTGTGGATGTGTGGCAGCAGGATTCCCGAGTGAGAAAGCTGTCATTTACCGGTTCAACCGAAGTGGGCAGAATGCTGATGGAGGGAGCGGCGGCCAATATCAAAAAAATATCGCTGGAGCTTGGCGGACACGCGCCGTTCATCGTAACGGCCAAGGCAGACCTGGATAAGGCTGCTGCCGGACTGATCGCTTCGAAATTCCGCAATGCGGGCCAAACCTGCGTGTGTGCCAACCGGGTATATGTGCAGGAGGAGATTGCCGAAGCATTCGCCGGCAAAGTCGCGGAATTGGTCCGCGCGCTGAAGGTTGGCAGCGGTCTGGAAGAGGGCGTTGATATCGGTCCCCTGATCAATCGGGATGCGGTGGAGAAGGTAGCGGCCCACATCCGGGATGCCGTAGACAAAGGAGGCGTCATTCTGGCAGGGGGCCGTGTGCTGGGCGAACTGCAGGGACATTATATGGAACCGACAGTGATCCTGAATGCAACTGATGACATGCTATGCATGGTCGAGGAAACCTTCGGGCCGCTGGCACCGATCTCCAGCTTCCGGAAGATCGAGGAGGCAGTGGAGCGGGCCAATAACAGCCCGTATGGGCTGGCCGCCTATGTGTATACCGAGCATTTGGGCGAGGCAGTCCGGTTGGCTGAGTCGCTGGATTACGGGATCGTGGGCGTTAATGACGCGCTGCCTTCGACGGCGCAGGCCCCTTTTGGCGGGTTCAAGGAAAGCGGTCTTGGCCGCGAGGGCGGCCGGTACGGCATCGAGGAATATTTGGAAACGAAATATATTTCAATCGGGCTGTAGTGCTGCTGTAGCAGCGAGTGGGAACAAGCAGCCTTCGATAGGGACTCAACCCAAAAAAGCGCCCGAAAACGGCGCTTTTTTGGTGATTGAATCCCTGCTGAAACCATCTGTTACGCACGGTTATACACTGCCCTCTGGTGAATCCGGCTGTGGGCTGGATCGATTCAGAGTGAAAGTTAGGCCAGCACGTCCGTCATCGAAACGGTATCTTTGCGCTCATCCGAGCGATAGGCGGCGACGGCAACAGCCAGCGCTTGCAGGCCATCCTCTCCGGTGACAGAGGCTTCGGACGCCCCGGATGCAATCGAAGAGACAAAATCACGCACCAGCGCCAAATCCATATCATCGCCCCAGAAGTGATGGGAGTAACCCTGCTCATCCCGGTACACGTTCAGCTTCTGATTGATCGCGTTGAGCGTCAACGTTCCGGCAGACCCGATAATCTCCAGGGTAACATCGCCCCAGACGGGATACGTTTTGTTGCGGGACCAACTGCAATCTAGGGTGGCGAACACGCCGTTGTCAAACTCCAAACTCAGCATGCCACAATCGTCAATCGGGGTCTCGGCAATCAAATGATCGACCTCGGCATACACTTCCTTCACCTCGGCGCCGGTCATCCAGCGCATAATGTCCGCGACATGCACCGTATGGTCGATAACGGCACCGCCCCCGGAAAGGGAAGGTTCGACAAACCATCCGCCCGGATTCCGCCCGCGGTTCGTGCCTTTCATGGCCAAGATGCGTCCCAGCTTGCCTTCATCCACCAGCTGTTTAGCTCGCCGAACCGATGAGTTGAATCGAACCGGAAAGGCGGTCTGAAGCAGCACGCCATGCGCGCGGCAAGCCTCAATCATCGCCTGAGCATCCTTGACGTTGGTCGAGAGCGGCTTTTCGCACAGCACGTGAACACCCGCTTTCGCGGCAGCAAGCACATGCTCTTTATGATAAGCGTTCTCAGAAGTAACGACGACACCGTCCAAGCCTTGTGCTAACAAATCTTCATAGCTTTGAAAATACGATGTTCCAAACTGTGCGGCGTACTTCTGGCCGCGCTCCGCAACCGGATCGGCAATACCGACGAGTTCGACGCCCTCGATCTGCATCAGGGCGGAGGCATAGCCGGCAGCATGCATATGGGCGAAGCTGATGATTCCGATTTTCATTACAATATCCTCCTTATTAACCTGATGTCGACCGGGCGGCGTCGTTCAGCGTAACCGGACGACCGGTGCGGGCCGACTCCAGCGCGGCAAGTGAGATACGAAGGGCTTCCCAGGCATCCTCCGCTGTAACAAGCGGCTCGCTTCCGTCCTGAATACACGACACAAAATGCGCAAGCTCCCGGGCATACGGGCTAGGCTCAAGCGGACTTTCCGGAACAGGAACCCCCGCACGCGATCCGGGTCTCTGCCCCCGATCCCGCATGATCAGCGGTGTATCCTTGGAGCTGTCATAGTCGATCACTCCGCTCGTTCCCGCCATTTCCAATTGCATGAAGAATCCTTCATGCGCCCAGGTTCCTTCGATATGGGCGATAACGCCGCTCTGGAAGCGGAGCGTAACCAGCGCGTAATCGAGCTGTGCTTGAACGCGGCCGTGTAGACTTTTGGCAAATACGCGCTCCACCTCGCCAAAGCACCAGCGCAAATAATCAAAGTCATGGATCAACGCATCCACAATGACGCCCCCGCTGGCTGACGTATCGCTGTACCAGTCGTTCCAGCCGACCGGATAGCTGCCGCCGCGCGCGGCGCGAATGACAGCAGGACTGCCGATCGCTCCTCTGTCCAAAAGCACTTTGGCGTGTTGATACTCCGGGAAGAAGCGCAGCACCTGACCGACGAAAAGGCGCACTCCTTTTTGCTTGCAGTAGTCGATCATCAGACGGGCATCGGCCAGGCTGCCTGCGAGCGGCTTTTCACAGATGACATCCTTGCCATCATCGGCGGCTCGGAGGACATAGCTCTTGTGAAGCGGGGTTGGCAAGCAGATGTCAATGACATCGATGTGCTCGCTGCCAAGCTGTCCAAGGGCCTGATCATAACTCGTGAAGGCTCTGCATTCGCAATGCGCGGCGAGCAGCGCTGCTTTATCCGCTTGGAGATCAGCGATACCAACGAGTTTAACGCCGGGCATGTTCTTGTAAGCTTCGGCATGGACACTGCCCATTGTGCCAGCACCGATCACCAGTACGTGTAACATGGTTGAACCACTCCTTTTTACTGCCTAATGGGACCCCTAGACACATAGTTATTCCAATGTTCGATAAAAGTAACGATCATCACAACATGATAAAACGAGTCAATATCGCTCATTTGCGAAAATTATATAATTCTTGAGCCTATATTTCAAGTGAAACGATAGAGAGGACGGTTCGATTGAACGATATGATCTTAACAGACAGGTTTCTGTTAAACTTCTTATTTCGAGTTATGGAAAAAGTCGAAAAACATGGTATAGTGTTGTTAACATCGATTTTAATATCCGAACACATATGCTGTGTATCATAGGGAATAGAAAGGTTGGACTTGCTTGACCAATATGAGAAAGGGCGATCATAGACTCATTCAGGAACTGAACCGATCAAAGGTGCTTAACCATATTCGCAGAGAGGGTCCCATCTCACGCATTGCGTTGGCCAAACAGAACGGGATCAGTCCCTCCACGGTGGCTTCTGCCGTACAGGAACTGATCAAGGAAGGCTACGTGTCGGAGATAGGACCGGGAAGCTCCAGCGGGGGGAGGAAGCCCATTCTGCTTCGATTCAACCCGGATCATCACCATTTGATCGCTGTTGCTATTACCAATTCCAGGATGCTACTGGCGCGCATGAATTTGGAAGCCAGGGTGCTTGCGAAGGCGGAATACCCGATATCCGGCGTCAAGGGGGAGGTGGTGGCCGAGTTTTTGGTTGAGCACCTGGATCGTTTTCTGACCGAGGACGGTGTTCAGAGCACATGCATTGGCATTTCCGTTACGGTTCCAGGCATTGTGCAAAGTGATGAAGGTATTGTGCTCTATAATACGAAGCTCGGCATGAACCGCGTCCCACTCAAGCGTATGCTGGAGTCGCGATATGGAATGAAGGTGTGGCTTGAGAATGACATGAACTCCGTCGTGCTGGCCGAGCGGCAATTTGGCAAGTATGCTTATGCGAATCTGATCTACATTTCTATCGGTGACGGTCTCGGTTCCGGCATTCTTATTAACGAAACGCTGCTGCACGGCAAGCATGGCGGTGCCGGGGAGTTTGGCCACACCAGCGTGAACCGGGGCGGGGTCCGGTGCGAATGCGGCAACGTCGGCTGTCTGGACAGCTATATCAGCTGGATGGCAGTCTATTCCCGGATCCTGACCGCACTGACCTCCGGGCGTACGACACAGATTAACGAATTGACGGGAGGCGATTATACCCGCATCGTGCCTGAGGTGTATAAGGAGGCGCTGCGCAGGGGGGATCGGCTGGCGCTAGATATTAATGAAGAAGTCGCGGACCATCTGGGGGCGGCAATCGTGAATTTGATCAATATGTTTAACCCGGAAGCGCTGGTCCTTGGCGGCGAAATGGGCAGGGACAACGAGGCATTGCTTGAGAAGGTGCGCCTATATATCAACAAGCATGCGATGCCGATCCTGAGGGAGGATCTGGTGTTCGGGCTCACCTCGCTTGGGGAGGACGATAAGCTGATCGGCGCGGCAGCGGTATTGCTGCAGGATTTGTTCGGGTTTTCACTGATGGAATCCTGATCTGAATGCGAACATCGGTTTGTGACCGATTTGACAACGTTTCCACCGCATCGTAATCTTTGGGTAAATGCATCCGCAAAGGGGAGACGAAACATGGAGCAGTACATGATGGCGCTCGATCAGGGAACGACAAGTTCCAGAGCCATTTTGTTTGACCGTGACGGGAAAATGGTGCATGCCGCCCAGAAGGAGTTTCCGCAATATTTTCCACAGCCGGGCTGGGTTGAGCAGAATGCGAATGAAATTTGGGGGTCGATCCTTGCGGTGATCGCCACCTGCTTGTCTGAGGCCGGTGTGAAGACCGACCAGATCGCCGGCATCGGAATTACGAACCAGCGGGAAACTACGGTGGTCTGGGATAAGGAAACGGGAGAGCCAGTCTACCATGCCATTGTGTGGCAATCCCGGCAAACAGCCGATATTTGTGAGCAGCTGGCTTCGGCGGGCTATGACAGTCTGATCAGAGAGAAGACGGGACTGCTTATTGATCCCTATTTTTCGGGAACGAAGATCAGGTGGATTCTGGATCATGTGGAGGGCGTTCGTGCAAGGGCAGAGCGCGGAGAGCTGTTGTTCGGGACGATCGACACCTGGCTTATCTGGAAGCTGTCCGGTGGCAAAGCGCATGTGACCGATTATTCGAATGCCTCCCGCACGATGCTGTATAACATTCACGAGCTGAAATGGGATGAGGAGCTATTGGAGCTGCTGGACATTCCAGCCTGCATGCTGCCGGAGGTGCGGCCTTCGTCGGAAATTTACGCGTTGACGGCGGCGTATCATTTCTTTGGACGCGAGGTTCCGATTGCCGGAGCGGCGGGCGATCAGCAGGCGGCTTTGTTCGGCCAGACCTGCTTCAAGGAAGGCATGGTCAAGATCACTTATGGCACGGGCAGCTTCATGCTGATGCATACCGGCGAGCGGCCGGTGAAATCGGAGCACGGACTGATCACTACCATCGCCTGGGGCGTTAACGGCAAGGTGGAGTATGCGCTGGAAGGCAGTGTTTTTGTAGCGGGCTCAGCCGTTCAATGGCTGCGTGATGGCCTGCGCATGTTCCGTGAATCCAAGGACAGCGAGCAATATGCGCGCAGGGTCGACTCAACAGAGGGCGTGTATGTAGTCCCGGCGTTTGTCGGCCTCGGCAGCCCTTATTGGAACAGCGAGGTCCGAGGGGCCGTGTTCGGGCTGACCCGCGGGACAACGAAGGAGCATTTTGTGCGCGCAACGCTGGAGTCTCTGGCGTATCAGACGCGGGATGTGCTGGCTGTCATGGAGGAGGACACCGGCTATAAGATTGAAACGCTGCGGGTCGACGGCGGCGCGGTATCGAACTCATTTCTGATGGAATTTCAGAGCGATATTCTGAATGTGCCGGTGGAGCGCCCGGTCATTATCGAGACGACAGCGCTGGGCGCTGCTTACCTCGGAGGCCTGGCCGTCGGCTTCTGGAAGAGTCAGGACGAAATATGCAGCAAGTGGAGCCTGGAGCAGCGCTTTGACCCGGCGATGGAGGATGAGGTCAGGGAGCGGCTGTATGGCGGGTGGAAAAAGGCCGTCCATGCAGCGATGGCGTTCCAGTGATCGGCTGATGATGTCTGCTCGCCAGGGTTTTGCCGGGAATTGAGGAAACAGATACAGGGGAAATGCAGAGAGCAGCATCTAAGATCGATTTCGGAGATTGGATTGGGGAGGAGTTCTTATATGAACGAAGTACGGTCATTCTCAAGCTTGGAGCGACAGTCGATATTTGAAGGGCTGGGAGCACATCCTTATGATCTTATCGTTATTGGCGGCGGGATTACAGGGGCCGGGATAGCGCTGGATGCGATCACGCGCGGAATGAAAGTGCTGCTGGTTGAGATGCAGGATTATGCCGCTGGCACCAGCAGCCGTTCTACGAAGCTGGTGCATGGGGGGCTTCGCTATCTGAAACAGCTTGAAGTCGGGATGGTCGCCGAGGTTGGCAAAGAGCGTGCGGTTGTATATGAGAACGGCCCTCACGTGACGATACCGGAATGGATGCTGCTGCCGATTCACAAGGGGGGCACCTTCGGCAAATTCAGCACTTCGATCGGGCTGATGGTTTATGATTTCCTGGCGGGTGTCAAGCGGAGCGAGCGCCGGGTGATGCTGTCCCCGGTGCAGACGCTGCTCAGGGAGCCGCTGCTTAAAGCGGACGGTCTGCTCGGGGCTGGGTATTATGTAGAATACCGGACCGATGACGCCCGGTTGACGCTGGAAGTGCTGAAGGAGGCAGCGGCCCGAGGCGCGGTGCTGCTGAATTATGCCAAGGCCGAGCGGCTGAACTACGATGCGAACGGGCGAATTGCCGGAATTACCGTCCGTGATATGATCAGCGGCCAGACGCGCGACGTCAGCGCTCTGAAGGTCGTCAATGCGGCCGGGCCTTGGGTTGATCAGATTCGGGAGATGGATCAATCGCGAAAGGGGAAGCAGCTTCAACTGACGAAGGGCGTGCATCTTGTCATCGACCAGTCGAAGTTCCCGCTGAAACAAGCGATTTATTTCGACACGCCGGATGGTCGGATGGTGTTTGCCATTCCGCGGAGCGGCAAGACCTATGTTGGCACAACCGACACGGTGTATAAGGATGATCCTGCCAGCCCGCACATCCATGAGGAGGATCGGGACTATATTCTACGAGCCATTCACTATATGTTCCCTGAAGTGAAGCTGACGGCTGCCGATGTGGAATCCGGATGGGCCGGGGTCCGTCCGCTCATTCTGGAAGAAGGAAAGAGCCCGTCGGAAATTTCACGCAAGGATGAAATCTGGGAGTCCCCGAGCGGGATGATTACGATTGCCGGCGGTAAGCTGACCGGATACCGCAAGATGGCCGATACGGTCGTGAATCTGGTGGCTGCCAAAATCCGGGAGGCGGGAGGCCCGGCCTTTGGCGAATGCCAGACCAGGCATATGCCGATATCGGGCGGCCACGTCGGCGGTTCAGCCGGGTTCGCGGACTATGTCCGGGAACAGACCGAGATCGCGGCAGCTCAAGGAATTGACCGCAAGCTGGCTGAACAGTGGGTACAGACTTACGGCTCCAATGCGCCTATCCTGTACGAGCTCGCCCAAGAGCTCGCGGAGCAGAGCATGGGCGAAGGGCCGCATAAAGCCACCCCCCTTCCGGATGCTGTGCTCGTTCCGCTTGTGTATGCGATCCGGCACGAAATGGCATGCAAGCCGACCGACTTTTTCATTCGGCGCACCGGTTCCCTGCTGTTTGATATTAGCTGGACTCAGAAATGGATGGAGCCGGTCATTGATTACATGGCGTCCGTACTGAACTGGAGTGATCAGGAGAAAGAGCAGCATGCGTCCGAGCTGGAGCAGGAGATCGAGCGTGCAACACAGCCGCAGACAAGGCCGCAGTTATAAACTGCGGTCCACTGTCTCGAAGTGTGCCAAAAAGGATAGAATGACCGTGCTTTCTATGGTAATCTATTAGCGTTCTTAGTTGAGAGGAGAGATCTAGCGTGAGTCATAAAGCATATGAAGGAACCTATCAGGGTGAGAAGGCAGTATGGCTTCAGTTTGGACCATATGAAGCCGTGGTGCTGCCGGAAATCGGCGGCAATCTGATTGCATTTCGCGATACCGAAAGCGGTTACCGTTTTCTGCGCGAGCCAGCCGAATCGGAGATGGAGCAGTTCAAGGCCAACCCTGGCGTGCACGGCATCCCGGTGCTGTTTCCGCCAAACCGTTATGAGGACGGCAAATTTCCTTGGAACGGAAAAACATATCAATTCCCGGTCAACGAGGAGTCCACAGGCAACCACCTGCACGGTTTCTTGCATACGATTCCATGGCGTGTGGAAGAGTTCGGCAGCACCGCTTCCGAGAGCTATGTAACCGTATCCGTGAAGATTGACGAGAATCATCCGGTATACCGCATGCTTCCGCACACGTTCACCTTCCGTCTGCGTTACGCTTTGAGCGAGGACGGATTGTCCCAGCACGTCTTCATTCGCAATGAAGGCCGTGAGTCGATGCCTTGTCTGTTGGCGTTCCATACGGCGGTCAATGCGCCGTTTGCTCCGGGCAGCACCGAGGCGGATTGCAAGGTTAAACTTACGATCGGCGAGCGCTGGGAACTGGATGGACGGATGCTGCCGACGGGCAAATATCAGCCGCTGACTGCGGAAGAGAAGCAGCTGCAGGGAGAAGGGGTCAGCCCGTTCTTCACGTCGATGGATAACCACTATACCGCAGTTCCCCAGAACGGCCGAAACCGGATGGAGCTGACCGATTCCAATATCGGCAAGACGCTCGTATATGATGTAGGAGCTTCCTACAAGCAATGGATGATCTGGAACAACGGCGCTGCCGGGAAGTTCTTCTGTCCAGAGCCGCAAATCAACCTGGTCAATGCGCCGAATGTGAAGCTTCCGGCGGACGAAATCGGACTGTTCGGTCTGGAGCCGGGAGAGATCTGGGAGGAAACCTCTCGATTATATGTTAGAAACAACGGCTGATTCCTTCTGCTGATTTCTGCTAAGGAAATGGACCGCAGCCGTTCCACCCAAAAACGCATCCCGTCTGCAGGCACTCCTGCCGATGCCGGATGCGTTTTTTTGATTCGTTAATCGATGGAAGAGGAGGAGCCGGCTTTCGGAGCTGCGCGCTTCCGATAGCGGGCCACTCGGGAAGGAAGCGCGAAGAAGAGCGCGTACATGACCACAAATAGCATCAGTGCAATCAGTTCCTCCGCGAGAATGTAATACGGATGCGGGCCCAGCAGGTCCAGCAGAGAGGACGTCTCGGGCTTGCGCATAAGAAACATATAATTGGAGCCGAGCGCCATGTTGATCAGTCCTACTGCCAGCGCAGCACCGTTCAGGAACAGCATCGTCCAGCCGATGGAGCGCCAGGTTGGCCTGTATTTCCGCACCCATGTCATATAGAGCGCGGTGAGGATGATCGCACTGTGGATAATGAAGAAGTGAAAGAAGCGAAAATGCGGAAACGGGTAATCCAGGCTCGGTGTCAATATCGCCTGCATGGCCCCGCCGATACCGGCAAAATACACAAGCGGATATAATTTATCAGCGCCTGTGATCAGCAATGCCGCGGACAAAAACAGGGTCAGGCTGCACAACTCCAGCGGCAGGGAAGTAGCAGGATTCCAGACGCCCTTGACGCCATACCAGATATGAAGCGCCGCTTCAGGAAGCAGCAAGGCGGTCAGCAGTGTCCATTTGACGATGCTTTGAGCACGGTCGCTGCCGGCCAGCCTGTTGCGAAACCAGTATAGCAGAAGGGCCGACAGGCATAGTGCAGCAATCGCGCTCCAATGGTCAGCCGCAAAGGCGGCAAACCGCTGCGGGTAGTCCGGATCAAATAGCGATTCGATGGGGATCGCTCCTTTCGTGCGGGTTGACTCTGTTACCGATGATCTTACCATGAACGGGCATTTTTGAATATGAGCTGGTGCTTTCAATCATAATGACCCAATCACTAATAACCAATCATCTATGATCAATGACCAATGACAAAACGCCCCGCTTAACGAGAGCTAAACGGGGCGTTTGCTTTTCTTTTGTCTTGGAGCGATAAGTTGATGTCATGTTAAGTGGCGAACTGCTCAACCGAACCCATCAGACGTTTGATCGCCTCCTGCTTCCAGCGAGGAATGCGAAGCCGCTTGGCCGATGGGGCCATCTCGCCAAAGTAGGCAACGCCTTGCTCCAAAGCGGTGATCTTCCGCACATTCACATAGCAATTGGAGTATACAGGGTAAAAGGTTTTATCCGAGAGCAGGCCGCGAAGTTGTTCGGCAGTCATTCTCTTTGTAATATTGTAGTTTCTGCCGTGAAAGCTGACCAAACCATGTGAACCGGTTTTAAAGAACAGAATGTCCGTCTCCACAACGAAGTCCTCGTACACGTTTCGGCTTTGCGATGCGTGTTTCATCATTCTGTGCTTCCCCCTTATTTCAAAGTCCAACTAATTGGTAACGCTTTCATTTTAACATGAACCGGAATGAGTTGAAAAGGGATTTTTGTGTAAACTTAAAATAAATTGCCCTGCGCATCAAGCACAGGGCAACAAAATCAATGCTAAACACAGGTTCGGAGCTGCTTAGTCCTCCAGTGTGTTTGTAATCGTAGCTTGGTTTTTCAGTTCCTGGACAAAGCCGTTCGCCTTCTCGTAAACCTTCTGGTTAATGAGCTCCTCGCGGATTTCTTCTTTCTTCTCCTCGAACGTCGGATTGGTTGCTTCCTTCTTGTCGGTTACTTTAATGATATGGTAGCCGAAAGAGCTTTGTACCGGACCGCTGATTTCGCCGACCGCCAGTTTGAAGGCAGCCTCTTCAAATGCCGGGTCCATCTCTCCGCGTCCAAAGAAGTTCAGGTCACCGCCTCGATCCTTGGTGGCGTCCTCATTCTTCTCGGCAGCGATCTCGGCAAAATCGGCGCCTTCCTTCAGCTGCTTCTCGATTTCCTCAGCTTCTTCCTTCGTCTCTACCAGGATGTGGGAAGCTCGGACTTGTTCCGGCGTGGCGTATCGGTCCTTGTTCTGCTCGTAGGTTTGTTCAATTTCTTCCTCGGTCGGCTGAACCTTGTCGCCAAGCAGCTTTTTCAGCTGAATCTGGGTTGTGGCCTGCTCCTTCAAATCATCGATGGTCATGCCCGCTTGTCCAAGCGCCGTATTGAAATCTTCCTCGGAAGGGAACGATGCCTTCAAGGCATCAATTTCTTTGTTGAGATCTTCTTCCGTCACGGTGAGGGATTGCTCCTCCATCGCCTGGCGGATCACTTCCATTGTAATCAGGCCGTCCAGCGTTTGCGGCCCGCCAGCCTTCACCATCTCTTCATACAGGCTGTCTTTCGTAATATCGACATTGTTGACCCGCGCAACCGCATCGTTATTGGAGCTCTTACCGAATGGCGGCACGATCAGGACGACAATAAGCGCTGCAGCAAGCACAAGTGAAGTGATCATCCAGCCCTTGTTGCCGCCGCCCCCGCCGCTGGCAGCCTGCTCAGTCTGGCCAGCTGGCTGGTCGGCAACCATGACACCGACCGGGTCCGATGACTGCTCGTCTTGGGTTGTGTCTTCGTTGGCGTTGTACTCCTCAGGTTGTATTTCCAGCGCGGACTCTTCCTCCGGTGCATGCGGATCTTCTGATGCCGTCATTTCTGTATGATCATCAGAAGGAGCAACCTGCTCAGGTTGAAGCTCGCGTTCATTCTCATTGGTTTTTCCTTGCTCATCCTCCGGCGGACCCGGATTCGTTGATTGCAGATCTTGATCTTTCATGTAAATGTTGACTCCCTTCAAAGGCATGTATTTATGGCTTGTTCCACTTTTTAACTGTACCAGATTGCCGCGCTTTTTACCTTAATAAAAAATAAAAATTGCCGCGGAGCAAAGCTTCTGCACATGCGGATATGATTGTTAATAAAGTGACATGGACTTGACGCTAATCATCTCATATAATGGAAATAAACGTAATTGAGCTGCTGGAGAACGCTGTGCTGCTGTCCGGCATGTCCCTGTTCATAAGGAGGATTGCGCATTGCTTTTGTACATAATGGTCATTACCTTGGCGTTAATCGGCGGCATCGCTACGATGCTTGTCGGACTGTCCCAGGAAAACAGAAAGTCGAATCCGGAATATGAGCGGAAGACCAAGAACAACATCGTAAAGCTGGTTGTCATTTATCTGATTGCGCTGATCGGCTTCATAACGATCTGGGCGCTGGTTGATTGATCAGTCCGGGCAGAGCCTCATCCATAACCTGGCATGCACGAATCTGACAGGATTCCATGATACATATGTCTGGGTAACATCGCATCGGCCGAACCCGATGGGCGCTTAAGCCCTAAGGTTCGGTCGATTCCATTTCCAGCGGGGAATCTTCCGGCCATTCATTTGCAGCATTCGGTACGGCGTATGTTTTATATTCATCATCGTTCCCAATTTCCAGGCAGAGAAGACGGTGGCCATAAGCGCAGGCGCCGTCGATGCCGATCTTGTCCCCGTGCGGGCTGAACCAGACTTCGCCGGTGTGATGCAAATGGAACGTCGGCGTATGCCCGAACACAACGGTTTTGCCAAGTCCGGTCGGATGGTTGTAGAACGCATCCCGTATCCACATGAAATCGTCGCCGGGTTGCTCCTTCCAGTCCGCATAGGCCGGATTGGTTCCAGCGTGGACAAAGATGTGCTTCTCTCCCTCATGATAGAGGGGCAGGGACTGGAGAAAATCGAGATGATGCCGGTAATGCTCTAATATGTATGTTTTGGCCGCCTGAAAGACTTCGGGCTCCATAATGTCGCCTGTAATGACTTCGCTGCAATAGCTGAGCAAGGTTTGGCTGCCGCCGTTGCTCAGCCAGTGATACTGATACCGCGCATTTTCTTCAAGCAGCGCCTTAAGCATCATATCATCATGATTGCCTTTCAGCACGACGGCCCCGGCCTGCTCATGCAGCTTGATGACCTGGTCGACCACATCCTTGCTTTTCATGCCCCGGTCCACATAATCGCCAAGCAGCAGCAATTGATCCTCAGCCGGGCGATAACGGACCTTCTCCAGCATGGTGTTAAATTCATCATAACACCCGTGGATATCGCTGATGACAATGGTCCTCATCCAAGTACCTCCCTTCTGTGTAATATGGACAGATTGACGCGATCTATTCCCGACGTAATGTGTTCCCTATTTAAGTCCGATAACCCTGCTTTTTTTGAAGAAAAAATACGGTAAAATAACTTATCGGAAGGCGAGAACTCGTCTTTAACAGACTAATCCCGCTTCATTTGAGCAGAATATACTTGGGACTTCCCGCCAAAATGTGATAATATATCTATCTTCGGTTGGAGATGATGCTGATAATGTTGCTGGAAGGAGTCTGAATGATTATAAGAATGATACATACAGAGCGATGGCCGCGTATTCGTTGGATATTAGGAGCGGTTAGCCTTGCCGGATTTATCATAATGTCCCTGCTTGTCGCGCAGCATCGCACAGATTGGCTGGATCCGCCGCTTATCGATGCCGTGCAAGCAGGCGAGCACCCCCGGATCACGCAGGCAGCACAGGTTTTATCTTATATCGGATCGGTGATTCCGATGTTTATCATCTGTCTGATCCTGGCCTTCATGTTCTATATTCGGCTCCGGTTTCGGACGGAATTGCTGCTTATGCTTGCGGTAGTGGCCGGTTCTCCGATATTGAATTCCCTGCTTAAATGGCAGTTTCAACGGGAGCGGCCGGAGATATACCGTTTGGCGGAAGCGGCCGGCTACAGCTATCCGAGCGGGCATGCGATGTCTTCCGTTTCCTTTTACGGTGTTCTTGCTTACTTGCTGTGGAGATATATGCCGGGCCGCGCGGGGAAATTGATTCTGCTTGCTGCGGCGATTGTGATGATGGCCGCGATTGGGCTGAGCCGAATCTATTTGGGGGTTCACTATCCGAGCGACATTGTTGGAGGGTATTTCGCCGCTGCCTTTTGGCTAACCTTGTGTGTAGCTTTTTATGAGCGAAGGTTCGGGCGAACTTCATAGTGCCTCATGATCACAGCGCCTGTTGCATAACGTAATGCAGCGGCGGGTAATAGAATGCAGGAAGGGAGGCTTCTTTCGTGGCATTTGGTGCAAGGATGTTCAAAACCGGCCTGGCGGTTACGCTGGCGCTATATTTGACGATGCTGTTTGAGTTCGAGTCGCCTGTTGTGGCGGCGATTGCGGCCATATTCGCCATGCAGCCATCCATTTATCGGTCATGGAGATACTTCCTAGATCAATTGCAGACAAGCACGCTGGGGGCCGTTCTCGCGATGCTGGGCGGATACTTTCTGTCCAATCAGCCGATTGCTGTCGGCCTGATCTGCATCGTCGTCATCATGATATGTATGAAGCTGAACATGGGAGAGACGATCGGCCTGACGCTGGTGACGGTCATCTCCGTAATGGAGGCTTCGGGTCAGTGGGATTTTGCGCTCAACCGCTTCATACTAACGATTATCGGTATCATATCTGCTTTTCTTATCAATATCCTTGTGTTCCCGCCCAAACCTAAAGAGCAATATTTCGAGCGGATTCACAGCGTTTTTGAGAAAATGTCGCTGCTTCTGCGCACAGCCATTTCGCATGAGATGAAAGATTCCGTCTATCGTGCCGAAAAGAAGGCGCTTGAAGCCGCGATTAAATCGCTGTCTGACAAATATAATTTGTTCGAGGAAGAGCAGAAGAAGCTGAAACGGGCCAAATATAGCCAGGCCAGACAGCTGGTTGTCTACAAGCAGCTGCTGCAGTCGCTGCGCAAAGGGTACGAGGTGCTCGATGCCGTGGAGAATCACTACTTCCAGGCAGAACGCACCGAAGAGGTGGATGCCGAGTTTGATCAGAACCTGGAGCGGCTGATGAAATACCATGAACATATTTTGTGGAAATTCGAAGGAAAGCTGAAGCCCAATGAGCATGAAGCGGATAGTATGTCCGCGTGCAACGAGGAGTTTATGGAGCGGGTCATGAAAGTCCATGGCTCGGAATCCGGAGGACTGCGCCTGTCCGTCGTCGCAGCGGCTATGTATGATTACGGATATCAACTCGATCGTCTGAACCGGGTTGCGGAACAAATCAACCGTCTGGGCGAGAAGGATGGAGATGATGCGTATCTGTCCTGGCTAGGAAGGTAGGGTGCGCTCAAGATCATATAAGAACAGCAGCTGGTCCAAGTATTCGGGCCGGCTGCTGATTTGCTAGTTACGATGTATAAATAAAAAAATCCGGTTATATACCGGGGGGCTGGATACTCTATTGATAAATATAATATAGGCTGATACAATGGAAACTGGTTTCTCAACAAAAGAAATATAATAGACAGAATACATCAATTTTATTATAACAGAGATGTTCAGAGCTGTCAACCAGTAAAATGGGGGGATGGAAAAATGGCGATCAGTGAGCAAGATTGGAAAGACGAACAGCAGCGGGTTACCGAAGTCACAGGTAAAATCAAACATAAAATCGCGCAGCTGGAGGCCGATGTGGGCCAAATACGCGGCGATGTTATCGATATGCGGAAGGATTTCTGGGATGAGGTTACGGTGAACTTCAGCAACCCGGATGATCTGGGGGAAACCTCCACGAACCTCAGGCAGCAGTCGCAGGTGTTATCTGACCGGGAACGGGCGCATTTGCAATCCAGCAAGCTGCTCAAAAAATATAGAAAATTGGTGGAGTCCCCCTATTTCGGGAGAATTGATTTCAAAGAACATGGATCGTCTGAGACAGAGTCCATTTATTTGGGGACCGGTTCATTCTTGGATGAGGATATGGAGAGCTTCCTTGTGTATGACTGGCGTGCGCCCATATCCAGCCTGTACTATGACGGGGCTCCCGGTCCTGCCAAGTACGAAACTCCTTCAGGTGAAGTCAGCGGGGAGATGGAGCTGAAGCGCCAGTTCATCATTCATGACGGCAAGATCCAGGTGATGTTCGACACCGGGGTCACCATTGGAGACGAACTGCTGCAGCAGGTGCTCAGCCATAGTGCGGATGATCGGATGAAGAGCATTGTGGCCACGATTCAGAAGGAACAGAATGCGGTGATCCGCAATGACAAGACCCGTATGCTGATCGTACAGGGGGCGGCAGGCAGCGGCAAGACTTCCGCCGCGCTGCAGCGCGTGGCCTACCTGCTCTACAAATACCGCGGCTCGTTGCGGGCCGACCAGATGCTGCTGTTTTCCCCGAATCCGCTGTTTAACAGCTATGTATCTTCCGTTCTGCCGGAGCTTGGGGAAGACAACATGCAGCAGACGACATTTCAGGCCTATCTGGAGCACCGTCTCGGCAAGGAGTTTGAACTGGAGGATGTGTTCACACAGACCGAATCACTGCTGAACAGCGAGGATACTCCGGAATACCGGGCGCGCATCGAGAGCATTACTTACAAATCTTCGGTCGCCTTCCTGGATACGATCAGACGCTACAAAGAGATGCTGGAGAAGGAAGGCATGATGTTCAAGCCGATTGTGTTCCAGGGCAAGGTGGTGGTCAGCGCTGATGAGATGGCGGCCCATTTCTACAGCTATGATCGTGCTGTGAAGCTGGCCGGTCGCATTGACTTGATGCGTGAATGGCTGCTGAAGCGGCTTGCGGATTTCGCCCAGGCAGAGAAAAAGGAGCCGTGGGTTGAAGAACAGATGCAGCTGCTGGATATCGAGGACTATCAACGGGCGTTCCAAACGATGCGCCGGAAACAGAACAAAAAAGACACGACCTTTAACGATCATGATGTCGAGAAAGACGTGCTTGCACGGATGGTCGTCAGCGATCGGCTGAAACCGGTTCGCCGCTGGATCAAGCGGCTGCGGTATGTCAATGTTACCGGCATGTACCGGAGACTGTTCACCGATCAGGCGCTGTTTCGGCAGGCAGCCATAGATGCGGACAGCATCCCAGCGCATTGGGAGGAGATTTGCAGCCTGACCTTGCAGGCTTTGCGGGATAAAAGATTGCTGTATGAGGACGCAACGCCGTTTCTGTATTTGAAGGAGCTGCTTCAAGGCTTCAGAACCAACACCGCCATCCGTCATGTCATTGTGGATGAGGTGCAGGATTACTCCGCATTTCAGCTTGAGTTTCTGAAGCGGTTGTTCCCAAGGGCTAAAATGACGGTTCTTGGCGATCTGAATCAGGCGATCTACGCCCATGGCGAGGCGCTTGGAAGCCTGGAGAACCTCGTGGGCCTGTATGGGGCAGAGGATACGGAGGTCATATCGCTTACGCGGAGCTACCGCTCAACCTATGAAATTGTAGAGTTTACTCGTCAAATGATACCGGGCGGAGAGCGGATCGTTCCATTTAACCGGCCAGGCGAGGCGCCCCGGGTCATCCAGCAGGCGGACGAGAAGTCGCTGGATGAGGCGGTGATTCGCGATCTCCGCGAGCTGCATGAGCAGGGCTACAATTATGTGGCTGTCATTTGCAAAACGGCCGAAGAAAGCCGGCAGGTCCATGAGCGTCTGTCGGCAACGCTTCAGACCCGTCTCGTCACCAAAACGACGCCTTCTTTCGAGAAAGGGACGCTTGTCGTTCCCGCTTATTTGGCCAAGGGTGTGGAGTTTGATGCTGTTATTATCTATAACGGCTCTGCCGATGTGTATCGCCGGGAAAGCGAGCGAAAGCTGTTTTACACCGCATGTACGCGGGCCATGCATGTGCTGCATGTGTATCATATCGGAGAGAAGAGCCGGTTTCTGCCGAATCCATAATATGAATTGCATAAAAAGGCTGCCAAGAGAGTCATCTCTGCAGCCTTTTTTGATGGGGAAATCGCCGCTGACGAAAAAATTTTGACCAATGGACAAAAAAATATAAATGTAAGCGATTCCGCACAAAAGCGATCTATTCACTTTCCTATTCAAACGTCCGAAAAAATACTAGGGGGTTTTATTTCAAATAAGAGAAGGTCGGTGCTTTGGAATGAAAATAAGAACAAAAATGGTCATTTCGTCTTCTTTATTAACGCTTGCAACGGCTGTTATTGTCTTCATCGCATTTGTATCATCCTATTCAACCGAACAGAATTTTAATGAGATTATCGATGTAGACGAGCAGATTATTTATAACCTGACTCAGATTGAGAAGAATCTGGAAGGAATTGCTAATAATGAACGCGGGTTTTTGTTGACCGGGGATTTTGCTTATACAGAAGATTTGAACGTCAAGCGAAGTGAGATTAACAGTCTTCTGACAAGCACAAGAGAGCTTATGAGCGAAGAGTCTGATTTGGAGATGCTGTCCGAAATCGAGTCCGGTTTCGAAGAATATGAGCAGGCTGTCATGACCGTATTGAATAAGCTTGGTTACGACACCGGCTTCTACAAAGCGGTTCCGTTCCGGGTTTACGAGGAATCGTATAAACAGGAGCAAAGCATTCGCTCTGCATTTGCAAGCCTGATCGCGAACTTTACGGAAGAGAAGAATCAGGAGCTTAATGAGCGGATTAATCAAACAATGAGCAGCAGCTCATGGAATCGAAGCGCGATGCTGTTATTCGGGGTGATTGCCGTTGGCTACTATATTGTTCAGGCTTACCTGCTGATTCGTTCCATTCGGCCGCTGAATACAATGAAGGACCAATTGTTGAAGATTGCTGAAGGCGGAGGCGACTTGGTAACGAGATTGAACATTACAACCAAGGACGAGATTAGAGATATTGCGGATGCGTATAATAAATTGGTAGAAGGGTTCAGAAATATTGTCATGCAGGTTCAGCAAACGGCAGAAAAAGTCGGCGAATCCGCGGCACAACTGAAATCGAGCACGGTCGAAATCCGGCAGGCTTCCCAGCAAACGGCCGGCATTATGGAAGAACTGGCGGCCGGTGTAGAGAACCAGCTTGCCGATACTGAGCAAACAACGACAACGGCGACGGATATGTCGGAAGGCATGAAGCATATCGCCGAAACGGCCAAGGATGTATCCAGCCTGGCTTCGAGGACCAATCAGCTGGCTTCCGACGGCGAGCAGGCTATCCTGCAAACCTTGAACCAGATGGACGACATTCGCAGCAGTGTGGATGAATCCGCGCAGTCGGTGCGCTCCCTCGGTGAGAAGGCAACAAACATCAGCTCCATCGGTCAGATCATCATTGAAATTGCCGAACAGACGTCTCTGCTTGCCATGAACGCCTCGATTGAGGCGGCGCGTGCCGGCGAGCACGGACGGGGCTTTGCGGTTGTTGCTTCCGAAGTACGCAAGCTGGCTGAGCAGGCTTCCAACTCCTCGATTGAAATCAAGCAATTTGTACAGGAGCTGCAGCAGGACATTTATGAGCTGGCGAATGTGATGGAGAACGGAACCCACAAAGTTACCGAGGGCATGAGCGTCGCCCAGGGAGCAGAGCGGGCGTTCAAAGATATCGAGCAGTCCATCGTGCAGCTCAATGAACAAATTTACGGGGTGACGGCTGCAACGGATGAAATGAATTACGGCGTGGAAGAACTCGTTCAAGCCATCCGCAGAATTCAGGAAGTCACGGAAACGACAGCAGGCGGCACGCAAAGCGTCAGCGCAGCAACCGAAGAACAGCTTGCCTCCATGGAGGAAATCTCGATGTCGGTAGAAGAACTGAACGAAATGTCAGGCAGACTTCGCCAGCTGATGTCCGGTTTTAAAGTATAGTTCGGCTCATAACGTTAATATGGGAAAAAACGACCACCTTTACGCATGCATATTAAAGGCCATTTAACCTACAATATGGATGCAGAAAGCATAAAGGTGGTCTTCTCATGGAAAAAAAGAAATGGGACTTGGTTGCCCTTGCTTCCATACCTCTCATTATGACCCTGGGCAATTCAATGCTTATACCTGTTTTGCCGCAAATCTCCAGGGCACTTGGGATCGGCTCCTTTCGAGTCAGCATGATCATCACCGTTTATGCTGTCGTTGCCATCCTGCTGATTCCGATCGCAGGTTACTTGTCCGATCGGTTTGGCCGCAAGAAGATCATCATTCCCAGTTTGATTATTACAGCGGCTGGCGGGGCGGTGTCAGCTGCTGCGGCATGGATGATGGAAGGCGGGACAGCCTATACGGTCATCCTTGCGGGCAGGTTTCTACAAGGGATTGGTGCGGCAGGCGCTTTCCCGATCGTGATCCCGCTTGTCGGCGACATGTTCGACAACGAGGAAAAAGTGGCCAAGAGCCTCGGCATTATTGAGACCTCCAACACCTTCGGGAAGGTGCTAAGCCCGATTCTCGGCGCGCTGCTTGGGAGTTTTATCTGGTTTCTTCCTTTTGTGGCTATTCCGATTATCAGTCTCATTTCGTTGGTGCTTGTGATCTTTCTGGTCAAGGTGCCTAAGAATGAGAAGAACGAGCAGTCGATTGGGGAATTTCTGAGAACGACAAAAAAAGTGCTCCGGGAGAAGGGAAGATGGGTTTACGCCATTTTTGCGATCGGGGGCATCGCGATGTTTGGCGTGTTTGGTCTGCTTTTTTATTTGTCAGAGACGCTTGAAAGCAAGCATCATCTTCACGGCGTCATTAAAGGTCTGGTGCTTGCGATCCCCCTCGCTTTTTTATGTCTTGCCTCGTATCTTGCAGGCAAATTTACGGGCAAAAACAAGGCGGCCATGAAGTGGACCGGATTTGCCGGAATGAGTTTGTTAACCGTTTCATTGATCGCTGTCGGCTTCACGAGCCAAATCATATATGTATTAGGCCTGATGAGTTTCGGAAGCATCGGGATCGGGATGGTGCTGCCCTGCATGGATACGCTGCTTACCGAAGGCATCGAGAAGGAGCAGCGTGGCACGATTACGTCGCTATACAGCAGCATGCGTTTCATCGGGGTGTCGCTCGGCCCGCCGGCCGTGTCCCTTCTGATGGGAGGCAACCGCTGGGCGTTGTTCGGCACGCTGGCGGGCGTATCTCTGCTGGGCGGCCTGTTGAGTCTGTTTGCGGTTAAGCCGGAGTCCAAGGGGGGCTCGGGTGAAGGCACGTATCGGATGGATTTTAAAAAGCCGGGCGGCATGGGCAAAAAGGAACTGACCCACAAGCGGCTCTCGGCTTTGCGTTGACTTCGACATAAGATAGGGATCACGCTGTCATGTTGCAGTGACGGGTGATCCCCTTGTTTTTATGCTATGACGAATTGTTATTTTCTGTACAGCTGCCACGTTTGCGCAGCATTGCCATAATCGCTCCAAATCTGCACATTGGTGCCGTTTGCTGTCCCGCCTCCGGCGACGTCAAGCGCCTTGCCGCTGTTCGGGTTGATGAGCTTGTAGCCGTTGTTGCTGCGGATGATTGCCCAGCGCTGGGCCGGATTTCCGCCAAAGTCATCCCAAATATGAACATTGGTGCCGTCGGCCGTGCCTGTTCCGGCAACATCCAGCGCCCGGCCGCTGTTCGGATTGATCAGGGTATACGCGCCATCGCCAAGGCTGGTCACGCGCCATTCTTGGGCGGAGGTGTTATTATCCTCCCATATCTGCACATTGGTGCCGTTGCCCCGCTCGCCTCCCGCGACATCCAGCCCTTTGCCGCTGTTTGGATTGATGAGTTTGTAGATGGAGCCGGTCCATGCTGCAGGCTCCGCCGGTGTCAGATCAAAAAAGTCGATTTCCGCATAGCCGTTCCCTTTGGTGAAGCGGACTGTATTCCAGCTTGCGTTCAGATGGGTGCGGATCGTGGACAATCCCCAGTTATCCCATCCTTTGTTCGTGACATGAAACGGCGATGTTCGGCCGTTGATGGTAATGTTCAAATTGGACCAGCCTCCGCCAGACGTTCCGTTTGCCGTGCGAGCGGACAAGATGTAATCACCAGCCGCTGCTGCGTATACCGAAAACTCGACAAAACTGTCCGCGGTATCGATATGTCCGGCCTTCATGCCTCCGGAGCTGCCCGGACCTGGGGAGGCATAGGCTGCACCTCCGAATGTGCCTTCCTCCGCTTCATAGCGAACGCGCTGAGACTCGCCCGATGGAACCGGTATCGGCGTATTGGGCGGGACCGGCACGCCTAAATTCGGCGTGTTGTCAGCATTCCAGGTGAATTTCTGAGCGCGAATTTCCCGATTCCAGCGTCTACACCTTCGCCAGCTTCCAGCATGCCATGGAGAAGAATGTCGGGAGCTATCAATTGCAGACACTCAGGCAAGTCTCGCTGAATATCGACACCTATATGAACGAGCTTGACCGGCTCACGCTGACCCCGTATTCGTACAAGGAAATTATGGACTTTATTTCATCTCCCCGTGAGCCCGGACAGCCGTTGTCGCTGGAGGAAATCGAAAGTCTGAATCGCTTTGTCTCCTCCATATTCATCAATGGCCGCCTGGATATTATGGGCGTATCGCTGTACGGCGAGAAGGGCGCTTCCTATGTGGTCCTGCCCGAGAGCCAATACATCACCACGTACAGGCTGGACGAAAGCGCCGATTGGCTGAAGCAGGCGCGCAGCCGCTTCGGTCAGCCTACCTTCATAACGACGCATGAGGTTGTCTCTACGAGCGGCACGCCCTATCAGGTATTTTCCATCGCCCGCGAGCTGCGCAGCTTTGACACCGGGCGCACGTTAGGGTACATCGTCATTGACATTGATCCTGTCAGTGTGCGCAAGCTGCTGCAGCAGGCGGAGACGAGCGCTCACGAAATGATGTATATCGTGGACGGCCAGGGTCAGGCTGTCATCCGGCGCGATGACTCGCAGCCTGTGCTGGAGCTCGGCGCACTAAGCGGGCAAGGCGTGCTTCAGGGCAGCGGGAAAGGAAGTGAGAAGCGGCTTGTCGCTTATGTTACCTCCGAGGTGACAGGATGGACCACGATTAGTGCTGTGCCCATCAAAGAGCTGATGAAGGACAGCCTCATTGTGCGCAATTCCATCGCTTTGGCGATGCTGGTATGCATCGGGCTGGCGATAGCGGTTTCAGTTATCGTTGCATACCGCATCACGCGGCCGCTGCGCAAGCTTAGCCGGCTCATGCGCAAGGTGGAGCAGGGAGAGCTGCTCGTCCAGTTTCCCGTGCATTCCGAGGATGAGGTGGGCCGCCTCGGCCATGCCTTTAATATGATGGTGTCGAAGCTGAGCAAGCTTGGATATTTGCTCTATGAGACGGAGATACGGGAGAAGGATGCGCAAATTGCCGCCCTCCAGAGCCAGATTAATCCGCATTTCCTCTACAACACGCTGGGCTCGATCAGCATGCTGGCTGAAGTGGCGGGCAATCGCGAGATTGTGACGATGTCCAACAATTTGGGGCGGCTGCTCCGCTACAGTCTGAGCAACCGCAAAGAGCGGGTAACCTTGCGCGATGAACTGATTCATGTCGGCGGTTATATGAGCATTCAGAAAATCCGCTACGAGGAGCGGATTCACTACACGCAGCAAGTGCCGGACGAGTCCCTGGATCTGCTGGTCATCCCGCTGATGATTCAGCCGATTGTGGAGAACGCGATCAATCACGGCATCGATAAGGGCATTGGCAGCGGGCGTATCGAGCTTCGGGCCGTGGTCGATGCGAATACGCTCACCATTATCGTTGAGGACGACGGCATTGGTTTGACTAAGGAGGAGCTTGATTCGCTCCGGGAACGGATGCTGCATTCCAAGGAGCTGGGCGGACAGTCAGGCAACGGATTGCTGAATGTGCATCGCCGGATTGTGCTGCACTATGGGGAAGCTTACGGCCTGACGCTGGAGAGCATGCCGTACCAGGGAGTGAAGGTGATCATCACATTGCCGGCACAGCGACATACGGAGTGATCGTTCACTAACTAGCCGTACGCCGCACGCCGCCCCGCTGCACAAGCGATTCCATTCTATCTGCCAGATTTCATTTGAGGGAAGGAAGGTCAGCCCAATGCCAACGATCATGATTGTGGATGACGAAGCTATTTTTCGGAGGGGGCTCAGAGCGATGATCGCCGATTCCGGCGGGGATTGGGACATCGTGGCCGATGCCCGCGACGGCTATGAAGCGTTAGAGCTGCTGGAGAAACATCGTCCGGACGTGGTGTTGACGGACATTCGCATGCCGCGCATGGATGGGCTGCAGCTGCAGCACATTGCACGCGAGCGTTTCCCTGAGCTGCAGGTGGTTGTCATCAGCGGATATGAGGATTTCTCCTACGCCCGGCAATCGATGCGCAGCGGGGCGCGCGATTATTTGATGAAGCCGGTGGAGCGCGAGGAGCTGCTGCGGGTGCTGGACGGATTGAAGCGGGACTGGCAATCGAGGCAGAGTGAACAGCAGCAGGAACTGCCGTTCGAAGGGCAGGAGCTGCGCCAGAAGGCGGCGGCCTATTTAGTGGCGGGGATTATGCGAGGCAGTGTCCAGCAGGCTCATCTGGATCTGCTAAGCCAGATCGGGATCGAGTTGAATGAGCCATTCTTCAATTGCATGGTCATTAAGCTAGATAAGGACTCCGTGGATGATGATCGTTATCGCAAGACGGATCCGTCCCTGTTCCAGCTGTATATTCAGCAGTTTGTACAGGAAATGATCGATCTGCGGATGAAGGGGTTCAGCTTTGTGTTCTCCGACTCCGAGGTGGCAGCCCTCATTAACTTGCCCTATGGCGAGGGCGGGGAGAAACGCTTGCTGGACATGGCGGAATCCGTGCGCCGGCAGATCAAGTCACTGTCCAACCTGACGGTGACAATCGGGATCGGGCGCCCGGTGAAAGGGTTTGAATCGATGCTGTCCACGTTTCGGGAGGCGCAGGTCGCCCTTCTGTACCGGCTGGTCGTAGGTGGTGACAAGGTGCTTGTGTATGAGCAGGCGGTGCAGCAGCAATTTCTTAGATCCGAGCGGCGGAAGTGGTCCTGGGAAGCGCTTGAGCAGGCGATCAATGAAGGCAGGCTGCATGGCATCCACGAACTGGTTGACTCGGTTGTGCTTGAGCTGTGCGAGCAGGCCCCGACTCCGGAGCTTGTGCATCAGCAAATCTGCAAGCTGCTGATCCATTATTACGAATTGTCCGAGGATTTGGGCATCGCCAAGGCCTGGCTCGGCGGGCGGGATATTCGCGCCCTGTTGATCGAGATTTGCTCGATCAGCTCTCGGACAGAGCTAATGGAGCAGTGCCGACAGCTGTTTGGCAATCTGGCGGCCGTCATCGCTGCGGGGAGCAAGCAGCTGGAGAGCGATCCGATTTCGCTGGCGCTGCGCTACATGAGGCGCCATTACAGCGAGCCGGTCACGTTGACCGAGATTGCAGACCGGGTATATTTGAACCCTGCCTATTTCAGCACGCTTTTTAAGCAGCGGGTCGGGAAGACCTTTATCGAGCATATGACAGAGCTGCGAATCGAGGACGCCAAGAAACGGCTGGCTTCCACGGACGAGAAGATCGCAAGCATTGCCGAGTCTACAGGCTTCTCCAACATCCGTCACTTCAACCGCGTATTTAAAAATGAAACGGGCGTAACGCCAAAAGAGTACCGCGAGCGCATCCGCCAGCAGCACAAGGTGTAACTGCTGCGCTCAAGACGTCCACCCACACAAGAAAAACAGCCTCCTCATTTCTGGAGGAGGCCGATTTCAATCAAGAAGTCCCGGGCCACGATATCCTCGCGATAGCCCTCATCCACCCGGGCGTTCAGTTCCTGCATGTCTTCCTCGCTGATCTTTCCGCCCAGCTCATTGAGCGCATCGCGGATTTCCGGGTACCTGGCCAGAAGATCGTCGCGCACGACAGGGCCGGCATGATAAGGAGGGAAGAATCCTTTGTCATCCTCCAGAATAACCAGATTGATCACTTTGATCTGGCCGTCTGTTGTATAGGCGCTGGCCACATCCAGATCGTTCTGGGCAATGAGGCGATATTTAATGCCTTGGTCCATGCCCTTGACCCGCTTAAAGTGCATATTGTACAGATCTCTTAGACCGGGATAGGTATCCGGCCGGTCCGTGAACTCGAATTCCGCCCCGAGCTCAAGCTCAGCGGATACCTTTGCCAGATCGCTGAACGTTCTCAGATTGTATTGCTCGGCGGTCTCCGGCGTCACAGCCAGCGCGTAGGAGTTGTTGAAGCCAAGGGGCTCCAGAAATTCGAGATTGTCCTGAGCCAGCAACGTTTTGGTCCGCTCAAGCGTTTCTTCGGCGGTGCCTGTCTCTTCGAGATAGTAGTTGGCCACAATGGTTCCGGTATACTCCGGATAGAGCTGGATGTCGTTGTTCAGGAGCGCCTTCCAGGTGACGCTGGAGCCGCCCAGATTCACGGTCCGTCTGACCGTTAGTCCGGTTCGGTCCTCGATCAGATCGGCCATCATGTGCGCCAGAATAATGTTTTCGGTAAAGTTTTTGGAGCCGATCACCAGGTCGGCGGGCCCGGTATTCCCCGTCTGCGCTTGCGGATTCGTGCAGCTGCTCAGCAGGAGGGGAAGCGCCAGCATGAAGGCCAGCGCGAAATTCCGTTTTCCCATCACAGTCAGCCTCCTCATACCTTCAGTCCCCGCGGGGTTGTCCACCGTTCAAGCAGACCCAGCAGATAGTCAAGCAGCAGCGCCAGCACAGCAGCCGGAAGCGCGCCGAGCAGGATCAAGGCATCGATGTTGCGCGTGATGCCAAGGAATATAAAATTACCCAATCCCCCGGCGCCGATAAAGGCGGCCAGCGTTGCCGTACCGACGTTGATTACCGTGGCCGTGCGAATGCCGGCGAGGATCACGGACATGGCCAGCGGAAGCTGCACCCGGAACAGCACCTGTCTTCCGGTTAGTCCCATCCCTCTGGCCGCTTCGATGACCGAAGGGTCAACATCCTTGATGCCGGTGTACGTATTGCGAATAATGGGCAGCAGGGAGTACAGGAACAGTGCGGCCACCGCCGTTTTTGTCCCGATGCCGAGAATCGGAATCATGAACCCGAGCAGTGCCAGACTGGGAATCGTTTGAAGAACGCTTGCCCCGCCGATGATCCACGACCGCAGTGCGGAGAAACGGGTAACCAATATGCCAGCTGGCACACCGATCAATATCGCAATGATCATGGAGAGCAGCACCAGCTGGATATGTTCTCCGATCGACACAAGCAGCTCTCCCCAGCGCAGGCTGAACTGTCTGCCGAATTGTTCCCAGATCGATAATGTCATCATGCTTCTTCGCCTCCTCCTGCCCAGTGACTTGCAAAGGTGGAAATCAGTGTTCCTCTTGTGACGACACCAACGACCCTGCCGCGGCTGTCCACGACCGGAATGATGCCGAAGGGCGCATCCGTAACCGAAATGAGCGCGTCCTTGGCTGTTGCGGTGTCAGGGAGCGTAATCTGCACAGGCTTCATGATTTCTTCGACGGTTGAAGCGGTATCGATGTTGGCCTGCAGATCATAGGCGGATACCAGTCCTTGCAGAACGCCGTGTTCATCGACGACCAGCAGCGTGTCCGTTTTTCGCTGGCGCATAAAGGTGATCGCACGCAGCGGCGAGCGGGTGATGGCCACGGTTGCCGGGTTGGTGCGCATCACTTCTTTTACAGGAATGAAGGTCGGGTTCTGGTAGACCCGATTTTTCCCGATAAATTCTTCCACGAACCCGTGTCCAGGCTCGCGCAGCAGCTTCTCCGGCGAATCCAGCTGCAGCATCGTGCCTGATTTCATCACACCGATCCGGTCGCCCATCTTGAGCGCTTCATCCATATCATGCGTGACAAACACGATCGTTTTCTTCATCTCCTGCTGCAGCCGGAGCACCTCGTCCTGAAGCTGCTCCCTCGTGATCGGGTCCAGCGCGCCAAACGGCTCATCCATCAGTATAATTTCCGGATCGGCCGCGAGCGCCCTGGCCACACCGACGCGCTGCTGCTGGCCGCCAGACAGCTCTTTCGGATAGCGGGAAGCATAGATGTCCGGGTCAAGCCCGACCATATCGAGCAGCTCATAGACCCGCCGTTTTCGTTTCTGCTTATCCCAGCCTTTCAGATCCGGCACCAGCCCGACATTTTGCTCCAGCGTATAGTGCGGGAAAAGTCCGGTCTGCTGAATGACATAGCCGATGCTTCTGCGCAGCTCCACCGGGTCGGTTTTGCGAATGTCCTTACCGTGGATCGTAATGGTCCCGCCGGTATGAGAAACAAGCCGGTTGATCATTTTCATTGTGGTCGTTTTGCCGCAGCCGCTCGGGCCGATAAGAACCAGAAACTCCCCTGACTGAATTTCAAAATTCAGCTCTTTGACAGCATTGAACCCATCCGGATAGGTTTTGCTGACGTTCTCAAATTTGATCATGAACACCCCTCCATAATTCCCTTCTATGTGTCTTGAGCTGTTTTAAGACGGTAAAGAGCAAAAGTCTTCAGCAAGCAGCTGAAGACAGTTAGCTATCTTTTTTCTATTGTCCCAAAGCGAGCGTTTTGAAACGGAATATATTTACTGTGTCCTCCAAAGAGACGATTTATGCTTGTCCGGGCTCTGAATGCAGAGGGCTGCCTTCGGCCTGCTGCACTGTAAAGGTAACGCTCACATAAATAGAGGCGAAAGAACAGCGGAATGTCGAATAGGTTCCGTAGCGATAACATAGCCTTAACAAATGGAAGATATAGTAGAGAAGAATATTAAAGATCGGGAGGAAAAAGCTCATGACACCTATTATTAATTTCGCTCATCGCGGCGCTTCTGCCGCTTGTCCGGAAAATACAATGGCGGCTTTTGAGAAGGCGCTGGCGCTTGGAGCAACGGGAATCGAAACCGATGTGCAAATGACGAAGGACGGAAAGCTCGTCCTGATCCATGACGAGACGCTGAAGCGGACGACCGGTGCCGAGGGACTGGTAAAGGATTATACGTATGCGGAACTGTCCGGACTCGATGCAGGCTCATGGTTCGGAGAGGCATTTCGCGGCGAGAAGCTGCCCTTGCTGGATGAGCTGCTCGAACTGACCAGCAGCACAGGGACTGTGGTGAACATTGAGCTGAAGAATGGCGTGATTCCATATGCCGGACTCGAACAGCAGGTTATCGAGACGGTGCATCGCTTCAAGATGTCCGGGCAAGTGGTCATCTCCAGCTTCAATCATTTCTCGCTGGCAGCCTGCAAGCAGATTGACGCTGAGATTCGCACCGGGATTCTCTATATGGAAGGGCTGTATAATCCGTGGGACTATGCACAAACGGTCAAGGCGGATGCGCTGCATGCCTATCGTCTGGCTGTTCGTCCGGAATGGGTGGCTGAGGCGCGGGCGCATGGCATCGTCTACCATCCGTTCACAGTGAACAGCGAGGAAGAGATGAAAGCGCTGATTGATGCCGGTGTTGCAGGCATTATCACGGATCATCCGGATGTCCTGGCGGGATTGCTGCAGGCCAAGGGAGTGTGAGCATGTGAAGAAGACCTGGCTGCTGGGATTTGGCTTTTTTAGCATTAGCATCACTTGGGCGCTATACAATGCATTCGTTCCGTTTTTTTTGGAAAAGTACATATCCAGTGTGGCCTGGATCGGATTTTTCATGACGATTGACAATTATTTTGCCTTGTTCCTGCAGCCATGGATCGGTCGTCGGAGCGACAGAACGCGCACGCGGCTCGGCAGAAGAATGCCGTATCTGTTGATCGGCATGCCGCTGGGCGCGCTGTTTACCGCTATTCTTCCGTTTCACACCAGCTTGGCCACCCTGCTGATTTTCATGGTGATGATGAATCTGTCCATGAGCTTGTATCGCTCGCCAACGATATCGCTGATGCCGGACATTACCGAGGAACGTCGCCGCACGCGGGCGAACGGCATCATTAATTTTATGGGCGGGGTAGGGGCGATTCTGGCGTTTGCTGCAGGCTCCATGCTGTACAACACCCATGAGTCGCTGCCGTTTATCGCCGCTGCGGCCGTTACCCTGATCTCCCTGTTTATTCTGTTGAAGTTTATTCAGGAGAAGCGGGACGCACACACCTATGTTGAAGAGCCGTCTCCATCCGCCACTTCGTTCAGAAGCCAGCTGAACCGTACCACGGTGTTGCTGCTGGCCGCGATCTTTTTCTGGTTTGTAGCTTATCAGGGTGTAGAGACCCTGTTCACATTGTATGGCAAAAACGAGATGGGTCTGACCGAAGCCGAGGCTTCATTCTCCTTGACCTTCTTCTCGCTGGCCTTTGTGCTGTTTGCCATTCCAAGCGGCTGGCTTGGCGCCAAGCTGGGCAAAAAACGGATGATTCTGACCGGCATTTGCGGCCTTCTGATCGTCTTCTCGCTTGTGCCAATGGTCGAGTCCCTGATTGTGCTGCGGGCAACCTTGGCGATCGGAGGCATATTCTGGGCCTGCATCAACATTAACTCCTATCCTTTTGTTGTGTCTACAGGCTCGGAGGAAAGCATCGGAACCCGAACCGGTCTGTATTACCTGGTCTCCTCGCTGGCGGCAATTTCCTCTCCGCCGCTGTTGGGCTGGCTGATTGACAGCGCGGGCTACTCCGTCCTGTTCTACTCGGCGGCCGGCAGCATGCTGCTGGCGCTCATCTGCATGATGATGATCCGGCATACCGAGACAGGCGCGACGGACCTTCAGCACGATAGTTCTGCCCAGCTCTCCTAGACTCGGAGGAGGGATTCCAGTCCATTTATATCCGCGTCATGGTCGAAGACAGCCCCGACATGGGCTCGCTGTCTTCGGCTTTTTTTGTTGTCTGCGAGAGGAGGGGGAGAGAAACGAGCGGTGCGACTGCTTGTCATCATGCTAAAGCGTTGCCCCCATGTCTTTTTGCCTTAAAACTTGCACATCATGTAAAAGCGCCGGATAATGAGAATAGCGACGAAATTCCTTCCTTCAGGAATAAGGGCGGAGTACATAAAGAGAGGAGGGAAGCGTATGCAGTGGATCGCGATGATTACGATGCTGATTGATCACATCGGTCTTGTGTTTTTTCCGGATCAGGAGATGTGGAGAGTGATCGGTCGCATCGCTTTTCCGATCTATGTCTATGCACTGGTGCAGGGGCACTTTCATACTTCATCAAGACCGCGTTATATGATGCGCCTAGCGGTGATCGCGGTAATTTCGCAAATTCCGTACCAGCTGGCGCTTGATCCATATGGGTTAAATGTGGTGGTTACCTTGTTTGTCGGGGCGGTCATCTTGTATTTGCTTGATCGGTCGGAGTCGGCGATCCTGTCGGTCATCCTCGTTATTGCTGCCTGTGTGGTGATGAATGATCTTCCTTTTGACTATGGCGCATATGGCTTGCTGTTGATTCTTATTTTCCGATATGCCTCATCAGTCTGGCTCGTGCCGTGTCATATTATGCTCAACCTGTTGTTCTGGCTGCTGAACAATTGGGAGATGCAGATGTGGAGTGTGCTGCCCACCGTTGTGATCGCCTACGGTCCGGAGTTCTGGAAGCGACTGGAGTCAATGCAGGTCAGCCGCTGGGTCTGGCGTTCCTTCTACCCGCTGCATCTGGTGCTCATCGCCCTGGCAAGATACATCATGTGAGGGAATGCATACGATGCAGCTCATATAACAGACACCATGTCAGTTTCAAAAAAATACAACGATGAAGGAGCGATCGTCAGATGCTGTATGTAGCATTGGCCGCATTCCTATTATTGATGGGCACAGCAGGGTATATCGTATACCTGAATTCAAGGCTCATTGGCGAGAAGAAATTTAGAAGCGAGCCGGTACAGGCGGCGTCCTATACGGTGTATATGACGCGGTCATTCACGGGAGAAGACGCGCGGAACTTGGCGCCAGTGGCGGTGATGGAATACCGGGAGGGCGGCGCTTCCATGCAGGTCTGCCTGTGCCGAATACATAGCGGTGAGCCGGAGCTGAAGCTGAGCGAAGCCGCCGATGTTTTTAAGCGCCATCTTGAGGCCTCGCTGAAGAACGGGAGCTTCCTGTCTTTCCGAACAGAACCCGGATCGCTGCGGGACGAGGAGGAGCAGCGCATTACTGAACGGCTGTCCGCTGCATCGCGCGGGAAAGAAATGCATGGCTAAGCCGATATTATAGCGATAGGGTCAAGGAGGCTTCTTCCGGGGTAATAAACAATAAAAGACCGAAAGGAGAAATTCCGAATGAACACGTTTAGGATCGGAAGGACATCGGTCTCCGTCTTTATCGGCGATATTACGACGTGGGCGGGCGACATTATTGTCAACGCAGCCAATTCAGGTCTCTTGGGCGGAGAAGGGGTGGATGGAGCTATTCATCAAGCTGGCGGCCCATCCATCATGGAAGAGTGCATGGAGATCCGCAAGAGCAAAGGCGGATGCCCTCCGGGTCATGCTGTCATTACTTGCGCTGGCAAGCTCCGGGCCAAGCATGTCATCCATACCGTTGGCCCAATTTGGGAAGGCGGCGGTCGCCGGGAGGAAGAAACTTTGGCGGATTGCTATAGAAACAGCTTGCAGCTGGCCGTTGAGGTCGAGGCAAGAAGCATTGCTTTTCCGAATATCAGCACCGGGATCTATGGCTATCCGAAAGGCCCTGCCTGCGACGTCGCCTTGAAGGCGGTCACAACCTGGCTTGAAGAGGAGCGACCGGATCTCCGGCTGGAGCGCATTGATTTCGTATGTTTTTCCCCGGAGAATGAACAATTGTATGTCGAGTGGCTCCAGCGTTATGCTGAAGAGCGGGCCAGTTAATACACAGATATGATAATGATTCGATTCGGTGAACCGGGAGCTGCAGCGTAAGCGGCAGCTCCCGGTTCACGGGCGACATAAAGGAGATGTCCGCTTATGATGGACAGTATGAATATGAAGCGAATCGCAGCAGAGCATGCCGCCGGATTCATACAGAACGGGATGAAGGTCGGTCTTGGCACCGGCTCGACCGCGTACTATGCCATTGTCACCATCGGCGAGAGAGTAAGATCCGGTCTGTCGATCGAGGCGGTCGCCACGTCGCAAGCGTCGGAACAGCTGGCGCGTGAGCTTGGCATTCCGCTGGTGCCGATTGAACAGGCTCGGCAGCTTGATATCACCATAGACGGTGCCGATGAACTGGATGATCGGCTGCGGTTGATCAAAGGGGGCGGCGGGGCCCTTCTGCGAGAGAAAATGACCGCATACAACAGCAAACGGCTCATCATTATCGCGGATGAGTCTAAACGGGTGCCCCGGCTGGGTGGATTTCCACTTCCGGTTGAAGTGGTGACGTTTGCCAAGGAATGGACGGTCCGCTCGCTGGAGGCTCTGGGCGCCGATGTGAAGCTGCGCCTGGATGGTCAAGGCGACCTGTACAGAACGGATAACGGCAATTATATTGCCGACTGCAGCTTCGGTGTAATCGATGCACCGGAAGAGCTGGCGCATGAGCTGCAGCGCATTCCGGGCGTCGTGGAGCATGGCTTGTTTATCAGCATGGCGGACATGGCGGTTATCGGCTGCGGCGACGGCGCCATTCAAACCCTGACGCGCTCCTCCTGAAGCGATTATGGACGAGGAGCACAGATTGCCATTATAGAATGGATTTGACAGTTCAACCTGCGTTCATTAACCTAAATACATTGATATCTTTCGGAGGGTGAAGTATGTCAGATACTCGAGAGCATGAAGATTTGCCTTTATACTTACTGGTCGTTCTGGCCAGATCCTTTAACGCCGTCATGACGCATTCCAATCGGAGTATTAACAGTCATGGACTGAACTCCACCGAGTTTGGCGTGCTGGATGTGCTGTATCATAAAGGACCACAGCCGCTGCAGAAGATCGGCGAGAAGGTGCTGATCTCCAGCGGGAATATTACATATGTCGTAGACAAGCTGCAGAAGAAAAATCTGCTCGTGCGCCGCTCGTCCGAAGAGGACCGCCGTGTAATTTATGCAGAGCTGACGGCGGAGGGACGGGAGCTGTTTGAACGCATATTCCCAGAACATAAAGAACGGATGGCCCGGGCGGTCAGCGGCTTGACCGACGAGGAGAAGGCCCAGGCTGCCCACTTGCTTCGCAAGCTGGGGCGCAGTGCGCAGGACCTGCTGTAACAGGAATTGAAAGATAGGAGACTGGAACAATGCTGAAAGATATAACTTCCCGAGTGAACCAGCTTGAGATTCGCGAGCTGCTCGGCTATGCGGTTTTATCCGACCCGGACGCGGTCGACCAGGCTGTGGACTTCTACCGGAACTCGGAGAAGAACAAGCTGTATGGATATGAAGAGGAAGGGCTGATCATAGGCGTGATCGGCTGCAGTCTGAAGGAGAAGGTGCTGACGATTCATCATATCGCGGTGATTCCGGAGAATCGGGGCAAAGATTATGGCCGGGGCATGATCCTGGAGCTGCTGCTGCATCATCAGGCCGAGCAGGTCGTGGCTGAAACAGATGAAGAGGCGCTCGGTTTTTATCGCAGCCTCGGTTTTGAAGTATACAGCCTTGGCGAAACGTATCCCGGTGTAGAACGGTTCCGATGCGTCTATGATGTCGAGGAGCCCGGGGAGTGAATGAATCGCTGCTAATCTCGGCTACACTTTTCGCTTCCATATCATAACTGCCTGTTGTGGCAATATGCGGATAGACGAAGCTCGGTTTCCGATCGGGGGGCATCTACATAAGATGTTACTACCGAGTGGAACGGGGGTGAAGTTTGTGGTGTACCATTATACCGCTGTCGGTGATTCCCTAACCTTTGGGTTTGGTGCAATGCCCGGCAGCGGTTTTGTTTCGTTATACCGCCGCATGGCCGAGGTGAAGCTGAAGCGGTTTGTCGCACATGAAAACCTGGGCATCAACGGATTGACCGCGAAGGAGCTGAATGAGCGGCTCATGCAAGCTGCCGCTTTTCGCTATCACCTGCAGCAGGCGCAGATCATTACGCTCTCCATCGGCGGCAATGATCTGATCCGGGCGGTCAAGTCGAGCGGCGGCCGCCCGACAAGGGAGGTGCTGGATGCGGCCTTGTATCGCTGCCAGCATCACGTCGCGGAGATCATCGGGAAAATTCAGCGGCTCAAGTCTGCCGAAGGCAAGCCGTATTATATGCGGGTCATAGGCTTGTACAACCCTTATCCCGCTTGGTCTGAGGCTGTCGAATATGTGGTCAGGTTCAATCGGTTTCTGTTCGCGATGGAGCATGATTATTTCCGGGTGGCTGACGTATATTCTCTGTTTGCAGGCAGGGAGCGGGAGCTGCTGTCCATCGACGGCATTCATCCGAACGGGAGCGGTTATCGCGTCATTGCCCTGCAGCTGGACCGGCTCGGGTACAAGCCTTTCGGTTAGTGACGGGGATTAGGAGAGAAGCTAACATGTTGCTATGTTCATACAAAAAATGTTCTATACAAAAGGGTGTCCGATTCAGGTCCTGGACCTTTCGGGCACCCTTCGATTTGTGAATGTAAAAGTCTCTTGGAGCAAGCGAGGCGGCTGCTGCCGGATGCGGCCGCCGTTAAGCGATGGAGCGGAAGTAGCTCTTTAACGCCCATCTGCGTTCCTGGCGTCTTTTATATTTGGGAAGCGCCCGGTAAATCTGCAGCGATTCCTTGAATGATTTTTTGGCGTCATCCTCTCTTCCAAGCGTCCGGTACATGGAACCGAGCAGGTAGTAAGCTTCGCTGGAGGAAGAGTGAATGTCGTGGAACTGTTCCAGATAGTGGAGCGCCTTGTCCTTATCTCGTGTGCGGTATGCTTCGGCCAGTCTCAGATAGGGCCGTCCGTATTTAACGCGTGAATTCAGGCTAAGCCCGCGCAGAATATCCTGTTCGCCATTTGGGATATCGCCGGTGAATAGACGCGCCGTTCCGAGATCGTCCCAGTATTCAGCTGATTCCTCGCTGCTGTCCTTAATCGATTCAAGCAGCTGCAGCGCTTCACCATACTTCTTCCGTTCGAGAAGGAGGCGTGCAAGCTCATGTCTTGAGGATACGTCGCTCGGGCTTGCCGCAATGACCTTTCGGAGATTGGATATGTTGCGCAGCCGCTTTATTGGACGGGTGATGCTCGGTGACAAGCCGATAAAGCGCCGGTCAAGCAGATACAAAATAACAAGCAGCACCAAGATCGCTGCAATGGGATTTCCTAAAATTTGCCATAATATAACCAAGCCTATAAATTTCCCCAATGCTATCCCCCATTTTCAAATCAATGATCTTATAAAGCCACAGTATAGGATACCATATTCTGGGCGTAAAGCGAAAGAATGTTTGTCCGGTTCGGGTCACATCTCCCCCATTGCCCGCTGTGCAGACGGCTCGTGCATCAGGTCTTGAAAAGCCGCTGATCGTTGCCGATATAGTTACTAAGAGGTGATATTCATGGCGAAAAAAGGGCAGATTTTTCATTATTACAGCTTCGAAACAAAGAAAAAGGCAGTCGCCATGCGTCTGGAGGGCATGACCAAGAAAGAGGTAGCTTCCGCCTTGCAAATTTCGGATATCGGACGCTTGAAGGTGTGGATGAGGAAATATCGCGAACACGGCGAGGAAGGCTTGATTGATCGCCGCAGACGAAGCACCGAGTCGGCCGGCATAGAGATGAATGACGAGGATACTCCAGAGGAGGCGTAACGGCTTCAGATCCGCCGAGCGCCTTTCTCCTCCGTCGCGCATGAAGGGGCTAATTCATCAAATCGCGAAAGAAAAGGCATTGGCCTAGTCCTTCCTGACAGAAACGACATAGTATGTGGTATGTTCAGAAAAGGAGGGATTTATGTGAGCGGAGTAGCTGGAGGTTATGGTTACGGCGGCGGTTTTGGTTACGGCATTGGTGGCATCCTGGTATTGTTTATCTTGTTGGTGATAATTACTCGCGCCTTTATCTAATCCATTCTTTCTTGAATAACAAATAACAAATACCATTACGCATGTGACCAATGACATGTAGATGACCTTGCCCTGTGAAGGGCAGGGTCTTTTTTACTGCCATAAAAACAAAAGCCCTCGTAGACACTGCTGTCTACAAGGGCTTTTGTCCGGGCGCCCCTCGCGGGACGCCCATCATGGGAGAGGAGAAACCGGACGAAGAGCTTATGGGGAAACGTAAGTCTTCTCCGCGGTTGTCTACGACATTCATTGATGTCGATACTTCAAGGATGCCCGTCCGGCAAGGAAATATACGTCCAGCATATAAAAAAATGGGTTGAACCAGGTTTCGTTTTTCATATAAGGTGGGATTGTGATACGATAATCACGACCCATGTCTTAATTGACATGCAGCCTAAAGAAGATGAAACGGGTGAGTGCAGTTGTGAGAGTAATATCGGGTAGTGCCAAAGGCCGGCCGCTCAAAAGCGTTCCAGGCATGAGCACCCGTCCGACGACGGATAAAGTGAAGGAAGCGATATTCAGTATGATCGGCCCCTACTTCGAGGGTGGCACCGTGCTCGATCTGTTCGCCGGTACGGGCGGGCTCGGAATCGAGGCGCTGAGCCGGGGGATGGATCGTGCTGTTTTTATTGATTCCGAGTCAAAGAGCATCGAGACGGTGAAGGAGAACCTGAAGGCCTGCCGGCTCGAGGACAGCGCAGAAGTATATCGCAATGATGCGGGACGGGCGCTGAAAGCATTAGCCAAACGCAGCGCCAGCTTTGATCTGGTGTTTCTGGACCCGCCGTACCGGATGAAGAACGGGGACGAGCTGATGCTGGATATGGCGGCGCGAGGCCTGCTGCGAGATGAGGCGCTGGTTGTGCTGGAATATGAATCATCGCATACGTATCCCGGAGATTTCGAAACATTTCGCTGTCTTCGAAAAGCAGAGTATGGAGATACCGCAGTGTCCATTTACCGATACAAAGAGAACCAGGAAGAACATTCGGACCCTGTTGAGGAGGATAACTAGAGATGGCAGAACCGCAGAAAGCATACCGTGTTGCCGTGTATCCCGGCAGCTTCGACCCTGTAACGATGGGGCATATGGATATTATTACTCGCGCCTCGAAGCAGTTTGATCTGTTGATTGTGGCCGTGCTTAACAATTTGAGCAAAAATCCGCTGTTTACGGTGGAGGAACGCACAGAGCTGTTGCGTCAGGCGACCGAGCATCTTCCGAATGTCGAAATCGACAGCTTCCGCGATTTGCTTGCGAATTACATAAGACAGAAGAATGCCCAGGTGATCGTCCGGGGCATTCGTACGGTAACCGACTTCGAGTATGAGCTGCAGCTGGCTTCCACCAATCACAAGCTGAATCCGGAGGCGGAAACGATCTTCATGATGACCCATCCGAAGTATTCGTTCCTCAGCTCAAGCCTGGTGAAGGAAATCGCGCATTTCAACGGCGACACGACCGACCTTGTCAGCCCTGAGGTGGATGCCGCGCTGCGGCGCAAATTCAGCGGCGACGGGAAATAAAGCGGGAGATCACCCCGAACAGAATGACGAGGGTGACGACCATGGCGGCTTGGGCCTGCAGCAGGCCGGGCCAATCCTTCCACAAGGAGAATACAAACTCGGGCCCAGCATCGTATGGCTCGGTCCGGAAGGCGGGCCAGATCGGCGAGATGAATTTGCCGACGGGAATGGCAAAGGCAAGCATGAGCATGAAGGCATACAGGGAATGGACAAGCCGCTGCAGGACAAAACGCTTCCACAGCCCTCCTGATCCCTTTAGAAGGGAGAGGCTTTGCAGATGGGCACTGATGCCGCTCCAGCCCAGGATGGCCGATAGCAGGGCAAGCTGAAGCGTCCCGGATGCCCCCGTCGATAAGCGGATATCGTTGGCGCCAAGATGCATTTCAAGCAGGCCGGAAGCGGCATAGTCCGGCAAATAAGGCAGCAGATAGCGGCCCAGAACATGGGCAAGCACGGCGAATATGAGAATATAGCCGCCGATCATCATCAGTGTCTGAACGGATGCGGTGACCGAATCGCCGAGCAGCCGACCGAAGCTGCGCCCATCGCGCTCCCGGGCCGCAACTGCTGCGGCAGCGGCTCGCTTCAGCAGCGGCCTCGCAGGTTGGGCGCTATCCTTGGCTGCGGCTCTCATAAGGCGGCTGCGTTGATCATCGCCGGGCCGGGCCGGGCCGGCGTCTTCACGCCGGAACAAGCCGAGCGTCCAGGCGGCCAGCCCTCCGGCTAGCCAGTGAACGATCAGCAGCACATAGCCTGCGGACGGCTGGTGCAGCAGTCCGGTGCCGATCACGATAACAATCGTAACCGGATTGCAGAAATGCGACAATGAGGCGAGGTGACCGGCTTCCCTCAGTCCGATCTCCCCTTGCGCATGCATTCTGGCGGCGGTGTGAGCCCCGGCAGGGTACCCGGCTGTCATGCCGGTGATCAGCGCCCAGCCGCCAGAAGCCGGGAGCTTGAACACTTTTTTCATCACCGGTTCCATCAGCACGCCGATGCCATGAGCCCAGCCGTAAGCGGTCAGGATTTCGACCAGGACAAGAAAGGGCAGCAGGGCCGGGAATACGATATTCCACCACAGCTTCAATCCTTGCATGGAAGCCTGGAAGGCGGACTCCGGATCGCTGACCACGGCCAGGATCAGGAGGAAGGCAGCGGCTCCGAGCAATACGGTGTTTCGCATTCTGGATGCGGGCGCGGCAGCGTCGGCTTTATTCATAAGGGTTCTCCTTTCCACGTAAACATAGCTAGTACAACTTTATGCGAAGGGGACAATCATCAGACCATCCTCGATGGAACCGGAGCGATTTAAGGCGAAAGGGAAGAATGGATCATGAATAAGACAGTAAAAACAAGTGGTTTAAAAGTTGTTTTATACCTGCTGGTGGTCGGAATTATGCTCTATGTTGTCGTTTATATGCCGACGCCGTATCTTATCTATCAGCCGGGAAGCGCGCAGGAGGTTCGCCCCATGATCAGCGTGGAGCAGGGCGATCCTGAAGAAGAGGGAACCTTCATGATGACCACGGTGTCAGCGACTTATGCGAATATTTGGCTGCTGATGATGTCCGCATTCAACCCTAACGCCGAGGTTGTCCAGAAAGCGGAGCGAATGGGGGACCAGAGCAGGGAAGAATATACGGCGACCCAGGTATACTATATGAACTCATCCCAGTCGGCCGCGATGGAGGCGGCATACGGCGAGGCGGACATCGATTACACGATCGAGCCTGAGTATGTGTTTGTGCTGTCGATCCCGGATCATGCGGAGAACAAGGATTTCTTTCGGCCGGGTGATAAGCTGCTGTCTGTGGACGGCGATCCGGCAACCGATAATGAACGGCTGATGGCGCTGTTGAAGGGGAAGAAGGTTGGCGACCGGGTTCAGGTTGAACTGGAGCGCAAGGGGAAAAAGGTAAGCGGCGAGGTTCCCCTTGTGGCGATTCAGGACAGCAACACGGGAGCGGAGCGTCCGGGTCTTGGGGTGATGATCGCCACGATGCAGAAGGTGGAACCGGAAAGCCCCGAGTATATCGTGCACTTTGCCGACACGAATATCGGCGGTCCGTCAGCGGGTCTGATCTTTACGCTGGAGATTTACAACCAGCTGACTCAAGGTGACTTGACCAAGGGCTATCTCGTGGCCGGCACGGGCACGATTGACAAAGACGGGAATGTGGGACCTATCGGAGGCGTGAAGCATAAAGTCGTGGCTGCAGACCGGCGCGGGGCGGATATCTTCCTCGTCCCGAGCAAAAATTATGATGAGGCGAAGCAGCGAGCTGACCGGATCGGCACCACGATGGAACTGGTCCCTGTGGACCGGCTGCAGGAGGCGGTCGATTACCTGGAGGGGCTGCCGCCTAAATCGTAACCGGCGGCAGCAGGTAATCGCTGTACAGCTGTTCCAGCAGGGGCTGCGGGCAGCCTGCCGCATACACGGCGGCGGCGCGCAGATCCAGATCAAGCTGAGGATGCTCGAAAGCGGACGGCTTCATGACAACCGGAAGTGAGGCCGTCTTTTTCATTCGCTTCAGCAGCGCTCTGCCAGTGGAAGAGAAGCCGAGGATGCGAAGATAGCCGGGGCCCTCGGCTAGAGCGGAACGGCTCATCCGGGCTTTGCCATGATTCAGCATGACATGGACGAGCATGCGCTGAAGCTTGGTGCGCGTGTAGCGCTTCGTTTTCAGGGCGTCCAGCAGTGCCTCAACGGTCGGCTCGGCCAGACGGGGCAGCTGGCGCCGAATGCGGAATTCCAGGCCCTCGGTTACTTCATGCAGCGTCTCCAGCTGCTGCGGACCGCGGGTGAGCAAGGTTTGCAGCAGCGGCTGACGGAATCGCTCCCAGTGCATAGGCGCTTGTCCGTTCTCCATCTCCCGTTCGAGAATATCGAGGGTATATTCGGGTATATAAGGAGAAACGGCCTGGAGGCCTTCGGTCAGAATCAGCCTGCGGATCGCCGTTGCGCTGGCGATGGAAGCTGACCCGGGTACCTGATCGTGATACTGGGCACTCTCCCTCGGGATGGTGTAGGGCTTGATGCTTGCCTTAAGACGCTCCAAGGCGATCAGGTAATGCAGCCCAAGCGAGTTGTTCGGCCTGGCGAGCATCTGCCTGAGTGATTCGGCATCATGTTCGCCTTGAGCGAACACAGCCGCCGCGGCCGCGGCATATGCGGCAGGGAAATTGTCTCCCTGCTGCAGCCTGTTCGCCATTTCGGCCTGCAGCTGTTCCGTCTCGCGGGCCAGCAGCCTGGCGAGCGGAAGCAGCTGCTCCAGCGTGCCGCTTTCGGAGCCGAAGCAGAGGCTGTCCACGACGCCGGTGCCAGCAAGCAAAGCAACGGCCCCGTGGGCGAACCATTCCGCAGGCTGCACCGCATAGGCAACGGGGAGCTCGATGACGAGATCGGCTCCCATGCGGAGCGCCATTTCAGCTCGGGCCCGCTTGCTGGCGATGGCGGGCTCGCCCCGCTGCAGGAACGGGCCGCTCATGACGGCTACAACGGCGTCCGCGCCGGTAAGCGCTTTGGATCGTTCATAATGCAGGACATGCCCGTTATGCAGCGGATTATATTCAACAACAATGCCAACGGTTTTCATAGACGACAACTCCTTGCTAAAAATATATCATAAATTGCAGGGGTTACTGCAAAAATAACGTTGCGACAACCACCGATCGGTGTTGACAAAAGTCTGACGGAATCGGTATAATAATTTTTGTTTGTTTGGAGTGATGGATATGCTTATTCAATTTCGAAAATTGACAACCAGCGATCACCCGTTACAGTTCCATCAAACCGTGGATGTAAGCCGTGCCGTCAAAGGCCGGAAGGATATCGCGTCCGTTCAGCCGCTTGAGGTTGAGCTGATGGCGAAGCCATCCGTCGCAGGCTCGGTGGAGGTTCGCGGACGATTGCATGGCGGCCTGGAGCTGAAATGCTCCCGTTGCTTGAAGCCGGTCAGCGAACATCTGGACATCCCTTTTCATGAAGTATTCCAGCCGGTGGAGGACCCTGAAGCTGTTCAGGCTGATGACGATGATACTATATATGTGACAGGCGAGAGTGTGGATCTCACCCCGTATGTAGAGGAAGCGTTCCTTCTCCATCTACCGCTAGCTCCGGTTTGCAGCGAGGACTGCAAGGGGCTTTGTCCAAGCTGTGGCAAAGACCTGAACGAAGGCTCCTGCAATTGCGATACGGAAGTGATCGACCCGAGGCTGGCTGGGCTGAAGGACTTTTTTAAATGATAATGGAGTAACAGCCCCGTGAATGCGGGTTGACCTGATTAAGGAGGTGGGAACATGGCAGTACCTCAACGCAGAACGTCCAAAACACGTCGTGACAAACGTCGTACTCACTTTAAACTGGCGGTGCCAGGAATGGTGAAATGCGAGCAGTGCGGAGAATTGAAGCTTGCTCACCGCGTATGCAAAGTGTGCGGAACGTATAAAGCAAGAGAGATTATCAAACAATAATTTTTATAAGTAGTACTTCATCTTTGGTGAGGTGCTATTTTTTTTGCAGCTCTACTTTCTTTTTGACGGGATATCCTTTATACTTATATTTTAGTACCAGGTTCTAATATTTGCGCCTAATCATACATAAATCATAAGCACGGCGATTATATTACGGCTAGAAGGAGTTGTTTCGTCATCGACCGTTTATCGAAAAAAGACCGTCACCAGCGGCTGCTCCAGCTGATCGACGAGAATCCCTTTGTAACAGACCGTGAGTTGACTCGCCAGCTTAAAGTTAGCATACAGACGATCCGCCTTGACCGGATGGAGCTTGGCATTCCCGAGCTTCGTGAACGGATGAAGCAGATGGCCGAACATTCCTTCGATCAGGTTCGCTCCCTGTCGCTGGAGGAAGTGATCGGAGATGTCGTCGATTTGCAATTGGACAAGAGCGGTATATCCATATTCGAGATTCGTGAAGAGCATGTGTTCAGCAAAACCCGGATCGCGCGCGGACATTATGTTTTTGCACAGGCTAATTCCTTGGCTGTTGCCGTCATTAATGATGAAATCGCCCTGACCTCCTCGGCGGATATCCGGTTTTTGAGACAGGTTCATCTCGGAGAGAAGTGCATTGCCAAGGCTTATGTTCGTTCCAGTCCGGAACTGAAGGGGAAGGCCAAGGTCGAGGTGTTCACTTATGTCGCCGATGAAATGGTGTTCCAGGGGAACTTCATCATTTATCGATCGGAAGGCACTGACATCAATGAAGGAGGAAGACGGCAATGAAGATAGTCATTGACGCTATGGGCGGTGACAACGCTCCCCGCAGCAATGTGGAGGGTGCTTTGTCGGCTGCCCGGGAATGGCAGGATATCGAGATTGTGCTTGTAGGAGACCAGCAGCAGATCGAGGCTTTGCTGACGGATCGTCCGTCGAATCTGTCCGTAGTCCATGCCAGCGAGGTCATTGAGGCGGAGGACGAGCCGGTAAAGGCTGTTCGCAGAAAGAAGGATTCCTCGATGGTCGTGGCCGGCAGGATGGTTCGTGACGGAGAGGCCAGCGCCATGATTTCGGCTGGCAATACGGGCGCGCTGATGACGACCGGGCTGCTCGTTGTCGGGCGGATGAAGGGGATCGAGCGGCCTGCGCTGGCTCCGATCATCCCAACGCTTGACGGCAAGGGCGTGCTGGCGCTTGATCTGGGTGCGAACATGGATTCCAAGCCGGAGCATCTGCAGCAATTTGCGCTTATGGGAAGCCTGTATCGGGAGAAGGTGCACGGCATCGCGAAGCCCCGGGTAGGGCTGCTGAATGTCGGAACCGAGCCAGGCAAAGGCAATGAGCTGACCAAGCAGGCGTATCCGCTGCTTGAACAGCTGCCGATTCATTTCGTCGGAAATGTGGAGGCGCGGGATGTGATGGACGGCGTATGCGATGTGCTCGTATGCGACGGGTTTGCGGGCAACATCTTGCTTAAGGCGATCGAGGGCACGGCAGGAGCGCTGTTCTCCCTGCTGAAGGAGCAGTTCTCCCAGTCGCTCAAAACGAAGCTGGCTGCGGCGCTTATGATGCCCGAGCTTCGCAGCCTGAAGTCCACGCTTGATTATAAGGAGCATGGCGGCGCGCCGCTGCTTGGGCTCTCGGGCCTGGTTGTGAAGGGTCACGGCTCTTCGGACGCCGGCGCCATCAAGAACGCGGTGCGGCAAGCGAGAATCGCAGTGTCAAGCAAGCTTGTGGAGAGCATATCGAATGAAATCAGCGGGAAGTGAGTGAGGAAATGAACAAATTGCGTTCGGTTGGCATTATCGGCACCGGCAAATATGTACCTGAGAAAATTTTGACCAATCAGGATCTGGAGAAGATTGTAGATACGAGCGACGAATGGATCGTATCCCGGACGGGGATCCGCGAGCGGCACATTGCCGCGCCGGATGAAGCGACCTCCGACCTGGCTTACAAAGCAGCGCTGAATGCGCTGGAGTCGGCCGGCATGTCTGCGGAGGATCTGGACCTGATTATCGTAGCGACGATCACGCCGGATATGGCTTTCCCTTCCACTGCCTGTCTGATTCAGGACCGTCTGGGCGCGAAAAAGGCGGCGGCCTTTGATCTTTCGGCCGCATGCTCGGGCTTTGTGTACGGCCTTGCGACAGCAACGAATTTTGTGCAGACGGGAATGTATAACAATGCGCTAGTGATCGGTGCGGATTGCTTGTCCCGCATTACCGATTATACGGACCGCAACACCTGCGTGCTGTTTGGTGACGGTGCTGGAGCGGTGATTGTGGGCGAGGTGCCAGAAGGACGCGGCTTCAAAGCGTTTGATCTTGGAGCTGAGGGCGCCGGCGGGGCCCATCTGTATATCGAAGCGGGCGGCTCCAGGCTGCCGGCGTCTGTGGAGACGCTGGAAAGCAAGAAGCATTACATCTACATGAATGGCCGCGAAGTGTTCAAGTTTGCCGTCCGTGTGATGGGCACCGCGACGGAGAAGGTGCTGTCGAAGGCAGGCGTGGATAAAAAGGATATCGACCTGTTCATACCGCATCAGGCAAATATTCGGATTATTAATTCCGCCATGGAGCGCCTGGAGCTGCCGGAGGACAAGGTGGTCATCAATGTGGACAGATACGCCAACACCTCGGCCGCGTCGGTTCCGCTTGCGCTTGTGGAAGCCCAGGAGACCGGTCGCATTAAAGAAGGCGACACCGTGCTGATGGTCGGCTTCGGCGGTGGCTTGACTTGGGGCGCATCGGTATTAGTTTGGTAAATCATAACGATAATGGTGAAGAGAGGGGCTGTACACTTGGGGAAAACAGCTTTTATTTTTCCGGGGCAGGGCGCGCAGTCTGTTGGAATGGGGAAGGACGCATTTGATGCGGTTCCCTCTTCCCGTCACATTTTTGAAACGGCGGATGAGAAGCTTGGCTTCTCGCTCAGCTCGATCATTTTCGAGGGGCCGGAGCAGGATCTGAAGCAGACCGCCAATACCCAGCCTGCATTGTTAACGACCAGCATCGCTTATCTGGAGGCTTTCCGTGCCAAGGGGCTGAACCCCGATTATGTAGCCGGACACAGCCTGGGCGAATACAGCGCTCTCGTCTGTGCAGGTGTGCTGACTTTTGAGGAAGCTGTAGCGATTGTCAGAGCAAGAGGAGAATATATGGAAGCTGCCGTTCCAGGCGGCCGCGGCGCGATGGCGGCGGTTCTCGGTGCAGACCGGGAAGCGCTGGCGGGCCTGTGCCGCAGCATATCGGATGCCGGACAGCTGGTGGAGCTTGCCAATATGAACTGCCCGGGGCAAATCGTCATTTCCGGGACAGCCGAAGGGGTGGCAGCGGCTTCGGAACGAGTGAAGGAAGCGGGCGGCAAGCGGGCGATCCCGCTTGAAGTCAGCGGGCCGTTCCATTCGTCGCTTATGAAGGAAGCGGCGGACCGGCTGGCACATAAGCTGAAGGAAGCCTCCTTCCAAGAAGCGGCTGTACCGGTTGTGGCCAACGTGACTGCACGTCCGGTTACCGAGGCAGGTGCGATTCGCGATCTGCTGGTCGAGCAGGTGTATTCCCCTGTGCTGTGGCAGGACAGCGTGGAGTGGATGATCAGCCAGGGCGTGGACACGTTTGTTGAGATTGGCCCAGGCAATGTGCTTGGCGGACTGATCAAGAAAATCGACAAGTCGGTCAGCACGATTCAAATAAATAGTCTTGAGGGCATTGACAAGTTGGCATCACTTGCTTAAAAATGGACAGACTGGATGAAATAACAAACGCCGGAGAGGAGGAGCAGCATGAACGAGTTGAAAGGACAAACTGCACTCGTGACAGGAGCTTCACGCGGCATCGGGCGGAGCATCGCGCTGGCGCTGGCCGATCTTGGAGCGAATGTGGCGGTGAATTACGCCGGAAGCGAAGCGGCTGCAGCTCGGGTGGTTGAGGAGATCCGCGCCAAGGGCGTCGAGGCCGTCGCCCTGAAAGCGAACGTCGGCCAGACTGTGAAAGCGGATGAATTGATCAAGCAGGTATTGGACGCTTTTGGTCGAATTGATATTCTGGTGAATAATGCGGGGATTACCCGGGACAATTTAATCATGCGCATGAAGGAAGAGGAATTCGATCAGGTGATCGAGACGAATCTCAAGGGCGTGTTTAATTGTCTCAAGGCGGTAACCCGTCCGATGATGAAGCAGCGTTACGGCCGTATCATCAACATTTCCTCCGTCGTCGGGGCGCTCGGAAATCCCGGCCAGGCGAACTATGTCGCTGCCAAGGCCGGCGTCATTGGCCTGACGAAGTCGGCTGCCAGAGAGCTGGCGTCCCGGGGGATTACGGTGAACGCCGTAGCTCCGGGCTTTATCGACACCGATATGACCCGCGAGCTCCCGGAGGAGATGAGAGAGCAACTGCTTGGCGGCATCCCGCTCACCCGCCTGGGCGAGCCTGAGGAAGTGGCCAAGGTAGTCGCATTTCTTGCATCCTCCGGAGCAGCCTACATGACAGGGCAAGTTCTTCATGTAGACGGCGGCATGTATATGTAATCTAGGAAGACTTATACATGGCGAAAGCTGTACAATCGATTTCAAATGCATTCTATGGCATTTTGAAATCATATCTCGTATAATTACCAAGAGGAGGTGAGCCGGATGTCCGATGTACTGGAACGCGTGAAACGCATCGTTGTCGACCGCCTGGGTGTTGACGAAGCCGACGTAACACTAGAAGCATCTTTCAAAGATGACCTTGGAGCTGATTCTCTCGACGTAGTTGAATTGGTAATGGAATTGGAAGATGAGTTTGATATGGAGATCTCTGATGAAGATGCGGAGAAAATTACGACCGTAGGTGAAGTTGTAAACTACATACAATCTCATACCTAAGTCTTAACAGTAAGTCCCGTTCTTTAGCAAGGCGGGACTTCTCCACATTTCAACTGCATATCCAATTGCAGCAAATGATAGATTATTGCTGTCTTTATCTGCGGCTATTCAGCCGCAGATCATAGACAGTCCACATAGAGGTGAGCTTGATTTGAAGCAACGAGTGGTCATAACAGGAATGGGGGTCATGACCTCCTTAGGTCAGGACCTGGATACCTTTTGGAATCATTTGATGGAAGGCAAGTCGGGCGTATCGCGCATTGAATCGTTTGATGTCAGCGAATATACGACCCAGATCGCTGCAGAAATGAAGGATTTCAATCCTGAAGAATATATGGATCGTAAGGAAGCACGCAAGATGGACCGGTTCGTCCAGCTGGCGGTGGCTGCCGGTGTGAAGGCGCTGGAGGACAGCGGGCTGAAGATCGGTGAGAATGCCGATGCCGAGCGCGTGGGCGTATCGATCGGATCAGGGATCGGAGGACTCGGAACCTGGGAGGATCAGCATAACATTTTGCTGGAGAAAGGCCCGAAACGGGTAAGCCCTTTCTTCATCCCGATGATGATTGCGAATATGGCTTCCGGCCAGATGTCGATTAACCTGGGAGCCAAAGGCCCGAACACGACACAAGTGACGGCTTGTGCGACAGGCACGCATTCCATCGGGGATTCATTCCGCCTTATTCAGCGCGGAGATGCCGATGTCATGATTTGCGGAGGAGCGGAGGCGACCATCCGTCCGACGGGTATGGCTGGCTTCTGCGCCATGCGGGCCATGTCGACCCGCAACGATGAGCCGGAGAAAGCGAGTCGGCCGTTTGACACCGGTCGCGACGGGTTCGTCATGGGTGAAGGAGCGGGCGTGCTCGTGCTAGAATCGCTGGAGCATGCATTGAAGCGGGGAGCGACCATCTACGCCGAGGTTGCAGGCTATGGACTGAGCGCAGATGCTTATCATATTACAGAGCCTGATCCGGACGGAGCAGCGCGCTGCATGAAGATGGCAATTCGCGATGCCGGCATCGCGCCGGAGGAAGTGAACTATATTAACGCTCACGGCACGTCAACGCCGGTCGGTGACCGTTCCGAGACCCGTGCTATCAAGACGGCGCTCGGGGATCATGCCTACAAGGTAGCGGTCAGCTCGACCAAGTCGATGACCGGGCACTTGCTCGGCGCAGCCGGCGGTGTGGAAGCGGTCATTTGTGGACTCAGCTTGAAGCATCAGATGATTGCACCGACGATCAACCTGGAGAATCAGGATCCGGAATGTGATCTGGATTATGTTCCGAACAAGCCGCGGAAAGCCGAGCTGAACATTACGATGTCCAATTCATTTGGCTTTGGCGGTCACAATGCAACGATTATTCTAAAAAAATACGCTGAGTAAGGGGAAAGTGTGTTGAGTGGAGATCTGAAGCAGTTACAGCACAAACTTCAAATCCGGTTTCGCAATGCAATGCTGCTGAAGCAGGCCTTTACCCACGCATCGTATGTCAATGAACATCGCTATAGTCAGAATCAGGATAACGAGCGTCTCGAATTTCTTGGCGACGCCGTGCTTGAGCTGACGGTCAGCGAATTTTTGTACAACCTTTATCCGGATCGGCCGGAGGGCGAATTAACGAAGCTGAGAGCTGCTATCGTATGCGAGCCTTCACTGGTTCAGTTTGCCGTCGGTCTGGACTTTGGTCGATATGTTCTTCTTGGCAAGGGCGAGGAGATGACGGGCGGCAGAACCCGCCCGGCCCTTCTGGCCGATGTATTTGAATCCTTTGTGGGTGCGCTATATCTGGATCAGGGGTTGGATGCGGTTCGTCAGTTTCTGAGCGAACACGTCTTTCCTTCGGTGACCGTCAACGGTCGGCCGCAGATGAGCGATTACAAGACCGAGCTTCAGGAATTAACGCAGCATCACGGCATGGGCGCACTGGAGTATCGTATTGTCGAGGAGCGAGGACCGGCACATGAGCGGGAGTTTGTCTCGGAGGTTTACATGGGAAGCGATTGCCTTGGACGCGGCAGCGGCAGGTCCAAGAAAGAAGCCGAGCAGCAGGCAGCGGCGTTAGCGCTGAAGCGGCTGAAACGTGCGGATGCCTAAGCTTCGCTATGGTGAAGGACAAACAAAGAGCAAAGAGCAGTCAGGCGGATTACCGGACCTTGAGAGTGACTGTTTTTTGCTCTTTTCGTTGTCTGGCGATAAATAGAAAATAGATGAAACCGATATTGGGCCGGCGGTTCAGATGAAGCTGGATATGAAGGAAGCGTATGGCTAAATTCATAGGTTCGGGTTAGATGAACGATATAGGAACTAGGAAGTGAAGCCGCTTCTACTTGTGGTACAATATCGGAAGAGGTGAGTGCTGGAATATGTTTTTGAAACGGATCGAATTAGCGGGATTTAAATCGTTTGCCGACAAAACCGAGATGGAGTTTGTTCGGGGAATCACGGCCGTGGTTGGCCCGAACGGCAGCGGCAAGAGCAATATCTCCGACGGCATCCGCTGGGTGCTGGGGGAGCAGAGCGCCAAGTCCCTCCGCGGAGGCAAGATGGAGGACATCATCTTCGCCGGCAGTGACGCCCGCAAGGCGGTCAATTACGGCGAGGTGTCGCTGACGCTGGACAACGAGGATCATGCGCTGCCGCTTGATTTCAATGAAGTGACAGTGACAAGACGCGTCCATCGCAGCGGCGACAGCGAATATTTTATTAACAAGCAGTCCTGCAGGCTGAAGGACATTACCGAGCTGTTCATGGACACCGGGATAGGCAAAGAGGCATATTCCATCATTGGACAAGGCCGGATTGAAGAGATTTTAAGCACCCGTTCGGAGGATCGCCGCGGCATCTTCGAGGAAGCCTCCGGCATAGTTAAATATAAATCACGCAAGAAGGAGTCGGTCCGCAAGCTGGAGGAGACCGAGCAGAATCTGCTGCGGATTCATGACCTGGTCACGGAGCTTGAGGACCAGATCGGACCGCTGAAGGATCAGTCCGAGAAGGCGATTCGCTACAAGGAGCTTCGGGAACAGCTGAAGCACAAGGAAATCTCCTTGTATGTGCACCAGATCGAACAGATTCACTCCTCCTGGAGCGAAGAGAGTGCGAAGCTGGAGAAGCTGAAAGAGGAACAGCTGGCGCTCTCAACCGTCGTGTCGGCGCATGACGCGAAGCTGGAGAGCGACCGCTCAGCGCTGCGGCAGCTGGAGACGGAGATTGAACAGATTCAGAACGAGCTGCTGCAGTACAGCGAGCTTTTCGAGAAGAGCGAGGGCTATGGCGAGGTGCTGAAGGAGCGGCGCCGGAATCTGGAGCGCACGAAAGAGCAGCTGGAGCAGAGCTTGAACACCGGCGATTCCCGCCTGACCGAGCGTCAGCAGGAGCTGTCGGCGATGGAAAGCAAGCTGCAGGAGCTGCAGCAGGAGCTGGCCCAGGTGAGAGATCAGCTCTCGGCCGAGGAAGCGAAGCTGGTCGGTGTAACCGGGGGCATCAGCCAGCAGCAGGAAGAGAGCCTGAAGGGCAATCTGCTTGAGCTGATGAACCGGATGGCTCAAGCTCGCAACGAAATACGATATGCGGATCAGCAGCAGGAGGCGCTGGAGCGGCGGATGAACCGGGCCCAGGAGGAATCCGGGAAATGGGAAAGCCAGAAGGAGGAACTGCTGCGCCGCAAGGAGGATATTGTTCGCCGTGTGGAGCGCTTCGGCAAGGAGATTGCGGAGCTTCGCGGCGCCTACATTACCGAGAGCGAGCGTTATCAGTCCTTGCAGAAGCTGCTGGAGGAGACACAGGGAACGCTGCGCAAATGGGAGCAGAAGCGGGAGGCGCAGATTTCCCGCCGCGATACGATGAAGGAGCTGCAGGACGACTTTGACGGGTTTATGCTGGGCGTCAAGGAAGTGCTCAAGGCCGCGCGCAAATCGGTACTCCATGGTGTCCACGGCGCGGTGGCGGAGCTGATTCGCGTTCCCGAGAAGCTGGAGCTTGCGATGGAAACCGCGCTTGGCGCTTCCGTTCAGCATATCGTTATGGATAACGAGGCTGTATCGCGCCAGGCGATCTCTTTCCTGAAGCAGCGTCAGCTGGGCCGTGCCACGTTCCTGCCGCTGGATGTGATCCGGCCGCGGACCGTATCGGCTTCCGACCGTTCGCTTGCCGAAGGGGAAGCTGGATTCATCGGATTTGGTTCGGAATTGGTGCAGTATGATCCGAAATATAGCAACATTGTAGGCAGCCTGCTCGGCAATGTGGTCATTGCCGAGACGCTGGAGCAGGCGAACCGGATTGCAGCGCGCTTCTCCTACCGCTTCCGCGTCGTTACGCTCGAGGGAGATGTGGTTAATGCAGGCGGTTCCATGACCGGGGGCAGCCAGCATAAGAAAAACAACAATCTGCTCGGGCGTAAACGCCAGCTGGACCAGCTCGATCAGGAGATCCAAGAAACCGAGAAGCAGCTGGATAAGCTTCGCAAAGGAATTGAGCAGGTGCGTTCGCAGATGACCGCGTCGCAGGACAAGCTGGACGAGCTTCGCAAGGCTGGGGATGACAAGCGGCTGGAAGAGCAGCAGGCAGCTGGCGATCTCAAGCAGCTGGAGCATGAACTGCGCCATGTTACAGAGCAGGCGGAACTGGCCGGGGCCGAGAAGAGCAGCTTCGAGCTGGAGGCCAAGGAAATTCAGGAAAGCCGCGTCAAAGCAGAGGAGCAGCTGCTGAAGCTGGAGGAGGAAGAGAAGTCGACCCAGCAGGCGATTCAGGCTGCCGAGTTTGCCCGCAAAGCCAATGAATCGGCGAAGGAAGAGCTGCAGGGCCAGCTGACCCAGCTGAAGGTTCGCGAGGGCAAGCTGGACCAGGAGAAGTTCTCGCTGGAAGACCAGCTGAAGCGGCTGCGCTCCGATGTGAACAATCATGAGAAGGAGCAGCAGCAGAATCGGACGCTGCTCGCTTCCGTTCAGGCTGATTTGGAGCAGAACGAGGCGGAGAGCGTCAAGCAGATTGAGGAGCTGAACACCTACAAGCTGCGGAAGGAAGAGGCTGCGCAGCAGCTGGAATTCAAGCGGGCATCCCGGGCGTCCCTCAGCCGCAAGCTGGAGCTGGCGGAGAGCGAGACGAAGGAGCAGCGCACCCAGCTGAGAGCGGTGGACGACCAGCTCCGGCAAACCGAAATTAGCGTAAACCGGCTTGATGTTGAGCTTGAGAACATCCTGAGAAAGCTGAGCGAGGAATACGAGCTGAGCTATGAGCTGGCGAAACAGCGCTATCCGGTGCCGGAGGATGTGCCGGCGGCGCAGAATGAGGTGCGGGACCTTAAGCGTTCCATTTCCTCCCTGGGCGAAGTCAATCTGGGGGCGATTGAGGAATACCAGCGGGTGAACGAGCGCTATCAGTTCCTGAGCGAGCAGAAGGCCGACCTGGTGGAGGCAAAAACGACGCTGTACCAGGTGATCAAGGAAATGGATGACGAAATGTCCAAGCGCTTTAAAGGAACCTTTGATGCGATCCGCCATGAATTCGGAACGGTGTTCAGCAAGCTGTTCGGCGGCGGACGGGCGGATCTGATCCTGAATGATCCGGATCATCTGCTGGAGACAGGCATCGATATCGTTGCTCAGCCGCCAGGGAAGAAGCTGCAGAATCTGCAGCTGCTGTCCGGCGGTGAGCGGGCGTTGACGGCGATGGCGCTGCTGTTCTCAATCCTGCAGGTCAAGCCGGTGCCGTTCTGCGTGCTCGATGAGGTGGAGGCGGCGCTGGACGAGGCGAACGTCGTCCGTTTCGCCCAGTATTTACGCGAATTCTCGGAGCAAACACAATTTATCGTGGTCACCCACCGCAAAGGCACGATGGAAGAAGCCGATGTCCTGTATGGGGTCACGATGGAGGAAGGCGGCGTATCCAAGCTCGTATCGGTTAAACTGGAGAATGAAGAAGCAGAGATCGCCTGACGGCGTGATATAAATATAGAGGAACATGGAGGGAGCCTATGAGCTTTTTCAAAAAGTTAAAAGAAAGCATTTCTAGCAAAACGGAAACCGTCACAAAACAGTTCCGCGACGGACTGGAGAAGACACGCAAAGGTTTCATCGAGAAGGTGTCCGACCTCGTAATTCGCCGCAAGAAGATTGATGAGGAGTTCTACGAGGAGCTGGAGGAAATTCTGATCGGGGCGGATGTGGGCGTCAACACCGTGATGAATCTGATGGACGAGCTGCGCGATGAAGTGAGAAAGCGCCGGATCGAGGACGCTGCTGATCTTCAGCCCGTGCTGTCCGAGAAGCTGATGGATCTGCTCCGGGATGACAGCAGCAGCGAGCTGCGCAGCAATCCGGATGGCATTACTGTCATTCTGTTCGTCGGCGTTAACGGTGTCGGCAAAACGACAACGATCGGGAAATTGGCTCACCGTTACAAGCAGGAAGGCAAGAAAGTGCTGCTGGCGGCAGGGGATACCTTCCGCGCGGGCGCGATTGAACAGCTTGAGGTTTGGGGCGAGCGCGTAGGTGTGGAAGTGATCAAGCAGCAGCCTGGCTCCGATCCGGCGGCTGTCATGTTTGATGCGGTGCAGGCGGCGAAGCAGCGTCAGGTCGATGTGCTGCTGTGCGATACGGCTGGACGCCTCCAGAACAAAACGAATCTGATGGAGGAGCTCAACAAAATTTTCCGGGTCATCCAGCGTGAAATTCCGAGTGCGCCGCATGAGGTGTTGATGGTGCTGGATGCAACGACAGGGCAAAATGCGCTGAGCCAGGCCAAATTGTTCGGGGAGAAGAGCGGAGTCACCGGACTCGTGCTGACCAAGCTGGACGGTACAGCCAAGGGCGGCATCGTGATCGCGATTCGTCAGGAGCTGGATCTCCCGGTGAAGCTGGTGGGGCTCGGAGAGAAGAAGGAGGATCTGCAGCCGTTTGATTCGGAGCAGTTCGTTCATGCTTTGTTTGCCGGCTTGATCAAGGAAGAAGAAACGAATGCCGAGGCATAGGCAGCCCCGGTCTTCAACCCCATTACACGATATACAAAAAGCGCAAGCAGCGGGCGATAGACAGCCCCTGGCTTGCGCTTTTGCTTTAAACAGGATAGGATCCCGATATTATGAGGACACGATCCGTACGAATTCAATGGCCTGCAGCGGGATGACAGCTGTGTCCGTAGGCGGGCCGTAAATGACCGGCGGCACATTCAGGATGATCGTGGTGTCGTTTACTTCGGTCAGCGTGCCGATGATCACGTCCCCGGATACAGCTACCTCTGTTTCGGAACCGACAAAGCCCCGAAGCCAATCTGTGTAACTCATACTGATTTTGCCTCCTTTTATGAAACGATTACGTTCGGATTCGTTGGGTTACGCACCGCTTAACCCTGTCACTGGACCGACGTGATGCTGGCAAACGGAATCAGCACGATATCGCCTGACGATTCGCGAAGCTGAACGCCGTCCTCCGCCGTTGCGAGCACGATGCCTTCCAGTGTGACAAAGGTCGTATTCACCCTTACTTGCTGGCCGGTTCTGACTTCAAAAAAACGGGTCAGTTCCGGATTCAGAATCAGTCCTGTGCGCAGCTGGCTCTCAAGCTGCTCCACCCGCTGCGTCAAATCACCGGTCTGGCTGCTAAGCAGCTCCACCTGTCTTGATAGAGATTTGATGCGGGACAGAAGTCGTCCATGAAAAAGAAAGCACATAATCATACTCCTTTCTGGCTAATCGCTGTCATTATCAACCAAAGCTGCCTTCCATCTGCTCTCTCAGCATCTGCAGCGCTTCCCGGCTGCGGTTCTCTGCTGCCCGGATTAACGGCAGCGCCCGCTCCACATCGGCCGGGGCAGCTTTCAGAAAGTGCTCGGCTTTCTCTATCAGCACTTCCAGCGGGAGATCATAAGGGGTGAAATAAGAGCCGAGTTCAAGCGAACCGAGCAGGTTCCGCACCTTTCCCATCGTGCTTAGAGCCAGTACCGGAACGCCTGCCCGAAGGGCGGCCAGGGAAGGGTGGAGCTTGAAGGATATCAAGTAATCTACCGATTGGATCATACAATAGGTCAGCTCGGTATCCGCAAGATTCGGGAGTGTCTCGATGGAGGCAGCAGGCGCATATTTTTTGACATTTTGCTGAAGCTGAAGACAGGTGCTGTAATCGGCAAAAGCATTGCCGGGGTGGTGGATAACCGGGATGAGCACCACATGATAGCCTTGAGCTGATAGATGGGCGAGCAGCTGGGTCATATTGTCCATCGGAAAGGAATCATACGAGAACACGACCATGCCGATCGTGGGCCGATGGGAGAAGCGTCTTACCGGAATTTGCGGTTCGCGATAACCGAACACAATATCGGGGGCTACCTCCGGCTGGAGGTGCAGCTTCGCCCTGGCGGCGATATCGGCTGACTGTGAATCCCGGAAGACGGCTCGTTTAGCCTTGGATATATATTCCCGGTAAGCGGCCACCTCACGCTCGGGCCAGGTATGCTCGGGATAAGCGTCGACGATGCCAACGCCGTACACCCACGTCGGCCGTCCTTGCAGGGGGGACGGGAAGTAGTAGCGGTTAAAGGAATACGGCGTGATCAAATCGCCGCCACCGATAATGACCGCGTCGGCTTGGTCCGGGTCCAGCTTGGCTTGCCACGGGTATACATGATGCCCATGGAAAAGCTGCCGAAACGTATGCAGGAACAGGTCATCGCCGAAATTCCCCATGCCATAATATCCGCTGGCTGCAATGTGCATAACGTCTCACCTCCTTGGGGTCATTCGTTATAGGCGGTGCTTCTAGCTTCATGTCCGGTTACGAGTGAAACTTTCTCCACAGAGGGAAGAGGTCGCGATGCTGCTGGCTGATGCTCCTGCCGTGAAGGACACGGTGATACAGAACGCCGGGCGTCCAAGCGAGGGGGGATTGGCGCAGCAGCCGATGGGTCAGATCGATATCTTCAAAAATCCGGCCCAAAAGATCCTCGCGCGCATACCAGCCCCCAACCGCTTCCAGCGCTGTTTTGCGGTACATGCGCGGCACCAGCGGAGGCGCACCGCTGTCTGCGGATTGGAGCTTGCCATCCGGATGAAGCCACCGGGATGAATCTACCGTGCCCTTCCATAGCGGGCCAAACGACCGGCTGCGCATCCACAGCCCGCAGCAAGCGGTGGCCATCCCGGCGGCATGATTCTCGTCCAGCGCTGTCTTCAGCTGGAGGAGCGCCTCAGGAGACAGCCAGTCATCTCCGTCAAGCTCCACTATATAGCGCCCCCTTGCCTCCTGGAGCAGACCTCTCATGACCGTGGCCTTGCCGCGGTTTCTCGTATAGGAGAAGCAGCGGATGCGGCTGTCGTCATAGAACATCGCCTCCAGACTGCTGCCATCGGTGGATCCATCGTCCCCCACTAGCAGCTCCCAGTCGGGCATCGTCTGGGCGAGAACGGATCGGATGCTCCAGCCAAGGGTATCTTGCATATTGTGAACGCTCATCAGCACCGAGACGGAAGGGGGGCGTCCAGCCTTATCCGCCGTCCCGATGGATTGGGCATTGAATGCGGAAGCTGCCTGCAGCACAGGCAGGATATGGCCAAGCTCTTGCGGGTGTCCGCCTGCTGGCAGAAAGGCAGAGTGCTTCCTGTGGTCGTGGCCTCTCCGCCGCGATGTCACGCCCTCCTCGTTCATTCCGGCCGGTGGGGGAGCGCCCAGCTCCAGCATAGCCTGATTGTCCGCAGGCATAAGATCAAAGGGCAGAAATCTTGCAGCAGGAAGCCGGCTGTTCCACAATCGAAGGCGCTCAATCAGCCAGCACCTACGCCAGTAGAGCGGCGTCTTATTCAGGGTTATACAGACCGCTTCCGCCGGGCCGGGGAGTTCCCCAGGAAAGTGGACTTCGGCATGGCGGTCCAGGAGTACGCTGCCATTATCCCAGCGCAGCCATTCACTGCGGCTGTGCAGCGCTTCTTCGAGCAGCCGTTGCCGGTAAGCAGCCGTATCCTGAGGCGTGAAGCCGCCCGGTCTGCTAATCAGCCTGCCGCAGCTGTTCATCATGGGAAGCGGCTGCCCCTGGCTTCCAGCGCCTGGCGGATCACCTGGTCGGCGGCAATGCCGCGCTCAACCCAGCGATGCTGGCGGGCATAGGCAATCCGCGCCTGCCTGCGTTCCGCGGAATCCTGCTCGCTCAGCATGGCGGCGAGCTTAGCGATATAATCTTCATGGGTCGTTGCCGTTGTCACATGGGGTTCCATCAGAATGCATTCGGGCAGAGCCGTCGACAGCACTCTGACGCCGGCAGCAAGATATTCATAGGCTTTCACCGGGTTGGTGGCAAGGGTGATCGGATGGTACTGGAATGGAATAAGCGCAACGTCGATATGCGGCAGATAGCGCTTCAGCTCGTGATGGGGCTTCTCGCCAAGAATAAATACATTCGGCAGCTGTGAATAATCGGCGGCTGTCCCGTACGGGGCGCCGATCGATATGAACTGGACGCCGGGAAAGCGGGCAGCCAGCTTCGCAAACAGCGCATGGTCCACCCAATAAGCCCATGCGCCTATATAAGCTACGACAGGTCCGGGTGGCAGATCACCAGGACGCTCGCCGTCGGGAATGCGGAAAAAAGCGTCGTCCGCTCCGTTCGGAATGAGCGTAATTGGCTTCTCCGGATAGGCCAGAGACAGCCGGGCATGAATGGTCTCGGCGGTGCACACGACATGGTCGGCAGCTTGGACCATTTTATGCTCGTATTTGGCCCACTGCGGAAACTCGTCACAGCAGTCATAGATGGTCACATCCGGATTGAACACGGTCGCAATGCGGGTTCTGAGCTTCGACCATGTCGTCCAGACGACGACAGGGTGCTGCTTACGAAGCTCCGGGAGCTTGCGGTGCAAAAAGGCCTTTGTATCTGTGAACAGATAAACATTCGGTTCGACTTCCTGAAACTCCCGATCCATGGGGGCCAGATTCTCAAAGTAGACCTGATGCCCGAGGGAGCCTAGCTGAGTCATGAGCTGCTGCGGTCTTTGTTTCATATAAGACCAGTTCATCGTTTTCGGGTAGATGATGACAGCCAAGCAGATTGCCTCCTTTCGTGGTTCTGAGGCAGTATATGCGCTGCTAGCTTTATAGAATTGGATGGATACACCTTTTTATGAAAAATGGTCAATCTCCCGGGAATAACATACGGTACTGCCATCCCCGGTCCAGTGACATACTCCAGGGAGACGAAGTGGAGCCGGGGTTACGTCAGCCGAACTTACGGCATTCAGGGGCCGGACCGCTTGCTGGCATTGCATCGGCCCAGCGATTATAATAAGAAGTAGAGAATTTCTTAGTGAAAGGAAAATGATATGGCCAATACTCACATATATCCCCGCAAGGAGGAAATTGCCAATGCCATCACCCATGGCATAGGGGCTGCCCTTAGCGTCGCTGCGCTCGTGCTGCTGATTGTATTCTCGAGCCTTAAAGGGACAGCCTGGCATGTCGTGAGCTTCACGATATACGGAACAACGATGCTGTTGTTATATTTCAACTCCACGCTCGTTCACAGTTTGAGAGAGGGCAAGGCCAAGGACTTTTTCGAGTTTCTGGACCACTCCTCCATCTATCTCTTTATCGCGGGGACGTATACGCCGTTTTTGCTGGTCGCTGTACGCGGTCCGCTCGGCTGGACCCTGTTTGGTATCGTCTGGGGTGTCGCGCTGCTGGGCTGCGTGTTCAAAGCGTTTTATGTCAAAAAGTTTTTGTTCATGTCCACCGTGTTTTACATCGCGATGGGCTGGCTGATCGTCGTTATATGGAAGCCGCTGACGGCGGCGATCGATCCGCAAGGGATCCGGCTTCTCGTCGAGGGCGGGTTGTTGTATACGCTCGGCACTGTCTTTTATGTGTGGCGGGGCTTTCCGTACCACCATGCGATCTGGCATCTGTTTGTGCTCGCGGGAACCGTGCTCCACTTTTTTGCGATATTGTTCTACCTGCTTCCGATTGGCGTCTGACGGGGCATAGAGGAGAAATCAGCTTGACTTAAAGATCATGAAGGATGACAAGGGAAACGGCTTGACATCCTTCTTTGTTTTATGTATGATAGGGTTCGTTAAGTGAACTGTAAAGTGTTTTTCCTTGACGAGGGGGGTGCCCTATATGAGTCAGGAGAACCGGCTTGAGAAGACGAACCGGATCAATTTGCTGTTCGATTTCTATGAGCAGCTGCTGACAGAGAAACAGCAGACGTTTTTGAAATATTACTTTCATGATGATTTCTCATTGGGAGAGATCGCAAGCGAATTTGAGATCAGTCGTCAGGCCGTATATGAACATATTAAACGGGCGGAGCAGGTGCTGGAATCCTATGAGGAGAAGCTCGGGCTGCTGAGCAAGCATGATGCCCGCGTCCGCGAGCTGGATAAGCTCATGGAGCTTGTCAGAGACAGCGAATTGAATGATCACGACAAGAAATTGATGACCGATATGGTCGACCGATTAAAGATATGGGATTAAAGATTGAACGGAGGTGGCTGTTATGGCGTTTGAAGGACTAACCAGCAGACTGCAGAATGTGTTCAGCAAGCTCCGCGGTAAAGGCAAGGTGTCAGAAGAGGACGTAACCACCGCCATGCGTGAGGTGCGTCTGGCGCTTCTGGAAGCCGACGTCAACTTCAAGGTCGTTAAGGATTTTGTCTCCAAGGTGAAGGAGAAGGCCGTCGGCAAGGAAGTTATGGACAGCTTTACGCCGGGCATGGTCATTATCGACATCGTGAACAAGGAACTGACGGAGCTGATGGGCGGAAGTCAGGCCAAGCTGGCCAAGAGCAACAAGCCTCCAACCGTCATCATGATGGCGGGCCTGCAAGGTGCCGGTAAGACAACGACATCCGGCAAGCTGGCCAAGCTGCTTCAGAAGCAGAACAGCAGGCCGCTCCTGGTTGCGGCGGACATTTATCGTCCGGCGGCGATCAAGCAGCTGCAGGTGCTTGGCGACCAGATTAACGTTCCGGTCTTCGCGCTCGGGGACAAGACAAGTCCTGTCGAAATTGCGAAGCAAGGCTTGCAGCATGCCAAGGACAACGGCAACGACTATGTCATTATCGATACAGCCGGCCGCCTTCATGTGGACGAAGAGCTGATGGAAGAGCTGAAGCAGATTCACAGCGAAGTGAACCCGGACGAAGTGCTGCTGGTGGTCGATGCGATGACCGGTCAGGACGCCGTCAACGTGGCAGACAGCTTCAACCAGCAGCTGGAGCTGAGCGGGGTCGTGCTGACGAAGCTGGACGGGGATACCCGCGGCGGTGCGGCACTCTCGGTTAAAGCTGTAACAGGCTGCCCGATCAAGTTCGCCGCGCTCGGCGAGAAGATCGACGCGCTGGAGCCTTTCCATCCGGAGCGGATGGCTTCGCGGATTCTTGGCATGGGCGACATGCTCTCTCTGATCGAGAAAGCCCAGTCGAACATCGATGCCGAGAAAGCGAAGGAAATGGAACGGAAGATGCGCAATGCGGAATTTACGTTCGAGGATTTCCTGGAGCAGATGGATCAGGTGAAGAAGCTTGGACCGCTGGACCAGCTGATGGATATGATTCCTGGCATGGGCAAGATGAAGCAGGCCAAGGATTTGAAGGTCGATGAGAAGCAGATGGGCCGGATTGAGGCGATCGTGCACTCCATGACGACCGAAGAGAAGCAGCATCCGGATATTATCAATCATAACCGGCGCAAGCGGATTGCAGCAGGCAGCGGGACTTCGCTGGCTGAGGTCAACCGTCTCATCAAGCAATTTGATGAAATGCGGCGGGTGATGAAGCAGTTCTCGGACATGATGGGCCCGAAAGGCGGCAAGAACAAAGCCTTGAAGCAGTTGAAGGGTCTGACTGGCAAAGGAATGAAATTCCCGTTCCGTTAATTGCTTGTATAGATAGCTTGATATCTTTTGAAGGAGGTGAATGTTCAAATGGCAGTACGTATTCGTCTGAAACGCATGGGTGCTCACAAGGCTCCTTTCTACCGCGTGGTGGTATCCGATTCCCGTTCCCCGCGTGACGGCCGCTTTATCGAGGAAATCGGTTATTATAACCCGGTTGCTCAACCGGCTGAAGTGAAGATTGATGAAGAAAAAGCGCTGAAATGGCTTCAAAATGGTGCGCAAGCATCCGATACGGTTCGCAACTTGCTTAGCAAAGCGGGCGTGATGAAGAAGTTTCATGAGCTTAAGCATCAGAAATAAAACTGATCGCGAGGGTTATCTATGGAAGAATTAGTTCGCGTTATTGCTAAGGCTTTGGTGGATCATCCAGAAGATGTGACCGTGAAGACAGTGGAGAAGGAGAACCTGATTGTATATGAGCTTTACGTGCATCCTGATGATGTCGGAAAGGTTATCGGCAAGCAGGGTCGAATCGCCAAATCACTGCGCACCGTGGTCACATCAGCGGCAGTTAAGATGGATAAACGGGTCACCGTTGATATCATTTCTTAAAATATACGAAAGGGGGTTAGGATGTTTGTCCTAGCCCTTTTTCGTACATGCTGAAGAAATCGAGACTCACCGTCTGACAAGCGGGTTTTCATAACAGGTAGCAGGAGGAAGATCATGTCTGAAAAGCTTTATACGGTAGGTAAAATCGTAAACACACACGGTATTCGCGGCGAAGTGAAGGTAATGCCGTATACGGATTTTGCTGACCAGCGCTTTGCGAAGAACAGCACGCTCTACATCGTACCCGAGACCGGGAATGCCGGTGCCACCCAGGTTACGGTGGAAACTTCCCGTTATCATAAAAACATGTACATCATCAAGTTCAAGGAGCTGCATGGCATTAATGAAGTTGAGAAGTACAAAGGCACGCTTCTGAAAATTACGGCGGATATGCAGGAGGAGCTTCCGGACGACGAGTTTTACTTTCATGAAATTATCGGTTGCCGGGTGATCACCGATGATGAGCCTGCAGAGGAGCTGGGAACGATTTCCGAGATTTTGACGCCGGGTGCCAATGATGTGTGGGTTGTCAGAACAGCGGAGGGAAAAGAAATCCTTCTACCAGCTATTCCGGACGTTATTCTGGATGTGGACAAACATAACAAACTCGTGCGAGTCCATCTTATGGAAGGGTTGTTATAATCATGAAGGTCGATGTGCTGACACTCTTTCCCGAAATGTTTGACGGCGTTTTTCATTCGAGCATTTTGGGCAAGGCGCAGGAAAAAGGCATCGTGCAGCTCAGCGCCGTTAACTTCCGGCAATATGCGGGAAACAAGCATGGAACGGTGGACGATACGCCATATGGCGGCGGGGGCGGCATGGTGCTGAAGCCGGATCCGATCTTTGCGGCGGTCGAGGACCTGCTGCAAGGCGGATCGGGCGGCGGGAGCCAGACGGATCGGAAGGAAGGGCACGCCCCGGAAGAGGTATCAGGGGCGGCTGCTGAGGCTTCTTCTCAGGCGGAGCCTGAGCATGCGCCAGGGATCGATCATCCGGCAGCTCAAGTGCAGCAGGGATCAGACTGGGCAACGGGTGCCGATCCGGGCGCTGAGCCGGCCGTGAGACGCAGCCCGCGCATCATTCTGATGTGCCCTCAAGGAGAGACGTTTACGCAGCAGAAGGCGGAGGAGCTGTCCCGGGAAGAGCATCTTGTGTTCGTCTGCGGGCATTATGAGGGATATGACGAGCGCATCCGGGAGCATCTGGTGACCGATGAGCTGTCGATCGGCGATTATGTGCTGACAGGCGGCGAGCTGCCGGCCATGGTTGTCATTGATTCGATCGTCCGGCTGCTGCCCGGGGTGCTTGGCAATGAAACTTCGGCCGTCACCGATTCGTTCAGCACCGGATTGCTGGAATATCCGCACTATACCCGTCCGCCCGAATTTCGCGGCTGGAAGGTGCCGGATATTTTGCTGAGCGGCCATCATGCCAATATCGAGACCTGGCGGAGGGAGCAGGCGCTGAAACGGACGTGGGAGCGCCGGCCAGATCTGCTGGACAAGCTTGAGCTGACCAAGCAGGACAAGGCTTATCTGGACAAGCTGAGGACTGCCTCGCACTCCTCCCAAGACAGCTAGGAGCGCTCAAGTACGATGGCTCCGCATGTCTTGGTTATTCACGGCGCAGCCCCCAGCAAGTGTGCTTTGCTAACATGGCGGCGGTCAGCCGACCACATGCTGCATGTTCGACATCAGGGCCGCTATGGTGCAAACCGGTGTTTGCCGGGTAATAAGTATCTGGATATAGCATGACTTACATCTTAAGGGAGGCATCCAGCTATGAAAGAGCACCTAGCGGAAACGGAACAGCTTCAGGAACGAAGCATCGCGGATGTGCAGTTTCGGACTGTCGACGATATTTTGGAATACTACAATGCGCAGCATCGTGTGAAGGAGCAGCCGTCAGAAGAACAAGGCCAGTAGAGCTATGGCGTTGCTCTCAGGAAACCATTTCTGGTCGCCTGGACCGGAAATGGTTATTAATTGTGCGGATCGGGAATTTCACTGGGATTTTCGGTGAAATTTGAAAATGGTTATATAATCGTGTAAAGTAAAAATACTTGATTCAAGCCCATAAATATGATAGTATATCTTTTGTTGTGAATACGGTGGTCCGCTGCGGATAATGATGGAGAACAGAGGGTTTTCCGGAAGAGGCAAGAACGCCTGTGTGAGAGGAGGGAGTCATAGATGAATATCGTTCAAGCGATTACTCAAGAGCAGCTTCGCAAGGATATTCCGAGCTTTCGTCCTGGCGACACTTTGAAAGTGTACGTTAAGGTTATCGAGGGATCTCGCGAGCGTATCCAGCTGTTTGAAGGTGTTGTCATTAAACGTCGCGGTGGCGGAATCAGTGAGACTTTTACAGTTCGTAAAATTTCTTACGGTGTTGGTGTGGAAAGAACTTTCCCGATCAACTCGCCGAAAATCGATAAAATCGAAGTGGCTCGCCGTGGTAAAGTGCGTCGTGCGAAGCTTTATTATCTTCGTGAACTTCGCGGTAAAGCAGCGAGAATTAAAGAAATTCGTCGTTAATAACAAGGCGGTAAAAGGGGCTTGTGAATCTTTACAAGCCCCTTTTGTATATGCAAAAAAGCCTTGACCCACAATAAATGTAGAGAGGACGGTGGATTATGCAGCAGGATCAACAGCAGGACGCAATGAAGGAAGCGACATCGCAGCAGCCAGCCAAGAAGCAGAAGAATGAGCTTGTGGAATGGCTGAAGGCTTTGCTCATTGCCCTGATACTTGTCGTACTCATACGCTGGTTGCTCTTTAAACCATTTATCGTCCAGGGACCGTCTATGGAACCGAACTTCATATCCGGGCAGAAGCTGATCGTGAACCAGGTTTTGTATGACATACGGAAGCCTGAACGTGGAGAGGTTATTGTATTCCATGTGCCGGCGGAAGGACGGGATTTCATTAAACGGGTGATTGCAGTCGAAGGAGATACCGTCAAGGTCGAAGGCGACAAGGTATTGGTCAATGGCGAGCCTGTGAACGAGGCATACATACAGGAAGCGATCGATCAGGCACATGCGGAGAACAGGCTGTATAACAATACCGACTTTCCGAATTCGTTTGTGACAGAGGGCGTAGTGCCTGAAGGGCATCTGTTTGTGATGGGGGACAATCGCTCCAACAGCACGGACAGCCGGATGATAGGATATGTGCCTTATGGGGATATTATCGGTCGTGCGGATGTCATCTTCTGGCCGATCCGGGACATCGGGCTGGTGAATCATTAATGAATCAAGCAAGCATGGCAAGTTGAAAGTGAGGTGACGACGTTGACGATACAATGGTTTCCAGGACATATGACAAAAGCGCGCCGCCAAATTCAGGAGAAGCTGAAGCTGATCGATGCGGTTATCGAATTAACGGATGCCAGACTTCCGCTCTCCAGCCGCAATCCGATGATCGATGAGATATTGCAGGGCAAGCCTCGCCTCATTATATTAAACAAGGCCGACCTGGCCGATCCTGAAGTGACAAGACAATGGCTGTCTTATTTCAAGGAAGAAGGGCATACGTCCTTTCCGGTGGATGCTTCTACGGGGACTGGGCTCAAGGAAATTCCGAACCAGGTTCGCCTGCTGCTGAAGGACAAGATTGACAAGCAGATTGCGAAAGGGATGAAGCCGAGGCCGGTTCGGGTGCTCATTGTCGGTATTCCAAATGTGGGCAAGTCCACGCTCATTAACCGTCTGGCTGGACGCAGCATCGCTGCGACAGGGGACAGACCCGGCGTAACCAAGGGCCAGCAATGGATTAAGGTGTCCGGCGGCGATATGGAGCTGCTCGATACACCGGGGATTTTGTGGCCGAAGTTTGAGGACCAGAATGTCGGGTATCGCCTAGCGGTGACTGGAGCGATTCGTGAAGAGATTTTGAATGTGGAGGACATTGCTTTTTTTGCAATCAAGTATTTCTCACGTTATTACTGGAAAGATATGAGCGAGCGCTTTGAACTCAAGGAGCAGCCGACGGATTTCGACAATCCGGATGAAATCGTGGCGCTGATGGAGGCCATCGGCCGCAAGCGCGGTTGTATGATGAGCGGCGGCCGGGTCGATCTGGAGAAGGCGTCAAGCATCTTCCTGAGAGAGCTAAGAGCCGGCAAAATGGGCCGTTTCTCGCTCGAGGCTCCGTATTAGAAGAGATGAACAGAATGGCGATGCAAGGGGAACTGCCCCTGCATCGCCATTTGTTGTTCTGAGCCTATGTTATCTTTGCTCTTACACATTTTATTGAGAATGCTTTGTCGAGCTTCTGAAGATGGGTTTGGTCTGAATATGCGTGACCTGATAAGGCTGTGAAGGCTCCTTGATTCTGGAGAGCAGCATGTTGGCTGCGGCGATTCCCATTTCATCGCTGAAGATATGAACCGTTGTAAGATGAGGTTCCACAATGCGAGACTCAGGTGCATTGTCAAAGCCTGCCACCACAATATCATCTGGAATCGCCATATCTTTATTCTTCAGAGCTTTCATGACATTGACGGCGATAAAATCATTGGCGCACACGAAGGCGGAAGGCAGATGGTTCATCGCCTCCAGTTGTTTGTCCATCCAATCAGACTCGGAGAAAAATTCCCGATCCGGGTTCAGGATGCATTGTTCAAGGTTAAGTTGGATGCCGCTGTCGGTTAGCGCATTATTGAAGCCGATCCACCGCTCGTGAAAACTTTTGCAGTGATTATAGTCACCTATAAATCCGAGAGAGGTATATCCGCTCAGGATTAATTGCTTGGTCAGCGTAAAGGTGCTGTGCTCGTTCTCCATCAGAAGCAGATCAGCTTCCAGACCAGGGTAGAACATATCGGCCGCGCAATCGATAAAGATAGTCGGGAGCCCTAGGTCAGTAATCAGCTTACTGTACGCCATATCAAACAGTTCAATACATATAATCCCATCCACCTTGGATGTTTCGAAGTTATTGGGCAGATGAAGCGAACTGCGATCAATGTCCCGTACGATATGGATGGAAAGATTATAGCCTTCAGCACTGATTCTCTTCTCAAGACCGCTGATCAGACGGGAGCCAAAGTGCGAGGTATTTGGAAGATTGGCTGTCAGCAGCGCGATGTTTCCCGGGATTTTCGGAAGCAAATTCTCCGTTTCCATATAAGCAAATTGTTTATATTTAAGTTCGATTGCCTTCTTGATCACCTTGTTCCGGGTTTCGTCCGGGACGCTGTCGCTTCCGTTCAGCGCCTTAGAAGCTGTATTTCTGGAAATGCCAAGCGCATCGGCAATATCCTGGATCGTGACTTTTTCCTTTGCCATGAATATGATTTCACCCCAACGTTACTGTATTTATAAGAGGACTATGCAAAATCCTGATACAGATATTTGTTCGATCTTATACGATGTTCTATCTGAAAGTTAATCTCTTATGTCAAATGTATACTAGATTGGATCAAATAGCAATATGTATTTTACAAATGCACAAATTTAATCACTCATTTGATTTCATAATCATATTTTTCTATAGACGTTACTATGCTGAATAGGCATTTTTATGCCGATACAAGTGCGAATTCCACCTTGGTTTTACTAAAATGAACAATTTTAAATAACAAATGCACAATATTATTTTTACAAAATGCATTGACTGGAGTTACATTGTCTGATAAATTGTAAAGGTAAATATAACAAGGGGATAAACACCAAAATGAAAACCCTTACTGTAAGTTCTGTGTAAGCTTGCAGCAAGAGAACGGAGGTAAAGCTTTGGAAAACACGGTGGAACCTAGTCAACAGGATGCGGTGCTGAGGCGAAGGAACTCAACAGGGCGCTGGATTGAGTTTATTAAGAAAAATTATTTTCTTTACGTTTTGCTCGCTCCGGCGCTTCTATTGACGATTATTTTTAAATACGTGCCTATGTATGGGGCCATCATTGCCTTTAAAGATTTCAGCCCGATCAAAGGGATTCTGGGCAGTGAATGGGTAGGCCTGAAACATTTTGAAAAGTTTCTGTCCTCCCCGAATTTTGATGTGATATTCATGAATACGCTGAAGCTCAGCTTTTTCGGTCTGATATTCAGCTTCCCGGTTCCGATCCTGCTGGCGCTTATGCTGAATCAGCTGCGCAAGGCGGCGGTGAAAAAAAACATCCAGCTGTTTTTATACGCCCCAAACTTCATTTCGGTTGTTGTCATTGTCGGAATGCTGTTCATTTTTCTTTCCCCGACAGGCCCAATTAATCAGCTGGTGATCTGGTTGACGGGAAAACCGGTGATGTTTATGTCGCAGCCGGAATATTTCAGATTTATTTATATCCTATCGGACATATGGCAGAGTGCCGGTTGGGCTTCCATTATCTATGTAGCAGCTTTGGCTAATGTGGATCCGGAACTGCACAATGCGGCTAGCCTTGACGGAGCCAATCTGCTTCAGCGCATTCGCAATATCGATCTCCCGACCATCAAACCCATCATGGCCATCGTGTTTATTCTGGCTGCAGGGGGGATCATGTCCATCGGATTTGAGAAGGCGTATCTAATGCAAACGTCGATGAATCTGCCAGCCTCGGAAATAATAGCAACCTATGTTTACAAGGTGGGGCTGCAATCAGGCGACTATGCTTATTCCGCAGCTGTAGGGCTGTTCAATTCCATCATCAACGTGATTCTGCTGGTTACAGTGAATTTTATCGTAAAGAAACTGAATGAGGGCGAAGGTCTCTACTAGGAAGGAGTTAAATCTTATGGCGGTCAAACATTCACGCTTCGACCGGTTTTTGCTGACCCTAAATGCCATATTTCTGATCTTGGCTGTTCTGGTTGTGGTCGTGCCTTTGGTTTACATTGTTGTTGCCTCTTTCATGGATCCCACTGTTTTGTTGAATCAGGGGCTTTCGTTTCGGGTGTCGGATTGGAGTCTGGAAGGATATCAAAAAATATTATCCAATCCGGCAATGCTCCGCGGTTTTGCGAATTCTGTGCTGTACTCAACCGCTTTTGCGTTTGTTACCGTTTCCATATCCATCTGTGCGGGCTATGCCCTCTCTGAAAACAGACTGGCTGGGCGACATATTTTTATGACCCTGTTTGTATTCACCATGTTCTTTGGAGGCGGTTTAATCCCTACCTACCTTCTGGTCAGGGAACTCGGAATGCTTAACACCGTGTGGGCTGTCATTATTCCGGGAGCAGTAAACGTGTGGAATATCATCCTGTCTAGGACGTTTTTCAAGGGCGTGCCTAACGAGCTGAAGGAAGCCGCCAATGTTGACGGTGCATCGGATATGAAAATCTTCTTCCAGATCGTCCTTCCGCTGTCCAAACCGATTGTGTTTGTCCTGGCACTTTATGCATTCGTAGGGCAATGGAACGCATTTTTTGATGCGATGATTTATCTGGAGGATTCCAAGTTGCATCCGCTGCAGCTCGTGCTCCGGTCGATATTGATCCAGAACCAGGCCGCGCCAGGGATGATTCATGATCAGCTGGCCATGAACGAATTGAAGCGCCTCTCGGAAATGATTAAATATTCTGCAATTGTAATATCGAGTCTTCCGCTGTTGGTTATGTATCCATTTTTCCAAAAGTACTTTGAAAAGGGTGTTATGGTGGGATCCCTGAAATAGGACACGCCAAAGCATACAAGCAATGATTACATTAGTTTGGAGGTCATGAACATGAAGAAATTGAAAAGAAAGAAGCTGGGAAAGAGCCTTGCCATCTCCGGGCTGGCAACCTTGCTGCTTCTGTCAGGATGCGGGGGCAGCGACGAACCTGCCGATTCACAGGACGGTAAATTAACGCTTAATTTTCTGACCCAGAGCTCACCGCTGGCTCCGGCCGATCCGAATGACAAGCTGATCTTCAAGCGTCTGGAGGAGAAAACCGGCATTCATATCCAGTGGAAAAACTACACCAATGATGTGTTTGCTGAGAAACGGAATTTAGCCGTAGCCAGCGGCGATCTTCCCGATGCGATATTCGATGCCGGTTACGGCGATTACGATCTGCTGAAGCTGGCCAAAGACGGCGTGATTATTCCGCTGGAGGACTTAATTGACTCTCATATGCCGAACTTCAAAAAGGTATTGGATCAAGCACCGGAGTACAGAAGCATGATCACCGCTCCGGACGGTCATATCTACTCCTTCCCATGGATCGAAGAGCTTGGATCCGATAAAGGGCGGATTCAGTCGGTAGATAATTTTCCGTGGATCAATGTCGAGTGGCTGGATAAGCTGGGGCTCGACATGCCTACTACAACGGATGAGCTTAAGGAAGTGTTGATCGCTTTTAAAACGCAGGATCCGAACGGGAACGGGAAGGCGGATGAAATCCCGCTCTCCTTCATTAATAAGCCTGGCGGCGAGGATTTGACCTTCCTGTTTGCATCGTTTGGCCTTGGCGAGAACTGGGATCATACGGTGGTTACCAATGACGGCAAGGTCGTGTTCACCGCGGCAGACGAAGGCTACAAGGAGGCGGTGAAGTTTATTCATGAACTGTATAAGGAAGGGCTTGTTGATATCGAAGCTACTCAGCAGGATTGGAACACCTATCTCGCCAAGGGCAAAGACCACCGTTATGGGCTGTACTTTACCTGGGATAAGGCGAACATTACCGGCATGAACGATACTTATGAGCTCATGCCGCCTCTAGCTGGCCCAAGCGGAGAGATTAATGTAACCAGGACCAATGGCATCGGGCTGGATCGCGGAAGAATGGTGATTACGAGCAGCAATAAACACCCCGAGGAAACCGCCAAATGGGTGGACGCCCTCTATGAACCCCTGCAGTCGGTCCAAAACAACTGGGGGACTTACGGGGATGATACACAGCAGAATATATTCGAATTGGATGAGGAGAAGGGGATGCTGAGGCATCTGCCTTTGGAAGGCACTGCGCCGGTTGAGCTGAGACAGAAAACCAGCGTTGCCGGACCGCTGGCGATTCTGGATGAGTATTACGGCAAGTATACTACCATGCCGGATGATGCGGCCTGGCGGCTTGAGCTGATGGAGGACGTCATGGTGCCTCATATGAAGGCGGAGAATACGTACCCGAAAGTATTCTTCTCCATTGAAGAGTTGGATCGGCTGTCCGCAATTGAAACCGACCTGTTTGCTTACCTTGAGCGCATGCGTACAGAATGGTACCAGAACGGAAAGGTTGAAGAGCAATGGGGAGATTATTTGCAAGAGCTGGATCGATTGGGGCTGCAGGAGTGGTTGTCGATCAAGCAGGCGGGATATGACCGCAACGTAAAATAAGTTGAAGTGAAGTCGCAAGGTTGTGCACCATGATCACAAGGATGAAGGAGCATATATATGTCAACGATTGAGAAACAACACCACCGGGGTACCTATCACTTTTCGCCAAAAGAAAACTGGATGAACGATCCGAACGGAATGGTCTATTTTCAGGGGGAGTATCATCTGTTTTTTCAGCATCATCCCTACGGTACAACCTGGGGGCCAATGCACTGGGGGCATGCCGTAAGCAAGGATTTGGTCGTATGGGAGGAGCTTCCTATTGCCTTAGGACCTGACGAGCACGGGATGATCTTTTCCGGAAGTGCGGTGGTTGACTGGAATAATACAACAGGCTTTTTTGACGGGGAGCCGGGGTTGGTCGCGATCTTTACCCACCATGCCGAAGCGGCGGACAATAAGCCAGCGGTTCAATGCCAGAGCCTGGCTTACAGCAGGGATAACGGCAGAACCTGGGTGAAATATGAGCACAATCCGGTTCTGCGGCATGAGTCATATGTTGATTTCCGCGACCCCAAGGTGTTCTGGCACGAGCCCTCCCAGCTATGGGTGATGGTGCTTGCCTGCGGTCAGACCGTTTGTCTGTATCGCTCTCCCGATTTGAAGAGCTGGACATTTGCCAGCGAATTTGGCAAGGACGTTGGCTTTCATAACGGCGTCTGGGAATGCCCCGACCTGTTTCCGCTTCAGGTTGACGGCAACGATAGCGGCACGAAATGGGTGCTGCTTGTCAGCATCGGGGATGACCCGGCTTTTGCTGAGGGATCGAGAACACAATACTTCACTGGGGACTTTGATGGTGAACGATTTAAACCGGATCGGGTATCGAGGGAAACCATCCGCTGGCTGGACAGCGGCAGGGATAATTATGCCGGCGTCAGTTGGTCCGATATACCGGCTGAGGATGGCCGACGCTTGTTTATCGGATGGATGAGCAATTGGAAATATGCAAATTTGACGCCTACGGCTGGCTGGAGAGGGGCTATGACGATACCTAGGGAGATTGGGCTGCAGCTCAGAAATAATGAAACATGGCTTACCCAGCAACCGGCGAGGGAGCTTCTTGCTTACCGCAGGCCGCGGATCAATAACAGCAGGATCACGGCGAAGGCAGCGGCGGCGGTCTTAGAGGATTTGCAGCTTTCAAACTATGAAATTCGGGTTGTTCTGGATGCGGCGAATTCGCTCGATATCCATGTCAGAGTCGGATCCAAGGAAAAAACGGTGATCGGTTATAACGGGAGCGCGTCAGAGGTCTTTATTGATCGGACACAGTCCGGCGTTACTGATTTTCATCCGGATTTCCCGGGCAGACACACAGCGATGATCCCGGAGCAGGAGGGGACACTTGAACTGCGGATATTCGTCGATCAAGCCTCGGTGGAGGTGTTTGCGGGTGGTGGACAGGCGGTCCTTACCGATTTGATCTATCCGGCTCCGGCCTCGACAGGGCTGACGGTATTTGCCGCAGATGACCGGATGATTATCGATTCCCTGGAAGTGTATGAGTTATCCGTATGACTTGCAGGTAAGGAAGGGGCAGAGATATGCGTATTGGAGCAATTGAAGCGGGTGGCACCAAATTCGTGTGTGGAATCGGAAATGAGCATGGGGTGATAGAGGACCGCATCCATTTTCCCACCGAACTGCCTGAGCAAACCATGTTTCGGGTCATCTCCTATTTTGAGTCGCACCAGGTGGATGCCATCGGAATCGGGGCATTCGGCCCTCTCGATCTCAGACCTGACAGTTCGACGTATGGATATATCACAACGACTCCGAAGGCTGGCTGGGCCCAGTATCCGTTCCTCGATACGCTGAGGAGCCATTACGAAGTTCCCTACGGCTGGGATACGGATGTGAACGCGGCGGCGTTCGGGGAAGCGGCCTGGGGAGCGGCAAAAGGCTTGGACAGCTGTGTATACTATACCGTTGGAACCGGGGTCGGAGCAGGTGTTTATGCCGAAGGGCGGCTCATTCACGGCATGGTTCATCCTGAAGGAGGTCATGTGCCGATTCGGCGTTTGCCGGAAGACGATTTTTCAGGTGTATGCCCGTTTCACCAAGAATGCCTGGAGGGAATGGCGTCCGGGCCGGCTATTGAAGCTAGATGGAAGAGGAAAGGAAGCGAGCTTCCCGCAGATCATCCGGCCTGGGCGATGGAGGCCCACTACATTGCCCAGGCGGTAAGCGGAACAATTCTGATGCTGTCGCCCCAAAAAGTCATTCTTGGGGGCGGCGTGATGCAGCAATCCCAGTTATTCCCCATGGTCCGCAAGGAAGTTTGTCGTTACTTGAACGGATATGTCCAGGCTGAAGCGCTGCTTGAGGATATGGATAACTACATCGTTCCTCCAGCTCTTGGAGCCGAAGCAGGGTTGTACGGAGCGCTGGCGCTTGGCCTTGAAGCTTGGAAGAAGTCGAAGGCGCTCCCCTGAAATGTAAACCGGGAAGGAGATAGTGCCGATAGCCGGCCGCTTAAGCGGCTCGGCTGTTCGGTGCGGGATATAGGGCAGGAGTCCCGAAAGCGGAACTGTGGAACGAAACTTGAAAGCGGTTACGATGATATCTCGGATTGGAGCGTGAGAAGGTTGAAAAACGGCCGAGTCAAAATAGGTTTAGGGCTGGTGTATACCTTGATTTGCATTTCCGTATTGCTAAACGGTTTCCCCGTTCATCATCTGACAGGGGACAAGCAGAACGTGCCTCAAGCGGCGGCGGAGGGAAAGAAGGAGGAGGTATCTAAAATGGGAAGCCCAGTCCATACCAATTTATCCGGATGGCAGCTCCGGGGCCAGGGAAGGATGGAGGAAACGGAGCAAGGACTGCGGGTCACCGCCGAGCCTGGACAGCAGGTTCGAGTGCTATCCGACACCGAGTCCAGCGATTTTATTTATGAAGCGGACGTACAGATCAAGGACCGACACACAGATGCCGCACTGATCTTTCGATCTGTTGAAGAGACGGAGCTTTCCTATATCCTGCAGTTATCTTCCAGGGATAGCTTGCTGCAATTGATGACTTCCCGAAGCGGCAGCGATCAGGTGCTGTCCGAGAAGCGGGTTGAGTTCAAGGAAGGGGGGATTTACCATCTGAAAGTAAAGGCTGAGGGCGCTGACCTTAAGGTGTATTGGGGTACGGCCTATGAGCCTGTGCTTGAAGTTCATGATGCCTCATTTGCGACTGGCCGCCTCGGTCTTCGCACAGGGAACGGGTCAGCGCTGTTTCAGAATATAAGAGTCAGCGACCTGTTGGGGAATGTAGAGGTAGAACTCGTTGCTGAAGGAAGCTGGCAGCCCGATCTAAAAGGACTTAAAGGATCAGCCTCCGGCGACGGTAAACCTGCGCTGAAGCTTTATGAAAACCATTCATCAAATGTTATATATGAAGGGAATGTAATACTGGAGGAGATGTCCAAAGCCGGTTTAATATTTCGGATGAATGAACGGGCCGAGGCGGGATATGAGGTGCTGCTTACGAAGGAGGACGGCAGGGTGCGCGTAGAGCTGCGGAAATCCGACGGTTCGATTCTTGCTGTCTCCGAGCCTAGCTATCCCAGCTTGCCAACAAGCAAGCATCATCTTGAAGTCAGGGCGGAGGGCCAGCGAATTCAAGTCTTACTGGACGGCTATGCCCCGGCAGCCATAGATGTGGAGGACGGGACTTTCACAAGCGGATATCATGGACTGAAAGTATATGCCGGCACTGCTTATTTCCAGGACGTGTACACCGTGGATATGGAGGACTACTATACGGAAAAATACAGGCCGCAGTATCATTACAGCCCGATTCGAGGTTCTGCCAGCGATCCGAACGGCCTGGTTTATTTCGAAGGGGAGTACCATCTTTTTCATCAGGATGGGGGACAGTGGGCTCACGCTGTCAGCCGTGACCTGGTGCACTGGAAGCAGCTTCCGATCGCCCTGCCGTGGAATGATCTCGGACATGTGTGGTCCGGATCGGCTGTGGCCGATACAACGAATGCGTCCGGCCTATTCGGCGATGTCGGCGGCAAGGGACTGATTGCGTACTATACTTCCTACAACCTGGATCTTCCGGGCGGCAACCAGAAAATCGGTCTGGCTTATAGTCTCGACCGGGGCCGAACCTGGGAGTATTCCACAGAGCGTCCCGTCCTCATCGAAAACCCGGGGCGCAGCGACGAAGAACCGGGAGGCTGGGATTTCCGGGATCCGAAGGTGGTCAGGGATGAGGCGAACAAACGGTGGGTCATGGTGGTATCCGGGGGAGATCACATTCGCTTTTTTACTTCGGAAAATTTACTGGATTGGACGCTGACCGATCAATTCGGTTATGGCAACTATATTCGCGGCGGCGTATGGGAGTGCCCGGACCTGTTCCAGCTGCCGGTGGAAGGTACAGAGGAGCACAAGTGGGTGCTGATGATCAGCACGGGCGCCCACCCGAAAACAGACGGCTCGGATGCGGAATATTTTATCGGTGAACTGACCGCGGACGGCAAATTCATCAACGATCATCCGCCCGGACATGTGCTGAAGACGGACTGGGGCAAAGAGTTTTACGCCTCCATGTCCTTTTCCGACATGCCGGACGGGCGCCGAATTATGCTGGCGTGGATGACCAACTGGGATTATCCCTTCAGCTTTCCGACTGCAGGCTGGTCAGGACAGCTGTCGATCCCGCGGGAAGTGTCGCTGCGTCTGACGGATGAAGGGATTCGAATGTATCAAGCGCCAATCGCCGAGTTGGCCTCACTGCGCATTCCCGTGCTGGAAGCGGCAAATCGCGGGATTACGGAGTCCAGTGAGAATATCTTGAAAGGACTCGGATCCGGCGCATATGAAATTGAAGCTGAGATAGAGCTTCCGGCAAATGGCGGAGCATCGGAATTCGGCTTTGGTCTGCGTGAGGGGGGCGGCAGAAGAACGGTTGTCGGCTACAGCGCAGACGCGCAACAGATGTTTATGGATCGATCCGCTTCCGGGGTGACGGATTTCTCAGACCGATTCACTACGGTTCACGAAACCAGGCTTTATCCAGAGAATAACCGAGTTCGTCTGCGGATATTTGTGGATGAGGGTTCAGTTGAAGCCTTTGGCAATGACGGCAGGGTCGTATTTTCCAACGTGATTTTCCCAGAACCGTCCCAACGAGGGATGAGCTTTTATGTCCGGGAAGGCCGTGTCAAGATCGTGTCTTTAAAAGTGTATGAGCTAGCCTCCGTATGGAGAGCGTGTGACCGGGCTTCTTCAGCCTATATGATCATGGACCACAAGGAACTGGAACTGTCAAAGGGGCAGACGACTGAGCTTGGAGCCGTTTATGTACACGGTCCCGGCCGCGGAGAGAAGCCGATGGTTTGGACATCCAGCCGTCCGGACATCGTCAAGATTATGTCCGTCAATGGCGGACGTGCAATAGTGAGGGCCGAGGAAGCGGGGGAAGCGCTCATCACAGCCGCCACTCCAAGCGGGAAGGCATCTTCAAGCATGCCGATAAGCGTGGCTGATGGCGTGTTTGAGACGAATCTGAGCGGGTGGAGGCCGGACCGCTCGTCTGCAAGGTGGATGGTTACGCCGCTTGGTCTACGAGGCAGTCACACGGCAGATACCGTCTATATGGCCGATGAAAAGGCGGGGGACTTCATCTATGAGACTGATATGAGGCTGGGGAGACAGGGCGGCGCCGGATCGATTTTGTTTCGTGCCAGCCCTGACGGGAGAAGCGGATACTACTTCAATCTGGACCCGAACATGAACGCCTTTCGCCTCTTCTATAAAGTGGACGGCCGGTTTGAGGAGCGTCAGGTATTGGCCCGAATGCCGCGCTTCCTCAATGCGGAAACGGAATATCGTATCAAAATTGAAGCTCGTGGGCCGCATCTTAGGATTGATGTTAACGGAGAGAAGGTCGTGGATCTGATGGACGGTACATTTGCCGAAGGTAGCTTTGGGCTCCATGTGTTCGGGGGGCAGGCATTGTTCCAAAACGCTTATGTTCGTGACATTTCGGATGCGAATCTGATGGAAACCCAGTTCGTGAACGCGGGCATAGACAAAGCTCTTCATGCCGAGTCATCACGAAACGGGGATCTGGTGACGATCCAAGACCCGGACGGTTCTATCAGACAGCGATGGGTGCTTGTTCCTGACGGGAAAGGAATGTATTCGATCCGGACGAAGGAAGGCAAGGCGCTGGATCTGGATACGGGACAAGATCGGCTGCAGCTGTACGATTATCTTGGCTATGACAATCAACGTTGGCGGCTGGAGGACAGGGGAGACGGGACCGTAACCATTGTCTCGGCACACAACGACAGGGTGCTGGAGATATCCGAGGACGGGATAAAGCTTCAGCTGGGAGAGCCATCGCCCGATCAGCCGCGTCAATCCTGGAGACTGACGCCCGGGGTTGATCTTCAGCTTATGGAATAAGTTAAACTTCTTATTGTATGCTTCAAGGATATGACGTAAGAGATGGGATTGGTTAAGGATTGGTTTGACAAGACCGCAGAATTCACTCGGCGGTCTTTTTTGTTGTTGAATAGATTCAAAATCGAGGCTCGGGCCTAATCATCGGTGCTTGACAGTCAAGCCTGCAACCGATCATGGCCTGGAGTACGAACTAGCTGTCCGGAGGCTTTGTATGATGATCCCGTTTGATCAGGTAGCTTCCTGAACTAAAGGGATCACCCGTGAAAAGTGTATGGAGAGACAACAAACACTCATCTCAGTCATCATTTATTTAGTCAAGCACAGATTTTGGTCCTGAGCCCAAATTGATATACTTTAAAATTCCTGATATAATATATGCGAACAAACATTCGCAAGCTTGCGGTGAAGTCTTTTGAATACATTTGGTTTTGGAGGGAAGGAAATATATGAAACTGGCCATTATCAATCGTGTGCGAACAAATAATTTCAATGATCCTGATTTGATACCGAAGATTACGGAGCTGTGGAAGGAGGCTTCTAATCGTCTGACGGATCCAGAGACGATCATCTATGGCGTCTATCACGATTACGAGAGCGACTATAAAGGTGACTATACATTAAGCATTGCTATAGAAGATAGCAACAGCGAACCTGCACTGGAAATACCGGATAACGCAGCATATGAAATCTTTAACGTGGACCCATCAGAAGAACAAGGGGTTATAAACACCTGGAAAAAGATATGGGAACGTGAGGATTCAGGCACCTTGAATAGAGCGTATACCTACGATTATGAGAAATATGATTCCCGTGGAGGAGTTGAGATTTACATAGCCATACAGTGATTCGGACGGGGACTCTCCTAATGATCTTAGCGTGACGATCGGGAATAAGATATGATAATCTATATTATATGAAACTCCATGTAAGTTGAAGCTACTTTGTTCAATCCATTACGGGACAAGAGGGGTTTTCTATTTTATAGAATCATATCATCTGGTGCGGTTTGTTGTCATGAAGGATATAAGTTCGTGAGATGATCAATCCGGCATAGCGAAGGACAGGGAGAGAATCGATGACGGATTTATTGATGTATGAGCGGGAATTATGGGAGCGTTACGTGCATATCGCTGGCATTGACGAGGTGGGACGGGGCTGTCTGTTCGGCGACGTGGTCGCCGCTGCGGTTATTTTGCCGCAGGGGCTGGAGATAGAAGGAATCAACGATTCCAAGAAACTGAGCGCGAAGAAGCGGGATGCCTTGTACGAGCAGATCATGGATCAGGCGCTGGCAGTTGGGGTAGGCCAAGTGGATGCGGAGACGATTGACAGAATCAATATCAAGCAGGCGGCCCGGCTTGCGATGAAGCTTGCGCTAGAGCAGCTGTCGACCAGACCGGATTTTCTTCTGGTTGATGCGGAGAAGGTGGATTGTGATCTGCCGCAGCGGGCGATCATTAAAGGGGATGCGAACAGTCAATCAATCGCTGCCGCCTCCATTGTAGCCAAGGTTACCCGGGATCGGTTATGTGAAGAAGTGTGGGAAGCCCGGTTTCCGGATTACGGGATTGCAATACATAAAGGCTATGCCACCAAACTGCATCGGGAGAAGCTGAGCTTGCATGGCCCCACGTCGCTTCATCGGCGAAGTTTTTTGAAAAATATGGAAGTCGAGCAATTGTCGCTCTTCTAAGGTTCGTTGCAGCCCGCCCTCGCGAAAAGGCGGGCTGCTGCCGATATATAAGGGAAAGGAACAATTAGGGGGACAAATAAGGTGAACATCGGATCGTTGATTCGAGGACTGTTGGGAGAGCAGAAGCCGGGGGATGCGAAGACATTGGAATTGAAGCCCGGCCAAGTCGTCCGCGGTGTAGTAATGAATGTAACGGAGAACGGTCAGGAGGCGGTTGTCCAGATTCAGGGCGTACAGGTTAAGGCGAAGCTGGAAACCCCGCTGCGGGCGGGGGAAACGGCATTGCTTCAGGTTCAGCCGCCCGGAGAAAGTGCGACCGCGGTCCTGAAACCGCTGAGTCAATCGCAGGCACTGCCGCTGTCTCCTTCCTCGATGGCTGAGGTGCTTGAGTATGCAGGATTGCCGGATACGAAGGAAAACCGGGAAATGATTCGGGCGATGCAGCTTGCGGGCGTTCCTTTGACTCGAGAAAATATAAGCCAGTTTCAAGGGATGATGGGAGCCAGGCCGCCGCAGGTGCCGGCGGCAGAGTGGCTGGAATCGGCAGCGATCGCGTTTCATCGCGGGCTGCCTATCACACCGGAGAGTGTGCGGGGGCTGCATCAGGCCGTATTCGGCCCGCCGCTCCATCAGCTGCTGCAATCTCTGGAGCAGCAGCTGATCGCTGCGCTGACCGGGCAGAGCAGTCCCGGCAGCCCTGGGGAGGCGGCCGGAGCATCCCGGACCGCTCAGGCGGCTCCGGGCCCGGGGGCGGCCGCTGATGCGGCTCCGCAGCCGCAGGGCGCAGCCGCAGGCCAAGCCGGCGCTGCCCAGGCGGCGGGCGGGGGCCAGCAGGCGGTGCTGGTGAAGCTGCAAGGCTTGCTTCACCAGCTGCGCACCGAGCTGGCCCAGCAGCCCTGGAGCGGCCAGCAGCCGGCGCAAGGCTCGGCTGCTGCCGCCCAGGGCCAGGCCGCCGGGCTGCCCGCAGGGCCGGCGGCCGCGGCCGCGGGCGCGCCGCCAGCTGCAGAGGCGCCACAGGGGGCGAAGGGGCCGCAGGCCCTTCGCCTCAGCAGCCGCCTGTCCGCGGCTCTGACGAGCCGTGGGTAGGGCGGCTGCTGAAGCTGCTCGGTGCGGAGCACGAGCAGCAGGCCCTGCGCGGGGCGGCTGCCAGCCGCCCCGCAGGGGACGCGGCGCGAGCCGCAGGCAGCGCCGCGCAACCCGGGCAGCACGCGCAAGCGCTGCCCGGGGGCGGGCCGGCCGCGGGCGGTTCCGCCCAAGGCGCGGCCGGAGCGGCGGGCGCCGGGGGCGCGAATGCGCCGGCGCCTGCCGCCGCTGGCCAGGCCGCGGCTAGCGTAGCTGCCGCGGGGGGCCAGGCTGCCCAGCCTGCGGCAGTGGCAGCTGGCCAAGCCCCAAGCCAGCCTGGCGGCTCCGCAGCGCCAGGCGCAGGGGCAGCGGCGGCTGTGCCGCAAGCTGCCCAGGCTGGAGCTGCGCAAGGAACACCGAACCTGCCCGGGGCCGTCGCCCCGCAGGCCGGTTCGGTAGCCGCGCAGCAGGACACCATCAAAGGGCTGCTGCTTCAACTGGTGTCGGGGAATGATACGCCGCCTGCGCTTAAGGAGGCAGCCCAGCAGCTTGTACAGCATCTGACAGGCCAGCAGCTGCTTCTTAATACCGACCGGACCGCACCTTTTGCCCAGGTGACGATGTTTATTCCTCTTCATGGTGCGGACGGTCAGCAGACCGCTTCGATCCACATTCAGTCGCGAAGAGGACCTAAAGGCGAACTCGACAGCACGAACTGCCGACTGCTGTTTGACCTCGATATGAAAGCGCTCGGTCTGACGCTGATTGATGTGCAGATTGTCGACCGGATTGTCAGTGTGAACATCCGAAATGATCAGGTGTGGGCTTCAGAGCTGTTTGAACAGCGGAGGGAAGACCTTGCCACAGGGGTGGAGTCTGTCGGCTATCAGCTGCTCAGCCTGAAGGTTGAACCGCTGCCTGAGGCACAAGACATGGCGTCCGAGCTTCCTTCAAGAGGCACGGCCTCGGAGTATACGCCTCAATCATACAAAGGGGTGGATATGAGGATATGAAGCAGCCAGATACTGAAGCCAATGCTGCGGTCAAAAAAGCAGTCGCCCTCAAGTACGCTCCTGGCGACCATGAAGCTCCTGTCGTCGTAGCAAAGGGTTCGGGAGAACTGGCGGAGACGATCCTGCAGAAAGCGATGGAGCATGGCGTGCCGGTACAGGAGGATGCGGCTTTGGTGGAGGTGCTCTCCAAGCTGGATCTAGACCAGCAAATCCCTCCCGAGCTTTATCAGCTGGTGGCCGAAGTGCTAACTTATGTGTATCAGGCTGACCGTCAGGCAGAAAGAGGGGGCATGATGAAATAATGTCCTCAACAGGCAAAGCGGATAACCGCAAGCAGAAGGGAGACGCGGCCGAGATGGCGGCAGCTGAGATGCTGCGCCGGAAAGGATACCGCATTCTGGAGCGCAACTGGCGCAGCCGTTATGGCGAGCTGGACATTATCGCAGAGACGGAAGGCGTGCTGGTATTTATCGAAGTGCGGAGCCGAACCGCCACCGCAAGCTACGGTACGCCGTCTGAATCCGTCAATGCAAGAAAAATGATGCAGGTCAGAAACACGGCGGAGCAGTACATTCACTATAAACGCTATTACGACAAGCCTGTTCGGTTTGACGTCATTTCGATCATTCTTCAGGATGACATGACAGCCGCCTCCATGGATCATATCGTCAACGCTTTTTAACAACACGGATGAGCGGGGAACACTACACTGCTCACGGATTATAGATCATACATCAAAAAACGCATGCCGCAACAGACGGATTTCTATTCCTCGGCATGCGTTTTTCTATGATTAATAGGCATCAGCATTTCTCTGCTCTATTGTGTTTCATGCGTTACTTACTTTTGGTCCACTCCATCAAATACTCCGGCTGCCGGGTGTCCGGGTCCAGCATTTCTTGTTGCACCTTAAACCCGTGTCGGGAATAAAACTGAACGGCCTGTTCATTTGCCTTGTATACCTTGAGCTCCAACCGCTCCTGTCGGCTTTTGATATGATCGAGCAGCTTCCGACCATATCCGCGAGACTGATACTCAGGGTCAATGAACAGCGCGGCCAAATACGAACCGACCATCGAAATGAACCCTCGAATATGTCCGTCTATCTCCAGGACATAGGATTCCGACATCGGCAAATACACATTTTTCATCTCGCTCTGCTTTGATGACCAGTATTCCATCGGAATAAAATGGTGGGCCTGTTCCGACCCTCTCAGCCATAGTTCAATCATTGAATCCTGCTCACGTTCTTCCATAAGTCGAATATTCATAGACATGCTCCTTGTGATGATTTCTTCAGACATACACCGGCAGCTGGTCCAGCTGCCGATATTGGATCGCCTCGGCGACGTGGTGGCTGCCGATGCACTCTGCTTGGTCCAGATCCGCGATCGTTCTGGCAAGCTTTAATATTTTATCATAGGCGCGCATGCTGAGCCCAAGCGTATCGATCGTGGTCTGGAGCAGGCTGGCCGAGGCGCTGTCGAGCGCAGCATAACGACGCAAATGACTGCCAAACAATTCGCTGTTCCAGCTGAATGGCAGATGTCGGTATCGCGTGGATTGAAGGAGCTGTGCTGCCATAACCTGCTCCCGCATTTCCCGGGATGAGAGCTGATGCGCGGTGTCATAACGGTCTTTCGGACGCGGAACCTCAACCTGCAGATCGATGCGATCAAGCAGAGGGCCGGATATTTTAGCACGATATTGTCCGATCCGTCGCGGGCTGCAGGTGCATCGCTGCTGCGGATGATCGTTTCCCCAGAATCCGCACGGACAAGGATTCATCGATGCAGCGAGCATGAAATGTGCAGGGAAGGTGAGAACAGCTCTCGCCCTGCTGATCGTAACCTCACGATCCTCCAGCGGCTGGCGCAGCACCTCAAGCACATGCCGGGAGAACTCCGGAAGCTCATCGAGAAAAAGTATGCCCTTGTGTGCGAGGCTGACCTCGCCGGGCCTTGGAATGGTGCCGCCCCCGATCAGCCCGCCGGATGAAATGGTATGATGAGGGGATCTGAAAGGACGTCTGGTCATCAAACTTCCGGTATGCTTAAGCTTTCCGGCTGCGCTGTATATTTTCGTTGTCGTTAACGACTCTTGTTCACTTAACGGAGGCAGAATGGTAGGAAGCCGCTTCATCAGCATCGTTTTTCCGGTACCGGGAGGGCCGATGAGGATGATATTGTGCATGCCTGCTGCGGCAATCGTCAGCGCGCGCTTGACATGCGGTTGTCCGATGACGTCGCTATAATCCTCAACGACATCATCCGGGGTGTTCACGGATCCATGGTTTTCAATATCGGACTTGGTATAAAGCAGTTTGGACAGATGGACTCTGAAAGGCGCGGATCTCCCCGGCGAGTGCGTTTCACTTTGAGGCCTGTCCGGTTCAATTAACCCGTCCGCCTGGCTGCCTGTGAGCTCCTTAATATGACGCAGCCCGTATACGTTCATCCCGCCGATTAGCGCAGCCTCCGGGGCGTTCTCGTAAGGGAGCAGCACGCCCTTTAACCCGTCCCGTTTGGCCTTCTCCACCATAGGCAGCACCCCGTTAATGGGACGGAGTGATCCGTCCAGCGCCAATTCACCGAGAATGAGGAGCGATTCAGGTGAAAAATCAATTTGCTCACTCGTTACCAAAATGCCTAACGCAATGGCAAGATCAAAGGACGATCCTTCCTTGCGCAGATCGGCTGGCGCCAGATTAATGGTGACCCTTTTCATCGGATAGGTGAAACCGCAATTTTTGACCGCGGCCCGCACCCGCTCGACCGATTCCCGGATCGAGGAATCCGGTAGTCCGATGATGGAGGTTTGAGGCAGACCATTCGACAGATCAACTTCAACCTGAATCGTGACTCCGTCGATTCCGTGAAGGCAAGCGCTGTATAGCTTACCGTACATATTAAAAAGCACCTCTCTTTCGATATTCGGCTCTGGTGGCTCTACTATGTTGAGTCCGGCCGACAATCCGAAAAAGGGTGCTTCCTCATTTTCGTTAATATATAAGTAATTGTAAAATTATTCATCAGTTACTGTCAATAACGAGTCTTGGGTATCCCTTTCCTCTGCCTTTGCATGATTATCCCTTTCGTTCAGGATTCGAAGAGCGGTGGGAAAGGTTCATGAATCGTGGAGTGGAACAAAAGTGTGGATGCAGGAGTAGATGCTAGACTGGATGCAACAACGGCTCACGTCAAGAGGGATACGTATAGGAAATAAACAAGCTTACGGTTCAAAGTCGGATTCAATGTTCTACCTGACTAAAGGGAATAAGCGTACAAAGCTGGCGAAAATCGAGAGTGAATCTATAATGCATGGCTGCTTGAAGCTAGCAGGACGACTAAAGTAGAGAAAATCCCTCCTGACTACCTTTGGAAAATGTATTATAATATTTTAAATTACATTAATTGGATAAATAACTCCATTAGTAAAACTCTCTAACCAAGCCTCGTCCATGCCCATATGCACGACTCCCCATAGCGTATGCGAATCGATTATTGCTGCCAACCTGCATCCCATCTAGTTGGGGGACAGCCCGCCGTTACCATTTGCAGACGGAACCATAGAATAAAGTACATGCTAAGACAATCGCAATGGGTGTTAGATCAGGAGATCAAGGAGGTAAGAGCATGCCGATAGTGTGGATAGATCCTGGACATGGTGGAAGGGATTCGGGCGCAACCGGCAACGGATTGCTGGAGAAAGATGTGGTGCTGGCGCTCTCGGTAGCGATCAAGCGAAAGCTGGAGGCCGAGTATGACGGGGTTCAGGTGCTGATGTCCCGGGACAGGGACGTGTTCCTGGAACTCTCGGAGCGCACGAACGCAGCGAATCGGTCCGGTGCCGATATCCTTGTATCCATTCACTGTAATGCCGGCGGCGGCAATGGAGGGTTTGAGTCGTTTCGTTACACCTCGGTATCATCCACTACCGTGAACCTGCACGATGCGCTGCATGCTGAGATTATGAAAGCACTGGCGCCATTTAACGTTATAGACCGGGGTGTGAAATCCCAGAACCTGCACATGCTGCGGGAGAGCAGAATGCCGGCCGTTTTAACGGAAAATCTGTTTATTGATGTAGCGTCGGATGCGAACAAGCTGAAGAACCCCGACGTCATTAACGCACTGGTAAACGGTCATGTGAACGGAATTGCCAGACACTTGGGCCTGACACGAAAAGGGGGGACTCCTCAAATGGACAAGGCTAACGTTATCGCCTACGGTAAGGAAATTCAGAATGGCCTCATCATTAATAATACGGTGTATGTTCCTTTAAGAGCATTGGCAGAAGCAAGCGGAGATCGTGTGGCGTGGGACAATCAGACGAAAACCGCGACCGTCACCAAACCACAATAAACGAGTAATGCTTGCAATAATAGCGAGTAGCACTGTAACCCAACGGGTAACGCAACAGCTAACACAACAGCATAACACCTGTTATAAACCTCCCTTAAACATGACTAAAGGGAGGTTTATCGTTGTGATCGCCCTATGAGGTCGATCTTGCCTGCTGGCGATATTGCCTTGGGGTCACCCCGATTTTTGTCTTGAACAGTTGATGGAAAAATTTCAGGTCGCTGTATCCCACCTCGGATGCTATTTCTGCCACGCTTTGATGGCTGGCCGCAAGCTGGCGGCAGGCGGCATCCATTCGGATGCCCTGCACATATTCGGTGAAGCTCATTCCAGTCTGCTTCCGGAACAGGCGACTGAACTGCCGTTCACTGAGATTGGCCTTGGCGGCAAAATCACCGAGTCTGAGGCTGCTGGCATAATGGCGGTCAATATAGGCGACAGCTTCATCGATGGACAACCACTGCGGTCTGTCCCGCTCAGGCGATCCGAGCTGAAGCTGATGTCTGTACAAGCCGGCTAATATTCGAACGACCAGCGCAGCGAGCACCCCCAAATATCCTGGCGGTCTGGCGGAAAACTCGCGATGCATCTCGCGGAATAGGGCATGGTATTCTCCGGCATCATCCCGCATCGAGAACCAGTGCACCCGCTGCTCGATAAACGGTTCGCATAACTCTGAAGCATGGGGAAAGGCGTCCCGCAGCTCCACTAAATACCGGGCTGGAAACAGACAGTTGTATACGATCAGCGGCCGGTCCTTGCGCATCGTTCTCGGACGAAACACATGGCTGCGCCCGATCGGAATGAAGAACAGTGTCCCGTGCTCCACCGGAACGGCATCACCAGCAATGTAATGGACCCCGGAGCCTTCGCTCACATAAGTGATTTCAATAAATTCATGGGAATGCTCGGCCATCTCAAACGTTTCGCAAGCCCGGTTTACATAGATCGGAATTCCCGGTTCAAAAAAATGCTCCCCTGGCATTACAAAAGTACTCCGTGTCATGCTCACGTCTACCGCCCCTTATTCAGACTGCCTTGTTTGGCTTCATCTTACGAAACCGGTTGTAAAATGTCCAGATCGACCTATAAAAATGTCGCATGCCTCCCCTGAACAAGAGAGCAGCGCCCCCTACAATAGAGGTGAGATGCTGCTCGCATGGCGGCAAATGCTCGATGAAAAGGAGGAACACGTATGCAAGCACTGGAAGTGACCCGTCTGAGCTGCGAATATCGCCACAATCCGATTGGACTGGGAGTAAAGCTGCCCAGATTCAGCTGGCAGCTGGCGTCGGATCGCATGCATGTGATGCAGCATGCTTACCGGATTCAGGTGTCCAGCGGCGGGCAGGGGTTTGATGAGCAGCGGCTGGTATGGGATACGGGAAAACAAACATCGGACAATTCCTTGCTCGTCGAATACGGCGGAGAGGCGTTACAGTCCCGGCAACGGTACTACTATCGAGTCAAAGTATGGGATCAACGCGGAGGCGAGTCGGACTGGAGCCCGTCGGCCTGTTTTGAGATGGGGTTATTGCACCCTTCGGACTGGTCTGCACGCTGGATCACGCCGGATGACAAGGCGATTGATCCGCTGGCAGAGGAAGTGTTCCAGCTGAGAACTACCTTCACTGTCCGGAAGGGGGTTAGCCGGGCTACCGTATACGTCACCTCGCGAGGGATGTATGAGCTGGAGCTGAACGGCCGGCGTGTCGGGGACGAGCAGTATGCCCCGGGCTGGACCAGTTATGACAGCAGGCTGCAGGTACAGGCTTATGATGTCACCGATCAGATTCAGGAGGGCGAGCGCAACGCCATCGGCGCTTTCCTGGCCAATGGATGGTACAAAGGGGTTCTGGGCTGGGACAGTCAATCTGGTAAATATGGCGATACGCGGGCACTTTTGCTGCAGCTGCATATGGACTACGAGGATGGGACGACAGATGTATTGGTCAGCGACAGGTCTTGGCGGGCTTCCACAGGGGCGATTCTCATGTCTGAGCTTTATCATGGCGAAACCTATGATGCTCGCCTGGAGAAAACCGGATGGTCTACTGCGGCCTATGATGATTCCGAATGGGCAGAGGTCAGGGAGTTGGCCGATTCGAGAGATGTGCTTGTGATGCAGGAGAATGAGCCTGCACGCGTGACAGAGCGGATCAAGCCCGTGGCCTTGCTGCGGACCCCGTCGGGTGAAACGGTCATTGATATGGGCCAGAATATGGTCGGCCGCCTTCATCTCCGGCTGGATCTGCCGTCAGGCACTTCGATTACGCTCCAGCACGGGGAGGTGCTTGATCAAGACGGCCATTTTTACACCGCGAATCTCCGGTCTGCCAGACAAACGGTGCGGTACACCTGCAAGGGCGGCGGGGAAACGTATGAGCCGCGATTCACATTTCAGGGCTTCCGTTATGTCAAGGTGGAGGGCTGGCCGGCAGAGGCTCCGCTGGAACTGGAGCGGATCACCGGGCATGTCATTCATACCGATATGGAGAGAACCGGTGACTTTGAATGCGCTCATCCGTTGCTGAACCAACTCCAGCGTAATATCCGATGGGGGCAGCGAGGCAATTTTGTGGATGTTCCTACCGATTGCCCGCAGCGGGATGAGCGGCTTGGCTGGACCGGGGATGCCCAGGTGTTCATTCGGACCGCGGCTTTCAACTACGGAGTCGCGTCGTTTTTTGCGAAGTGGCTGCGCGATTTGAAGGCTGATCAACGTGAAGATGGCGGCGTGCCGTTTGTCATTCCGGATGTGCTGGATGAGAAGTCACACTCCTCTTCGGCCTGGGGAGATGCAGCGGTTATATGCCCATGGACGCTGTATGTCTGTTATGGCGACAAGCGTGTGCTGGCAGAGCAATATGACAGCATGAAGGCATGGATTGAGTATATCCGCTCCCAAGGGGATAACGAGTTTTTATGGAATACCGGATTTCACTTTGGCGACTGGCTCGGCCTTGATGCTAAGGAAGGCAGTTATGTAGGAGCTACGCCGAAGGATTTGATCGCCACCTGCTTCTATGCCTATTCGACCGGGTTGTTTGTGAGAACGGCGCAGGTGCTAGGCTATAAGGAGGACGCTCGAAAGTATGGCGAATTGTATGAAAGCATTGTGGCGGCATTCAACCGGGAGTTTGTGACGGGAAGCGGCAGGCTTGCTGCCCATACCCAGACGGCACATGTGCTGCCGCTGATGTTCGGGCTCGTCGACGGGCCGGTGCGCGAGCGACTGGCACGGACGCTGGCGGATGACGTGCAGGAGCAGAACGGTCATCTGACAACCGGCTTTGTAGGAACCCCGTACCTGTGCCATGTGCTGTCCGAGAACGGGTATCATGAATTGGCCGTAAAGCTTGTACAGCAGGAGGACTATCCATCCTGGCTGTACTCGATCCACCAGGGGGCGACAACTATATGGGAGCATTGGGACGGGATCAAGCCGGATGGGACGTTCTGGAGCAAGGACATGAACTCCTTTAACCATTATGCTTACGGCTCCATCGGCGACTGGCTGTACCGGGTCGTGGCCGGGCTTGACCTCGACGAGTCGCAGCCGGGATATAAACGCATTCTGTTCCGGCCACGGCCGGACTCTGGTATGGCCTATGCCAGAGCCTCGTATGAGTCGGGGTATGGAGTGATTCGGAGTGGATGGCGCATAGACGAGAGCGGCTCCGTCATCTATGAGTTTGAACTGCCTCCGAATACGACGGCAGAGGCTCGCATTCCGCACGGGCAACTGGCGGGTGTCTTGGTCAACAACAAGCGAGCAGAGCAGGCTGAGGGCGTGCTTTCCGCCCGAGAGTACGAAGCTTGCGCGGTGTTCGAGCTTGGCTCGGGGACGTACCGAATCGTGGCTGGCGGAGTCATCGAATAGACGGCGAGAATGAGCGGGCAGCGCTGCGTTGGCAGCGATGATTAGGAGGGCACCTGACAGGACTTCCTTATATTTCTGAGCGGCTGTTGACCCATGTTGATGGGTGGTAGACGCTCTATTTTTTTACGATTATAGTTAGAGAAACTCATCTCCCGAATTCCATTATATTCCAAATATTCTCTTGACGGGATCAATTCCATATCAAAATAGAGTGGATCATAGGCCATTTTTTTAAGGTAAGCGTTTTAAAAACATGTTACAATAACTTGGGTTCATTATATAAAAGGTTGTCATGGGAACCGCTAACATAGATAGCTTTCCCAGCCGACCCGCCTTGTTCCAGTCATGTTGATAGGAGGATTCCAGAATGAATATCCATGAATATCAAGGAAAACAAGTACTGAAGCAATACGGAGTAGCCGTTCCGAACGGCAAGGTTGCGTTTACGGTTGAAGAAGCTGTCGAAGCGGCCAAATCTTTGGGCAGCCCGGTGACGGTTGTGAAGGCGCAAATTCATGCAGGTGGCCGCGGTAAGGCCGGCGGCGTGAAAGTTGCGAAGAACCTCGATGAGGTTCGTGCCTATGCCGAAGAGATTTTGGGCAAGGTGCTGGTCACTCACCAGACCGGACCGGAAGGCAAAGAAGTTAAGCGCTTGCTTATTGAGGAAGGCTGCGACATTCGCAAAGAATATTATGTCGGCGTTGTGGTGGACCGTGGAACCGGACGCGTCGTTATGATGGCCTCCGAAGAAGGCGGAACGGAGATTGAAGAGGTTGCAGCAGCTTCGCCGGAGAAGATTTTTAAAGAGGTCGTTGATCCAGCGGTTGGACTGCAAATGTTCCAGGCTCGCAAACTGGCATATTCCATTAATATTCCGAACGAACTGGTAGGCAAGGCAGCCCAATTCATGATGGCTTTGTATAAAGCCTTTGTGGAGAAGGACTGCTCGATTGCCGAGATTAACCCGCTTGTCGTTACAGGTGACGGCAATGTGATGGCACTGGATGCGAAGCTCAACTTTGACTCCAATGCGCTGTTCCGTCATAAGGACATCCAGGAGCTGCGTGATTTGGATGAAGAGGACGAGAAGGAGATCGAGGCATCCAAATTTGACCTGAGCTACATAGCGCTTGACGGCAACATTGGCTGTATGGTGAATGGTGCCGGTCTTGCGATGGCAACGATGGACATCATCAAATACTACGGCGGCGAGCCGGCCAACTTCCTTGATGTAGGGGGCGGTGCGACGACGGAGAAGGTTACGGAAGCCTTCAAGATCATTCTGTCCGACCCGCAGGTAAAAGGCATCTTCGTGAACATCTTTGGCGGCATTATGCGCTGTGATGTGATCGCCAACGGTGTTGTGGAAGCCGCGAAGCAGATCGGGCTTAGCCGTCCGCTTGTCGTGCGTCTGGAAGGGACAAACGTAGAACTTGGCAAGCAGATTCTGGCGGAATCCGGACTGAACATCGTACCTGCCGATTCCATGGCCGACGGAGCGCAGAAGATCGTCTCCCTCGTTCAGTAATTATTCATTCCTGAACAGGCATGGCACATGAAGGAGAATTCCGCTCCTGCCGTGCGGTTGCTTTCATTATTCAAATGAGGAATTTTGCAAAGTCCTGAAATTACAATAGGGGATGTGAATCAATCGTGAGTATTTTGATCGATAAACATACAAAAGTAATAACGCAAGGGATTACAGGGAAAACGGCTCTGTTCCATGCCAAGGGCGCTCTGGATTACGGCACGCAAATGGTGGGCGGTACATCTCCAGGCAAAGGTGGAACCCAAGTCGAAATTACGCTGGAGAATGGAACAAACGTCAGCCTCCCGGTGTTTAATACGGTTGAAGAAGCCAAAGCGAAGACCGGTGCTACGGCCAGTGTTATCTATGTTCCGCCTGCATTTGCCGCAGATTCCATCATGGAAGCTGTCGATGCTGAAATGGAGCTGGTTATCTGTATTACCGAGGGGATTCCGGTCCTTGATATGGTGAAGGTAGCGCGTTACATGGAAGGCAAGAAGACACGCCTGATCGGTCCGAACTGTCCGGGTGTCATTACGCCAGGTCAGTGCAAAATCGGCATTATGCCAGGCTACATCCATACTCCGGGCCATGTCGGCGTTGTATCCCGCAGCGGTACGCTGACGTATGAGGCGGTTCACCAGCTGACGGCTCGCGGCATCGGACAATCCACCGCGGTTGGCATCGGCGGCGACCCGGTGAAGGGAACCGAATTCATTGATGTGCTGAAGCTGTTCAATGAAGACCCGGACACCTATGCGGTTATTATGATTGGTGAAATTGGCGGTACGGCCGAAGAAGAGGCTGCCGAGTGGATCAAAGCCAACATGACTAAGCCTGTTGTCGGCTTTATCGGTGGCGCTACAGCGCCTCCAGGGAAGCGGATGGGTCATGCCGGCGCCATTATTTCCGGCGGTAAAGGTACAGCCAAGGAGAAGATTTCGGTACTTGAAGCTTGTGGTGTCAAAGTTGCGCCAACCCCTTCCGAGATGGGCTCGACACTCGTTAGTGTTCTGGAAGAACAAGGCATTCTGGCGAAGTGCACAACGCACTAATTAACGGAGCGCTACTGAAATTCATAGTTTCATAGTAGTTTGATTCAAGGTAAGCAACCTTTTATTTCCCGATGGGAGATAGAGGGTTGCTTTTCGTGTTTTTAAGGATAAATCTATCGTCATTAACTGAACCGAAGGGAGCAGCGTTATATGGATATAAGCAATATCGTATTGGCGGCACTGCATGAAAGCGAAGGGATCGGCTGGAAAACGATCGAGCGCATCATGCATAACGGTGGCATACGCAGCGAAATGCTTCATTATAGAGCAACGGATTGGGAGGCTTGCGGTGTGGGTGTCGAAACGGCGCATCATCTCGAACATAACTTCATGCTTACTGTCGAATCGGTGACGAACCGGATGTCGGACGATGACACGAACGAGCCTCGACAACAATGCAGCTCCGCATCAAATTTGACAAATGATCAAAAAATACGTATTATTACAGCCCTCGATACGTTGTATCCACAGCGCCTGCATTCGTCCTCCCAGCCACCGTGGGTGTTGTACGCAATTGGCGATCTCCAGCTTATGGAGATGCCAAGCATTGCCATGGTAGGCACCCGCCTGCCCACGGCATATGGCAAGAAGGTAGCGGCCGTGCTGGCGGAGGAGCTGGCGGAGGCGGGATTTGCCGTCGTCAGCGGCATGGCAAGAGGCATCGACAGTGTGGTGCACGATGCGGTTCTGGCCCGTGACGGCCGGACGATCGCTGTGCTCGGAGGAGGGATCGATGTCGTTTACCCGCCGGAGAATCGCTCGCTCTATGAGGATATTGCAGACAAGGGGCTGATCCTCTCTGAATATCCGCCGGGAACCAAGGTGCGCCCGGGCTTCTTTCCGCGTCGGAACCGGATTATTGCAGCGCTTGCGCTCGGGACGGTGGTGGTCGAGGCCGATGCCCGCAGCGGCTCGCTCATTACGGCGGATATGGCGCTGGAGGCGGGAAGGGATGTTTTCTCGGTTCCTGGACAAGTGACATCTCCGAAGAGCAGGGGGACGCTGGATTTGATCAAGCAGGGAGCCAAGATGGTGACATGCGGTGCGGATATTATAGAAGAATATGAAATTTGGTTGCCAAAAGGCATAAAGGATTCATACAATAAGGAGCGGCAGGAGGATCATTTTGCTGCTGGAGAAAACGCCGGGTTGACAAATGATGAACTGGAAATATACCATAGGCTCGAACAAGGGCCGGGCTCGCTCGACGATTTGCTGGAGCAAACCCGATGGGATTTTGGACATTTGCATTCAGTTCTGTTATCTTTAATCATAAAAAAGCAGATAACCCAATTACCCGGTGCTATATATAAGATCATTTAAATGGGAAGTTTGATGTTGGAGAGGAGGATGAACCTGTGGCGGATTCTCTCGTCATCGTAGAGTCGCCTGCCAAGGCGAAAACCATTGGCAAATATCTCGGCAGCAAGTACATCGTGAAAGCTTCAATGGGGCATGTTCGCGATCTGCCGAAAAGCCAAATCGGCGTTGAGGTAGAAAATGGCTTCAACCCGAAATACATTACGATCCGCGGAAAAGGTTCTGTCTTAAAGGAACTTAAGGATGCAAGCAAAAAAGTGAAAAAAGTGTATCTCGCGGCTGACCCCGATCGTGAAGGTGAGGCGATCGCGTGGCATCTGGCGCATGCGCTGGAGCTGGATGAATCCCAGAGCCTTCGTGTCGTCTTTAACGAAATTACGAAAACAGCCGTCAAGGACGCTTTCAAAACACCGCGCAAAATCAACATGGACCTGGTGAACGCACAGCAGGCGAGACGAATTCTTGACCGTCTGGTAGGTTACAAGATCAGCCCGCTGCTGTGGAAGAAAGTGAAGAAGGGGCTGTCGGCCGGCCGCGTGCAATCCGTAGCCGTCAAGATCATTCTGGATCGGGAGAATGAAATCAATGCGTTTGTTCCCGAGGAATACTGGACGATTACCGCGAAGCTGGCGGTGAAGGGCGCTTCTTTCGAAGCGAAGTTTGTTCAACTCGACGGCGCGAAGAAGGAACTCGGGAGCGAGCAGGATGTAAACGAAATTCTGGCCGCGATTCAGGATGCCTCCTTCGAGGTAACCGACGTGAAGGAACGCGAGCGTCAGCGTCATCCATCGCCACCGTTTACGACAAGCTCCTTGCAGCAGGAGGCAGCGCGTAAGCTCGGCTTCAGAGCTGCGAAAACGATGTCGGTTGCCCAGCAGCTGTATGAAGGTGTGGAACTCGGCAAAGAGGGAACCGTCGGTCTGATTACCTACATGCGCACGGACTCCACACGGATCTCGGAAACGGCGCAAGGCGAGGCCAAGGATTACATTCAAAACAAGTACGGAGATCCTTTCGTGCCGGAAAGCCCAAGGCAATATTCGAAGAAAGGCGCAAACGCCCAGGATGCGCACGAAGCGATTCGTCCGACATCGGTCCTGCGTGATCCGGAATCCGTCAAGCCTTACATGAGCCGTGATCAGCTTCGGCTGTATAAACTGATCTGGGAGCGCTTTGTCGCCAGCCAGATGTCATCGGCTGTACTGGATACGCTTTCCGTAGACATCGCCGCCGGACGCACGGTCTTCCGGGCAACGGGCTCCAAGGTTCGTTTCCCTGGATTCATGAAGGTGTATGTTGAGGGCAATGATGATGGCACCACCGAGGAAGACAAATATTTGCCAGCGCTTCACAAGGGCGATCAACTGGAGAAACAGAACATTGAACCGAAGCAGCACTTTACCCAGCCGCCTCCACGCTATACGGAAGCGCGTCTTGTCCGGACGCTGGAGGAACTTGGCATAGGACGTCCGAGTACGTATGCGCCGACGCTGGAGACGATCCAGAAGCGGGGTTATGTCGCGATCGAAGAAAAGAAATTCGTTCCGACAGAACTTGGCGAGCTTGTGATCGAGCAGATGGAGCAGTTTTTCCCGGAAATTCTGAACGTGGAATTTACGGCGAACATGGAAGAAGACCTTGACCATGTGGAGGATGGAACGGAGGATTGGGTCAAAATTTTGTCCGAATTCTATGAATCCTTCGAAAAGCGGCTTGAGGTTGCGGAAGAAGAGATGAAGGAAATCGAAATCGAAGATGAGGTTTCCGATGAAATATGTGAGAAATGCGGCAAGCCGCTCGTATACAAGCTGGGACGATTCGGAAAATTCCTGGCATGCTCGGGCTTCCCGGATTGTCGCAACACGAAGCCGATCATCAAGAATATTGGCGTTGCTTGTCCGAAGTGCAAGGAGGGGCATGTGGTGGAACGCCGCAGTAAAAAGGGGCGCATTTTCTACGGATGCGACCGTTATCCGGAATGCGATTATGTATCCTGGGATAAACCGTCTCCGAAGCCTTGTCCGAACTGCAGCGGACAGATGATCGAGAAGAAGAGCAAGCAGGGCATCAAGCTTCAATGTACAGCCTGTGACTATTCTGAAATGATGGAAGAACAGGACGAAGCAGCAGAATTGTAAGGCATACAGGAGGTAATGAAGTTGACTGAAGCACAAAGGGTGACCGTCATCGGAGCCGGTCTTGCAGGGAGCGAGGCCGCTTGGCAAATTGCCAGCCGGGGGGTCCCCGTCACCTTATATGAGATGCGTCCGGTGGTCAAGACGCCGGCGCATCATACGGACAAGTTCGCTGAGCTTGTCTGCAGCAACTCCCTTCGCGCGAACGGTTTGACGAATGCCGTGGGCGTTCTGAAGGAAGAGATGCGGATGTTGAATTCACTCGTTATCGGCTCGGCAGACCGCAACTCGGTACCCGCCGGCGGTGCGCTGGCGGTAGACCGGGACGGCTTTTCCGGAGAGATTACGCACACGCTGCATAATCACCCGTTAATTGAAGTCGTAAACGAGGAAATCCAGCATATACCTGAAGAAGGCATCGTCGTCATTGCTACAGGTCCGCTGACATCGCCGGCACTGTCGGCCGAAATTCGCGAGCTGATGGGCCAGGATTATTTCTACTTCTACGATGCGGCTGCGCCGATTATCGAGAAAGACTCGATTGATATGAGCAAGGTTTACCTGGCCTCCCGATACGATAAGGGAGAAGCCGCCTACTTGAACTGCCCGATGACCGAAGAGGAGTTCAACGCCTTCTACGAGGCGGTCGTGAACGCAGAGGTGGCCGAGCTCAAGGAGTTCGAGAAGGAGATCTATTTTGAAGGCTGCATGCCGATCGAAGTGATGATGAAGCGGGGAAAACAGACGGCGCTGTTTGGTCCGATGAAGCCGGTGGGCCTCGTCAATCCGCATACGGGAGAGCTGCCTTATGCCGTTGTCCAGCTTCGTCAGGACAATGCGGCGGGCACGCTGTACAACCTTGTAGGATTCCAGACCCATTTGAAATGGGGAGAGCAGAAGCGGATCATCTCGATGATCCCAGGCCTAGAGAACGCGGAAATTGTACGCTACGGTGTCATGCACCGCAATACGTTTGTCAATTCGCCGAAGCTGCTTGAACAGACCTATCAGGTGAAAAACCGTCCGAACCTATATCTCGCCGGGCAAATGACCGGTGTGGAAGGATATGTGGAATCGGCTGCTTCCGGCTTGATTGCAGGCATCAATGCAGCGCTGGCAGCGCAGGGCAAGGAAGGAATTGTATTCCCGCAAGAATCAACGATCGGCAGTATGGCATATTATATTACCCATGCCGATCCGGACAACTTCCAGCCGATGAATGCCAATTTCGGACTGCTGCCTCAGCTTGAGAAGCGCATTCGCAACAAGAAGGAGAAGAATGAAGCTTTGGCCAACCGGGCGCTGGACCAGATCCGTTACTTTATTAATGACCATGGACTGAATAAGATTTTATAACCATTAGGGAGGTCGGCCATCATGGATATGACTTTTCATGCGACTACGATCTGCGCCGTGCGGCATAACGGCACTGCAGCCATTGCCGGCGACGGCCAGGTAACCTTCGGGCAGAACGTCATCATGAAGCAGACCGCCAAAAAGGTACGCCGTCTTTACCGGGGACAAGTTGTCGCCGGTTTTGCCGGTTCTGTGGCGGATGCAATCACGCTGTTTGAGAAGTTTGAAGCCAAGCTGGAGGAGCATCATGGCAATCTGCAGCGCGCGGCTGTGGAGCTGGCCAAAGACTGGAGACAGGACCGGATTTTGCGGAAGCTTGAAGCGCTCATGATCGTGATGGACAAAACGGGGATGCTGCTCATTTCCGGGAACGGGGAGATTATCGAGCCGGATGATGATGTGCTGGCGATCGGCTCTGGCGGCAATTTTGCGCTCTCCGCCGGCCGTGCATTGAAGCGCCATGCCCAGCATTTGGAGGCGAAGGACATCGCCCGCGAGGCGCTCCAGATTGCCTCTGAAGTGTGTGTGTACACCAATGGTAATATCATTGTGGAAGAGCTGTGATCGAAGTTTATACAGGGCGGAGGTAGAGCGATGAAGAATGAAGCGATGACCCCTAGGCAAATTGTTGCCGAACTGGATAAGTATATCGTTGGACAGAAGGAAGCCAAGAAATCGGTGGCGGTTGCGCTCCGCAACCGATATCGGCGCAGCCTGCTGAGCGACAGCGAGCGGGATGAAATCGTGCCCAAAAATATTCTGATGATCGGTCCGACCGGTGTCGGCAAGACAGAGATTGCCCGCAGGCTTGCCAAGCTGGTGAACGCTCCATTCGTCAAAGTAGAAGCCACCAAATTTACCGAGGTCGGATATGTCGGACGTGATGTGGAATCGATGGTTCGGGACCTGGTGGAAACGGCGATTCGGATGGTGAAGCTGGAGCGTACCGAGAAGGTTCGCGACAAGGCGGAAGAGATGGCTAATGAGCGTATCGTGCAAATCTTGGTTCCATCGAGATCGAGTCAGAAAAATCAGCGCAACCCGTTTGAGATGCTGTTCGGCGGGGGAAATGCCGGTCAGACGGAGCAGGAGGAGCCTGAAGACAAGGATGTGAGCCTGAAGGAGCAGCGGAGACAGGTCAGGTTTAATTTGTTGTCAGGGAAGCTGGAGGATGACATCATCGAGATTGACGTGGAGGACACCTCTCCGAACATGTTTGACATGTTTGCCGGTCAGGGCAATGATCAGATGGGGATGAACATGCAGGAGATGCTCGGCAGTCTGATGCCCAAGCGCACCAAGAAACGCAAGCTCAGCATTAAAGAAGCGAGAAAGGTGCTGACCCAGGAGGAAGCGGCCAAGCTGATCGACATGGACGATGTCATCCAGGAGTCGATTCGCCGTGCGGAGCAGTCCGGCATCATCTTCATAGATGAGATAGACAAAGTGGCGAGCCAAGGCCGGCAGTCGGGACCTGATGTATCCCGGGAAGGGGTCCAGCGCGATATTTTGCCTATCGTAGAGGGCTCCACGGTGATGACAAAGTATGGGCCGGTGAAAACAGACTTTATTTTGTTTATCGCAGCGGGTGCTTTCCACATTGCAAAACCGTCGGACCTGATTCCTGAGCTGCAGGGACGTTTTCCGATTCGCGTAGAGCTGGACAGTTTGTCCCTGGATGATTTTGTATCCATTCTGACCGAGCCGAAAAATGCTTTGACCAAACAGTACATTCATTTGCTTCGAACCGAGAATTTGGAGGTTGAGTTCTCACCTGATGCGATCAGGGAAATTGCGCAAATTGCTGCTTCGGTCAACCAGAATACCGAGAACATCGGGGCGCGGAGGCTCCATACGATATTGGAAAAGCTGCTGGAGGATCTGTCGTTTGAAGCGCCTGAGCTGACCCTGGATCGGCTTGTGATCACGCCGCAGTATGTGCGCGAGAAACTGGCGGGCATTGCCCAGGATCGGGATCTGAGCCAGTATATCTTATAACCCCGTCAATTCTACAGCGGGATGCGACAAGGCTGTCGATCCCAAACTCGGGATATTGTCGAATGACTTTCGCAAGTTGGAAGCTGGCAGGACGGTTTTCGTGGTTTTTCTGGAAATGATAGGGAGAAAAACAGGACCCAGTGGTGTGAAAATACGAGAAAAATTTACAGAATCAGGTGTCGTTTTTCAATTTTTTAGGAAAAAAACAATAAAAAATGATTAAAAAGCCCTTCTTTTCGTCGAAAGATAGGGCTTTTTTCTTATTGTAAAAAGTCCCAATCTTTAAGAAACTTAGTTTATATGACATCATGTTGTCTTTTTCTACTTAAGACCTAGGTTAGTGCGTACGGATTAGATTAATTGTCGAAAAAAGGATTAAGTTAGGAAGTGCGCAGTGCCTTTCAGCAATCCAAATAGGAGGAATGAGCTAGTGAATCTATTGAATAACAGTAGCTTTCAACGGCTTCAAAGCGGATTGGACGCAGCGAACCTCAGAAACACGGTTCTGTCGAACAATATCGCGAATGTGGACACTCCCCATTTCAAGAGATCTGCGGTTACATTCGAAAGTCTTTTGAAGAAAGAAATGGGAGGGACCCAATTATCCCTCTCCGGCAGAAGGACAGATCCCAGACATTTTGAAATCGGACGTTCCAATCGGATTCCTGATGCTGTAGTTCTAACGGACGAAACAAGCTCCATGAACAACAATCAGAACAATGTCGATGTGGATCGAGAAATGTCACTGCTCGCGGAAAACCAGCTCCGCTACAATTCCTACGTACAGGTTGTTAACGAGCAAATTCGAATCATGCGGACAGCGATCGAAGGGAGATAACATGACATGAACATCAGCAACAGCTTCGCAATCAGCGCATCGGCGCTTACGGCACAGCGTCTACGGATGGACGTCATCTCTTCCAATATTGCGAATGCGGAGACAACAAGAGCCCGCATCGTCAATGGAGAAGCGGTTCCGTATAGGCGGAAAACGGTTGTTCTTGAGCCTGGGCAGGCTTCGTTTGAGCAGATGCTAAGGGCGGAGATGTCGGGCGGACAGGCGTTTCAAGGGGTAAAGGTAGGCAAGGTTCAAGAGGACCAATCTCCTCTGAAGCTGGTCTATAATCCGAACCATCCGGATGCTAACGCCGAAGGTTATGTTTATATGCCTAATGTGGACATCACCAAAGAGATGGTGGACATGATTTCAGCCTCTCGCTCCTATGAAGCGAACGTTACAGCGATCAATGCCTCCAAAGCTATGATTATGAAGGCTCTGGAAATCGGTAGATAAATAATTGCTCTAAATACATAACCATTGCTGGAGGGAAGAATTTCATGATTCAAAATACAATGTTCAGTACCGCGCAGGTACAGCCTCTTCAATTGCAGAACAGCGTTGCGGCGAAAGCGGCGCCGACCGAGACCATCCGAGAGTTCAGCTCATACTTGGGCGAAGCGCTGAATGCGGTAGCTTCCCAGGAAAAAACGGCCCACGTCATGAGTGACAAATTGATGCTCGGCGAAGTTAACGTGGATCAGGTGATGATAGCAGGCCAGCAAGCATTGTTAAGCATACAGCTTACCACACAGGTCCGAAACAAGGTGGTAGAAGCCTATCAGGAGATCATGCGTACGCAAATCTAAAAGTTTCTAGCAAAGTTTCGGATGGGGTGACGATGTGAACGAGAGAATTTCCCAATATCGGGATAAAGCGACCCAATATTGGAGCCAGTTTAGCCAAAAACAAAAAATAATGCTGATTGCAACGATTGCGATTCTGCTCATCGCGCTGATAGTTCTAACGGTCCAATTTTCCAAGACCAAGTATGAGGTAGCGTTCCGAGACCTGAATTCAAGCGATGCCGCTGGCATTATCAGCTATCTCGAATCCCAGGGGATTGGCTACCAATTGAGCCCCGATGGGCAAAGCATTTCAGTGCCGAGCACCCAGGCTGCCCGGGTAATGGTTGATGTTGGGTCTCAAGGCCTAGTCCAGAACGGGACGATCGGCTTTGAAACGTTTGAACAGAATTCCTCGGCAATCGGCATGACTGAAAATGAATTTGAAGTGAAATATGTAAACGCGCTGAACGGCGAAGTGGAGCGACTGCTTGAAAAAATGCAGGGCATCCAAGACGCTACCGTGCTTCTCAATCTGCCAAAGGAAAGCGTGTTTGCTTCCACCGGCAATGAAGATAAGGCCAGTGCTTCGGTAGTGCTTCAGTTCAAACCGGGCTTCCGTCCGCATCAGGAAGCGATTGACGGGTATTACAACCTTGTCAAAACAGCGATTCCGAATCTGCCGATTGAGAATATCACCATCACCAACGATGAGGTGGAGCTGCTTGCCACTGCCAAAGGCGGACAAGGCGGTCTCATGGGCAAAGTTGAAGAGAACTTCGCTCTTCAGAAGAAATTCGAGAACGATGTTAGGCAGAACGTACAGCAATTTCTGTCCAAGTATATGGGCTCCAACAAAGTCAATGTTCTGGTTGCATCCAAACTGAATTTCGATCAGGTGCAGAGCAAAGAAAACCTGGTGACCCCTGTGGATGAAGAAGAGATGAGGGGCATCGAGCTCAGCGTCCAGGAAATTCAGAAGAACTATTCCGGAACAGGTAGTCCAACGGGTGGTGTAGCTGGAGTCGGTGAAGAAGAAATCGCAGGCTATCCAGGCGATGCGTCCAGTGGACAAACAACCTCAGAAGAAGAATCAAGAATTGTGAACTACGAGGTTAACCGGATTACGAGAGATATCATTGCCAGTCCATATGTTGTTAAAGATTTAACCATAAATGTCTCGGTTGAACCACCTTCGGGACAAGAAATTTTGGATGACACGACAAGAATGGCGATTGAGAACATTCTGGTCAACATTGTTAGAGCTTCACTTTCAGATTCCGGCTCTAACTATACAGACGCACAATTGGCACAAAAAGTTTCGGTTGTTTCGCAGGTAATTAATACTAATCCGGATACGCCGCAAACTCTTCTGTCCCAGCCGCTGCTGTGGGGGATTGGTATCGCTGCACTGGCTCTCATTGCCGGAGGCGCATACTTCTTCATTCGCAGACGCAGACAGCAGGAAGAAATGCTGGAAGATGATGTTCCGCTTCCTCCTGCTACGGAGTTTCCATCGGTCAATCTGGAAAGTGTCACGAACGAGAGTCAGGTTCGCAAGCAGCTTGAGACACTGGCCAAGAAGAAGCCGGATGAGTTTGTCAATTTACTTCGCACATGGCTTGCTGAGGAATAGAGGTGGTAGCGTTGGCCAAGGGAAACAGCACGGAATTGAGCGGTCGTCAGAAAGCCGCAATATTGTTAATTACGCTCGGACCTGAAGTGTCCGCCCAAATATTTAAACATTTAAGAGAAGAAGAGATTGAACAGCTGACACTTGAAATCGCGAATGTGAGAAAAGTGGAAAGCGATGAGAAAGACACCATCCTGCAGGAGTTTCACCAGATATGCCTGGCTCAGGAATACATATCACAGGGCGGCATTAATTACGCGAAGGAAATTTTGGAGAAGGCGCTCGGTCAAGAAAAGGCTCGTGAAGTTATTAACAGACTGACCGCTACGCTTCAAGTTCGGCCGTTTGACTTTGCACGCAAGGCGGATCCGGCACAAATTCTGAACTTTATTCAGAATGAAAATGCACAGACCATTGCGCTCGTATTGTCTTATCTTCAGTTCGAGCAGGCATCTGTCATTCTTTCCTCTCTGCCGCAGGAGAAACAGGCTGAGGTTGCACGCCGGGTCGCTGTGATGGACAGCACTTCGCCGGAAGTCATCGCCCAAGTGGAGCGAGTGCTTGAGCAGAAGCTGTCCGCGACAGTCACCCAGGATTACACAAGCGCGGGAGGAATCGAATCCATCGTTCAGATTCTGAACGGTGTAGACCGCGGAACCGAGCGCACGATACTCGACTCGCTTGAGATCCAAGATCCGGAACTTGCCGAAGAGATCAAGAAACGGATGTTTGTATTTGAAGATATCGTCAATGTGGACAACCGTTCCATACAGCGAATTATCCGCGATGTCGAGAATGCCGACTTGCAGCTTGCGCTCAAGGTGGCAAGCGAAGAGGTGCGGGACGTTATATTCCGCAATATGTCCAAACGCATGGCCGAGTCCTTCCGGGAAGAGATGGAATACATGGGACCGGTTCGGCTGCGTGATGTTGAGGAAGCACAGAGCCGGATTGTAAGCACGATCCGCAGACTCGAAGAAGCGGGCGAAGTCATTATTGCTCGTGGTGGAGGGGATGACATCATTGTCTAATTTGATCAAATCGTCCCATTATAAGCCCATGAACGAACCGGCTGCACTGGATCTTGCCCGGCATTATCATGTGCCGGTTGAGGAGCAGTCTGAAGAAGAGGTTCCGAAAGGTGTTGATCCCGCGGTAGCGGTAACGCTGGCCGAGGCTGAACGAATGAAGGATGAGATGCTCAAGGATTCCCAGGAATTCGCGGAAAGACAGCTGAGGGAAGCTTCGGAGGAAGCGGAGCGGATGCTGGCTGAAGCGAAAGAGCAGATTGACGCCTGGTGGGAGGAACGAAGACTCCAGGACAACGATTTATCCGAAGCTTTGAAGTCGGAAGGTTACCGGCAAGGCTATGAAGAAGGCGCGGCAAAAGCCGAGCAGGAAATGAGGGAGCTGCTGGATAAGGCTACTCATGAAGCGCAGGAGCTGCTCCAGCAGGCTTACCGGGCCAAGGAAGAACTGATACAGGAAGCGGAGCCCTTTCTTGTGGAACTGAGCTGTGCGATTGCCGAGAAGGTCATCGAACGGCAATTGACCGTCGAGCCTGAATTGATGGTGGAGCTAATACGCAAGAACTTGTCCCGCAAACGAGAAAAAGGCGTGATCTCGCTTTGCGTCGCACCCGAGCATTTTGAATTTATATACGCGGCCCGCGAAGAATTGGGGCTAGTGATCGATTCACAGGCAGAGCTGCAGATACTGCCTGACGCGACGGTTCAGGATCGAGGATGCGTCATCCGCTCCTCCTTCGGTAGTGTGGATGCGCGAATTGATACTCAGCTGGAAGAGATCAAGAAAGAGCTGGTTCGAATAGCTCTGGAGGATGAGGAGCGAAGAAATCAGGATGAGGACGCTTGACAGCACGCGTTATATTGACCAGCTTCGGCATTTGGATCCGGTTCGAATTAACGGAAAAGTGACGCAGGTGATCGGGTTGATGGTAGAGTCCGAAGGGCCTGACGCGAGCATCGGGGATGTGTGCTACATCTATCCGACCAAGCAGTCCAAGCCCTTGAAGGCCGAGGTTGTCGGGTTCAGGGACAACAAGGTGCTGCTGATGCCGCTTGGCGAGCTTCATTCCATCGGACCGGGATGCGATGTGGTCGGTACGGGGAAACCGCTTAGCGTACAGGTTGGGTCTGAACTGCTGGGCAAGGTGCTTGACGGTTTGGGGCAGCCGCTTGACGGCTCGATCATTCCGGCGCGGATGCCGCACTATAACACCAACAACACGCCGCAGAATCCGCTTAATCGGCCACGCGTCCAAGAGCCGATCAGCATTGGCGTTCGGGCGATTGACGGATTGTTGACGATCGGCAAGGGGCAGCGTGTCGGCATCTTCGCCGGTTCCGGTGTCGGGAAAAGCACGCTGATGGGCATGATTGCAAGAAACACGTCAGCGGATGTCAATGTTATTGCCCTGATTGGTGAGCGCGGTCGTGAGGTGCTGGATTTCATTGAGCGCGACTTGGGCCCGGAAGGCCTGAAGCGCTCGGTCGTCATAGTGGCGACCTCGGACCAGCCGGCGCTGATTCGGATTAAGGGGGCGCTCATCGCGACGACGATAGCAGAGTACTTCCGCGATCGGGGACTCAACGTCATGCTGATGATGGATTCGGTCACCCGTTACGCCATGGCTCAGCGTGAGGTTGGATTGGCAGTTGGCGAACCACCGGCGATGCGGGGTTACACCCCTTCCGTTTTCGCCAGTCTGCCCAAGCTGCTGGAGAGAGCGGGCACCGGGCCGACAGGCTCGATCACCGCATTTTATACGGTTCTGGTGGATGGCGATGATATGAACGAACCGATTGCGGATACGGTCCGGGGAATTCTTGATGGACACATTGTGCTAAACCGGGGAATTGCCAATAAGGGACATTTTCCGGCCATTGACGTACTGTCCAGCATCAGCCGTGTCATGAAAGACATCGCGCCGGAAGAGCAGATCGATGCAGCGGACAATGTGAAAAGACTGCTCGCCGTTTATCGGGACTCCGAGGATCTGATCAATATCGGAGCCTATCAGCAAGGTTCAAACGCAGACATCGACGAATCCATCGAGCATATTCAACGGATATGGGATTTCACGAGACAGAAGGTAAATGAAAAGACGACATTGAGTGAGGTTCAGGAACGACTGATTTCCGAGTTCTCAAGGAGATGACTGTGACGAATGAAATTTCATTACGCATTCCAGAAAATCGTGGATCTGAAAACGAATGAAAAACACCAGGCAGAATGGATGCTCTCCAGTGCCATCGGGAAACTTCAGGCGGAAGAGAAAAGCCTGCATGAGCTGTATGAGCTTAGAGACGAGATGTACCGTGCCCAGGAAGAAGCCGTAGCGAAAAGAGCGCCAGTGGCTGAAGTGAGGAATATCCAGCAGTACGCTGAGTATTTGGAACAGTGCATTCATCGCAAGCGTGACGACATTCGCCGGGCTCATGTCAATGTTGAGAAGAATCAGAAGTTTCTAACCGAGAAGATGATGGATGAAAAGGTATGGCTCAAAGCCAGGGAAAAATCCAAGGAAAGGTTCCGGCATGCAAGTCTCCTTCGGGAACAAAACGAGCTGGATGAAATGGCAACGGTGCGTTTTGCGATTAAGGCTCGTTAACGGTCATCGCCATACCGCCGGGTTAAGGCGAAGGAGGGATAAGAGTGGCTAGAAACGACGATATGCCAATAGACAAAGAAGAGTCAAGCGGAGGATTCGAGCGAATTCTGTTAATCCTCATTCCGGCTATCTTCACCATCGTTCTGTTAGGCGCGCTGGCCGTTTTTTTCAGGTCTGATGTCCGGGACGGTGTACTTGATTTTGCAAACAAAATTCCGATTGTGAAAGACTGGGTTCCCGATCCGGTGCTGTCGCCGGAGGAGCAGAAGCTTAAGGAGGCCAAGGAGCAGGAGGAAAGCGCCGAGGCGACCATCGCGGAGCTCAAGAAGCAGCTTGCAGAACGGGAAGAGGAAATCGCTCAGTTGGCTGAGGAAAAGGAAGCAGAAGCCAGCAAAGTTCAGCAGCTAGAGTCTCGGATCGAAACAATGGAGAATCAGGCAACTGCAGTCGAGCCGGTTGAAGAAGACGATGAATATACGAAGCAGATTCGCGAGTTGGCCAAGCTGTATGCGGGGATGAGCCCGAGCAAGGCAGCGCCGATTATGCAAAATCTGACACTGGAAGAAATGGTGCTCATGCTCAGTGAAATGAAGAGCGCCGACCGCTCGGCGATACTGCAGCGTATGGACCCGAAGGTGGCCGCTGATGCCACGATGATGCTGAAGGACGCGAAGCCATCCGAAGACTTGGCAATAGCAGCGCTTCAGTCGCGGCTGGACCGGAATGAGTCGCAGTCGACGCAGAGTACATCAGCCAACCTCGATCAGAGCCAGCTGAATCAGACATTTGCAGGAATGACGCCGGCGAATGCAGCAGATCTTCTGATGCAGATTTACAAGATTAGTCCTGGCAAGGCCATCACGATTTTGAATTCTGTCAATGACGCTACGCGTTCCCGAATTCTTGACGCGATGTCCCAGAAGGATGCCGAAGTTGCGGCAAGGGTGTTGAATCGACTCATGGGCTCCAACTAAAAGCGTAATCGCTTGGAAAGGAGGTGAGAAAGATGACATTAATTCAAGGCGCAGTTCCTTCGATCTCTTCTGCATCGACGGTCGGGAGCACAAGCAAGGCGGGCACAGCAGGAGGCACTGCATTTGAAGCCGTGCTGGTATCCCAATTGTCAGGCCAGGGGGCATCGGAAAGCGAAACTGCAGCGGCAGTGGCGCTGCCGGTTCTGCCTGCCGAATCGGATGAGGCGGTGGACGGGCTAGTAGAATTGCTCACGCAACTGCTGGATGATCTGGATCTGCTGGATGAAGCATTGGCAGAAGATCCGTCGCTGTTACAGCAGCTGCAGGCTTGGCTGGCTCAAGCGAATCTTTTGATTCAAGGAGACAAGCAGACGGCAGCGGGGAAGACGGCAGAGGCTGGCGATGGAGAGGCTTTGTTGCCTCCTTTGGCGATGCATAGCGACACCGTCCGATTTGCGGTACAGGATACGGTGGCCCAGCTGATCGAGAAGGTGAAATTGCTCGGCTCACAGGCACAGCATCTTGAGGCACCGATGAAACAGCTCGTTCAGGCATTCCAAGGTTTGATGGGTGAAATACGGCACACAGATCAGACGTCCACCGCGTTTGGCCGCATGCTGAACGATCAGGCCGGACAAGCTGCACCAACGAACACGGCTCATGCAAAGGTTAGTGAGCAGGCTGGAATGTCCAATGGGAATTCTGGCACAGCAACCGGATCGAATCCGAACCCAGCGCCGACCATTCGTGTGGAAGGCGAGGCTCTGAAGTTTGAGTCGCTCTTCCCGGAAGGCGAATCTTTGCTGGAACAGGGAACGGTTACGGCCGGACAGCTGGCGCTTCGCTCTGGAACGCAGGTAGCGATTAAGCCAGCAGCACCACCAGTGCCGGTGGAGAATTTCGCCAATGAGATGACCAACTTCATTATCAACAAGCTGGAGATCGTCAAGATGCACGGGGCAACGGAAGCGAGAATTTCCTTGAACCCGGAGCATTTGGGGCAGGTTGACATCAAGCTGACGATGCAAAATGGTCAGTTGATCGCTCAATTCATGACGCGAACGGCCGAAGCGCGGGAGCTGATTGATCAGCAGATGGCTCAGTTAAGAGCGGCGCTCGCGGCACAGGGCCTGCAGGTGGAGAAGATCGAGGTGACGCAAAGCAGCTCCTCTTCGACCGCATATCTGTACCAGGATGGCCGTCAGTCCGGCTCCGGACAGCAGCAGTCGCAGCAGCACCGATCCCAAGAGAAGGACAGACCGAATGATGATGCCGTTATTGCTGCGGATCTGACAGAGGAATGGAACGACTGGCTCGCATCCGTTCAAGCTGAAGAGGAAGAGCATGGAGGCACATTTACAGCAGAAGCCTAATCGCGGGGAGGTGAGTAATCATGGCGGAAAATGTCAGTAATGTTGGCTTTAGCAATGTAGAGCCTGGCCATACCCGTTCGAATTCGAAGGACAAGACGGTGCCTGGCGGCGAGCTCGGCAAGGACGAGTTTTTGAAAATTCTCGTGGCTCAGCTTCGTTATCAGGATCCGCTCCAGCCGATGCAGGACCGGGAATTTATATCGCAGATGGCTCAATTTACTTCACTGGAGCAATTGATGAATATCAACTCCCAGCTGAACCAGTTGAGCCAGTCGCTTGGCGCGGCATCAAGCTTGATCGGCAAACAGATCAGCTGGATGGTTCTCCCGGAGGGCGGTACGCAATATCAGATGGAGAGCGGTCTGGTGGAGTCCATTATCGTCCGGGACGGCCTCACATATGCCAAAGTCGGGGTGAACGAAGTACCGCTTAACGAGATTGTGAAGATTGAAAATGCGGCTGTGCCAGAGACGCCTGAGATGCCGCAGACGCCACCTGCACCAGATAGCGGAGCTAGCGAGCCGGATACAGGCGCAGATGGGGCCGGGGAGAGCAGCGGCGATGAACCGGCCGGAGGAACAGGACCATGAGTGAACGAATGACGATTGGTCAGCTGTATTCCGGCACGCTTCACCCGGCAGCGATTCATCGGGATCGCTCACAGGCACATTCACCATCCCATAGTACACCAGGGTCCGGTGAGTTCCGTAAGCTCCTGAATGAAAATTTGCTGAAGATCAGCAATCATGCCGCCAAGCGGCTTGAGCAGCGCGGCATCGAGCTGGAAGCGGATCAGTTGGTCCAAATTCACAGCGCGATTGAGAAGGCGGCTGCAAAAGGAAGTAAAGAATCCCTGATACTGATGAAGGATATGGCGCTCATTGTGAACGTGCCGAATCGCACGGTTGTAACCGCCATGAATGGCAAAGCAATGGTTGACAATGTATTCACCCAGATCGATAGTGCAATTATCATTTCATAAACTGGCTGGCCCGACTAGGAAGCCAGGCGGCCGCTGATCGACAGATGCGGTCCATTAAGAAAGGGGATAAACGATGCTAAGATCCATGTACTCCGGTGTATCCGGCATGAGAGGATTTCAGACGAAGCTTGACGTGATCGGCAACAATATTGCCAATGTGAACACGGTAGGATTCAAGGCCAGCAGGGTCATGTTCAAGGATATTATGAGCCAGACCTTGTCCGGGGTTACCCCAGGAACGGAGGACCCAACCGGCGGGATTAATGCCAAGCAGGTTGGACTTGGCGTGTCACTGGGTTCGATTGATACGCTGCACACGCCGGGAAGTGCGATGCTGACCAACTATCCAACGGATATGCGTATTGACGGGGACGGCTTCTTCATGGTTTCCCTGGGCGAAGAACAAGAGGTGCCGTTCTTGACCCGTGCGGGTGATTTCCATATTGATGTGGCTCGCAACCTTGTAACCTCCGATGGATTTTTGGTGCTTGATGCAGAGGGTGAGCCTATCGCTCTTGAAGAAGGAGTCACAGCTTTCACCATTTCTCAGAATGGAACCATCATTCAGAGAATGGAGGATGGAACGACTGAGGAAGGCGCGACCATCGGCATTGCCGTAGTTCCCAATCCTGAAGGCTTGGAAAAAATCGGCGGCAATTTGTATCGCGTGACGCTGAATGCTGTGCCTGATGGTGAACTTGAGGATTACATCTCAACCGGCAATGACCCAGAGCTCGGCACCGGAGCCATCATCACCGGTCAGCTTGAAATGTCCAACGTGGACCTGACAGGCGAATTTACCGAAATGATTGTGGCCCAGCGCGGCTTCCAGTCCAACTCCCGGATTATTACGACCTCCGATGAGGTTCTGCAGGAAGTGGTCAATCTGAAGCGTTAAGGTGAATGACGGGAGGGGTGAATTCCCTCCCTCATAATAAAGGAGGTCTGTCCATGATATCGGTAACGAGGATTAACGGTTCACCCATGTGGCTTAATGCTCTCTTGATTGAAATGGTTGAAGAGACTCCTGACACTTACATCACTTTAATCAACGGCAAGCGCATGATTGTGCTCGAGAGCGCAGATGAAGTCATCGAGGCGGTCAAGGCGTATCATCGCGAAGTCGGTGTGCATCAAGCAACTATTAAAGTGCAGCAAATGGAGGAACCTTCATGAAAAAGATGTTTCCGTGGATCATCACAATTATGCTATCGATCACGCTAATTGTGCTTGCCGTGTTCGTGTTGTCCAACTCAAACGGCAAGAACGATGCCCAAACGGCGGCGACAGTGAAAGTCAAACCGCACATGTCAGCTGACGAGATTGTTGAAGTAACATCGGAAATCACCGGCATCAAAACGAATCTGGCTGATCCTGATTACATCATTTCCGTCGCATTTTCCATCCAGCTTAGCGATAAAAAAGCGAAGGAAGAGTTCGATAAAATCAAGGACATTAAGATTAAACCGATCATCATCAAAACGCTGGCTGATACGAACCCGGATACACTCAACGGTTCCAAAGGCCGTGAGCAGTTTACAAGCAAGCTGATGGACCTGGTGAACGAATCCATTACAACAGGGAAAGTCGTCCAAATTGATATTGCTGACGTTCTCGTAGCTGGAATATAGGCCTGTTCGTCGGGTGACCTGTAAGGGGGTGAGTAGATGGTTGATGTTTTATCGCAGAATGAGATCGATGCCCTGCTGGCCGCGCTCTCTTCCGGAGAAATGGACGCTGAGGAATTGAAGAAAGAAGAAACGCAAAAGAAGATCCGTTCCTATGACTTTAAAAGAGCGGTTCGTTTCTCGAAGGATCATATTCGAAGCTTAACCCGGATTCACGAGAACTTTGCAAGATACCTGACCACTTATTTTTCAGCCCAGCTGCGCACGTTTGTGCATATCAGTGTCGTTCAGGTTGAACAGCTTCCTTATGATGAGTTTATCCGTTCCATACCTAAAATGACGGTGCTTAACATCTTTGAGGCAGAACCGCTGAAAGGCCGTATGGTAATGGAGGTCCATCCCAACATCGCCTATGCGATGCTTGACCGAATGCTGGGCGGGACCGGGACAGCGCCAAGCACGATCGGCGCCATGACCGAAATCGAAACGATCATCATGGAAAAAATCTTCAGCCGTGCATTTGAAAGTCTCCAGGAAGCTTGGAAAACGGTGATTGATATTTCGCCGCGCCTGGAGGCACTCGAGACGAATCCGCAGTTTATGCAAATCGTCTCCCCCAACGAAACGATTGCACTGATATCGCTCAGCACAAAAATCGGTGATACGACAGGGATGATTAACCTCTGTATCCCGCACGTTGTTCTGGAACCGATCATGTCCAAGCTTTCGGCACACCAGTGGTTCGTTTCCGAGAAAAAATCGCGGGTTCCGGAAGAGGTGGACGCCCTGAAGCAGCGGGTCAGCAAAGCGAAGCTGCCGGTTGTAGCAGAGCTGGGTGTTTCACAGCTGACGGTTGCAGAATTCCTCGGCTTGGGGGTCGGGGATGTCATCAGCCTGAATAAGCCGGTCCACGATGGGCTAGCCATTAAGGTCGGCGACAGATTGAAGTTTATTGGCAGTCCCGGCACGGTGAAGGATCGGGTTGCTGTACAAATCGATGAAATTGTCATCGAAGGAGCTGAAGAACTTGACGAGTAAAGATTATTTATCCCAGGAAGAAATCGACGCCTTGTTAAAGCAGTCGGAAATGGCTCCGGCCCCTTCTTCGGCGGCAACCGTAGACGACGTGCTAACGCCTCTCGAGCAAGATGCGCTTGGCGAGATTGGGAATATCACTTTTGGCAGTGCGGCAACGGCTCTATCGACACTGCTGGGCAAAAAGGTTGATATTACAACGCCAAGAGTTTCGATCATTACCAGAAGCCAGTTTGAAGCGGAGTTCCCGAAGCCTCACGTTGCGGTTCACGTAACCTATGTGGACGGCTTTGAAGGCATCAACTCCCTTGTCATTAAATCGAGAGATGCCCAGGTCATTGCGGATCTGATGCTGGGCGGAGAAGGCAATCCGGCGGATGAAGAGCTGAATGAAATACATATCAGCGCTGTGCAGGAAGCGATGAACCAGATGATGGGTTCCTCGGCAACGAGCATGTCCACCATCTTCAACCGTTTTGTCAACATTTCGCCACCCGGGATTGATATTTTGAATGTAGAGAGCGGAACGGGGGTAAGCAATCTCCCTCCGGATGAAACGCTGATCAAAATCTCTTTCCGATTGATTATCGGTGATTTGATTGACTCAACCATCATGCAGCTGCTGCCGGTGGAATTTGCAAAAGACATGGTTCGCACGCTGATTGGCGGAGCAGAGGAGTCTGCTGTTGAAGCAGCTGTGACGACAGAGGCGCCTCCGGTTGTGGAGAGCCAACCTGCGGTCGATCATCATGCAGTACCAAATACCCAACAGCCTCCAGCGGGAGCTGCGCCAATGCAGACTCCAGGCCCAGATTACAGTCAGCCGATGCAAGGAGGACAGGTACCGCCTTCCATGCCATATGGGATGCCCCATCAGCCCCAACAATATGGCGGAATGCCTAACCGGAATGTAAATGTGCAACCGGTGCAGTTCTCTAATCTGCAAGCTCCACCGTACGCGCAAGTAGATGAAAACAATCTTAACTTACTGATGGACATTCCTCTTAAAGTCACCGTAGAATTAGGAAGGACCCAGAAGCAAATTAAGGATATCTTGGAAATGACGCAAGGCTCTATCATTGAGTTGGACAAGCTTGCAGGTGAGCCTGTAGACATACTCGTCAACAACAAGTTGATCGCCAAGGGAGAAGTCGTGGTCATTGACGAAAACTTTGGGGTTCGGGTCACGGATATCGTAAGCCAATGGGACCGGATTCAAAAATTACAATAGCACTATATATTAGGGAGGATTATTATCAATGGCTAACCGAATTCTGATTGTGGACGATGCTGCATTTATGCGAATGATGATTCGCGACATTCTGGTTAAAAACGGCTTTGAAGTAGTAGGTGAGGCTCAGGATGGTGCGCAAGCTGTCGAGAAATTCAAGGAGCTTCGTCCCGATCTGATCACGATGGATATAACGATGCCTGAGATGGACGGTATCGCTGCATTGAAGGAAATTAAAAAGACGGATCCGAACGCAAAAGTCATCATGTGTTCTGCGATGGGACAGCAGGCGATGGTTATCGACGCAATCCAGGCGGGCGCTAAAGACTTTATCGTCAAACCGTTCCAATCGGACCGCGTCATTGAAGCTATCAACAAAACGCTTGGCGTATAAGGGTAGCTAAGATGATGGCAGCTTCGAAGGAAATAGGAACAGGCAGCACTGCCGAATATTATTTACAGTTGTTTTACGTCTTTATTGTGCTCGCCGTCATCATCGTTTTGATCGTAATATTGATTCGCTTTCTGAACCGGAAGAATCAGAGCTGGATGCAGGGCCGCTCCATTCGTACCCTCGGTGCAGTTGGACTCGGCCCGGGCAAATCCCTCCAGCTGATTGAGATCAGCGGCACCATCTATCTGGTCGGTGTCGGAGAAGATGTAAGCTTGCTGGACAAGATCTCCGATCCCGATGAAGTGGAGCGGATCCGGGCGGCCTTCGAGCAGGATTCCGGATTGCATGCAGGGGTGCTGCCGCCATTTGTTACTAAACTGGCGGCGAGGCTCCGCAAGGAGCAACCGCAGGAGCATCATGATGTGGAGCAGACATCCTCGTTTCATGAGGTGTTTGAGTCCAAGCTGCGCAGCGTCCCGAACCGGAAGCAAAAGGTCGAAGAATTGCTGCGGGAGGATCATAAGGATTCATGAATAAAAAGATCATTTACCTTATCTCGGTTTTTATGCTGATCGGCCTGCTCTTTACTCAGGCGGCTTCGGCTAGTCCGATTCCGAATATCGACATTCAGATCGGCAATGAAGGGGAAAGTCCGGGGACAAGCGCGTTATCCTTGATTCTCTTAATCACGATACTCAGCATTGCCCCGGCCATCCTTGTATTGATGACAAGCTTCACCCGGATTGTCATTGTGCTTGGATTCGTCCGGACTTCACTGGGAACGCAGCAAACGCCGCCTAACCAGGTGCTGATCGGTCTGGCGCTGTTTCTGACCTTGTTCGTCATGGCGCCAACGCTGTCCTCGATGAACGAAGTGGCGCTTCAACCCTATGTGCGCGGGGAAATTACGCAAACCGAGGCATTGGAAAGGGCGCAGGACCCGATCAAAAGATTCATGTTCTCCCATACGAGGGAGAAGGATCTGCTGCTCTTTATAAACTATACCGGGGCGGAGAAGCCGGAAACGTACGAGGATCTGCCGCTGCATGTGCTGATTCCGGCATTTGCAATCAGCGAGCTCAAGACAGGCTTTCAGATGGGCTTCATGATCTTCATCCCGTTCCTCGTGATCGACATCGTCGTAGCGAGCGTTCTGATGGCGATGGGGATGATGATGCTGCCGCCGATCATGATATCACTGCCGTTTAAAATTTTGCTTTTTGTACTGGTGGATGGATGGTATCTTGTCGTCAAATCGATGCTGATGAGTTTTAACCCGTAAAGATTCAAGCGGCAAGTATTTCAGAACAGGAGGACTCGCCGTGAGTGCTGAATTTATTATCGGTCTGGCAGGTCAGGCTGTTTATATCGTTCTTCAAGTAAGTGCGCCGATGCTGGTTCTGGCACTGTTAGCAGGTCTGTTGATCAGTATTTTCCAAGCGACAACACAGATTCAGGAACAGACGCTGGCCTTCGTGCCGAAAATCATCGTCGTGCTTGTGGCGCTGCTGCTGTTCGGTCCTTGGATCCTAACTACGATGGTCGATTTTACGTACGGCATTTTGGACAATCTCCACAAATATATCGGATAGGCTGAGTGTCCATGGAATGGTTGCAGCAGGTAGTACCTGTATTTATGCTTATTTTTTGTCGAATTACTGCATTTTTTGTAGTTGTGCCCGTGTTTTCTACGCTTAGCGTGCCGGCCTCCTACAAGATCGGCTTGTCCTCTATTATCTCGCTGATTGTATATTTGAGTTTTGGCATCGGCGCGGTTGTGCCGCAGGATATGGGATATGTCATACTCATTATGCAGGAAGTGCTGGTGGGGCTGCTGCTTGGATTTACGACTTACCTGATGATGGCTGCAGTTCAGACCGCAGGTGCGCTGATCGATATCCAGATCGGCTTCAGCATGGCGAATGTGATCGACCCTTTTACAGGAGCGTCTACGCCGCTGATTGGCCATTTCAAGTACATGCTGGCGCTGTTGGTCTTCTTGAGCATGAACGGTCATCACTATCTGTTGGACGCCATCATGTACAGCTATGACTGGATCCCTGTAACAGGAGAGATTTTCAGCAAAATCCATGATGGCAGTGTGGCCGAATTTTTGATACGCACGTTTGCATACTCCTTCGTCCTGGCGCTGCAGATGGCTGCACCGCTGGTGGCCGCGCTGTTTCTGACGGACGTCGGGCTTGGCTTTCTGGCCAAAACGGCACCGCAGTTTAACGTGTTTGTGATCGGCATCGCGTTGAAAATTATCGTAGGATTAATTCTGCTTATGCTGCTGATGCCTGGATTAACCGCCCTGTTTGATTTTCTCTTCGGTAAATTGTTCGAGTCGCTAAGGCATCTGCTTGACACCTTAGGTGATCGGACATAAACGGCTTAACGTTGGAGGTGTAACGGATGGCCAGCCAGTACAGATATCAGGTGGATTTACAGCTGTTCGCCGGGGAGAAAACCGAAAAAGCAACGCCGAAAAAACGTCAGGATACCCGGAAAAAAGGACAGGTAGCCAAAAGTATGGAGCTGTCCGGATCATCGGTCCTGCTAGCCGGAATGTTCTGTTTGCTCGTTTTTGGCGGATACATGAAGGATCGGACCGTCCGGCTCTTTACAGACATTTTTATCAATCGGCTGTCCATGAACGTAACGCCTGAAAATGTGATGTCGATGTTCGGGGAGTACGGGATTCAGATTTTGCTGCTTCTTGCTCCTATTTTTGTAGCTGTTTTTGTTATTGCGCTGCTCGTCAACTATTTGCAGGTCGGGGTTCTCGTGACGGGCGAACCGCTGAAAATGAAGTTCAGCAAGCTGGACCCGATCAAAGGTTTTAAAAATATATTTTCCATGCGTTCTCTGGTGGAGTTTCTGAAGTCTATCACCAAACTCGCGATTATCGGTTTCATGGTGTACAGCACGATATGGGCGGCTCGCGGGGAGCTCTCCGCGCTGTCGAATATGAGCCCCGATACAATTTTTCATTTTACCGCTAGTGTAACTACAAACCTGGGATTGAAAATTGCGGTCGGTCTGATCGTGCTCGCTTTCCTGGATTATATGTATCAGAGATATGACTACGAAAAAAACATACGAATGTCCAAGCAAGACATTAAAGATGAATACAAGAAGATGGAAGGCGATCCGTTAATTAAAAGCAAAATCAGGGAGCGCCAGCGGAGGATGGCTCTGCAGCGGATGATGCAAGAGGTTCCGAATGCGGATGTGGTCATTACGAACCCGACGCATTTTGCCGTCGCTCTGAAATACGATGGGGCCACGATGGAAGCTCCAGAAATTATTGCCAAGGGCCAGGACTACATGGCTCTGCGAATTAAAGAAATTGCCAAGGAACATGGCATCATGACGATCGAAAACAAGCCGCTGGCACGAGCGTTGTACGGGCGGTCGGAAATTGGGGAAGCCATTCCCGGAGATCTGTTCCAGGCCGTAGCGGAAGTGCTGGCCTATGTATATAAACTTAAAGGTAAAGCGAAATAACTAGGGGACCGGAGGCCGAGTGCAGTGAAAATTAAAGATATATCTGTCCTTGCGGGTATCATTGGCATCGTGATGATGATGATTCTCCCGATCCCGATATGGCTGCTGGACGTGCTGCTCATCATCAACATCTCACTGGCGCTGATCATTTTGCTGGTAGCCATGAATACAAAAGAAGCGCTGGACTTCTCGATATTTCCATCGCTCCTGCTCATTACAACCCTGTTCCGGCTGGCACTTAACATCTCGACCACCAAGCTGATTTTATCTGAGGCTAAAGCGGGCGAGGTTGTAGCTACCTTCGGCAGCTGGATAGCCAACGGAGAAATAGCCGTCGGTTTCGTGGTCTTCCTCATTCTGGTTGTCGTGCAGTTTATCGTTATCACGAAGGGCTCCGAGCGCGTGGCTGAAGTTGCAGCGAGATTTACGCTCGATGCGATGCCAGGGAAACAGATGAGTATCGACGCTGACCTGAATGCAGGTTTGATCAACGAGCAGCAGGCGAGGGAGCGCCGGCGCAAAATCGAGCGCGAGGCCGACTTCTACGGGGCGATGGACGGTGCGAGCAAATTCGTTAAAGGGGATGCGATCGCCTCGATTGTCATCCTCCTGATCAACCTGATCGGCGGTTTTATTATCGGGATGTCCATCCACGGCATGAGCTTTGCTGAAGCGATGAGCACCTATTCCATCCTGACGATCGGGGACGGTCTGGTCAGCCAGATTCCGGCCCTTCTGATCTCGACTGCTGCGGGTCTGATAGTGACAAGAGCGGCATCGGACGGGAATCTGGCGGAGGATCTCAGCAGCCAGCTCTTATCTTACCCTAAGCTGCTCTACATCGTTGGGGGCACGGTGCTGCTGCTGGGACTGTTCACGCCGATTGGCCCGTTGACGACAGTGCCGATTGCCATCGTTCTATTCATTGCGGCACGAACGATGCAGAACTCACTGGAACGCAAGCAGGTCGAGGTGGAGCAGTTGGAGGAAGAGCAGCAGATCGAGGAGGTTCGCAGTCCGGAAAGTGTCATCAATTTGCTGCAGGTTGACCCGATCGAGTTCGAATTCGGTTACGGGCTCATTCCTCTGGCAGATGCCCAGCAGGGTGGAGATTTGCTTGATCGGATCATCATGATCCGCAGGCAGTGCGCACTTGAACTCGGCCTGGTCGTTCCGGTCATACGCATTCGCGACAACATCCAATTGAAGCCGAATGAATATGTCATCAAAATCAAAGGCAATGCGGTCGGCGGCGGCGAGCTGCTGCTGAATCATTATCTGGCGATGAGCCCCGGTTATGATGATGACTCCGTGACCGGCATCGACACGACTGAGCCGGCCTTTGGCCTTCCGGCGCTATGGATTGACGAAGCGATGAAGGAACGGGCTGATTTGGCCGGTTATACGGTTGTAGATCCGCCGTCTGTCGTTGCCACCCATCTCACCGAGCTGATCAAGCGGCATGCGCATGAGCTGCTCGGGCGGCAGGAAACGAAGACGCTTATCGACAATATCAGGGAGAGCTACCCGGTGCTTGTGGACGAACTGATCCCGTCGGTGCTGACGATTGGCGATGTTCAGAAGGTGCTGGCTAAACTGCTTCGCGAGAAAATATCGATCCGGGATATGGTGACGATTCTGGAGACACTGGCCGATTACGGGCACTATTCGAAAGACCCGGAGGTGTTGACCGAGTACGTGCGTCAGGCCTTGTCAAGGCAGATCACCCAGCAATATGCTCAGGACGGCGAGGTTATGCGGGTCATTACCGTTGGGCCTGCGCTTGAGAAGAAGATTGCCGAGAGCGTACAGCAGAGCGATCAAGGAACGTATCTGGCCATGGACCCGTCATCGACACAGACGATCTTCCAGAAGCTCGGCGAGCAGGTGAACAAAATTGTACAGATGGGACAGCAGCCGATTCTCCTGGCATCTCCTGCGATCCGAATGTATTTGCGGCAGGTGATTGAGCGCGGTATGCAGGATATCCCGGTCTTGTCCTACAGTGAACTGGAGCCTAATGTCGAAATTCAAAGCGTCGGGGTGGTGAACTTATGAGAGTGAAAAGGTATATCGTGGACACGATGCCTGAAGCGATGCAGCATATCCGCACCGATCTGGGGGCGGATGCGGTAATTCTCAGCACCAAGGATATCAAAGTCGGCGGTTTTCTCGGCATGTTTAGCCGGCGAAAGATTGAGGTCATTGCGGCGGCTGAACAAGAGGAGAAGAAGAAAACCGTTTCCTCCTCCAAGCCGAGGCCGGCGGCGTCCGCAGTCGCTGGAGGGGCTGTTCCCCAGGCTTATAAGAAGGCAGCCAGCTTAAATGCCGGACAGCAGCAGGGAGGCGCAGCCATCGCCACCGCGCCGCCGGAAGAGAGCCTTCCGAAGCGTGATGAAGAGTATGAACGGTTCGCGTCGGCTCTCCACCAAGCGGCGGCAGCCCAGCTGGAGCCGGATCCGTCCTCTGTGGAGGAGAGGCAGCGGGTAGCTGAAGAAGCGGGGCCTTCTAGGATTGGCAAGGAGAGAAAGGTTCCCGAAGCAAGGGATGACAAGCGCCCGAGCGCAGCTTCCGAGTTGAGCATCACTGAACAAAATTTGCTGGCGGAACTGCGTGAGATGAAAGAATGGATGGCCAAGTTGTCGCGGCAGAACCTGGAGGCACAACAGCTGCCCGAGCCAATGCAGCGAATCCGCGATCAGCTGCTGAAGCAGGAGGTATCCGCCAAGCTGGCGGAAAGATGGATGGATGCAGCGATCGATGCCTGGAATGCCAGCGGCAAAAATCTGGACGACCAGCAGCTGCAAGACATTATACGCCAGCAGGCGGCATCGTTCCTCGCTGACCGGTTCGGGGGAGGTGTGCGGAAGGATACGCGCATCGTGTACATTGCGGGACCTACCGGTGTCGGGAAAACGACAACGATTGCCAAAATTGCGGCCGAGCAGCTGTTCAAGTTTCATCGCAAGGTAGGATTCATCACCTCGGATACGTATCGGATATCCGCAGTGGAACAGCTGCGTACTTACGCGTCGATCCTGAATGTGCCGATGGAGGTTGTGCAGTCACCGGGGGAAATGCAGCGGGCGATGCAGCGGCTGGAGGATTGCGATCTGATACTGATGGACACCGCTGGCCGGAATTATCGCAACGAGCTGCTGGTGTCCGAGCTCCAGAGCCTGTTGTCCCACTCCGCTCAAAGCGAAACCTATCTGGTGCTCAGTCTCACCTCCAAAAGCTCGGACATGATCGAGATCACGGATCATTTCGCCAAGTATGCGCTGGACAAAGTCATTTTCACGAAAATGGATGAAACCGGAAGCTACGGATCTTTGTTTAACGTGCTGGATTCGTACGATCTCAGCCTATCCTATATGACCAATGGTCAAAACGTGCCTGACGATCTGATCATCCCGGATGGCGAACTGTTGTGCAGGCTGCTGCTGGGAGAGATGGCGTCATGACGGATCAGGCTCAGTCGCTGAGACAGCTGGTTTCCGCCCAGCGGACAGAAGAGCTGCAGGATCCATCGGCAAGAACGGCCAAGATCATTACCGTCACCAGCGGCAAGGGCGGGGTTGGCAAATCGAATTTCACATTGAATTTTGCACTTGCGCTTCAAGCTCTGGGAAAAAAAGTTCTTGTGTTTGACGCTGATATCGGCATGGCAAATATCGATGTTCTGATGGGAGTGTCCTCTCCCTACAACCTTCATCATCTGCTCCAAAGGGAGAAGCGGATGGAGGAAATTATTCAATATGGACCGCAGCAGCTGCCGTTCATTGCCGGCGGATCGGGGATGTCGAATATGTTCTCGCTGTCGGAGGAAGAGCTGCACTATTTCATGACTCAGATCGAGACGGTGTCTGACGGGATGGACTACATTATTTTTGACACCGGGGCAGGGCTGTCCAAGGAGACGATGAAATTTATCACCTCTGCGGATCAATGCATCGTAGTGACGACGCCCGAGCCGACCTCGATCACCGATGCCTATGCCTTGATCAAGGTTGTGCATGTGACGGAACCATCGGTACCGTTCAGCCTGATCATTAATCGTGCGGGAGATGACGGCGAGGCGAAGGAAGCCTCTGATAAAATCATTCTAACCGCACAGCGCTTTCTGGAGCTGGATATTAAGCTGCTGGGCAAGGTTACGGATGATCCCCATGTTGTCCAATCGGTCAAACGACAGGTTCCATTTATCGTCGCTCATCCCCGTTGTGAGGCTTCCCGCGACATTCAGCGAATCGCTCTTCGCTACATTGCCGCACCCGCTCCACAGGAGGCAGCGATTCCGAAGGGAATCAAAGGTTTCATGCACCGTTGGTTAAGGCGCTCAAAATGATTCTTATTTGGAAGGACAGGAGCTGGAGGACTTTATGACCCCTTTTCGCGTGCTTGTTGTAGATGATTCAGCATTTATGCGGAAGATTATTTCCGATCTTATCGAGCGGGATGAGCTCTTTACGGTGGTCGGAACAGCGACTAACGGTCGAGACGCTATTGAACAAATGAAAGAATTGGACCCCGACGTGATTACGCTGGACGTCGAGATGCCGGTGATGAACGGTCTGGACGCGCTGAAGATCATGATGCAGGAAGGGCCGCGCCCGGTCATTATGTTATCCGGCATTAACGAGCAGGGGATGAAGGAAACGATTCTTGCTCTGGAATCCGGAGCTTTTGATTTTATACGCAAGCCTTCGATCACCAATGCGATGGATATTGAACAGGTTCGCCAGGAACTGATGAAACAGCTGCATGTTGCCATGCAGGCGAAGGCAAGGAGAGCGCAGTGGGAGGAAGAGGAGCGTTTGCGGGCCGAGGCTGGCCGTGCGGACGCGAAGGAAGCTAAACATGCACCGCCTGCTGCTAAGACGACATTCCCATTGACCAAGCCTTCTGATCTGTCATCAGGAGGCCAATCCGGTATGAAGCAGGCGAAGCCGAAAGCGAGCAGCGCGGCAAAGCCTGAAAGGTCTGGGAAGCCTGAAAGGGCTGAGAAAAAGCTGCCGGAGCCGAAAGAGTTCAAAAAGCGGGTGCAAAAACTTCCGGCATCCCAGCCGATTGAAGTCAGAAGGACTCTTGAGAGCAGCAAGCCTGCAGTTCAAGAGCAGCGCGGCATTCCGGATGCCGGACGCCCGGACATGCAGAAGCCGGCTTCTGCTGCGGCAGCGGCTTCGGATTTCTCCAGCCTGGTTGCCATCGGCTGCTCGACAGGAGGTCCTCGGGCCTTGAAGACGTTCCTGGAGAAAATTCCCGGTGACTTTCCTGCACCGATTGTCATCGTTCAACATATGCCGCCCAAATTCACCAGATCGCTTGCCCAGCGCCTGAATTCATTCAGCAGCGTGCAGGTGGTGGAGGCAGAGTATGGCATGCCGCTTCAGGCAGGACATGCCTATATCGCCCCGGGCGGAAGCCACATCCTGGTGGAACAGCTGCCAAGCGGTCAGCTGGGAATCAAGACAACGGATGATGCGCCGCGAAGCGGACACCGTCCGTCGGTCGATGTCATGTTCGAATCGCTGATGCCGTTAACTTCCCTGAAGCGACATCTGGTCCTGATGACCGGCATGGGGAGCGACGGGGCGAAGATGATGAAAAAACTGTATGACGCTGGGGTTACTTCAACCTTTGCGGAGAGCGAGGAGACCTGTGTCGTATACGGAATGCCGCGCTCGGCCGTTGAGCTGGGATGTGTGACTCACATTCTTCCGCTGCATGAAATTGCACCAAGGCTGGTTCAAGCAGTAAATAACGGAAAGTGAACTTACGGAGGAGGTGTCTCTCAATGGACATGAATCAATACTTGACGATGTTTATTGATGAGTCAAATGATCATCTGCAATCATTAAATGAAAACATGCTTCAATTGGAAAGCAATCCGGACGACCTGGGCATTGTGCAAATTATTTTCCGGTCGGCGCACACGTTAAAAGGGATGGCAGCAACGATGGGCTTTGAAGACCTGGCCTCGCTGACCCACCAGATGGAAAACGTGCTGGATTTGGTTCGCAACGAGAAACTGAAAATGCAGGATTTTATCTTCGACACACTCTTCAAAAGCTTGGACGCACTTGAATCCATGGTGCAGGATATTATGCAGGGAGGAGAAGGCAAGGCGGATGTCAGTTCCATCGTCGCTTCCCTGCAGGCAATCGTGCGCGGGGAAGGGCCGGCAGCGGCTTCTGCACAAGCTGAAGTTGCCGCAGGGGCTTCGGGCGGATCGGCCGTTCATGCCGGCATTGAACTGGATGAGTTTCAATACTCGGTTCTGGATCAGTCGATCTCGGAGGGACACAAGGTCCTCTACATACAGGTAACGCTTCGAGAGGACTGTCAGCTGAAAGCCGTTCGCGCCTACATGGTGTTCGAGCTGTTGGAGCGGTCCGGCGAGGTTGTGAAGTCCCATCCGGCGGTTCAGGAGATCGAGCAAGGCGATTTTGAACGTATTTTCTCCTTATATTACATAACACAAAAAGACGCGCAGGATATCGAAGGACAAATCCAGGGTGTGTCCGAAATCGAGAGCGTGACGGTAACCGCGCTGGATCATGAATCGTTGCAGCAGATGGCACAGGCAAGCGCTTCTGTTGCGGAAACGGCTGCCACAGCTGCGCCGACTGCTGCACCGGCCCCAAGCAGTACGCCAAGCGCACCGGCCGCAGCCCCGTCATCCGGCAAGAGCGGCGATACGGCAGCATCTGCAGCCAAAGCGCCGGCCCGAAGCGGAGGCGCCGCTGCTAATCCGTCCCGGACGATCCGGGTGGATATCGAACGGCTGGATGTGCTGATGAATCTGTTCAGCGAGCTGCTGATCGACCGCGTCCGGCTCGAGCAGCTTGCCAGCGAGACCAACAATCAAGCCTTGACCGATACGGTCGAACATATGAGCCGGGTCAGCAGTGATCTGCAGAACATCGTACTGAAGCTGCGGATGGTGCCGGTGGACACCGTGTTCAACCGCTTCCCGAGAATGGTGCGTGATTTGGCCAAGACGCTCGACAAGAAGATCGATCTTGTCATCACGGGCGCTGATACGGAGCTTGATCGCACGGTGATCGATGAGATTGGAGATCCGCTCGTCCATCTGCTCCGGAACTCTGCCGATCATGGGGTTGAGCCGGTGGCAGATCGGATCGCTGCTGGCAAGCCGGAAACGGGAACCGTTCAGCTTCGTGCCTTCCACAGCGGCAATAACGTGTTCATTGAAATCGAAGATGACGGAAGAGGCATCATCCGGGAAAAGGTACTGGGCAATGCACTTAAGAAAGGCATTGTCACTCAGGCCGAAGCCGATGCGATGTCGGATGAAGAGGTGCATCAGCTCCTGTTCGCGCCAGGCTTCAGTACTGCAGAGAAAATATCGGACGTATCCGGCCGCGGCGTAGGACTGGATGTTGTTAAATCGAAGATCGTCTCTCTCGGAGGCAATGTCACCATCTACTCCACGCCGGGTAAAGGCACGAACTTCTCGGTTCAGCTGCCGCTTACGCTGTCGATCATCGGTGCCATGCTGATCAAGATGGGCTCGGAGAAATATGCAATCCCGCTGTCTTCCATCGTGGAAACCTCCGCGATCAAGCGCAATCAGATCAAGAATGTACACGGAAGCCGGATGATTCACTTCCGCGAGTCGCTCATACCGATTATTTCACTAAGCCAGGTGTTCGAAGTTCCTGATTTCGACGAGGAGCAAGAAGAAGAAACGGAAATTCTGATCATTCGCAAGGGAGATCGCCTTGCCGCCCTGACCGTGGACGATTTCATCGGCCAAAGCGAGATCGTGATCAAAAACCTCGGCAAATACTTGCCGGCCATTCAAGGCGTATCCGGCGCGACCATCCTTGGCGACGGACAAGTGGCTCTGATTATAGACGCGAACGCGTTTATAAAATGAGGACGTTGTAAAGTCCCGAAACATACGGCTGCCGGCAGCTAGCGGCGGACCAACAGGCAAACATTTTTAGGGGAGGTTTTCAATCATGGGAGAAGAAATCAAGGTAATTGTCTTTAGACTTGGCAGCGAGGAATATGGCATCGAGGTGGACAAGGTTCAGACGATCGAGCGGATGATGCCTATTACACGGGTTCCGAAAACCTATTCATTTGTAAAAGGTGTAATCAATCTTCGGGGTGTTGTCATTCCGGTTATCGACCTGCGCGGTCGTTTTGGACTGCCTGAGATTGAAGAAACCGATCAGACCCGAATTATCATTGTTGCTGTAAATGAGATGCAGGTAGGCTTTATCGTTGATTCGGCCAGCGACGTTATCGATATTAACTCCGACCAGATCGATTCCCCGCCAGAGGTGGTCGGCGGCATTAAAGCGAAATACCTTCAAGGTGTGGCGAAGGTAGGAGAGGAGCGCCTTCTGGTCATGTTGAACCTCTCCGAGGTTCTGAACAAGAGCGAAATCATTCAGCTTGAAGGCTTGGAAGAATAGCGATGGAGCTCTTTAAACATGGAAAGGACGTCAAGATGGACGTCCTGAAGGAAGTAGGAAACATCGGCGCAGGTCACGCAGCGACGGCTCTGTCTCATCTCCTTAACAAGCCGATCGATATGGCTGTGCCGATGGTTCAGCTTCTCCCGTTCGAGAGAATTGCCGAATGTGTCGGCGGGGCCGAACAACTGGTGCTGGCAGTTTTTTTAAGAGTGGAGGGAGAGGCACCGGGCAATCTGTTTTTTATTATGAGCCCAGAGGCGGGAAAAAACCTGCTGCAGCGTCTTGCAGGCATTGAAGTTGAAGAAGGCGGGATGTTCTCCGAGATGGAGCAGTCTGCACTGTGTGAAATCGGCAATATTTTGGCTGGGTCATACCTGTCGTCCCTTGCAGACTTCACCAATCTTGTGATGACCCCGACGGTGCCCGGACTGGCCATGGATATGGCAGGGGCGATTCTGAGCTACGGATTGATTCAGTTTGGTGAAATGGGAGACGATGCCCTCTTAATCAATACGACGTTTCTTGAAGGACATAACGAGGTAGAAGGGCAATTCTTTCTGATCCCTGATCCAGATTCATTTACGAAAATCTTTGAAGCTCTGGGAGTGCCTTTGGAGAATGAGTGATCAGAAAACCATTGTACATGTGGGGATGGCGGATCTGAACGTCGCAGGTCCGGATGGTGTTCTAAGAACAATGGGACTCGGCTCATGCGTCGGGCTGACTTTGTATGACCCGGTGACCAAAATCGGGGGATTGGCACATGTAATGCTGCCCAGCTCGGCCATCGCCAAAGAGGGGCAGTTGAACCTGGCCAAGTATGCAGATACGGCGCTTCCGATACTGCTGAACAAGATGAGAGAGCTGGGGGCATCACCCCAGCGAATGATCGCCAAGATGGCCGGAGGCGCGCAGATGTTTGCGTTTGCCGGCGCGGGAGACAGCATGCGGATCGGTCCTCGGAATGTAGAATCATGCCGTGAAGGACTCGCCATGCTGGGTATTCCAATCGTAGCGGAGGATACGGGGGGGAATTACGGAAGAACGGTTGAACTGGATTGTACAACAGGGAAGTTTATGATACGGAGTGTACAAATGGGAATAAAGGAACTGTGACATGATGCAAAAATTTCGATTGAACCTATGGCTAGGCATTGCCGGCATTATGTTGACATTTATGTTTTCTGCTCGGAACAATCTGTGGATCACTAGTTTGAATCGCGCGTTGCTTGCATTTGTAATATGGTTTCTGGCGGCATTTGTTCTAAGATGGGTATTCTCATTTATTATGAACCCCGACCCTGGCGGTGCACACCAGCGCAGCGCGGCGCCTGGGACGGATACGAATGAGGCCCGGGGGAACTTGTACGATGTTTCTACACCGGAGGAGGACAAAGAGCTGATGGATCTTCTCAAACCCGAATCCGGAAAGGGGCAAGAAGGATTTAAGCCGCTGGACCCTCCGAAGTTGGTTTCCACCAAAGATCCGGAGGAGTTGGCAAAGGCTGTTCGTTCCCTGACGGAAAAATAAGGAGGGTGAAGGCAATTGGACGAACGTAAAGCTTCGAATCTGAGTCATGCAGATTTATGGGCTGCATGGAAGGAAAATGGGGATCAGGAAGCGAAAAAGAAACTAATCGAATATCATCTGCACATTGTCGACTATGTTTCCAGCCGTTTGGCCGTCAGCCTTCCGAAAAATGTCTCCAAGGGGGATTTGGCCAGCAATGGCGTTATGGGTTTGATTGATGCCATCGAAAAGTTCGATTATAAACGGGGATTGCAATTTGAAACCTATGCCTCCTGGCGAGTGCGGGGCGCGATTCTGGATTCGCTTCGCCAAGGGGACTGGGTCCCGCGTTCTGTACGCGAAAAAGCAAAAAAAATAGAGACGGCATACCAGCAGCTGGAGCAGAAGTATTTGCGCAGTGTCAGCGATTCGGAGATGAGCGAGTACTTGGAAGTGTCGGAGAAGGAGTTCCGCCATATGCTGCAGGAGGTGGCTGTCATGACGCTGACTTCCCTTGAAGATCCGATCAGAGAGGAAGAGTCAGAGACGCGCATGTCGCTTCTGGTCGATGAGAAGGCCAAGAATCCGGACCATAAAGTACATGAGTTTTATTTGCGTGAAGCGCTCATCAAAGGAATCGGCAAGCTGACGCCGAAAGAGCGGACTGTCGTTTCTTTGTTATATTATGAAGATCTATCACTCAGTGAAATTGCTGAAGTGATGTCTTTATCTCCATCACGAATTTCACAGCTGCATTCCAAGGCGATTTTAAGACTTCGTGGCGCGCTTGAGAAGGATCGGGATTTGCTCATGCAAGCCGATTGAACGCGTCATTGATGAAGGGGGTTCCTGGATGTCTGCAGGGCATGATTTGGATCATTATTTAAGCGTTACGGTCTCTGATGACAAGCTGACTGCTTATGTGCAGTTCAAAAATTGGGAAGAGAGCTTCACCTGCTCTGTACAGGCATTGGAGCAATTTTTGGCCAGTCATCAGATTCGGTATGGGCTTCAGCCTGAGGCGCTGCGCTTGATCGCCACCGATGGGGAGCAATTTCAGTACACCAAAGTAGCTGTAGCCATTGGGAAGGAGCCGGAGAACGGCGAGCATGGCAGGATCGATTACAGGGTGGATCTGGGAGAGGGAGAACATCTCAAACCGCGCGAAAGCGAAGACGGCAAGGTGGACTATAAAGATGTGATCCGCTTGAACAACGTCAAGAAAGGACAGCTTCTGGCAACCCGAATTCCGCCGACCAGCGGAACACCCGGCACGGCCGTCACCGGCGAGGAGATTCCGTGCAAGCCTGGCAAAGAGGCGCATTTCCGAGTGGGCAAGAACGTGGTTGTCAACGGGGAGAACAGCGCGATGTACGCAGGGCTGGACGGGTTGGTGACCAAAACGAGCAACGGCAAAATCAATGTGTTTCCTGTGTATGAAATTAACGGTGACGTAGATTACAGCATCGGAAATATTGACTTTGTTGGTACGGTCGTCATTCGCGGGAACGTATTAACCGGTTTTCGGATCAAGGCAGCAGGCGATATACGCGTCACGGGTTTTGTGGAGGGCGCTGAGCTTGAAGCGGACGGTTCCATCGACATTTCGGGCGGAATCATCGGCTACAATAAAGGCTTCGTTAAAGCGGGGCGGGATGTGAAGAGCTCTTTCATTCAGGATGGGAACGTGATCGCGGGCGCTAATGTATTGGTATCCCAGAGCATTATGCACTCGAATATTCGCGCAGCCGAGAACATCGAATGTGTCGGGACGAAAGGGCTGGTTGTGGGCGGTGTCCTGCAGGCCGGCGAGAAAGTCATTGCGCGCACGATCGGGAACAGCATGTCTACGGCTACCGTCATCGAGGTTGGGGTACTGCCTGATCTTCGAAATGAGCTTACCGAGCTGAGAAGCCAGCTTAAGCAGATCACGGAAAACATGGACAAAACGGATAAAGCGCTTTATTTATTGAATCAGATGGCCTCGACCGGGCAGCTTCCGCCGGACAAGCTTGCGATGCGCATCAAGCTGAATGCGACTCGCAAAAGCGCGCTCACCGAGCAGGAGAGCATCAAGGATCGGATGCTTGAGATTGAAAAGATGCTTGAGGATACGAGCAAGGCCAGAGTGAATGTGATCAAGACGATCTACAGCGGCTCTAAAATTGTTATCGGACGTTATACCCGATTTATTAAGGATCCGACGCAACGTGTTTCGTTTTATTATAATGAAGGTGATATTACAATGGTACCTTTGATATAATGCTGTTAAGCAATCGTGCCATGTGTTCAGGCATATGCTGATGCAACTTATTCCAAGGATACGAGGTGATTCCCTGTGAGCTTGAAATCAGTTGAAATGCAAATTGCAGTACCGCGTACCCATGAAGCGGGTAAAATGCACAATGAATTGCAGCAGCGTCCCTACAACGACCAGAGCCTGCTTGCCGGAGAGCAGATCAAAAACAGTCGCATCCAGTCTCAGCGCAGTACAGAAGTGTCAGAATCCGCTGAAGCGGCGATAAGAGATGACGGAAACCGGCAGTCCAGCGAGCAGCAGGAGCGGCACGCTTCTGATTCCAGCGAGCAGCAGGAGAAGCCGGCGGAGCATCCTTATAAAGGGAGAAATTTTGACGTCACGCTATAAACTAATTTATCGGCATAAAGGAGTTAATTGTTTTGTACCCTTGGATATATATTGTGCTTCTTGGTGTCGCAGCGCTGCTCTATGCCTGGTTACTTCCCAAGCGGCAGGATGGCTCCGGAGCGGAGCAGGGCATCGTGAAGGAAGTGGAGAGCACGCTCGAGACGTATATGCTGGAGATTCAGAATGAGAATGAGCAGCTTGTCGAACTGGTCGGCCAGATGAAGGAAGATCATAAGGTCAAACTGCTGAGTCAACAGGAACAGATCAAGGAGCTTCGGGCGAGCATGATCGATATGGAGAGGCGTTTATCCGAGTCGGAGGCGCGCCTCCAGACCGCAGAAGCAGCGGTTTCTGCTGCGGCAGCAAACTACAGGGCTTTAGAAGAAGAGCGGGAGGCAGTCGAAGGTCCCGAAGTGTTGGCAGAAGAGACAAGCCCGCCTCCCGTTCCTTCCATTAAACAAAGGTATGCGGAATTGTTTGATTTATATGATCAGGGCAAGTCGATTGACAGCATTGCAAAATCCTTGGGACTTCAGCGCGGAGAGGTTCAAGTGATTATCCAGCTGGCGAAACAGGAGGAGTCCGCATGATCAGAAACCGTACATTTATGATGGGTCTGGGCATCGGACTTGTTCTTGGCGCCATACTGCTGCAGCTGATGATCATCGGGGAAGGAAAGCAGACGCAGGAAGATGCGGCTGCCAATTTGACGAGAGAACAGCTGATCGCTGCTGCCGAAGCGATGAATTTGCAGGTCGTGGAGCGCTCCGAGGACGAAGAAGGAGCCGGGGAAGAAGCGGACGCTGCATTCGGCACGTCGGAGGAAGAGGGTCAGGGAGAGGCCGAAGCTGAAGCTCCTGTCAATCCGCCTGCTCCGGAAGAGCCGGAGGCACCACAGCATCCGGAACAGCCAGATGAAGCGCAGAGCGCCTCGACCCAGGCTGGCGGTGAGGTATCGCCGCCATCTGAGCCGAAGCCGCCTGCTGAAGAGCCGATCAAACTGGTGGTGGTTCGAGGCAGCATGCTTGCGGATGTGGCAGAGGATTTGCTCCAGGCGGGAATTATTGAGGATAAGCAAGCGTTTATTGCAAGAGCTTCCTCGCGTAACATCAACAGGAGGGTGCAGACAGGAACCTACTCCTTCAAGGCAGGAGAAGATTTCGACACCATCATTAGTGAACTGACAAAACCGTCCAACTAGGCTGTAAGCCGGCGTGGATGGTTTTTCCTGTTGCATTCGGCTGATTGTCCCTATTTCGATGTGCGGCCTCGCTACAAAAGACATTGCAAGCTGTCTCCGAGTATGATATAGTAATTGACGGTGTTAAAACACACGCTGGAGTGATTTCGTTAAGGGTGCTTCCTTCATGGGGAGTCTTGACGAAAAATGACCTTGGCGGAGGGACACACAAAAACCAAATTTAGGAGGTGTGTGAAGATGGCAGTTATTTCCATGAAACAGCTTCTTGAAGCTGGCGTTCACTTCGGTCACCAGACTCGTCGCTGGAACCCGAAAATGGATAAATATATCTTCACTGAAAGAAACGGTATTTACATCATTGACCTGCAAAAAACGGTCAAAAAAGTAGAAGAGGCTTTTAACTTCGTTAAGAGCATCGCTGCCGAGAACGGAACAATTCTGTTTGTCGGTACTAAAAAACAAGCTCAAGATTCCGTTAAGGAAGAAGCAGAGCGTTGCGGTATGTTCTACATCAACCAGCGCTGGCTCGGCGGAACGCTGACCAACTTCGAAACGATCCAGAAGCGGATCAACCGTCTGAAAGAACTGGAAAGATGGGAAGAAGACGGTACGTTCCAAGTGCTGCCTAAGAAAGAAGTTATCCTTCTTCGCAAGGAGAAAGATCGTCTTGAGAAATTCCTGGGCGGTATCAAGAACATGAAGGGTCTTCCAAGCGCCCTGTTTGTTATCGATCCTCGTAAAGAGCGCATCGCTGTAGCGGAAGCTCGCAAACTGGGTATCCCAATCGTTGGTATCGTGGACACGAACTGTGATCCGGACGAAATCGACTATGTAATTCCAGGTAACGATGATGCGATTCGCGCAGTTAAATTGTTGACTGGTAAAATGGCGGATGCCGTTGTGGAAGCTCACCAAGGTGAAGAAACTACAGCTTAATCCTCAAAGTGAAATGTATAAACTTTGAATTAAATGAAAAGGGTGGTTGGTAGGTGGATAACCTCTCGCCGCCCTTTTTTTAAGGCTGCAAAGCAAGACCTTTTCTAATCTAACTATTTGGAGGGAATTCTAATGGCAGTAACGGCTAGTGCGGTAAAAGAACTCCGCGAAAGAACAGGCGCGGGCATGCTGGATTGCAAAAAAGCGCTCGACGAAACAAACGGTGATATCGATAAAGCGATCGCGCTTCTTCGTGAAAAAGGATTGGCTGCAGCTGCAAACAAAGCGGGACGTGTGGCAACTGAGGGCGTTGTAGAATCCTATATTCACGGCGGCGGACGCATCGGCGTTCTCGTTGAAATCAACTGTGAAACAGACTTCGTAGGCAAGACGGATCAATTCAAAGAGTTTGCACGTGATATCGCGATGCATATCGCTGCAGCGAACCCTAAATTTGTTCGTCGTGAAGAAGTTCCTACTGAAGAGCTTGAGAAAGAAAAGGAAATTTTGCGCAATCAAGCTCTAAACGAAGGCAAACCGGAAAAAATCGTAGAAAAAATGGTCGAAGGCCGCATCAACAAGTACTACGAAGAGCATTGCCTGCTTGAGCAAGCATTCGTTAAAGATCCAGACAAAACGATCAACACACTGCTGAACGAAAAAATCAGCACGATCGGAGAAAACATCTCTATCCGTCGCTTTGTTCGCTATGAACTGGGTGAAGGCCTGGAGAAAAAACAAGACAACTTCGTAGAAGAAGTTATGGCTCAAGTGAATAAATAAGCCTGATTGGCTAATACGTTATTGAAAAAGAGTGGAACACACCGGTGTTCCTTCTTTTTTAAAAATGAACATAAGTAAACATGCCTTTAGCAGCACGAATGCGTCTGCATGTCGTTTTTCAAACGGGCGCTGTAATAAACCGGCGCCTCTTAAAGTGGAGGGTTATCATTTGGAACAGCCTGTATTTAAACGTGTGATATTGAAGGTCAGCGGGGAATCCCTGGCAGGACAGAATGGTTACGGAATTGATGCTGACACAATCGGATCGATTGCGCAGCAAGTTCGGGATGTTGTCGAGCTTGGTGTCGAGGTTGCGATTGTGTGCGGCGGCGGAAACATCTGGCGCGGCATCGCCGGCAGTGCCAACGGAATCGATCGGGCAACCGCCGATTACATGGGAATGCTTGCCACAGTGATGAACTCCCTTGCTTTGCAGGATGCCCTGGAGCAGATCGGAGTTCCTACGCGTGTGCAGACCTCCATTTCCATGCAGCAAATCGCCGAGCCGTATATTCGCCGCAGAGCCATTCGTCATCTGGAAAAGGGCCGTGTCGTCATTTTTGCCGCAGGAACGGGCAACCCGTACTTCTCCACCGATACGACCGCAGCACTTCGCGCAGCGGAAATCGAAGCAGAAGTTATTCTCATGGCGAAGAACAAGGTGGATGGAGTGTACTCCGCGGATCCATTTAAGGATGAAACTGCCGAGAAATACGAGCAGCTTACTTACCTCGATGTGTTGAACAAGAACCTGGGTGTTATGGACTCAACAGCTTCATCGTTATGTATGGACAACAACATTCCGCTGATCGTATTCGCCATTACGGAGCAAGGCAATATCAAACGCGTCGTTCTGGGTGAGAAAATAGGAACGATTGTTAAAGGGAGTGTAGACTAATGCCTCAATCGGTCAAGAAAAATGCTGAGGAACGTATGGAAAAAGCAATCCAAGCTTTAAAACGTGATCTGGCTACCCTGCGTGCCGGACGAGCGAACACGGCGCTGCTCGACCGAATCCAGGTGGATTACTACGGGGCTCCGACTCCGGTTAATCAGCTTGCCAATATCAGCATTCCGGACAGCCGTACACTCATGATTCAGCCGTGGGATAAATCCTCTTTGGCTGATATCGAGAAAGCGATCATGAAGTCAGATATCGGTCTGACGCCGGCCAATGACGGCAATCAGATTCGTCTGTCGATTCCGCCACTGACGGAGGAACGCAGAACCGAGCTTGTCAAAATGACAAAGAAATTCGGCGAGGAAGCGAAAGTGGCCATCCGCAACATTCGCCGCGATGCCAATGATGACATCAAAAAAATGGAGAAAACGGATATTTCCGAGGACGAGTCCCGGAGACATCAGGAAGATATCCAGAAGACGACGGATAAGTTTATCGCGGAAGTCGACAAAGTCCTCGTTGCTAAAGAAAAAGAGATTATGGAAGTATAAGAGACTTGCGGCCCCTCCGGTTATGGTGGGGTTTGTCTCTTTTTTTGCAGAAAGATGCCTGGAGGAAATGGAATGATCAAACGGGTTCGATCGTGGTTGAATCAGGAGGACAGTCAGCAGGCGCACCGGATCTCTCCGGACAATATCCCTCACCATGTCGCCATCATTATGGATGGCAACGGTCGCTGGGCGAAACGGCGCGGTATGCCGCGGATCGTTGGACATCAGAACGGAATGAAGGCCGTGAAAAGAGCGGCTATCGCAGCCGATGATTTAGGCATCAAAATTTTGACGATGTACGCTTTTTCGACGGAGAACTGGAAACGCCCCAAAGATGAGGTTGATTTCCTGATGAAGCTTCCGCAGGAATTTCTGGCGATTGAGCTGGAAGAGCTGATTCAGAAGAATGTCCAGGTGAGGATGATGGGACATCCTGAGGATCTGCCGCAGCATACGCGGGATGCGATGGAAGAAGCGGTTGCCCGAACAGCAAGCAATACCGGACTTGTCCTAAATTTTGCGCTTAATTATGGCAGCCGCAAGGAAATAACGGAAAGCATCAGGGCGCTTGGAAAAGACATCCGCGAGGGAACCCTACTGCCTGAGGATATTACCGAGGAAATGGTAGGTGAACGGCTTCTCTCAGGCGATCTACCTGATCCGGATTTACTCATCCGTACCAGCGGTGAGCTCCGCCTCAGCAATTTTATGCTCTGGCAGCTGGCTTACAGTGAATTATGGTTTACGGATATCTACTGGCCGGAATTTACCAAGGAACACTTGATCGAGGCCGTTGCGGAGTATCAGCACAGAACACGTCGTTACGGCGGATTGTCGTAGAATATGGAGGATGGAGCATATTGAAACAGCGATTGATTACCGGATTCATTGCGGGAGCGGTCTTTTTGGGATTATGTTTCATAGGCGGGTTATGGTATCACTTTCTCATTGTGGCCATGGCTTTGGTCGGCTTCTATGAGTTTGCCCGAATGACAGGTACGGCACCATTTGGAGGAGCGGCTGCACTGGGTTATGCAGGGGTGGCTGCACTTGTGTTCCCATGGGAAGGTTTCGGTATCGCCTTTACCCTTCCATGGGAGCAGGTCATCTGGCTGCTGCTGTTTTTGCTGCTGCTCGTAACGGTAACGACTAAGAACAGTGTTGATATTCGCCGGGTATCGCTGCTTCTTCTCGGTGCGGTATATATCGGGATCGGCTTCTCTTATATCGCTGAATCCCGCAGCGCACCGGACGGCAACGGTTTGTTCTGGACGTTTCTGCTTCTGGTGTCGATTTGGGCAAGTGATGCAGGCGCATATTTCGTTGGCAAATGGATCGGAAAGCATAAACTGTGGCCGGCGATCAGCCCGAACAAAACGATCGAAGGCGCTGTTGGCGGTGTCATAATCGCGGTATTTACATCGCTGGTATTCGCTTTTCTCTCCAGCGGGCTTCTTCCTGCGGGACAAGCAGCGCTGATTGGCCTCTCTTGTGCCGTAATCGGCCAGTTGGGGGATCTCGTTCAGTCCGCCTACAAACGAGTGTACGACGTTAAGGATTCCGGCCAGCTTCTGCCCGGGCATGGCGGGATTCTGGATCGCTGTGACAGCTGGATCATCGTTTTTCCGTTTGTACATATCATTAATCTTCTGCCTTACTGATGAAAGGAAAGAGAAGCATGAAAAAAATCAGTGTGCTCGGTTCGACCGGCTCCATTGGAACGCAAACGCTGGATGTGGTCAGGAAGCACCGGGAACGGTTTCAAATTGAAGGGTTGGCGGCGGGAGGCAATACGGAGCTTTTGCTTGCGCAGGTTCACGAATTTGCGCCAAGTAAAGTCTCCGTTGCTTCCAGGGATCTGGCCGAGCGCATCAAGCATGAGCTTCCGTCTGGTACGCAGCTGTATTACGGTTCGGAGGGGCTTGTCGAGATTGCCGCGGGTACGGAGGCAGAGCTTGTCGTGACAGCCGTGATGGGGAGCATGGGGCTTCCGTCAACACTGGCGGCTATTCGCGAAGGCAAAACGATTGGCTTGGCCAACAAGGAAACGTTAGTGACAGCAGGTCATCTGGTCACAGCGTTGGCTGAAGAGAAGGGTGTGAAGCTGCTGCCGATCGACAGCGAGCATTCGGCGATCTTTCAGTGCCTGAACGGGGAGCGGCATGAGGACATCGAACGGATTACATTGACGGCCTCGGGCGGCTCCTTTCGTGACTATACCCGTGAACAGCTGGTGAATGTGACGGTGGAGGATGCGCTGAAGCACCCGAACTGGTCGATGGGCGCGAAGATTACAATCGACTCGGCGACGATGGTTAACAAAGGGCTTGAGGTGATGGAGGCGCATTGGCTGTACCGGATTCCGTATGACCGGATATCGGTGCTTCTGCATCCTGAGAGTATCATTCATTCCTTCGTTGAATTCAGAGATTCGAGCATTATTGCACAGCTGGGCAACCCGGATATGCGCGTGCCGATCCAGTACGCCCTGACCTATCCGGAACGCTGGGAATCTCCGGCGACGCGGCTGTCATTGGCGGAGGCAGGCAAGCTGAATTTCCGTGAAATGGACATGGAGCGGTTTCCGTGTTTAAGACTGGCTTATGAATGTGGTAAAATGGGGGGGACGGCTCCAACCGTGTTTAATGCGGCAAACGAAGTTGCGGTTGCCCGTTTTTTGCGGAAAGAAATTTCGTTCCTTCAGATTGAAGAGATCATTCAAGAGGTGACGGATCGTCATGAGACGATTGCGAACCCGGCGCTCGAGACGATTGAAGAGGCTGATCAGTCCGCCCGTGAACTGGCATCAAGGCTGTGAAATTCAGCTGGCCTGCAATCTCCCTTGAAAAAAGCTGTCAGCTTGTGATTCTCTTGTGGACGATAGGAGAATAATGATAATCTATAAGGACATACTGCGTTCTCAGCGGGAAAAGGGGGATGTAATCAATTGGAAATGGTGCGGATCGTCTTTCTGACAGTGCTCATGTTTTTTGTCATTGTGACCGTACATGAATGGGGGCACTACTATTTTGCCCGGCGTGCCGGGATTCTGGTTCGGGAGTTCGCGATCGGGTTTGGCCCTAAGCTGTTCTCATATAAGCGAAATGAAACCCAGTTTACACTAAGGCTGCTGCCGTTTGGCGGTTATGCCCGCATGGCTGGAGAAGACCCGGAACTGGTAGAGATTCATGCCGGACAGACGATCGCGGTCCGCCTCAATCAAGAGAATCAGGTGAAGAAGATTTACCTGGATCAGCTGGATAACCGGAAGAATGTGATCCGCGGGGAAGTTCAGTTTATTGATATGGTGGATCGACTGTCCGTTCGCCTGGATGTGGATGGCGAATTTCAACAGTACGAGATTCACCCGCAGGCGATGACGGTTGCGAAGGGAATCGAAACGCAGATCGCCCCGAGAGACCGCCAGTTTAACAGCAAGACGGTCGGACAGCGGGCACTTGCTATTTTTGCCGGGCCATTGATGAACTTTATTTTGGCCTTTATACTGTTCGCGCTTCATATTCAGATGGCAGGGCTTCCTGTCGACAATCCGACTTATGTCAAAATCGGCGAAATTACGAAAGGCGCGCCGGCGGATGAAGCGAACTTGCAGGTTGGCGATATTATTGTCAGCATTAATGGAACAGCGATCGGTGCTGATTACCGGAAGATGATCGAGCTGATCTCGGCGTCGACGGACAAGCCGATGGATTGGACGATACAGCGCGGTGAGGAAACCTTTGACTTGTCCTTGACGCCTCGGGCGATGGAAGGACAGGAAGGCGGCAAGGTGGGCATTGTACCGGAGCTGCCGACCCGGCAAGCGGGTCCGATCGAGACCGTGACGGGGGCCGGTACCGCGATGGTGGATACAACCGGGATCATCTTCCAGGGATTCAGGCAGTTGATCGAGCGCTTCTCCATGGATGATCTTGGCGGTCCTGTGCGGACGTTTGAGGTTACCGGTCAAATTGCAAGACAAGGGATTGAACAGCTCACCTATTGGGCTGCGATATTGAGTTTGTACTTAGGCATTTTCAATCTGCTGCCAATTCCGGCTCTGGACGGAAGCCGCCTTGTATTTCTTGGCGTGGAAGCCGTGCGCGGCAAGCCGATTGATCCCAACCGTGAAGGGATGGTCCACTTCATAGGTTTTGCGATGCTGTTCCTGTTAATGATAGCCGTCACCTACAATGATATATTGCGTCTGATTAACGGGTAAGAAGGACACACCGGTACGGCTTGGAGGCGCCAGCCGCTTTACGAGCCGTGCCTTTTGCTGTACATTTTACCTGCAGCTGTATTTTACTTATGCCGATAACGCGATGGTCGCGGGAGCGCTGCGGGGCATCGACGTTTTATTTATGGGAGGAACACGATTGATATGTCGAAGGATGCCAACAACAAACAATTTGTGACTGAGATAACGCCGCAAGGGGAGGATTTCTCCCGCTGGTATATCGACGTTATTAAGAAAGCCGATCTGATGGACTACTCTCCGGTTCGGGGCTGCATGGTATTCAAGCCGGACGGTTACGAAATATGGGAGCATATCCAGCAGGAGCTTGACCGCCGTTTCAAGGAAACCGGTCATCGCAACGCGTATTTCCCGCTGTTCATTCCGGAAAGCTTCTTCCAGAAAGAGAAAGAGCATGTCGAGGGCTTTAATCCTGAGCTTCCGTGGGTAACCGAGGCAGCAGGGGAGAAGCTGGAGGAGCGCCTGGCGATCCGCCCAACCTCGGAAACGATGATTGGTCATATGTATTCGAAATGGATCCAATCCTATCGTGATCTCCCGGTTCTCATTAACCAGTGGGCAAATGTGGTGCGCTGGGAGAAGCGTACGCTGCCATTCCTGCGCACAAGCGAGTTTCTATGGCAGGAAGGGCATACCGCTCACGAGACCGAAACAGAAGCGAGAGCGGAAACGATGCAAATGCTGGACATCTACGCTGACTTTGTAGAGAACTATCTGGCGATTCCGATCATTAAAGGGCAGAAGACGCCTTCCGAGAAGTTTGCGGGTGCGGTGGATACCTATTCCATCGAAGCGATGATGAAGGATGGACGAGCCGTTCAGGCAGGAACGTCCCATTATATGGGCACGAATTTCGCCGAGGCTTTTGAAATCCAGTATTTAAGCCGTGATAACACGCTCGAATTTGCACACACCACTTCATGGGGGGTCAGCACACGCCTCATCGGCTCCCTGATTATGGTTCACGGGGATGATCGCGGGCTCGTATTGCCGCCGAAGGTCGCTCCAACGCAGGTGATCATGATTCCGATCGGCCCGCCGAAGACGCGTGATGCCGTTGTCGGGCGTACGGACGAGCTGTTCCGTGAGCTGAAATCGGCCGGAATCCGGGTGCGTGTTGACGACAATCCGGACGTTCGTCCGGGCTGGAAGTTCAATGAATATGAAATGCGGGGCGTGCCGGTTCGTCTGGAGATTGGTCCGCGCGATATGGAGAACGGCGTATGCGTTCTGGTATCCCGGATCACCGGAGAGAAGAAGATCGTTCAGCAGGCGAACCTGGTGGAAGAGGTTCAGGCGATGCTTGAGCAGGTGCATCAGGAGATGTACGACCGTGCGAAGCAGTTCATGGAAGATCACTTCTATTCCGTAAATACGCTGGATGAGATGAAGGCAAGCATGGAAGAGCAGCGCGGATTTACGCTGGCTGGCTGGTGCGGCTCCGAGGCTTGCGAGGACACGGTCAAGCAGGAGACCGGTGCGACGAGCCGAAACATTCCGTTTGAACCAGGCGAGAAGAAAACAACATGTCTCGTGTGCGGCGATGCAGCGAAGCATACCGTATTGTTTGCAAGAGCGTACTAAGGATCAGTGTATGGATTCATTGATCTTGTTCGTCCCGATCACACGGGTTCAATCATTGAATCTTTAAGAAGACTAGCATTCGGAGCTGGCTTCCGGATGGCAGTATGACTTTACGCTCTGTGGCAACAGGAGTAATAGGCGGCTGCCGACGGAAGCCTTTTTCATTCATATCTTTCGTTTGAAGTTTTAGGTTATGCGGGGGGAGGAAGCCATGGGCACACAGGAAGAGAAAAGGAAGCGATTTGAACTGCTGATGAAGCAGGGAGAAGTCCCGGCCAGTCTGGTGGAACCCTATTTCCTGGACGGCTGGATTGAGAAGGTGGAAATCAGCCGCGCCAGCAAGGATTGGAAGATCACGATTCATAAGGAAAAGCTGGTTCCGGGTGAAGTCTACCGGACCTTCTGTCTGAGAATTCAGGAGAAGATGAACCACATTGCCAAGATCAGCTTTGTGTTCAAATATGGAGGCCAAGTTCATGAGGCCGACATCGTTCAAGAATATTGGGGATTGTTTCTTGAATGGGTTCACCGCGAGATCCCATCGGTCAACGGCTGGATGGCCAGAGCGCGATATGAGGTCCATGAAGGGCTGTTGACGCTGACGATGTCGGATGGCATGTCGCTTGAGCTTGCCCGCAAGAAGCAGATCGATCAGGCGATCACACGCTTTTTTGGCAAGTACTTCGAGCTGGATCTCAGGGTGAAGATGCAGGTTGGCGTAAGTGATGTGGCTGCCATGGAAGAGTTTGAGCAGCGCAAACGCCAGGAAGAGCGGGAAGTGATTGAGGCGCTCATGAGCAGCCTGGAGGCCGAGAGCTTGGCCGAAGAGCAGGAAGAGGGCGAGGTCCGCCTGCAGGTCGGTTATGAGATCAAGGAGCAGCCTGTACCGATTCAGGAAATTCAGGATGAAGAGAAGAAAATTACGATTCAAGGCACGATATTCGGGCTGGATCAGAAGGAACTCCGGAACGGAAGCACACTGTTTATGTTTAACTTGACGGATTTCACCGATTCGCTGCAGATGAAGATGTTTGCCAAGACGAAGGATGATCTGAAGGTGCTTGGCCAGCTGGCGAATGGCAAATGGGTCAAAGCGCGCGGACGAGTGGAGTATGACCGCTTTATGCAGGTGCCTGAGCTGGTGATGATCCCTTCCGATCTGGTTGAAGTTCAGGCTCCGCCTTCCCGCAAAGACAACGCCCCTGAGAAACGGGTGGAATTCCATCTCCATACAACGATGAGCACGATGGATGCCGTAACCCCGATTGACCGGTACATCAAAACAGCTGCAAGCTGGGGGCACAAAGCGATCGCCGTCAGCGATCACGGGGGCGTGCAGTCCTACCCGGATGCGGCCAAACACGCGAAGAAGAACGGCATCAAGATGATGTATGGTCTTGAGGCCAACGTGGTTAACGATGCGGTCAACATAGTCGAGAATGCCAAGCCGCTGGAACTGAGCAGCGCGACGTTTGTTGTTTTTGATATCGAGACGACGGGTCTGTCGATCACAGCGAACAAAATTATCGAGATCGCCGCTGTCAAAATGCAGGAGGGTAAGGAGATCGACCGGTACGCGACCTTTGTCAACCCGCATGAACGAATTCCGTACCATATTCAGCAGCTCACGAACATTAACGATGAGATGGTGAAGGATGCACCGGAGCTGGAAGATGTGATGAAGGAGTTTGTAGCATTCGTCGGCGATGCGGTGCTTGTTGCCCACAATGCCCGGTTCGACGTTGGCTTCATTCAGGCGTCGCTGAAAAATCTGGGCATGGAGACGCTCGACAACCCGTATCTCGATACGGTGGAGCTGGCTCGCCTCCTGCATCCAGGCATGAAAAACCACCGGTTGAACACGCTGGCAGACAAATACAAGGTTGCACTGGAAAGCCATCACCGGGCGATTGACGATACCGTTGCCTTGGCCGGCATTCTGAACGGGTTGCTGGCTGATGCCGAGAAGATGAAAGGGATCAAAATGCTGGACCGGCTGAACGACTATGTCGGTACAGATCTGTCCAATGCACGTCCGTTCCATTGCGGCATTTACGCCTTGAATATGACGGGCAAGAAGAACTTGTACAAGCTGGTGTCCATGTCCCATACGGAATATTTCAGGCGCGTGCCTTGCATTCCGAAATCGAGGCTGCAGGAGATGCGCGAGGGGCTGCTCATTCTGTCCGGCTGCGAGAAAGGCGAGTTCTTCGAAACGGTGCTCAACAAGACGGAGGAGGAGGCCGAAGAGGTCGCCCAGTTCTATGATGTGCTTGAAATACAGCCGCTGACGATGTACATGCATCTGGTAGACAAAGGCCTTGTCGGCAGTCCGGAGGAAATCAAAACGGCCCTTCACAAAGTTGTCCGCATCGGCGAGAAGCTGGACAAGCCGGTCATCGCGACAGGCAATGTGCATTATCTGGAGCCGCGGGACAAGCTGTTCCGGGATATTACGATTCACGGGATAACCGGCTTTAGCCCGCTTAAGGATATTCGCAAGCCGGATGCCCACTTTCGCACGACAGAGGAAATGCTGGCCGAGTTCGAATTTCTGGGCGAGGACAAATGCTACGAGGTCGTCGTGAAGAACACGAGCGAACTGGCCGACCGCTTCGAGGAGCTGGAGCTGTTCCCGGATAAACTGTTCACGCCGATTCTTGACGGAGCGGATGAAGAGATCCGCAACACCTGTTATGAGACGGCAAAATCCATCTATGGCGAGCCGCTGCCTGAAGTGGTGGTCGCCCGGCTGGAAAAAGAGCTGGAGCCGATTATCAAATACGGCTTCTCGGCCAACTATCTGATCTCCGAGCGTCTGGTTAAAAAATCGAACCGGGACGGGTATCTGGTAGGGTCACGGGGGTCTGTTGGCTCCTCTGTCGTCGCAACGTTCCTCGGCATCTCCGAGGTCAACCCGCTGCCTGCGCACTACATATGCCTCAATCCGGAGTGCAAGCACAGCGAGTGGTTCCTTGACGGCAGTGTGCCGAGCGGATTTGACCTTCCCGACAAGTCGTGTCCGGACTGCGGACAGATGATGAAGGGGGAAGGCCAGGATATTCCGTTCGAAACGTTCCTTGGCTTCAAGGGGGACAAGGTTCCGGATATCGATCTGAACTTCTCCGGGGAATATCAGCCGCACGCGCACAATTTCACGAAAGAAATGTTCGGGGAGAAAAACGTGTTCCGGGCGGGAACGATCGGTACGGTTGCGGAAAAGACGGCGTTCGGCTTTGCCAAAAAGTATGAGGAAGATCATCACAAGCGCTGGCGCGGGGCGGAGCTGAGCCGCCTGGCTGCCGGCTGTACCGGCGTCAAGCGGAGCACCGGTCAGCATCCGGGCGGTATTGTCGTCGTGCCGGATTACATCGAGGTCGAGGATATTACCCCTGTGCAGTATCCGGCCGATGATGTGAATGCGGAATGGAAGACCACGCATTTTGATTACCACGCGTTTGATGCGAACTTGCTCAAGCTGGATATTCTGGGGCACGATGATCCGACGATGATGCGGATGCTGCAGGACCTGACCGGAGTTGATCCGACTACGATCCCGATGAATGATCCGAAAGTCATGAGCATGTTCAACTCGACCGAGGCGCTCGGCGTCACGCCGGAGCAGATTCGTTCCCCGGTTGCCACCTACGGCGTGCCGGAGATGGGCACGAAGTTCGTGCGCCAGATGCTGGTGGAATCGCAGCCGTCCAGCTTTGCGGACTTGCTGCAAATATCCGGTCTGTCTCACGGAACCGGCGTATGGCTTGGCAATGCGCAGGAACTGATCAAGAACGGCACCTGCAACATCAAGACCGTGATCGGTTGCCGCGACGACATCATGCTGTTCCTGATTTATAAAGCCGGGATGGACGCAAGCCTGGCGTTTAAAATTACCGAGAGCGTGCGTAAAGGCAAGGGGCTTACCCCGGAATGGATCGAGGAGATGAAACGCTGCAAAGTTCCGCAGTGGTATATCGATTCCTGTCTCAAGATCCAGTACATGTTCCCGAAGGCGCACGCCGCGGCCTACGTTATTTCGGCGGTACGGACAGCCTATTTCAAGCTGTACCATCCGATTGAATACTATGCGACCTACTTCTCGGTTCGGGCTGAGGACTTCGATATCGAGCTGTGCTGCCAAGGTTATGATGCGATATATCGCCGGATCGAGGAGATCGAGCAGATGGGCTTCTCGGCCAGCGCCAAGGAAAAGGGGATGCTGCCGATTCTGGAGATGGCCCTTGAGATGACGGCACGCGGTTTCTCGTTCAAGTCCATCGACCTGTATCGGTCCGACGCAGTCAAATTCATTGTGGACGGCGACTCGCTCATCCCGCCATTCTCCGCGCTGCAAGGCATCGGGGAGAACGCGGCCCGCAACATCGCTGCCGCTCGCGAGTACGGGGAATTCCTGTCCGTTGAAGATTTCCAGCAAAAGGCGAAGGCGAGTAAAACCGCCGTGGAGCTTTTATCGCAGATGGGCTGCTTCCGCGGATTGCCGGAAAGCAACCAGCTGTCGCTGTTTTAATGAACGAGGCGTAAGCCGCCGCTTCCTGCTTTTCGGAGCGGCTTGACAGTCAAGGAGTCATACTTGTCACTATTACCAGACTATGTTATAATTTTTTTGGTAATCATGGAGATAAAACCGTTGTGTAAAGAGTGGGGCGACCCACTCTTTACTCTTTGGTATATAGGAAAAGAAAGTTGGAGGTTATGTTCTTTGAGCACACCGAAGATTAAAACGACTGTGGAAGAAATGGTGCAGCCATACTTGGACGAACACGGCTTTGAATTGGTAGATGTGGAATATGTGAAAGAAGGCAGCAGCTGGTTTCTGCGTGTGTTTGTGGACAAAGAAGGCGGTATCGATATTGAGGATTGCGGCTTGATCAGCGAATATTTGAGCCAGAAGCTGGATGAGAACGATCCGATCCCGACAGCTTATTTTCTTGAGGTTTCTTCTCCAGGCGCAGAGCGTCCGCTCAAGAAGAAGGAGGACATTGTGAAGGCGGTCGGCAAGAACGTGTTCGTCACGCTGTACGAGCCGATCGATGGGCTGAAGGAATTTGAAGGCAAGCTGGAGTCCTTTGAGAATGAGGAGCTTGTTGTTCAGACGGCCAGAAAAAAACACGCTATTCCATATGCTAAAGTAGCCAGCGCCAGATTGGCCATCATTTTTTAAACGGAAGTTTTGAAAGGGGGAACCGATTTTCAATGAGTATGGATTTTATTGAGGCAATGAACGAGTTGGAGAGAGAGAAGGGCATAAGCAAGGACGTGCTGTTTGAAGCGATAGAAGCAGCGCTGATCTCGAGCTACAAGCGGAATTTTAACACCGCGCAAAACGTGCGGGTTGACATGAACCGCAACACCGGGGTAATCAAGGTGTTCGCCCGCAAGCTGATCGTGGAAGAGGTTCTGGATCCGCGCACGGAAATTTCTCTGCATGCGGCCCGCGAAATCAATCCTCATTTTCAGCTGGAGGATGTCGCGGAAATCGAGGTTACGCCGCGCGACTTCGGGCGCATTGCTGCGCAGACGGCGAAGCAGGTCGTAACCCAGCGCATCCGGGAAGCTGAGCGTGGACTGATCTACAGCGCCTTTATCGATAAGGAAGACGATATCGTAACCGGGACGCTGCAGCGCCAGGATTTGCGCAACATTTATATCGATCTGGGCAAGATCGAGGCTGCGCTGCCGCTGACTGAGCTGATGCCAAACGAGAAGTTCAAGCACGGAGACCGGATTAAGGCGTATATTACTAAGGTTGAAAATACGACCAAGGGACCTCAAATTATGCTGTCCCGCACACATCCAGGACTGCTTAAGCGTCTGTTCGAGCTTGAGGTGCCCGAAATTTTCGACGGCGTGGTGGAGATTCGTTCGGTTGCGCGCGAAGCGGGCTTCCGCTCCAAAATTGCGGTCTATTCGCGGAACGAGGAAGTCGATCCGGTTGGCTCCTGCGTCGGACCTAAGGGGATGCGCGTACAGACGATTGTCAACGAGCTGCGCGGAGAGAAGATTGATATCGTCCGCTATTCGGATAATGTCGAGGAATATGTAGCCAATGCGCTCAGCCCGTCCAAAGTGCTTGAGGTTCAAGTATTTGAGGACGAGAAGATGGCGCGGGTGATCGTTCCGGACTATCAGCTGTCGCTTGCGATCGGAATCAAAGGCCAGAACGCTCGTCTTGCGGCGAAGCTGACAGGCTGGAAAATCGATATTAAAAGCGAAAGCCAGGCGGAACAGGAATTTGGCAGACCGAGATCCCAAGCGGGAGAAATGCATCAGGATTCCGTCTCCGTCGACTAAAATCATAGCGTGACGGGGGGTTATCGTGTTGAAACAAAGAAAAGTACCGCTGCGCAAATGCGTGGCTTGTCAGGAAATGAAACCGAAGAAAGAGCTGATCCGGATCGTAAGAACCCCCGAGGAGGAGGTACTCATCGATCTGACCGGCAAAAAATCGGGCCGAGGGGCGTATCTGTGCGGCAACGTTTCCTGCTTCAAGCTGGCACATAAAAACAAGGCGCTTGACCGCGCCCTGAAGCATAATGTTAAGCCGGAAATTTACGAGCAGCTGGCCCAGGACTTCATCAAGGTTGAGGATGAATTTCTTGCGGCAAAGGACCGTGCCGATGATGAATAGAACGCTTTCTCGTCTGGGCCTGGCCATGCGCGCAGGCAAGGTGGTTACCGGAGATGAGGTTGTGCTGAAAGCAATCCGGTCTTCCGAAGCAAAATTGGTTATTCTGGCGGGTGACGCCTCAGATCTTACGAAAAAAAAGTTCCGCGACAAATGCGGTTCTTACAACATCCCTCTGGTAATCGGATTTGACCGGGACAGTCTCGGCACAAGTGTAGGAAAACCCGAAAGGGTTGTGCTGGCCATTACGGATCAAGGATTCGCAGAACTGATCTCCAAAGGTATGGAGACAATGTCGGAGGTGGAGTATATTGAGTAAACAGGAAAACAAGGATAATAAACTTCGTGTGTACGAATACGCGAAATCATTGAATATGAGCAGTAAAGAGATCATTACGATTCTCAAGCGTCTGGATATTCCGGTCAATAACCACATGAGTGTTATGGAAAATGATACGGTATCCAAGGTGGAGCAGTTCTTTAAGGACATCAAGTCTAGTGCAGCCGCCAAACGCGATACTGCAGAAGCTTCTCGCGGAGACAGCCGTAAGTCGGCATCGGTCGCGAGCAGCCAGGCAACGACCGGAGGCGGACAGGGCGGAGCGACCACTGTGCGCAGTGGAGATGGCAATGGCAGCCAGCGCTCCCAGAGCCGAGGACAAGGACAGCAGCCAAAAAAACAACAGGAAAAGCAGGTAGGTATGAATAATAGAAATCATCAAAATAACCAGAACTCTTCCAGCACCCAAAACGGAAGAAAAAGTCAGCCAGGCTCCCCACAGGGGCAGAACAACAATCGGAACAACGGACAAAGACCAGGCGCAGCGGTACAAACGACAGCGCGTCCGCAGAGCAATGGGCAGCCAAGCGGTTCCCGTCCACAGGGCGGCGGAAACAATAGCGGGACTCCAAATCGAAGCGGCGATCAGAACCGCAACAAAACCGGCGGCAACCAGAACCGTTCGGGCGGCGGCAAGCGCTTTGATGACAACCGCCAGGGAGGTTTCCGGAACAACAACCGCGGCGGCAGAAACAACCGCGGGCGGAATCAGAACAACCAGCCGCCTCGCGAGAAAATCGACAACACGCCGAAGAAAATTATCGTCCGCGGCAACATGACCGTCGGTGAGACGGCAAAGCTGCTTCATAAGGACGCTTCCGAAGTCATCAAGAAGCTGATTTTCCTCGGCGTGATGGCCACGATCAATCAGGAGCTCGACATCGAGACGATCCAGCTGCTTGCAGGAGAGTTCGGGGTTGAGGTAGAAGTGAAGATTCCGGTGGAAGAAGATCGGTTCGAGACGGTTGAGGAGAACGATGCGCCAGAGGATCTGCTTGAGCGTCCGCCAGTCGTCACCATTATGGGACACGTTGACCATGGTAAAACGACGCTGCTTGACGCAATCCGCTCCACCAATGTTACCGGGGGCGAAGCCGGAGGCATTACGCAGCATATCGGGGCTTACCAAGTCGAGATCAACAACAAGAAGATCACCTTCCTCGATACCCCGGGCCACGAAGCGTTTACGGCGATGCGTGCGCGCGGTGCGCAGGTGACGGATATTACGATTATCGTTGTGGCTGCGGATGACGGCGTGATGCCGCAGACGGTTGAGGCGATCAACCATGCGAAGGCAGCGGGACTGCCGATCATCGTAGCTGTCAACAAAATCGATAAACCGGATGCCAACCCGGATAAAGTCAAACAGGAACTGACCGAATATGAGCTTGTGCCTGAAGAGTGGGGCGGCGACACGATCTTTGTCAATGTCTCGGCGAAACAGCGCATGGGCCTTGAAGATCTGCTGGAGATGATTCTGCTCGTTGCCGAAGTGAACGAGTACAAAGCCAATCCGAATAAGCGCGCCCGCGGTACGGTCATCGAGGCCGAGCTGGATAAAGGCCGCGGTCCGGTAGCGCGGATTCTCGTTCAACACGGAACGCTCAAAGTCGGCGATGCCTTCGTGGCGGGCAACTGCTTCGGACGGATTCGTGCGATGGTGAACGATAAAGGCCGCCGTCTGAAAGAAGCCGGACCTTCGACGCCGGTAGAGATTACGGGTCTGACCGAAGTGCCGGGCGCCGGCGATCCATTCATGGTGTTTGAAGATGAGCGCAAAGCGCGTTCCATTGCCGAGAAACGGGCGGTAACACAGCGTCAATCCGAGCTGAACACCAACACAAGAGTGACGCTTGACGATCTGTTCAAGCACATTAAAGATGGCGAGATTAAAGATTTGAATGTCATCATCAAAGGGGACGTTCAAGGTTCTGTCGAGGCGCTCAAAGGCTCGCTGAACAAAATCGAAGTGGAAGGCGTGCGCGTGAAAATCATTCACAGCGGTGTCGGTGCCATTACGGAATCCGATATTATTTTGGCCGCAGCTTCCAATGCGATTGTGATCGGCTTTAACGTCCGTCCTGACGTTCAGGCGAAACAGACGGCAGAGCAAGAGAAGGTAGACATTCGTCTCCACCGGGTAATTTATAAGGTAATCGAGGAAATCGAGCAGGCGATGAAGGGCATGCTGGATCCGGAGTACAAGGAAACGGTTATCGGCCACGCCGAGGTGCGGAACACCTTTAAAGTGAGCAAGGTCGGAACGATTGCCGGCTGCATGGTCACTTCCGGTAAGATTGCGAGAAATGCTGAAGTCCGCCTAATTCGCGACGGCATTGTCGTTCACGAAGGCAAGATCGATTCCCTCAAGCGTTTCAAAGATGATGCAAAAGAAGTTGCTCAAGGTTATGAATGTGGGATTACCTTGGAAAACTATAGCGACGTCAAAGAAGGCGACGTCATTGAAGCCTTTATCATGGAAACGGTGGAGCGCTAATCAAAGAGGTGATCTAAATGGCGAAAATAAGAACAGGACGCGTAGGAGAACAGATCAAGAAGGAGCTTAGCCAGCTGATCCAGACGGAGATCAAGGATCCGAGAATCGGGTTCATTACGGTGACGGGCGTGGATGTAACCAATGATCTGTCCCAGGCGAAGGTGTACTTGAGCGTTCTCGGGGATGACGAGCAGAAAGCCGCTTCCTTGAAAGGGCTGGAGAAAGCCAGCGGTTTCCTGCGCTCGGAGCTGGGCAAGCGAATCCGCCTTCGCCATGTTCCGGAACTGCTTTTCAAGTTCGATGATTCGATTGCGTACGGCAGCCGGATTGAAAAGCTGCTGAATGAGATCGGCGAGAACGAAGAGAAGTAATCAGGTAGTTTGTTGTATAAAGGAGAGGGCGAATGCAGACCTATGAACAGGAGCTGCAGCAGGTGAAGTCATTCCTGCTGGAGCATGATGATTACTTGGTAGTGTCGCATGTTCAGCCCGATGGAGACGCAGTCAGTTCCACCCTAGCGGTGGGCTGGCTTCTCTCATGTCTGGGCAAAAAATTCGCAATGATGAACGAAGGGCCGATTCCGAAGCGGATGAGCGGGCTGTGGCATGCGGACGAGCTGATCAATCTGTCCGAGCAGCAGCCGGGGCGGAACTTCAAATTTGTCATTTGCGTCGATTGTGCGGATTTTGACCGAGTTGGGCGCACCAAGGAATGGTTTGCGGAGGATGCGCTGATCGTCAACATCGACCATCATCCGACCAATAACCGATACGGCGCCGTCAACGCTGTGAGATCTGATGCAGCAGCTACGGCGGAAATCTTGTATGATCTGTTACAGTTGTTTGATATCCGCTGGGATGCCGATATTGCAACTGCACTCTATACGGGATTGCTGACGGATACCGGGGGCTTCCGGTACTCGAATACTTCCCCGAAGGTGATGGGGATCGCTTCGGAACTGCTGTCTTATGGTGTGAACGGTCCGGAGCTAGCTGAATCGCTGCTGGAGGAGATGACGCTGCCGCAGATGCAGGTGCTTGTGCAGGCGCTGAATACACTCAGTCTGAGCGAGGATGGCAAGATCGCCTGGGTCTATGTGACGCCGGAGCATATGAAGCTGTGCGGCGCGATCAATGAAGATCTCGAAGGCATCGTCAATTATCCACGCAACATTCAAGGGGTGGAAGTCGGCATTTTGTTCAAGCAGCTGGAGAACGGAGGCGTTAAGGTCAGTCTGCGCTCCGCCGGCAAGGTGGACGTGGCTGCACTGGCTCAAAGCTTCGGCGGCGGCGGACATGTACGCGCGGCAGGCTGCAGAATGGAAGGGAATCTGGAGGAAGTCATAACCCGGATTGTTGAGCGGGTGAGACTCGCCTTATGAGTACGCTGGAAGGAATACTGGCAGTGAACAAGCCGGCTGGCTGGACCTCGCATGATGTGGTAGCCAAGGTACGCCGGATCGTGAAGATGAAACGGATCGGCCATGCCGGCACCCTTGACCCCCAGGTAACGGGCGTGCTTCCGCTGTGTCTAGGGCGAGCCACCCGGGTGCTGGAATATTTGCAGGAGCTGCCCAAGGAATACAAGGCGGTCATGCGGCTTGGTTATGCTACGGATACGGAGGATGTTACCGGAAATGTGCTGGAATCGGTAGATGAGGTTCATGTGACAAGAGAAGAGGCGGAGGAAGCGCTGCGTTCTTTTGTCGGGGAGATTTCCCAGGTGCCTCCGATGTATTCGGCCGTCAAGGTAGACGGGAAGCGGCTGTACGAGCTTGCAAGGGAAGGGAAAGTGGTTGAGCGCAAAAGCAGGAATGTGTTCATCCATGAAATCGAGATGACCGGCTTTGAAGCTGGGGATGCCGGCACCGATATCTCGTTTCGGGTGCTCTGCTCGAAAGGAACCTATATCCGCACGCTCTGCGTGGATATCGGGAAGGCGCTTGGCCTTCCATCGGTTATGGTCCAGCTTGAGCGAACCCGATCCGCTGGCGTTACGGCCGAGCAGTGCCTGTCGATTGAAGACATCGAACGGTTGATGTCCGAAGGCACGCTGGACGCTTATTTGATTCCGGTGGATGAGGCGATTTCTCATCTCCCGGCTCATCGTGTCGGAGAGGAGAAGGCGGAAGCGGCGCTTCGAGGGCAGCGGCTGTCCGCCAGAGTGGTTACTCCCCCGGTCCAGGATGAGCGTCCTGTTCGCTTGTATGATGGCAGCGGCAAGTTTTTGGGAATCTTTCAGAAGCAGGAAGAATCCGGGGCGATTGCGCCTGTAAAAGTGTTTTCCTAGAGATATATAGTATATGGACTGGTGGTGAGAAATTCGTGAAAGTGGTTTCCCTATCCTATCCGATTTCATCGGAATTGAAACAGCAGCTCGGTCAGCCGCAAATTGCGGCGATCGGCCAGTTTGACGGGCTGCATCTGGGACATGCGAGCGTGCTGTCCACAGCGGTTCGTCTGGCCCGGGAAGAAGGCGTTCCGGCCGCGCTCATTACCTTTTACCCGCATCCGAAGGATGTGATTCGCAAAGGGAGCTATGAGGGCTATCTGACGCCCCAGCCGGACAAGGAAGCACTGCTGGCCGATATGGGCATCGACATCCTCTATGTGGTTGAATTCAACGAAGCGCTGTCCAAGGTAAGTCCGGAAGCATTTTTTACGGATGTGCTGCTTCCGCTTGAACTGAAAACGGCCGTGGTCGGATTTGATTTCCGCTTCGGTCACAAGGGCCAGGGTGACGCCGACATGCTGGCAGAGCTGGGCAAGGGTGCGATGAAAGTCATTACGATTCCGCCGTTTTTGATGAGCGGAGAGAAGGTGGGGAGCTCCTCCATCCGAACAGCGCTGAAGACGGGACAGCTGTCGGATGCCAACCGGTGGCTCGGCCGCCATTACCGCATCCGCGGCAGTGTTATTCACGGGGAGAAGCGGGGCAGGCTGATCGGCTTTCCGACGGCGAATCTGGAGCTGGCTGAGTCCTATGTCGTGCCTGCGCTCGGCGTATATGCCGTATTTGCACAGATTCCCGGCGAGAACCGCCGCATTCCGGGCGTGATGAATGTCGGCGTCAAGCCAACTTTCCACGAAGGGATAACGAAGCCGGTTTTTGAAGTGCATCTGTTCGATTATGAAGCAGATCTGTACGGCCAAATGCTGACCGTCGATCTGGTGTCCTACATTCGCAAGGAGCATAAATTCGAATCGGTGGACGAGCTGGTGGAGTGGATTAACCGCGATGCAGCGGAAGCCCGCACAATTTTAAGCGAGTCCGAATAATTGTTTTCCTCGTGCGGCGGATGAAGCATGTTTTTCTTTCGTTTTGATTTTCTTTTTTGGGCAAAGTATGCTATACTCGTAGAGGTTGCCGGAAAACACGGCAATTATAACCTTGGCTTGGATGCTTGATCTCACCGTCGGTATACTCGGCCAATGGCGATTATGATGAAGGAGGTGAACAGGATGGCATTGACTCAAGAACGTAAACAACAACTGATTGACGAGCACAAAACTCACGAGTCCGATACAGGATCTCCAGAGGTGCAAATCGCTATCCTAACGGAAAATATTACGAACCTGACTGACCACTTGCGTACTCACAAGAAGGATCATCACTCCCGCCGCGGATTGCTGAAAATGGTCGGTCAACGCCGTAAATTGCTTGCATACTTGAAAAACAAGGATGTTACCCGTTACAGCGCTTTGATCGAAAAGCTTGGATTGCGTCGCTAATCATCCATACGATGTGCGTAAAAGCAGCCTGGTTGTCCACTGTCCTTCCTGGAACGACAGCGGCGCAGCCGGGCTCTTTTCTAAATTTTTTGGTTTTGCCTGTTGATAGGAGTTGTTATGTCGGCTGAATCTGCTGGTTGATGAAACGTTTTGTGTGCTGTATTTTACATATGAGAACCAGAATCGCTATCGTTTCGGCTGCAACGAACAATCCTATTTTATGAACATTCATAATAAAGGCAATACTTAACACTTGAAGGAACAAAAAATACTGTCCCCACGAGGAGGGATTATATGGAAACCCGTGTTGAAATGCAGCTCGGTGGAAGACCGCTGGTTCTTGAAACCGGACGTCTGGCCAAACAGGCGAATGCGGCGGTCATGGTGCGCTACGGCGAAACGGCTGTACTGTGTACGGTGACGGCTTCCAGCGAGCCCAAAGATCTGGATTTTTTCCCGTTGACTGTTAACTATGAGGAAAGACTGTACGCTGTCGGCAAAATTCCGGGCGGATTCATCAAACGTGAAGGAAGACCGAGCGAGAAAGCGATTCTTGCCAGCCGTCTGACAGACCGTCCGATTCGTCCATTGTTCCCGGAAGGCTTCCGGAACGATGTGCAGGTGCTGAACCTGGTCATGAGTGTCGATCAGGATTGTGAACCGGAAATTGCAGCGATGATCGGAACTTCGGCGGCGCTGAGCATCTCGGACGTGCCGTTTAACGGACCGATCGGCGGCGTGGCCGTGGGCCGGGTGAACGGAAACTTTGTTGTGAACCCGACGATTGCGGAGCAGGAGGCAAGCGACATTTATCTCGTCGTTGCGGGTACGAAGGACGCCATCATGATGGTTGAGGCTGAAGCGAACGAGGTTCCTGAAGAAGTGATGCTGGAAGCGATTATGTTCGGGCATGACGAGATCAAGAACATCGTGGCGAAAATCGAGGAATTGGTGGCTGTTGCCGGCAAAGAGAAGATGGAAGTCAAGCTTCATGCCGTTGACGAAACGGTGAATCGCGAGGTGCGCGAATTTGCGGGCGCTCGTCTGGTTGAGGCAGTCCGCATTGCCGAGAAGCATGCGCGTCAGGAAGCGATTGATGCCATCAACGAAGAGGCGTATGCCCATTTTGAAGAGAAATATATCGAAACACCAGAGCTGCTGAAAGACGTGAAAGAGGTTCTTCACGATATTGTGAAGGAAGAAGTTCGCCGTCTTATTACCCATGACAAAGTTCGTCCGGACGGACGCGGTCTGTCCGAAATCCGGCCGATCGAATGCGATACCGGCCTGCTGCCGCGTACGCACGGTTCAGGGCTGTTCACGCGCGGTCAAACTCAGGCGCTCAGCATATGTACGCTTGGCGCGCTTGGCGACGTGCAGATCCTCGATGGCATCGATCTGGAAGAAACGAAACGCTTCATGCACCATTACAACTTCCCGCCGTTCAGTGTCGGCGAAGCTCGTCCGCTTCGTGCACCGGGACGACGCGAAATCGGTCATGGCGCATTGGGCGAGCGCGCCTTGTCCAAGGTGATTCCTTCCGAGGTGGATTTCCCTTACACGATCCGTCTCGTATCCGAAGTGCTGGAGTCTAACGGTTCGACTTCGCAGGCGAGCATCTGTGCCAGCACGCTGGCGATGATGGACGCAGGCGTTCCGATTAAAGCGCCGGTTGCCGGGGTAGCGATGGGTCTCATCAAAGACGGAGATCATGTGTCCATTCTGACAGACATTCAAGGCATGGAAGATCATCTGGGCGACATGGACTTCAAGGTGGCAGGTACGCCGGATGGGGTTACGGCGATTCAGATGGATATCAAAATCGACGGCATCGACCGCGCGATTCTTGAGGAAGCGCTGGAGCAGGCGAAGGAAGGCCGCATGTTCATCCTTGGCAAAATGATGGAAGTGATCCAGAAGCCGAGAGAGACGCTTTCCCAATATGCGCCTAAAATCATCACCATGCAGATTAACCCGGATAAAATCCGTGACGTTATCGGTGCTGGCGGTAAAATCATCAACAAAATTATTGAAGAAACCGGCGTAAAAATCGACATTGAGCAGGATGGCCGCGTATTCATCGCCTCTTCCAACGAAGAGATGAACCGGAAGGCGCTGTCGATTATCGAAGGTATCGTCCGCGAAGTTGCCGTAGGTGAAATCTATACCGGAACGGTAAAACGGATCGAGAAATTCGGCGCGTTCGTAGAAATTCTTCCGAATAAAGATGGGCTGATTCACATTTCCCAGCTGTCCACCGAACGGGTGGCGAAAGTGGAGGATGTGGTGTCTATCGGCGATGTTGTGACGGTAAAAGTAACCGAGATCGATCAGCAAGGCCGCATCAACCTGTCGCGCAAAGCCGTGCTGACAGCCGAAGCGAGCAAAAGCTGAGGCCTGCTGAATTCGGATCAACCGCATCAAGCTTGTACCAGCGTAGAAAAGAGACAGAACTGATTTCTGGCTCTTTTTTTGCGTTTAAGGACGTATTTAATGACCGATTTTTTCATAAAATGGGACAAAGCTTCTCAAAGAGAGGGGATCAAGCCCATGAATCGGAAAAAAATAACGGTGCTCCTGTCTGGTGCCGCAATGGTATCGGCTCTTGCTGTGTTCAGCGGAGCCTGGGATTATGTACAGGGAATCAGCGCCTATCCAGCCAGTGGGATCACCGCCAAACCAGAGCGGAAGAGCGAAGTCCATCTGGAGCTGTTAAATACGATTGAAGCGGAGGCTGCCAAGGTGAGGGTAGAGCCGCAGGATGCTAGAGTGGACAGCGTATGGAAGGCGATCCCCGGCTATAACGGCCTTGAAGTTGATGTGGAGGCGACCTATGAGCAGGCTGTGCAGCAGTATAAGCCCGGAAGTCCGATTACCTACATATATCGCCAGATCCCTGCCAAAGTGAAGCTAGACGATCTGGGCGTCCATCCGATCTACCGCGGCAATCCGAACAAGCCGATGGTTTCCTTGATGATCAATGTGGCCTGGGGCAATGAGTATTTGGTCCCGATGCTCAATACGCTGGATGAGGAGAACGTAAAGACGACCTTTTTCCTGGACGGCAGCTGGCTCAAAAAGAACCCGGAGCTGGCAGCGGAAATCGTCAAACGCGGTCATGAGGTCGAGAATCATGCTTACTCGCATCCGAATATGAGCTCCTTGAGCCGCGCTCGCGCCGAGCTCGAGATCGCCAAAACGCAGCAGCTGCTAAAGGACAGCCTTGGTGTAGAGAACAAGTGGTTCGCTCCGCCTTCCGGCGATTTCAACCAGCAGACGGTCGAAATTGCCCACGCCCGTGGACTGAAAACGGTGCTGTGGACGCTGGATACGGTCGATTGGAAAAAGCCGTCTCCGGAATCGGTCGTTCATAAAATCACAACCAAGGCCGAGCCGGGATTTCTCATTCTGATGCATCCGACAGAGTCGTCCTCTAAAGCACTTAAAGCCATGATTCAAGGCATCCGCGCCAAAGGGCTTCACATCGGCACGGTCAGCCAGACGCTGTCCCCGGAGCGGATCATGCCCTAGCGGTTGAGCGGCAGAGGCAAGTTTGATAAAATGTATGGATGGCATTAGGTAAATCGAGCCATTGGAAGTGAACCTTGGCGGAACAATTAGGGGGGCCTATCATGAAAAAAATACAGCTGTCTAACGGCCTGAGAGTTGTTATGGAGCAAATCCCGACAAGCCGCTCGGTCTCATTCGGCATCTGGGTCAAGACCGGATCGAGGAATGAAACCCCCGAGATCAACGGGATTACGCATTTTATAGAGCATATGATGTTCAAAGGCACCGAACGCTTCGACGCGCGTGCCATTGCGGAGCAGTTTGACGCCATTGGCGGGAATGTGAACGCATTTACGGCCAAGGAATATACTTGCTACTACGCCAAAGTGCTGGATGAGCATCTGCCGATTGCGGTGGATGTATTGTCCGATATGTTCTTTCATTCGAAGCTGGATTCGGAAGAGCTTGCCAAAGAGAAGAACGTCATCCTGGAAGAGATTGCGATGTATGAGGATACACCGGATGATCTGGTGCATGATCTGATGTCGCTGTCCGTCTACGGCGGCCATCCGCTGGCCTATCCAATTCTCGGCACGAAGGATCGGCTGGAGGCGATGGACTCTGAGGCGCTTAAAGCCTACATGACAAGCCATTATACAATTGACAACACCGTCATCTCCCTGGCAGGCAATATTGATGAGAGCGTAGTGGAGCTGCTGGAGCGGCATTTTGGCCAGTTCTCCAACCGCGGGACGAGCGGGCCGCTGGAAGTTCCTGTATTTCAGGACGGAATCGAGTTCCGGAAGAAAAAAACCGAGCAAAATCATATTTGCATGTCATTTCCGGGCCTGGCCATCGGAGATGATCTTCAGTATGCCATGGTGCTGCTCAACAATGCCATCGGCGGTGGCATGAGCTCGCGCCTGTTCCAGGAAATTCGGGAGAAGCGCGGACTGGCCTATTCGGTCTACTCTTACCACAGTTCCCATGCGGACAGCGGCATGTTTACCATTTACGCCGGAACGGCGCCGAAGCAGACGAAGGACGTCCTCGAACTGACCAAGGAAATGCTGTTTGATCTGGCAACGAACGGGATGCAGGAGGAGGAGCTGCGCAAAGGCAAGGAACAGCTGAAGGGCAGCCTGATTCTGAGCCTGGAGAGCACCGGGAGCCGCATGAACCGTCTGGGCAAAAATGAGCTGATGCTCGGCCGTCACTACAGCCTTGATCAAGTGATCGAGCGGATCGAAAAGGTCAGCATGGACGACATTGATGCGGTGCTTGACCGGATGTTCGGAACGCCATATGCGCTGGCCATGGTCGGAACGACAGACAAGGCATTAAACACACTTAGGAGGAATGAATTTGTTGCACTACGTTCAAATTAACCGATTGCCCGGAAACGAGGATATCAAGCTGCCTGTCAAAATGTCAGAGCTTGCGGCAGGCTTTGATCTGCACGCCGCCGTCGAGGAACCGGTTGTGCTCGCGCCAGGAGAGCGCAAGCTGATCCCGACCGGGTTCGCCATCGCGATGCCGGGGGAGCTGGAGGCGCAGATCCGTCCGCGAAGCGGGCTTGCATACAAGCATGGCATTACATGCTTGAACGCGCCGGGAACGATTGATGCGGACTATCGCGGGGAAGTCAAGGTGCTGCTCATCAATCTGGGGCAGGAGCCATTCACTATCGAACGCAACGAACGGATTGCCCAGATGGTGTTCAAGACGGTGCCTGCCGTCGAGTTTGTGGAGGTGGATGAACTGTCCGATACCGTGCGCGGAGCGGGCGGATTCGGACATACCGGCAAATAAGGCGGATCGTTATAAGGTCATAAAACGTATGCCTGCGTGTCGAATGCACTCATGGGTTAGAGTTTATATAATGAATTTACGGCGCTCGCGGTTGTCGCTTCAACCGTGAGCGCCGTTTTTATATTGGCGCAGCTGTTATCGAACGCTTCCAAATTCAACCAATATCACACTCATCTTTCCTCACCACCTCTTAGGCTTCGGCATAAGATGGTTTATACGATGGTTGAAGAAAGGAGCGACGCCTTCCATGCTGACTGGAATCCGGACCGTCTTTGTAGGAGGAGACGCCAGGCAGATCGAGGTTATACGTAAATGTGCGGATATGGATGCCTCCGTCAAGATAGCCGGTTTTGAGAAACTGCAGGAGCCATTTCAGGGAGTCACGAGGGAGCCGCTGACGCCGGAGTTGCTGGCAGAAGCGGATGCCCTGGTGCTGCCTGTCGTGGGATGTGATGATGAAGGACGTGTCAGCGCGTTATTTTCGGAAGGTCCTTTAAAACTGCAGGAAGAACATATTGCAGCTATGCCTAAAAACGGTGTGGTATACACGGGCATGGCCAAACATTATTTGCGCACATTGTGCAACAAATACCGAATTAAGCTGGTGGAAATTTTGGAACGTGATGATGTTGCCATCTACAACTCGATTCCGACGGCGGAAGGAGCCCTCATGATGGCCATCCAGAATACGGATTTTACGATTCATGGTTCAACCAGCATGGTTCTCGGTATGGGCCGGACGGGATTTACGATGGCGCGCAGCCTTCAGGGACTGGGTGCCACAGTCAAGATGGGAGTACGGAAATCAGAGCACTTTGCCAGAGCCGAGGAGATGGGCTGGAAGCCTTTTATGATCAAGGATTTGGGGAGCGAAGTGGTCGATGTTGACTTGCTTTTTAACACGATTCCAACTATGATAGTCACAGCACAAATCATCTCGAAAATGCCTCGGGAGGCTGTCATTATTGACCTTGCCTCCGCACCCGGCGGCTGCGATTTTCGCTATGCCGAGAAACGGGGAATCAAAGCAATGCTGGCACCCGGATTACCCGGAATCGTGGCTCCCAAGACGGCTGGAATCATTCTGGCAAACGCGCTGGTGGAGCTGATTTCTGAAGAAATCAAGATTCGGGGGGAAGCGTAATGGATTGGAACGGCAAGACGGTAGGTTATGCGCTGACAGGTTCGCACTGTACGCTGGAAGAGGTTATGCCGCAGATTCAGCGGTTCAAGGACGGCGGGGCGAATGTGGTTCCGATCGTATCCAGCACAATCATGACAACAGACACGAGGTTCGGCACTTCGCTCAGCTGGCAGAAACAGTTGAAAGATATAACCGGGAATGATATTATTTCTACAATTGTCGACGCCGAGCCGCTTGGCCCATCCAAGCTGCTGGATGTGATGGTAATCGCGCCATGCACGGGCAACACGACCAGCAAGCTGGCCAATGCGATGACCGACAGCCCGGTGCTGATGGCGGCCAAGGCCCAGATGCGGAACGGCAGACCGCTGGTGCTGGCCATTTCGACCAATGACGGGCTCGGATTGAATGCGGCGAACATTGCGAAGCTGCTCGTTACGAAGAACATTTATTTTGTTCCGTTCGGCCAGGATGATCCTGTGAAAAAGCCGAATTCGCTCGTGGCGAAAATGGAGCTTGTACCGGAAACATGCTACGCGGCGCTTGAAGGAAAACAGCTTCAGCCGCTTTTGATTGAGAAATTTCAGTCGGCATAATTCCCTATCGTTCGACAATGGGGTAAAATGATAACTGCGTGTTCCGTTCATGAGGGTGAGGTTTCGTCATAGAGCGGCAAACTATAGATTATAGATACATGAAACGGTCAGGCTCAAGCAGCCGGCCGTTTCAATTCGGTCGGCCCGCCTTTTTTCGTCTTTTGGGCACCTATAAACGGAGGAATATTTATGCGTATCTTAGTACAAAAATTCGGCGGCACTTCCTTGTCCACACCGCAAGCGAGATCGCGCGTCATCGGTCATATCCAGCGCGAACTTGCCAATGCGTACAGGCTGGTCGTCGTTGTATCAGCCATGGGACGCCGCGGTGAGCCTTACGCGACAGATACGCTGCTTAACTGGATCGAGCAGAACGGCAACGCGCTTCCTTCGCGTGAGAAGGATATGCTGCTATGCTGCGGGGAGATCATATCGGCATCTACCCTGTGCAGCCTGCTATACAGTGAAGGCATTACGGCGACGGTGCTTACCGGAGCGCAGGCCGGATTTACAACAGACAGTCAGCATGGCAATGCGCGTATTGTGGACGTGCGGCCCGAGAGAGTCATCAAGGAACTGGAGCGGTATCAGGTAGTGATTGTGACCGGGTTTCAGGGGCAGACCGAAACGGGGGATTTCACCACCCTCGGCCGCGGAGGAAGCGATACGTCCGCTACGGCACTCGGAGCCGCCCTGCGGGCCGAGATGGTTGATATTTATACCGATGTCAATGGCATTCTCACAGCGGATCCTCGAATCGTGGAGGATGCCAAACCATTAAGCTATGTCAGTTATACGGAAATATGCAATATGGCCCATCAGGGAGCCAAGGTCATCCATCCCCGGGCAGTGGAAATTGCGATGCAGTCCCAAATTCCGGTCCGGGTTCGCTCAACATTCACAGATAGTGAAGGGACGCTGGTGACCCAGCCCGAAGGCTTCAGGGACGTGCAGACCGGCATCGTGGACCGGTATGTGACTGGGATCGCTTATGTAAGCAATATTACGCAAATTTCGGTGGAAGGTGATCCTTCGGAAGGACTCCAGCTGAAGGTGTTCAAAGCGATGGCTGAACATTCCATCAGCGTTGATTTTATTAATGTTACCCCTACCGGGGTACTTTATACCGTGTTTGACAGCGATTCTGAAAAAGCGATCGAGGTGCTCCAAAAGCAAAATCTGAAGCCAAAAAGTCTGTCCGGATGCGCCAAGGTGTCCGTCATCGGCGGCGGCATCAACGGGGTTCCCGGCATCATGGCCAAAATCGTGGAGTCGCTTAGCGAGCACGACATTCCGATACTCCAATCGGCAGATTCCAATACAACGATTTGGGTACTCGTAAAGAAAGAGGACATGGCTCAGGCCCTCCGTGCACTGCATAGTAAATTTGAACTTCACCGGTAGGGAATCGATTTACCGGCAACAACCGTTTTCAAGGGGGAATCAAGGTGGATTTCGGAAGATTAATTACGGCCATGGTCACGCCTTTTCGCGGGGATGGCTCCATTCATTGGGACGAGACGGCTAGGCTTATCGATCATCTGATTGAGGACCAGAAGTCGGATGCGCTGGTCATTGCAGGTACGACAGGCGAATCGCCGACGCTGACAGAAGAGGAGAAGCTGGAGCTGTTCCGCTTTGCGGTCAAACACGCTGCCGGAAGAAGCAAAATCATCGCCGGCACGGGCAGCAACAACACGGTCCATTCCATTGAACTAACCAAAAAAGCGGAGCAGTGCGGCGTGGATGGCATTCTGCTCGTAACGCCTTATTACAACAAGCCGAATCAGGAAGGGCTGTACAGACATTTTGAAGCGGTCGCCGCTGCGACCACGCTGCCTGTGATGCTGTACAATGTGCCTGGACGCACAGGCATCAGCTTGAGCGCAGCAACGACGCTGCGTCTGGCCCAGATTCCGAATGTGGTAGCCACGAAGGAATGTGCCTCGATCGATCAGGTAACGGTGATTGTTGCCGGGGCTCCGGAAGGCTTTATCGTCTATTCCGGCGATGATTCAGCAGCGCTGCCGGCGCTTGCGGTCGGTGCTTATGGCATCGTCAGTGTCGCCAGCCACGTGGCCGGCGCACAGATGAAAGCGATGATTCAAGCTTATGTCGATGGACAGGTAAAGGAAGCCGCTCGGCTTCACCAGCAGCTATTCCCGCTCTTTAAAGGGCTGTTCGAATGCCCGGAGCCGCTCCCGAACCCGGCGGCCGTTAAGTACGCGCTTGTGCAAAGAGGGTACCAGGTCGGAGACGTTCGCCTGCCGCTTGTAGCGCCAACTGAACGCGAGGCAGCCTTTATTAACCACTTGTTGTCCAATCTGTAATTGCATATGGAGATAGGAAGCCGCTCGTCTGTTTGGACGGGTGGCTTTTTCGTTTATGGCTTTAGCCAGTTGAGCTCGCGAAGCGTGCGAAACAAAAAACCACCCGCTATGCGGGTGGAGGGATCGAGGGTTTGACCATCCAGACCATTCCGATAAAATTGAGATGTTCAGGCTCAATAAAATGAAAGGAATGGTCTTAGATGGCAAACAAGAGCTATAGTCTAGCTCACACGAAGTGGATGTGCAAGTACCACATTGTGTTCACCCCGAAGTATAGACGGAAAGAGATCTATAATCAAGTGAGAAAAGATTTAATCGAAATCTTCAAACGATTGTGTAAATACAAGGGAGTAGAGATCATAGAAGGCCACATGATGCCAGATCATGTACATATGCTGGTAGCCATTCCCCCAAAGATATCAGTATCATCGTTCATGGGATATCTGAAGGGAAAAAGCTCACTTATGATATTCGAGAAGCATGCCAACTTGAAGTATAAGTATGGCAATCGAAAATTTTGGGCGGAGGGATACTACGTCAGTACAGTAGGATTGAATGAGGCAACCGTCGCAAAATATATCCGTGAACAAGAAGCACATGACCAAGCAATAGATAAATTGAGTGTGAAAGAGTATGAAGATCCATTTAGCAGAAACAGTAGCAAAAAGAAGTAAACCCGTTTAACGGGTAAGTGAAAGTGACAAATTACACTGAGCCTGAACAATTTTATTGTCAGGCTAGCGTCTTTAGGCGCAGTTTGGCAACAAGGGGTTATACCCCAAGAGCAAACCACCCGTTGGACGGGTGGTCATGATTTAAAAGAGCTGTACAAGGGCATCCTAAAGCACACGGGATCGGCTGACTTGTGTTTTCACTTTTTCTTCATGTATAATGAGTTCAAGTGACTGGGTGCGGTATTTTTTTGAAATTTAATATAACGATTAGAACGACGTCCAAAAACTTTAGGAGGGTTAGAACTTTTGTCAAAGAAAATTAGCAGCGATAAACTATCGATTTTTGCCTTGGGCGGCGTCGGTGAGATCGGGAAGAACATGTATGTTGTCCAATATGCCAACGACATCGTTGTCGTGGACGCGGGATTGAAATTTCCTGAGGAGGATATGCTGGGCATTGATATTGTTATTCCTGATATCAGCTATTTAACGGAGAATCGTGACAAAGTGAGAGGCATTTTGCTTACCCACGGTCATGAAGACCATATCGGCGGACTGCCTTACGTATTGAAACATTTGAATGTACCTGTGTACGGGACGAAGCTGACGCTTGGCTTGGTTGAGAACAAGCTAAGAGAAGCCAATTTGCTGGGAGAGACGAAGCGGATTCTGATTCATGCCGATTCCGAAGTTGAGCTTGGCAGCACGATGAAGGCTACGTTCTTCAGAACGAACCACAGCATCCCGGATTCCGTCGGAATCTGCATCGAAACACCGGAAGGCAATGTCGTTCATACGGGGGACTTCAAGTTTGACCATACCCCGGTGAATGATCAATATGCCGACCTTCAGCGTATGGCTGAAATCGGAAGCAAGGGCGTGCTTGCACTCCTGTCCGACAGCACGAACGCGGAAAAACCCGGGTTCACACCTTCGGAGCGAAGTGTGGGCATCGTTCTGGAAGACATTTTCCGCAAAGCCGAGCAGCGTGTCGTTATCGCGACCTTCGCTTCGAACGTTCATCGGATTCAGCAGGTCATTAATGCAGCGGAGTCGTCGGGCCGCAAAGTAACCGTCATTGGACGAAGCATGGTGAATGTCGTCTCGATCGCAGCAGAGCTGGGGTATCTGCACATCCCTGACGGCATGCTTATCGAGCCGGAAGAAGTGAACAAGATGGCTGCTGACCGGGTGGTCGTGCTTTGCACAGGCAGTCAGGGCGAGCCGATGTCGGCGCTGACCCGCATGGCCCGCTCGACGCATCGCAAGGTGGATATACTGCCAGGCGACACCGTCATCATAGCGGCAACTCCGGTTCCGGGCAATGAGAAATATGTGGGCCGGACGATTGACGAATTGTTCCGTCTTGGTGCTGATGTCATCTACAGCGGCTCCAATTCCGGCGTTCACGTATCCGGACACGGCAGCCAGGAAGAGCTGAAGCTGATGCTCAACCTGATGAAACCGCAGTTCTTTATTCCGATTCACGGTGAATACAGAATGCAGCGGCGTCACGCACTGCTGGCGGAATCCGTTGGAGTGGATCCGGACAATATCTTCATTACCGACATCGGTGAAATTGTCGAGATTCAGAACGGATCAGCCAGAAAAGCAGGCAAGGTTACCGCCGGTAACGTTCTTATTGACGGACTGGGTGTAGGTGATGTGGGCAATATCGTGCTTCGCGATCGCAAGCTGTTGTCCCAGGACGGCATTCTGGTTGTCGTGGTAACGTTAAGCAAGCAGAGCGGAGCGATCGTATCCGGCCCTGACATCATTTCCCGCGGTTTTGTATACGTACGGGAATCCGAAGGGCTTCTGGACGAGGCGAACCGCATCGTATCCAGCACGCTTCAGAAGCTGATGAGCGAGAATGTGAACGAGTGGGCGTCTCTGAAGACAAGCGTGAAAGACGCTTTGGGCCGCTTCCTGTATGAACAAACTCGCCGCAGACCGATGATCCTGCCGATCATCATGGAAGTTTAATTGACATTAAGCTTCATTCGTCTGCAGCTAATGAGCACAATTGTATAACTAGGCACACAGTCGCCTCTTCTCGCAGGTAATATGGACGGTTCCTGCGAGAGGAGGCTTATTTGTTGTGTGATGGAATTTTGCGGAGGAATTCATGTTCCCGTGCTGTCCCAGGCATAAAACGGTATGGCCATTTGCCATACTAAGACGTAGCCGTGATGAACGGCCCTGACTATATAAAGACAAGGTAGGGATCAGCACATGGACAAAGAGCGGACGCAAACAGATCGCAACATCGGGATGAATGGAGCGCCAGGCAATCCGCCTGTGGGAACAGAGGAAGGGAAGAAGGCAACCGTGGCTGAAGCTATTCAGCAGCTGGGACAGACGGCGGTGCCTGGCAGCGCGGATTCCAACATATTTTGCATGACGATTATCGGTCAAATCGAAGGGCATATTGTGCTTCCCCCTCAGAACAAATCGACCAAGTATGAGCATATGATCCCTCAGCTGGTGGCCGCCGAGCAAAATTCGCGGATTGAAGGATTGCTGATCATTCTTAATACGGTAGGCGGGGATGTAGAGGCTGGCCTGGCCATTGCGGAGATGATTGCTTCTCTTAATAAGCCGACGGTGACGGTAGTCATTGGCGGCGGCCATAGCATCGGCGTGCCGATTGCGGTAGCGGCTGACTATTCGTATATCGCGGAAAGCGCAACGATGACGATTCACCCAATCCGGATGAGCGGCTTAGTGATCGGTGTTCCGCAGACGTTCGAATATATGGAGAAGATGCAGGAGCGCGTCGTCCGTTTTGTCACAAGTCATTCGAAAATAACGGAGGATCAGTTCAAGGATTTGATGTTCAAAACCGGCGAATTAAACCGGGATATCGGGACGGCTGTATCGGGAGCGGATGCGGTTAAGTTTGGATTGATGGATGAAGTAGGCGGCATCGGGCAGGCGCTGAACCGGCTGAACAGCATGATTACGGAACGCAAATCGGCGCAGGCGGGAGGCATTACCCAATGATCTGGTATAGCATTGTACCTGAGGAGATGCTGTGGCAATTTGCGCCTCCAGCCGAGCCGATGCCACTGAAGGAAATCCGGCTGGGAGGCGTGCTGATGGAGGTCGAGCTGCTGGGTGAGGAGCAGGCGCGAATCGTGCGGCTGCTGGATTGCGAGCTTCACCATTACTTGAATCCGGATTATGCGCCGGGGCGCATGATTCGGTATATTCCGACATTGGAAAATGATTCGAAAGGCTGAAAACAGAACATAGGTACGCCACCGAATATATGATATAATATGGATTCGGGGGTGACTCTTTTGGCAAAACGTAGGAGAAAAAAGAAGCCGATATTTGCAGCTGTACTGAAATATGAAATATATGGCATCGTTCTGATGACCTTGGCGGTGATCGCGCTGTCGGGAGAAGCTCCTGTCGGGCGTTCGCTCTCGAAGATGTCGGCTTACTTGCTCGGCAAGTATTATTTCATCATCCCCCTGATTGCCATTTACTACGGATTGATGGTGATGATTCATCGAAAATGGCCGCGCCGCTGGAACAGCAGGAAGACGGGTGTTCTTATTCTTGTTCTGTCGCTGACGTTGATGAGCAGCATATCGGGACTTGAATCCAAGCTGGCTCCGATTGGTCAGCTGACCGGTTCCAATGTGCTGAGCCAGATACATAGTGATTTGCAGGGTGAGCTTATTGGCGGCAAGCCGGCAGACGGATCTCATCCTGTTATGGGTAAAGACATCAGCGGCGGATATGTCGGCGCTTTGCAATTTGCGTTACTGCTGACGCTGTTTGGCAGCATAGGGGCAAGACTGATTATGATTGTGATGCTGTTTATCAGCTTTATGCTAATTACAAATCTGTCCTACGTCGATCTGATGCGGATGTTCCGCGTCCGGGTGGCGAAGGCGGGACAGCGAATCCAGAAGCAGCTGAACGCGCATCAAACGCGGAGCAAGGCAGCAGCGAAAACATCTGCGAAACAGAATATCAAGCTGCCGGAGGATTATGACGATGACGAAGCGGATGATCTCGAAGATCTGGAGCAGCTGAAGCTTCCGAAGCGAAAGGGGACATTCCCGATCTTCCACATCTTCAGCAAAGAGAAGCGGCCTGCTTCTGCTTATGCTCCCGAGGAGGACGAGCTGGAGGGCGGGCCGCCGGTTTACACGACCGGAGGCGAGGTCGGCGCGCCTGGAGCCGCGGATGCGGTTGTGTTCAGCCAGACTGAGCCGGAAACGGCCACTCCTGATATGGGCACGGCTTCGCCTTCTTCACCGATCATTCGCGACTTCTTCGAGCATGTGAAGCAGGAAGGGAAAGGCGAGGAAGAGGAAGTCGATGACCTGGAGCTGCCACCCCTCTCCTCCGAGAGCCCGGCTGCGGAAATACCGGGAGACATCGGAGTGGATGAGGTGGCTTATGAAGAGCTGCCAGCAGATGATGAGGCCGGTCATCATGAGGCCGGGCAGCAGGCGGAGGCAGCCGCTGCCGGCGGCAGTGGGGAAGAGAGCGGCCAGGCAGCCGCAGCTGCGCCGGTGCCGCCGCCGAAGCCATACAAGCTGCCGCCGTTCCGCCTGTTATCCAAGCCTAAAAATGGCGGCAAGGCGGGCGACCAGAGCGACTATATGCAGACAGCCCGCAAGCTGGAGGCGACGCTGGAAAGCTTCGGCGTAAGGGCCAAGGTGCTGGAGGTTGTCCGCGGGCCGTCCGTTACCCGTTATGAAATTCAGCCGGATATCGGGGTGAAGGTGAGCCGCATCGTCAATCTGACCGATGATATTGCGCTCGCGCTCGCGGCTAAGGATATCCGGATGGAAGCGCCGATCCCGGGCAAATCGGCGATCGGAATTGAGGTGCCGAACCATGAGGTGTCCATTGTAACCATGCGAGAGGTGATGGAGACGCCGGTGTTCCAGGAAGCGGAATCGAAGCTGTCGATTGCCTTCGGGCGGGACATCTCGGGGCAGACGATTGTCGGCAACCTAGCCCGAATGCCACACTTGCTTGTCGCCGGGGCAACCGGCTCGGGCAAATCGGTGTGCATCAACGGCATTATTACCAGCATTCTGTACAAGGCCAAGCCGGACGAAGTGAAATTTCTGATGGTTGACCCGAAGATGGTCGAGCTCAACGTATATAACGGGATTCCACATCTGATGGCTCCGGTGGTGACCGATCCGAAGCGGGCTTCATTGGCACTAAAGAAGATCGTCGTTGAAATGGAGAAGCGTTATGAACTGTTCTCCAAATCCGGGACGCGTAACATTGAAGGCTATAATGCATTGATGAAGGATAATCCGGCAGCTGTTCTGCCTTACATCGTAGTGATCGTGGACGAGCTTGCTGATTTGATGATGGTGGCGGCCAACGATGTGGAGGACGCGATTACCCGCCTGGCCCAAATGGCCCGGGCAGCGGGCATCCACCTGATCATTGCAACCCAGCGGCCGTCGGTTGACGTCATTACTGGCGTGATCAAAGCCAACATACCTTCCCGGATTGCCTTCGGCGTATCTTCCCAGGTCGATTCCCGGACCATTCTGGATATGGCCGGGGCCGAGAAACTGCTTGGCCGGGGGGACATGCTGTTCATGCCGATGGGCTCATCCAAGCCGATCCGCGTGCAAGGGGCATTCATGAGCGATTATGAGGTGGAGAACATCGTCAACTTCGTCCGTGATCAAGGACAGGCGGAGTACGATGAATCGATCGTGCCGGAGATTGATGACAGCGCATCGGCCGAAGATGAAGAGCTGGATGAGCTGTATGATCAGGCGGTGACGATTGTGCTTGAGGCCAAGCAGGCTTCGGTATCGCTGCTTCAGCGGCGGATGCGGGTGGGTTACACCCGTGCCGCCAGACTGATCGATTCCATGGAGGCGCGAGGAATCATCGGTCCGTATGAAGGCAGCAAGCCGCGCGAGGTGCTGATGTCACTGGAGCAATACCAGCAAAACCGAATCAGTTGATCTGAATCTTGAAAGTAACCGCTCTTTGCGGGAGTGGACACCGACGTGTCCCTCCCCAAGGGGCGGTTTTTTCATATGTATGACCCGATGCATGTTTCCCTCGGCAGAGCTGCCATGGATAGATCGATGGGATGCGGCAGCCGGGGGCTTTTCAGTTTAGCCGGCGCCGCTTCCTTTGCGGTACTTGCTGGCGGTCATGCCCATCATTTTCTTGAAGGTGCGGTCAAAGTGCGTGAGGCTTTCAAAACCCACCGCTTCCGCAATGTCCACAATTTTCATGTCCGTATCATTCAGCAGCTGCTGGGCTACCCGGATGCGGGTCAGATTGACGTAGTTGATGATCGTGAACCCGGTAATTTCTTTAAAGATGCGGCTTAAATAGTATGGACTTATATAGAATGTCGATGACAAGGCGTCGAGCGTAATTTTGGACGAATAAAACGTATGGATGTGCTTGACGATGTCGGTTATTTTCTGGTGCAGCGGATTGTTGGAAACCGGTGCCGGGGCTGGCGCCGAATCCAGCATGCGGCCTGCTCGGATCAGCAGTTCTGTCAGCAGAATGCGAAGCATGTGCTCATACGCCGGTGCCTGTTCTGCAATTTCCTGCTCCATCTTGTGAAATAGCGACCGCATGATCTGCTGCTCGTCGGGACTGAGGCGAAGCAGCGGGCGGTCAAGCTTGAACAGGCTGAGCAGGCCCGGCGGCTGAAGCGGCTGGCTGGCGCTGACGAAGTTGTCGGAAAAGTTGATGACGATCCGCTCATGCTCCGGGTCCCCGAGCCCCGATGTTTTATGCACATCAAACTTGTTGATGAATACCAGATCCCCGGCTTGAATGGCATACAATTTCTCCTTGATAAAATAATGCCGCTCTCCCGACACCAAATAAAACACTTCATACGTTCCGTGATAATGGTTGTTTCGTTCGAAAGGTTCGATTCGGTGTACGCGATCGTAATAAAACTCGCCTTCTTCTTCGCCAAATGTCATTGCGTTTGCTTCCATATGAGGCATCTTTCCCATCATTCCTGATTTCATCGGCGCTGCTCCTTTCCTTACGTGAAGACGTGCCTGAACAACTCTAGTGTACCAAATTATAGGAAAGCAGGATATGTTGAATTACAGCTGATATGAGCAAAAAAAGTGAAGTTTTACAACTGATGATGCTATATGATGGAGGTAACTTTATAGGGGTGGTGAACCGATGAAACCATTTATGGATGAGGATTTTATGTTACACAGCCGCACGGCCCAGACGCTGTACCATGAGCATGCTAAGAAGATGCCGATTATAGACTATCACTGTCATTTAAGCCCGCAGTTGATATACGAGAACCACAGGTTCCGCAACCTAACCGAAGCGTGGATCGACGGTGATCATTATAAGTGGCGCGCGATGCGGGCCAACGGGGTAAGGGAAGAGCTGATTACGGGCGGCGGTGGAGCAAGCGATTATGACCGCTTTCTCGCCTGGGCCAAGACGGTACCGATGACGCTGGGCAATCCGCTGTTCCATTGGTCGCATCTGGAGCTTCGCCGCATTTTTGGCATTGACGATATCATCAGTGAAAAGACAGCGCCGCACATCTGGGAGCAGGCCAACGCGCGATTGGCCGAAGCCGATATGACGACCCGAGGGCTGATCAAGTCCAGCAATGTGCAGGTGGTGTGTACAACAGACGATCCAACCGACACGTTGGAGTACCATATCAAGTTGTCCAAGGAGGATGCGCCGGGCTTTCGGATGCTGCCGTCATTCCGTCCGGATAAGGGGCTCGAAATCAACCGGGATACGTTTGTGCCTTGGGTGGCTAAATTGGCGGAAGCTAGCGGCATCACGATTTCGGACTATGATTCGTTTCTGAAGGCCCTTGAGAGCCGGGCACAATTTTTCCACTCCGTTGGCGGACGGGTATCCGACCATGCGCTGGATTATGTGCCTTATGCCGAGACGACGCAGGAAGAAGCGGGCGCTATTTTTCTGAAAGCGCTTCAAGGTTCCGGGGTTAGCCGGGAGGAAGAAGTGAAGTACAAGACATTCACGCTGCTCCATCTAGGCAAAATCTATGCCCGGCTTGGCTGGGCGATGCAGTACCATATCAATGCACAGCGGAATAACAATACCCGCATGTTCCAGACGCTCGGCCCGGATACAGGATATGATTCCATCGGTGACGCGCCGCTCGCAACGCCGCTTGTTCGGCTGCTGGACCGTCTGGATCAGGACCAGGCTCTGCCCCGGACGATTCTGTATTCTCTCAATCCAAGAGACAACGACATTCTCGCCGCGCTCATTGGCAGCTTCCAGGGTGACGGCATCCCGGGCAAAATCCAGTTCGGTTCGGCCTGGTGGTTCAATGACACAAAGGACGGCATGATCGACCAGATGAGCAAGCTGGGGAATATGGGGCTGCTCAGCCGTTTTGTCGGCATGCTGACCGATTCCCGCAGCTTCTTGTCCTACACCCGCCATGAATATTTCCGCAGAATCGTGTGCAATCTGCTCGGCGACTGGGTGGAGCGCGGCGAGGCACCGCATGATCCGGCGTGGCTGGGTGAGATGGTCCAGGCGATCTGCTACAACAATGCAGAAGCCTACTTCCGGTTCGGAGCATCCGATGAGGCTGGTGAGTCCTGATGAAGACAGACGCAGGAAGAAGTCAGCTTGGCCGTCATGCGCTTGAAGGAACGGACGCTGCCCGCCAATATGATGAGCTGAAGACATACCCGGTGAAGGTGCTTCAGATCGGAGAAGGCAATTTTTTGCGGGGATTTGTGGACTGGATGGTGGATGAGTGCAATCGGAAAGGGCTGTTTCGGGGAGGGATTGCCGTTACGCAGCCAAGGCCTTCCGGAAAGGCCAAGCTTGAACAGTTGGCATCCCAGGACGGGATCTATACGCTGCTGACCCGAGGCCTGCTTGGCGGGAAGCGCATCGAGGAAGAGCGACTAATCACCGTCTTCTCACGGATGATCGATCCTTATTCAGCATGGGCGGAGTTTCTCGGACTTGCCGAAAGTCCCGACCTGGAGATCGTTGTATCCAATACAACGGAGGCGGGGATCCGCTATGAACAGGTTGCCTGGAAGCCGGAGGAACCGATCGCTTCGTTTCCGGGCAAGCTGGCGCTGCTGCTGTACCGGCGATATGAGCATTATAAGGGAGATCCCGCCAAGGGCTTGCTGATCCTGCCGTGCGAGCTGCTGGAGCGCAATGGCGATGAGCTGCTGCGCATCGTTCTTCAGCATGCCGAGGATTGGAAGCTGCCCGCGCCGTTTTCGAGCTGGGTGAGGAATCACAACCGGTTCTTGAACAGCTTGGTGGATCGGATCGTGACCGGATTTCCGGAGCAGGCGGAGGCTTATTATGACAGGTGGGGATATGAGGACCGGATGCTGAATGCGACGGAGCCTTATCATTTCTGGGCGATTGAAGGGGAGCCGGCGCTGGGGGAAAGACTGCCTTTTCATAAGGCTGGCCTGAATGTGCAATGGGTGGATGATCTGACACCGTTTCAGACGCGTAAAGTCCGTCTGCTCAATGGTACCCACACACTCATGGCCGCGATTGGACGGATCCACGGCGTGGACGAGGTGAAGCAGGTGACGGAGCATCCGGTATGGGGCCCGAAGCTGAAGGCCGCCATGGAGCAGGAGCTAGTCCCTTCCGTGCCGATTTCAAGAGAGGAAGCGCTCGGCTATGCCGAGTCCGTATGGGAACGGTTCCGGAATCCATTCATTCGCCATAAGCTGGCCGACATTTCCATGAACAGCATGTCCAAGTTCAAAGTCCGTCTGCTTCCCAGCCTGAAGGGTTATGTTCAGCTGCATGGCGTGATCCCGCCGACCATCGCGGAAGGGCTGGCCGCATTGATCCGCTTGTACGACGTCATCCGGACGGATGGTGAGTGGCTCGGTCAACGGCTGGACGGCCAGCGCGTGCCTGTGAAGGATGATGAGGAAGCACTGGCCCTGTTCGAGGGCGCCTGGGCTCGTTATCGCAGCGGAGAGCTGGAGCTGTCCGGCCTGGCCAGCGATCTGCTCGGGTCGGAGAAGCTGTGGGATGAGAATCTGAACGCCATAACCGGACTGCATGAAGCGGTGTGCGGCTATCTTCAGGAAATGGAGCTGGTGGAACGATGAACGATATGATCGTGCTTCATCCGAAAGATGATGTTGGTATTGCGCTTAAGCCTCTGGCTGCGGGCGAGCATGCGCGCTGCGTCATCGATGGCAAGGAGCATGCCTTTGAGGCGCGGGAAGACATCCCGAAAGGGCACAAGCTGGCGCTGCGTCCGATCGAGAAGGGCAGCCATGTCATCAAATTCGGCTATTCGATCGGTGTGGCAACGGCGGCGATTGAACCCGGCAGCTGGATTCATACCCACAACTTGAAATCGGGCCTGTCCGGCAAGCTGGACTATGAATACCGTCCCTCCTCTTCGCAGACCGTGCAACCGGCCCTTGGGGAGCGGCGGACCTTTCAAGGCTATATTCGGGAAGATGGCGAGGCGGGCATCCGCAACGAAATCTGGATTATAAATACGGTGGGCTGCATCAACAAAACCTGTGAACTGCTGGCGCGAATGGCCAATCAGCAGTTTAAAGACCGCGGCATTGACGGGGTGTATCACTTCCCGCATCCGTATGGCTGCTCCCAGCTTGGGGATGATCTGCAGCATACGCAGCAGCTGCTGGCTTCCTTGGCGAAGCATGGCAATGCGGCTGGCGTGCTGATCATCGGTCTCGGATGTGAGAACAACCAGATTGACGAGATGAAGGCGCTGATCGGCCCGGTTCCTCCGGGACGGGTGAAGTATCTCAGAACGCAGGAGATCGAGGATGAGCTGGAAGCGGGTCTGGAGCTTATTGAAGAACTGGTCGACTATGCTGAGCAGTTCAAACGGACTGAGGTGCCGCTGTCGAAGCTGAGGGTCGGGCTTAAATGCGGCGGCTCGGATGGGCTGTCAGGCATTACAGCGAACCCGCTTGCCGGGCGAATTGCTGACGCCGTCACCGCGCAAGGCGGGACCGCCCTGTTAACCGAGGTGCCGGAAATGTTCGGCGCGGAGACAATTCTGATGGAGCGGGCGGCTGACCGTCAGGTATTCGAGGATATTACGCAGCTTATTAACGGGTTCAAGGAGTATTTTATCCGTCATGGGCAGGAAGTGTATGAGAATCCGTCACCGGGGAACAAGGATGGCGGCATTACAACATTGGAGGAAAAATCGCTCGGCTGCACACAAAAAGGCGGTCGTGCCATCGTCACCGACGTGCTCAAATATGGGGAAAGATCCGTGAAAACCGGTCTCAATCTGATCGAAGCGCCGGGGAACGACCTCGTATCGGTAACCGCGCTGTCTGCCGCTGGCGCGCATCTGGTGCTGTTTACGACAGGCAGAGGCACCCCATTCGGCGGTCCGGTGCCGACCGTGAAAATCTCCACCAATTCGCAGCTTGCCGCGCGGAAATCGCATTGGATCGACTTTAATGCCGGCGTGCTGCTGGAGGGGAGCTCGATGGACCAGGTGCAGGAGGAACTGCTCGATTATATCATTGACCTGGCCTCGGGAAGCCGCAGAACGAATAACGAGAAGCATGAGTTCCGGGAAATATCGATCTTCAAGGATGGTGTCATTCTGTAGCGTTCATGTAGGAAGGTAAATACTGGTTTGTGGTTATGTGTACCCTCGTTATGTGTACTATCACTGAATCATCAGCAGCGGGCACCATGCATCAATGAAGGTCCTGCATCATACGAAGAAGCGAAGAAGCGAAAATCCTGAACCAATGGAAAAGGGGAGATAAGGGATGTCCAATCAAGCGCAGAAAGAGGTCCAATTATCGCCGTTAACGGCGGCCGCCGAAGCTTGCCGCGCCATTATGGAAACGTACACTCCGGAGGAGCTGCCGCCCGCTGGACGCTGGCATTATCATCAGGGGGTATTTCTCGTCGGCATGTTCCAGCTGTGGAAGGTTGCGGGTGATAACCAATATCTGGATTATATCAAAGGCTATGTGAATCATCTCGTGGACGAGCACGGCAATTTGCTGCTCGATCGGGGCGAGCTGGACTCGGTGCAGGCCGGTCTCCTGCTGCTCGAGCTGGATGAGGCGTTCGGGGACAGCAGATACCGAAAGGCTGCCGATAAGCTGCTGCATCTGTTGTCCACGATGAACCGGACGACCGAGGGAGGCTATTGGCACAAGGACAAATATCCGTACCAAATGTGGCTGGATGGGCTCTACATGGGCGGAGTGTACACGATGCAGTATGGCCTGCGTTATGACCGACCGGAGCTGTTTGAGCAGGTGCTGTATCAGGAGAAGCTGATGCGGACCCATACCCGGGATGAGAAGACGGGGCTGTACCATCATGCCTGGGATGAGAGCAAGAAGATGCCGTGGGCCGATCCGGATACCGGCCGCTCGCCGGAATTCTGGGGCAGGGCGCTTGGATGGTATGCGCTGTCGCTTGTGGAGTTTCTAGATATGCTTCCAGCTGGCCATGAAGGCCGCGGTGTGCTGGAGGAGGCGCTGCGCGATCTTGCCGGTTCGCTGGTGCGTTACCAGGACCCTGAGAGCGGGCTGTGGTATCAGGTGCTGGACAAAGGCGACCGGCCCGACAACTGGCTCGAAACGTCCTGCACCAGCCTGTTTGTGTATGCCCTGGCTAAGGGAGCGCGGCTGTCCTGCCTCGATGCTTCCTTCAAGGAAGCGGCCAATCAAGGCTTTGAAGGTCTGCTTCGGACTGTCTATAACAATGACAAAGGCCTCCTGGTCCTGCCGGAGATTTGTATAGGAACAGGCGTAGGAGATTATAAGCACTATGTAGAACGGCCGCGCAGCGAGAATGATTTGCACGGTGTCGGCGCCTTTGTCATGGCCTGTGTCGAGATCGGACGCAGCGAGAGCTAGGCCAGGTAGTTCGAATAGAAGTGGCCTGGTTATAGGTGTATCTGTTTATACGGTGGATGCGACGTTGCGGTCCATGTGGCTGACAGTCATGGCTGCATGGAGCCTGTGAAGAGGCGGACGGACTTTTTCTCGGCCGCGGGCGAAAGGTTGTTGTAAGCGCTGCCGCTCCCTTGTGGAGCGGCTTTTTTTATTCTATAAAATCGGAGGTCAATTGTTGGCATTCATGAATGCGACGGGGTGAAGGCATGGAGTGCATAGGAAACTGGCAGTGTTGTCATAATAACCTTAGCAATCCTGTTAAACCACAAGAGAAAGGTAGAGCGCAGCATGAAAAACTCGAAAATTTGGCTTCTGATGGCCATCGCGATTTTAGTGTCGGCGACTTTGGTGATTCCGGGCAGGTTCAAGATGGCAGACAGCGAGTATCCCGCCCAGGAAGCGTTGCCGAGCTTCAGCGATGCCATTTTGCAATTCGGTTCTTACGGTGAGGATGTTTACGAGCTGCAGGGGCGTCTGAAATATTTGGGCTTCTATCATGGGAAGATCGACAGCGTGTTCGGCTCCAAAACACAAGGAGCTGTGAAATGGTTTCAGTCCGAGTTCGGAATGAAAGTTGACGGGATTGTCGGTCCTAAGGTGAAACTGCGGCTGTACAATGCCACGAAGGATTGGAAGCCGACCGAGCCTAAGCAACATGAAGGCGGCGGCGGTGGTGGTGGCGGAGGAGGCGGCGAGCAGGCCGCTGACAACATCAACAGCAATCTGGGCTCTGCCAATACGATGGGGCTATCGGAGAATGACCTGAAGATCATGGCTAACGCCGTATACGGCGAAGCCCGCGGAGAGCCGTTTGAAGGACAGGTTGCCGTCGCTGCGGTCATTCTGAACCGGGTTAGATCCCCGGAATTCCCGAACACGATTCACGGCGTGATCTTCCAGCCGCTAGCGTTTACGGCCGTGGCGGACGGACAGATCTGGCTGGAGCCGAACGAACAGGCGCGCAAAGCGGTTATGCAGGCGATCGACGGCTGGGACCCATCGGGTGGCTGCCTCTATTACTTCAACCCAAGAACAGCCACGTCCAAGTGGATCTGGTCACGGCCTCAGGTTAAAACGATAGGCCAGCACATCTTCTGTATGTAGCCGTATCAGGAGCAACCGAGGCTTGTCTTCGGTTGCTTCTTCACTTTGGCTTAGGTTAGAATGAAAGTTAACGAATGAGGGAATTTGATGGCAAAACCAATCCTTGAGCTAAGGGAGTTATGAACCTTGACAAAAGCGGAATTTGAACACGGCGTCGCCGGAGGCATCCGTATTCATGTGCTGCCAACGCGCCGTTTTAAAACATTTGCGATTTCATTGTATGCCGGAACGCCGCTGGCTGAAGATACCGTCACCTCCACGGCGCTCACACCGTTTGTATTGCGGAGAGGGACCGTCTCCTATCCGGAGACGCGGGCTTTCCGTGAACGGCTGGAGCAGCTGTATGGCGCGGGCTTCGGATTTGATGTGTACAAACGCGGTGATTACCAGATCGTCCATTTCCGGATGGATACGATCAATGATTCTTTTGTACAAAGTCCGGAAAGTTTATTGGCTTCGTCCTTTTCCTTCCTGGGAGAAGCGTTCACGCAGCCGGTGCTGGAGAACGGCGCATTTCGGAAATCCTATGTGATGACGGAACGGGATACGGTGCGCAAGAAGCTGGAATCCATCGTCAATGACAAAATCCGGTATGCGGCAGAGCGCTGTATTGAAGTCATGTGCAAAAACGAGCCGTACCGCCTGCACCCGCTCGGGGAGCGCAAAGACCTGGACGGAATTACGCCGGAGGGACTGTATGAGGCGTATCAGGCCTGGCTGCAGCAATCTTCTCTGGATCTGTACGTAGTGGGCGATACATCGCTTGAGGAGGTCAAGGCGCTTGTTGAGCAGCATTTCAAGCTGAATCGGACCGCTGAGGTCGAGTACGCGCCTTCTGTCATTCGGCAGGCAGCCGGCGAGGCCGAGACCGTGATCGAGCAGCTCGACATTAACCAGGGCAAGCTGAACATGGGTCTTCGCGGGTCGATCACGTATGGCGATGATGACTACGTTTCTGCCCTGATGTATAACGGCATCCTTGGCGGTTATCCGCATTCCAAGCTGTTCGTGAACGTGCGCGAGAAGGCGAGCCTCGCTTATTACGCTTCCTCCCGTTACGACGGACACAAGGGGATTGCTACGATCCAATCGGGGATCGAGGTGCAAAATTTTGATCAGGCGGTCGATATTATCCGCAAGCAGCTGGATGATATGGCAGCGGGTGCGATCACCGATCTGGAGCTGTCGCAGACGAAGGCGATGATCCGGAATGTGATCAAGGAGATGCAGGATTCGGCATTTGAGATTATCGCTTACGATTTCAACCGTCAGCTGTCGGGACGCGAGCGCTCGCCGGATGATATGCTGGCCCAGGTCGCGGAGGTATCCGTGGATGATGTGAAGAAGGCGGCCGAAGCGTTTACGCTGGATACGATCTACTTCTTGAAAGGCCAAAAGGAGGAATAGCCGGTGCAAAGCATTCATTATGACAATCTGCAGGAAACGCTGTATTATGAAGCGATGGACAACGGACTGCATGTATATGTGCTGCCGAAGCCTGGCTTCCAGAAAACCTATGCCACCTTTGCCACGAAGTACGGATCGGTTGACAACCACTTCCGCGTAGAAGGCCAGAATGAGGTGCGGGTGCCTGACGGCATTGCCCATTTTCTGGAGCATAAAATGTTTGAGGAGCCGGAGGGCGACATTTTTGCCAAGTTTGCCTCGAGCGGCGCATCGGCCAATGCGTTTACGAGCTTTGACCAGACGGTGTATCTATTCTCCGCAACGGAGAACATTAAAGACAACCTGGAGACGCTGATTGATTTTGTCCAGAACCCGTATTTTACCGATCAAAATGTGGAGAAGGAAAAGGGCATCATCGGCCAGGAAATCAACATGTATCAGGACAATCCGGACTGGCGCGCCTACTTCGGCCTGATAGAGGCCTTGTATAAGGAACATCCGGTTCGCATCGATATCGCCGGCACCGTGGAGTCGATCGGCACGATCACGAAGGAGGATCTGTACACCTGCTACAACGCTTTCTACCATCCGAGCAACATGCTGCTGTTTGTTGTCGGCGGGGTGGATCCGGAGGAAACGATGGAATGGGTTCGCAGCAACCAGGCGCGTAAATCCTATGAGAAGCAGGGAAGCATTGAACGGCTGTTCGAACCGGAGCCGCAGGAGGTTGCCCAGAAACGCAAGGAGAGCCGCCTTGCCGTATCCTTGCCGAAATGCTTGTTCGGCTTCAAGGAGAAGCAGGTCGGGTTGACGGGCGAGGAGCAGCTGAAGCGGGATTTGACGACCAAGCTCATGCTTGATCTGCTGTTTGGCTCCAGCACCGAGCTGTATCAGAAGCTCTACGATGAGGATCTGATCTCCGACAGCTTCGGCCATGAATATAACAGCTCGCCGCAGTATGCTTTTTCTGCGGTAGGCGGAGATACGAAGGACCCGGATCTGCTGCTTTCGCGCATTCGTGAGGAAGTGGACAGACTGAAGTCTGCCGGCTTCCAGGCGGCGGACTTCGAGCGGGCCCGCAAGAAAAAGATGGGCGGATATTTGCGCATGCTCAATTCCCCGGAAAATATCGCCCATGAATTTACCCGCTATCAATTCAGAGGCGCTGACTTGTTCAAGGTGCTGCCGGTCTATGAATCCATTACGCTTGAGGATGTCAACCAGCGGCTGGCCGAACATGTGGACTGGGAGCAGATGGCCGTCTCTGTCGTAATGAGCCCCGCATGAGTGAAATGATGGGAGAGGATCTGAAACCGATCGGGGAAATGACCGTCCTGGTGACGGGAGCGAGCAGAGGGATCGGCGCAGCGATTGCCGAGCGCTTTGCCTCGGTTCGCATGAATGTTGTCCTGCATTACCGCAATTCCCATGAGGCGGCCAACGAAGTCGCTCGGCGCTGCATGGCACATGGGGCGAAGGTGATGACGGTCTCCGCGGACCTGAGTGACAAGGAGCAGATTGTGCGCATGAGGGAGAAGCTGGAGGCCCACGGCATGGAGCCGGATATTCTGGTGAATAACGCCGGGGTATCGCATTACGGATTGTTATCGGACGTGACGGAGGAAGAATGGGATTCACTGATGTCCATCAACCTGAAAGGGCTGTTTATGTGTACCCAGACTTTTATGGGCCGAATGGTTTCCCAGCGCTTTGGCCGAATTATCAACGTCTCGTCCGTATGGGGCATGTCCGGCGCTTCCTGCGAAGTGCTGTATTCAACGAGCAAGGGCGGGGTGAACGCCTTCACGAAGGCGCTCGCCAAGGAGCTGGCTCCGTCGGGCGTGACCGTCAACGCGGTGGCGCCCGGCGCGGTGGATACATCGATGCTGGACCATCTGGAGCCGGAGGATATCCGGCTGCTGCAGGAGGAGATTCCGGCAGGGAGACTGGCACAGCCGGATGAAATTTCGTCGCTGGTGTATTTTCTGGCGCTGCCTGAATCCGGATATATTACGGGACAAATCATCAGCCCGAACGGCGGCTGGGTAACCTGAAGGGAATGAGCGGGTGGTGCATTTCACCACTCATAACGGCTCTGGCATGGGGACATATTAGTATTGTGACTTTATCGCCACAATGCAAAAGGAGGATTTAAACCATGTCATCCGTAATCAAGAACTTTGATTCCTGGAAGAAGTTTCTTGGCGAGCGTGTCGTTCAGGCTGAAAAATCAGGGATGAGCGAGGATATGATCGCTCAGCTTGCTTATGAGATCGGCGACTTCCTTGACGAGAAGGTCGACCCGCAAAACGCTTCCAACCGTGCGCTGAAGGAACTGTGGGATGTCGGCAACGATGAAGAGCGTCACGTGATCGCCCGCCTGATGGTGAAACTCGCCAAAAACAACGCGTAACGAGTCATTGAAAAGCCCCCGATTCGGGGGTTTTTTGTCAAGTAACAAGATCGTTAAGTTCATGTTATCCCTTTGTACTTGCCTTTCAATTTTATTTTATATATCATTAACGTGACCCATTTTATATTTCGACTTTCTGAGCGGTTGTTTAGGAGCTGATTATGTCGAAAGATGATGGAATAGAAGTCCGAAGAAGGTGTCTGTCGTTGAAATCGAACCAATGGTACATGGAATATAAAATACATAAGAATCGCCCGGGTCTGCTCGGTGACATCGCTTCGGTGCTGGGGATGCTGGAGGTCAACATATTGACCATTAACGGTGTCGAAGGGCAAACGAGAGGCATGCTGATTGAGACCGATGATGAAGAAAAAATTGTGCTCATGGGCAGAATGTTAAATAAAGTGGAGAATATAACCGTCACGGCTTTGAGACCGCCGAAACTGGTGGACATTCTTGCTGTGCGGCATGGACGATATATCGACCGGGACTCGGATGATCGTAAAACGTTCCGTTTTACGCGTGATGAGCTCGGTTTACTTGTTGACTTTTTGGGTGAATTGTTCAAGAGGGAAGGCAATCAGGTGATCGGACTGCGCGGAATGCCGCGTGTCGGCAAAACGGAGTCGATCATTGCGGGCAGCGTGTGCGCGATGAAGCGCTGGACGTTTGTTTCCTCGACGCTGCTGCGCCAGACGATTCGCAGCCAGCTGTCCGAAGAGGAGATGAGCCCGAACAACATTTTTATCGTGGACGGCATTGTCAGCACGATCCGCTCGAACGAAAAGCATTATCAATTGCTGCAGGATCTGATGCAGATGGAAAGCACAAAAGTTATTGAGCATCCTGATATTTTTGTGCGTGAGTCTGAATATTCTTATGATGACTTTGATATTTTAATTGAATTGCGAAACAATCCGGATGAAGAAATCGTTTATGATACGTTCACCGGTTCTTATAATGATGATTTGTAATTAAGAGATATTCATGATTTTTCATAGGAGGTGATGGCATGTCCGAACTGGGACAGCAACTAAGAGAGGCGCGTCTGCAGAAGGGAATGAGCCTGGATGACGTGCAGGAAATAACAAAGATACGAAAGCGATATTTGGAAGCCATCGAGGCGGGAGATTACAAAGTGCTGCCCGGCAGTTTTTACGTGCGTGCCTTTATTAAAACCTATGCCGAGGCGGTTGGGATAAATCCGGATGAACTGCTGGAGGGGCACAAGCAGGATGTGCCGCGGAATGAACCGGAATCGACGATGGAGCCGGTCATTCAGAAGCGGGCCAGCAGATCCGAATCGTCCCGGAGCATGAGTTGGCTGCCGACGCTCCTCATGTGGACCTTTCCGATTCTGATTATTGCGGTTATTTACTGGTATGCATCAGGGGCGAACAATCCGAAGACGGACCCGCCGCCGGCCACGAATCCGCCGGTGACGCAGGAAGAACCGGCAGACCAAGGCGAGAACAATCCGGATGGCGAAACACCTGGCGATCAGGAAGGCGGCGGCGCAGGCGGGGAAGAACCGGGAACGGATGCGGCTGGCGGCGAGACTGAATCGGTGGATGAGCCGGAGGAGCCTGTCGGTCAAGCTACGGTAACGCAGGATCGGACCGAGGGCAACCGCACCTTCTTCAAGGTAGCGGGAGCCGGCGTGAAGGTCGAGATCTCCGCTTCGAGCGATGGCAAGAGCTGGGTTGAAGTATATCGCGGCACCAACTCCCAAGGGGAGCGGCTTTATTTTGACAATCTCGAAAATGGCGCTTCGGTAAGCTATGATCTGGACGGCCAAGGTATGTACATTAAATCGGGTTATTCTGCAGCCACCACCATCACGGTAGGCGGGCATGAGGTTACGGACGGAAAAACGACCTCACGGATCGTGCTGGAGGCGGCAGATGCTTCGACAGAAACGGACACGAACGGCGAATAATTTGCTTCCGCTTGGGAAATATTAAATAGCATCGTGTGTGCTGTTATCCATTTCCGTAAAGTGGGGCGAATGTAAATGTCAGTGAACTGGATTGTGGTTAGTTTAGGGATTATCGTCAGTCTTCTTGGCTATTATCTGATCCCGAACGCATGGGGATATGGTATTTTTGGTTTCGGGCTGGCTCATGTGGTGCTTGGCATTCTGAGCATGTTCCGCGGCAAAATACTGCGGCAGGAGCCGAAGGAGCAGACGTAATTGTGACAGGACCTCGTTTTCGGCGTGCCAGCTGGAAACGGGGTCTTTTTAGGCTGTGGTCAAGCTTGCGAAGATTATGTGTCAGGTGACAGGTTAATTAGACTTGACCCTTGGTTTTACCTATAATAGAAGAACACAATGATAGGAAAGGAAGGGTTATGGTATGGCTTCGGAACATTCATTTGATATTGTATCCAAGATGGATATGCAGGAATTGAACAACGCGGTTACCCAGACGGAACGGGAGATCAGCAACCGGTTTGATTTTAAAGGCAGCAAGAGCAGCCTGAGCCTGGAGAAAGATGTGCTGGTCATTACGTCGGACGATGAATATAAGCTGAATGCGGTGATCGATATTTTGCAGACGAAGATGGTGAAGCGCGGTCTATCGCTTAAAAATGTAGATTACGGCAAGGTGGAGCCTGCGGCCATGGGGACGGTTCGTCAGCGCCTGTCGCTCAAGCAGGGCGTTGATCAGGAGAATGCCAAGAAAATCAACATTCTGATCCGCGACTCGAAGCTGAAGGTGAAAAGCCAGATTCAAGGCGATCAGATTCGTGTTACAGGCAAAAGCCGGGATGATCTTCAGGCTGTCATGCAGTTGCTGCTCAAAGCGGATCTGCCGCTGGATCTGCAATTCACCAATTTGAAATAAGCAGCGCCCGGTAATCCCCCTCCTGCGGGCGCGGTGTCAAGGGTAACGGCGCTTTTTGACATCGCAACAGGCAAAGCATTATACTAAAAAACGATATATCAGTAATTACTTATACATAGCTTATTGGGGGATGAATATGACGGAAAGCGACGAACGCTTATTACAGCCTCTTCGATACATGAACATGATGGTTATGCTTGCCCGAGTGGTCGGCAGATTGGCTGAGTTCTCGAGACAACCCCAGGTGAGGGAGGTTGCTTCATGAATTTACCCAACCGAATAACGATTGCGAGAATATGTCTCATTCCGCTGATGATGGTTTTTTTGCTCGTTGACTTTGGCTTCTACCCGGCTCCGCTGGTGTGGTATAACTACGAGCTGCCCTTCAATCAGCTCATCGCAGCGTTTATCTTCATTGTGGCTGCCAGCACGGATGGCATTGACGGCTATTTGGCACGCAAGAACAACATGGTCACGAACCTCGGCAAACTGCTGGATCCGCTTGCGGATAAGTTGCTGGTGGCGGCCGTTCTGATCTCCCTTGTCGCGATGGGCAAATGCGATGCCTGGATTGCGATCGTTATTATCAGCCGCGAATTTGCGGTGACGGGACTGCGCCAGATTGCACTGCTCGACGGTGCCGTCATGGCGGCCGGACAGTCGGGCAAAATTAAAACGACGATTCAGATTGTAGCCATTGTGGCGCTGCTGATCAATGACTTTCCGTTTGTCTTTTTGCATATTCCGTTCGGGGATATCGCGATCTGGGCCGCGGCCTTGATTACGATCTACTCAGGCGTGGAATACTTTGTCAAAAACCGGCATTTGCTCAAGGAAGCATAATGAAAGGCTGCGCTCATATCGTGCCTAGGATGACGGGGACACATCCGGCTTGCTAAGGAAAGGACCTCATTTCACTGTCCAGTGAAGCTGAGGTCCTTTTCCAACCAGGTGCGATGGTCGAGGTGTATTAGCACCAACGTGCCGGGAGCCATGTTGGTGAAGAGGCAGAGGCTCCCCCCGAGGAAGATGGCAGAAGAGACACCAAGGCTGTTAGGGTTGCCGGTTTTCCTATGGCTGCAGGTTGGCATTTGGCTTTGCATATTGGCCCAGACTAAGGGAATTGAGGGAAGGATAACCGGTTTTCATCCGGGCATCTTTGGGGTGAATAACATGCATATAGGTGATTGCACAGGAGGATGGTCGTTATGAAAGCGGAAATTATTGCGGTGGGAACAGAGCTCCTGCTGGGGCAAATTGTGAATACGAATGCGCAGTATCTCTCCCGAGAGCTGGCCGCTCTGGGGATTGACGTATATTATCAGACGGTGGTTGGGGATAACCTGGAGCGTATTCAGGATGCGCTGCGCCTGTCGAGCAGCCGGGCGGATATCGTTCTGCTGTCCGGGGGGCTTGGCCCGACCCAGGATGATCTGACGAAGGATGCGCTGGCGGCATTCCTCGGACGCACACTGCACATCGACCGGATGGCGATGGACGCCATCGAGCGCTTCTTCAGGGAGCGGGGCACTCCGATGACGGAAAACAACCGGCGGCAGGCGCTCGCTATTGAAGGAGGCACACCGCTGCCCAACGAGACCGGACTTGCCGTTGGCAACGCCGTAAGCTCTGACGATGTGCATTATATAGTGCTCCCGGGCCCGCCGAAAGAGCTGATGCCGATGTTCGAACAGCAGGCGAAGCCGTGGCTGATGCAGCATGTGCTTACCCATGAGCAGCCGATCTACTCGAAAATGCTGAAGTTCGCCGGCATCGGCGAGTCTTCCCTGGACGAGCGTCTTCAGGATCTGATCACGGCCCAGACGGACCCGACCATCGCATTATACGCCAAGGAAGGCGAGGTCACGGTACGGACCTCAACCAAAGCGCCAAGCGAATCAGAGGCGATGGACAAGCTTGACGGGCTGGAAGCGAAGATTCGGGAGCGCGCCTCGGCGTTTATGTATGCGAGCGAAGATGTGCCGATCGAGAAGGTGATCGTGGATCTGATGGCGGATCGGGGCTGGACGCTGAGCGCGGCGGAGAGCTGTACGGGCGGGCTGGTGATGGAAAGCCTCACCTCCGTACCCGGCAGTGCAACGATGTTTCGCGGCGGGGTCGTATGTTATACGAACGAGATGAAAGAGAAGCTCGTCCATGTCCCGCACGGGCTGCTGGAAGGCGAGGGAGCGCCCGGAGCGGTCAGCCGGGAGGTGGCCGAGGTGCTGGCCGAGCATGTGCGCATGATTACGGACAGCGATTTCGGCTTGTCGGTTACCGGAGTGGCCGGTCCCGGTTATGCCGAGCGCAAGCCGGTGGGCCTCGTCTACATCGGGCTGGCCGAGCGTGGCAAAGAGACAGAGGTGCATGAGCTTCATCTGCAGGGCAACCGGGAGACGATTCGAATCCGGGCGACCAAAGCGCTGCTCTACCGGCTGTGGCGGCGACTGATGGCTGCTCGCGGCGAGAGCTGATCCGGCTGCCGCTTTTGCAGATATCCTCAAGCGTTGGATGTAAATGTATGGATCAGGGCCTGGCGCGGCGGCTTGCGGATTCGCAATCCTCGCGCTTCGCGCTGGCAAGGCTGCTTGAATTCCCAAGCGGAACCAAGTATAGTAGAAGTACGGAAGAACCGTGGCATATCAAACGATGTTGCCGCGGTTTTTTGTCATTGCGGACGAGAGCGGCAGCAGCGCATCAGGAGGCGATCGCGCGAAAAAAAGACGAATGTATGTTCGAAAAAAAGCTTGGCAAACGTGTCAAAACAAGGTATGATAATAATATCAAGAGTGAAGGGTTGTGGAAGAATTGTCAGATCGTCGTGCTGCGCTGGAGATGGCGCTTCGTCAGATAGAGAAACAGTTCGGAAAAGGTTCGATCATGAAGCTGGGTGAATCCACCCACATGCAAGTGGAGATTGTGCCAAGCGGCTCGCTGGCATTGGATATAGCATTAGGAACCGGCGGTTTGCCTAGAGGCCGGATTATTGAAGTATATGGACCGGAATCTTCCGGTAAAACGACGGTAGCGCTGCATGCGATTGCCGAGGTACAGAAGACCGGTGGACAAGCTGCGTTTATTGACGCCGAGCATGCCCTTGATCCGTCGTATGCCAGCAAGCTGGGCGTCAACATTGACGAGCTCTTGCTGTCCCAGCCTGACACAGGGGAGCAGGCGCTCGAAATCGCTGAGGCGCTCGTGCGCAGCGGCGCGGTGGATATCATCGTGATCGACTCGGTTGCCGCTCTCGTGCCGAAGGCGGAAATTGAAGGGGACATGGGGGATTCTCATGTCGGCTTGCAGGCGCGTCTGATGTCGCAAGCGTTGCGTAAATTGTCCGGTGCGATTAACAAATCGAAAACGATCGCGATCTTCATCAACCAGCTTCGCGAGAAGGTCGGCGTGATGTTCGGCAACCCGGAAACGACTCCTGGCGGCCGTGCGTTGAAGTTCTATTCCACCGTTCGTCTCGACGTGCGCCGTGTGGAAAGCATTAAGATGGGCAACGACGTTGTGGGTAACCGCACGCGCATCAAGGTTGTGAAGAATAAGGTAGCTCCGCCTTTCAAGCAGGCTGAGCTGGACATTATGTACGGTGAAGGAATTTCCAGAGAAGGCAGCCTTATCGATATCGGCACAGAGTTGGATATCGTGGATAAGAGCGGTGCCTGGTACTCCTATGCAGGCGATCGTCTGGGACAAGGCCGCGAAAATGCGAAGCAGTTCCTGAAAGAGAACCCGCAAATTGCCGAAGTGATTGAGCAGAAGATTCGGGAAGCAAGCAATCTGACAACCATTGTTCCAGAGGTTTCCGAGAGCGAGAAGAAGCAAGAGGAGCAAGAGGAGCAAGCGTTATTTGAAGTGGACAATGCCTAAAGTCTAACGTCTTCACCACATAAGCGGGACCGCCCAGTGTGCACGCACCGGGCGGTCTTCTTTATTCAGGACGAGGAAGGAGAGCTTGATGAAGAACGACAGCTATAGAGAGCAGGAGCAGACGGAGGCCGAGGCTGAGGGACTGGCCGCTTTTCCGGAAGATGAAGATCTGGTTATCACTGCGGTCGAGCTGATGAAGAAGCAGCGCTATCGCTACCTCATCTCATTTGGCCCCTATACGTTATCCGTTCATGAGGATGTCATGATTAAATACCGGATGATCAAGGGGGCTGTCTTCCGGAAGGATGCGCTGGAGGAAATTGTGGCCGCGGATGAAAGGCATCGCGCCTATGTAGAGGCGCTGCGGTATCTGGAGCGGAAGCCGAGAACGTCGAAGGAAATTGCGCAGCGGCTGCAGCAGAAAGGCTGGGAGCAGGGAAGCATCGACCACACGCTGGAGCGATTGGAGCGGGAAAAGCTGGTCGATGATGGCCTATACGCCAGGATGTGGGCTCAGCAGCGCATGACCAGCCACAAGAAAGGCCGGCTGTGGGTGAAGCAGGAGCTGAGACAGAAAGGGATTGAGTCCGGCATGATTGCGGAGGCGCTCGGCGAGGTCAGCCCGGAGGAAGAGCTGGAGAGCGCGCTGGTCATAGGCCGCAAGAAGTGGCAGCAGACGAAGGGGGAGTCGCTCGACAGAAAGCGCAAGACAGGGGCGTTCCTCATGCGCAGAGGATTCGGCGGAGAACAGGTGCGCCAGGTGCTGAAACGGCTGATTGACGAAGAGTTTGAGGAAGTGGATGAGGATGCCTTGGAAGACGATTTCGTGTAATTGAACTCGTCTTCCGCTGCCAGAATTGGAAGCGTTGGTGGATGGCTGCTGTTTCCCCCAGCGCTTTCCCTTGACAATATCTTTTCATCAATACTAAAATAAACATGAATCTGTAACATGAAATAGTAGCCTTTTTCCTTCCAAAAAAGCGACTGTTTTGTGAAAGATTCTTGATTCGCCAATTCATCATAACGAAATGTGAGCCGCTGTAGAGGCGGGCTTTACGTGTGGACAAACACGTGTGGGGAGGCAGTTTCATCTGCCGGAATTTTATGTATGAATGAATGAGTAACCTGACAATTGCACATTCCCAAGGAATGCCTTGGAGGAACCAACGAGGAGGTGATCAGATGATTGAGACATGGATCTGGATCATAGTCGTTCTCGTTGTAGCCGCTATATTCTTTGGGTTCGGTTATTTTATTCGCAAATCCCTTGCAGAAGCTAAAATTTCCAGTGCGGAGGAAGCCGCTTTGCAGATCGTTGAGAATGCAAAGAAGGAAGCTGAAGCGCTGAAGAAAGAAACGGTCCTCGAAGCGAAAGACGAAGTCTTTAGAATTCGGGCCGAGGCTGAAAAAGACACTCGCGAGCGCCGGAATGAAATTCAACGGCAGGAACGCAGATTGTTGCAAAAGGAAGAATCGCTGGATAAAAAAATAGAATCTTTGGAACGTAAAGAAGAACAAGTGGCGAACAAAGAGAAACGAATTGAAGAAACCCAGCAGCAGATTGATTTGATCTACAAAAAACAGGTGACCGAGCTGGAGCGTATTTCCAACCTCACCATGGAAGATGCACGCAGCATTATTTTAAGCAATGTTGAGCAGGAAGTTCGCCACGAGACGGCTCAGATGATCAAAGAGATCGAGCAGCAAGCGAAGGAAGAAGCCGACAAGAAATCGCGCGAGATCATTACGCTTGCCATTCAGCGTTGCGCTGCCGATCACGTAGCAGAGACTACGGTGTCGGTAGTTACACTGCCGAATGAAGAAATGAAAGGGCGCATTATCGGTCGTGAAGGCCGCAATATCCGTGCTCTGGAAACCTTGACCGGGATTGATCTTATCATCGATGATACACCGGAAGCGGTGATTCTGTCCGGTTTCGATCCAATCCGCCGCGAAATTGCCCGTACAGCCTTGGAGAAATTGGTGGCTGATGGTCGGATTCACCCGGCGCGTATTGAAGAAATGGTGGAGAAATCCCGCAAGGAAGTGGACGAACGCATTCGCGAGTATGGAGAACAGGCCACCTTCGAGGTTGGCGTGCACGGACTGCATCCGGATCTTATCAAGATCCTGGGCCGTTTGAAATTCCGTACAAGCTATGGTCAAAATGTGCTGAAGCACTCGATGGAAGTCGCTTATCTTGCCGGTCTGATGGCAGGAGAGCTCGGGGAAGACATTGTATTGGCGAAACGTGCCGGGCTGTTGCATGACATCGGTAAAGCGCTGGATCATGAAGTGGAAGGTTCGCACGTTGAAATCGGCGTGGAGCTGGCGAAGAAGTACAAGGAACATCCGGTGGTTATCAACAGTATTGCTTCTCACCACGGTGATTGTGAAGCAACTTCGGTTATTGCCATGCTCGTTGGAGCGGCTGATGCACTGTCGGCAGCAAGACCGGGTGCCAGAAGAGAGACGCTTGAGACGTATATCAAACGTCTGGAGAAACTGGAGGCGATCTCGGAATCGTTCGAAGGCGTGGAGAAATCCTATGCCATTCAAGCCGGACGTGAGGTTCGCGTAATGGTACAGCCTGATAAAATCGATGATGCGGAAGCTTTCCGATTGGCTCGTGATATTACGAAGACCATTGAGAATGAGCTTGACTACCCAGGTCATATCAAAGTCACTGTCATTCGGGAAACCCGGGCAGTCGATTATGCGAAATAAGCTTAAAGTCCGAAAGTGGCCGCAACCCGGCCACTTTTTTCATTAAGACGCAGAAGGAACACACAGCGTATTCTAAGGAGCGTGATTGACATCAACGTTTTATTCATCGGAGATATCGTCGGCAGCACGGGGCGCAAGGCATTGAAGGCCTGTCTGCCGGAACTGAAAAGCAAATATAATCCGCATATCATCATTGCCAACGGGGAGAATGCGGCATCTGGACGGGGCATTACGTCTGCCATTGCCAATGAGTTTTTTAATCTGGGCGTTCACGGAATTACGATGGGCAACCATACATGGGACAACCGGGACATATTCGAATTCATCGACGATGAGCCGAGAATGGTTCGGCCGGCCAATTTCCCGCCGGGAACACCGGGAAGAGGATATACAATCGTTAAGGGCAACGGCAAGCAGCTGGCGATTGTGAATCTGCAAGGAAGAACGTTTCTGCCGGCGATCGATTGTCCATTCCGTGCGGCAGATGACATCGTGGATGAGCTGCGAGCGGAAACGAAGTCCATTCTGGTTGATTTCCATGCTGAGGCGACATCGGAGAAAATCGCCATGGGCTGGCATCTCGACGGACGGGTGTCGATGGTGGTCGGCACGCATACCCATGTTCAGAGCAATGACGACACGATTCTCCCGGGCGGAACGGCCTATCTGACCGACACGGGCATGGTAGGCTCGAAGGAAGGTGTGCTTGGCATGCAGCGCGAAGCGGTGCTGTACAAGTTCAAAACCCAGCTTCCGGCCCGGTTCCAGGTGGATGAGGGGAAATGGCATTTTCATGCCGTCTATGCAGATATTGATGAAGCGACAGGCAAAGCTCGCAAAATTGAAAAAATTCGCCTTTACGAGGACGAATGGAGGATGGATTGAAGGGCGCTATAAACGGTTAATAATGTAGGACACCAACAAAAAGAAGGAATTTTTTCTCCTCTCACGAATAACATCTACTAAGCAGAAGCAAACGATCACTCAACATTCCCAGGGGAGGTACTTACCATGGAAGTATTAAAAGTTTCAGCCAAATCCAATCCGAATTCAGTGGCAGGAGCGCTGGCTGGGGTTCTACGTGAACGCGGCGGAGCGGAGCTGCAAGCGATTGGGGCGGGAGCACTGAACCAGGCTATTAAAGCGGTAGCAATTGCCCGGGGATTTGTAGCACCGAGCGGGGTGGACTTGATCTGTATTCCTGCTTTTACGGATATTGTGATTGATGGCGAGGACCGGACGGCGATTAAATTGATCGTAGAACCTAGATAATGTTGGAAGTGACGTTTGGCCTGTTTACCTGCGGGGGCTGCACCTGGATGTAAACAGGCTTTTTGCTGTGAATCGATATATTCCTTGATGAAGGGGGACCTTTGGGATGCGGGTGGTCGATTTTCATTGTGATGCACTCAGCAAAATGTGGCAAAATCCGCAGGCTTCGTTTGTTGATGCTCCGGATATGGACGTCACGTTAAAGCGAATGGAGGAAGGCTCCCTCGACCTTCAGGTGTTTGCCGTGTTCTTGTCCGAGCAGTACGGAAAGCCTTCGATGGAGCGAATCCTTGCCCAGATTGAGGTATTCCGCGATCGGATCTATCGTGCCGGACATCTGGAGTGGCTGCAGTGGAAAGAGCAGGTGTATAACATCCGGCAGGGAGGGAAGCAATGGGGGCTGCTGTCTCTGGAGGGGGCCGATGGACTGGAAGGGCAGTTGTTTTATGTCGACGTATTATACAAGCTTGGCGTTCGCTTTCTCGGCGTCACCTGGAATTATGCTAACTGGGCGGCGGACGGGGCGATGGAGAAGCGAAATGGCGGGCTTACCAGGCGCGGTCGTGAACTGGTGAAGCGGTGCAACGAAATCGGCATGCTGCTGGATGTATCCCATCTGTCACGGGCATCGTTCTGGGAGTTGACCGAGCTGACGCATGCGCCCATCATCGCTTCCCATTCCAATGCCGATTCGGTATGTCCCCATCCCCGGAACCTGGCCGATGATCAGATTCGGGCGGTGATCGCGCTAAACGGGCTTGTTGGCGTTACGTTTGTCCCCTGGTTCATCAAGAACGGTACAGGCCTGGTAAAGATGGAGGATGTGCTGCCTCATATTGAGAAGATTTGCGAGCTGGGCGGCGAAGCGCACCTGATGTTCGGCTCCGATTTTGACGGGATTGACGAGTGGGTCAGGGGGCTGGAGCATCCCGGCGCTTATCCGGATCTGGCAGAGCTGCTGCTGAAGCATTATTCGGCGTCCCAAGTCGAGGGCTGGATGTCCGGCAATGCCCTTCGGTTTCTGGAAGCGAACCTGCCGGCGATGAATAGTGAAAAATCATGACGCGCGCAGCGAGCACCGGAATTCGGTGTTAGCCGCTTCATTTTCAATAAATAGTCACGAAATCGGGCAAAAGGCAGAACGATGTCATCGGTCTGCCTTTTTATTTTTGGGTAATAGAGAGTATAATAGGTGGTGGCATGTACAGCATATAGAGAAAAACAAGGAGTGAGTCAGGTGAGCAAAACTGTACCGGTGGGTGTATCTGCCCGCCATATCCATTTGACACAAGAACATATTGAGACATTGTTCGGACCAGGATATCAATTGACGGAATTCAAGCCATTGTCCCAGCCTGGACAATTCGCTGCTAACGAAACGGTGGCGGTAATCGGCACGAAGGGGCAATTTGATAAAGTGAGAATTTTGGGACCTGCACGTCCTGCAACCCAGCTGGAGATCTCCCTTACGGATTCCTTCGCGCTTGGTGTGAAGGCACCTGTACGCGAATCCGGCAACATTGAGGGAACGCCAGGTATTACGATTAAAGGGCCGGCTGGCGAAGTTACGATTGACCAAGGGGTCATCATCGCTGCCCGTCATATTCATTTCCATACATCCGATGCCGAGAAATGGGGCATTAAAGATAAAGATCTGCTGAAAGTCCGTTTGGGCGGTGAGCGCGGCGTTGTGTTCGAGAACGTCATTGCTCGTGTATCCGACAGCTTCGCCCTCGATATGCATATCGATACCGACGAAGCGAATGCAGCCGGCGCAAGAACCGGGGACACTGCGGAAATCGTGGACTAACACATACTGAGAATCGAATAAGGTGCACCTTGGAGCTGACGAAAACGGCTGTATATGTCGTCCAGGGCCGCCTCGCTTGAAGAGCCGGGATTATGCCATTTGATCCGACGGCTCTTTTTGCTGTATGCCGGGCAAATCATCGCCCCGGTATGGTAGCTTAGCCCTCAAGATCATGATATAATTAAAAACAGTGCCTATCTGGCCGTTTTTCATAACAAAATTGTACAATCGGATTACAAGAGATTTAACGGAGCATAAGGAGTGACCTGTTGCATGTCCAAAGAAACGAAGGACTACTCCAAGTATTTTGATTTTTCCAGTGCGAAGATTCTCTCCGAGGACGAGAACGGAAAGCGAATCCGCATTAACGGCAGGGAAATCAATATTCTATCGGAGCCTAACCATAGACAAGAGAAGCAGCGTGGCAAACAGAGCGTCGAGGTGCTGTACGATACCGCGGTTCCTAGTGAGCTGAAGGGCATCGGCTCGGGCAAGCACTATCTGGTGTATACGTACGGGTGCCAGATGAATGAGCATGACTCCGAGACGATCAAGGGTCTGCTCGAGCAGATGGGCTATCAGCCTACGGAGGACCGCAAAGAGGCGGACATCATTCTGCTGAACACCTGTGCCATTCGAGAGAATGCCGAGGACAAAGTGTTTGGCGAGCTGGGGCATCTCAAGCATCTGAAGACCGAGAAGCCGGATCTGCTGCTGGGCGTCTGCGGCTGCATGTCGCAGGAGGAAGCGGTGGTGAAACGTATTCTGCAAAAGCACGGCTTCGTTGATCTGATCTTTGGCACACACAACATTCACCGTCTGCCTCATCTCATCCAGGAGGCGCTGTTCAGCAAGGAGATGGTGGTTGAGGTATGGTCCAAGGAAGGCGACATCGTGGAGAACCTGCCGAAGAAGCGGGAAGGGCTTCGCGGCTGGGTGAACATCATGTATGGCTGCGACAAGTTCTGCACGTACTGCATCGTCCCTTATACGCGGGGCAAGGAGCGGAGCCGCCGACCGGAGGATGTTATCGCCGAAGTGCGTGAACTGGCGCGTCAGGGCTATAAGGAAATTACGCTGCTGGGTCAGAATGTCAATGCTTACGGAAAAGATTTTACCGATATCAACTATACATTTGCCGATCTGATGGATGAGATTCATAAGATCGATATTCCGCGCGTGCGGTTTACAACCTCTCATCCGCGGGATTTTGATGACCATCTGATTGAGGTGCTTGCCAAAGGCGGCAATCTGGTGGAGCATATTCACCTGCCGGTGCAGTCCGGCAGCTCGCAAATCTTGAAGAAAATGAGCCGCAAGTACACCCGCGAATCGTATCTGGAGCTGGTCCGCAAGATCAAGGCGGCAATTCCGGACGTGGTGCTTACCACCGACATCATCGTTGGCTTCCCGGGAGAGACGGATGAGCAGTTTGAAGAGACGCTCTCGCTGGTGCGGGAGGTCGGATACGACTCCGCCTTTACGTTCATCTATTCGCCTCGTGAAGGGACACCGGCCGCCGTGATGGAGGACAATGTTCCGATGGAGGTCAAGAGCGAGCGTCTGCAGCGTCTTAACGCAGCGATTAACGAGTTCAGCCGCAAGAGCAATGACCGACTGATGGGCCAGACGGTGGAAGTGCTTGTTGAAGGCGTCAGCAAGAACAACGAATCGATGCTGTCCGGCCGCACCCGCACGAACAAGCTGGTTCATTTTGAAGGGACGGCGGATCTGATCGGAAGCTTTGTCCATGTACAAATTACCGATCCAAAAACATGGTATATTAAAGGGGAAATGGTACCGGAGCCGGTCAGTACGCCGGATGCGGTATAACGTAGCAATCCAACGGATTCAGGAATAACAATAACCGAATTGAGGATAGAATTGGAGCGATGAATGTGGCACAAGAGCATGGTCGTGTGAACGCGTACGGAATGACAAGCTACAATACAAGAGAATTGATTATTCGCGACGATATTATGGCCAAGGCGGAAGAGCTGGCCGAGCTGATTTCATCCAGTGAAGAAGTCAAAATGTTCAAGCAGGCGGAGGAAAAAATCCGCAATCATGAGCGCGTGCAGGATTTGATTAAGCAGATTAAGAAAAAGCAGAAAGAAATCGTCGCTTTCGAAACCTTCAAGAACCAGGAGATGGTGGCGAAGATTGAACGGGAAATCGAAGAGCTGCAGGACGAGATCGACAGCATTCCACTTGTGGTGGAATTCCAGCAAACCCAAAGCGACATCAACTATTTGCTACAACTTGTCGTTTCGGTCATCCATGACACCGTTTCGGAGAAGGTCAATGTGGAAACCGGGAAAGACATGCCGCCGAGCAGCTGCGGGTAAGGAGAAGGTGCGGACTGGTTCCGCGCCTTTTTTCGCTTTATATGCCTTCCTACATAAATGATGCGGTAAAACAGAGAGCAGCAGGGCAAGTTAAAGGTGAACTTCTGCATAATCCTGTTAAAATATAGTCAATATATCTTGACAATGCAAACAAATATGTCATAATGAAATTATCAAAATAATAGTTATGGTGATGGAAATGACGGATCATGAACAGAAGCCGAAGAGCAGCGGTAAGAAATATCGAACACCGGACGGGGTTCCTGCTGATATAGTCATGTTTACGCTCACGAAGCGGGAACGGAAGACGGTGACCAAGACGCTGCCGATTCGGGAGCTGAAGGTCATGCTCATTCGGCGCCGCTCCTGGCCATTTGCAGGCATGTGGGCACTGCCGGGCGGATTTTGCCGCGAGAGTGAGTCCATCTACGATGCGGCCAAGCGTGAGCTGAAGGAGGAGACCGGCGTGGATGGCGGTCATCTCGAATATTTGGGGGTATACAGCGCGCCGGGGCGCGATCCTCGGGGCTGGATCATCAGCCATGCTTTTTTTGCCCTGGTGGAGGAATGGATGCTGGAGCATCGACAGGCGGCGGATGATGCTGAGGAAGTCGGCCTGTTCACGATGGAAGAGGCGCTGGAAGAACTGGAGCTGGCGTTTGACCACCGCAAGATCATTATGGATGCTTATCGGAAAATTCAGCTGCAGATGCTGCAGACGACCATTGCCAGACAATTTCTGCCGGAGCATTTTACATTAAGCGAGCTGTATCAGGTCATTCAAACGGTTGTGCCTGAATTTAATGAGCCGAACTTTATCCGCAAGATCACCTCCACCCGCAGCAGAAAAGGAATTCTGGAGGAGGTTCGGGACGAGGAAGGCAATCCGCTCAGCTCGAATCAGTATTCCCAGCGGCCGGCGCAGCTGTACCGGTTCACGGACCATTCGCCGCTGCTGTCCATTTATACGTAAAGTTTCAGCTGCAGCCGGACTCCAAGTCAGCATGTCGTTAAGTGTAAGGAACAAGTTGCATTCCAATCGATGACAAAGGAGTGTTGATGGATGAAAGCTTTAATCGTGATTGATTTCACGAATGATTTCGTGGACGGGAATCTTCCGGTCGGCAAGCCGGCAATCGAGATTGAGCCTACGATCGCCAGGCTGACAGAATCGTTCTGTGATCAAGGGGATTATGTGGTGATGGCGGTGGATCTTCATGAGCGCGATGATTCCTATCATCCGGAGACGAAACTGTTTCCTCCGCATAATATCCGGGGAACCAGTGGCCGCGACCTGTACGGCGCTTTGAAGGATGTGTACGAGGCGCGCAAAGAGCAGATCTATTGGATGGACAAAACACGCTACAGTGCTTTTTGCGGAACCGATCTGGATCAGAAGCTGCGGGAGCGCGGTATTACCGAGGTTCATCTGATCGGCGTCTGCACCGACATTTGTGTGCTTCACACTGCGGTGGATGCGTACAATCGAGGGTATCATATTACCGTGTATGAGGATGCGGTCGCAAGCTTTAACCCGGAGGGCCACAAGTGGGCCTTGGGTCATTTCAGCGGCAGCCTTGGCGCCAGCGTCGTTCGCAGCGTTTAAATTGACAGCTGTATAAGTTGAACGAAGAACTAGACAAGAGAACGCCAGAGCGATCGGAAGCCCTTATACCCGGTTGACTTTAAACCGTTCATTGATGTTCAACTTGTACGAACCTCCCGGAGAGACATATATGGACCGGGCAACTGGAGGATGATCGTGATGATGACAGCGGGATTGGCCCTGCATACGGATAAATATCAGATTAACATGATGTACGCTCATTGGATTAACGGCTCTCATAACACGAAGGCGGTGTTTGAAGCCTATTTCCGAAAGCTTCCGTTTGGCAACGGCTATGCCGTATTCGCCGGACTGGAGAGAATCGTGAATTACATTCAGTCCCTCTCCTTCTCGGATGATGATATCGCCTATTTAGCGAAGCAGGAGGAGCAGTACAAGCCGGAATTTCTGGAGGAGCTGCGACGCTTTCGCTTCAAGGGCAGCATCCACGCCATGAAGGAGGGCGCGCTTGTATTTCCGAACGAGCCGCTCATTCGGGTGGAAGGAACGATCTTCGAAACGCAGCTGGTCGAAACCGCCATTCTGAACTTTATGAACTTCCAGACGCTGATCGCAACGAAGGCGTCCAGAATTCGTCAGGTGGCCGGGGATGACACGCTGCTGGAGTTCGGGACCCGCCGTGCCCAGGAGGCAGACGCGGCCGTATGGGGAGCCAGAGCCGCTTACATCGCCGGTTTTCACGCGACATCCAACATGCTGGCCGGAGAGAAGTTCGGGATTCCGACGAAAGGGACACACGCCCATTCCTGGGTGCAGACGTTCCGAAGCGAGCAGGAAGCATTTGATATCTTTGCCCAGGTGATGCCGGATCAGGTCACGCTGCTGGTGGATACGTTTGATACGCTGAAGAGCGGAATACCGAATGCTATCAACACCGCGAAAAAGCTGGAGGCGCAGGGCAAGCGGATGAATGCGATCCGTCTTGACAGCGGCGATCTGGCTTATCTCTCGATTCAGGCGCGCAGAATGCTTGATGACGCCGGTCTTGATTATGTCCGCATTGTCGCCTCCAACGATCTTGATGAGGGAACGATTCTTGATCTGAAGGCGCAGGGCGCCAAGATCGACACCTGGGGCGTGGGCACCCAGCTGATTACGGCAGCGGACCAGCCGGCGCTGGGCGGGGTTTACAAGCTGGTGGAGCGCGAGGTGGACGGCAAGATGGTACCGACCATCAAAATATCGGCCAATCCGGAGAAAGTATCGACACCGGGAAAAAAAGAGGTGTATCGCATCATCTCCAATGGCAGCGGGAAAGCCATCGCCGATTATATCTGCTTCCCGCATGAAGAGATGCCGCCGGAGAACGGCAAGCTCAAGCTGTTTAACCCGCTGCATCCATACATGCGCAAGAATGTGAAGAACTTTGAAGCTGTTCCGATGCTGACGCCGATCTTTATTCAGGGAGAGCTTGTGTATGAGCTTCCGCAGCTGGAGGAGATTCGGGCCTACCATGACACCCAGCTGGATCAATTCTGGCCGGAATATTTGCGCAAGCTGAACCCGGAGATTTACCGGGTGAACTTGAGCGAAGAGGTATGGGAGGTCAAGCAGCGAATGATGGCTGAACTGATGGAACATAGTGAAGATTAAACATCATCATATCTAAGGCAGCGATACCTAACGCTCCTGTGCAGATGTTCTCATGCTGCGCCGGGGCGTTTGGTTTACATCAACCGACAGGCGGTTTGGCACAAGCAGCGGGTCTCCTGGAGTGATTGACCGGCATCTTGCAGACGAATGAAGGGCAGGGCTGGGCAATGCTGGGCTAGGCAAGGCGTATCATCGGTCACTGACATCCAAGCTGAACAGATGGTACTGTAGTAGGCAGCAGATACGGAAATAACCAATAGGAAATTATTTCTCGGGAAAGCGCAGGAAGCGCCAAATTGTGCGCCCCCTGCAGCGGCTTCGACAGACAGCAGGGCAGCAGCCCCCGTCTGCTTAAATGTCCGAGATGCAGGTTAAACAATAAGGGAAAGGGTGGTTGTCATGCGCGCGGATACACCATTTCAGGCATTTGTGCTGCGAGAGGAGAAGGACGGCGGTGTCCGGGGCGGGATCGAGCCATGGACGCTGGATCAGCTGCCGGAAGGGGATGTGACAGTCAAGGTCTCCTATAGCGGCGTCAATTATAAAGATGGTCTTGCCAGTATACGGGAAGGAAAAATCGTTCGCAAATACCCGTTTATTCCGGGGATTGATCTGGCCGGGACGGTGATGACTTCATCCCATCCCGACTTTCAGCCGGGAGATAAGGTATTGTGCACCGGATATGAGGTCGGGGTATCCCATGATGGCGGATACAGCGAATATGCCAGAGTCCGGGGCGACTGGTTGGTGCCGCTGCCGAGCGGCTTGCTCGTCCGGGAAGCGATGGCGATCGGAACAGCCGGCTTCACAGCGGCGCTATCCGTGGACGCGCTGCTTCGCAGCGGTCTCCGTCCGGATCAGGGCCCGGTGCTGGTCACGGGCGCTACCGGTGGTGTGGGCTCTTTTGCCGTCTCCATATTAAGTCGCCTCGGCTATCATGTCACAGCTGCGACTGGCAAGCCGGACGTGGCAGATTGGCTGCGATCCGTCGGGGCCAGCGAAGTGGTGAGCAGAGACGAGGCGGCCGGAAGCGGGAAAGGCGCGCTGTCCGATCAGAGATGGGCTGCGGCCGTAGACCCGGTAGGAGGCGCTCAGCTCGGGGAAATCCTTAAACATGTGAAATACGGCGGCGCTGTCGCCGTGTCGGGGATGACGGGAGGGCGCTCGTTCGAGTCCTCGGTCTATCCGTTCATCCTGAGGGGAGCATCGCTGTTTGGCATCGATTCGGTATATTGCCCGATGGAGCGGCGCACAGCGATCTGGTCACGGCTCGCCAATGAATGGAAGCCGGAGCAGGTGCTTGCTCACGGGATCGCCGAGTACAACCTTGATCAGCTGCCCGAGCTGCTGCATAATATTCTTCAAGGCAAGGCCATCGGCCGCAGTGTCATTGTTGTCGAAAAATAGAAGGCATTCGCATAATGTTCTTCCTCCGCAGCCATCCTAAGACAAGGAGCACGTGTACAGGAAGGGGGACTTATGATGATCTATCGGCGTATGCTGATCGTTCTGATCAGCGTGGTCATGGCTTCCGCAATGATCGGCTGTACTAAGCAGGTAGCCAAAGAAGAGGCGCGAAAATACAATATGCAGGCGTATGAAGAGGGGACCCGCGAGTCCCAAATGACCGGACGCGGCCTCAATGGCCGTTTTCTGGAAGACTTGCAGATGGCCTTCCGTGAACAGAACATGCGCTTGACCAACGAGAACTATGTGGAAGATGAAGTGGGAAATATGACGTACCAATACCGCATCAATAACGATTCCAGCCAGTTGATCACCGTGCATGTGTACCAGGATGAAGCGTCTCGTGAACGTGGAATCGAGGAGCTGTACGGCGGCGAAGGAGATCATCAAAACGCCGGAATGCACAATCTGGTCATCAGCGACCGGGATGCTGCGATCGTATACACCTCGACCGGAGATAAAACGGATCAGTATACCGAGCAGGTAAAAAGCATCGCCGAAACGATACTGGCAGAGTCACCACGGCGGTCAAGCCCATAATGAACCAAAACAGCGGCGCGTTAGCGCCGCTGTTTTATTATTGTCTCAGCTAAGCGGGTTTTTCGGAAACGCAGCTGCTGCGTGACGCCACGATTTCCTAGCCCTGCTTGTCCAGCTCCCGCTTCACGTGACGGAGCTCCGGCACGAGGATGCGGCTGAGCGCCAGCTTGACGGCGCCGGTCGAGCCCGGCATCGAGAATACGGCGGTATTGCCGACGGTTCCGCCGATCGCCCGGCTTAAGATAGCGGCTGGCCCGATATCTTCTGCAAAGCTGAGGTAGCGAAAAATTTCGCCGAAACCGGGCAGCTCCTTATCGAGCAAGGAAGCAACCGCCTCGTACGTCGTATCCCGTCTGGATATCCCGGTTCCACCCGTCAGCAGCACGGCCTCGACCTCGGGATCACCGGCGGCTTCATGGATCAATTCCCGAATCGTGTCGTAGTCATCCTTCACTATCATTTTTTTGACTACACGATATCCCGCTTCTTCAAGCATCTCGCGCATCAGATGGCCGCTGCGGTCATTCTCTTCTGTTCTTGTGTCAGATACGGTCACAATCATGCAGTTTACGGTCTGAGGCGCTTCTTGTCTATGTTCTTCCACTGAATTCATCATCAAATCACATCTCCTGTCTCGTTATTGCGGCATCTGTTGCAGTCCTGCGTTCATTTGTAGTACACTCGCTAGCATAATACACTAACGGTAGTTAAAGGAGTACTTTATGGATCATCGTGTAACGCCCATCTATATTTTATCAGGTTTTCTTGGGAGTGGAAAAACAACGCTGCTCACCCGCTTCATCAGTCACTGGAAGCAGCAGGGACTGAAGCCTGCCATCGTGATGAACGAGATCGGCGAGGTGAACATTGACGGTTATATCGCCGGGCAAGATGTTCCCACAGCCGAAATGCTCAGCGGCTGCATCTGCTGCTCCATCCGCTCTGACCTGTCTTCGGAGCTGGCGCTGCTGATCCAGCGGGAACAGCCGGATGTCATTGCCATTGAAGCTACGGGGGTCGCGAATCCGGTGGAGATTCTGGATGCGATTGCCGAGGCTTCATTGTATATGAAGGTGGATCTGAAACAGCTGATCACCGTGGTGGATGCAGGTCATCTGCTGGAGCTGCACCGAGAGCAGAAGGGCAAAACCTACCGTCTCATGCAGGAGCAGATTCGGGCAGCGACCTTGCTCATTTTGAATAAAATCGACCGCATTCAGGACCATGAGCAGGCGGAGATCCGTCAGCTGCTCACGCGCTGGAATCCGTATGCGCCGATTGTGCCGGCATCGCATTGCGAGGTGGATGTTGAAGCGCTGCTCGTTGGCCGGACAGCCGATGTGGTGGACGCTACAGGCCAGGGCAGCGGCAGCGGCGTTGCGCAATCTTCCGTACTGTCAGCTGGCTCTCCCGCGGCTGCGTCCCATTCCGCAGCACGAAGCCGAACCGCAACTGCGGCCGGCAGCCAATGGAATTCAGACGCTGATCATCACGGCCAGGGCGGTCATGACCCTCATAATGATCACCAACAGGACCATGAGCATCACCATCATGACCATGACTCTCATGATCACCAGCATCACCATCACGACTCTCACGATCATGTCATGTCCTACACCTATTATTTCTCCCGACCGGTCAACAGCGAGGCGTTTGAGCGATTCATATCCGAGCTGCCGCGGGATGTGTATCGGGCCAAAGGAATATTGACGTTCAGCGATACGAACAGCCGCTTTCTGTTCCAGTATGCTTATCGGGAAACAGACTTTACGAAAATTACGCCGCAGGGGGAACTGCCCGATGTGGTTGTGTTTATCGGAGAGCACTTCCATAAATTGGGGCTCGAGCAGCAGCTTCAAGCGCTTGAAAATGAGGAGCACGGTTAAACATCTAATCTAATCTGCTCTGTTCTCTAATCTGTGCACTTAAGGCCCCGTTTCCCCGTATTGCTCGTCAGGTTGGTTCAGCCGACCGGTTCGTGTTTAATAGATTGACATAGCGTTTTCAAGACAGCAAGGAGGATCTGATCGATGTTGACTGAGCCTAAGTACGAACAATGTATTGAAGCTTGTATTCGATGTATGAACGCTTGCAATGTGTGCTACGTTTCGTGTCTGAAGGAATATGAGCTGGCCAAGCTGCTGGACTGCATTGCGATCGACCGGGAGTGCGCAGATATTTGCGCTTATGCTGCCCAGGCAATGTCACGCAACAGCCCTTTTGTCAAAGAAATAGTCGAGCTATGCATCAAGATTACGACGGCATGTGCCGAGGAATGCGGCAAGCATGACCACGACCACTGCAAGCAATGCGCAGAAGCCTGCAGACAATGCGCCGAGGCTTGCCGGGAAATGCTGAGCCATCTTTAAGCCTGAGTGTTTGCTATATGAGGAAGTCCGGCTTCGTAATGGATCCGGGCTTTTTTTGAGTGACGGCATGTTTTAAGTTATGGCGTTCCTAGGGTGAGGCTGGCACACGTTGATAACGTCACGGAGAACCTCTATAATTACGACTATGGAACGATGATGTATCCAATGAATGGGATTGTAGGTGAGTCGCTTTGGAGAAGGTACTCGAACTCATCAAGGTGGATAAACGCTTCGGCCAATATGCTGCCTTGACGAATATAACATGGAGCCTGAAGCAGGGGGAGTGCGCTGCGATTGTCGGGGGAAACGGAGCCGGGAAAAGCACGCTGCTCCACATCCTTGCCGGCCTTATCCGGCCATCCGGCGGATCGCGGATTGCACATATAGACCCGCTGCGGATCGGCTACGTCCCTGAGCGATTTCCGGCGACCCGCTTCCGTCCGACGGAATATTTGCGTCATGTGGCGGCGATCCAAGGGCTTGCCAAATCGGAGGCGGCAAGACGCATCGATGCGATGATGGCGGTGTTCCAGCTTCCAGACACCAGTATGATGCGAAGCTCGAAGGGGATGCTGCAAAAGGTAAATCTGATGCAGGCGCTGCTTCGCCAGCCGGATCTTCTCCTTCTTGATGAGCCGCTGTCTGGACTCGATGAGGCAAGCCAGGCTGAAATGGTCGGCATCTTGAATGAGACGAAGCGGCTGGGCACGGCCATCGTCATGTCTGTGCATGAGCCGCTGCTCATTTCTTCGGTCGCTGACCGGGTGACCCGGCTGAGCAGGGGACGGATCGTGCATGAAGGACCGCCGGAGATTCGCATCAGCCGGGAAGAAGATGAGATGAGGCTGGAGTTCGCGAATGTGGCGGCACATCTGTTGTCGGAGCTGGAGGAAGCCAGCGGCTTCCTCCGCTGGGAAACGAAAGGCAAGACTGGAGCGGTCATTGTTCGCGCCAGTATTGCTGATGACGTAATGCTGCATATTTTGCAGTCAGGCGGGTCCATCCTCGGCGTGCAGCGGCTGCATGAGCGTTCAGGCGCCGCGGGAGTGCCGGCCCAATCAGCAAGGAAGGGGGCGCTCGCTTGATGATGCCTCTGATCCGCTATATGATTGCGAATTACACGCGTTCCTATCGTTATTTTGCACCGGTGGCTTTTATGCTCATCTCGGTGGTCTTCATATATGCTTATCGGCCCAATCCGATTATGGACAGCTATGCGGTTACGGCCGCTTTGTTATTTATAGGCTCGGCCTGGCTCGGGATGAATTTCCTGAATCATGATCAGGGCAGACAGGCTGTGCTGCTCATTGTTCAGAGCGGGAGCGCGGGGCGCTATTACATAGGTCAATATCTGGCCATTATCCTGATTGTAATGATGTTTAGTCTGTTCGCGGTCGGCTACCCGATCGCTGCCAATATGTTTGACAAGCCGATAACGATGTCCGAGCTGGTGATCGGATATTCAGCACATGCAGTATTATCCATGCTGGGCGCATCGCTGTCGATGTATTTTCAATCGGGATGGATGGAGAACCAGGGAAGAGCGGCAGGTTTGCTGCTGCTGGTGATGATTGTTTCATTAGCCGGGCAGAGTGTCGGGAACCAGCTGCCGGAAGCGGCATCCCTTGTTCGTTATCTATTGCCGCCGGTGTGGCTGGTCATGGATATGATGGTCAATGCGCCGGTGCGCGGGCAGGCGGTTCAGATCCTCGCGATCCTGTATGCCTGGCTGTACAGCCTGGTTCTTCTTGCCGTATATGTGTGGTGCGCCCTTCGCCGGGATGCGGCCGTTCCGGCTCAAAAAGGCGGTTGAACAACCGGCCTTCTTCCTATACCATTAAGAATAATAGATATAGCAGATGGTAAATAGTCAAGACAGGAGGACGTTATGAAAAAATCCTTACTGCTGGACAGCGAACATTCCAGAGAACTGTTTGCCTATTTCGGGTTGGCGGTATACTACTCCCAAGCGCTGGAACAGCAGCTTGCGAATCTGCTGATGTTAATCAAGCTCTCCCAGGGGAGCGTGCCTTCGGAGGAGGATTTTACACAGTTGTATCAGCGCAAGCTCAGCAGTTCTTTAGGCCAGCTGGTGCATGAGATCCAGCATTACTTTCCGTTCTCCGAGGAAGAGACGCAGCAGCTGAAGGAAGTGTGGAAACAGCGGAATTATATCGTTCATGATTATTTTAAGGAACGGATCCATGAAACCTTCACGCCTGCCGGTCGAACGAGAATGATCCGGGAGCTGTCCGCCTTCAAGGACCAGGCGCAAGCGCTGGAGCAGAAGCTGCAGGGCTACTCTCGTGAGATGTATGTGAAGCTCGGCTTGCACAATGAACAGAACGTTTAGTAGAAAATAGGACATTGCTGAAACATTTTGCCATACCTCCACGTCAGAAGGAATAGGAGGTGGAAATAATGAACAAAACTACAAAACTGATAACTTCCATTCTTGTGACTTCGTCGCTTCTTGGTGCGGGTGCCGCTTCCGCTTTTACGGATATCCAAGGGGAGCAGCCACTGCAAATGGTGAAGGAGCTTCAAGCGAAAGGAATTATTCAAGGCGTAAGCGCCGACAAATTCGCACCGTCCAAGACAATCACGACAGCACAGGCTGTGCAAATGATTGTGAATGCCGCTCAGCTGGAGTCTATAGCTGGTACGGGCGACGCTCGTGTGAATGTGCCTGAGAACGCCTGGTATGCGGATGCCGTTCAAATTGCTGCTGAGCATGGACTGTCCGTATCCGAGAACATGAAATGGAACGAAGCGATCACGCGCGAGGCGTTCGCGCAATTGCTGTATGAAGCGGTTGAAGTAACCGGCCCGTATCCGGTCATCAAGATGTACATTAACGTGGCGGATGCGGATTTGATGAAGCAGGACAGCCTTGGTGCGGTTCAGTTTCTGCTGTTAACGAAAATTGCCGAGCTGGATGAGCAAGGGAACTTCCGTCCGACAGACACGCTGACACGGCTGGAAGCGGCTGAGCTCGCTTACCGTGCGGTTCAGTTCTTAGAGATGCATCAGGAGAACGCGATTCCTGACAAGCCGGAGCAGGACGACCCAGCGGTTACGACCGAAGTTGTCAAAGTGGATGCGAACGAGAACAAGGTTATCGTGACTAAAGAGGATCTGCCAAATCCGGGATATGCAATTAAGATTACGTCCGTGGATTATGTAGGTGAAGACGAGGCTGTCGTATACTACACGGTGGTCGAGCCTGATCCTGACAAAATGTACCCTCAGGTCATTACAGCAGGTTCTGATGAAGTGCTGGTGCCGGCTAAGTACACCAACATTACAACCAAGCTTGCAGACAAGCTGGAACTGCTGCCATAATCGGATTCAGATTTCTTCAGCCGCTTAAGAGACGGCTGTAGCGATCCTGCCAGTAAGAAAAGGCTGCATCGCCCGCGAACTTTACGGTTCGCAAGGGCGCTGCAGCCTTTTTGCATGTGCTAAATGTTACAGAATCTCGCTTGACGCTTGGGTTATAAACGATGGTTCGGCCTCAAGACGCATGCCTCTAGCGCGGTATTCGAGCTTCAAACGATGGTCCAGGCTTTCAGGCCTCAGCTTATGCCTGCTGACGAAGACCGCAGCTTCGGCGCTTACGCCTGGCCTCCGGCAAGCTGGCCGGCTGAAGCGCCGACAGCCTCGGGCGCCTCGGTGGAGGCTGGCTCTGGGCCGCCCTGCTGAAGCTGAACCATTTTGTAGTACCGCCCGCCCATCTTCATCAACTCCTCATGGGTGCCGCGCTCTACAATTTCTCCGCGATGCAGCACCAGAATCTGATCCGCATTGCGAATGGTAGACAGGCGATGGGCGATAATGAAGGTGGTGCGGCCCCGTTTTACGACCTCGAGCGCATCCTGGATCAGCGCCTCGGTCTCCGTGTCGATATTGGCGGTCGCTTCATCCAGAATGAGAATAGCCGGATTGAAGGCGAGCGCCCGGGCGAAGGAGATCAGCTGCCGCTCGCCGGCTGACAGCGTGCTGCCCTTCTCAATGACAGGCTCATCGAAGCCCTGCGGAAGATGGAGGAGCAACCGGTCGGCACCGACATCCCGCAGCGCCTGCTCAATTCTCTCCCGGGGAATATCCGGATCGCCCAAGCTCACGTTCGAAGCGATGGTGCCTGTGAACAGGTACGGGTCCTGAAGCACGATGCCCATATGCTTCCGCAGATGCTGTTTCGGTATTTCCGTAACGGGAACACCGTCAATGGTGATGGTGCCTTGCTGCGGATCGTAGAAGCGGAACAATAAATTGATGATGGAGCTTTTGCCGGATCCGGTGTGACCGACAAGAGCGACGGTCTGGCCTTGCTTGGCTTCAAAGGCGATGTTCTTCAGCACATAATCTTTCTTATAGGCAAACGACACATCCTTAAATTCCACATCGCCTTTATAGCGCGGCATGGAACCGTCGTTTACCCGCTCGCCAGGTTCATCCATCAGCTCAAACACCCGCTTTGCGGAGACGATGGACGTATCCAGTGCGGCAAGCTGATTGACCATGCCGGTAATCGGCTGGAACATGCGGCCGAGCAAATCGACGAATGCATACAACACACCGATGGACACAATCCCGGCCCCGTTCAGCGATCCTGACCCGAAATACCACAGTACAACCACCAGGGAGACGTTCCGAAGAATGTTGACCAGGTTGTGGGTTGTCAGGGAATTCAGGTTCAGCATTTTGTTCTGATGGGCAAGGTAGTCCGCGTTCAGATCCTCGAATTCTTTCTGGGTTGCCTTCTGTCTGCGGAATACGCGGATGATCTCCATGCCCTGGATCGATTCATTAATGATGGCATTAATCTCGCTTAAACGCGAACGGATGACGGTGTTGTATCGGGTGGCGAATTTCCGGTACAGAATCGTCCATATGACCAGCATCGGGATGACAAACAGACTGATAAGCCCCAATCTGACATCCAGCAGGAACAGCGCGATATAAATCCCGGTAATGTATACAATACCGGAGCTGAAATTGGACAGTACCGCAACGAACAGATCTTTAACCGCTTCGGTATCGTTAGTAACGCGGGATACAACCTTGCCTGCTGGCAAATTGTCAAAAAAGTGAACCGGCAGGCGCTGAATATGCGCGTATACATCGGTTCTGAGCTTCTGGATTACCCGATTCGCCGCTGATTGCAGCCAGTAGGTTCTTCCGAATACGGTAACCATCGAGATAAACAGGCAGACGAGGAACAGTCCTACCAGCTTGTAGATGCTTGGCAGCTCCGGCTTGTAAAATTCAAACAGCTCCTCGCGAGACAGCTGGACGGCCGGATACTGATGCAGCTCCCCGTTATAGGACAGGCTCAGCATGCCGTCCTGGAAGGAGCGCTCGCCATCGCTGCGCGCCACCGCTTCGGGAATGAAGTAGAAGCTTCGCCCGACCTGGAGAATGCGCACCTCCTGCCCCCGGCTTTCGTTCTCGCCAAATCGGTCTTCTCGCTTGTAATATTGATCCTGATATCTTGCGGCGCCATCCGCCTGGGTCGTTTCATAATAAGGCTTCTCAATGCCCAGAATGTGATCGTCGATCATCGTCTTGGCGATGAACGGACCGGCCAGCTCGGCAGCAACCCCGATCGCCAGCAGGATCAGAGCGGCAATAAACGTTCCTTTGGCTGTGAGCGCATAGCGGAACAGCCGCTTTCCGATCCCGGATTGATGTTTGAATGTCGGTTCATTGGGCGTCAATTAGGACACCTCCTCAGAGGTTAGTTTGTTCTCAAGCTGCTGGCGGTCGTATTGCTCACGGTACCAGCCGTTCATCGCCAGCAGTTCCTCATGTCTGCCCTGCTCGACGATGCGTCCTTCTTCAAGGACGATAATCCAGTCCGCATGCTGGACGGCAGACAGCCGGTGTGTAGCGATCAGCGTGGTCTTGCCTGCACGTTTAGTGCGGATGTTGTCAATAATGCGCGCCTCGGTTCGGGCATCGACCGCCGATAAGGCGTCGTCCAGAATCAGAATTTCCGGATCGCTGATGAAGGCGCGAGCGAGGGAGACGCGCTGCTTCTGCCCGCCCGAGAGGGCTACGCCCTTCTCGCCGACAAGGGTATCGAGCCCGTCGGACAGAGTGGACAAGTCCTGGTCAAATGCCGCAGTGGCGATCGCTTCCATAATCAACGCGTCGGAGGCATCCTTTTTACCGAACTGGATGTTTTCCCTAACGGTCTTCGAGAACAGAATTTGCTCCTGCGGCACATAGCCGATCCAGCTGTACAGATGATCAAGCGTCAGCTGTTCAATCGGCACACCGTCAAAGCGAATTTCGCCCGAGCCGGTCGGATATTCATGAAGCAGCTGCTTCAGCAGCGTCGACTTCCCGCTGCCTGTGCGTCCGACGACGCCGAGTGTCTGGCCTTTATTCAGCGTGAAACTGATGTCCTTCAGGTTATCTGCCGAAGAGCTCGGATATCGGAACGTGACGTTGCTGAATACGATGGAGTTCGGCACTGCCGGAGTTTCCGGCTGTTCCGGGTCTGTGACGTCAGGCGGTGTTTTCAGCGTCTCGTTGACGCGGTCCAGGGAGGCGCCGCCGCGCTGCATAATGTTAATCAGTTCGCCGATGGCGAACATTGGCCAGATCATCATCCCGAGGTACATGTTGAAGGCAACCAGATTGCCAAGCGTAATCTCGTTCTGGAAGACGAGGTACACCCCGTACGACAGACCGATCACATAGCTGAGGCCGATGGAGAAATTGATCGTTGGCTCGAACAAGGCATCTACTTTGGCTACTGCCAGATTTTTGCGGTATACATCATCCGTGATGTCCTGGAACCGCTTCTGGTCCGCCCGCTCCTGGACGTATGCGCGGACAACGCGCACGCCGGCCACGGATTCAAGCACCTGGTCGTTCATGACACCGAAAGCGTCCTGGGCGAGCGTATAGCGCTTGTGAATGGCCCGCCCGTAAATGACCATCCCGATCGCGATGATGGGCATCGGCAGAATGGCTGCCAGCGTCAGCTTCCAGCTGACCAGAAAGCCCATCGCAAACAGCACGGTGAACAAAAAGACGGAGGAGTCTGTCAGCACGAGCATGCCAAAGCCGGCGGTAGCCGCGACAGAACGCAGGTCATTCGTCGCTTTGGCCATCAGATCACCCGTCCGGTTGCGCTCGAAGAACGGTGGCAGCATGCCGAGCAGATGATTCATGTACCGGGTGCGCAGCAGCCGCTCCACCAGGTTGGCCCCGCCGAACAGGCGGTGCATCCAGACATAGGTGGCCGCGTAGACGACAGCCACGATGCCCAGTATGAGCAGCAGGTAGCGTGTCAGCGAAGCCCATGTGATCGTGCTGGTGACGATGTCGTCAATCGCGTTGCCAAGCAGAAGCGGCGGGAGCAGTTCGATCACACCGCAAATAATGAGCAGGAACAGGCCGACAAGGTAACGTTTTTTCTCTTGTTTAAAGAACCACCCTAAATTTTTAAGTACAGCAAACACTAGAAACCCTTCCTTTCGTGTGGGAGGTGCAGTCTAAGCTCCGGGTTAAACTAAAAAAAGCACATCATCCGCGAAAGACGGACGATATGCTTCCTTATCATTCAACGTATCTTACGCACGGGGATACGACTGTGCGTGCATAAGGGTCAAGGACCACAATGGAGTTACCCAGCAATGAGCGGAATCCATCAATCCTCGGTAAGATGTGCACCGGCAGGGAGTCGATCAATATTCAATTGCAAGCATTGTCCATCCATATCATGGAGCATAAAATGTACTTGATTGAACATGAGTCTCACCCTTCCTTTCATTTTACAATAAATTGAAATCGCGCTCGTATGGATTGAATTCTATCATCGGGTAGCGGAATGTGTCAAACAAAATTTCAGAAAATCTTCATTATTTTTGCGAAACAGGCGGGGGGATTACGGCTGAAAAAGTTTGTATCCCTGAGCCGGTTTGCGTTATGATACTAATACACCCTGCATATGACAAGTTTTAGACATGGTTTTCAAGTTCAGGGTAAACATACGTTAGAGAACCTCATGAAAAGGGGAGTGTATAGAGCATGCAAATCGAAGTCACCAATGAGGCTGCCCGCTGGTACAAGAAGGAGCTTGAGCTGGAGAGAGGTAAGGCCATTCGCTTTTTCCCGAGATACAGCTCTGGCGGAGGACTGCATCCCGGATTTTCTCTCGGTATTTCCGTGGAAGAACCGGTGTCGCCGGGATTGACGGAACAGGCCGAGGATCTGCTTTTTTTTATGGAAGAACACGATTTATGGTATCTGGAAGGCTATAAGCTAAGCGTGAAATATGTGGAATCACAGGATGATATTTCGTATATTTATGAAAAAGAGGGCGCAGTTAATTAACCTCGGTTGTAAGTCTGCAGCGCTGCCTTAGGGAAAGGAGGCTCCTTGGATGAGCGTATTTCAACGCGATATCAGGCCTTATATTGGCAGAAGATCGAGCATTCAGGTCAAGGCGGCGGTGCTGGTGCTGAATGATAACGGAGAGGTGCTGCTTCTGAAGAGGCCGCGCAGCGGCGAATGGGGGCTTCCATCAGGCAATTTGAAGCCGGGGGAAGCGCTGGAGGATACAGCTGCAAGAGAGCTGTGGGAAGAGAGCGGCCTGGTGGCCGATCGTTTGCGCCTGCTTGATCTCTTCTCGGGACCACGATATGTCAAAAAGCATCCCGGCGGGGATGAGGAGTATTATGTGATCGGGTTGTACGGGGCCGACGGAGTACGCAGTGCCATCAATATGCCGCAGGGCAAAGATAGCGAAGTATCCTTAAAGTATTTCGGCTTTGACGAGCTGCCGAAGCTCGATCCTCTTGCCGTTCGCCTGTTGGATCACATAGGGCAGTCATGAGTCGATAGCAGCAGGCCTGTGGCCGATCGTATGCGATTCCCCGCAAGGGGAATTTTTTTTCTGATACATACGCGGATGGGTAAGTAAATAGGAACAGGCTATTCCGCCTGCTCCGGAAATGGCAGCTCCAATGCAAAATCAAAATCATCAATGTCGTATACCTGAACCGGGAGTGCGTTCTCGATAATGCGTTCGATCAGCTCGTACTGGTCGGTGATGATCGGCGCTTCCGTCCGTCCGGCTGTAAGCAGCAGTTCGGTCTCCACGGGATCAAAAATATCTCCGTACGTGGCGGTATCCATCGCATTGATAACGGTGACGATCGTTCTGTCACCTATCGGAATGCTGGGGCTCTTCGCCCACGGCACTTGAAGCGCGCGATCGATTTTCTTCTTGTTCAGCGGCTCCTCAAAATATTGAATCAACTCACCGATTTTATCCCTGACATGCTGATCATCGGCAGTGTTGGTCATAAGCGGCTCGGGGCTCGGCTGCAATTCATAAAGCTCCATAATCGTGGTATAAGGAATAATAAATTCTACGGGCTTGGGCGGAACCACGAGTTGCCCATAGATGGCAAGCATAACGGCTTCCGTTACAAAAACTCTGGTCATGAATAAGATCCTCCCTGCAGGGGCGTTAATACGTGATCGAATTTTGCGTAATCCTGAATAGGGATTCGGCAACAATCCTGAAAAAATCAGTTTAGAACTAATAAATCATTGAAGCGCGTAAATGTCAACTTGCTCTCGAAACAGCGGGCTTGCTGCAACTAAGAAAGGAGCTGTTATTCACCGTTGAAGTCCTGGAAATTGTACTACCCATTCGTCAAACCTTACATGAAGTGGATTATCCTCACGCTGATCATTGGCATGATCAAGTTCTCGATTCCTCTATTGCTGCCGATGATTATGAAATATGTGGTGGATTCGCTCCTGATCAATCCGGAACTGACCAATCAGCAGAAGATTTATGATCTGATGATGGTGCTCGCCGGGACGCTGGTGCTGTTTGTGATTGTCCGCGGTCCTGTTGAATATTTACGGCAGTATTTTGCCCAGTTTATAACAAGCCGCATTCTGTTCGATATGCGCAATCGGCTGTACGCCCATCTTCAGCGCCTGTCGCTCCGGTATTATCAGAACACCAAGGTCGGCGAGGGGATATCCCGATTCATCAATGATGTCGAGCAATCCAAAAATCTGGTTGAAGTCGGCATGATGAATATTTGGCTGGATATGTTTACTTTGCTGTTTGTTTTAATAATTATGTTCTTCATGAACCCGATGCTTACGCTCGTGTCCATAGCGGTGCTGCCTTTATATGCGTTGGCTGTCAATCTGCTGTATAAGCGGCTCAAAAAGCTGACGAAGGATCGCTCCCAGGCGCTGGCGGGCATCCAGGCTTATCTGCATGAGCGGATTCAAGGCATTTCCGTGATTCGCAGCTTCACACTAGAGCGTTATGATCGCAACAAATTCGAAGGCATTAACGGCAATTTCCTGAACAAGGCGATGGCGCAGACGAAATGGAATGCCCTTACGTTCTCCGTCATTAACACATTGACAGATATCGCCCCGATTCTGGTCATTGGCTATGGGGGCTACCGGGTCATTCAGGGGGACCTGACGCTCGGGACGTTTGTCGCCTTCTTCGGGTACCTGGAGCGGATGTATGCTCCGCTGCGGCGGCTGATCAATTCGTCCACGGTGCTGACCCAGGCGTCAGCGTCGCTGGAGCGGGTGCAGGAGCTGCTGGACGAGCCCTATGATATTGCGGATGCACCGAATGCGAGAAACCTGGATAAGGCGGGACAAATCCAGTTCGACCGGGTATGGTTCCGGTATAACGATGAGAATGGATGGGTGCTGAAGGATATTAACCTGACCATTGAGCAGGGGCAGACCGTGGCCTTTGTCGGCATGAGCGGCGGCGGTAAGTCCTCCTTGATCGGACTGATCCCGAGGTTCTACGATGTGCAGCAAGGGGCGGTCAGAATTAACGGGCAAGACGTCAAGGAGCTGACGCTGGAAAGTTTGCGCGGCTCGGTCGGGATGGTGCTGCAGGACAATTTTCTGTTCAGCGGTTCCGTACGCGAAAATATTATGTTCGGCAATCCGGAGGCCCCGGAGGAGGAGATCATCGCGGCTGCGAAAGCAGCGAATGCGCATGACTTTATTATGCAGCTGCCGCAAGGCTACGACACCGAGGTGGGCGAGCGGGGGGTCAAGCTGTCCGGCGGGCAGAAGCAGCGGCTGGCGATTGCCCGGGTGTTCCTGAAGGATCCGGATATTCTGGTGCTGGATGAAGCGACATCTGCGCTTGATCTGGAATCTGAACATTTGATTCAGCAGGCGCTGCAGTCGCTGTCCAGCAACCGGACCACGCTGATCGTAGCCCATCGTCTGTCCACCATTACCCATGCCGACCAGATCGTGGTGCTGGAGAATGGCCAGATCACCGAGCAGGGCACACATCAGCAACTGATGGACCGGGAAGGCAGCTACGCGAGACTGTACAATGTGCAGCATTTGGAGGCGTAGGCAGGCGAATACAGCATCATGATATATAAAAAAGGCGGTTCCCAGTGTCACGGGAACCGCCTTTTCTATACCGGTGCGGGGCAATTTTGCAGCTCTATTCGCTGCAATAACCCGACCATAGGGTGCGCAGGAAGCGCAAGTGGCCGGATTACGACTTGCCAATCAGCAGCGACAGCAGCCCTGCCGCAATGAGCGGGCCGACCGGTACGCCGCGCAGCAGGGCGACGCCAAGCACCGTGCCGACCAGAAGGCCGGCGACGACGGTCGGGTTGCTGCCCATGAGGGAGGCGCCGCGCCCGCCAAGATAGGCAACGAGCATGCCGACGGCAATCGCAAGCAGCGACTTCCAGTTCAGAAATGATTCCCCGATGGTGGCCAGGCTCATCTTGCCGCTCGCCAGCGGAGCCATCACCCCAATCGTCAGGATGATGATTCCGATATTCAGTCCATGCCGCTCCAGCCAGGGAAAGGCTTGGTGAAGACCGGTTACCCGGACGAGCAGCAGCACAATCATGGCGATGGCAACCGGAGAGTTGCTGCTGATGATGCCAAGTGCGGCCAGTCCGAGCAGGACCAATGCGATAACATCCATTTGTATCATCCTCCTTTCGAATGAGGTGGTCTCTACCTCAAGCTCATCCATGCCTGAGAGAATTGAAATGACCGCAGTTCCGATCAGCGCCTGGAGGCGATAATATCCTCGGCGATAAGTCGGCCGTGGAAGCGGCCGGTCTCGATGAACACTTCGTTGGCGTTGCGGCCGGATGCGATCACGCCGGCCACGTACAGTCCGTCCACATTGGTTTCCATCGTCTCAGGGTTCAAGCGAGGCTTGTCCATACTGTCGTCCAGTTCAACCCCGGAGGCTGTCAGCAGCTGCCGGTCCGGGCGGAAGCCGGTTAATGCCAGCACGAAGTCATTGTCGATCTTCTTCGTTTCTCCGCTGGCAGAGGTGATCGTAATGGTGTTCTGCTCGATCTGGGTTACCCGGGATTCCAAATGAAGCTGGATGCGCCCTTTTTGCACCATGCTTTCAAACAGCGGGCGCACCCACGGCTTGATGTTGTCTGATACGGCGCTGCCGCGGTACACCATCGTAATGTCTGCCCCGACACGAATCAGCTCCATGGCAGCGTCTACCGCGGAGTTGCTGCCGCCGACAATGGCTGTTCTCATTCCTGCATACGGATGCGCTTCGCGGAAATAATGCGTAACCTTGTCCAAATCCTCGCCCGGAATGCCAATATAATTCGGATGATCAAAATAGCCGGTGGCAATGACGACATGCTTCGCTTGGCGGACGGATTCCTCCCCGCTGCGTTTGCGTGTCTTCACTTGGAAGCTGCCGTCCGGCTGCTTCTCAACCGCTAGCGCCTCTTCATAAGCCGAGATTCTGAGATTATAATGAGCCGCGACCCGGCGGTAATAGGCCAGTGCTTCATGCCGATACGGTTTGTCATTGGATATGGCAAAAGGAATATCTCCGATCTCGAGCATTTCTGCCGTACTGAAAAATTGCATATGTGTAGGATACAGGTAGATGGAATGAACGACATTATGCTTGTCGATCAGCTCCACGTCAAGACCGCGCCGGCCGCATTCGATGGCCGCCGCAAGCCCGCACGGTCCTGCGCCGATGATGAGTACATCTAACATGGGTGAACCTCCTTATGTAAATAGCTTAGGCGAGATCAATCAGCATATTCATCCTACAGCAATTGACGGCATAAATCCAGAATGAGGCCGGATTTTTCATAGGTCTTGTAGGAGGGGGTGTTGACTTTGGTTCAATAATTAGATTAATATCTAATTAGATGATTATATAATTAGATTGGTATTAAATGATAGGCCTAATAACAGGTGAGAAACGAAGGAGATGCGGAGACGGGAGAAGCAGAGCGCACGCCTCTTGTCCCCGGATATCAACCGCCAGAGACGGTGAATGAAGAAATCCGGGGCAGAGCGATCGGAGTGTCCTCTCCATCCTGCCTTATTGTGCCGTTATCCTTTCCATATCATTCTGGTCATTCTGGGCAGAAGGAGCAAGGAGATGCAGCTGGATAAAATCGTAAATGTACATAAAGTGCTTGGAGATCCGAACCGGATGCGGATATTGATGATGCTCAGCGGAGGGGAGATGAACGGACAGATGCTGGCGCAGCGCCTGCATCTGTCGCAGCCGACAGTGACCTTCCACGCTTCCAAGTTGAGGGAGGCGGGGCTTGTCCGGGAGCGGAGGGACAAGAACCATGTTTATTTTTCGCTCCAGCCCGAGTATATAAAGGAAGTGTTTGATGCGTCGCTGTCGTTTATTTTTAACAAAGGAGGTGAGTCGTCTATGTCAGTGGCCACGAATGAGACGTTTAAGGCGTCGGTGCTGAAAAATTTCTTTGGCAAGGATGGCAGGCTTCGCTCGATTCCGGCCCAATATAAGAAGAAGCTGGTGGTGCTTGAATTTATGGTGGAACAGTTGTCTCCGGGGCAACCATACAGCGAGAAGGAAATCAATGAATTTATTAAGCAATTCCATGAGGATTATGCTACGATCCGCCGTGAATTTATTATGCATGAGTATATGTACAGGGAGAACGGCATTTATGTGCGGAACCCGCGCGAGATGTGGACGAAATGGGAAGAAGTGCATTAAGCGAATGAGAAAACCGCCTGCGGTCAAGACCGTCAGGCGGTTTGGGTTTACATCGGAGTCTGTGCTTATTCACAAGCCGGGAGCTTATATTAGAAGCCTGCAGCTGTTTTTCTTACAAGCTCAAGACCGGATTGGACAATGTTCTCTGCTTCAGCAGGAAGCTGGTTGTGACCTTCGATGACGATGGTCTCGATGTCTTGCACGCCCCAGAAACGAAGGGAGTTGGTGATGAAGTTAACAGCCATTTCCGCTGCAGCCATTGGGCCTTCGGAATATACGCCGCCGCGGGCGTTCAGGAGAACGACCTTTTTGTCCGTTACGAGACCGACAGGGCCCTCAGCTGTATACTTGAACGTTCTGCCTGCTTGGTTCAGGTAATCCACATAGGTATGAAGGACGGCAGGAACAGTCATGTTCCACAGCGGGAAAGCAAATACGACTTTATCGGCAGCCAGGAATTGGTCCAGATATTTATTTACAGTGTCTGCAGCCGCTTGCTCTTCCGCAGTCAACGCAATGCCGTTAGCCGCTTTATAAAGGCCGACAATTGCATTGTTGTCATAGTAAGGAAGATTCTCCGCGAACAGGTCCAGCTCCGTAATGCTGTCTTGCGGATGGTTCTGCTTGTAAGTTTCTACAAACTCATGATACATTTTCACACTGACCGATTGATCAATGCTGCGGTTGTTGGCTTTGATGAATAGTACGTTAGACATAAATAGGTAACTCTCCTTAAGAAGTATTGTGATTAACTTTACAAAGTATAGTATATATCCTTTCTCCCGTTTGTCAACCGCATCATTGTACAATCGTAATATTGCCGGAGTAGGTTTCCACTGTAATCGTATCGGTCGTTTCCTTCGGTGAATCAGGTGCCTTTACGTTGCCGGAGTCAGTTTTTAGATCATAGAACCCTCGGAAGGTGGAAGCCGGTTGTACCGAAATATTGCCTGATCTTCCCTGAATGTTGACGGGGAAGTTGTCGCGCATGACCAGATTGATGGAGCCGGAATACGATTCAATGTTTACCGGACCGCTGACTTGATCAAGCTTCACATTTCCGGAGCGGCTCAGCAGATCGATGGGAGCCTCGATGTCGGAAGCTACAATGTTGCCGGAGGATAGATCCATGTGGAGCTGATCTGCTGTTATGTTGGTCAGTGTAATATTGCCGGATCCGACAGAGATGTCAATGAGCTTGGATGCGGCGTTATTTAATTTGATATTATTGGCATGAGAGGAGATCGTAAATTCCTCAAGACGGCTCTGGTCCGGGAGCACGACGTCAATTGTGCCCTTGGGCGTACGGATATCGGCAGCCATAATTTGTGGTCTCATCGGAGACATAATGTCCATTTCCAATACGGAGCCTGAAAGCTCCAACCCTTCGAGCGCCTCAACCAGCTCGGGAGGAATGAGTCCTTCGAACCGGATATAGCCGCTGCTGCTTTCACCGGCACGGACGGAAATGTTCATGTTGATGCCGCTTTTAATATCGAGTGATACTAACTGATCTTCCTTCAGTTCCCACTCGCGGGTATAGTTCATATATTCCGGGCCGAACTTGAACTTGTTAACTGCCATGCCCGCGAAACCGACAGCGATAAGTAGGACTGCCAGGATCTTCATCTTTTTGTTCATTGGTGTGTTCTCCCTTTCATCACGCGCGTATTCCAGTTTGAATAGCCGCGGGTAAGCTTGGTCAGCGCGGAAAAGATGAGCCGCGATGCCTGCCACAGAAATAGGCCGAATCCGACGAGCGCGATGCTCAGAAACAGCTTGGCGGGATAGAAGCTGTCTTGAAGTATATAATCCACGACGACCAGGGCAGGGCTTATGACAGCGGCGGCTGCGCTTAAAGCGACGCCTCCGCCGGTGATCCACAGAGCGGCCAGGAGCGGATAGGCTATCAGCCCGAACAAGGCCAGGCCGGTTGCAATGAATGCTTTAGCCACGGTGTTCCGTTCGTTGGCAGGCGGTGCCTGAAGCGGGTGTAGATCTCCAAGCGCCTCGCGCGCGATTACGAATGGGTCCCCAAGCTCCTCGGCAATCTCCTTCTCCGTACGGCCGTTCTGAAGCCCGAAGGCAAAATGGGCTTCCATATCCTGAATGAACTCTCGCCGTTCATCCGCGGGTAGAATGGCAAGCCTTGATTCCAAAATGGAGATAAACTGTTTTTTTGTCATATTAATTTCCTTCCTCTATCAAATTGGTGACATTGCGTACGAATGCCGACCATTCCTTCACCATCTCCTGCATGTAAATGATCCCGCTTTCGGTTAGCCGATAATACTTGCGTGGCGGCCCCTCCGTGGACTCGCGTAAATAGGTTGTGCAGTAGCCCTCCTTGACCAGCCTGCGCAGAAGGGGGTACAGGGCGCCTTCGGCCACCTCGATATGCCTGGACACGGACTGGGCCAATTCGTAACCATATTGATCCTTGCGGTGAATCAATACGAGAACGCACAGCTCCAGAACGCCTTTTTTAAATTGAATATTGACATCCATGGGTCATGGCCCCTTTTCAACTCATTGGTAGTAATTAATAATCAGTAGCTGACAATAAATATATCATTCAGTACTGAATAATGCAATGTACTAGTTATAAAAACGATTCAGAATGGAGACGTGCCGCATCATTTCGGCGTTTGAACGCGTCAATACGAGGTTAATAGAATTTACAGAACATTCGTGAACAGGGTTCATTTTCCAATTCCCAATGAAAGGATGGGCAGCATGTCGATCGATCGGTTTATCGTCAGGAAACTGGAAACATGCCGGGAGTTAACGACAAGGAGTAATCTCGTCAAATTGCTGCAGATTCGGATTGCCAAAGTATGGGAGGCGGAGGAGAGGAGCCGGAAAGGTTAAATGACAGTGGTACGATTATATCAATGGTCCGCTCATTTCCCGTAGCGGTACTTTGCTTGAAGCGAAGCACGGGTTCGGGTATGAGCCCAAAAAAAGGGCTATCCCTCTTTAGAAGAGGGATAGCGCAAGGGAATCATTTTCACTTTTGCTGTGGAGAATAGCCTCGGAGCCCTCGATTTCAATGCTGATCAGGGAGTTGAGGCATTTTTTCAGCGCTTTTTTACCATTGTGAATTTTATGATCAAGTGCGCTGCTCAACAATTTTAACACCTTTTGTACCGGTTGCTTGCTATCTGTCGTAAAATAGACAGGGACCGGCTTGTTTTGAAACATGATCAACGTTCTCATTATAATCACCTCACGAAAGTTATTTCATGATATTTGCATTATAAAGGGCCAATCTTAAAATAACCTTAAATTCAGAATATTAATCAGCAGCTATTTTGCAAGATTGACAGATTTGTGAACGCAGGCAGGCACCGGGATTCAGCTCGATTCGATGGAAGATGGCTTGCTCTTGAATCTTGCAATTGAGACTCAAGTATCATATCTTTCATATGGAGTGATAGTACATAGGAAATATGACACAAATTGACAGGGTCAGATCTGGAATGATATAGTTACAATAATGTAACTTTTTGAAAAGGATAAATGGAGGGAAAGTTTCTTCCTTAATGAACAAGAGCTAGTAGGGATAGAAACGACGAAATTTTCCGGAAAATCCCATAAAAATTGCCGAATTAAGACTTTGGACATATGTTTGGACTTTCGTAATGGAATAAACTATGATTACGATGATTTCAGGAGGGCGAGCTCACGATGATACTCACCGTGATCAGCGGACGTAATGAACGAGATTGGTTTGATATTGAAGTGCCTGACCATTGCCAGGTCGGAGAATTGATCGAATTGCTGGGATTGCGGCTCTATCAAAGTGCATCTCAAGAAGGAATTCAATATATATTAGAAGGGAAATTTCCGGAAGGTCTGTGGTTTAAGGTCGAGGAGGGGGCGAGCCTCGCGGAAGCAGGACTGAGGGAAGGCACCTGTATCCGGTTACAGCGGGCGTTCTCCACAACGGAAGAGGAAGCGCCGATCTACGGCAGAAGATCGCTGTTTCAGGAAACTTGAGTTTGGGTATATAACCCTTTGATTTCCATTGAATCGATCGCCTGCATATTTCAGATGCTCTGGATTAGGGGGAAATGAGAATATGAACTTGCTGTATCAGCGTTCGCCGCGCATTAAGCCGGCTTTGAGTAAAGAAGAACTAGAGATTTTAAGGCCTCCGTCAGAGCCGAGCAAACCGTCATTCTCGATCATTTCGATTATTATACCGATTGTTATGACCGCGGCTACCGTCGGGATGTATGTGTACATGTACATGAGCGGAAGAATGGGCAACAGCAATCTGATGATGATTCAGTTAATGATGGTTTTTATGATGATGACATCTTATACGCTTCCGTTTTTTGTGTACTTGAGCAACAAGAAGACGTATCAGAAGAAATTGGAGGAACGGAGTGAGAAATACCGTGCTCAGCTGGACATTCACCGTGAACAGCTGAAGGAGCGGCAGCAGGAACAGGTTCAGGTGCTGTTTGATATTCATGGCGATCCGGAGGTTTGCTATCAGATCGTGAAGAATCGGAACAGCAGCCTGTGGGAGCGTTCGCCGGAGGATTCGGATTTTCTTGAGGTGTGCGTAGGGCAAGGGGAGGTCCCTTTTCATATCGAGGTGAAGCCTCCAAGAGCTGACGGGTATGATAAGGAACCGCTCATTGCTGCGGCAGAGGAGCTTGCGGCGGAATTTCAGACCGTTGAGAACGCGTCGATATGTCTGCCTTTGTTCCAGTCCAAAGTTATAGGCATTGTAGGCGCGAGGGAGCAGGTGCTCAGCGCGCTGCGGGTCATGATGGCCCAAATTACGGTAAGACATTCGCCGGATGAAGTGAAGCTGGCTTCCTTCTACGAGGAGAAAGAGGCGGCCGAGTGGGAATGGCAGCGCTGGCTGCCGCATATATGGGATGATGATCGTTCGCTGCGCTACATGGCCGACCGGAGAAGCGTTGCGCATCAGCTGGCGGACCAGCTGTTTACCCAGCTTCAACGCCGCAAGAGCAACCAGACCGAGTATAACAAGAAGACGATTGAAACCCCGGTGTACGTCGTTGTGCTGTCTGACACCCGCCTGATTGAGGAGGAGCCGCTGTTGCCGCTGCTGCTGGAAGATGCGGAGAAGGTCGATGCGGTGACGATTATACTGTCGGACCGCAAGGAAAGCCTGCCGATGCAATGCCAGCTCATTGTGGACGTAGAGCGTGGACGGGCGGTTTCAACCATGAAGAAGCCGGATGCAACCGTCTCCTTGCAGAGCTATGTTCCGCATACGATCAGCCGTGAGCAGTCGGAAGCGATGGCCCGCTATATGGCGCCGATTCGGCTGAAGCGATCGTCCGCCTCGGATATCCCGAGTGTTCTGACACTGTTTGAAATGATGGATGTCCAGAAAGTGCCCGAGCTTGAGGTGCTGCGGCGCTGGAGACAGAATCGTTATCCGGACACATTGCCGGTACCGATGGGCGTAAGAGCCGGGGGCAAGAAGATTAACCTGAATCTTCATGACAAAATCGAACGTCAGGGTCATGGGCCCCACGGGCTGATTGCGGGCACAACCGGCTCCGGTAAAAGTGAAGTCATTCAGTCGATCGTCGCTTCGCTTGCCGCCGAGTTTCATCCCCATGATCTGGCGTTCATGCTGATCGACTACAAGGGCGGCGGGATGTCCAATACGTTCATCAATCTGCCGCATGTGGTGGGCACGATCACCAACCTGGACAACAATCTGATCGAGCGGGCCAAAGTGTCGCTGAAGGCCGAGCTTGTCAGACGCCAAAAAATATTGAACGATGCCGGCAACCTGCAGCATATCGATGAATACTACAAGCTGCTGCGGAGCCGGCATGGCGAGCCTCTTCCGCATCTTGTCATCATCATTGACGAGTTTGCGCAGTTGAAGAAGGATCAGCCTGAGTTTATGGACGAGCTGATCAGCATCGCCGCGATCGGACGTACGCTCGGCGTGCATCTGATTCTTGCCACGCAGAAACCGGCAGGCGTCGTGGACGACAAAATATGGAGCAACTCGCGTTTCCGAATTTGTCTTCGCGTACAGAGCGAAGGTGACAGCCGGGACATGCTGAAAATCCCGAATGCGGCCTGGATCAACAAGCCGGGCAGAGGTTACTTTCAGGTGGGCAGCGACGAAGTGTTTGAGGAGCTCCAGTTTGCCTGGAGCGGTGCTCCTTATATTGAAGATACCAAACAAGAGGGAACGATTGTGGTCAAGGAGGTCCGCATTAACGGCAAGAAGGAGCCGATGCTAAGCGTCGATCCGAGAGGCAGCGCCCAAGAGGAAGTTCCGAAGCAGCTTCAGGTGTTCATCGACCATTTGGCCGAGCTGGCCAAGGAAGAAGGCATTCGGAAGCTGCAGGGGCCTTGGCTTCCTCCGCTGCCGGAGCATATGGACCTTGACGAGGTGCCAGGCAGCGATGCTGCCGAAATCCAGGGCGAGGCGCTGGCAGCTTATGTCGGAATGCTGGATGATTTGCCGAATCAGTGCCAACGGCCATTCGTGTTAAATCTGGAGCAGGGCCACTGGGCTATCTACGGAATGCCGGGACTAGGCAAAACGACATTTGTACAGACGATCCTGATGTCGATCGCCAGACGTTTTACCCCTGACCAGTGGCATGGCTACATTGTGGATATGGGGAGAATGCTGCGCGATTTCAGCGGATTGCCGCATATCGGCGGCGTTATGAATGCGGAAGAGGATGACCGGATTCAGCGCTTGTTCCGCTATTTGTCGAAGACGGCCAATCAGCGCAAGGATCTGATCGCGGAGGCCGGTGTCAAGACGATTGCCTCCTACCGCCGGACGACAGGGGAGCAAGTGCCGCAGATTGTGGTCATCATCGACGGCTATTTGAACTTCCGGAACAGCTATCCGGAAGAGAACGAGATGATCGAGTATTTGCTCCGGGAAGGCGGCAGCCTGGGCATGACGTTCATTATAACGGCGAACCGGATATCCGACATGTTCGAGAAGGTTCGCAGCAACATTGCCAACGCCGCAACCTTTGAGCTTGCCGACCCGGCGGACTACTACTATGCTGTCGGGCGTCCGTCCAGAGCGCCAAGCCAGCTTCCTCCGGGAAGAGGACTGGTGAAAGGACAGGTTCCGCCGCTGGAATTCCAGATTGCGCTGCCTGCAGCCGGTCAGGATGAAGGCGCGCGTTCCGGCGCATTGCGGGCAACGATCCAGGGGCTCAAGCAAGCGTGGCAGGGCGATGCCGCACCGCGCATCGAATCGCTGCCGGAGAAGATTATGCTTCACCCGCTGCTTGAGCGGATCGGCAGCGGGCCGGCAACGGACCGATTGGCCCGGTACGAGGTGCCTGTCGGCCTGACCACCGATGATTTATCGCCGTTTCGAATCAATCTTCAGGACGGCCCGCATTTCATCGTTGCCAGCCCGATGGAGGGAGGAAAGTCGACGTTCCTGCTTAGTTGGATTTTATCTCTTTCCTACTGTACAGCGCCGGAGAACCTGGAGATTTATACTGTGGATACGAGGTATGGGAGCAGCGGCTTGAGCAGCCTGCGCGACCTGCCGCATATTAAAGGCCATGCAACAAATGAAGAGGAGCTGCGTCCGATTATTGAGGAGCTGTATCACAAAATCCAAACTCGTACGAAGGACGGGGATGATCCGGCGATCGTGCTGTTTATCGACGATGCCGATGTGCTCAGCAAACAGCTGGCCGACTTTACGGTCAAGGATCAGCTGACCGCGATTGTGCGTCAGGGTCGGGACCGCGGGGTTCATGTCGTGCTTGCCGGCGTGCCGGCAGACTTCCCGACCTTCGGGGTGGACTGGGTAACGGATGTAAAAGCAGCTCAGAACGGATTTTTATTTGGAACATTGGATACGAACGATTTATCGTTCTTTAGAATTCCTTTTTCAGAGTCTACGAATAGTCCTGGAGGGCTAAAGATCCTTCCGCCGGGACAAGGGTACTATGTCAAACGTAAGTATTTCCGGATAAAAAGTGCCGTTCCGTTCGATGACCAGTGGAACGCCCAGAAATGGGTCTCAGAAATTCGCGACATATGGCATGTTGTAGTTTGAGAGGAGGTGGCTCATAATGTTGACGATTCGTGCTTCCAAACAGGATACGATTGCACTGAGCGAGAAGGAATTTTTCTTCTTGGCCGGAATCATCGGTTCGGACCGGTTGCTTGGCGTGGAGGACCCGTTTAGCGGGTATCTGGCCGAGGAAATTGCCGAGGAATGGGAAAGAACGAAGGAGTCGCTGCTCAGCAAGCAGTATTTGCTCCTGAAAGAGAGCGGGGAATTGTCTATCCCGCCTGAAGTGTTCTCCCGGGTGGCGATTGCAGGTCTTTCGGACCGCGCATGCTGGTTGAAATACGAAAATCAGGATAGGGAATTTGAAGGATATTTGCATGTGACCGATGAACGTGTCATTCAGGTATGCAGAAGCGGCGAAAAAAACCGATATTACATGTTGAGTGAACTCGGTTCCATCGAGCAAACCTGCGATCAACTGGTGGAGGATTTGGCGCTCAGCGATCAAAATTGGGGGGATATTCCCGCCTTGCTGCTCAGCCGAAAAGAATTCGGGGACATCTACACCTCCGCCTCTGAATTGACATCGGACGAAATCAGCGATCGGTTGGCCAGATTAACCGATGATGAGGAAGGTTCCATCGCGCTTGCAAAATGTTTGAAAAACAAGGTTTCCTCAGGGGAGCTTCAGCTGTCCATATGGAACGGATTGAATTGGGAAAGTCAAAATGCTGCATTTGTTGTGAATGAGTCCATGAATTGGCTGCTGCGTATGAGCCTGGAGGGGGACCAGGACTGGCTCACCGCGGCGCCAGCTACAAAAGAGCAGTTTCGTCATATGCTTCTCATGTGGCTGAAACAGTAAGATGCCTGTATGACCGTATGAAAGGTGAGGACCTATGCGTATTTCTGTTGAGCCGGAATCTCTCCGGACGTTAAGCCGCCAGCTTAAGCAAAGTGGCGATGAATATCTGGCGATTACGAGAGCGCTGAACGAGGCGATAACCTCGTTAGTCTGGGAGAGCTCTCACAGCACCGCAGTGATGGATGAGTGGCAGACAGCCAAGCGTCTTGGAGAGCATCTGGGGACTCTGCTTGGGCAGATGAGCCAATATCTTCAGAGCAAAGCGGATCAGTTCCAGGAAACCGATCACGAGTATCGAACGATTCTGGAGCATGTCCCGGCAGGGGCGGTGTCCGCGGCTGCATTGTTTGCCGCTTCCAAATTGGAAGGGCGCACGTCGATATTGCCCGAATATGGGAACTACTCAACAGTGATTTCAAATCCGAGCTCAGTTGCCGCGGTGGTCGGCGTAAGCAGTTCGGAGAGTGGCAGCACGGTGAAACAGGCGGCTCTGGAAGGACAGGGATGGACGTTTACCGATCCTTCTCTAGGTATTGCTAACTGATCGGACTGCCATTTTTAGGGATAAAGACTGGAAAATGATTCAAACCGGGACGTTCAGGGTAATTGGAAATTAGGTCCGATGACATTTTGATAATCAAAGACCCATAGGCTAAGATTTCAAGTGTCACAAAAATCAGAAAAGTTGATCAAGGAGGTTACATACATGGCAGGACGCATTTTAATTACACCCGAACAAATCGACCAGGTAGCGAATCAATTTAAACAAAGTGGTGATCAAAGCCAGCAGATCGTCACCAGCCTGACTCAATCCATCAACGGGATGGAAGGTCAATGGGATGGTATGACGAAGCAGCGCTTCTTCCAGGAGTTTCAAGAAGCCAGCCGTCTGATGAACTCTTTTGTTCAAACGCTGGAAAGCATCAGCACTGAGCTGAGAGCAATCTCTCAAAAGTTCCGCACTGCAGACGAATCCCGTTAATTCGGAAAATCAGTCATCATGGTTCCTTTTACTATATAATAGCTGCATAGACACAGAAAACCGGGTCTGCTTCTTCAGCCCGGTTTTCTTGCCATCCAGAAGTTATTGTGGGTGCGGGCCGTCTATGTAAATTGAATGAAGCGCTACGTGAGGTGATGTTCATGGCTTTTCAGCCCAACCCGGGCGATCGGATTACGATTAATGAAACAACGTATATTGTTGGACAGCATCCGGCGGCTCCAGGCTTAGCTTATGCCCAGGCCGGAAGACAAGGTATCGTGTACCAGCTGATTCCGGAACATGGTGAAATTTCTGAGGCGAGGGCCTTGAAGGTGTTCTTCCCTAAATTCCGGATTCCGGCGATGGTGTATCAATCGGAGCATATGAGCCCATACAGCGAAGTGCCGGGGCTGGCCGTATGCAGTCGAGAGGTGCTTACTCCCGAAAAAAACGGAGACTTGATAGCGGCATATCCGGATCTGCTCTATGCCGTCGTGATGCCGTGGATTCATGGGGTCACCTGGTTTGATGTCATCAGCGAGCAGCGCTCGCTGAATCGCTCCGAGAGCCTGATGCTGGCCAAGTCGCTTGCTGCGATCGGCTCGAAAATGGAGCAGCGGGGACTCGCGCATTGCGATTTGTCCGCTCCCAACGTCATGCTTCCGTTTTTTTCGGAAGTAAAGTTACCGGAGGAACAATCGGCTGTCGAACTGGTCGACGTTGAGCAGATGTATAGTCCGAAGATGGACCGGCCGGATGTGCTCCTTGCCGGCTCGCCGGGATATGCGGCTCACCGTACCGTGCACAGCGGTTTATGGAGTGCGTACGCCGACCGCTTCGCTGGCGCGGTCATCATTGCCGAAATGCTAGGCTGGAGCGATCCGGCGGTGGTCAGCAAGGCATGGGGGGAGAGCTACTTCGATCAGCATGAAATGCAGACCGCTTGCGAGCGGTACTTTCTGCTGAAAAAGTCGCTGGAGAACCGCTGGGACCCTGCGGTTGCCGAGCTGTTCACACGCACCTGGGACAGTCAGGATGTGCGAAGCTGTCCTACGTTCGGCGAGTGGTTGATTACGCTGTCTGCACTCTTGCCGGCGGAGCCCGAACCGGAGCCGGAGCCGGTCCAGGAGACGGCCTCGCCTGCGCCTGTATCAGCCGCAGCTTCAACTGCGGAAGCGGCCGACATTCCGGACGAAGTGCTGGCGGCAATTCATTTGCCGGCCGGGACGCGGGAAGTGAATGAACAGGTCATTGAGCGTCTGTTTCATCAGGCCCGCGATCTGGAGAACGAGGGGGATCTGTCAGGAGCGCTCGAAATATTCCGTTCCGCCTATCATTTTGTGAAGAAGGGGAGCCCGCTGGAGGTTGAGCTGGCAGCGGCGATTCGCGGTTTGGAGGAGCAGCTTTATCCGCCGGAGTCGGATAAAGCGAAAGGATTTAAGGCGCTTCTAACTTCCCGGAAGTTTATGATTTCCTCGGCGGCAGCACTCGTCATTTTGACTGGCTCAGCCTTTACGGTGAATCAGATCCTGGCCGACAAAGCGGTCAGCAAGCAGCAGCAGGAAGAGCAGCGCCGGCTTGAAGAGGAAGCTCGTCTCCAAGAAGAAGCAAGATTGCAGGAGGAAGCGCGCAAGCAGGAAGAGGAGGCGCGGCAGGCTGAGGAAGCCCGGAAAGCCGAGGAAGCGCGGCTGGCTGAAGAGGCGAAGAAGGCGGAGGAGGCCGAGCTGGCCCGCAAGGAAGAGGAACGGGCAGCGCTTCAGGAGAAGTATGAGCGTCAGGCCAGATATGAGGCCTATCTGGCTCAGCTGGAGGAGAAGAAGAAGCGGCAGGAGCTTCAGGAGAAGTATGACCGCCAAGCCAAGTACGAGGCGTATCTGGCCCAGCAGGAAGAGAAGAAGAAGCAGCGGGAGCAAGAGGCCCAGCTCGCAGCCGCGCAGGCGGCAAAGACCGAAGCGGAAGCCAGAGCCAAGGCGGAGCGGGAGGCGGCTGCCAGAGCAGAGGCTGCGCGCAAGGAGAAAGAAGCAGCCGAGCGCTTGAGGAAGCAGCGGGAGGAGAACGTTACCGAGCTGACCGCGCTATATAAAGCCGCTTTTAACGCCCAGAAGGCAGGGAACAAGGATCGCGCGAAAAATTTTGCCCGTGAATTTGTCAAAATCTATGATTCGGATGCGGCCTATTACCGAACGGTGACGAATATGAGAAGCCGCTACAACAATGCCGTGAAGTTTATAGAAGACGAAAGTCACTGGATGCCAAGTCTGTAACAGGGGTGAACGTAACTCACGATGAACTATACCATTCAAGCATCGCAGCGCACGCCAGCGCTTATCATATACCTTATTGACATCAGCGCTTCGATGAACATGCTCATGGAGGATCGCAGACGGATCGATATCGTCTACGATGCCTTGTCCCTTGCCATCCGGCAGATGGTGTTCCGTTCGACCAAAGGCAACCGCCTTACACCGCGCTACCGGATTGCGATTCTGGCCTATAGCGACGATGTGTATGACTTGCTGAACGGAATCAAAGGGATCGACGAAATTGCAGCGATCGGCTCTCTGCCTGATTTGACGCCGAAGCGTTTCTCCGATTCGGCGAAGGCGTTTCTGCAGGCCGAACGGATTCTTCAGGCCGAAATTCCGAATATGCAGGATTGCCCTGCGCCGCTCGTCTGCCATATGACAGATGGTGTGGCAACAGGCGATGATCCAGAGCCGATTGCACGCCGAATTATGAGCATGAGCGTGCCGGATGGCAATGTGCTGGTCGAGAATATATTCATCTCTGACCATCTGCTGGATCAGCCGATTGCCGAGCCGCGGCGATGGAAGGGCATTCTGCCCGATACCGATCTGAAGGATGAACACGCCCGGAAGCTGATGAACATGTCCTCGGTGCTTCCGGAAAGCTACAGGGAGATGCTGGTGGAAGCCGACTATCAATTGAGCCCGGGCGCCTTGATGATGCTTCCTGGCACTTGCCAGGAGCTCGTGTCGATCGGGTTCCAGATGTCGGCAGCGACACCGGTGAGGTGAGCCTCATGAGACGGTCGAATGCAAGAGCAGAGGCGATGTCATCCTATTCCTTTACGGATACCCGTTATCGTTACGAGAGCAAGCAGACCGGGGAGCAGCCGCTGACAAGGGTAGAGGGGCGTTTTACGTGCCGATACGCATACGGCAGAGCTGCGGAGACGGTGAAGCTGTCCGAGCAGGGGCAGGACTTTATGGCATTCAGTATGAATGACCAGACCTGCTGCTTTGTGCTGTGCGACGGGGTCGGTCTGAGCTATCGCGGCGATGTGGCTGCACGCTTTCTGGGACAGCGTCTGATGTCCTGGCTGACAGCAGCCGACCAGCCCTCCGGCGCCGCACTGGAGAAAAGGCTGAAGGAGCTGACGGCGGAAGCGGAGGGGGAGATCAATCGGCTGGAGGTCGATGACGGCACCCCCGAGCTGCTCCGTGACGTGCTGCGGGAGAAGCAGCGCATGGGCAGCGAGTCGATGTATATATGCGGCCGCATCGAGCTGCCTGGCCGTTTCCAGCGCAAGGGCAGGCTGTGGCTCGCCTGGCAGGGCGATTCCAGAGTGCGCCTGTGGCGGCATCACCAGGAAGTTACCGCCGAGCTTGGCGACCGATTCCGGACGACAGAGCGCTGGTCCACACGTACAGGTCCGATCGGCGGCAAGCCTCATGAGTATGAATGCAGGCTCGATCAAGGAGCAGGCTATCGGCTGCAGCTGTACAGCGATGGCTTGAATGATCTTGATCCGTTAACGGAGCTGATCCCTGACGAGCAGGTGCAGGTGCTGTTTAATGCGCGTCACACTGACGGGCTTGAGGATGACGCTTCCTTTCTGGAAATTGTATGGTAGTCCGCGAGAATGGCATAAGGATGATAAGAAGCTGAGCGAACGATAGACTGACATATCGGAGGACGATATGGCCGAGGTCTCGTTAGGCTCGGCTTTTTTTGTGATGGGATTTTTTGCGAAAGCGATTATAAATCTGTTGCAATTGGGTAATCTTGTGACAGGTGAACCTAAGCTGTTACTAGAAAAGGAGCGTGGATCTGGATGAACCAAGCAAAGGAACGATTTCATGGGAAGACGGCTATCATTACCGGTGCAGGATCGGGCATCGGCAAGGCAGCAGCGCTGAAACTGGCTGCGGAGGGCGCGAATGTGGCGTTGTTCGATTTGTTGGATGATCGCACGAACGAGACGGAAGCCGAGATCAATGCCATTCGGAACGGGGCGGCCAGAGCGTTTGATGTCGATACGAGCGATCCTGCCCGTGTTGAGAAGGCGGTTCTGGAAACGGTTCAAATCTTCGGCGGCGTAGACATCGTGTTTGCCAATGCGGGCATTAACGGCGTGCTGGCTCCGATTGAGGAGATGGAGCTGAAGGACTGGGAGAAGACGCTTCAGGTTAACTTGAACGGAACATTTCTGACCGTGAAATACTGCATCCCTCATCTGAAGCAGCGCGGAGCCGGCAGCATTATTGTCACCAGCTCGGTCAACGGCACGCGCACGTTCTCGGGCTTTGGCATGGGCGCATACAGCACGACCAAGGCCGGGCAGGTCGCGTTTGCCAAAATGGCCGCACTGGAGCTGGCCCGGTACAAAATCCGGGTGAATGTCATCTGTCCCGGCGCAATTTCCACCAACATTGACCAGAGCACGAAAAAGAGCGAGGAGCTGGAGGAGATCGTCATTCCGGTAGAGTACCCGGAAGGCAGCCAGCCGCTGAAGAATGGACCGGGCAAACCGGAGGAGGTGGCCGATCTTGTCGCTTTCCTCGCCTCGGAGGAATCGCGTCATATTACAGGCGCCCAAATCTTCATCGACGGAGCCGAGTCGCTGCTGTAAGCGCCCAACAGGCCCCCTTGCTTGGATTATGACCGGCTTTCGGATAAGATAGAGGTAAAGTGAAACCGAAGGAGGATGCAGAAAATGGGCATCTTTTCCCGATTGGCCGAGGAGCGGATCGAAGAGGCTGTGCGCAGCGGGGAGCTGGACAATCTGGCATATGCCGGAAAGAAACTCCCGATCGATGATCTTGCTCATATCCCTGAAGATTTGCGCATGTCATACCGCATGCTGAAAAATGCCGGTTATGTGCCGGAAGAGGTCAGTTTGCGGAAGGAATGCGTCCGCCTTCATGACCTGCTCACGGCTTGCCGCAATGAAGGAGAGCAGGCGGAGCTGAAGCGCAAGCTGAGTGAGAAGGAGCTGCGGCTCCGGATGCTGCTGGAAGAGCGGGGGCTTAGCGGAAGCAGCGCCTTTTTCCAGTATGAGGACAAGGTGAGAGATCAGCTGACCGGCAGCGGTAAGGCGGAGCAGGAGTAAGACTGTTTGCGTTATCAACTGCTTGTATTCGATCACCGACAAAGCGCCAGCGATTTCCCTGGATATCCGGGAGTCGCTGGCGCTTTGCAGTTCAAGGGTGTAGCGGGAACAGGAGCCGGAACGCTTCGTCGGTCAGCCGGATCGGCTCGCTGCGGACCTTTGAGAGGTCGAATCCGCCCACTAGTTCGCTCGGGGAAACATCTTCCGGGCGGTCAAGCAGGCCTGCCGACCAGGCGAGCCATCCGACCACATGTTGGGGGCGGATGCCCTGGGCCCGCAGAAATGACAGGCTGAGCCCGCGGCTTCGCTTGGCCAGCCGTCGGCCTTCCGCATCCACGATCAGCGGCGCGTGGGCGAAGCTTGGCGCGTCATAGCCCAGCTTCTGGTACAGGAGGAGCTGCCTTGGCGTCGAATCCAGCAGATCAGCCCCTCTTAATACATGCGTGATGCCCATCAGCGCATCGTCCACAACGACGGCGAGCTGGTAGGAAATGATCCCGTCCGCCCGCTTCACAACGAAATCGCCGCCATCGGACAGGCGGCATTCATTCACCCCGGCAATGCCGTCTTGAAACAAGAGAGGATCTTCAGGCGTGATGATCCTCAAGGAGGGCTGCTTGCGCACGGCCTTCGCCTGGGCTTCCTCGGGGCTAAGCCGTCGGCAAGTGCCGGGGTAACGCTTGCCCTCGGAAGCCAGTCCGTGCGGGGCGCTGGCCGCGGCAGCGATGTCGGCACGGCTGCAGTAGCACGGATACAGCAGCCCTTGTTCATGCAGCTTCTGAAGCTCGTGCTCGTACAGCTCTTGCCGCAAAGACTGGCGATACGGTCCGCACGGACCTCCCCGGTCAGGGCCTTCATCCCAGTCCAGGCCCAGCCACTTCAGATCGTTCACCAGCGCTTCGGCCAGGTCCTCTCTGGAGCGGTTCACATCAATATCCTCGATACGCAGAACGAATTGACCGTCCGCGCTTCTCATCTGCAGCCAGCTCAGCAAGGCGATCAACGCATTGCCGATATGCATCTTCCCCGATGGGGTCGGGGCGAAGCGCCCGCGTGGCATGTTGTGCTGCATCATCATTTTCACCTTCCGACTTATCCGACCTCAGTACGATTCATGCTATCGTTAACCTTACGCGAGCAGGAAAGCTTGAGCGGCACTTAGCCGGATTCTCACTTCCTGTAGCTTGGTTTGCGGTTCAACTCTCTATTATAATAAAAAGTACTTCAGAAAAATAGGATAGGATGACGTGAGGTTCATATGAATAATTCCTTGTTACCGATACATCAAGTGCTGCCCAGACTACAAGCCGCTTTATCCGAAGGGTCGGTCGCTGTGCTCATTGCGGAGCCTGGCGCAGGCAAAACGACACAAGTTCCGCTGGCTCTGCTTAAAGAGCCATGGCTTGGAGATAAGAAGATCATCATGCTGGAGCCGAGGCGCCTTGCTGCGCGCACGGCCGCCCGTTTCATGGCTTCTGCCATGGGCGAGCAGACCGGGGAGACGGTCGGCTACCGTGTGCGTTCGGAAAGCGTTGTCGGCCCGTCTACCAGAATCGAGGTGGTGACCGAGGGCATTTTGACCCGGATGTTGCAAAGTGATCCTTCGCTCCCGGACGTCGGGATGATCATCTTTGACGAGTTTCACGAGCGAAGCCTTCCGGCTGACACGGGGCTTGCGTTTGCGCTTGAATCCCGCGCTGTGCTGCGGGAGGATCTCAAGCTGCTGGTGATGTCCGCCACGCTTGATGCGGAGCCTGTCGCCCGTCTGCTGGGCGGGGCTCCCGTCATTCGGAGCGAGGGTCGAAGCTACCCGGTGGAAACGGTCTACTGGCCGCAGTTCAGCGCAGCCGGGAAAGATCTGCCTCACTCGGTTGCCCGAGCGGTTCTCCAGGCGCTGCACGAGCAGGAGGGGGACATGCTGGTGTTTCTCCCCGGCGCAGGAGAGATCCGGAGGACGGCGGCAGCGATTTCGGCCGGCCTCACGGGCACCGGTGTCGTCATTCGGCCGCTGTACAGCGCGCTGCCGTTTCGCGAGCAGGATCTGGCGATTCGGCCGGATGCGGAGGGCCGGCGCAGAATCGTGCTCGCCACCTCGATTGCGGAGAGCAGTTTAACGATTGAAGGCGTGCGTGTGGTGGTGGACAGCGGTTACGTCCGGACAGAGCTTGTATCTCCGCGCACTGGCCTGCCGCAGCTCGTCACCAGACGGGTGTCCAAAGCCTCGGCCGATCAGCGCCGCGGCAGAGCCGGACGTCTGATGCCCGGGGTATGCTACCGGCTGTGGAGCCCGGAGGAGCATGCCAGGTTGCCGGACATGGAGGTGCCGGCAATCCGGCAGTCAGATCTGGCTCCGCTGGCGCTGGAGCTGGCTGCCTGGGGAACGCGCGACCCGGAGCAGCTCGCATGGCTGGACCCGCCTCCGGCCGCCGCGCTCGGGTCGGGGCAGCGTCTGCTCCGGCGACTCGGAGCCCTGGATGAGCGCGGCGCGATTACCGATCACGGACGGGAGCTGGCCACCCTTGGCCTGCATCCGCGCCTGGGGCATATGCTTGTGAAAGCGAAGGCGCTCGGAGCTGCCGCGCTCGCTTGCCGACTCGCCGTGCTCCTGCAGGAGCGGGATCTGCTGCGCGGAAGCGAGGCTGCCAGAGACTGCGACATGAGGACGCGGCTTGCGCAGCTGCTGACTTATGAGAGCGCCGGACGGCTCTCGCAAGCGGACGAGGAGCAGCTGCCGGCCATGATGCGGGAGGTCAAACGACTGGTCCGGCAGCTTCAGATTGACGAAGGAGAACGGGTGGAGCCGGAGCTGTGCGGCCTGCTGTTATCCTTTGCCTATCCGGACCGCATCGGCAAGAACCGGGGGGATGGATCCTTCCTTCTGGCTAACGGCAGGGGGGCCAGGCTGGCCGAGCTGCAGCCTCTGAGCCGCGCTTCATACCTAGTTGCAGCCGCTATTGACGACAAGGGAACCGACGGGCATATCCAGCTTGCGGCTGAACTGGATGCGGCGATAATCGAACGCCATCATCCGGAATCCATCCTTGTTCATAAGGAGGTCAGATGGGACGCAGGCGCGGGGGCGGTCAGGGCGAGAAAGAGCTGGAAGCTGGATGCGATTGTGCTCAAGGAGACGCCGGACCCGAATCCGGCAGCGGAAGAGATCGCAGCAGCCGTGCTGGACGGTATGCGATCCGAAGGTCTGGGACTGCTGCAATGGGGTAAGGCTGACCTTCAGTACCGGGAGAGAATGGCCTTCATGCATGCCCATAATCCCGATTGGCCGGACGTATCGGATGAAGCGCTGCTTGACCGCATGGAGGACTGGCTGCTTCCCTTCCTGGATCGGGTGGAATCCCGGCGCGATTTGCAGCGGCTGAAGCCATCAGCGATGCTGGAGCAGCTGCTGACCTGGGATCAGCGCCGCCTGCTTCAGTCCGAGGCGCCGACGCATATCCAGGTGCCGAGCGGCTCGAAGATTCCGGTCGATTACAGCGATCCGCAGCGGCCGGCCCTCGCCGTGCGGCTCCAGGAAATGTTCGGATTAAGCGAGACGCCGCGAATTGCAGGCGGGAAGGCGGCGCTGACGATTCACCTGCTGTCGCCCGCCCAGCGGCCGGTTCAGGTGACTTCGGATCTGGCAAGCTTTTGGGCTCATGGATATTTTGAAGTGAAGAAAGATTTGAAAGGGAGATATCCGAAGCATTACTGGCCGGATGATCCGTTAAAGGCCCAGCCGACGAGCCGCGTCCGGCCCAAGTCATAATCCCGGGGAGGACAGGCGTGTTTTGCCGCTGGCAGATGAGGGTAATGGTTACATATTGATGAGAGCAAGCAGCCTGCTTCCGCTGCGATAAGCGCATGATGTTGATCGGGACGAGGGGCAGGCGGCTTGGCTGATCAATATTCTGTAATTTCACTATATGAAAAATTCACAGAAATAAAATGACGGGTATGCCGTATCCCCTGCTCCTTCGTCCACTTAGCTACTTTTCGTGCTCCAGCTTCCTTCTCCCATGCCGTTATAAAAGCGGGCTTCCGTTATGCACCAAGGGAAATGTTGGTTTATAATGGTTACAAACGGACAAGCTGCGGGAAAGGAGACGGGACGGATGGCATTTATGATTGCGCAAAGAGCGTTTATTAAACTGTATCTGATCACGATGGTGGAACAGCATCGCGGGTACGGCTATCAGATGCTGGAGGAGCTCAGGCAGCAGTTCAAGAGTCATGGCTATGCGCCGCCGCAGAGCGAAATCTATCGTGCGCTGCATGAGTTGGTGCAGGAGGGAGTGCTGTACCGGACCAAGCAGCTGAAGGGAAACGACCCCCGTGTCGATTTCCAGGAAATCGTGCTGTACCATTTTACGGCGGACGGTGCGGAAAAGGCTAAGCTGTACAAACAGCAGGTGAAGCAGGATCTGGATCGCTGTCTGGGCATTCTTCATAAAGCGGTGAATGACAACTACGGATGACCTGAACATCCATCGCAACCAAAGGAGGAATGACCCTATGGGGAAAAAACTGCGCTTTGGGATTATGAGCACGGCTCGGATTGCTAAAAATTCAATGATACCCGGGATATTGAAGTCTGAACGCTGCGAGGTGGGGGCGGTGGCCAGCCGCGATGCGGCCAAGGCCAAGGATTTGGCGGATCGTTATCAAATTGGCAAGTCCTACGGCTCCTACGATGAACTGTTGGCGGACCCTGAGATTGATGCAGTCTACATTCCGCTGCCGAATCACCTTCATAAATCGTGGACCATCAAAGCCGCGGAAGCGGGAAAGCATGTGCTGTGTGAAAAGCCGGCAGCGCTGACCGTAGCCGATGTGCGCGAGATGGCCGAGGCAGCCCGGAAGAACGGCGTGCTCTTCGCGGAAGCCTTCATGTACCGTTATCATCCGAAGCATGCGCGGGTGCGCGAAATTATCGAGAGCGGGGAGATCGGGGAGCTGCGCGGCATACACGGCTCGTTCACCTGCAACAATGCGGATGATAAAAGCAATGTCCGCTACAGCAAGGAGATGGGCGGCGGTTCCATCTATGATCTGGGCTGTTATCCGATCTCGGCTGCGCGGATGATCTATGGCCGCGAGCCGCTCGCTGTGACGGCCCATGCGCTGTTCTCCGAGGAGCATGGCGGTGTCGATATGATGGTGCATGGCATGATGGAGTTCGAGGGCGGTCTTGGCCTGACATTTGAATGCGGCATGTGGACCTATGCTCGCTGCTCGCTGGAAATCGCCGGGACAGAGGGAAGAATTGAACTGCCGTCAGCCTTTGGCTGGGAGCGGATGGAGCATATGAGCCAGATTCTGGTTCATACGCCGAAAGGAACGCGGGAGGAGAAAGTCGGCATCTACAATCACTTTGCACTCCAGGCCGATGCGCTGGCTGCTGCGGTGTTCGATGGAGCCCCGCTTCCTTACGGTCCGGAGGATGCCATTCGCAATATGAGCGCGCTTGAAGCATGCCTGACTGCGGCACATTCCTCATCGCGCGTGCAGGTTCTCACAGAATAAGAAGGCATACCGCATTTCAACGTAAATCGTCCTGATCAGGGCGGTTTATTTTTTTTGTTGCAATTTTCCTCCACATCGTTAAAATAAAATTAACGTTAAAATTATTTTAACGTTATAAAAATATGAACGTTTGTATAATTTTAACGAGAGGAAGATGGAAAAGTGGAGAGGACCGCCGTATTGGAACAGAAGCAAGGGCTGCGCGAGCTGATGAAGATTCGCTCGTTCATGGTGTATGTCGCCGCTCAGACGATGACGAGATTCGGGGATTCCGTGGATTCGATTGCTTACAGCTGGCTTGTCTACATTCTGACTGGTTCGGAGCTGCTGATGGGATCCTTGTTTGCTTTCAATTTTGTGCCTAATCTGTTATTCAGTCTGTTTACAGGAACGCTCGTCGATCGTTGGTCGAAAAGGAAGGTGCTGGCTGCGGTATATATCGGGCGGGGCGGGATGGTGGCTGTGACCGCAGCGCTGTATGCCTTGGGATGGCTTGAAGTATGGCATTTATTTGCGATCACCTTTATCATCTCCACGCTGGAGTGCTTCTCCAAGCCGGCCGAGATGTCGGTTGTGCCTAGGCTGCTGCCGAAGGAGCAGCTGCTGGCCGGCAATTCAATCTTCAGTTCCTTGAATCGAACGGCGGAGCTTGTTGGCTTATCGGCTGCCGGGGCGCTGATCGCTTTCATCGGAATATCGGGCACAATTCTGGTGGTCAGCGTCACTTTCACTGCTGCAGCGGTGACCGTGCTGACGTTGAGGGGGCTGGACGCCCAGGATCCGGCAGCTGATGAAGAGGAGAAGGCAGGCGGGGCGGTGCAGAAGAGCAGGACCATGATCGCGGATATTAAAGAGGCGCTTGCCTTTGTGAAATCCCATTCCTTGCTCCTTGGCACCACGGCGCTGGCTGTCGTCATTAATTTCTGTGTGGCGCCGCTTAATGTGCTTCAGCCCGTCTATGTAAGAGAGTCGCTCGGAGCGGGCAGCGCGGGGATGAGCGTGCTCGGGACGGCGCTGCTGCTCGGCATGATTGCCGGCAGTCTCGGGGTCGGACAATACGGCAAACGTTATAAAAAGAGCACGCTGATCTTTACCGGCTGTGTCCTGCTTGGCGCATGCTATGCTGCGCTCAGCATTCCGGTAATGCTGCCCGCCTATCGCCTGGAGACCGCGGCGGTGTTCATGTTCTTGCTCGGGGCTTCCGTCAGCATCCTGAATACTCCGATTTCCACCTACCTGATGGAGGTCACGCCCCGACATATGCTCGGCCGCATCGGCTCGTTGCTGGGCGTGCTCAGCACGTTGGCCATCCCGCTGGGAGGCTTTCTTACAGGGGTGGTCGCACAATATCAGACACCGCAAACGCTGTATATGATCATGGGGCTGTTCATGTTGCTGCCGGTGATCGTTCTGGGCAGGCGGAAGAGTTTTCGGGAAATCTAGTATGGGGACACTTTGATATTTCCCCATCCACACCCTATAATAAGAGACGGTAACTATTCTCAATCCGGAACTGGGGTGTTCGATGTGGAAACGAAAGAGCTGAGAACGCTGGAGGAAGTTAAAATATATTCGGATCCATATCGTCTCCAAATTTTGCAATTGATGCACAAAATGAACCGTCCGGCTACGGTGAAGGAGATTGCCGACGAGATCGGGGATGCGCCGGCCAAAGTGCATTATCATATGAAGAAGCTGGAGCGGATCGGCATGGTGTCCATGGTGTCCACCAAGGAGATTAACGGTATTATTGCGAAATATTACGAGCCGTTTGCCGGAATGGTGCAGATTAAGCATGCCACCAAGGAAGGCCATGGCGAAGAGCCGATGATCAAGGAACTGATTCGCTCGGAGACGAACAAGCTGCTGTCCACGATTTTTAATCAGAACAAGGAGCATTTCTTCAAGCAGATGGAGCAGTCCGAACCGTCGGCTGGAAATATGATAACGAGCACGCTCTACATGACGGAGGAAGAGAACAAGCAATTCGTGCTGGAGCTGGATCAGCTGATTGAGAAATACAAGAGGAAGCGCGATGAAGAAGACGTTCATGAATATGAGTTCTTTACCACGATGGTTCAGAACAAAAGGAAATAGCGTCATTGCAGGCAGAAAGCTGGCCCCGACCGGGAGCCAGCTTTCCATTCTATTTTCTGCGAATCTTTCATATTCATGTATAGAGAGGGACAAGCTTCAATATGGGACGGAGGCGACCTTAATCCTTGTAATCATCGGTCCCCGGCTGTGGCGACAGTGCAGGCGAGGTGGACGTTCCGTAATCCTGGACGGCTTCCCATGCGCCAGCATCGTCGAATTGGCCGGCATTCCGCTGACGATTAACCCCTGCGCCCGAAGGTGGAGGCGTCATGACCTGTTCTTCTACAGGGCGTGAGTCCTCGGAGCTGTGGCTGGATGCATGCTCGATGCAGTGAATCGTGCTCGGCAGCGCCTCCAGCCGTTCATAGGGAATGTCCCGGCCGCACACGGCACAGGTGCCGTAGCTGCCTTCGTCCATTCGTTGGAGGGCGGTATCAATCCGATCCAGCTCTTGTGCCTGCTTGTCATGTATGGCGAGATCGCGACTGCGTTCGAACTCCTCGGTGGCCAGGTCAGCAGGGTGATTATCGGCTGCGCTCAGTTCCCCGGTCGAATCGCGAAGAGAATCCTCGCCGGATTGCTCCGGAGACCCGATCAGCTGTTCCAGCCTTGCTTTGTCCTGAAGCAGACGCTGTTCAAGTTCGTTCAATTGCGGTTGTGTCAACGCACTCATCGTGAGTCTCTCCTTTCGAGTCGTTCTATGTTTTGCATTACCCGCATGGACGGGACGGCAATCAGACTTTCGGAAGGACAGGGAGGTGTTTTTGGAACTTTCTCTAAAAAAGCCCCGGGGTGGTTTTATTCTAAGACCCGGATATGATATAAAAAAGGTAGCAAGTTACTGGCTGCATCAACGGATGGAGGTAAATCGCAATGGATGAGCATATGAAACGCCGATTAGACAAGCAGAAGAAACTTTTTCGGCAGCTGGGTATTCAATTGGATGCTTTGTCAATCCATGAGAAGGAATTTTCAACCAAGCTTCGCGGCTACGATCAGGAAGAGGTCGATACCTTTCTGGACGATGTGATAAAAGATTACGAGCGTTTTTACGCCACAATTTCCGACTTGATGGATAAATGGCAGGAGCAGCAGATCATCATCCGGGATTTGAAGGCCGGCATCAAGCCTGAGCCTGAACGGCCGACCCTGGACCCGCTCAAGCTGGAGGAGACGGTGGCCAGACTTGAAGCGGACCTGAAGATTTTGAAGAAGCAGATTCGCCCGGAAGAGAAGTTCTTTATCGAGTGAACTACATAGATTTGATGCTGCAGAACAAAAACCACGATGCAACGCGTTTAACGGTTGATCGTGGTTTTTCGTTGGTTGGCCAGCCACGGCGGGGATGGGGAGACAGCGTTCTGCCCGGATTTTAGCTGAGTTGTCTGATTCGCCGCCTGTTCCATCACCGGATAAATTTCACCTGAACGCCACGGCAGCAGCTCTTGTTGATGAGGCCTGTCCTGATTGTAGATCAGAAGGAGTTTCGTGCTCGGGGTTAGCGGTGTCAGCCAGTGGTACCATCCCGGTGGCGCATACGCGGCTTGACCCGGCTGCAGCAGGTAGATATGCGGGTTCTGCGCGGAAGGATCGGCAAGCGCGTAGCTTATTTCTCCGGATAAAAGGTAGCATAGCTCCCCGGCATCCGGGTGGCTATGGGGTGGAAGATGACCGCCGGGCTCCAGATGAACCTCGCTCACACATATCGATTCCATATGCGGAAGCTGCCCCGAGGAGAGATGGGCATAGCCTCTGCCCCGAAGGCTGCTGGCCTGGCTTCGTAGATCATAGCGATGTCTTGTCATCGTTATCCAGGACTCCTTCTTTGCCAAAAATAGATGAAGAGGGATTATTCTATCTTATTCCAGGTCCGCTCCAGGTAGAATCGCTTTGAGCCCATATTACAGGCCGGGTTGTTGACGATAGGAAGCATCGCAAGAAGGTGCATGTCCGGATAGATGTAATGGACGGGCACGGGAAAAAAGATCGAACATTGACGAAATCCGTGCAATTGTTTATGATGGCAATATCTATTTATATGGCGTGTTACCTTTACAGGGCATGAGCCAAGAAGAGATTCCCGTTAGCGGGTGTCTTATTCTTGGCTTTTTGTTGTGGATTCCCTGAAATGATCCTTGTCCATAAGGTTATGGCATCATCCAGGCATACTATACAGGAAAGGGGGAAGAACATGCGCGGAGACGAGACATATACAGTAGTACGGATCATAGGCAATAATGTGGTGATGGTGCACGGCGGAGCGAAAGCTTCGGAGTATGTCATACTTGGCAAGGGCATCGGCTTTGGAACAAAAATCGGCGATGAGGTGTCTTTGGATGACTCCCGCGTAGAGAAGCTTTTCAAGCTGGAGGATCGGGACCAATTGAATCAGTTCCATGATCTGCTTGAGGAGTTCGACCCCCTGGTCATGGAGGTTGCGGACAGCATCATTAACAGCATTTCTCAGGAATTTCCGGGCACGCTAAATAACAAGGTGTATCTGGCCCTTCCAAGCCATATCCAGTTTACTGTATTTCGTATTCGCAAAGGCATGGACATTATCAATCCTTTTCTTGAGGAAACCCGAATCAGCTTCCCCAAGGAGTACGACATTGCCGCCAGAGCGGCCGCAATGATCGAAGAAGCGTTTCACATCGAGGTTCCGGAGGATGAAGTCGGTTTTTTGACCTACCATGTCTATTCGGCTGTCAGCCATGTGCCGGTCGGACAGCTTGTCAAAGCCTCAAACCTTGTCAGCCGCCTCGTCGATACGATTGAGCAGGAGCGGAAGATCGAGTTCAACCGGAGCAGTATGGATTATGTCCGGCTGCTGACGCATTTGCGTTTCTCGGTGGACCGGATCATGAACCAGACAATGGATGTTGACAATCCGTTTGCCGATCAGATTCGCAGCAGATTTAAGAGGGAATATGCACTGGCCAAGCGTCTGGGTACTTATATGAAGCAAGACTTGAACCGGGAAGTTCCGGAATCAGAGATCTGCTTTCTGGCGATGCATCTGTATCGCTTGTTTCAGGGAAGGAAAGCCTCTAAAGATGACCCCAAGAAACCACATTAAGGGAGGAAACCATCATGTTTGGAAAATGGAAGAAGAAAAAAGCAGCTTCACCTATCGAGATCAAAGCTCCGCTGACAGGAAAGGCGGTGCCGCTGTCCGAGGTGCCTGATGAGGCTTTTGCCGCAGGACATATGGGACAGGGCATTGCGATTGAGCCGGCCGAAGGCCGGTTGGTGGCTCCTTTTGACGGGACAGTCGCGCATGTAATCAAATCCAAGCATGCTGTCATGCTCGAAGATGCACAAACGGGACTGCAGTATTTGTTCCACATCGGCATCAACACCGTCGGTCTGAAAGGCGAGGGCTATACAAGCCATGTCAACACAGGCGATCAGGTGAAAGCTGGTCAGGTGCTGATCGAGTTTGATATGGAGGCGATCCGAAATGCGGGCTATCCGCTCATTACTCCGATCATCGTCACCAATGCGGATGAACTGGCTTCCAAGGTGGAAGGCCAGACGGGACATGTTGCTGCCGGTCAGGATGTTGTCCTGAATGTGGAGCTTAAAGCATAGAATATGCTATATAGGCTGCGCTGGTATGAGCAAGACCGTAAAAAACTAGGAGTCTATAATAAGTATTGACAGCACTGACATGCTGAATTAAGCTTGAACACAGCATTATATCATTCATTGGCGTGTTACCAGTTGTGGGCATGAGCCAAGGAAAGTGAACCTGATGACGCAGGTTTCTTTTCTTGGCTCTTTTTTTGCTGCTATTTTTCTTCCGGATCACTTCTCGCATGGCAGAATAGTTCCTGCTCACTTGCCGGATGATAATCGTAACCGCCGGAATAATTATGAATTTTGTCCGCAACTAGCCGGGCAGTAATCAGGTAATAAACCGCTGACGATCAGCTTGAAGTTGAGCAGCAGGCCTGCGACGGCAGGCAGACGCGTCATTTTGAAGACGGTTTTACAATAAACCATTTTAGATCAGAGAAAGGATGATTTGAATGTTAGCCAAGTTACAAAGGCTGGGGAAATCGCTGATGCTTCCTGTGGCGACATTACCGGCAGCCGGGATTTTGCAAGGTTTTGGCCTCATCGATTATGAGAATGACCTTCATCTCGGGGCAGCAGTCGGTGGATTCTTGAACACGTATTTTGCTCCCTTCTTGAATGCAGGGGCAGGAGCGATATTTGGGAATTTGGCGCTTATTTTTGCAATTGGGGTAGCGATAGGATTTGCAGGGGATGCCGTAGCGGCGCTGTCAGCTCTTATTGCTTATCAAGTATTGATCAATGTGATGGATGCAGCTCCGGCTGCTTTCGGTTGGATTCCGGATGATACCAGTCTAAATATGGGGATTCTTGGCGGTATTATAGCGGGGATATGGTCAGCGTACCTGTACAAGAAATTCCATAATATCAAACTTCCTGATTGGCTTGGCTTCTTCGCAGGTAAACGTTTTGTTCCGATCATTACAGCGGCGAGCACGATGGTGCTGGCCGTATTGATCGGCATGATCTGGAGTCCGATCCAGGAAGTGATCAGCTCATTCGGCATGTGGGTGGTCGGCCTTGGCGGCATTGGCTCATTTGTGTTTGGCGTTGCCAACCGCCTGCTGATCCCGATCGGGCTGCATCATGTTATCAATGCAATCGCCTGGTTTCAAATCGGCGACTTTACGAATGCGGCCGGTGAAGTTGTGCACGGTGACTTGCACCGCTTCTTCGCCGGAGACAAATCGGCCGGCATGTTCATGACGGGCTTCTTCCCTATCATGATGTTTGCCTTGCCAGGGGCAGCTTTGGCATTTGTCCATACCGCAAAACCGGGGAAAAAGAAAATTGTTGCCTCCATCTTTATGGGTTCGGCGCTGGCCGCGTTCCTGACAGGCATCACCGAACCGCTGGAGTTCACTTTTATGTTCGTAGCGCCGATCCTATATCTGGTGCATGCAATCTTGACAGGGGTAGCGGGTTACATTATGTACGCCTTGGATGTGAAGCTCGGCTTCGCATTTTCGGCAGGCTTGATTGACTATCTGGTCAATATGAAGCTTTCGACGAATGCCTGGCTTCTCATTCCGGTCGGTCTTGTCTTCTTCCTCGTATACTACTTCCTGTTCCGGTTCATTATCCAAATGTTCAATCTGAAAACACCGGGCCGATCTGACGACCCGAATGAATTTGAGATGGACAGCGATGCCGGGGAAGCTGGTTCAACCGCCACCGCCTCGACAGACAGCAGGGCAGCCAAAATTTTGACTCACATCGGGGGCGCTGACAACATCGAATCTGTGGATGCGTGCATTACCCGCCTTCGCCTCGTTGTCAAGGACGATCAGGTTGTCAATGATGCAGCGCTGAAGCAGCTTGGCGCATCAGGGGTCATGAGACTAGGCAAAGGCGCAGTCCAGGTTGTGTTCGGTCCGCAATCCGAGTCGATCAAGGACGAGATCAAAAAAATGCTGTAGGGCAACACATGAACCGGCAGGGCCGGAGACGATAGTCTCCGCCCTGCTTTTTATATATACATACAAGAGAAAGACAGCGGGTTCATTTATTAATTGGCCGTTGTGTACATAATGTCGAAGCAAACCCTTCATACTAGATTCAACTGTGCACAAAATCGCTCTGTGTGTGAATCGGGTAGGGAGGACAGAACGTGGAACATACTAAACATCGTAAACGAACTGAAAATACGCTGACCTGGTGGCAGCTGGCGCTGCTGGGGGTCGCCTCGACGATTGGAACCGGTTATTTTCTCGGCTCCAGCCTGGGGATTCGGCTGGGCGGACCGGCCGTTCTGATCTCGTTTGTGCTTGCGGCAATCGCTACGTTCATTGTTTTTGACGTGCTGGCACGCATGACAGCCGAAGATCCGCGTGAAGGATCGTTTCGTTCCTATGCCAAAAAAGCCTACGGCCGCTGGGCAGGCTTCTCGTCGGGCTGGATGTACTGGTGCTCGGAAGTGCTTATTATGGGCAGCCAGATGACGGCGCTCGCGATCTTCTCGCGCTTCTGGTTTCCTGCTGTTCCGATGTGGATATTTGCGGCCGGCTATGCCGTCCTCGGATTGTTGGTCATTTGGATCGGGAACAAGGGCTTCGACCGGCTGGAGAACGTGCTTGCTGTCATTAAGGTGGCGGCGATTGTGATGTTCCTCGTCATTGCCGCTGCGGCTCTGATGGGCTGGCTAAGCGGCGGCACACAGCCGAAGGTGCCTGCGACGGCAGGAGAATGGTTTCCGACGGGCGCGCTGGGCCTGTGGTCCTCCCTCATCTTTGCTTTCTATGCTTTTGGCGGCATCGAGGTGATGGGGGTGATGGCCATCCGGCTTAAAGATCCGAAGGAAGCGCCGAAATCGGGCCGGGTCATGATACTGCTGCTCTCGATTGTGTATGTGATCTCGCTTGGACTGTCGCTGATGATGGTGTCATGGCGTCAATTTTCACCGGAGAAAAGTCCGTTTGTGGTCGCGTTAAGCTCGTACGATCTTCCGTTCATCCCTCATATCTTTAATGCGGTGCTCATCGTGGCCGGCTTCTCCACCATGGTAGCGTCGTTGTATGCGGTGACGACCATGCTCGTGACGCTGTCCGAGGACAAGGATGCGCCGAAGCTGTTCGCCAAAAAGAAATTCAAACGCAAAACTCCGGTGTTCGCGCTTGGATTGACCGCTGGAGGACTGATCGTATCGATTGTTCTGTCGCTCATTATGCCGGGGAAAATCTATGAGTTTTTGACGACAGGCGCAGGACTGATGCTGCTGTACAACTGGTTGTTTATTCTGATCTCCGCCGGAAGAATACTGAAGCTGTCTGTCTGGGGTCAGATCAAACGCTATACAGGAATGCTGCTCATCGTGCTGGCCGTTGCAGGCACCGCCTTCCATCACACCAGCCGGCCGGGGCTCTGGATCAGTCTGGCATTTGCTGCAGTCATCTTGATCGTGGTGCTCATCATGCAGTACATCTGGCGGAAAGCCGAGAAGCGCCAGAAGGAGCATGGCAATGACTCCAGGCTGCGGCCGAAGCCGGTCAGATGAGCGCCATGAAGCGGGTTATCCAAACAGGGCAAACACAGCCCGAATTCCAAAGTAGATGCCGAAGCCGACGAGGGATAGTCCGGACAGAATGGAGATCAGGGCAAGCGCGCCGTCGCTCAGAAACTTGCGGAAGGTGCTGGACAGCGTTGCCATGAAGAAGTCCCAAACAATGACGCCGAGAATGACCGCCAGGCTGTAGAGCATCAGATCGCCCGTTCCGTGGTCGGCAGCGGTTTTGACCAGGACAGAACCATAAATGCCAAGCCAGAACAGAATCGTCATCGGATTAGAGATGGACATGAGGAAGCCGGATACAGCCGATTTCCACAGCGACTCTTCCCCCTTGGCCTCGCTGATGGAGACGGTCTTGGAGTTCAGGATGCTCTCTATGCCTGTATAGATGAGTACAAATGCGCCAAAGAGCCACAGAAACGTCTGCATGAACGGTGTCTCAAGAAAATGGACAACGCCGAGATACACCATGGCCATGTACAGGATGTCCGCCGTCACCGCACCGATACCGAACATCCACGCATGCCAGAAGCCGCGTTTGATTCCTTTGTCGAGCTGAGCCGCATTAATCGGGCCGATTGGGGCCGAGAGGGACAGTCCAAGAAGCATGTAGCTTAAAAATAAACTCATCGTTATCCACCTGCCGTATCATTTATTATTACGAAGACTGCGAAGGCTTGTACGATCACTGTTTGTTCCCATTGTATTCAGGGGCATGTCCTATTTATGACACCATGAACGAAATAATTGATGGATTGCCGCTGAATAACCGCGCCGTTGAGGCGCGGTTTTATTTGGGCTTCAAAGTCTGGTAGGATATAGATTGAAGTTGGGACATCAGGGTAAGTATGAGGTAGCGTCTCTATAGAAACGCTGGCCGTTATGGAACAGATGGAGTGAGTGCTTATGTCGAGTGAAGGACTTGCGCAGCGTGTACATATCGGGTTGTCCGGCTGGGGCGATCATGACAAGCTTTACGATGAAGGCGCGAAGGCCGGTGATAGGCTGGGGATGTACGCGCGGCATTTTCCGGTAGTGGAGATGGACAATTCGTTCTACGCTATTCCCTCTCCGGAGCAGATGGGCAAATGGTGTGATCAGACGCCGGAAGGCTTCGGATTTATTGTGAAGGCTTTTCAAGGGATGACCGGACATGACCGGGGCAAGGGGAAAAGTTATTACCCGAACACAAAGGCGATGTTTGATGCGTTTAAGCAATCGGTGGAGGTGCTGAGGGAGAAGGGGAAGCTGCGAGCGGTCCTTTTCCAGTATCCGCCATGGTTTCAATGCGAGCGCAAGCATGTTGAAATATTGAAGCGGACCCGGGAATGGATGGGCGACGCTCCGCTGGCGCTTGAATTCCGGCATCAAAGCTGGTTTGAGCCGGGGATGCGCGAGAAGACGCTGGCATTCATGCAGGACGAGGGCTGGATTCACAGCATCGTGGACGAGCCGCAGGCAGGAGCCGGCTCCGTGCCGACTGTCCTTGAGCCGACCCGTGAGGATGCGGTGATGATTCGTTTACACGGCCGCAATATGAACGGGTGGAATTCCGGCGGGCAGGAGAACTGGCGCGAGGTGCGGTACCTGTACCGCTACAATGATGAAGAGCTTAGAGAGTGGCGGGATCACGTGCTCAAGCTGCTTAAGCATGTGCGGCAGTGCTGGATGATTTTCAACAACAATTCCGGCGGCGATGCCTCCGACAATGCGAAACAGCTGCTGCAGCTGCTCGGCATGGACAGCGGTCCCGAGCCGCTCAGGCAATTGGACTGGTTTGAATTACCCGGTATTTCTCAGGAAATAGAATGAAATGGAAACTCATACAAAAGTTATGTTGAAGAAAGGCGAAATCGTCAATATTTTGTCGCAAATCCATCTGTTTCCGAGATCAATATTATATAAAAAGGTTATTTTCGGTCTGATGCGGTTGTGTATTATAATGGGAGTGTAAAGAAAACGTTTAAATTTTAATAAAGAAATTCCGTCCAAGTACTATCAAAATAATCTGACGGAGGGAGTCAGCGATGAAGACCCTTGACAGAATGGCAGAAGGGCCCTGGCAGAAATATCACGGTCCGAACTTGGGGTACATTCAAGACCAATACGAGAAATATTTACAGAACCCTGATGAAGTGGAGCCTGGATACCGCGAGCTGTTTGCTAGCTGGGGACCGCCTCCATTTTTGGAAAACAATGAAAAGAAAGCGGATTCGCAGGGACAAGTAGCCCCTCTTGACCGCAACTTGCTGAAGAAGAGTGTGGATGCAGGAAAACTGGTATGGAATATTAGAACCTACGGCCATCTTGCCGCGGATATCGATCCGATCGGCATCGGCGAAGAAGCCGACACCCGATTGCTTCAACCGGAAACTTATCAGCTCAGCCAAGCAGACTTGGCTGCTCTGCCCGCGGAGATTGTGTGGGAGAATGCGCCTGGGGATGTGAAGAACGGCTGGGAAGCTGTTCAGCGGCTGCTGAAATTATATACGGGCACCATCGCATATGAATTCAGTCATATCCATGATGAAGAAGAGAGAAACTGGCTTAACCATCAGGTGGAGTCCGGGCGGTTCCCGGTCAGTCTGTCTGCGGAAGAGCGCAGGGATCTGCTGAAGAAGCTGCTTGAAGCCGAGCAGTTTGAAGAATTTTTGCACCGGACCTTCGTAGGGGCCAAGCGTTTCTCCGTCGAGGGGAATGAAGCGCTTGTTCCGTTGCTGGATGAGATTGTGCGTGAACTGGCCGAGGTGGATGTGGATTCGATCTTGATCGGCATGGCTCACCGCGGACGTCTGAATGTGCTGGCTCACGTGCTGGGCAAGGACTACCGCAAAATTTTCTCCGAATTCATGCATTCGCCGAATAAACATCTGGTGCCGTCGGAAGGCTCGATGGGCATCAACTATGGCTGGACCGGCGATGTGAAATACCATCTTGGCGCAGACCGTTTCCTGAAGAAGGGCGAAGGGCATGATGTCCGCATTACGCTTGCGAACAACCCGAGCCACCTGGAATATGTTAATCCGGTCGTAGAAGGCTTCGCCCGGGCGGCGCAAGAGGATCGGAGCCAGCCGGGATATCCGAAGCAGGATGTCAACAAGGCGGCAAGCATCCAGATTCACGGCGATTCGGCCTTCCCTGGCGAAGGCGTTGTTGCCGAGACGTTGAACTTTAACAAGCTGCCAGGCTACCGGACCGGGGGAGCAATTCACATCATCGTGAATAACCGGATCGGATTTACAACGGAAGGCAAGGATTCCCGTTCTACCCACTATGCCAGCGACTTGGCTAAAGGGTACGAGATTCCGATCATTCATGTGAATGCGGATGATCCGGAGGCTTGCATTGCCGTTGCGCGACTGGCAAGTGAATATCGCAATAAATTCAAGAAGAGCATTCTGATCGATCTCGTCGGCTACCGCAAGTACGGTCACAACGAAACCGATGATCCGGAAACGACACAGCCGCTGATCTATCAGAAAGTGAAAACTCATCCGACGGTCAGCACCATTTATATGAAGAAACTGGTGAATGAGCAGGCGCTGAGCCAGGAAGAAGTGGATCAGCTAAAGGACCAGGTTGTTCAAGTGCTGAAGGATGCATACGACAATGTGAAGTCGAAGGAGCTCTCGGATTCCGCTCTGCTCGAACTGAACGCCAGCGACGGCAAGAGCCGTCCGGAGCCAGCCACGAACATCTCGGCTGAAAGCTTGCGCGGAATCAACCGTGAGCTGCTGAAATGGCCGGAAGGCTTCACGGTGTATCCGAAGCTGAAGCGGATTCTGGAACGGCGCAGCGGCGCCCTGAATGAAGGCGAGAAGGTGGACTGGGGGCATGCGGAAACGCTGGCTTTCGCCACCATCCTGTCCGACGGCAAGCCGATCCGGATTACGGGCCAGGACGCGGAGCGCGCGACCTTCGCGCACCGGAATCTGGTGCTTCATGATTCGGTGAACGGCAGCACCTTCTGCCCGCTGCACCGTCTGCCGCAGGCGAAGGCATCGTTTGCCATTCACAACAGCCCGCTGACGGAAGAGGCGGTTCTCGGATTCGAGTATGGCTACAATGTGTACTCACCGGAGACCTTGGTCATTTGGGAAGCCCAGTACGGCGACTTCGTCAACTGCGCCCAGGTTATCATTGACCAGTTCATCTCTGCGGGACGTTCGAAGTGGAGACAGAAATCGAGCCTGGTCATGCTGCTCCCTCACGGCTATGAAGGTAATGGCCCGGAGCACTCCAGTGCGAGATTGGAGCGTTTCCTGCAGCTGAGCGGCGAGGATAACTGGGTTGTTGCGAATTTGTCGAGCGCGGCTCAATATTTCCACCTGCTTCGCCGTCAGGCTGCCATCACGAATACAGAGGACGCTCGTCCGCTTGTGCTGATGGCACCGAAAAGTTTGATCCGCAACCCGCGGGTGGCATCGCCGGTCCATGCCTTCAGTGAAGGCGGCTTCCAGAAGGTGTTGGAGCAGCCGGGACTTGGCAATAATCCGAAAAAGGTAGAGCGTCTGATTCTGTGCTCCGGGAAAGTGGCAATCGATCTGGAGGATGCGCTGGATAAACAGAAGGATGAAGATCAGTCCTGGCTTCATATTCTGCGGGTAGAGCAGCTGTATCCGTTCCCGAAAGAGGAGATTTCCCGCGTGCTGCAGAAGTTCCCGAATCTGAAGGAAATTCTGTGGGTTCAGGAAGAGCCTCAGAATATGGGTTCATGGTTCTTCATGGAGCCGAGAATTCGCGAAATTGCGCCTCAGGGAGTCGAAGTCCGCTATAACGGACGTCCGGAGCGCTCCAGTCCTGCGAGCGGCTATCAGGATGTGCATGCATACGAGCAACAGACGATCATTTCTTTTGCCCTTAATCGAAAAACCATTAATCAACAGATCTCATTGGGGAGGTAGCGGCTGTGAGCGAAATTACTGTACCAGCTATGGGCGAGTCCATCACCGAAGGAACGATATTTAAATGGCATGTCAAAGAAGGAGATGCTGTAAGTGTCGGTGATGTGCTGCTCGAGTTAGAAACGGATAAGGTCAATCTGGAAATCAGCGCGGAAGCGGAAGGGGTTGTGGAGAAAATCCTTCGTCAGGAAGGTGAGAATGTCACCATTGGCGAAGTGATTGGACAAATCGCTGCGCAAGAAGGCGTAACGAAGTCGGCTCCGGCTCCGAAGGCAGAGGAGCCAGCTCCGGCGAAGTCAGAGGCTGCTCCGGCAGCGGAAGCTGTGAAACCACCAGCGCCGGCACCGGTGGACAGCGGAGATGCTTCAGGCACAACCGCTTCGCCTTCGGCACGCAAGCTTGCACGCGAGCGCGGGATTGATCTGGAACAGGTACAGGGCCGCGACCCGATCGGTCGCATCTATCATGATGACGTGAAGAACCATCAAGCGGGTGCAGCCAGCGCATCGAAGCCGGCTTCCCCGGCTGCGGCAGCCCCAGCTCCTGCTGCTCCTGCCGAATTCACCAAGCCTGTTGAGCGTGTCAGAATGTCGCGCCGCCGTCAGACGATTGCCAATCGTCTGGTCGAGGCCCAGCATACGGCAGCGATGCTTACTACCTTTAACGAAGTTGACATGAGCGCCATTCTGGATCTCCGCAAACGGAGAAAGGATTCGTTCAAAGAGAAGTTTGAAGTCAACCTCGGCTTTATGTCCTTCTTCACTAAAGCGGTAGTGGGCGCGCTGAAGAAATTCCCGCTGTTGAACGCGGAAATCGACGGCGAAGATATTATTGTGAAGAAGTTCTATGATATCGGTATTGCCGTCTCGGCGAAGGAAGGTCTTGTGGTGCCGGTCGTGCGTGATGCGGATCGCCTTGGCTTTGCAGAGATTGAGAAAGAGATCGTGAATCTGGCAGGCAAAGCCCGCAACAACTCGCTGTCGCTGTCCGAGCTTCAAGGCGGCACGTTCACGATTACGAACGGCGGCGTGTTCGGATCGCTGCTCTCGACACCAATTCTGAATACCCCGCAGGTCGGTATTCTCGGGATGCACAAAATCCAGCTGCGTCCGGTTGCCATTGACGAGGAGCGGATGGAAAACCGTCCGATGATGTACATTGCCTTGTCTTATGACCACCGGATTGTAGATGGTGCTGAGGCTGTAAGCTTCCTTGTCACCGTCAAACAGCTTCTGGAAGATCCGGAATCGCTGCTGCTGGAAGGGTAAGCAAGGATCGAACTTGTGCGAACATAACAAAGGCAGGTCTATGGATTTCCATAGCACCTGCCTTTTTTGTGCTGCACTCCAGCCAGCTCCGGTTGTTTCTCCTATGCGTATTTGCATCTCCCCTAAAATGGGGAGGGGTTAGCAGAGAGGTCGGCCGGGAGCTTAGCGGGACTTTTCTTTACTCTTGGTCTTCTGCGGCTCGAGGTCGCGAGGATTCCAGTTCTCCGCCTGGGGCTCCACGTCCTGATGCTTATTTACCTTATCCCGCTGCTCCTGCGAATCATTATCCGTATATTGACGATTTCTGGCTTCATCACTGCTTGGTTGCTTCATGATACATACCTCCTTCAGGATGATGTAGAGTATACATACCCGGTTCCACGAAAAATAAACGGGAGCAAGGCAGCTTAGCATTTGATTTTCGATGGGGTTATCGTTAACATGGAATTTAAAGGTTTAACATATCTCATTGCACGGATGGATGAGAAAGGAGATACATAATGACGATTTCAAATTCACATCAAACCTTATTGTTTACCGGATCCTATGCCGAGAAGGACAGCCCGGGGATCGGGGTGTATCAGTTCCACCAGGAGCGCGGGGAATTAAAGCTGCTGGACGAGGCATCGGGCATTAAAAATCCGACTTTTCTGAATGTGGATATTTCTGCGCGCCGATTGTATGCCATTGGCGAAATTTCGGTACAGGGTCAGAAGGCAGCTGAAATTGTAACGTTTGCGGTCGATCCGGAGCTTGGGAAGCTGCAGGAGCTCAGCCGGGTACAAAGTGTCGGCAGTTCAACCTGCCATATCCAGCGGGATGCAGAGAGCAAATTTCTAATTGTATCGAGTTATCATGGCGGCTTGATCGGGCTTCATGCCATCCAGGATGACGGCACTCCGGGGCCGCTTCTGGATGAGAAGCGTCATGCGGAGCTTGTGCAGGTCGCGGACGGACAACAGCCGCGGGCACATTCCGCCTTTTACAGTCCGGATGAGCAGTACCTGTTTGTGCAGGACCTCGGTTTGGACAAAATTATGGCTTATACGGTGGATGCCGATGCAAAGAAGCTGAGCTTCCACGGAGAAACCCAGCTGGCACAGGGGGCCGGACCACGGCATTTGACCTTTCATCCGCGCGGGGTCTATGCTTATGTCATCAATGAGCTTGACTCTACCGTAACGGTGCTGCGATACAACCGTGATCAGGGAAGTCTGGAAACGGTGGAGACGGTATCCACATTGCCGCCCGATTATAAAGGCGAGAGCTACTGTGCCGAGATTGCTATATCAACGGACGGGAAGACGCTGTATGGCTCCAATCGGGGACATGACAGCATCGTTGTGTATCGGGTTGACCAGAACACAGGCAAGCTGACTCCGCTGCAATATATGCCGACCGGGGGAGGGCATCCAAGGCATTTCAGTTTGATGCCTGGCGGCAAATTTCTGGTGGCTGCGAACCGTGATGGCAACAATCTGGTGCTGTTCACTGTTAATCCGGATGACGGATTGCTTGCTCCGAGCGGGCATACGGTTACCCGGGATAAGCCGGTATGTGTGAAGCCGGTCGTATTTTAACCAACCGAATGATGTGTTCTTCATCAGGAGCTGTTCTGCATGCTGTACTTGCAGAGCAGCTTCTTTTTCCTCGCTTATCGCAACAGGAACACGATTCAGAGCGGAAGCGAACGGGTTATGTTATAAACAGAGCAAGCGAACTTTAGAAGGGGGTGGCACTTGATGCACAAACGATTGAATGGTAAAGTCGCAGTCATTACAGGAGCCGGGTCCGGGATCGGTCGTGCCGCAGCCCTTCTGATGGCAGAGCATGGAGCCAAGGTGCTGCTGATCGACAAGGAAACCGAAGGCATTCAGAAGGTCCGCAGCCTGATCGAGGAGGCGGGCGGCGAGGCGCTGACGGGTCAATGCGATATTTCCGATGGAGCCGCGGTGTCTGAATGCTTGCAACTGGCTGCCAGAGAATGGGGCGTCATCGATATTGTGTTTGCCAATGCAGGGATCAACGGCGTGATCGCGCCGATCGAGACAATGGAGGACGAAGAATGGGATGCCACCATGAACACGAATCTGCGGGGCACCTTTCTTACTATCAAGCATGCGATTCCTCACTTGAAATCAAGAGGCGGGAGCATCATCATCACCAGCTCGATCAACGGCAACCGCGTGTTCACCAACTTTGGCTTCTCTGCCTACAGCACAACCAAGGCGGGGCAGGTTGCTTTCATGAAGATGGCTGCGCTGGAGCTCGCCCGTTACAAAATTCGTGTCAACGCGATCTGTCCGGGCGCCATCAGCACGAACATTAGCGCCAATACGATGATCAAACCGGAGGTGAAGGAGATCCGGGTTCCGATTGAGTATCCCGAAGGCGATCAGCCGCTCGCCCACGGTCCGGGACAGCCGTCCCAAGTCGCGAAACTGGTGCTGTTCCTGGCTTCGGATGATTCCGATCATATAACCGGCTCGGAAATCTATGTGGATGGCGCTGAATCGCTGATCCATTAGTCGGACTGCGAGGCTTCCGGATTTGACAAATCACCGCAAGTTCCCCATAATGAATTCATATTTTTATATAGAGGATTGTGGTGATCAGGATGGGCATTGTCGTGGTCGAGATCTGCGACAGCAACTTGATGAGTGCTTTGGAGCTGGAGCATTTGGAGGACTTGTATCCCGAAATCGCAGTCCTGCGCGCGGATTGCATGAATCTGTGCGGCCTGTGCAAGCTGCGTCCCTACGCGCTCGTCAACGGGAAGCGTGTATTTGGTAAATCGACCGAAGAATGCATCGAGAAGATCAAGGCAGCGATTGAAGAAGAGCTGGCGGTCTACGGTATGTAAGCATTCCGGAAGGGATGTGTCATAGATGAGGAAGAGGGGCCGTGTGCGTCAAGCTAATGACGCTTGCGGCTTCTTTTCTTATGCACATGGCCAATAAAGTAAAAAAATGCGAGAACACGGAACGATCGTCCGTATCTCGCATACTATTATTGGCGTTACCGGTTAGCTTCTGCCGATCACGAGGCGTTGTGGCCTGCCAGCACAATCTCCTCGCATTCCTTGGAGCAGCAGGCATGATGCAGCTCTTCGCACTCCTCGCAGCAGATGTGCTGAAGGTGGCAGGCATCGTTGTCACAGTTGATGTAGCGGTCTTCCGGTTTGCCACAGTGATGGCATTTGCCTACAATGACATCCTCGTCAGTCTGGTTGATCGGAACCGAGATCCGCTCGTCGAACACATAGCATTTCCCGTCGAACAGGCGTCCCTGCACCTCAGGGTCCTTGCCGTAGGTGACGATGCCCCCGTCAAGCTGGGCCACGTCCTGAAAGCCTTCCTTGATCATGAAGCCGGTCAGCTTCTCGCAGCGAATGCCGCCCGTGCAGTAGGTGAGGATCGTTTTGTCCTTGTGTTCGCTCAGGTTTTCCCGAATCCACTCCGGAAACTCGCGGAACGACTGTACATCCGGACGAATCGCATTGCGGAAGTGTCCGATATCATACTCATAGTCATTGCGGCCGTCAAGCACGATGACGTCATCGCGCTGCAAATATTCGTAGAACTCCTTCGGCGCCAAGCGCTTGCCGCTGATTTCGTTCGGATCGAGCTCGTCCTCGACACGGAATGTGACCAGCTCCTGACGGTGACGGACGAACATTTTGCGGAAAGCGTGGCCTTCCGAAGGATCGACTTTAAATACCATGTCAGCAAACAGCGGGTTTGCTTTCATGTCGCGCATATACTGCTCGGTCTGCTCGATGGTGCCGGACACGGTGCCGTTAATGCCCTCGGAGGCGACGAGAATACGGCCTTTAAGCCCGAGTTCCTTGCAGTATTGAAGATGCTCATCCTTGAACGCTTCCGGATCGGGGATGTGCACGAATTTATAGTACAGAAGAATTTGGTACGATTGTTCAGCCATGGTTTTTACCACCTATTCTATATTGGAAATTACTCATTGGATTGAAAATTAGGTATACTTATAGAATTGTAGTGAATTGAGCCCACTTAGTCAATTTAAATGTATAGAAAGTTTGTCATCATTTGCCGGAAATCCGGATTGACGAAACGGGGGAGCAGCATATAATATATTCATAATAGACCGTTGTTCAAATTGTTCAGTTGGAACAATATTTATTTTTACTTTAATGCTTTTTCCGGTAAAAGCGGGGAAGCGTTGTCGCTTTTAGTCGAAACGAACGGTTTATCAAGTAGAGAGAGGGGTTATTCTTTTGAAGAGAAAAATGTGGCTGTCCATGGCCTTGTCCGCATTGCTGCTGGTCGCGGCAGGCTGCGGCAACAATAGCAATAATACAGAGCCGAGCGAAACGCCGGGCACCGGTTCCGGTGAACAGGCGGAGACAACATCCTACAGCATTGCCTTTTCCCAGTATGTAGAGCATCCGTCGCTAGACGCGACAAGAGAGGGGATTCTGGCGGCGCTGAAGGAAGCTGGTATTTCCGAAGAAGACAACACATTGAGCATTGACTATAACAATGCACAAGGCGATCCGGGCAACAACTTGTCCATCGGCCAGAAGCTCAGAAATACGAAAGCGGATCTCGTCATTGCGATTGCAACGCCTTCCGCGCAAGCTGTGGCCGAGAACGTGAAGGAGAAGCCGATTCTGTTTGCAGCCGTTACCGATCCGCTTGATTCCAAGCTGGTCAATGACCTGAAGCAGCCTGGCGGCAATATTTCCGGAGCTTCGGACACGAACCCTGAAGCTACGAAGCAGCTGATGGGCTTTGTGAGCACCCATTTCCCGGATGTGAAGACCGTGGGTCTGATCATTAACGAAGGCGAACCGAATGCAGTCGTGATGGCAAGAACGGCTGAAGAGGCGCTCAGCGAGCATGGGATTGAAATGGTGAAAGCCGCGGTCACGAATACGTCGGAAGTAAAGCAGGCCGCTGAATCGCTCGTTGGCAAGGTTGATGCGTTCTTTATTACCCTTGATAACAATGTTGTCAGTGGTGTGGATACGATTATCGAAACAGCCAAAGCCAACCAGATCCCGTTCTTCTCCAGTGACCGTGACACGGTGGAGAAGGGAGCCTTCGCGACTGTCGGCTTCAAATACTACGATCATGGTTATCAAGTAGGCCAGATGGCGGTTGAAATTTTGAAGGATGGCAAAAATCCGGGCGAGATGGAAATTACCGTACCGGATAAGCTGGATCTGATCCTGAACCTTGGGGCTGCGGCTGATTATGGCATTGAAGTGACCGATGCCATGAAAGAGGAAGTTAAAGATCCGGAAAACAACATCATCGAGTAACGCCAAGGCGCGGAGTGAACAGCCCGCGCCTTGCTTAATGCTGAAGGAGGTCAATACATGCTGGATTTTCTGAGCCGGCTGGATGGTCCGATTGAATTGGGACTGTTATACGCTTTAATGGCGTTAGGAGTATATATTACATTTCGAATTTTGGATTTCCCTGACTTGACGGTCGATGGGAGCTTTACCACAGGCGGCGCGATTGCCGCAGTCATGATCACTAGCGGGATCAATCCGTGGCTGGCCACCTTGTGTGCGTTTGCCGGAGGGGCGCTTGCCGGGATCTGTACAGGCCTGTTGCATACGAAAGGGAAGATCAACGGCCTCCTGTCCGGGATCATCATGATGATTGCCCTGTATTCCATCAATATGAGAATCATGGGCAAGCCGAACATTTCACTCAGTCAGCAGGACAAAATTTTCGGGTCGATGGACCCGCTCTATGTCATGCTGATCATTGTCATCATCGGCAAGCTGCTGCTGGATGCTTTCTTCCGGACCGATCTTGGGCTGTCTCTTCGGGCTACAGGAGATAACAAACGGATGATTCGCAGCTTCGGGGCGAACACGGACAATACGACGATTCTCGGACTCTGTATCTCCAATGGCCTGGTGGCGCTCTCCGGGGCTGTAGTGGCCCAGCAATCCAGCTTTGCCGACATTGGGTCCGGTATCGGGATGATCGTAATCGGCCTGGCATCGGTCATTATCGGGGAAGCGATTCTTGGAACAGGCTCGGTATTTCGGACAACGCTGGCCGTTATTTGCGGTTCGATCATTTACCGGATCGTTGTTGCGGCAGCATATGAGATTCCATGGCTGGAAGCATCGGACCTTAAGCTGATCACTGCCGTTATCGTCATCATTGCCCTAGTGGTCCCTACGATCCGGAGAGCGTTTAAGCAGCGCTCACAAGCGAGAAGACGAACGATCGAACTGACAAACGCCACGCACGGGCAAACGACAGAAGGGGGGACGCGATAATGCTGGAACTGAAACAGGTGTCCAAGCTGTTTAACCCCGGAACGGTCGATGAGAAGGTTGCGCTCATGAACATTAACCTTCATCTGAAGCCAGGTGACTTTGTTACAGTGATCGGCAGCAACGGGGCGGGCAAATCGACATTGATGAACATCATTTCCGGCGTTATGAAGCCGGATGCCGGCGAGGTGCGGATTGACGGCAGCCCGGTGGGCCATCTGCCGGAGTTTCGCCGCAGCCGCTGGATCGGCCGGGTCTTCCAGGACCCGATGGCTGGAACAGCACCGCAAATGACGATTGAGGAAAATTTAGCAATGGCTTACCGGCGGGGACAATCCCGAGGCTTGAGCATCGGCGTCACCGCTGCGAAGCGGAAGCATTTCCGGGAGCAGTTGGAGCGGCTTGGCATCGGGCTGGAAAATCGTCTGCGGGCGAAGGTTGGCATGCTGTCAGGCGGAGAGCGGCAGGCGCTCAGCCTGCTGATGGCGACGTTCACCAAGCCGCAAATTTTGCTGCTGGATGAACATACGGCGGCGCTTGATCCGGCCCGGGCGGATTTGATCACCCGGATTACGGAGGAAATTGTCCGTGATATGAAGCTGACAACTTTAATGGTTACCCACAACATGGAGCAGGCGATCCGTCTAGGAAACCGTCTGATCATGATGGATAAAGGCCGTATCATTCTGGATGTGAACGAGGAGCGGAAGCAGACATTGACGGTGGAGCAGCTGCTGGGTGAATTTGAACAAATCAGCGGTCAGAAGCTCTCCGATGATCGTATGGTGCTGGGATAACGCTGGACACGATGCGAGATGGAGCCGTATCCTTACTGAAGTCATTATAGGAGGCGAACATTTGGGCTTTACTTTAGCCCGGAGGTTTGCCTCCTTTTTGATTCCATCGATTATTATAGGGTTCGGCATCCCCCGTTTGGGTACAATAGGTGTACCCTCTTCCCTGACGCTCTCCTGAGATTCGAAAAGCGGGGGTAGTCCTTTTTAATGTCATATGTTAAAATCTGATGAGTTAATTTTTACATATTTTTTTGGTGAGGAGTTTGCAAAAATGGTTTCATCTTCAACAAGAGAATCCAACCCAAGATCATCGAATACGGTCAGCACCGGATTGTTGTTTGCAGGAATGATTCTCGTTGCGATTAACTTAAGAGCCGCGATAACGTCGGTCGGACCGCTGATCGGCATGATCCGCGAAGGGGTTGGCATATCCAATACCATGGCCGGCATGCTGACGACCATCCCGTTGCTGGCCTTTGCGTTATTATCCCCGATCATTCCATCCATTGGGCGCAAGCTGGGCCTGGAGGCTACACTGCTCCTCAGCCTGGTCGTATTGACACTCGGTATCGGGATGCGATCGATTGCATCCCCGATAACGCTGCTGCTTGGCACAGCGCTGCTCGGCTCCGCAATCGCTGCAGGCAATGTGCTGCTCCCCAGTCTGGTGAAGCGGGTTTTCCCGCATCGCATCGGCCTGATGACAGGCGCTTATTCGGCCTCCATTAATCTGATGGCTGCAGTGGCATCAGGAGTCAGCATCCCGATTGCCGTGCAGCTTGGATTCGGATGGCAAGGCTCGCTGGGGATATGGTCGCTGCTATCGGTTGGTGCGGCCGTTCTATGGTTCCAGCAGTGGCGAAATCGGCCAGCAACCAAAGCGGTGAGCGTCGCTAATGCCCCCGGCAAGCAAGCGCTTTTTCGTTCAAAGACGGCCTGGTGTATTACGCTGTTCATGGGCATGCAGTCATTTACGTTCTATGTCAACATATCGTGGCTGCCGGAAATTTTGCAAAGTCAGGGCATTCCGGCGGTGACTGCTGGCTGGATGCTGTCGATCATGCAATTTGTCAGCATTCCGTTCTCCTTCATCATTCCGATTCTGGCCGGGCGAAACCCGGATCAGCGGACATTGCTCGCCGTGTCCCTTGTGTCGATGTTTATCGGGTATGGCGGCCTGCTGATCGGATGGACTTCGCTTACCTGGTTCTGGGTGATTCTGGTCGGGATTGCAGGCGGCGCCAACTTCAGCCTGTCCCTGATCTTCTTCACGCTGCGGACCCGCACTGCCCAGGGCGCTGCAGCGATGTCAGGCATGGCACAGTCCATAGGTTATCTGTTAGCCGCTGTCGGACCGATGCTGATCGGACTGCTGCATGATATGACGTCCGGATGGAGCCTGCCGTTGATGATGCTGATGGCGGTCACGAGCTTGTCTCTCGTTGTCGGTCTGGGCGCTGCCAAGCCCGGCTACGTCAGCGACAATTAATATGGATCCCCGCCGAACAGGATGAAAGGATGAATGGTGGTTAACAGCCACACTACGAGGAAGACTGCACCCGCGCGGATTAACGCAAGGTGCAGTCTTTTGTAGGTTAAGAGCGTGATCCATCCTTCTGGGCGTTTGTTAATAAAAAGCACTAATTTATTTTACATAGCGTTAACAAAAATATGTAGATGGGTTGTTTCTGTTTATAATATGCTAAATGGAGGATTTCATGGACTAGTATATTGTCAAAAGAGAAAAAGGAGCGTTACGCTGATGTCGAATTACAACGGGCAAGGAATGGAACAAGGGGAGCGAATCAGCAAAGGAAGAGCGGTATTTGAGGCGGGCTGGACCGCGCTCAAGCTCGGATTGACTTCTTTCGGTGGACCGATTGCGCATTTGGGTTATTTTCACCAAACTTATGTCAAGAAAAAACGCTGGATGGACGAAGAGAGTTATGCCGATCTGGTGGCCTTATCTCAGTTTCTTCCGGGTCCGGCAAGCAGTCAGGTCGGCATTGGGGTAGGTCTGACGAGAGCAGGGATGTGGGGAGCCATTGCGGCCTGGCTAGGGTTCACGCTGCCTTCCGTCGTTGTGCTGATGATTTTTGCAGGACTGATGCATACGTTTGATCCGGGAGCAGCCGGCTGGATTCAAGGCTTGAAGATTGTTGCTGTGGCCGTTGTGGCCCAGGCTGTGCTCGGCATGGCAGGCAAGCTTGCAACAGGGCCTGTCAGGGCGGGGATTGCCTTTCTCGTCATGGCGATTGTTCTGCTGTGGCAAAGTCCGCTTGCTCAAGTGATTACAATTGCGGCCGCAGGTTTGGCCGGACTGTGGCTGTTCAGAAAAGAGCAGGCGAAAGAGGGGAAACCTGACCTGCCTGCCATTATTAGCCGCAGGACCGCCATCTTCTGCCTCGGGCTATTCGCTGTGTTGCTGGTTGGACTGCCGATTGTAAGCGGCATGACAAATAATGAATGGATTGCCATTGTGGACAGCTTCTACCGGGCAGGCTCCCTCGTATTCGGGGGTGGACACGTCGTTCTGCCTCTGCTGGAAAGCGAAACGCTGGCGAACGGCTGGCTGAGCCGGGAGGAGTTTCTGACCGGATACGGGGCGACACAGGCCGTACCTGGGCCGCTCTTCACCTTTGCGGCCTATCTCGGCATGATGATCAACGGCATTGCCGGCGGGATTGTGGCGACACTTGCCATCTTCCTCCCCGGTTTTCTGCTGATCGTGGGCGCCCTGCCATTCTGGAACGGCATGCGCCGGAACGCCAAGCTTCAAGGGATGCTGACAGGGATGAATGCGGCGGTGGTCGGCATTCTGTTCGCTGCGCTGTATCACCCGATCTGGACGTCCTCGATTCATTCTCCGGTTGAATTTGTCATTGGGGCAGGGCTGTTCGGGATGCTGGTGTTCTGGAAGTGCCCGCCGTGGCTGGTCGTATTGGCAGGGGCAGTGGCCGGTCAGCTGCTGCTGTAACGAATGGAATGAGGAAAGCGGGGGATGTTGCTGCTTTCCAAACGGTTCAGGAGTTATCTCCTGGGCCGTTTTTTTTTGTGCTGTCATATCGGGCGATTCTTTCATGAATGGATCATAATTCGGGATTTATAACCGAGTAATTCCCGCCGATTGGTTAAATATTAAATGGGACACTTGCATAAGAGCAGCCTGGTATTGCAGATACGGAATGCGTAAAATGGCAGCGGCGCTGCCGGTATCCGGAGCAGCAAGCCAGCACAAACCAAAGCCAGGAGGGAACAGCCATGGAAGATTGCATCATCATCGGCGGCGGGATCGCCGGTTTGCAGGCCGCCATTCAATTAGGCCGCTATTCAGTGCATCGGGTACTGGTGATCGACAAAGGAACGGGGAGATCGACGCTATGCCAAGGCTATCATAACATTTTGGGCTGGCCTGACGGGGTGTCGGGAGAGACGCTGCGGCGCCTTGGCCGAGATCATGCGGCCTCCTATGGCGTTCAGTTCGTCCAAGATACGATTGAGGATGCAGAGAAGATGGAGAGCGGATTCCGGCTTCGAGGCGCAAGCGGGAACCGTTATGAGGCCAAAACCTTGTTGATGGCAACGGGGGTCACAGATCGTTATCCGGAGCTGCCGGGTCTAGTGCCAACCCTCGGACGTTCTGTATATGTGTGCCCGGACTGTGACGGCTATGAGATTCAGAATCGCAAAACGGTTGTGATCGGCTCAGGGGAGCCGGGCGCTTCCATGGCGGTGTTGCTGCATGAGCGGACACAGGACATCATGTACGTGAATCACGAGGGCGTTCAGCCAGAGCCGGAAACGATGACAAAGCTGTCCGAGCTTGGCATCCCCTATATCGAGAAGCCGATAGCTGAGGTGCAGTGCAGCGAAGATGGAATCATATCGGGCCTGCTGCTGAGTGATCAGCAGGTCCTATCTGCGGAGCGGGGGTTCATCGCTTTTGGCGGGAATACAATTCATTCGGATCTTGCGGCCAAGCTTGGGGCGGAGCTGGAGCACAACCGTCATGTGAAGGCGGATCCGCGCTCGAAACAGACCAGTGTGAACAATCTGTGGGTCGCAGGGGATCTGGCGGTACACTCAGAGCTGTCGACGGCAGCGATGGGCGACGGAGCGATTGCTGCCATCTGGATTCATAAAGCGCTGAACAAAATGAATCATAAAGGCTAGAGCGTAACGAGAGCGATGTGCCCGTCCATCATGGAGCCGGTCCCCGAGAATGGCCACCGGCTCCGCTCCGGACGTCGCTGTATGGCTGGATGCCCCAGCCATTATTCAAGGGCGGATCGGGCGCTTATGAGGTCCGGTCGTTGATCGATTATACTTCTGTCAGTCCGAAGCGCGGGATATGCTGGTCGTTCGCATACTTTTGCAGCAGCTCAGCCTGTCTCGGACCGATCAGGTCAAAATGCGGGTAGGGCTGTCTGTTGTGAATGTATCGCGGATCCAGCCCGTTCTCTTTACACCAGCGTGTGAGCAGATTCAGATCCGAGCAGCCGACTTTGGTGACGGTGGTGTATTGCGGAAAGCGCGGATCAAACCAATAGTGAGTCAACAAAGCGATCCCGCCCCGGCCCACAATCTCCTTCCACTGCTGCAGTTCCTGTTTGGATATGCCGAAGGCCATGTCTGAGTCATCATCCTTACCTGAGGTATTCATAGGTATTATACCAGCATATACTGGGATGACCTAATCAATTCAAATACCGGCAGTCGTACAGTCCGAGCGCTGTCAGCTGCTGAAGCAGGGGGAGATGGATCATGATTCTGCAAACCGCCACATTGCATATTAAACCGGGTCTTGCCAGTGAATTCGAGAGCGCCTTTCGGGCTGCTTCAGGCAAACTGATCACCAAAAAAGGATACATAGATCATGAACTGCATAAATGTGTGGAAAACAGGGACGAGTATTTGTTTTTTGTACGCTGGACCGGCATCAAGGATCATCTGATCGGCTTTCGAGGCCACCCCGATTATGCGGAATGGCTGTCAATGCTTGAGCCCTTCTACAGCCAGGCGCCGGAGATGCGGCACTATGTTGATATTCGCGCGACCGGAAGAGAGCAGGAGGACGAGGGGAGTGAAGAGCTGCACGCATCCTCTCGGGAGGAGAGCCCGTAGGAGAGCTGCGGGCGATTTCTTCGATATCACGCGCCGGCCGGAATCCCGATAGATTACTCGCTGGGCTCGTGTGCCAGAGCTGCAAGCGGTTGATTTTTGCGCGCTTAAACAGGAATTAAGGGGAGGCGTGACGAATTTTGATGTAACCCGATGATAAAGGATGAGGAGGGATTACGATCGAGAATCTGGATCATGTTCGTCAGCTAGCCGAACAAATACGAAGCAATGTATCGACGGTCATCGTAGGGAAAGAGTCTATGATTGACAAGTTATTTATCGCAATGGTCACCGCAGGGCATGTACTGCTGGAGGATGTGCCGGGCACGGGGAAAACGCTGCTGGCTAAAGCGGCCGCCAAATCGGTGAACTGTCAGTTTACGCGGGTGCAGTTCACACCGGATCTGCTGCCGTCGGATTTGAGCGGCATTTATTTTTATAATCAGAAAATATCGGAATTCGAATTCCGCGCCGGCCCGCTGTTCACCAACATTTTGCTGGCCGACGAGATCAACCGGGCAACGCCCCGTACGCAGTCCAGCCTGCTGGAATGCATGGAGGAGCGGCAGATCAGCATCGATGGCGTCACTCATCGTCTTGCCGAGCCGTTCCTCGTCATTGCAACGCAGAACCCGCTGGAGCAGCAGGGAACGTTTCCGCTGCCGGAAGCCCAGATGGACCGCTTTTTGTTCAAGCTGAGCATGGGCTATCCTTCTTCCGCGGAAAGCGTTCAAATTTTAAAGCGCTTTAAGGACAGGCAGCCGCTGGAGGAGCTTCAGGCGGTGGCGTCTTCTGACAGTATCATCAAGGCGAGGGAAATCGTCAGCAGCGTGCATGTCAGCGATGAGATGCTGTCTTATATCGTCGCTTTGGCGGAATACAGCCGCCAGGAGGCGTCTGTTGCGATCGGAGTCAGCCCGAGGGGTTGCCAGGCGATGCTGAAGGCGGCGCAGGTACAGGCTGTGCTGCATGGCAGAAGCTTTGTTGTCCCTGATGATGTTAAGGAGCTTGCGGAGCCTGTATGGGCCCACCGTCTTCAGCTTAAAGGGCTCGGGATGAATCGCGGAGGCGGTGTGAAGGCGGAGGAGATCATTCGCCGTATGCTGAGCGAGGTTCCGGTGCCGGCTGAAGAGGGTGTATCGTCCTAGGAGGGATTCTGATGGATGCATATTGGATGCTGCTGCTCGCAGCGCTTGTCATTGGATTCCAAAGCTTTATATTTCGGAAAACGGCATTTCGCAAGCTGAGTTACAGCCGCTCCTTTCAGGTTTCTTCCTGTTACGAAGGCGACAAAATCGAGCTGATGGAAACGATTGAGAATCGAAAGGCGCTTCCGGTGCCATGGCTTCGAGTGGAGTCCCGGTTCCGGACCGGGCTGCTGTTTGGAAGCCAGCTGAATCTCGATATTAGCGAAGGCCAGCACAGTCAAAATCACAAAAGCTTCTTCAGCCTGATGCCCTGGACCAAAATCGTCCGCCGCCACCAGATTACCGCTGTCCGCAGAGGGATGTACAAGCTCGGCACGGTCACGATGACCTCCGGCGACCTGCTCGGACTGTCATCGATGGTGCGGAGTCAGGCGCTCGAAGGTGAACTTACCGTATACCCGAACCCGATTGATATGCACAATATGGAGCTGCCTGTACGCAGCTGGATTGGCGATCTTGTCGTCCGCCGCTGGATTATGGAAGATCCGTTCCTGCAGTCTGGCGTTCGGGCGTACCGTTCGGGAGATCCGCTCAAGGATATTCACTGGAAGGCCAGTGCCAAGGCAGGCAGCCTGCAGGTGCATCAGCGAGATACGACTGCGGACGGCCGCGTCCTAATCTATTTGAATGTGGAGGATCACGAGCAGATGTGGACGCATGCGACGAAGCCGGAGCCGATTGAATATGGCATTCGGCTAACCGCCGGGATCGTCGTACATCTGCTGTCACAAGGGATGGAAGCGGGTTTTGGCACGAACGGGACGCTTGAAGAGGAGCCGGAAACCCATGTTTCGATACCCGTAACCGGGGGGAAGAATCATCAGGAGCAGATTTTGAGCACCCTGGCAAGGCTGGAATTAACGCGCAGAATGTCATTTCATGACTATCTGGCAGCGGAGCTGGAACGGTTGGAAGAGGCGCGGGACATTCTGATTCTGTCCACGTATATCAGCCCGCGACTGGAAGAGATGCTTAGCCGATTTGTGAGCCGGGGCCATACGGTAACGATTCATATACTGGATCAGCAGGCTGACGGGGACCAGGAGGAATCCGCATGAAAATAAATCGTTCAGGCATCGGATATCCTGTTGTACTGCTTCAGGCCGTGGTTGAAATCCTGTTGTTGTTTCCGCTTATCTATATTCCGGCTTACTATTTGCTATCCGCCGAGCGCCTCTGGGGGTGGCCTGCGCTCATTCTCGCAGGTTACGTGCTGGGATATTCCGGAACCCGAGTGTGGAAGCTCAGTCGACTGGCATCTGCCGGGCTCTGGGCTTGCATTACGGCATCCGTGCTGGCGATCGCCATGACAGGGATCGGTCCGGCGCTGCTGTTCACATGGCCGATGATGTTTGCAGCCGGCTACCGGGGAATCCGGATGGCTCATAACGGCTGGGATGCATTGTTTCCCGGTCCCTATTATCTGGCCGGTCTGCTGATGCATGGCGGTTCAAGCTTCGTGCTAAGCTTCCAGGAGTCCGTGCATGATCTGCGGACGATGCTGGCCTGGACCGGCGCGCTGGCGCTGATCGCTACGCTGCTGGTGCTCAATCAGAGAATGGTGCTGGAGCAGACCCTGCCGGGGAAGGGGGCGCCGGTGCTGGAGCGCCGCGTCCTTCGGCATAACCGGGCGCTCATTGTCATCCTGCTTCTTATTACAGCGGCCGTTGTTGTTCTTCCGCGACTGCAGCAGTTCGTAGGGGACATGATCCGCAAGTTCGCTGCCTGGATCGCTCAATGGTTTCAGTCTACGCCTTCCGAGGTGCCTCCGCCCGAGCCTGAGGTGATTCCGCCGACGCCGGAGCTGCCTTTTGGCGATGAGACACCCTCGCCATCCCCGTGGCTGGCGTTGCTGGAGCAAATCGTGATCTATCTGGTATACGCGCTGCTGATCGCGGCGTTGGTATTCGCCTTGTACCGGCTGGGCAAGCATCTTCCGCGGCTGCTGCGCAAGCTTTCGGCGTGGATGAATCGCCGCTTCTCACACCGGGAAGGTCAGGAGATGCTTGGCTATGAGGACGAAATCGAGCAGATCGAGCATGAGCCTGCCGGACGTAAGCTGCTGCAAGGCCTGCGGCGGCGGTTTGCCGTCCAGAGGGATGAGCCGGCGGCAGACAACGCGGCGGCCGTGCGTCAGACGTACCGGCGGATATTGTCACGCAAGATCAGGGAAGGCTATCACTGGAATGCGGCGTTAACCCCGAGAGAAACCGGACGTGATCTGGACCACTGGAAAGGAACGGGCGGCGAGGCCGAATCGGAGCTGCCCCCTGAATTGATTGAATTATATGAAGTGGCCAGGTATGGCGGCAGAGCGCCGTCGGATGAAGAGGTGCAGCGCGTGCTGAAAGCAAGCAAGAGACATAAGGAGTGATCCGAATGGCGGTGCAGAAGGATAGGAATATCCGGATCGATTACGGGGATCCGGAAGTGACCAAGGGAGTATCTGTTCTATCACAGCAGTTCGACGAGTTGTATGTCTATGATGGCGCTGACCTGGGACTGACGTATACCCCCGCACATTCCAGCTTCCGCTTGTGGGCACCGACAGCGAGCAAGGCGTATGTGCTGCTGTACAGCGATTGGCATTCCGAGACGCCGGAGCGTCATCCTATGCGGCGCGATGTGAAGGGGACGTGGGTGCTGCAAGTGGACGAGGATCTGGCCGGACGATACTACACCTATCTGGTTCAGGTCGGGGAGCAGTGGAATGAAGCTTGCGATCCATATGCGACTGCGGTGGGGGTCAATGGAGACCGGGCGGCGATTGTGGATCTTCAGACAACAAATCCGAAGCGGTGGAAGGCGGAGCGCCCGCCATTAGCCCATCCGGTCGATGCCATCATCTATGAGCTTCACATTCGGGATTACACCATTCATCCCGGCAGCGGCGTGCGCCAGAAAGGACGCTATCTCGGTCTGACCGAGCCTGGCACGAAGGGGCCTGCACAGATTGCAACCGGTCTGGACCATCTGACCCAGCTGGGCGTGACGCATGTTCAGCTGATGCCGGTGTTTGATTACGCGACTGAAAGCGTGGATGAGACCCGGCTTCATGAGCCGCAGTATAACTGGGGATATGATCCGAAAAATTACAATGTGCCTGAAGGCTCCTATGCGACCGATCCGTATAAGCCGGAAGTGCGGATTCGCGAGTTGAAAACGCTGATCCAGACGCTGCACGATCACGGTCTTAGGGTCATTATGGACGTGGTGTACAACCATGTGTACGACGGTTATGTTATCCATTTTACGAAGCTGGTGCCCGGCTATTATTTGCGGTACAAGCCGGATGGCTCGATGTCCAACGGGTCGGGGTGCGGGAATGACTGCGCGACAGAGCGCCCGATGATGCGGAAGTATATTGTGGATTCGGTTCTGCACTGGGCACGTGAATACCATATTGACGGCTTCCGCTTTGACCTCATGGGACTGATCGATGTGGATACGATGAATGAGCTTCGGCGCAGGCTGGATCAGATCGACCCATCGATTCTGATGCTGGGGGAAGGCTGGGTCATGGACACCGAGCTGCCTGACAACGAGCGGGCGAATCAGTCGCATGCACCCCGGATGGCGAGAGTGGCTCATTTTAACGGGGACCTTCGGGATGCGGTGAAAGGGGAAGTGTTTGATGAGGCCAAGCCCGGCTTCGTGAATGGAGGGACCGGGTTCGAGACGCGTGTGAAACAGGCGGTTGCCGGGGCGATCACGTATTCGGAGCAGCTGCGCTCCTTTGCCGCCGAGCCTGATCAGTGTGTCAATTATGCCGAGTGTCATGACAATCATACGATGTGGGACAAGCTGAGCCTGTCGGCAAAGGATGCTCCGGAGGAGGAGCGGCGGGCCATGCACAGGCTGGCTACCGCTATCGTTCTGACCTGCCAGGGGATTCCGTTTCTGCATGCCGGCCAGGAGTTTTACCGCACCAAGCACGGCGTGGACAACAGCTTTAATGCAGGCGACGAGGTGAATCGGATCGACTGGGAGGCGGCGGCTGCCCATCAGGCTGACGTGCGCGCGGTTCGGGAGCTTATTGAGCTTCGGCGCCGCCACCCGGCCTTTCGCATGCGAAGCGCGGAACAGATCCGGAAGCATTTGCGGTTTGAAGAGGGACCGGCGCACACGGTCGCCTACACGCTGCGAGATCACGCCAACGGGGAACGTTACCGCCACCTGTATGTGCTGTATCACACCAGGTCCGGGGTGACCAGACTTGCCCTTCCACCGCTGGGAAGCTGGGAGCCGGTGTTTGGTGCTGCCCATATCGAACATCAGACGAGCGATACCTTGACGGTTCGAGGCATCGGAATGGTCATTCTCGGCTGTGACAGGTAAAATTACCAGAAAGTGATGCATGCTTCCTTCTATCAACTTCTGATATGGTTGAACATATCTGAACAGATAGAATCGAGGCGTAACTGGTGAAAAAATGGATGTTGTCTTTCACGCTGCTGTCCTTAATGGCTGCAGCAAGTTGTAATCATGCATTGGCTTATGCTAAAGCTCCGAGTCCCCCTTCGTTTCATGACGTATCCGGAAGCTTCGCCCAGGAAGCGGTCGTTCGCCTGGCGGGCAAAGGCATCGTGAACGGAGATGAACAAGGGGCTTTTTTACCGAAGGATCCGGTCACGCGGGCCGAATTTACGGCCATGCTGCTGCGAATGCTGGAGCTCCAGCCGGTACATAATGATCTGCAAGCTTTTCGGGATGTCGATGAATCAGCCTGGTACTATGGCTACATTCATGCATGGGTCAATCTTTCGCTCGTAGAGGGCAATGGTTATCTCTTTGAACCGAATCGCATGATCAACCGTCAGGAGGCTGCCGTGATGGTGATGCGGGCGCTGAAGCAAACAGACGGTTACACCGGCCATTTGGAAGGCGTTTATGGCGATGCATGGCAGATCGCATCATGGGCCCGCTCTGCTATAGCCCGCTCAACGGATGCCGGGCTGCTGACAGGCGACCGGGGGAAGTTCCGACCGCTTGACCTGATGACGAGGGAAGAGGCGGCGGCACTGCTGGACCGCGCACTGACGGCAGGCGATGTGTCGGCGGCGGTGGAAGCGGGGAGGAAGGCGAGTGATGCCACAATTCGGATGGGCTGGCTCTACAACGGAACAGCGTCACAGTACATCGCCTACGCCAAGCGAGCTGAGCTGGATGTGCTTGTTCCGCGCTGGTACTTTCTTGAGCCATCCGGAGCATTGACCGACCATACGGATGACCGGCTGCTTCAATGGTCGAGGTCAAGCGGCACGAAGGTATGGGCGATGGTCGGGAACAGAGGCAATGCCGAATCCACGCATCAGCTGCTGAGCAGTGCCGACAAACAGAAGGCGTTCATCAGCGCATTGCGCGGTTATGTGAACAAGTACGATCTGGACGGCATCAATCTGGATTTTGAAAATGTGCGGCCCGAAGATCGTGCGGGGCTTACTGCGTTTGTTGCCTCTTTGTCGACAGAGATGCATAAAGCGAATGCGGTCTTATCTGTCGATGTATCGCCCGACTTGAACACGGATTGGACGGCCGCCTTTGATTACGCGGCGCTTGGCCATTATGCCGATTATATCGTGCTGATGGGATATGATCAGCATTGGTCTGGATCGCCGAAAGCCGGATCCGTCTCTTCCCAGCCCTGGCTATCCGGTGCGGTGAACAAGCTGCTCACCCAGGTGCCGGCCAGCAAAAGCATCCTCGCCGCCCCGCTGTATACGCGGGACTGGCAGCTCGGGCCGGCGGTGACCTCCCAGGACATCAGCCTGGTGGAGCAGGGCAACCGGATCCGCCAGCGCCGGGCTCAGCTGGCCTGGGATGAGGTGATGGGGCAATACACGGCTTCCTATACGCTCAGCGGGAATGCGCATCGCATTTGGACCGAGGATGCGCGTTCCTTGTCGCTCAAGCATGCGATTGGCGCGAGCCGCGGTCTAGCGGGGTATGCTTACTGGTACATGGGCGGAGAGACAGCGGATGTGTGGCCAGCCATCTCGAATGCACTGCAATTTACGGATTATCGGTTCAAGCTGTAGGTACGCGTTCAGCCCTGAACAGAGCAGAAAAGCACCGGCGAGCCGGTGCTTTTTCATGTTTGGCTAAATCACTACAGGCTCGAGCCTGATGATTTACGGATATGGGACAGGGCTTTTCAGCCAGTCGAACATCCGCTCAATGGCAGCCGCATGCTGCAGGGCAGGGAAGTGATGCCGCAGCCCCAGGTAAAAATGCGCGTCCACGTGGTAACGCAGCTCCTTCAGCCTGTGGAGCATCCGGTGGCTATGCTCAATTGCCACCAGCTCATCGCTGGTGCCATGCACAAGCAGAACCGGGCAGCGTAGCTGCTCCGCCAAATGGAGCGGAGAGCGCTGTCTGTACTTATCCGGCACTTTGTTGGGCGTGCCGCCGATCACTCTCTTCATCATCCGCCGCAAATCGATCCGTTCTTCATAGGTTTGGGTCAGATCGGACACGCCGCTCCACAGGATCAGGCGTGAGATATGGCTGCACCTTACAGCTGCCTGTGCCGCATTAATTGCGCCTCGGGAAAAGCCGAGCATATGCATCCGTGCCGAATCGATCCAGGGCAGCTGTGACAGCCAGTGGATAGCGGTCAATACATCATGGGTATCCGAGCCGCCGAACTCATCCCGGCCTTGACTTCCCTCGTTGCCGCGATAGGCAGGCGCGAATACGATATAGCCCTGGGCGGCAAACTCTTCGATCCACTTGAGCTTCACTGCGCCGACTCTTCCGATGCCGCCCCGGCAATAGATGATGAGCGGGAATTTGACTTTGCCTGGGGAGGAGACAACCTGAGAGCCAGCTAAAGAAGTGTCAGCTATAAGGCCGGCTACGCCAGGCTGCCCCGTATCCGGGATGTTCTCGCCATGGTTCGTTCCCGCCTGATCATGATGTCCATACGCCAGCCCTTCGGCTGACTGGAGATCAAGCGTGCGCGGTGCGTCATGACGCGTGTCAAGGTCAGAGGCCTGAACAGGGCAGGCCCCTGCATCGCTGTTTGGAAGTGAAGCTGTGTCTTTATGAAGATCCCCGCTCGCGGGGCGGTGATGAAGGGAACAGGCCAAAGTGTTCATGACACAGACCTGATCCATGCGCTGAATGTGCTGAAGCATCGCTTTGATTGTATCGATCGCGGTGTCGGGTGGAAATCCGAGATACCCCTTCACCCGCAGCTGATCGGATATGTAGTCGATCTGATAAATCATGGGTTGATTCCTCCAGTGATTGAACAAGCCTCGCCATAATCGGGCATCTGCCCGCGCGAGGTGAATGCTCCACCAGTATAGACCGTTGCAGTCGGGAGAGCAAATGCCGGTCGGCATCGAACTTTGGAATGTGAACAATTACCATTTGCCTTTTGGGGTGATTTCTGCTACATTATTGTTCTGGACGCACTTGATGCGTTCAACATATGGCGGTCGTGGCGAAGGGGTTAACGCACCGGATTGTGGCTCCGGCATTCGTGGGTTCAAGTCCCATCGATCGCCCTTACAAGGGATGCCTGATGGCAGAATGATTTGCCAAGGAAGTCCAAGCTATTCATTCATTTACGTAGAAAAGGTCGAAGACGGCGCTACACTGAGCCGAATCTTCGGCCTTTTTCGGTTATCATCCGGTCAAGAACGACAATATAATGAGAAGGCGGGCCCATCGGCTTGCACAGATGAGGTTGATGAAGCCGGTATTTTTATATCCGTCATTTACGCTGCGCTAGCTTCCGAGTATGATATTGATGTTGGGTTGCTCGGTATTACTTGCGAAAAGGGGACTACATAAAGTATGGAATCTGCATTGCTGGGAAGTCTCATATCTGCGATGGCGACGGTGCTAGGCGCTGTTCCGCTGCTGTTCGTCAAGACGTTGTCGGAAAAATGGAAGGACATTCTGATCGCTTTTACAGCGGGCATCATGGTGTCTGCGTCTACATTCGGGCTGATGCCGCAGGCGCTGGAGGAATCGGGGATGATTCCGCTGACGATCGGGCTGCTCGTCGGCATCCTCGTTCTGGATTTGATCGAAAGGAATATTCCTCATATCGATGTAGAGAACCGGGCAGGCATCAGTTCGTTTGATACCTCTTCTCTGCTGGTCATCATTGCGCTGTGCATTCATAATATTCCCGAGGGCTTGAGCACCGGCTTCAGTTATGCCAGCCAGAACGAGGGGCTGGGACCGATGGTGGCGATCTCGATCGGGGCGCAGAACATGCCGGAGGGGCTGGTGCTGGCCGTGTTCCTGATCAATTCCCGGGTGAGCAAGGCGAAGTCGTTTCTTGTCGTATTTTTGACCGGTTTGATGGAGATGATCTCGGCCGTTATAGGCTATTTCGCCGCCAGTTATATCGAGTGGATGATCGGTTACGGTCTGGCGTTTGCGGCAGGGGCGATGATGTTTATCGTCTACAAGGAATTGATTCCGGAAAGCCACGGCCACGGGTATGAGCGCCCTTCTACGTACTCCTTCATCGCGGGTCTGCTGATCATGGTCTACATCAGCTAATTCTTTGTCTGACGGCTTTCTGTCAGGCGGCTGATAAAGCGGCCCGGAGATGCTATAATAAGGGGGAAACCGAGGTGAGCAGAATTGGCGAAGAAAAAGCGTAATATGCATACGCCGAGACCGGAGCCATCCGACAAGCCCGCAACGCTAAAGGATATGCTGAATCCGCAGGTGCTGGAGCAGCTGAAGGCGACAACCGAAGCGCTGAAGGCCAGCGAGTCCGAGCGTCTGGAGAAGGAGCGCCAGCAGCGGGAAGCGGAGCGGAAGGCCGAGCAGAAGCGCCGTGACAATGATTTCGAATATTTGCTCGAGCATAGCGAAATGGATTGGCGCAAATATAAATAACAGGCAGCCTATGGCTGTCTGTTTTATTTATGGCTTTAGCCAGTTGAGCTCGCGAAGCGTGCGAAACAAAAAACCACCCGCTATGCGGGTGGAGGGATCGAGGGTTTGACCATCCAGACCATTCCGATAAAATTGAGATGTTCAGGCTCAATAAAATGAAAGGAATGGTCTTAGATGGCAAACAAGAGCTATAGTCTAGCTCACACGAAGTGGATGTGCAAGTACCACATTGTGTTCACCCCGAAGTATAGACGGAAAGAGATCTATAATCAAGTGAGAAAAGATTTAATCGAAATTTTCAAACGATTGTGTAAATACAAGGGAGTAGAGATCATAGAAGGCCACATGATGCCAGATCATGTACATATGCTGGTAGCCATTCCCCCAAAGATATCAGTATCATCGTTCATGGGATATCTGAAGGGAAAAAGCTCACTTATGATATTCGAGAAGCATGCCAACTTGAAGTATAAGTATGGCAATCGAAAATTTTGGGCGGAGGGATACTACGTCAGTACAGTGGGATTGAATGAGGCAACCGTCGCAAAATATATCCGTGAACAAGAAGCACATGACCAAGCAATAGATAAATTGAGTGTGAAAGAGTATGAAGATCCATTTAGCAGAAACAGTAGCAAAAAGAAGTAAACCCGTTTAACGGGTAAGTGAAAGTGACAAATAACAATGAGCCTGAACAGTTTTGTGTCAGGCCAGCGTCTTTAGGCGCAGTTTGGCAACAAGGGGTTATACCCCAAGAGCAAACCACCCGTTGGACGGGTGGTCATGATTTGGCTTCATCAGTCACCAGGCAGATGCCCCTGGTTACATCACCTGCTTTCGGCTCGAAGCAGACCAGATGTGAAGGATAGCCGGAAGCCATTGCAGTAGGACGGATAGAAGGTTACAATTAGTAAGCGGATCGTTTTGAATTTTATGTGAAAAAAGAGGGGGCCTTCGGGATGCAAGTGGAGATTTGGTCGGATTATGGGTGTCCGTTTTGTTATATTGGCAAGCGCCGTTTTGAGCAGGCGCTGGAGCAATTTCCTCATCGGGATCAGGTTCAGGTCGTTTATCGCAGCTTCGAGCTTGATCCGAACGCCAATTATAAGCCGGGCTTGACGCTGGATGAACTGCTGAGCGGCAAGTACGGCATGTCCATCGAACAAGCGAAAGCAGCGAATGAGAATGTGACCCGGCAGGCAGCAAGCGTCGGTCTCGAATACCGCATGGATCAAGCCGTGCCGGCAAATTCCTTCGATGCGCACCGGCTCGCGCATTATGCGTCCCAGCACGGTGTGATGAAGGAAATGACGGAGCGCTTGTTCAAGGCTTATTTTACGGAAGGGCAAAACCTGCAGGACCGGGCGGTCCTTGCCGATCTTGCCGCCGAAGTCGGCTTGTCCCGGGATGAAGCGGCCGCTGTGCTGGATAGCGAGGCGTTCAGCACCGAGGTTCGTGCTGACGAAGAGGCGGCGGCCAAGCTGGGCGTACGGGGCGTGCCCTTCTTTGTGCTCGGCGGCCGGTATGCCGTGTCCGGCGCCCAGCCGCTGGAAGTGTTCACAGATGCCCTTCAGCGGGCTTATGCGGAGTCGAATCCGCTCGTCATCGTCAATGAGGACGGGGATGGCGGAGTATGCACGGATGAAACCTGCGAAGTGAAAGGTAAGGAAAACCAATAACGAAGTCACTGGAACCAGGGAACAGCGCCCGAAGAACGGCCACGGCTTGTGGCAGCCCTTCGGGCGCTGTTGTTGTTGGTGACTGAATGCGCACCCTAATACGAACGTGATTTTTTTGTAGGACCCGGGGATCTTTTTCCTTTATACTAGAAGAAATTGTCCAGAGAAATGGGTGGATTCATTGTATATATCGTTGGGTAATATGGATATCATGTCTTATTTCACAGAAAGCAACCTGGAGCTATGGCTGGAAAATTTCCGTTCCCTTGGCCCGCTGCCGGGCATTTTGCTTACCTTTCTCAAGTCCTTCATCCCGCCGCTGCCCACGATTGTCATCGTCGGGGTCAATGCTGCTGTATATGGCATGTGGCCGGGATTTCTATATTCCTGGATCGGGATGGTTGCAGGCTGTCTGACGACGTTTCTCATCGTCCGGAAGGTGTCCTCCTCGGCGTTCATTGAGCGCTGGGCAGCGAAGCCGAAGGTGCAAAGAGGCCGGCTCTGGATTCAGGAGAACGGATTCAGTTATGTATTTCTGCTAGGCATATTGCCAGTCGGGCCGTTCGTTGCCGTCAACATTGCTGCCGGTCTGGCCCGGATGAACATCATGTCCTACTTGCTGGCTGTTACGCTTGGGAAAGGGATTATGGTGTTCTGCGTATCCTATATTGGAGCGAATGTGTCGGATCTGCTGTCCCAGCCGTTCAAGCTGGTAGGCGTGCTGGCCTTCATTATCGTGTCGCTGGTGCTCAGCCGCAAGCTGGAGAGCTATTACATTCGAAGACATGCTCCCCAGCAGTAACGAAAGCCGCGCGTGAAGCGCCGCTAGAGTGCGGCGGTCGTGGAGACGGAGGGGTCCTTCCGCTCGCGAAACAACCGGTAATAAAGGATGGATGATACGACATACAGCACGCCCGTAATGCAGAAGGTAATGGCATAGCCCCAATAACTGCCGTACGTTGTCACCAGCGAGGATTGAACAGGCCCCATCGTCGCCCAGCCGAGCATGAACGCCGTTTGGGTGATGGAGTTGGCAATGCCTCTGCGGTGGTCAGGCACCCGGTCGATCAGAATGGACGCCTGAATCGGATTGGCTGCATTCATCAAGGCCTGCCGGAACAGGAATCCGAGCGACGCCACTAACAATATGTTGGTGAAGCCGGTCAGCAGCAAGAATGGCAGTGACAGCACCTGGAAGAAGACGACCGCTTTGATCGCTCCGATGCGGTTCACCAGTGTCGGTCCGATCATCATGGACACAATGGTCATTACCTGTCCGAGTGAGATCAGGATGCCGACAGCCGACAAGGAGACGGAGAACCGGTTCGTAAAATATAGATTCAGGTAAGGCACGACGAGGCCTGAGCCTAGCCCGATAAGCAGCTGGGTGGCAGCGAATTGACCGATGATTTTGAACTCGCCGCGCCGATCCTGCAGCTGTAGCTGCGGATTGGGGGCAGCGTCTGCCGCAGCTTTAGGCGGTTCGGATTTTCGCTGTTCGCTCTTCTTCATCTCGGTTGTGAACAACAATGGAATAAAAGCCAGAAAGGTGGCCGTTCCGCCGATAAAGAGCGAGATTTTCAGACTGTCGATTCGGTTTAATCCGAGCACTTGCAGGAAGTCGGCCAGAAATCCGCCGCCCATGCTGCCCAGCACCTGAGATGCCAGCACAAGCGAGGCGTGAATGCTGAAGATGCGCATCCGGTCCGCTTTGGTTGTGTTTTCCGCCAGGAACGGAATGGCAAGCACCTGGAAGAAGGAAGAGAACAGTCCGGTATAAATCGCAAGTCCGAGCAAGCTCCATTCGCTTTCGAGAAATGAGCGGACAATGAGTCCGGCACCGCTAAGCAGTGCGCCGAGCACCAGAATGTTTTTGCGGCTTGTCCGGTCTCCCATGAATCCGATAGGAATAAACATAAGGGCCGTTGCCAGCGACTGAACACTGACGACCGTACCGTTCATGGAGTCATCATACCCCAGGTTTTGTATGTACAGATTGTAGAGCACGCTGAACATGCCGGTTCCGATCTGGTAAAGCACGTTGGCCAGGAAAAACAGCTTGATATTTCGGGGCCATTGTTTCAAATCTTTCGCTGACTGATGTAATAGTTTCATAATGATGAATGCCTCCTGTTTGCAGCAACCTTTATATTTTAACAGTTTCTGTATGGAGGGGAAAGGAAAAATGCAACACTGCTGGTAAGAGGCGTGACGAGTTATCATCGCCCGACCAGCCCCTCTTTAGCCCGAGGCTTCGAGGCGGCTTAATGTTTTCCATTTGCATGCTTGGCCCGGGTAGTCTATCATTGTTGTTTAAAGCGGTATCATTTCAGATGCCGTAGATGAATAATGAAAGCGAGACGTGAGCAGCAATTATGAGATCCATTGCATGGGTGACCGACAGCACTTGCACCATTGATCCTTTTTTTGCCAGGGATAACCACGTGTATATCGTCCCGTTACGATTGATCGTGGGGGAGGAAGTGTACAGAGAGAGCATTGACATTTCAGCAGAAGACTTCTATGAAAAAATGAAGAACGAAAGCAAAATCAGCAGCTCGCAGCCGCCAGTCGGCGAATTTATCGAGCTGTACGAGCAATTGAAGGACAAGTACGATGATGTTATTGCCATCCATTGTTCATCGGAGCTTAGCGGTACTCTCCATGCGTCCTTGCAGGCAGCAGAGATCGCTGAAGTGAATGTCGTCGGGATTGATTCCCAAGCAGGCGCATTCCCGCTGCGTGAAATGATTGAATCCGGCATCGAATGGTACAAGCAGGGAGATACGGTAGGGGTTATTAAGGAGAAGATCCAGAACATGGTGCAAAATTTGCGGTTCTATCTGATTCCGGCGAGCCTGCACCGGCTGCACAGCAGCGGCCGTGTATCCGGCACACAGCTTGCGGTCAGCCAGCTGCTGCGCATCCATCTGCTGCTTCGCTTCGATCAAGGGAAGATCGTTGTTGCAGAGAAGATTCGGACGTTCAAAAAAGCCCGCCAGCGTATGATGGACGTGCTGAAGGAGGATATTAAGAAAATCCGCAAAGTATGTATTATGCATGCCAACAATGAGGAAGAGGCCAAGCAGATGGAGCAGGAGATCACCAGTTCCCATCCATCCTTGCAGACGGAGATTATGACCTTTATTCCTGTGGTCGGCATTCATGCCGGTGAAGGAACGATCGCCATGTCATGGATTCGCAATCATACGAGGTAAGAAGCAGCACATTAGCATCTCAATTTGCGTGCGAGAGGGGGCGGGGACAAGATGTTCAGGAAATGGTCGATAGCGTCCTGGCTGCTGCTTGTTGTCCTCCTGGTGCCGCTCGTCAGCTGCGCTGGGGGCGCTAGCTCAGGCACGGGAGCGACAGATGCCCCGCACGAGGCGTCTGAGTCTGGGGCCGGCGGAGATACGTCAGGGCAGGAGTCCCCTTCGCCGGAAGAGCCCGGTGAGCAGGATGCGGGGAACGGCAGCGATGACTTGGCACCTGTTGAGGATGAAGGGGAAGACAACGGTTCAGGCCCGGACTCCGATGCTATGCTCCAGGCTGCAGCCGAACTGAGCCGCCTTGAGCTTGATGAGAAGATCGGCCAGCTCGTCATGGTAGGCATCGACGGGACGAAGATGGATGAGACCACCCGCCGCCTGATCCGAGACGATCATATCGGCGGCATTATCTTGTTCAGGGATAACATCGATAGCATGGAACAGGCGGTAGGGCTCATCAATGAGTTGAAGAGGGAAAATGCCGACAATCCGGTTCCGCTGTGGCTCAGTATCGATGAGGAAGGCGGGCGTGTCACCCGCTTCCCCGAGTCGTATGTGAAACTGCCGTCAAGCCGCGACGTCGGCGGCAAGGGGGATCGCGAGCTTACCGAAACCGTCGGTTCGCTCATAGGGGCAAGGGTGGCCTCGCTGGGGCTGAACATGGTCTATGCACCGGTGCTGGATGTGGATAGCAATCCGGACAATCCGGTCATCGGCGACCGTTCCTTCGGTACGACGCCGGATAGAGTGGCCAAGCACGGCATCGCATCGATGAAAGGCATCCAGCGCGAAGGCGTCGTGCCTGTGGTGAAACATTTTCCCGGCCATGGCGATACCGCGGTTGATTCCCACATCGGATTGCCTGTTGTAAAGCATAGTCTCGAACGTCTGCACCAGATCGAACTGGTGCCGTTTCAGCAGGCGATCGAGCAAGGAGCCGATGTGGTCATGGTGGCCCATCTGCTGATGGAAAGCATCGATCCGGATACGCCTGCATCCTACTCCAAGCCGGTCATTACCGGTTTGCTGCGCGAGGAGCTTGGCTTTACCGGCGTTGTCATCACGGACGATCTGACGATGGGCGCTGTTGCCGCCACCGCGGACATCGGCGAGGCGGCTGTGGCCTCGATAGAAGCCGGAAGCAATATCGTCATGGTCGGGCATGATTATGCCCAGGAGGAGGCTGTCATCAAGGCGCTGCAGCAGGCGGTTGAATCGGGGCGCATATCCGAGCAGATGCTCGATGACAGGGTTCTAGCCACTCTGGCGCTGAAGCAGAAGTACAATCTGGATCACGAGGAAGTGCCGATCCCGGATATCAACAGGCTGAACAGCGAGGCGGAAGCGGTGCGCAAGGCCATTAAATAGGTCCGGGCTCAGGCAGGCCTGGCGCTTCCTATAACATGATAAAACCCGATCTCAGGAAGAGATCGGGTTATGATGGTTCATTAATTATACTAAAATGTTGAAAAAAAATCGAAAACATGATAGAATGAGGGGTAAATAATTATTGGGCATTTGTCATAATAATCTAATATTAGATTAGCACAAAATATTGGGAATGTCAACAGGGGGGCATAGAATGGAAAACCGTCAGAGTGCGGATTTTGCATTGGAACGTGAGATGGAAGAGGCGGAAAAAACGGCAGCTTCTCCAGCAGAAGATTTTTCCGTTCATGATGATCTATCGCTTCCGCCAGGCATCAAGATCAGCGATCCAGTTCGTATGTACCTGAAAGAAATCGGTCGTGTTCCCCTTCTCTCGGCAGATGAGGAAGTGGAATTATCGAAACGAATAGAGCAGGGGGACGAGGACGCCAAACGCCGGCTTGCGGAAGCCAATCTTCGTCTCGTCGTCAGCATTGCCAGACGCTATGCAGGCCGAGGCATGCAGTTTCTTGACTTGATCCAGGAAGGCAACATGGGTCTGATCAAGGCAGTTGAGAAATTCGACTACTCCAAAGGGTTCAAATTCAGCACATACGCAACCTGGTGGATTCGTCAGGCAATCACGCGTTCTATTGCGGATCAGGCCAGAACCATCCGGATTCCGGTTCACATGGTCGAAACGATCAACAAGCTGGTCAGAGTGTCAAGACAGCTCCTGCAGGAGCTGGGGCGCGAACCGACGCCGGAGGAAATTGCTAAAGAGATGGACATCAGTCCGGAGAAGGTCAGAGAGATACAGAAGGTATCCCAAGAGCCTGTATCGCTGGAAACCCCGGTCGGGGAAGAGAGCGATTCGAATCTTGGCGATTTTATCGAGGACCAGGACGCGCTTGCTCCGGCAGACGCGGCAGCGTTCGAGCTGCTGCGGGAACAGCTGGAGGAAGTGCTGGATACGCTCACCGAGCGTGAAGAGAATGTGCTTCGCCTCCGCTTCGGGCTCGAGGACGGAAGAACCCGTACCCTGGAGGAAGTCGGTCAGGTATTCGGCGTTACCCGGGAACGGATTCGCCAGATTGAAGCCAAGGCACTGCGCAAGCTGCGTCATCCGAGCCGGAGCAAGCGGCTGAAGGACTTTCTGGAATAATTCGGTACGATATGATGCTTTAAGCATACGATGTTCTGCAGACCCCTTGAGACGGGCAGCCCGCTGCCGTTTCAAGGGATTTTTGTTTAATCTGTCGCTTGTGACGGCTCAGATTGACACCGGTCAAGGAGTTGCATCATAATGATGTAGCATCCCGCAATGGATTAGAAACTGTCCCAACAAGCGGGCGGTAGAGGGAGTGACAGACAATATGAATGTACATAATTCCGCTGTAGAGCGACTGTGCAGGCGCAATGTCCCTTTGGCGAAATTTTCAACATATGGCATCGGCGGTAACGCCAACTATCTGGCTATGCCCGAGACGAGCGAGGAACTGGCCGAGCTGCTGCAGGACTGCAAGCGGCGCGGAATGCCCTGGTTTATTTTTGGCATGGGCTCCAACATTCTTTTTCCGGACGAACCGGGAAGGGACACGGTGTTTATCACCTTGAAAAATATGGCGGAGATCAAGGCGAACGAAGATCGGTGGTATGTATCTGCGGGCACGCCGATGTCGCTGTTATCGCTGCTCGGACTCGTTGGCGGAACCGATATGCTGGATTTCACATTCCTGCTGCCGGGATGCCTGGGAGCTGGCATTTATATGAATGCCAAATACAATGCACAGCAAATTTGCGACATCGTGGATGTTGTCTATTATATCGATACCGAGGACCCTTCGCTTCAGGTGCGTTCCATTTCTGCCGAGGACTGCCGGTTTGCTTACAAGCAATCGATCTTTCAGCAGCATCCATGGATCGTGCTCGGAGCGGATCTGAAGCTTTGCGTCAGCTCCGAGGAACAGGTGAGAACCGCCGCTGTACTGCTGGCAGAGTGGAAGGCCCGGGGGAGTCACCCGTCTTCGTTGCCGAGCTTCTTTTCATTCTTCCTCGGAGAGATCCATTCTTTGGCCGGACGGGGCATTCAGACACCGCAAACGATGCTCGATATTATCCGCTACCGTACAGGCAAGAAGCACTTCGATTATCCATCATGCGGCTCGGTGTTTAAGAACAATTATGATTACGGTGTTGCGACAGGCTTCCTGGTTGACAAGCTGAACCTGAAAGGGACGGAGCATGGGGGAGCGATCATCTCGCCGCATCATGGCAACATGATTTTGAATTACAATCAGGCGACCGCCGCGGATGTCATCTATCTGATTAATCTCATTACCGAGGCTGTCCATAAGGAATTCGGCTTTGTTCCGGAGCCGGAAATTGTGCTGGTTGAAGAGAAGGACAAAAATTCTCTGTAAAGGAATTGGAATAAGTAGATTTTAACGCTATAATCAGATAGGTGAGCCTCTTTTATCGAGGTGGAAGAGGAATATGAATAGAATGAAAGGAGCAGTATACATGGCAAAAACACTGATCTTTGGTCACAAAAATCCGGATACGGATACGATTTGTTCTGCGATTGCTTATGCGGATCTGAAAAATCAACTGGGTCTGTCCGCCGAGCCTGTACGTCTAGGCGAAGTGAATGGAGAGACGCGTTACGCACTGGATTATTTCAAGGTGGAAGCGCCGCGTCTGGTTGAAACGGTAGCGAATGAGGCGGAGGAAGTCATCCTGGTCGATCATAACGAGCGCCAGCAAAGCGCTAGCGATATCGATAAAGTGCGCGTGGTGGAGGTTATTGACCATCACCGGATCGCCAATTTTGAAACAAGCCAGCCGCTGTACTATCGTGCCGAGCCTGTCGGCTGCACAGCGACGATTCTGAACAAGCTGTACAAGGAGAAAGGCGTGGCCATTCGCAAGGAGATCGCCGGACTTATGCTATCCGCCATTATCTCGGACTCGCTGCTGTTCAAATCCCCGACCTGCACGGAGGAAGACGTTGCCGCTGCGCGCGAGCTTGCCGAAATCGCAGGCGTGGATGCGGAAAGCTATGGCCTGAGCATGCTCAAGGCCGGTGCGGATGTCAGCGACAAAACGATCGCCCAGCTGCTGTCGCTGGATGCAAAAGAATTCCAGATGGGAGAAGCGAAAGTGGAGATCGCCCAGGTGAACACGGTGGATACCAACGATGTGCTGTCCCGCCAAGCTGAGCTGGAAGATGCAATCCACGCAATCATCGCTGACAAAAATCTCGATCTGTTTGTGTTTGTAGTAACCGACATCCTGAACAATGATTCGGTTGCGCTCGCGCTTGGAAAAGGGTCACAGGCGGTTGAGAAGGCCTACAATGTCACGTTGTCTGATAACAAGGCGCTTCTGAAAGGTGTCGTTTCCCGGAAATCCCAGATCGTCCCTGTACTTACGCAAGCTTTCACAAGCTAATCGCTTGCGAGCTGACCGGCCTCTTGCACAGAGGCCGGTCTTTTTTGTGTTTCAATATACAATCCCCCGCCCCCAGTACGGCTGCTCCTGGACGAAGATTGAAATATTGTCATGTAAATTATAACAATCTGAAACCTTTATTCCGGAAATCAGATCCTATAATAAGGATGCATATACTTATAAAAGGCGCGTTTGAGACGGCCAGCCTCCGGGTAATTTTTTCTGAAGGCAAAGCCTGCCCATATTAGATCTATCAATCACATCCCAACGTGAAGGAGCGACGACGGGAAAATGAAAAAATCAGCATGGAGAATGGTGTTGTTCACTATCATTGTGCTCATGATGACAACCACCTCAGGAATGGCGTCAAGCAATAGCTATGAGCCTGTTCCGGAAGCTTCCAACCAGCAGGCGGTGTACATTCACTCCCTCGACATCCGGGATGGTCAGCTGTACCTGGATGTGGATCCGATCACCTGGTATGAAGGAGAGGAAGCGGACAAGGTGTTCCGCGAGCGGGTACAGGATCCTGAGATGACAGAAGCGCCGGACGGTTATTATATCGTGAACGATACCGAGGAGCATATAACACTGCCAGTGGATGAGCATGCGGAGATTCTGCTACAAATTTATGATCGCACAGGCCAGTGGGAAGATGTGCAAATCGTCTGGAATGAGAAAGTAGCCCTGTCACGCTTTGGGGAGCTGTTCGCCAACGATGAGCTTGTAGATATGAAGTGGTTTCCGTATCACATCACCGTCAAGGACGGTGTGGTTGTCAAAGTGATCCAGCAGTACATTCCATAAAATAATCTGACACGCCATAACGATCAGCATAACAGAAAGCTGCCCGCGACCGGGACCGGCCACTGTCTGAAGGACAGGGAGGAGGTTCTCCGGATTTCGCGGGCAGCTTTTTCTAATGGTCGCGGCTTGTACGTATTCCGCGGTGCAATCAGGCACTGTGGTTTTCACCTTCGCCTCAGCGCGAACCGTAGCGCCATGCCTCCGGCATCAGCTGTGATGGCCGGCCGGGGGCTGCTTCGGGTACATCAGCTTGCCATGTACAAATTCGGTCACAAACTGGTTCAGCTTGGCGATACGCTCGTCATATTTTTCCTTGGTGATCTTTCCGTCTTTCAGCTTCTGGTCCAGGCGCTGCGTAATGGATTTGACCTGGAAATCGATCACGTCCTGTACCGGCACGCCCTGCGCTTTGGCAATCTCGGCAAGGCTTTTGCCTGCCTGAAGCTGTTGTCTCAGCTGCTCCGGTGTCATCTTTAACAGCCTGGCAAGCTCGTTGCTGTCGGCCATCGCTTTGCCGTAGTGGTACGCCCGCGCATGCCATCCACCTTTTGAATCAAGCAGCCGATCGGCTGCGGCGGAGTAATCCACCGTTTTTCCGGATGTGGATGGATGGGAAGCGGCGCGATCCTTCATGATTTCCATCACTTTTTCCTTGATTTGCTCACGGGGAATGCCCTGTTGCTTGGCGATTTCAGCCAGTGAAGAAGTTTTCAGCTTTTCTTTCAGCACCTGCGGTTCCAGCTTCACATAGTCAGCCAAGGCCCGGAACCATTTGCCATGCTTCCCTTCTGCATGCGGATGGCCCCCCGGCTGCTGTGACCGGACTGACGGCATTGTCTCTTTCGGATTCTGCGCAGACAGCGCTTCTGCAAATGCAGGAAGACAGCATCCGAGGGCAAGGATTAACAGCAAAGGCAGCAGCGCTGCCAGTTTCAGATTGTTTCTGTTCATATGTGTAACCACCTTTCTTGATGATGGGCTTTGGATTAGCCCATGGTTGTCCAGTATGCCAAGTTCATCTTTTAAAATAACCGTATCCCTGGAGAAAAATACATAAAATGGATCCCGATTTGCCGAGTTGTCATCCATGTGGCCGGGTTGAAAACGTTTAATATTTTCGGTTGACGAATGCATCATGTCGGCGTTATTATTTGTTTAAGTAAATGATGAATTGTTTTAATTAAATGTGTAAAAAAGAAAACGTGAGGAGAGAAGAAGCGATGAGTCATGAAATCACGATTAATACGGATGTAACGAGAGGGAAGATTAACCGCAATATTTATGGCCATTTCTCGGAGCATTTGGGACGCTGCATCTATGAAGGAATCTGGGTCGGAGAGGATTCGCCGATTCCGAATACCGAAGGGATCCGCAACGACGTTGTGGAAGCGCTTAAGAATTTAAATATCCCCGTATTGCGCTGGCCGGGCGGCTGTTTTGCCGACGAGTATCACTGGAAGGATGGCGTGGGACCGAGGTCGCAGCGCAAATCGATGATCAATACCCACTGGGGCGGCGTGGTGGAGAACAACCATTTCGGCACGCATGAATTCCTTCGCCTGTGCGAGTTGCTGGAATGCGAGCCTTACATATCCGGCAACGTGGGAAGCGGTACGGTTCAGGAGATGTCCGAATGGGTGGAGTACATGACCTTTGATGGGGTGTCTCCGATGGCGGACTGGCGCAAGGAGAACGGCCGGGAGCAGCCGTGGAAGCTGAAATATTTCGGGGTCGGCAACGAGAACTGGGGCTGCGGGGGCAACATGCGGCCAGAGTATTATGCGGATCTGTACAGACAATTTCAGACCTACGTGCGGAATTATGGCGATAATACCATTTATAAAATTGCCTGCGGCCCGAACGTTGACGATTACCGCTGGATGGAAGTGGTCATGAGAGAGGCGCATCGCTTTATGGATGCGATCAGTCTGCATTACTATACCGTGCCTAGAGAATGGTCGGATAAGGGGGCGGCGACCGGATTCCCGGTTCAGGAATGGTTCCAGACGCTCAAGAAGGCGCTGTATATGGACGAGCTGATCACAAGACACTCCGCCATTATGGATCAGTATGATCCGGACAAGCGGGTCGGGTTGATCGTGGATGAATGGGGCACCTGGTATAATGTGGAGCCGGGAACGAACCCTGGATTTCTGTATCAGCAAAATACGATTCGCGATGCGCTGGTGGCCGGACTTACGCTCAACATCTTCCACGAGCATAATGACCGGGTGGTCATGGCCAATATCGCCCAGATTGTGAACGTGCTTCAATCGGTTATCTTGACGGAAGGGGAGAAGATGCTGCTGACCCCAACCTATCATGTGTTTGAAATGTATAAAGTGCACCAGGATGCCGAGCGTCTTGACACACACTACAGCGGCGGTGCCTATGAGATGGACGGAGAGTCGATTCCGCATGTATCGGTGTCGGCGTCCAGAACCGTAGACGGCAAAATCAACGTCAGCTTGTGCAACTTGAGCCACGCGTCGAAGGCGGAAGTGTCAGTGGCTCTGCGAGGCTTGAAGGGATCGCTGTCCAAAGTGAGCGGTCGTCAGCTGACAGCGGGAGCGCCGGATGCTCACAATACGTTTGAGGCGGCAGACAACGTCAAGCCGGCAGCCTTCACCGACTTCGAGGTTGAAGATCAGACGCTTCGCGCCAAGCTGGCCCCGATGTCGGTCACGGTGCTGGAGTTGAGCGCCGGGTAAAGGAGGGGGAAGCATGCGGCAGCAGGAATCCGGCTGCAAGGGCTGCAGGGAAGAGTACAAGGTAACGGAGGAACAGATCCAGCGTGTGCTGTCCTCCCCGATGTTCAGCGAAGAGCGCTGTGTGCCGAACGATCAATACGAGGCGCGTCTAAACGCCTGCTCCTCGTGCCCGAAGCTTCAAAGCGGGACCACCTGCACCCTGTGCGGCTGCATCGTGCAGATTACAGCGAAGCTGATTGAGAAGCGTTGCCCGTATCCCGGTCAGGACCGGTGGGCTGCAGCGACAGCCGCCGTCTAGCAGATCGAAAGCCTGCCTCCCAGATAATGGGGGCAGGCTTTCCTTATGTCTTTATGTGATGAATCATATCAGCTGTTTGCGTGCTTTCAGATAACGGTACAGCACCATGCCAAAAACAGAGCAAAGCAGCGCGCACAGTCCGATGAAGCCGTAGCCGGCCTGAAGGCCCCGCAGCAGGCCCAGCTCGGTATCCTGCCCGAACAGCTGCTTAAAGCCATTCGTAATCGCCCCGATCAGATAGTTGCCGATGACGCTGCCGATGCCCATCATCGTCACCACGAAGGTGATGGCGGTGTCGCTCTCTCTAGGATAGCGTCTGGCAATCAGCGCCATCACCGTCGGATAGATCGGGGCAATCCCGATCCCTGCTGCCGCAAACAGAAAGGCATAGCTTTCGCCTCCGAAGATGGCGGCAAAGGTGCATACCCCCGTTAGACCGGACAAGATGATGATCGACAGAGTAAAGCCGATCCGGTCTGTGATCGGGCCGAGCAGCAGCCTCGCGGCGGAGAAGCACAGGAAGAACGCGGACAGCATGCCGGCTGCGGCCGAAGGCTCCCAGCGGTAGGATTTTTCAAGATAATTGACGAGCCAGCCTCCAACGGCCATCTCGGATACGACGCCAAAGGACAGAATAAGGACAATCAGCCACAGCGCCCGGTCCTTGACCAGCTGTTTCAGCGGAATTCGCTGCAGGCCTGTTGCATCATCCGGGGCATCGCTTGGAAACTTGCTCATGGCAGCCGGAATCATCGGAAGCACCGAGAGCATCAGCATGGCAAAATACATCCCTCGCCAGTCCAGTGTATGACCAGCTATCGTAACGGTCATCAGTCCCGTTGCAATCATCGGGGCGACCGTAGAGCTGATGCCGTAGAAGAAGTGGGATAAATTCATCATCGTGCCGGTATTTCTGACAAAGATGCGTGCTGACAGAATAGCGAGGCCGATTTCAAGCATCCCGTTGCCGATATACATCAGGAAATAGGAAGCTGAAAACCAGGAATAACTATGGGCCCAAAAAATAAATATCCCGGATATCGCCATCGTGCCAAAAGCGAGCATGCTCACCCATTTAATCCCGATCTTGCGCGTCAAAATGGCCGTGAACGAGCAGGCGATCAGGTATCCGAGCGCATTGAGCGACAGCAAGGTGCCGATCTGCATTTCATTCAGATTGAAATCGAGCTGGATGCGTGGAATGGCCGGCCCCTTGATGTTCTCGGAGATGCCAAAAATAATAAATCCCAGAAAAATCGTAGCCAGATGCAGGTTGTAGGTCCTGTTCCGCTTGCGCCCCGCAGGGCGGTTCGTTTGCTGCTCGGTGATCATCGCGGTTTCGTTCTCCTATCCGGTGGTATATACACGACTTATTAAACGTGTTTAGTAAGTATCTGTAGCAGATTACCACATCTGTTTGCACTTTAGCAATCTAAATTTTTTTGTGGAAACACCTCTGTTTTTTTCGGAAAAGCAGTTGACTTAACAAGGGGCGCATGAGAAAATGTACGCGCGTACATTATTTGCTGAAGGAATGATGAATTATTGCTAGCCGTAAAGAAGTTGCACAGATCGCCGGCGTATCGGAAGCTACCGTCTCACGTGTACTGAACGGGGTGGGCCCGATGAAGGAAGAGACGAGGCAGCGGGTGCTAGCTGCAGCGCGGCAGGTTGGCTATACGCCGAATGCCATCGCCCGGAGCTTTGCTACGCGCCGAAGCGGCCATCTCGGTGTTGTCATGCCGTACGTTCCGAAGGCCAGACTGTTCTCCGCCTATTATTTCTCCGAAATTCTAAGCGGAATCGGAAGCCGTGCCCAGGCGAACAAGTATGATCTCCTGATGCTGTTTCGGGAGCCGGGCGGGACGATGGACTATATGAACTTGTTCCGGTCCCGGAAGGTGGATGCATGCATTATTCTCGGCGCGAAGGACGAGCTGGGCGAGCGGGAAGCGATACGCGAGCTGGATCAGGGGGGACATCCGTACTGTCTGATCAATCAGCGCTTTGACGGCGAGAACTTCCACGTGGTGGACGCCGATCATGCCGAAGGAGGCTACCGTGCCGTTCGCCATCTGCTGCAGGCCGGATATCGCCGAATTGCCTTCCTGAACGGACCGGACGTATATTCCAACAGCCGTGACCGACTGGCCGGATACCGACGGGCGCTGGATGAAGCCGGCATTACGCCGGATGAGTCGCTGCTGTTCGAAGGCAATTTCAGCCGGAAGAGCGGCCACGCTGCGGCAGAGTTTATCGCTCCGCTTCTCCCGGGAATCGACGCGGTGTTCGCGGCGAATGACCGGATGGCTATCGGTCTGTCGCAAGGATTGCGCGCCCGAGGCGTCAAGCCGGAGCATATGCCAGCCCTGGTCGGCTATGATGATTCCGATTCGGCGGAGATGTCCGATCCTCCGCTGACCAGCGTGCGGGTTCCATTCTATCAGCTTGGCGAGCTTGCGGCATCGCATGTGCTTCGTTTGCTTGAGGAGCAAGGCGGTCCGGCAGATCGCCGGGAGCGGATGCACTTGCAGCTGCCGACCGAACTGGTTGTCCGTGCTTCTTCCCTGAATCGTACAATGTAAAGGAGGATATTCTCATGAAACAATTGCGAGTTGGAATGATCGGCTATAAATTTATGGGCAAGGCGCACAGTAACGCTTACCGCAGTGTGCCTATGTTTTTTCCGGATGCACTGAAGCCGGAGATGGTGGCCATCTGCGGCCGTAACGAAGCGGCGGTGCAGGAAGCGGCCACCCAGTTGGGCTGGAATGAAAGCGTTACCGATTGGAAAGCGCTGATCGCTCGTGATGACATCGACCTGATCGATATCAACGCGCCAAGCGATGCGCATAAGGAAATCGCAATTGCTGCAGCCAAGGCTGGAAAGCATATCTTCTGTGAGAAGCCGCTGGCACTCACGCTGTCGGATGCCCGGGAAATGCTCCAGGCAGCTGAGGAAGCCGGCATCGTGCATATGGTTGGCTTTAACTATAGATTTTCCCCGGCCGTAAAACTGGCCAAAAAGCTTATCGAGAGCGGCAGGCTCGGCAAGATCTATCATTTCCGCGGCTGGTTTTTGCAGGACTGGATTCTGGACCCGCAGTTCCCGCTCGTATGGCGGCTTCAGAAGGATATTGCCGGCTCCGGCTCTCACGGCGATCTGGGGGCTCACATCATTGATATGGCCCATTATCTGGTCGGCGATATCGCGGAGGTGATCGGCATGAGCGAAACCTTCATCAAGGAGCGGCCGCTGGCCAGCGAGATGACGGGCCTGAGCGCCACAGGCAGCGCTGACGGTCCGAAAGGTCAGGTTACCGTTGATGATGCCACCTTGTTTCTGGCCCGCTTCGAGAATGGTGCGCTTGGAAGCTTCGAGGCGACCCGCTTTGCGGCTGGTCACCGCTGTACGAACTCCTTCGAAATTAACGGCAGTCTCGGCAGCATCAAGTTCGACTTTGAGCGCATGAACGAGCTGCAGGTGTATTTTACCAACGATGATGAGGATGTCCAGGGCTTCAGACGCGTTCTGGCTACGGACCCGGCCCATGATTACATGGATGCCTGGTGGCCGCCGGGCCATACGATCGGCTTTGAGCACACGTTCACGCATGAGGTGCTTGAACTGGCGAATGCTGTCGCCGAGGGGCGCCAGCCCGAGCCGAATTTCCGCGACGGCGTCAAGTGCCAGGCGGTGCTTGAAGCGGTGGATAAATCGATTGAGGAGCGGCGGTGGGTTCCGCTGTCCGAAATGTAACGGGATGAGGAGAGACTACACGCTGGAGAGAACAATAACAAAGGAGAGCTGACCAATGAAAAAAGCGCTGATCGTATGGGGAGGCTGGGACGGACATGAGCCCCGGCAAGTAGCGGACATTTTTGCATCGCTGCTGCGTGAGGAACAATTTGAGGTTGAGGTATCGGATACGCTGGATGCATTCAATGACGGGGAGAAGCTGCTCGGACTGGATCTGATTGTACCGGTATGGACGATGGGCGAGATCAGCCAGGATCAAGTGAACAACGTGTCGAACGCCGTGCAGCGCGGAACCGGACTGGCCGGCTGCCATGGCGGCATGTGCGATGCCTTCCGGAACAATGTGGACTGGCAGTTCATGACCGGGGGGCAATGGGTAGCGCATCCGGGCAATGACGGTGTCACATACAAGGTCGAAATCAAGCAAAGCTCTAGTCCGCTGGTGGATGGCATGGAGGATTTCAACGTCGTTTCCGAGCAGTATTATCTTCATGTCGATCCGGCGGTTGAGGTGCTGGCGACGACAAGATTTCCGGTAGCGCCCGGACCGCATATGCTGAATAAATCGGTGGATATGCCGGTTGTCTGGACGAAGCGCTGGGGCTTCGGACGAGTCTATTACAACTCGCTCGGGCATCATGCTGATATCGTGGATATGCCGCAGGTGAAGGAGCTGATGCGCCGGGGGCTGCTGTGGGCTGCCGAAGGCAAAGCGCTCGCCGCTGGCCGCGATGTGTCCCTGTTCACGCATGGTGAAGGATATACCGGAATGGGAGACAGCCAGTAATCGACGGCAGAAGGAGACGAAACCAAGATGAAAAAAGTAAAAGTAGGCATCATCGGCTGCGGTAAAATCAGCGGCATCTATATGGAGAACTGCCATAAGTTCGACATTCTGGAGCTGTGGGCATGCGCCGATATCGACCGCGCCCGTGCGGAAGAGCAGGCTGCCAAGTACCAAATTCCGAACGTCTATACGACGGAGGAACTGCTGGCTGATCCGGAGATCGAGCTAGTGATCAATCTGACTATACCAGCCCAGCATGCCGCGATTAATCTGGCTGCGCTTGAGGCGGGCAAGCATGTGTATGTGGAGAAGCCGCTCGCTGTCACCCGGGAAGAAGGGCTTAAGGTGCTGGAGACGGCCAAGGCGAAAGGGCTGCTTGTCGGATGCGCACCGGAAACCTTTCTCGGCGCAGGCATTCAGACGGCATTGAAGCTGGTCAGAGAAGGGCGGATCGGCAAGCCGGTTGCCGCTACCGCCTTCATGATGAGCCGCGGGCATGAGCATTGGCATCCGGATCCGGAATTCTATTATGCCGCTGGCGGGGGGCCGATGTTTGATATGGGGCCATACTATCTTACCGCGCTTGTTCAGCTGCTGGGTCCCATCCGGAGTGTTGCCGGCATGACAGGGGCTGCCCTTGCTGAACGCACCATCACAAGCGAGAAGAAATACGGGCAGAAGGTGCCGGTAGACATTCCAACTCACGTGGCCGGGCTGCTGCAATTCCAGGAAGGTGCGATTGGCACCATCATTACGAGCTTCGATATTTTCGGTGACAGCGATCTTCCCCGGATCGAAATTTACGGCACGCAGGGCATATTGTCCGTTCCCGATCCGAACACCTTCGGCGGCCCGGTGTTATACCGGTTGACCGGGGAGTCGGAATGGACCGAGGAGCCGCTGCTGCCAGGATATAGCGAGAACACAAGAGGAATCGGCCCGGCCGACATGGCGTATGCGATTCGAAGCGGACGTGCGCACCGTGCCAGCGGCGAGCTCGCCTACCACGTACTGGAAGCGATGTGGGCCTTCCACGATTCATCAGACGAGGGCAAGTTCTATCAGATGCGCAGCACAAGCGACGCCCCGCGTCCGTTGCCTCTGGACTTGCCGGCGTATACGCTGGATTCATAAACCGGGATCAGAAGGCTGTCGGCTGCTGCACTGCATGGCCGGTGACCGAGCTGAATCGAAAGGAAACGTAATTGATCGATTCGCAGGAAGCTCTTTAGCGGTATATTCCGGGTCGTAATAACCATACTAACCTTGATCAGACCTGATGGAGGTAGAGACAAGGATGAACAAGCAACGTGCCCAGGAAATCGCCGCATCCCCGATTATGCACAATGTAACGCTGAGCGGGGTCCCTGTCTATATTCAGCATGTCGACGAACATACCGATACTGCCTCTGGGACAGCTTATCGAAGAATAGCAATACGCATGTGCAGCACATCCATCCGCCCCGAAGTTCCGGGGCGGATTTTTTACTATGTTGATTTCCCAAAAATCATAGGGGCAAGCGCGATCGGAAGTTCGCTCATTCCCCGGGAGCGGCATGCTTTGCTGGAGGCCAAGCACGGACGTTTGATATGAGCAGATTTGCCGAAGCTAAGCCTTCATTAATATGGTAAACTATTGTGAAATATAGATTAGGCGGGGATGAGGATGGAGATCAGACAAGCGGATATCCGTGATGCCGAAGGCATCGCCGTGGTTCATGTAGAGAGCTGGAGAACGACCTATAAAGGAATTGTGTCTGACGAGTATCTTCAGTCCTTATCAGCGGAGAAGCGGGTGGAGGGCTGGCGGCGCATGATGGCCAATCTGCGTGAGGATGAGGATGTGCTGGTCATTGCGGACGAGCATGGGAAGATCTATGGTTTTATGAGTTTCGGCATGGAGCGGGATAACAAACAGGCTGAGGACGGTGAGCTGTATGCCGTCTATTTACTGGAGGAAATCCAGGGGCAAGGCTGGGGAAGACAGCTGTTCAAGCGCATGGTTGATATTTTAAAGGCGAAAGGTTTCTCGACGCTGCTCGTCTGGGTGCTGGATGGCAACCCGGCGATTCAATTTTACCGTGCGATGGGCGGGGAAGTGACGAAGCAGAAGGAGATTGTCATCGGGGGCGAGACGCACCTCGAATATGCACTCAGCTGGCCCCAAATTTAAAAAACCAATCTACAGCAGTTTGAAAGCCGGCTTTCCGGAAGGAGCGGGTTTTATCGAATGGAAGCACTGCGGATTTTTCATCGGCTGGTCAAATAGCTATGCCGCCTTCTCTTCTAGGGGAATATAATACATAAACTCTGGGGGAGGAGGAATCATCGTGCAGCAAATTCCGCTTTCGGCAGATTCATGCAGAGGGTATGTCGGCAAACATGTATGCGCAGTGCTCCAAGACGGAACAGAAGTCGTGGGCACGTTGCGCGGCGTACATGACAAAGGCCTGGAGATCGAATTTGTGAATCCGACAGCCTCGGTATTGTCTGCCAAAGGCAAACAGGGCGGCCCTTCTAAAAAATCCAAATCATCCAAAGGCAGCAAAGCAGCAACCTCGGCCTTCGGTCCGGGATATGGATATGGTTACGGAGGTTACTCGCCATACTGGGGTGGCGGCAACTTCTTGGCCTGGGAAGCCATTGCCTTATTGTTCCTTATTCCGTTTCTGTTCATCTAAGCCAAAGGTGCGAAGCAAGCAGGGCATCCGGAGGGTTCTCCGGCTGCCCTGTTTTTTGATTGACTAAAGAGATCTGCCAGCATCATGAAAGGAATCACAAGAAGTCCGTCAGCCTGAATAGGTTGTATTCGAGGTATAGGTGCGCCGCATGAAAAGCGCAACAGGAATAAGCGCCACCAGGAAGCATAAAACCGCGGTTAATGGCAGAATGGCCCACTCGAATATGGACAATCCGAGCAGCGTCTGCCAGCCCATTGCGGCCAGCCCAAGCAGGAACGAGATGCCTGACAGATGAAGCATACGATGTCTTAACCGTCGATCATCTGCCGCTTTTCTCACGGATAGCCATGAGACCAAAGGCATGAACTGCAGCGCGTGGAATCCAATTCCGTGCAGCCAGATCATATTGCCGCCCGTCCCGATTTCACGTCCTTGATTCATCACAATCGCTATACCCGCAGCAAACGACAAGGTGATGGCAGCCATGGCATACCGAATCGCGATGGCCAATTCGGGATTCGCTTCATACACGCTGCGCTTGAAGTATTGAACCGCAGCCCAGAGGTAGAACAGGATGAGCAGAATAGCTACAACAGCAAAAACCGCCGCCATCGTGAGGTCAAAAACGCCGCCGCCTTGCGGAAAGCGGGGATTTACGCCCCGGAAATGCTGTACGGTCTCCACGAAATAGCTAAAGAGCGACAGCATAATATAGACGGATGTGAACACCATTTTCTTTCGTGAACTCATTCCCGAATACGGCATAATCATCGCTGTGGACAGCAAAAAAATGCCTAAAGCCGCATTGAACGAGAAGGCTTTGCCCACATCGCCGTCAGGGGCGACGGCCGCCCCGTTAACAAGGACCCACACCGCACATATTCCCGCCAGCAGCATGCCGAGCAGTCCGGTATAGATCAGCCATTGTTCCTGCTTCAATACATGGAATCGCATGTTCTTCCTCTCACCCTTCGCCTGATTTGATAACTTCACTTTAGCGTCGGCAAGCGCAGGGCTGAACGGTCTGAGGAATGAATATCGAAGGCGCTAAAGAAGGATTTGAGCTCATTCCAGAGACGGAGCAGCTACCCCGATCCCAGTCCAGGTTTATTCAAACAAACAAAAACGGAAGTTTTGAAATCGCTAACAACTGCTTATTAAGTTTTGTAATTCTTTAAAAATACACCTATTCAAAAATAAACGGGCGTGATAAGATACAAACAAATAAAACAAATACGATGTTTTGATGCGGAGGGAGAGACAAACATGGTTCAGAATTTATGGAAACAATCGAAGGCGGCACTGGCCAGCGGAACACTTGAGCAACTTGTCTACCGGTCCAATCTGATCGGCGCCGACCGGCGGGTGTGCAACTGGGGCGGGGGCAACACGTCCAGCAAAACGACGATCAAGGATTTTCGCGGCAGAGAGGTTGAAGTGATGTATGTGAAGGGCAGCGGCTCGGATCTGGCATCGATGAAGGCGGCCAACTTCACGGCGCTCCGGCTCGAGGACATCCGGCCATTGCTGGAGCGCGAATCGATGACAGATGAAGAGATGGTTGCTTATTTGGGACACTGCATGGTGGATGCGAAGCATCCGCGGGCATCGATCGAGACGCTGCTGCATGCTTTTCTGCCGTTCCCGCATGTGGATCACACCCATCCCGATGCGATCATCAGCCTCTGCTGTGCTCATAACGGGCAGGAGCTGGCTGCGGAAATTTTCGGCGACCGGTTTGTCTGGGTCCCTTATGTTCGCCCCGGGTTTACGCTATCGAAGATGATTGCGGAAGGCGTCAGAAACCATCCGAAGGCGGAGCTTGTGCTCATGGAGAAGCACGGGCTGGTCACCTGGGGGGACACCTCGGAAGCATGTTATGCCAAGACGATTGATATCATTAATGAAGCCGAAAGCTTTATCGCCGCCAGAAGCGAGGGCAAGGAGCCGTTCGGCGGACGGGTGGTCGAGGCGCTGCCGGCAGAGATCCGCAGGTCGCTCGCAGCCGAGATCATGCCGATCATCCGCGGCGCGGTTAGCGACAGCAAACGCATGATTCTGTCATTTGACGATGAGGCGGATGTGCTGGAATTTGTATGCGGCCGCGACGCTGCACAGCTATCCCAGGTTGGCGCAGCTTGCCCGGATCACCTGGTACATACGAAGATGACACCGCTTTTCATTGAGTGGACACCGGATCCGGAGGATAAGGCAGGACTTCGCCAGAAGCTGATCGAAGGCATACAGAATTACAAAAGCAACTACGAAGCCTACTTCCAGCGCAACCGGCATGAAGGCGACGTCATGTTTGAAGCCGCTCCGCGCGTCATTCTTATTCCTGGTATCGGGATGGTCAACACCGGGAAGAGCTGGGCGATGTCCAAAGTCAGCGGGGCGCTCTATCATCGGGCAATTGCTGTGATGCGGGGAGCGACGGCACTCGGGCAGTTTGTCTCGCTCAGCGAGAACGAATCCTACAATGTGGAATACTGGCCGCTTGAGCTGTATAAGCTGACGCTGGCTCCGGCCGAAGCGGAATTCTCGCGGCAGGTTGCCTTCATTACAGGCGGCGCAGGGGGGATTGGCAGCGCTACCGCCCGCCGGCTGGTGGCGGAGGGCGCCCATGTCGTGCTCGCTGATCTGAACGCGGAAGGGGCCCGAAAGGTCGCCGAGGAGATTAACGAGCAGTTCGGGGAGAACCGTGCGCTTGCCGTTCCCATGGATGTCACCGCTGAGGAAGCGGTGCAGGCGGCATACCGCGACAGCGTTCTTGCCTACGGCGGCATTGATATCGTGGTGAACAATGCCGGGCTTGCGACCTCCAGTCCGTTTGATGAAACGTCGCTTGAGGAATGGAATTTGAATATGAACGTGCTTGGCACCGGCTATTTCCTGGTGGCCAGAGAGGCGTTCAAACTGATGAAGCAGCAGGATATCGGCGGATGCATGGTGTTTGTCGGCTCGAAAAACTCCGTGTATGCAGGGAAGAACGCAGCGGCGTACAGCTCGGCCAAGGCGCTGGAGGCCCATCTGGCCCGCTGCATCGCTGCCGAAGGCGGGGAATACGGCATCCGGGTGAACACGGTGCTGCCTGATGCGATTCTTCAAGGATCGGCGATCTGGAATTCCGGCTGGCGCAATGAAAGAGCCGCCGCATACGGCATTGAGCCGGATGAGCTGGAGGAATATTACCGCAAGCGGACAACGCTTCAGGTCAACATTTATCCGCATGATATCGCTGAAGGGATTGCGTTTTTTGCATCGTCCAGGTCTGCCAAAACGACGGGCTGCCTGCTGACGATTGACGGCGGGGTTCCAGCCGCGTTTACAAGGTAAAGGCGGGCCAGCGGCAGCAGCAGGAATACTCGGCCTCGCCGCGAGTTTAATACATGTCATTATATGGCAAGGAGGCAAAGGGGAATGCGTGAGGATATTGTACGCAATTATGAAGCCGCCAAGGAGCTGTACGGCAAGTATGACATCGATGTAGATCAGGCTCTGCAAGCGCTGGAACAGATTAAAATCTCCATCCATTGCTGGCAAGGGGACGATGTGCGGGGCTTCCTGTTTCAAGATCAGGAGCTGTCCGGCGGCATTTCGGTGACCGGGGAATACCCCGGCGCCGCACGGACGCCGGCGGAGCTACGTCAGGACCTGGAGAAGGCGCTGTCGCTCATTCCGGGCAAGCATAAAGTGAATTTGCATGCGATCTATGCCGACACGGAGGAGAAGGTTGATCTGGATGAGCTTGCGCCGAGGCACTTTCAGACCTGGGTGGACTGGGCGAAGCAGCAGGGGATCGGGCTTGATTTCAATCCGACCTGCTTCTCCCATGACAAGTCCAAGGACGGCTTCACGCTCAGCCACCCGGATCCCGACATACGCCGCTTCTGGATTGACCACTGCAAAGCAGCGCGCAAGATCGGCGCTTATTTTGGAGAACAGCTGGGACAGACGTGCGTCACCAACATCTGGATTCCGGACGGCTACAAGGATGTGCCGGTAGACCGGCTGGCGCCAAGACAGCGGCTGAAGGAAGCGCTGGATGACATATTCTCCGAACCGCTCGATTCGGCAATCCATCTGGATGCGGTCGAGAGCAAGCTGTTTGGCATCGGATCGGAGGCGTATGTCGTCGGTTCCCATGAATTTTACATGGGCTACGGGATACAGAACAACAAGCTGATCTGTCTGGATGCCGGACATTTTCACCCGACGGAAGGCATCGCAGGCAAGCTATCGGCCCTGTCGCTGTTCACGGAAGGCATTCTTCTTCATGTGAGCAGACCGATGCGCTGGGATAGCGACCATGTTGTGACGATGGATGATGAGCTGATCGAGATCGGCCGGGAGCTGGTGCGAAATGGGCTGCTGGAGAAAACGTTCATCGGTCTTGATTTCTTTGATGGCAGCATCAATCGGGTCGCCGCCTGGGTCATCGGGACGCGCAACACAATCAAGGCGCTGCTGCGGGCGATGCTGGAGCCGACTGAGGCGCTCAGACAGGCCGAGCGCAAGGGCGATTATACAACGCGCCTGGCGCTGCTGGAGGAATTCAAGTCCTATCCGTTCGGAGCGGTATGGGATTACTACTGTGTGAAGATGGGCGTGCCGGTCAGGGAGCAGTGGCTGGAGGAAGTGAAGGCTTATGAGCAGCAGGTGCTGGTTCAGCGCGGACATCTTGAAGCTGAGCCTTCGGCTTTCGGCCTGAATGTTGGCCAATAAGGTGACTTGAGATCCAAGATCGACTCATGAAATGGAAGGAGGTTGTCTGCACTTGAGCGTGCTTGCATTTGATCTCGGGGCCAGCAGCGGTAGAGCGCTGATCGGCCAGTTGAAAGACCGAACGATCCGGGTGGAGGAGATTCACCGATTTCCGAACGAGCCGGTGCAGATTGGCGGCAGGCTGCACTGGGACATCCTGCGTTTATTCCATGAGCTGAAGCAGGGACTGCTCCGGACCAAAGCTTCGGGCATACAGGTGGAAAGCCTGGGGATCGACTCTTGGGCTGTCGATTTCGGTCTGCTCGACCAGCGGGGCGAGCTGATGGCCAATCCGTTTCATTATCGTGATTCGCATACCGACGGTGTGATGGAAAAGGTGTTTGAGACTGTGCCGGCGCAAGCGATTTTTGCCAAGACGGGCATTCAATTTCTGTCGTTCAATACGATTTACCAGCTTGCGGCGATCCGCCAATCCAGACCTTATCTGTTGCAGGAGGCCAGCCGCCTGCTCATGATTCCTGATCTGCTGCGTTACTGGCTGACTGGCGAGATGGCCAATGAGTTTACGAATGCAACCACGACCCAGCTGTTCAATCCTTCGCTGCAGCGCTGGGACCCGGAGCTGCTCAACAGCCTGCATCTCCCGTCTCACCTGTTCGAGCAGGTTGTCCATCCAGGCACGGAGACGGGCGCATTAAGAGCTGCCATCACTGGGGAGCTTGGCCTGCCGAAGATGAAGGTATATACCGTTGCCGAACATGATACCGCTTCCGCTGTTGTGGCGGTGCCGGCCCTGGAGCGGTCCTTTGCTTATCTGAGCTGCGGAACCTGGTCGCTGATGGGTACGGAGGTGGCGCAGCCGGTCATTCATGATCGTGCACGCGAGCTGAATTTTACGAACGAAGGCGGGGCATACGGCACGTACAGGCTGCTCAAGAACATTATGGGGCTGTGGATTTTGCAGGAATGCCAGCGGACGTGGCAGCGTCAGGGATTATTGTATTCGTATCCGGAATTGGTTATGATGTCGGAAGCGGAACCGGCGTTCTCCTGTTTCATCAACCCGGATGATCCGCTGTTTCTGCCTGCCGGCGATATGCCGCAGCGCATTGCAGCTTATGCCCGCCGGACCGGGCAGCAGGTGCCGCAAAGCCCTGGCGCGATCGTGCGCTGCATTATGGAAAGCCTTGCGCTGCAGTATCGGCATGTGCTGGAATGTACCGAGGAGCTGTCGAATCAGCGCTTCAGCGGTCTGCACATGGTAGGCGGCGGCATTCATAACGAGACGCTGTGTCAGTGGACGGCGAGTGCAATCGGCAAGCCGGTATGGGCCGGTCCGGCTGAGGGCAGCGCGATCGGCAATATGGCGGTTCAGTGGATCGCAAGCGGCGAGCTGTCGGACATATGGGAAGCGAGGGCGCTTATACGCGATTCTTTTCCTGTCACCATATACGAGCCTGCCGACAGGGAAGCATGGGAGAACGCATTCGGACGATTTTGCCAAATCACGAAATCGACAACCTATATATAAAGTAAGAAGGATGAGGCGGTATCATGCTGGTTGCGGAACGATATGAAAAAATAGTGCAGTTAGTCAACGAGAGAGGAAGCATTCGCGTCTCGGAGCTAAGCCACATCTGCGGCGTGACCGAGGAGACGATTCGCCGCGATCTCGATCGGCTGGAGGAGGCCGGAAGGCTTCGCCGCTCCCACGGCGGGGCGGTCAGCGTGAAGGATCAGCCGGCGGCTCAGCGGTCCCAGCCGGAAATCCCGTATGCGGAACGCGAGATTATGAACGCTGAGGAGAAGCGGCGAATTGCGGAGGAGGCTGTGAAGCTGATTCAGCCGAGTGAGCGCATATTGCTGGATGCAAGCTCCACGGCCTGGTATATGGCCCGGATCATTCCCGATGTGCCATTAACGGTGCTGACGAATTCGATCAAGGTGGCAGCGGAGCTTGGTCCGAAGGAGAAGATACAGGTCATTTCCACCGGCGGCATTCTTGCTGGTCGCTCCATGTCCTTTGTAGGGCCGCTGGCCGAGCGCTCGCTGGATGCTTATTACGTAGACAAGGCGTTTATCTCGTCCAAGGGCGTGCATATCGAGCGCGGACTTAGCGAATCCAATGAACTTCAGGCCAGAATCAAGCAGCGGATGATCGGCATGGCTGACGAGGTGATTGTGCTGGCCGATGCCAGCAAATTCGGGCTGCAGGCGTTCACCCAGGTCGCAGATCTGTCGCAGGTGCACCGAATCATTACAGACCGGAGACTGGCTGAAGCGGAGGCCGATTCATACCGAGAGCTCGGCATTATCGTTCAGTCCGTATAACTAGCGATCCCCCGGCATTGATCCGGGGGCTTTCATTATCTCTTCCAAGATCTATTCCAAGTTCAAGATGAATACCAACATTCCAATTCTGAAACGGGGGGATCTGCAGTGAAAATATCCCTGTTCGTCACTTGTCTAAGCGATGTTTTGTTTCCGCAGGTGGCGGAAGCGATGGCCAGATTGCTGGCCAGGCACGGTGTGAAGCTGGAGTTTCCGGAGGTCCAAACCTGCTGCGGGCAGCCGGCCTACAACAGCGGCTATTGGGAAGAGTCCCGCCAGAGCGCTCGCACGATCCTGGACGCCTTCGAGGACAGTGATTTTGTGATCGCTCCGTCCGGGTCATGTACACATATGATCCACCAGTATCCCGGCTTGTTTCGTGAGGACCCCGTCTATTGGGCCAAAGCGAAAGCGCTTCATCATAAAACCTATGAATTCACACAGTTTATGGTCCAGGTGCTGGGCGTCACGGATCTCGGCGCTCAATTTCCTCATAAAGTGACGTATCACCCTTCCTGCCACGGCAGCCGCCTGCTCGGTGTAAAGGAAGAGCCGATGGCGCTTCTCGGCAGTGTGAGGGGGCTTGAGCTGGTGCCGCTGCCGTATGCGGAAGATTGCTGCGGCTTCGGCGGGACATTTGCTATCAAAATGGCCGATATATCCGGAGCCATGGTGACGGAAAAAAGCGATCATGTGCTGGAGACGGAGGCGGAGGTGCTCGTGGGGCTCGACATGGCATGCCTGATGAACATCGCCGGCAATCTGCGCCACAGAGGGGAACAGGTGCGGGTCATGCACCTGGCAGAGCTGCTGTATGAGGGGGTGAGCCATACATGAGCAGAGCGGATGCAGGAGCTCAAACGGTCAAGGAGCGAGCCGGGCTGGCGCTGAACAACGAGTTTCTGCGCAGTGCGGTCCGCTTCACGACCGAGCGGCTTCGAAACGGCAAACAGGCGGCAACGGCGGAGCATGGCAACTGGGATGACTGGCGGGAGCGCGGGCGGCAAATCCGGCTGCATACGATCGCACATCTGGATTATTATTTGAACGCGTTTGCCGAGAATGCAAGAGCGAACGGGGCGTTTGTGCATTTTGCCGAGACAGCGGCGGAGGCGGTAGACATCGCGCTGACCATTGCCAAGCATAAGGCTGCCTCTTCGGTCGTCAAATCCAAGTCGATGGTGTCCGAGGAGCTTCATCTCAATCAGGCGCTTGAAGCCATTGGGGTGGAGGCCGTGGAGACGGATCTTGGTGAATATATTATTCAGCTTGCGAAGGAGACGCCTTCGCATATCATTATTCCGGCGATTCACAAGAACCGGTTTCAGATTGCCGAGCTGCTATCCAAGAAGGCAGGGGAGACGCTGCCGCCCGATACCGCGATTCTGGCCGGATTCGTCCGGATGAAGCTGCGCGAGAAGTTTCTGGAGGCGGATATCGGCATGACCGGCTGCAACTTTGGCATTGCGGAGACGGGATCGATGGTGCTGTTCGAGAACGAAGGGAACGCGCGAATGGTTACGACCGTCCCGAAGACGCAGATTACGCTGATGGGGATGGAGCGGCTGATTCCATCCTGGGCGGATCTGGAGGTGATGGCAACGCTTCTGCCCCGGTCGGCAACAGGCCAGAAGCTGACCGTCTACATGTCCGGAATTACCGGACCGCGCCGGAGCGAAGATGCAGACGGGCCGGACGAACAGCATATCATCATTATCGACAACGGCCGTTCGCTGCAGCTTGGCGATCCCGAATTCCAGGAGCTGCTGAACTGCATACGCTGCGGCGCATGCCTGAACGCATGCCCTGTGTACCGCCATATCGGCGGCCACGCTTATGGCGGAACCTACAGCGGCCCGATCGGAGCCGTGCTGACCCCGGCCTTGAAGGGCAACGTAGCCGAATGGGATGACATTGCGAATGCCTCCAGCCTTTGCGGGGCCTGCTATGAAGCCTGTCCGGTCAAGATCCCCCTGCATGATATGCTGGTCTACCTGCGGCGAAGAAAGAATGAGGCAGGCAGAGGCGACAAGCTGGAGACGGCCGGGATGAAAGGATTTGCGGCTGTGATGGGCAGCAGCGGCAGGTACCGCAGTGCGGTGTCGGCCCTGAAGCTTGGGCAGCGGCTGGTGGTCCGAAATGGAGAGATTCGTACCAGAATCGGCCCGTTAAAGGGCTGGAACAAATACCGGGTGACGCCGGCACTGCCGAAGCAAAGCTTCCGTGACCGGTGGGGAACGGTGGAGGCGGAGCTTCGCCGCGATGTGAAGGAAATGGCGCCTGAGACGGAAGCGAAGCTGCAAGCCTTGATCAGGCAGCGCAGGAACGGAGGGGATGAGTATGACGGCTAAACCGGGCGGGAACCCTATTGCAGCTGCGGCGCAATGGGCGGATCAGCTGGCAGAGCTGGAAGCCGCATCGCGCCGGAAGCAGGAGAAATTCATGAACGGCATCGCTGACCGGCTGGGCAGGGAGCGGATTCGTCAGCGGCCGGAGCATCCGTACCGGGGCGCACCGGAGGAATGGAGGCGCTTCGAATGGTCCGGGGAGGAGCGCATCCGCCAGTTCACCGCCAATTTCGAGATGGCAGGAGGCCATGTCGTTCATCTTGTCAATATGGAGCAGGCAGCAAGATTTATGGCCGACAAGTGTGCGGAAATGAGCGCCAAGACGCTGCTTAGGCAGCATGAACCGGCGCTGGAGCAGCTGGGCCTGGAACGGCTTCTGCCTGATTCGGAGATTCATGTTTGGAATGCGCATGAAGAGATGAATTGGCGAGCCATCGCTGCCAGGGCGGATATCGGGATTGTAATCGCCGACCATGCGGTGGCTTACACGGGCTCCTTGGTGGTGATGTCGTCGGAGCATAAGGGCAGAGCCGTCAGCCTGCTCCCGGCTGTGCTGATGGCTGTCATTCCGGTCGAGCGTCTGCGAACGCGCCTGGGAGAGGTGCTGGTCCGGCTGGATAAAGCGGGGCGGGAGCAGCTGCCCGCCGGCGTACATTTCATCTCCGGCCCGAGCCGCTCTGCCGATATCGAGAATGATCTTACCATCGGCGTTCATGGACCGGGCATTGTATATGCCATACTGGTGGATACGATAGAGCATTGACAGCCCGAAGGGGATTCCCCTTCGGGCCTTCTTACGCTTTCAGCAGGTATACTTCATCAAGGCTTCGATTTAGGCTTTCGCCCTTCCGCTAGCCGGTCCCACTGCTCAGAGGAAAGCTCGGACAGCTCGTTGAATTGCCCGGCTCCCTGGAGCCATTCCCCGCCATCGATCGTGATCACTTCACCATTGATATACGCGGCATAATCGGAGATGAGATAGGCGGCCAGATTGGCGAGCTCCTCCTGATTACCAAAGCGCCCGAGCGGGATATGCTTCACCATGCTCTCCACCAGCTCAGCTGTCGGTGTCAGGCGGGAGGCTGCCCCTTCCGTCGGGAAAGAGCCGGGAGCAATGGCGACCTGGCGAATGCCATAGCGGGCCCATTCGACGGCCAGCGAACGGGTCAATGCCACCACTCCAGCCTTGGCTGCAGCGGAAGGCACGACATAAGCGGAACCGGTGGAGGCATAGGTGGTCACGATGTTCAGCATCGTCCCGCCGCGCCCTTGCTCGATCCATCGTTTCCCAACCTCCAGCGTCGCATAGAAGGTGCCGTGCAGCACGATGTTCAGCACAGCATCTACTGCGCGCGGGGACAGGCGCTCCGTCGGGCTGATGAAATTGCCGGCTGCATTGTTGACCAGCACATCGATCCCGCCGTAATGCTGCTCTGCAGCTTCAACGAGCTCGCTGATTTGCGCGGGGTCACGGACGTCGCATATATCGTAGAACACCTCGCAGCCTTGCGCCCGCAGCGCATCTGCAGTTTCGGCCAGCACCTCCTTGCGCCGGCCGCATATGGCCAGTCTTGCGCCAAGCTGGGCAAATCGTTCCCCCATCGCCCGGCCGAGCCCGGTAGCCCCGCCGGTGATCAGAATGCTTTTGTCCTGCAGCAAATCCTCGCTGAAAGGTATCATTGTCCATCCTCTCCCATACGTTAATATGAACGGTCAAGCTTCTGATCCTTCGTCTTCTTTCGCGCAAAACATGCAAGCGTTTACTTTTTTTAGATTAACATGGATTGATATTCCAGTCACCCTATAGTTTGAGGGTTGTTTCAAGGACGGTGCTTCCGGTTAGGGTTTTAGTAAAGTTTGTTTAAAACGGAACCGACTCGTAAACGCTACAACCTATATCCCTAATGATTGTTTAATTACAGCAGGAGAGAGGGGCCCACAATGAATCTGAAGCTATTGACGGATCGGCTGCTTCTGAAAACGGTATACGGACCGGTATCACGGGAAATTACGAATCTGGATACGGATTCCCGCAATATTCGCCCTGGCGGGCTCTTCATCTGCATCCCCGGGTATCAGGTGGACGGGCATGATTATGCCGAGAACGCTATACATAACGGAGCGGCAGCCATCGTGGCCCAGCGGCCGATAGCTGTTCATCCGGGAGTTACGGTCATCCTCGTGCCGGATACGCGGCGGGTGCTGCCTATTTTGGCCAATGCCTTTTACGGCAATCCGTCTGGCAAACTGCGTCTGATCGGCATTACGGGGACGAACGGCAAGACAACAACGGCGCATATGGTTGAACATATCCTGAATGAGTCTGGCGTTCGTACAGGGATGGTCGGCACGCTGTATATGAGGTTTGGTGATGAAATGGAGAAGACCGTCAACACGACACCGGATGTGATCCAGCTCCAGCGCTATATGCACTCCGTTGCCGAGAAGGGCGGCGAGTGCGTCGTGCTGGAGGTTTCCTCCCACGGTCTTGATATGGGGCGGGTAAGAGGCTGCGACTTCCAGACGGTCGTGTTTACGAATCTGTCGCATGATCACCTCGATTTTCACCACACGATGGACAATTACCGCAACGCCAAAGAGCTGCTCTTCTCCCAGCTTGGAAACAGCGAACGCGACCTGATGAAAAAGGCGGTGCTGAATGCAGATGATGAAGCCTCCCGCTATTATGCGAAGCGCACCTCTGCACAGCCCATTACTTACGGCATTTGGAACAGCGCTGATATCATGGCGGAAGCGATCCGCTCTACCCCGGCAGGCATGGCCTTCAAGCTGGTGACGCCCTGGGGGAGCCGGCCGGTGATGCTCCCGGTTCCGGGCGAGCATAACGTCTATAATGCGATGGCCGCTGCTGCTGCCTGCCTGGCTGACGGCGTTTCGCTGGATGCGGTTCACTCGGCTCTGGAGCGATTTCCCGGTGTTCCGGGACGATTTCAGGAGGTGGATACAGGCAAAAGCTTCGGGGTGGTGGTCGACTATGCCCATAATCCCGACGGCCTGAAGGCCGTACTGCAGTCGGCGCGGCAGATTACCCAAGGGAAGCTGATCTGCGTTCTTGGTTGCCGGGGGGAGAGGGACCGCCGGAAACGGCCGGTCATGGCCCGAATAGCCTGTGCATATTCCGATTATGTAATCTTCACTTCGGACAATGCCTACAATGAAGATCCCGAGCGAATTTTGGCCGAGATGATGAGCGGGCTGAACGAGCAGGCGTATCAGAATTGGCAGGTCATTCCAGATCGTAAAGAGGCGATCCGCCGGGCGGTTGAGCTGGCCGGGGACCACGACAGAGTCATCATTATCGGAAGAGGCCATGAGACGAGCCTTGTGAAAGGCAATGAGGTGGACGTGTTCACAGACGAGGAGGCTGTGATACACTCACTACAAAGCTTCCATAGCGGGGCTGAAATGTCATCATCCGAGAAACCTTTTCATTAGAAAGGAGTGCATTGTAATGCCAAGTCGATTCCGCATGATAGGAGGACTCCTGCTGTCTGCAGCGCTGATCATCTCCGCCTGCGGTACGGAGGGTCCTTCACCTGCGCCAGGTCAGCGGGAATCCGGGGAGCAGCCGGTACCCGAGCAGCTTGCTCCGGCGCAGCCTGAGCCGTCGGGGGAGTACACCGTGCTGGCACAGAATCTGCGGACGCCCTGGGCGATGGATTTCCATGAGGAGACGGTCTATATCAGCGAGCGGGGAGGCCATATCGTGGAGCTGCACGACGGGAATATGAAGCGGCTGCCTGTGCAGACGGCTCTGCCTGTAACCGAGGTCGGGGAAGGCGGATTTCTCGGGCTCGTGCTGTCACCCGATTATGGCGACACGAAGCAGGCTTACGCCTATCACACGTATGAGCAGGACGGCGCGATTCTGAATCGGGTGATTCTGCTTGAGCAGCAGGAGGAGCAGTGGGCTGAAGTGGATGCATTGATTGAACGCATTCCTGGGTCGCAGATCCACAATGGCGGAAGAATGGCGCTTGGGCCGGATAATCATCTGTACATCGCAACAGGGGATGCCGGTGACGGCGCATTGTCCCAGGATGAAGCGAATCTGGCCGGAAAAATACTGCGCATGTCATTATCCGGGGAAATCCCGGCCGATAATCCGCTGCCGGATTCTTACGTATATTCTTTAGGCCACCGGAACCCGCAGGGGCTAGCCTGGAATGCGGAGGGCGAACTGTTCAGCACCGAGCATGGCCCGTCCGGCAATCCTGGCGGCCATGATGAAATTAACCAGATCATGCCTGGCGCGAACTATGGCTGGCCGGATGTGATCGGTGATGAAGCGATGGAGGGAACGATTCCGCCTCTGTATCATACCGGGGAGACGGCGATTGCCCCCTCTGGCGCTGCTTTTGACGAGCAAGGCTTGCTGGTAGCCAGCTTGCGGGGGCAGACGCTGTACCGCTTCGATCCGGAGGGCGGCGAGCTTGAGGTCGTTCTCGATCAGGAAGGCCGTCTGCGGGATGTGAAGGTTCAGGACGGGCGTGTATATGTCCTAACGAACAATACAGACGGTCGAGGCGTGCCGGGGGAAGCGGATGACCGATTGCTGCTTCTGCCTTAACGAAGGTGGAGGGGGTGTCCGGAGCCGCCCGGCGCTCGGCTGCATGCCATCCCTTGCCCAAAAGGCGTATACCGAAAAGCCCTGCCTATCGTATAGGCAGGGCTTATTCGTGGCATAACTGAAGTTATGCATGCTGGTTGGATTTTTGGCGTATGAGGTATGTGCATTTATTGTCGCCTTTGGCCAGACACTCGGTTCGGTCAACATCGGCGCCAAGCAGGCTCTGGAACAGCTCCAGCTCGCACCGGCACGCATGCTGGTACCGGTTGGCCACTTGGGAGATCGGACAATTGAGCTCCTCGATGACATATTCTTCATCGCTCAATTTCTTGTACTCGACCATATAACCGTTATCGTTCTGGATTTGGGCCAGAGCGGATACCCGTTCCTCCAGCTCTTCGCTGCTGACGGAATCGGCATATTTTTTGCGGAGTGAATCCTTTCGTTTATCGAACAGCAGCGAGATCATCTCGTCGCCGGCTTCCTGCTCCAGTTCAGTCAGAAGATCGAGGGCGAGCGCGTGATAGTTCCGGGGGAAGAAGTCCTCCGCTGCTTGTGTCAGGCTGTATAGGGAGACGGGTCTGCCCATCGGCTGCTTGACGATCCGGGCTTCGATATAGCCTTCGTTCTTCAGGCTCTCGAGATGCCGGCGCACCGCCATGCCTGTTATGCCCAGCCGTTCTGTAATATCCTTGGTGCTGAGCTCGCCGTCAACCTTCAACATTTGCATAATATATTCTCTTGTGCTGTAACCTGCTTCCCGTTCCATGTAATCACCACCTTCAATCTGGCTGAACAGATCCATATAGACGTATATAAGAACTGGTTCGTAAGTTTGTTTGTAGAGGGAAGGCAATATCCTGTGCCATCTGCCACTTTGCATGAATTGATGAGACAAGCTGTCATAATCTAGCGCCTATTTATATATTGTAGTATAAAAACTGCTTCAGGGACAGAGGAAGCTGGAGGAATACCTGTTTAACCACCGCTGGACATTCAATTATAGCGGAGAGAATGAGGGAGGGGTGATCAGATGTATGTGATCGGTGCGGCCTGCATTGATGAAAAGGCAGGAGAATGTGTGGATGTATGTCCGGTGGACTGTATCGAGGAAGGAGACGACCAGTTCTATATCGATACGGATATTTGCATATCTTGTGGAGCCTGTGAAGCCGCTTGTCCCGTTGCGGCGATTTTCTACTATGAAGAGTTGCCGGAAGACCAGAAACATTATTTCGACAAGGCGGTTCATTATTACAGCAGCAAGTAGCGATCGTTAGCCGCAAAGCGGAGATACAGGATAATGAGAGCAAAGAGACACGATGAGGACAGATGTCCATGAGTGAAAGAATCCTTCGTCTGATGATGGAGGATTCTTTTATTTTTTTGAGGGGGCGTTCCATACTGGGGTGGGTGTGTGCTTTTTATAACATGGTGAAAATAATTCAAATTGATGATGATAGGTATATGTTAAATTATAAAGCATCATTCCGAGTTGATCTGTCGATCAATGACAGTTTTAAAAACAACCGGGCTTCATTAAAGCGCTTCATTTGACAGATTGAAAAAATAGGCTGCAGTGAAGTGTCATCTATATTGACACTCTTTTGGAGGGGGCTTAGTATTAATGTCATTGGAGAATAAATAGAGAGAAAGCGACATGTTTTTTTCCAAAGTAGTGATCGTTTCTATGGCTTGATGGGAGTGCAGATGATGTAAGGCTCTATGGACGAAATGAATTAGGGGATGTCATGATGAAGAAGCTTGATCAAGACGATATGAAGCGGCAAAACAGGTCAACGGTTTTCCAAATCATCAAGCAGCATCAGCCGATCTCCAGAGCAGCAATCGCCAAGCAGACAGGAATGAGCCCGACCACGGTAAGCCGAATTATTGCGGAATTTTCCGATGAAGGCTATGTGGTGGATATGGAGGAGCAGGCGTCGGCCGGACGGGGAAGAAAGTCCACGCTCATCCGGCTACGCGAACATTCCGTGCTGTCGGTAGGGGTCCAGATTGATCGCGAATTCGGCATGCTGGGCATCGTCGATGTCCAGGGCAATGTCATGACAAGCACCAGCTTTGCCAGAGAACCGGGAGAAGCTGCCGAAACGACGGCCCGCCGCATCGGCGGGAAGCTGACGGAGCTTGTGGAGGCGAGCGGCTTGGACCGCTGCCGTCTCGTTGGCCTCGGAATCGGGGTTCCAGGCATCGTCAATGTGGAGGACGGCACGGTGCGGTTGTCAGTGCAGCTTGGCTGGAGAGAGGTCGGGCTTGCCGGGATGATCACCGAGACAACCGGTCTTCCGGTTGTCGTGGATAATGAGCTGAAGCTGAAGGGGCTGGCGGAGCAGCTGAGAGGCGCGGCGCAAGGATCGAGCCGGACCGTGCTGCTCGGATTTGGCCATGGCGTAGGCTCGGCCTTGATTCGCCGAGGGGAAATTTATCGCGGTGCCACGAACAGCGCGGGAGAGATCGCGCATATGATGATGAATCCGCAGGGGATGATGTGTGATTGTGGCAATGTAGGCTGCCTGCAGACGTTCATCACCATACCTTCGCTGCTGTCGGAAGCGCGAAAGATGGAGCCGATCGACACATTTGGAGAGCTGTTTGAGCAGTGGCAGAGCGGGAAGCGCTGGGCTTCTTTTTTGCTGGAACAGGCACTGGTTTATATGGCGATGACGGTGAACAATGTGGTCAGCATGTATAATCCGGATCGGGTGATCGTTAGCGGAGAGATGATTGATCCATATCCGGAAATTTATGAGGCTTTGGTTGATCTTTGCCGTACAAAATATATCTGGGAGCCCCTTCGCGGCACCTTTTCCATCTCGCGCTCCGACCTTGCTCGGCATGGCGTGCTGATTGGCTCGGGATTGGTCGCCCAGAATGTCTATTTTCAATTAAATTAAGCACAGGTAGCAGGAGGAATGCGACATGGGATTTGTTCCATTAGTAGAGGAGTATCGCGGTGAGGCGCTGGAAAATGTGCACTATGGCGCGATCAGCGTGGTTGATGAGAATGGAAAGGTGCTGTACGCTGCGGGCGATCCGCATCACCAGACATTTCTGAGATCGGCGGCGAAGCCGTTTCAAGCCATCCCGGTGCTGAAGAGACGGGTGGATGAATTGTACGGGTTGTCTGGCAAGGAGACCGCCTTGTTTGCCGCTTCCCACCGAGGTGAAACCTTCCATATTGAAGCGTTGGAGTCGATTCTGCGCAAGACGGGGATCGTGGAAGAGAATCTGTACTGCGGCCCTGCATATCCGCTTAATGAGGCGGCGCGGGCCGAGCGGCTTCGGGCTCACGAGTCGAAACGGCGCATCTTCCATAATTGCTCGGGCAAGCACAGCGGACTGATCGCATTGTGCAAGCACATGGGATGGGATGAAGAGACCTACTACATGCCGGATCATCCGCTGCAGAAGGAAATTGTGGCAACCCTGGCGGCCATAGCCGAGGTTCCCGAGTCGTCCATATCGCTCGGGGTGGATGGCTGCGGGCTGCCGATCTTCGCGATTCCGCTCGACAAAATTGCGTATGCTTATATGAAGCTGGCTTGTCCTGACCGGATTGAGGATGCGGAGACAGCGGCAGCGGCAGCAAAAATGGCCAGGCTGATGAACGAGTATCCAGATATGATTGCGGATACCCGCTTCGTATGCTCGGCTTTGCTTAAGGATCCGAATTTGACGGCCAAAGGCGGCGCAAAGGGGGTATACGGCATCGGTCTTCGCCGTGAGCGCATCGGGATTTCGCTCAAGGTGTCTGATGGATCAGAGCAGGTGTGGCCTTGTATCATCGGCTCCATTCTGGAGCGGCTCGGGTATGCCAACCAAGCGACGATCGACCGGCTGTACGAGGTTGTGCCTAACGAGATCTATAATGATGGGGGCACACTTGTCGGCTATCGCCGGCCTGTTTATGAATGGAATGCGAAATGATCACCGAGAAGGAGGACGCTCACGCAATGCGGATTACGATCGATGCCGGAAAGACGGTGGACACAGCAATTTATGCATTATACGAGGGGGATTCGCATCTTTTTCCCTTCAGTGAACTGAACAAGCGCCCCCATACCCTGACCTGGATTTATGCCCGTAACCCGGGGGAGCAGGACTGGCTGGCCGTCGGCATGGGGGAAGCCAGCCGTGCGACACGGGAACAGGTGCGCCGGACAGGCGCTGCCTGTGTCAGAGCGATGATGAAGGAGCAGCGTTCCGGCGCGGAGTTGATCCGATCCAGCTGCGGATCGGCACATGAAGGCAAAGGCTTGTCCCCGGAAGAGGAGCTGCAGGCATGGGCGGAAGGCTGGCTCTATGGATTGTATCGATTCACGAAGCATCGCGGACGGGAGGCGTATCAGCCGGAAGCAACCTTGAACTTGCGGCTGCAGGACTGGCCGGAACTGACAAGGGAGCAGATTCAAGACATCCTTCACAGGGCGGCCGTTCGGTCGGAGGGGACCCGGCTCGCGCGCGATCTCGTCAATGATTCGCCTGAGTTGCTGAACCCGGAAGCGTTTGTCGAGTTGGTATGCGGGCGCTGGAAGGAGCAGCCGGTGCAAATCCAGGTATACCGTGGCCAGGAACTGGCAGAGCGTCAGATGAACGGCCTGCTGGCCGTCGGGGCAGGCAGCAGGCATGAGCCGGCTTTAATCGAAATTACATACCGTCATGCACCCGATCCGGACGAGCTGCCGATCGCCCTTGTCGGCAAAGGGATTACGTTCGACATGGGCGGCATGAACGTCAAGACAGGGCGAGACATCAGTGATGCCCGCATGGACATGGGGGGTGCGGCGGCAGTAATCGGGGCGATGGATATATTGATATCCAGCCGCGCCCGGGTGAACGCCGTCGCCCTCATTGCCGTGGCAGACAATCTGCCAGGGCCGGATGCGATGCTCCCGTCTTCGGTCATCCGATATCCGAACGGCCTGACCGTCCAGGTGGCGAATACGGACGGAGAGGGGCGGCTCATCCTGGCTGATGCGCTGCTTCATGCCGCCGCAATGGGCGTTCGCAAAGTGATCGACATTGCAACGCTTACAGGCAATATCGGCACGGCGCTTGGACTTGAGCTTGCCGGCATATGGGGCGATGAAGAGATCACGCGTGATCTGGTTGAGATCGGGGAGCGCAACGGGGAACGGCTGTGGCCGATGCCGCTCGTGGAGGAATATGTGTCCGACCTGCGGAGCGATTATGCTGACCTGCGCAATGTCGGTGCCTCGCCGCTGGCCGGAGCGATTTCAGCGGCGCTGTTCATCCGTCATTTCGTGGATGAAGACATGCAGTGGGTTCATATCGATATGGCTGGAACCGTTCAGTACAAGCGGGAGTATCCTCACGCGGCGGCCGGGGCGACCGGATATGGTGCCCGGCTGCTGGCGGATTATGTACAGAAGCAGTTTCCGTCCCCAGTGAATCCTGCTTCGGATAGGAGGTGAGGAAGGGCATGCTGCTGGAAGTCATTGCAACCTGTGTCCAGGACGCGATCACCGCCGAACATAGTGGCGCAGACCGGCTGGAGCTGATCACCGCCTTTACCGAAGGAGGGCTGACTCCTGGGATCGGTATGGTTCAAGAGGTTGTTCGTGCGGTTCAGATTCCGGTTCATGTGATGGTTCGTCCACACAGCCGTTCTTTCATCTACGATGCGTGGGACATCGCGACGATGGTCGCGGAGATCAAGGCGATTCGCAGCACAGGTGCTGCCGGAATCGTGCTTGGCGCGCTGACGGAGGACGGGATGATTGACGAACGCGCACTGGAGCAGATGCTTGCTGCAAGCGGAAGCTTGCAGGTTACTTTTCATCGGGCGTTCGATGAGCTGAAGGATCAGATGTCGGGGCTGGAGGTGCTGAAACAGTATGCTCCGGTTACGCGCATTCTGACATCGGGCGGCAAGCCGAAAGCGTGTGATGCCGTTCCGAGAATTCGCCAGCTGGTCGAAGCGGCGCAGGACAGCCATATCCGGATCTTGGCGGGCAGCGGCTTGAGCCGGGCGATGATCCGGGATTTTGTTGAGCAGACGGGCGTATCCGAAGTGCATTTCGGGACATCGGTTCGTTACGGGCAATCGGCGCTCGCGCCGATTCACCCTGAAGAGCTGCGACGGGTTGCAGCCGCGCTGCAGCCGCTGCGCGAGTCAGCGAAGTGAAGATCTGACTTCGCTGCAGCCGGAAGAAGGACGGCAACAAGGCCATTCGAAGGTATCGAATGGCCTTTGTTCCATTGCAAATAATCTGAATTATGGGTATTCAGGACGGGGCGCTGCGCTGTGCAAGGATCGTTAGCAGGGTTAAGTTGATTCATTGGTTAGCCCGGTTAAAGGCCCTTTGAAAGGCGAAATTAAAAGGTTAGTTAAAAGTCAGTTGAATTTTTGTAAACAACAAGAAAGTTTCATAGAGTAACACAATTGTCATGTTTTTTAACCTTGTATTAGGCGGCCGATGGGCTTCGTTTATAGTGGAATCGACACGATAAAACAATTGTCGGACAATTCCAAGGATATTATTGACATTATGCGGGCTTGTATACTATATTAGAGAAGGTTACAAAACGTTAATGAATTTTTGCCGAATTTCGTCTGTAGAAAACGGGGGAACCATTCCGGGTGAATTATTCCCATGCTTTGCATTGAAGGGAATATAGGGAGCCTTCTACCGAACCCTTAGCTAACTCCGTAGGCATCGAAGGGAGTATGTATCTTTTGAAGAAGTTGGTTATTTCTTTATTAGGGTCTGCGATTATTTTTTCTTCTGGTGCCATGACCGCATTTGCGAATGAACAGCCAAGCTTTCAACGCGAGGTCAAACAGCTGGTGGGTACTCCTTATAAGTGGGGTGGATCAACTCCTCAAGGGTTTGATTGCTCCGGATTCGTATTATACATATTTAGAAATTTCGATCTGAATTTGCCTCGTACATCTGAAGGCCAAGCCAAAGTCGGCGAGCATGTCGATAAAGATGATTTGCGTGTAGGAGACCTTGTCTTTTTCAACACAAGCGGTAAGGGGATCTCCCATGCAGGCGTTTATATCGGAGATGGACAATTTGTACATGCTTCCAGCAGCAAAGGGGTCAGAATCAGCAAACTGACCGAATCCTATTATCAGACCCGCTACGTAACGGCTCGGCGCGTGCTGGATCAGGAAAGTTATGCGAAGCTGGTGGGTGTGGCAAGCTAATTCGTCTACATATGAATTGTGACATAGAAGGACCGGCGAAGATATGTTAGCCGGTCCTTTCCTGTTGGCAGATTTCATAATCAAGAGGACAGGTTATAATAAGAAGCAGGAAGTGGAAGCGGAGAGCAACCATTGGGAAGAACAGCAGGGAGGGAGCGCATTGATCAAGTGGTGGAGGAAATGGATCAAAGGGGATGAAGCAGGGAAGACAAGCGAACCTGAGTCTAAGGAGGCTGGGGAAACGGCGCAGCCGGTAGGCGAGGCGGTCGTCGAACTGCGGGGCCGCAATGTTCAGCGCAAGGTTGTACCGGTCACCGGCCTGACGATTCTGGAATTGGCAGAGAGGAATGAAGTGGATTGGAATTCTTTCTGCAAGCGGGGAACTTGTGCGCGCTGCCGTTGTCTAGTCATCGAGGGAGCCGAGCATTTATCTGAACCGAACCTGGCGGAGGAGCGCAGGCTTGATCCGGAGGAGATTGATGAAGGCTACCGGCTTGGGTGCCAGAGCAAGCTTGCCTCCACCGGTGCTGTGATCATTAAGCATGCACCTTATTTTTGAGCGCGGTAGAACATGGGCTGAAGCAAGGGAGAAGCGGATGCGGCATCTGGTTCTCCCTTGCTGTTTTTGTTTATAGAAGCCGGGCCGATCATGGCAGAACTGCTGCATCAAACCGGAGCACCTCCAGCAGCACTGGGGTGCCGGCTTGCAGGAGGTCGCCTGGGGAGGAGATGGTGAGTGCGGTGCTTGTAACAGAATAGATGGCCGCCTCCTGAACGATTCCGTTGATGTATAACCGCGAGTACCCGCTGGGAGTCACGTCCATAATACTGGTGACCGGCGCTCCGCTATTGTCCGTGAATTGATCGGCATTGATCACGAGCGGCGGGTCCAGCGGAACCGGCGCTGCGGTGGTATAGAAGTACCGCTCCAGCATGGGCAAAACAACGATCTGAGGGATGAGGGCGGAGCCTGGTATTCCCTGAGGCCCTTGCGGACCTGGGGGTCCTGGCGGTCCTGGCGGTCCCTGAGGGCCTGGCAGTCCTGGAGGACCCAGCGCTCCGGGAGAACCCGGTCCGCCTGGCTGTCCTGGTGGTCCCGGCCAGCCGGCATCTCCCTGATTGCCGGGAGCACCGGGCTGACCGGGAGGACCGGATAGGCCTGGCATGCCTGCGGCTCCCGGAGGCCCGGCAGATCCGAGAGTTCTCCATTCTGTGCGGGAACGGCCTTGCCGGGGCCGTCTTCGGGAACAGAGGCGCCGTCTGCTTCGCTGCCCACGCTTCTTGATCTTGCAGCGGCGCAGGGATCTTGCTGCGGTCTTGCTAACGCATTGGCCCAGATAAATCACCTCCTCCTGTCTGTCTTTACGGTAACATATGCGCGGACCCCGCTATCGGAATAGACGTCCACATAGGCCGATGGAATATTGCCGAAAAACTTGCAATGAATGATAGAATCTAGTTTGTTGTCTGAATCCAAAGTCGGTGATCGAACATTTAATAAGATAGCAGCATCCTAAGCTGCTGATCGTGAACACGCATATTTCTGGATAGGGAAGGGGGAAACCGCATGCCTGTTATCAAACCCGTGATTACGGCGATTGCCAGCGAGCCGGTTGCTACCGGGGGTGAAATCACAACGACAGTAACACCTGCGGTTACGCGATTTTTTGCCGCTGTAGCGGCGGAAATGATCGGTGCTGATGCCACGACCATGCCGGCAGGGAGCTTCATTGATGATTCCGGGGCGCTCATTACGGAATTTCCGGCTTTGGCGGCGACAGACTATGTCAATGTGTATATTAATGGAATGCTGCAGCAAGCTTCACTCTTCACACTATCTACCACCGATTTAGTGCTGGATGCGATTGATGTGCCAGTCGGCGTTCCTGTTCTGATCGAGATTGGAAGTTTCGCAGGCACTTCTTCAACGATCACAGCCCAGCCTACAATTTCGGCGCCTACGATTACGATTATTAGCTGATGGCATGAGCAAGTTGTCCCTGGCGGTGCCAGGGACAACCCTTATCATAGAAGCCGAAGTCTAGGCCTGGAATACATACGGGAGAGCGATGCTTATTTTCAACGTATGCCGGGAAGGTTAAAGTTACAATACGACAGCAGGAAGGAGGGGAGACAGTGCCGCGCAATTTGGAATATGTGCCTTATGGTTATGAGCCGCCAGCAACCGGCAGCAAGGGGACTTTAATCTATTATGATCTGTTTGAGCCTGTGGAGCTACCTCTGCTTGAGGATGCTGTGAAGCTGATGCATAGAAGATCGTTCTCCAGACTGGTTCTGTATCCGCTGCATGAAGAGACGGCCAAACGGATGTTCAAGGGCAAAGTGAGACCTTTTTACAAGCGGGAGCGGGAATTGGAAGAATGGATGATGGACAAGGAAGGTCAAAGCATCGTGCTGGAGTCCTTTGAATCCAAACGGAGAAAATATACGCCGATGGATACAGCGCTTCGCCATCTTGTTGATAAGTACAACGGGCCGTATTTTGTGCTGTTGACTGGGGAAATGGCCAACGCCTTTGCGTCGTTCAGCTCGTTCGAGGATTGGATCGTGAAGCTGCGATTGATTCTGTTGTCGGAGCCGCAGTATGTGCATCCGCGGCTGGAGAAATATCGGCATCGGTGGGATTTGAGCGAGGATGAACGGGGATAAATCCGGATAAAAATTGAAAGGGACTGGCCCCTTGTGGGAACAGTCCTATTTATAAATCCGCAGGTAGAGCCGCAGGCTCTCACCGCCTTAGCTCCCCACACGGGTAAGTTTAAGTTTACTAATAATTTTGCGGACGCTTTCCCCTGACAGGTAGTAGGTCCGTTCCAATTCTTCGATTGTCCGTCCTTTACAGTAGGCGCGGTACATCTCCAAATTGCGTCGTTTAATGCGTTCTTTGGAACCGCTTAGTTCACCCCAGCCGGCTCTTTGCTCGCTTTGTTTCGGTATGTAGAGAAGTTCTCCGTCTATATACTGTTGAATTTGCTGCAGCAGCTCGGGGGGAAGCACTTCTCTTCCGTTTTTGTATTGGCCCATCGATACCCTCCTCTTTCTGTATCCAACTGCAAGTTATCGTTAGGTTTCAAAACAATTGCATTGATCATGCTTTCCCTCCTCCTTTCGTGAAATTTAAATGGGTTTCATTGCATTCTTCGTCATATTCGAGTTCACAGTCAAAAATATATAGGGAGCCCCGAGGGGCTCCCTGGTAACGGGTATTCGCTTACGCGAATACCACCTCGTGGATCTGAATCAATTCGTTCAGCCTCCTTTCCGCTCATTTCGTCGGCCCGACATGTATATTAAGCCATAGAATGATATGGAAAAGCAAGAGAGAAAACAATATTAATTGTTTTTTACCAGACCGGGGGTTCCTTAGTGATTCGGTTTATAAAAATCGGCTCCATGTCCGTTCATCGCATACAGCTACCCTATCAGGCTGCAAGTCTATTATAGCACCGAGAAGTCGCACTTGACCGCACTTGACGCTGGACGCCCTGAGAACAATGAGTTATTCAAAAGGGGAGCCCTAACCGGGCTCCCCTTGATGCGGCGTCCGCTTACGCGGAAACCACCTCGTTATTCTGAATCAATGCATTCAGCCTCCTTTCGAATCAACTTATCCGGCCGGATAAGTCTATTTAACCACAGACGGCTTACGGAACCCAGTGAATAAACAAGCTTAATTGTTTTTTACCATTCGTATTAAACGCGCAAGAGTAATGAATGGAGCCGTTACCCTGCCCCCAGGTTGACTGGACTTTACTCCGGAATGTACGGCAGATCAAGCTCGTTCGGCAAATTGATCACATGGGTCTCCGTGTAGGAGATAATGCCGTCAATCCCGTATTCGCGGCCAACGCCGGACTGCTTGACACCGCCGAACGGGAAGCGCACATCCAGGCCCTGAACGGCAGCAGTGTTGATCATCGTGGTGCCTGCTTCAATGCGGCGGGCAACCTTGATCGCTTCTTCCTCCGGTCCCCACACGGAACTTGTAAGGCCGTAGATGCTTTCATTATGCAGTTCAATCACTTGCTCGATATCATCATAAACTAACAACGGCACCGTCGGGCCGAATTGCTCCTCGACCACGATGGGATCGCGGTAATCGCATCCGAGCACGAGTGTCGGCTGCAGGAAGTAGCCTTGCTCGAACAGCTCCGGATCGATAATTTCGCCGAGCTTAATAACTTCTGCGCCTTTATTCCTTGCGTCATCAACCAGTTTTTGTACATATTCCTTCTGGTTTTTGTTGTTGACGGGGCCGACGGTTGTATTCGGATTGAACGGTCCGCCGACCCGTATCCATTGATTGGCAGCTTCAACATATTTTTTAACAAAATCATCATAGATCGAGCGGTGTACATACATCCGTTTGGCAATCATGCAGATCTGCCCGGCTGTCAAAAAGTTGGAGATGACAATCCGTCGCATATCTTTCTTGTTGTTGACATCGAAGCCGGGGAGAATGATGGCGGCATCGTTTCCGCCCAGCTCCAGCGTCATCTTTTTGATTGTCTCTGAAGCAGCCTTCATAATATGCTTGGCGGTATTGGTGCCGCCGGTAAAGGCGATTTTGGCCACCTTCGGGTTGGACGTCAGCTCCACGCCGACATCGGCTTCGCCGTGGACAATGTTAATGACCCCCGGCGGAAATTCATGGGCAATTATCTCGACCACCTTGGTGACGGCCAGCGGAGCGAACGGGCTAGGCTTCAGCACGAGCGTGTTGCCTGCCAGCAGTGCTGGAGCGATCTTGATCGTGGATAAAGAGATCGGATAGTTCCAGGGAGAAATGGCAGAAACGACGCCGATCGGGTCATGGGTGATGATCGTTTTGCCTTTTTCATGCTCCTTGTATTCCTCTTGCGTTGCTTCCTTGACATTGTCACAGGCGAATTCCATCCACATGATCGAGATGGCAAATTCACCCTCGGAATCGTACAGCGGTTTCCCATGCTCGAGCGACAGCAGCCGGGCCAGCTCGGGAGTTGCTTCCTTCAATTTGGCAATCGCTCGGCGCATCCGCGTGATGCGATCGTCCACAGATGTCCATTTCCAGGTTTTGAACGCTTCATAAGCGGCATCGATGGCTTGGGCAGCCTGCTCGCGTGTCGTGACAGGCGCATAGCATACAATTTCGTTAGGATTCGCCGGATTTTCGCGCGGGAACTGCTGTTCTGATTCCACCTTCTCACCGTTAATAATCGCATATACGGCAAGAGGCTGGTTCGTTTCCATCGTAGTCATCAGCAATACCTCTCTTCTTTAATGAATCTGAGGGTTATTATGAGATGGGCTTGCGGGAAATATTCTTTGACGTCTGTTCTTCGGATGAACAGAAGGAGAGCCTGCACGGATCTGAATTCATGGAATAGCACTTGCTCTGGAATGCTTTTCATCATTTACAATAACGTTGGGCACACTTAGCTGGGAGGCGAGAGAATTGACAAAAAGAATGATATTTTTCGATATTGACGGAACCTTGCTTGATCATGATAAACAGATCCCGCCAAGCACCCGGGATTCGATCCGGCGGCTGCAGGAGGCGGGGCATGATGTGGCGATTGCGACAGGGCGGGCTCCGAGCGGATTTGAAGATGTGCGAAGGGAGCTGAATATCGATACGTATGTCAGCTTGAATGGCCAATACGTTGTGTATAAGGGCAAACCGGTGTATCAAAATCCGATTTCACTCGACCAGCTGCAGAAGCTCACAGAGCTTGCCGCTTCCCATGACCATCCGCTGATCTATGCCGGAAGCGAGCAGATGCGAATGAGCGTTCCGCAGCATGTTCACATTGACTCTACATGGGGGGAGCTGAAGATGACGATACCGGCGTATGATCCGGAATACTATTTGAATGAGCCGATATATCAAGTCGTTCTGTTCTGTACTGAGGAAGAGGAAGAAATGTATATCCGGCAATTTCAGGATCAGATTGATTTTGTGCGCTGGGGGGATGTCGGAACGGATGCGCTGCCTTCTGGCGGGTCCAAGGCAGAGGGGATCAAACGGTTGATTACGGCCCTTGGTGTCCAGGCTGAAGATGTGGTCGCTTTCGGCGATTATTTAAACGATGTAGAAATGCTTGGCTATGTTGGTCATGGGGTGGCGATGGGCAATGCGCCGGATATTGTGAAGAAGGCGGCACGTTATGTTACCCGGGCCGTGGATGAGGATGGCATTCAGCACGGGCTTCAAATGCTCGGCTTGCTTGACGGGAAGCCGGAGCTAAAGCCGATAAGCTGATGACCGGCCAGCGTACTTCACGGGGATGCAGCCATGCCATTCCTTGGGCATCCTGTTTGACGACTTGAACAGCTGCTTGATATGATAAGTAATCAACACGGTGCAATCCGGCTTCACGCCGAGGCGGTTGATCACTACAGAAGAGCAGGTGAATGCAAGGATGTCAGCACATCAGGGACCGGGAATACTTACCGATTGGCTGTCTTTAACGTATGTTCACACGATAATTAATCATGAGCTGGAAACGATGCTTCAGCGAGAGTTTGACATGTCGCTGAATGAGTTTTATGTGCTTCTGTTCCTGTCCGAAGCCCCGGAGAAGAAGCTGCGTCTGCAGCAGCTGCAGAGCATGGTAGGATTAAGCCAGAGCGCCATGTCGAGGCTGGTCAGCCGCTTCGAAGAGAAGGGCTGCGGCGCACTGGAGCGAAAAATATGCGATGATGACCGCCGGGGCGTGTACACCTCGCTGACCCCGATCGGAGAAGATAAGCTGAGTAAAGCGTCGGCAGCGGTCAACCTTGTGTTAGAGCGGGAACTGCTGGGCAATGACAAAATCATGCATGGACTGCAGGCGGTCATGAGCCGATTGAACAACAATCAGCCATAGACAACAACCGGCAAGTGCTCTAGAGCGCTTGTCCGAACGATTTACGCCTGCTGTCCGATCTTTTCTTGACTTGACGTCAACCAACAGGTCTGGTATTTTAAATGCATGCACATGCATCTAATTTGGATATAGAATAAGGAGATGTGACCATGGAGAACCTGTTTACTCCCTATACAATCAAAGGCCTGGAGCTGAAAAACCGGGTCGTTATGCCACCGATGTGTCAGTATTCCGTCACGAACAAGGACGGCATCGCCAACGACTGGCATTATGTTCACTACACCAGCCGCGCCATTGGCGGAGCCGGGCTTATCATTATAGAAATGACGGACGTAGAGCCGGACGGCCGGATTACCGACTATGATCTGGGCCTGTGGTCTGATGAGCAGGTTCCTGCGCTTGCCCGCATTGTGGATTCCATTCATGCGCACGGTGCCAAAGCGGCGATCCAGATCGCGCATGCGGGTCGGAAAGCGGAAGATGCCAGCACGCCGGTTGCGCCGTCGGCCATTGCTTTTGACGAGAACTCCAAGACGCCAAGAGCGCTCACAACCGAAGAGGTACGCGAAATGGTTGAGAAATTCCGCCGCTCGGTTCGGCGCGCTGTTCAGGCGGGTTTTGACGCCATTGAACTGCACGGGGCCCACGGTTACCTGATTCACCAGTTCCATTCGCCGCTCACGAACCAGCGCACGGATGAATATGGTCAAGACCTTGCGCTGTTCGGCAAGCAGATCATCAAGGCAGCGAAGGAAGAAATGCCTGCGGACATGCCGCTTATTATGCGCATTTCTGCACAGGAATACGTTGTAGGCGGCTACGGCATCAAGGAAAGTCTGGCGCTGGCCAAAGAATATCAGCAAGCGGGCGTCGACATGTTCCATGTGAGCGCTGGAGGCGAAGGCCCGATTGCAGCGGAGGGCAAACCGGGCACTCATGTCGCTTACCAGGTTCCTCTGGCCAGACAGATCAAGGAAGGACTGCAGGTGCCGGTCATCGCGGTCGGGCGACTGGATGAGGCGGGACTGGCGAACGCCGTCATCGGTAACCGCGATGCCGATCTTGTTGCGGTCGGCAGAGGCATGCTCCGCAATCCGTACTGGACGCTGGAGGCGGCTGCACAGCTTCGCAAGGAAATCGATGTGCCGAAGCAGTACCTGCCAGGGTTCCCGAGAAGATAATCTCCTCATGTAGAATCGAATATGGATCCGATACAGAGCCTTTCCGGGATATCGCCGCAGCGCGGCGCCTTCTTCCCGGAGAGGCTTTTTTCTTTTTGCCGACAAGCATATCGTCTCCTGGAAATCAAATTATAATTTCGACAGAACTGTGAAATAAATGTGTCAAAATTATGTACAATGGTGATATAATAAGAGAAAAGGGCCTGAAAACCCTTACAGGCTAATGGGAGTTGATGATATTGAAATACGCCATTCAATATTCCACCCGCATCAAGGATGTGCTGCTTGTCTCTTTGCTGGTCAGCATCGCCATGTTTCAGGTTGCGGCCTGGACGGCATTTGCTTATCCGGTTCTGTTCTATATCCAGATGGGGATCAATGTGATCATTGCGGCAGGGCTGGTCATTGAAAGCTACGCGCGACTGATCAAACGGGAAATCGAGATCGATCCGAATGCGGACACAATTGTTGTTAACGGAACGTCGGTATCGGCTGAGCAAGTTCAGGAAATTCGCATTTCAGGATGCGGCAAGGCGACGTTTGAGCTGAGCCTTAGAGGCAAGCAAGTCACCCCGATGCATTGCCGCTTCAAGTTCAAGGACAAGGACAGTGAAGGCGTTGGCGAGCTCTCCCGCTGGGCGGAAATGCATCGTATTCCACTGAAGAAGATCGGGCCGCAAACGCGGACGGCACCGTCGACGATGCCTTGATCTATGCTTGCATAAGACCCCAAAGCACTTGCCCTCGAAGACGAGGCAAGTGCTTTTTTTCATGTCCGTTACATTCGAAATCGGCGCAGGGTAATAGTATAATAGGGGTTAACCATTTGGCTATCTCTCGTCAAGCAAGGAGAATTTATGATGTTTACAGGTTGGAAGCTGTCTGTTCTAGGTATCATTATTGTAGGGGCTGCAGGGATCACAACATCTGCAGTCGGGCTCATCGAGCCGTGGAAGGCTGCTGCGTTATTCATTTTGTTTGTGTTGTTCATTGGGGCGCTCGAGCTACTGGACCGGATCAGCCGTTCCCGCAGCAAGAAGGACAAGGCTTGATACATACCCAAATATTCACCTGGAGGGAGCGCGATGTCCTGGATTGCCGTCCAGACGTATTACAAAATTCGAAGAGAAGTGACTGCGATTGAGCAGCGGACCGTGGAACAGGAGCGAACCATGTACTTGTACAAAGACCGGGTTGTCACCGCCTACAGGGAGTTCCCGATTGCGCAGGTGTTTGACTTGTCCTACCGCAAGATGGGCGGAGGCACGGAGGGATTCTTGTATTTGCACACCCAGCAGGGCGTATATGCATACACGGTTAAGGAGGATCCGGATCCATTCATCCAAGCGTTCAGAAATTTATAAAAACTGCTCAAGCTGCCGGTTCCCTGGTCTAAGGTCTGGTTATCATCCAAAACTATGGTCTGTTGTTAGGTGAGAACGCTTCATATATTCTAGAACAATATATGAAGCCGCTATGATTAGGAGGCCACCTGCTTGGATACATTGTTGATGTTTATCGAGCAATTTGGACACTACGCATTATTTCTTGTACTATGCCTCGGAGTTGTCGGGCTTCCGGTCCCGAACGAGGTGGTGGCCATGACAGGAGGAGCTCTGGCCGCTTCAGGACTGCTGGCGACAGCACCATCCTTTTTCATGATCTATCTGGGAGTATGCTCCGGCGCCACCGTTGGATACACGTTAAGCAGATATACGGCTGGCAGGCTGCTTGAACGGTACGCGGACCGCCAAGCGATTGGACGTTTTCTGAGGCTCTCGGAACGGCTCACGCGCCAATACGGAAACTATGCGATATGCATCAGCGCGTTTCTGCCCATTCTGCGGAATGTCACCCCTTACGCGGTAGGGATGAAGGGGATGAAGTATATCCGGTTTGCGCTGTTCTCCTACGCTGCTTCCCTGATATGGACGACCCTTTATTTCTCGATCGGCCGGTTTCTCGGGGATCAGGTCGTCGCTCATATTAGCACATTCATTAGCCAGTGCGGGTATTTTGCCTTCGGCATTCTGGCGGTGCTGTTTGTTATCGCGCTGATTGTGATGTTATTCAGACGCAGAGGGCGGAAGAAATCGAGTCAGCCGAATTTTCATATCGATGGATAAGGAGGAAGTCTCTGGTTTGCTGCCTTGTCGGCTTTCCCAGCCCGATTAAGGCTGTCTCGCCGGCTCCTCCTGGCGCGGACGAATCAGTTTTATATACTCCCTCGGCCTGAACTCCGGAGAGAATAGCGGGTCGTACCCCGTCTCATAATTTTGCACATTGAATTCACCCTCCGGTATGACGGTGGGCTGGCTGTAACGCCCCTGTAATCTCGACTCTGCCCAGGCGCCGAAGGCCAGGATCAGCACAAAGATAAGTACGGATACGACGATTTTTCTGGATCGCATATTAAACCACTCCTTTTCCTCAAGTGATTTCCTGAACGGGCCATTTTCATTCGTCCGCATCCCTTTGACAAAATGTAAAACTAAAGATATACTGATTTTCAGTGTGACATAAACAGCATATTTGTTTGACCTGGAGGAGCCTGCCAACACGCGGGCTTTTTTTGCGTTCTGGGGGGTCTTTTGCCAAAAAATCGGGGAATACTAGTGTAGGAGAAAAAAACGGATTATAGGAGGAGTAGAGATTGTCAACGCTGCATTTTGCCGTTATGGCACCTTTCATCGCAGCCTTGGTGGTACTGTTGATTTATAAGATCACAAGGCGCATCCACACCGGTTGGCTCATTCTTCCGGTTCCGGTTCTATTGTTTGTGTATTTTCTTGGTCTTATCCCTTCGATTCAGGCCGGGAATCCGGTTCATGAGGTGCTGGAGTGGATCCCTTCGCTCGGCATTAACTTTACCGTCTATCTGGACGGGTTAAGCCTCATATTCACATTGCTTATCTCAGGGATAGGCTCGCTTGTCGTACTGTACTCCATTTTTTATATGGATAAAAACAAAGAAGCTGTTCACCGATTTTACATCTACCTGCTGCTGTTTATGGGCGCCATGCTCGGTGTTGTGCTGTCGGATAACCTCATGGTGCTGTATGGCTTCTGGGAGATGACGAGCATATCATCCTTCCTGCTTATCGCTTTCTGGAACCACCGGGACAGATCGCGTTATGGCGCACTGAAATCTATGCTGATCACGGTATTTGGCGGATTGGCCATGCTTGCAGGATTTATCCTGCTATACGTGATGGCAGGCACATTCAGCGTTCGGGAGATTATTTCTAATCTACATACGATCACAGATCATGCGCTCTTCATTCCGGCGATGATTCTTGTGCTGCTGGGTGCCTTTACAAAATCAGCTCAGTTCCCGTTTCACATCTGGCTTCCGGATGCGATGGAGGCGCCGACGCCGGTCAGTGCATACCTGCACTCCGCCACGATGGTTAAAGCGGGAATTTATCTTGTTGCGCGTCTTAGCCCGGTGTTTGCCGGACACAGCCTGTGGTTCTGGCTCGTGTCGGCAACGGGACTTGTCACGCTGATCTACGCTTCGGTCCGTGCCATCAAGCAGACCGATCTTAAAGCGCTGCTCGCATTCTCGACGATCAGCCAGCTTGGACTGATTATGAGCTTGCTCGGACTCGGTTCAGCCGCGGCTTATTTCTCGGGAAGCGTAGATACGCTCATTTACACTAAGGCAACGACAGCTGCGGTGTTCCACTTGATGAACCATGCGATATTCAAGGGCGCGCTCTTTATGGTGGTCGGCATTGTCGATCACGAGACGGGAACCCGGGACATTCGAAGACTCGGAGGCCTCATGACCTTGATGCCAATCACGTTCACGGTGGCTGTCATCGGGGCGTTCTCGATGGCGGGGCTTCCGCCGTTTAACGGCTTCCTGAGTAAGGAAATGTTCTTCACGGCAGTTCTTCATGCCGCAAGCATGGAATTCTGGAATGTAGAGACCTGGGGAGTGCTGATTCCTATTGTGGCGTGGATTGCCAGTGTGTTCACGTTTGTATACAGCATGATTCTTGTGTTCAGAACGTTCACTGGACGCCTGCAGTCCGACAAGCTGGAGAAGCAGCCGCACGAAGCCCCGATCGGCATGCTGATTCCTCCGGTCATTCTGGCTTCCCTGGCGATTGTGTTCGGCCTGTTCCCGAACCTGCTCAGCTATTCGCTGATCGAGCCTGCCATGGCATCGATCCATCCGTCGCTGCTCCAGCCGGGTGGCTTCAATGTGAAAATTGAATTCTGGCATGGCTGGACGCCGGAGATATTCATGACGATCGCCATTATTATTGTCGGTACGCTGCTGTATTTCCTCCATGGCAAGCTGGCGGTGCTGAACACGGCGCTGACCCGCAAGCTGTCCCTGAATCATCTGTATGACTGGGGACTTCGCTCGCTTGAAGGCGGCGGCAGATCGGTAACGAAGAGCTATATGACAGGCTCGCTCCGTCATTATGTGCTCTATATCTTTGTATTTTTCATCGCGGTGCTGGGTGGAAGCTTGCTGCTTACGGACCATATTCGTTTTGACATATCAGAATTTGCGCCGATGTCCATCTACGAAGCTGCAGCGGTCATTGGCCTGGTCGTGCCGGCCATTGTGCTGCCATTCGTTCGCACGCGTCTGATGGCGATTATATTGACAGGTGCGATAGGGTACATGGTTGTGCTGTTCTTTGTCCTCTTCCGCGCACCGGATCTGGCACTCACCCAGATGATTGTCGAGACCGTATCGGTGATGCTGTTCCTGCTGTGCTTCTATCATCTTCCGAAGCTGAAGCGGGAGAAGGTCGCCATGAGTTTGAAATGGAAAAATCTGTTGATCTCTGCTGGCGCGGGTGCCGTAGTCACATTAATCGCACTTGCAGCCAGCAGCGACCGGGCGTTTGAATCGATTTCCGAGTTCTTTGTGAAGGAAAGCTATACCCTCGCGGGCGGGAAAAATATCGTTAACGTCATCTTGGTAGACTTCCGGGGATTTGATACGATGCTCGAAGTCATGGTGCTTGGCATCGCCGCCCTGGGCATCTTTGCCCTGATCAAGGTGGATTCGGGCGAAGGCGTTCTGGGAAAAAGGGAGGCTGCAAGCGACCTTCATTTGCCAAACAGCAATGATGTCATTTTGCGCACCATTTCCAGAGTCGTCATCTTTATCGTACTGGCGTTCTCCTGGTATCTGTTCATGGCGGGTCACAACGAGCCGGGCGGCGGCTTCATTGGCGGCTTGATGACAACAGCTGCATTGGTGCTGCTCTCTATGGCTTACGGCATGGATATGACCAAAAACATCATTCCTGTGTCGTTCCGCAGAATGACTGCCATCGGTCTTATGATTGCTCTGCTGACCGGGGTCGGATCCTTCCTGTTCGGCGCGCCGTTTCTCAGCCATGCCTTTGATTATTTTGACTTGCCGCTGCTTGGGGAGACCGAGCTGGCCACCGCCGTTCTGTTTGATCTCGGGGTGTACCTGGCTGTCGTCGGCGTCACGATGACGATTATCAACTCGATTGGGAGGGACAACTAACCGTGGAACTATATATGGCACTTGCAATCGGCGTTCTGTTCGCCGTGGGCTTGTATCAGATTCTGTCCAAGAGCCTGCTGCGGATCATTCTGGGCACATCCTTGTTAACCCACGGCGTTCATCTGCTGCTGCTCACGATGTCCAGACTGAAGACCGGAGCAGCTCCGCTGCTCGGGGAGAAAGCGGCTGCCTATGCGGATCCGCTCCCGCAAGCGCTGATTTTGACCTCGATCGTAATCAGCTTTGGTGTAACATCCTTTTTCTTTGTTTTGGCGTACAAGGCTTATCAGCGCCTGGGCACCGACGATATGGAAGAGCTGAGGGGGCGGGAAGATGAATAATGTATTGGTGCTCCCGCTAATTATTCCGCTGTTTACAGCGATTGTGCTTATTTTCTTGACCCGCAACATATCCGCCCAGCGCTGGATCAGTGTTATCAGCGTGCTGGTGAATATCGCGGTTGCCGGATTTATGGTATATCAGGTCCATGCCGAAGGTATTCAGACGCTGTACATGGGCGGATGGCTTCCGCCGCATGGCATCGTATTCGTGGCCGATATGCTCGCGGCTTTGCTTGTGCTCACAACGATGGTTGTAGCCGCAGGCTGTTTGCTCTATTCGTTCCGGACGATTGGAGAAGACCGAGAGAAGCATTATTTTTATACTTTTTATCAGTTTCTTCTGGCAGGCGTAATCGGCTCCTTCCTGACGGGAGATTTGTTCAACCTGTTCGTCTGCTTTGAAGTGATGCTGATCGCTTCCTATGCCTTGATTGTGCTCGGCGGTACGAAGCGTCAGCTTAGAGAAACGCTGAAGTACATGCTGATCAACATCATTTCGTCTACGCTGTTTGTAGCGGGTGTAGCGTATTTGTACGGCACGGTCGGCACGCTGAATATGGCGCATCTGTCCCAGCGCATCGCAGAGGTGGAGCAGGTCGGCGTACTGTCGGTGATCGGCATTCTGTTCCTGATTGTATTCGCACTGAAGGCGGGATTGTTCCTGTTCTATTGGCTGCCGGGATCCTACAGCGCGCCGCCAATCGCAGTTTCCGCTCTGTTCGGTGCTCTGCTGACCAAGGTGGGGCTGTATGCCATTCTTAGAACGTTTACGCTCATTTTCTATCATGATACGGGCGGCATCCATGAAATTATCGGCTGGATGTCGGCGGCTACGATGATTCTCGGAGCCTTCGGTGTTGTAGCCTATAAAGATATTTTGCGGATCTTCAACTACAATATCATTATCAGCGTAGGCTTTATCGCCTTCGGGATCTCCGTTGCGACACGGGATTCCTTGGACGGCGCGGTATTCTATCTGATCCACGACATGCTGGCCAAAGCGCTTCTATTCGTTCTCGGCGGCATGCTGATTGCCGGGGCAGGAACCGACAAGCTTGGCGGCATGGGCGGATTGATGCGTCGTTATCCGGCGGTAGGCTGGATGTTCTTTATCGTTGCCTTGGCGCTTGTCGGCATTCCGCCGCTGAGCGGCTTCCTCGGCAAAGTGCTGCTGGTTCGCGGCGGCCTGGACGAAGGGCATTACTGGCTGACGGCTTTGGCGCTTGCCTCGAGTCTGATGGTGCTGTATTCCCTGATCAAGGTGTTTATGGCCGCGTTTTGGGGTGAGAGCAAAGAGATGGACCAAGCTGAACCGGCACCGATTCACCGTTCGGCCTACGTTGCGGCGATTGGGCTGACTGTGGTGGTGGTTGCGGTCGGAGTTGGCTCGGAGTGGGTGTATTCCTTGGCTACTCAGGCCGGTGCGGTGCTCTCGGATCCATCATTATACATTGAAGCCGTATTAAAGGAGTAGAGGATATGGGCCATCAAATTGTATTAAATATCATCATCGCGCTGGTATGGATGTTCTTGAAGAATCACTGGTCTTTTCAGCAGTTTGTGATCGGCTATCTGGTCGGGATTCTGATGATCGGATTGTTGAGCCGTTTCTGGCCGAATTCCTTCTATCTGCGCAAGCTGTGGTCTGTAATTCTTCTACTGCTGCTGTTTTTGAAGGAGCTTGTGAAATCGAGTTTTACAGTGCTGGGACAGATTATGCGTCCGAAGTTGAACATTCGGCCGGGCATCTTCGCTTACAGAACAGAGCTGAAAACAGACTGGGAGATTACCGTTCTATCCTGTCTGATCTGCCTTACGCCGGGCACCTTGACGATGGAGGTGTCCCGCGAAGGGAATATGCTCTATATTCATGCGATGGACATCAATGACAAGGATGAGCTGGCAGAACAAATTCGCGGCTCATTCGAGCGGGCGATCAAGGAGGTGACCCGGTCATGATGGATGGATTTCTGATTACATCGCTTGTCGTGCTCTCGCTTGCCATTCTCGGCTGTCTGTACCGATTGATCAAGGGGCCGTCGATGAACGACCGGATTATTGCGCTGGATACGATCGGCATTTTGCTGCTGTCGATGATCGCGGTGCTGTGCATGCTGTTCCGGACGCAGGTCTATTTCGATATCATCTTGCTGATCGGGATTCTAACCTTTATCGGTACTACGGCGCTGGCCAGATATATAGAGAGGGGTGATGTCATTGAACGCGATGAGCCAAATCGGTGAATTTCTGATCGGCTTGATTGTACTGCTTGGCTCGGTGCTTGGGGCGTTGAGCGCATTTGGCCTCATTCGCCTGCCGGATGTGTATCTGCGATCGCACGCCGCTACCAAAAGTGCTACACTTGGCGTCCTGCTCATTCTGGCAGGAGCGTTCCTGTACTTTACCTTCTATCTGGATCACGTCAGTGCGAAGCTGCTGCTCGGGATTGTGTTTGTATTCATTACCGCCCCGGTGGCAGGACATCTGAACGGCCGGGCAGCCTATCGCTCGGGCGTCTCCCTGTGGGAGAAGAGTGTTGCCGATGATCTGAAACCTGCCTTGAAGCAGGAGCGTGAACGTAAACAGGCTCAAGAGAAAGCGGAAGGCTAACAGTAAACGGAAGGCTAACAGTAAACGGAAGGCTAACAGAAAGGCTCCGCGCTTATCCCTTTAAGGGAAGGGCGGAGCCTTTTTATAAGGTCTCAACCTAATCATCCATGCTAGCGATCATAAGGGCAGCGGCATACTTTGCCGGAAGCCAAGGGGATTATAAATGTCACGCACGAGATCCCTCATCATGATACCGGTTCTCAAACCTTTTGCCGATATACCAGAGCAGCCACAGCACGGCAGCCGCGATCAGGAGACGCCACGGCTGTTCAACAAAAGCGCGCCAGTCGTGTCCGATGAAAGCCACCATGAAGATCATCACCGATTTGCCCGCCAGCACGGCGATCGTAAATGTGCTTGCCGATACGGTGCTGATGCCTGCTGCAATGTTGATGAGGGCAGAGGGCGTGAACGGAAAGCAGTACAGGATGAAGATAGGGGTAAATCCTTTCTCTTCAATCCAGTGAAAGAACCGCTGTGATCCCGGCATGCGCTTCTGTATGAGCAGTCCGAGCGTGCCTCCGAGCTTGCGTACGATCCAGAACACAACGATCGAGCCAGCGGACACGCCAATCCAGGATAGCAGGAAGCCCCACCAGAGGCCGTAGGCGGCGGAATTGCCCATGACCAGCACGATGAGCGGCAAGAAAGGCAGAAACGCTTCGATGAACGGCAGCAGTATGCCGGGCAGCGGCCCGAGGCTGGAATATTGCTGAAGCCAGGTTTCTACCTGCTTCATGTCGATATCTTTAAGATGGGTCCATACATTATGCAACCATTCCATGATGATCAAGATCCTCTCCCTGTAGCCTAATAATACGACGATCTGCATATATCGGGGAGGATCGAGTCCAGCTAACAAACACCACAATAACAGCCGCTTCCAATACACGTGAGCAGCCTCTACAATGAATCAGGTTATGTAACTGTCCGTCTCTCCAGGCGCATCATACATCGTCTGTTATTCTGATCCATATTATAGCATATTTTCTTCCAATATCGAGTACAAGCCGGAGCCTTCCTCGCTGTAAAGGTCAGAATACCTGTATCATCCGATTGCGTACATATGAATAGCATGCCTGGAATGGTAGATCCTTATAATAGGTCCAAGCTTCTTCGCCCCCGCTCAATCCCTGCCGAGTTTACTGGACCATAGTCCAGTCTTTATATGAAAAGATTGACACGTCCAGCTTGCGTTTAATAAAATGTTTCTTTGACAAGCAATACTTATATGACACGATACAGAAGGAGTTCGGTGCATGGTCAAACAACATAAAAAAATGTCTTGGGGCGAAATTTTAAAACGGTTTATCTTTATTACGATCGGAGCCGTGCTGATGGCCGTGGCGCTGGAAATTTTCCTCGTGCCCAACGCGATCATTGACGGCGGCATCACAGGCATATCCATTGTTCTTTCGGAAGTGACGGCGTGGAAACTCGGTCTGTTCCTGTTTCTGCTCAACTTGCCGTTTCTGTTTATCGGGTACAAGCAGATTGGCAAAACGTTTGCCATCTCCACGCTGTATGGCATTGCGGTTCTGTCGGTAACAACTGCCTTTTTGCATCATGTCGAGCCGTTTACGCATGAAAAGATTCTTGCGGTGCTGTTCGGCGGTCTTGTGCTCGGGTTAGGTGTGGGGCTTGTGATCCGGTATGGAGGCGCGCTTGACGGTTCGGAAATCGTGGCGATTCTGCTGTCCAAGAAACTGCGGTTGCCGGTTGGCCAAATCATCATGTTCATCAACATCTTCATTTTTGTTACGGCCGGTTTTGTGTTTGGCGCGGATTCGGCGATGTACTCAATTTTTGCTTATTACATAGCTGCGAAAGTGATGGATATTGTGGTTGAAGGTTTGGAAGAGTCCAAATCGGTAACGATTATATCCAGCGAATACGAGGAAATCTCAAATGCCATCATGGAGCGTCTGGGCCGAAGCACCACCTTGATGTATGGCAAGGGAGGTTATTCGCAGGAAGAGACACAGATCATTTATTGTGTGGTGACGCGGCTTGAGGTGGCGAAGCTGAAGACGGTTGTGCAGGAAATTGATAAAAATGCCTTTATATCCATTCAGAATGTGGCGGACGTTCTGGGAGGGAGTATGGAGAAATCAAGCATTCATTAACACGCAAAGACAAGGGTGCCCTGCCATTCATGGTGAGGCGCCCTTGTTTTGGGTTCAGCGGTCATTTTCGAATTTCAAAAAATTCGCACTCCTCGCGGCTGTAGTAGCCAAGGGAGCTGACTCCCGATTGGGTAATGATCGTTTCATCCGTAAACCGGATGACCAGGCTTCCTGCTTCGATGAGATGGTTGTCCCGGAAAATCCGGATCGGGATCTTGCGATCCATCACCTCTTGAAAGTCCAGGTCTGTTACAAGCGGCCTGACAATGGGCATATGCTGCTCAGCTCCTTTCCGAAGGAATAGGGTGGCACTTCGTTTTTGTGTCGATGATGTCTGCTGCCTATAAAGGAGGATTGGTATGGCATTTGCGGCAGACCGGGTAGTAGGTGTCGTTGCCGCCAATAAGAATTTGTTCACCGGTATAGACAGGTTTACCGTCCAGCACCCGGAGATTCATGGTTGCCTTGCGCTCACAGAACCAGCAGATCGTCTTCATTTCCTCGATTTTATCCGCATAAATGAGCATCCAGCGGCTGCCTTCAAACAGCTCGTTGCGAAAATCATTCTTCAGTCCAAAACCCATGACCGGAATGTCCAGCTCGTCGACGATCCGAACCAGTTGAAGGATGCTGTCCTTCTCCAGGAACTGGCATTCATCCACGAGCACGCAGTACACTTTCGGTGTATGATTGTTAACGATCGAGAAAATGTCCGTGTCATTCGAAATGGGGATTGCTTCTCTGCGAAAACCGATGCGGGAGGAGATATAGCCGACCGCATCCCGGTCATCCAGGGCCGAAGTGAACAGCAGCACAGGTTTATTCTGCTCTTCATAGTTGTGGGCAACTTTCAAAATTTCAATCGATTTGCCGCTGTTCATGGTTCCGTACTTGTAAAATAATTGAGCCATGCTTTCGTTCCTTTCCAGTTACGCGGACGCGCTTTACTTGCTAGTTAAGATGTAGTCATACAATCTATATTGTCGCATTAATGAACGGCTGTGTCCAACCCATCACCCCCAAAAAAATGTGAAATATTTGACTCAATATAACCTCCGTGCATGCCTTCTAGTGAAGTGTGCCGTCGCGGGGAATAAGGGGATTCCCGATCGCGGTTGCCCCCAAATTTCTTGTGACTCACTCTTCATCGGTTGAGATCCGGGGACAAAGGTGAACGCATTGCTTCTCCAGTCCCTCTCACTTCCTCTTCGCCTCTGAGGCGCGATCATGTCAAGCATGAATTTCGAATATCGTCGCATAAGTTTTACGTTTTTTTGTCAGAAAGCAGACGTTTCTGAAGTCCTATAAACAGTCAATCAAATGAAAGAGGGTTTGGACATTTGGAAGAGATGGTATACGGCCCAGAGCGCTGGGAAGAGATGGAAGACGATGAGCTGGTTCAGCATGCACAGCGCGGAGAAAGGGCGGCGTTCGGCGAGCTTGTGCGCCGCCACCGCGCCGAGGTGTACGGCTATGCCAGATCGATCACCCGCGAGGCTTATTTGGCAGAGGACATCGTGCAGGATGCGTTGATTCGGGCGTTCATGCATCTGGGCAAGCTGGTCGATCCCGCGCGATTTCTGCCCTGGGTGCATCGCATTGTTCGCAATCAGGCCTACACCCGGCTTAAGGCAAAGCCGTTTCAACAGGAGAAGACGTTCACCGAAGTCGGAGCCCTTCATGCAGAGGGGACGCTTCCGGACCCGGGGGATATAGACGGTATTCTTCGGAGGCTTAACCGGTCGGCCCATGAAGCGGTTCAGCATGAAAATGTGCCGGAGGAGCGCTTGATCAAGCATGAAACGCTGCGCGTGCTAACCGATATTATCCAATGCTTGAAGCCTCGGGAGCGGGCCATCTTCGAGTCGCATTTCTTCGACCAGCTCTCCCCTGCGGAGATCGCAAGGCTGTTCAATCTGTCTTCATCCAACGTGTATCAAATCCTTTCAAGATCGCGGAAAAAGGTAGTCCAGGAAAACCTTCGCGTGACGGTTGACACCTATATTAAAACGAGAAGGGATTTGGGGATGATGGCTAAAAAGATTTTGCCTTATGAAGGGGCATTGCGGGAAACGAGAACATGGACATCGGCTGCCGATGCAACTTACAAATTGCTGCAGTTTACTGACCGTAAATTATCCCTACCGATGGTGATGGGGCTTACAGGACATGCATTCCGGATAAATATCATTCCGGGGGAAGTCCATATCGCCGGGCCGACGGCCTATAAGTTCACCGACGGGCTGCCGCGAGGCTTGCACAACCTCGGAATCCAAGCCAGGTACGTGGAGGGGATGTCTGAGCAGATCGGACCGAACACCAATTTAATGCCTGCAGATTTGAAGGATCAGTCTGCCATGAGCAAGCGCAGCATTCATCAGACGCTGCCCCAAGCGCTGGACCTGATTCACAGTTCGTTAAATCGCGGATATCCCGTGCTGGCCTGGGACCTATTTTTTCCTGAATTCGGTGTCATTTTCGGTTATGATGATGAAGACAGGGTGTTATATGCTGAAGCGTGCGGCAGGGTGGATACGCTGCCTTACGATCATCTGGGCCGCAGTGTGCTGGAGGAGATTTTTGTGCTGGCGATTGAAGGCTCCGCTGATCTGACACTGCGGCAGCAGCTTCAGCGGGCGCTAGAAACGGCTATCGAGCTCTATGAAGGGAGGGAAAGCGTGATTTCGACGGCTGTGCGAGGCCTGGATGCCTATCAGGCTTGGGCGGAATCGCTGATGGCACGTAAGGTGGAGCCGAATGGCCATGCATTCAATATCGCGGTTATCCGGGATGCTCGCTATTATGCGGCGGAATTTTTTGCCGAGCTTATGGCGGCATGGCCGGAGGAGGATGTGCAGCATCAAGAGCTGACTACACGCTTCGGAAACGCTCGAATGCTCTACAGCGATATGCTTGTCGAGTGGAATGCGCTGCACGCGATGTTTCCTTTCCCGGATGGCGGTCAGCCGAATGGAGAAGAAGTGTCGCTTGAGGCTATGCAGAGGATAAACCGGGTGTTGGAGATGGAGAGGCAGGCGCTCGGGGAACTCAAGGCGATAGCTGCGCTGCTCGAATAGGCAGTGCAGGAAATCTTCATGCAGGTTTAACGCGCAGCTAACGTTCCCCGAACATAGACAGGGTTTAATGAATGATGTATCGACAGAAAGGTGGACGGACTTATGCCAGTGGAGACAAGCGAGAGAGAATTGATTGTTTTTTTGGATTGCGGTGATACGCTTATTGATCAGGGGACGGAAGTTTTTGATGAAGAAGGCGTGGTCATCCGCGGAGAACTGATCCCCGGGGCGGATACGATGGTGAAGACGCTGGTACAGCGAGGTTATCGGCTGGCGCTTGTTGCCGACGGCAGAGCGCAGTCGTTTAAAAATTTGCTGCAGCAGCATGATCTATATGATCTGTTCGAAGCGCTGATCTATTCCGAGACGATTAAAGCCGAGAAACCGAGCCCGCGCATGTTCAAGGCGGCGGTAGGCGCGATGGATCTTGGCCCGGAAGACTATGGCCGCATCGTGATGGTGGGCAACAATTTAAGCCGGGATGTTCGGGGGGCGAAGCAGCTTGGCATCGCGAGTGTGTTCATTGACTGGTCCCCTCGTTATCCGAAGACGCCTGCCGATGAGGCCGAGGTGCCGGATTACATCATTCATGAACCGATGGGATTGCTCGATATCATAGACCAGATCGAGAGCAAGCTGCCGGGGCAAAAGGTTTCTTAGTTTCCGGATCGTTTCTGCTAAATCGATGGCAGCATCTTGCGAGTCAGCGTCCCGTAGAGCGAAAGCTCCGGGCGCTGGCTGTTTCATTATGCGGCGGCCTGCGCGGTGCGGGCAGCTGGCAGCTGGAAGATGGAAGCATAGGACGGATATCATCTATCAATGATAATAGGGATGGGGTAGGGAATATGAAGCTTGAGGATGTGCCGGCGATCGCGCAGAAATACGCGCCGCTGCTCATGTTTGATCTGAAGGAGCCGTTTTATCCGGACAAGGTGGCCATCACGGTGCTGTACGAGCCGGGACCTTCGCCGTCCTTCCGTCGCTCGTTCGATTTCCGGGAGCCGGATATTGGTTACATCGTGGAGTATGCCATATGGTGGGACTATGAGATCGGGCATCTGTATGAACTGGAGCATGTATGGGTCTATGTAGGCCAGGACGGAAGCGTGCTGGATTGTGAGGTGAGCAATCACGGAGCCGTGCTGAAGGGGCTGCGCAAAGACCGAAGCAATCTGATCGGCGAGACTCAGGTCAAGCTGTATTCACAGCCTGGAAAACATGCCTTCTCCCCGATTCCGGAGCTGTTCGAGCTGCTGCCGCAGGCGGACGCGGCTTGCACCACGCTGGCGGGCAACGATGGGCTGCTCGTCAACGACATGTTTGCGGAGGACTTCTCCACGAATGATGAAATCGATGGCTGGGTACGAGCGTATCTCCAGTCCTGTGCTTTCACGCCGACATATGAGTTCAAGGCCTATGAACTGGACCCTGCCAGCTTCACAACATGGGATGCGCTTCGGCAAGAGATTCCGATTCGCATCCACGCCAGGATTGCAGAGCTGCGCAGCCGCTACAGCCGTATGTAGAAGGATCAGATCGTTCCGATATTTAGTGCTGCCGCCTGTTGCCGAATGCAGAAGGCTTCGATATGAAGCATGTATCGCATGACTGAAGGCAGACATATAAGCCTGTGCCTATAATTCGTAGGGTGCGGGCTTTTTGTTGTGGCCAGGGGCCGGGCGTCCTGGGTAAAGTTGCGATGGGCCATTGGAATCAACTACAATTAGGAAGGGACTTATTTAGAATCGCATTTTAGCCCGATAATCGAAAGGAAGTTTTGCGATGACCAATCAGCAGCTCGAGCAAATCAAAATGATCCGAAATGAAATCACGCGATTTATGATGAAATATAAATTCGCATTGGATGAAATCGAGACGAAGGTTGAAATTTTGAAGGAAGAGTTTCAAGCGCTTCATGATTACAGTCCGATCGAACATACGAAGACCCGGCTCAAATCGCCGGAAAGCATTATGAAGAAGCTGATCCGCAAAGGGGGCAACATCTCCCTGACCTCGATTGAAGAGAACATTAAGGATATTGCAGGGATGCGCATCACGTGCTCCTTCATATCCGATATTTATAAAATCAGTGACATGCTGCAGAACCAGAGTGATTTGACGGTGCTGAACGTGAAGGATTATATTCAAAATCCGAAGCCAAACGGGTACCAGAGTCTGCATTTGCTGGTGGAGGTGCCGGTATTTTTCTCCGATCGGCTGGAGAAGGTTTGTGTGGAAGTTCAGATCCGCACCATTGCGATGGATTTCTGGGCAAGTCTGGAGCATAAAATTTTCTACAAATACAATAAAGATGTGCCCGAGCGTCTGCTGAAAGAGCTGAAGCTGGCGGCAGATTCCGCGAATGCGCTGGACCGGCAGATGGAGCGGTTGAACCATGAGGTTCAGGCGATCAAAGATGCGGAGACTGAAGATGTGCTGGAAGAGCTGCGGAGCATTACGATTAACAACCAGAAGTTCAGTCTCCCGCCAGCGCTGCTTGAAGTGCTCGGACGGGATTAAAGCGGGATTGTATCTTGCATGAGGGTGTTTCATCATAACCGGTGAGGGTATATATATGACAAGTGGGAAGCGAAACCATCATCTCCAATACGGATCAATGACGTTTTGGCGTTAGTGGAACCGAAAGGATGCTGATACCCATGGACCATCAAGAGAGAAATAAGGAAGGGACAGCCGGACTTATTTCGTGAGACAACCATCGATAGCGTAGTTGGCAAGCGAAGGATACAACGCTTCCCACTGTATAAGCTCTGCGAACCTGTTCGCAGAGCTTTTCTTTATTCACGGCGGGAAAGAGGCATTCGTCAGGCCACCTGGCAGCTGGGGAATATCAGCTGGGCGATGATGCGGACTAGGGCGATGCAGCGGCAGCGTTCACATAATTGAAGGAATGGCGGGCTTGGGGAAGACGCGCCCTATGGTATACTTATAAGATGGGAACAATACAAGTATCGTGTATGATGGAAGATCGAACCTACATATCGAGGTGTATATGGCGTGAAGACAATCGTTATTATTGGCGGAGGCATTACCGGCCTCTCTACATTATATTATCTGCATAAAGCGTTGAAGCCGTCCCATCCGGACACGCGGCTCATTCTTATCGAAGCAGGCGATACGCTCGGAGGCAAAATACGAACTCTGCGCGACAGCGAATTCATTATGGAGACGGGAGCCGATTCCATCGTTGCCCGGAAGTCCAATGTGGCTCCGCTGCTGGAGGAACTGGGACTGACGGATCAGGTTGCCTACAATGCGACGGGAACATCGTATATCTACACCCGGGACGGGTTGAAGAAGATTCCGGAGGAGAGCGTGTTTGGCATTCCGCTAAGTCTGCAAGCACTAGCCGAGAGCGAGCTGGTGTCAGCCGAGGGCAAGGTGGAGGCGCTCAAGGATTACTACACCCCGAACGACCGTTTTACCGAGCGGGATTCCCTGGGGCAGTTTCTGGAGGCGTTTCTCGGCAAGGAGCTTGTGGAGCGCCAGATTGCTCCGGTTGTGTCCGGCGTGTATTCGGGGGAGCTTCATGAGCTGACCATTGCCTCGACATTTCCATACCTGCTGGATTATAAAAATACGTATGGCAGCATCATGGGCGGGCTTGCGGAGAACAAACAGAAGTTTTTGGGCAATGGCTCCAAAAAATTCATCTCCTTTCATAACGGAATGTCGGTCCTGCTGGATACGATGGAGGCGCACTTGTCCGACACAGACATTCGCAAAGGCGTCGCTGCCGAGAAGCTGACCCGAGCTGGCGAGCGGTACGAGATTACGCTTAGCAGCGGTGAACGACTGGAAGCCGATTATGTGGTGCTCAGCACGCCGGCTGAGGCGGCAAAGCAGCTGCTCACAGACCCGGAATTAAGCGATTTTGATCAGCTCGCCACGAAGTCGCTCATCAGCGTCTATATGGGCTATGATATTGAAGATCGACAATTAGCCTATGATGGCACAGGATTTATAGCGGGCAAGGATTCGGACGTACGATGTGACGCCTGTACCTGGACAAGCCGGAAATGGGCGCACACGTCCGGTCAGCGGCACCTGCTGCTGAGACTGTTTTACAAAAGCTCGAACCCGCATTATGAGGACTTGATCGGGCGCTCGGACGAAGAATTGAAAGAGATTGCGATGGAGGACGTAAGGCGCAGCATCGGGATTACGGCCGAGCCGATTGCGGCCGAGGTCACGAAATGGCATAACAATATGCCGAATTATCACCTGAAGCATCGGCAGGTGGTGGAAGCGCTGGAGCATAAGGTGGCAGAACGGTATCCCAATGTCATTCTGGCTGGCTGCTCCTACTATGGGGTAGGCATTCCGGATTGCATTGCGAACGGGGAGAAGACCGCAGAGCACATTGTTGATCGGATTCAGAAGGCGGGCAGTTTTCATTCATGAAGAAGAGGGCTGCCGCCGCTTATCGGTGAATAAAAAAAAGACAGCCGCGGCTGTCTTTTTTTTTGCTGTTGATCACTAGGGTCGATAGCCTCCAGGTCCGGTAGAGCCTCGAGCTCACACACAGCTCTTCGTTATGTTAAACCTCAGACCCAGCGGCCCTGGCGAAATACAGGCTCGACCGTGCCGTCGGCCAGCTCGCCGTCGATGTCCAGCTCTGCGGAGCCGATCATGAAATCGACATGCGTCAGGCTGACGTTGGCGCCCTTGGCTAACAGCTCATCCTTGCTCAGCTTCGTTCCGCCCTCGATGTTGACCGGGTAGGAGCTGCCGAGCGCAAAGTGGCAGGAAGCATTCTCATCGATGCCAGTATTATAGAAGATACGGTTCAGACGGGAAATCGGTGAATCATGCGGCACCAGTGCGACCTCGCCTAAATAGGCGGCTCCTTCGTCCGTTTCGAGCAGGGAAGTCAGATGCTCTCTGCCGGATACCGCATCATAGTCGGTCACTTTACCGTCCTTGAAAGTGAAGCGCAAGCCTTCCACGAGACGTCCGTTCAAGTTGAGCGGCATCGTGCTGGTGACCGTGCCGTTCACCCCGGTGCGCAGCGGCATCGTGTAGATTTCCTCGGTCGGCATGTTGGCTACAAAATAAACGCCGGCCTCATTCTCGTCGCCTCCGCCAAGCCACAGATGGCCTTCGGGCAGCTCCACGCGCAGGTCGGTGCCCGGCGCACGGTAATGCAGGCTTTTATAGCGCTTGGTGTTCATAAATTGCTGTCTTGTCTTCAGCTCTGCGATATGCTCACGCCAGGCGGCGACCGGATCGTCACTGCCGACGCGGTTCATCAGGAAGACAGCATCCCACATGGCCTGAATGCGCGATTCTTCCGGCAGATCCGCAAACACTTTGTCCGCCCAGGCACGGGTTGGGGCCTTGATGAGGGACCAGCTGACCTGGTTGTTGCGGACATAAGACTGGTATTTCTCGCGCGCCACCGCCGCGGCTTTCACAGCGGTTGATACTTTCCAGGAATCGATGCCGCGGAACAGCTCCGGATCCGGCACCTTGATATGCAGAACGGCACCGCCGCCTTCGGCCAGCTGCTCCATCATGTCTGCCTGCCATTTCGGGTAGTATCCGAAGGAATCATCCGGCGCTTTCTCGTACCGGAGGCGAGTGATGCGCTCATCGTCCCATTCCACCTGAACGTATTTGGCCCCTGCGTCATAGGCTTTGGCTACAACCAGCCGCGTGAATTCCACGGTTTCCAAGGGAGCTTGCACGATTAGCACCTGGCCGGGCTGAATGTTAACCCCAACCTTGATGACGAGCTCCGCGTATTTTTCCAGCATCTGTTCGAAATTGTTCATATGTACAGCCTCCATCTTCAAACTATCCTTCTATTCTAACATAAAGCGAGGAGAGGGGCAGTGGAGGCATCGCTTCATGATCTGACCACGCGCGGTTCAGGAGATTAAGGGGATCGCGAGTCGGCTTCATGCGCACAGCGATGCCTCATTCAGCCCGGCCCGTGCCATCGTAGCGCCCGCCTCGTTTCAGAACCATATCGACCTTGTGCAGATGAGCCGATATGAGCTGGCCTGCACGCTCAGCGTCCTGGGTTGCAATCGCTTCGTAGATGGATTGATGCTCCTTCAGCAGTTGACTGGCAGAGGACTTATCCTCGAAAAACCACAGCTGTCTCGATTTGCCGATCGTTTCCGTCAGCTTGCTCGTCAGCGATTGCATCAGCTCGTTCAGCAGCTGGTTGTGTGACGCGCTTGCGATAGCGAGATGGAAGTCGATATCCGCTTTCTCGCTCCGTGCGGTGTCATCCTGCTCCAGCGCCAGCTCCATAACGGTAACAATTTGCTTCAAGGCAGCAAGATCCTGCTCGGTTCGGCGCTTCGCCGCGCTGGCCGCCGCACCGCTTTCCAGATAAATGCGCACCTCCAGTAGTTCCTTCAAATCATCCGCATCGGCAAAAGGATCCTTGGCATCGCTATGAACGGTCGGAAGCAACTTGCTCACAAAGGTGCCTCCCCCATGCTTGACGTCGATCCATCCTGTCGCCTTCAGCGCACTAAGCGCTTCGCGGATCGTGGAACGTCCAACGCCATATGCAGCTGCAAGATCAACAACCGATGGCAGGCGCTGCCCCGGCTGCAGTGTTCCATCTTCGATTTGGGAGAGGATCATTCGCTTTACAATTTCATGTCCTTTTTCGGTCTCAACTTTAATGGATTGCATACGGCCTCCAAAAATTTGTAGCATATGCCTATACTGTACATGGCTGTTCCGCTATAATCAACCATAAAGTCATCAGATGACCTGCTCACTTAATCTTAAGGAGGCTATTTATGATCACGGAATCGATGAGCAAACAGCTTAAAGCCATCGTGGGCGATAAGTACTTCAGAACGGATCCGGAGGCGCTGATCACGCATTCTTATGATGGAACACCTATGCTGCAGGCGCTGCCGGACGGGGTGATCTATCCCGAAACGACAGCGCAGGTGAGCGAAATTATGAAGATCGCCAGCGCGAACCGGATTCCGATTGTAACGAGAGGCTCGGGATCCAATCTGTGCGGGGGCACAACCCCGCTCCAGGGCGGAATCGTCATGGTTATGCATCGCATGAACCAAATTATTGAGGTGGATATGGAGAACTTGACCGCGACGGTGCAGCCGGGAGTAATTACCGGCCATTTCAGCAAGCATATCGAGGAGCTCGGCTTGTTCTATCCGCCGGATCCGAGCAGCATGAAGATTTCAACGATTGGCGGCAACATCGCGGAATGCTCGGGCGGCTTGCGCGGGTTGAAATATGGAACCACGAAGGATTACGTGTTAGGCCTAACAGCCGTGCTCCCGAGCGGCGCGGTGATTCATACCGGCGGCAAGCTGGCAAAGGATGTGGCTGGCTATGATCTGACGAAGCTGCTGGTAGGCTCCGAAGGAACGCTGGCTGTCATTACCGAAGCGATTCTGAAGCTCATTCCGCCGCCCAAAACGAAAAAAACGATGGTTGCGATGTATAAGGACATTTATGGTGCCGCCCGTACGGTATCTAAAATTATTCAGCAGCACATCATTCCTGCCACGCTGGAAATACTGGACAATCCGACAATCCGCGTAGTTGATGACTTCGCCAAAATCGGCCTGCCGCTCGATATGGCTGCCATTTTGATTATCGAGCAGGATGGCGAGCCGGAAATGGTCGAACGGGATATCGAGGCCATCTACACCATTTGCCGCGAAGAGCAGGCTGATCGCTTGGAGATCGCACAAACGCGCGAGGAAGCAGAGAAGCTATTGACGGCACGCCGCAGCGCATTTACAGCACTGGCGCGCTTGCGTCCGACTACGATCCTGGAGGATGCGACGGTACCGCGCTCGAAAATTGCCGAGATGATTCTCAGAACGAATGCTATCGCGATAAAATACAACGTCAATATCGCCACCTTCGGTCATGCTGGTGACGGGAACCTGCATCCGACCGCAACGACCGATGCCAGGGACTCGGAAGAAGTGCACCGCGTGGAAGAGGCCTTTGCCGAAATCTTCGAAGCGGCGATTGCTCTGGGCGGAACGATTACAGGTGAGCATGGTGTCGGGAGTGTGAAAGCGCCATACCTGGAATGGAAGGTTGGCGAAGCGGGAATCGAGGTTATGAAGGGGATTAAGGCGGCGTTTGATCCGCATCATATTTTGAATCCGGGCAAAATGTTTGCCAAGGAAACGAGAAAGAGGCTGGTGATTCATCATGGCTAGTCCGACAGGCAAATTCGGCAAGCCGGCTATTGAGCACAGCAATCCGCTCGCGCGGACCTTACTGGAGAAGCTGGATTACGATCAGCTGACGAACTGTATGCGCTGCGGCTTTTGCCTGCCGGCATGCCCTACCTTTCATGAAACCGGGATGGAGCCGGCCTCGCCGCGCGGGCGAATTGCCATGATGAAGGCGGCTGTAGACGGACTGATGGTGCCGGATCAGCAGTTCAAGGATCAGATGAACCTCTGTCTGGGCTGCCGCGCCTGTGAGCCGGCCTGTCCGGCTGATGTGAAGTATGGTCAGCTGATTGAACAGACGAAGGAAGCGATAGCGGAGCATGCGCATTATACCGCACCGGTCAAGATACTGCGCAATACGTTGTTCAAAAAGGTATTCCCTAAGCGCGGCAGCTTGAAGCTGCTGGGCGGCACGCTTGCCCTCTACCAAAAGTCCGGCTTGAAGAAAATGGCGCGAGCCAGCGGCATGATGAGGCTGTTTCCCAAGCATCTGGCTGAGATGGAGAGCATTATGCCGCCAGCAAGCAGCAAGGGCGTTGTTGAGCGGCTTGGCACCTTCTACCCGGCCCAAGGCGAGAAGGTGGGCACGGCTGCCATGTTCCGCGGCTGTATTATGGATGTGATGTTTGCAGGCACGAACGTGAACACGGTGGAGCTGCTTTCGGCGGCTGGCTTCGATGTGTATATTCCGGATGCGCAGGTATGCTGCGGGGCGCTGCATGCGCACAGCGGCGAGATCAACGATGCACGAGCGCTGGCCAAGACCAATATTGAGGTGTTCAAGAAGCTCGATATCGATTACATTGTATCCAATGCGGGCGGCTGTGGCGCGCTGCTGGTGGAGTACGATCATTTGCTGATGCAGGATGATCATTATCGTGAGGATGCAAAGTGGTTTGCAGAACGCGTCATCGATGTGAGCACGCTTCTCGTAACAAGGGGGAACCCGTTGCGATTTGCTGAGCAGACGGCCGGGCAGGAAGAAGTGAAGATCACCTATCAGGATTCCTGTCATTTACGCAATGTGATGAAAGGCGCTCATGCGCCGCGTGTGCTGATGAAGAAGGTTGCCAATACCGAGTACATCGAGATGGTGGATGCGGATCGCTGCTGCGGCTCCGCAGGGATATACAATGTCGTGCAGCCTGAGATGGCCGGAGCCATCCTTGCGCATAAGATGGAGCATGCCAACAACACGCAGGCCAGCTATATGCTGACAAGCAATCCAGGCTGCCTGTTGCAGATGAAGCTTGGCATTGAGAAGCATCAGCCACAGCAGACGATGAGGGCGATGCACCTTGTTGACTTTTTGCGTGAGCGAATGATATCCTCGAAATAGTCAAAATTAGTCGAACTGTGAATCGCACACGGGCGTTGCCAGATGAACGATATCATTCAGCGAGTGATGCTGTAGTCTTGCTTATGATGGAGATGGATAGAATACAATCGTGAGTAGGTAGATGATGAGTATTAATAACAATGTGTTAATTAAAATTCGTGACATGAAGGATAGTCTGACCCCGGTTGAACGCATGGTGGCAGATTATATTTTGGAGAACACCGAGGAGATTCCTCATCTTTCCATCAAGGCGCTCGCACAAGCGAGCAAAACGAGCGATGCCTCCGTGCTTCGCTTCTGCAAAACGATGGGCTATAGCGGCTATCGTCATTTTATTGTGAGCATATCCGCGTCACTCGGCTCTCGCGATGAGGATCAGAAGGCGCAGTATACCGACATCCAGCCTGGCGATAATCTTTCGACGATCATCTCGAATATTTCCTTGAACAATTGCAAGTCCATCGAGGATACGCTCAGCGTCATTGATCGTGAGCAGATCGCGAAAGCGGTGGAAGCGCTTCGCTCCAGCAAGCGCATCGCTTTTTTTGGCATTGGCGCTTCAGGGTTAGTGTGCATGGATGGCGAGCAGAAGTTTTCGAGGATTAACAAAATATGTCATTCCTATACAGACGGCCATAGCCAGCTGACGGCAGCCACCCTGCTGGAGGAGCAGGACGTTGCTATCTTCGTATCCAACTCAGGTGAAACCGTCGAAATTCTGGACGCGCTGGATATTGCGCAACGAAACAAAACGAAGTGCATTGCCATCACCAAGTACACCCGAAGTGAGCTCGCGGAAAAAGCCGATATTGTGCTAAGCATCTCTACTCCCGAGCTGACGATTCGCAGCGGCGCAATGGGTTCGCGCATTGCCATGCTGACGATCATCGACATCCTGTTTGCGGGTGTAGCCAGTGCGGAATATGAACATGTTAAGGTCCATTTGAAGAAAACGCACAATATTTTATTGAAAAAGCACCGACATTAATCTGTATTATGGGAAAGAAGACGTTAATCGCATTTGCGGATTGATGTCTTTTTTTGTGTGTAATGAAATAAAACATCGGAATTTTATTTTTATTTGAATTTTTATTTCAAAAAGTATTGACGGTGTGTAAGCGGTAAATTAAGATAGAAATATAGGAATTGTTAAAAAAACTAACATATAAAGTAAAGAGAATGTTAGGAATAACAACGAGGAGGGAGACCATGAATGACTACCTTGCGGGATTGACAACGGAGGCCATTAACCCGGATACCTTGTCGATCGATGAGTGTACCACCGAACAGATGGTGCAGCTTATGAATCAACAGGATGCGCTGGTGCCGGCAGCTGTCGCACAAGAAATTCCGCAAATTGCAAAGGCGGTAGATATTCTACACCAAAGGTTATCTCATGGTGGGAAGATGTTTTATATAGGAGCAGGTACATCTGGACGATTAGGCGTATTGGATGCTTCTGAATGTCCGCCAACGTTTGGCACGGACCCTTCCTTGGTACAGGGGTATATCGCGGGCGGGGACACGGCATTGCGAAATGCGGTTGAAGGTTGCGAGGATAATTTGGAAGAAGGCATGTCGCTAATTGACAGCATTGGTGTAACAAACAAAGATGTGGTCATCGGCATATCGGCTAGCGGCAGTGCGCGCTTTGTCATCGGCGCATTAACGAGAGCGAAGGAGTTAGGGGTAACGACGATTGCGGTATGCAATAACAAGGGCTCCAAGATCGAACCGATTGCTGATGTGGCCATTACACCGGTTGTGGGTCCAGAGGTCATTAGCGGCTCCACTCGTTTGAAGGCAGGAACTGCCCAGAAGCTTGTGCTCAATATGCTCACCACCTGCACGATGGTGAAGCTGGGGAAAACCTACAACAACTTAATGGTAGACCTGAAGGCAAGCAACCTCAAGCTTGTGGACCGCTCTGTTCGCATCATTATGAGAGCAACCGGCGTAGATGCTGCTACCGCTTCTGCTGCGCTTGAGAAGGCATCGATGAACTGCAAACTCGCCATTATGATGGTGAAGACAGGACTGGAAGCCAGCGAGGCAGAACAAGCGCTAACTCAGCATGATGGCCGCTTAAAGCATGCCATTCATGCTCAGATGTCGAGTTAGGTGAAGTGAGGAAGACCAGGTTGGATGCAATTATTAATGGGGAGGCATGTATCTATGAAAAAAGGATTGCGCAGGTTCACGCTGTTGTTAACCGTCATGATGCTTGTGTCATTATTGGCAGCTTGCGGAGGCAGCAACAATAACAGTCCGGGTTCCACAAATTCTGATTCATCCGCGAACACAGGCGGATCTAGCGGCAACGGCGGTGGCGAGCTGGAAAAAGATACAATCACAGCATTGCTGCCGCCAGTGTCCGCGAATTACCAAGCAAGATTTTCAGATATGGAAAAAGAATTCAACGAGCTGTATCCGCATTTGACATTGAAAATTGAACCTGCGAGCTGGGAGGATATGACGCAAAAGCTGGATACTCAGGTTAATGCCGGATCTCCGCCGGATATCGCATGGGTAGGCTCTACAGCCATTTCCAAGTATGCAGCGCTTGATGTTCTTGTAGACCTGAGCGATGTCCTTACCGACGAGGTAATTGCAGACTATGATCCAATTCCATTGCAATACTTCCAGTTGGGGGATGGGCAGTACGGCTTGCCGGCTTACATGGCCATCCATTCGATCGGCGGGAACCGGCAGTTCCTTGAGGAAGCGGGAATCGACTGGAGATCTGTACAGCAGAACGGATGGACTTACGAAGAATTCCGTGAAGCGATCAAAGCCGGCGTCGTCAAGGATGCAAGTGGCGAAACCACCCGTTACGGCTTCGTATTCGCAACCGCTGGCGTCACCTCGAAGGACTATCTGAGCATTATGGCGAAATCGGCCGGATTGCCAGAGTACTTTGATGAAAACTTGAAATTCACATACACCAGCAAAAACTTCCTCGGTCTGCTTGAAGCGATTCGTGAAATGATCGATGACGGTTCGATGCCGAAAGAGCTGAGCTCGATTGATGCCGGCAAGCGCTGGAACATGTTCCTGACAGGTCAAACGATGATTACAGGTAAAGGTCTAGCAAGCTTCGAGAACTCGGCTCGTCTGAACAATGAGAAAATTCAAGCAAACGATGGCTCTGCCGTAGCCGATTCCATCGAAGCTGAATATATCGCCTTGCCTGTCCCAACCTTCAACGGTGCGGATTATGTGCCGACAACGGTGGTGGATGGTTACATCGCCCTTCGTGGCAAAAAAGAGCCGACAGAGCAGCATATCCACAATATTGCGTTAGCGATGCACTACTTGTCTTCCGGTTCGATCGCGGCGAACTACAGCAATGAACTGTTCTTATCTCCTATTACAGAGTCCGCTCGCAATGCGGAAGTGCTTGAAGAATACCCTCGTAACGAGGATAACCTGAAAGCAGACCAGGCGATGATGGACAAAGCCGTGGCGGCTCGCACGGATATTCCTACAGAACTCGCTGCGGAAGCCATCAAAATTGAAACCGAGGTCATCGTACCGAAGCTTCAGGCATTGCTCGCAGATGAAATTACACCTCAAGAGATGTATGACGCCGTTAAAGCAGCTGCGGTGAAATCCTTCGGTGAAGACGGCGTTGTCGTTGACTAACCGATAGGGGAAGCAGATGAAAGCTGTACGTATCTTGAACGTACAGCTTTCATTCTGGCTTTCGTCTAGCGTATGTACTGTTCCAGGAAGAGAGGTGCGGCCCAGTGAATCAAATGTTGACCAGAAAAAGAAGATTAAAACTTGAAAGTGATACAGGTTGGGGATATGTATTCATCGCGGTAGCTCTGATTGCGTTCAGTTTATTCACCGCCTATCCGGTAATCAATGCATTTGTGATCAGCTTGCAGGAATACAGGCCTTTGGGGTCCACTTATGTAGGGTTGGAGAACTTCAAGGAATCTTTTACAGACACATTGTTTTGGAAGGCCGTTAAAAATACGGTGGTGTACACCCTGTTAACGGTGCCTGCCAACATATTCATTTCGTTCTTAATTGCAATCTTAATCATTCCTTTCAAAAAAAGGACACAGACGATCTTCAAGGCGGTTTATTACTTGCCGGCTGTAGCTTCAGGCGTCGCGCTTGCGGTCGTATGGCTATGGATTTTCGACCCGCTCAAATCAGGCATTGCCAATCAAATCGTGGCATTTTTCGGCATGAGCAATCAGAACTGGCTTGGCTCCAGTGCAACGGCCATGTTCTCCCTCGTGTTAATGTCATGGTTATCCAGCCATGGTACAGCGATCATTATTTATTTGGCTGCATTGCTCGGGATCGATAACAGCTACTATGAAGCTGCTGAAATTGACGGTGCGACATTTCTGCAGAAGCTATGGTATATCGTCGTTCCTTTCCTTAAGCCCACAACGCTCTTCCTACTCGTTACAGGCCTAATCGGCTCCTTCCAGGTATTCCAGAACGCTTACCTTATGACAGGCGGCGGACCAGACCATGCAACGACAATGGTAGGATTGTTAATCTTTAACAATGCGTTCACATATTTTGAATTTGGAAAGGCAGCAGCACAATCGCTGGTACTGGCCGCAATCATTGCCGTGATATCCTTCGCTCAGTTCAAATTTATGGGTAAAGATATCGAATACTAGGAAAAGGGGCGAAACAAATGGCTTTGTATAACAACAATTTTAAAAGCAGATGGGCTTTGTTCGCTCGCAATGGCCTGATTATTGTGTTCCTGATTCTGTTTGCGCTGGCGACCATTTTTCCGATCTACTTTATGCTCATTTCCTCATTCGGAGATCCGGTGGAAGCTGGGGCCATGAGCTATTCGATCATACCGAACAAGATTTCGTTCGAGTCTTATAAATTCTTCTTCCAATTCAGTCCGCATACCTGGGATTGGCTGCTGAACTCATTCATCGTAGCCGCATGCATTACCGTCTCGAACGTGTTTTTTGCCACACTGGCAGGGTACACCTTTGCGAAAATGAAATTCAAGGGCAAAAACATTTTGTTTGCGATCCTGCTGGGGTCGATGATGATTCCGGGCCAAGTAACGCAGGTGCCGCTGTATATTTTGATCGTGAATATTTTTGAGCTGCAAAATACGTATGAAGCCTTGATTATGCCCAGCATCGTGACCGTATACAACATCTTCCTGGTGAAGCAGTTCATGTCTTCGATTCCCGGTGAAATTCTGGAGGCTGCTAAAATCGAGGGCTGCTCTCAGCCTAAAATTTTCTGGCACATAATTATGCCCCTATCCAAAACGGTGATGGCCGTGCTGGCGATTCTGACGTTCATGGCGGCTTGGAATGATTTCTTCTGGCCCTTCCTCGTCACGAACACGATGGATATGCAGACGATTCAGGTCGGTTTGAAAAGCTTCCGCTTTGCCAATACGACATACTTTGCCCCTATGATGGCAGGTGCGACCATCTCGGCGGTGCCGATGTTTATTCTGTTCTTCAGCTTGCAGCGCTACTTCCTTGAGGGGGTAACCGTAGGAGCGGTGAAGGGATGATAACCAGAGCAAATGCATACGCTGTCGGCTTAATGTCGGGAACATCCGTGGACGGAATAGATGCCGCTGTAATCAAGATCCATGCTGCAAGGGAGCAAGAGCTTGACGTTCAGCTGCTGGCCTTTGAAAACACGCCCTATCCGGAACAGACCAGAAACCGAATATTCGAGCTTTTTGATCCGGCAAAGGCAACGATGGATAAGGTCGGAATGATGAATATGTGGCTAGGTGAGCTGTATGCCAATGCCACATATTCCGTTATTGCCAAGAGTGGCTTGAAGCCCGAGCAAATTAGTGTCATCGGCTCCCATGGACAAACGATCTACCATGCGCCATGGGATCATGCGATTGACGGTCATACGGTCCGTTATACGGTACAAATTGGCGAAGGTGCTGTTATTGCCAATCGAACAGGCATACCTTGCGTATCGGATTTCCGTGCCGCAGATATGGCCGTTGGCGGGCAAGGCGCGCCGCTCGTGCCGTTTACCGACTACTTGCTGTATCGCAGTGACAAGCATACCAGGCTGCTGCAAAATATTGGCGGCATCGGCAATGTCACCGTGCTGCCGGCAGGCGCTTCCGCGGAGGAGGTGTATGCCTTCGATACCGGCCCTGGCAATATGATTATCGATGCGCTGATTGCACAGCTGTATGCACCCCTTACGATGGATATCGGCGGTCAAATTGCCGCTCGTGGGCAAGTGATGGATGAATTGCTCTCCTGGATGCAGCAGGATGATTATTATGCGATGCCGCTTCCTAAGTCAACCGGGCGAGAACGGTTCGGCATGCAGTACACGGAGCAAATTCTAACCATGATGCGAGAGAAACAGTGGCGTGCAGAGGATGTTGTCGCGACGGTTACCTACGAAGCGGCATGGTCGATCTATGACAGCTATAGCCGATATGTTGCTCCGCGGCATCCGGCCCAGCAGCTGATTGTCGCCGGTGGCGGCAGCTATAATGCGACGCTTCTAGGTTACTTGAAGCAGCTGTTCTTGCCGCTCGGCATAGACGTACTGACACAGGAGGAGATTGGCGGCAACAGCGATGCCAAGGAAGCGATTGCCTTTGGCTTGCTGGGCTATTACACGCTGCAGCAGCTGCCTAACAACATTCCGAACGTAACCGGAGCAAGCCGCCCGGTTGTGATGGGCAAGCTGAGCTGGCCTGCACGTTGATGGGATCGTAGGTTGGATCAGATCGTATAAGAGGCAGAAGTCATGTACAGACCGCGAGTGGCTTTTGAAAACACTCCGTACTGGAGGGATTCCCGATGATAAGACCCTATAGAGCAGATGATTTACCGGAAGTTGTAGCGCTCTGGAATCAGGAGGCGGTCAAGCATCACTACCAGCGATTGACAAATGAATCGTTCACCAGGACATTTATCAAGCAGCCATACTACGATCCGGCCTGTGTGCTTGTTGCTTATGAGGATGATGAGCTTGTGGGGTTTGCAGCAGGCTGCACGGGGGATGATTTGCCGCTAGGCGAGGCTGCCGGGTACATCACCTGTGTGTGGGTGAAGGAAGGCAGCGGCCCGCAGCTCGTGGATCAGCTGGTGGGGCGGCTGGAGCAGAGATTCGTCCAGCTTGGCAAAATACAGGCTGAGGTGCTCTTCTTCAATCCGGTCAAGCTGGGGTGGCATATGCCTTCAGAGCCTCGGCATGAGCATAACAACGCGCCGGGCATAAGCAAGGATCTGCCGTTGTATCGGTGCCTGGTTCAGCGTGGTTACGTGGACCGCGCGACACAGTGCGGCATGTACTTGAAGCTGGGGCAGTTTAACGTACCCGGCGATATTATTGCGAAGGAGCAGCGTGCTGCGGAGAAGGGATATACGGTAGTGCGCTTTGATTCCGCCGTGCATCAAGATCTTAACGGCTTGCTTGCAGCACTGGGCAATCCGCAGTGGCAGCATGAGATTATAGAGGCCGCGGCGGCGGGAGTTCCATTGCTTGTCGCTGCGTTGGACCATCAATGTGTCGGCTTCGCCGGACCGATCATAAGGCAGACGAACGGCCGCGCTTATTTTAGCGGGATCGGCGTGCATCCAGAGCATGAAGGACATGGGCTGGGCAGCGTACTCTTTTTCCGCATGGTAGAGGCGTTCCAGGCAGCAGGTTGCGAGTATTCCACGCTGTTTACAGGCAGCAATAATCCGGCGATCCGCATTTATGAGCGTGCCGGGTTTACGATCGAGAAGCAGTTTTCCATATTGCGAAAGGAGCGATTAGCATGCGTGAACAGCAAACGATCCTAGCCGTTGGTGCTCATGTCGGCGATGTAGAGCTTGCCTCGGGCGGCGTGCTGGCAAGTCATAGTCTGAAGGGCGATCGCATCGTCACGCTGGCGTTAACAGCCGGAGAGCGCGGCGTGCCGGCCGGGCAGGATATGAGGCAATACCGCGAGCAGAAGATTCAAGAGGCAAATGTATTTGCCGAGATGCTGGGCGGAGAGGCGGTCGTGTTCGATTATCCGGATGGCGAGCTTCCCGATACCGAGCAGGTCCGGATGGAGGTATGCGATGTGATCCGCCGCGTCAAGCCGAACGTGATCATTACGCACTGGAAAAACAGCATGCACAAGGATCATGCGCTTACGCATCTTATTGTCAATGATGCCCGTTTCTATGCCAGCATGCCCACGATTGAGCGCGAGCTGCCCCATCATTTCGCGGCCAGACTGTATTACTCCGAGAACTGGGAGGATGCCGTGGACTATGTCCCGTACGTCTACGTTGATTTCGACCAGGCGGCGTTTGATCTATGGATCGAGGCGCTTAGTAAGCATTGGTTCGTCACGGGCAGCAAATCATTCAGGTATTTGGATTATTATAAGGCGTTAGCGGTTGTGCGCGGCTGTGAGGCAAGACAAACATATGCGGAAGCCTTTATGGTTCCAGCTGAAACGATGAAAATTAGACAATCGAGTTTATTATAAAGGCGAGGCTTTTTCACCGCGCGCTGAGAGCTGGACGCTGGGCGGTGTACGAAAAGATAAAGCGGCGTGTTTCTTGGCTTGTCAGCATACCGTCGTTTCTTTACCGCATGAGGAAGCAGCAAGGGACCGGATGCTATAAAGATTAGGAGGCAGCATGAAATGGTACGTAACGGCGTCGATTCGCTACTGAACTATCGTCACCTGCTGGAGGGCAAACGAGTGGGTTTGATTACAACGCCTACGGGCCTTACGGCAGATTTCAGATCGACGATATCCATCGTGCATGAGCATTTTCACTTGGCGGCGATGTTCTCGCCGGAGCATGGCGTTCGAGGCGATTTGGATGCAGGCGCGCTGGTGGATACGTATATTGATCCTTATACGGGGGTGAAGGTTCACAGCCTGTATCGCAAGGACTCCAAGCGTCTCACGCCACAGATGCTGGAAGAGATCGACGTGCTCGTATACGACATTCAGGATGTTGGGGTGCGCTATTATACATTTATCTATACGATGCTGTATGCGCTTGAGGATTGTGCGAAGGCAGGGATACCATTCATCGTGCTTGATCGGGTGAACCCGCTGGACGGCGTAACGGTGGAGGGGAATATATTGAAGCCGGGCTTCAAGTCATTCGTCGGCAATTATGAGCTGGCGGTCCGCTATGGATTGACGGCGGGCGAGGTGGCGATGATGGCGAATGATCAGCAGGGCTGGAAGGCCGAGCTTCATGTGGTGCCGCTGACGGGATGGACGCGCGACATGCGTTTTCCGCAGACAGGTTTGACCTGGGTGCATCCATCGCTGGGCATGCCGCGCTATGAAACGGCGCTGCTCTATGCGGGCACATGCTTGTTCGAGGGAACGAACTGCTCAGAAGGAAGGGGCACGACCTTTCCGTTTGAAATGATCGGCGCGCCTTACATCGAAGCACAGCAGCTGGCCGATGTGATGAACGCGAAGCAGCTGCCAGGTGTTCGCTTCCGTCCCGTGCATTTTAAGCCGACCGTCTCGAAGCATGCAGGTGAGTTATGCGGCGGCGTCCAGCTGTATGTCACAGAAGATCAGCTTATTAGGCCGCTTGAGATCGGTGTCACGCTAATGTTTGCCATTCGGGATATGTATGAGCCGTTTTCGTTCCTACCGCCGATTAAGGAGGGTTCTCGTCCGTTTATCGATCTGCTGTGCGGTGACCGTTTATATCGAGAGACGCAAGCTTCCGCATCACAGCTGCTGGAGCAGTTTGCTGAGGATAGCAGGCGGTTCGCTGAACTGAAAAAGCAATACCACATTTATATGTAAGGGCTGTACAGCGCAAGTGAAGGGGGATCTAAGATGGCCTATGTCATTGGTATAGATGGTGGCGGCACGAAAACAGCGGTAGCAATCGCCTCTGATCAGGGCGAGCTGATCGAGCAGTTCCATGTCGGCGCGATTAATTACAATGGCGGCGATGCCGAGACGATTGCCGCTTCCTTTCAGGAGATGTTTGACCGCATCAAGGCATGCTGTGGTTCGTCCGGCCCGATTCAGCAAATCGTGATCGGGGCAGCAGGCATCAGCAATCCGCAAGTCAGCATAAAGCTCGAGCACAGCGTGCGCAGGCAAGGCTATGAGGGTGCGCTCCGGATAACAGGGGATCAGGAAACCGCCCTGTACGGCGCGCACAATGCGATGCAGGGGATTATTTTGATCGCGGGAACGGGCTCCATCTGCTTTGGGGTCAATGCGAAGGGAGAGAAGCATCGAAGCGGCGGCTTCGGGCATCTGATCGATGATGAGGGCAGCGGCTACAGCATTGGCCGACAACTGCTGTCGGTGCTTGTTCAGGCGGAGGATGGCAGGCTGAGCGATACTGTGATTCCGGCGATGGTCTACAAGCAGCTTGGGCTGCACACGGTGCAGGAAATTATCGGATTCGTATATAGCAAGGAAACGACCAAGAAGAACATTGCTGCCTTAGCGCCAATTATGACAACAGCATGTGAGCAGGGAGATGAACAGGCTCTGCGGATTGCAAAGCGATGTGCGGACAGTCTGCACGAGCTGCTTGTACCCGTGATCGAGAAGCTGGGGCTGCAAGATAGTCCCATTGCCGTGGCTGGCAGTGTGCTGCAACAGTCTCCCTTCGTTCAGGAGGCGCTCGCCAATAAGCTGAAGGAAACGTATCCGAGCACGCGTTTAATCCTGCCGATGAAGAATGCCGCATACGGAGCCGTGCTCATGGCATGTAAGCTGCTGCGAGAGCGTTCAACATGCGCCACACGAACCTCATGGGCGGCGGACGGCAGATAAAAAGGCAGATTGCCGCTGATCCTTATTGGGATCGCAGCAGTCTGCCTTTGTGTTAGGTTTGGTTGGAGCATGCTCACTGCGTCATTCAGTGGACCGGGCCTAATTTGCTATGAATTTGGCTGCTCTATATGCCAGCCCGGTCCCGCCGTTACCTTACAATCAGTTGCGGACGATTACGGTGTGAACGGCCGAGCTTTGCGCTCCCTTGTCATCAGTCACGGTCAAGCGAACGGTGTAGGTTCCCGCAGATTTGTATTTATGCTTGACTTGGGCTTTGGCAGCGGTGCTTCCATCGCCAAAGTTCCAGTGATAGCTGACGATGCGGCCGTCCTGATCATAGGAGGAGCGGGCGTCAAAATTGATGTTCTGGTTTCTCCGCGCTGTGCTAGGAGCGTTGATCAAAGCAACAGGCTCCAGATTTGCCGGAGGGATTGGAGGCTCGGGTTCAGGCTCCGGTTCCTCACCGCTGTTGCCGGCCGCTACATACAGACGTCCCGGCGCTTGCGTCTCGGCAACATTGCCGTAGCCATCCTGCACGCGGATGACGATCACGCCGCCTTCAAGCACGAGCGAGGCTGGCGTTGTATAAGTTCCTTCATAATGCCCCGGGGCCACCTCTTGAAGCGGTATTTCCCCGCGCGACTGGCTGCTTAGCTCAAACGGCAGCTGGATGCTGAAGGATGCCGCAAGCCCAGGCACGCTGTCGAAGGACACCGTTAACGTCTCTCCGCCTGCGATGTGAACATCCTCAGCCGGCGAAACGTTGAGGATTTCCGGCAGCGAAGTGTTGACATAGACGGAGCGAGTGACCGTCGTTTCATTCCGGGCAAGGTCGGTTGCTGTAACGGTAATGATATTCTCGCCTTCATCGACCAGCAAGCGATGGTTAAAGGCGCCGCTCTCGTCAAGCTGCACAGGCTGACCGTTGATGAACAGCGTGTCCAGGAAATCATCCAGTGCGCTGCCGATGATGCGTACAACTTCGGCGTTAATCTGGCTTCCATTCTCCGGAGAGAGAATGCTGAGCTCCGGCGGCGTTTGGTCGAGTGTTACAACTACAGGGAGCGAGCGGTCGGTAGCTCTTCCGTTGACAACAATTTCGGCTGTCAGGGTATTGGCTCCCGGGTGCAGCTCAACATCCAGGGTGAACTGCCCGTTCTCGTCCACCGTTGTCGAACCTGCGGGCTCATCATCATTGTAGATCTGAATCTCCGCTCCGGTGGCTGGAGAAGTTCCTGTCACGGCAATGACAGACTGATTCGTATAGGCGTTCGCTTCAGGCGATGTGATGACAGGTGCATTCACCGGATAGCGCACGATGGCGCGGATCATGTAATTGCCCTCTTCTGCAGGGGAGGCGGACCACGCACCGCTTACCCGCTGCCAGCTGCGCCCGGCATTCGGGCCATTCTCGTCCGTTGCCAGGCCCGGTGCGTTCGGATTGGCAGCCGTTTGGATATACACGATATAGAAATCGCCTTCTGCCGTTACAGGCTCAGGGAATTCCACTACTGTCCATTGATCATTGCGAAGGGCGGTGCCGTCAAATGGTCCAGCGAGCAGGCGTCCCGGGGCACCACCAGCTCCGGAAGCGTCATATACCGCGTATTGGAATGCCGTTCCGCCCGGCGTCGGCCATTCCGTATTCCAGAAGCGGAAGGAGGCGCCGGTAACTTGCGCCACATCTGACTCTGGCGTCATACGGACAGCCCAAGCATTATTAGCGGCGTTAAAGGCTCTTGCATTTTCAGCGGTTCCATCATCATATGCAATCTCTCCAGGGAATCCGATAAACGGCTTTAGTTCAATTGCAACTTCGGCAACGCCATTACCCGGAACGGTAACCTCTACCGTTGTGCTGTAGTAATCGGCTGCCTTGACGGACAGCGTGTAGCTTCCCTCCAGCGCTTCGAGGGTGAAGCTGCCGCTCTCATCGGTGCGAGCCGGGCTTACCGCCGGATCTTCCACCAGAAGAACGGCAGCATCGGCAACCGGTTCTCCGGTGCGCTCGTCGATGACAACACCCTGGATTCGACCCTGCGGGATCGCCTCCAGATTAAAGTTGGCTCTGACATCTCTGCCATCCGCAATCGTGATCGATTGCGTCTGCGGATAATAGCCGTACGCCTCCGCTTTTAATGTGTAGTCACCTGCAACATGTGTGAAGCTGTATCGTCCGGTAGCCGGGTCGGTTTTCACCGAGCGTCCTGTTTCGATCACGGTGACCGTGGCATAGGCCGGCAGGCTTTGCGGCACGATCTCGCCGGTTTTCACAGCGGGCTGCGGCGCAGACGATTGTGCCTGGTTGAACTCGTATTTGTCGGTGCTGGTCACTTTATACCAGGAGTTATCGTAGACCGGCTTTTCTTTGTCCCGGGACAGTTCCAGAACGTCGTTCTTGGTTGCTGTCTCCGGCTCAACCGCCAAGATCCGGAAATCGTCGATGTACCAGCCTGGTCGAACCACACTGTTGTCGGACGTCAGTCTGAAGCGGAATTGCGCCTCATGGCCGATCAGCGGCTCCAGATTGTAGAATACCGGGGCCCACTGTCTGCCGTTCGTGTTGTGGGAGAAGCGGCCCAGCTCCGTCCAGGTGTTGCCGCCATCCTTGGAGGCTTCCACATAACCGAAATCATAACCGCCTTCGATTTCATACCAGTGATTAAAGGTCAACGCAGCTTGAGATACCTCTGTCAGGTCAATCACAGGCGAAACCAGCGAATAGTTGGATCCGTTCTCGTAATTGCTGTCCAGATCCGTGGCCCATACATTCGGAGGCGAGGCCGCCTGGCCTGGTCCGGAGGTCGGAACGCCGCGTTCCCACTCATCATTCGTTCCGGAGTGAGTCCAGCCGTTGTCGCTGTCTCCGTCAAAGGTATCGATGAAGATATCTTCCGGGACGTTCACGGACACCGATACTTCATTGGACTTGGCGCTCTCATTGCCGCTGAAATCGACCGCTGCAACCGCATAGTAATAAGTGGAGCCGGATGCGGTTGTTGTATCCGTATAGGAGGTGGCCGATGCGGAGCCGATCGCCTCATAATCTGCGCCGGATGTGGTTGAGCGGTACACGGTGAAGGAGCTCAAATCCTCATCTTCGGGCGCGGTCCAGGACAGGATCACATTGCCGACGATGTCCGTCTCGGCGGTGAGGTTGGCGGGTGCGCCCGGTGCAACATCATCCAGAGGCTGGACGGAGAAGTCATCGATATACCAGCCGTCTCTTTGCACGGAGCCGTCGCTCGTCTGAACGAACTGGACGAACACGCGCTGACCGCCATAGGAGGTCAGGTCCAAATATTGCAGGCGCCAGTTTCTATCGCTTCCGGTAAAGCTGAACGCTTCTTCAAAGACGAAGTCGCTATCCTCGGAAGCGATATACACCTTGCCGAAATCATAATTGTTCTCGAAATCGTACCAGTGCCTGAAGGAGAGGATCGCGCCTTCAGGACTGTCCGTCAGATCAATCGGGGGAGCCAGCAAAAAGGCGTTGGCATTCGCCTGATAGCTTCCTGCCAGATTGGTCGCAAACAGCTTGTCCCCGGAGTACGCGCTGCCCGGACCGCTTGTTGGTGCCCCCCAGGCCCAGGTATTGCCTGTTCCCCCGGTGGTGAAGCCGAGGTCGCTTTCCTCAAAATCCTGGATGTAGCCAGGCTTCACGCCATTCGATACGGCAACCTTGTACACCTTGCTTTCATAGCCGTTGTTGCCGTAGTCGTTCACTCGAATATAGTACTCCAGCCCTTGCGGCTCGACCAGAAAAGCAGGAATGACGGTCGTATAAGTGCCGGCCTTGCTATCCCCGGCGATGCGCTGCATCGGCAGGTACAAATAGTTATCCGTTCCGGTTGTCTTGGCAAAGGCTTCAACCGAGACCACGCCGACATTGTCTGAGACGTAAGCGGTCAATGGGACATCGATCCCGGTGAAGGCGGAGTTGACCGGCGTATGCTCCAGCACAGGCTCCTCCAAATCGTCGCCAGCCGTCACCACTCTGCCGGATACGGTTCCGATCCCTTCGAGAACAGAGCCGACCGCATCCAGTGCATTGATGATGCCGTGTCCGTAACCGTTATTCGGGGATGTCGGATACTGGCTGTCCGTGCGCGGGGTGGCCGTTTCGGTCATAATCTGTTCCAGCTGATCCACGGTAAGCGAGTGGTTGGCCTGGAGCAGCAACGCTGCCAGCGCAGTCGTATGCGGACCGGCCATCGAGGTCCCGTTCCAGCCGCCCTCATAGCCGCCGCCAGGAACTGCGGAGCGAATGTTGACGCCCGGCGCGGATACCTCCGGCTTAATCTCGCCATAAGGAGACGGGCCGCGAAGGGAGAAGGAAGCGAGATTGCCGTTAATGTCTGTTGCACCGGTAGCAAAGCTTTCCGGATAGTTGGCCGGATTGGCTACCGATCCGGGTCCGCCCGGGTTCGTCAGCGTGGTGTTGCCCGCAGAGAATTCCGGGAATATCTGGGCGTCTCGCCACGCTTGCACCATCGGCCGGAACCATTCATCAAGCCCGGGTCCGCCGCCCCAGGAGTTGTTCACCACATCTGGCGCAAGCTCCGGATGCAGATTGCCCTGAGCATCGACAGGAGCGAGCAGCCACTGGGCACCGTCCAGAATGATGACATCGGTCGTCGAAGGATTGAAGATCCGGACTGCAATCCACGTTGCTCCAGGAGCAACCCCGATGATATTGTCACCGTTCGCTTCAGAGCCGACCATCGTTCCCATCGTGTGCGTCCCGTGACCATCGGTATCGGCAGGGAGTGAAGCGCGGCTGTGCGGGTCATACCAGCTCAGCTCCGGATTGACTATGTTGCCGGAGGCATCCCGTCCACGCCATTTCCGGGCCAAAGCCGGATGATTGTGGTCCACGCCGGTGTCCAGATTGGCCACCACGATGCCTGTTCCGTCAATCCCGCGCTCCCACACTGCAGGGGCGTTAATATAATCGATATTCCATTCCACATTGCTGTTATTGAGTGCGGATTCCGCTGCAGGCTCCTTCGGTTCAACGGCCGTCTGGGCGCCGCTGCCGTTCGCCGGTCTGCCAGCAGCAGGTGCCTGGGCAGCGGCCTCTGCGTCCTTGCTGGCTTTCGGATCATCCTTAGCGCTATTCTGCTTGTGGTCCGGCGCCTGAACGGATTTGTCAATCACCGTTTCCTGAAGGAAGCGTTCTTCATTCGGCAGGATTTTCTCCACCTCAGGCTGCAGGGCCAGATTCTCCATCACCTCTTTGGTGCTGGTAACCGCAAGCGCATTGACGATGAAGAAGCTTTTATATTCTTTGACCTTGCCGCGGTCAATTTCTTGTTCAAGATACTGTTCCAGGGCGTACTGGGTTCGGGAGGCGGTCTCCCTAAGCGAGCTTACAACGGAGGTTCTGACCGACAGCTTGGCGGCGGCCGGCGTCATTTTCTCCACGGCTGCTTTCTCGATCGCTTGTTTGGAGACGCGAGTGGTGTCCACCTGTTCCTTCATTTTTACAAGATATGTGACATATTCATTGTCCTTAAACTGCTGGTTCAGTTTGGCGTTCACTTTGGCGGTCGAAATCTCGGCCAGGCCGGATTTCATGTCGATCTTCTGCGATGCGGGATTTTCAGCAGAAACCGGATGTACCATCGTAAATGCAAGGAGAAGCGACAGGCCCATCGTTAGGGGCTTACGAAATCTACCAACTTTAAACACTAGTATCCCACTCCTTTTACCCGGTTTTTTGAGTAGTAATCATCGAAAATTCCCTATCCAACAACGAAAACAGGAAGCGGCCGCGATTCGCGGGTACAACACGCCCTAGACTTGATAGATTTGATCATCACCCCCTTTACAGGATCGTGAATTTATTGATGGATGCGGGTCTTGGAGCTTATAGCACAGGGATTATAGCCGTACAGAGGAGAGAGACATTCAGACCGTAAGACTGTTTGGTTGATGCATTCTGAGGAAATCAGCAGGCTTCGTCATTGCAGAATCGGCAGAAGGTATAGGATAACGGAGCCATGAAGGATGTTTACATAAACAGACATGGATGAGTGAATCCGGTTGATAGATTTACAAAATGTTATATTAAATTACATATAATATGAAAAATGTTATCTAACAGTAAATTTATGGTATAGTATAAATTCATCAAATGAGATGCACAAGCTATTTTTTTAGAAATTTTTAGAAATATTACCTTTATAATGTCTTGTTCGTTCTAATGACCTTTGGCGAAGAAAACAAGATATTCGTGTTTGTGAAGAGTTTGGTGAGAGATTCGGACAGATGTACCAGGCTTTATAACTAGTTGAGTTTCGTATGTTACATGAAAAAAATGAGAGAGTACCACAATGGTCCGGTTGATGTTGAATTTTAGCGGGAGGAGGGGGCTAGTGCGCATGGATATAACAGAGCTGCCCGGATGTCCGGGCAGCTTCTGAAGACGGGATTGGATTCAGCTCTTGATCGCGCCAGCCGCAATGTCGGAGATAAACTGCTTGCTGACGAACAGGAAGAGGACAATGAGGGGGATTACCGCCAGCAGCGTTCCGGCAATCACCATCGCATAATCGGTCGTATAGATGCCGTTCAAGGAAGCCAGCGCTACCTGAAGCGTAAATTTGCTCTCGTCATTGAGAATAATGAGCGGCCACAGATAGTCGTTCCAGACGCCGATGAAGGTGAAGGCGGCCAGGAACGACAAGGCGGGACGAAGAATCGGCAGCGCTACGTTCCAATACAGACGGAAGAACCCGCAGCCGTCGATTTTGCCGGCATCCAGCAGCTCCGAAGGAATGGACTCCTGGGCGTACTGCCGGATCCAGAATATGCCGAAAGCGTTTACCATTCCGGGGATGATGAGCGCTTTAAAGGTCCCCACCCATCCGAATGTCGCCATAATAACAAAGGACGGAACGAGAGAGAGCTGGGCCGGAGCCATCATGGTCGCAAGCAGGACGATGAACAGCCATTTTCTTCCTGGGAAATCAAATTTGGCAAACGTAAACCCGGCCAGAGAATCAAAGAACAGCACAAGAATGGTGCAAGCGGATGCAACAAACAACGTGTTCAGGAAGGCTCCAAAAAAATCGATGCTGGCCATCACGCGCGATATGTTGTCAAACAGATGCGGTCCGAACCACAGCTTGGGCGGATAGCTGTAAATATCCGAGGTCGTCCGCGTAGCCATCACCACAAGCCAGTAGAAGGGGAATATGGACAGCAGCAGTCCGATCGTAAGCCCGAGGTAGAGCACAAACGATTTTCGAGTGAACATAAGCTTCACCTCCGTAAAATCAATGGTTGGACGAATTCCCCTGCACCATTCTCCAGTTCAGGATGGAGAAAAGGGCAATCAGAATGAACATCCCCCAGCCAACGGCAGCGCCGTAACCGAAATAGTTGTTCACAAACGCTTCGCGGTACAAATACAGCACGATCGTAAGACCGCCGCCGCTCACACCGCCGTCATTGCCAACCAGCACCTGCGGTTCCGTGAAAATCTGCATGCCGCCGATCGTCGATGTAATGACGGTGAACAGTATGATCGGCCGCAGACAAGGAATGGTGATTCGGAAGAACGCCTGCAGGCCCGAGGCGCCATCGATTTTGGCCGCTTCGTACAGGACGGACGGAATGCTCTGCAAGCCCGCCAGATAGATGATGGCGTTATAGCCGACCCATCGCCAGATGATCATGACCGAAATTGCCAGCTGGATGCCCCACGTTTTGTTCAGCCATTCCACTGACTCGAGTCCGACCAGAGACAGCACGTAATTGAGCAGTCCATAGTTATTGGAGAATACCGTTCCGAACACGATCGCAACCGCAACGAGCGAGGTCACGTTCGGCAGGAAGTATCCGATCCGGAAGAACGTCCGAAACCGCATGAACGAGGCATGCAGCAGGAATGCGATGATCAAGGCAAAAAACAGCATCGGAATCGTGGAATAGATCCAGATCAGCAGCGTATTGGAGACGGCGCGCCAAAATTCCGGATCGGTAAGCATAAACTGATAGTTCTTCAGCCCGTTGAAGGACATTTCCGAAATGCCGTCCCATTTTTGAAAAGAAAGAAACATGGAGAATCCAATCGGGAACAGGCCGAATATCGCAAACAAAATATAGAATGGCGAGATGGCCAAATATTCCTTGCGATGCTTCCAGATGGTACTCATCAGCCGCCGATTGTTCCGTGAATTCGTGGCCTCCGCTTGATGCGGCGGCATCGGGGATGGCTCGACAGGTCGATTCATGGGCAGTCACCTCCAGGGGATTCAAGGTTGATACCATACTTGCATTGAAGCCTCAAATGCATATTCCATGCCTTGACTCGGCTTAGCGGAGAAGCTCTTTCTTTACCCGGTTAAGCGCATCCTCCCAGGCTTTCTCGCTGTTCTTGCCTTGCAGGGCGACCATGGATAGCTCCCGGGTCACAATGCCGTTAATGTTCGCATACTTGGCTCCAAAGTAGGCTGGCTTCACATTGCGAGCTGATTCGGTAAATATTTCGCCGGTCGCCTGGCCTCCAAAAAAGGGTTCTTCCACATGCATGGACTCGGCTTCCAGCGCGGCTTTGGCCGACGGAAACAGGTTGATATTGTTGAAGGTCTGGATCTGATTGTCCGGGCTTTGAATCCACTTGATGACCTCAAAGGCTTCCTGCGGATACTCGCTCGACTTCATAATTGCCAGGAACGAGCCGCCATTGTTGCCGTCTCCGCCCGGCGCTCTGGCCACCTTCCAGTTGCCGGTCGTGTCCGGTGCGGCTTGCTGGAGAATCTCCTTCATCCAGACCGCGCCGACAAACGAAGCGATGCGGCCATTGTTGATCGCAGCGTTCCACTCGGAGGAGGAGGTGTTGGCGTTGGCCAGCAGCCCCAGCTCCGAGGCCTTCACGGCCAGGTCCCATGCGGAGCGCATGGAGGAGGCAGAGCTCTCTCCGATAAACTCTTCATCCCGGTCAAAATAAATCGTCTCGGATTGGGCGTTAATCTGGTTGTAAATGTTGCTGATGTTGTCGGTCAGTTTGACCGAGCCGCCGAAATGCTGCTGCAGCTGCACGCCAGCCTCAAAATAATCTTCCCAGGTGGACAGCATACGGTGCACTTCTTCCGGGTCAGACGGCAGACCGGCCTGCTCGAACAGATCGGCCCGGTAATACAAAGCGGTTGGCCCGGTATCGATCGGCAAAGCGATCATGGTGCCTTCGGGCGTGACGCCCAGCTGCCACTTCCAATCGAGAAAATCATCTTCAATCTCGGCGGCCCCAAGCTCATACAGATCGTAGAAGCGGTCGGAGCTGGCGAACAGCTCGGTAACCCAATCGTTAAATGCAACGATATCCGGGCCTCCGGAGCCGGCAGCCAACGTTGTTTTCAGCTTCGATTTGAAATCGCCGCCGATTTTCTGGGCATCGATCCGAATGCCTGGAAACTGCTGTTCTACCGCCTTGAGCAGCCCGTCATCGAGGCTTCGATTCCAGTACCACAGTGTAAGCGTTTTCGTTTTTTCGTTGGACGAGCTTCCGGTGCAGCCGGCAAGCACCAGAATGACTGCACATAACCACAAGCCGATCATCCGGTATTTCCTCACGTTTCATCAGCCTCCCATCCTTTTTGGCTCAGGTACTAATTAATATTATTCATGGATGTCTTTCATGTGAGTAAAAATTATACAGGCATTCGATAGGGAGCCCGTACGCTTGCGGCCTGGAATAATATCCGGCAGGCAGGACAAAATATGACAGAATGATCGAATAAAATCTGTAATCGTATCGGGAGGATAACATGACAACAGCACGCGAGATTATGACGGACAACGTGAGAGTATGCCGGCCGGAGGATTCGATTGTATCGGCAGCCCAAATTATGCGGGATGTGAACTGTGGTTCGGTGCCGGTGTGTGAAGGCAAACGAGTGGTAGGCATGATTACAGACAGGGATATTGTCATTAACTGTGTCGCTGACGGAAAAGACGTCAATGCAGAAACATGCAGCAGCTTTATGACAACCGATGTCATTACGAGCACGCCGGATACGGATGTTCACGAATTGTCCCGGATGATGGCTGAGCACCAAATTCGCCGTATTCCCATCGTTGAGAATGGTGAACTGGTGGGCATGGCTGCCATCGGCGACCTGGCCAGAGTGAACATTTTTGTAAACGAAGCCGGCGATGCCTTGAGTGAAATTTCCGAGCGGACGACGCATTAAGTCTCGGTCATCATGTGGGGGAGTCCGGAAGCGGCTCCCTGCCTAACAGTGACTGCAGCCAATACCAGTCCTCGTTCAGAGCACAAATGGATGATGACGCACATCATAGGACCTAGCGGTGGGTTTCCCGCTAGGTTTTCTTATGCCTGCGAGGAGATATCGGCGCTTTCGCAACGGATCGGGTTGATAAAAAGCCATAAATGATACAGCGCGAATGTCACGGCTACTGCGTGGCCGCTTGTTATTTTGGCAACGTTGGCGTAGTGTAAAATGGAAACGCATTGTTGATGGGAGGCGGAGCATCAATGGATAGAATAGCCATCATCTCTGACATACACGGCAATATTCCGGCGCTTTCGGCCGTGCTGGACGATATTCGCAGCCGAGGCGTGGATGTGATTTATTGCCTGGGCGATCTGATCGGGAAAGGGCCGGATGGGGATATCGCGGTCGATATGATCCAAGCGAACTGCGAACGGATAGTGAGAGGGAACTGGGATGATTTTATCGTGCGTAAGACAGAGGAGGAGGCGCTTCGGTGGCATCAGCGCAAGCTGGGCCAGAAGCGGCTGGATACGCTGGCCAAGCTGCCTTTTTGCATTGAATTTTATATGAGCGGAAAATGGGTTCGCCTGTTCCATGCCTCGCCGAGAAGCGTCTATGAGCGGGTGCAGCCGTGGGATGAGCTGGAGAAGCGGCTGTCGTTATTCGAAGGCTCGGCTTGCTGTTTGTCAGACCGTGAAGCGGATGTTGCCGGTTATGGGGATGTTCACAATGCCTATCTCCAGCATCTGGACGGCAAGACGCTGTTTAATACCGGCAGTGTGGGGAATCCGCTGGACATGCCGCAGGCTTCCTACGTCATTCTGGAAGGCCGTTACGACAGCAGAACCTCCGCTGCACTCAGCATGCAATGGGTCCGGGTGCCGTATGATATTGAGCGGGCGGTGCAGGATGCCGTCTCGTCCGGGATGCCGTTCCTGGACAATTATATTGAGGAATTGCGGACGGGGCGTTACCGCAGCCGGTCCTAGCGGCTCGCCGAATAATATAAACGTCTCACAGTGCTCAGCCCTGAAGCTGCCATCTGTGAGACGTATGATTCGTTGAAGTTTGCTTTAGGATTGTTGATTGCCGGAAGTGCGGTTCTCCGTCGATTGCTGCTGGAATGCTTCGGCAACCTCTTCCTCGGAAATATGGGTTTCATTCTCTCCGGGAATCGGCATTTTGTTTAATTGGGTCGTTTGAACTTCCGCTTTCGTCGGCTGGTTGTTGTTTTCTGTGCTCATCTGGACACCTCCTTTGAATCACAAGCTACGTTTTATTTTGCCAAATATGACATAATATTATACTTTCGAGCTGGATTAAACCGATGGACGGCGCATGGCATGTCCACATGATTTGGTCAAACTAGCAGAGCATCTGCTATGATGAAAGAAACGATTATCAGGGAATGAGGAGAATGAACAACGATGAAAAAGCTGCTGATTTCAGGTTTTGAACCTTTTGGAGGAAGTTCCATCAATCCGACGGAAAGGCTCATTCGGGACATAATGAACGAGACGATCCCGGGTGCGGAGATTCATACGGTGCTGCTTCCCGTTCATTATGATGAGTGCGCAGAGCTGCTGATCCGGGAGATGGAGCGGGTGCAGCCGGATGCAGTGATCGCAACCGGGGTGGCAGGAGGGAGAACGGCTGTAACGCCTGAGCGAATTGCTGTAAATGTGAAGGATATACCGCAAGAAGCATCCCTAACGGACAACAAAGGCGCCAAGCCGCAGGACGAGCCCATCGTGCCGGGGGGGCCTGATGGCCTGTTCTCGTCCCTGCCCGTTCGGGCGATGGTCAATCAGTTGAAGGAGCAGGGCATACCGGCTTCTGTCTCCAACACCGCCGGCACCTATATTTGCAATAATACGATGTATTCGCTGCTGTATCATATTCAGTCCCATGCCTTGCCGGTAATTGGCGGCTTCGTCCACTTCCCGGCTTCAACGGAGATGGCCGTAGACAAACCGTCACTGCCGACACTGTCGCATGACACGATGCTCGCAGCGCTTCGGGTTATTATCGAGACAACGATGGCAGAGCTCGAGTCCAGCCAGGGAGCCGGTCCTGATCTGACCTGATCGGCTGCCGCCTATTCAGATCCCGTTATTCGTCCCGCCTTGGAACAACAAGGCAGGCGATAGCGGGATTTTATATGATTGGCACGTAAAAAATCCCCTTGAAGAATCGCCGGACATCCGGCCATCTCAAGGGGATAGGGAACTCATCACTTCGATTGAATCAAAATGGCGTTGCTGATCTGCCGGCCTGGCGTGGTCAAATATGAGCCGTTGTAGTACAGGCCGCTGGAGGCGCCGCCATCGAGATTCATCGCCTGGTAAGCTCCGGCTTGCTTCATGATTTCAGCCAGCTGCGGAATGGTCGCGCCGCTGGTGGTAAGCAGAATAAGCTTGTGGTCTTTCGTGATGCCGATGGCACTGCGCGCGCCGCCGCCGCTAAGAATTTTCGGATCCTTGAAGCCTTCGTTGCGCACATCAAGAGAGATCTTTCCGTCAGTCAGAAGCCGCGGACCGGCTTGAATGGCGCCCTCAATCCGACCTTCCTCAAAGCGGTCCTTGAATGTCAGTCCAGGCACAATGGTCGCGAGGTTGTTGCGGTCATAGATGAAGATGCTCCGGTTATCTCCCGGGGCTGTCTTCAGAATGCTGCCGCCGCTTGCGATATAGCCGTACGGCGCTTTGAAGGCGCCGGTTGTATAAGCATCAAAGTAAGTGCCGTTGATGGCCGCCAGCGCACCGCTGCGTTTGGCGATGCTGCGAAGATCTTCAACGGCGCCCACCTTGTTATGGGCTAAGGCAACGTCCAGTTTGATTTTGGGATGCAGCAGGGAAACGGTAACGACCTGGGTATTGAACGATCTGGAGCCGACCCGGAACGTTTTTTTGCTGTGAACAACGGGCTTGGCACCGGCGTTAATGAATGAGCCGGACAGTACAGGCAGCACTTTGGTTTCTCCCTGGCTTGTAATGGCAAGGGAAGAGCTGCTTCTGTCCCAGGACAGCTGCATGCCAAGATAACGGCTGATCGGCTGCAGCGGCACATAGGCGGAGCTGCCTTCGATGAAAGGAGCTGCCGGAATTTGTGTTTTGCTGCCATTGATTAACGCGTTTTTTTGTCCAAGAAAGAAGGTCAGTTTGGTTCCCTCTCTCGTAACCTCGATCTTTTTCTCCGCAGCCTGATAATTAGCTTTAACCCCTTCAATCTCCTTCAACAGTCCTACAGGAATAAACGATTGGCTGTTCTGGTTAACATACGCCATCATTTTGGGCGTCTGACTTGCTGTCGCCGGTGTGGTCCAAGCGAGCAGCAGCAATGCTGCTGACAGCATGATCGCTGTAATTCTTCTACTCATCTCTGGTGTTCATTTCCTTTCATTGTAAACTATAGCCTCTGCACATTCCTTTTATATCGGCTTTCCGAAATGGTTAGTTTAGGCAAAAATCAGGTTGACTTTTAACTTCATGTCTTGTATGGTTAATTACATGAGTAACTAACCAATGTGGTAATGGGTAACTCGAACGACGAAAGGGTGAGAAGATGGCATTCCAGATTGATGACAGCCGCCCTATTTTTATGCAAATTGCCGACAAAATCGAGGATGACATCATAGAAGAGCGACTGCCTGAGGAAACGCAGGTTCCGTCCACGAACCAGTTTGCGGCCTTTTATCAGATCAATCCGGCTACTGCCGCCAAGGGGGTAAATCTGTTGGTAGATCAGGGGATTTTGTATAAGAAAAGGGGGATTGGCATGTTTGTAGCGACGGGTGCGCGCGAGAAGCTGATTGAGAAGCGGAAGCAGGAGTTTTACGAGCACTATGTGGTCACGACGGTGAAGGAAGCGGCGAAACTTGGAATTACGACTGAACAATTAACAGACATGATTCGCAGAGGGGGAAGCGGACAATGAGTCAAGCGGTGGTCGAGGTTCGGCAGTTGTGCAAGTCTTATACGGATGTCACAGCAGTGAATGATGTGAGCTTCCGGATGGAAGAGAATAGAATATATGGGTTCCTTGGCCGAAACGGCGTGGGGAAAACAACGATCATGCACATGATTACTGCACAGTTATTCCCGACGAGCGGGGAAGTGAAGGTGTTTGGGCAGAGCCCGTACGAGAACGAGGCGGTCCTGCGGAACATCTGTTTTATTAAAGAAGGGCAGCGGTATCCGGATTACTTTACAGTCAAGGATGTACTGGATGTGGCATCCACGATATTCCCGAACTGGGATGCAGCGTATGCCAACGAGCTGATGGAGGAATTTCGCCTGCCACGGAAGCGGATTGTGAAGAAACTGTCCCGAGGGATGCTATCCTCGGTCGGAATTGTGGTCGGGCTTGCCAGCCGGGCGCCGCTTACGATTTTTGACGAGCCGTATCTTGGCCTGGATGCCGTTGCAAGAGAAATGTTCTATGATCATCTGATTGAAGATTACACTCGTTATCCGCGCACGGTGGTATTGTCCACGCATCTGATTGACGAGGTTAGCCGCCTGCTGGAGCACGTCATTGTGATCGACCAGGGGAGAGTCATTCTTGATGCAGAGAGTGAGGAGCTGCGTGGATGCGCCTGCACGGTGGTCGGTCCTGCGGACAAGGTGGAGGCTTTTGTTCAGGGCAAAAAGGTCATTCGACGTGAGCCGTTCGCTTCCATGATCTCGGCGACGGTGATGGGAGAGACAGGGGGCGCCATTCAGCAGGAGGCCGAGCAAGCGGGCCTGAAGACTTCGGCTGTGTCCCTTCAAGATCTCATTGTCAGTTTAACCAGAGTTGAAAAGGCGGTGAACCGGGGATGAACCAGGTAAACAGAGTCATTCATATTCACATGAAACAGAAATTAGGCTGGTTCTACCTGCCGTGGGCAATTATGATGTTCAGTTTTATCGTCAATCTGTTGATCGGTTTCATAGTCAATGGGGAGAAGTTCTATACTGGCGGGCTCGCCACGATGTTTATTTACATGTTTGTCGGTGCACTTATAGGGGTTGTGCAACTGTTTCCATTTTCGTTAGGCTTCAGCATTCGACGAACCGACTTTTATACCGGCACGGTGATCCTTATAATCGGGATCAGCATATTTACCGCTATTCTGCTGCTGCTTCTGTCTTCGCTTGAGAACTGGACCAATGGCTGGGGGGAACGCATGCATTTCTTCCATCTGCCTTACTTGAATGATGGATCGATCCTGGCTCAATTTACCGTGTTTGCCATTCTGCTGATTACGTTCGCGATGCTGGGAATGCTGATAGGCAGCTTCTATCTCCGCTACCGGGGGCTGAAAACCTTTATATTCCTGGCAGGGATTTTCATCCTGCTGTCGGCAGCCGGCGTGATTGTCACAGCCTTTGACGGGTGGATGCCGGTGTTCGAGTGGTTTATCGGCAAGACTGCGTTTGAGCTGTCGCTATGGTGTCTGCCAGGGGCGCTGCTGATGGCGATCGGCTCACTCTTCATGCTTCGCAAGTCCACGGTGTAATCCGGGGAGCTTGTCCCAACAACAGAATCGAAAGATAGAGAAAGGACGAATCCTAAAGCTCAGGCCGAGCGGGATTCGTCCTTTCTGTCGATCAAGAAATGTTATGACGGTTCGTTATGGTGGTCCTGGTCAGCGTTGTCTTGGACCCGGGTCCGGTTCCGTTCGGCCTTTATCCCGCCCAGTGTCATGCCCTCGGGAAGGCTGATCCACGGGTGCTTCGACACCCCGATGCGCTGGGAAGTGTATATTCCCGAGTGGCCGGAGCACAGGTAGCTGATGATGCAGGCCATGAACATGTAGACGGCGCCGTCAGCGCCGAACAGTTCAACGCCCATAATAAAGCAGGCGATCGGTGTGTTCGTTGCTCCGCTGAATACCGCAATGAAGCCAAGCGCGGCCAGAAATGGGGCGGCCAAGCCAATCCAGCTTGAGAGGGAGCTGCCAAGCGTAGCCCCGATGGCAAACAGCGGGGTCACCTCACCGCCTTGGAAGCCTGCCCCGAGCGTCAGGGATGTGAACAGCATTTTGCCGAGCGAATCAAGGGGAGTGGCTTCGCCGGAAAACGCCCTTTCAATCAGGGGGAGCCCCAGCCCGAGATAATCGCGGGTTCCGACCAGATAGACAAGTCCGATGATGATCACGCCGCCTGCTGCGCTTCGCAGCATCGGATTGCTGAATAGGTAGCTGAATCCCTTCTTCAAGGCATGTGTCAGCTCGCTGAACATTCTGCTGGCCAGACCGAACAGCATGGAGACAAGCAGCACCTTCAGGAAGACAAGCGGTTCGAATGCGGGAACGCTGCCCATCGGGTAGTGGACATGGATTACGCCCCAGAGCGATTCCGCCGTGAAATGTCCGATCAGGCTGGATATAAAGGCTGGCAGCAGCGCCTGGTGGGAGATCATCCCGATCGCCAGCACCTCCAGGCCGAACAGGGTACCGGCAAGCGGGGTTCCGAATATGGAGCCGAAGCCGCCGCTGATGCCGCAGATCAGCAGTATTTTACGGTCAAGCTTGCTCACGCGGAATCGCTTGCCGAGCCATTCGGTCAAGCTGCCGCCCATCTGTACCGCAGTGCCTTCCCGGCCGGCCGAACCGCCGAAGAGGTGCGTGACCAGCGTCCCGACTAGCACCAGCGGAGCCATGCGCAGCGGAATGGATTCTTGCCCCCCGTGAATCTGTTCAATGATCAGATTGTTGCCCTTGGCACTGTTCAGACCATATTTGTTGTACATGTAGCTGACGGCCGCTCCGCCGAGTGGCAGCAGAAACAGCAGCCAGGGGCTGCCGAGGCGCAGCTCGGTCACATATTCGAGGCTGTACAGAAACAGCGCCGATGCGCTCCCGGTCAACAGCCCGGCAAAGCTTCCCAGCACCAGCCACTTGATCCATGTGCCAACGACGGAGGTGAACAGCCGCCCTCCAGAATGGTTATGATTTGTTGTGGTCACTAATTTTCACCTGTTTCATATATCAAATCTTACCGGAGGCAGCTATGTGTTGACCTCTCTACTCCGCGATCTTCCCGTTGTCCTGGGACTTTAATTCCTCGGTGAAAACATTATCCTCCAACATGGTGAGTTTGTCACCATAAACTCTGTCGATATGATTCTCTCCCCAAGCGCACAAGGCGTCCAGAATTCCCTGAAGACTCCATCCGTATTCACTAAGCTCATACTCCACTTTGGGAGGAACCTGGTTATGAATGATGCGGTTGATGACCCCATCCTGCTCCAGTTCCCGCAGCTGCTGTGTCAGCATTTTCTGGGTGATCTGCGGCATCAGCCGCTTCAGTTCACTGGTCCGTTTCCGGCCGCGTGTCAAATAACATAGAATGACGCACTTCCATTTGCCACCGATCACGTCCAGGGCGGCTTCGACGCCGATGTTGTATTTTCTCGTCTGCATGCGGTTTCCTCCATTCTTTATAGGCACTAAAAAGTATCTACGATACTTCAAGGTAACTATGTTACAAAAAAGTACGTTCTTCACACTTCGCACCGTTGGTACCATAATAACATTTGCATGCTGATTGAAACCATACCCCATCATTATACAGCTGTATATAAACGGGCAGCTTGACGCGTCCGGAAAGGCGACGCGGCCTGCTGAAGTTTGAAGTGGAAGCTCAAGAGGCAGCAGGATCTAACAGAAGGCGGCATGCTGTACATCGCGTGCCCATACACATATGGAGGGATTAAGTAATGAATATACAAGGCTTGAAAGATACAACAACGTTATCCAATGGCGTTCGGATGCCCTGGCTGGGACTTGGCGTTTTTAAAGTAGAGGAGGGTTCCGAAGTGGTTGGTGCCGTGCGAACGGCGATCATGAACGGGTATCGCAGTATCGATACGGCAGCGATTTATGGGAATGAACAGGGGGTAGGACAGGGAATCCGGGAAGGACTGGAAGCTGCGGGACTTGAACGGAATAAGCTATTCGTCACCTCGAAAGTGTGGAATTCCGACCTCGGGTATGAAGCGACGCTGGCTGCATATGAACAAAGCCTGGACAAGCTCGGGCTCGGTTATTTGGATCTGTACCTTATACATTGGCCGGTTGAAGGGAAATATAAGGAGGCCTGGCGCGCGCTGGAAACGCTGTATAAGCAGGGCAGGGTGAGAGCGATCGGAGTCAGCAATTTTCATATCCATCATCTGGAGGAACTGATGAAAGATTCAACCATCAAGCCGATGGTCAATCAGGTGGAATATCACCCCAGACTGACGCAGAAGGAGCTGCATGCGTTCTGCAGGGCGCACGGAATCCAGCTGGAAGCCTGGTCACCACTGATGCAGGGGCATTTGCTGGAACAGGAGGAACTTCAGGAACTCGCGGCGAAATACAACAAATCGGTAGCCCAAATTATTTTGCGCTGGGATCTGCAAAACGGCGTTGTGACCATTCCGAAATCGATTCGAGAACATCGCATCATCGAGAATAGCGCAGTCTTCGACTTCGAGCTGACCGCTGACGAAATGCGGCGCATCGACAGTCTGAACCAGGACCGCCGGGTCGGTCCGGACCCGGATAACTTTGATTTTTGATCACCTGCCCTTTACGCAAGTGTCGTCGTGTGGCTCTTCTGGTCTCGGGCGGTAATGAAGGAAATCGGGAGGGGCCCCTATATTAAAAGAAAGGAGAGATCTTGATATGAATTTGGACTTGAAGGGAAAAGTCGCATTGGTAACAGGCTCGACTTCCGGCATTGGCAAAGCGGTTGCGATGTCGCTTGCAGCCGAGGGAGCGTCCGTCATTGTTAATGGAAGACATGAGGACAAGGTAAAACAAACCATTCATGACATTCACGCTGTGCATCCGGATGCCGAGATTCGTTATGTTGTGGCGGATCTCGGTACGGAGGAGGGCTGTCATCAGGTAAGGGAAGCCGCCCCGGTCGTTGATATTCTGATCAATAATCTGGGGATTTTTGAACCTGCTGCGTTTTTTGATATTCCGGATTCGGAATGGTTCAAGTTTTTTGAAACCAACATTATGAGCGGGGTCCGGCTGTCCAGGCACTATCTGCAAAATATGATCCATCGTAATGAAGGGCGGGTCATCTTTATAGCCAGTGAGGCCGCGATCATGCCTTCCCAGGAGATGGCGCATTACAGCGCAACCAAGACGATGCAGCTGTCTCTTTCCCGGAGCTTGGCCGAACTGACGACAGGAACCCGCGTAACCGTGAATACTGTCATGCCCGGATCCACGCTTACGGAAGGTGTTGAGAAGATGCTGGATACGCTGTATCCGGATGAGGATCTTTCGATCGAAGAAGCCGAGCAGCGGTTTATGAAGGAGAATCGGCCGACTTCCATTATTCAGCGATTGATTCGGCCGGAGGAAATTGCGGATTTTGTTACGTATCTCAGCAGTCCTAAATCCTCGGCGATTAACGGCTCGGCGCTGCGCATCGACGGCGGCTTGGTACGAAGCGTATTCTAAGCAATTGCGTTGCTGTGAACAGACTCCGGGCCGATCAGATGGATTGACAGTGTCGCTTCCCGGGCATGGAGCAGCATCCTGGGCGGCAGACCGCTCAAGCCTGTAATCCAGGGATCCGGAGAACATAAGGGAGCATGGGTAATGAACCGTCCCACGCAGTGAAGCTGCGCTTGCGGACGGTTTTTTTGTGCTGCAACGACCTCCTTTGGTGCAAAGGGGAATAAGTAACAAAATAATTATATAGTAATTATAATTACGTTTAAGAGAAAATTATAATTGACTTTAAGAGTAATTATAAATACTCTATAAAGTAACAGTGTGGATTCGAATCATCGAATAACCACGCTGAATCTAGCTGTGAAGGGAGAAAGCCGGAATGTCACAGGTTCATATGCTGCAACCGGATATTCATACGCTTCATGGATTTTTCAGCAGGGAGCTGGAGCCGGCCCTATATATTCAGTCCGGGGATACTGTCGTGTATCAAACCTTAGATGCAGCTTGGGGGCTGGAGAAACGGGTCGCCCCAGACGCGCCGAGAACGAAGTTTACGGAGCGCAAGCCGGAGCGGCAGGAGAAGCAGTTCGGGCATGCGTTATTGGGGCCTGTCCATATTCAGGAGGCTAAACCCGGACGTACATTGGAGATTCAGATTAATGAAATCGTTCCCGGATCGTGGGGATGGACCTCTGCCGGAGGGTTTCCGAGCGATTGGAACGAGAAGCTGGGCATGACCCGTGCCAAAGAAGTGACGCTGGACTTTGAGTTGGATGCCCAGACAATGACGGGCAGGAGCCAGTTCGGAAATTTCAAGTACAGCGTCGGCCTGAAGCCATTCATGGGGATCATGGGCATGCCGCCGAAAGAAAGGGGTCAGCATACGACTTTCGTACCGCGCCCCTATGGAGGAAATCTCGATTGCAAAGAGCTGACGGCTGGCAGCACGCTGTATCTGCCGATTCCGGTGGATGGCGGGCTGTTCTCCACCGGGGATGGACATGCGGCTCAGGGGGACGGCGAAGTTAGCGGTCCCGCCCTCGAATGCCCGATGGAGAAGGTGTGTCTAACCTTTCATGTCCGAGACGACATGCCGATAACGATGCCTAGAGCCAAGACGAATGCCGGCTGGCTTACGCTGGGGTTTCATGAGGACCTGGAGGAAGCCATGTGGATGGCATTAAACGGCATGCTAGATCTCATGACCGAGCTTTACTCTATTTCAAGAACAGAGGCGTATGCCTACGCCACCTTGACGGTGGATCTGCGGGTAACCCAGATCGTCAATACCCTTAAGGGCGTACACGCCCTTTTACCTTTTGGGGCGCTCAGGTGAATGTGTAAGGGGATGGCTTCAGATGGATGAAATCACGGAGATCACGCTATTAAAATCATACTTCATTAAAATAAAAAACAGTTCTAAGGAGGCCTAAGGTATGCAGTTACACGAGACTATGGTCAATAACCAAGGGGTGCATATTCACGTTACGGAGGTGCATCGGGATCTTAAGAACAAACAAGCCTCGCTGGTCATCATCCCGGGATTGTCCGAGTCGGGCGAGGACTATATCACCATGATGGAGAAGCTGTCCCCCCGGCATATCGTTGTGGTCACGCTTCGCGGCCGGGGCCAAAGTGATTCGCCCGCTTCGGGATATACGCTCGCGGATCATATTAGCGACATTGATGCGGCGATTCGTCATCTTGAACTTGAGCAATTTGTGCTCATGGGATACTCCCGGGGCGTGTCCTATCAGTTAGGCTACGCGGTTCAGAATCCGGAGCGCATTCAAGGCCTGATCATCGGAGACTATCCCGCGGTTCATACCGAGCTGCCAGCGGGATGGGTGGATTTCTTCGCCTCGCTGCCTCCTTGGAGAGGGAAGAAGCTGTCTGATCGTATGAAGACATCAGCTTTACAGGCACTGCAACGGGAATCGACTAAGGCAGACATGTGGAACGACCTAACTCGGTTGACTTGCCCAGTCCTGATAATCCGTGGCGTAAAACCACATCCCGGGTTATCATTAGAAGCAGTGGAACAATATAAGCGAGTTCTGCCTCAGGCAAGAATCGTGGCGTTTGAGGAGCATGATCATAATCTTTTTGAACCGGATGCGGATCTGTTTGTCCGCACCGCAGACTCTTTCCTAACCAGCCTTTAGGAAGAACCATGAATCTATACTAAAAAAGGGTGTAAGCACTTGGACAATCTGAAGCTGAATGTGTCACTGTTACGACAAAGGGTTCCAAACCTGACCAGTGCAGCCAAATCTGTCGGATTACGGCCGGCCACAGTCTCCAACTTATGCACAGGGAAAATTCCCGTTGGCCGGGCGGAAGTCCGCACCATTGCCGCATTGGCATCTCTGGCAAAATGCAGCCTGGATGAACTGATTCTGCGCGGGGAAAGCGTGGAGATGATTGAAACGGGCATCAAACCACTGGATCTATTTGCCCCTTTGGCAAAAGGCGGTACTGTGGGTCTGGTCGCCCGCCCCGGAATGGGACAGCTGGTGCTGCTCGGCGAGCTGTTTCACCGGTTTAAGCAGGACGGGTACGCCACCATTCTGTTAAAGCCCAATGGGGAGTATCCGGAGCTGGAGGATATGCTGGATGACGTTCAGCATGTTACCCATTCGATCGATGACACCTACAATCTGATCATGGAGATGGGAACAGGGGCTGAGATTATGTTCGCGGCCGATCGCGAGCATGTGCTGACAGGCGAAATCTATGAGCTTCAGGAGCGGCTGCAGCAGGAGGGCATTCACAATGTGACCACGTTTCTGGTCGACCTGAAGGGAGCTGTTGTCGACGACGACATGCCGTACGGGCCGCTTGAAACGCTGTGGGTATTCGATGCCGATTTGGCAGCAAGGCATAAATTTCCGGCGGTCCATCCGCTTCATTCCACCTCCTCTGTTCTGGAGGGCAGCCATCTGGATCAGCTGCATCATATCGTTCAACAGCGTGCACAGAAGCTGCTGCGGCGTTACCGCGAGCTGCGCTCCCTTGTCAATGTCCGGGGCGTTCAGGGCATCCCGGCGGCAGAGCTTACGGCTTATGCGCGTGGAGAACGGCTGGAAGCCTATCTTACACAGCCATTTGTAATTGCTGAGCCATACACGGGGATAAAAGGGGTGCGTGTCGCGCTTCACGATACGCTGAATGATGTGCAGGCGATTCTGAACGGCAGTGTGGATCATCAGGCGGTGGAAAGCTTGACCTGGATCGGTCAATTGCAAGCGTAGCCGGTAAGAAGAGCCGCCGATGCTCCGCCGCGAGTATTCTGGAGAGCCGGCTTTCTTATTCGAGGCTGCCCTCCCTCGATTTCCAAGGTTTTCATTGCTGCTCGCAATGCTCCATTATATAATGAGTGAGAAAATTCATACATAAGGGAGAAATCGGGGATGAAAAAGAGAATATGGGCGCTTGCGCTGGCCTGCGGTGTACTGCTGACATTGCTGGTTCTACCGGTACAGCAGTCCTATAGTGCAGAGGGGGATTCGTCTGCAGCGGCGATTACGCAAAGTGCGCTGAAGGACCAGTTCCATCTGAGTCATGTCGTCAAGGTGTATGTGCCTTCCACCGTAAAAGGAGATATTCCGATTACAGAGGAAGCGCATCAGAAGTTTGTCGATCAGACCTTGACCCAGCTGTCCAGCTGGTTCGGCGGAGCTACGGCGATTCCGGGTGAAGGCGCATGGGTGGACGATAAAGGCACGCTCATCAAGGAGAACGTAACGATTGTGTATGCATTTACGGACAAGCTTGACAAGGCGGCTATCGACCAGGTTGTCGACTATGCCAAGCAGCTCAAGGATGACCTGGCCCAGTCGGCCATCTCGCTTGAGGTGGACGGCAAATTGTACTTTATCGAGTAGTTTGGGCGGGCCGGGACCGGCCTGACTTAATAGAGAAAACGAACAGGGAAATCCCTTGCCTGGCCGCATGATGTGCGCCGGGGCGAGGGATTTCCCTGTTTGCTGTCTGTGACAAGTGTTAATACAGAAAGCGCCACAGATAGAAGGTGGCGTAAGCTTCCCAGCCCGACCATCGGGAGGACAGCTCCATTATCTCTGCCTTGGTCGGTTTCCGGTCCATCCCCTGAAGGTGCCGGATCGCATTGTGAAGACCGACATCGTCAATCGGGAACGCATCCGGCATTCGCAGGCAGCGCATCAGCACATAATGGGCGGTCCAGGGTCCGATGCCCCGGATGCTGACAAGCCTTTTCTCCGCCAGCTTCAGGCTGCCGGCATTCATAAGCTGTAGTTTGGTTAAGCTTCCGTCAGCGATCAACCGGGCGGTGTGGATCAGATATTCACATTTTTTGACGGTCATTCTAAGCGGCTGCAGATCCTGGACCTCCAAGTGGGCGATATCCTCGGCTTTCGGAAACAGCCAATAGGTGTTACCCTCATGCTCCACACTGTGCCCGTAGGCTTCCACCAAACGTCTCTTGAGGGTATAAGCATAACCCAGATGAATTTGCTGGCCAATGATGCCCCAGGAGATCGCCTCAAACAAATCCGGAATCCCGATCAGGCGCAATCCGTAGAACGCCTTGATGGCTTTCCCCAGCAGCGGGTCAGCTTCCGCCTGTTCATAAAACGGGGCCAGGTCGGTATCCAGGTCGAACCATTCCCAAACGTAAGCCTCCGCCTGGGCCTGCAACTGCAACTGATCGACAGGGGAATCGGGATCCCCGAGCAGTCGGACGGCGATGGCCTGCCCGTCGGCATCCGCTCCGACGTCCATCACGACAGCGCTCCCTTGAACAGGAAGGGCGCGATAGATTCGATCGCTCCGGATCTGGTACAGGCATTCATTGGGCGATCTGGAGAGGTAGTTCAAATTTTCCGAGAAGCGAAATGGCTCGGGCACATCGATTTGAAAGGATAGCATATGTTTCATGGGAGATGGCTCCTTTCCTGGTTATGATACTATCCGCTATATTGGTTGTATCACAACTTCGGCCATTATTGCATTTTGCGATCTTGCGCTTCTATTTCGAAACCCGTGCGGCAGCCCTTGCTTGCGGGTATAATGGTACCGGAGGTGAGCGATATGGCGACCGGATCAAGACCGGCAGAGGAGCAGTGGAACGCGATCATCCGATGCGACTCGGACTATGACGGGCAATTTTTTTATGCGGTTCAGTCGACCGGCATATTTTGCAGACCATCCTGCAAGTCCAGACCGCCCAAAAGAGAGCATGTGCGAATCTTTGCGACTTGTACGGAAGCGATCGATGGGAACTTCCGACCATGCAAGCGCTGCAAGCCGGCCGATGTGCATTCCCCGGACCAGGAATGGATTCAGCGGATCACCGATTATATTCACCGCCATTGTCACGAGGCGTTGACCCTGGATGTGCTGGCGACTGTCAGCCATGGAAGCCCGTATCATTTGCACCGGACGTTCAAACGGATTCAAGGGCGGACCCCGCTGGAATATATACAGGATGTCCGCATGGATAGGGCGAGGCAGCTGCTGGCAGACTCCGGCAAAACGGTGGCGGAAATCGGACGTGAGGTGGGTCTTGAAAATTCGGCCTATTTCATCACCCTGTTTAAGAAGAAGACGGGGCTGACCCCGTCCAGCTATCGCAAATTACATGACAATTCCGGAACTTGAAAAGGGGGCGTTTGGAATGCCTGCTAACGATGATGATGTATTCTGGACCCGGCTGGTCCATGACGACTGGAGGATTTACCTCGCAGCGACAGGCAAGGGCCTCTGTTATATTGGATCCCAGGACAGCCCCTATGAGGAAATGAGGGCATGGTTGGCGGCTCGCTTCCCGGGGCGGACATTACAGCAAAATGATTCGAAGCTGGAACCGTACACGATGGAATTGATCGAATACTTTCAAGGGAACCGGCTTCGGTTTGAGGCGGCTGTGGACTGCAAGGGCACGCCGTTTCAGACGGAGGTGTGGCATGCGCTGAACGACATTCCTTACGGCCGGACGCTAACTTATATCGAGATTGCGAATGATATCGGCAGGCCGAGTGCCGTAAGGGCCGTGGCAGCAGCCATCGGGGCTAACCCGCTGCTGATCCGGATTCCTTGCCACCGGGTCATCGGCAAGAACGGCGCGCTGACCGGGTATCGCGGCGGGCTGGAGATGAAGGGGCGCCTGCTGGCGCTTGAGACGCGCTGATCTGTGGTCGATCAGCCGCTACCCATGCGGGGAAACACCGCGCTGGGATAATGCGCAGTGCAGTGGTGTCGTATGGACAGGCGCGAGCAGAACATAGGCAGCACAGCTGAGGAAGGAGGAGGGGCTCATGGAATTGGAAACAGCATACAAGACGCCGAAGACATTGCTGAATAAAGGCACCGGATTTCTGAACGGCTACAGCCACACCTTGAATCCTTACACGGGCTGCAGTTATGCCTGCTCCTACTGCTATGTCAGGCAAATGCCGGTCTCGCTGTTTCGTGCGCAGGAATGGGGCCAGTGGGTGGACGTGAAGCTTGAAGCAGCACCGCTGCTTCGCAAGGAATTGAAACGAGCCAAGGCGAAAGGGCCGGTCACGATTTTCATGTCTTCCAGCACGGATCCGTATCAGCCGATCGAGGCGACGGCGTGTGTGACGCGCGGGTTGCTGGAGGTCATGGTCGAGGAACCGCCTGACTTTCTGCTCGTACAGACGCGAAGCCCGCTCGTTCGGCGCGACATTGAGCTGCTGAAGGCGCTGAAGGATCGCGTCAGGGTGAGCATGACGGTGGAGACGGATCGCGATGACATCCGCAAGCATTTCACGCCTTCGGCGCCGCCGATTCAGGCACGGATCAAGACGCTGGAGCTGTTGAAGGAAGCGGGGGTGCCTACCCAGGCAGCCATTGCCCCCGTGCTGCCGAGTTCGGAAGCTTTCCCGGAGCTGCTGCGCCCCTTGGTCAACCGGGTGTGCATTGACGATTATTATATGGGTGACGGCAGTGGCGGCAAGCGTACGCAGAAGCTGCCGATCAAGCCGCTGTATGACAAGCTTGGCCTGGAAGACTGGTATCACCCCTCCGCATATGAGCGTGTCTATAAGCGGTTTAGCGAGGTTTTTCCGGCATCGCAATTATGGGTGAGCCAGAAGGGGTTTGAGCCGTAAGCGAAACCTATTGTAGGCGGCATGAACCATGGAGGATGGAAGCTGTGAAAGTGAAACGGTGTGACTCCATTCTGCTCAAATTCGAGATGGGGCGGAAGCTATGACAGACGGTTGTGTGAAAAACAGTTATACGTACCGATCATGTTGCTTGACACGTGATGTGGCGATCAACGCCCCGATCCTTTCTGCCTTGAGCAGGAGAGAGCGGGGCGTTGATCTTATATTGTGGTGGACCGATTCTCGGCGTCACAACGCCCGGACGTCGGACGAGACGGCAGCAATTCAGTCTCAGGGCGGAGCACGAACTGGATCCCCGGAAGGTGTTTGCACTGCCATCATCCGCGTTATGATGGGGAGGAGAAGCTAGCATGCCGATGGAGAGGAAGCGATAGGCATCAGCGGAGCAGGAACGTTACTCCGCCGCAAACCATCGAATGCGTGAACAGCGATGAATGTCTTTAGGAAGGAATGTGAAGCGTATGAAAGGACTGCGAATCATCCGCATGGCTGACGCGGAACGGGATGTGCGGGATGAGGTGGCCGAGGTATTTGTGGACGGTTACTACAACGAATTGTCGTACTTTACCCGGGATCGTTCAATCTTGAAATCGGCCTTTAAGCGTTTATTCTCCCCGGAAGCGCTCTATCTGGCCGAGGAGTCAGGCGTGATTGTGGGAATGGCGGGATGCTCGAGCAATAAGTTGAGGGCGATGCCGGTGGAGCTTCAGCCTTTGCAGGAGGCTTTTGGCATAAATACAGGGGAGCTTGCTTACAACGTGATGAGCGGCGAATTTAATTCCCCTCTGCCTTATGATGATGATACCGGTTATATTGAGTGTGTGGCTACATTAGAGCGGGCTCGCTGCAGAGGGGTGTCCACGTCCCTGATGCATTATGTTATGGAAGAGCTTCCTTACAGGCGCTATGTGCTGGAAGTCACCGACCGCAACGAAACGGCCATCCGGCTGTACCGAAAGCTGGGCTTTCAGGAGATCGAGCGAAGAGCGGAAGATCATGCAGAACAGAGAGACTTTAATGAACGTATTTATATGGAGTGGAGGAAAACTGGGGATCTGAAGGGCATTGAGCTTGAAGCAGGGCAGATGTAACAAGATGGTGTAATCCACCCGGGATGAGGAGATGGACGGGGATGGATGAACGGTCTGGATCGTAGTGATACATCCGACAACTGTGCGGATAATTGTGATACACCGATAACGGGAGCGGCCTCCGGCATGCGCGAAGTTAGGGCGATGCAGGAGGCCTGGTTTTGCCTTTGGATGAAGGGCGATTTGCTGGAAGAGGGTAGCAACTACGGCGTGGACAATGTAACCTCATCCCCGAGCAGTCGTCCATCGTCATGCCACTGTCCGTACATGCGGTTGTCTCTTGTGTTGGTGATGAACTTGTCCAGTCTGCGCTCGAATAGCTCCGGCTGGTGTTTATAACTCTGAATCGTATCGATTCGAACTCGCTTGTACAGATCCGGAAATGCCATAAAGTTTGTATACACCTGCATGTCCTCTTTCAGCCTTCGCTGGATATCCTCGTCGATGGTGAAAGCCTCGGGGCGCATATCAGGCAGAACGTCTCTGCCCGCGTCTGTCATCAGTCCCAGCTTTTCCAGCCGCCGCACCCGCTCTTTATTCAGCTCGGTCCATGAGCTGTTTTTGCTGCGCGGGGACAGCCTTTGGGCCAGCGCTGTTTCAGAGATTTTCTTCTTGGTTCCATCGATCCATCCATAGCATAACGCTTCCTCAACCGCATCCAAGTATAAGATCGTATCCGGTGTTGGCTTCATGCTGACCAGGACCCAGCAGCAAGTTTCCGTTCTGCAATGTTGCTGCAGCCATGCTCGCAGCGCTTCCCTCGTTGTTACCGTTAAGAGGGGATGAGCATTCATCATGGTTGAAGGGTTTGCGTATTCTCCTGATACCAGAATAGCGAATAATCGTTCTGGATGGAAGCATGGCCGAGCTGCCGCAGCATGGTAGAGACATTGCCCCGGTGATATGTCCCGTGATTGACCACATGCAGCATAATTTCCGAGAGGTGGGTATGCCGAGGGGCCGCGAACGGATTGTTTAGCAATAGCGTCTGCTCCCATTCAGGCTCGCTTTGCAGCCACTCCCGGTACTGGGCGGTCAATGCATCATAAGCAATTCCATATTCCTCTACAGAATCGAGAACCTGACTGTTCAGAGGAATGCAGGCTTGCAGCGCCTCGGGCATCTCCGTCCCTGTTAACACCATATACCACATCGTGTCTACCGCGTAGATATGGCTAAGCACGTGGGCGATGGTCGGGAATGAGCTGTTCACCTCTTGGTGCAGCACAGTGGAGGGAAGCTCATGGATTCTGCCTAGAATGGTGCGGTTAGCCCAGCTGTGATACTCGAACATTTCTGCGGATGGATTAATCATCGTGATCGTCTCCTTTTCTTTGTCCATCAAATGGGTCGTTGCTATGCCATCATATAAAAAGAAGTATGACAACGGACCGTCATACTTCTTCATAAAGTTTGAGTGTATTGTGCAGCGCCTCTCTCAGGACGCCGCGCAGCTCGGTGGGCTCCAGCACTTCGACTCCGCTGCCGAAGCTGAGCAGAATGCTGCGCAGCCAGCGTGCTTTCAGAGGCTCATGCACCGGAATCCGGATGGTCATGCTGCCATCGGGATGAAATTGCTTGTCTCCTTGGCGAAACTGATCCATCACTTCTGCCAGTGCATCCGGCTTGACCTGGAGCACAACCTCTTTCCATTGATCTTGTTGTTGCTGTTCAGAGACAGCAGCCTCAGCAGCCTCATTCAGCATCTCGGGATGTGGCTCGAATATGTCCTGGGTGCGTGTGAAGTTCAGCATGCGGGATAGACGAAATTCGCGGTAATCCTGCCGCACTCGGCAATAACCGTAAACGTACCAGTTCCGGTGTTTGAAGTGGAGCCTGAGCGGTTCGATGTGACGGGTTAGGCGCTCATTGTTCGCATTAATATAATCAAACCGGACGACATGACGCTCCGTAATGGCCTCGCGCAATTGGCGGAGTGCCTCCGGGTCGGTCTGGAGATTCTCGAAATCGACGGACAGATTCATTGTCCGGTGCTCCGGACCGATCGTCTGCAGCCGCTCAATCGTTCCATTCACCCGTTCGTCTTCGAACACGGTGGAGAGGCCTTGGAGCACAGTGATCAGGGTGTTGACATCGTAGGAGCCGAGCAAGGTCCGGTCCATTTTATATCCGTCGATCATGCCGTAGCCGCCGTTCGTTCCCTGATACGACACCACCGGGAATCCCGCAGCACAGATCGCATCGATATCGCGATAGATGGTCCGCTGGGAAACCTGGAACTCCTCGGCCAGCTTGGAGGCAGACAGAACATCGTGGTTGAGCAGCTTGTAGATGATGGAGATCAGACGCTCCAATTTCATGAATATCCCCCGCCTGTTCGTGATTTTAGATGTTGCCGAACTCAGTATAACAGATTTTATCTTGTCAGTTGATGGGACTGGCTACATACTATGGCTATGGGGGGGCGTTCGGTTTCGGATCGATTCGGCGTGTCCCCGGGTGAACATTACATATTGCATTATGAAAGTGAGGACAATCAAGATGGGCACAATGATTGCGATTGGCGGAGGAGAGCTGAACAAGTCTGAAACATTGGCGATAGACCAATATATTGTCCAGTCAGCGGGCAAAAAGGAGCCGAAGGCGCTCTTCATTCCGACGGCCAGCTATGAAGCGCAGGGATATATTGAAGCATTTCAGCGGGTGTACGGTGAGCAGCTTGGTTGTCAGACCGATATTTTGTACTTGCTGGACGGCGCAACAACGCCTGCGGAGATGCAAAGCAAGATCATGTCATCCGACCTGGTCTATGTCGGGGGCGGCGTCACCAAGATGATGCTCAGCGTCTGGCGTGAACATGGCGTGGACCAGGCTTTGAAAGAGGCGTATGAAGCGGGGGTTGTGCTGTCAGGCCTTAGTGCTGGGGCGATCTGCTGGTTTAGCGAAGCGTACGATTCTGAAATGAACCTTGAAGATGCGCAAGAACAGCAGGGGCGGCAGTGCCTTCAAGGGCTTGGCCTTATCCCTGCCGCATTCTGTCCTCACTATAATGAAGAGGAATATCGCAGCCGGTTTGATCAGTGGATGCTGAGCGGAGGAGAACCGTCCATCGGCATCGGGCTGGATAATCACTGTGCTCTGGTTGTTCGCGGCACCGAGTTCAAGGTGATCCGAAGCGCCCCGCACGCCGGAGCCTATCGCTTATATTCAGACGATCGCGGGCTTCACAAGCAGCGGTTGGATCAGGAGCAATTTGCCGATATTGAAGAACTGCTACGTATCGGATAATTCCGGACTTTCTACAAGCTATTGCATTACCTGGGCTAATGCAATGGCTTTTTTCATATCATGGAATATAGTAAGCTGATTAGGGAAGCGAATTGGCAGGGGGGAGCGGAGCTTTGCGTTACAACGTAGTTTTATTTGACGCAGACGAAACATTGTTTGATTATACTAAAGCAGAGGCTCATGCGCTGACTTCGGCTTTTCAGGAGATGAAGCTGGAATGCACGCCGCTGCTTGTAGACAGCTACAGACGGATCAATCAGGAGCTGTGGAAGGCATTCGAGCAGGGGAGCATCACGCAGCAGCAGCTGCGAACAGCGCGGTTCGAGCGGCTGGTGGCCGAGCACCGGTTGTCGGAAGCTATCGATGCAGAAGCGTTTAGCCAGGCCTATATCAAGTATTTAGGCGAAGGCGCCTTTCTGATAGACGGGGCGGCTGAATTGTGCAGCCAGCTGCAAGCGGGCGGACAGCGAATGGCAATCATTACGAACGGGATCAAGGAGGTGCAGCTGAGCCGTATCGGAAGATCCGAACTGTGCGATGCGTTTGAATGCATTGTCGTCTCCGAAGACGCGGGTTCTCAGAAGCCGCACCCGGCCATATTTGATTTTGCTTTTGACAAGCTGGGGTTTCCGGATCGGCAAGAGGTGTTGATCGTAGGAGACTCCTTGACATCGGATATCGCGGGAGGCAGCCGGTACGGTATCGACACTTGCTGGTATAATCCCGGGCGCAAGCCGAATCATTCCGACGTTCAGCCAACGTATGAGATTCAGCGGCTGGAAGAGCTTGTTCCGATTCTGGCGGGAGCGACGCATTCGCAAGGCAATACAAGCCCTTCCAGGGCGTAGAGACATAGGAGAGAGGGAGAGATTAACTATGCTGAAAGCTTTTATTTTTGATATGGACGGGGTCATTATTGACAGCGAACCGCTGCATTTTGAGGTGGACATCCAGGTGATGAATGATTTTGGGACCAGCATTACCCGCGAAAAGCTGGAGCAATACGTGGGCATGACCAATCCCGAGATGTGGGCTTCCATTAAGGATGAATACCGGTTGACGCAATCGGTATCGGAAATTATTGAATATCAATTATCAAACAAAATTAGCATTCTTACCTCCAAGGAGATGGAGCCGATCGAGGGGATTCGCGAGCTGCTGGATGCGCTGAAGGCAAACGGAATTCCCGCCGCGATTGCGTCATCGTCACCGCCGGTATTTATTGAGGCTGTGCTGCGCAAGTTTGGCCTTCAGGATCATTTTGATGCCGTTGTCAGCGGAGAAGAGGTGGAGAAGGGCAAGCCAGCGCCGGATGTATATCTGAAGGCGGCGGAGCTGCTCGGGGTAGAGCCTCAGCACTGCATGGTGCTGGAGGATGCACGTCACGGTGTGGCTGCCGCGAAGGCTGCCGGGATGACGTGCATCGGGTTCGTCAACCCGAATTCCGGCAACCAGGACTTGTCCCAGGCTGACCATATCGTGAAATCGGTAAGCGAGGTTGGCGCTATTCTCAATTTTATATGATGAGGCATGTACAGCTTGGTCCTGCGAATGAGACCGAGCTGTATTTTGGTTAGAACCAATTTCAAACTTAATTGCTCTATTGCTCGTTTATGCATATGAGGCGGGTTGACAGCTAGACCTAAGTCCAGGATGATTATCGTCCGAAGTCGGAAGCCATGCTCTTGATGTCATGGTATCCTTGCATTAGTGATGACGGACAAAAGAGAGGAACAGTGGGGGATGGGTCAAATAGAGGACAGAAGGAACTGCCAAAGAGGGGTTGCCAACCGATGGATTTTCTACGTAATTTAGGGGATATTGGACTGTTTATTCATGCGATGATCGATGCGATCATTTTCCCGATTCCGGCCTTGTTCTCCCAGATTTCATTAAGCACATTGTCACCGGAACGGGCGATATGGCTGGCGACCATCGGATTTATCGGCTGTATTATCGGAACGCCCATCGGCTATGGAATCGGCAGAGCGTCGGGGACGCTTGTACTGAGCAAGATGATGAAGAAGAAATGGCATGATTCTGCGACCGCACTGTTTACAAAGCATGGCGAGGCCGCGATCCTGGTCGGTGCGTTTACGCCGATCCCGTTTAAAATTTTCACCATTTTGTCCGGCTGTCTGAAATACCCGCTGTGGAAGCTGATTGCCTATGCGGCGCTCGGCCGTGCGGCAAAGTTTTATGCGGTCGGCGGTTTATTCTACGTATATGGAAGAGCAGCAGAGAATATGGTCGATCACGTCCTGACCTTCATTATGCTGGGGCTTGGTGTATTGATCGGGGGCATATGGTTCGCGGTGCGGCTGGTGAAGAAGCACAGACAGAAACGTACGGGAGCTGAAGCTAAGGGTGTGCAGGAAACGGCCGTAGGTGCGGATGTTTCGGCAGGCGAATAAATTGTGCCGGGATAAGCGCCATTCAGGACGGCTTGTGGAATTTTGGTTCGGTGCAATTCAAGAAATATTATAACGTTGGATAAGGAGTTATTTATGAAATCCATGAATGAGCACGATATTTTAATATTGACCGGAAGTCTGGGAGAGGGACATAACCAGGCATCGAAGGCCATTGTGGAGTCAGCCAAAAGAAATTACCCTCATCTCAGCGTTAAAGTCGTCGATTATATGGAACTGACGCACCCGAAGCTGCATACGGCAGGCCAATACTTTTTTGTCCAATGGATGAAGCACTTCCCTTCCGTGTACGGTTATTTGTTTCAAAAGACGCGTGATGACAGCGGACTGATACAGCTGCTGAGACGCCTCTCTTCCTTTAATTTGCACAAAATCAGCGACTTGCTCGAAGAGGTGAAGCCTGCGGTGATCGTAAGCACTTTCCCGCCGGCCGCCGCGGCCGTTGCGATGCTGAAAGCGATGGGGCTGACCTCGGTGCCGACCGCGACGGTCATTACGGATCATACGGATCATAGCTACTGGATTCATTCGCATACCGATCACTATATGGTCGGCTCTGAGGTGGTGCAGAAGGCACTGCTGAACAAAGGCATCCCGCCTTCCAAAATATCGGTGACCGGCATACCGGTCCATCCCGTATTCAGCCAGCCTGTTAATCGGCACGCGCTTCGCCGTCAATATGGGCTGACTTCCCGCCATCGGGTCGTTCTGATCATGGGCGGGGGCGAGGGCATGATCGATAAAGAGGTTACCGAGCTGATCAATTCAGGCGCCTATTCGCCTGATATCCGGTTCATCATCATATGCGGGCGCAATGTGAAGCTGTATCATTTGCTCCAGGAGGAGCTTGGGGAGCATCCGCAGACCCGGATTATGGGCTATGTGGATCGCATGCACGAGCTGATGGCCGTAGCCGATCTGATCGTGACGAAGGCGGGCGGATTGACCGTGTCGGAGGCGCTGACGATGGAGCGCCCGATGCTGCTGTTCAAGCCGCTGCCCGGTCAGGAGCAGGACAATGCCGATTACTTGGTCGGCATTGGCGTAGCGCGGCAGGCGATGGAAGGAGAGCTGCAGCAGCAGTTGCTCCGATTGATTATGAATCCGAGGGCGCTGGGTGATATGGAGAGGAAAGCGGCAGTCTTTACACATAAGGAATCCGCACTGTCCGTATTGAGACGGTTGCTGGCGATCCAGCATAGTTTCCGGCGGTCCGCACAATGGACGGGAGCCGTTGCGCCGAGCTATGAAGCGTTAAACAGGGAGGCTTATTCCAGCCAATATATGAACCATTAACAGAGACAGCTGGTCTTGAATAGAAGGGGTTTATCCGGAATGAATTTGTTCGAAGTGGTGGAAGGTCTGTTCGAGCAGTACGGTTATCTGGTGCTCTTGATCGGGCTCCCGCTAGATTTTATTGCACTTCCTATCCCGCCGGGAAACAGCACGTTAACCTATACCGGTTTCTTGGCTTATAAAGGGATTATGGGTCCTGCACCCGCGTTTCTCAGCGCCGTGTTCGGGGCAGTCGCCGGGCTGACGGTCACTTATTTGTTAGGGTATAAGCTGGGCATGCCGCTCATTGAGCGCTATGGCAAATGGCTGTTCCTGAAGCCGTCCCTTATCCAGAAGACGCAGCTTTACTACGATAAGTACGGCAACAAGCTGCTGCTTATCAGTTTTTTTATCCCGGGTGTGAGGCAGTTTATCGGTTACTTTATCGGGATCATCCGAGTGCCATACCGCACGGTTATGCTATACGGATATGCGGGCGTCCTGTCATGGGTCGCATTTTTTTTCGGTCTCGGTTACATTTTCGGGGAGCAGTGGCAGTACATATTGAATCTGATTGAATTTTATCTGAAGGCGTTCTTTATCGCCATCGCTTTCTTGCTCGTCGCCTTGTTTCTGCACAATCGGCTGCGAAAGCAGAAGCGCAAGAAAAAATCCGAGGCTGCGGGCGGATAGCACCGGATACATGGTTCAAAAAGGGCGAGCGATATAATAGAATAAGAGTACAGCGTGTACACCAGATCATGGATAACAAGAGGTGCAAAGGAGCTGTCCACAATGGATGTAAGATATCCGATTGGTACATTTCGGGTGAATGGCGAGATTACGGCATCCCAAAGGCAAATATGGATTCGCGAAATTGAGGATACGCCGGCCAAGCTTGCGGCAACTGTCGCCGGTTTGAGCCCGGAGCTGCTGGATACCCCGTACCGGGAAGGCGGCTGGACCGTTCGTCAGGTTGTCCATCATATGGCAGACAGCCATATGAATGCGTACATTCGTTTTAAATTGGCGCTGACGGAGGATCAGCCGGTCATTAAGCCGTATCTGGAGCAGAAGTGGGCTGAACTTCCGGATTCCAGGACCGGGGAGATCGGCACGTCCCTGGCGCTAATGGAAGGGATTCATCAGCGATGGGTGACGATGCTTCACTCGATGTCCGACGACGATTTCAAACGAACCTTCTATCACCCGGAGACAGAGCAAGCTGTCACGCTGGATTATACAACCGGCACGTACGCCTGGCATGGCAATCATCATATCGCGCATATCGCTTCTCTTCGCAATCGGCTGGGCATTTAGAGTCTGGATCTACCATTTCGTCTGTCCTGCATATCAGGCCATAATCTGAAATCTAGGGCCGGGGAACGGAGGCTGGACTTGCCCGTTTTCCGGCTTGGTTTATCCTGTGCAAGCCCAAGTAACATGCCTGATTCTATAAGGCTTTCTAGCTTGTTCTGAATCCTATTGTCGCCATATCTAATAAATCTGTCGCAATGTTATACTGTAAAATCAGTTATTCGTGTGATAGATTAAGGGCAAGATGTCTTAATATTGAATACTGAGGTGACTGTAATGATTAGAATCGGAAAGATTAGTTATTGGCATGTTCATGCATGGGATTATACGAAGCAGGCGGAGGCACATCCGGATGCGCAAATCGTGGCGGTATGGGATGAGAACCCGGCGCGCGGCAAGGAAGCTGCGGATAAGCAGGGCGTTCCTTTCTTTGAATCGCTAGACGAAATGCTGGCCCGTGAAGATATCGACGGGGTGATCGTGGATGCGCCGACATCGATGCACCGTGAAGTGATGGTGAAGGCTGCGAATGCAGGCAAACATATTTTCACAGAGAAAGTGATCGCTCCGACGCTGGCTGAGGTTAATGAAATTATAGAAGCCGTACAGAAAAACCAGGTGAAGCTGACGGTTTCCCTGCCGAGACTGAACGACGGTTATACACTGGCCATTCAGGATATTCTGAAGGAAGGACTGCTTGGCAAGGTGACGCTTGTCCGCTCTCGCTTGTCTCACAACGGCGCTACAGCCGGATGGCTGCCGGAGCATTTCTTCGGACTGGCGGAATGCGGCGGGGGCGCGCTGATCGATCTCGGTTGTCATCCGATGTATCTGACCCGTCTGTTCCTGGGTGAGTCCCCTGTTGAGGTGAACGCTTCTTTCGGTTACGTGACCGGTAAGGAAGTAGAGGACAACGCGGTTGCTACGCTCACTACGGCATCCGGCGCGGTAGGTATTGTCGAAGCGGGATTCGTGAACAACTTCTCTCCGTTCGCTATTGAGATTCATGGTACGAAGGGAACTATCCTGTACGGTACGCCGGACAGCAAGCTGTTGATTCGCACATCGGAGAAAGAGGAGTACAGCAGCAGCTGGGTAGAGCTGCCGGTTCCGGACAACCGTCTGAGCGCATTTGAGCAATGGATCGCTCATATTCAAGAAAATACAGTAGCGGAAGAGAATATCGCGCATGCCGTCGAGCTGACCAAGCTGATGGAGGCCGCCAACCTTTCCGCGAGCGGACATCGGAATGTCCGCCTGGATGAACTAAAGGGTTAACAGCTTTTCATTTAGATAAGGATGGTTACTGCATGAACAATTTTCCTTATGAGGTAATGCAGGAGCGTCAGGATGCGCTGGAGCGTTTGGATTTGCGGGTGCATTGGGGCCAATATGAAATCCGTGTCCTCCGGTTTCATCTGACGACCTTTCCTCCAGGGAAGATCGTATCGTTTCATAAGCATGCCGAATTTGAATTTCATTTCATCCCCCGGGGCAAAGGCACGGTAATTATCGAGGATGAGCCCTATGCCCTGCGGGAAGGCATGTTCTACCTGACCGGTCCGAATGTCTTGCACTATCAGGAGGCGGACCTGAAGGAACCGATGGAAGAATTATGTCTGCATGTTGACATTATTAATCTGGCCGAGCAGGAGACGGATCAGGCGAAGGGGCTGCCGCTTGTTGATCCGTGGGAGGCATCCGAAGCGAAGGATTGCATGGAACAGCTGGGTTCGCTTCCGCTGAAGCCGACGATGGATACGCATCGGGCGATGCCCTATTTCCTTGAGGCCTATCAGGCCTCCCAGCATAAATTCGCTGGTCTGTACACCACGATCAAGCACTGCATCATTCAAATACTGCTCCGTGCTGTGCGCGCCTATGCATCGGAGCCGATGGAGGCTGAGCTGCCTTCCCGGGATATGAAGGCATACCGGTATCAATTGGCGTTGGAATATATCCATGCCAATTCTTCGGGCGAGGTCGTGCTTGAGGATGTTGCAGAGAAGCTGCATATCAGCTCCAGACAGCTGCAGCGAATATTTAAGGAACAGGCCGGGGGCCATTCCTTCAGCGAAGTGCTGGAGAATGTGCGCCTTGAAGCCGTATGCCGCCGACTTGTGGAGACGAACTGGCCGATTGACAAGATTGCGCTGCATGAAGGCTTTTCAAGTGGAAGCTATTTGCATACGGTCTTCCGCAAGCGGTATGGATTCACACCGTCCACCTACCGAAAAATGAATGCCAGAGCATAGGAGGAAACCATAGAGATGGGCAAGACAATTCGTATTGGAATTATTGGAAGCGGCGGTATTGCCGGAGAGCATGTCAAGCACTACAAAAAGATTGAAGATGTTGAAATTGTAGGGGTCGCTGATATTATGCCGGGCCGGGCGGAACAGTTCATTGAGCGCTGGGGCCTAGAAGGAACGGTAGGCTTTGACGATCATCGCAAGCTGCTGGAACTGGATCTGGATGGGGTCAGCATCTGTACGCCGAACGTCGCTCACTACACGACAACGAAGGATGCGCTGTCTGCCGGCAAGCATGTCATGCTGGAGAAGCCGATGTCTGTCACGCTGGACGAGGCGATCGAGATGGTGCAGGTCTCTAAAGAGACAGGCAAAATGCTGAACGTCGGTTTTCAGCCGCGCTATGACCCGAACATGGGCATCATCCAGCAGCTGATCCAGAACGGTGAGCTTGGAAAAGTATACTACGTGGAAACCGGGGGCGGACGCCGCCGCGGCATGCCGGGCGGCACGTTCGTTCGCCAGGAAATTGCCGGTGCAGGCGCCATGGCGGATATCGGCTGCTACTCGCTTGATCTGGCGCTGAATGCGCTAGGCTACCCTAAGCCGCTGACCGTATCGGCTTACACTTCCAATTATTTTGGTACGAATCCGAAATATCATAAAGAAGCCAGTGCATTTGATGTGGAAGATTTCGGCGTTGCCATCATCCGATTTGAAGGGGATCTGGTGCTCAACTTCAAAACAGCCTGGGCGATGCATATGGATACGCTGGGCGCAACGATGTTTCTCGGTACGGACGCCGGTATGAAGATCACGCCGGCCGGGACGGGGCCTTGGAGCGGTGTTTGGGATGGAAGAGTGGGCTCCATTTCCCTGTTCCACGACATTCAGGGCCACCATACGGAAAGCGGAATTCCGCTCATTCAGCATCAGGTGAACGTATTCGAAGAGAAGATCAAGGATTTTGTGGACGCGGTGCGCGAAGGAAAGCCCGCCCCGATTCCGGGCGAGCAAATTTTGCGGAATCAGGCGATACTGGACGGCATTCTGCGTTCCTCGCTGGCGAAGAAGGAAGTGGAGATCGAAATTCCGGAACTGTAATATTGCATACATGCAAGGCATCCAAGGGTGCGCCTCTGCAAGATCGTTGATCTTGCAGAGGCGCTTTTTCATGTTGCACAAGATGCAGCTTATATAGTAGTGTACGCAAGGTTGCGTTGACATTCGTCCTGCAATTGCCGATACTAAGATAAGGATACTTAGCATTACGAATGGGCTTGTTCTAGTCGAAGGTGTTGCCGGTCCGCTGTATGGCTTTTTAGTCCTTGCACTGTTTAGTTGTGCGGATGCCCGGCGGCAAGTCTGATGGCAATCAGCTCATGATATACGGAGGGGAATTATGGAGATTATTCATGTGGACGACGTCCAACAGATGATTGATAAACTTAAAAATCAGGATGTATATGTGCATCTGGAGATGACCACTGGCGCTTATGCAGCCCATTATGACAGCAGCAAGCATCCGGCCGCCAACTTCATCACCAACGCCGTGATCCGCTACGCCCACGGCTCCATTTCCGGCAACGGTCCGTACCGAGTCGGTCTGAAGATGGAGAAGGGATGGATCTATGCAGAGGGACTTACACATTATGAGCAGAACGACAAGGAAAGGCTGATCATGGCCGGTCACGATACCCAAGGCAAGCTCGTAGTCGCCCTGCAACTTAGCCGGGAGCCTTTCTGAGTAAAGAGGAGATGAAATCATGACACAAAATATATTGGTAGTTCTGCCCCACCCGGATGATGAAGCGTTCGGGTTGTCGGGAACGTTGGCTAAATACGTAAGCGAAGGGGCGAAGGTGACATATGCCTGCCTGACCTTGGGAGAAATGGGCCGCAACATGGGCGTGCCACCGTTTGCGAATCGGGTTACACTGCCGACCATCCGCAAGGCGGAGCTGGAAGCGTCATGCCGGGCGATCGGCATTCAGGATCTGCGAATGCTCGGCTTTCACGACAAAACGATCGAGTTCGAAGATCAAGACAAGCTCGATGGCGTCATTCATTCGCTGCTGGAGGAGATTAAGCCCTCCTTGGTCGTTACTTTCTATCCAGGCTATAGCGTGCATCCGGACCATGATGCTACCGGCGCGGCCGTCGTCCGGACGATTCAGCGCTTGCCGAAAGACCGGAGACCGACCGTATACGGCATCGCCTTCTCCAACAACTGTGAGGAAGAGCTCGGGAAACCGGATGTGCTGGTGGATGTCAAATCATTTTTGGAGCAAAAGATGCAGTCGATCCAGGCTCATAAGTCCCAGTTCCAGGCTGCCGAGCTGCTCGGGCCGAAGAAGCTGCAGCAGCAAGAAATTGTTCGTCGCTTTGGAACTGAGCGTTTCTGGACTTATTCATTTGAAGATTAACATTGCAATACAATCATCTCTATTATTGTGGGATGTGGAAGGAGTTGTCTCTGGCAGATGTTTGCCGGAAACAGCTCCTTTTTTCATGCCTGCTCTATTTATCAGCAGAACTGATAAAAGCTATAAAAACATTCGAATTGACCGATTTCTCCAGCTATGATAGGTTCAAGAGAGCAATATTATAAAGTGTATCGTATTACTTGGAATTAATTATGCTTGCTACGTGAGGTGGATACTGTTGGAACTTCAAGTAACGAACAGCCCTTTTAATCAGGAGCAGGTGGAGCTGCTGAATCGGCTGCTGCCTACGCTGACTGAGGCTCAGCGCACCTGGCTGTGCGGCTATATCACTGCCCTGCAAGGAACGGCTGCAGGGATCGCGACGGTGGCTGTGCCAACATCGCAGATCAGCCCGGCCCCTGTGGCTCCTGCTGTTTCTAAAGATGTGACGGTGTTGTTCGGTTCCCAGACCGGAAATTGCCATGGACTGGCCAAGAAATTATCGAAGCAGCTGGAAGAGCAAGGCTTTCAGGTGACGCTGTCTTCAATGAGTGACTTCAAAACGAACGCCCTGAAAAAAGTAGAAAATCTGCTCTTGCTTGTCAGTACGCATGGCGAAGGGGAGCCGCCGGACAATGCGATTTCATTCTATGAATTTCTGCACAGCAAGCGGGCGCCGAAGCTGGATCATCTGGCGTATTCCGTTCTGGCGCTGGGAGATACATCCTATGAATTTTTCTGTCAAACCGGCAAGGACTTTGACAAACGGCTGGAAGAGCTGGGCGGCAAGCGGCTGACGCCTCGCGTCGATTGTGATGTGGACTTTGACGAGCCGGCTGCCGAATGGATCAACCGCGTGCTTCAATCGCTGACAGAGCTTACGGCAGCACCGGGAACAGCAGCGCCAACCGCTATCAGCGCTGCATCCCTGAGTGCGTCGGCAGAATCGGAGTATTCCAGAAGCCATCCGTTTCAGGCGGAGATTCTGGAGAATTTGAATCTGAACGGCCGCGGTTCCGAACGCGAAACCCGACATCTCGAGCTGTCGCTGGAAGGCTCCAATCTGCAGTATGAGCCAGGGGACAGCCTGGGAGTTTATCCGGAGAATCATCCGCAGCTTGTAGAAGATCTGATCACGGCGATGGACTGGAGAGGGGAAGAAGCGGTTGCCACGGACAAGAATGGAACCGAGCGTCCGCTTCGTGAAGCGCTTCTTCGTCATTATGAGATTACGGTGCTTACCAAGCCGCTCATCGAGCAGGTGGCGAAGCTGACAGGAAACAGCGGTCTGCAGGAGCTTCTGTCGGCCGGACGTGAAGCGGAGCTGCGAGCTTATATCCAGGAGCGGGATCTGCTTGACCTGGTTCAGGATTACGGGCTGAAAGGAATCGCTGCATCGGAGTTTGTTACCACGCTGCGCAAAATTCCGGCCCGTCTCTATTCGATTGCAAGCAGTCCGTCCGCTTATCCGGATGAAGTGCATTTGACTGTCCGTACAGTACGATATGAGGCGCATGGCCGCAACCGTTACGGCGTCTGCTCCGTCCAGCTCGCCGAGCGGGCGCAGATCGGCGACAAGCTGCCGGTATTCGTGCAGCATAATCCGAACTTCAAGCTGCCAGCTAACCCGGACACGCCGATTATTATGATCGGGCCGGGGACCGGAGTGGCTCCGTTCCGGGCATTTGTCGGTGAGCGGGAGGAGAGCGGCGCGCAAGGGAAGAACTGGCTCTTCTATGGAGATCAGCATTTCTCAACGGATTTCCTGTATCAGATTGAATGGCAGCGCTGGCTGAAGGATGGCGTGCTGACACGCATGGATGTTGCTTTCTCACGGGATACCGACAAGAAGGTATATGTTCAGCACCGGATGCTGGAGAAGAGCAAGGAGCTGTATCAGTGGCTGGAAGAAGGGGCTTATGTCTATGTATGCGGCGATGAGAAGAGAATGGCCCACGACGTGCATGCCGCACTAACTGCTATCATTGAGCGGGAAGGCGGAATGAGCCCGGAGAAAGCGGCGGAGTATGTAAGCCTGATGCAGCAGCAGAAACGTTATCAGCGGGATGTATATTAAATCATCATTCCAGGCCGCGAGAGGAGTACAGAGCAATGTCAGATAATAATTTAGTTTCACCGAATAGCGCGCCTCACAGTGATGTTGAGGATATTAAACGTCGAAGCAACTATTTGCGGGGCAGTCTGGAGGAGACGCTGCAGGACCCGATCACCGGTTCAATTCCGGAGGATGACAACCGGTTGATGAAATTCCATGGCAGCTATATGCAGGATGACCGGGACCTGCGTAACGAGAGACAGAAGCAGAAACTGGAGCCTGCCTATCAGTTCATGCTGCGCGTGCGGGCTGCCGGCGGTGTTGTGACACCAGAGCAGTGGCTGATGATGGATCGCGTTGCTCAGAAATACGGCAACGGCACGATCCGGCTGACGACGCGGCAGTCCTTCCAGCTTCATGGCGTGCTGAAATGGAATCTGAAAGATACGATCCGCGAGGTCAACGAATCGCTGCTATCCACGCTTGCCGCTTGCGGTGACGTGAACCGGAACGTGATGTGCAACCCGAATCCGTATCAATCGGAGATTCATGGCGAAGTGTATGAATGGGCTCGCAAGATCAGCGATCATCTTGATCCGCGTACGAGAGCTTATCACGAAATATGGCTGGATGGCGAGAAGGTGCTGGACAGCCGTGACAATGAGGAGCAAGAACCGATCTACGGACCGGTCTATCTGCCTCGGAAATTCAAAATCGGGGTAGCTGTCCCGCCGTCCAATGATGTGGATGTGTTCTCTCAGGATCTCGGATTCATTGCGGTCATCGAAGGCGGGCAGCTGAAAGGGTTCAATGTCACGGTTGGCGGCGGCATGGGGATGACCCATGGCGACCCGTTAACCTATCCGCAGGTCGGGAAGGTGATCGGCTTCTGCACACCGGAGCAGACGATTGAAGTGGCGGAGAAAACGGTGATGATCCAGCGCGATTACGGGGATCGTGCCGTGCGGAAGCACGCCCGCTTCAAATATACGATCGATGACCGGGGCATCGACTGGTTTGTGAATGAGCTCAGCAGCCGCCTCGGCTACAAGCTGGAGGAGGCACGGCCGTTTCAGTTCGATCATAACGGGGACCGGTATGGCTGGGTGAAGGGAAGCAACGGCAAATGGCATTTCACACTCTTCATCCAGAATGGACGGATCAAGGATGAGCCTGACTATCCGCTAATGACCGGACTTCGTGAAATTGCAGGCATTCATACCGGCGACTTCCGGCTGACGGCCAATCAGAACTTGGTTATCGCCAATATTACAAGCCACAAGAAGAAAAAAGTGATGGAGCTGATCCAGAAATTCGGTCTGACCGATGGAGCGAATGATTCCGCTTTGCGAAGAAATTCGATGGCATGCGTTGCCCTGCCTACATGCGGGCTGGCCATGGCCGAGTCGGAGCGCTATTTGCCTTCGCTTCTTGACAAAATCGAGCAAATTCTGGAGGAGAACGGTCTGCGTGAGGAAGATATCGTCATCCGAATGACCGGCTGCCCGAACGGCTGCGCCAGACCCATGCTGGCCGAGATTGCCTTCATCGGCAAGGCGCCGGGGAAATACAATATGTACCTGGGCGGCGGTTTCTCAGGCAACCGCTTGAATAAGCTGTATAAAGAGAACATCGGGGAAACGGAGATTGTGGATTCCCTGCGCGCGATCATTGCCCATTATGCTAAAGATCGGCACGAAGGCGAGCATTTCGGGGATTTTGTCATCCGGGCTGGCTATGTGCAAGAGGTGCTGGACGGCCGGCAATTTCATTCATAATTCGGAAAAATACGCATAGGTTTTCTTCTACACCTTCAAGCAAGTGCTCTCATGTCATGCGAGACATGAACACGGCTTGAGGGTGTTTTTTTCGCTTGATGCGTTCGCGGTGTGAAGGATTCAGAGTGATCGGACTAGACTAATAGCTGTGTGATTTCTTGAATTTTTCAGGGGAGATCCCCTCCAATCGTTTGAATACCGTACAATAATAGCTGGTATGCTCAAATCCGGACCTGCTGGCAATCTCTTGAATTTGAAGCTGCGGTTCTAACACCATAAGCTCCTTACTGAATTGAATGCGCTCGCGATTGACGTATTCCATCGGTCTTATATTAAACGCTTTTTTGAACAGGAGACATAGATATTGAGGCGTAATTCCGGCTTGTTCCGCCAACAGCTGGATGGTTAACGGCTGGTGGCAGTGTTCCTTAATGTACCGCGTGACGGGCTGTAGCCGCTCGAAATGCTGATGCCTGGTATGCTGGGTGGCATGAATATGCGAAGGGATATCCAGCAGCAGGCTATACAGCAGCTTGGAGCATTCCAGGTTGGTATGATTGTCATTCGAACCCGCCCCGGTAATGATGTTAGCCAGGTCTGCCTGCATCTTGTCAGCATTCAGAATGTTGTACACCCCTGACTTCATAATGCCTGCTTGGGCGAGCAGCGTAGGACAAAGGCTGCCTTCCATCGATATGAACATCAGTTTCCAAGGCTCCTGGATCGCGTGATAACGATGCGGAACATTCGGGAACAGGCAGATCGCCTGTCCTGCTTTAGCGGAATAAATGCGTTCATCCACATGTACAGCGCCTTCGCCCGACAGGATCATCAGCCATTGATAAGAAGCGAATCCGTCAGGGCGGTGAACAGGGTCCTGATGGTTCCATTGTCCTGCCGACGTCAGATATACGGGCAGGTGCAAGTCGGACTCGCTCAGATGACAGAGATGGATAATGTCCATATACGCAGCACCTCGATTTCAAATATTTAAATGATGATGAATATCGTTTAATAGATAACAAGGAAGATGTCACTTTATAATGTGAATATAATTATAACAGAAATGGAGTGACGGATTTGGGAAAAACGAAATGGAAATACAGCCCGCCCGCTAACGGATATCCCGAGTGGAATAATAATCCTGAAATTTTCCAGTTGAATCGCATGGATGCCCATGCCACATTCATTTCCTATGACAGTGTGGAGGAAGCGCTCGAAGGGAGAGTGGAAGATTCCCGGAGCTACATGAGCTTGAACGGCGTATGGAAGTTTGCCTGGGCGGAAAATCCAGAGAAGCGGATCAAGCATTTCTATGCGCGAGACTATGATGCTTCGAACTGGCATGAGATCGCGGTCCCCGGACATTGGCAGCTTCAAGGCTACGATTACCCCCAGTATACGAATGTTCGCTATCCGTGGATTGAGCAGGAGGATTTACAACCGCCTTATGCGCCAACGAAGTATAATCCGGTCGGTTCTTACATCCGCTCGTTTGCGGTTCCCGACAGCTGGAGCGACCAGCCTGTTTATATTAGTTTCCAAGGAGTGGAATCGGCCTTCTATGTTTGGCTGAACGGGGAATTGGTGGGATACAGTGAGGATTCCTTTACGCCAGCCGAGTTCGATCTGACCCCCTACTTGGTGAAGGGTGAGAACAAGCTCGCCGTAGAGGTTTACCGCTGGAGCGATGCGAGCTGGCTGGAGGACCAGGATTTCTGGCGATTGAGCGGCATATTCCGGGATGTATACCTGTACACGGCTCCCGATGCTCACATCTACGATTTTAAAGCGCTTCCAGAGCTGGATGACAACTATAAACATGGTTCCTTGAGCGTCACGATACGAATCCATAATTACAGTGAACAGGATCAGGGGGCCATAGCGGTGGACATGCAGCTGTATGACGAGCATCGACAGCAAGTATGGAGCCGTGCTCCGCTCGAACAGGTGAAATTCGGCTCCGATCCGGTGAAGATGATCACGCTGTCGGGTTTGGTTGATTCCCCAAGACAGTGGAGCGCGGAAGATCCGAACTTGTATACGCTGGTGGTCGGTTTGAGTAATGAGCAGAATAAGACCGTCCAATACGTAAGCTGCAAAGTGGGGTTCCGTCGCTTTGAAATTCAGGATGGGCTGATGAAGATCAACGGGAAAGCAATCGAATTTAAGGGCGTCAACCGTCATGAGTTCTCCCCGGTGAAGGGGCGTGCGATCGGGATCGATGAGATGCTGAAGGATATCCAGCTGATGAAGGCGCATAACATTAATGCTGTCCGGACCTCTCATTATCCGAATCATCCCAAATGGTATGAGCTATGTGATGAATATGGATTATATGTCATAGACGAGGTGAATCTTGAAACCCACGGAACTTGGCGCTACGGGCAGAAAGAGGAGGAGGGCGCGATTCCCGGGAGCAAGCCGGAATGGCTGGACAACGTGCTGGATCGTTCGAAATCGATGTATGAGCGGGATAAGAACCATCCATCGATCGTGATCTGGTCCCTCGGCAATGAATCCTTTGGCGGGGACAATTTCCTGCACATGCATCGTTACTTTAAAGATACAGATCCGTCCCGCATTGTACATTATGAGGGTGTGTTCCATTATCGCCCGTCGGAGGCGGCATCCGATATCGAAAGTCAAATGTATACGAGGATCGATGACATTGAGCGATATGTCAGGAATGATCCGCAGAAACCGTTCATACTGTGCGAGTACAGCCATGCCATGGGCAATTCCTGCGGCGGGTTAAGCGCCTATTGGGAGCTCTTCGACCGGTATCCTGTCCTTCAGGGTGGATTCATCTGGGATTGGATCGATCAGGCGATCCTGACCCGCAACGAAGAGGGCGAGGCGTATCTGGCTTATGGCGGTGATTTCGGCGAGTCGCCGCATGACGGCACCTTCTGCGGCAACGGCCTCATCTTTGCGGATCGAACCGTGTCTCCGAAAATCGCGGAAGTGAAAAAATGCTACCAAAGCGTCCGGTTTGACGGCAGCGAGCTGCCGGAAGGCCGCTTGATCATGTCAAATAAGTACTTATTTACGGATCTTGCCGCATTTGATTTTGTCTGGAATGTGATGGCAAACGGGGAGCAGGTCAAGGCGGGAAGAGGATCTGTCCAGGCTGCGCCGGGGGAGACTGTCAAGGTAGATGTCTCGAACCTGCTGGAAATCGCAGCCGCTGGTGCTGCCGGGGTGGAGTACATTGCCACATTCGGGCTAGTGCTGAAAGACAGCACGAGCTGGGCTGATAAGGGTCATGAGATCGCTTTTGGACAATTTGTGCTTCCAGTGGTGCAGCAGCCTGAGGTGAATGTCATTTCCCACGGGCAGCCGGTACAAGTGGAAAGGCAAGAGAATCGGCTTACTGTAGCGGGACAGGCGTTTACGGTTGTTTTTGATTTCCGTTCAGGGGAATTGATTTCCTACACAAGCGCTGGTTCCGAGCTGATCGCTGAACCGCTGCGTCCGAACTTCTGGCGAGCCCTGGTGGACAATGACCGCGGGAATCATCTGGAGCAGCGCAGCGGAATTTGGAGGACGGCCAGTCTGGAGCGGAGATTGCTGGAGTTCTCTTACCGTGAGGCTCCAGCTGCGGTGGAGGTTACGGTACGCTACGCACTGCCGACCGAGCCCGAGTCTATTAGTACATTGCAGTATATCGTGCAGGGCGATGGAAGTATGGATGTGCAGATGAGACTCACGCCCGGCGAAGGGCTGCCGGAGATTCCGGAAGTGGGCTTGATGTTCGCCATGGAACATGCCTTTGACCATATTGAGTGGTATGGCAAGGGGCCGTTTGAGAATTATTCCGACCGAAACAGCGGGGCGAAAATCGGAAGATATGCAGGTCTCGTGAAGGACCAATGGGTGCCTTACCTTCGCCCGCAAGAATGCGGGAACAAAACCGAAGTGCGGTGGGCACAAGTGAAGAGCCGGTCCGGGGCAGGCTTCGCCATTGAAGGCCGCTCGAAGTTCGAATTTAGTGCGCAGCCGTATACCCCGCTGGAAATAGAGGCCAGCGACCATGCCTACAAGCTGCCAGCTTCGGACAAAACCGTTATCCGGGTCATGGCCAAGCAAATGGGCGTAGGCGGCGATGACAGCTGGGGGGCCAAGCCGCATCCAGAGCATATTCTGTACGCGAATCGTGAATATATGCTGGCATTTACCTTGCGACCTGTCGGCCAGTAGGTACAGGGATAGGGGTGAGGAAGTGATGAATGTTATTGCCCATACCATTCTCTATCGCTTGCCTTGTTCAAGTTCTCTATTAGAGCTATAATGAACGAAGGTATTCTATGATACCTGCACCAGATTCAAAGACGAAAGAGAGCGGAAAAGTATGGGCCGTAAATGGAATAATATTAAGGAAAAGAAAGCATCCAAGGATGCTAACACCAGCCGAGTATATGCCAAATTCGGCGTAGAGATTTATGTTGCAGCGAAGAAGGGTGAGCCGGACCCTGAGTCCAACCGTGCGCTGAAGGTCGTATTGGAGCGCGCCAAAACGTACAATGTACCGAAGGCGATCATCGACCGTGCACTGGAGAAGGCAAAGGGCAGCGGCGATGAGAAATATGAGGAGCTGCGTTATGAGGGCTTTGGGCCTAACGGGTCAATGCTCATTGTAGATGCACTCACGAACAATGTGAACCGGACTGCGTCTGCGGTACGTGCGGCGTTTAACAAAAACAACGGCAACATGGGCGTTAGCGGCTCCGTTTCGTATATGTTCGACCCGACAGCGGTTATCGGTATCGAGGGTAAAACTTCAGATGAAGTGATTGAACTGCTGCTCGAGGGGGATGTGGATGTACGTGACGTCCTGGAAGAGGACGACGCGGTCATCGTATACGCTGAGCCGGATCAATTCCATGCCGTACAGGAGGCGTTCAAGGAAGCGGGCGTTACCGAATTTACCGTCGCCGAGCTGACGATGCTGCCGCAGAACTATGTTACGCTGCCGGAGGAGAGCCAGGCCCAGTTCGAGAAGCTGATCGATGCGTTGGAAGACCTCGAAGACGTCCAGCAGGTCTATCATAACGTGGAATTTGAAGATTAATAAGATTACTGGAAAACTCGCTTTTTTGTATCCGTTGCTGATACAGAGAGTGAGTTTTTTTATTGTTACCTATTCATGAAAATGTCTTGACGACCAGAAGGAATGCATGATACCCTCTGGTTAAAGGTTTAACCAATATAAACGAAAGGAGGTTAAACGTTTAACAATTTGGACAGGAGCGATTATGAAGCATGATGTTATATTACACGACGTAGCCAAGGCGGCCAACGTATCTATTGCAACCGTTTCCAATGTAGTCAACGGCAAGGGGCGCGTATCGAAGACAACCATGAAGCGCGTTCAACAAGCGATTGAACAGTTAGGCTATGCTCCCAATTTGTTGGCTCGCCATTTGAAGACGAATCAGTCTCGTCTAATCGGGCTTGTCGTTCAGACGACAAAGCCGGGGCGAATCCAGGATAATCCGTTCTACTGGGATTTGTTGGCGGGAGCCGAGGAAATCGCCCGTGATCACGGATTCCATATGATTTTGGTAAGCATGGGCATGCCGGAGGAGACGCTTGATTTTGTGAAGCAGCGTCAGCTGGATGGGCTGCTTGTGGTCGGGATCACGGATCATCGGGGAGAAGACGCTTTATTCCGCACATTGGATATTCCTTGTGTATACATTGACAGCTATCTGAACGATCCCAGACTATGTCAGGTATGTGTGGATGATCAGTACGGGGGATATGCAGCGACCAAGCATCTGCTTGCACTGGGACATCGCCGGATTGCTTTGCTGATTGGCGATATTCCGATGGATCAGCTGCATCGTTATGCGGTTCTTCAGCAGCGCTGGCTCGGCTACCGGAAGGCGCTTGATGAAGCAGGCTTGCCTTACGATCCCGGCTTGATGATCCGCTTGCCAACCTCCGTGCAAGGCGGTTATCACGCAGCGGCGTGGCTGGCCAATCACAACGATGTCAGCGCGATCTTCTCGATGTCCGACATCGCTGCATTGGGCTTGATGAAGGGGATCAAGGATATGGGATGGCGGGTGCCCGAACAAGTGTCTTTGGTCGGATTTGATAATTTGTTCATGTCCGGCTATACGCTTCCGGCGTTGACCACCGTATCGCAGAATATCGTCCAGAAAGGGCGGGTGGCGGTCAAGCTGCTGATGGAACTGATGGACAACAAGTGCTCAACTTCTCGAAAGGTGGTGTTGCCTGTCGAACTGCTGGTTCGGGACACAACAACAAAGGCGCATTTAACCGATAGACAATAACGATTTCGACATGGGAGGAATTTAGGTGATTATCAAAAACAAAGGATTCATTGGGGTCTTATGTATCGTTTTGATTGTGATGTTGACGGCATGCGGGCCGCAGAGAGACGTAGAACCAGGACCCGCGAGCGAAGGGGTGTCCGCGGAAACGCCAGGAACGTCTCCTTCGGATGACACCGAGGCGCCGAAGCCGGCAGAGCTGACGATCTGGGCTGATGATAATGCGGAAAAACTCGCAGTATTGCAAGCGATTACAGACAAATATACAGAACAGAGCGGGATTGCGGTGAAAATCACACCGATCGCGATGAACGATCAGCCGCAAACGCTGTCGCTTGACGGGCCTTCTGGCAAGGGGCCGGACTTATTCTACCAGCCGGGCATCGGCAGCCTGTCCGTCCAAGGGCTGGTGCAGCCGATGAAGGCCTCGGAAGCACATCTCGCGCAGTTCACGCCGGAGACTTTGGAAGCGCTTAGCTATGACGGGAATTTGTATGGTTTGCCTTTTGTTGTAGAGACCTATGCGCTTCTGTACAACAAGGAACTGATGCCGGAAGCGCCCAAGACGATTGCGGACCTCGAGCGGATTGCGGAGCAGCAGACGGATGCGGCCAAGGATGAATACGGTTTCTTATACGATGCGACCAATTTTTATTATTCGTGGGCCTTCATGGGCGGCAGCGGGGGTTACATTTTTGGCGAAAAAGACGGCGGCTTTGATATTACGGACATCGGACTCAATCAAGAGGGAACGGTCAAGGGTGTCAGCCTCATTCAAAGCTGGTTCCAAAAGAACTATCTGCCTAAAGGCGTGAACGGCGATATCGTTGGCGGCCTGTTCAATGAGGGCAAGGTTGCGGCCGTTATTAACGGGCCGTGGGCGATCACCGACCATAAGGAGCAGCTTGGCGACCACCTTGCGGTAGCTGCGCTTCCGCTTATGGAAGACGGGACGCATCCGCAATCGTTCATCGGGGTCAAAGGCTGGATGCTGTCGGCTTATTCCCAGCATCCGGAGTGGGCTACGGATCTCGCTGAATTTCTGACCAATGCATCGTCGTCCATGACCTGGTATGAACAAGCGGGCGAAATTCCGGCACATCTGGATGTGCTGAACGATCCGGTGTTGGTTGATAATCCACTTGTTGCCGGGTTCTCGGAGCAAATTCAATATGGCATTCCGTTTCCGAATGTTGCGGAGCTGACCCATGTATGGGATCCGATGGCCAACGCGCTTAAATTTGCTGCGGAAGGCGAGGATGCACAGACAGTGCTGGATGAAGCCGTGGTGCAGATCCAGGACAAAATCAAAATGGCGGGAGCAGAATAAATGCATGATGACTGAGAACAAACACGGCTCGGGAAGATCCAAATTTTATAGGCCGATGTCCAAAGAAGGTGAACCTGCTTGACAGCAAACTTAGTACAACAACAACAGCATCGTCCGGCTCTCGCTGCGGCGCTATCCATCATCCCCGGCATAGGGCAGCTGTACAACCGGAGATTTATAAAGGGGAGTCTGTTCTTTCTGTTATCGGCAGCGCTTTTGATTGCGCTGTATGATTTTCTGAACATTGGATTTTGGGGGATATACACGCTGGGCACGATCCCGATGGTCGATGACTCCCGCGCGCTGCTTGTGCAGGGACTGTTGTCCGTCATTCTGGTTGTGTTCCTGCTTTTGTTCTATGCTTACAATTTGGTGGACGCATACCGGGACGGACAGAAACTGCGCAGCGGATATGCGATTCCAAGCATGAAGGAGAGCTTCCATGCGGTATGGGATCGCGGCTTCCCTTATTACATGGTGCTGCCGGGCTTTTTCATTCTGGTGTTCGTGGTGGTCTTTCCTCTACTGTTCATGATCAGCCTGGCCTTTACGAATTACAATCTGTACAATTCACCGCCAGCCAAGCTGCTGGATTGGGTAGGCTTCGACAACTTCACCACATTGTTCACAGAGCCGATCTGGCGCTCCAGCCTGCTGTCCGTTCTGTCCTGGACTGTGGTGTGGACGTTTGTGGCCACAACACTGCAAATCGTAGTTGCGCTGCTGCTGGCGGTGATGGTCAACGATGCCCGCGTCAAATTCAAGCGGCTGATCCGCACCATTTTCATCCTGCCGTGGGCGGTGCCGTCTTTTGTCACGATCCTGATCTTTGCCGCAATGTTCAATGACGACTTCGGCGCGATTAATCGGGAGCTGCTGGCGCCGTTTGGCGTGCAGATTCCGTGGATGTCAGACCCGGTGTGGGCGAAAGTCACCATCATCATGATTCAGGTATGGCTCGGCTTCCCGTTTGTATTCGCATTGTTCAGCGGGGTGCTGCAGAGCATCTCCAATGACTGGTACGAAGCGGCCGACGTGGACGGCGGCAGCCGTTGGAACAAATTCCGCCATATTACACTGCCGCATGTGCTGTACGCCACCGCGCCGCTGCTCATCATGCAGTACGCGGGCAATTTCAACAATTTCAACATCATCTATCTGTTTAACGAGGGCGGTCCTCCGGTTCGAAACCAGACGGCAGGCGGTACGGACATCCTGATCTCGTGGGTGTATAAGCTCACTTTCGAGAACAACAACTACAAAATGGCTGCCGCGATCTCCATCATTATGGGCCTGGTCGTTGCGATCTTTGCATTTTTCCAATTCAGCCGCAGCCGATCGTTCCGAGAGGAGAAGATGTTTTGATGAACCGGAAGCTCAAGAACCGATTGGAATTAACGCTGATTTATGCGGTCGTGCTAATTATGTTTGTGGTCATTTCGTATCCGCTGCTGTGGACGTTAAGCATCTCGCTAAATCCGGGAACGAGCATGTTCAGCTCCAGTCTCGTGCCGGAGCGGTGGTCAACAACGCACTATGAATGGCTGTTCACGAATCCGCAGAGCGATTATTTGCTGTGGTACAAAAACACGCTGCTCGTGGCGTCTGTCACATCCGCCGCTTCGGTTATCATCGTCTCGTTTGTCGCTTACGCCTTCTCCCGGTATGACTTCATTGGGCGTAAATACGGCATTTATTCGTTCCTGCTGCTTCAGATGTTCCCGGTGCTGATGGGAATGGTGGCGATTTATTTGCTGCTGAACGTGGTGGGGCTGCTCGATTCGCTTTGGGGACTGGTTATCATATATATTGGCGGCGGACTTCCGATGAATGCCTTTCTTGTCAAAGGCTATCTGGATACGATTCCGAGGGATCTCGATGAATCGGCCAAAATTGATGGCGCCGGCCATTTCCGGATTTTCTTTCAAATCTTGACGCCTTTGGCCAAGCCGATCCTGGCGGTTGTAGCGCTGTTCAACTTCATGGCGCCGTTTATGGATTTTCTGCTGCCGCGCATCATTCTGCGAAGTCCAGAGAAGTTCACGCTGGCGCTTGGCCTGTTTAACTTTATTAACGACAAGTTTGCCAACAATTTCACCCGTTTCTCGGCCGGGGCGATTCTGATTGCGGTGCCGATTGCCGTCGTGTTCTTGTTCCTGCAGCGGTATCTGATTACAGGTCTGGCCGAGGGCGGAACTAAAGGGTAGTGCGGTGTTGCTGCCCGGATGCGCGTGTTGGCGATACTCCTTGTGACATGGGACAGATAGAGCTTTGGGCAGGATGAGGAAAGAAGTGGAAACCAGCTGATCATGATTGTTGGAGGGATGAGCATGAGAAGACTGGAAGGACTGGCACGACGTGTGGTTGCGCTGTTTATGGCCTGCTGCATGCTATTGACATTTTGGGGGCCGTCGGCCTCCGGAGAGGCGGCTGCGACCGTGACCGCCGTGATGATGGAAGCGGAGCAGGCGGCGCTGAGCGGAGGGGCATTTGTGGATAACGAGCATCCCGGTTATACGGGAAGCGGGTTTGTTGCGGGGTTCACCGACAATAACAAAGGGACAGCCGCCGTCACGTTTACCATGAACGCATCTGCAGCCGGGGAACGGGAGGTCACGCTTCGTTATGCTAACGGCACAGGTGTGACGATGACGATAAGCCCTTATGTGAACGGGGTGAAAATGGGGCAGCTAGCGCTGCCGCCGACATCGTCCTGGTCCGAATGGAGGACGGTGACGGAGACGTATGCCTTCCGGTCCGGCAGCAATACGCTGCAATACCGGTTCACGGCAGAGGATTCGGGCAATGTCAATCTGGATCATGTCGTGATCGGAGACATCATGCCGGGCACCGGACCGGAACCGGAGCCGAACCCGGGCCCGCCGAACCGCTATGAAGCGGAAGCGCAGTTTCATACCGGCGGTGTATCCTACGTGTCAGGAGCGCTCGAACATTTTGATGCTGCCGGAGCGAAGGTAGTATTCACGGTCAATCTGTCATCTGCCGGACAGAAGAACGTCGTTCTGCGTTATGCCAAAAGCACGGCCGGAACCGGATCCATGAAGCTCCAGGTCAATGGCATTGACGCGGGCTCGGTGCAGCTTCCTTCCACCGGCGGTGCTGAAGCTTGGGCGGAAACAGCCACTCAGCTGCCGCTTCGCAAAGGGCTAAATACGATCACGTATGAGGCTGTTGACCGTTCAGCTGCCGGAGTGAGAATGGATGCGTTGACGGTTGCAGACGGCTTGCCACTGGCTGAGCGGGGAGCTACGGTTCCTTATCAGGAGCTGGAAGCGGAGACGGGAACTACGAATGCCGTGACGATTGGGCCGTCCCGCACGTACTTGACCGTCGAGGCGGAATCCTCGGGTCGGCAAGCGGTCAAGCTGACATCGACCGGTCATTACGTCGAGTGGACGGCGCCGGAGGCAGCCAATGCGCTGGTTGTCCGCTACAGCATGCCGGATGCCCCGCAGGGTGGCGGAATCGACGCGACGCTTAGCTTATACGTGAACGGGGTCAAGCGTCAGACATTGGATGTGAGCTCCAGGTATGCATGGACGTACGGCAGCTACCCGTATAACGATAATCCGGCCGACGGAGGCGCACATCACTTTTATGACGAGAGCCGTTATCTGGTTGACCCGATCCCGGCAGGCGCAACGGTTCGACTTCAGAAGGACGCGGCAGACCATGCCGACTATTACACAATCGATCTGATCAATCTGGAGATGGTAGCTCCCGCATATACGAAACCGGACCATTTTGTCAGCATTACCGACTTTGGTGCGATGGCGAATGATCATACCGACGACACGGCAGCGATCCGGGCAGCGATTCAGCATGCCGAGGCGACGGGGAGCGGCGTCTGGATCCCCGCGGGCACGTTCCGGATGAACGACCGGGTGAATGTGTCGAATGTGCACATCCGGGGAGCAGGCATGTGGCATACAACGCTGCAGGGAACCGGTGGAAAAGGGGGCTTCTACGGCACAGGAGGCAAAGTCTATATTGCGGACCTGTCTCTGTACGGAGACGCTCTCTACCGGAATGACGCGGAGGATCACGCCGGCCTTGAGGGACGCTTCGCCTCCGGATCGCTGATCCAGGGCGTTTGGATCGAGCATATGAAGGTGGGCATCTGGCTCAACGGCGGCACGGATGGGCTGTATATCGTGGACGGCCGCGTGCGCAATACATGGGCTGATGGCGTCAATTTTCATGGTGGTGTGAAAAATACGACGATCAGTCATTTCCATGTGCGCAACACCGGTGATGATGCGTTTGCCATGTGGTCGGATGGCGTTCCGAACGAGAACAACCTGTTCCGTTATAACACGGCTCAGATTCCGGTGCTGGCCAATACATTTGCGATCTATGGCGGCAAAGACAATAAAGTGTGGGATAACCTCGGAGCGGATACCGTCACTGCATCAGCCGGGATTGCGGTCAGCACCCGCTTTAACGCGGTCAGCTTCAGCGGAACGACGGAAATCAAGCGCAATACTTTGCTTCGCACCGGCGGGTATGAGCCGAACTGGAATACAAGCTTTGGCGGTTTGTGGATCTATGCCGAGAACCAGAGCATTACCGCTCCGATCTTGATTGAGCAGGTCGATATCCTTGACAGCACGTACGAAGGCGTGAAGCTCAGCTATAATCAGCGGATTCAGCATATTGCGTTTGATCGAGTCACCATCGACGGGTCAGGGACGTACGGCATCTATTTTGACACCGTTACCGGCTCGGGAACGTTCTCGAATGTGGTCATCTCCGGAACCGGTTCAGGGCCGGTGCACAACCCCGGACAGGCATTTCAAATTGTTAGAGGCCCGGGAAATATAGGCTGGTGACTGTAAGTCCGGCATAGATGAACGTATCGAGCAGCTTAGGAGCAGTGAGGATGAGTGATGTTCGGATGCTGATTTTCGGATTGGGCGGAATTGGGCTATAATATGGTAAAACGTTTAATGCAGAGAGCGGTGTCTGAATGAAACAAGAAGTCAGCATTGTGGATGTGGCCAGGGAAGCGGGCGTATCGATCGCTACCGTATCCAATGTTGTGAACGGAAAAGGCCGTGTATCCACGAAGACGATACAGAAGGTCAGGAAAGTGATTGATGAGCTCGGTTATACTCCGAACTTGCCTGCACGCAATCTGAAAACAAAGAGAACGGATCTGATCGGGGTTGTCGTTCCGACCATGAAGCCGGGGCGGTTGCAGGATAATCCGTTCTATTGGGATCTGCTTGCCGGTGTAGAGGAGGGAGCGCGGGACCGCAGCTTCCACATTATATTGACCGGGATCGACGAAGCGACGGAGACGTTCTCGTTTGTGAAGGAGCGAAGGCTGGATGGATTGATTGTCGTCGGGACGAACGAGGGATCGCAGGCGGTGCAGCGGGTTACGGGGCTCGGGGTGCCAGCTGTTTTCATCGACAGCTATTTGAAGGATAGCGGACTATACCAGGTGAATCTGGATGATCGGCAGGGCAGCTACCGTGCAACCTCGTACCTGATCGAGCAGGGTCATCGCCGCATTGCGCTGCTGATCGGAGATATTCCGATGGAGCGGATCGCCTACTACGGGGTGCTGCATGAACGTTGGCTCGGTTACCGGGATGCGCTGGAAGAGGCTGGTATCCCGTATGATCCGAGACTCATGATCAAGCTTCCGACCTCGCTGGCAGGCGGCTATAAGGCGGCCGACCAATTGGTGGAGCTGCCTGATGTGACGGCGATCTTCTCCTTCTCGGATGTCAGTGCGATGGGGGTTCTGAAAGGGTTGAAGGAAAAAAATAAAAGTGTGCCAGGCGAGTATTCGGTGATCGGCTTTGATAATCTGTTCATGTCAGAATATACGTCACCGTCACTCACAACGGTGTCGCAGAACATTATTGAGAAGGGGCATGCGGCGGTCCGCATGCTCCTGAATCAAATCGACGGGGAGCCATTAAGCGAGCGCCGCATCGTGCTCCCAGCCGGCCTCGTTGTGCGGGAGACAACCGGCCCGGGTCCACATCAATCGTCAGAATGATCCTGCACCTACCTAAGGATTAGGCGCCGCCTATCTGCTGGATTAAGCGATGGGTGTGCCGTTTGGAACAGCGGTGTCGGGAGCGAGCAGAACGACATCGCCTTCCTCGGGAACGCCACCGAGTACAAGCACTTCGGACTTGTAGCCGGCAATTCGTCTTGGCGGCAGGTTCACCACAGCGGCGACCTGACGTCCGATCAGCTCTTCCGGGTCATATCTGCGGGTAATCTGCGCTGAGGATTGCTTGATGCCAAGCTCGCCGAAGTCGATGGTCAGCTTGATGGCCGGCTTGATGGCCTCGGTAAAGAATTGGGCGGTTACTATTGTGCCAATGCGGATATCCAGCTTCATAAAATCGTCGATGGTTGCAGTCATGGATCGTACGCCTCCCTTAAAGATCTATAAGTTGAATTAAATTTAGGATCAAGACCACCTGAGTGCTTAATAAGTGCATGGTGGCTCTCCAGCCTCTTAGCGGAGTTATTCTCCCTTAGTTCAGGGATGCCCCTGATCAAACGGGATAATGGTGCTAAGCCTGCAGGCAACGATTCCGCTTCCCCCATTATATAAGCGATCATGGCTGGCGGCAAAATTTTCGCAATCATTGCAATTTCATGAAATATTCAGTATGATGTTGCTGACAAATGACAAGCTCGATGTGTAACTGGCGAAGCATGGGGAACCATGAGGGAGCACATCCGGTTAGAGCAGCCGTACGCCTGGGCAAGGTAAGGGACATTGGGTACCCTTGCCTTTTTTTGTTCTTTAACCATGATAACAAGCGGAAACTACATAGTAGAAGGAGAGCTGCAACCTTATGTTCAAAACGAAGAAACTGCTGCTGCTAGGCTCTGGCGAGCTTGGCAAAGAAGTGTTGATTGAAGCCCAAAGATTGGGTGTGGAGACGATCGCGGTCGACCGTTACGAAGGTGCGCCGGCGATGCAGGTAGCTCATCGTCATGTGGTGATTGACATGCTGGATGCCGGGAAGCTGAGGGAGGTTATTGAACGCGAGCAGCCCGATCTGATCGTGCCCGAGATCGAAGCGTTGGCCACATCCGAGCTGGTGAAGCTGGAGGAGGAAGGCTTCCGCGTCATCCCGACTGCGCGAGCGGCCAAGCTGACGATGGACCGTGAAGGGATACGCCGTCTGGCGGCGGAGCAGCTGGGGCTGCCTACGGCAGGGTATCGCTTTGCCGATACGTACGCTGAGTTTGAGCAGGCCGTTCGTGAAATGGGCTATCCGTGTGTTATCAAACCGCTGATGAGCTCTTCGGGCAAAGGACAAAGCGTCTGCCGGAGCGAGAAGGATATCCGGACATGCTGGGAAATTGCAATGGAAGGCGGCCGGGTTCAGAACGGGCGTGTCATCATTGAGGAATTCATTCGGTTTCAGTCGGAAATTACATTGCTGACCGTCCGTTCCGTGAGCGGAACCAGCTTCTGTCCGCCGATAGGTCATATCCAGGAAAACGGGGACTACATCGAATCATGGCAGCCTCATCCGATGAGCGAACGACAGCTCGAAGAAGCAAAATCGATCGCAAGAGCGATTACCGATGAGCTGGGCGGGTACGGCTTGTTTGGCGTTGAGCTGTTTCTGGCCGAAGATAAGGTCTACTTCAGCGAAGTGTCTCCGCGTCCGCACGATACGGGCCTGGTGACACTGGCAAGTCAGAATCTGTCCGAATTTGCGCTGCATGTTCGCGCGATTCTCGGCTTTCCGGTTCCGGAGATTGAACTCGTGGCGCCAGGTGCGAGCCGGCCGCTGAAGGCGCCGGAGGAGCTGGATAATTATGCGATTTGTGGCGTGGACAAGGCGCTGGCCGTTCCCGGCACGCAGGTGCGAATTTTTGGCAAGCCTGTAACGAAGGTGGGCCGCCGGGTCGCGGTGGCCTTATCGACAGGCGAGACGACCGAGCAAGCGCGTGAGCGGGCCGCTCAGGCACTGGCGGGTCTTGTAGTGGAGCAGGCATAAACATCCGGTAGGGCCGGAAGTCTCAGGGGTTGTGAACGAGGCTTCCGGCCCTCGGTGCGAAATCGAACAAAAATTTATGTTGATCATCCAACGGTTCATGATAATATAGCAGTAAATAGAGACCGCAAGCACTAGAGAATAACATAATAGGAGAAATCGGATGAGAGACTTAACCCAAGGGAGCCCGGTCAAACTGATCATTGCTTTTACACTGCCGCTCCTGATCGGAAACTTGTTTCAGCAGTTCTACAACATGGCCGATACCTTTATTGTCGGAAGGACGATCGGGGTTAATGCTTTGGCGGCTGTAGGCTCGACGGGCAGCATTATGTTTTTTGTGCTCGGTTTTGTCATGGGGATGACGGCGGGGCTGTCCATCGTTACTGCCCAGCGATTTGGTGCGGGAGATATTGAAGGCATCCGAAAAAGCGTAGGCGCAAGCGCATTGATCAGCCTCGTCTTTACGGTGGTGCTGACCGTGCTTAGCGTCATTTTTACCAAGCCTGTGCTGGTCATGATGAACACGCCGGCGGAAATTTTGGATGATGCATACGATTACCTGATTGTCATCAACTTCGGACTCGGTGCGGCAGTGCTGTTCAACCTGTTGTCCAATTTGCTTCGGGGGCTGGGCGACAGCCGCACGCCGCTCTATATTTTGATCTTTGCCAGTGTCGTTAACATCGTGCTGGATCTGGTGTTTATTCTGGTATTTCGCATGGGAGTAGCCGGGGCTGGGCTTGCGACTGTGCTTGCTCAGCTGCTGGCCAGCTTCATGTGTCTGATCTATATTCAGAAAAAGGTGCCGTTGCTGCAGTTTAAAAATGCGAATTGGAAGCCGGGCTGGAAAAGTCTGCGCGAGCATATGAACATCGGCCTGCCTATGGGCTTCCAAGCTTCCATCATTGCGATTGGGGCCATCATTTTACAGATTACGCTTAACGGTCTCGGCGCCGCTTCGGTTGCTGCGTATACGGCGGCGCAGAAGATTGATATGCTGGCTGTCATGCCGATGAACTCTTTCGGGGTGACGATGGCCACCTATACGGCGCAGAACTACGGGGCGGGAAATATTAATCGGATTCGTCTCGGGGTTAGACAATGTATTATCCTCTCCGGCGTATTCAGCATCGTGATTGGTTTGGTGCTCATTCTCTTTGGCAACGGGGCAGCGACGCTGTTCGTTGGCAGCGGCGAGGAGGAGATTCTGTCGCTGACTTGGCTGTACTTCGTATCCAATGGCAGTACGTATCTGATTCTGTCCTTGCTGTTCATTTACCGGTTCACCCTTCAGGGGCTTGGACAGAGCTTTGTTCCGACCGTAGCCGGGATTATGGAGCTGGTAATGCGGGTGGTCGCCGCGATTTTCCTGACCGAGCAGATTGGGTTTCTGGGCGCGTGTCTCGCCAATCCGCTGGCCTGGCTCGGGGCCTGTATCCCGCTGGGCATCGCGTATTACATGAGCATCCGAAAGCTCGAAGCGAAATCAAAAGCGCAGCCGATTCCCATCCAGGCCTGAGGAGAGCGATTTGCTGAGAATAATCACAAACCTTGGATTCCCTTCATTGGAGGGCTCCAAGGTTTTTTTGCATGGTGGTAGACGAGACGCGAAGACTGAGGATGAAGGAACCCTCTGTTCGAGCTAAGGCGCCGCCTGACGGCCACATTAGCATAAAAGAGCTGCAGTATCGTCATATATATGAATATGAATATATCATTATATGAAAAATTCATAATAGAAAAGGGAAGACGATATCAGTCACTTCGATCATCTTCCCACGTAATCTGTACTTAGCTTCTCCATTCCATCGTTCAAATGGAAGGGCTCCGCTCACCAGATGAGATGCGAAATTGGACGAGGACTCTAACCGGAACCGGGATGTTCAGCGACCGTTCCGGGCCGCTTCGGAACGGGCCTGAGAGGGGGTCATCCCTTTGTATTGCTTGTACAGCTTGGTAAAGTAATTCGGGTTGCCGCAGCCTACATGGCTGGCGATTTCGGTAATGGTCCAGCGCTGCTCGCGAAGCAAGCGCTGCGCCTCATTCATTCGCAGCAGATTTACATAATCCACATACGTGCGACCGGTAAGCCGCTTGAACATTTTGCAGAAATGAAAAGGGCTTAATCCGACCTGAGCGGCAGCTTCTTCCACCGACATGCGGTCGCATGGCCGCGCTTCGATCCGGCGGATCAGCTGCTTGAACAGCTCACGTCCGGGAAAATACGCTTCCTCTGCTTTGCCGGCCAGCTGGTCGGGGAGGAATGTGCGCGCCATCAAGGCAAAAAAAGCATGCAGCTTGGACTTGGCAATGAGCTGGAAAGCCGGAGGCCGATGAGCAAGCTCCTCAATCACCTCGTGAACGAGCGCGTAAGCATCGCGGCAGGCCGGGTCAATATCCGCTGGCTTGGCGGGGAAACGCACGCGCCCCTCCAGAAACGGGGCAACATACTGGGCATGAACCGGATCATGCATATAATCATTGAACAACGACGGATTCAGCACGACACAGTCGAAGCGGACAGCCCCTTCATCCAGCGCGTAGCCGACATGCAGGCTCCCTCCCGGAATCATCAGAATCTCTCCGGCTATCAGCGTATGTGGAGCGCTATCGATATGAAACACAGCCCGGCCTTCCCGCATCAGGATGATCTCGGCATGCTCATGCCAGTGGAGGTAGAGCACGCAGTCTTTGGCGGCTGCCTGGTGTACCTCGTTGCGGAATAGCTGAAAGGGGTAGGCTTTATAATCCAGCCTTGTATTCTCATGAAGCTCTTTCGGATTGGACAATCTCAACACCTCTTTCTCAAGCGCAAGATTTGAGTGGTAAATGACAAGGTTGGGTAGAGAAATACGGTGAAACTGCAATTATAATGAAGTTGCTTACTTCCTACAGTAAGACAATATCGGAGAGATATCAACCCAAAGTGAAGAGTGGGCCGTGAGGCGCAACCACTCGGGATGAGCATACATTCGTATGATAAGGAGCGAGGCAGATGGGGAAACGTTACAGCATTCTGATTGCAGGTTGCGGAAGCATGTCTAACCTGTGGGTGGAGTACGTAAAAGAAAGAGAAGATGCGCACATTATCGGACTTGTGGACTTGTATGAAGCGACAGCCCGGGCGATGGCGGAAAGGCATGGCCTGAGCTGCCCTGTATTTTCGAATATAGAGGAAGCGCTTGCTTCCACCAGCCCGGACATCGTATTTGATATTACGGTGCCTGCAAGCCATTACCATATTAGCCGGGCTGCATTATCTCACGGCTGTCATGTATTCAGCGAAAAGCCGCTGGCCGAGTCGATGGATCAATGCCTGGAGATCGTGGAACTGGCAAGCCGCCAGGGCAGAACCCATGCGGTGATGCAGAACCGCCGCTTTGATCCGCGCATCCGCGCTTACAAGGACTTGATCCAGAGCGGGGCGATCGGGCAGCCGGGCTTTATAGGCGCCGACTTTTTCCTGGGCCCACATTTTGGCGGGTTCCGGGAAGCGATGGAGAGTCCGCTCTTGCTCGATATGGCGATCCATACCTTCGATCAAGCCCGCTTTCTGAGTGGGGCGAATCCGGAAACGGTGTACTGCCAGGAATTTAACCCTCCGGGCTCCTGGTATGCAGGCAATGCGATGGCCGTATGTATTTTTGAGATGTCGGACGGCACCGTCTTCAACTACCGGGGTTCTTGGTGCGCTGAGGGAGCGCAGACATCCTGGGAAGCGGCCTGGCGCGTCACCGGGTCGAAGGGAACGGCGATCTGGAACGGCTTTGATGAGGTGTATGCAGAAGTGGTGGCAGATCAAGAGGGTGCGGGTCAGTTTTCGCGCAAGCTGGAACGGGTGCAGGGCATCATCCCGGAGATGAGCAAGACCGGGCACCATGGCTGTCTGGAAAATATGTTTGCTTCCCTGGAGGCTGGCACGAAGCCGGAAACGGACGGCAGCGACAACATTTACAGCATGGCGATGGTACTTGGAGCACTTGAGAGTGCGAGAACAGGAAGAAAAGTGAAAATTTCAGAATTCATGGGCCAGCCGCGAGGCTGATAAGCGTTGGCGTGGATCCCATTCTACAGGTTCTACAGGGAGACGCTGGAGATTCACTCCCGTTCACTAATGAGGATCCGCGTTTCCATGCTTGAAGCTTTCCGGACGTTTGCGTTACAATACGGAAGAGCAAGCAAGGGGGCGGTTACATGAACATCGGAAAGGATGGAGCGGTCGGCAAATCGGCGGCGTCCTGTCAATCCAGTTATAAAAACTTCAGCCTGGCGCTGCAAGCACTGGTCGCGCTTGAGAAGCATGCCGGAAAATGCTCAAGCGGCGACCTGGCGCTTTATTTGCAGTCTGAGCCGACGGTTCTCCGGCGTATTCTCAAGGCGCTTGCCCAGGAGAATATCATTGAATCCAGGGAAGGCCGAGACGGCGGCTACCGCCTGATCCGAAGCGCCGACAGCATCTCGCTGGCCGATGTTTATAACGCGCTGCACATTCACAGCCACATCAGTGCCGGCATGCTGGATGCAGCAGGAGAGCATCACTTTGGAGAGCGAATCAAATGTGCGTTCTCGGATGTGATATCCGACTTGGAAGAGAGCATGCTGCAGGTGCTGAGCGCCCGTACCATTGCCGATATTGCGGAAAAAACGAAATCGGACCAGCAAGAGGATTGACAATCGCTCTTGCCTGCCTTATACTGTGCATGAATCACCACAGTTAACTTCATGGAATTTCAGACTATAGAAAATATAAGTATGCAGGAGGGAAAGATGATGTCCATGCTGGCCATTCAAGATTTTCATACCGTTGTTCGCGAGCGTCACTCGGTTCGCCATTATGATCCATCGGTGAAGATTTCAAGAGAGGAAATGGAGGAGATTCTGAAGGACGCAACACTTGCTCCGTCCTCCAGCAATTTGCAGCCTTGGCGTTTTCTTGTCATCGACGATCAGGCGTTGAAGGAGAAGCTGCACCCGATTGCGAACAACCAGCAGCAAGTGCTGGATGCTTCGGCTGTCATTGCAGTTCTCGGGGACTTGAGATGGTATGAACAAGGGGAAAAGATCTACAACATGTCCTTTGAAGCCGGCTTTATGACCGAAGAGATCAAGGAGCGTTTTATTCAGGTCGCGAGCAATGGGTATGCCAACATGAGTGATGAGGTCAAGAACAGCATCATCGATGTGGATGCAGGTCTGGCTTCGATGCAGCTGATGCTGTCGGCGAAGGCAAGAGGTTACGATACGGTGCCGATGGGCGGCTACAACAAGGAGCAATTTGTTGAAGAATTCAATATTCCAGAACATTATCGCAGCGTCATGCTGATTGCGGTCGGAAAGGCAGCATCGCCAGCCCGTCCTACGGTGAGACTTCCGCTGGAAGACGTAATATCCTGGAATGAAATGAAATCATGATCCAGCAGGGGAGGCCTTGGCCTCCTTTTTTTTGTGATATGAATCCAGGCTGAAGAGCATTCAACCAAGCTGGTCATCTTATCGTGCTGTTCCAAGGCTTAGCTTAACGTTTGTAATTCACCTTGTTCCATGCCGCTGCCAGCGTCGAGGAGATGTGGCGGATAATGGTCGGGTTGGAGAAGTAGCCTCTGTGGGACAGCGGATTCCAGCTTGTCAGCCAATGGCCGGCATTGACTTCCACGTCCTTGCGCACTGTTTCTTTATAGGCAGGGTCCACCCCTTGAAGCGGATAGCCTAATATATCGTCTTTATCATAGAAATTGATCCACTCGCCTTCGAGCCTGCGATGATGCAGCTTCAGGTGATCGGAAGGAACGCGGATCGGCTGGTCGAAATCCCGGTAGCGCAAGCTCCATAAAGGCAGCGTCGTGCCGAGGGAATAGAAGAAAGCGAGGGTTTCCCCCTTCTCAATCGGCGCCTCCGGGTTGATGACCAGACGTTTCCCGCGGGAAGAGAACTGTAAATCATAGAAGAAATTGCTGGCAATCACCGTGCCGAGGCTGTGGGAAATGACGCATAGCGGTGCAGTCGGACCGGCTGCCAGCGACAACCGGTGCAGGGCGGCGCTAAGTGTGCTGTGAACCTCTTCATAGTTCTGTGCGTCACCCTCTACCGGCTGGTAAGCAACCGCATCTGCCAAGTAGTGGATGACAATGCGGCGCAGCCAGCGGTACCGCAGACGGTAGGATGAGACGATATCCCGGAATAACTGTTCTTCTCGCTCCGCAAACACATGAGCCCAGTGAACGGCTTCAATGGCAAGCTGGTCGGTAGAAAGTCCGGAAGCCTCGGCAAACGCTTCGCTTAATTTACGGATGAGTCGTTCTGCATAATTTTCCTTCTGCCTTCCCAAACCATGAACGATCATCACGGCAATCTTCTGCTCCATCATGGTTCACACCCCTCTACGAATCATCTGCTTGCAGCTTTGCTTTAACTTCATCGTACATGATAACCAGTATAAGGTGAATATAGGAAATTAAGATAATTCCAAGCGGCCAAGATCAAGGCAGCAACTTCTGGATACAAGAACCGGAGGTCATGGCGCCTTGAAATCATATATAATAAATAGACATTTATATTATGAAGGGTCCTTGAATATAATCAGGACGCCAGCAAAATCCGAAGGGGGCTTGTTGCTGATGACGGAGAAAAATCATGAATACTGGATGAGTGTAGCTATCCGGGAGGCGCATCATAATGTGCTGAACACCGAAGGCGGCCCGTTTGGCGCGATCGTTGTAAAGGACGGAGAAATTATCGGGAGAGGCCGGAATCTGGTCACTACGCGAAATGACCCGACCGCGCACGCCGAGGTGCAGGCGATCCGCGAAGCCTGCCAGCATCTGAACCAGTATCAGCTGGAGGGATGTACGATCTATACCAGCTGTGAGCCGTGCCCGATGTGTATCGGAGCGATCTACTGGTCCCGGCCGGATGCCGTATATTATGCATGCACCCAGCAGGACGCAGCCAATATCGGCTTTGACGATAAGTTTATATACGATGAAATCGCTTTGCCGATGGAGAAACGCTCGATTCCGATGCAGCAGCTGCACATGGATGAACGGCTGCTTCCTTTCCAGGCATGGACCACATCCACGGGCAAAATCGAATATTAAACAAGAAGAAACCGGGAATCCGCCAGCGGAGACCCGGTTTGTTGCTGTGTTACATAACGTATATAACGATGATGGCTGATGCGCGAGGGGCGTTCCGGCGGCAGGAAGAATTTCCTCCCTATTCCAGCCAAGGCAGCTCGCCGGTCAGCCGAATGCCGAAATAACGTGCCAGTGCCTCGGTGTATTCCTGCTTGCTGGCCGGACGGAAGACATGTACCCCTTGCTTGGTGTAGATGCGAAACTCGCGGTCATCGATGGTGTTTCGGCCTTCCGCGGTTCGGATCGATACTCTGGCTGTTTTGTTGAAGGGGGAGTCCGGCGCATGCTCGCACCAATAGGACGTTGTCAGGAAATCCTCGGGCAAATTAGGCTCCTCGGTAAAGGAAAAGACCGGGTTCCAGCCCTCGCCCTTTTGCTCGTACAGCATCCATCCATAGGCGGCAGATTTGCTTAATTGGTAGCACTCATCCCCCTGGGTCTGCGGAGCATCCTCAATCAGCTCCAGCGGCTCTCGCGGTCCGGCCCCGCCGACGCCAACATCCGTGATGTAGCGTTTGCCATCGATGACCACATGCAGAATATGATGCCGGCGCTTGGCTGGCGTGACAGGTTCGTCCTTCCAGAAGCGCCCGAAGTAATTCGTCACTTCATAGCCGGCCTGCTCCAGCAGCCAGCCGAACAGGGCGTTCAGCTCGAAGCAGTATCCGCCGCGCCTGGCGGTGACGATTTTGTGGTACAGCTCAGGCACCGACAGGGAGAGCGGAATGCCTGCCAATATATCCAGATTCTCATATGGGACGGCATGGACATGGAGGCGCTGCAGTTCCTTGAGTACTTCCAAGGTCGGCTCGAGCGGACCCTCGTAACCGATGCGGTTCAAATAGGCGGCTACATCACATTGCTCACTGGTATGGATCATTTGCAGATCACCCGGCTTTCTTATCCATTTTGGCGTTCAATTGCTTCCACATAATCTTTTCCATCCTTTAAAGACAGCTTGAGCTGGTCCCGTACCTCTTTAATGGCCTGGATCTTCTTTCCTTGGTTCAGAAGCTGCCGCACGCGCTCGTCTACATACAGCTGCTGTTCCGTTGGCAAGTGGGAAGATACAGGTGAAGGGGAAGGAGAGGGAGCGGCAGCTTTATATCCGGACGCGGTCGGGAAGTTGACCTTTCTTGAGATCCGGTCCAGATCATCTCTTAATTCATTCACCTTGGCTTGCAGTGTGACGACCCTTAACAGCAGCAAAACGGAGACCAGGAGGGCCAGGATAGCTAGAATCTCTGAAGTATTCACATCGTTCTCCTCTCTGGGTTCATTGCCCATAACATTTGGATTTATTATATCACAATGCTCACCGCTTTCGGCCCGGGAAGGCTGCTGTGCGAAAATAAGGCAATGCGAAAAAAAAGCTCTTGCCCTTTGGACCGGGCAAGAGCTTCTCTTGGATTAACCGCAGGTGCAGTTCAGCACCGGCTTGCGGGCTGCGGTCGTTTCGTCAAGACGCTTGACGACCGTCGTATGCGGCGCGTTGATGACCACTTCCGGTGTCGTCTCCGCTTCCTTGGCGATTTGAATCATCGTGTCGATAAAGCCATCCAGCGTTTCCTTGCTTTCCGTTTCGGTCGGCTCGATCATAATGCATTCCTCAACGTTAAGCGGGAAGTAGATCGTTGGCGGATGATATCCGAAATCCAGCAGGCGCTTGGCAACATCCAGCGTACGGACACCGTACTGCTTCAGCTTTCTGCCGGACAGGACGAATTCATGTTTGCACAGTCCCGGATAAGCTACCTCATAATAAGGGGCCAGGCGGTGCATCATGTAGTTTGCGTTCAGCACAGCCAGCTCCGATACGCGGCGCAGCCCTTCCGGACCATAGGTGCGGATGTAGGTATATGCGCGAACAAGGATGCCGAAGTTGCCGTAATATGCTTTCACGCGGCCGATCGATTGCGGCCTGTCATAATCCCAGTAGAAGGTGCCGTCCTCGCGCTTCGAGACGATCGGTTTCGGCAGAAACGGAATCAGCTTGCTTTTGACGCCCACAGGCCCAGCACCAGGCCCGCCTCCGCCATGCGGCGTGCTCATCGTTTTGTGCAGATTCAGATGCACCACGTCAAATCCCATGTCGCCAGGGCGGGTGATGCCCATAATCGCATTAGAGTTGGCGCCGTCGTAATAGAGCAGCCCGCCCGCTTCGTGAACGATCTCGGCGATTTCAACGATCTGCTCCTCGAACAGGCCAAGCGTGCTCGGGTTGGTCAGCATAAGCGCTGCCGTATCGCTGCCGACAGCGGCCCGGAGCGCATCCAGATCGACCATTCCGCGTTCGTTAGATTTGATGGTGACCGTATCGTAACCGGCAACGGTGGCGCTGGCCGGGTTCGTACCGTGCGAGGAGTCCGGTACAATCACCTTGGTGCGGTGCTCGCCTCGCGCTTCATGGTAGGCGCGGATCAGCATGAGGCCGGTCCATTCGCCATGAGCGCCTGCAGCCGGCTGCAGCGTTACCTGATCCATGCCTGTCAGCGCAGCCAGATCGTTCTGGAGCGTGTACAGCAGCTCAAGCGCTCCCTGAATGCTCTCTTCCGGCTGATACGGATGGATTTTGGCAAATCCGGCAAAACGGGCGACATCCTCATTAATTTTCGGATTGTATTTCATCGTGCAGGAGCCGAGCGGATAGAAGCCGTTATCAATCCCGAAGTTGCGTCTGGACAGCTCGGTGTAGTGGCGAATGACATCCACCTCGTACACCTCAGGCAGCTCGGCCGGCTTCTGGCGAAGCAGATGGGCAGGAATCAGCTCCGATGTCTCTTTCTCCGGCACATCGCATTCCGGCAGGGAATAGGCGGTGCGTCCAGGCTTGCTCAGTTCGAAAATCAACGCTTTTTCCGGTTTCATACCATCGCCTCCAGTTCGCTGATAAAGTGGTCGATCTCTTCCTTCGTCCGCCGCTCGGTGACGGCGATAAGCATGCAGTTCTCAAGTTCCGGATATACCGCTCCTAGGTCGTAGCCGCCGATGAACCCACGCTCCAGCAGCTTGGCATTCAGCTGCTTCATGTCAGTTCCCGCAGGCAGCTTGACCGCAAATTCATTGAAGAACGGGGATGCGAACGCAAGCGACAGAGAGCCGCTGGCAACCCGCTCAGCTGCATAGTGGGATTTGCGAATGTTCAGCAGCGCCGCCTCTTGCATGCCCGCCTTGCCGAGCGTCGACATATATACGGAAGCACACAGCGCAAGCAGCGCCTGGTTCGAGCAGATGTTGGACGTTGCCTTCTCCCGGCGGATATGCTGTTCGCGCGCCTGCAGCGTCAGCACGAAGCCGCGCTTGCCTTCGCTATCGACCGTCTGGCCAACGATCCGGCCTGGAATTCGGCGCATCAGCGGCTCGGATACTGCGAAGAAACCGCAGGTAGGACCGCCGAGGGAAGCCGGAATGCCAAGCGGCTGAGCATCGCCGACGACGATGTCGGCGCCAAGCTCGCCGGGAGACTCCAAGAGTCCGAGGGAGAGCGGGTTCACGCTGAGCACGAGCATCGCTTTTTTGTCATGAACAAGCGGCTCGATGGCTCTTACATCCTCAATGCAGCCGAAGAAGTTCGGCGACTGAATCAGCACGGCTGCCGTATCCTCCGTGATGGCTGCAGCCAGCGCCTCCTGATCGGTTACCCCGTCCTTGAAGCCGACTTCGATGACGTCCAAGCCGAGGCCGTGAGCAGAAGTCAGCACAATCTCTCTGGCTTCCGGGTGCACGGCGCGTGAGATGACAATCCGCTTGCGTTTCGTCGCGCCGCTCGCCAGCGCTGCCGCTTCCGCAAGAGCAGTGGACCCGTCATACATGCTCGCATTGGCTACCTTCATGCCGGTCAGTTCACAAATATACGATTGGAATTCGAAGATCGCCTGCAGCTCGCCTTGGCTGATCTCCGGCTGATAAGGGGTATAAGCGGTATAAAATTCCGAGCGGGAAATGACATGATTCAGCACGACAGGGATGTGATGGTCGTACAGCCCGGCACCAAGAAAGCTGGTGTAGCGGTCGAAATCGGCATTTTTGTCAGCCAGCGCACGCATGTGCTTGAGCAGCTCGTACTCGCCGAGTCGGGATGACATCGGCAGCACTCCTTGGTAACGAATCGCCTCGGGAATGTCGGCGAACAGGTCCTCTATAGTTTCTGCACCGACAGCAGCCAGCATTTCAGCCTGATCCTGATCGGTCATTGGCAGGTAACGATGCTTCATGATTTCGCAGCTCCTTTTTTATAGAATGGGGTTTTTACAACATTGGCCTTCAGCCGCTTTCCGCGGATTTCAACCCACACCTCTGTGCCGATGGCCGCATGCTCCGCGTCGATCAGCGCAAGGCCGAGGTTGCGTTTCAAGGTCGGGGACTGCGTGCCGCTGGTCACCTCGCCGATGAGCGAGCCATCGCCGTCGTATACCGCGTAATGCGTGCGGGGAATGCCGCGGTCGATCATTTCAATCCCGACAAGCTTGCGCGGGATGCCTTCGTTCTTCTGCTTCAGCAGCGCGTCACGGCCAATAAACTCCCCGGCGTCCAGCTTCACGAAGAATCCGAGGCCGGCTTCCAGTGGGGAGATGCTTTCCGACAGTTCCTGCCCGTACAGCGGAAGTCTTGCTTCGAAACGGAGCGTGTCGCGTGCGCCAAGTCCGGCAGGAATGAGTCCGTCGGCTTCGCCAGCCGCGAGCAGTCCTTTCCAGATCGCCGGTGCATCGTCTGCCGAGCAGTAGATTTCGTAGCCGTCTTCGCCGGTATAGCCGGTGCGTGAGAGAAGCACGGCACAACCGCACACTTCGGCGCGCTCGATAAAATGGAATGGGGAAAGCGAAGGGAGGGGATCTTTGACCGCTTTAGCCATTACGGCATCCGATGCCGGTCCTTGCAGGGCGATCAAAGCAGTCTCGGATGAAATGTTCTCCAGCAGAACATCTCCGGACACATGCCCGGTCAGCCACTCGAGGTCCTTGTCAATGTTGGAGGCATTCACGACAAGCATGTAGCGGTCTTGCGCCAGCTTGTATACGATCAGATCGTCTACCGTGCCGCCATGCTCATAGCACATCAGTGTGTATTGCGCTTGGCCCGGAGACAAGCGGGTCACGTCATTGGTGGTCATCCGCTGAATGAAGGATTCCGCATCCTGACCGGTAACCAGAAATTCTCCCATATGGGAAACGTCGAACAGGCCTGCCTGTCCACGTACGGCTTCATGCTCGCGAACGATGCCCGAGAATTGGACTGGAAGCTCCCACCCGCCAAAATCAATACAGCGGACGGAAGGGAATTCCGAGTATAACGGGTACAGCGGTGTGCGCGCTAATGAACTCATCTTCTCACCTCATCATGTGGTATGAAATGTAAAACACGGAACTGCGAAACAGCAAAAAAGGACAGGCAGAAGGAAAATGAAGCTGTGCAGCAAAATTGCCGCATGCCCATCGTGTTCCTCTGCTCTGTCCTTTGTACCTGAGAGTTACCCCACCGCCATGTCAATATCATGTAATGATCGTGTGAGTTTCCCCTTGGGTGATCCTTTTTAATTAGGATTCTCTCCAGAGATGCGTCCGGTAAAGGTCCTTTTGCCTGAGAGATTCACCGATACATCGGCTTACTCCTTCGGCGCTACCTGTCGAGCTGTCGGTAATCTCTCCCGCTACCATCATCCGCTATGTAATTGTTCATATCAAAAAGCTCCTGTGATTATTATAAACGTCCGATTTGGTAAAGTGTCAACCATTATTTCGCCCAAAAGCGCTTTAAATTTTATTTTTTGTAAGAAATATTGACATCGACTCGTCCCTGTTTTATTCTGTGGGAGATATAGCGACCAACCGAATAAGCGAATGACGATGGACGGGAGAGACTGCAGGCAGGTGATGTCGTCTGCGGCACCGAAGGAGCAAGCCGTTATTGTCTTGCCGGCATAACGAACAATCTCTCAGGTAAAAGTACCGTCATCCGACGCAGCTCTGGAGAGCGCGGAAGCCACCCAAGGGGAAACGAATGTCCGGAGGATACCGGAGATTCGGGAAACTCTCAGGTATCAAGGACAGAGAACAGGCCGCAGGCCTTTCCATGTCCTTTTTTTCATTTAAAATGCATAAGAGAACATTCCAATTCGAAAAGAGGAGACCAAAAATGAGTGAAATCAGAGAGCAACTGGTGTACAGCGAGGACCATGAATGGGCGCTGAAGGTAGAAGGAAATGTGGTGCGTGTCGGCATTACCGATCACGCGCAGAACCAACTGGGCGACATCGTGTTTGTAGAGCTGCCGGAGATTGGAGCTGCGGTAGAAGCGGGCGATAGCGTCGGAACGATCGAATCGGTTAAAACGGTATCCGAGCTGTATTGTCCGGTATCCGGCACCGTCACGAAAGTCAATGATGGGCTGGAGGATAAGCCTGAGCTGGTCAACGACGAGCCGTATGAAGGCGGCTGGATGTTCGAGATTGAAGTAGACGGCGATCTGGAAGAAGCGCTGGCGGGTCTTCTGACAGCGGAAGCCTACCGTGCGAAGGTAGACGAGTAAGACTGTTTAATATACGCGTTCATAACAGAATAGACATACAGCAGAACCGGCAGGATTCCTTGAAGCGAGTAGCAGCTTGAGGAATACCGCCGGTTTTTTAGTTGTGCTGTGCCCGTGACGATCAGGCTGTCGTATGCAGGCCCCGGTTGCCGAAGCGTCTGGTAAGCTCGCCCAGGTTCATCACGACAATCCCGATCACAATCAGGATACTGCCGAGGAGGGAGTACAGTGTGATGGCCTCGTTATAGAACAGAAACCCGAGTCCGACCGCAACCATCGGGGATATGAAAAGCCAGGTCGACGGGAAAAAGGCATTCGTTGCTTTCAGCAGCCAGGCATACAGGCTGTGGCCGACCATGGAGCCGATCAGGGTCAGATATAACATGGATCCTGCTCCGGGCCAGGTGAGCACCGCGTCGATATGGATCCGCTCGGTAAAGACTGACAGTACGAACAAGGCCAAACCGCCGTAAATCATCTGCATTGAATTTATCGCAATCGGGGAGATGTCGGTATAGGTAACCGTAAGCTTTCGGGTCAACAGACTGCCGATGCAATAGCCGAGCTCTCCGATCAAAATAACGACACAGCTGAGTATCCACAGCGTGTCTTGCTCCAGCACCATCTTCGGCATAATGAGCACGCATACCCCGGCAAATCCGATGGCCGCTCCCCAGTACTCGCTTCGTTTGGCCGACTTTCTTGCGATGGTCGTCTGCAGCATCAGGATCATCATCGGTCCCGTTGCCGATAGGACGGCGGCCACCCCGGAATCTACGTATTGCTCGGCCCAGTACAAGGTTGCAAAGGTAGCGAAGGTGCTGGTCAGACCGATAAGGATCCAATCCTTGCGAAGCAGCAGGGAAGGGCGGATTTTTTTGGTGACGATCATCCACAGCATGATCAGAAGGCCTGCGGTGAAGAAGCGAAACCCTGCCGCGAAGAATGGAGGCAGGCCTGCCTCAACACCGACCTTGATCGCCAGGAAGGTGGTGCTGAATATGGCGCACATCAGTATGTAGTTCAACAGAATCATGTATGGCTCTCCTCCTTTTTTGTATACTATAATGGATTATGAATAGAACAGATGGTGGAGAGTAGAACAGATTGCGAAGGACGGAGAGGGGATGGAGAAATGAGTTATTTGGAGCCGGGTTCGGGCAGGCCAAGGGGAACGCTGCATCAATCTGTATATGATGAGGTGATCTTGGGCATCCAAAGCGGCGAATGGAAGAGATACGAGAAGCTGCCATCCGTTCGTGCAATGGCGGAGCGCATGCAGGTGAACCGGCTGACAGTACACAAGGCGTACCAGCGTCTTGCTGAGGAGGGGATTGTTCAGGCCCGTTATAAATCAGGCTATTATGTATCGAGCGAGCCTGCTCCCAGACCCGGTTCAAGGTTTCTGGACGATCCGCCCTGGGAATATCAGGCCAAGCCTGTGCGCGCCCCGCGAAGCCGGTTGTTCGAAATTCATCGCAAGAAGGTCGCGTACAAAATGTCCGAAGCGCTCATCGATCCGTCGCTGCTGCCGAACGCCTTTTTATCCGGGCATGTGAAGGAAGTGTTCGACCTGCATCCCAAAGTGCTGTCCACCTATTCTTCCGTATCCGGCGACGAGGAGCTTCGTGAGGAAATGAGCAGATATTTTAGGGCAAAGTACGGCCTGTCTCTATCAGCGGATGAACTGCTCGTCACGACAGGATCGCAGCAAGCGATTGATCTGATCTCGCGCTCGCTTGTCCAGGCTGGGGACCGGGTGCTGATCGAGCGACCGACCTACAGCCCGGCCATCGATGTGTTTCTCAGGCAGAACGTCCGTCTGCTTCCCGTGGAAATTACGCCGGAGGGCTATGATCTGGATCGGATCGAATATTTGATGCGTACGGAAAAGCCGCAGCTGTTCTACATGAACCCGACATTTCAGAATCCAACGGGATACACGGTCCCGGCGTCGCAGCGAAAGCAGCTGCTGGAGCTGGCGGAACGCTATAAGTGCATATTGGTGGAGGATGATGTGTACCGCGACATTTACTTTGAGGATCCGCCACCGCCGCCGCTTTTTTATTATGATACGGAGGGGTATGCGATCTACATTTGCAGCTTCAGCAAGTTTGTAGCTCCGGGACTGAGAATTTCGCTGCTGGCTGCGAGGCCGGCGCTGATGGATTCGATTATAGCGGTGAAGGCACTGGCGGATAACGGCACGCCGCTGCTCACACAGAAGATCTTCCAGCATTATTTCTTCTCGGCCAGGCTGCAGGAGCATGTGGCAAAGCTTCGGATTGCGCTGGAGCTGCGCAAGGCTCGGATGGAGCGTATTTTGGCGGGGACCGGCTTTCGCTGGGCAAGTCCGGGTGGCGGTCTGAACCTGTGGATTAACCTGCCGGAGGAGGTGCCGGTTGACCTGCTGCTCGAACGCTGTCTGGAGCAATCGGTGGCGTTTGTCCCGGGAGAAATCTGCGATCCGCTCGGTGAAATGAAGTCCTGGATTCGGCTGAGTTACTCCTATATCAGCGAGGCTGAAATGGAGGAAGGGCTGCGCCGGCTAATTGCGATTGCGGAGGAGATGAAGGGTGGCATCACTTTTCCCCGAACCGATTTGAACTAGGCGAATATACTGGGAGTGAACTCACAGCCCTAAAGAAAGCAATGCGTTAGGCACAAGTCTTGGTCAAGGAGGGAGCCATGGCGGTCAGCATCATACAAGGGAGCAGCCGCGTGCCGGGGTCCTCGGATATTCATGTGGTCATCGATGTCATCCGGGCGTTTACGGTGGCCCATTATGCTTTTCTGAACGGAGTGAAAGGGATCTTGCTGGCGCCGTCGCTGGAGCAGGCGTTCCGTTATAAGCAGGAGCATCCGGATTATTTACTGGCAGGGGAAGTCGGGGGCCTTCCGATTCCGGGCTTTGATCTGGATAACTCCCCGAAGCGATTGGATCACAGCGATGTGGCGGGGAAGTATCTCATCCAGAAAACAACGAACGGCGTCCAGGCTACGCTCCAGGCGCTGCATGCGAAGCAGGTTCTGGTTACAGGCTTCTCCAACGCACGAACTACGGCGAGGTATGTCAGGCAGCAGTGCATGACAAGGCGAGACGATCCTTCTGTCGTTATCGTGGCTTCACATCCGACCGGTGATGATGATCTCGCATGTGCGTTTTACATGAAAGGCATAATCGAGGGCACGAATGAGCAAACGGCAGCGCAGACCATCGCAAGGATCAGGGCTTCGGAAGCGGCGAAGAAGTTTTATGACCCGAAACGTCCAGAGTTTGATGAAGCTGATATCGGCTATTGTGTCCAGGAACTGAATTCGGATTTTGTGATGAACGTGAGTCTCGACAACCATATTCCAACGATTGAGAGGCTACAAGCATGAGGAATACCGGGCTACATCTGCCAGAGAGGCAGTCCAAACCAAGGCAATCGGGCTTGACGGTGCTGATTGACAACGGAGTTCCGCTCCAGTTCTTTCGCGATACTCTGGAAAGCGCCGCAGCATACATCGATTTTATCAAGTTCGGCTGGGGTACATCGCTGGTCACACCGCAGCTGGAACAGAAGATTGCCATCCTTCGGGATCACCAGGTTGAATTTTTCTTCGGCGGAACGTTGTTCGAGAAATACTTAAGCCAACGGAAGCTGGAAGATTACCGGGATTTCTGCCTGCGATGCAAAGCGACCTACATTGAAATCTCCAACGGCACCCTGCCGATTTCCAACCGGGAAAAGGCGAAGTACATTAAACAGTTCAGTGATGATTTTCTCATTATGAGCGAGGTAGGACATAAAGATGACGAGGTGTCCGAGACGTTGACTTCATCCGAATGGATTGAATCGATTCTGGAAGATCTGGATGCCGGGGCTTACAAGGTCATTACCGAAGCGAGGGAGAGCGGAACGAGCGGCATATGCCATAGCACAGGCGAGATGCGGCTTGATATCATCAACGATATCGTCGAGTCAGGCATCAGTCTGGACCGGATCATATTCGAAGCGCCGAACAAGCGCATGCAGACTTGTTTCATCCAGCTAGTCGGATCTGACGTGAATCTGGCCAACATTCCGTTCTCGGACCCGATCTCGCTGGAAACGCTTCGTCTGGGGCTTCGCTCAGACACCTTCTATACCTTTGCGTAATGATAGCGTACCGTAAGCCCGTAACAGGAGAGGGTTACAGCAGAGGGTCAACGTATTGTAAGCCGCTTTGCGAGGGGGAACGCCGCCGCGAGGCGGTTTTTTTTGTATTTCGGAAGAGCGCGAGTTTTATTGTGAAAGAATCGTGAACCTAGATTCGCATTATGGCCTGACGGGTAATAAGGGGGCGAATTGACAGGTCACTTGTTGCCCATCTTACCGTGCTTGAAGTACCAACAACTGCGAATCGGGAGGTTTGGACAATGAAGGAACAGCAATCTCGCAACAACAGGCAGCAAACAAGCAAGGAGAAGCAGCTTGAGCAATTCACCGTATCCAATGACGGCAAGCCGATGACGACCAACCAGGGCGTGCCGGTATCGGAGGATGAGCATTCACTGAAAGCCGGCGTGCGCGGCCCCACCCTGATGGAGGATTTTCATTTTCGGGAGAAAATGACCCATTTTGACCATGAGCGGATTCCGGAGAGGATCGTCCATGCACGCGGATTCGGGGCTCACGGTTATTTTCAGGTATATGAGTCGATGAAAGCTTATACGAAGGCACAATTTCTCCAGGATCCTGAACAAACGACGCCGGTCTTCGTTCGCTTCTCAACTGTTGCAGGCTCAAGGGGATCGGCCGATACCGTCCGGGACGTCCGGGGATTTGCCGTTAAATTTTATACCGAAGCCGGCAACTATGATCTGGTTGGAAACAATATGCCGGTCTTCTTCATTCAGGATGCGATGAAATTTCCGGACTTGGTGCATGCCGTGAAGCCTGAGCCGCATAACGAGATTCCGCAGGCGCAGTCGGCCCACGATACCTTCTGGGATTTTGTCTCGAACAACACCGAGAGTGCACATATGATGATGTGGAAAATGTCTGACCGCTCACTCCCGCGAAGCTTCCGCATGATGGAGGGCTTTGGTGTGCATACATTCCGTTTCGTCAACGACGAGGGACGGGCGCATTTTGTCAAGTTTCACTGGAAGCCGGTGCTCGGCATGCACGCGCATGTCTGGGATGAAGTGCAGAAGCTGGCCGGCAAGGACCCGGACTACCATCGGCGGGATCTGTGGGACGCCATCGAATCCGGAAACTATCCGGAGTACGAGCTGGGGGTTCAGCTCATTCCGGAAGAAGATGAATTTACCTTTGATTTTGATATTCTGGACCCGACCAAGCTGTGGCCGGAAGAAATCGTGCCTGTGCGGATCATCGGCAAGCTGACGCTGAACCGCAATACCGACAACTTCTTTGCCGAGACAGAACAGATTGCTTTTCATCCGGGTCATGTGGTGCCCGGGATTGACTTTACGAATGACCCGCTCCTTCAGGGGAGGCTGTTCTCGTATACGGATACACAGCTCTCGCGTCTTGGCGGGCCGAACTTCCACGAGATTCCGATCAACCGCCCGGTCGCGCCCGTGCACAACAACCAGCGTGACGGTATGCACCGGATGACCATCAATCCGGGGCAGGTCAGCTATCACAAGAACGGGCTGGCCGGCAATTCGCCGTCCCCGGTGCCTGAAGAAGAAGGCGGTTACGCGCACTATACGGAAAAGGTGGACGGACGCAAAATCCGGGAGCGAAGCGACAGCTTCAAGGATCATTACAGCCAGGCATCCATGTTCTGGAACAGCATGTCGGAGGTGGAGAGAGAGCATATTGTGTCCGCTTTCCAGTTCGAACTTGGAAAGGTGAAGAGCAAGGACATCCGCCAGCGGGTCGTTGACATGTTCGCGAACGTGGATAAGGAGCTGGCTTCCCGGATCTCCGAAGGGATCGGAACGGTTTCCCCTGGCGGCCAGGGCGCGGCTTCCGCATTGTCCTCTCCGGCGCTCAGCATGATGAATACAGTGAAGAGTCCGCGATCCCGCAAGGTTGCCGTTCTGGCGGACAACGGCTTCAGCGAAGCGCTGACGGGCGTGCTCGAGCAGCTTGAGCAGTCTGGCATCATCGCCGAAATCGTGAGCACCAAACTGGGCGTCATATCCGGTGAGGCCGGAAGCCAGCTGGAGGTGCAGCGTTCGATGTTGAACTCGGACTCCGTTCTGTTCGACGCCGTTCTTGTAGCCGGCGGCAGACAAAGCGTCGATGAACTGCTGGCTAATCCGAAATCGCTGGACTTTGTCAAAGAAGCGTTCCAGCATTACAAGCCGATCGGTGCGATGGCCGAGGGCGCGGAGCTGCTTCTTGAGCCTTCAAGTCCCGGCGTTGTGGTGGCTCCGGCTGAACAGGACAGCCCGTTGTTTGCGGAGGAGCTGATCGAAGCCATTGCCGAGCATCGGTATTGGTCAAGAGTGGTGTGACTATTTATAACTAAGTAAAGGGAGGCTGTCCAGAAAGTCAGTGAAACCTGACTACTGGCAGCCTCTTTTTTTGTAAAACGCTAAAAATATGCGCAAAAAAACCGTCTTTTCCTGTAAAATGAAAGTTACCACACAACCATTTCAGAAAGGGACGGTTTTTATGCGTAATCAAATGACTACTACTAAACATTATAACATGCAACTCACATTTCCTCTAGAAAATATAGAAGGAAACATAGATTCTAAACGAAAGCTCACACCTGCTTTTAAAGCTTATGATAACAAGCAGATGCATATGATCTTGGATCTAGAATCACTAATCCCTTCCCACCATGTCGCTCGTATCATTGATGAAATGATTGAATCTATTCCTGACGAGCTGTTGTTTGCTCATTATGTTGGCGGTGGCCGTAGTTCCTACCATCCTAAAATGATGCTCAAAGTGATTCTTTATGGCTACTCTCAAAAAGTCTATTCCTGCCGTGGCATTGAAAAACTATTACAAGAAAACCTACCGGCGATGTGGCTAGCTGCGATGCAACAGCCGGACTTCCGCACCCTGAATGACTTCCGTGGTGTGCGAATGAAGAGCCTTATGGATGAGCTCTTTCAAACGATGATTAAAAAGCTCATCAACGACAATTTTATTACCATGGAGAACTACTTCTTGGATGGCACAAAGATTGAAGCTAATGCCAACAAGTATTCTTTTGTGTGGAAAAAATCTACGTTACGCTTTGAAGAGAAACTCAAAGAAAAGGTGCAGGCAACCCTTGCGCATATTCATACGCTCACGCAGCAAGAAGCTAGTGAAATGGTAGCTACCGATCCAGATGAGCTTCCTGTACAGCTTGAAGAAACAGCTGTTATTCTAGAAGAACAAGTAGAGCGCTTAACTGAACAGATCGCTCAAACCAATGACAGTGAAGCGAGAAAAGCCTTACGAAAAGAGCGTAGTGCCTGGAAACAGCCTCTGAAAAAGATTCGTCAAGACTTTCTTCCACGTCTGGCCAAGTATGATCAGCAGAAAGCTTGCTTTGGTGATCGCAATAGCTACTCCAAGACCGATCCAGACGCTACGTTTATGCGAATGAAAGAAGATCACATGAAAAATGGTCAACTTAAACCAGGTTACAATGTACAGATGGCAACGGAAAACCAATTTATTTTGTTTTATAGTCTTCACCAACGACCAACGGACACACGCTGCTTCATTCCGCATATGGAGCAACTTGCTGCGTCTTCTTTACCCATGCCTAAAACCGTGATTGCTGACGCTGGTTATGGTAGTGAGGAAAACTATTTGTACGCGTTAGGCGAAGAAAAAGAGACGCGATTTGATTTTCTTATTCCATATGGCAGCTATATGCACGAACAAACCAGACGCTACAAAAAGAACATGAAGCATGCAAGCAATTGGACGTATGAAGAGTTAGACGATCGCTTTATTTGCCCGAATGGTCGATACGTTTCGTTTAAGAAGTACCAGACGAAGAAGACACGCTCCGGCCTAGAGCAAAGCTTTAAGATTTACGAATGTGAGGATTGTAGCGATTGCCCATTAAAGGCAGCATGTACGAAAGCAAAGGGAAATCGTCAAGTACACTGGAACACGGTATGGGAAGAATTAAAGGCAAAGGCAAAAACAGCCCTTGAGGATGACGAGAAATCCGCGATCTATGCTCGACGTAAAGTCGAGGTTGAGAGTGTATTCGGTCACATCAAGGGCAATCGGTCGTTCCGCAGATTTTCCTTGCGGGGTCTAGAAAAAGTTCATACAGAGTTTGGGATTGTGGCCTTGGCCCACAATCTACTGAAAGTAGCAGGCATTCGCCTCGCTACATTCTTTCAAACGCAGGGACGTAAAAAGGTTGGACGGAGAAATGGTTCTCTTCTCGTCCAACCTTTTTACTTTAGGGACTTATTGGACAGCCCCTTTTTTCTTGCCTTTTTTGCGAATGTGATTACACATGAATAAAGGGGGGAAGAGCGGTAGAATGCCGAAAGGCCTAAAAAGTTCAAAATATTTTGGCGAATTATAGAAACTATTTACCATAAATTACGTCTAATAGTATGGCATTATTGGAGTTATAAAAATCGGAATCAGAAGGAGTTTAAGCATGAAATTGAAGACAGCTGCTTTGCTAACCGTACTTATTATCTCTCAAGTAGCTGGGACTCTGCCGGTTAGCGCGGAGTCAAGCAATACGCCAGCATCACAGGAAGCCGTATCCGGCGCTGAGGTGACGACGCAGGCGAATCCATCCTCAGGTGTACAAACAACCGAAGAACAGCCGCAGGGCGGTCAGACCGATGCGACAACGGATCAAGCTGTTGCATCTGAAGTAGTTGAAGGCGAAGGGGAAGAGAATCAGCCTGGAACAGAGAACCAGGGGGGAGCGGATTCCGCTAGCGCAGGCAACCCGGACGGCGAGGGAAATCAGACGACAGAGAAACCTGCCACATCCGAGACAGCCGGAAATCCTAACGAACTCATTCTTTATTTTAACAGTACAAAAATGGTTCACGGGGGAACGACCTATCACGCGCCGCAGCCGATGCAGGTCAAGAAGGGCGTCTCTTATGTTCCGATCCGGGCGCTTGTAGACCGTGTTGGCTTTAAGGTCAGCTACGATCAGAAGACGAAGGAAACCCTCATCCAAAAAGACGGTACGGAGCTTCGCTTCAAAACCGACAGCGACCAGTACTTGGTAAACGGTGTGGCTAAGACGATGAAAGGCACTTCATACCAGACGAACAATACGTTCATGGTACCGCTAACAGCCATTATGCAGGCGCTTGAAATTCCATACAAGGTGGATAATCAAGGCAAGCGTGTCATCATGAATTTGCAGGCTAAACCGGTCGCCAAATTCACGGTGGAGCCGAAGGAGATATTTGTCGGTGAACCGGTGGTGTACATAACGGAGTCCAAGGCTGCGGAAGGCACCATCATCAATGAGCGCTGGGAAGGAAGACAGGATGTCTTCAACGCGCCGGGACAATATGTGGTTACTTATTCGGTACAGGATTCGAGCGGCGCATGGAGCGCCCCGTACAGTGTAACACTGAATGTCATTCAGCCGAACCAGCCGCCGGTAGCTCGCTTCGAGACCGACAAGCCGGAGTACAAGATGGGTGAGCTGATTACGATTACGGACTTCAGCTATGATGACCGTGATCCGAAAGAGCTGCTTACTTACAAATGGGAAAATCGTGCTTATGCCTATTTCACGCCAGGGCCTCAGACGATCAAGCTGACCGTGACGGACAGAGGCGGGCTGAGCACCACTTATGAGCATACGGTGAACATTACGTCGGAAACATTGTACAGCGAGGAAAACTTTAATATGCTGTTCATCCCGGAAGGCGAGAAATACACCTTCATTGGCAATGTGATGAGCAGAGACAAATTGAACTACAGCTTCTATGATGAGCCTAGCACGCTGATCCGGAGCAACAGTCCGGAGACGGTGAACAGCGAAGGCATTGTATACCGCGAGACGGCTTCCGGGGATATGCGGTTTATGATCCACCATGTCAACAACGTGAATAAAGATGTGAAGATGTATGTTGTGGCGACCAACATTAACAATGCGCCGGTCACACTGCGAACTGACTACCTTGGATTTGCCGGTCCATCTCCGATTGCGACAGCAGCGGGCAAACGCTCGGTGCAGAATTACTTCCAGTCCATGCTGGATGGATCGAAGCAGTCCTCGGTTACACTTGAGCCGGGTGAACAGAAGCTGGTTATGACCGAGCTGAGCGCGATCCGGATGAGACAGGGGCATGTCATTTCCCTTTACTCGGATATGTACAGTGATTTGCCGGTTCAATTCGATGTCATTATGATTGATGACCAGGCCGATCCGCTGGAGGTGCTTGATCAGCTGCCTATCCTGGACCGTGACGGCGTCCATAACCGTGGTACCTACGAGGATTCGACCCGTGTCATCCGCTACGCCGACCTTATCGGGCGTCAGCCGGAACGGCTCGCTCTCGGAGATAATGCAGATGATCCTAACCTCGTGGGCGTCGACCCGATGGTGGGAGACATTACGCATAATACGGGGAACTTCGGTGTTCTGTACAAAATTACACTGGACCGCGTGGCTCCGAACGTACTGATCTCCTTCAATCCGCGTGGCGGCAAATACTCCGGTTACGCAATGGTCAACGGCAAGATCGTACCGATCTATTCGCTCGGACAGGTATCGCCAACCGAGCAGGCGGTGCTGCACAGAACAGGCAACTTCGAGCAGAAGGTAGAAATTTTGCTGACGGCTGCGCCTGGCAGCAATCTGCCGATCAACCTGCTGTTTACCCCAATGCCTAGCCGGGTTGAATAATTGAATCTACTGTAAACGGCGCCGCCTTACAGCATAGGCGGCGCCAGCATAATAAGGACTCCACCTCCCTAAAGCTTAATCCGGTACACCGGAATCAAGCTTCATCAGGGAATGTGGAGTCCTTGTTCGTTCAACAGCTGGTTGTTTGCAGGTGTCGCGGAGCTAAGCCGGGCTGTCAAGCCCTCAGCCAGCCAGGCGAGCGAGCGTTATGCGGACTGGGCCGGCTGCATGCTGTGCTTCGCCTCCAGCTGATCCAGCTGGTAACAGCGGGCGGTGACCGCAAAAGCGCCAGCGGCGAACAGCGCTCCGGCCCATGGCAGATAGGCGACGCCTACGATATCGATGACAAAGCTGCCGAGAAAGGAACCACCGGCAATGCCGAGGTTGGAAGCGACGGGCATGAGCGAGGCGGCAAAGTCTTTGGAACCCGGCGCTGCATTGTCGGACAAGTCAATCAGATACAGCTGCGCCGCCGCGCTGATGGCATAGGAGAAGCAGGCCACAAGCATCAGCAGTACGAGAGCTGTCCATGACAGCTGGACGGTAAGCGCCAGTGCTGCCATTAGAGCGGTCTGGATCAAGAAGATGATTTTGAGCTTGACGCGGGAATTCCCTTGGGCGACTTTGGCGCCAAGCCAGTTGCTGAAGATCGTAAGCGCTCCGTATACGAGCAGCAGGGAGCTGGTCCATTGCTGAGGAAAGCCGAGCACATCCTCGAGAAATGGAGTGATATATGTATAGATGATGAACACCGATCCTACGCCCAGCACCGGTATCATAAAGGCGAGCACAATGCGTCGGTTTTTAAACAGCGCGAGCTGCTGGGCGACCGGAACGACACTTCGGGTCAAGCTCTTGGGCATGATGGCCATCATAATGATGAGCGGGATGATGCCGACAATCGCGGTCCACAGGAAGGAGGCTTGCCAGCTTGTGGCACGTCCGATGAGCGTGCCAAGCGGTACGCCGAGGACGTTGGCGATCGAGAAGCCGCCGATCACCCAGGCAACGGCTGCGGCTCTTCTTGCGGCGCTCATAAATTCACTCAGCATCGCAATGGCGAGGGAAAGTGTCAGTCCGCAAAGTATGGCTGTACTGATACGAAGCGTTAACATTACGGGGAAAGAAGCGGCCATCGATGTCACAGCCGTTAAGATCAGCACGGCGGCATATGCGGCGGCGATGGTCATATGTCTCGGGATGTGACCGAGCCAGGCAACAACAAACGGCGTGCCCATCGCATAAGCGATAGCAAATCCGGACACAAGTATTCCGCTTGCAGCCAGCGAAACGTTCAAGCTGGTGCTGATGTCCTGCAGCAGGCCCACTATGACATACTCGGTGGTGCCCAGAATGAAGGCGGCAAAGGTGAAGGCAAACACAAGCAGGTTTTCGATTTTTCTCGACATGGTCTCTACTCCTGATCTCTATAAGGTATAGTTGATTTTACAGGTTGAAAAGGTTTACAGGTCAAGACCTAACTTTGAAGGGGGCTGCCTCATGATCCAATCGCAGGTATGATCCTGGGATTCTGTGAGGCGGCAAGAGGCGAAATTCATGTATAATGTAAAGAAAAAAAGTGGGTGGGGCATCGTGGAGCAAAACAGAATCAAACGCACATGGCGGGCAGACAAGTTATCGCATGTCGGCTCTTCCATATTTGCTGAGGTCGCCCAATGGAGAGCGGAGTCGGTACAAGCCGGCATGGATTTAATTGACCTCAGCATCGGCAGTCCGGATCAGGGGCCGTCCTTGGCCATCCGGGAGGCCCTTGCAGGCGAAGTGCTGAAGGAGGATCAATACCGCTACCCGGGGACGCGGGGAAGTGAGGAGTTCCGGCAGCATGTTGTCGCCTGGATGGAGCACCGATTCGGAGTCAAGGTAAATCCTGCAACCCAGACGCTAGCGCTGATGGGTTCACAGGACGGATTGGCGCATTTGGTTCAAGCTGTGTGCAACCCCGGGGATGTGGCGATCGTGCCGAATCCGGGCTACCCGATCTATGCGGGAGCATTGGCGATTGCCGGAGTGAAGCCGTGGTATCTTCCGCTGAAGGAGGAGAACGATTTTCTCCCGGATCTGGACAGCATACCGGATGAGGTGTGGGCAGAGGCTTCGTTTATCTTGCTCAATTTTCCCGGCAACCCGATTGCGGTATCGGCCGATTTGGATTTTTTTGAGAAGCTGGTCGCACTTGCGAGGAAATGGAATGTTCTTATTGTGCATGATCTGGCCTATTCCGAAATGGGCTTTGACGGTTATCGTCCGATCAGCATATTGCAGGTGCCGGGAGCGGATGACATCGCCGTGGAATTTCATTCGTTTTCGAAGAGCTTTAACATGGCAGGCTGCCGGATCGCATTTCTGGTCGGGAATGAGGAGGCGGTCGGAGCTTTACGGGATTTGAAGAACAACATCGATTTCGGTGTGTTCATGCCGGTTCAGAAGGCTGCGGTTACGGCAATTCAGCAGGCGATGTCGTCCACTGGCGACGCGCTGTATGCAGGGACACTGTATGAGCATCGGCGAGACGTGCTGGTTGAGGCCCTTGCAGCTGAAGGCTGGCATGTGCATAAACCGAAAGCAACGATGTTTGTATGGGCCAGGATCCCGGATACATTGAGGACGGGGGCGGACGCCTGGACATCCCGGCGTTTTGCTCGTGAGCTTCTCCTCAGCGCAGGCGTCGCAGTCATTCCGGGGGATGCCTTTGGCTCCGAGGGTGAAGGCTATGTGCGCATTGCGCTCGTCCAGGACGAGGAGAAGCTGCGTGAAGCTGCCCGGCGAATTGGACGTTTTATACGGGAAGCGGCCGGGAGTGAGGGCTAGAAGGGCATCACCATAAGCAGCGAGTCATAGCGAGTCATCTAGTATAAAAACAAGGTCGAGAGCATGCGCACATCAAGAGCGCTGCTGTCGACCTTGTTGTCATTATCGCTTGGTCGGTGTATTTGACCGTCCGTCCGGAACTCAGATCTTGACGGAGCTGGTTTGTGCTCCGGTCTGAAGCTGGCTGGACCAGCTTCTGCGCCATTTTATCTGCATAATAAGGGTCAGTGCCAGCGAACCGGCAGCAATGATCGCCAAAATGATAAAGCCTGGCGTATAGGAGTTCGTAGCCTGATACAGGCGTCCGAGAATGAGCGGCAGCGCGTAACCGCCCAAACCGCCGGCTGCGCCGACGATGCCGGTCACCAGCCCGATCTCGGCTCCGAAACGCTGGGGAACGAGCTGGAATACCGAGCCGTTGCCAGCCCCCAGGCACATCATGCCGAGGAACAGCATAATGACAACCAGCAGGAGCGGCGGCAGGAAGGAGACGCCAAGCAGCATGATGGCGGCACCGGAATACAGCATCATCAGCATGCGCGATCCGCCAATCCGGTCAGCGAGAAATCCACCCACCGGACGGAAGAAGCTGCCGGCAATGACGCAGATGGTTGTAATATCCGCTGCCTGTACAGGGGTAAGCCCATATTGGGTGTTGAAGAAGATGGTCAAGTAGTTGGCAAGTCCGACAAAACCGCCGAAGGTGACGCAGTACATGGCGCAGAACACCCACGTATCACGCTGCTTCAGAACGTTGGCATACTCGGACATTTTCTTCGGCGCAGGCCGATTCGGGCTGTTGCGGGCGAACAGGCTGAAATAGATGAACACCAGCGTGACTGGAATGATAGCCAGACCGAAAACGACTTCCCAGCTGCCAAAATGCTGGGCCAGCCGGTTGGCAAACAAGGTGGCCAGCACCGTACCGCTGTTGCCAGCCCCTGCAATGCCCATCGCGAGGCCTTGATGCTCTTTCGGATACCACTGCCCAGCGAGGGGAAGTGCAGCTGCGAATGAAGCGCCTGCGACGCCAAGCAGCATAGCAACAACATACAGTTGATCCAGCGAGCTGACCCACAGCCAGCCAAGCAGCAGTGGAACCAGCGTTATCAGCATGCCGATCTGGGCGGTCAGCTTGGGGCCGATCCGGTCGGCGAGAACGCCCAGCACCAGTCTGAGTATGGAGCCTCCCAATACCGGCAGTGCTACCAGATTGGCTTTTTGCACCGGGTCCATCGGGTAATCGGCTGCAATGACAACCGCCAGCGGACCGAGCATGCTCCAAATCATAAAACTGATGTCAAAATACAGAAACGCACCAAACAGTGTGGGCTTGTGCCCGCTTTGCCAAAATCCCTTCTTCTCCACTTCTCGTCACTCCTCATCCAATGAAATTCTTTGTTTACGATCATTTTTATAGGCTTCTCTCCAGGCAGAAAAGGCCGCAAAACGTCCAATGAAAAGAACGTTTTGCGGCCTCATTGCCGTTATGCGGGGCACTTCATTGTGCTGCCGCACTCGCTGATCACAGCGTTGTGATTTTGATTCACATTATAGATATTATCATTATTGAATGTCAATATATATTACATAAAATTTCGAAAAATAAAATTTTGAATAAAATAAAGGGATTATGTGTTAGAATTATTGACATATATAAATCTTGAGCTATACTGAATTCATATAAGTTAAATGATATGTGAGAGTCGGATACAATGGTGTATCGGCTTTGAGGCAACGGCGCCCTTTTCCTGAACGAACGGAAAAGGGCTTTTATATTTTCTGACATCGAATTAACACAGGGTGGAGGCGGCCGCATGAACAAGAGAAAGAAGTTGATTGTAGTTGGCAATGGTATGGCAGGGGTCCGGTGCATCGAGGAAATCGTGAAGCTTGCGCCTGAACGGTATGAAATCATCGTGTTTGGTGCCGAGCCGCGCCCCAATTATAACCGTATCCTGTTATCCAAAGTTCTCGAGGGGCAGCATGCTTTTCAGGACATTGTTCTGAATGACTGGTCCTGGTACGACCAGCACGGAATCCGGCTTCACGCTGGTGAGACGGTATCCTTTATCCATACACAATCCCGCTATATAGAGACCGTCTCCGGGATGAAGGAGAGTTATGATGCACTTATTGTGGCAAGCGGTTCGACACCCTTCATCCCGCCGATATCCGGGACGGATAAAGCAGGCGTTCTGACATTTCGAACGGTGGATGACTGCGTCAAGATGAAGGAATTGTCCAACACCAGTTCCAAAGCGGCTGTCATCGGCGGAGGTTTGCTGGGGCTGGAGGCGGCTCGCGGCTTGCTGAATCTGAACCTCGAGGTCGATGTCATTCATAACGCTCCTTATATAATGAATCGTCAATTGGATGCGATGTCGGCCCGTATGCTGCAGAAGCAGCTTGAGGAACAGGGGATGCGATTTCATCTGTCCCGGGAGACCACCCGAATTACAGGAAGAGCGAAGGTCAAGGGACTTCGTTTCTCCGACGGCGCAATCCTCGATGCGGATATGGTTGTGATGGCAGTCGGAATCCGGCCGAATATCGAGCTTGCGATGAGAAGCGGCATTCATACCCGGCGGGCTATAGTTGTGGATGATTATATGCGAACGAATGTCCCCGATGTCTATGCGGTGGGCGAGTGCGCCGAGCATCGCGGAATCAGCTACGGGCTGGTTGCTCCGCTGTATGAACAAGGCAAGGTGCTGGCCCGGGTGCTGTGCGGGATGGATACGCCGCCTTATACCGGGTCTATTCCGTATTCTCAATTGAAAGTGTCCGGGGTAGACGTCTTCTCTGTCGGTGAAATTGGCGGGGAGAATATCGATACGGCCATGCAATCCTATAACATGATTGACGGGACGTATAAGAAGGTCACGATGCGGCATGGCATAGTGGCAGGGGCTATTCTGTTCGGTGATCCATCGGAAGGCCCATCTCTTCTGGGATTGGTGAAGCGTGCAGCCCCTGTATCCGAGCTGATCCGGGAGGAGGCGGGAGGGATGACCGCAGCCGAGGCTGCAGCAGATGCTCTGCCGGAACATGAGACAGTCTGCTCCTGCAACGGGGTCAGCAAAGGGATCATTATGCAGGCCATTCTGTCTGACGGACTTGAGACGGTCGCCGAGGTGAAAGCGAGCACGAAGGCTTCCGGCTCTTGCGGAGGCTGCGCACCAGCGGTCGCAGCGCTAGTGAAGCTGGCGAAGGCAGGGGGACAACGACAACGGAGCCAGAAGTCGAGGTCGAACACTGCAGACCGCTCGTCAGCTAAAGCTGTATGCCGCTGCACAGACCTGAGCCATGCGGCCTTGCGTCAAGCTATTGACGAAGCGATGCTGCAGGCACCGGCTTCCATATCCGACCTGATGGGAGCGTTGGGGTTTGCGAATCCTGCTGGCTGCGGCATATGCCGTCCGGCTGTGCGCTATTATGCTGAACTGGCTGCTGTGGATCGTATAGGGAATCCGGAGACCGTTCAGTCTGTTGGCGCTTCCGACTCGGCACCCGAGGATACGAGTTATCGCGGTGTGCACATTCGGACCGGGGACCCCGCGGAGCGGACGGACGCCGATGTTGAAAGGGGGATGCGCTGGATCGAGGAACAGCTGATGAGGGACTGGGCGAATCTGTCATTGCCCTATCCGGTGACGGCGGGCATAGCGGAGAGCACGCATGGCGCCGTCAGCGTCCTCGTGCAGGGGATCGGCATCGCAGCTTCTCCCGCTGGCTGGGAGGTGTATCTGGGCGGACATGCGCAGCATCCTGTACGAGAAGCCCAGCTTGTCGGATTGGCAGAAGAGGCGGGGGAGGCGGTGCGGCTCGCCTCGGCTTGTCTGCAGTGGTATCGCCAGAAGAGCCGGTTTGGCGAGCCGCTGTGGCAATGGGTGGATCGCGAAGGCATCGTACCGATCCGGGAACATGTGCTGGATGCATGCCTGCAGCAAGAGCTTGCCGACAAGCTGATCGGAAACAGCAAGCGGTATGATGCGAACCTGGCGTCAGGCCATCGTTATGAGGCGAAGGTGCTTGGATGATTCACTGACTACGATTCAAACATGTGTCATATAGGAAACTCCATCAATGATAGGAAGAGGTGTGGAGAGTGAAACAGAGACAAACATTTGCCTATGCAGGCACACGGCCCGAAGCGGCTACACAGTGCCCATTCTGCAGCGTACAGTGCAAAATATCGGTGGAGGAGGTTTCCGAAAGCATTGCCGGTCAGCGGCGGGCAGCGTTCAGTGTGGAGGGCGTGCCGAACGCAGCCACCCAGGGGCGAGCCTGTGTGAAGGGAATGAACGCCCACCAGCATGCGCTGCACTCGGAACGCTTGCAGCATCCGCTCATCCGCAGAGACGGGGACCTTGTGCCTTGCACCTGGGATGAGGCGATTGCGGAAATCGCCGGCCGTTTTCAGGAGGCCTCCGCGCTGCACGGTCCGGATGCGCTGGGCGTGTACGGCGGCGGTTCACTCACCAATGAAACGGCATACTTGCTGGGGAAATTCGCCAGAGTGGCGCTCGGCACCCGCTATATCGATTATAACGGCCGCTTCTGCATGTCGGCTGCTGCGTCTGCCGGTGTCAAAACATTCGGCATGGACCGGGGGTTAACCTTCCGGCTGGCGGATATTCCACTGGCGAAGTGCATTATTCTGGCGGGCACCAACATTGCCGAGTGTCAGCCCACCCTGATGCCTTATTTTAACGAGGCGAAGGAGGCAGGTGCACAGCTGATTGTCATCGATCCGAGGAGAACGGCGACCGCAGCAGCGGCGGATCTGCATCTGCAGATCCGTCCGGGAACGGATCTATCGCTTGCGAACGCTCTGCTGAAAGTCGTGATGGAGGAGGGGCTGATTGACGAAGCGTTCATTCGCAGCCGAACGAATGGTTATGACGATCTGCTCGCATACATGGCGAAGGTTGATGTGGATGTGGCTGCAGCAAGATGCGGGGTGGAGCCGGGGATGATCCGGGAAGCTGCCCGCGCTTTTGGCATGGCAGAGACGGGCATGGTGCTGACAGCCAGGGGCGTTGAACAGCAAACGGATGGCCATCTGGCGGTTCGTCATTTCCTCAATCTGGTGCTTGCAACCGGCAAAATCGGGAGGGAAGGCTGCGGCTACGGGGCCGTTACCGGCCAGGGCAATGGCCAGGGAGGACGGGAGCATGGCCAGAAGGCAGACCAGCTTCCGGGCTACCGATCCATTGAGAATGAAGCGGACCGTGCCTACATCGCTTCCGTATGGGGAGTGGAGCCTTCCAGCTTGCCGGGGAAAGGGGTGTCTGCCTACGAGATGATGGAGCTGGTGCATCAGGGCGTGATAAAGTCCTTGTTCGTGATGGGCTCCAATCCAATCGTATCCAATCCGAATGCAGAGCTGGTTGCCGAAGCACTTAAACAACTTGATTTTCTGGTGGTGGCCGATATGCTCATGTCCGAAACAGCCCGCATGGCCGATCTGGTGCTGCCAGTGACGTCCTACATGGAGAATGAAGGGACGCTGACCAATCTGGAAGGCAGGGTGCTGCTGCGAGAAGCGTCGCGTCCGGCACCGGGTGAGGCTCGGCATGATTGGGACATCCTCTGCTCGATTGCAGAGGCGCTGGGCAAGGGCAGGTATTTTCGTTACAAGGATGCTGAGGCGATCTTCAACGAGCTGAGACTGGCGAGCAAGGGAGGGATTGCGGACTATTATGGGATCACGTTCGACCGGCTGCGCCGGGAGGAAGGGATATACTGGCCGTGTCCTTCGACGGAGGAGGAAGGCAGCGGGCTGCTCTTCCGCGATAAGTTTGCCCACCCCGATGGAAAAGCGGTGTTCACCGCGGATCAAGGTCCAGCTTGGGCCGGTGTGAACGAGGCGTATCCTCTTATTCTGACAAACGGACGGGTCCTGTATCATTACCTGACCGGAGTACAGACCCGGAGAAGCCCGTCGCTTGCTGCACGAGAGCTGGAGAATTTCGTGGAGCTGCATCCTTATACGGCAGAGCGCTATCACATCCAGGATGGGGAATGGGTGCTGATCCAATCGGAGTTCGGCAGCTTCAAGGTGAGAAGCCGAATCAAGGAGCATATCCGTGAGGATACCCTGTTCGTGCCGATGCATTGGGGCGGCATCCAAAATGTCAACCGGGCTACCCGCCCCGAGCTTGACCCGAATTGTAAAATGCCTGGCTTTAAAACCGCGGCGGTTCGAATCCGCCGATTATAACAGATCGGATTCGTCCTATCTGTTAGGACGCGTCGAAAGATACCGGTCTCAATCATCACGATTGCTGAATTCCGAGCTGCTTATACTTAGCTCCGCGCCAATGGCTCCGAGAATGGCAGCGATCGCGGCCGAGATGACTGTGAGATTGAGAATCAGTTCCTTTTTGAGATACTCCATCCTATCGAACTCCTATCCGCAATGAACGAAATCTATGAATCTCCTAATCACTGGATGTTCATTTACAGCACTATACCATATAATAGTAACAACTCAAAATATAGAAAGGATGTTCGATATGAGCAGTAATGCCATCATTCATTCCGTTATATTTTCATTAAAGCATGAGCAGGGTTCAGAAGAAGAGCAGCGCTTTTTGGAGGATGGGCGGACTGCGCTCAGCGCGATTCCTACCGTAAAGAATTTTCAAGTATTCCGGCAGATCAGCCCCAAGAATACCTATCATTTCGGCTTTTCCATGGTGTTTGACAGTGAAGCTGATTATGAAGCTTACAATGTTCACCCGAATCATGTGGCGTTTGTAAAAGAGCGGTGGGAGCAGGAAGTGACGCAATTCTTGGAAATTGATTATAACGAAATATAACGCAAGTCAAGGAGCGTTTCCCGACAGATCGTCGGGGAATGCTTTTTTTTATTATGCAGCGAATGTGATCATGGCCGCGAAGGTGGTGCCGCTGTCACAGATCGTTTGAATTTGGTATGACGGCAATCACAAGCGGAGACACCTCCTTCTATATACTTGATGGTAAGCAAGACGATTGCAACAGGAATGGGGGAGTGAAACATGAGTACATTAACACTTCAAACGCAAGTATCTGATATTGTGACAGCCGTACCACAGACCGCCGATGTATTCCGTCAGCTTCGGATTGATTTTTGCTGTGGCGGACAAGTTTCATTGGAAGAGGCCGCCCTTGGCCGGGGACTGGACCCGGTTAAAGTGCTGGAGCAAGCACAGCTTGTGGAGCGGAAATTTGCGGAATATCAGCAGCATCGTCCGGCCGAACTGACAGCGCTTGAGCTGATCGACCATATCCAGAAGAAGCATCACGCTTTTCTAATGGAAGAGTTGCCTGCGCTGGTGCCCTATGTTACGAAGCTGGCGCGTGTTCATGGAGGTGCACATCCGGAGCTGCTTCGGGTACAGGAGCTGTTCTCGGATTTGAAGCGAGAGCTGCTGGATCATACCCAGGATGAGGATGAGGTGGTGTTCCCATTAATCACACAATTTGTAAGCGGGCCGGGTTCGGAAACGGCGGCGGCGCTGAAACCGCATCTGTCCGAGCTGGAGGATGAACACGAATCGGCTGGTCAACTGTTGATAGAAATGCGGGAAGTCACCAGCGATTATGAACTGCCAGCAGATGCTTGCGGCACTTACCGTCTTGTCTATCAGCGCTTATCCCTTCTGGAGAAAGATACGTATGACCATATTCATCTGGAGAACAATATTCTATTCCGAAACGTTCGCGCTGCGATGTAAATCGAGGAGTTTGATACCGCGGTGTGGCTGGAACGCACACGTATCAGTTATAGATTTCACGAGTAGAAGTAGAGACCTCGCCATCGGCGGGGTCTTTTTCGTGCCAGAATGCCCGATTGCCAGAATGCCCGGTTGCCCCCATGCGCCCATGCCCCCATGTCAGCCCTTCTTCAAGCTTAGCACCGTTATCCCGATGGATCAGGGGGACAGGCATTCATCCGCAAAACAAGGGAGTTCGCCAAGCGATATAGGAGTTTCCCTAATAGGAGGGGAGGGGGCCGCTTCTTCATAATAAGATTATACGAATGGACGACGCATTGATTCCCCGCCAATCATCGTCATTCAAGCAGAAGGAGTGGAGCGTCCTATGAAACGAAACAAGGGACTGAGGTTCTTCAAAAGGGTGGAAAGCTATTCGGACAATTGGTCCATTCTTGAGGAGAAGAGCCGGGAATGGGAGAACATGTACCGCAGCCGCTGGTCGCATGACAAGGTGGTGCGAACGACGCATGGGGTTAACTGCACCGGTTCCTGCAGCTGGAAGGTGTTCGTGAAGAACGGCATTATTACTTGGGAAAACCAGCAGATCGACTACCCTTCCTGCGGGCCGGACATGCCGGAATTCGAGCCTCGAGGCTGCCCGCGCGGCGCGTCGTTCTCCTGGTATGAGTACAGCCCGCTGCGCGTGAAATATCCGTATATGCGCGGCCGATTGTGGCGTCTGTGGAATGAGGCGCTGAAGCAGCATAGTAATCCTGTCGCTGCCTGGGCCAGCATTGTGGAGGATCCCGCGAAATCAAGACAGTACAAAGCGGCGCGAGGCAAGGGCGGTCATGTCCGGGTGTCCTGGCAGGATGCGACCCAGCTGATCTCCGCCCAATTGATATATACGATACGCAAATACGGACCGGACCGTATCGCAGGCTTCACGCCAATTCCGGCAATGTCGATGATCAGCTACGCCTCCGGTGCCCGTTTCATTTCTTTGCTCGGAGGCGAGATGCTGAGCTTTTACGACTGGTATGCCGATCTGCCGCCGGCTTCTCCACAAATTTGGGGAGAGCAGACCGATGTTCCGGAATCGAGCGACTGGTATAACGCCGGCTATCTCATGATGTGGGGTTCCAATGTGCCGCTGACGCGCACGCCGGATGCACATTTCATGACCGAGGTTCGCTATAAGGGAACCAAGGTTGTCTCCGTTGCCCCGGATTACGCCGAGAATGTGAAGTTTGCCGACAACTGGCTGGCGCCAAACCCTGGAACCGATGCAGCCATTGCCCAAGCCATGACCCATGTCATTTTGGATGAATATTACCATAAGCGTCAGGAGCCGATGTTCCTGAATTATGCCAAACAGTATACGGATATGCCGTTTCTAATACTGCTTGAGGAGTTCGAGGACGGTTATAAAGCAGGCCGCTTCCTGCGGGCAAGCGATCTGTGGGAAACGTCGCCGCCGCATGCTGAGTGGAAGCCGGTTCTCATCGATGAAACGACGGAGGAAATCCTGGTGCCGAACGGAACGATGGGTCAGCGCTGGGAGGAAGGGAAGCCGTGGAACCTGATTCTGGAGCGCGAGGACGGCTCGGTCATCTCGCCTTCGCTTTCGGTTGAGCCTCATGGCGGAAGCTATCAAACGATTCATTTTCCATACTTTGATCACGATGGCGGCGGTACGTTCAAACGGATGATTCCTGCCAAAACCATTCAGCTGGCTGACGGAACGCAGTGTCTTGCAGCCACCGTGTACGACCTGATGCTGAGCCAGTACGGTATCCGGCGAACGGGAAGCGAGCTGGAGGCCGGCGGTTATGAAGATGCGACGTCGAAGTACACCCCTGCCTGGCAGGAGAGCATTACGGGTGTGAAAGCCTCCATCGTGGTCCAGATTGCCCGGGAGTTTGCGCAAAATTCACTGGATACAGGCGGGCGTTCCATGATCATCATGGGCGCAGGGATCAATCACTGGTTCAACAGCGACACGATCTATCGCTCTATCCTGAACCTGGTCATTCTTACCGCTTCCCAAGGGGTCAATGGAGGCGGCTGGGCCCACTATGTCGGTCAAGAGAAATGCCGCCCGATTGAGGGCTGGTCGACCGTAGCCTTCGCTAAGGATTGGCAGGGGCCGCCGCGGCAGCAAAACGCAACTTCGTTCTTCTACTTCGCTACCGATCAATGGAAGTATGAGGAGATGGATACCGAGTCCTTGAAATCGCCAACAGGCGGCGATATACGTTACAGCCATCCCGCAGACTATAATGTGCTGGCCGCAAGGCTCGGCTGGCTTCCGTCCTATCCGCAGTTCAATAAGAGTTCTCTGGCGTTTGCGGAGGAGGCGAACCGGCAGGGAAAAACAAGCAACGAGGACATTGTGAAGCATGCTTATGAGCAGATTGTGTCCGGTAAAACAACGTTTGCGGCCGAGGACCCCGATGCGCCGGAGAATTTCCCGCGCACGATGTTTGTGTGGCGCTCCAACCTGATATCCAGCTCGGCCAAGGGGCAGGAATATTTCATGAAACATCTGCTGGGAACATCGGATAACCTGCTCTCCGCTCCGAACGAGGAGCAGAAGCCGAAGGAGATGGTCTGGCGGGAAGAAGCGGTAGGCAAGCTGGATCTGCTGGTTGCCCTTGATTTTCGCATGACGGCGACTCCGATGTATGCCGACGTTGTTCTTCCGGCTGCGACCTGGTATGAGAAGACGGATCTGTCCTCGACCGATATGCACCCGTTTGTGCATCCGTTCAATCCGGCTGTCGATCCGCTCTGGGAATCGAGGTCGGACTGGGACATCTATAGAACGCTTGCCGCGACATTCTCGGAGATGGCGAAGGAGCATTTGCCCGGCGTACACAAAGACCTTGTGGCCACCCCGCTCGCGCATGATTCCGTAAGTGAGATCGCTCAGCCTTACGGGATGGTGAAAGATTGGCGCAAGGGTGAAATTGAGGCAATTCCGGGCAAGACGATGCCGAATCTGACGATTGTGGAACGCGATTATACGAAAGTGTATGACAAGTTCATTTCGCTGGGGCCGCTTCTTTCCAAAGGCAAGGTGGGCGCGCACGGCGTCAGCTTTTCCGTTGCGGAGGAATACGAGGAACTGAAGCGGGTGAACGGCATCTACGAGGACGGGTCGATCAAGCAGGGGCTTCCGAAGCTGTATACGGCACGGGATGCGGCTGAGGTCATACTGTCGATATCGTCAGCTACGAATGGCAGGGTGTCCCAGCGTGCCTGGGAGGCGTGCGAACAGGATACCGGCGTGCAGCTGAAGGATATTTCGGCAGACCGGGCGGCGGAACGCATCACATTCCAGAGCATTACGGCGCAGCCGCGTGAGGTCATCCCGACACCGGTATTCAGCGGATCCAACAAGATGGGCAGAAGATATTCTCCATTCACTACGAATATCGAACGTCTTGTCCCTTTCCGTACGCTGACCGGCAGACAGCATTTTTATATCGATCATGAGATTTTCCTGCAGTTTGGCGAGGCGCTTCCAGTGTATAAACCGACACTTCCGCCGATGGTGTTCGGCCCTCGGGACCGGCAGATTAGCGGCAGCGGTGAGGCGCTGGTGCTGCGCTATTTGACCCCGCACGGGAAATGGAACATCCACAGCACGTATCAGGACAATCTGCACATGCTGACGCTGTTCCGGGGCGGACCTACGGTATGGCTGAACAATGAAGACGCAGCGGCCCATCATATTGAGGACAACGACTGGCTGGAGGTATTCAACCGCAACGGCGTGGTCACCGCGAGAGCTGTGGTCAGTCACCGGATGCCGAAAGGGACAATGTACATGTACCATGCCCAAGACAAACATATCTATGTCCCGGGCTCTGAGATAACGAAAAACCGCGGCGGGAGCCACAACGCCCCGACCCGAATCCATGTGAAGCCGACGCAGGTCGTTGGGGGCTATGCCCAGCTCAGCTATGGATTCAACTATTACGGACCGATCGGAAACCAGCGGGATGTATACGTGGCTGTCCGCAAAATGAAAGAGGTGGATTGGCTTGAAGATTAAAGCGCAAGTGGCCATGGTGATGAATCTGGACAAATGCATCGGATGCCATACCTGCAGTGTAACCTGCAAGAGCACCTGGACAAACCGGCCCGGAGCAGAGTATATCTGGTTCAACAATGTGGAGACCAAGCCGGGGATCGGCTATCCGGTTCGCTGGGAGGATCAGGAGAAGTACAAGGGTGGCTGGACGCTTAAGAACGGCAAGCTGGAGCTGAAATCCGGCAGCAGGCTGTCCAAAATCGCGCTTGGCAGCATTTTTCACAACCCTGACATGCCGGAGATGAAGGATTATTATGAACCGTGGACTTACAATTACGAGCATCTGACGAATGCCGGAGAGAAGAATAACCAGCCGGTTGCCCGCCCGAAATCCGCGGTAACCGGAGATACGATGGATCTGGAGTGGGGACCGAACTGGGAGGACGATCTGGCGGGAGGCCATGTGACAGGCCCGCGCGATCCGAATATTGAGAAGATCGAGGAAGAGATCAAGTTCAACTTCGAGCAGACGTTCATGATGTATTTGCCGCGGCTGTGTGAGCACTGCCTGAATCCGAGCTGCGTGGCTTCCTGTCCATCCGGAGCGATGTACAAGCGGGATGAGGACGGGATCGTGCTGGTCGATCAGGAGGCTTGCCGGGGCTGGCGCTACTGCATGACCGGCTGTCCATACAAAAAGGTATATTTCAACTGGAAAACGAACAAAGCGGAGAAATGCACCTTTTGTTTTCCGAGAATCGAAGCGGGACTGCCGACGGTCTGCTCTGAAACCTGTACCGGGCGCATCCGCTATCTCGGCGTGCTGCTGTATGACGCGGACCGCGTTCAGGAAGCAGCGTCCATGCCGGATGAGCAGGATCTGTACCAGGCCCAGTGCGATCTGTTTCTGGACCCGAGCGACCCTGCTGTCATCGAGCAGGCACGGGCCGACGGCATCCCGGAGGAATGGATTGAAGCCGCGCAGAAGTCGCCGGTCTATAAACTGGCGATTGAATACAAGCTGGCGTTTCCGCTGCATCCGGAGTACCGGACCCTGCCGATGGTATGGTATGTTCCGCCGCTCAGTCCGATCATGAATGTGTTTGAAGGCAAGGATTCGATCTCGAATCCGGACCTGATCTTCCCGGCGATTGAAGAGATGCGGACACCGATTCAATATTTGGCAAACATGCTGACCGCCGGGGATACGAACACGGTCAAGGAGGCGCTGCAAAGAATGGCCATGATGCGCTCCATGATGCGTGCGGTCTCCTCCGGTGCAGACTTCGATGAACGCCGGCTGGCACGGGTAGGGCTTACCTCGCATCAAGTCCAAGAGATGTATCGGCTGCTGGCAATCGCCAAGTACGAAGACCGCTTTGTCATCCCTACCTCCCATAAGGAAGCGTATATGGACGTATACCGTTCGCAGGGGGACGAAGGCTTCGGTCTCGGCTGCTCGGGCTGCGGACCGGAAGGCTTCGGTAAAGGCGGCAAGACACAGTACGAAGAAAACTTCTACGGGGGGATATGGCGTGATTGATCTCGAGAAGCTGCATGAACAACAAGCGTTGTTCGCCTTTTATGCCCGGCAGCTGTCCTATCCGGAAAAGATCGACTACCATCCATCGGTCTGGGCCGAAGCGCTGATTGCCGGACATCCTGCTTACCCTGCACTGCAGCAGTACTGGGAGGCTATGCAGACATACAGCATGGAGCAGATTGAAGAGATGTATGTGCAGACCTTTGATTTCCAAAAGAAAACGACATTATATATGACGTACTACCAATATGAGGACAGCCGGGAGCGAGGCTCCCTGCTGGTCCGCCTTAAAGAGGCCTATGAGCTGTTCGGCCTAGAGATCGAAGGTACGGAGCTGTCGGATTATTTGCCGCTGATGTGCGAGTTTCTGTCAGCCGCCGACTGGCGGGGGCACGAGCAGGAAGCCGCGAACATCCTGGGGTTGATGCTGGCGGTTATGGAGGACGGCACCTACCGCTTGCAGCAGGCTCTGAAGGAGGCGGCCAGCCCGTACTTCCATCTTATCAACGGACTGCGCGATACATTTAAGGCGTGTGTCATTCAGGAGGCGCAGGGCACATGAGGATGATAGATCAGTTATTGTGGGTGATTTTCCCCTATATTTGTGTTTCGGTTTTCGTTGTTGGTCACATTTACCGTTACCGGACAGATCAATTCCATTGGACAGCAAAGTCGAGTGAATTCGTGGAGAAAAAAAGACTGAAGGCAGGCAGCCTCATGTTTCATATGGGCATCATTCCGGTAATTGCCGGCCATGTAGCGGGGCTTGGCATTCCCCAGTCCTGGATGGAAGCGATCGGGGTGAACGAGCATCTCTATCACATCGGGGCCGTCTATATCGGTGGGGCTTTCGGGTTTTTGACACTGGCCGGGATGGTGCTGCTCACCTTCCGCAGATTCACGATGAAGAATGTGCGACAGCTCAGTTCCGCCTCGGACATGATCGTTAACGTGCTGCTGCTGTTCATTGTGGCGGCAGGCATGTACAGCACGCTCGTCACCAATGCGCTGCAGCCGGATTTCAACTACCGGGAGTCGGTGTCGGTGTGGTTCCGCCAGCTCTTTATTCTCCGGCCGGACCCGGGCTTGATGACCGATGTGCCGCTGTCTTTTAAAATTCACATCACCGCAGGCCTGTTCATTTTTGCGCTGTGGCCGTTCACCCGGCTTGTTCATGTGTGGAGTGTGCCGTTGAATTATATCGGCAGACGATATATTCTGTATAGAAAGCACCGTAAATATGACATGTAGCTAAAGGGAAGGCTGATCGCGGCCTTCTTTTCTACATCAGAGGAGTTAGGGGTATGACCATGACGAATCTCCATTCATTTCATTATCAGCAGGAGATTGACGGCATTCGGAGCAGGTTTCAATTCGACTTTGTGTCATTGGCGCTCGTGCAGCCGGCTGAAGACCGGTTTGTGCTTACATGGCAGTACGTTTCGGGGAACAGGAACGACCGGTACAAGCGGATCGTGCTCCATTCCGGCAAAGGCGTCGCCGGGATCGTATTTAAAACCGGGAAAGCGATGCTGATTCAAAATGTCAGTACCGATATCGAAGCCAAGGATTTATTCAATTATCCGATCATTGTATCAGAACAGTTGCGGAGTCTTGGCGCCTTGCCTTTATGGGAGGGATCCCGCGTCATTGGCGTGCTTCTGGTCGGTTTCCGGAAGGAGAACGAACTGGATGAGGCGTCCTTTGCCCGATTCCAGAACAGCCTCGGAGCCTCATTGGGCGCTTTTCAAATCAGGGAGGTGTCGCAGCCTTGAACGCTTTGAGCGGAGAACGGCTAGGCGAGTTGATGAACAAGCTGTACCGGAACAGCATGGAAGCGATGATCTTCATCGACCAGGAGGGCAAGGTGATCGATATGAATCCTGCGGCGGAGCAGATTATCGACCCGCAAGTCATTGAGCAGATCCGTACAGGGGCTGATCCCTCCTTCTGTCAAACCTGTGAAGGCTATACCGATGAACAGGAACTGATCTCCTGTGCCCGGTGCTATCTGAATTATCCGCAGGGGGAATTTTCTTCCTTTCAGGTGTTTCTCAAGACTAGGGACGGGGGTGTCGTTCCGTTTGCCGCCAGCTACCATACGATTGATGAGGCTCGGGGGGTGCGGGTGCTGATGCTTCTGGATCTGACCAAGCAGCAGAAAACGCAGGAGATGCTGCAGCGCAACCATATGCTTAAATATGTCATTAAAGCGCAGGAGGACGAGCGCAAGCGAATATCCCGCGAGCTGCATGACAGCGTGGCTCAGGAGCTGCTCAGTTCGCTGGTCGATCTGCGCGTCATTAAATATATGGATGTCGGGGAGGATGTGCTGAAGAAGCTGCAGCATACCGAGCAGTCTTTGACACGGCTTCTGGATGATATCCGGCACTTGTCGGTAGAGCTGCGCCCTTCCTCCCTGGATGATCTGGGCCTCGAAGCAGCCTTCCGTTCTCATTTCAAGTGGCTGGAGAAAAATTACGGTCTGCTGGTGAAGTTCTCGGCCGAGCTTGCGGCGGCCCGGTACGGCAGCGAGATGGAGACGGTCGTTTATCGGGTGTGCCAGGAGGCGCTGCTGAACGCCCTGAAGTACTCGGGTGTGGATGAAGTGTACGTACGGCTGTGCGAAGAGAACGGCCATCTGCTGCTGACGGTGCGCGATGAAGGCGTAGGCTTTGATATGGTCATTGACGAGGCGAAGGGAACCGGCCTCGGCTTGTATGGGATGCGCGAACGCGCCGAGCTGGTGGGCGGCCAGTTTATGCTTCGTTCGGCACTCGGGGAAGGAACGACGGTTCAGCTCAGCATTCCGCTGTCCCGGGCAGAGCAGCAGGAGGTGGGATGATGAGGATTGTGATTGCGGACGATCATGCTGTTGTTCGGAGCGGATTTACGATGATATTGAACTATCAGGAAGACATGGAAGTGGTAGCGACGGCAGCGGACGGTCTGGAGGCTTATGCGATGGTGGCTCAGCACCGGCCGGATGTGCTGCTGATGGATTTGAGCATGCCGCCCGGGGAAAGCGGACTGATCGCCACCGGCAAAATCAGCAGCGAGTTTCCGGACACGAAAATTATCATTTTAACGATGTATGATGACGAAGATTATTTGTTCCATGTTCTGAAGAACGGCGCAGCGGGCTATGTACTGAAAAATGCACCGGACGACGAGCTTGTCTCGGCCATTCGCATGGTTCATGCAGGCGGCACCTATATCCATCCGCAGATGGCGACCTCCCTGGTGCGGGAATTCATCAAAAAGGACAGCGAGAGCGCCGAGCAGGATCCGTTCAACAGCCTGTCCAGGCGAGAGGTCGAAATATTGCCGCTGATCGCCAAAGGTTACGGCAACAAGGAGATCGCCGAGAAGCTGTATGTTTCCGTCAAGACAGTGGAAGCGCATAAGGCCAAAATTATGGAGAAGCTCAATTTGAAGAGCCGGCCGGAGCTGGTTGAATATGCGCTGAAAAAAAAGCTGCTTGATTTTTGATTTCCTCCGCCAGGCAGGGGGAGAGGTTTCGGCGCCTTGAAGTTATCCATTCATCATAATAGGGAAGTTCCTTGCTCAGGTTCAGGGAACTTCCCTATTATTTTTGTGAATAAGTGCACTTACAATGAAAACGGGGATCAATCGTAAGAGCCATTCATTATGCACAGAAAAGGTGATTAGAATGATCAAGAAGCTGCAGCTGCCGCTGCAAACGATGAATCTGGTGCTTGGGTTTATGGTAGGGGTGATCATCTCGGCGCTGCTGCCCTTTATTCGGGAGGATATCGCCATCCCGGCTGACCGGATCGCCATCTTGACCGCCATCCCGGTTGTGCTCGGGTCCGTCTTGCGGATTCCGCTTGGCTATTATGCCAATGTGGTAGGGGCACGGATTGTGTTTATTGTCAGTTTTATTCTGCTGCTGTTTCCGGTGTATTTCATCAGCACGGCTTCAAGTGTAACGCACCTGGTAATCGGCGGCCTGTTCCTGGGGATTGGCGGCGCGGTATTCTCGGTAGGGGTTACCTCTCTGCCCAAATACTATCCGAAGGAAAAACTGGGACTGGTTAACGGCATTTACGGGATGGGCAACCTGGGAACGGCCATCACGACATTTGCTGCACCGGTCATCGCTACCCAGATCGGATGGTCGGCTACAATCCAAATGTACTTGATATTGCTGCTCGTCTTTGCGGCATTAAACGCCGTGCTGGGCGACCGGAAGGAGCCGAGGGTGAAAACCCCGGTGATGGAGCAGATCAAGGGTGTATATAGAAATGATAAGCTCTGGTATTTCTCGCTGTTTTACTTTATTACGTTCGGTTCATTCGTGGCCTTTACCGTATATTTGCCGAACTTTCTGGTCAGTCATTTCGAGCTGCCGAAGGTGGATGCAGGGCTGAGAACAGCCGGTTTCATCCTGATCGCCACCTTCCTCCGTCCGGTGGGCGGCTGGCTTGCGGATAAATTCAAGCCGCTGTTTCTGCTGATGGGGGTATTTATCGGCATGACCTTGGCGGCGGTTCTCCTGGCGTTCTCGCCGTCCATCGCGCTGTACACGGTTGGATGCTTAACCATCGCGGTATGCGCTGGGCTTGGCAACGGCATTATTTTCAAGCTGGTGCCGCTTTATTTCAATAAACAGGCGGGCATTGTCAATGGTATCGTGTCGATGATGGGCGGCCTGGGCGGATTCTTCCCGCCGCTGATGCTTTCCTTCATTCATTCGGCAACCGGCCAATACTCAATCGGCTTCATGGCGCTGTCCCAGGTTGCACTGGCCAGCTTTGTACTGGTTGTGTGGATGTATTATCAGGATAAGCTCGCCGTGACCTCCCAGGTGTTCAACTCTACCGGCCAGGGCATTCTGGTCACGGATGCGAAAGGGCGTATCTATGCTGTAAATCCTGCCTTCACAAGACTAACAGGCTATGCGGAAGAGGAAGTGCTTGGCAGAAACCCAAGTCTGCTTAAATCCGGAAGGCAATCGCCGCAGTTCTACCAGTCGATGTGGGCGGAGATAATGGAGAAGGGCAGCTGGCAGGGTGAAATTTGGAACCGGAGAAAGAACGGGGAACAGTATTTGGAGCTGTTGACGATCAATGTGGTGAAGGATGAGACGGGGGAAATCGTGCACTATGTAGGCACCTTCAGCGATATTACAGACCGCACGCCAGGCGCTTCAGCCATGGAAGACCGCGTGGCTAAACCTTGATCCAGCGTTCAAATCGTAGTGGAAAGGTGGCGAAGGTATGAAGGAGTCGAGAATTGTAATCCCCCGCGAGCATGGAGGCTGGGCTATGCTTGCCGTGCCTTATATGATCGGCACGATGGCGGCACAGCCGATCCTGCTTCACGTGCCGCTCTTTCTGGCCTGGCTGCTGCTCTATCTGGCGTCGTACCCACTGCTGCAGGCTCTGAAGAAGGGGAGCAGGCAAAGAAGCTGGATCAGATGGGGGATTGGCTATGGCGCTGCGGCGGTCATTATGCTCATCCCGGTTGTGCTGCAGGAGCCGTGGCTGTTCGGGTATGCTCCGGTCTTGCTGCTGTTCATCATGGTTAACATATGGCATGTGCTCCGGAAGAAGGAGCGTGCGCTCTTTAATGATATCTGTGCAATACTGCTGTTTTGCACAGGCGGGGCTGCTGCCTACATGCTGGGGGGAGGCGGGCTTGATGCCGGACTCGCAGCTGTGGTGTTGTTAAACTTTCTGTACTTTACGGGGACGGCATTGTTCGTGAAATCGGTGTTCCGCGAGCGGAAGAACAGGCGGTATACATACTACTCCAAAGCTTATCATGCTGTGATTCTGCTCGTTCCGTTCCTGCTCGGCTATCCCTGGCTGACGCTGGCTTTCCTGTTTCCGCTGGCGCGCGCGCTGGTGCTTTCCGGGAAGGTCATCAAGCCGATGAAGGTTGGCATACTCGAAATTGCCGGAGCGGTGCAGTTTCTCGTGCTGGCCATAATCTTTCTCCATATGTGAAAAAAACCTCCAAGAGCAAAGCCAATCTGTTCCAGATTGGCGGTCTTGGAGGTTTGTTTATGATAGGAACCTGTTAACATGCCCGTACAAGCTTGTTACGGTAGAATGTTGCCCGCTGCGCGATATACTTCGTACCATTCTTGACGCGTCAAGGTGATATGAGTAGCCTTAATGCAGTCTTTCAGACGCTCGGTATTCATCGTCCCGATAATCGGCTGCATGTTGGCCGGATGGCGGAGCAGCCATGCAATGGCGATCGTGGTATTGGTGACGCTGTATTTCTCGGCCAGCTCGTCGATCTTCTGATTCAGCTCCGGGAATTTGTCACTGCCCAGGAAGACACCCTCGAAGAATCCGTACTGGAACGGAGACCAAGGCTGGATAGTGATGTCATGCAGCCTGCAGAAGTCAAGCACGCTGCCGTCGCGGTTGACAGCTGACGCATTCTCCATATTGACGTTAATGCCGCTGGAGATCATGGTGGCGTTGGTGATGCTAAGCTGCAGCTGGTTGGCTACAATCGGCTGTTTGACCGACTTCTGGAGCAGCTGGATTTGCATCGGGTTCTGGTTGGAGACACCGAAATGCCGAACCTTTCCGGAACGCTCCAGCTGATCGAATGCTTCAGCTACTTCCTCGGGCTCAACGAGCGCATCAGGGCGATGAAGCAGCAGCACATCCAGGTAATCGGTTTTCAGTCTGCTCAGAATGCCGTCAACCGAAGCGAGAATATGCTCTTTGGAGAAATCGAACATCCCTTGCCGAATGCCGCATTTGGATTGCAGAATCATCTGCTCGCGAACGGTCGGATTCATCTGAACAGCATCTGCGAAGATTTCTTCGCAGGCACCGCCTCCATAAATATCAGCATGATCGAAGAAGTTGGCGCCTTCCTCCATCGCTGTGCGTACGAAGCGTTCCGCTTCTGTTTTATCCAATGAATTGATCCGCATGCACCCTACGGCGACCGCGGGAACTTCAAGTGAGCTGCTTCCGAGTGTAATCGTTCTCATGTGTGGGATCCTCCTAATTAAAGTATGTAGTGCAGCACTTCCTCTCTATTGTGACAGGAGGGAACGGAATGTCAAGCGTTCGGAGCGATAAAAACAACACCAGTCAAACGAGCAGGCATGAAGTCGAATCCGGTGATGTCACAAGCCTGTGGAACACCAAAAAACCCGCGTTCATATAATAAGAAGAACCATCCATGCAATTGGAGGGGATCGATCATGAATGAAGAAGACAATCAACGCCTCGTTACGCTTATCGTTGTCATTGTAATCCTGGCATCCCTGATCGGGGGATTGGGCGGATCAAGCATCCTTGGAGGAGCAGGCAGTCCTATCGTTATCGTGTAGTGGGGAGGTGGGGAGCCCGTGAGAATAAATGGCAAGAACGGCAACAACGGAAATAACGGTAGAAGCAGAGCAAAAAGCAAAAAAAAAACCTCGCTCCCCAATCTGTCTCCACAGGAAATCGCCGTGATCGTGGGTATTCTGACCAATGCGCTGGAGGTTGAATCCGTCCTGGTCGACCGGGACCAGAAGGTGGCCATTGTACTTGCAGGCTCTCTTCGGAGAAGGACAGAGGCGGATCGGCTGGCTGAGGAGATAGGCAATGTGAGCGTGGGCGATCTTATTAATGCTTTAATACGAAGATGATGCAGCGATAAGGCAATTATTCGATCAGCCCTAATTCCTGATAGACTTTGGAGCTGACAACACCGTTTTCGGGGAGGCCGAGGTCCCGTTGATACCGTCTTAGTGCTGCTGTGGTATTAGCGTCAAATTTGCCGTCACACATACCGTCATAATAACCGGCACTTTTCAAGCGGTTCTGGACGAGCTGTACATCTCCTCCGATATCGCCTGCAGCAAGGTTTCTTGGACTCTGCATCCAATCTCCGAGCACATGGCCGAATATAGTAACTTTAGTGCCAATGGGGACGAGATCGAACAGTTCTATGACCTCATGATTATACATGCGGATGCATCCATGACTTCTATGCTGGCCGATGGAATAGGGCTTGTTCGTGCCGTGAATGCCGTAATGCCCCCATGGAACATTCAGCCCGAGCCAGCGAGGCCCGTAAGAGGGTCCCCAATTTTTGCCTTTATAAGTGATGAGGTATTCTCCTACTGGCGTTGGCGTGGATGGGTTTCCTACGGCAACCCGGTAGGTTTTTATTATCTTGCCCTGCTTTGACACGACAAGCTTGTGGTGAGAGGGATAGATATCAATGGTGTATTCTGGATCTTCCGCTATGATCGGCAGGGAGGGATCCGCATAGACGGTATCGGTCCCGATATACATATTGCCTAAAGAGATAAAGAGAACAATCGTCCATATATGGATATGTTTCATTCGAATACGCTTCCCTTTGTCGATAATGATGTTTATGAACACATACGTTGATGCTCATAAGACATGGGTAATATTCCCTTGCAGAGGAGGGCCTATACGAGCAGGACGATAAAATAAGGCAACAACCCGTCCCTAGGGGGGAGGGTTGTTGCCTAAGCGATTTGCAAGCTGTTAAAGCATTAGCTCAGGGTCTCGCATTCTTCCAGTAATCATAGGCATGAACGACGATGCCTGAATAAGAGGACGAGTGCTGCAAAAGTCCGGGCAGCTTGGCAAGCTCCTCTTCCATATAGGCAGCGCCTTCTTCATAGAACGTAATATGATTGCCTTCATGACTTTCCTTCATTTCGACCGAAAGGAGAATGGGCTTTCCCAGCTCATCTGCATATGCAATTTCTTCCCGGGCGATGCTGACGATCCCGTTCGAGCCTTCGGCCGTATCGCGGAAGGCCATGACGGATACATGATCCATCCGGCTGATCATCCATTTGGCCAGGGACAGGTTCTCGCCGGGTACCGCGTGTTTGTCCAGCCATGCGGCCATGTCCATGCTGGACTTCAACTCCGAGTCACGCCTCATTTCGCGGACAAAAGCATCGATATTGGATGTCCACTGGGAAATGATATCCGGCGTATGGCTGCTCCAGCCAGGAAGCACATAAGGCTCGATATCCAGATGAATGCCGTGGAAGCGGGAAAGGCTGTCCACATTCCGGTTATAGTCCTTGACGTAATGGACAAGCCGCATCATTCTGTCCCGGTTCTCTTCAAGCGCCCATAGCGGATGACCGCCCAAGGCGTGAACTTCAATTCCGGCCTCGGCCGCATCTCGGACAAACGAAGAATAAGCGCTGAACGGCTGTTCAAGGTCCAGCCGGACGTACAGTAAATTCAGATTCTTCTCACGGGCGAATTCAAGAATTTCCTGGCTCTCATGTACTGCCTGTTCTGCTTCCCATATATAGGTCCCTCTTATCGGTTCAGCATGCTCGATGGGGTCAGGGGCTGGAACGGGTTCCCCGGTACCCGGATCAGGGGCCGGTTCTGGAACAGGATCTGGAACAGGAGCAGGCGCTTCATTGTCAGGCGGCTGATTCGGTCCACTATCCTCTGAATGGGGCATACTCTCCCAGCTGCGGTAGTCATGGATCGCCAGCCCAGCGAAGGAAGGGAAAGAGCTGAGCTCATGCTGCAGTTCGAGCAGCGTCTGATTCATATACGTTTTGCCGAGTCCATAGAAGGAGGTATGAGGCTCCTTCGGCATCTCTTTGGTATTGACGGCAACGATCACCCGATGTCCTAGCCGACTGGCAAGCTCCAGCTCAGATTGAACCAGAGATATGATTCCGTTCGCTGAATCGAGCTGATTCCGGTAAGCCATCACCGTAACGTGGTCAAAATCGTTCATCAGCGATTCGTTTAGTCCGGTCCCATCCGCCAGGGTGAAAGAGTCAAACCAGAATGGGATGTCTATTCCCGTTTCCAGTCCGGCATCGGATATGGTGTTCAGAAATGCGGTCAAATTGCGCTGCCAGGATTCGATGATCGACGGATGCTGATCTTCCCATTGATCAAGCACATAGGGTTCGATATCGAGGTGGATACCGTCAAAACGGGCAGCTGCCTCCCTATTGTAGCTGGTAACCCAATCGGCAAAGTCCAGCATATCGTTACGATACTCCGCAAGCGCCCATCTAGGATCTCCTCCCAGGGCATGGACGGCAATTCCGTTCTCGTGAGCCTGCTGGATAAAGTGTTCGTACATTGGTTTTGGAAGCTGGCGCTGAATTTGTAAATAAATGAGGTTGATTCCTTCATCTTTTGCAAATGCAATAAGCTGCTCTCCGCGATCCGCAATGAATTCTGTCTGCCACACCCAGGTTGCCCGAACTCCGGTCGCTTCTCCATGTGCCGGAGCCTGAAATCCAGCCAAAAGAAGAGCAGTCAGCAGGACTATGAGCATTTGACGTTTTTTCACATTCATCCATTTCCCTCCATTCTTTTGCGATAACCTCTCTCTTTATGGATTTAACCGGGCTTATTATAGCATCGAACATAGAAAAAGAGATGAGGCCAAGTTCTTAGTAGTCTGAAGCGCTTCAGCCGCGGCTGGCACGGCCTGCTCACATGGAACTATTTTTGTTTCATCGTTACTTTCCATGATATGGAATATTAAGACATTGCGAGGATTTTAGTGCCAATCGCACGGGCATAAAGAATGATCATCGATTAGGAAAAATGACGAAGGAATGAAACATTTTCCCTTTTTCATCGTTTGGTAGAACGAGAGTACAAGTTAATGGCGGAATGGAGGATTGTTATATTTGAAAACTGCAAAACATTGGGCGAAAGGTGTTCTGGCGGTTCTGCTTGCGGTGACGGTAGGTTCTATCGGCTGGAAGACCCATGCGCAAGCCGCCCCAACCGTACAGCCTGTAAGTGCTGCTGGCGGAAATGGTCATGGCGTTGCCGCTTGGAGTGACGGCTCTGTCACCACTTGGGGTTACAACAAATTCGGACAGGTTGGGGATGGGACGGCCATTCATCAATTCGTTCCCAAGACCGTGGAAGGATTGTCGGACATTATTCAGGTTCAGGCCGGAGGCAGCACTTCATTTGCTCTAAACAAGGACGGTGAGGTGTGGGCATGGGGAGATTTCTATACACCTTATATGAACGGTGACGCACAGCTGCCGTTTCAAAAACGGGGAGATCCGATTCAATTAACGCAGCTGCACAATGTTAAGCGGCTTGCTTATTCCGAGGCATTCGGCTCCATTGTCATTCATAAGGACGGCACAGCGACGCTGTGGTATCCTTCGTTCCGGGATCACCAAGCCTTCGATATCCGGCTCACTCGCCTTAAGGGCTTTTCAGATGTTCGGGAGGCCGTGATGGCCAGATATGAAGCGGTTGTGCTGGATGAGGACGGGAACGTAGGGACACTGAATATGTACAACAGCTTTTATGACAGATATCGTACAGAGAATGAGCTGAGGGAAGTAAAACCTCTAGCTTCTTCAATTGAAAGAATAGCAGTGTCATATTCAGATGTGTTCCTCCTCCATAGCAATGGTACCGTTCTTCACTGGAACGCTGATAGCAACAAGCCGCCTGCAGCTGTGAAAGATGTGATCGGCATGAAACAGATTAAAGAGATCAAGACAGGCTACCAACGTCTGTATATGCTGAAAAGCGACGGGACCGTCTGGCAGTGGAACTACAACACGGTACCTACAGCGAAGCCGTTTCAGGTCAAAGGACTCACCGGTATCAAGGCCATCGAGGGCTCGGCAAGCCAAACCGGCTACGCGGTCAGCGAGGATGGAAAGCTGCTCGCATGGGGCGACGGTTACTATTCGGGAATGGGAACTGTCGCCGGATCACAGCAGCTCAAAGGCAACAGCGCAGCCCAGGTGCTCCCAGCCATGACCTGGAAGGTGAACGGGGAGAACGTCCGGTTCTATGCATCATCTGCCGTCATTGACGGAGAGCTGTACGTACCGTTTACCAGTGTATTTCAGTCGCTGGGCGTCACCACGAAAATTGGGCAGTCAAATCCGGATCCGAAGGCCAACAATCAGAGGTATCCGGTGATCTCTTTTTCTTATAAGGGAAAGACCATTGCGGTTAAGAAAAGCAATCCGCCGGTACTGCTAGTGAACGGGAAAGCGACCAAAGAGAAGCTTGAACTTCCGTATCTGGCCAATTCCACGATGTATCCGCTGGAACTGATCTGCGAGAAGCTCGGTATCCCTCTCTATTGGAACCAGGAAACCGGAGAAGTCCAGCTTGGGGAAAGCATCAGGTAATCCTCTATTGAGCAGAATGTCATTATAATAGCGCGGGGTTGGTAGAATGCGTACAAAGGTCCGGGAAGGCTCATGTAAGAGCGCTGTTTCCCGGACCTTTTATTGTGATATAACCTGAACCATCCTAGAACATGCTCCAGTCCAGCTCACGTGACATATGCTCCATAAGATGTACACCAGCTTGGCTGTTGCCTTTGTCGTTCAGCGCAGGTCCGACAACGCCGATGCCGCAGTATCCGGGAACAAGTGACAGGATGCCGCCGGACACCCCGCTTTTGGCAGGGAGGCCGACCTGGATGGCGAATTCTCCGGATGCATTGTACATGCCGCAGGTCGTCATAAAGGTTTTGGCGATTTGCACATATCTGCGGGGAATGAGCGTTTGGCCCGTCATCGGGTCAACCCCGTTGTGCGCAAGCACGAGGCCCATTCGGGCAAGATCGGAGCAATCTGCAAGGATGGCGCAGTGGCGGAAATACACGTCCAGCACCTCTTCAACATCCCCATTCAGAACGCCGTTCTCCTTCAGGAAGTAGGCAATGGAGCGGTTCAGATTTCCGGTCTCGGATTCGGAGCGATACACCTGAAGATCGTAATCGAGGCCAGGGTTGCCGGTCAGATCCTTGAAAAACTGAAGGATTCGTTCGGATTTCTCCTTGGGGTCTCTGCCTCGAATGAAAGAGGAGACGGTAATGGCCCCGGCGTTAATCAGCGGATTGAAGGGAATGCCTGGACGCACCAGCTCGAGCTTCAGCATGGAGTTGAAGTTGTCGCCGGTCGGCTCCATGCCGACTTTGCTGAACACCTCATCTTCCCCGTGATCCATGAGAGCCAGAATGAGCGTGAACACTTTGGAAATGCTCTGGAGCGTAAAGCGCATGCCGCAGTCGCCCGCGCTCGCAGACTCCCCGTCCTTCGTTAGAATGGTGACTCCAAGCGCGTCTGCAGGTGCTTTGGACAGTTCAGGGATATACGAGGCTACCTTTCCATGTGCTGCATGAGGCCTGCTGACCTCCACCCAGACAGGCAACTGCTTGCGTATCGTTTCCATATCAACAGCCAACATTGTAGATCTGTGCTCCTTTCATGAATCCTCATTAGAAATTACTAAGGGCCCACTTTCCTTATTGTATTGGCCCCGGCGGGGGTAGCGCATAGTATATATCTTCTTATAATAGAACATAAGATCAGTCCAATATACAGTCAACAGTAAATAAACAGGTTGTCTCTCCTGGCAGAGCTTGACCACGGAAATCAATTCCATGATAATCGGTATATATTTAAAATCGACGAATTTCAAATTGGATGTACATATTCTTGACGAGATGGAAGTGAACACAATCGAATGAAGATATCATTTACGATACAAGAGACGAACATTCATCATTCATTGACGATGGGGCAGGCACAGCCGGAGCATACGGAGGCGGTCATGGGCCTGCTGCTGGAAACGGCCCGCTGGCTGAAAAGCAAAGGCTCCGATCAATGGAGCGGACTGCTTGAAGGCAAGGACTCCCATGATACCCCCAGCGCAATCGAGCGCGGCGAGGTGTTTGTGGCGATGGACGGGGAACAGGTTGCCGGCATGGTCATTCTGATGAAACAGCCAAGCCAGTGGGATTACTCCCTGTGGGGCGACAAGGCGCATCCCGAAGATCGGGCCCTGTACTTGCACAGGCTGGCCATCAATCGCCAGTATGCGAATTCCGGACTCGGCCAAGCGATCCTCCGCTGGTGCGATGCCGGCATCCGTTTTGAGGGTAAGGATCGGGTAAGGCTGGACTGTATGGCTAACAATCCAACGCTGAATGCATTTTACAGTGGGAACGGGTATCGCTTTGTTGGGACGAATGGGGAGTTCAACATTTATGAGAAGCCGGTTCAGGCGTAGCTCCGGTGTATCCAGGGTCGCGGAACTAGACGGTTGGTGTAAGCACGTTGTAAGGTTGGGAGAGGGGATTATGGAAGACCTGAGCAGTTACGTCCTTCCGGATGGAACGCTAAACGGGCAAGGGTTGTGGAAGAGGGAGCCGTTATATCAAGGAATGAATGGCCGATGGGTAGAGCGTTTCTATCCAGGGCCAGAGCAGAGCTACGTCTTCAAACCGCTCACCAATCGGGAGAGCATCGACAGGGAGGCGTGGATATATCGGCATGTATTGAGTTCTTTTCCTGCGATTTTCCCGCTGCTGCTGGCCTCATCGGGGGAAGGGGCCGGGGAAGACGGCTGGACAATATTCGAGGATCTTGGACTGCTGCGGCATGAGTATAGTGTGGAGCTGGCGACCGAGGTCGTGCAGCAAATGGCCTGGTGGCATTCCTTCCCGGAACAGCATTGGAGCGGGTTAAACAGCCAAGGGCCCAAGCCGTCGATTGCCAGCATGGCGTCTGATCTTCTGCTGAAGCGGGAGAAGGCCGCTTCTTTGCTTGCAGAGCTCGGATGGGCGTGGACGCTCGATGAATGGATCGATGATTATGTGTCCGGTCAGGCGTTGTCATCAATCAGGGTATTGTCTCACGGCGATTTGCATCTGGGCAATTATGCGAAGGGCGAGAACGGGCGTCTGTACATTATCGACTGGGAGCACGCGCATCTGAACTCGCCATTCTGGGATCTATACCATCTGATCGATATGACACATCCGATGTTTCCGAAATCGGTGACGCCTGCGGAGCGCGAGACGCTGCTAAGCGTGTATGTCAGCTTTTCAATACCGTATGGCCGCAGCTGGGAGCTGGAGACATTTATCCGGGACTACTACCGTTTCTCCGTGATATTCTCACTGTGGATGCTGCTGTTGATCGCAGATGATCTGAAGCGGGATGAGGCGATATGGCCCAAGGAGCGTCTGCTCGTCCAATATGAGGAAACGGCTGCCAATCTCGTCGGCTGCCTAAGCAGGTTAGCTCAACAGCCATAACGGACATCGTCTATCACGTCCCGTCACAGCGGAGATCACATGCCTTGCTTAGCGGTGCTAGTCAGCTGGCACCTAGGGCATGCTCTAAGCTGCGTCAGGGAAGGTGCAAGCAAGTTTCGAAGGGGCTTCAAGGATGATACCGGTATTCATGGAGACAGCCCCTGCTTACTTGCACGGAGCAAGAACGATATGATACACTCGGCTCACCTTATTAAACGGATTTAATATGTTGGAGGGGGACAAGTGTTGAACGGATCTATCGCAGACCCGAAGGCGGTTAGAAGAACGATTCTGAGAAATTTGCGGTCCGCGCTGCTCGAGCTTGGAAGCGCTACAAAGGCGGAGCTCAGCGACAGGCTCGGGGTCAGCTTCCCGACGGTCAGCAAGTTTCTCGGGCAGATGGAGAAGGCGGGTGAGCTCCTCCCCGTGCAACTGGATGATTCAAGCGGCGGCAGAAGAGCAAACCGGTACAGTTACAATCCGGAGGTTATGCTTGGTCTGGCTCTGTTCCTGGAGCGAACGGAAACGAGTTATATCGTCTTTAATTGTGCCGGCGAGGTGAAGGATCAAGGTCATGCTGCGAGTGTGCTGACAGCGGATATTACAGACTTTGATGCCCTGATTGCAGCTTTGGTGAACAAACATCCCCAAATATCAGCCGTTTCCGTCGGCGTGCCTGCTGCGGTGAACAATGGACGGCTAATTTATATTCCGGAATATGAACAATTTCATGATCTGGATCTGAAAGCACACTGCGAGCAGCGCTTCCAGCTGCCTACCGTCATCGAGAACGATATGAACGCAGCCGTATACGGCTACTATATGGCGAGACATCAGCGAAGCAAGCTCCAGCCGTCGCTGGTGTATCTGTATTTCGGTCAGAACGGGCCGGGCTCGGGGATTATGCTGGACGGGAACATCATGCGCGGCAGCTCTTTTTTCTCCGGGGAAGTGTCATTTGTGCCTCTATACGATCAATATAACTTCGGGGAAGCGATGCGGGCGTCCCATCCTCACCCGCGCTCCCCGGACGGGGATCTGTCGGTGGATGCTGTTGCACGCCTGATTGCGGTTTTTGCGGCTGTGCTGAATCCGCACGGGGTCATTTTGTCCAGACATGAGGCGAATGAAGGGCTGCTGGCGCAATTGGAGGCTGCAAGCCAGGCCTATATTCCGCGTGAGCATCTTCCGGCATTCATACTTGGCGATTGGGAGCAGGATTACTTGTATGGCTTACAGGGATTGTCCCTTGATCTGATGCTGTCCAGGGAGGCAGGCGGGAATTAATCCGGTCCAGAACAGTGATGGATTAGGTATGACAAGAATGATGATCCGCTTGATGGAGAAGAAGGGAGGTTGCCACGTGCGACACGCAAACCAGGAACGAATCATTCGGGAGGCGGCACGTTTTGCCCGGGCTGTACATGAACAGGACAGCAGCGGTCATGACTGGTGGCATGTTATGCGCGTCACCCGTCTTTCACGATTGCTCTCGGTGATGGAGGGGGCAGATGCCTACCTATGCGAGCTGGCCTCGCTGCTGCATGATGTGGCCGATGAGAAGCTGAATGCTTCGAAGGAGGTAGGATTACACCGAGTCCAGCGCTGGCTTGAAGAAGCGGGAACAGCACCAGCGGACCGGGAGCATGTGCTGGACATTATCGGGACGATGTCGTTTGCCGGGGGTTCAGGGCAGGCGATGAAGACGCTGGAGGGCGCCATTGTGCAGGATGCGGACCGACTGGATGCGCTGGGCTTTATCGGGATTGCGAGAACCTTTGCATATTCGGGATGGAAAGGACAGGGGATATACGATCCGGCCATACCGGTAAGAGAAGGGATGACCCGTGATCAATATCGGCATGAGAAGAGTACAGCCATCAATCATTTCAGTGAGAAGCTCCTAAAGCTTAAAGATCGCATGAATACGGATACCGGACGCATGCTGGCTGCGGGCAGGCATCAGCTGATGGAGCTGTTTCTGAACGGGTTTGATAAGGAATGGGGCTTCGGCAATGAGCGCTATCTGCTGGAATCCCCGCTTCATCGGAGCGGGATAGCCCGGGTTCATGTAACGTTTGATGAATCGGCAGCCGGATCGCTGCGGCTGGCTCTGCGGAATCGGAACCGTCAGGGGGAGATGGTGATTGCCCTGCCGGATGATTTCATGGTGGGCCCGCTGCCGAGAGGGTGTGAGGGAACGGAACTCCGGGAGCGTCATCATTGGCTGCTGTCCCGCTTCGCCGTATCGGAGGAGGAACATGATGGGACGAGGTCGATGCTGATTGATTCGACAGCAGCCTGGCTAACCTGGCCCGATCAATGGAAGGATACCGAATGCGTCATCTGGGCCAGCGACTCCGCTTCCGAACAGCTGGGGTTGCGACGTCTAATGACACTGCTTCCGGATGAGGCCGAGGTCTTCGTTGTGAATCCCGGGCGTATGTTGTCCGATCTGTACCCGCAGATCGATTACAGGCGGACCGGTGAGATCGTGCCGGATAAGCTTGAGCCGCTCCTAGAAGACGGACCTGTGAAGCTGACGCTGCAGGCGAAGTCGGACCTTCGTGCAGACTGGGAGCGCCTGCTGCTTGAAGATGGTTGCCTTCGCATTGTTCTGGACGGACAGCTGTGTACGGTCGAGGAGTCCCATTATGATGCCTTCATACTTGCGTGTGCGGATGCCATCGGAGCCAGGGACGGCAGGTTTCTTAAATCGGCACGGGTGATCGGGGAGGTGATCGGAAAGGCTGATCAATACATTTCTGATACGTTCATTGCCTACCGGGTACGGCAATTGATCCGGCAGGGGAAATTCCGGTATACCGGCCATCTGGACGCGATGCGCCATTACAGCATCTCGCTCTCCGATGCTGCGCTCGCCGCCATTCCAGATGATGAGCCGCGCATCCGGCATTGTGCCACGCTTCGAACAGCCGCCATCGAGCTGGCGGAGAGCAGGGATCACGAGCGGAGGCTGCTCCAGGAGCTGGAGCAGCTGGATCCTTCAAGCCTGTACCGGCTGCTGCCGGATGACTGCCATGCCAACATCGATGAATTTACCGAGCAGTTGAAGAAGATGCAGGACCTGGAGCGGATGTATGCCAGGCAGCAGGCGTCTTTGCAGGAAGCTGTGATGCGTCTGTCCGACCATCTGGATAAGCCTAAATCCAGCTAGATATCGCAGGTGTCCCGGCAGCAAACGATCCATTCGGGGCACCTGTAATGAACACAAGGCAGAGGCGTTGCCGCTCTTCACGCAGCCTAACGAACTTCCCCGAAATCCTTAATGACCACTTTAATCTTATTCTCCACTTCAACATGAGGAAATTCTTCGCGCCAATTCATCTTCTTCCAGTTGGCGTAACCGATCTTATTGCGCACAGCCGATCCGAGGCCGAGGCTGTCCACTTTGTGCTGCTTGAGCAGCGCGATCATGCTGTCCGCTTTACGGGTAAGCTTGTCGGAGATGCGGCGCTCCAGCTTATTCCGATCCTGTTCATTGCTAATCTCCAGATCACCGAGAAATTCCAGAATGGAGCACATAATTTTGATCTCACAGCGGACTTTAATCTGCTGATTATGGTAACTCACCTTTAGCTTTCTTCCGCTGACAAGCGAGCTGAGCATGGCGTATTCCTTCTTGTCTCCGTTCTCCGAAAGATCTACATTGATCTCGCCTTCCTTAAAACTGCCTTTCAGAAACGCAAAAATCATCGTATCATCTGCAGGGATCTTGGCAACATAGCGATCGTCCTGGAACAGGGCGATGCCGTTGATCTTAATGCTGTTCCCCATATCTTTGATAATAGGGGTGATCGGGTCGATGCCATCGTCAAACAAGTCCCGCAGGAAGCTAAGGATGGTCACCCGGGGAATGGTCTGCCACGAGGATTCCTTCTCCAGCAGGTGGTCGATATATTTCCCGGTTCTCGGGTGCTGGTCATAGTCCTTCCTCAGAAGCTCCCCGGCATTGCCTTCTACGATACTGATCTTTAACTCCGGCGATATGGAAGGGTCTCTAATGAGTGTATCCATATAGCGGTAGATCCCTTTTTTTGCCATCGACAATCCGTACAGCGCGTTCCGTATCTGTCCGCTGACCAATATGAGCTGGGTTTCTCGGGACATTTTAATCCGGCCATTCTTGGTGTTCTCAGCAACCACCGTCAAGACTTCCCGCTTGGCAGAGGCTTCGGGGTCAGCCATCGGAATAGAGGCGGTGATGCTCAGCATGCCGTCTGGCAGCAGGTCATAGCTCGTGGTCTGAACCATGCCGAGATCCTCCAATATACGCGAGTCAGCCGCACAGCCAGATGCCGTCAAGCTGAAACACAGAATAACACACAGGATCGCCTTCTTCATCCGTGCTTCACCACCTTTCTTCGTTGGATAAGGAGCAGCAGAATAAGGATAACCGGCAACAGGAAAGCAATGACGATCTGGGCGCATCCGAGCAGATAGAGAACTCGAAGAACCTGATCGAGGGCGACAGGGACTGTCGAGACGATGAGGGAGCAGAGGATAATCACAAAATAATGCACACTGCTTTTCAGTTTCGGAAAAATTCTCAAGGTGCTCTCGCCTGCCGCCCAATAGTACATAACCAGCGTGATCAGCGTCGTGAACAGGAAGAACCCATAGAATAGATTCTCGACCCGTTCGATAAAGGGCAGCTTGATATACGCCAGCAGATCAAGTAAGGGAAACAGCATTTTCTTGAGCAAATTATGGCCCGCAATCCCATAAGAAACGATCCCGAGCATCAAATAGAAAAAGGTTCGAATCAGATGGCCGTACATGACAGCCTTCATCAGCTTTGTTTTTTTGTTCACGTACGGGAACAGAAGAAGGCTAAGCTCATAGCCGATATACGCGATATAAATGTTCAAAAAGCCGGTGAACATATCCCCGCCCTCTTTAAAGAGAAAGGTGGTCAGCCGCTCCAGTTTAATATCGTCCAGCGCTTTGAACACGAGCAGATTCATCCAGATTGTAGAGAAGAAGAAAACGGTTGAAGCTTTGGAAATGTTATAGACGCCTTTGATCACTAATAGAAAGGCAAGGATATCAATCGCGACCTTGAATACCATCGGACTGGTTGTAGGGAAAGCATACATTTGAAAAATAAGCACGTACTCTTTGGCTACGAGACAGCCGATCATCGACCACAGAGCCGCCAGACCCAAATAAATAGGGAACAGGATGAACTTCGGAATGCTCTTCTCCAATATTTCAAAGATGGATCTTCCATTCGACATCCGGTGCACGATGGCGATCAGCATCAGGTTCACGAGAACGACAAGCGAGGTAAACAGCGCCATAAGCCAGCCATTCGTTCCAAAATGCAGCGCCTCCAGATGAGTGATGCTGAAGACCACGACACCGGTCTGGATCATATAAGTCAGGATCATCACGTGAAAAAAGGAGAGTTTTTCCTTCAACTTGGTCACCTTTTCATTTTTTGTCTTGTCTTATTCTGTGCCCGGTTCTGCGTTGGCCGCCGGTTCAGCAGGCGGAATGGGAACCGGAAGAATACATCTCTCCAATCGTAGGGCTGAAACGGTGCCACCGGCGTCAAATAGGAGCTGCCAAGGCTAGTCAAGCCGCTTAGATGGATGACCATATAGGCGATACCGATCACAAGACCCAGGTTCCCCCAGAGACCGGCCAGACAAATCAGACCAAAGCGAAACAGGCGAAAGGCAGCGCTCATAATGTAGCTTGGAATGACAAAGGAAGCGATCGCCGAGGAGGCGACGGATATGATCAGAACATTGCTGGTCAGCCCCGCCTGCACAGCGGCCTGACCGATGACAATACCGCCTACGATACCGATCGTCTGGCCGATCTTGGTCGGCAGCCGGGCGCCTGCTTCCCGGAGGAGCTCAATGGTTGTCTCCATCAGGAGCGCCTCGATAATAGGGGGGAAAGGTACCCTGCTTCTGGATGTGGTCAGCGTCAGGATAAGATTCTCCGGGATCATCTCGTAATGAAACGACGTAATCGACACATACAGCGCGGTAAATGTTACGGTAATGACGAGCGCCATAAACCGCAAGAACAGGGTAGCCGTCCCGATAGCCCAGCGTTGATAGTAATCGTCGGCCGAAGCAAAAAACTCAAAGAAAGATGATGGCGCGCTGAGCAGAGACGGACTTCCGTCAACCAAGCAGACGATTTTTCCCGATACGAGCTTGGAAGCGATGGTGTCCGGCCGCTCGGTAGTCATATACTGGGGAAACATCGAATAGGGATTGTCATCGATGCATTGCAGCAGCATGTTCGTATCATGGATCGCATCGATTTCCACATTTTTGATTCGTCTGATCAGCTCGGACAAATAATCTTCATTCGCGATATCTTCCATATACAGGACATAACAATCGGTCTTGCTTATCTCCCCGACGGATAAATGAATCACCTTCAGATGAGAGCTGCGCACTCGTTTGCGGATTAATGACAGATTGGTGAGCGCATTCTCGTTAAAAGCTTCATGGGGACCATTGATGATGGACTCGCTCTCGGATTCCTCCACGGATCGGGAGGCAGGGAGCGTAACATCTGCCAAATAAGCCACGTTGTTATAGAAGATGGCGGCGTTGCCGGATAGAATTCCTGTGACACAATCCTTCGCATTTTGCACCTGTTGGAATTGAGATTGTTCATTCAGTATGATATCGGCCGCCGGTGCAGCAAGCAGAGGAGGGAGCAGGTCCCGTTGAAGCTTGTCCTCATTGATCATATGACTGAAATATATGACATCCAGGCCTTCACGCGGGTATCGATGATGGATCAGATCGGCACTTCGCTTGAATTGATCCAGAATGTGCTGGAGATCGGCGGAGGCGTTCTGTTCCGGCTTATCCTCGTTATGGTTATGGTCCTGATCCTTGTTCGTCTCGTTTAACGGATTGAACAGCACTTTGCGCAGCATGGATGTTAAGATGCCCATCATGATCACCCCGGATGCTATATGATTGTCTAAGTATGCGGAGTTTCATATTTTTTTTCCCAAATGATGGGTGGGGCTCGTGAAGATGAAAAGCCGGGGAAGAGGGGGAGATGGATAGCGGGAGGCACGTACGGAGATTGGTGTTTTGGATATTGCTAGTTTTATAGGTCGGTATACCTAAAATCTTCGCTGGATTGCGCATTATATCTGTTCAGAGCCGAGGAGATAGTGTACCATATTTGGTGAAAGATTCCTCTCAATGGAAATGGAAATCGAACGAAAGCGCGCAATTCCCTAGCGGATAGATGAATTAGGAGTGGTGCTGTTGTCATTTAATATCATGAAGCTCCTATTTGTTCCGGTTATTTCGGTATTTATTATGATCTCCTCTGTATATCTCGGATATAGCTCCAACATTCCCGTCATGGTCCTCACGGCGATCCTTCTCTATGGCAGCATGGTTCTGGACCGGAAGTACAAATGGCTCCGTTATGGGCAGTTTCTGTTCTTGGGAGCGTTTCATTTATCCACCCAGCTGAACTGGTGTGTGCTGCTGTACTACATCCTGATTATTCATCTGATCCACCGAAAAGCGAGCTTAAAGGAAACGCTGCCGATCAGCGTTCTGCTCGTGCTTCAATATTCGCTGATCCGGCAGGTGTACATGCCGCCAACCAGCTATAACCTGCTCGTAACGGTATTTGACTTTATTTCCTCACTCGTCGTTGTGTTCTCCTACCACTTCGTTCACCGGCTCGAGTATGAGAAGAGCAAGCTATGGAAAGAAAAGCAATTCCTCACCTTCCACGACGTCTTGACCGGACTGCTGAATTATGATGGGTATATGAACAAGGTTCAGGAACTGGTAGAGTACCGCACGCCATTTCAGCTGGTTCTGCTTGACATTAACAATTTCAAGTCATTGAATGGCAAAGATATATCCACCGCTAACGAAATTCTGATCAGCATGGCCAAAGCCATACAGCTCAGATTTGATGAGCATCTAATCGGCGCTTCTAGATATGCGGGTGATCGCTTTGCGATTCTATTAACCGAGCAGGCGGTGATCGATGACGAGAAGTTTAAGTTTGACGCGATCGGGGTCAAAGTATGTTACAGCATTACCTGTTATCCGCATGAAGCTTCAACGTTCCAGGGGCTGATTACGATGGCGGAGGACCGGATTTTTCAGATGCGTCGGAATGTGTGGCTAAGAGAGCAGGACGAGCTGTTCCGTACGGAAAAAATGAAGATGATCGGAGAGCTGGCGGCAGGCATGGCGCACGAGATTCGCAATCCGCTCACCTCCATCAAAGGCTTTATCCAGCTGTCCAAAATTCAAAATTACAACATCAAGCCCTGGTACGATGTCATTATGGGAGAGATTACCCGCGTTGGGGAACTGACGGCTGAATTCCTGCAGTTCTCGAAGCCGCATGCCAGCAACATGAAGCTGGAATCGTTGTCCGGATGCATGATTCGGGTATACTCCTTGTGCGAGTCCGAGGCAGCCTCCTATGGGCATACGTTCTCACTGGATTTGCCGGATCAGGAGATTAAAGCCAACATGGACCGGGACAAAATTATTCAGTTATTGATCAATTTGATTCGCAATGCGTTCCAGGCGATGGAGAAGACGGGGCATGTTTCGTTTTCTTTAACAGAAGAGAGCAGGGTGGCGGTCATTCAGGTAACGGATACGGGGAAGGGCATTCCCCCGTCTGATCTGCCCCAAATTTTCGAGCCTTTCTATACAACTAAAGAAGAGGGCACCGGTCTTGGGTTATCCGTATGCCAAAAAATTGTGGAGGATCATGGCGGGAGAATTATGGTTGATAGTGAAGTGGGGACGGGCACAACATTTACCGTCCGGATTCCGATTGTGACCGAGGTCGATTAAGAGGTCGATTAATTAGAGGCTTAACCGGCATAAGCACTAGGACAAGGCTATCCGGAATAGGCAGGCTGGAAGCCATCCCGATACTCAGGCTGGAAGCCATCCCGATACTCAGGCTGCCGGCTTGAGATTGCCGCCGGGGCTTTCCCTGCTAACTGATCGGAACCACTGGTACCCGAGGGCGATCATCATCATAATGTCCACGGCATCTCCGCCATAATACATCAGCATGCTGCCGGTCTCTGCCTGAGCTAGAGGCACACCTACAGGCGGGTGGGCATAAAGGTGCTTGGACAAAATGTTGTGTGCGGCCGCTGCGAGAATGAGCACAATGACCCGAAGCGGGAGCCGGTACCGGTGGGGAGCCGGCTCATTGGCAAGGATGGAGGCGGTGAACAGATACCCTGCCAGAAACACATGAATATGAATCAGAGTATATAGGAAGCGCGATTCGTGCATGGCCGCATATAAATCGGTCGTGTAGAGAACCCACAGGCCGCCGATATTCAGCAAAGCCGCCATGACGGGATGACTTATGATTTGCACATAACGGCTTTTTAACAGACGGGTTAGCCGCCGTGCGGAGCTTGTGCGGAGCGTGCGCAGGAGCAAGGTCACCGGGCGGGAGAAGGCGATGAACAGCGGCCCGATCATGCCGAGCAGCAGATGTACGGTCATATGAGCGGTAAACTGATGGTGAGCCTCCTTAGCCACTGGTCCGATGAGCGATGCGGCAAGGCTGGCCAAGCCCAGCGCCCAGCAGATAGAGCGGAGCACCGGCCAGCGCTTAAGATGCCGGCCGGTGGCCCGCGCAGCTGCAATATAGGCCACGAGCAGGGCTGCACCTATGACAAGCACGAGTGTGCCCGGGATGTGATAATCCAATGAGTGGGCATTATGTACATGATGCATAATTATAACCTCCGCGATAATGAGTGGGGCTGCACGGCTTTCTCGTCACGTTCTGGTGCGGCGGATGAGAAACAGCCCTGCTGTGAGAACGATCGCTGCAAGGATGTTCCAGGTAAGGTCGTAGGGCAAGACATCGACCTCATACCGGATCTGGTGCAGCCGCATCAGCTTGTGCTGAATGATGCCATCATACAGCTGGAAGCCTCCGGCACCGGCAAGGGCGCCACCGATCCAGCGCATGCTGTGCAGCGCTTGACGTCTGCGAAGATCGGCATACATGAACAGGGAGGCGATCGTTGCAAACCAGCTGAACGCATGGAACAGTCCGTCTGTGACGAGACCGACACTGGTCGTTGAACGGTCGTAGAAATGATGCCAATGTAGCAGCTGGTGAAAGACAAATTCGTCAATAAAGGCGACGAACCCGAGGCCAAACAATATGCCGGACCACAGGCTTCGCTTTGCATTTTTTTGCATGGGCATACTCCTTTGGATGATCTGCTTGGTTCATCGTTCAAGCGGGTGGATAGAATTCATTACCCCATTCTGTCCGGTCTGAATGGAAGTCAAACCGAAGCAGCAGGAAGGAAGACAAACCCGGCGTCGCTGTTGTGCCAGCCGTTGATAGAAGTCAGAGTAGGATATAAGGATCTGGAGGCTAGACAGGGAAGGGACGTAAAGCCGGTTAATACCGGTTAATACCGGTTAAAGCGGGCCACCCCTGCCTTTGGATAAAAGACGGCATAAGAGGGAATCTTGTGGGATGAACGTCATTACGAGGAGTTGGCATGGATGTACCATTTGTACACGCACAATGATCTGGACGGTGTCGGATGCGGCATTATAGCCAAATGCGCTTTCGGTGACCAGACCAATGTCCGCTATAATTCGGTCAACGGATTAAACCTGCAGGTAGAACGGTATCTGGACAGAATGTCCATTCCGGATCATCCGTATGACATGCTGTTCATTACGGATTTATCGGTGAATCCCGAGGTCGAGAAGCGACTGCATGTGTTTGTTGATGAGGGCGGTCATGTTCAGCTCATTGATCACCATAAAACGGCATTGCATTTTAACCAATATGAATGGGGGCTTGTTGAAGTCCATCACCGGGACGGCCGGCTCGCATCGGCAACTTCCCTGTTCTACGAATATTTGATTCAACACGGACATATTGCTTCAACGGAGACGATGGACCAGTTTGTAGAGCTGGTTCGGCTGTATGATACCTGGGAGTGGGAGGAAGTGAACCGGGTGGAGGCCAGGCGGCTCAATGATCTGTTCTATATGTTGTCCATTGACGAATTTGAGGTCAAGATGGTGGAGCGCCTGCGCCAGGGTCAGGGTTTCTATTTTGACGAATTTGAAGAGAAGATTCTGGAGATGGAAGAAGGGAAAATCGAGCGTTATATCCAGCGCAAGCAGCGGGAGATGATTCAGACGTACGTGGATGAATACTGCGTTGGCATTGTGTATGCCGAATCGTATCATTCCGAGCTTGCAAATGAGCTTGGCAATCTCCACCCGCATCTGGATTACATCTCAATTCTGAACATGGGCGGCCGTAAAATGAGTCTGCGAACGATTCATGATCATGTTGACGTCTCGGAGGTGGCCATGCGTTACGGAGGCGGTGGACATGCCAAGGCTGCAGGCTGTACCATAACGGAGGAAGTCTACCGCTTGTATGCGGCGGAGCCGTTTGAACTGGAGCCGATTCGGTTCGATGCCGTCCGGAACCAGTTCAATGTCAAGGGCGCAGAGTCCGGCGTGTTGTACGAAAGCTGGGGGGAGGACCTGCTGTTCGTCTACGCACAGGCAGGCGAATGGGTGATCGAATGGAACGGGGAGTCACTGCCGTTTCGTTTCTCTACGTTTCACGATGCCGAGCGGCATATGAAGCGCCAGTATGGAGCATGGCTCGCCCGGGACGACGTGTATGTGCAGATGCTGAAGGATCAGCTGATCAACACCCGAACGAGCAGGGAGCTGGAGCGGCTCTCGCTAACTTCGGATCGGGATGATGAGAAGACGCTTGAGGATGGTTAGCCGCGCCTGTTGCGCGAGCGTGCAGCCCGTGCGTGGAGCCCGTGTCGCCGCGGGCGCAGCAGGTGAGGTGCGTGCTTGGAGCGGGTAAGACCGTACCCCCGGCACTACTGGCACAACAAAAAAACGGACTGCGTGAGGCAAGCCTCGCGCGGTCCGTTTTCTTATTAACTTGGTTAGTGATTTGATCGGGCAGTGATCACGAGTACCAGCCCCATACGAAGATGAACAGGGTGCCGAAGATGGTCACCAGTCCGACAAACAGAGCGTAGGCAATGTTGATATACACGGATTTTTTATCTTCGCTCTCGCCTGCATGCATGAACAGCACGAGCTGTACGGAAGCCTGCAGGACGGCCGTTACTACCAGGATGGCCATTTTCGAAGCAAACGGCATATCGAGCAGAACGACCAGCGCTACCGCCGAAAGGACGAGGGAAGAAATGTAACCCGCAACATGCTTGATTGGAAACAGCTGTTTCAACATATTACATCAGTCCTTTCAGGTATACAAAGCTGAAGATAAAGATCCATACAACGTCCAGGAAGTGCCAGTACAGCGAGAATATAAACGATTTGTTCGCTGTCGAGTGATCCAGACCGTGCTTCTTGAGCTGGATCAGAATGACGCTTCCCCACAAGAGACCGAAGGCCACGTGAGCACCGTGTGTGCCGAGCAAGGTGAACAAGCTGGAAGCAAAGGCGCTGGTAGAGAGCGTCAATCCTTCATGCACGTAGGTGAAGAACTCATAAATCTCAATGCCCAGGAACGCGGCGCCGAGAAGCAGGGTAATGACGATGAACATCATGGTCTGCTTCTTCAGGCCGAGCCGCATCGCATGGATCGCAAGCCCGATGGTGAAGCTGCTTGTCAAGAGCAGGAAGGTCTCCAGCAGCACCGGTGTCAGTTCAAAAATTTCTGCTCCGCTAGGACCGCTGGCATAGCGGTTCACCAGTACGAAGTAGACGGTAAACAAGGTGGCAAAAAGCGCAATTTCAGCTCCAAGGAACAGCCAGAATCCAAAGATTCGGTTTCGATTCTCTTCCGTTCCGTATTCAAGCGGCTGAGTGGCATCTATTTTCATACCGTATCACCCCGCAGTTTCTGTTCGGTTTGAACAATTTCTTCAGCCGGAATGTAATAGCCATGATCACGTTCAAAGGACATGGTAGCCAGAATGATCAAGACGGCGATTCCGGCGATGATGGACGGTGTCCACCAGCTGAATACCAGGAAGAAGCCCAGGAAGAAGAAGGCGACACCGAGTACAAACGGTTTTCCGGTATTGCTTGGCATATGAATTTTCGTAATCTTCTCATCCGAGAGCGGTTCATTATTCTTCTTCGCAAACCAGAACGCATCGCGGCCTTTCACTTTAGGTGTAACTGCAAAATTGTATACCGGCACCGGACTTGGCGTTGACCATTCCAGCGCGCGTGCATCCCAAGGATCGCCCGTTTTGTCGCGTGGCTGGTAACGTGTACTCCAGTAGATGTTGTACACAAGAAGAATGAACCCGATCGCCAAACCGATCGCACCGATCATGGACAGCAGGTTCAGCGGACCGAACCCGGTTTCTTCCGAGTAGGTGTAAGTCCGGCGTGTCATCCCTTGCAGTCCCAGGAAGAACATCGGGAAGAAGGTGACGTTAAACGAAATGGCGATAAACCAGAATGCCATCTTGCCAAGACGTTCGTTCAGACGGAAGCCGAACACTTTCGGGAACCAGTAATGGAAGCCGGCAATAACGGCAAACACCGCACCTGGAATGAGCACATAGTGGAAGTGGGCAACCAGGAACATCGTGTTATGGTACTGGTAGTCCGCACTGGCCATGGCCAGCATGACACCGGTCACGCCGCCGATCGTAAAGATCGGGATGAAGGCCAGGGAATACAGCATAGGTGTCGTGAAACTGATTCGGCCCTTATGGAGCGTGAAGAGCCAGTTGAATATTTTGACCCCTGTCGGAACGGCAATCGCCATCGTTGTAATGGAGAAGAATCCGTTGACCATTGCGCCTTGACCCATTGTATAGAAATGGTGGGCCCACACAAGAAAGGACAGGGCGGAAATGACAACCATACTCATAACCATCGAGGTATAGCCGTACAGATTCTTTCTTGCAAACGTAGAGATAATCTCACTGAAAATACCGAATGCAGGAAGAATAACGATATATACCTCAGGGTGTCCCCATACCCAGAACAGGTTCGCCCAGAGCATATCCATGCCGCCATTGGCCATCGTAAAGAACTGAGAGCCGAACAGACGGTCAAACATCATGAGCAGCAGCGCGATCGTAAGCACCGGGAAAGCGAAGATGATAATGAGACAGGTGATTAGCACCGACCAGGTGAACATCGGCATGCGCATCAGTGTCATTCCCGGAGCGCGCATTTTCAGAATCGTAACGATAAAGTTGACGCCGGTTAACAGCGTACCGATCCCTGATATTTGCAGGGACAAGGAATAATAGTTGTTGCCAACCGTCGGACTGAATTCAATGCTGGCTAGCGGGAAATAAGCGGACCAGCCTGCGTCCGGCGAGCCTCCAATAATGAAGGAGATGTTGAACAGCATCGCGCCGGCAAAGAAAAGCCAGAAGCTGATGGCGTTCAGCTTAGGGAAGGCAACGTCACGCGCGCCGATCTGCAGCGGAACGATCACGTTCATCAAGCCGAAAATGAAAGGCATCGCCATGAACAGAATCATAATGACGCCATGCGTCGTGAAAATCTCGTTATAGTGCTGTGCGTCCAGAAACTTCATTTCTGGCGCTGCGGTTTGAGCACGCATCAGAAGGGCGTCAACGCCGCCCCGGAACAGCATGAGAAGGGCGCAGATGATGTACATGACACCGATTTTCTTATGGTCTACGGTTGTCAGCCATTCCCGCCACAGGTATCCCCATTTCTTGTAATAGGTTAAACCGAATAGGATCGCCAGCGAGACGAGAACGATGCTCACCATGGCCCCGTATATTAGCGGATCTCCGGTAACGAAAAATTCGTCCCATTTCATAAGGGTCTTGCTCCTTTCTGGATGTATGAAGTGAACCGGGCTTGCCTCGGCAAGCCGGATTTAGTGCCCGTCATGACTACCTTGCTCGTCATGGTTGTCGTGTTCATCCTGTCCATGATGCCCGTCATGCTCAGTATCCGGGCTTTCGTCGGAAGAATGGTCGCCGCCGCTGCCATGATGATGGCCTTCTTCTGGCGGAGGGCTAAACTCAAGATGAGTCGATGAAAATGTCATTCTGCCGACATGGGCGGTGTTCAGCAGTTTGTTGAACTCGTCCTCGGTCAGCTCCGGTGCGGTCGCTTTTACGTCATCGACCCATTTCTCATATTCAGGAGCCGACATGGCCAGCGCCTCAAACTCCATATGGGCAAAGCCTTCACCGTTAAAGTTAGCGTTCCGGCCCATCATGGAGCCCGGCTCTTCCGCAACCATGTTCAGCTTGGTGATCATATCGCTCATCGCATACTTCTGACCATGAAGCTGTGGAATCCAGAAGCTGGTGATCGTACCGAAGGAATACAGTCTGAACTCAATCGGGCGATGTGTAGGAATGTTGACATAGTTCACAGTTTCAATGCCTTCCTCAGGATAGCTGAAATGCCATTTCCAGTTGGAGGAAGAGGCATAGATAACCAGCGGTTTCTGGCTCTCGTAGCCTTCTGGCACATTCTCTACAGCAACGGTTGTTTTAACAGTAACAACAGATAGAATGGCAACGATAATAATCGGAATCGCAGTCCAGGTAATTTCCAGCCAGATATTTCCCTCCTCGTGAGGGGGCTCATATCCTTCGTTAGATTTTCTGGCCCGGTATTTCGTCAGCATATAAATGTAGAGCACGTAAACGACGACCAAGACCCCGATCATCATCAGAATCGAAAATATGATCGTATCCGATAGTGTTCTGGCAGCGGGTCCTTTCGGATCCAGAACCGTAAGCGAGCTGCATCCCGATAAGAGCAAAACAGCGCTCAAAAACAATGCAAGTAACGGTCCTCTTTTCTTCATGATGTACCCCTTTCCTTGAAACGGCTTCATTCGATTCAATAGTTTGATTACCCTTATACTAGGAAGTAATAAATTTCTTTGCAAAACATATAAAATAGAAAAAATAACAATAAAATCCATATTCGTGGCGATGTGTTTAAGATTATGTGTTCAAATTGTTACAAAACAGCGGGGATATGAAAGAAATCATTGTTATGGCGCGGTTTTCCGACTGTTCATTGTTTGTTCAAAATTTCACGAGAGTTCCCAGGATCGTCACAATTTCAGACTCGTTTTCGCACCGAAAACGGGGGTGAATGGTGGGGGAGAAGCGGGAGAAAGCCCTTGCCAGCAAGCGATTCAGCGCGATATGAGATTTTTTTCACATAAAAAATGGAAGGTCGTTCACTTAAAGTGAGGCTCCATCGCTCCCCGATGCCGGGAGGGGGTTCGCGCGGGATTCCCGGCAAGGGCATTGGGATGAATCCGATGGATGGCTTTAAGTTGAAATGGCCTGATTAATATTGCTGGATCAGATCAGCCAGGCGTTGCAGCCCGAACTCCAGCTGCTCCAGGGAGGCATAGGCATAGGACAGCCGAAGATGCTGACGATCCTGGCGGTCGTACACTTGACCGGGGTTGAGAAGAAGTCCTTCTTTCAGAGCCTGTTCGAATAAGTGGCGGATGGGGATCTTCTTCATAAGGTGAAGCCAAATGTAAAACCCGCCTTGCGGCACAGTCCAGGAGGCGAGCCCTTGAAAATGCTGTTCCAACAGGTTAAGAACGAGGTCCCGGCGCTGCTTCAAGGCAGCCCGAATCTCGATCAGATGCTGTTCATATTGCCCGGTAGCCAGCCAGCGGGCAACGGCAAACTGGGACAGGGAGCTGGAGCCGTAATCGGTCTGCATCTTGATATCTGCCAGCCGGTTGATGACCGGCTCAGGTCCGGCAATCCAGCCGATGCGAAGCCCCGGTCCAAGCGTCTTGGACATGCTGCCGATGTGAAGAACCATCCCTTGGCGGTCCAGTGCTTTCAAAGGCGGGGGAGGCGCTTCATCAAACCACAAATCCCGGTACACATCGTCCTCGATAATCGGAAGACGTTCCTGCGTGCATACTTGCAGCAGCGCCTTGCGCCGTTCTGCCGTCATCAGAATACCCGTCGGATTATGAAATGACGGAATGGTATACAGCAGTGCGGCGTTATGCTGGCGCTTGAGCCGGGCGAGGGTATCTGTGCGGATGCCGTGATCGTCCATCGGAACCCCTTGAAGGCTCATGCCAGCTGATTGAAAGACATGGACCGAGTTCAAATAGGATGGGGTTTCCAACAGAACGGTGGAGCCACGGTGAAGCAATCCGAGCGAAATGAGCTGCAGCGCCTGAAGCCCGCCAGATACAATCATAATGCCGGCCGGAGACGTCTCGATCCCTCTGGCGTGAAGATGCTCGCTTAGCACCTCCCGCAGGCGGAGGCTGCCTTTCGGCTCCGAGTAGCCAAGCGTGAACGGCTCGTCTGCCTCGGCTTCGCTAAATATATCCTTCATTTTCTGCACGGGCAGCAGCTCGGGGGAGAGTTCTCCTGTTCCGAGGCGGATCATACGGTCATTCGTCTCGGCGTCGTTAATCTGCTGAATGATTTGAATATTCGGCTGATAGGAGCCGGACTGTACGTAGTGGTTCCAATCGGGCGGCGGCTCGGCTGCTAGCGCATTCCAGGTATTATTCACAACGACGGTACCTTTACCGACCCGGGCCTCTAGCAATCCGTCCGCAATCAGTTCGTCGAGGGCATAGATAACCGTGCTCCGGTTGACAGCAAATTGGGCGGCGAGCTGCCGCTGGGAGGGGATGCGGGTCCCGACCGGCCATTCCCCGCTCATGATTTTGTCTTTCATATCTTCATAGATTTGTTGATAGAGAGGAATTCGGGAGGATGTGTCCCATTCGGATGGTGAGCGCATAGTCAGTCCCCTTCCTGCTTCGTATGGGTCCATTATATCGAATTGGTTGGGATGGATGTCAACCAATTGGTTGGAGACTTGGTGAAGTGGATTCATTACAATGAAGCCAAATGATGCTGGAGGAATTGAGGATGCTACAAGCAATGATTCATGGGCTGATTCTGGCTTTCGGACTTATCCTACCCCTCGGGGTACAGAATGTGTTTGTGTTTAACCAGGGGGCTGTGCAGCCCAATTTCAGCAAGGCGCTGCCGGTAATTCTGACAGCTGCGCTGTGTGATACCCTGTTAATTACGCTGGCGATTATGGGCGTATCCGTTGTCGTGCTGGAACTGGAAGGGCTGCGGGTGATGCTGTTTTTGTTCGGCATCTTATTTCTGATCTATATGGGAGTAACAACGTGGCGCAGCAAGCCGTCGTCCCTCGGAGAGGAGAAGCTCGAATCCCTCTCCCCAGGCAAGCAGGTGGCGTTCGCGATGTCGGTATCTCTGCTTAATCCGCATGCGATACTTGACACCATCGGTGTTATCGGGACAAGCTCACTGACCTATTCAGGAGCGGACAAGACCGCTTTTGCATTGGCGTGCATTACGATTTCCTGGTTGTGGTTCATCGGGCTCGGGCTGGCCGGAAGAGCTGCCGGAAGACTGGATCGTTCGGGAAAAGTGCTATCTCTGCTGAACCGTGTCTCGGCCATCGTGATGTGGGGGACGGCAGGATACCTTGCGTACAGTATGTGGATGGCGTAAGGGTGCGAGCCGCTTGCATCACTATCCTATCGGTGAAGAGAGTGAGCCTAGTGCGATGAGATGATCCCGATGGTTCAGGGTGAGCCTTGCACGGTTATCCCGTTAGCTCAGGGAGGGAGCGTTGCAAGATTATGCCTTTGGCTCAGGAAGTGTGTGTATCGCGATGATCCCGATGGTTCAGGGTGAGCCTTGCACGGTTATCCCGTTAGCTCAGGGAGGGAGCGTTGCAAGATTATACCTTTGGCTCAGGAAGTGTGTGTATCGCGATGATCCAGATGGTTCAGTGTGAGTCTTGCATAGTTATCCCGTTAGCTCAGGGAGGGAGCGTTGCAAGCTCTGCGCAGGTCCGGTCGGGTAGAAATTCGCCAATTTTTTAAGCCTCCGATTTAAGCCCTCCAATTCAGGTCTCTCCGTTTTAAGTTTTGTTTCTTCCCCACTGTCTCGGCTTCCTCTCATCTCCTTTTTCGGGAGCTCTTAATTTCCACTCCCTGAATGAAAGGGATGATGAACTGAATGAACGAATGGCCCCTGAACGAAAGGGATAATGAGCGAATGGTACCTGAACGAAAGGGATAATGAGCGAATGGTACCTGAACGAAAGGGATAATGAGCGAATGGTACCTGAACGAAAGGGATAATGATGCAAAGAGGGTGGCGGGGGTACGGAGACAGCAGGCTAAAAAAATAAATTTTGAGACATGTTAATCAATCGATAATTTCAATGACATGAAACGTGACATCAATACGACATTTTCATTGGTCTGTTCGACAATTTGTGATATATTAATGTAAATTACTACACAAAAGAACAGGTGAACGAAATGAGATACTGGATGGATCGATTGCATGCTATGGGATTAAAAACCAAGCTGATGCTGCTCTTTCTTCTAATTGCCGTTACTCCCCTCGCCGTTCTTGGTATATTCTCCTACCAGAAAGCCTCCAGTGAAATCCAGACCAAAGCGAACGAGATCATTCTTGAGAATTTATCGCAAATCAATCATAGTCTCAATTATTTTGTAGAAGATATTGAACAACTGTCCATGTATCTGTACAGCAATAAGGAAATTCAAGATATTTTGTCCAAGCCCGCATCGCGGAGCGCTGAAGAGAAGTACCGCGACCAGCAGACGGTTGCGGCGATCTTAAACAGCTTTCTGGGCTTCAAATCGTGGGACATTCAGCTTTATGTGCTGGGAGAGAACGGGGACCGCTATTTTACCGGGAATTTTATCCCGAGCTCCTACCTTCGATACAACCCGGATTGGGGGCTGTTCCGAAAGGCGAGGCTGGCTGGCGGCGATGTTGTGTGGGATACCCATTATTCGCTCAAAAAATATGAGGATTACGGCGCAGTGCTCAGCTCGGGCAGATTGCTCAAGCAGATTGAGACCGGCCAACCGCTCGGCTACTTTGTCGTCGATATTATGGAATCCGCATTTGCCGATAAATACGATAAGGCTTACCGCTACGACGGAGGCGAGGTGTATCTGCTTGATGATAAAGGATATATCATATCCAGCCGTCATTCTAAGCTCGAGGTTGGCACCCGTCTTGAGAAGCCGTACTTGGACGCTGTTTTGCAGGAGAAGAAGGGCTTTTTTCGAATCGAGGAAAATCAAACGGAGCATATGGTTATCTACGACTCCTCCGATCTGTACGGCTTCAAAATGATCAATGTCGTGCCGGTCACGGCACTGACAGGGGAAAGCTCGAAAATCCGTAATTTTACGACCTTTATCATCATATCCGGAGTCATGCTCTCTTACTGTGCTGCCTATTTGTTATCCGACTATATTACACGTCCGCTCCGAAAGCTGCGCCGGCTGATGAAGCAGGTAGAGAAGGGCGACCTGGAGGTGAGCTTTGATTCTCGTTATCGGGACGAGGTTGGCCATCTCGGAGGCAGCTTCAACCAGATGCTAGAACGAATCAAGCGGCTCATCCATGAGGTGTATGAAAAGCAGGAGAAGGTTCAGGAGGCGGAGATGAAAGCGATCCAGGCCCAGTTTACTCCTCATTTCCTGTATAACGCGCTGGATTCGATCAATTGGATGGCGCGTATTCATAAAATCGAGACGATCAGTAAAATTGCGGTATCGCTTGGCAGTCTGCTTCGGTTCAGCATTCGGAGGGGAAACACGGTGATCCCGATTCGTGAGGATATCGAGCAGATCCGCAACTATTTAACGATTCAAGAAATCCGCTATCGGGACAAAATCACGATTCAACTGGAACTGGACGAAACGATTCTTGATCTGTGCATGCCGAAACTGCTCATTCAGCCACTGGTGGAGAATGCCATCATACACGGGCTGGAGACCAAGCCCGGACAGGGGCATCTCCTCATTACCGGCCAGCGAATAGGAGAGCGGGTGCAGTTTGTGGTCGAGGATAACGGCACCGGCATCGCTCCTGACGAGCTGCACCGGATTCAGCAGGGGACGTACGCTCCCCTGAACGGAAGCAGCACAGGGATCGGACTTCACAATCTGATGCGCCGGCTGCAGCTGCATTTCGGTTATGCCTATAGCTTGCGCATTGACAGCGTTCCGGATAAGGGCACACGGGTATGTCTGTCTATACCGGTGATTAGTGATAGACGGGAGGGACTAGGCGATGTTCAAAGTTCTTATAGCTGATGATGAATGGATGATTCGAGAGGGACTTAAACAGACGATTGATTGGGAAAGCCTCGGATGCGAGCTGGTTGGCGAGGCAGCAGATGGAGAACTGGCGCTGCAGGCGATACGGCAGCATGAGCCGGACATTCTCATATCAGACATTCGTATGCCGGGCATTGACGGGCTCGGAATGGCTTCGGCCGCGAAGGCGCTGTATCCCGAGTTGAAGATTATTTTTCTGACCGGCTTTGATGACTTTGCTTATGCACAGCAGGCGATCAAGTTGAATGCCAGTGATTTTGTGCTCAAACCTACCGATCCCGATGCGCTCATGCAGGCGATTCAGAAAGTGTGCAAGGAAATTGCGAACCAACGGCAGCGCTCGATCGCGATGGAACAGCTGTTAAGCTGGAAGAAGGATGGGGAACCGCTGATCGTTCAGAAGCTGCTTTATGATCATTTGTTAGGCGATCAAGAGGGCGACTCGGTTCGGAAATTGACCGGATGGTTATTTCCGGAAGGTCGTACCATGCCAGTCAGGGTGGTGGTGGCTAAGGTTGGGCTGTCTACCGATGCGAAATCCGTTGTGGACGGACTATGGCTGCAGCTGAGGTCACAGATGTGCAGATACGCCATCGGGGGGCATATGCTGCGGATGAATGAAGGGCATGCCGCCTGGCTGTTGCCTGGAACCGATGAGGCTGTCGGTCTGCTGCAGGCTGGCCTGCCTGGGATTAGAAGCGGGGATGTATGTTTTGGGGTGAGTGCAGTGCATGAAACGCTTGAACAGCTCGGGCAGGCGTACAAGGAGGCGCTGCAGGCGATTAAACAGATCGCGGGCCATGAGAAGCAGGACAGGCCTGTCGTATCTGTCTACGGCGAGCTCGAACATATGGATCATCACGCGATACATCTGGCGGAAGGCTTCCGGCAGGTAGAGCTGTATATTCATAATCATTATCACGAGGATATCAGCCTGCAGGGGCTTGCTGCGATGTTTCATATGAGCGAGGCGCATTTCAGCCGCTTGTTCCGTAAAAGGACAGGGGTTAGTTTCGTGGAGTACGTAACCCGGCTTCGAATGGAGCAAGCCAAGCGTTTGCTGGAAGATGAACATGTGCGTGTGTATGAGGTGTCCCAGGCCGTGGGTTACCAGGATTCCCGCTATTTTAGTCAAATCTTTCGGAAATATACGGGAGAAACGCCGTCTGAGTATCATAAGAAAACGGAAAAATAACCGATGATGTAAACCTGATGATGAATATAAACGACGATGAAGGAGGCTTTGATTGCAAAAGCCTCTTTTTTGTCTAAACAAGATGTCGAACAAAGCAAAAATTTAAACATTTATGAAATTTTGTCTCGTTGAGAGGCACCGGGATGCCCGTTATAGTAGGAAATGTGGAAGGGAAAGTGACACAGATTATAAGGAGGGTTTAAAAATGAGAAAAAGATGGTTAACAGCGCTCGTTTGTGTAATTTTGTTGTCAGGTATTCTTACGGCTTGTGGTTCTTCAAGCGGTAGCGCGGGAAGTGGAGGCACAGACGCCGAATCTAAATCATCCGGCAAGCTGACCATTTATTCACCGAATGCTGCCGAAATTAACAATCCGATTATTAAGGAATTCCAAGACCGGACCGGCATTTCAGTAGATCTGATCTCCGGTGGCACCGGAGAACTGCTGAAGCGTGTAGAGGCCGAGGCGAACAATCCGCTTGGCGATATATTCTGGGCTGGCGGGGCCGATTCTCTAGCTTCTTTCGCCGAATATTTCGAGCCTTATTCTACTTCGGAGAAAAGCAGCATTTTCCCGGGCTATCTGGACCCTGCCAACAACTGGACGCCATTTAACGCCCTTCCAATGGTCATTACGTATAACAAGGAATTGGTGCCTGAAGATGAAGTGCCTCAGTCCTGGGAGGATCTGCTTGATCCGAAATGGAAAGGACAGATTGCCTTCGCCGATCCTGCCAAATCCGGTTCGTCTTATACTCAGCTCGTTACGATGCTGACGGCATTTGGCAAGGATGACGAGCAGGGATGGGAATATGTGAAACAACTGGTCGACAATATGGACGGAAAAATCCTGTCCGGCTCAAGCCTTGTGCAGCGCGCAGTTCCGGATGGTGAGTTTGCTCTCGGCATCACGCTGGAGGATGCTGCGCTGCGGTATATGGAAGGCGGAGCTCAAATTGGCATCATTTATCCAAGTGAAGGTACTTCGGCTGTACCGGACGGTGCGGCGATTATTAAAGGCACGAAAAACTTGGAGGAAGCCAAGCAGTTCATGGACTTTCTCGTAGGCAAGGATGTGCAGGAGCTGGTGCAAAGCGAGTTCAAGCGCCGCTCGGTGCGCGATGATGTCAACCCGGTCGAAGGTTTGCCGCAAACCGTTGATATTGAATTGGTTGAGTACGATTTCGAGTGGGCTTCAGACAATAAAGAAGCGATTATTGAACGATTCACCAACATCATGATGGGCATTGAATAATGAAATGGGAGGGCGGCTGGTGTTTCGATAACCAGCCGTTCTCCCGGATATGGAGGCATCTATGAGTTCAGTAGTTTTCAATCATGTAACCAAGTATTTTGGTGAGAACAAGGCGGTAAATGATGCGCATTTTTCAATAGAAGAAGGGGAGTTCTTTACACTGCTGGGACCGAGCGGATGCGGGAAAACGACGCTGCTTCGAACCATCGCAGGGTTTTACCGGAACGAAGAGGGGGATATTTATTTCGGCGATCGGGTCATTAACGATGTTCCGACTCACGAGCGCAATATCGGGATGGTGTTCCAGAATTATGCCATCTTCCCGCATCTGAGTGTGTTCGATAATGTAGCGTATGGTCTTCGGGCTCGCAAAATGGGCAAGAAAGAGATTGAGACAAAGGTAATGGAGGCGCTGGAGATGGTGGAACTGTCTCATCTGCGCGACCGAATTCCCAGCAATATGAGCGGCGGGCAGCAGCAGCGGATTGCACTGGCGCGTGCCATTGTCATCCGTCCGGCCCTGCTGCTGATGGACGAGCCGCTCTCGAATCTGGACGCGAAGCTGCGGGTGAAGATGCGCACTGACATTCGCCAGCTGCAGAAGGAGCTCAATATTACGACGATTTATGTGACGCATGATCAGGAGGAGGCGCTGGCGGTATCCGACCGGATCGCTGTCCTGAATGAAGGCGTCATTCAGCAAATTGCCACGCCGCAGCAAATTTACCAGTATCCGCATAATCGGTTTGTGGCCAATTTTATCGGCACCTCGAATTTTGTGGAAGGCAGCTGCGAGAAAGATCCGGATAGCAGCGGACATGCTGGGATCATACAGCTGCTGGGAACGACGCGCAAGCTGTCCCTTCACAAGCCGTATGAAGGCAAGGTCGTTTTTGCGATCCGTCCGGAGCAGGTGCATTTGAGCGGCGAACCGGCCTCGGACCACGCGGTACAGGGGACGGTGAAATCAGTCAGTTTTTTGGGAGACAAAGTCAGCTATCTGATCACACTGCCCGACGGCTCCGTCATGGATGTACACGATTATCCCGGCAAATCGCAGCATCTGTTCCGGGAGAAACAATCGCTGTTCCTGGATATCCAGCTGGAGCGCACGGTGATGTATGACAGCACCGGCCAGGAGGTGATTTACCATGCTGGCGAGGCCTAATCCGGCGGGGGCGCCTACCGTAAAGCAGCGGCTGCTGCTTACAAGATGGGATTTCTGGACGTTTGTCACCTTCTGTGTGTATATTTTTATGCTGGCTTTTATCGTGTATCCGCTCGTGTCTTTGTTTTTCAACAGCTTTGTCAGTAAAGACGGCGGGTTCACACTTCAGAATTATCTCAACTTCTTCAAAGTAAAGTACTATCACCAGGCGCTGCTGAACAGCTTCCTTGTATCCAGCCTCGCCACCGTGCTGGCGATTCTGATCGGCACGCCGCTGGCCTATATTGCAACCCGGTATGACATTAAATTCAAGGGCTTGATGCGTTTGATGGTCATTATGTCCTTGCTGTCCCCGCCGTTTATCGGCGCGTACTCCTGGATTTTGCTGATGGGCAACAACGGGTTCATTACGAAGTTCATTCGGGAGCTGGGCATTCAGATTCCTTCGATTTATGGCTGGCACGGCATTGTGATCGTGTTCGCGCTGCAATTCTACCCGCACATCTTCCTGTATGTGTCAGGGGCGCTGAAAACGATCGACACCTCGCTTGAGGAAGCCTCGGAGAGTCTCGGTATGACGGCCTGGAGGCGGCTGCGCACCGTGACGCTGCCACTGATCTTTCCAACGTTGTCTGCGGGAGCGCTCATGGTGTTCATGGCCTCGTTCGCGGATTTCGGAACACCGATGCTGCTTGGGCAAGGCTATAAGGTATTGCCGATTCTTGCTTATGAACAGTTTGTCAGCGAGATGGGAGGCAATCCTGCGATGGCCAGTACACTGAGCGTCATCATGATCTTTTTCTCGACCATCATTCTGTTCTCCCAGCGTTACTTTGTTTCCCGGAAAAATTATTCCATGACCGGGATGCGAACGCCGGTTGTGAAGAAGCTTAAGCCGATGCCCAAAGTGCTGTTGACGGTGCTTGTCTTTATTCCGGCCTCCATATCCATTCTGCCGCAGTTGACAGTGCTTGTTACGTCGTTTCTGGCGAAAAGCGGACCGGTATTCCACCGCGGCTTCAGTCTGGACAGCTACAAGGAAATTTTCTTCCGGGTGCCGAAGGCGATTCTGAACACGTACTCCTACTCAGTATTGTCGATCATCATCATGGTCATCGCCGGCATGCTGATTGCTTATTTGCTCGTACGGCGCAAAAACAAGCTGACCGCGTTTATCGACGGGATCGTGATGATTCCGTACATCATGCCGGGAACGGTGCTGGGCATCAGTTTGATTATCGCCTTTAACAAGCCGCCGATCGTGCTGACAGGCACATGGGTCATTCTAGTTATCGCCTATGTGGTCCGCAAAATTCCATATACGATCCGGTCCAGTACAGCTGTGCTGCACCAGCTTGACCGAAGTGTGGAGGAGGCCTCCGTCAGTCTCGGTGTACCGCCGATGAAGACCTTCTTCAAGACGACTGGACGCCTGATGGCTCCCGGCGTCATGTCCGGTGCGATTCTCAGCTGGATTACAACGATCAACGAGCTCAGTTCCACGCTGGTTCTGTATTATGGTGCCACAGCCACGATTTCGGTTACGATATACAGCGAGGTCTTCACGTCCAACTACGGCACTGGCGCCGCGCTGGCTTCCATTCTGACGCTGACCACGCTTGTGTCCCTGTTGATTGCCAACAAGCTGTCGGGCAGCAGGGGGCTGTCCTTATAGCGATATTCCCCAGCAATTCATGGTTCCCATTCGTTGTCTCTGCCTTTTATAATGTAGAAAAAGTATGGGAGAAGGTTGGTGAGCGCCATGTGGGAGAAATGGGGACCAAGCAGGAACAGCGCTGTCTGGATTGTCATTCTGCTCATCGTTGTGGTCAGCTTGGTCGTCTATTCAACCTATTTCCAGCGGCTTGGAAGTCCTCCGGAACAGAGAATCCGGGAAGTGGTGCGGATGGAGGTCTGGATATACAGCAACGAATGGGAAGGCCTGCTTCGGTCATATCAGCAGGAGAATCCGGATGTTGAAGTGAGCATTCGAAGCTTTCAATCCTATGATGCATTGGCATCCGAGCTGTCAGCAGCGATTTCTGCAGGCCGGGCCCCGGACGCTGCGGAGATTAGCAACGCTTATGGATTGAAGGAATGGATCGATACGGGGGCCCTGCAGCCGATCGAACCAGACGGGCATGCACCGGAGTTAACGGCTGCCGCTAGAACCGCGTTCACCTATAACCATGCGCTGTGGGCCGCTCCTGTCGGAGCCTCAGTGCCGCTTCTGCTCTATCATCAGGACAAGCTGCAGAATGCGGGTTATCCGACAGATGTCGAGTACCATGATCTGAACCATATGGCAGAGGTGCTGTCGTCGTGGATTCAGGGTCTGAAGGACCGGAAAGCATCTATCAAATGGAATCAGACACTGGCCGTGGATGACAGCTTGTCACTGGTGTTTATGAACCTGTGGGGCTTACCAAGGGACGTGGACGGACAGACACACCTGCAGGAGCTTCTAACCACGTGGCATGCGCTCGTATTTGATTACGGGGTTATGTTCCCGCTGGAGCATAGGCTTGCATTAAGTGAATTTATGGACGGGCAAATCTTGTTTCTCATTACTGATTCACAGAAAATGAATTGGCTGGATCGCTATATTGCCGGAAAGTTCAAATACGGAGCGCTTCCGGTACCGGGAATCACAGTGCAGGGCATCGCGCCTCACTACAGTGCTTTTGTTGTCCTCCAGGGAGGAGAAGGCACGCCCTGGGCCAACGAGCTGGTGCGGCACCTTCAATCGAAGGATGTGCAAGAAAGTCTAATCGCTAACACCGGGTATATCCCGGTGCGGGAGGACACGCTGGCTTCACTAAAGCGGAATATGAAGGAGGCTGACGCGGATATGCTGCTGAGGCTGAGCGAATCCTTCCTGAGTATTCAGCCATCGGAGGATGATTACAGAAGGTGGAGGCTCATTGCGGATTCCCTTACCCAATTGGAAATCGAAAGCCATCCTGATGTGGAACGGATGACAGCAGAATTGCTGCCTCTACTTCCATAATCGGGTTTGATCAGAAAGAAACTATAGAGAATAAGATGCGGTGCGAAAGTGCCGAATGGAGGAGTGGTCAAGATGCGTGTGCAAAGCTTGTCGATACAGGGCAGCGGAGTCTGGAATGAGGATGCGGTCATTCAGAATGATGTTCAGCGCATCTACGGTGTTATTGACGGAGCTACCTCGCTCGTCCCTTTTCGTGGGCCGAAGGGGGAGACCGGCGGACGGCTTGCATCGGAGCTGTTGAAGCGATTTTTCGAACAGGTTCCGGCGGATGATACCCGGGATCTGGAACAGTTGACGCGGGAAGCGAACCGGATGCTCGGGCTTGAAATGCAGTCAAACGGCATTCCTCTCGATGAGAAAGATCAGCTGTGGACAGCCGGCCTTGCCGTGGTGCGGATAACCGATCACTATGTTGAATACGTGCAGTCCGGAGACTGCATGATTATGGGAGCTTATACGGACGGGGCTGTCCGGATGGTAACGAAGGACCATGTGGCACATATTGACTCGGAGTCCAAGCAGATATGGAAGGAAGCGATCGGATCGGGCGTCCGGTCGAAAGACAAGCTGTGGGAAATGGTCAAGCCCCGGATTTTGAAAAATAAAGAGAAGATGAACACCCCCCAGGGCTACTCCGTTCTTAACGGACGTTCCGATGCGGAGCTGTTCATTGAATATGGCAAAATCAATCGCATCCGGCTGGAAGAGCTGCTGCTTCATACCGACGGGTTATACTACCCGGAGGGGCTAATGGAAGAGTTGCAGTCCCCGGAGGAAGCTCTGTTCCGGCAAATGAAGACGTCAGGCTTGACGGATTATGCCCAGTGGCTCGTGAATCTGGAGAACAGTGATCCGGAGTGCATTGAATATCCGCGCTTCAAAATATCCGATGATAAATCTGCGGTATGGATTGAACTGGACTAACTCGTTTGGGACCTGTTCGAGACCTGTGTGCAGGGCTGAAGGTCGTGATCCATGTTTACCTGAATGACCGTGATGCGCACAATAGGGATGTTATGTTTCCATCGGCGAGTGGTAAAGAGGAGTGAGCTCCTTTTTGCCACTCGTTTTTTTGCTAGCAACAAGCCCCTCTACAGCTGGTGGCGGAAGAGAAATATAGCTCTCTTCAACATATGTTGCTTCAGGCAACATATTTTACCGGACAACACTGTATTCACTTCACTCTACTATTACAGTCTATTGCAAAACTGTTTCTGTAGACCCACCAGCATTTGGTTTTGTATCATAGAAGCTGTTCTAAGAGGGAGGCAGAAAACGTGGAAATCTATCAGGATATTAAACAGGGGGAAAAAGGGGCCTGGCTTAGTATCATTGCCTATATCGCTCTATCAGCTATCAAGCTGGTGGTTGGCGCAACCGCCGGTTCGGAGGCGCTGCTGGCTGACGGGTATAACAACGCGACGGATATTGTTGCGTCAATCGCCGTGCTGGTAGGGTTGAAAATATCACGCAAGCCGCCGGATCGCGATCACCGGTACGGGCATTTCAGAGCCGAGACGGTAGCCGCGCTGATCGCATCGTTTATTATGGCCGTGGTCGGAATTCAAGTGCTGTATCAAGCCGTTTCCAAACTGTTTGCGTCCGGCACGGAGTCGCCGGATATGATTTCGGCATGGACCGCCATATTCTCGGCAGCGGTCATGCTGCTCGTATACCGTTACAATTCGCGTCTGGCTCGCCGTATTAACAGCAAGGCGCTTATGGCCGCCGCTGCGGACAACCGTTCCGACGCCTTGGTCAGCATCGGGGCCTTTGCCGGCATCATCGGTGCCATTGTGGGCTGGGTGTGGCTGGATCCGTTGGCGGCAGTCATTGTGGGCCTGATCATATGCAAAACGGCATGGGGGATTTTCAAAGACGCATCGCACGCGCTTACCGACGGTTTTGACGAGAACGAGCTTGCGGGCATCAAGGATACCATCATGACCAGCCCGGGTGTCAAAGGCGTTAAAGACATCAAAGCGAGAGTGCTCGGAAGTCATGTCCTTGTCGATGTGACGATTCAGGTGCAGCATCATTTGAACGTGGTGGAAAGCCATGCAATTACCGAGGTAATCGAGGAGCGGCTGCTGGATCGGCATCAAATATCCCATGCGCATATTCATATTGAGCCTTTTGAGGCGGAAGCAAGCCAAGCCTGATGATGTGATGGCCTGGGTGCCTCATTATCGTAAGAAGGCGCGTTTTTGATAAAAAAATACAGTCTTTTCCCCGCGGAGTTTGTTACAATGAGGTCAAGTATCAAGGATGCATAGCAGTCTCATCATCTGTGTAAGGGGGATGAGGGCATGGAGAATGCTGCCATTGTTCAACAGGCGATTGATTTCATTGAGGACAACCTGCAGGAACATTTGGAGCTGGAAGAAATTGCAGGTTCGGCCGCGATTTCGCTGCCGCATTTATACCGGCTCTTCTATGCGTTGACCGGTCACCCCATCAAGGAATATATCCGCAAAAGGAGAACGAGCGAGGCTGCCGCTGCTTTGCGGGATACGTCCATGCCGGTGGCGGATATCGGATATCGCTGCGGATTTGACAGCTACCGGGCATTTCATAACAGCTTCAAGCGATACACGGGGCTCACACCGGGGGCTTATCGGAATTCCGGGCTCTATTATAACTTTGGGCGAATAGGTCTTCCTGTTGAAGCTACCTTACATACTACCTGCAGATCGGCAGGTGTTGGCCCGGAAGTCAAGCTGCTGCAGGCCGAGTCGTTGAGCGGATGGGGATTATTGTATGCCGGTAAGCAAGCGATCGGACTGGAAAGGGAGGCGCTTGCCTGTTTCCGCAAACGTCTGGCAGAGCATGGATGGGATGAACGGGGGCTGAGGGTATTCGGATGGAATGTCGATCTTGACCGGGATGAGGACGCTTATGGCTACCAGCTGGTTGCTGTTAGGGCTAAGTCCGAATCGGGCAACCTGGAGCCAGGCGGTTCCGGGCTTGAGCGGGTGGAGGTGAAAGGCGGGCAATATGCCACCGTGCAGATTACGGACGCCAGTGATGATGCGGGCATCCTCCATGCCTGGAACCGGCTGTACTCACAATGGCTTCCACGCAGCGTGTTTGAGCCTGGAGCTAGCGGATTTATGGAGGAATATGAGCTGGACGGTGATCGTATCGTTCGCATGAAGCTGTATCTATCCGTGAAGAGGAGCCTATCAGCCCGGTCTATTGCTATTGAGCAGCGCCCGCCGCTGACGATCATGTCCTTTCAGGGACAGGGGGACGGCTGCATGGACCACGTTGAAGAGACTTCTACGGCCTGGCTGAAGAGGAGCGGACTGATAGGTCGGCCAGACCTGCGGGTGTACATGAGGTCTGAGGAAGGGCTGTCGGCAGTAGAAGGCCATGCCAGCGTCTATGAGGTCGGCATTGCTTTGCCGGAAGGATACCGGATTCCCCGGGAAGAACGGTCCTCCATCAGCACGCTTGCAGGCGGCAGTTATGCTTGTGTGACTACGGCCGCGTACGGTTCAATGACCGGCGTGCTGAGCGATTTACATGACTGGCTCGCGTCAGCGGCAGGCTTTGAGCTTGATTCGGAACGAACATGGTTTGCCGAGTATGGCGCCGACGAAGGCGGGGGTCTGGACCGAGGGATGCGGTCAGGCTCGATTCAAGTTAAATGCTGCGTGCCGATTAGGACGAGAAGTTAGAAGGGGGACATGCAAGGATGTCTTATAACAACCGATTGCCGGAAGGATACCGACCGTTTACGGCTCCTAAAATGTTGAAGCTGATTCATGGAGGGAAAGCGATGGATGAACCAAACGAAGTGTTGCAGGCGAAACAGCAAGCGTCACCGATCCAAAACAAAGTCGGAAATATCTTCATTCCGGTACGCGACATTGAGCGGTCCCGGGCGTGGTATTGTCGGGTGCTCGGATTGAACGTGGAAGATTGTGCGATTATGAACGGTCATTTATGCCCGCTTCCGATGGAAGGCACGGGCTTGATTCTGGACACGATGCCGAAATGGGGAGGCGACCGGCCGGAAGGCGCGCCGGTGATCGATACGCCGGCTTTCATGCTCATGACCCGCGATCTTCCGGCTGCATTTGCTTATATGAAACAGCTGGGTGCGGAGCTGGTGAGCGAGATTGAGCATGACCATTGGTTTGTGGTGAAGGATCCGGACGGAAACAAGCTGATGATCTGCAAGGTGTAACCGGAGTATAATTCGACAGATTCGCGCCTATCCTGAATCTAAAATATAAAAAAATAGGATGGGCGATCGTATGTACAACCTGGAATCCAGGCTTGAAAATGTCGAGGATTTATTTTTGAGCATCGACAGTTACCTGTGTCAATTTGATTTTACACTGGCGGGGAATTGGGATTATAAGCACGGTTATTTGGATAAACGCCTGGACTCGGAGCGAATGGTCTGGCTTCGGATTCCGTTTCATGTGATTCGGGGGGCGCTCGATGGCGAATGCGGCGGCTGCAGGGCAACCGTAAGGCTGGGCCGACCGTATGTATTTAAGCATGTGTATAACACAGGCACGGACAAACATGCGGCCCCCCGTTTGATTGGGGCGCTCTTTGACCAGTTTCAGGCCCCGCTCGATCCAGATGCGTCGCTTGAGGATGTGTGGATAGAGCGGGCGCGCCAAGCCTTGATGGAAGTGGAACAGGGATATTTTCAGTAAGTGTCAGGAAGCTCGGCGCTGTTATTGCCGAGCTTCCTGCTTGTTGTCGCGGATATCTTTTGGACGTCAGGGAGTCGGGCCTGCCTTATCTGCCGGTATCTCACCTTTGTAAGCAAGCTGATTCACGGTTTTTCTGTGGAGATGCTTGTTTTTTTGTATTGGAGGGAGCATCGACTTCAACGGCGCAATTGTTAAAAAATGAGAACAAAACAAAAAACATATTGAAATCATGGAACATGTCAATTACAATAAATTCAACGAAACTACCATACTAGTTATACTAGTATTGCAGAAACGAGTCCAAGGTGAAGGACGGCGAGCATTTCAAAGCCATCCTGCAATTCATCGACAGGTTCTATTACAGTGACGAAGGTCAAGATTTCGCCAAATGGGGCGTGGAAGGTGAAACCTATACCAAGGCGAACGGGGTTCGCAAGCTGCTCGATGACATTAACTATAACGGACTGAATCCTACGGGCACCAAGGATCTTCGCATTGAATACGGCTTCTCCGGCGGCGTATTTGCTTATGGCGGCACAACGGAGCTGCTGCATTCCATGTTCACGGAAGAAGAGATTCGATTCCAGGAAGATATAAAAAAGACAAAGACCGTGCTTCCTCCGGATCCGCCGATTCCATACTCTGTGGAAGAGCGTAAGCGGGCGACGCTGCTCAGCACGCCGCTGAAAGACTATACGGATCAGAATACATTCAAATTTATACTGGGCAAGCGCAGCTTGTCCGAGTTCGATAATTTGTGGAGGAGCTGAGGAATCAGGGCATGGACACCTATGTAGAGCTTGCAAACCAAAAATATAAAGCGTACAAGGAGAGCAAGGACAACCAGTGATTAATAGGTTGCCGTGTAGCACTAGAAACGGCAGCCTGCTTTACTCAGGGCGAGTATATGTAAAGGGGCGGTGTCCATTGAACTATACGGTAGCACATATCATCCGCAGGCTGACGGAACCAGCGGATATAAGTCAATTGGAAGTAGACCGGCTTCTGTTCGGCCATTCGGATATGGTTGTCCACGGCGTCGCGGTCACCTTCATGGCTTCTTATGGCGCGATACGTGAAGCCCGGAATGCCGGGGCCAATTTAATACTGTCGCACGAGGGACCGTTCTACAGCCATCGGCATGCAGAACCGATAGAGGAGGAAAGCGGGTATAACAGTGTTCGCGACATGAAGCTGGAGCTGATCAGCGGCGGGGAAATAGCTATCTTCCGATTTCATGACATCCCGCATCGCTACAACCCGGATCTGATCACGCAGGCATTGCTTCAAGCTGTGCAGTGGGATCACTATTCGGTACGATACTCCCCCTATGCTGCCATCGTTCGGCTCCCGGAGCCGCTGACCGTTCAAGCTATCGGGGAAGAGGTCAAGCAGAAACTGAATCTCCCTTATGTGCGGCTTGTCGGCCGCAGACCGATGCGATGCAGCACAATTGCTGTTTCTGTCGGCTACAGGGGCGGGAGCGATCAGACCATTCCGCTGTATGAACAGGATCAAGTTGATCTGGTCATCACCGGGGAAGGGCCGGAATGGGAGACGCCCGAGTATATTCGTGATGCCCTGGACCAGGGGAAGGAACGGGCACTGCTGCTGCTCGGGCATTGCGCAAGTGAAGAACCGGGGATGCGAAGGACGGCGGCGCTAATTCGGGATGCCTTTCCAGAGCTGCCGGTGCATTTTATCGCGATGAGACCTTTGATTGAAATTATTTAAGGTCAACTATATAGTGAAGGTGGTCATAATCATAGAGAGAGAAGAAAATAGATTTTCGAAAGAAGAGGTACTGTATGTCGACAGAACAATTAATTAAAGGCTCAACCCGGGCCTACTCATATCATGTGCTGAAGGAGCAGATCCTTCAGCTGAAGCTGGAGCCGGGAACGAAAATATCCGAGAAGGAAATTGCGGAGCAGTTGAATGTTAGCCGGACGCCGGTTCGCGAAGCTTTCATGAAGCTGGCCGAGGAAGAGCTGCTGGATATCATTCCGCAGAGCGGGACCGTTGTGTCGCGAATCAATCTGGCGCATGTGGAGGAAGGTCGGTTCATTCGCGAGAAGATTGAGAAGGAAATCGTGGCGCTGGCTTGCGATTCTTTTGGCGAGGATTTTCGCTTTCGGATGGAGACGAACATCTATATGCAGGATGTGTGTTCCACCCAAAAAAACTTCAACAAGCTGTTTGAGCTGGACGAGGAGTTCCACCAAATCCTGTTTGATGCTACTGGCAAAGAACGCACCTGGAAGATGCTGCAGCAGCTGAACATTCACTTCAACCGTCTGCGGCTGCTTCGGCTTGCGAAGGATTCCAATTGGGAGGATATCATCCAGCAGCATAAGGAGCTGTACAGATTGATTGTGAATCAGGAGAAGGACCAGGCGATGAGGATTATGGAGAATCACTTGCGGCTCGTGGTATTTGACCAGGATATATTGAAGGAGAAGTTTCCTCATTATTTTATTTAAGGCAAGCGCGAGCGCAGTTAAGTTGTGGATTGAACGACCTAGGGCAGCGTGTGCGATGGTTCGCGCTCCACTCGCGTGAGCTCGGGTTTAACTTTCACAGCAGGAGAGGGGATTGAGGATGATGAGTCAAGGGGTTAGACTTCCTTATTCAACAGCAGACCGGTGCTGGCTGAGATACTCGCATCAAGCTCTACGGACCGGAATGGAGCTGTTGTCCAGCATCGTGGTGCAGCATTCGTCTGCAGTGATGGATTCAGCATTGCAGGAGCTAGTATACGGAATCAAGGAGATGAGGGGTGCAGAGCCGAATATCTGCCGCGATCCGGCGTCAGTGTCCGGAAGCTTCGTCAGACTCGCTGTACTGGACGAGGCGCTGCCGGAGGCATGGTCGCAAGCCGGACAGATTCAGGGCCTGAACGATGAAGGCTACGGCATTCATGCTGTACAGCAGGATGGGGCAGTGCAGCTCTATGTCGTGGGGCGGACGGATAGAGGCGTGCTGTACGGGGTGTTTCATCTGCTGCGCCTGCTCCAGAGCGGGGCGGACCCGGCCGCACTGCATGTCCTGGAGCAGCCGCGTAACCGGCTGCGGATGCTGAATCATTGGGACAATATGGACGGCTCGATTGAGCGGGGATATGCGGGAAACTCGATATTTTTCGAAGAGGGCCGCTTTGTCCGGGATGACAGCAGAATACGGGATTATGCAAGAATGCTTGCCTCGATCGGGATCAATAGCGTTTCCATTAACAACGTCAATGTGCACCGCACGGAGACGATGCTGATTACACCGGAATTTCTGCCTGATGTGGCACGGGTGGCGGATATCTTTCGCAGCTATGGGATTACGACCTATCTGAGCATCAATTATGCCAGTCCGATCACCATCGGGGACCTGGATACAGCCGATCCGCTGGACGATCGCGTGCGGGCATGGTGGAAGGAGAGGGCGAGTGACATTTACAGCTATATTCCGGATTTTGGCGGATTTGTCGTGAAGGCGGATTCGGAGCATCGTCCGGGGCCGTTTACGTACAATCGGACGCATGCGGAAGGGGCGAACATGCTGGGCGAGGCGCTCCGGCCGTACGGAGGTGTCGTCATCTGGAGATGCTTCGTATACAACTGCCTGCAGGACTGGCGGGATCGGAAGACCGACCGGGCACGGGCAGCTTACGATCACTTCAAGCCGCTTGACGGGCAATTTATGGAGAATGTCATTTTGCAAATTAAAAACGGTCCGATGGACTTCCAGGTGCGCGAGGCGGTATCTCCGCTGCTTGGGGCGATGCCCAAGACCAATCAGATGCTGGAGTTCCAGATCACGCAGGAATATACCGGGCAGCAGAAGCATCTGTGTTACCTGGTTCCGCAATGGAAGGAGATTCTCGACTTTGATACGTATGCCGCAGGCGAAGGTGCAACCGTCAAACGTGCGGTATCCGGGGAGCTGTATCGATACGCTTACAGCGGCATCACCGCAGTTGTGAATGTGGGCAGCGATGATAATTGGACCGGTCACACGCTGGCACAGGCCAATCTGTATGGCTATGGACGCCTGACCTGGAATCCGGATCTGACCGAGGAGGAGATCACATCGGAATGGATCCATCTGACCTTCGGGGCAAGTGCAGACATCCACCGTGAGCTCGGAGCGATGCTGGCTGAATCCTGGCGAATCTATGAGAGCTACACGTCGCCGCTCGGTGTTGGATGGATGGTGAATCCCGGGCATCATTATGGGCCGAATGTGGACGGGTATGAGTATTCGGTATGGGGCACGTATCATTATGCCGACTGTCACGGAATTGGGGTAAACCGGACGGTAAAAGACGGAACCGGCTATACCGCCCAATACTTTCCAGAGAATGCGGATCTGTACGAGTCGCTGGATGCCTGCCCGGATGAACTGCTGTTATTTTTCCACCATGTGCCGTATACGCATGTGCTTCGTTCCGGCCAAACGGTGATTCAGCATATTTACGATTCCCATTTTGAAGGCGTGGAGAAGGTGCAGGAGCTGATATCGCGCTGGAGCAAGCTGGAAGGACAGATGGATCACGAACGTTACGCCGGGGTGATGAGCCGGCTTGAGCATCAGCTCGAGCATGCGAAGGAATGGCGGGATGTGATCAACACGTATTTTTACCGCAAATCCGGCATACCGGATCAGCAGGGGCGCACAATCTATTGAGCTGCTGTGCTGAGGGCATCCTAACAACATAACAAAATGCAAGACCGACAGACCTGAGCACACCTGTGGATCATAAGGGGACGTGCTTGTCATTCAGACAGGTGAACGCTTTGTCCGGCAATCCATTAGAATACCTAAGTGGGAGCGACATCCCGATCATTCCAAGCCCTGGAATGATCGGGATGTTTTTGTGTGCATAATGGCCGCTTGCGATGTTGCGCGGGGCAGCCAAAATTGTAGATTGACGATGGATTTAAAAGAAAGTAGACTAGTTCGTAATAACGTTATTATATTTAACATAACGAAAATAACATCATTCCAGCTTCATCCTGCAAGCTCCAGAATGAGTGACCCGATGCGCAATGCCTGCAACAAGCTTGCTGACATGATTTCATTGAAAATAAGTGAAAAGGAAGGGTATGCCATGGATTACAAAAACGCCTCACTCTCACCCAGACAGCGCACGGAGGACCTGCTCAAGCGCATGACCGCTGAAGAGAAGATCGGTCAGCTGGTGCAGCCTTTCGGCTGGAAGACGTATACGAAAAATGAAGACAACACGATTGAAGTTACCGATGAATTCAAGGCGCAGATCGCTCAAGGCGGAATCGGCTCCCTGTACGGCACGTTGCGGGCCGATCCGTGGACGGAGGTGACGCTGGAGAACGGTCTGTCTCCGAAAGAAGGAGCCGAGGCCATCAACACGATTCAGCGTTATGTCCTTGAAAACTCCAGGCTCGGCATTCCGATTCTGTTCGGCGAAGAATGCTCTCACGGGCATATGGCGATCGGGGCAACGGTGTTCCCGGTGCCGCTGACAATCGGCAGCACATGGAACACCGAGCTGTACCGCGAGATGTGCCGCGCTGTTGCAGCCGAAACCCGGAGCCAGGGCGGGGCGGCGACTTATTCGCCGGTGCTGGACGTTGTGCGCGATCCGCGCTGGGGCCGGACGGAGGAGACGTTCGGCGAGGATCCTCATCTGGTGGCCGAATTCGCAGTCGCCTCGATTCAAGGCCTGCAAGGCGAGCGCCTTGACGGGGAGGACAGCCTTCTCGCTACGCTGAAGCATTTTGTAGCTTATGGCGCTTCGGAAGGCGGACGCAACGGCGCACCTGTCCATATGGGCCTGCGAGAATTGCATGAGGTGGACCTGCATCCGTTCAAGAAAGCGGTGGAGGCCGGCGCAATGTCGGTCATGCCTGCCTACAACGAGATTGACGGCGTCCCGTGCACGAATAACAAATATTTGCTCCATGACGTGCTGCGTGAGCAATGGGGCTTCGACGGATTCATCATTACCGACTGCGGAGCTATTAACATGCTGGTTAGCGGTCACAATACCGCGGCAACCGGGGAAGAGGCCGCAGCCCAAGCGCTTAAAGCGGGAATCGACATGGAGATGTCCGGAACGATGTTCCGCACTTATCTGTTAAAGGCGCTGGAAGCGGGGCTTGTAACTGAAGAAGAGCTGGATCTGGCGGCAGGCCGAGTGCTTGAAATGAAATTCCGCCTCGGGCTGTTTGACCGTCCATACACGGATCCAGAGCGCGCCGAACAGATCATTGGCAGCCAGGCACATGCTGATCTTGCCCGTCAGGTGGCAGCTGAAGGGGTGATCCTGCTTAAAAATGAAGGCGCAACCCTTCCGCTCCGCGCGGACATGGGCAAAATCGCGGTCATTGGCCCGAATGCGAATACGCCGTACAATCAGCTCGGCGATTACACGTCTCCGCAAGCACCAGGACAAATCGTTACCGTGCTGGAGGGCATTCGCAGTCGGTTTGGAGACGATGCGGATCACCGCGTCCTGTATGCTCCGGGCTGCCGGATCAAAGGCGATTCCCGCGAAGGCTTTGCCTACGCGCTGGAGTGTGCTTCCCAGGCCGATGTAGTGGTGATGGCCATCGGCGGCTCGAGCGCCAGAGACTTTGGCGAAGGCACGATTGACTTACGGACCGGAGCCTCGGTCGTTACCGAGCATTCCTGGAGCGATATGGAATGCGGGGAAGGTATTGACCGCGCTACCCTGCAGCTGATGGGCGTGCAGCTGGAACTCGTACAGGAGATCCACAAGCTAGGCAAGCCGGTGGTCGTGGTGTACATCAACGGCCGGCCGATTACAGAGCCGTGGATTGACGAGCATGCGCATGCCATCGTAGAGGCCTGGTACCCGGGACAGGAGGGCGGCCATGCGATTGCCGATATTCTGTTCGGGGATGTGAATCCGTCCGGGCGGCTGACGGTGTCCATTCCGAAGGAAGTCGGCCAGCTGCCGGTCAATTATAATGCCAAGCGGACGCGCGGCAAACGTTACCTGGAGACCGATCTTGAGCCAAGATATCCGTTTGGGTACGGGCTGAGCTATACCCGCTTCGAATACAGCAATCTGACCGTAGAGCCGGCAGTCATTCCGGTTGACGGCGAAACGACCGTCCGCATTGATGTCACGAATGCCGGGGACCGGGAAGGTGCGGAGGTCGTGCAGCTGTACATTTCCGATCTGGCAGCTTCCGTTACGCGTCCGGAGAAGGCGCTCAAGGGCTTCAGGAAAATCCGGCTTGGGGCCGGTGAAACCAGGACGGTGTCATTCACCATCGGCCGTGAGCAGCTGGAATTGATCGGAATGGACTTGAAGCCGGTCGTGGAACCAGGCGAATTCCGCATCATGGTCGGTCCGGACTCGACAAGAGGCGAGACGGCGAGCCTGCGGGTTCAAGAATAGAGAGGACGGTGGCCGAGCTTGAGCAGAATTCAACGATTTATTAAATTTTTGGCGCAGTATGAATGGCGGGAAGAGATTCCGCTGCCCGAATGGGAAGTCCAGAGAGCTGAGTATATCCAGCCTGGCGAATATCGGTATGAAACGGAGAGCTCCAGCGTGGAAAATGTAGAGCGTCTCCGCAGCACGTACGGCACGACCTATTTCCTTCGCTTGCAGCCGGAAATTCCGGCGGCATGGGGAGCCGATGAAACGGCGCTTGTATTCGAAGCGGGGGGAGAAGGCCTGCTTCGATTGAACGGCGAGGCGTATCACGGACTGGATCGCAATCATACGTATGTGCCATTGCCCATAGCTGCGGCAGGCAGAACCCCGCTGCTCGAAATCGAGCTGTATGATCCGATCCCTGAGCCTTGGGACCCGCTGAATCGCCAGGCGGTGATCAACCCGCCGATCAGCGGGATCAGCAGTAAGCTGGTTCGTGTGAACTACCCGGTGCAGCGGCTTAAGCACAGCGTGACGGTCGCGGCCATGGCCGCCCGGCTGCTGCCGGAAGGAGATATGCGCCGCATCCGCACAGAGCAGGCGCTGGAACAAGCGATGGACGCGCTGTACGGCTCGGACCCTTCACGGCTGGAATCCGAAGAGCTCGTAAGCGGCGTGGAGCAGCAGCTGTCCGAGGCCGTTGCGAGCCAGATGCCAGCAGATGCAATTCCAGGCACGATGCACATGGTGGGACAGTCGCATATCGACATCGCCTGGCTGTGGCCGGTAAGGGAAACCGTACGCAAGGTGAGCCGCACCTTCTCGACAGTGTGCGCGTTAATGGACCGGTACCCGGACTTCAAGTATTCTCAGAGCCAGCCGATCCTGTATGCCTTTGTGAAAGACAACAATCCGGAGCTGTATGAGCGGATCAAGCAGAGAATTGCCGATGGCCGCTGGGAGCTGGTTGGCGGCATGTGGGTAGAGCCTGACCTGAACATTCCGAGCGGGGAGTCGCTCGTTCGTCAGATGCTGTATGGGCAAAGGTTCTTCGAGCGAGAGTTCGGCAAGCGCTCCGCGATTGAGTGGCTGCCGGATACGTTCGGTTACTGCGCATCGCTGCCGCAGCTGCTCAAGCTGGCCGGCATTGACTATTTCATGACAACCAAGCTCGGATGGAATGACACGAACAAGTTCCCTTATGATCTGTTCCACTGGGTCGGGATCGACGGAACCTCCATCGTGGCCTATCAGAATCATGGTGTAAACGAGCATACGCATCCGAAGGATGTACACGAACACTGGGCCTCGTTCCGTCAGAAGGACGAGATCAATGAACTGATGCTGCTGTACGGACATGGCGATGGCGGCGGCGGTGTGACCCATGAGATGGTGGAGTATGTGGAACGCGCGCATCTGATGCCTGGACAGCCGCTGAGCCGGTTTGCTACCGCCGCGGATTTCTTCGGTGCGATCGCTAAGCGCAATCCCGATCTGCCGCAGTGGCACGGGGATCTGTACTTGGAGCTGCACCGCGGAACCTATACGACCCATGCGCGGAACAAGCGGAATAACCGCAAGGCCGAGGCGCTGTATCGCGAAGCGGAAATATGGAGCGCCCTTGCCATCGGGGATGAGCAGCAAGGAACGCGGACCAAACAGGCGCTCGACAAGGGCTGGGAGCTGATGCTGCTCAATCAGTTCCACGACATAATTCCGGGCACCTCGATTCCTGAAGTGTACTTCACTTCGGCCAAGGAATATGAGCGGATCTTCGACATTGGACAAGCCGAGCTGGATCAAACGCTCAGCGCTGTGGTGACGAAGATGATCGGCGGACAGCATGAAGGCGAGCCCTATGTCGTGTTCAACAGCCTCGGCTGGGAACGCGAGGAGATTGTCATATTGGATGCTGAGCAGTGGAGAGGGCGGGCGCCTTACGATGCTGCCGGGCCGATGCAGTATGATCTGCTGCCGCCCGAGACGGAGGATGGCGCCGGGCGGCTTGCTGTTCGCGTCACCGGCATTCCGGCGTTTGGCAGCAAGACCTTCTGGCTCAGAGAGACTGAAGAAGTGACGGAGAAGGCTTTGACGGGCGCTGAGGGCACGCTCTCCGCAAATGCCCCGGTTCCAGAACAATGGGATACAGCGCATTACCTCCTGAAATTCAACGCGCGGGGAGAAATCACAAGCTGGTACGACAAGGCCGCAGGGCGTGAGCTGATTGCGCCTGGTGGCAAAGGGAATGAGCTTCAATTCTTCCATGACACGCCGACCTACTGGGATGCGTGGGATATCGATCCGCGCTACGAGAGCCAGCCGGCCGGGACCGCGGAATTGCTGGAAAGCGAAGTGATGCAGCGCGGCTCGGTCATGGATGTGCTCCGTTTTCGCTGGAAGCTGAACGCGTCCATCATTGACCAGGAAATTATGCTGTACCATCATCGGCGCCGCGTGGACTTCCGCACCAAGGTCGACTGGCACGAGAGTCACAAGCTGCTTAAAGTGGCGTTTCCGGTTGACATCGTGGCCTCGAAGGCCACGTATGAGATTCCGTTTGGCGCTTTGGAGCGTCCGACGCACCGCAATACAAGCTGGGATCAGGCTCAATTCGAGGTGTGCGGCCATCGCTGGGCAGATCTGTCCGAGGGCGGCTACGGGGTCAGTCTGCTGAATGATTGCAAGTACGGGTATGACATCAAAGACGGCGTCATGCGCCTGTCCCTGCTCCGGGCTCCGAAATGGCCGGATCAAGGAGCCGATCAAGGGAAGCACGAGTTCACCTATTCGCTGCTGCCGCATGAGAAGGATTGGCGGGAAGCCCATGTCGTAAGGGAAGCGGCCGAGCTGAATCAGGCGGTGGTTGCCGTGCAGGCACCGTCCGGGCAATCAGGCCGATTGCCAGCCGAGCACAGCTGGCTTCATCTGGAGAGCACGCATGTCATTCTGGACACGATCAAGAGAGCGGAGGACGGCAGCGGCACCATCCTGCGGTTGTATGAGTCCTCCGGCGGACGGGAGACCGTGACAATCAAGTGGCCGACACATCCGATCGACGTATCGGTTGTCAATCTGCTGGAGGACGAGATGGAGGACATCGCCACCGTGAACGGTGAAATCAACCTGTCTTTCCGGCCTTATGAAGTGAAAACCATCAAAATCAAACTGCAAGATCAGCATAAGGAGGTTTCATCAATTGGATAATTTCAAGCTGCCCCAAATCCCGATTCCCGGCTTTGAGCTGCCGCAAGCGGTGCGCGAGGTGCTGGAAGAAGCAAAAGTAAAGCTGGCGCATCGCCCGAAGCTGCTGCAGCAGTTTCTGAACTGTTTCCCCAATACCCTTGAGACAACAACAAAGCTGATGGACGACGGCACCACCTTTGTCATCACCGGGGATATCCCGGCGATGTGGCTTCGTGACTCGGTGGAGCAGGTGATTCACTATGTGCCGTTGGCAGAGAAGGATGCGGATTTGCAGCGCATCATCGGCGGGCTCGTGAAACGGCATATGATGTATGCCAGCCTTGATCTGTATGCCAATGCGTTCAACGAAACCGCGAACGGCTGGCATTGGGACGCCAATGACGAGACCGACATGTCGGCATGGGTATGGGAGCGCAAGTTCGAGCTGGATTCACTCTGCTTTACGATTCGGCTCGCCTATGCCTACTGGAAGGCAACCGGACGGAGCGACATATTTGACGAGCGGTTCAAAGGGGTAATGGAGGGCATCATCCGGCTGTGGCAGACCGAACAGCGGCATGCCGAGCAATCGGATTACCGGTTCCAGCGCCGGAATTGCCCTGCGATCGACACGCTTCGGAATCAAGGCCTCGGGATGCCGGTCAACTACACCGGCATGATCTGGTCCGGGTTTAGGCCGAGCGATGATGCCTGCGAGCTTCACTATAATATCCCGGCGAACATGTTTGCAGTCGTCAGTCTGCGTCAGATGAAGGAAATCGCCAAATGGGTGTTCCGGGATGAAGCGCTGGTGCGCACGATCGGTCAGCTGGAGGATGAGGTGCAGCACGGCATCCAGCTGTACGGAACGTATCGCCATCCGGAATTCGGGGTGATCTATGCCTATGAGACGGACGGCTATGGCAACTACTGCCTGATGGATGATGCGGGAACGCCAAGTCTGCTCTCGATTCCGTACCTCGGATATGTTGACAAGGATGATGAGATTTACCAGAACACGCGCCGGTTTATTCTGAGTAAACACAACCCGTACTACTACGAGGGTGCGGTGGCGAAGGGAATCGGAAGCCCGCATACGCCGCCAGGCTACATCTGGCATATGGCATTGTCGATGCAGGGGCTGACGGCCTCTACGGACGAGGAAAAACGCGAGATGATCGATCTGTTGGAAGCGACGGATGCAGGAACCGGGTTCATGCACGAAGGCTTCCATGCTGATAATCCGGAGATATACACGCGCCCTTGGTTCGCCTGGTCCAACAGCTTGTTTTCCCAGCTTGTCTATGAAGGCATGAAGAAAGGCATCGTCTGATCCGCCTCAATCCAGGTGGGGAAGAAGCCGAGATAAGATGAGCCTGAGAACGAGGACGGTGAAAGGTCGCACATGGATCGTAAAGTGATTTTCGCGCGGCCTGACGCTGTCCGTCATGGTGCTGGCTCAACCTTAGATAACAGATTTGGCTTGAAGCGGACACGCCCAGGCTTCCTTCCTATTCGGCAGCAGTACCGAATAAGGACGGGAGCAGCGGGACTGTCCGCTTTACCTGTATTTGAGAAGATCATCGCGCAGGAGGAGATGAAAGTGGGGGCAAGAAGCATGAAGAAGCGGCTATGGGTCAAGTCGATCTATCCGAAAATCGTGATCGGTTTTCTGCTGGCGATTGTGCCTGTATACGCCGCTGCCTTATACATGAACGAATCCGGCTCGGAAAGTGTGGAGCAGGAAATTACACAATCGCTGAATGCGCGCACCAACTTTTTTGTCCGCACACTGGAGCAGGAATTGCGGACAACCGTGCTGCTGATGAACGATCTGTCCCAGGATTCCGATCTGCAGAAGCTAAGCACTATCGCCCCGGCCATGACCAGGTACGAGTACTTTCAGTCCATCAATCGCCTGCAGGGCAAAATGCGGCTGCTGCAAAGCTCCAATCAATATATCCAGGAAGCCAAGGCTTATGTCCCGCTCATTGACAAGACGATCCAGCAGGTATCGTATGAGACAGCGATGCCGGTTGATCAGATGGAGGTGATGCTGAGAAAGCCGGATCGTGTCATCTACAAATGGGGGGATAAGCTTCAGCTCGGTATGGTGTATCCCGATCATCTTCGGGCAGGAAAACAGCCTAACTTTGTCATTGTGACCGAGCTGTCCGTGCCCAGAATGCAGAAGGCGCTGGAGCAGCTGGCGACCGGCAACGGCAGCTCGGTACTCATCGGCTCGGATGGAAGCTGGTCTGTCATGCCGGAGGGGGCGGGGAATATCGGTCACAGACTGATGGAGAACATCGATGTGGAAGCGCTGTCAAAGTCAGAGTTCTACAAGGAGCCTTACAACACAAAGGTCACGGTGGATGGCAGCAATTATTGGGTTAGCGTGGAGCGCTCGTCATTTCTGAATGCCGATCTGGTTGTTTATGTGCCGGAGGCGGAGTTTTTGGGGCCGCTGGCGAAATACCGGCTGCTGTTTTTCGGCCTTTCCGGCTTCTCGCTGCTGGTGGTCATTCTGTTCTCGGGCTGGATCTATCGCCGGATTCATCAGCCGCTGCACCGAATGGTCCGGGCATTTCGCAAGATGGACGTATCCAGTCCCCAGGCGGAGCTGCGCCACCGGCATAATGACGAGTTTCATTACCTGTATGAGCATTTCAACCTGATGGTGAAGCGGCTGCAGCTGCTCATTCAGGAGGTGTTTGAGCAGAAGATCCGATCTCAGCGCTCCGAGCTGAAGCAGCTGCAGTCGCAGATCAATCCGCATTTTTTATATAACAGCTTTTTCACGCTGCATCAGATGGGCCAGATGCAGGACTATGATAACATTGTGCGTTTCACCAAGCATCTGGGCGACTACTTCCGGTTCATCACGCGCAACAGTGCAGATGAGGTGCCGCTCGAAGCTGAGGTTGGACATGCCAAAGCTTACGTTGAAATTCAGAGCATCCGCTTCCATAACCGGATTTCGGCGCAGTGGGATGAGATCCCCACTTCCTGGAAGGGCTTGGCGGTGCCGCTGCTCATATTGCAGCCGCTGATTGAGAACGCGTATGAGCACGGACTTGAAGACAAGGAAGCGGATGGCCGGATTCGAATTCGAATGGACGGCAGTGAAGCGGATATGCTGCGCATCATAGTGGAGGATAACGGGGAACAGCTGACGGACGAGAAGCTGCTGGAGCTTCAGTCCATCACGTCAAGCCCGGATAACAAAGGCGAGATTACCGGCTTGTCCAACGTCCACCGCAGATTGCAACTGAAATTTGGTTCTGACAGCGGACTGGTATTCACAAGAAGCCGTCTGGGCGGATTGAAAATCGAAATGAGATTGCCTCGAATGAGAAAGGAGCAACCGTGATGAACAGTATGTATCGCATCTTAATTGTGGATGATGAGCCTTTTATTGTGAACGGTCTGGCAGACCTGTGCGAGCGCTCGGAGCATCTCAATCTGGAAATTCACAAGGCATACTCCGCGAGTGAGGCGCTGAGCTGGCTGAAGCGGACGAAGATGGACATCGTGCTGTCGGATATTAAAATGCCCGGCATGAGCGGGCTTGCGCTGCAGAAGGAAATCGTCAAACTATGGCCGCACTGCAAAGTCATCTTTTTGACCGGATACGATGATTTCAGTTACATCCAGGAAGCGATTCGGGAAGGCAGCGTCGACTATATTCTGAAGACGGAGGGAAATGACGCGGTTCTGAAAGCAATTGAGAAGACGATGGTGCTGCTTGATCAGGAGCTGGCGGCGGACAGCCTGATTGCGCGGGCGCGGGAAAATCTGCGGATGGCGCTGCCGTTCCTGCAGCAGCAATATATGCTGGAGCTGTTGCAGCGAGCGCCTGGACGCACCCGGAGAGAGGAGCTGGAGCAGCGATTTCGGGAGCTGGATATGAAGCTTGTGGCCGACAAGCCTTGCCTGGTGCTGCTGTGCCGGGTCGACAGCTGGAGTCACCTCGGCGGCCCAGCTGCGCAGCCGCTCCTGCTGTACGCCGTGCAAAATATTACGAGTGAGCTGCTGGCTCCGATGACAGTGAGCATGTCCGTGGAGTACGGGCGATCCAAATTGATCTGGATGCTGCAGTACAAAGGGGATCAGAGCGCACATCGCCTTACGCGCGAGAACGAGCCGATTGAGGACCGGGTAAAGCGGTTCGTACACGGCATGCTGGAGCAGATCCAGGAGACCTGCAAATCGCTGCTGAAACTGAAAACCTCGTTCGCTCTCGCCGGGGAATGGACGCCATGGGAGCATCTCTCCGATAAATTTGAGGATCTGAAATATTTGATGGACAGCGGGCTTGGCATCGGCCATGAGGTGCTGTTGACGGAGACGATGACGATCAATCGTCCGGAAAGCCAGCGGGATATCGGACGCTCGCGCATGCATTTGAAGCGAATGGACCTTCTGCGCGGGTGTCTGGAGAACGGAGACAAGGAGGAATTTCTGAAGCTGTTTCGGGAGGTGACGGATGCCTCTTGTTTTCCGCCAGAATATGAGCATCTGCTCAAGATGGAGGTCTATTACGGTCTCGTGTCTGTGTTCATGCCGTCCATCGTGGAGCTGGAATCGATCTGCCAGGTTGTGGAGGGAGGAGAAACCGTGGATTATATCCGGCTCACGCATCTGGAGGAGCATGATTCCTGGACAGAGGCGATCAGCTATTTCACCCGCCTGGCTGAAGTGATCTTCGGACAGAAGGAGCAGGGCAAGCAGGACCAGCAGCATGAGGTGATTGCCAAGGTCAAGGCCTATATCGAGGAGCATCTGGCGGGGGACTTGTCCTTGACACAGATCGGGGAGGCTGTTGGACATAACCCGTCCTACCTGTCTCGATTGTACAAGCAGGTGACCGGGGAGGGGTTGTCGGAGTCCATTAACGCAGCCAGATTGGCGAAGGCGAAGCAGCTGCTGGCGGAAACATCGGAGAAGATCCATGTCATCGCAGCAGCGGTAGGGTTCAGTTCACCGCCGTATTTTTATCGTTTTTTCAAAAAAACAACGCATCTGACCCCTCAGGAATACAGGGAACTGCAAAACAGGTAAAGAGAAGATACTAAAGTAAAAACCTTAAAGTAGATAGCCTTTTTCGCCTCACTTATACTGATTTCAAAGCAGCAGCAGCTTGCAGCACTCAGCAAAGACTGCTTGGGATAAACACCTGATGATCAGCAGAAATACGATATGTATTCGAGGAGGTCGCAAACGTGAAACAAAGAAAGAGCATGTCCAAATGGTTGTTAAGTGTGATGATGCTGGCGCTTGTGCTCAGTGCGTGCAGCACCGGAAACAACGGAAGCGGCGGGGACAGCCCATCCAATGCCGACAATCCGGGTGTCGCCGTCAGCGAGCCGGGGGATCCGTTCGGAACGTATGATCCGCCGATTACGATTGACGCTGTCCGCTATGTCGGTGAGGAAGTGAAATTCCCGGCGGGGCAAGACATTAAAGACAATGTTTGGACGGAGCTCTACAAAGAGATGGGCATCAATCTGAACTACAAATGGATTGTGACGGGCTCAGAGCAGTATGAGTCCAAGCTGAATATTGCGATTGCTTCCAACGATCTGCCTGACATTATGCAGGTGAATGCGACCCAGCTGAGACAGCTGGCGGACGCGGGACAGCTGGAAGACCTGACCGCAGCCTTCGATAATTACGCAAGCGAAGATTTGAAGATGGTCATGGACATCGAGAAGAATGCGCTTCCGTCAGCGACATTTGACGGCAAGTTGCTGGCCATTCCTTCCACACAGCCGGTCATCGGCGGCTCGGCGCCGCTTGTATGGGTTCGGGAGGATTGGATGGAGAAGCTGAATCTTCCGGAGCCGAGCTCCATGGATGATCTGATTGCGATCGCCGAGGCGTTTGCGAAGCAGGATCCGGATGGCAACGGCAAGGCGGACACCTACGGGCTGGCGCTGACCAAGGATATTGGATTGAACGCTTCCTCGGTTGGATTCTTTAACGGGTTTGGCGGGTTTCCGCAGATCTGGGTAGAGGATGCAGCAGGCAATCTGCAATTTGGCAGCATCCAGCCGGAGATGAAGGAAGCGCTGGGCAAGCTTCAGGAGATGTTCCAGAACAAACTGATTGATCCGGAATTTGGGGTCAAGGACACGGTCAAAGTGTTCGAATCGGTTACCACGAATAAAATCGGCATGATTATCGGACCGAGCTGGTATCCGGCATGGCCGTTATGGGACATGGTGAAAGAGGATGAAAATGTGAAATGGAAGTCGTATCCTGTTCCTTCAGTGGATGGCGGGGCAGCGACGGTGCAAATGCCGTTTGCCGTATCGCAATACTACGTTGTGAAGAAGGGATACAGCAATCCGGAAGTGATCGTGAAGCTGGCCAACCTGTATTATGAGAAGCTGTACAGTGAGAATGCGGAGTTTGACAAGTACGGTCAGGTGGTTGAAGGAGATACGTCCATCGGTGTCAATAAATATTCCCTTGTGGAAGTCGTGAACCCGAACAAGGACCTGATCCGTCAGGAGGAGCTGGAGAAAGCGCTCGAGAGCGGCAGCGATGCGGAGATTTCAAGCGCTGAGACGGTCATTATGTACAAGGAGTTCCAGGAATATCTGGCGGGCAACAATCCGCTTGGCTGGTCGGGGTATGCGGCTAACGGGCCTGACGGTTCCATGAAGCAGCTGCGTCTGCTGAACGACGAAGGCAAAGTGACGACAAACGCCTATGTCGGCGCGCCAACCGAAACGATGGCGGATCGTAAAGCGACGCTGGATCGGCTGGAGCAGGAAACGTTCATCAAAATCATTCTCGGCGAGGCAAGCCTAGACAGCTTCGATGAGTTCGTGGCCAACTGGAAAAAGCTTGGCGGCGACCAAATTACGGAAGAGGTCAACGCGTGGAAAGCAGCTAGATAATGGAAACGAACAGCTAACGCGTCAACTCGGGTCAAAGGAGGAGGGCACGGGCATCGACCGGCCCTCTTTCCTATTCATGGCTGCGGCCAGGCGGATGTTATATGAAAGACAGGAGGATCGCCATGTTAGACAAAAAATTTCGGCGGCAGTGGCCGCTTCATCTGATGATCTTGCCCGGCGTCATCATTGTGCTGATCTACAGCTATTGGCCGATGGTCGGAATTGCCATGGCTTTTCAGAAATTTGTTCCCTTCAAAGGATTGTTCGGTTCCGAGTGGATCGGTCTGGATAACTTCCGCTACGTGTTTGACCTGCCGGAGACCGGACAGATTATATGGAACACCGTGTTTATTGCGTTTATGAAAATTATCGGGGGCCTGATCGTTCCGATCGTCGTCTCGCTGCTGCTGAACGAGCTGCGCAATGAGCTGATCAAGCGCGGCGTGCAGACGCTCGTGTATTTGCCGCATTTTCTGTCCTGGGTTATTCTCGGCGGGATTTTTATCGATATCCTGTCGCCGACCAGCGGCATTGTCAATCAGGTGCTGGGGCTGTTCGGCATAGAACCGATCTTTTTCCTAGGCAGCAATAAATGGTTCCCGTACACGCTTGTCATTACGGATATATGGAAGGAGTTCGGCTTCAGCACAATCGTTTACCTGGCAGCGCTCACGTCGATCAATCCGGCACTGTATGAAGCGGCGACGGTGGACGGGGCGAACCGGTGGAAGCAGACATGGCATATTACGCTTCCGGGCATGCTGCCGATCATTATCCTGCTGGCGACTTTGTCCCTTGGCAACGTGCTGAACGCAGGCTTTGACCAGGTATTCAACCTGTACAGCCCGCAGGTGTATGAGAGCGGGGACATTCTGGACACCTTCATTTACCGGATCGGGATGCAGGGCGCGCAGTACGGGGTCGCTACCGCAATCGGATTGTTCAAGTCCATCATTTCATTTGTGTTTATCGTGGTGTCCTATTCGCTCGCCTCGAAGTTTGCCAATTATCGAATATTCTAGGAAGGAGTTGTGCCGATCATGCTGCATAAACCGTCACTCAGTCGCAAAATATTTCTGGGCTTCAACTATGTGATTCTGATTGGTTTGGGGCTGCTGTGCTTCCTTCCTATCGTTCATATTCTGGCAGTATCACTCAGCTCCAAATGGGCGGCAACGGCCGGGGTGGTCAAGCTGTGGCCAGTAGACTTTACACTGGCATCCTATCAATATGTACTGAACAAGCCGCAATTTATGGTGGCAATGTGGATCACGGTTCAGCGGGTGGTACTTGGAACGGCCATCAGCATGCTGCTGACGCTGCTTATTGCCTACCCGCTGTCCAAGGAGCCGAAGGACTTCAAATTCCGGACGCAGTATGCCTGGTTCTTCGTATTCACCACTTTGTTCTCCGGCGGGCTGATCCCGAGGTATATGACGATTCGCGATACCGGTCTGATCGATACGCTCTGGGCGCTGATCATTCCGGGAGCGGTCGCGGTGTTCAACGTCATCCTGCTGTTGAACTTCTTCCGCGGCCTGCCTAAAGAGCTGGAGGAATCCTGCTTTATCGACGGCGGCGGTTATATCACAAGCTTGTGGAACATATACGCGCCGCTGTCGCTGCCGGCGATGGCTACGGTGACGCTGTTCACGATTGTCGGACAGTGGAACGAGTGGTTTGACGGGCTGCTGCTTATGAACTCGCCGGAGAAGTATCCGCTATCGAGTTACTTGCAGACGATTATCGTACAGACCAATCTGACCAACATTACGGCCGACGATGCCGCCGCGCTGGCGGATGTCTCCAACCGGACATTTAAGGCTGCACAGATCTTTATCGGCTCATTGCCGATTCTGCTGCTGTACCCGTTTCTGCAGCGGTTCTTCGTCAAGGGAATTGTGCTTGGCAGTGTGAAGGAATAAGGGGATGTGGCGGTTGCCGAACAGGGCAACCGGGAGCGGGCATGTCTGGGGAAGGCCGGATCGATTGCTGAAGAGGAAGCGTTGTATGGTGAATACGTAAAGAGGGATTATCCCCATGTAAAGGGATGAATCACCTTGTTATTAGCGGTACGGCCATTCGATGAGCATCGACGGAGGGGGAGGGCCATAGCGGCCCATCCCCTTACGTGCTGGCTCTAGGAATTAAGCGGGTGGAGAGATGGATGGATTCCATCGGCGCGCCCGGCCGTTCAATCCGGCGCAGCAGCGCTTCGATCGCCCGTCCGCCCAGCTCTTCCTTGCACAGGTTGACCGTTGTGAGCTGCGGTGAAACGAGTGTTGACGCCTCCACATTATCGATGCCCGCAATGCGGGCAGATTCCGGGATGCTGATGCCTTCGGCCTGAAGCTTTCGCATCCAGCGGATAGCAATATCGTCATTGGCTCCGATCCAGGCATCCGGACGCTTGTCCGGCTCGGTATGGACAAATTGCTGGTACAAGGCGTTCTCCCAGCCTGGTTCGCCATAAGGAATTCGCCATTCGGTCAGTCTGGCCTCTGTCCCGTGAGGGCTGTCCATGGCAGACCTCGCGCCGGCCAGGCGGTCGGCGAAGCTGGCAGACCAGGCCTTGTCGGTAATAAAGCCAAGATGTGTACAGTGCAATGACAATAGATGTCGGGTGATAATGGACCCGGCCTCAATATTGTCATTATTTATTTTGTCACAGGATATGAGCGGATCGACATGATCTACGAGCACATACGGGCGTTCCGCACGGGCGACAAGACCCAAGATCGAATGGGGAAAAGTGCCCATGACCACGATTCCGCCACAGCGAGTCCAATCCAGATGCGGAGCCAGCATATGCTGCGGGGATTCCGGCTCGCCAGTGAGTTTCGCAGCTTCCAGCTCCGGCGATACAATGACATAGGGCAGCCCCTGCTGGTCACAGCTCATCAGCATGCCATTTAAGACCCGCTGCCAATAGGAGTGGTTGCCTGAATGGATATGGCGCATGCAGATCAGGATGAACGGAGAGGGGGCGTCCGACTCCCGCCCGGTTTCCGAAGGCTGTGAGAATGAAGCCTTCTGATAGCCAAGTGATTTGGCCAGTTCAATCACGCGCTGCCGCGTCGCTTCACTTACCCCCGATTTCCCGCTTAACGCGCGAGAAACCGCATATTTGGACAGGCCCAGCTCGTCGGCCAGTACTTGAATTGATACTTTTCGTGCCATAGCAGCTCCTTCTTGGATCGATCACGCATCCTAATGTGTTATCCTAATAAAAATAACATGTTGATCCTCGAATCACAAGCATTGAAGGATCGGGGACGCTGCTTCATAATGGATTTAGGAAGGAGGGATTTGGCAATCATGAGAAGATATGCAAAAGTAATGCTGGCTTTGACGGGGTTAGTGCTCCTCGTGGTCATGATTCATACGGGGCTGGATATTCAGGCCAGGGATAATGCGTACTTTGTGTTCACGGAACACGCAGATGATTCTCTTCTACAGCGATTGGAAGAGAGCCGCATCCCTTATGTCATAGATGAAGCTGGAAGATTGATGATCAAAGCCAAGGATAGTGAACAGGTGCTTGGATGCTGCACATGACACCGGATTCAGGGGAGGGCCGAATGAAGAGTAAGCATTGGAACATGTTATGGATTGTAGTAGCGGGGATTATTGTTACCGGTATGATTGCCGCGGCTGTTCAATCCAGGACGACGTTTAAAGCGCTTGTTCATGATGCCATAGGGGACCCGGAGAATACCTATTCAATCGTCATGCATAAGTACGCTTTCGGGGAGCTGGAACCAGGGATAGAAATCACGGACAGGGAACGGATCAACCAGGTCTTTGAGCAGCTGTCTGATCTGGAATTAAGAGCTGCCGAGAGCCGGGGGATTGACGAACGATACGTTCTGTGGTTCAGACCTAGTAGCGGTCCGACCATTCATGTGACGTTTCACGAGAATAGGGTGCAAATCAGCAACAGCTTAAGCAGGCATAAAAATATGCTTCAACCTATGAAATCGTAAATGAATTTGATTTTAACGAGGTAAAAGCGTTGTTTGAGAACAGTCAATAAGAATCGAACAATCGCATGAGTCGCATGACAGCTTCCCCATAGGGAAGCTGTTTTTTTTGTGCTTCCAAAAGAGACTGAGCTATAGCACCTCTGGCCCTTCATTACGCTGGTTTGGTAATTTTATATAGATTACATAATAATCCCATAAATATAACATAAAAGAAATTATGTCTTGTCTACCCATTCAAAATATTGTAAAGTAACTTATCAAACAGGGAATTATTCTCTCAATTGTTAGGAAATATAACAAATTAATGATTGGTTCGAGGGAGGTTGTCGGACATTGACGAAATTCGAGAAAAGAAGCAGAAGTCTGGCGAATGACGGCATGAATCTATTCTTCATATGAAAAGGGGCCTGTACTATGACTCAACCCATTCTGCAGATCGAAGATTTACGCACCCATTTTTTCACCGATCGCGGGGAAATTCCTGCTGTGGATGGTGTGAGCCTCCATGTGCATGCCGGTGAGGTCCTCGGCGTTGTCGGGGAATCAGGCTGTGGCAAAAGCGTCACCTCGCTTTCGGTGCTAAGGCTTATCCCTTCGCCGCCAGGCAAAATTGTAGGCGGAGCCATTCGCTTCAAAGAGCGGGATATTCTCCGCTTAAAGGAACGGGAGATGCGCGGAATCCGCGGCAATGCAATATCCATGATCTTTCAGGAGCCGATGACCTCGCTGAATCCGCTGTTCACAGTCGGTCAGCAAATAAGGGAAGCGGTTTCTTCCCATCGGGGACTTGGCAAAAAGGAAGCGAGAGCCCACACGGTGGACATGCTGAGGAAAGTCGGCATCCCAAGGCCGGAGTCCATCATTGATGAATATCCTCATCAATTATCCGGGGGCATGCGGCAGCGGGTTATGATTGCGATGGCGATATCCTGCGGCCCGGAGCTGCTGATTGCAGATGAGCCGACGACGGCGCTGGATGTGACCATTCAGGCGCAGATTCTTGATTTGATTCGTCGTCTGAACGAAGAGAATGGCACGGCGGTCATGATGATTACGCATGATCTTGGCGTTGTCGCCGAGATGTGCGACCGCGTCGCGGTCATGTATGCCGGGAAGGTTGTGGAAGAGGGAACGGTGCGGCATATATTCAAAAATCCGCTGCATCCCTATACCCAAGGGCTGATCCAGTCGGTGCCAAGAATGAACGAGCAGCGCCGCCGCCTGTTCTCGATTCCTGGCCATGTGCCGATTCTGCATACGCAGATGAGGGGCTGCCGATTCGCGGATCGCTGCCAGCATGTGATGCCGGCATGCTATGAGCAGCTTCCCGAGCTCGTGGAGCTTGAAGCAGGTCATCGTTCCCGGTGCCTGCTCCACGAAGTCAAGTTCAAGGAGGATGTCGTATGAGTGAGCCGCTGCTCCAGGTCGAGCATCTGAAGAAATATTATCCGATCGAACGCAAGTGGTTCGGAAAACAGGGGGCCGTGGTCAAGGCGGTGGACGACATTTCTTTTTCCGTGATGCAAGGAGAGACATTCGGCCTTGTCGGGGAGAGCGGCTGCGGCAAATCGACGACAGGCCGGGCGCTGCTGCGGCTGATCGAGCCGACAGGAGGCCAGGTGCGGTTTGACGGAACGGAGCTGACAGCACTGTCTGCGAAGGAGCTCCGAACGAAGCGCAGGGATATGCAGATCGTGTTCCAGGACCCGTTCTCTTCGCTGGACCCGCGGCATACGGTGCAGCGAATCCTGGAGGAACCGCTGATCGTCCATGGAATTGGGGACCGGCAAGAACGGCAGCGGATGATCCGCGAGCTTACCGATGTGGTCGGACTTGCGCAAAGTCATCTGCAGCGATATCCACATCAGTTCTCCGGCGGGCAGCGACAGCGGATCGGCATTGCGCGGGCGCTGTCGCTGCGTCCGAAGCTGATCGTAGCCGACGAGCCGGTGTCGGCGCTGGATGTGTCGATTCAGTCGCAGGTGATCAACCTGCTGCAGGATTTGCAGGAGGAATTCGGATTAACGTATCTTTTTATCGCGCATGACCTTAGTGTCGTCAAGCATATTTCTGACCGGATAGCGGTGATGTATCTCGGCCGCATCGTCGAGATTGCGGAGAAGGACAAGCTGTACTCTGCTCCCCGCCACCCGTATACCCAGGCGCTGCTGTCGGCGGTGCCGGAGCCTGATCCGGATATGAGGCGGGCGCGTATCCTTTTGCAAGGAGAGGTGCCGAGCCCGGCCGACGCCCCGGTCGGCTGTGCGTTTCATACGCGCTGCCCGAAGGTGATGGACATCTGCCGGGCCCGCAGGCCGGAGCTGGCCGAAACCGGGGAAGGGCATCTGGCGGCATGCCATCTGTATCCGGATACGATGCAGGAAGATGAACGAATCCATTCTTGAAGCATTGATTCAGTTTCTCTTAACAACGAATAATCACCATTTTGTGAAGAGGTCTAGAGACTTTATGAAGAGGTCTAGAGACTTTGGATTGCGGTTTATCGACCGGACCTGTAGTCCGGCCTTATATAAACAACATTCTATTTTGTTATAAGAAGGGAGCCATAATATGAAAGCAAAGAGATGGAGCAGCAGCCTGTTATTGTTGATGCTTGGCATCGTTGTAGCCCTCGCCGGCTGCAGCGGCGGAGGCAATGGAAGCAGCGAAGCGCAGGAGCCGGATACCGGTCAGCAAGCCGAAGGTGAAGTGCCGGCATCTTCCGCGCAGGATACGTTGATTGTCGGCCGCGGAGGGGACTCAGCCGCTCTTGACCCGGCGATTGTGACAGATGGGGAATCGCTGAAGATCGGGCATCAAGTTTTTGATTCTTTGCTGGAATATAAGGAAGGAACGACAGAGATTCAGGGATCCTTGGCCGAGAGCTGGGACGTTTCAGAGGATGGGCTTGAGTATACGTTCAAGCTTCGCCAAGGCGTGAAGTTTCATGATGGGACAGATTTCAACGCCGATGCTGTGGTGTTCAACTTCACGCGCTGGTCTGACCCGAACAGTGAATATAAGTTTAGCGGGGAGTCCTTCTATTATTATGACTCGATGTTCGGGCCCGAAGGCAGCAGAGTGATCAAGGAGGTTAAAGCTCTGGACGAATTCACGGTCGTGTTCACATTGAACCAGCCGCAGGGACCTTTTCTGCAGAACCTCGCGATGACTTCCTTCGGAATCGCCAGTCCGACCGCGCTGCAGGAGAAGGGGGAGAACTTTAAGAATGAGCCGGTTGGCACAGGGCCGTTTGTATTTAAAGAATGGCGACGCAACGACTCCATCACCCTGGAGAAGAATCCGGAGTACTGGAGAGAAGGGCTGCCGAAGCTGAACCGCGTCATCGTGCGTTCCATTCCCGACAACTCCGCCAGATTCAATGCGCTGCAAAGCGGGGAGATTGACCTGATGGAGGATTTGAGTCCGGATGATCTGGCCGTGCTGGAGAGCAATCCGAATCTGCAGAAGATTGAACGTCCGTCCAACAACGTTGGTTACCTGGGATTCAACTTGAAGAAGGAGCCGTTCAATGATCCGAAGGTCCGGCTGGCGCTCAGTCATGCTGTGAACAAGCAGGGAATTATCGACGCATTCTTTGCCGGACAAGCCGTTCCGGCGGTGAATCCGATACCGCCATCGATGTGGGGATATAACGACAGCATTCAGGACTATGAGTATGATCTGAATAAAGCGAATCAGCTGCTGGCGGAAGCGGGGTATCCGGACGGGCTCCCTGGCGAATACGTCTTCTATGCGATGCCGGTGCCTCGCCCGTATATGCCGGACGGCAGAAAGGTTGCCGAGGTCATCCAGGCGGATTTTGAGAAGATTGGGGTAAAGGTAACCATCGAGTCTCCGGAATGGGCGACTTACCTGGATGAGGTCAGGGAAGGCGAGAAGGATGATATGTACATGCTCGGCTGGACCGGGGACAACGGCGACCCGGATAACTTCCTGTACACACTGCTCGACAAGGATGCGATTCCTTCCAATAACTACAGCTATTACGCCAGTGACGAGCTGCATGAAATTCTGATTGCGGCCCAGCGGGAGAATGACCAGGACAAGCGTGCCGAGCTGTACGAGCAGGCGCAGGTCATCATTAAGGCCGATGCGCCATGGGTGCCGATTGTGCATACGACCCCGCTTCTGGCTGCCCAGGCCAATGTAAAAGGGTATGTTCCCGCACCGACAGGGTCTGAGTACTATTACAACATTTACTTTGAATAACGGGCGGCACGATAGCGCCGATGGCAGGTGGTCTCTTCATGAAATCTTATCTATTGAAGCGTCTGTTCGTGATGGTCCCGGTCCTGATCGGAATGACGATCATCGTGTTCTCCATTATTCATGCGATTCCTGGCGATCCGGCTGAGACGATACTGGGACAGAAGGCAACAGAGCAGTCGAAGGAAGAGCTGCGAGAGCAGCTCGGGCTTAACAACCCGTGGTACCAGCAGTATTTCACGTACCTCGGGGATCTGTTGAAGGGAGATCTGGGGCAGTCGATCCGCACGAAAGTGCCGATTGCCCAAGAGATCATGCCGTATTTGGCGGCAACGGCAGAGCTGACGATCGCGGCGATGGCATTTGCCGTGTTCTTCGGTGTCAACGCAGGCATCATCAGCGCCTGGAAGCAAAACTCGTGGTTCGATTATATCAGCATGCTGGTTGCGCTTGTTGGCGTGTCGATGCCGATATTCTGGCTCGGGTTAATGGAGCAGTGGCTGTTCTCCCTGAAGCTCGGCTGGCTGCCATCCATTGGCCGGATGGACCAGCGCAATCCGGTGGAGGCTGTCACCCATCTATATTTGATTGACAGTATGCTGGCAGGCAGATGGGATCAGCTGTGGACGGTCGTCAAACATCTGATTCTGCCCAGCGTGGCGCTCGGCACCATTCCGATGGCGATCATCGCCCGGATGACCCGTTCGAGCATGCTCGAGGTGATGAATTCCGATTATGTCCGCACGGCGAAAGCGAAGGGGCTTTCCCAATTCTTCGTTGTGTACAAGCATGCGCTGAAGAATGCGTTCATTCCCGTGCTGACGGTCATCGGGCTTCAGACGGGCGCCCTGCTTGGCGGTGCGGTGCTGACAGAGACCATCTTCGCCTGGCCGGGGGTCGGACGTTACATCTATGAGGCGATCAGCTCACGCGATTATCCGGTTATCCAATCCGGCATTCTAATCATCGCTTTCCTGTTTGTCATGATCAATCTGATGGTGGATTTACTGTATGCAGCCGTGGATCCGCGCATTCGCTATCGGTAAAGGAGGGGGAAGCATGGGACATATTACTGCAAATACGAGTGGCGGCCCTGTCGTGACGGCGGACAAGCCGTCCGGACCTTGGCGAGATGCATGGCGGGCTTTCCGCAAAAATAAAATGGCGATGCTCGGACTGTCCATGATTCTGCTGTTTGTTCTAATCGCGCTTCTCGCCCCCGTTCTGTCCCCTTATGACTACAAGGCGCAGGAGCTGAGCAACCGGCTCCAGCCGCCTTCAGCCGCCCATTGGTTCGGGACGGATGATTTGGGGCGTGATATCCTGAGCCGGGTGCTGCACGGAGCACGTATCTCGCTGTGGGTCGGCACGTTCTCAGTTGTCGGCTCCATCATCCTCGGCACCCTGCTTGGCATACTGGCCGGTTTTTTTGGCAGATGGCTCGATATGATCATCTCGCGGCTGTTCGACATTCTGCTGGCCTTTCCAAGCATCCTGCTGGCGATTGCCATCGTAGCCATTCTGGGACCGTCATTGCAAAATGCGCTGCTGGCGATCGCCATCGTCAACATACCGACATACGGCCGCCTCGTGCGGGCCAAGGTGCTCAGTCTGAAAAACGAGGAGTACATTACGGCCGCCCGGGCGATCGGAATGAAGAACAGCGGCATCTTGCTGCATCATATTATGCCGAATAGTCTGACGCCCATCATCGTTCAAGGCACGCTCGGTATTGCTACAGCCATAATTGAAGCAGCTGCGCTCGGCTTTCTCGGCCTTGGTGCCCAGCCTCCGGCCCCGGAGTGGGGCAAGATGCTGTCGGATTCGCGTCAATTTATCGCCACAGCGCCGTGGACGGTCATGTTTCCCGGCCTATCGATCATGTTTACCGTGCTGGCATTCAATCTGATGGGGGACGGATTGCGCGATGCGCTTGATCCGAGAATGAAAAGTTAATTTCTGCAAATGCTACTGCCGGGTGAAGACTGCCCGGCAGTTTTTGTGTTGCTCTGAAAGTGATGGCTCCCGAGGAATCAGGACCGTTATGAAATGCTATGATATGAAATGAAATGTTCATTTCCTAAACTTCCCTAAGATGAATGTGTGAAATAAATGTTAATTATCGTCACGTAATCATCATTTGCTGTTATAATTTATAACATATATATTGGGATAGGGTAGATGGAGGAGATGTATAATGGCAATCAAGTCAAGAAAGGTGACAATTGTAGGCTCCGGACTCGTCGGCGCGGCCTGCGCGTATTCGATGATCAATCAATCGGTATGTGATGAGATTATGATGGTGGACCGGACGTATGACCGCGCAGTAGCCCAGGCGCTGGATCTGTCACATTGTATGGATTTTACTTCAACGCGCACCAAGGTGTACGCCGGGCGGCTGGAGGACTGCCGCGATGTGGATGTCGTTGTCCTGACGGCCGGAGCCAATCCGAAGCCGGGACAGACGCGCCTTGATGTGCTGGAGGAAGCGGATCAAATTACGCGAGATCTCGTGAGCAAAGTGGTGGCGGGCGGTTTCAACGGTGTATTTGTGGTTGCCGCCAATCCGGTCGATATTGTTACCCATATTGTGCAAGAAGTGTCGGGCTTCCCGCGCAGCCGGGTGATCGGAACCGGCACGTCCATTGATTCCGCCAGGCTGAAAACGCTGCTGTCCGAGGTGTTCTCGATCGATCCCCGCAGCGTCAACGGATATGCGATGGGGGAGCATGGCGACTCCCAGTTTGTAGCCTGGTCGCATGTCACGATTGGCGGCAAGCCGCTGCTGCACATTCTTGATCAGCATAAGGAGCGTTTCCGTGACGTGAATCTGGATGAAATTGCGCGCAAGACGAAGGATGCCGGATGGGAGATCTTTACGCGCAAAGGCAACACGCAATTTGGCATCGGCAATGCACTGGCTTACATCGTTCGTTCTATATTAAATGACGAGCACCGGATTATCGCGGTATCTGCCGTGCTGGAGGGTGAATATGGCCAGCGCGAAGTGTGCACCGGCGTACCGGCAATCATTGGGGATGTCGGCATTGAAGAGGTCATCGAGCTGAATCTGAACGAGGAGGAGCTGGAGAAATTCAACCATTCCTGCAATATTCTGCGGAATGCTATGAACGGGCTGCGTACTCGAAATGAAGGAAAGTCTATGGCGTGATGTCCTGTGACAGCTGCTGATTCATCACTGAAGCTGAGAAATATAGTCTGGCCGTAAAGCGTCAGATCGCCGCTTCTGCTCACACTCCAGACGATCGGCCTGCCGAGGCACGAAAAGAGCCTTGCCGGTTGGCGATATCGAGGATTATGGGTAAAGTTAAAGTAGTTCAATTATCCAAATGTGAAGGGGGCGGATGAAATGGATCTGGGGCTTGCAGGGAAAACGGTGCTGATTACCGGCGGGAGCAAAGGCATCGGGCTTGAAACCGCGGTGACGTTCGCGGCAGAAGGGGCCAAGGTTGCGATTAGCGCCCGGAATGAAGAGCAGCTCAGAACGGCGGCGCTGCATATCCAGCAGTCTACCGGCAGCACTGTGCTGACGATTGTGGCCGAGACGGCGGAGCGTTATGGCCAGCTGGATATCGTTGTAAACAACGCCGGGACAGCGGCTGCAGGGCCGTTTGAACATATCAGCGATGAGCAGTGGATGTCGGACCTGGACCTCAAGCTGCTGGCGGCCATCCGGGTGTCCCGCGCTGCCCTTCCGCATCTGCGCCAGGCAGGCGGCGGTTCGATCATCAACATCACCACTTCATGGGCGAAAACACCGCCGGCATCTTCGATGCCGAGCAGTGTCAGCCGGGCCGCCGGACAGGCGCTGACCAAGGCGATGAGCCGCGATCTGGCTTCGGACGGGATTCGGGTTAACACCGTGTGCATCGGCACGATTCGCAGCGGTCAGCTGGAGGAGCGGTGGAAGCGGGAGGCCCCTCATCTCAGCTGGGAGGCGTATGCGCGTGACCCGCGCCACAATATCCCGCTGGGGCGCATTGGCGACACAGAGGAGGCCGCGCGGGTGATCGTCTTTATGGCTTCGGATGCGGCCTCTTATGTGACGGGAACTTCGATCCACATTGATGGCGGTTCAGCGCCAGCACTGTAACACAGCTTCAGCTCAAGGAAATGTCTGAACCATCTGCAGCTGCGAAAACGGATAGAGCGACGAAGAGCTTGCAGCAGTCCTGCTACGGATAGCTGCGGGCTCTTGTTGTCTTGCGGGAATGTGCGCAGATGTGTTTACACAGATCTCGGCACTTGACATGCGCCATAGGTTAGAACTAGAATGGTTACAACGGTGGTGATGACATTGAAGCAGATCAGTACGCGTTTTTCCATAGCGGTCCATACCTTGAGCTTAATTGCGGTCAGTCCTGCTAATGACTGCACCGGAGATTACATAGCCGGAAGCGTCAATACGAATCCTGTCATTATCCGGAGAATTATCGGCATGCTGAAGAAGGCAGGGCTGGTGGACGTTCGACCGGGAGTGGGCGGCGCGTCCCTGCTCAAGAGGCCGGAGGAGATTACGCTGCTGGATGTATACCGTGCCGTTCATGCTGCGGAGGAGAAGCAGCTGTTCCGGATTCATGAAGATTCGAACATCGATTGTCCCGTCGGACGAAATATTGAACAGTCGCTCCAGACGGAACTGCTGGCTGCTCAAGCAGCGATGGAGCAGAGGCTGGCGCAGACCACACTTGAACGGTTGATTCAATCTTTTCATGATCAGTAGAGGACGAGGAAGCGGGTTCAAGGAACCTGTTCACCTGTGGCAGACTCCCTCGAGATTTGACCATCGTATCAGGAGGGCAGATCCGCTATTGACTGTACCGGGAACAGTGCTGCTTGTTGATTTCTGGCGGCCTGATGATGAACGGGAGATAAGTTTTCAGCGAAGCTGAAGCTTTCTTATACACTCGTTGTAACAGGAATTGTTATAACAAAAGTGGGTACAACTATACCGAATGGAGGAGAATAGGATGAAATATTTAGTAACGGGAGCAACAGGACAGCTCGGTTCCAAAGTGGTGGAGGCGCTGTTAACATCCGTACCTGCTGAGCAGGTGGCGGTCAGTGTGCGCAATCCGGCGAAGGCCGAAGGACTTCGCGCCCGCGGGGTGGATGTCCGGCAGGCGGATTTTGACGATCCGAGCTCGCTTGACCAGGCTTTTGCAGGGGTTGACCGCCTGCTCATCATCTCGGCGGACGGAGACAATGAGACACGCATCCGTCAACATAAGAATGCCGTGGAGGCCGCAGCCCGAGCGAAGGTGGGCTTTATTGCCTACACGAGTCTGGCCAATGCAGCGAACAGCCATTTGCAGCTTGCGCCGCCGCACCAGGCAGCGGAGAAAGCCATTCTTGACACCGGAATTCCATATTCGATCCTTCGCAACAACTGGTATTTGGAGAACGAGCTGTCCACCATTCAAGCCGTGCAGGCGGGCGCGCCTTGGGTCACATCGGCGGGAGAGGGCAGGGTCGGCTGGGCCTTGCGTCAAGATTATGCGGATGCCGCTGCAGCCGTGCTGACAGGAAGCGGCCATGAGAACACGATTTATGAGCTGTCCGGGAAGCTGCTGTCTCAGGAAGAGCTGGCTGCGGCAGTTGGAGCTGTGCTTGGCAAGGAAGTGAAGGTTCAGCAAGTCGACGATGCTGCCTACGCAGACATCATGAAAGGCGCAGGCGTGCCGGAGTTCATCATTCCGATGCTGGTCGGCATTCAGCAGGGGATTCGCGACGGGGGGCTTGCGGTGGAAAGTCAGGATTTCGAGAAGGTTCTCGGTCGCGCGGCAACGCCGCTCCATACCGCGCTCGAACAACTGATCAACCGCTAATGGACTGAATCAGAAGAGAAGAATAACAGAAGAATAGTAGAACAGAAGAACGGGAACGGCCTTCCACAGCGGGAGGCTGTTTTTTTATTCCCAAGGAAAGGAGGGATGACGCTGGAACGGCTCGCCGTCATGGGGAAGGGATGGATGTCGATAGATTGAAGGATACGTATGTCTTGTACCGCTTTAGGTGCCAAAGCTGTTATTTTCGGGAAATATTTTACAGAGTGTTTACCCGGCTCTGACGTAAAGAACAAATGCCGCTGTTACAATGGAGAAAAGTTCTTTTGCCAGCTTCATTTATCGAGATATCATCACCCCTCAGCACCAGCGACCCTGCCGGTTTCACGGGCAGACAGACATGACATCTTAGCTTAAGGAGAGACTTAACCATGGACCGTGATCATTATTCCGTATCCACATATGCATATATTGATACTCCTCTTATCGAAACGGTTAGCATTCTATCGGCAGCCGGCTGGAAGCAGATCGAAATCATGTGCGAAGGCGGACATGAGGAGGTGCTTGCCTGGCCGGAGGAGCGAATTGCCGAACTGGAGCAAATGGGCCGGGAGCGCGGCATCCGCTTCAGCGTTCATGCGCCGTTTACCGGCTGCAACCCTGCGGCCGAGGACCCGGAAGAGCGCAAGCGCTCGGAGCTCGTTGTGCTGAACACCATCCGGGTAGCCGAGCTGCTGAATTCCAGCTTTATCGTCCTCCATCCCGGGCGCGGATCGGGTGGCTGGTCAGCCGATGCCCGAGGGGCTTCCGGAGCAGCGGCAGAGCAGCTTCATGAGGCCAAACGCCGCGTCACCCATTTTCTGGCCCGGATTCTGGAGATGACCGCAGAGTCGGACATCGTCATAGCTCTGGAGAATGCTCCGCCTTATCCGGGACTGTACGGGGTGGAGATGTCCTTTCTTCGGGACATCGTCGATACACTGGACTCCCCGCGCGTCGGCATTGTTTTTGATGCCGGTCATGCTCATATGACGGGGGAAGGGCGCTGTCTGCTGATGCTGCAGCAAGCCACGCCGCGGCTCGTTGCGCTCCATCTCAGCGACAATGCCGGACAATCTGATGAGCACTTGGGACTTGGGGCAGGCACGGTGCCGCTGGAAGCGATGACCGCTTGGCTGATGGCCAACCGATACAACGGGCATTGGGTGCTGGAATTGCGCCGTGCCGATGACCTCCAGCCTTCGGCGGCCCGGCTTCATCATCTGCGGAGCTGCTACCAACAGCTTGGCAGGCATGTGCTGTAGCCGTTCAGCTGCTGCCAGGCTATGATGCTATAAAGATGCTATGATGATGCCTGAAGAACGAATTCAGCCCTATATGGCTGCCTCGCAGGCTCATATAGGGCTGGCTGATCCGCTGCGGTTAGCGGATATATTCGACAAAGGTTTTGGCAGCGCTGGACAGCGGCACATTGCGCATCGTCATCACGCCGACTCGGGAAGGCGGCAGATGCACATCCAATTGAATTTCGAACAGCGTTCCTTCGTCGAGCTCTTTAGAGAGGAACTCTCGGGTGACATAGGAGATGCCAAGACCTTTTTTGGCAAATTCAATCAACAGGTCAACGCTGCCTACTTCAATCTCCGGCTTGATGTCATAACCGTAGTCATGGAATAATTCCGTAATGGCCATCCGTGCGCGGCTGTTGCGTGAAAATAAAATGATCGGATACTCCATAAGCTGCTCGAGTGTGAGCACCTTCCCTTTCAGCTCGGCAAAATGGGCCCCCGCCACAAAGCAATCCTGCAGCTCTATGCCTTCCTTCACTTCGAGCTGGGGATCGACAATCGGCAGGCGCACGACCCCCAGATCAATCCTTCCCTCCTTCAGATAGGTGATTACCTCGGGCGTCGTCCCGTGGATCAGGGAAAGTCCGATGAAAGGATACTGCTTGTGGTATTTCTCAAGATACGGAAGCAGATAGTGCTTGAACAGCGAATCACTTCCCCCGATTTTCAGCTCCCCGGCCTCCAGGTTTTTCAGCTCGGCCATTTTTTTCTCCGCAAGGGAAATCAGAATGTTAGACTGCTCGATATAGGAGTACAGAATCGCACCTTCCTGCGTTAGGGCAACCCCTTTGGAATTCCGGTAAAACAGCGTGATGCCAAAGCTGTCCTCAAGCTGCTTGATGGCGTGGCTGACACTCGGCTGCGTAATGTACAGCGCTTTGGCCGCCTGGGTCAAGCTTCCAGTTTTGGCCGCCAAGTAGAAAACTTTATACAATTCGTGGTTTATCATAGACTCCATCTATATCTCCCCCGAAATATATTAATTACCTGTATAGATATGATCTGTATTATAGTTGAACAAAGATGAAGAATCTAGTGCTTGCGAATTTTTCGTAGGCTTAGGTCTGTCTTTGGATTTATTAGGCCGCGAACCAGGCGGCTCATCGAATAGACATAATGGTCAGAAGTCGGAGGGAGAGAACCATGGAGCCTGTAACCTTTGTATTATTTGGAGCGACAGGGGATTTGGCAAAACGTAAAATTTACCCTGCGCTATATAATCTGTATATCGAACAGAAGCTGCCGCCCTACTTTCACGTAATTGGATTGGGGAGACGGGAGTGGACCGATGATATTTTCAAATCGAATGTGGAGCAATCGATCGCCGATTTCTCCCGGCGTAAGGTCAAGGACCCGGTATTGCTGAAAAGCTTCCTGAACATGTTTCAATATCAGACGCTGGACATCGGCCGCCAGGAGGATTACGAGCGTCTGCTGGAGCGCATAGAGAAGCGGGAGAACGGGCTGTCACTGACCCCGAACCGGATGTTCTATCTGTCGGTTGGGCCAGAGTTTTTTGCACCGATTGCCGCCAATATCAAAGGAAGCGGCCTGGGCTCGGCCGCGGGCTGGAAGCGGCTGCTCATCGAGAAGCCGTTCGGGCATGATCTGGCATCGGCGCGTGAACTGAATCAGCAGCTGAGCGAAGCGTTTGAGGAGCACGAGATTTTCCGGATCGATCATTATCTCGGCAAGCCGACCGTGCAGAAGCTGGTGGACCTGCACCAGCAGCATCCGGAGCTGCAAGCGATGTGGTCCGAGCGGGAAATTGCCAATGTGCAAATTACCGCCAATGAAATTGTCGGCGTCGAGGATCGGGCCGGTTACTATGATCATTCGGGCGCGGTCAGGGACATGTTCCAGAATCATATGCTGCAGCTGCTCATGATGGTGGCCATTCTGCCGAAGAAGGTCACACCGGAAGAGGTGCCGCTCATGAAGCGTGCCTTGATGAAGTCCCTCGTTCCGCTGGATCTGCAGCAAGTCGGCGAGCGCGTCATTCGCGGACAATATACAGCCGGCAGCATTCAGGGCAAGCCTGTGCAGGGCTATACATCGGAGCCGAATATCGCTGCCGAATCGCTTAACGACACCTTTATTGCAGCGAAGCTGCTGATGGAGGATGACTACTGGAGCGGCGTTCCTTTCTATATCCGGACAGGGAAAAGATTGAAAGAGAAATCGACCCGCATCGTGGTTGAGTTCAAGCCCCACGCTGCAGATGCCGGAAGCGGGAAGCCGGCGCCTCGCCTGCTCGTCATCGAGATGAGCCCGCAGGAAGGAATCAGCCTGCAGTTCAGTCCGGACCAGGCGAGACATCACGAGCAGCTGTCGCCGGTTCAGCTGGACGTTCATGCCAGCGGGCAGGAGCTGCCGGAGGCGTATGAAAATCTGCTGCATGACGCACTGCTTGGCAAGCCGACCTTCTTTGCCCATTGGGAAGAGGTGGAGCTGGCCTGGCAATGGGTAGAGCCAGTTCTGCAAGCCTTTGAACGAAATGATGTGCCGCTGCGGACGTATGCGGCCGGCTCTTACGGCCCTGCCGAATCGGACGCGCTGGTTGCGAATGACGGTTACCACTGGTGGTTCGATGCGAAAGAGACAGCCGCGGATGAGTCGCGGGTTCTGCACCCGAGCCGCTGATGCGTTTGCTTTAACCTGGTGAAATACCGGATCTTCTTGAGGAGATGGTAGACGAGACCGACAGGGAGATCGTATTGAACCGGCGATTGATATAGAAATTCATGAAGGATAAGCCAACCTACTGGCTTGAAGGGAGAGAATCATCGATGGCAATCTCATTTGATTACAGCAGTGCGCTTTCATTTCTGAAGCAGCATGAGGTGGACTATTTCGGGGAATTTGTGAAGACAGGTCACCGGATGCTCCACGAGAAAAAAGGTCCGGGCTCGGACTATTTGGGCTGGATCGAACTTCCGCATCAATATGACCGCGAGGAGTTTGCAAGAATTAAGGATGCGGCACAGCGCATCCGCAGCCACTCGGACGCCTTGGTTGTGATTGGCATCGGGGGCTCATACTTAGGTGCGAGATCGGCGATTGAGGCACTGTCCCATACGTTTCACAATCAAATGAGCGGAACGACCGAGGTGTATTATGCCGGTCAAAATATCAGCTCAACCTATGTGGCTCATTTGCTGGAGCTGCTCGAGGGCAAGGATATTTCGGTGAACGTCATTTCCAAATCCGGCACGACAACCGAGCCTGCGATTGCTTTCCGGATATTCCGCGATTATATGGAGAAGAAGTACGGGAAGGAAGGGGCGAAGGAGCGGATCTTTGCCACGACAGACCGTTCGAAAGGCGCACTCAAGAAGCTGGCGGATGAAGAGGGCTATGAAACCTTCGTCATCCCTGATGATGTCGGCGGCCGATATTCCGTGCTGACTGCCGTAGGCCTGCTGCCGATTGCCGTTGCCGGACTGGATATCGATCTGATGATGGCCGGTGCTGCAGCTGCGGCAGACCGGTACAGTAATGACGATCTGGCCGTCAATGAAAGTTATCAGTATGCGGCGGTTCGAAACGCGCTGTATCGCAAGGGCAAAACGATCGAGCTGCTGGCCAACTTCGAGCCTTCCCTGCATTATGTAGCGGAATGGTGGAAGCAGCTGTTCGGCGAAAGCGAGGGCAAGGATCAGAAAGGGCTGTATCCGGCCTCGGTCGATTTTACAACCGATCTGCACTCCATGGGCCAATACGTCCAGGAAGGGCGGCGCGATCTGATCGAGACCGTGCTGGCGGTGAAGAAGCCGCGCGTGGAATGGATCATTCAGGAAGACAAGGACAATCTGGACGGCTTGAACTTCCTGGCAGGCAAGTCGATGGACGACGTGAACAAAAGCGCGGCGCAAGGCACACGTCTGGCGCATGTGGACGGGGGCGTACCGAACCTGATCGTCGAGCTGGATCAGCTGAGCGAATATACCTACGGCGAGATGGTGTATTTCTTCGAGAAGGCATGCGGCATGAGCGGTCTCTTGCTCGGCGTGAACCCGTTCGATCAGCCGGGGGTTGAGGCCTACAAAGCCAACATGTTTGCGCTGCTTGGCAAACCGGGATATGAAGCGCAGAAAGCGGAGCTGCTGAAGCGGCTGTCTGCACAGAACGTGTAATTCGCGATAATTCAAAGCGAGCAATGAATGAGGATAGATTCAACAGCGGGGGAACCGCTTCACAGGAGGTTATCTGATGAAGAAGCAACAAATTGGCGTGATCGGCCTGGCCGTCATGGGCAAGAACCTGGCATTTAACATCGAAAGCAAAGGCTTCTCGGTTGCCGTATTCAACCGTTCGCCTGAGAAAACCAAAGAGCTGCTGGCCGAGGTAGAAGGCAGAAACTTCGTTGGCGCATTCAGCCTGGAGGAGTTTGTACAGTCGCTTGAGACGCCTCGCAAAATCCTGATCATGGTAAAAGCGGGCAAACCGACCGATGACACTATCAATCAGCTGATTCCTTACTTGGATCCGGGCGATATTCTGATTGACGGCGGCAATGCCTTCTTCCTGGATACCCAGCGGAGAAACAAGGAGCTTCAGGAGAAAGGTTTCCGCTTCATCGGCGCAGGTGTGTCCGGCGGCGAGGAGGGTGCGCTGCGCGGGCCGGCCATCATGCCGGGCGGGCAGAAGGATGCCTATGAGCTGGTGGAGCCTATCCTGACTGCGATCTCCGCCAAAGTGAACGGTGATCCTTGTTCGACCTATATCGGCGAGGACGGGGCAGGCCATTACGTGAAGATGGTCCATAACGGGATCGAGTATGGGGACATGCAGCTGATCGGGGAAGCTTATCATATGCTGAAGGATGTGCTCGGGTTAAGCACAAGCGAGCTCCATGATATCTTCTCCGAGTGGAATCGCGGGGAGCTGGACAGCTATTTGATCGAGATTACGGCGGATATTTTCTCCAAAATCGATCCGGAGACGGGCAAACCGATGGTTGATGTCATCCTTGACACAGCCGGGCAGAAAGGAACCGGGAAATGGACAAGCCAGAGCGCGCTGGACCTTGGCGTTCCGCTGTCCATTATTACGGAATCGGTATTCGCACGCTTCATCTCTGCGATGAAGGAGGAACGGGTGGCGGCAAGCAAGCTGCTCAATGGTCCGTCGGCCGGCAGCTATGACGGCGATCGGGCGGAATTCATCGAGGCTGTGCGCAAAGCGCTGTACGCAAGCAAAATCGCCTCTTACGCACAAGGTTTTGCCCAGATGAAAGCTGCTTCCGAAGCTTACAACTGGAACCTGAATTACGGTGCGATCGCGATGATCTTCCGCGGGGGATGCATTATCCGGGCGCGCTTCCTGCAGAACATCAAGGATGCCTATGACCGCAATCCAGAATTGAAAAACCTGCTCCTGGACGACTATTTCAAACAGATCGTGGAGAACTATCAATCGGCGTGGAGACAGGTGGTTTCCATTGCGGTCACAAGAGGAATTCCGGTGCCGGCCTTCGCCTCGGCACTGGCTTACTATGACAGCTATCGCTCGGATCGTCTGCCAGCTAATTTGCTGCAAGCACAGCGTGACTATTTCGGCGCTCACACCTTTGAGCGGGTAGACAAGGAAGGCAGCTTCCATCATCAGTGGTCTGCTGAATAATCGAACAGCAGTGTTACCCTATACAGCCCGGGAACCTTGTATGGCAAGGTTTGCCGGGCTGTATCATTGACTTGCTCATATCCAGCCACTATAATACGGGATGTATTATGAACTTAACGAATATTGGAGGATTATTAAAAAATGACACATTCGATGAGACTGCGTTTCCCAGCCTTGAACCGTTAATTAAATACGTTCAAGGGCTCTGTTGTTTGGTGTAAACAGAGTAACGGGATCAGTCTGTCCTTTTTTAATAATCTTCACTCGGATTAGAAAGGCGGATCGTTCTGCCTTTCTTTATTTATGTCTACATTTCCTCTGCGCGGCAACGTGCAGGGTCTGTTCGCTGTGCGATACTGGCTTCTGCTGCGCTTGGCGTCAGTCCAATTAAATAAGGATCGGTCTGCTTCCCTTTACTCTGCTGAAATCACAGGCAATTGGCCTGTGATTTTTTTATTTTCATTCGAGAGGAAGAGATGACAATGACCAGAAGAAAGCATAAGTATAGCGGAACTAAACTGAGCAGAGGCGAGCCTCCCAATTTCTCGGGACAGCATTTCCTGCATAAGCCTGGCCTGATCCGGGAGATTGTGGACCGGGCACAAATTGGCAGCGAGGATACGGTGCTGGAACTCGGGGCGGGAGCCGGGGCGTTGACAACGCTACTGAGTGAGCGGGCTGGCAAAGTGCTGGCCGTGGAGTATGATGAGAAACTGATTGACACGCTGAAGCGCAAAACAGCGGCGTATGGCAACACCGTCATCATACATCAGAACATTCTCAATTTGCGCCTGCCCAAGGGGAAATTTCATGTTGTTGCCAACATTCCATACGCAATTACAACCCCGATCATGAAGCTGCTGCTCAATCGGCCGACGAGCGGATTTCAACGCGGCGTAATTGTGATGGAGAAAGGCGCGGCCAAACGATTTACATCACCTTATGTGAAAAATGCGTATGTGCTCGTGTGGAAAATGTGGTTCGACCTCCGATTGATCAAGGAGATTTCAAGGGAGTGCTTCTCCCCGCCGCCGAAGGTGGAATCCGCTATGGTGAAGATCACCCGCAGACCGAAGCCGATTATCGGCAATCAGGATCGGATGGCCTTCATCGGGCTGGCCGAGTATGCACTGAAGGTGGCGACGGCGCCGGCGGATGACGTGCTGCGCGGCATTTTCACACCGATTCAGATCAAGCATCTCAAGCGAAGCTCGGATATACGAGGCGATCAATCGATCGGCTCGCTGACGGTCCAGCAGTGGGGGGTTGTATTTCATACGATGACCCGGCATGTGCCGCGTCCATACTGGCCGCGTTTGTCCAAGAAGCAGCTTGAACAATATCAATAACCCTAATTTTGGATTTTTGTCCCGGACAGGCTATAATGATCAAGAAATGGGGGATGAAGATGGAGCGGAGAACAGCACTTGATATGGAGAAGATCGCTCGGTTTATATCGAGATTGAACGTTGAAGCCAAACATCATGTTGGCTATGTCGGAACCCAGAAGGATGAGATTGAAGCGTCGATCCGGGAAGAGTTCGTTCAAGACGGGAACGCGGATCAGCTCATAACGGTGGCTTACGAGAACGATGATATCATTGGCGTTTTGGGACTCAATGCGGATGATGAAAGTAATGTCGCTGAAATCTGGGGTCCGTATGTGGATGGAGAGGAAGAAGCATATCTGCGGGTGGCACCCCGCTTATGGGAAGAAGGGGTTCGCAAGCTGGCAGGCAATGTTAAAGCTTTTCACGGATTCTATAACCGGGAGAACAAGAACGCGCAGAAGCTTATGGCATCACTGGGTGCAGAGAAGCGGAATGCGCATATGATCTTAAAGCGATCGAGGCCGGATCGCCCATATCCTTCCGATGGCTCGGTGTCGGCGTTCACGACCGAATACATGAGGGATTTTGTACAGCTGCACGACGCGGTGTTCCCGAATACGTATTATAGCGGGGCGGAGATTATAAGTCGATTAAACGAGAATAACAAGCTGTTCATCTATAGGAAAGACGACAAGCTTGGCGGGTATTGTTATGTCGAAGGGAACCCGGAGCATCAAGAAGGCAGTGTCGAGTATATTGCGGTGTCGGATTCATTTCGAGCTCAAGGTATCGGAAAATCGTTGTTGCATGCCGGCTTGAATCATTTGTTTATGGAGCTGAATACAGCCGAGATTTCCATCTGTGTAGAACTGGGGAATGAGCGTGCCATTGGATTGTATCAGGCCGCAGGGTTTGAGGAGGAGCATGTGCTGTATTTGTATCATGTAAAATAATAAGCGAACACAGCAACCAGCCCGCCGGAATCTCCGGCGGGCTGGTTGACATGGGCTACTGTTGCTGGCTTAATACGTCAACGGCTAATATTGCGTTGGCTACTTGCTCGGCTGTAATCTCTGGGGACAGATTGCCCATCGTTTCATTGGTGCTGGTGGCGGCGGCACCGACCTTCAGCAAGTCCTCATCGGTCGCTTCCTTCAGGTGGAGCTCCTCCAATGTTGTCGGTAGGCCAAGCTCCCGGAAAAAGCGGATGTATTTCAGGATCTCCTGTTCCGGATGCAGCTCCAGGACGAGCTGAACCAAGGTTCCGTATGCCACTTTCTCGCCGTGGGTGAGGTGGTGGATGTCACCGGAGAGCACCGTCATGCCGTTGTGGATGGCATGTGCCGCGGCTAGACCGCCGCTCTCAAATCCGAGGCCGGACAGCAGCGTATTCGCCTCCACAACGGCCTCCACATGACGGGTAACCAGCCCTTGCTGTACTGCTTTATAGGCGGGAATCCCGTATTGAAACAGCGTTTCCTCGCATGCTCTAGCAATGGCCTGGGCAGCGATGCTCGGCTTGCCGCCGGACATGGCGTTCCCTCCGCTTTTCAGCGTAGCTCGCACTTCAATCCATGTCGCCATGGCATCAGCGATGCCGGAAGCGAACAGGCGGGCAGGGGCTTTGGCAACAATCGCGGTATCGACAAGCACCAGATCGGGATTCCGGTTATAGAAGCGATAGGACTCAAACACGCCTTCATCGCTGTAAATAACGGAGAGGGCGCTTGTGGGCGCATCCGTCGATGCAGTTGTAGGGACAATCACCACTTTCGACTTCAACTCATCTGCCACGGCTTTTGCCGTATCCAGCGTCTTGCCGCCGCCGACTCCAATGACGTAATCGACGGACTGTGACTGGCCTTCCTCTGCAATCCGGCGCACTTCGTTAACGGAAGCCTCGCCTTTAAACAGGACGAAGTGGTACGCCATATTTTCCGCTCCCAAGCTTTGAGTAATGGCATCCTCCGTAATACCCCAAACCACTTCGTCAGCGAGAATCAGCGGTTTGCGGCCCATGTCCTTGATATGCTGCCCAATCTCCCGCAAGGCACCCTGACCTTGAATATATTTGCTTGGCGAAATAAAAACAATGTTAGCCATCGATATAACCTCCTGAACCGTGTCAGTTTCTATGGATAATCTCGCCAAAGCGATGGCGGATTATACAGACTATAAACAGTTACAGGTTGTTATAAACCGGACCGACTTGAAAGAAAGGGTCGTTGTACACCTGTCTGTCTAATAGGTGCCTTCGCTTTCGAGGTAACGGTAGAGCGTTGATTTGCTGATGCCGGTTTCCTCTTTAATCTGAGCCAACGTATAGCGTTTGCTCTGATACATCAGAATCGCCCGCTTTACATTCTCATCCGGTTTGCGGGGTCTGCCGGGCGTGTTTCCTTTTTGCTTTGCTTCATATAGTCCTCTTTTTGTTTTCTCGCTAATGACATCACTTTGAAATTCCACCAGATGCTTGATGATGTGATGAAAAGGATAGCCCTCAGGCAGGCTGGTGTCGATCTGCTCCGATAGGGACAGCAGGAAAGCCTCTTTCTCATGGATAGCTTCAAGCAGCTCTGCCAGATGCCGGGTAGAATCGGCAATGGCGAACAGTTTATAAACCACAATCTTATCTCCTGGCGCTAGCTGCGTCAGAAGCTGGTTGAGCTCCGAACGCCGCTTCGCCGAGGAATGCTCTTCTCGAAGGATCTGCTCACAAGGTAGCTGCTCCAGGGCTGCCTTCTGATCGAGGCATTCCCAATCATCGTGATAAGGTCTCATATATCCAATCAGCATCGCGTATCTCCTAGGGGATTGTATTTACAACATCATACCATAATTGATGGTCTCAAAAAGGTTCCATTTCGGATCAAATGGTGGTACACTGTTGCTGTTGATTCTCGAACAGGGCGGATGAGAGCAAGGGTTCAAAGTCAAATAATAGATCAATATGAGGTGTGGAAGAGAAGTGATAGAGACTATCAAGAGAAATTGGTTTTCCAATGTCAGAGGGGACGTGCTGTCCGGTATTGTGGTGGCATTGGCATTGATCCCGGAAGCGATTGCCTTCTCGATTATTGCGGGTGTGGACCCCATGGTTGGATTGTACGCCTCCTTCTGTATCGCGGTCATTATTTCGTTTGTGGGCGGCCGCCCCGGGATGATATCAGCAGCAACAGGTGCTATGGCCTTGTTAATGCTCCCGCTGGTCAAAGAGCACGGGCTCCAATACTTGCTGGCGGCTACGATTTTGACGGGAATCATTCAGTTGATCTTTGGCGTGTTGAAGGTGGCTAGGCTGATGAAGTTTATTCCGCGAGCGGTGATGATCGGATTTGTAAATGCGCTGGCGATCTTGATCTTTATGGCGCAAATCCCGCACGTATGGGGTATTTCGGGCATGACTTATGTATTTGTTGGCATCACACTGGCGATTGTGTATATTGTGCCCCGATTCTTCAAGGCCGTCCCGGCGCCGTTGATCGCCATTGTGGTGCTGTCAGCCGTCGCGATCTCGTCGGACCTCGGGCTGCGCACGGTGGGTGACCTGGGCAATATCCAGCAATCGCTGCCTATGTTCCTGATTCCGGATGTTCCACTCAATTGGGAAACGCTGCGCATTATTTTTCCATATTCCTTCGCGCTTGCCATTGTCGGCCTGCTGGAGTCGCTGCTTACGTCATCCATTGTCGATGATATGACCAAGACAGGCAGTGACAAAAACCGTGAAGCCAGAGGGCAAGGCATCGCGAATATCGTGAACGGATTTTTTGGCGGCATGGCAGGCTGTGCCATGATCGGGCAGTCAGTCATCAATATCAAGTCGGGGGGACGGACCCGTCTATCCACTTTGGTTGCCGGGGCGTTCCTCATGTTTCTCATTCTGGTGCTCGGAGATTGGGTTGTGCTCATCCCGATGCCTGTGCTTGCCGGTATTATGATCATGGTCTGCATCGGCACGTTCGATTGGTCTTCGTTCAACTATTTGAGGAAAGCGCCTAAATCGGATGCTCTCGTCATGCTGGCGACAGTGATTATCGTGGTGGCTACTCATGATCTGTCCAAAGGTGTTATTGCCGGTGTCATCCTCAGCGCTATTTTCTTTGTAGCGAAAATGTCCAAGCTGGAGGTTCGCAAGCGCATGAATGGCGATGAGGCGGTATTTACGGTAAAAGGACAGTTGTTTTTTGCTTCGAGCAACAGCTTTGTTGACGCCTTCGATTATTCGCTGCGCTCGGCGGCCATTGTCATTGATTTCTCGGCGGCTCATATCTGGGATGATTCCGCTGTGGGGGCTCTGGATAAGGTGATCGAGAAATATCATGAGAACGGCAATCGCGTGACCGTTACCGGTCTGGACACGTCAAGTCAAAGCATGGTGGACAGGCTGGCGGTAACTCAAGGGGCGAGTGCCAAAGCGAGCGCGCATTAATCGGATGCTGAGATGAAGTTACTGAGTTGAAGTTGCACTTGACACGAACCGAGGTTGCTTCTATGCTATTAACAAAATTCGAAACACAAAGACCGGGAACAGTAAGGAACCGCCTATTGCCCAGCGAGCTGTCGTGTGGTGTGAGACAGTCTGTAGGCGCCTGAAGCTCGCCCGTGAGTGTCAAGACTGAAGCGATGCAGTAGGTCTTGCCGGTTCCCCGCCGTTAACCGGGCCAGAAGATGGAGCATTGCGGCTCGCCATGCATCCAAGAAGAGTGGTACCGCGATCGGGTAACCTATCGCCTCTTTGCAGGCGGTAGGTTTTTTTGTTGTTGTGTTAATCCATTGGTGAGGAAATGGAGTGATGGGCATGGAAACAGCGGATTGTTTTATTTGTCGTAAACATCGGGGAGAGATTCATGTTGCTGGCGGATGTATCTATGAGGATGACTATGTCTATGTCGGTCATATCGGCTCAAGCGGTTCAGCGGTCTACGTGGGATATGTGATGGTCGATCTGAAGCGGCATGTTGCCGGCTATGGCGATATGACAGAGGACGAGGCGAGCGCGGTTGGATCGGTGCTGAACCGGATCGGCAAGGCGCTTAAAGAAACGGAAGGGGCAGAGCATGTGTATTCCTTTGTGCAGGGGGATGCCTTTCCGCATTTCCATGTTCATCTCATTCCTCGTTATCCCGGCACGCCGGAGGAATACTGGCATCCCACGAGCATCCGGGGCTATGAGGCCGCTTATGGAACCGCGAATGAGGTTGAAACCTTGTGCGTCAGGCTGAAGGAGGTCCTTCATCATGAAGCGGGTTGAGTCCGTGAGCTGCTTATGGACCGGGGATCAGCAGGCCTATCTCGATCAACCCAGCAGCAAGCGAATCCGGCATGTGACGGTTGGCCGTTATGGCGGATGCACGGAGGGCGGTGCCTGTAAAAATGAGGACGGATTCCTGCTGTGGCTGGATGAGGCTGAGGCCTGGGAGTTCGCCGTGATTGTGGACGCGCACAGCTCCTGTCAAAGCGCGGTATTGATTCTGGAGACGCTTCAGCATCACGAAAGCTCCGTCCGCGACATACTCCGTCAGCCGCTGAGAAAGGCGGTAGACAGGATCGAGCGATGGGTGCTGGATATCTTTCAATCGGATGGTTTCTTAGTGAAATGCCGAGCTGTGCAAGGCGAAGCCTCTTGTCTGATCTGTCTGCGTATCGAAAATATGCTGTGGTGGTTCTCCGTAGGAGATTGCCAGCTGTTCCTCTTCCATGATGAACTGGAGTCCTGGGGGCAGAACTCGATGAATCAGCGAAATTTCTATGAATGGATCGGGCAGGTGAACACATTCGAGCAGGCGGTCCCGAGCTACTCGCTTGGACGGAGGCAGCTCCGAACCGGACGGAGCGGGATCATGGTGATGACGGACGGTTATTTGGAAGCAGAAGGCTGTGTGAGTGCGATGCCTGACCTGGGCAGGGGACAGATGTCGGGCGATGAATTCTTAGCCAGGCTGGTTCGCCATAGAACGGTAGACAGCACGACCTTCATACGCTGGTCGGTTCACAACGCGTATCCGGCGGCGCTGCCATCGAGTTGACGAAGAGGCTCCGATTGAGATGAAATATAAAGCAAGGAGAGGAGGAGTGTTCCAGATGAATTTTAGTATGGAGGAAGCGATAGAGGTGCTTGAACGGACGCCCAAGGTGCTGGAAACTCTATTCACAGGCCTGTCGGACGCATGGCTGACGTGCAATGAGGGGGAGGGCACATGGAATGCCTCGCAAGTACTGGATCATCTGATCGAAGGGGAGAAAAGCAACTGGATCCCGCGGCTAGATATGATTCTGTCCGGCGGTGAAGGTAAGCCATTCCCTGAATTCGACCGTTTCGCCCATTTGAATCACGCCGCAGCACCGCTGTCTGACAGGTTAAGCGAGTTTAAGAAGCTTAGAGGAGACAATATTCTCAAGCTGCAGCAGCTGGTTCAGCATGAGAGCCAGCTTGAATGCACAGGGATGCATCCTGCATTCGGCTCGGTGAAGGCAAGCGAGCTAATCGCTACCTGGGTCGTTCATGATATGACACATCTGAGTCAAATCGTTCGTGTGATGGCTGGAAGGTACCGGGAGGATGTCGGCCCCTGGATCGCCTTCTTGAGCGTATTGCAACCCCATCGTTAAAGTGGGCGAAATGATATAATAGGCGTCAAGTACGAGTGTCAGTGTGAAAGGGTGTAACGATGAAGAAAGTGATTGTGATCGGGGCAGGAATACTGGGGGCTTCGACCGCTTACCAGTTAGCCAAAATGGGAGCAGAAGTTACGATTATGGATCGTCAGGATGCCGGTCAGGCTACGGATGCGGCAGCGGGAATTATCTGTCCCTGGATATCCCAGCGGCGGAATAAAGCTTGGTATCGGCTTGTGAAGGCGGGTGCGCGCTTCTACCCGGAATTGATTGCGGAGCTGGAACGCGAGGGGGAGATGGAGACCGGTTATGCCCAGGTCGGGGCGCTCAGCATTCATCACGACGAGGAGAAAATCACGAGAATCGAAGAGCGGGCGCAGGACCGAATGGCCGATGCGCCCGAAATGGGCGAGATCACCCGGCTGGACGAGCATCAGACCAAGGCGTTGTTCCCTCTGCTTGGAGAAGGGTATCAGGCTGTACATATTAGCGGAGCCGCGAGAGTGGACGGCCGTGCCCTGCGGGATGCCTTGATCCGATCTGCCCAGCGAAAGGGAGCTGTTCTGATCCAAGGGGACGCCGTGCTGGAATATGATTCGAATCGTGTCACGGGGGCTTCTGTCCATGGAGGATATATCGCTGCTGACCGTATCGTCGTCTGTGCCGGAGCCTGGGCGAGACAGCTGCTGGAGCCGCTCGGCATCCGCTTCAACGTCAGCTATCAGAAGGCTCAAATTATGCATGTGAAGCTTGAAGGGGATCAGGCTACAGCCGCCTGGCCAGTGGTGATGCCGCCTTCCGATCAGTATTTGCTGGCCTTTGATCATCAGAGGATCGTCATCGGGACGACGCATGAGAATGACGTAGACGGCTATGATCCAAGGGTGACGGCTGGGGGGATGCAGGAGGTGCTGAACAAAGGGCTGTCCCTTGCGCCGGAACTTGCGGACAGCACGTTCCTGGAAATGCGGGTAGGCTTTCGTCCGTTCACGCCCGGATTTCTGCCGGTCATTGGATCGATTCCGGGCTGGGAAGGACTCTTTACGGCCAACGGACTCGGTTCTTCGGGATTAACGGCTGGGCCGTATTTGGGATATCAGCTGGCCAAGCTGGCGCTTGGGCTGCCTGTAGATCTGGATATAAGTGATTATGACATCGGGCAGGCGCTGGATTAAATCCACTATAGAACCAGATGGATATTCAAGGACATAGATCCAATAGAATACTATTATAATATTTTTTGATTTTAAGATAGTTTGATAGGGGGATTTTAGTGTCATTGTACCATGACCATATCCTGATTCAAGCACTAGGCGTGGACGGTGTATCGATGGCCAGTACTTCGTTAAATATTCATTCGGAGATGGATACGGATTACACTGAATAATATCACTTGAAGAAGACCTGCACTATAGCGATTGAAAGTGCAGGTCTTACTGTGTCATCCGAACGATGCCTTCCACGAATAACGCCTCACCTTGATGAGAAGGCGTATTTATCGAGCTTGAGCTTCAGCAGACCGGTTGCGGATTCGAATTCAAGGCCGAGACGCCGTTCATCATAATGGGCAATATTCGCGCTGCCAACTGCTCCGGAGATTCGGTTCTGCCGTCGAGGTTCCATTGATACGTGACGCCATAGATGGACCAGCTCATCGAAGTCGCCGCCGATTTCAACAGGGCGGGGTCTTGGCCATTCGCGCCATGGGTCACTAGCTGCGTTATAAAGCTCTCCAGCTGCTGCTTGATATTTTTTTCGACCACAGGGGCGACGGAAGTGTAGTTTTTCATGCATTTGTTGTTCAAAGTCTGATGATAATCGCAAAGCGCCTGTATCAGCTGCCGGATGGTTTCCTCCGTCAATGGGGCGTCAGGCTGGATGCGCTGTAACAGAAACGAAGTGAACCCATCCGCCCATAATGCGTCAAGCAGCTCATATTTGTCCTGATAATGCGCATAGAACGTAGCGCGATTGATTGTGGCTTTGCTCGTGATATCGCTAATTGTAATCTGATGAAAGTCCTTATGTCTTAACAGTTCCGTAAACGCGTCCTGAATGAACTGGCGCGTCCGGACGACGCGCGGATCCGTGCGCTTGGAGGATTGGAAATCCGACACTTGCATGAACACCCCTTACCTGGAAAGCTATGATTGGTTATATAATACACAACTGTTGTTTTCCTAACAAGTGTATATTAGATACAATATGCCGATTCTGTTGTTTAAGCAAAAGAATGGGCATATTGTTGGTTGAATCAGGTACGCCTAGCTTTTATCATCATAGACGTACCCAAGGTACAACAAAAGCTGAACTGGAGGTCTTGATGAAATGAATACTTCTCAATCTGTACAGGCCCTGTTTCAACCTGTGACGATAGGCAATATGAAACTTCCAAGCCGCATTGTGATGGCACCCATGACGCGCGGATTTTCTCCCGGCGGCATTCCCGGTCCGGATGTAGCGGCATATTACCGGCGGCGGGCGGAGAATGGCGTAGGCCTTATCGTGACGGAGGGGACCATTGTTAATCATCCTGAAGCCCATCAACAGCCGGGTGTGGCTGTCCCTCATTTCTATGGCGAGCAGGCGCTGGCGGGCTGGTCAAAGGTTGTGTCTGAGGTCCATGAGGCAGGCGGCAAGGTGATTCCACAGCTGTGGCACATGGGACTGAACCCGGACCGGAGCGTGAACGAGCTGACTGAAGCGGAGATTCGGGATATCGTTGAGGCATTTGCCCAGGCGGCCGCGGATGCGAAGCGCATAGGATTTGACGGGATTGAGCTTCACGGTGCGCACGGGTATTTGATCGATCAATTCTTCTGGGAGAAGACGAACCAGCGCACAGACCGCTATGGTGGTGATATCGTGGCTCGGACACGCTTCGCAGTTGAAGTGATCGAAGCTTGCCGACAGGCGGTAGGCCCGGATTACCCGATTGTGCTGCGCATATCGCAATGGAAGGGCAGCGATTATTCAGCCAAGCTGGCTGAGACGCCGGAACAGCTGGGGCAATTTCTTGCACCGCTGGTTGAAGCAGGTGTCGATATCTTTCACTGCTCGACCCGCCGTTTCTGGCAGCCGGAGTTTGACGGTTCTGAGCTCAACCTCGCCGGCTGGGTCAAGCAGCTAACTGGCAAACCGACCATTACCGTCGGCTCTATCGGACTGGACAGCGAAGTGACGAGCTATTTCTCTGAAGGGAAAGGAGCGGAAGCGGAGTCCACGAGCATTGACAAGCTGATCTCAAAGCTGGATCGGCAGGAGTTCGATCTGGTGGCGGTAGGCAGGGCGCTGCTGGTGGATCCGGCCTGGGCCGCGAAGCTTCGCGATGGCCGCTGGAGCGAGATGACACCATTTACACCGGAAGCAGCGAAGGTGCTGCATTAAGCGTGATGTAGCCATATGAAAATGATGGAGTATGTTCGGCAGATTCTTTCTCTGCCAAGCATGCTCTTTTTGTTCGGAACAGAAGTGGATCGCAGCGCTTGCCCCCAGGTGGTTCTTGTGCTAAACTTCGTTTGAGACCGATCGGTTTCTTTTTTTTTGGATGCGGTGAACATACATACAGGAGGAAGCGTGCATGCGTAGAGGCGAGAAGACCCGGGAGTTTATTGTGCAGCAGGCAGCCGAGCTGTTTAACCAGCAAGGGTATTTCGGTTCCTCGATGTCGGATATTATGCGGGTGACAGGGCTGCGCAAGGGCGGGATTTACAACCATTTTGAGAGCAAGGACGAATTGGCGCTTGAAGCGTTCGACTATGCCATTGGCGTACTGAGCAGACGTTATTATGAAGCGATCAGGGGGAAATCGTCGGCGGCCGAGCAGCTGATTTCGGTGGTGTCGATCTATGAGAATGTCATTGAGAATCCTCCGCTTAAAGGAGGCTGTCCGCTGCTGAATACGGCTGTGGAAAGCGACGATGCTCATCCTGTACTCCGTGAGAAAGCAGCAGATGCGATGGATCAGTTCTTGAAGTTTATACAGATGATCATAAACCGCGGGATACGTAAAGGAGAACTTAAAGCGTCGATTCACCCTGAATCAGCGGCGATATTCATTACGTCCGCGATGGAGGGTGCGGTCATGATGAGCAAGCTGTACCGAGACAGCCGCTATATGGAGCAGGCTCTGGAGCACCTGTCCTCCTATATTCATAGTTTGCAGAAATCGTCCGACTAATTTTTTTTGCTTCAAAAAAAGACCGAGTGGTCCTTTATTCGGGTTTGCTTTCATCTCGAAGTGATGTGCTGTATCACATGGGTTGCTGCAATGCGATCCGCGGTCGCTTGGTTCATGAGCAATCCCGTTAACCTGTTCGGAAATGTACAATGTATGGAGGGGAAGCAGGATGATTTACATAGTCATAGGGATAGGGATCGCACTGTTGGTGTTTGTCAGCGTCTTGTGGAAACTGGCCGTTAAGGGGCAGACACCCAAAAGGGTGATCAACGTGCAGAAGCCCGCTCAGTATTATGAGGAAGTGTCATTTCAGAGTGGGGATGCGGTTGTTCATGGCTGGTATATTCCAGCCAAGGCCAGCGACGATGAGCCCAAACCGCTCATCATCGTCGTACACGGCTGGGCGTCGGCGAAAAGCCGAGTCATGCGTTATGTGGATCCGCTTCATCAAGCCGGGTATTCGCTGCTGTTGTTTGATGCCAGAGGTCATGGGGACAGCGAGGGGATCAAGGCCCCCACCATCAAAAGTTTCCGGGATGACGTGAAGGCCGCAGTCCGGTATGCTCAGCGCCGAGAAGATGTAGCTCCTGGGCGGATTGGTCTGCTTGGTCACTCCTTCGGGGGCATGGGGAGTCTGCTTGCGAGTCGGGACAAGATTGGCATCAAGGCACTGGTCACTGATTCGATGCCTGCCCGTTTTCGGACGATCATGGAAGCCTTGTTACGTGAATATAAGATGCCATATGCTCCGCTCGGACCTCTGCTAACCCGGATGATGTTTATGAGGGCGGGGATCTCTTCGACGGAGTTGAGAGAAGAACTTAGCCTGCCTGCCGCACTTGAGCATAGAAAGTCTCCCGTGCTGCTGGTGCATTCAAGAAAGGATCGGTATATTCCTTCGGAGGAACTGGATTACCTGATGCGTGGTTTGAAGAACAGACGTGAGGATGTCGAGTGTCTGTATGTTGACACGGACGGGCATCGAAGTTCGGAGAAGGACTCCAGGTTCTGGAAGAACGTGCTGTCTTTTTATCAAAAGTATGTGTAATGGAAGCCCGAGCGCTTGCTGCCCAAACGCCTATTTAGCAGCCATTTCCTGGGAAACAGGTTTGGTGAATTAACCGACATTTATGAGTATCCCGGAAATGACAAGCTCTTTATGATGCCGATCGTGGAATGCTGGTTTGAATCTGCGGCCCCGCTGCTGTATTTTATAAGTACGGTGAAACTTGCCGGACATCTTGAGTGTGGCAATTCATAGACAGGAGTGACAGCGATGACATTTACGATTCCGGAAGATTATGTAGAGCGGGTGTATGCCGGATGGCTTGGCAAAGTGATTGGGGTTCGTCACGGAGGGAACATCGAGCAATGGACGTATGAACAAATTGAAAAGGCTTACGGAGAAATAACCACCTACCTGCATGAGTTCAAAAACTTTGCAGCGGATGATGATACAAACGGTCCAATGTTCTTTCTCCGGGCACTGGAGGATTATACCCATACAGATCAGCTGACGGCGGAGCAGATCGGGCTGACCTGGCTGAATTATGCGCCGGACGGCCATGCATTTTTCTGGTGGGGAGGTTATGGGGTATCGACAGAGCATACCGCATACGAGAATCTGAAGCATGGCATTATGGCACCGAGATCAGGATCTATCGAGCAGAATGGCGCGGCGGTTGCCGAGCAGATTGGAGGCCAGATCTTCATTGACACCTGGGGCCTGATTGCGCCAGGCAACCCGAAGCTTGCCGCTGAGTACGCAGCGAAAGCCGCGAGTGTATCCCATGACGGGAATGGCAAATACGGGGGGATGTTCGTTGCTGCTTGCATTGCGGCGGCTTTTGTCATGAAAGATATGGCGGATATTATCGAGGCCGGGCTAGGGGTCATTCCGCACAATTCTGAATTCCACCGGATGGCGCTGGACGTGATTGAGTATCACAGCAGGCAGCCGGAATCGTGGCGTGATGCGTATGCTTATGTGAAAGCGCATTATGGCTACCATCTGTATCCGGGCAATTGCCATATCATACCGAATGCGGCGGTGATCATCCTGTCACTGCTATACGGAGAAGGTGACTTCTCGAAGTCAATCAACATATGCAATATGTGCGGCTGGGATACGGATTGCAATGTGGCGAATGTGGGCACAATTCTCGGCGTTCTGAATGGTTTGCAAGGGATCGATGCTTCGTGGCGGACGCCGATCAATGATTTTCTATGCTGCTCAAGCGTTATCGGCTCGCTGAACATCCTGGATCTGCCATGGTGCGCTTCGTATATCGCTCGTTTCGGCTATAAGATCGCCGGGGTGCAGCCTCCAGACCAATGGGAAGCTGTGCTGAATGGCAGCTCGCCGAGATTCCATTTTGAATATCCGGGTTCAACGCATGCGTTCCGTACGGATCACGATGATCCTTCCCGCAATGTTACGGCTCGGGTTGAGAATAGTGAGGCAGAGGCTTATTCCGGAGAGCGCTCGTTAAAAGTAATGTTCGACAGAGTGAGAGGGGGCTACGGCTACCGGGTATATCACCAAACGTATTACGGTCCGTCCGATTTCAATGACAGCCGCTATGATCCGGCCTTCTCCCCACTGCTATATCCGGGTCAGAAGGTGGAAGCGCGCGTGAAACTGCCAGATACCGGTCCGGGTCTGAAAGCAAGAATGTTCGTGAAGGATGGCAATCAGGACAGGCTATATTACGGGGAGAGTGTAAACGTTCCAGCAGGGGAGTGGATTCATCTGACGATGGATATTCCGGTGCTGGATAACGCCTGCATTGAACAGGCCGGAATTGAATGGATCCCGTTAGCCGACTGGCAAGAAAGCCTGATCGCTTATGTGGACGATATGCATTATAGTGGTTCTCCGCATTACTCGATTGATTTCAGCCAGGAGCGTCTGGAAATGTGGAATCCGATTCACGTTGAGGTCCGTCAGTGCACCTATCTGCGAGGTCATTGGACACTGGACAATGGAGCTCTTAGCGGCAGCGGCTCGCAACTGCCTGCCGAGTGTTATACCGGTGATTATGCGTGGAAGGATTACAAATACGAAGCGGTGTTAACGCCGGTGGTCGGTGAGGAGCATCTGATTCAGGTGCGGGTGCAGGGCGGCATTCGGTCTTATGCAGCCGGCCTGGCGAAGGACAACCAACTCGTGTTGTACAAAAATGATCATGGTTATCGGGCTGTGGCCTCGGCCGATTTCGCATGGGAGCCAGGTAAAGACTATCGGGTGGAGATAAGTGCGGAACATAACCGCTTGACGGTTAGTGTGGACGGAACACAGCTGCTGGCCTATACGGATCAGGATGCTCCTTATCTGCATGGCCAGATCGGTTTTGCCAATAGAAACGGAAGCCGGACGCTCTACAAGCGATATGCGGTTTCCCCATTGTAATCGCATCGGCCTGCACCCTTGATCCAGGCGACAGCCGGGCATGGATGCGCCGAACATCACCTATCCCGTCAGGCATAAGGGTGCTGGCTGCACCTGATTGGGCCTGCGGGATGTTTTTTTATATAATAATAGCTAAAGATAAAGGATATCCACATTGCCGAAAGTGAGGAGCGACCACATGAACGTATTGATTATTGGAGCGAACGGACAGATTGGACAGCATCTCGTCCGCCAAATGCAGCAGTCGGCCGAGCTGAACCCGATTGCGATGGTGCGAAAGGAAGAGCAGAAGGCGAAGTATGAACAACAGGGCGTTCAGACTGCCCTGGTTGACCTTGAAGGAAGCATAGATCATATCGCCAGCGCGGCTCAAGGTGCGGATGCTATTGTATTTACTGCGGGTTCGGGCGGACATACCGGTGCCGATAAAACGATGCTGATCGACTTGGATGGGGCTATCAAATCGATGGAAGCTGCCAAGCAGGCTGGAATTCAGCGGTTTGTGATGGTTAGCGCAATCGGTGTTCATCATCGGGAGAAGTGGATGGCAAGCGCGCCGCACTACAGTGCAGCCAAGTATTACGCAGACATGTGGCTTATGAGAAGCGGGCTGGATTACACCATTATCCGACCAGGCGGACTAACGAACGAACCGGGAACCGGAAAAGTGAAGGCTGCAGCAGATGTAGAGCGCGGGAACATCCCGCGTGAAGATGTGGCTTCCACGATCCTCGCTGCGCTTGCCGATCCGTCTACGATGGGAAAGGCTTTTGACCTGATCAGCGGGGACACGCCGATTGAACAGGCGCTGAAGTTGGTGTAGGGGGACAGGGGGGCGAACCTCACCAAAGCGAGTAAGGATAACGGGAAGAACGAGCGCGGCTGCCGATGATCCGGCAGCTGTTTTTTATGTTGCTGTGTGGCGGTACGATTGGCAGATTCGTGACGCAACTGGACACAGGCATTTTTCAAACATTATAGTATAGAGATAGAGTCATTTGCGATACATATCAGACTAGTAAGGGAGGACATCCATGGAGCCAACCCGAATTTGGCCAGATCGCTTTAAGCGATTTTTTCTAAATAACAAGTTTGTGCTGCTCTTGTTCGTGTTGTTGTTGGTAGGAATCAACATACTGGTGCTCAGCAAAATTTCGTTCGTCTGGCACCCTGTTGCTGTACTGATCAAAACAATTATATTGCCGATTATCCTATCCGGTATTCTGTTCTATCTGCTTAATCCACTCGTGAATGTGATGGAAAAATGGAGGATCAAGCGGGGCTGGTCGATCCTGATTCTATATTTGGCGATCGCCGGTATTCTGACGGTGGTTGTGCTCGCGGTCATTCCGGTGGTTCGTAATCAGATTATGAGTTTGATCATCAACTTTCCGGTTTACAGTGAAAATCTGAGACAGCAGTTTGAGAATCTGACCGGAACCGAACTGTACAATCAAATTCAGTCGACGATTAACTTGAATTCGGAGGAATGGTGGGGGACCGTTACCCAGCAAGCAACAGATATTCTGAACACGACCTGGTCCAAGGTTGGCGGATTCCTGGGCGCGTTCACGGAAGTTGTGCTGTCGATTATTACGGTTCCGTTCGTGCTCTTCTATATGCTGAAGGATGGCAAGAAGCTGCCTGAGAAGCTGCTCTCCTTCCTGCCGACCCGGAGCCGCACGGGTGCTCTGCATGTGCTTCAGGACATGAACCATCAGATCAGCTCGTTCATCCGCGGCCAGATTATTGTCAGCTTCTGTATCGGTATCCTGCTGTACATCGGTTACATGATCATCGGGCTGGATTACGCGCTAATACTGGCCATTATTGCGTCATTCACCAATGTGGTGCCATATCTGGGTCCCGCGATTGCGATTACGCCCGCTCTTATCGTTGCGCTTGTAACCTCGCCGATCATGCTGCTGAAGATGGTGGCGGTATGGACGATTGTTCAGCTTATTGAAGGCAAGCTGATCTCGCCGCAAATTATGGGCAAGACCCTCAAGATTCATCCAATCACAATTATTTTTGTTATTCTGACATCCGGCAATCTGTTCGGGGTAGTCGGCGTCCTGCTGGCCGTTCCTGGTTACGCGATGCTGAAGGTGTGCGCTACGCACATTTTCCAGTGGTTCAAAAACACCTCGGGGCTGTATGAGTCGCCGGTGGAGCATCATGAGAAAGTATGAGCGAAAACTCCCGTCTTTCGGCAATTTGCTGAGGGCGGGAGTTTTTATGTAGTTAATAGGCATATCCAACTATTTTTTTGCTGGAGAAATTTGTCGAGAGATGGAGCCAATATTCCTATTTATTGGCTTTTTGTCGATTCCGATATTTAAGGAATATCCCAGGTTGTGTAAGTACATGAACGACTTGCCTTAAATGCCAAGGGAGAATCCAACTACAGGAGGTAGACATGTGAGTTTGACAAGAAAAAGGTTGGCGCTTTTGCTGTTGGTGCTTGTGTTATGTTTGAGCGGATTTGGACCTGTTACTTCTTCAGCACAGAGTATTTCCGATCCGATTGTACCGACTCTTGAAGTACCGGAGGATATGATCCAGCCAAGTGTAACGGATGCGGTCTATCAAACTTCAAATTTTGAGATAATGGCCGAACGAGGAGAGGTGACTTTATATCCTGGAGACTCATACAGTTTCTATAACACCGCATCTACGACCAAATCACTTTCCAACAATGGGTCTTCCTCTAGAGACGTCGTATTTGATTACGTGAGATATGGTTCTGATGGAAGAGTATCTACGAAATCAATGAATACTGGAAGCAATATCAATATAACTGCCAACTCTACAGTGATTGTAACGGTTAATGGAAATTATCCCGTCACCTTCACTGTGCTGCCCGATATTATCGCAACCCCATCGGCAACTCCGGCATTCCATCGTGTGACTCTGTATCAGGGCGACAGTTATGTGTTTACCAACGAGAGCGCTCAGTCGGTCAGCATGGAAAGTGATTCTTCGAGCAGTCAGGATCGGCGGTATGATTATGCGGAATATTCACCGGATGGTGTCTTAGATAAATCCGACTTTAATAGTGTCGGTTCTCCTTCCGTGAAGTCAGGCAACGAAATCATCATTACAGGGGCTTCCGTCAATCCGGTAACTGTCGCATTTCCATACGATGTGTTCAACGGACGGTATAGTGGGGAACCCGCGTATTCAAGAGTAACGTTAGGCCAAGGTGATAGCTATCGTTTTACGAATGTAAGCACAAAGTCCGATACGCTTGAAAGCGACGGAAAGACGAGCGATCGCTTCGATTACGTAGTCTATCTACCGGATGGCACGGAGTATTCTAGAGGAACGAACACCTCAAACAAACCAACGGTTGCTGCTGGCCGCACTGCCGTTATTACTATGGTTACACCAAATCCAGTTACATTCGGTGTTCCATACCGGACGTTTCTTGTCCAGCCAGCTGACGGGGCTGCCATTAGCAGAATAACGATTGAGCCCGGTGAGAGCTATATTTTTAGGAACAATGGATCGCTGACCAATCCCATTCGGAATGACGCGAGCAGTGTGGGAGGGGTGTTTGATTATGTAGTCTACAGACAAGATTCTTCTCTGTATGGAAATGGATTCAATAAGAAAAGCAATCCGAGCATTCCTGCGCTTGGCTATGCGGTTGTAAGCAATGTAGGGAGTACCTCGATTATTTTTGACTATACAGATGATTTCTCGGTGGAGCGCACAGCAGAGCCGGCCTTTGAAAGAGTCACTTTGTATCGAGGGGAAAGTTACGAATTTACTAATGTCAGCGGTTCTGTTGAAACGTTGGATAGTGATGCGACTACCTCGTCAGGCGGAAGGTATGACTATGTCATTTATTATGAGGATGGGACGGAGCGTTCACGCAGACAGTCTACGACGATTAACCCGCGAGTAAATCCAAACAATAAGGTAGTTGTCACCGTTGTGTCGGATGTACCGGTTACCTTTGGCGCTATATATACCGTGTTTGAAGGCGGAGGGCGTCCGAATGAGGCTATCAGCCAAATTACCATTAACCCGGGGGAATCTTACATATTCCACAATCATGGGAGCCGGAATAATCCGATTAGGAACAATGCCAGACAAGTTAATGGCATCTTTGATTATGTCATGTATAAGGCGGATGACAGCCTGTCATCGGATGGATTCAATCGAACTTCGAATCCTCAGGTGCCAGCTCAAGGCTATGCCATCGTAACTGTGGCTGGTTCAGCGTCTATTACGTTTGATTATACTGACGACTTCTCCGTAGCACCAAGCGCTGAACCTGCATACTTGCGTGTAACACTTTCCAGAGGAGAAAGTTTTGCTTTCACTAATATAAGTTCAAGAAGTGAAAATTTAGACAGCACGGCGTCTATTTCAGGGAACCGGAAATATGACTATGTTATTTATGACCAGACTGGCGCGGAACGGACGAGACGTACAGGAGCAACCTTCGATCCGAATATACAACCTGGTCATACTGTCGTTGTGACGACAGCATCGGATGAGCCGATCAGTTACGGAGGCATATATCGTGTATTCCGCGGTGAACATGACCCGGGAGAAGCCAAGGAGCGGTTTACCATTGCGCCAGGCGATTCTTATGTTGTCTACAACTATGGGCAGTCTGTAGAGTTGCTTCACAATGCAAGGCAGGTCGGAGCCGTTATGGATTATGCGATTTATAATGTATACGGATTGATTGTAAGTGATGAATTTAATACAAGCTCCAGGCTCGAGCTTCCTTCCCAAGCTTACGTTGTCATTTCTAATCCGTCTTCAGTACCGATTCAATATGAATACACCGAGGGAGATTTATACGTAGATGTCAGCAGGGAGCCGGCCTTTCATCGCTATGTTGTCAATCCGGGCAACAGTTATCAACTTACGAACATTAGCCCTTATCCCAAAGCAATCGTGAGCTTGGCGAATGGAGGTACTAGCAGTTTCAACTATGTACTCTACGATCTATATGGGGTGGAAATCGACCGGAAAATTGGAACAACGACGGAACCTGTTGTTGCGCCTGGTCAAAGGGTGATTGTGACTACGCATTCAGACAGCTCGATACTATTCGGAGGAGTGTACCAGTATTTCCTGGCAGAGCCGACAAGTTGGCCTGGTGGAGAGCGCATTTCTGTGGGACCGCGTGAAAGTGTGATCTTTACAAACAACGGCTTGACGAGTGAACGAGTAAAGTCTGATGCTGCTTCCGGGGAGCGCTTCTATGACTACGCCATATATAGTTCCGGAGTAAGAACTGTAGGGGCACAGATGGATTCTGCATCACAAGTTATCGAGATTCCAGCAGGCGGCGAAGCAGTCGTGACGGTCACTTCTGCGAGCGCTGTTTCCTTTGAGTATTCGGATCCGGTGACGGTTATTGCGAGTGATGAACAAGCGCTGATCAGACAGGAGCTTACTTCCGGATTACAAGGTGAATTTTCAAATACATGTCCATATGAAACGGTGTTAATGTCCAATGCCTCGCTGATATTAGGAAGATATTATGACTACAAGCTGCTTGATGCTGCGGGGAACACGCTCAGAGAAGGCAGAGAAATCGATGTCGAACAAAACATCCCTCTTAGAGGCAAGATTCAGGTAACGGTGTCGTCAATTCAGCCTGTTACGTTTGCAGGTCCATCAAGAAATATCATCTATGCTGATATGACAGACAAGTTCATTGATCTCATGGAGCGGCGTGCGGAGGGCGTGCTAATGGAGCAGGATACCGAGCTGTATTACCGGTTCCAACCTAGTGCGAGCGGAAGATATCGATTTGCTGTCAGGGAAACGAAAGACTTCGAGAAAGAGCCGCAGATCGCTCTATATTCAGACGCAGGGATGACAGACGAGTTAGCGGCAACGGCTAATCAAGAACGTCAGCACGGGTGGGACTACACGGTGCTGGAATGGGAGCTGGAAGCTGGCAAGACCTACTATCTAAAGCTGACCGAGAATGACGGAGAAGCGTTTGAAGGCACGATTATAGCTGCGCTCATGCAGATTGCGGCTGAGAACAAATATTATTACAGTTCGAATAATCGTCTTTCTCGAGTAGTTCTTATTACGGGGGACGAGATCTTATATGAATACGACAATAACGGCAATGTCATTCAGCGAAGAAAGAAAGTATTTCCGTTTTAATTACAGCTCAAATTGCATAGAGGTGACGATGTGAATAAAAAAGGGTGGATTGTTGTTCTTGTCATCATTTTATTGCTTGGAAATCTGGGTCCGCTTGCTTATGCGGATAACAATCAGCCAGAAGCCCGTGCCAATCAGGTAACCAGCCCTGCGATCACGATTTCTTGGCTGCAGGAGACCCATGGAATAGATGAGAACTGGATACGTGAGAAATTGGGAGGAGGCGTTAGTCTCTACCAGATTCATAGGGCGTTGTCTGAACATAATCATGTGAATGACGCCGACAAATTTCTTTCCAATCTTCAAGTTGAATCCTCAGTTCAATATCAGGGAATACAAACGGCGCAAGCCGCCAGTATATTGGCTGCGAACCCGGCGGTGGACGAAGCTGCGCTTAAACAGGCGCGCGTCCAGGATGATGCTTCCTTGTATCTGAACCATTATGGCGATGATGCAGTTTCCATGTCCAGCGGGGCTCTGTATGTTGCACAGACCGACATAGAGCTTCCTGGCATGATCCCATTCGAGCTAACCCGGATTTATGACAGCTCCAAGGCAAATGGAGAAATTGGAATTCGCGAGGATGCTGCGAGTGGACGGATCGTTAACGAAAGTTTCATCCGAAGGGATGAAATCACATCCTCACTTGGACGGGGCTGGAGCTGGGATCTTCCTTACATCCAGGAGATTGACGGTATTCGTTATCTTTATTTCTCCGGAGCAGGCACCTTTGCGTTGTCTGATTCGCTGGATATCATCGGATATCATTGGAATGATATGCAGCTGGTCAATGATCGAAGCGTGAATGTAAACGGTCTGCAGGGTGAATATAAGCTATCGATCCTTAATGGTTACATCTACTACTTTGACGCTTGGGGATATCTGATCCAAATCCAGGATCTGTATGGAAATACCGTGAGCTTTCATTATGAACCGCTGCCCGAAGGGCCGGTTCTGAAGCGAGTAGTGAACAGTGAAGGAAATGCCCTTCAATTTAACTACACAACTCTTGGTCTGACGGTAGAACTTGAGGGAACCGATCGGAAAGTCGAGTACCGTAAAGTCCAACAGAAAGGGTACACCCTGCTGGGAGAGACAATAGATTCGTTATCTCGCAGCACATCATACGTATACAGTTTGCCGGAGTCCCGTTTTAACTTATTGTCTGACCTGGTTGGAGTACCAGATCAACACAAGGATGATGGGACTGCATTATTGACTCGAATCATATATCCAACCTCTCGAATAACAGATATTCAATACAATGCATATATGGGGTTAATCGGAGATTATGCGACAAGGCATGTGTTTAGAGTCAGCTCCCGCAAGGATACGTACAGCACGACATCCGGAGTGAAGACATTGGGCCTCCGCAATTTTGACTATTCCGGAGAAGACCTGGGCAGCTTTGGCCGCAATGTGGATATGACAACAACCGTACTGGGTGGCAAATGGAGCGAGACGTACAAAATCAGCAAAACTCATGAGGGTAACGCAAGTCCGTCTCTCCAATACTTGAAGGAATACCGTTTATCCGGTGATGCCGCGGGTTATGTCCAGGAATTTGAGTATGACGCGACTGACAAGAAGAATATGCCGCGTAGGGTAACGGAATCGCATCTCCAGAACAGCATCGCATCCCAGTCTGTAACAACAACTTATACTTATGATGAGCATGGACTCATTACATCGAAGAATTCGAGTACAGGTGAGGAAGAAAGCTACGAATATGAACAGAAGACGGGATCAGCTGCGTGGAAGAAGCCTTCCGTGATCACCGTGAAAATGAATGATCGGCAGTCGCGAGTTACGCAATTCGAATATGATGATCAAGGCAGCGTCACAACAGAGATTGTGTCTGAGGGCGTTGGAAGGGCATCGCTATCTTACACGGAGTATATATACGATACTTATGGCAATCTGTCACAGAGCCGGGTCAGAGACAATTCGCGTGTCATTGAGCAGTCCTATCAATATGAATCACCTCATGGACGTCATTTACGGACAAGTGAATCGGTCATTGTCCGGGATGCTTCGTCACGAGCATCTACAGTCTCCAATCATTATTCCTATTGGCCTACCGGAGAATTGAAAAGCGAGACAGATAATGATGGTAACGTGAGTTCCTATGCGTATGATAAGGCTGGCAGAATTACGGCAATCGAATATCGTGATGGAACCAGGTCCACTGTACAGTATCTGGATCAACTTAACCGAATCATTGAGACCGCGGCAGATGGTGTTGTTACAACAGAGCAATACGATCCGTTTGGTCAGCTGCTTCAGGAGAAGACACATCAAACCCTGTTTCAATATGATTACGATGATGAGGGCAATGCGACAAAAGTAACAGATGCGGAAGGCAATGTTACCACCCATACGTATGATGCATTTGGCAGAAATACAACGACGGTGTACCCGGACGGAACCAGTAGTAGTATTCATTACGATCTGGTAGAACGGACGATCACTTATACCGACGCAGCAGGGAACAAGCATCGGGAGAACTACGATCTGCTAGGTAGAACAACCTCAACAGAAGAATGGAAGAACGGAGCGTATATGCCGCTCCAGCGCATGGAATATGATCTGCTTGGTCAAGTTATCGCTTCGGTGGACGGCAATCAGCAGCGTACGGAATATGCGTATGATGTGATGGGGCGACTAACTTCAGTCAAGGATCCACAAGGAGAAATTACCCGTTATATATACAGTCTGGCTGGTGATTTAGTCCAAACGGTCTTCCCTGACCAACAGACAGTAACCAGGACGTATGATGAACTCGGGCGCCTGATCCGACAAGTGGATATGCAGAACCAACCCACGGTGTACTCCTATGACAGTCGTGGAAATGTTATTCAGAAGACGGATCGGAATCAACAAACCCATCGATATAACTACGACAGTGAGAATTTGTTGTTGTCCCAGAGCGGACCGGACTATACGGTGACCTATACCTATGATGATGCGGGCCGCCGAACCAGCATGACGGATGAACATGGAAAAACCACGTATGGATATAATCCAGAGGATGGAAGACTGGAGCAGCTGGTATATCCGGATGGCACCAAGATCGCGTATGAATATAATACGCAAACCAAGACGGGTTACATTCTGACAGACGCTGCAGGGACATCGCTCCGGGTATCCTCTGAATTGGATGAGATGAACCGCGTATCGGTCATGGAGATCAGCGGCGGAAGCAACAGCCCTTCTATCATGTCAGCATCCCCCATCGATCGGATGACCTTTGAATACGGGGCGAACAGTCTGCTTGCTCGGCGCAGCTTCGACAGCGGACTGAGCATCGGGTACAGCTATGAAGGTTATGACATAGCTGGCGTAACGGTTCGTCAAGGCGGCGCGTCCATCCATGAATTCGGCTACCGTTATGACCCGAACAAAAATCTGATTAGCCGCACCGAGAACGGCAGGACTGGACAGTTTACCTATGATCCGTTAAATCGGGTCGAGTCGGAATTACTGGGCGATAGAAATATCACCTATTCGTATGACGTGAACGGAAACCGACTTGAGCAGGGAAGCGGCAAGATTTTTGGCCTGAAGGAAGCTAAGTATACATTTGATAGTCAGAACCGGTTGATCAAGGTAGCCGGTGAAGGCAAGGAGATCAGCTACTCCTACAATGGTGATGGTCTGCTATACGAACGTTCAGATGACACCGAAACGACCCGCTATTACTATGATGAAGAAGCGAAGCTGATTGCTGAAGCGGAGGTTTCCAAAGGACAATCCATTATCACCTATGCTTACGTCTACGATTTGTATGGCGAGCTGACGGCAAGACAGGATCGGGCCACCGGCAAGCTGGAGTACTACCAGTTTAATGGACACGGCGATGTTGTCGGATTGGTGGATGAGCAAGGAACTTCGTTAAACAGTTATACTTATGATATATGGGGTGGCCCGGAAGAAACGAAAGAAACGGTTCCAAACATCATGCGCTATGCAGGAGAATACTGGGACGACACAACCGGACTGCAGTATCTACGTGCACGGTGGTACGATCCGGGAACGGCCCGGTTCATCGGTGAGGACCCTTATGAAGGGGAACTGGAAGATCCGCTGAGTCAGAACCTGTATACGTATGTGCACAATAATCCGCTGATATATGTGGATCCGAGCGGGAACACAAGAGCATCTGCCATGTCGTGTATGCTTCTGTGCTTCGCGGCAGGAACGATCATCGAAACTCAAGATGGTCCGAAGGCTATTGAAGACATTGAAGTCGGGGATTACGTACTGGCTCAAAGCGATGTGACAGGAGAATTGGCATATAAACCGGTGGAAGAGACGTTCTATCGGGTAACGGAAGAGACATATCACATTCAAGTGGAAGACACTACGATCGTCACCACTGCAGAGCATCCATTCTGGGTCGTAGGTCAAGGCTGGGTGGAAGCCCGTGAATTGAAGGCAGGGGACCAACTGGTCAATGACGAAGGAACAGAGTATGCGATCAAGCAGATCGAAGTGAAACAAGAGACGATCAGAGTGTATAATTTCAGTGTAGGGGATTACCACACGTATTTTGTCAGCGAACTGAAATTATGGACCCACAACTGCAGCGGCGGCGGAGGCGGACTCGGAAGAGGCCTAACCAGAGGCAGCCTGGGAGGCGGCAGCAACGGGGCATTCGTCGCGCGAGGTCCTGGCGGCGGGGGAACGAAGAGTTCTTCGAGTAAGGCTGGGACTAAGGGTACGGTTAAAACAATAAATGGTTTTGAAGCTAAAGTTCATCCAGGAAAACAAGGTAAACATATACCAGGTCATCCGAATTATCAAAAAGGTAAAAGTATTTTCACAGGTAATGGACAAAAACTATTAGATAAATATGCTGGCAAGGGTGAGTGGATAGGTCAAAATAAAGAGAGGGTAAACTTTAAACAGGTTATAGGAAAATGGGTTGACCCAACTACTGGAAAGGCTTATGAAACTACCAAAGGTATTATACACTACTCGAAAAACGGTGCACATATTGTACCTGCAAGACCTTAGAAAGAGGTGTAGCAAATGGATGGATTTATTTCTGTATTAAATAGATATCCAAATGGAACAGAAGTCTTAGTTGATTGGGAAAACAATTTAATAATTAAAGCAGAATTAGATACAATTTATGAAACTGATAATGGATTAGAATTAGAAGAAGAAGGATACGAAGAATATTTTGCGTGTACGTTAAAAATATTATCAATAGAAAAAAACCTTTCAAATAAAGTTATAAGAGAAGGTGAGTTACTAGAGTTATCAAAATTAAACAAGCCTAGTAATATTTTCTTGGTGAATGGCGAACTTATTTGGAAGAGTAATTAGACATTTTTCTCCCTGGGTATTCTGCCACAGGGAGATTTTTTTATAATGTAGACTTAAAAAATTTAAATTGAATCAAAAACTCATGATGGTAAGTAGACACACGAGATTGGATGCAACGACATTTAAATAAAATAACCACACTAACTACTCGATTTATTTTTACACATGAGAATGAAAAAGCTCGTAATGCTAAAGGTGTAATATACAGGCAACACAAGGCGGGTGAACAAAGAAGGAAAATGAGAATTTTAGAGTGAGGCAAAAAGAACAATTATTATTTGAAATTCAAAACTCATGATGGTTGTACCATCAAGGAGTAGAGTTTTAATACTTGTAGGAACTGAATAAGAACGAGAATTGGGCGAGATGATATTTGGAGTTGTCAAAAAAAGTGCAGTTTGAAAACACACTCATGAGAACCCCATGATTAAGCTGCCTGTGACAGCATTCTTTCGCGATAAATAGCTGGGGGCCAGCCCCCTGGATTAGAGGTGTACACCCTCTGTCTGTTGTAATAGACCATGATGTATCGGAAGATAATCGATTTCATATAGGCCATCGGGTATTGCTCGGTTTTGATCTTATATAGCTTTTCTTTCTTTAGCGTAGCAAAGAAGCTTTCCATTCTTGCGTTGTCATAGCAGCGCCCTGTGCCGCTCATGCTTTGAACGACATCTCGTTTAGCCAGACACGCTCGGAATGCATGGCTCGTGAACTGGCTGCCTCGGTCGCTGTGATAAATCATTCCACGAGCATTTCTGGCCTTGCAGGCGTTCTCAAAAGCTTGGATGCAGAGTTCCTTGCGCATGTTGTCATCCATGGCCAGACCCACGATCTCTCCATTGAAACAGTCCAATACGGCGGACACATACACCTTACCGTCTAAACAAGGCACTTCTGTGATATCCGATAACCACTTCTGGTTGGGCGCTGAGGCGCTGAAGTCTCTCTGAATCAGGTTCTCGCTCTTTTGAGCTGTCGCATCCTCACGTGTAATGCCGTTTGGATGACGCCTCACTTTCTTCAGCAGACCGTGCTTCTTCATGATGCGATAGACGGTGCTATAGCTGGTCACGATCTCTTTTTGCGCTAGAGCCAGCCTAATCCGCTGGGCGCCGTAATTACTGTTGTCTTCATATTCTTCGATGATTTCTTTGATTTTGACCAGAAGGCGTTCTTGCCGCTCTCGTTTGGGTGTGGGCTTCAAGCTGCGGTAATAGCCTGATTCGCTGACAGCAAGTACTTTGCACATCTCCTTGACGGTCCATCGATCCCGTCGTTCACGGATGTAACCATAGAGCTGGCATGCTTTTACCGCTTCCGGTCTTTTGCGAAAAAACCAAGTGCATCCTTGAGAATTTCATTCGCACGACGCAACTCGCTGTTTTCTCTTTCTAATTCGATTTCACGCGCAGTCTTATTGGTAGATGCATAAGCGCGTCCACTTCCGATATGCGCTCCATCACCGTGCAGGGTTCTTCGTTTCCTCCAGTCCTGCAAGGTGTGGTAGGCTACGCCCAACTGCTCGGCGGCTTTCTTGGGCCCGATCTCATCGCTTAACCTTACCGCTTCTTCTTTGAATGTTTTGTCGTACCGATTCATTCTCGCTCATCCCCTCATTAGCTTTCATTTTATTTCATACGAGGGTGTTTTTCGACTGCATTTTTATCGTAGCACTCCAATTTTAAATAGCAGGAGGAGTTACGACATGGAATGGCTAACAAACTAACGAGAATGAAAAAGCTCGTGGCGATAAACAATAGGGTAACGTGATAGGGTGTTCTTTTACTTATTTGGATTAAAAATTTTGGGTTGTATTTTTACTAGAGACGGTCGTATAATACTCGCTATTCGTTTAAAAAGCGTTACATAATTTTTTTTAATTTCCGTAACGGGAGGGTGAAAAGTTGAATGTAGTTGGTTATATACGAGTCTCGACTCAAGGGCAAGCAAGAGAGGGATACAGCTTGAAATATCAAGAAGAGGAAATTAAAGCATATTGTGAAGAGCATGGTTGGAACTTGATTCATATTTTTAGAGATGCAGGAATTAGTGGCGCAAAATTTGAATGAAGAAGCACTAGAAATAGACAGGGTGGGCTTACAGGAAATGTTGGCTCACCTTTCGTCTGTCCAAATTGATTATGTGGTGGTGCTCAATGCAAGTCGATTATGGCGGTCAGATATTGTGAAGGTGCTGATTCAAAGAGAGTTGAAGAAACTTTGGGTCTGGTGGGAAAGGCAAGGAACAAAAAAGCAAACAGGGAAATCGCGCGCTGCATGCTTTATTTTACAATTTAGCAGTCTAACAAGTGCAAGTTGCGAAAGGAAGTAAACTGCCAAGGAACCCAGTATTTTATTTTATGCTTATTACCAAAGAAAACTTAAAGAAGGTAAAACAAAGGGACAAGCATTGGTTTGCATAATGAGAAGACTTGTGAACATTATTTACGCATGATGAAGTACAAAACAGCCTATGAAATGCCGATAGTGCAAGAAAAAGAAGTAGTTTAATAGTGTGGTAAAATGGCTGATTTTTTTATTTTTAGCTTTTAAGATTATAAAGATAGGGTACGGGTAAAAAGCATTCGTTTGGGAAAAACACTGTTGGTGCAGCAGAGAGATATATTCCAAAGAGTATAAATATGGTTAATGACAAATGCCATAAAAAACAAGGTATAGACGCACATGGCTGCATGCCTTTCAAGGTTCTTTACTTTAAATGAAGACGGATAGGGAAAGAGAGACGTATCACATTCAAGTGGAAGAGTATGTGATATCAAGCAGATCGAATTGAAACAAGAGACGATCAGAATGTATATTTTCGTATAGGGGATTACCACACGTATTTTGTCAGCGAACTGAAATTTATGGACCCACAACTGCAGCGGGAAAGGGATTAATATTCAACCTCTTATGAAAAATTTAAGTAGAAATGATGCAAAAGCAGTAGAACAAGTACTTATTGAAATTCATGGTTTACAAAAAAATGGTGGTTCATTAATGAATAAAATCAATAGTATTTCTAATAAGAATCCATCATATGCAAAACAACTAAAAAGAGGATATGAGTTATTAAAAACTATTGGAGATAAATAGAGGTGAATAGTGTGGCACGAATAAAAGTTGGAGATGTATTTGAAGTTGATACTCCAAGAGGAAAAGCGTACATTCAATATGTTTCACATAATGAAATGATTGGGGAATTAATACGTGTATTACCAGGAGTATATGATAAAATACCAGACAACATAAAAGAAATAGTTACTGGGAAAGAAGAATATTTTGTGCATTTTCCAGTTAAGGCAGCTAAAAAGCAAAAAATAGTTGAACTAATTTCAAATTTTGATTTACCTAAGGGATTAGAAATTCCCAAGAAATTTAGAACAGAAATAATGAATAATGACGGAAATCTGGTTGGTTGGCATATCGTAGACTATGAAACATGGCAGAGGGAAACAATCAGTGAATTAACGGAAGAACAAAAAAAATTGTCTCCTTGGGGTACATGGAATGACACTTTGCTTATTGAAAGAATTTCACAAGAGTGGACATTAGAGAATTGGAGATAGGTGTTTGTACATTAAGAGCATATATATTTACTGATACAATAATCCTTAAACCTTGATTGGCTATTTGCCTTTCAAGGTTTTTATGCTTTAAAATATTTTTACGATAATTAGTCCGATTTTTTTAACTAAATATTTTGAACTGTTAAACTGACGTACAAGATAGGTTCGATGACTTCTTAAGTAAGAGTTTAAAAAGAAGGAAAATGAACTATGTGGAAGGCGAATTAAAAGAGTTAATGAGCTTACTAGACTTTCAACTAGACTCCATGCCAGGCATTGACCTCGTAACAGCTTCCGCTTTAATTGCGGAGATTGGTGACGTTAGGCGTTTTCCAAATGCCAACAAATTGGCATGATTTGCGGGGATTGCGCCTGTTTACTTTGGTCTGGTGGGAAAGGTAAGGAACAAAAAAGTAACAGGGAAATCGGGCGCTACACGCTTTATTTTACAACCTCGCAGTACAACAAGTGCAAGTAGCAAAGGGAAGTAAATTGCCACGAAACCCAGTGTTCCACGCTTATTACCAACGTAAGCTGAAAGAAGGCAAAACAAAAGGACAAGCATTGGTCTGCATTATGCGAAGGCTTGTGTACATTGTTTATGGCATGATGAAGTATAAAACAGCCTATAAATTGCCGATAGTGCACGAGAAAGAAGTAGTTTAATAGGGGGGTAAAATGGCTGACTTTTTTATTTTTCGCTTTTAAGATTACAACATAGGGTACAGGTGAACTTAGTCGTAGTGGTGCTTTGAACCAAGCGAAAAGAGATGCAGGAATACCGAGAAGTCAACAGCCTGAAGCGGTAAATCGAGTGGACATGCGCTCAGCCGCACATGAGGGCGGACATGTAATAAAAGATTCACATGGGAAAGTTATTAGTACTAGAGAGTATACTTACACTAATAAAGACGGTAAAAAGATTGTAATTCAAGACCACAGTGCAGGGCACCAAAAAGGGGGACAAGGCCCACATTTTAATGTAAGGCCTGCTGATAATACCCGAACAGGTAAGGTCCCCGGCACGAAGGAACATTATCCTATTAAGAAATAGGGGTGAGTAAAATTTGTGGTATGAAAGTTTGGAACGGAACAACTTTTTAGTTAGTTTGTATGAAAAAGTACCTGAACTCAAGGAAGTTCGTATTTCTGAAATTAACATTCATGATGAAGGACGTATTGTTGCAGTTAAATTTGATATGCCTTATTATGCCGAACGTCCCCCAAAAAAGTGGGTGGAACAAGGTGATAATACTGTTGCTGTTAGAATTGATTTTTCGGCTATACACGAAATTAAACTCAGTTCCGGTACATTAGACTTCAGGGCAAATATCGAAATTTTGAAGGATGAAGCCGACTTAATTGTAGTTAAGATTACCGGAACAGTTAATGCTTTCATCAAGGCCGAATCGGCATTTATTCAAACTGTTACTGGCTATTCTAAGTAGACAAATGCCCTGAATTGGCTGAATACCATTCAGGGCTTTGTTTTTAGTTGGGGCTACCCAGTGCCGAATGCACTCATCATTCAACCAATAACTTCTATAACCCATGTAATATCCGTATAAAGATTTCATCATCTTCGTTGTACGCACAACGAAGATTGAAATTTATCACCCAAATAACGGTATTCCGTTACATCAAACAGGTCGATTATGGTCAGATACCTCCATGATTGACCTGTTTTTTGTTATGTTCGTTTTCTTGCGGTTTTTTCATAACAAACGCAATTTTATGAATAGATAGCCCGATGGATAGAGTGTCGAATGGAAAAACGGCATTGGTATTTGGGAACGATACCCGTCACCTTCCAAGTTTAGACGGTGTAAGTGTAGAGAAATTGACTACTTTTTTACTAGAAGCCAGTAACAATACATGTTCGGTAAAAAAGCGAAGGAAATATTAAAGCTGATGAAAGAAGATGGACACACAGCGAAAGAACACCAAGAAATACGAGTCTTTCTAGTGAGAAGCATCGTTCGAGACTTTTCATTTAAAAAGAAGGACATGAGCTATGTGGAACGAGAATTAAGAGAGTTAATGAGCTTACTAGACTTTCAACTAGACTCCATGCCAGGCATTGACCTCGTAACAGCTTCCGCTTTAATTGCGGAGATTGGTGACGTTAGACGTTTTCCAAATGCCAACAAATTGGCATGATTTGCGGGGATTGCGCCTGTTTACCTTGGTCTGTGGGAAAGGTAAGGAACAAAAAAGCAAAGGCGCTGCACGCTTTATTTTATAACCTTGCAGTCCAACAAGTGCAAGTAGCAAAAGGAAATATTCTACCAAGAAACCCAGTATTCCATGTTAACTACCAAGCAAGCATTGGTTTGTATAATGAGAAGACTTGTGAACATTATTTACGGCATGATGAAGTACAAAACAGCCTATGAAATGCCGATAGTGCAAGAGAAAGAAGTAATTTAATAGTGTGGTAAAATGGCTGATTTTTTATTTTTAGCTTTTAAGATTATAAAGATAGGGTACGGGTAAAAAGCATTCGTTTGGGAAAAACACTGTTGGTGCAGCAGAGAGATATATTCCAAAGAGTATAAAAATGGTTAGTGACAAATGCCATAAAAAACAAGGTATAGACGCACATGGCTACATGCCGTTCAAGGTTCTTTACTTTAAATGAAGACGGATAGGGAAAGAGAGACGTATCACATTCAAGTGGAAGAGTATGTGATATCAAACAGATCGAAGTGAAACAAGAGACGATTAGAATGTATAATTTCGTGTAGGGATTATTACACGTATTTTGTCAGCGAACTGAAATTATGGACCCCACAACTGCAGCGGAGGCGGAAGAGGCCTAACCAGAGGTAGCCTGGGAGGCAGCAGCAACGGGGCATTCGTCGCGCGAGGTCCTGGCGGCGGGGGAACGAAGGTTCTTCGAGTAAGGCTGGGACTAAGGGTACGGTGAACCTACGCAGAAATCTGGTTCACTTAAACTTGATTTGCAATTATTCGCAAAAAAGCAAGTTTCCTACTGGCTCTGTCAGTGGTAAAGATGTGGTGAAATTCCTGAAAAAAGATGGTTTCTCCGAAGTGAGTCTAAATGGTAGTCATGTAAAACTAAACGGACCGAATGGGGAAGTAGTAATAGTTCCTGTACATGGAAATAAAGATTTACCAATTGGAACTCTTAATAGTATTAAGAAACAAGCAGGCTATAAATAAAGGAGTGATTAGGTGGCTCAAAAGGAGTATGGATATTGGGCAATTTTCGACTTTGCTGATGATGGGATATCTGTGAGCTTCCCGGATTTACCCGGATGTATTTCATGCGGCTACTCAACAGAGGAAGCAATTCAAATGGCGAAAGAAGCTCTCTTATTGTATCTCGAGGATATGGTAGAAGAGACTATCCCCAAGCCGACTCAGATAAGCCCATCGATACTGATGCCGTCGGAAAAAGTATATTTAATAAAAGTTAAGTTATAAAATTTACAATTAACCTTGATTGGCTTCGTGCCTTTCAAGGTTCTTTTTTGGCGGGGGCTACCTAGTACCGAATAAACCCATCATTCAACCAATAACACATTTAACCCATGTAATACCCGTATGAAGATTCCGTCATTTCTGTTGTACGCACATAAAGCTTGAATTTTATACCCTAAATAACGCTTCCGATACACAGAACAGGTCGATTATAGTCAGATACCACCATGATAGACCTGTTTTTTGTTATCTTCGTTATCTTGCGGTTTTTTCAAATTAAACGCAACTTTGCGAATAGATACCTCGATGGATATAGTGTCGAGAGCATCGCAACAAATTCATAGGATACCCCGACAACTCATCAGCAATTAAGCTATCATTATCCGTCCTACAAGAAGTTCTTCTGTGACATTGGCGGTAAAGCGGCTTTAGCCTTTTGGGAGAAGTACCCTGCTCCACATCACTTAGAATCGGTGGGGGCGGAGGAACTAGCGGCTTATCTCCGTAAAGCAAGCCATAACACCTGCTCTACCCGGAAGGCAGAGGAAATCTTGGAACTGGTGAAGAAGGACGGGGAAACAAAGCGGAACTACCGAGCATCAAGAGACTTTCTTGTCGTAAACATGGTACAGGACATGAAGCGAAGTAGGGAACTGATTAAGGAGACGGAAGAACAGCTTCGTCAGGTTCTAAGCGAAACTGACTTTAAGTAGCAGTCGATGAATGGTATTAGCACCGTTACAGCGGCGGAACTGATTGCCGAAATCGGAGACATTCGCCGCTTTCCTAACGCTGATAAGCTAGCCCGTTTCGCCGGAATCGCACCTGTCCGCTTTAGTTCGGGCGGCAAAGGGAAAGACCAAGCAAGCGGACAAGGAAATCGGGTATTGAACGCCATCTTCGATAACCTAGCCGTTCAACAAATCCAAGTGGCTAAAGGTGAGAACAAGAAACAACGGAATCCTATCTTCTACGAGTATTACCAACGTAAGCTAGCAGAAGGCAACACGAAGAAACAAGCCCTAATATGCGTCATGAGAAGGCTTGTAAACATCATCTACAGCATGATGAAGAACAAGACAGAGTATCGGGCGGCAACGCTAACTGAACGTCAAGCAAGCTGATATAATGGTGGTAATTGGTAAACTGATTGCCACCTTCTTTATTCCCAAGTTTAAGATTACAACTTAGGGGACGGGAAAAAGTCAGTGATGACACCCAGGGTATCCAAATAATTTATCTAATTCTCAAATACTACTAGGTGTTAAAAGTTCTTCGAAAGGACTATCCACTCCAGGCAGTACAACATATTCTAAAGTACTAGATGCAGGTAAAGCTTGGGCTGGTAATGGCGCAAAGCCAATCTATAGTTCAGGACAACTAATCGGATATAGTAGTAAGGATGGTATGCGTGCATTTCGTTGACAGTTTAAAAATAATGAACAAATGTGGAGAGCCAATTTTACTGAAAATGTAAAGAGTGGGCTGTCTGGAAAAATAACACAAATCAAAAATGTCCAATTAGACATCCTAAATTAGAGGTGGTACGAATTGTTAGAATTAAAGGCATTGACAATAGCGAATGAGGATTGGGGAGACGATGAAAGTGATTTTTTCATCCTTTTACAAATAGATATAGGTGAAACCACTACAGATACCCCTTCTGATTTATTTACAATTAATGTAGTGAGCCCTAAAAGGTTAGGTAAGATTTTACAAGAAAACGATATTGAAATAGGATATGGTTATTTTATTATGCATGACTTTAATATAAATATTATTAAAGAAAAAATACAAAGACTTATTAATATTAGTCATGATAACTCTCATGAAAAAATGATTTTTAACCTTTCAAAATATTTTAGAAATACTAATGTGTGAGACATAGAAGTAAATCCTATAAAATTAAGAGGCTGTCCAGAAAGTCAGTGAAACCTGACTACTGGCAGCCTCTTTTTTTGTAAAACGCTAAAAATATGCGCAAAAAAACCGTCTTTTCCTGTAAAATGAAAGTTACCACACAACCATTTCAGAAAGGGACGGTTTTTATGCGTAATCAAATGACTACTACTAAACATTATAACATGCAACTCACATTTCCTCTAGAAAATATAGAAGGAAACATAGATTCTAAACGAAAGCTCACACCTGCTTTTAAAGCTTATGATAACAAGCAGATGCATATGATCTTGGATCTAGAATCACTAATCCCTTCCCACCATGTCGCTCGTATCATTGATGAAATGATTGAATCTATTCCTGACGAGCTGTTGTTTGCTCATTATGTTGGCGGTGGCCGTAGTTCCTACCATCCTAAAATGATGCTCAAAGTGATTCTTTATGGCTACTCTCAAAAAGTCTATTCCTGCCGTGGCATTGAAAAACTATTACAAGAAAACCTACCGGCGATGTGGCTAGCTGCGATGCAACAGCCGGACTTCCGCACCCTGAATGACTTCCGTGGTGTGCGAATGAAGAGCCTTATGGATGAGCTCTTTCAAACGATGATTAAAAAGCTCATCAACGACAATTTTATTACCATGGAGAACTACTTCTTGGATGGCACAAAGATTGAAGCTAATGCCAACAAGTATTCTTTTGTGTGGAAAAAATCTACGTTACGCTTTGAAGAGAAACTCAAAGAAAAGGTGCAGGCAACCCTTGCGCATATTCATACGCTCACGCAGCAAGAAGCTAGTGAAATGGTAGCTACCGATCCAGATGAGCTTCCTGTACAGCTTGAAGAAACAGCTGTTATTCTAGAAGAACAAGTAGAGCGCTTAACTGAACAGATCGCTCAAACCAATGACAGTGAAGCGAGAAAAGCCTTACGAAAAGAGCGTAGTGCCTGGAAACAGCCTCTGAAAAAGATTCGTCAAGACTTTCTTCCACGTCTGGCCAAGTATGATCAGCAGAAAGCTTGCTTTGGTGATCGCAATAGCTACTCCAAGACCGATCCAGACGCTACGTTTATGCGAATGAAAGAAGATCACATGAAAAATGGTCAACTTAAACCAGGTTACAATGTACAGATGGCAACGGAAAACCAATTTATTTTGTTTTATAGTCTTCACCAACGACCAACGGACACACGCTGCTTCATTCCGCATATGGAGCAACTTGCTGCGTCTTCTTTACCCATGCCTAAAACCGTGATTGCTGACGCTGGTTATGGTAGTGAGGAAAACTATTTGTACGCGTTAGGCGAAGAAAAAGAGACGCGATTTGATTTTCTTATTCCATATGGCAGCTATATGCACGAACAAACCAGACGCTACAAAAAGAACATGAAGCATGCAAGCAATTGGACGTATGAAGAGTTAGACGATCGCTTTATTTGCCCGAATGGTCGATACGTTTCGTTTAAGAAGTACCAGACGAAGAAGACACGCTCCGGCCTAGAGCAAAGCTTTAAGATTTACGAATGTGAGGATTGTAGCGATTGCCCATTAAAGGCAGCATGTACGAAAGCAAAGGGAAATCGTCAAGTACACTGGAACACGGTATGGGAAGAATTAAAGGCAAAGGCAAAAACAGCCCTTGAGGATGACGAGAAATCCGCGATCTATGCTCGACGTAAAGTCGAGGTTGAGAGTGTATTCGGTCACATCAAGGGCAATCGGTCGTTCCGCAGATTTTCCTTGCGGGGTCTAGAAAAAGTTCATACAGAGTTTGGGATTGTGGCCTTGGCCCACAATCTACTGAAAGTAGCAGGCATTCGCCTCGCTACATTCTTTCAAACGCAGGGACGTAAAAAGGTTGGACGGAGAAATGGTTCTCTTCTCGTCCAACCTTTTTACTTTAGGGACTTATTGGACAGCCCCTTTTTACATGGGGTGAGTGGCGAATGATTAGCACTACTCAATGATAACTTACATAACCCATGCTCTATGTGTAAAGAGAATTAATAAATTATTCAGACGTACAAAATATTGAAAATTATGTCCTAAATTAATGAACAACAACTTCAATTACAGCCCCAACATCATCAGTTAGGTCCATACTTAAAGTAAAATAACTACTCTTCGCATTCTTCCTAAAAACATTTCAAATTTGCTCGCAACTTTTCCACTCATAGAACGATTAGTACCATGTAAACACCTTTTCCCTTGGTGCTATTCGATAATAATGAGTTCTTCCACCTTGATGTCCAATGCTATACATACTCTTTCTAGCGTATCTAAGTATACCCTATCCACCTTGTCCGAACAAAGGTGACTAATTGTGTTGGGGCGTAGGATTGTTAGCCGAGCCAATTCTCACTGCGACATGTTTAGTATTTTTTTAATATGAGAAGACTTGTGAACATTATTTACGGCATGATGAAGTACAAAACAGCCTATGAAATGCCGATAGTGCAAGAGAAAGAAGTAATTTAAGAGGGTGGTAAAATGGCTGATTTTTTATTTTTAGCTTTTAAGATTATAAAGATAGGGTACGGGTAAAAAGCATTCGTTTGGGAAAAATACTGTTGGTGCAGCAGAGAGATATATTCCAAAGAGTATAAAAAAGGTTAATGACAAATGCCATAAAAAACAAGGTATAGACGCACATGGCTACATGCCTTTCAAGGTTCTTTTCTTTAAATGAAGACGGGTAGGGAAAGAAAGACACGTATCACATTCAAGTGGAAAAGCATGCGATATCAAGCCGATCGAAGTGAAACAAGAGACGATTAGAATGTATAATTTCGTGTAGGGATTATTACACGTATTTTATCAGCGAGCTGAAATTATGGACCCCACAACTGCAGCGGCGGCGGAGGCGGAAGAGGCCTAACCAGAGGTAGCCTGGGAGGCAGCAGCAACGGGGCATTCGTCGCGCGAGGTCCTGGCGGCGGGCGAATGAAGCGTTCTTCGAGTAAGGCTGGGACAGAGGGGACGGGTAATGGTAAGATACTATGGGCTTCTTGGAATGATTATAAAAAGGTTAATGTTAATTTGCAAACATATGGCAAAGAGGGAAATAGACTATATTCTAAACATGCAGTTGATAGAATGCAGCCAAGTGGAAAAAGTTATGGAAGTCCAACTCAAGCAGGTGGGGATTATGGTAGAAGTGTATAACCGTCTTTTTACGGAAAATAATAAAATAAATACCAATTCAGTAGTTCAACAGAATGGAAATCTTTCTTATAACTCAGGAACTTTACAAGTATAACTAATAAGCAGGGAGCAGTTGTTACCATAATTACAAAGTAGGTGGTTACATGGGAGATAGAAGTCATATAAAGCAATTATGCAGTAAGTTTAAAGGTAAGGAATATGATTTAATTGAATTTCAAAATAGGTTAGAAACAGCAATATTTCCTCCCGAATTAGAGGGATTTAAATATTCAGTACTAAATGAAATAGAAGAAATCCGATTTACAAAATTAGAAGAGAATTTTCATCATTTAGGATTAAAAGTGGTAGAGAAAATATTAAAGCGAATAAATTGATAAAAATAAACCTTGATTGGCTAAATGCCTTTCAAGGTTTTCTTTTAGGGTGAGGCTACCTAGTGCCGAATAAACAGCATTTTAGCTACAAGAAAGAGATAACCCATATAAGCCCTCTATGATGTAATTACAAATTATAAAGTACGTACAACACCTATAAAACGTATAACCTATTTAATTTATCCTAGCTATTAGAAGTAATCACAAAATCATCAGTTACCACCATTTTGACGAAAAAAAGTTAATCTTCGTTTTCTCCCTGCTTGTAAAATACTTGAAGCACCTGAGCCCTTGACGTATTTGAATCACAGGGTTATGACACCTCCATTCTGATTTGTATCGATTACACAGGAACATAACACCATAATTTCACCTATATGGATGATTGCAAGGAGTTTAATGGCTAAAATAGTTCTTTAACCCTTCATAAATGGCAGTGGCTCCAAGAGCTTGTCCATCGCTGCTTAATAGCAGTTCTTCCTCGCCCGGATTGGTGAGGTATCCCATCTCTACGATGACCGCCGGAACCTCCGACCTGGACAGAATCACGAGCTGTTGCTGTTTGATGCCGCGATCCCGAAGGCAGAGCGCTGCGGTAATCTCCTTCTGGAGCGTTCTGGCTAGCGGTATGCTTTCGTTATGGTAGTACAAGGTTTCCGTCCCGGAAACCGCGGGGTCCTCGTACGTGTTGCCGTGGATGGAAACCAGCGCATCCGCATTCCACTCATTAGCGATGGCAGCTCGCTTTTCTAACTCAACGAATTGATCGTCTTCGCGGGTCATTTTAACTTCGAACATGGGATCCTGCTCAAGCAGCTGGTACACCCGCTGTGCCATCGCCAGATTGTACTCCTTCTCAAAGGCACCGCTGCTTCCCGTCGCTCCCGGGTCTTTGCCGCCATGTCCGGGGTCGATCACGATCCGGAATGTCGATGGACCGGATTCTGACAGCAGTGGGGGGATTTCAACAACGGAGGCCCCGCTGGTTGATGCGATCCTAATTCCTACAATCGTAACGATAAGCAGTATAAGTGACACACATAATCTTTCGAACCGTTTTCTCCGAGGGACACTTCTCGAGAAGCCTTGTCTTTTGTTTGTCATGTTTCATTTCCCTTCCTTTCTTTCACAGGGAATGTTACATGGCGGACATCAAGATCATATGCAGACGAGATCAATGGCAAGTGAAAATGAAGGAAGTTATTGCGAGAGATAGACTATTTTTATATAAGGACATGTTCGGCATATACAATTTTTGTAGCCAAAGAGAATTTTGATCATCAGGGAGCGAAGAATCAACGCGTAATCTTCAGAGCAAGTGGTTGTAGCATGGACGATTATCTGCAGCATGAACCGTGATCCCGGGAGGGACCGCTTACAATTAGTTGATAATGATTCTCAATGAATTTATAATGGGGCTAGCATAGCAGACAAATCGGTATGGGGAGGTTGGAAAAACGATGTCGGTACGGGATCTCATGTTGCTGTGGACATACGCTTCCTTTGATGTTGTAGATATCCGCCCGGGACATGTGAAGCCGGAGGATCGGCTGGAATACAGGGCTCCAACATCGTTGTTTCTGGTGACGACAGGAGGTGCGGCCCGAATCAAGGCATCGAGGATCGATTACAGCTCGCAGCAGGCACCGGTAGCTCATATCGCGAAAGGTGAACATCTTCATATTCAGAGTACGCCGGCAGGGTACGAGTATATTATGATCATGTACAAAGCGCAGCTTCCTCATCCTGTGCCGGGCGAGATGGATGATCCGCAGCGTGCAGTAGAGCAGTTTCGGGCCAGTTACACAGCTCCGGCGGAAGCGGGAATTGCGTGCCGAAGCATGGCCTGTGAGATGGAAAACCTGTGGAAGCAAGCACATCCGCTGCTGCGGCTGAAGGTCAAGCAGCAAGTATATGCTTTCATCCATTTGCTGTTGAAGGAGATGGAGGGACAGGCGGAAGCAGGGAGGAGAGATGAGGATGCCATTGACGCTGCTGTTCGTCACATGGAGGCCAATTACAGCAAACCGTGGACGCTTGCGTCGCTCGCCGAGGATCTCGGAACAAATACACGCCAGCTGCAGCGGGGCTTCAAGGCTCGATTTGGCCATAGCCCGCTAGAACATCTGATCAGCATTCGGATTGCTAAAGCGAAGCAGCTATTGGAGCACAGTGAACGGACAATCTCCCAAATTGCCGAGGAGGTCGGTTATCCGGACAGCTACTATTTCAGCCGTTTGTTTAAAAAATACACCGGTATCTCGCCCAGAAGCTACAGGCAATCCCGTAATCAGCACCGTCCGTCTCTTCCCGAGGATTGTCGGATTTCTCCCACAAGTCCGTCGCATTCGGACATTGTTTCGGCAGGCGAGGGTCGGTATGATCAGAGGGAGAACGCTACCCAGGCGTTCCGCGCCTTGCTATCGCTAACTCTGCTCTGTACCGGAGGACTTGTAGAAATCGATGGGCATCTGCGTGTACCGCATTTGCGAGGCACGCTGGAGCTTGCCCGCAGGCCAAGAAGAATTGCGGTGCTGGACAACCAGTATGCAGACCAGCTGCTTGCGCTTGGCGTTGAGCCCGTGGGCAGTGTCGTATGTACGGTGGAGACGGGTGGCTTGCCGGCGAACCTGGCGTTGTCATTAGGAAGAATGGCGAGGCTCGGGACGAAGGAGCAGCCGGATCTGCGCAGATTGGCGGCATTGGAACCGGATCTGGTCCTATGCACCTCATTTCAGGAGCATTGCTACACCGAGATTTCCGGGATCGCGCCGGCGATGATGCTGGATCGCAACGAGGATTGGCGGCTGTCACTGCTTCGGCTTGGCGAGCTGCTTGGATTGAAATGGAAGGCGCTGCAAATCATTGATGCGTATAATGCACAGCTGAGTCGGCTGCGGAGACGGCTTGAAGATGGTGGAAGCACACCTACCGTTGCGTTAATCCGTCCTCGTGACGGCCGCATTCGTGTACATACCGGCAGGCACCGTACCGCAAGGCTTCTGTATAGCGAGCTCGGTCTGTCCGCCCCGCGGCTTGCCGCCAATCACACGGGCACCAGCTCCATGATCCCGCTTGAAGCACTTTCAGAGCTGCGAGCGGACCGGCTGTTTGTGTTGACAGATAATACGAACCGTGAACAGACCCGGCAATACGAGATGAACCCATTATGGAATGACGTGGATGCTGTGCATAGCGGCAAGGTCCGCCATTTTGATACGGCGCTGTGGATCGGATACTACGGTCCGATTGCGATGAGCAGAGTAGTGGAGGAAATTGCGGAGGCGCTGCTGCAATAAACTGCAAGTTTCTTCATAGACCATGCATGAATGAAAAATCCATTCCAGTCTGGGCGGTGATGCGCTTATGCCTGTTACAAAGCTGCTTCTTACGGTCGCTTCCAGCTCAGACCATGAGCGGGAGCGCCAGGAGCTGGCTGAACTGCACAGCATGATTATGAACCGGGTCGTGCACATGAATATCCGGGATTCCGTACAAGTAACGATGGAGTATGTGGTGGCGGATTCGGATGGGGATTCGGCATCCTCCGATTCAGTCGGTTTGGAGCTCGCGGCACGGGATAATCTAGCGAATTTAAGCGCGAGACAATTGGAGATTGCCGTGCTGTTGTGCCGTCATTACAGCATCAGGAAGATTGCCGAGGAATTATATATCAGCATCAACACGGTCAAAAAACATATTCAAAATATTAAAAAAGCACTCTGCCTTGAGGAGGCAGGGGACGAATTTGTGTTTCTTCTGGCAAAGAAGTTGGGAGATGACACTAAAAATGAATGAATAAACATTATTATCCATATGGAGTACTCGGATTATTCAACCGGATAATATTCCGGCTGACAGGGACATGGTATGATTTAGTCATCTTATTGATAATGATTATCATTATTGATAAGGTATGCAATCAAACTATTTTGCAAAGGAGTGTCCCGTCATGTATCGCTCAAGTGTGGCGGCAGAAATGAGCAATAACAGCCGCTATTTGCAAAGCCAGCAGGAGCGCGAATCTTCGGCCCGCTCCTATCCCCGCCGTCTGCCTATAGTCATCTCGGAAGCAGAGGGGATTTACGTCCGGGATTTGGACGGCAAGGTGTACTATGATTGTTTGGCTGGTGCCGGAACACTGGCGCTTGGACATAATCATCCCGTCGTGATCGGAGCGATGAGAGAACTATTTGATTCGAAAGCTCCGCTTCATACGCTGGATTTGACGACACCGCTCAAGGAAGCGTTCGTGGACGAGCTGTTCGCCAGCTTGCCATCGTCTCTGGCGAGCCGGGCACGGATTCAGTTCTGCGGACCGACCGGCGGGGATGCTGTCGAGGCTGCAATCAAGCTGATGAAAACGGCGACCGGCAGACGAAGTGTCCTGTCCTTCCACGGCGGCTATCACGGGTCGACGCATGCTGCGATGAGTCTAAGCGGAACACTCGGTCAAAAGGAGCGGATAGCCGGACTGATGCCGGATGTGCACTTCCTGCCGTACCCATACGCTTATCGCTGTCCGTTCGGCGTGGGTGGCAGCGAGACGCAAGAGCTCAGCCTCCGCTACATCGAAAATGTGCTGCATGACCCTGAAAGCGGGATCGTGCCTCCTGCCGCGATGATCGTTGAACCCGTACAGGGGGAGGGAGGCTCCATACCTGCACCATCCGCATGGCTGAAGGAGCTGCGGCGAATAACGAGAGAGCGGGATATTCCGCTCATCGTGGACGAAGTGCAGACGGGACTTGGGCGTACCGGCAAGCTGTTTGCTTATGAGCACGCCGGGATTGAGCCGGATGCAATCGTGTTGTCGAAGGCGATCGGCGGCAGCTTGCCGCTGTCGGTCGTTGTATACCACGAACGCTACGATGTATGGAAGCCCGGGGCGCATATCGGCACCTTCCGCGGCAATCAGCTGGCGATGGCTGCAGGTCTGGCTGCGCTGCGCTACATCAAGGAGCAGGACCTTCCCGAACGGGCGCGGCTGCTCGGTGATCGGCTAAAGGAGCAGCTGTGGATGCTGGCTGAACATGAGATCTGCATCGGCGATGTGCGCGGACTCGGGCTTATGATCGGCGTTGAAATTGTGGACGAGCATCGTGAGCCTGATCGTCTCGGTCATTATCCGGCTGCTCCGGCACTGGCGGCCCGAATCCAGCAGGAATGCTTGCGGCGCGGCTTGATCCTGGAGGTGGGGGGACGGCATGCGGCGGTTATGCGTTTCCTGCCGCCGCTGATTGTGACGGAGCAGGAGCTGGACGATATCGTATTCCGCTTCGGAGAATCGGTGCGTGCTGCTCGAGAGGCGCAGTCATGCTGACAGACAAACATGCGCTTCCACTCAAGGAAGCTGATCCTGATACAGATATCAAGACAGGACTGATGATACGGGAGGAGACGGAAAGGCTGGCGCAGCAGATGGCTGCCAGGTCTCTGCTAAATGCTTTTCTGAGGGAAAACGTTGATGCCATAGAGCATCTGCAAAGGCTGGCTGAAGCGGCCGAGAAAGGGGCTGCGGTTTCGGTTACGCTTATGCTTGGCGACGGCGCCCGGCTTCATGGCACGGTTCAATATGCATCGCTTATCGGTCAGCATGTATACGCAGATGAATGGATGCTGGAGGCCGGGGAGATTCGGCGGTTGTTGACCTTTCACGAGCTGGCCGAGCGGCTCGTGCTTGAACTGGCCCAAAGGCTTCATCATCGGCGGCAGCGGCTTCTTGCTGTGGATGAGGTGCTGCGACGAATTGGGTTAAGCGTTCGATATTTGCACGGGCATTTAGTTCAGCGGGAGGAGGATGCCAAGGCTGGGAAAGAGGTGCGGAAGCTCGATTACATCAGGTCTGAACAAAGCGTGTTTGCCGGTCATCCGTTTCATCCATATCCGAAAAGCGTGGAAGGGATGGACGAAGTGGACCTGGATCGCTACAGTCCCGAACGGGGCGCAAGCTTTGCCCTGTATTATTTCGCGGTAAGCAAGTCGGCGCTGCATGGGGAATGGCTGCCTGGCGAACGGTCTGCGATGCTTCCGGAGCCGATCTGCGAGCCTTATCGGGAGGCGCTGGTGGAACGGATTGGAACGCTGGCAGAAGATATGTACGAACCCTTGCCGATGCATCCGTGGCAGGCAAGACAACTGCTGGGGCAACCACGTCTGCGCCGTGCGCTGGAGCGAGGCGAACTGGTGCCGCTCGGGCCGCTTGGACCGAAGGTGTTCCCGACCTCCTCGGTGCGCACCGTGTGGGAACCGGGGAGCGGCTGCGGTTGGAAGCTGCCGCTCGGCGTGCGGATAACAAACCTGATACGCGTCAATACCGCCGAGCAGACGACTCGCACAATGCATGCGGCTCAGCTAACGGCCCGTCTCGGTGATGATCTGCGGCGGGAGCTGCCAGGGCTGATGCCGGAAACCGGGTATGCGGGCATCGCGGAACCCGGCGATGCCATACTTGATCCGTCGATTACCGTTATGTTCAGGCCGCTCAAGCTGGATCCTTCATCCTCGTTTGTGCTGGCTTCGCTGGTGGAAAGTTGGCCGGGTGAGAGGGCGCCAAAACTGGCACAGGCGATTGCGGAAAGCGCGCAGGCGGGTGGCACACGGGAACTGCCGGACATGCAGCTGTGGCTGGAGCGTTATTTGCAGCTGTCCATGCTGCCGCTGCTGCGGGTATGGGACCGCTACGGCATCAGCTTTGAAGCGCATGCACAGAATTCGCTGCTGGCGCTTAAGGGAGGCTGGCCAAGCGCTTTCTACACCCGGGATCTGGAAGGGATGAGTGTGGATCGACAAGTGGCGGAAGCGGCCGGCTGGATCGGGGAACTGCTTCCTGAGAATAGCCCGCTGCTCTACAACGCGGCGGAAGCTTGGCGGCGGACACTGTACTACTATTTCGTGAATCATCTTGGTTCGCTTATTCATGCTTGGGCACGCTGTCAGAATCGACCGGAGGGCGAGGGCTGGGACGTCGTTCGCCACCTGCTGCTAGCGGAAAGGGCGCGGGCCAGCGCCAGGCTTCTACCGTATATCGACGGCCTGCTTACCGAGCAGACACTGCCGGCTAAAGCGAATTTCAGCAGCTGTCTGGTCAATAAAGGGGACACGCCCCTCTATATTATGATTGCAAATCCAATGAGGGACGGACGGCGATAACGCCGTCCGATCCTGCTTCATGCGAAGGAAGGCAGGCAGAAATGGAAGGTTGGAAACGGAGTTTATATATTCTCTGCATCGGGCAGTTTTTGGCGATGGCTTCGATCAGCTGTGTAGCCCCGTTTCTGCCGCTGTACTTGCAGGAGCTTGGCGTACAGGATCATGCCGATGTGACCATGTGGTCAGCGGTCATCTATGGGGCGAATTTGCTCAGTGCCTTTGTGATGGCGCCGGTGTGGGGAAGGCTGGCGGACCGTTATGGCCGCAAGCTGATGCTGCTGCGCTCCGGCTTTGGCATGGCGGTGACAATGACGCTCATGGCCTTCGTGAGCGGGCCGGTTGAGCTGCTGCTCCTGCGGCTGCTTAACGGGACCCTGTCCGGATTCGGTCCGGCTGCGATCGCGCTGACAGCCAAAAGTGCGCCCAAAGAGAGGAGCGGCTATGCGCTCGGGATGCTGCACTCCAGCTCGGTTGGCGGCACCATCTGCGGGCCGCTTCTGGGCGGGATGCTGGCGGACCGCTTTGGTTTTGCCGAGGTGTTTCTGTACATGGGCATCGGTATTCTGGCTGCCTCTGTCGTCGTGTTGTTCGGCGTTCATGAGCGATATGAGAAGCCGTTGTTGCAGGCGCAGACTTCCGGACTGCGCGGGGATTTGCGGGAAATGATGTCCCGGCGTCCGCTGCTGCATGTGTTTGTGTCCGCTTTTCTCCAGCGGGCGGCAACGGTCGGAATATTGCCGCTTATTCCGCTCTATGTGCAGCTGCTCGCGCCCGGAAGCAGCAATGTCGCGCTTCTCGCAGGCATCGCTTCCGCGGCGGCGGGGGTGGCCAACATGATGGCGGCTCCGCAACTGGGCAAGCTCGGAGATCGCCGCGGCCCAAGTCGTGTGCTGGCTTCTTCTCTGCTGGGCGCGATGCTGCTGGCCATTCCGCAAGCGTTCGCACAGCAGCTATGGCAGCTGATCGCGCTCCGCTTCTGTAGCGGTGCCAGCCTGAGCGGGCTCGGGCTGTCGCTGAACTCGCTCGTGCGCAGGCATGCACCGGCCGGGATGGAAAGCCGTGCTTACAGTTATCTCAATTGTGCGCAGATGGCTGGCGGTCTGCTCGGTTCCATCGGCATGGGCTGGCTTGCGGGAGCGTTCGGGTTGCGCATCATTTTTGCCGGATCTGCGGTGCTGCTGGCGCTCAATTGGCTATGGGTGAAAATAACCGATGCACATGTATCGGAGACAGACGGGGCTCGTCAGGAAACCGCCGACCTGTCAAGTGATAAGGAAGCCTGGGAGGGACAGCCGCAGCAGACTGGCAGTGTCGGCAAACGATGAGGAAAGAGAGCACAACCCTGACAAGCGGGTGAACAGATTACGGTTCGCAACAGCAGTTGGGCTCTGCTCCAGATTCCAAATTGCGGGTCGGGCAGGAGTATCTTGGTATGACCAAGACAGACTGCGCTCCATGTTCTGAGATGGGTGTGGACCTATCTTCGATAAATCGAGAAGTTTAAAAAATACAGGTGGTTGAGGTGAACTGAAAATGAAAAGCTGGGAGGAAATAGACCCGCGTGCGGCTGCCATTCGTTCGGACGCCTATGCCGCTGCTGAGCAGCGCGTGCTTGGGCAGCTGATAGAAGCGATGCTTTATGAGGAAATCGCCGTGCCCATCGGCGGACTTCCACAGCCCGGGGAAGCCCGAACCGTTGAATTATCCGGTCTTGCGGCTGCTGGTGAGCAGGTTCGATACCGGCTAGACTGCCGGCGTACTCACGGCTTCGGCCGCATCCGTATGGATCGCGGATCGCTGCGGCGTATTGGTGCGGATGGGGAGGTGTCGGCGGGGCGACTTGCTCTTTTTGTTGATGAGGTGCTTGGGCAGAAACAGCAGAGCGAACGGCTGCTACGTTTACAGGATGAACTGGGAAGAACGCTGCTCCACGATGCAGAAGCGCGCGCATGGCGGAGCCTGGCAGGAGCGACGCGATCGCTGGACCATGCGGAAGGGGAGCTGGACGGTCATCCGTATCACCCCTGCTACAAGTCCCGTGTCGGCTTTGATGCGGCCGATAACCGGCTGTACGGGCCGGAGTTTGGTGAGCCGCTGCAGCCGCTGTGGATCGCGGTGGCCCGCTCGCATGCCAGGCTGTCCCTGCGCCGTGGCATGAAGGAGCAGGGATGGCTGCTTGAAGCGCTCGGCGAGGAGTTATATGAAAGGTTCCGTGCGCGGCTTGAACAGCTTGGCTGCGTCCCGGACGACTATGTGTTCATGCCTGTCCACCCGTGGCAATGGGAGCATGTGGTGGTGCCGGCGCTGCACCGGGAGATTGCCGAAGGAGTGCTGCTGCCGATCGGGCGAACGAAGGACATCTACCGGGCACAGCAATCCATCCGCAGCCTGGAAAATGTTACAGACCCGCGCAAGGCGACATGGAAGCTGGCGCTGGGCATCGTCAACACCTCGACCCGGCGCATGCTGGCGCTTCATACGGTGCTGAACGCGGCGCTCGTGTCGGACTGGCTGCATGATCTGCTGGACACCGGCCGCATGCCGGACCAGCCGGAGGTTGCTGTGCTGGATGAATATGCCGGCGTTGCTTTTGACCCGGCGGAGCTATCTCCATCCGTGAGGGAACGCGCCTACGGCTCGCTGGGCGCCATTATGAGACGCGGCATAGCCAGCGTGCTGCGACCGGGCGAGGAGGCGCTGCCGTTCGCCGCGCTTTCATACGCCGATGGTACAGCTGCAGCGCATGTCGAAGCGTGGATCAGGCGCTACGGCTTGTTGCCATGGCTGGATGAGCTGCTGACGGCAACGGTGACGCCGCTGATTCATCTGCTTTACGCCCACGGGGTGGCGCTGGAGTCGCATGCCCAGAACATTTTACTGCTGCACCGGGAAGGACGTCCCGTCCGGATTGCGCTTCGTGACTTTCATGATGGCGTTCGTTTTAGTCGGAGCTTGCTGCCCCAGCCGGAGCTGTGCCCGCAGCTTCATCCTGAACCGGCCGCCCATTTGGCGCAGAATCGCCATTCCTATATGGAGACGGAGGACCCGGCGGCGGTCCGGGATTTCTTGCACAGTGCATTCTTCTTCGTCTGCCTTGGCGATCTTGGTCTCTACTTAAGCGAACGGCACGGCCTGTCCGAGATGGCATTCTGGGAACGCGTCGCGCATGTCATTCATCGATATCAGCATCGCCATCCCGAGCTAGAGAAACAGTACGAGCGATATGATCTGTTCTCGGAAAAAATTCGCATTGAGCAGCTGGCGCGCAGGCGCCTATATCCCGATTCCGAGGTTGAGCCAAAATGGGTGCCGAATCCGCTATATGCGTTTCGGGATGTGAAAGGAGAGAGTGTTCATGCCGGATAAGCGATACGAAGAAGAAGCGGAGCGCCGCGTGATGGAGGATCTGCTGAATGCGCTGCTGGCCGAGGAACTGCTGGTCGGCCTGCAGGTGCTCACGCCGCAGGAAGCGCGCGCGATCAGCGAAGCCGATCCGGCATTCGCCGCGGCCTGGAAGCTGCTCGAAGGCGCTTCCGCTACAGCGTGCGGCGATGAGCATGGCTTGGCCCGGCCGGAGGCGGGGCAAGGAGCAATCAGCGCGCCAGGCGAGCTGATTGGCCTGTGGCGACCGCATGGCGAAGCCGCGGTCGTGTTCGGGCTGCGCAGCTCGCCATGGCAGCGGCTGCGCTGCATGCCCGCGGCCCGGGTCGCCGCCGGCCGCGCTGACGGTGCGGCCGAGCTGCTCGCGCCGGCCGCATGGATGCGCCTCGTGGCGGAGCACCGCACCGAGGCGAGCGGCACGCGCCCCGCGGACGCCGCGGATGTGGCCGCGGCCACGGGGATGGCGCGGGCCGCGGGCATGATGGCGGGAGCCGCAGGCGCAGCAGCCCCCGCGGGCACAGCAGCCCCCGCTGGCACAGCGGGCGCCGCAGAAGCGGGAGCGGAGGCGTTCATCGATATGCTCCGGCAGACAGCCGAGCAGATCGCTTGGTCGCTGGAGCGGCGCGCGCCCGTGAAGGACCTGCTGGCGCTGCCGCAGGACCGCTCGCTGCTGGCGCTGGAGCGCTGCGCCGCCCTTCGCGACCGGCCGTTCCACCCGGTCGCGAAGGTGAAGCTCGGCTGGGGCCGCGCCGAGTGCGGCCTCTACACCGCCGAGGCCGGGCAGCCCATCCGGCTGCGCTGGATGGCGGTGCGGCGCGACCGCCTGCTAAGCGGCGGCGCCGGGGAAGCGCTGCCGCAGTCACTGCTGCTGCCGGCCGATGTCCGCGCGCCGCTGGAGCAGGAGCTGCGGCGGCGCGGGCTGGACGGCACGCACATCGCGCTGCCGGTGCACCCGTGGCAGCTGGAGCAGGTGCTGCCGCAGCGGCTGCAGCCGGAGCTGGCCAGCGGCGTTTGCGTGCCGCTCGATACGGCGGCTGGCACCTTCTACGCGACTTCGTCCGTGCGCTCGCTCATGAGCCTAGGCGAATCGCCGCAGCATGTGAAGCTTCCGCTTGGCATCCGCTCGCTCGGTGGGCAGCGCTATCTGTCCGCGATCAAGCTGATGAATGGGGTTCGCGCAGAGTCGCTGCTGCGGCAGGTGCGGGCGCTTGATCCGGTGCTGGGCGAGAGGCTGCATCTCTGCGAGGAAGGAAGCTGGTGGGCGCTCGCACCGCAGGATAATGACCTGTTCGCGGAGAATCCGCGCCATCTGTCGGCGATGATCCGCCGCTATCCTCGGGCACTTGCTGCCGACGATGACAGCATCCGGCTTGTGCCGATGTCTGCGCTGGCCGCTCACGAAGCGGAAGCCGGGCTGCTCCCGGAATGGCTGCGCCTGCGCGGGCTGCCCAATACAGCCCAGGGAGCGCTGAAGCTGTTCCGCGAGATCGCAGTCCTGTTCAGCGAGCTGCTGCTGCGGCTGCTGCGCTTCGGGCTCGTACCGGAAGCGCATGGGCAGAATGCGGTGCTCGTGCTGAAGGAAGGGCAGGTGCACGGCCTGCTGCTGCGGGATCATGACGCGCTGCGCGTCCATGTGCCGTGGCTGCGCAAGGCGGGGCTTGAGGATCCGGGCTATATGCTGCGCCCTGGCGTGCCGAATTCGCTCTATCATGATACGCCGCAGCAATTGCTGGCTTTTTTCCAAATGCTTGGCATCCAGGTGAATCTGTTTGCCATCATGGACAGCGTGTCCCGGGACTACGGCCTAGCGGAGCGGAGCATGTGGTCGGCGCTCGAGGCTGCGCTGTTGACCGCGCTCGCGCAAGCCGGCTTGCCTTCGGATCAGGAAGAGATCGTTCGCGCCAGCCTGTTCATGAACGAGCATTGGCCTTGGAAGCAAATCGTGCGTCCCCTGCTAGCACAATCGGCGAAGGTGCCAGGCAGCATGCCGTACAGCAAAGGAGAGACGAGCAATCCGTTTCTGGCGGCGAAGCTGCAGGCTGCGGATTCGCAGTCGCCGCAGCCTGTGTCCCGTAGGTTGACCCCATTACAGGAGGTGCCATATGGTGCGAATTGAACCGCTTGCGAAGCCGATATCACCGGAGCTGCTGGAGCTCTACCGAAGCATTCAGCCGTCGACCATCGGTCATCTGACGGATTTCGGCTATATTCGCGGCTTGCAGCCGCTCGTTACCCCGATCCGTCTAATCGGAACCGCGCTTACGGTCCGGCTTCCTCATATCGGCTCGGCAGCTCTGCGCGAAGCGCTTGAGCTGGCCCGGCCAGGGGACGTTATCGTCATCGACATGTCCGGCGACGAGGACCGGGCTTGCTGGGGAGAGTTCCGCGCTTACAAGGCGATTGCCAAAGGGGTGGCCGGCGCGGTGGTGTCCGGCTGCGTCTCGGACGCCGCGGTCTTGCGGCAGCTTCGTTTTCCCGTCTTCTCGCGCGGCGTCAGCGCGTTGACCACGCGCTCGCTCGAACTGGAGGGTGAGGTCAATACCTGCATTAGCGTTGGCGGTGTGGCCGTTCGTCCCGGCGATCTGATCATTGGCGATGAGGACGGCCTGTTTGCCATCGATCCGAAACGGGCGGAGGAACTGGGACGGCTCGCGCTGGAGAAGCAGGAGCGGGAGCAGCGCAGCCGCGTCAAGCTCGGATACGGCCATATCGGTGGCCATATCCGTGAAGGAGGCGAAGTGACATGAGCGGTTTGGATCGTTCCCGTAAGCAGTTGCATCTCAACCTGTTTCTGATGAGCACGGGGCATCATGAAGCGAGCTGGCGACACCCCAAGGCAAGTCCGCAGCATGCCGCCGACTTCGGCTATTATGCCCGGATGGCGAAGCTGGCTGAACAGGCTAAGATGGATGCCGTGTTCTTGGCGGATAAGTACCGGTTGAACATCATGACCAAGTACCGCGTCATCCCCCAGCTAGAAGCGTTCACCATGCTTTCGGCGCTTGCGGCGGCTACCGAGCGGATCGGGCTTGTCGTCACCGCTTCGACCACCTATAACGACCCTTACCATATCGCCCGCAAGCTGGCTTCCCTCGATCATATCAGCGGCGGACGCGCAGCCTGGAATATTGTTACCTCGACAGGGGACGCGACCGCCCGCAATTTCGGGCAGGCGCGGCATTTGCCTCATACGCTCCGCTATGAGCGGGCACATGAGTTCGTGGAGGCGGCGATCCGGCTATGGAACGGCTGGGCGGAAGATGCCCTTCGATTGGATCAGGAGGCTGGCATATATGCGGATATGAGCCGCATTCAGGCAGCGGATTATGCAGGCAAGCATGTATCGGTAGCCGGACCGCTTAATCTGCCGCGTTCTCCGCAAGGGGTGCCGGTGCTGGTTCAGGCAGGTTCCTCGGAGGACGGCAGAGCTTTCGCGGCGCGCTGGGCGGAGGTCGTATTCACGGCACAGCCGGGCATCGGGGAGGCAGCGGCCTTTTATGCTGATCTGAAGGGCAGGATGAGCGCCTATGGACGCAGGCCGGATCATATGAAAATATTGCCGGGATGCATCCCTTTTGTCGGGGATACGGAGGCCGAGGCGAAGGAGAAGGAGCAGGAGCTGAACGAGCTCAGCGTGTCCGAATACGGGCTGACCAATCTGTCGGCATTGCTGCAGACAGACCTGTCCGGCTGTCCGCTTGACGGCCCGCTGCCTTACGAGCGGCTGCCTGCCCCCGAACAGGTTCAGGGACAGCAGGCTCGCTTCCGGCTGTACACTGAGCTGGCCCGCAAGGAGAACCTGTCGATCCGCCAGCTCATTATCCGTACAGCGGGCGGCCGCGGCCACTTCACGGTGGCGGGAACGGCGGTCCAGATCGCGGACACGATGCAGCGCTGGCTTGAGGAACAGGCAGCCGATGGCTTTAATCTGATGCCTCCGCTGCTGCCGTCCGGGCTAGAGGATTTTGTCCACAAAGTGATTCCGGAGCTGCAGAATCGCGGCATATATCGTACCGATTACAGCGGAAGCACGCTGCGTGAGCATCTGGGGCTGAAGACGGAGGCAGTCATACCGCAAGTATATTCATAGGGCAACAAGGACCAGGTTAAGCATGAGTAAATCATACAACAGGAGAGAGAATGGCCTACCGGGCAGCATTTTAAGCTAATTCCTAATTCCTGTACACAAGGAGGTGTCCACCAGCCGGATGGCAAGGGGGCGCCTCCTTTGTCGTTCCGGCTTGCTGTGTGAGAAGAGCCTGATGCAGCGTGTCCGTTTCGGGCCGATACATGGCAAGCCGTCGGATATGTACAGAAGCTGTGACGCAAATGTGCATTTTCAACATCATCTCTTCATGTAATAATAATGATAATCAATATCAATTACACCGAAAGAGGAGTAAGGAGAGGTCATGTTCATGATGTATTTCAATCACCAGAGGCTATATAACCGTTATAAAAGCCGTCTGACAATGATGCTGGCCGTTCTGCTGGCTGTACTCACCGTGCTGTCCGGCTGCGGTCAATCCGGGGGCAGCGAAGGTGCTGCTTCACAAACGCCGGAGGCGCAGGCGCAGGCCAGCTCCAACGAGCAGAACACGGCAGCCGCCGAAGGGGATAGCGAGCGGACGATCCGGCATGCGATGGGGGATACCGACGTGAAAGGAACGCCGGAGAAGGTAGTAACGCTGTTCCAGGGAGCGACGGATGCCGCGCTCGCGCTTGGCGTGCAGCCGGTCGGGGCGGTTGAAGCCTGGATTGAGCAGCCGTGGTACAACTACATTCGCGACCAGATGGACGGCGTGGTCAATCTCGGCTCGGAGAATCAGCCGAACCTGGAGGAAATTGCGGCGCTCAAGCCGGATGTCATCGTTGCCTCCAAAACCCGGCATGAGGAAATTTACACGCAGCTGAGTGCCATTGCACCGACGGTCATGACCGAAGAAGTACATATCTGGAAGGAGTCGCTGGCACTGACGGCGGAAGCGTTGAACAAACAAGCGGAGGAACAAGCGTTCCTCGAACGCTGGGACAGCGAAGTCGCCGCATTCAAAGAGAAGATGGGCGATAAGCTGAACCTGGAGGTCGGCATCGTCGATTTCCGCGCCGATCATGCGCGCATCGTCTATACCGGGTTCTCTGCGCTGGTGCTGGACGAGCTTGGCATCACCCGCCCGATGGAGCAACAGGGTGAGGACTGGGGCGTCAAGCTGGTATCCAAGGAGAATATCCCGCAGATGGACGCCGACATCATCTTCGACCAGACGAGCACTTCGCGGGATGACGGAAGGCTGGATCTGCGTAAGGAATGGACGGAGCATCCGCTGTGGAATAACCTGAGAGCCGTGCAGAACAACCGGGTGTTCGAGGTGGATACGGCGGTCTGGAACAACGGCTCCGGCCCGCTTGCCGCCGAGGAGATGCTGGAGGATCTCAAGGAGATATACGAACTGAACTGATGCGCGGCAATAACGGCGGCGAAGCATTGCGGTTTCTCTTCGGGGAGTTCCGCTCCTTCCGAGCCGAGCTGGAAGCGGCAGCCGATACGGCTTGCCGCTTCGGCGCTTTTGCCGTAATCGGCTGCATCAGACAACAAGAGGGGGATAAACGGTGAGGCCACTTTTGCAACATAACGCCAGCAAACTGCTGGGACTTGCGGCTGCACTGCTGCTGCTTGCAGCGGCCTGCGCGGCAAGCATCGCGCTTGGAACGACGTCGATCCGGCTGACTACAACGGTGGAGGCACTGGTCGCCTATAATCCGGCGAACACCGAGCATGTCATCATTGTGACAACGCGGGTGCCGCGAGCGGTCTTTGCCCTGACGGTCGGCGCATCGCTGGCGATGGCGGGAGCGATGATGCAGGCGTTAACGCGCAACCCGCTTGCTTCGCCGGGGTTATTCGGCATTAACTCGGGTGCCGTGCTCGCGGTTGTACTGGCTTTGCTGCTGCTGCCGCTGACCTCGCTGTCGCAGCTCGTATGGGCTGCTTTTGTCGGCGCGGCGGGGGCAGCGCTGCTCGTATATGGACTGGCTTCGCTTGGCGGCGGCAATCTGACGCCGATTCGTCTCGTTCTGGCTGGGTCGGCCCTGAGCGCATTGTTCAGCGCATTGACGCAAGGCGTGCTGGTACTGGATGAATCCGGTCTGCAAAATGTGCTGTTCTGGCTCGCAGGCTCTGTGGCAGGCAAAGAGCTCGGAACGCTGTACCAGGTGCTGCCTTATATGGTGATGGGCGGCGGGGCAGCGCTGCTGCTCGGCTATCCGCTCACGATTCTTAGCTCCGGGGAGGAGATGGCCAAAGGACTGGGGCAGCGGATCGGACTTGTAAAGGCCATTGCTGCGGCTGCGGTGGTGATGCTGGCCGGAAGCGCGGTAGCGGCTGCCGGAGCCATTGGCTTCGTCGGTCTTGTCATGCCGCATTTCGCACGTTATTTGGCCGGCACAGACTACCGCTGGGTCATTCCATACAGCGCCGTGCTAGGCGCGATATTGCTGCTTGGGGCCGACATTGTCGCCCGCTTCCCTGTGCAGCCGGGGGAGCTTCCACTCGGGGTTGTGACCGGACTGATCGGCGTGCCGTTCTTCATTTATATCGCCCGCAGTGATTTCAACAGAAGGAGGGCGCAGGATGAAACCAACCGTTCCGTTTCGTAGTCGGCACCCGTTCCTGTCGGCATTGGAAGACAGGCGGGTGCTGATATTGCTGGTGTTGTTGCTGGTGCTTATGGCGGCGCTAGTGCTGGGCGCATGTCTTGGCAGCACATGGGAATCTCCGTTTCAGGTGCTGCTGACGATGGCGGGGGTGCAGAGTGATTCGGCCTTTGTTATCGGCACACTGCGTCTTCCGCGACTGGTGCTGGCATTGCTCGCCGGTGCAGGGCTTAGTCTGGCCGGGGCGGTGCTGCAGGGGCTGATCCGCAACCCGCTCGCCTCGCCGGATGTGCTCGGGATGACAGGGGGCGCTTCGGCCGCCGCCGTCGGCTTCATCGCATTGTCCGGCGGGGCGCTCAGCATTCGCTGGCTGCCTGTTGCTGCCATGATCGGCGCGCTGCTTGTATCTGGCCTTATCTATTTGCTCGCCTGGAAGAACGGGGTTTCTCCGGTTCGGCTTGTGCTGATTGGTGTGGGCATATCCGCAGGCACCAGCTCGGTCACGATGCTGCTGCTGGCATTCAGCTCGATCACTTCGGCCGGCAAGGCCTACATATGGCTGACAGGGAGTGTTTACGGAGCTTCATGGGAGCAGGTCCTCACCTTGCTGCCATGGCTGCTCTTGTTCGGCACGGTGGCCTGGACAAATGCGAGGAAACTGAACGTGCACCAGCTGGGTGATGAAGCCGCAACCGGCCTGGGAGCCGCCGTACAGCGGCAGCGGCTTGGCTTGATCCTGGTTGCCGTTGCACTCGCAGGCTCATCGGTCGCTCTGGTGGGCGCGGTTGGCTTCATCGGCCTTATTGGTCCGCATATTGCGCGCCGGCTGGTCGGCTCTTCCTATGGCGTGCTGCTGCCTGCATCCGCACTGGTTGGGGCGCTTCTGCTGCTGCTGGCGGATACGGCCGGCCGCACGCTGTTTCAGCCGCTGGACATTCCTGCAGGGGTGTTCACGGCTGCGATTGGAGCGCCGTTCTTCATCGCGCTGCTCGTTCGTCACCGCCGGTTATAGGGAGTAGGGGAAGATGATATCCAAGTTAACCATGACAGGGAAGCCGCATGATGCGGCTTCCCTGCTGGTGTATATAGCTTATTGTGTGATGAATAGGTGGAAAGCGATCCTACGATGCCGGCATCGATATGCCGGCACCTAGATGGCTGTCACTGTGATATACTGCCACCGAGATATACCGCCACACCGAGATATACGGCCACCGGAAAGAAGATATCCGGACTCCCTAGTGGCAGTGGTATGACAGCATTCGAAATCTCTAGCTGGCCCGGGAGCGCAGCAGCTTCCATTTCTTATATTGATAATAGATGGTGCAGCCGATGCAATAGCCGAGCACAGCAGCGGTTGCTGCAGCAGCTACCATCACGGAGGCAGCGATAGCGACAATATGCCACCCCAGCAAATAAGCAGCTGAAGAAATGCCGAGCAGAATGACGGCAATCGATTGGTTGAATCGGGCCAGCTCTGCAGCTTGCGTATCCGATCTTTGCAGTCTGTCAGCGCCTAGAAACCATTTGGCCACCAGAAACAGCAGGTTTGCTCTCGCTCCGGCTGCCAGCGCGATCAGCTGAATCAGAAAGATGGCATAGATGAACAGAGGCTGACGGAAAACAAGTGACAGAAGCACGAACAGCACCATGGCCGCCTGATTTACTTTAATGAGCGGTAGCGGTATTTCTTTCATGCGCTCACCTCGTTTTCTACATAGTTATAAAATAAAAGCAAGTATTCATCCCATCGTACTTACTTTTATTCAGAATCTAACACGGGCATGGGCGGTTGTCAATCTGATTCGAGCACGCCGAACATCTCATATGACGTCCAGGATCGAGCCCGAAGCGCGGTGTCAGGCCTCCTTCGGCTTCGGCTTTCGATTCTCGGCGAGCAGTTCGCCCATAGCAGTCCAGTGCTGCTCTTCTGGGGGCCTTGAGTAAGTGACGGGAAGCCTTGGGAAGAGCAGCTCGGCGATCCGGTAAGCCTCCTCCAGATGCGGATAGCCGGACAAAATAAAGGTATCGATGCCGAGAGCCGCATACTCCAGCAGCCGCTGGGCCACTTCATCCGGGCTGCCGACGAGGGCGGTGCCTACACCGCCTCTCACTTGTCCGATGCCTGCCCACAGATTGGGGCTGATCTCCAGCGTGTCCCGATGCTCGCGCACAAGCTGGCTCATCCGGCGTTGACCTACCGAATCGAAACGGTTCAGCAGCGCTTGCGCTTCCTGCACATCCTCTTCGGTGACATATTGGATCAGCTTGTGCGCCGCTTCCCAGGCTTCCTCAGCCGTCTCGCGCACAATGATTTGCACGCGGAGGCCGATTTTGATCGAGCGGCCGTATCGCTGCGCCCGTTCTCTGACATCGGCGATCTTCTCTGCGACCATCGCGGGCGTTTCAGCCCAGGTCAGATAAGTGTCAATATGTTTGGCGGCCACCTCATGCCCGGCATCGGAGGAAGCACCGATAAACAGCGGAGGCGACTGCCGGTCAAACGGGACATATTGCAGCCTGGCATCCTCCACCTGAATAAACGTTCCGTGGAACGTAACGCGCTCGCCTGTCATCAGCTTGTGCCATACTTGGAGGAATTCATCGGTAGCTTCGTAACGCTCATGATGCGAGAGGAAGATCCCGTCACCCTTCATCTCCACAGGATCGCCGCCGGTCACGACATTGATCAGCAGGCGCCCGGAGGATAGCCGATCGAATGAGGCGGCCATCCGGGCCGCAATGCTGACCGATATGCCGCCTGGACGGACGGCAACGAGAAATTTCAGCCGCTCGGTTGCTGTAATGAGCGAGGAGGCGACAACCCATCCATCCTCGCACGCGTGACCGGTTGGCACCAGCATGCCGGTGTAGCCGAGCCGGTCCACCGCTTGGGCCACCTGTCTGAAATAATGCAGATCGGTGATTTTCGCTCCGTGGGACGTACCGAGATATCTTCCGTCGCCCATCGTAGGCAAGTACCAGAACATTTCCATTGGCTGGTTCACTCCTTTATCTGTTTCAGCGGCTGTTGCTGCCGCTGCCGGCAATCATAGAAACGAGGTGCTGCCGCAAATCGGCAAAGTCCTTGCTGGCGCGCAATATGGAAAAGGAAGGCGCATCCGTGTCCTGAAACAGCGGGTTGCGGATATCCTGCACGATGGTGCCGGGATTCGGGTGCATCACGATAATGCGCCGCCCCAGCAGCAGCGCTTCATCCACATCATGGGTGATGAGGAAGAAGCAGCGGCGTGTCTGCTGCCAGATCCGCCGCACATGCAGCTGCATGGATTCCCGCGTCAGGGCGTCCAGTGCGCTGAACGGCTCATCCATCAAGACGATGCGCGGCTCTGTCGCCAGCGTTCTGGCGAGCGCAGCTCTTTGCTTCATCCCGCCTGACAGCTGATGGGGAAGGCGAGCGGCAGAAGCCTCAAGCCCCACCAGCCCGATGTAGAACGAGGCGATGCGCCGGCGCTCCTTGCGTCCAATACCGGCCATGCGCAGGCCGAACTCGACATTGCCGGCGACCGACAGCCAGGGGAACAGATTGGCATGCTGGAACACAACGCCCACCTGAGGTGTCGGCTTCGTATGGCGTTTCCCGTCAATCCGGACTGACCCGCCGGAGGGCTGGACATACCCGGCGATGATGCTGAGCAGCGTTGATTTACCGCAGCCGGAAGGCCCGAGCAAACATACGAACTCGTCCGGCGCAAGCGAGAGTCCAATCCGGTCCAAGACATGCACAGCTTGGCTGCCTTGACGATAGGTTAACGAAATATCGGCTAATTGAATGCCTGCTGCTGAGCCGGTATCCGGCCCCGGACAAGAGGAGGCATGCTCATTCTGACGTGCTCCGTGCTCATCGCGTGTTGTGGTGGATAATGAAGTTGCGGTCATGATTCGGTCCGCCTTTCCCTTGAAGTTTAGCGAATGATTACGGTGCTTCCACATACAGCTCGTTCAGCAGCGCTTCCTGGAACACGCTCAGTTCCGGCGCACTCTTGATCGACTGCTGCTCAACCAGGAAATCCGCGGTCTGCTTCAGCAGCACGGCGAATTGACCGGGCTCTTCAGGTGTGCCGAGATAGCGGGGGTCTGTCTGCTCCGAGGCACCCAGCACTGTAATTTCGCTCATCGCTTTCAGCGTTTCCTCAACCGACAGTCCCAGCTCCCGGGATAGCGCCTCTGCCGCCTCCTGCGGATGTTCCCGGTAATACGCCGTCCCTTCATCAAGCACTTCGATATACAGCTTGACAGCGGCCGGATAGCTGGCGGCAAAGCTGTTATGGACGACGCCGAATTCGCCGGTGAGCGCGCCGCCCTCGGCAACCTCCTTCGAGGAAATGACGATGCTTCCATGCTCTGCAAGCAGCTTGGATTGTACAGGCTGCCACGTATAGGCGCCGTCGATGTCGCCGCGCTGCCAGGCTGCAAGCAGATCGGGCGCTTGCATATCAATGATCCTGATGTCCGCCGGATCGATGCCCGCTTGCTTGATGGCCGAGAGCAGGCTGAAATGCGAGGTGGATCCGAACGTAGTCGCAATCGTCTTGCCTCTGATATCCTCAAGGGAGTGAATACCGGAGCCGCTCTGCACGACGAGCGCTTCGCTGTCCCCGATCACATCGTGAATGTAATACACTTTGTTCGGCAGCCCCTGCGCGATGCCCGAAGCGCCGGGAGGGGTCCCGACGAGTCCGAAGTCGATGCTGCCGCTGGCCATGGCCGTATTCACATCGCGGCCGGATTCGAACGGGATCCAGGAGATGTTGACATCCGGCATTTTCTTCTCGGCCAGTCCGAGCGCTTTGGCTACCAGTTCTCCGTTAGGCGATACCTGGTAGCCGATGCGGATTTCCTTCGGCAGCGCATCGGCATCTCTTTCCTTGCCGGATGCGGACGGCGTGCCGGACGAGCTGCCGCAGCCGGCTGCCAGCAGCATGAACGCTGCGATGGTGAGTGAGAGAATGGGACGTAGCACGGATATGCGATCATAACGCATGATGGAATCAGCTCCTTTTTTCCTAAGTGTTTAATGTTCCGCCCACGGTGACACGCGCTGAATGAGATAGCGGATGCCCGCATCAATCAGGATGGCGATGATCCCCATGATGATAATGGCGGCATAAATGATGTCGCTGCGCAAATATTTGCTTGCATCCAGCACCATCCAGCCGATCCCGGAGACGGCGGCAATCATCTCAGCGGCGACCAGTGTGGCGTATGTAACGCCTACCGCGGTGCGAAGTCCGGTTAACAAATCCGGCAGGCAGGAGGGGAGAATAACGTACAGATACAGCCTCCACCGGCTGGCTCCGAGAGACCTTGCACCCTGGATCCGATCCGGCGGAATCCGGCGCGCGCTATAGACGGCTGCAATGAACATCGGGGCGAACCCGCCGAGGTACAGCAGCACGATTTTGGACGTATCCTCGATCCCGAACCACAGCACGAGCAACGAATAATAAGCCAGCGGCGGCAGGGGCCGGTAGAACTCGATGAACGGATCGAATATTGCCCGCAGCAGCCGAATTCTGCCGCAGAGGATGCCGAGCGGAACGGCGGTCAGCAGCACCAGGATCAGGGCGACGGCAATGCGCTGCATGCTTGCTCCGATATGCGCTAACAGGCTGGTTCCTTTATAGCCTTCCGTGGCGATCGTCATAAAGGCTGACCAGACGTCCGGCGGTGAAGGGAGGAACAGCGGATTGACCCACTCGTTGCGGCTCGCCATCCACCAGATGAGCAAAGCGAGACCGACGGAAACGGCAGAGACGATGAGGTACAACCCGTTTCTCAGATCCGTGCGGACCGGTTCGGCGGGTTGGGCGTTAGGGTGCGGCATCGATACACACTTCACATCCTTCTTTTTTCATGTTTCATAAATAAGGAAACGAACAGGCTGATGAAGAGGCGAGTGGTAGCAATGTCAGAGCTGACGAGTGAAGGGAAACTCCGGGAGAAGACAACAAAAAAAGAGAGCTTCCGATCGCAGCTCGGCTATACATCAGCCAATAGCTTCCGATTGTCTCTCCTGTCGTCAGGTTGAGGGGAACGATGAAAGGATCCGTTCCTGTAATTGTTGGGGGTGCTGTTATGCTGCACCAATGTTCATTACTTGTCATGCAGGTGGCGGTTACTTATCCACCCGGGTTAACAGATTCGAAAGGACGTCAGCCCGGAGCTGGTCTTCGAGCGGAGCAAAGCCGAACAGCTCGCAGAAGAACAGGCCGTCCGCCGCGAGTCTCGCCACCGTAGCTTCCACTTGATCGCTGCATTCGGTGGTCATGCGGCTCTGCCACTTGAGGTAGCGCTGGCGCATCGGTTCAAGCAGGTCAGGGTTGCTGGCTGCGGCAGCCAGTATGCCAAAACTCATCTCCAGATCCTCCTTGCTGATCTCGAAGGTCTGAATCAGATAAGCTTGCGCCCAGCCCATGGGGGCTTCGCCGCTTGAAGCTTCGGCATCGGTCTCCGAATCGAATCGGTCCAAAAAATCATTCAGCGCGGCCTGGATCAACGCGTCCTTGGTCGGGTAATGGTAGAGCAGCCCGCCTTTGCTGATGCCAGCTTCTCTGGCCACAGCATCAAGTGTTAGGTGAGAGGCGCCCATCGTTCGGACCAGTCTGCAGGCCACTTTCAGTATCGCGTCTCGCCTCGAATTTCGATTCATGGCACCACCTCCAGCTTTACTATACGGTCCGGTCGGTGCAGTCGTCAATATTAATTTTACAAAACCGATCGATTAAGTCGAATTAAGCCGGTTTTCCGGTATACATATGCATAAACAGAGATGCCAATTGGCCAGACTTCGATCCTGAGGTAGACCGGGACCTATGGCTGGCCTTGGCATCTTTCGCACTTGCCTCTCACCGTTTAATGAGGGTAGACCTGCTGGAATTCTACCCCGCACGGCCCGCCGTCCGGATTGACCTCAAGATCGACTGCGGTGCCGTCAGCACGGAACAGCGGACGATAGTGGGCGTTAATGCGCATGGCCGAAGCATTGGCGTAATGGCAGATGAAGGCGCGGCGAAACTGGTCCTTTGTCTTATTCCGGTATGAGCCGTGGATGAGGTTCCCGTTGAAGAACAGGACATCTCCGCGATCCATGATTGCGGGTATCGGGCTTGAATCCTTGGGCGGCTTGACGTAATGAGTCGTGAACGACTCACTTGCATCCGCCAGCTCCGGGCACTCGATATCGTGCTCACTCGTTTTCGGGACGACCAGCAATCCGCCGTTCTCCTGCGTCGCAGGATCAATAGCGGTCCAGGCGGCAATGCAGTTGCCTGGCTCTACCTGTAGATAGAAATTGTCCTGATGCAGGGCTTGCCCCCGCGCCCCCGGCGGCTTGTAATAGAACATGCTTTGGGCGGCCAGCGCCTCCTCGCCGTACAGATCCTCCAGCACCGCCATGATCGGCGGATGAAGCATGAACCGCTTGGCGGTGTCGTTGAAACGATGCGGATGCATCACCCGGGGATAGCGCTTCAGCGGATCCTCCACAGCAGCGGACCGATCAGGCTCGAAATGTCCGGGAATCGTCTGATGGCTGATCGCTTCAAAAGCAGCGTCGATTTCTTGAAGCTCCGCTTCGGTCATCAAGCCCTTCACAATGACATACCCCTCGGTCAGGAAATGCTCCAGCTGCTCCTTCGTCAGTCGCTTCAGCTCCGGTGTGGATTTCATCTTGATCAGCTCCCTTAACATTAGAATGTTGCCCGATGGATATTCGGGTTGACAACAGCTTACCGGGATTCATAATAAATGAGAAGTCACATTCCTGCTGAAAACGACATGGATTCTGCTATTTTCAACTGAACAGGAGGCTTGGAGATGGATGCGAAACTGCCGGTGGATCTATATGACGCTGCCGATTACGGAGACATTATTAGCGGACATATTAGCGCTGACTCTTCCTATGGGGTGATCCGGCCGCAGGGCAGGGGGGATTTGCTGCTTGCTTATACATTGCAGGGGAGAGGATACTTCAAGACGTCAGCCGGCACGCGGGTTGCGGAGGCCCATGAGCTGATATTGCTGCGGGAAGACGTTCCCCATCAATACGGGACGATGGACGGAGAGCAGGGCTGGTCGTTTCTGTGGGTGCATTTCCCTAAACTACCCGAAATCAGCTACCTTCCCCAGGAAGAGCTGCTGAGCGCAAGCATCCCCGAGGGGTATGGAAGGGAGCGGGTGCTCGCCGCGTTTCATCATATTTTCTACCATGCGGGCGAACGTTCGGATTACTGGCATGCGCTGAGCGAGAATTCCATCCGGGAGTTATTGCTCTTGCTGGCCCGGCAGCTTTCGAGCAAGCGCGACCCTCGAATCACGCTCGTGCTTGGGATGTTGTCGCAATCGAAGCAGGAGATCCGGGTGGAGCATCTGGCGAAGGCAGCAGGGCTGTCCGTGTCTCGGCTGGCCCATCTGTTCAAGGAACAGGTAGGTGAGGGAATTGTGGAGCATGCGAACCGGCTGCGCATCCAGCAGGCTGCCCGCTTCATGGAGCATATGGACCGGACGGCGACGGAGGCCGCTCAGGATGTCGGGTTCAACAGCTACAATCATTTTGCCGCATTATTTCGCAAGCAGATGGGGGTCAGCCCGAGAACATACAAACAGATGAAGTCTGCGCAGCAGCAAGGGTGAATCCAGCCGCCAGAAGGGGCTCGAACAACTTATCTGACAGAACAGGCTGTCTTTATTAATCCGGGATTTAATATTATACTTGTAAAAAAATGCATATCGATCTGAAAATGAACATTTTGGGGGGCCAACATCAATTGCGCAAAACGGCCATCATAACCATCATTGCGATGACGCTGATGCTATGTTACTTTACTTCTGCGTCAATCGTGAAGCTGTACCGTGCCGGAAGTCCGATGCCGGCGGCATTGCAGGAGCAGGAGGTACCGTACCGGCTTGTGCTTATTACACAGGAGATGGATACGCCATTCTGGGATCTGGTCGGTGATTCCGCGCTTGCAGAAGCGGAGAAGCAGGGGATCAGCCTCCAGATTTGGGGGAGCTACGGCAGCAATGAGGATGATTTTCTGAAGAAGATGGAGATTGCGATTGCCTCGAAGGTGGACGGCATTATCGTGCAAGGGCTGGATACCGAGGAATTCAACGAGCTGACGAAGATCCAGGCCGGACGGCATGGCATCCCGGTCATCACGGTAGCAAGCGATGTGCCGATGCAGGACAGCCTGAGAAGAACCTATGTCGGCTCCGATCATAAGGAAGCGGGAAGATTGGTTGCCAGGGAACTGCTCTCGGATATGGGACAGGCTGGCACGGTCATTCTGATCGGCGGCAGCCGGCAGCGGTACGATCAGGATCTTCGTCTTGCGGGCATTCACGACATATTGCAGCATTATCCGGATATTCACACTGTGTTTGCCGAAGCGCCCGACGAGCGGGAAAGAGTCGTCAGCGCCGCGAGGGATGTCATGAATCGCTACCCTGAAGCGGATGCGCTAATTGCCGTAAATTCCAACATTACCGAGACGCTTGTCCGGGAGATTGGAAAGCGCTATCACCAAAGTCCGTTTCGCATCTACTCTTTTGATGACAGCCCCGAGACGATGGAGCTGCTCAAGGCAGGCAAGCTGGAGGGCATGATCCTCCAGTCTCCGGAAGAGATGGGGAGAATCAGCGTGGATTTGATGGTGAAATGGCTGAAGAGTGAGGCCGGGCCGCTGGACATGAACGGCTATTATACGAACATCCGGATGGTGAAGGCGGAGGAACTGCCATGAAGATGAGCATTCAGCATAAAATATGGCTTCTCGCTGCCGTCGTCCTGGTCATTATGGCTTCCATCTGGGCGGCGCTAACGTACTATAATCAGCAAACGCAAGATCAGTATAACAATATCCTACAGCGGTATATTCAGATGAATGACGCCAGCATAGCCAGCAAGGAGCTGGTTGCCGCCTTGAACAATTACCTGGTGACGCCAGCTCAGGAGCAGCGGGCACTGCTCCAGGAAGCGATCGACCATATCCGCCAGTCGAAGTATGAGATGTATCGGCTGCGCAATACGGATAATGACGCTGAACTGAGCAGTGTCGTCCATCTGATGGACAGTCTCGTTGAGACGACGGATCGAACACTGCTGCTAAGATCGGAGAATGATCCGGAGGCGACAAGCACCACTTTTGCCGAGGCGACCCGCCTGTCCCTGTACATTTCCGAGATGACCCTGACGCTGATTGACAAGGAACTGAACACCTACAATCCTTTTTACCGGGGGATTATCGAACGGACCGAAGCCTTGAAACAGCTGGGTGTCTGGCTGCTGCTGCTCATCACATTTTTGCTTGCGGTGTTCACCTATTGGTTCTCCCACAGCATTACAAGACCGCTGCTGTCGCTTAGCCGTGCGGCCAAGGAAATTTCCCGGGGAAGATTCGATTTGAGAATCGAGGTGAATTCGAATGACGAAATCTCTTTCCTGGCCAAAATGTTCGAGCGCATGCGCGTGAACATCAACAACCTCATCATGGAGATTCAGGAAAAGGCGCAGCTCGAAAAGGAGCTCCAGCAAAGTCGGCTGCTGCTACAAGAAAGCCAGCTCCGCAGCTTGCAGAGCCAGATCAATCCGCATTTTCTGTTTAATACACTGGACACCATCTCCAAAAAAGCCTATCTGGAAGGCTCTGAGGAAACGAGCGATCTGCTCGTTAATGTCGCGGAGCTGCTGCGCTACAATCTGAAACGGCTGAACCGGTCGGTTACGCTCTATGACGAAGTGCGCGTGCTGCATCAATACATCGAGATCCAGACTGCCCGATTTGCCGAACGTCTTCAGTTTCAGGCGGATATCGATGAACGCTGCCTGTACATCCAGCTGCCGGGACTTACGCTGCAGCCCCTCATTGAAAACGCTGTCATTCATGCGGTTGAGCCGAGGGAGGAAGGGGGCATCATACGGTTTATTGTCAAGGACGAAGCGGAGCATGTCCGGGTTGTCATTGAAGATGACGGCCCGGGCATTCCGGAAGCCAAGATCAGATCGATTGTTGCTGGAGTGGACACCGGCAGCGGCGGGCATTCCACCGGCATCGGATTCAGCAACGTCGTTCAGCGGCTGAAGCTTTTCTATCAGGGAGCGGATGTCATTCACATTAAGAGCGTGCAGGGCGCGGGTACAACCATCATCTTAACAGTGCCAAAAAGGGGGAATGAGGAGCATGTACAAAGTTCTGATTGTGGATGATGAGCGGATTGAGCGTGAGGGGCTGCATGCCATTTTGCAGCATGGCATTGCTGAGATCGCCATTGAGGAAGCCGCCAACGGAAAGGCAGCGGTAGAAATGGCTCGAGCCTTCGAGCCGGATTTAATCCTGATGGACATTAAAATGCCGGGCATGAACGGGCTGGAAGCGATTCGACACATTTCGGAACTCCGTCCCGAAACCCGGTTCATGATGGTGACCGCATTTGATACGTTCGACTATGCGCGGCAAGCGATCAAGCTTGGTGTCAAGGATTATCTGCTTAAGCCAAGCAAAGCGCGGGAGATCGTCGCTTCGGTCACCCGGGTGCTGGAGCAGATCGGCGCAGAGCGGCAAACGCGCGAACTGCTAATCCGTCAACAGGCCGTACTGAACAAGGCGCTGCCGCTTGTTGAGACCGATGTCGTGACCCAGCTCCTGTTCGATCATGTGCATGATGTGCATCTGGAAGAGCTTCTGACGCTCCTGGGACGAAGTGCGAACGAGGAGATGTATGCGATGAAGGTCACGCTGCCTGAACAGGCCGAGCATCTGTATGCTGCTGTCAAGGACAGGATCAGGCAGGAGGGAATATGCTGGATCGGAGCGATGTGCGGGCTGCAGATTCCGGTGATTGTGTTCCGCGAACGAGACCGGTCGTATCGGAACCAGGCGGTGGCGCTGGCCCAGGCGATTATGGCAGCAGCAGGCAACGGAAATCGGGAAGGATGGTTTGTAGGCATTGGCAATGTGTACGGCTCGCTGCATGATATCCGGCAATCGTACCAGGAAGCGATGATGGCCACGATGGATATGTCGGCTCCGGTGAAATACCGGTTCTATGAGGATATGCCTGTCCAGGGCACCGTCAGAGACTGGATGGACCGGCAGCAGGAGCGGGCGTATCTCGAAGATGTCCGGCTGGGCCGATGGGAGAGCGTGCTGCGGAGCATGATGGATGTCATCGAGCGGCTGGAGCATGAGCAGGTGCATGTTATCCAGGCCCAGCAGCGCATGCTGGAAATGCTGTGGATCGCTTCTAGGCTCTTGACCGAGATGGGCATGGCAGCGGAGAAGCCGATGTATACGTTCCAGGCGAGGGATTACCGCCAGTTCAGGGCGGAGACGATCCGTATGGTTCAGACGATGCAGCAGCACTACGAGGATTATTGTCAGCAGACATCGCCGGACTTGATCTATCGCATCAAGCAGTATATCGAAGAACACGCCCATGCGGATATATCACTGGAAGTGATCGCCGAATGGGCAGGACTCAATCCATATTACATCAGCAAATGGTTCAAGGATCAGACGGGAATGAACTATATTGATTTCCTGACGGAATGCCGGATTGAGAAAGCGAAGCAGCTGATGCGCGACCCGGATCGAAGTCTCAAGGAAATTACATATGAGGTCGGTTATCACGACCCGAATTATTTCAGCAAAGTGTTCAGAAAAACATGCGGAGTGTCGCCTACCGAATATAGAAAGCAGCTGCTTCAGAGACATTCTGGTGCGAAGAACTAAAGATCTGATCAAAGATTCTGTCATAGATTCTTTCAAAGATTCGGTCCAAGGAGGGACGACAGTTGAAACGATATCTCGATGCGGCCAGGCGAATGCCTTGGCGACCAGGCCTGTGGCTGCTTGTGGTCTGCGTGCTGACCACCTTCCACCTGCCGGTAAAGTCCGGGCTGTTCGCCCCGGATGAGCCAGTGGAGAGCGGCATGTCCGGTCCGGGGACCGTTCAGGCTGCGGCGGGGAGTGAGAGGCTGAAGATCGGCTTTTCCATGGACACGCTGCTGGAGGAGCGATGGTTAAAGGATCGGGATTTATTCCGGGCGGAGGCCGAAAAGCTTGGTGCCGAGGTCGAGGTGATGGCGGCGAACGGAGACGACGCCCTTCAGCTTGTGCAAGCGGAAACGCTGATCAGCCGGGGAGTGGATGTGCTTGTGGTTGTTCCCCATAATGCCGATGCGATGGCTGCAATTGTCCACCGGGCTCATGCGGCAGGCATTAAGGTGCTCGCCTATGACCGGCTCATCCGCAATGCCAGCGTCGATCTGTACATCTCGTTTGATAATGAGCGCGTGGGTGAACTGCAGGCCCAGGCCATTACGGAGCTGGTTCCACGCGGGAAATATGTCTACATCGGCGGTGCCGAGACGGACAACAATGCGCATCTGTTGAAGAAAGGCGTATTCCACGTGCTGCAGCCGCTGATCGATCGCGGTGACATTACGGTCGTCTATGATGAGTGGACGCATAACTGGAAGACAGACATTGCGAGAGAGAACATTAAGACCGCCCTCGATGTCAACGGCAATGACATAGACGCGGTGATTGCGGCCAATGATGCTACGGCGAATGAGGTGATCAAGGAGCTTGAGGCGAGGGGGCTTGCCGGGAAAGTGCCGGTCGCCGGCCAGGATGCCGACTTGACGGCGGCGATCCGCATTGTCGAGGGAACGCAAACGATGACCGTGTACAAGCCGATACAGTCGATGGCGCAGACAGCGGCCGAAATGGCGGTGAAGCTGGCGAAGGACGAGCCGGTGGAAATCCACCGGACGATGAGCAACGGCAAGCTGGAAGTTCCGTCCCTGCTGCTGACGCCGATTGCGGTGAATCGGGAAACGATCGATGAGACGATTATTGCCGACGGTTTCCACAGCAGGGAGGAGGTCTATTCAGCCGCAAAGCGTTAGAAGCGGCTATAATTCAGCAAGCGAAGCGCTGGACTGTGACATAACCGCATCGGATGACTACAGGATGCCCGGCGAAGCCCGGGCTTTTTGACATTGTCGGATTCTCCTCTGACGCCTACTCCCCTATTGGAGGACGAACATGGGGACTGCAAAGGTGACGGAACTAGTAAGGGAATTAGCAAGGTAACTAGTAAGGTAACTAGTAAGGGGATTCGTAATTTGGCCTGGTAAGATTGATGCATTAAAGCTTCCACGTCAGGCGTTTCTTTCCTTCGAGAGTGACCGGGGGCCTTTTTCTAAGGAGATAATATTATACGCCAGAAGTTATAACTGTTCGGGTGGCATCGTCCGCCGCGAGGTTGTATGAACAGCATAAGATGATTTGTATGAGTGTTTTGTATGATTCGTCGTACAAATCACACTTTTATTCGACAAAATGGTCGGTTTTGTACGATTTTCCATACAAAATCAGAGGTTTGCATGAGTGGACGAGGAATTTTGTGTGATAAATCGTACAATTCACTTGTAACCACTGGGCTTAGCATAGTCTTTGTACGACAAATCGTACAAAGCCATCATGAAGCCACCGTACCACCAACGAGCCATTATGATTCCATCAGCCGTCGTACCACCGAGCCATCGTGTCGCCCAATGGGCAAATCCACGCCCCGATCCTTTCTGCCTGAGCAGGAGTGACCGGGGCGTTTGTCTTATCGTTACGGACCCGCGCACACGGCACTGTCGTCAAAAAAGTCAAGATGATCTAAAAAGAAGACTAGTGATCATGACGATAACGGCGAAAACCCGGTGCTATAGTTAACGTGTCTTTTAGATTATCCATAACGAAAGAGGGGTTCGGCAATGACAAAACTTATGAAACCGATTGCAATGATGCTGATCATGGTCATGGCCGTGATGTTCACGGCTGCATGCAGCCAGAGCGGAAGCGGGAAAATTTCGGTGGGAATCGTTCTCCCGACCAAGGATGAGACGCGGTGGATTCAGGATGAACAGCGGTTCAAGGAGGCGCTGTCGGGCACGGAGTACACCACGGAAATTTTGTTCAGCCAAGGCTCGTCCGCGAAGGAAAAAGAAAACGTCGAAACGCTGATCAACAAAGGCATCCAGGTGCTGATCATCTGTCCGCAGGACGGCGATGCGGCGGCGGCTGCCGTGGAGGCGGCCAAGAAGGAAGGCATTACGGTCATCGCTTATGACCGCCTGATCACCAATACCGATGCGGTGGATTACTACGTCACCTTCGACAGTGAGGCTGTCGGTGCCGCACAGGCGCAGTTCCTGGTAGACAACGCCTCCGGCAGCGGCGTGCCGCTGTATCTGTATGCCGGCTCGGCGGCTGACAACAACGCGTTCCTGTTCTTTAAAGGCGCTTGGTCTGTGCTGCAGCCGAAGATCGCTGACGGCACCTTCAAGATTGCCAACTCCAGCGAAGCCGTAGCGGTACAGGATACCGCCGAGCTGTCCCGGGATCAGCAGAGCAAAATTATCGGCCAGGTTACAACGAACTGGGATCCGAACGAAGCAAAGAACAAAGCGCAGACGCATCTGACAGCAGCCGGAGCTGATCTGAAGGGCGATGTAGCTGTACTGGCGCCGAACGACGGCACGGCCCGCGCCATTGCGGACGTATTCGCCTCCGACAGCGCGGTCACGAACTATGTCATTACCGGTCAGGATGCGGAAATAGCAACGATCCAGTACATCATTGACGGCAAACAGTCGATGACGGTATTCAAGGACGTGCGTGTTCTCGTCAAGGATGCGATGGACATGGCGGTGGCGATTCTGGAGGGCAAGACCCCGGAAACAACCGGATCCTATAACAATGGCAAAATCGAAGTCAAAGCGAAGCAAACTGACGTCATTGTTGTACACAAAGACAACGTTCAGCAAGAGATGATTGATTCCGGCTACTACGAGGCAAGCGAATTCACCGGCTTGTAACTTGAGTAAGGAGACGCTTGTGAAGGGCAGGGATAGTCGAGGCTATCCCTGCTTGCGGCGTCATCCCTCAGACAGCTGCCCGGATGAAGGAGGCTATACGATGGGCGAGACCATATTGGAGATGAAGAGAATCAGCAAGGAGTTTATCGGGGTCAAGGCCTTGTCTGATGTCAATTTCAAAGTGAAAAAGGGCGAGATTCATTGCCTGGTCGGCGAGAACGGCGCAGGCAAATCAACGCTGATGAAAGTGCTCAGCGGTGTCTATCCGCACGGCACGTATGAAGGCGAGATCGTATTTGAAGGGCAGACGCAGCGGTTCCGGACGATCAAGGACAGTGTCAATGCAGGCATTGTCATCATCTATCAGGAGCTGGCGCTGTTTCCCGATCTGAGCGTGTATGAGAATATTTTTGCCGGCAATGAAGTGAAGCGGGGCAAGCTGGTCGACTGGAACCAGACGATTGTGAAATCCAAGGAGATGCTGCGGAAGGTGAAGCTCGATGTCAATCCGGAGACGCTCGTCAAGGATCTGGGTGTCGGCAAACAGCAGCTGGTGGAGATTGCGAAGGCGCTCAGCAAGGATGTAAAGCTGCTCATTCTGGATGAACCGACGGCGGCGCTGAACGAGGATGACAGTGAGAATTTGCTGCAGCTGCTGCGCGAGCTGAAGAATCAAGGAATCACCTGCATCATGATCTCGCACAAGCTGAAGGAAGTCATTTCGATTGCTGATTCGGCTACGGTGCTTCGCGACGGGCGGACGATCTGCACGCTGGACGCAGACAAAGGCGAGATTACGGAGAATGCAATCATCAAGCATATGGTGGGCCGGGAGCTGAGCGATATTTATCCGAAAAGAGCTTCTAGCAGCTTCGGGGAGCGTGTGCTGGAGCTGGTTGACTGGAGCGCCTATGACCCCAGACTTGGCCGCCATGTCGCCAAAGACGTGCGTCTTCACGTGCGCAAAGGCGAGATTGTGGGCATCGCCGGCTTAATGGGCTCAGGCCGGACGGAGCTGGCCTTGAGCCTGTTCGGCAATCCGAAGGAATACAGGCTGCAAGGAGAGATGCGGCTGGAAGGAAAGGCTGTGAAATTCAGCCACACCAGCGACGCCATCCGATCCGGCATGGCCTATGTGACCGAGGACCGGAAAGGGAATGGGCTGTTTCTGGCACAGGATATCAAGTCCAATATTACGGCCGCGCATCTACGTGCCATCTCCAGCAAGGGTCTGATCAACCACAATGAAGAAGTAAAGCAGGCCCTGGAATACAAGCAATCGATGGTGATCAAGGCCCCCTCGGTGGAGCAGCTGGTCGGCAAGCTGAGCGGAGGGAACCAGCAGAAGGTATCCATTGGCAAATGGCTGTTCACGGAACCGAAGCTGCTCATATTGGACGAACCGACAAGAGGCATTGATGTCGGCGCCAAATTCGAAATCTACTCGATCATGAACGAGCTGATTGCTCGGGGAATGAGCATCATTATGATTTCGTCTGAGCTTGGTGAAGTGCTTGGAATGAGCGACCGCATCTATGTAATGGCGGGCGGCAAGATCAAGGGAGAGCTGCCGGCCGATCAGGCGAATCAGGAAAATATTATGCAGCTGGCTACACAATAGGAGGAGTACCTATGGAACTGAATCAAGCGCCTAAGCGCAATGCGTCAGCGCGGCAGGAGGGGCAGGGCCTTCTACAGGAAGCCCGGACTCTAATCAAGGAGAACATACGGGAATACGGCATGTACATCGCTTTGTTTGTCATTTTGCTCACCTTCAGCATTTTGACAGATGGGCTGTTCATGTCCTCCCGCAATATCAGTAACCTGCTGGATGCAACAGGGTATATCGCGGTGCTGGCCGTCGGGATGACCCTCGTTATTGTCATCCGGCAAATTGACTTATCCGTTGGCTTTGCCGCCGGATTTCTCGGGGCGATCGCAGCCATTATGCTGACGCAGCTCGGCGTTCCGGTCTATATCACGATTCCGGTCATTCTTGTGCTGGGGATGGGTCTTGGCCTGATCAACGGTGTGCTTGTCGCGAAAATCGGCATCCCTTCATTTGTGGCCACTTTGGCAGGCATGCTCGTCTTCCGGGGAGCGCTGCTGCAAATGACGGAGAAGACGGGAACCATTATTGTGAGCGATGAACGGTTCAACGCGATTGGCAACGGCTTTATTCCGGATCTGTTCGAGGTGAACGGCCTTCATATTCTGTCCTTGATACTCGGGTTACTGTGCATTGTACTGTATGTGCTGAGTGAAATGGCCAACCGCCGCAACAAAATCAAGTACCAGTTCGAGGTAATCTCGGGGCCGATATTCGCCTTGAAGCTTATCTTTATCTCCGCGATCATCGGTTATATTACGTGGATTCTGGCTGGATACAACGGCTTCTCCTGGACGGTAGTGATTATGCTGCTGGTCGTTCTGATCTATCATTTCCTTACGACCAAAACGGTGCTCGGACGTCATATCTACGCCGTTGGAAGCAATCCAGAGGCTGCGCATCTGAGCGGGATCAACGTCAAGAAGATCACGTACATCGTCTTCGGATCAATGGGCATGCTGTCCGCGCTTTCCGGTATCCTGTTCACCGCCCGGCTGCAGTCGGCTACAACGACGGCAGGCACATTGTTTGAGCTTGATGCGATTGCGGCCGCTTATGTTGGCGGCGTATCCTCTGCAGGTGGCGTAGGTAAAGTGACCGGCGCGATTATCGGGGCGATTGTGATGGCCTCGCTGACGAGCGGGATGAACCTGCTGGGGGTCGGCGTATCGTATCAATATATGATCCGGGGCGGGGTGCTCGCGGCGGCAGTCATTTTTGACGTGATGACGAGGAAGAAGAGAGCCTGATGGCATGATTGAAGCACGATATGGAATTGGGGACAGGCGCTGTATGGCAAGCCGAGGCTTGCCGTGCAGCGCTTTTTGGCATGCAGCGTAATTCGTCTTCATGATCTGCCTTCCCCTGGCATATCGATGATTAGAAATCATCGGATGGGCATGTGCGGATGTTTGGGGCTGTGCATGCGCGGGAAGGGTAGATCAATTTATCGCAGATGGAGGGTCTTAACTAACGGATTTAGGTAATAATCTTATGTTGCGAACAGCATATGACGGCAGCTATTGAACTGAAGCCTGTACGCTATGCTAAGCGCGAGCCCAGGTTTCGATGTACTGCTTGAAATCGTCAATTGTCGTGAACAGCTGATCCGGGTGATACGACCGCAGCAGCTCCGCATCGGAGGTGTCAGCCCAGGCAGCGGCCGCTACCGGAATACCGGCAGTTCTGGACGACTCGATGTCGCTTGGGGTATCGCCTACATAGAGCGCATCTTCGGGTTTCACATCAAGCTGCTGCAGCACATGCTGGATTCCCTCCACTTTTCGCGGTCCCTGCGGAGAACCGGTTTCGATCACGCGAAAATACGAGCGTATGCCGAAGAGATCCAGTGTAATTTCGGTGCTGCGGGCGCCTTTGCCCGTAACGAGCGCGAGGGCAACCTGAGTCGCTTGCGCCTGATCCAGCAATGCGGCGATGCCCGGAAAGGGAGCCGGGCACATGTGATGCAGCTCGCGATAAGCTTTAAGATAATCCTCAACGCCCTGATCGTAGTGATCAGGAATCAAGGCTTGCACAGTTCCCTCCTCGGAAGGGCCGAAGGTTGCGATAATCTCCTGATCAGTGAGCGACCGGCCTGCAAGCGGCTCTATCGATGCTTTGAAAGCGGCAATGCATAAAGGCAATGTATTTCCCAGCGTGCCATCGAGATCAAAAATGATACATTTCACACGACATGCTCCTCTCTTGTGTGTGCGTTCTGCCGAACCTGCATACAGGGTCATCCTTTATCGATATCGCAGGTTAGCATCCATTCCCTTCTAGTTTATCATGACATCCGCGCTGGGGCGATTTTCCTTTCCCCTTGCACATGGTGTTATTGGTATTGCCAAGCCCCGGTCTGTGGAATATAATGGTCGATAAAACTTGTGAGCAAGACGGATCAGGATGAATACCACACAGACAAAGGGAGAGAGTAACGATGAGACCATTGCCAACCATTCCGTTAGACCGACTGCTGCTGCGACCGTTCCGGCTGGAGGACGCCCCGGTTGTGCAACAACTGGCAGGCGATCCGTTCATCGCGGACATGACACTGTATATTCCTCATCCTTATGGGGACGGGGTGGCTGAACGATGGATCGGAACGCATGCGGACAACTTTGCCGCCGGGCGCTCCCTTGAGCTGGCGATTGTACATAAGGAAGAACAATATGTTATCGGTGCGATCAGCCTCGGCATCCACCGGAACTTCAATCTTGGGGAGCTGGCCTACTGGGTCGGCAGAAAGTACAACAATAACGGCTATTGTACGGAAGCGGCGAAGGGCATGATCCAATACGGGTTTGAAAAGCTCGACTTGAATAAGATCTTTGCGCGTTATTTTGGCAAAAATCCGGCATCCGGCCGGGTCATGGAGAAGATCGGCATGCAGTACGAGGGCACCCTGAGACAGCATGCGCGCAAGGGGGAGCATTATGAAGACCTGATTTACTATGGTCTGTTAAGAGATGAGTACGTTGCAAGACAGCAAACCATGTGAAGTCATCCACCGGATCGTAGCCGGGCTGCTTTGCTGAGGAAATCTCACCGAATCGTTGATGCGGTGGGATTTTTTTGTATGCCGAAGCGGGACAGGTTCTTGTTCTGTCAATCGATTTGTAGAAATGATCACCAGGGGAATATGAGCTTGTTTTTTTCAGCCTTGAACAGAAGCATGCCATGCCAGGACGAGGGGACATACACCGGTTTGAGTTTAAACTCTTATGTGGTTTATTGTATAATAAATAATGTTTTTGTCAGTAAAGCAGATTTGAGTTGCTTAAGCGGTGTGAAATGCCTTACGGAAACCGAAAAGGGGTTAAACGTGATGAATAAATCCGAACGAATCCACCAGATTACGGACGCGATGTCGAGAAACGGGCTGCGTGTCACCGACCAGCGGAGAACGCTGGCCCAGATTTTTACAGATGATGAAGGGTATTTGTCCCCAAAAGATGTGTATGACAAAATGAAGCAGCAGTATCCGAGCGTCAGCTTTGATACCGTATATCGGAATTTGCGGCTGCTTAGTGAGATGGGGGTTCTGGAGCAGTACTACTTTTTGGATGGCGGCTTGAAATTTAAAGGCTGCTGCTCCACACATCACCATCATCACTTGATATGTCTGAGTTGTGAGAAAACGCTGCCTCTTGATTACTGCCCGATGGACCAGTCTATTGACCTGCCTGCGAATTTCAAAATTTCCAATCATCGTTTCGAAATTTATGGATTATGTGATCAATGTCAGTAGCATGATCAGCCGAATCCTTGGGCTCGGTTAAGTTAATAATTAAATACGACCAAAGGAAACCGCGCATGGGACCGTGCGCGGTTTTGTATTTGTCCGATCGAGAAGAGCGTCCATGTATCCTTTGCTTGGGAAAGTACACTTGGTTTGCATCCAGAATATTTGAAATTTTGAATGGTTGTAGAAAATCAGTTGTTGACAGATTAGCGATTATTGCCTATATTCATACATGATATTAATCGTAATGGTTACGAATAAAAGGAGATGGAACAGAGATGAGAGTGATTGTTACTTTGGCATGCACCGAAACTGGGGATCGCAATTACACAACAACCAAGAATAAGAGAACGCATCCTGAACGTCTGGAAATGCGCAAATATTGTCCTCGCTTAAAAAGATATACGCTGCACCGTGAAACCCGGTAAGCTGCTTCAATCAGCCGCGGGGAAATCAGCGTTCATGCGATTCATGCTTCGTCTTAGATATTAGATAGGCGAGTGACGAGAAGAGTCGCTTTAAAAATTAAGCTTAGATCGTAATTTTTACATGTTGATGTCGTTGGTTTGTTTTGAAATTTGCGAAAGGGGGAGGAGGGATGATTTTGTCTTCCATGCAGGGCGTCGTGTTTGGTTACGGAGATGAAGCGGTCATTGAGAATTTGACGCTGGATATCTATGCCGGTCAATTCACTGCCATCTCGGGTCCCAATGGCGCGGCCAAATCGACGATGCTCAAATTGATGCTCGGCTTAATCAAGCCATGGCGCGGGACTGCCCGATTTACGCGTGTGCTGGAGGACGGGACGAAATTGTCGGTTGGATACGTACCGCAGCAGGTTGCGTCTTTTAATGCAGGATTTCCAAGTAAAGTCATTGAGCTTGTCCGTTCAGGACGTTACAACCGACTTGGATGGTTTCGACGGTTTACGGCGAGAGATCATGAAATGGTGGAACGGAGCCTGAAGGAAGTCGGCATGTGGGAGTATCGCAACCGCAGGATCGGGGAATTGTCAGGAGGCCAGAAGCAGCGGATATGCATGGCCAGAGCGCTGGCCCAAGAGCCGCATGTGCTTATTCTCGACGAGCCTACCACCGGGCTGGACGCGGCCAGCCGTGCGGATCTATACAGGCTGCTCAGCGGTTATGTTAAGGAGCAGGGCAAGACGGTGATCATGGTCACCCATTCCTTGGAAGAAATCGATCCCTATGTGGATCGTATCGTCCGCCTGGAGCGAAAGGAGAATGGGGGATGGCAATGCTCGGTTACGAATTCATGCAGCGGGCCTTTATCGCAGGAGGCCTGATCGGCATTATCGGTCCTGTACTTGGTCTGTTCCTGATGCTGAGACGGCAGGCATTGATGGCGGATACGCTCTCTCATGTGTCGCTGGCAGGGGTGGCGCTGGGCTCGCTCATGAATCTGAATCCAGTTCTAACCGGGTTCGCCGTGGCTGTTCTGGGGGCACTGATCATTGAGCAGCTGCGAAGGGTTTACCGTACATATAGCGAGGTTCCGGTGGCTATTATGTTGACCTCGGGGCTGGCGATTGCGGTTGTTCTGATGAGCTTTAGCCCTAATCTAAGCAAAAGCTTCAGCGCCTACCTCTTCGGCTCGATTGTTGCCGTCAGTGATACCCAGCTTCGGCTGATTGCGATCGTCGCTATGGCCGGAGTGCTGTTTTTCATCGGTCTGCGTAGACCGCTCTATCAATTTGCTTTTGATGAGGAGACGGCTTTCGTATCCGGAACGCCGGTCTCGCTGCTCTCATTTATGTTTGCTGTTTTTACCGGAATGACGGTAGCGGCTGCCATGCCGATTGTGGGGGTGCTTCTTGTGTCGGCGCTGATCGTATTGCCCGCCTCCATAGCGCTTCGGCTGGCATCTGGCTTTCTCGCGGCAGCTGTGATTGCCGTTGCTGTTGGTCTATGCGGTGTTTTCTCGGGGCTCACCGCTTCCTATTATTTAAATACGCCCCCGGGAGCGACCATTGCACTGATTTTATTAGCATTCCTTGTTGCAGCAGTAATCGTCCAGAAACTGCTTGGTATCCAACATCGCAATCAAAAATTAAATCAATATCGGAGGTACAATGCATATGAAAAGCTTTAAGCGAACAATCACCGCTTTATCCTTATCCGCTGTGCTGGCGATTGCTGGCTGCGGTACAGGTAAATCGGCAAGTGAGGGGAACAATCCTTCTACCGATCATCCGTCAGAGACTACAGCCGCATCCTCACCGTTGAAAATTAAAACAAGCTTCTACCCGATGTACGAATTCACCCGTCAGGTAGCGGGCGATTTGGCAGAGGTAGAGAATTTGGTTCCAGCGGGCGTTGAACCGCATGATTGGGAGCCGACTCCTCAGGATATGGCAGGAATTGCAGAAGCAGATGTACTTGTATACAACGGTGCTGGCATGGAAGGCTGGATTGACCAGGTACTCGGCAGCATCAACGCCAGTGACCTGACCGTGATTGAGGCAAGTAAGGGGCTTGAAATTATTGAAGATCCGGACGGGGGACATTCCCACAACCACGGTCATGATCATGATCATGAGGGTGAGCACAGCCATGAGGAGCACGCACATGATCATGACCATGAGGGCGAGCACAGCCACGAGGAGCACGCACATGATCATGACCACGAAGGCGAGCACAGCCATGACGAGCATGCGCATGACCATGACCATGAGGGTGAGCACAGCCATGAGGAGCACGCGCATGATCATGATCATGAAGGTGAGCACAGCCATGACGAGCATGCGCATGACCATGAGCATGAAGGCGAGGACAGCCACGACGAGCATGACCATGGCGGAGAGAGCGGACATCATCACCATGATCATGGTGGATTAGACCCGCATGTATGGCTCTCACCCGTTCTGGCGATCGAGCAGGTGCGCAACATCGAAGCAGGATTGTCCGCAGCAGCTCCGGAGCATAAGGAAGCTTTCAAAGCAAACGCTGACGCTTACATCAGCAAGCTGGAGGCACTGGATCAGGAGTTTCGGGATGGCTTGAAGGATTCCAAACGCAAGGACTTTATTACCCAGCATTCCGCATTTGGATATTTAGCGAGAGAGTATGGCCTGACTCAAGTTCCGATTGCGGGTCTGTCTCCCGATCAAGAGCCATCCGCTGCCCAAATGGCGAGCGTGATTGAATTTGCGAAGGAACATGAAGTGAAGACCATTTTCTTCGAAACGCTTGTGTCCTCTAAAGTGGCAGAAGCGATTGCGGCGGAGATCGGCGCTTCGACTTCCGTGCTCAATCCAATCGAAGGATTGACGCAAGAGGACATCGCGGCCAATCTCGACTACATTTCCATCATGCGTCAGAATCTGGAGGCGCTGAAGACCGCCTTGAACGAATAATCAAAATAAGAAAAGGAGTTGTTACCCTACATTGGCCAAAAAATCAAAAGTAGCGAAAGAGGAGAAACGTCAGCAGTTGGTAGCTAAGTATGCAGCGAAACGCAGAGCCTTGATCGATCAAGGCGATTATGCCGCCCTGCAAAAGCTTCCCCGGGATTCGTCACCGACAAGGCTTCACAATCGATGCGCCGTCAGCGGCAGACCGAGAGGTTACATCAGCAAATTCGGCGTGTCTCGAATCGTGTTCCGTGAACTGGCTCATAAAGGGCACATTCCGGGCGTGAAAAAGGCAAGCTGGTAAAGAAACATTGCATTAAATCGTAATTTTTACATCACTATAGTGCGCCAGAATCCGTGATTTGGGTTTAAAAGCATACATCTCAGGGGGAGAACAGGTCCATGTTTATACGAACTCATCAGCAAAAGAAGAAATCTTACCTCACAGCCGTAATTATACTTCTCGTGTGCTTCGCGATCATGATGTCGGCATGTGGAGGCAGTGAAAGCCCAGCCACTTCGGGATTAAATGACAGCTCTCCAGAAACGCACAATGAAGCTTCTCCGGAGCTCTCCGAATCGGATTCAACAACGGCTGAGGGACCGTTCATGACGTTTCAGGATGCGGCAGACCGCACCATAACACTTCAGCATCAGCCTGAGCGTATTGTCGTCCTCTCACCCGAGTACTTGGATCTGTTATATGCCGTTGGCGGCAAGGCAGTGGGTCGGATGGATGCTACCGGCGTATCCATTCCGGGTGAGGCAGAATCGATCACCTCTGTCGGTACAGTCAGTCAGATCAATCTTGAGCAAGTGGTGGCGCTAAGGCCGGATCTTGTCATCGGTCAGACTCGGTTTCACAAAGATCTGATTCAAGCGCTGGAGAGCAGCGAGATTCCGGTCGCTTTGATGAGCCTGTCCAGCTATGAGGACATGAAATCCAAGGCTGAGTGGATGGCGAAAATCGCCGGCACAGAAGACCAGCTGCCAGAGAAGCTGAAAGCATTGGACGAGAGGGTGGACGCTGTATTGGCTCAATTGCCGAAGGAGAAGCGCACCTTCATCAACCTGAATGTTACACCAGGCGGGATCTCCATTCAGAAGAATGGCACGACCGGGCTTGAAATTGCGAAAATGCTCGGCTTGACCAATGCAGCCGAGACGCTAGAACCATCTCCGAACAGTCCGACAACGACACCATACAGCATGGAGACGCTGGTCCAGCAGGACCCCGATTATATCTTTCTCATCATTCATGGGCAGCGGGCTGCTGGTGAGCAAAAGATCCAGGAAGAACTGGAAGGCAACCCAGCCTGGGCGTCCATCAGGGCGGTTAGGGAACAGCGTGTCATCCTTGTTCCGTCCGACCTGTTCTTGACCAACCCGGGGCTTCAATATGATGAATCTCTGACGTATTTAGCGTCCATGGTGTATCCGGAGCTCTTTGGTGATGCTCAATAAGTCCATCCGGCGTGTATCCATGCTGATACTGTTTACGGCAGCTGCCATGGCAGCATGTTTATTCAGCATCTCGACCGGGGCTGTTATGGTACCGCTGCGAGATATCGTAAACAGCATCCTGCAGTATGATCTGTCTGGTATGCATCGGGATATTATCTGGAATATCCGTCTGCCGCGGACACTGGTGGCGATGGTTGTTGGCGCGAACCTGGCCGTCTCCGGCGCGCTGCTGCAAGGAGTCATGCGCAATCAGCTGGCAGACCCACACATTATCGGGGTCTCCAGCGGAGCGGGGTTATTCGGAATTTTTCTGCTTGTCGTTGTACCCCAGTATGATTACCTTTTGACCCCAGCAGCTTTTGTTGGTGCGACTCTTGCTGCTTTTATTATCTATTTACTGGCCTGGAAAGACGGTGTCAGTCCGCTCAGGATCGTTCTGGCGGGCGTCGCCGTCTCTGCTTTCTTGGGGGCCGGCATCTCGGCAATGCTTACTTTTTACAGCGATCGGGTACATGGCGCCCTTATCTTTATGGTTGGAGGTCTCGCGGCCAAAAGCTGGCCAGACCTCGCCATCATTCTGCCATATTCGATCATCGGCCTTGGTCTGGCGATGATGTTCTCCAAGCAAATGAACATTATGATGCTGGGTGATGTGAATGCACGCAATCTGGGGACCCGGGTGGAGCTGTCACGCTTGTTGATCACGGCAACCGCTACGCTGCTTGCGGCCAGTGCTGTCAGCATTGCGGGCTTGCTGGGATTCGTCGGTCTGGTCATTCCACATATCGCCAAGCTCTTAGTCGGCTCTGATTACCGGATGCTTATCCCATCTTCGGCCCTGTTAGGGGCTGCGGTGCTGACGTTCTGCGACACGCTGGCAAGAATTATGTTCTCGCCGATCGAGCTGCCGGTTGGAATCATAATGGGGGCGATTGGAGCGCCTTTTTTCCTGTATCTGTTAAGGAGGAAGAGAGCATGAATCGCTTGGAGACCGATCGTCTATCGCTCAAGTATAGTGACAGAATCATTATTCAACATTTGAACATCGCCTTTGAGGCGGGGGCGGTGTACAGCATCATTGGGCCGAATGGCTGCGGGAAGAGCACGCTGCTGAAGGCGCTGGCCCGGCAGCTGAAACCGGCGGCTGGTCAGGTGCTCCTGGATGGCAAGGCGATGTCCAGTCTAAGCGGTAAGCAAGTGGCCAGGCAGTTATCATATATGGCTCAAACCCAAGAGCAGATCGAAGTTACGGTCAAGGAGTTGGTGGGGTATGGAAGAACACCGCATCAGCCTTATTGGAACCGCGTTAGTGCGAAGGATCGGGAGATTGCAGATTGGGCGCTGGAGGCAACAGGGTTAACCACTTATGGGGATCGTTTGCTGCACACGCTCTCAGGCGGAGAGAGACAGCGGGCCTGGATTGCAATGGCGCTGGCGCAGCAGCCGGAACTGCTGCTTCTGGATGAGCCGACCACGTATCTGGATATTGCCCATCAGCTGGAGATTCTAGAATTGGTTCGAGAACTGAATCAACAATTTAAGATGACGGTGATCATGGTGCTGCATGATATGAATCATGCGTCAGTCTATTCGGACTATATTCTAGCTATGAGATCAGGAGAGATCGAGGGCTTCGGATCTCCAACCGAAGTGCTGACACCAGATCTGCTTGGCCGCGTCTTTGGCGTGAAGGCACATATTGAGGCTGCGCCGGAGCACGGGAAGCCGATCTGCCGGATTACGGGTTTAATACAGAAATAAGGAGAGGAACGCAGTGGAGCATATACAGCAGCAATATCCTTTTACGGCTATTGTAGGTCAGACACGCATGAAGCTGGCACTCATTCTGAATGTCATTAATCCGAGGTTAGGAGGCGTGCTGATTCGAGGTGAGAAAGGAACAGCCAAGTCCACCACGGTCCGCGCTTTAGCAGGCCTTGTACCTAATCTGAATGTCGTTAATCTGCCCGTCAGTGCAACGGAAGATCGTGTGGTCGGAGCGCTGGACATTGAGCATGCAATCAAAACGGGGGAAAAGAAATTTGAGCCCGGATTACTGGCTGCGGCGGACGGCCACATTTTGTATATTGATGAAATTAATCTGCTGGACGACCATATCGTGGATGTCCTGTTGGACGCAGCTGCGATGGGAGTCAATACGGTGGAGCGGGAAGGCATCTCTTATTCGCACCCATCTCGCTTCATCTTGGTGGGGACGATGAATCCGGAAGAGGGGGACCTGCGTCCGCAGCTTCTCGACCGATTTGGTCTCTCTGTTGAGATTGGCGGTGAACGGGATGTTCAGGAGCGCGCGCAGGTGATTCGAAGACGAATGGATTATGAGCGTGATCCTGGCGCATTTGTAAAGCAATACGCGTTAGAGCAGGAACAGATGCTGAACCAGATCCTTCAGGCCCGGAATCGGCTGGATCAGGTTCGGATACCAGACGATATGCTCGAACTGGCTGCAAGCATTGGCATCGCCCTAGAGGTGGAAGGCCACCGATCGGACATCACCCTGATCAAAACGGCTGCAACGCTAGCGGCCTGGCATGGACAAGAAACTGTCAATCCTGCTCATATGCAGGAAGCCGCTTATCTCGTCCTGCCTCACCGCATGCGGAGGAAGCCGTTTGAAGAGGCCGGCGGCATGGAGCAGAAGCTGCAAGGCGTACTAAATTCAGCAGGATCGGTACAGGCAAGATGAAGGCGAAGGAGCTGATGCATGCCGCTCCCGTGTATCCGTTTAGCGCTATAGTAGGACAGGAGAGGGCGAAACGGGCGATCCTGCTCTATTTCATAAATCCGGCTAGCGGCGGCGTTCTTCTCAGCGGTTCTCCCGGTGCAGGCAAAAGCTTGCTTTTGCGCGGGGCAGCTGCTCTTCTGGGAACCCGAAGAAGCATATCCGTACCCGCAAATGTGACCGCAGACCGCCTTCTTGGTGCATGGGATGCAGCCGCCATTGTACAAGGCAGAACGATGACTCACCAGCCTGGGTTGCTCGCGGAAGCTGACGGACAGCTGCTCCTCACGGATCATCTGAATCTGCTGCCGGAAACCATCATCAAGGAAATCGTTCGTGCTTTCAGCATGGGTGTCATTCATTTGCATAGAGAAGGGATATCTGCCGTCCGAAGCAGCCGCTTTATGCTTCTTGCAGCAATGGATGCGGAAGAAGGAGGGATACCTTCTCCCATTCTGGACCATTTCGGTTATGGCATCGCATTGGATACAGCCGAATCCTTGACGTCCAGAGTCGAGATCATTCGCCGTCAGCTTCAATATGAGCGCGATCCGGATGCGTTTGTACACCGGTATCGGGCACAGGATGAAGCGCTTCGGCAACGAATGGAGGCCGCAGCGCGCACGCTGCCCCGCATTAAGGTGGGGGCGTCAATGCTCCAATTGGCGGCTTCCATCGCCAAGGAAGCGGGCATTGCCAGCTCCCGGGCCGAGCTGGCTCTTATTGAAGGTGCTAGAGCGGCGGCAGCCTGGGATGAACGAGGGGAGGTCACTTCTTCCGACATTCGAGAAATTGCGGAGTGTGTGCTGCCTCATCGCATGAGTGCAGTAGCTGATGAGTCTCGTGCTGCAGACCATTCTCCGGCAGCTCCAGATTCCGCAGAGCAGCCAGGCCATTCGCCGGAGGATGATACCTCACGCGATTCACGTTCCCCAGACGGCTCCCCGGATCACGCGGCGAGCGGCTCCGGCCGAATGACAACCACATCCAGTCCGGCTTCAGACCCTTCTGCGTCCAGGGATGAGGATGAGGAAGGGCAGCGCTTATCCGCTTCAGAAGACCGGATCATCCTTCCGGACGACGGTTTCCGGCTTCAGCCCCTGGATTATAATCTTCGGCGGAAGATGGCTGATGGAGGACTGGGCAAAAGGGGGCGAGCCCATGCCAACATGAATAAAGGACGTGTCGTAGGTGCTGTGACTCCGCACCGAAAGGTGCAGGCAGATGTCGCTTTTGATGCTACGATTCGTGCAGCTGCTCCCTTCCAGACGATTCGCGAGAAGAGGGACGGGCTTGCGTTCGCAATCGAGCCCGGAGATTTGCGTCAGAAGAAAAAAGAAAGCAGCGTGGGCGCCTCGCTGCTGTTCGTGGTGGACGCCAGCGGCTCGATGGCAGCTCGGAAACGAATGGCCGCTGTAAAGGGCGGCATTCTGTCCCTCCTTCAGGATGCCTACGTTAAGCGGGACCATATCGGCATGATTGCCTTTCGAAAAGGAGAAGCCGAGTATGTGCTCCCGATTACGCGCAGTGTTGATGCAGCATCCAAGCATTTGCGGGACATCCCTACGGGCGGAAAGACACCGCTGACAGCCGGGCTTGTCAAAGCTTACCAAACGCTGGAGCTGGAGAAGCGCAGAAACAATGACACGCTGCCGATGATCATTCTTGTCACTGATGGCCGGGCCAATGAAAGTCCAAGCGGTCTTACTTCCTATGCCGACGTCTGGAAGGAGTGCCTCAGTGCTGCCGAGCCTATTCGCGCTTCCGGAATTCCATGTCTCGTGCTGGACACGGAACAGGGATTTGTCAAATTGGGACGCTCGAAAGAGCTGGCGCAAGCGCTGGGTGCTGCATACAGGAAGCTTGAGAATATGGACGAGGAAGGCGTAGCTACCGCAGTTCGTCTGACCAAGCGATGACCGGGTACCGCTTCACATCCAGAAAGGAGGCAACAAGATTGAAGATCGTGATCTTTACAACTTCGCATGCGGCCATGAAGGATTTATCGCTGATGTATACCAACATGGAGACATCGCTTCGCAGTCGTATCGCGTTATCCATTTTTAATATTGAAGGAGAGTTATCGGAGGAAGAATGGGAGCGGGTGAAAGCTAGGGCCGAGGAGGCCGAGTTTATTATTCATGATCCGCACGGCACGCCTGCTCAGACCCTGTCTCGTCTCCATAGAATATGCGCAGCTCTCGATACGGAGCAGGTCATTGTAGGGGGGAATGCGGAAGGGATTCAGGAGCTGTTCCGGTTAGGCTCATTGCGTTACGATGACATTGCCGGCAAGCACCAACACGGAAAGCCGCACGCTTCTGCCGATCAGGCTGAGTGCCGAGAGGATCTCGAATGCTACCGATCGCTTGTTGAATACTGGAGACATGCAGGCATCCATAATATGCAGCATATGCTCGGTTACATTGCAGCTAGGCTAGGGAAAAAGCTGGATTGGCCGGCGGTGGAGCCGCCCGCTGCACTTAAAGCGGCAGGCATCTATGACCCGTGTCTGAAGCGGCCCTTCGATTCAATAGAGGCCTATCGCCTCACCGTGCCTGTCCGGAAAGAACTGCCGACGGTAGCCGTGCTGTTCATGGGCTACAGCTATCCGCTCCATACAGGTGACATTGTAGGCAGCATCATACAGGACATCCGGCCCTTCGCCAATGTTCTGCCCGTTGCATTCGCTTCCCTCGTCCGCGTGGACCCGAAGAGGTTGAAGGATTTGCTCATGCACGGCGGGACCTCTGGCAACAAGGTGGACCTGATCGTCAATTTTGTGCCATTCCGGCTGGGGGCAGGGCCTACCGGGGGCAAGAGCGAAGAAATGTTGTCCATGTTAAAAGAGCTGGAGGCGCCGATGCTGCATCCCTTTTTCCTGACACGCAGGGAACGTTCCGACTGGGAACTATCCGCCCAAGGCCTGACCCCTTCCGAATTCCTCGTGCAGATGATGCTGCCTGAGCTCGACGGGAGCATAGATACACTGCCGGTTGCTGCCTTGAGCACGCGTGACTATGATGAGGAGATGCAGCTGCATACCAAGGAGCTGCAGCTGATCGAAGAGCGGGCACACCGATTGGTCAGCCGGATCCGGCGGTATTTGGCGCTGCGCAGCAAGCCGCAATCGGAGAAACGAATTGCTATTATCGGATACAATTATCCGCCGGGAGAAGGGAATCTTTTTCAAGCCTCATTGTTAGATACATTCGAGTCGATCTCCAGGTTGACAGCCGCACTGAAAGCGCATGGCTACGAGACCGATACATTTACCGGTGCAGAATTAAAGGAGCGCTTCCTTCGGGAAGGGCTGATCAATTCCGGTGACTGGGCGGATGAGCGCTGGTCTGAATCTCTTCCCAGGATCAGCACCGATCAGTATGTGAAGAATAACCAGGTATTTGCCAAACGAGAAGATGAGCTTCGTGAGCAGTGGGGAGAGGCGCCGGGAAGCATAATGACGATCGAGAACGAGGCGTTCAAAATCCCTGGTCTGATCAGCGGGAATTTGTTTATCGGACTGCAGCCGAGCCGGGGCGTGCATGAAAATCCCGAAGCGGCCTACCATGATAAAAGCCTGCTGCCGCACCATCAGTATTTGGCCTTTTACCAGTATATCCGGGACGAGTTCAAGGCGGATGCCATCCTGCATGTCGGGACCCATGGCACGATTGAGTTTATGGCAGGCAAGGAGAGCGGCATGTCCGGAGACTGTGTGCCGGATGCCATGATTTCGGATCTTCCTCACTTTTATGCCTATTATGTCGGGAATCCTTCGGAGGCGATGATTGCAAAACGAAGAACCCATGCTGTCCTTCTCGGCTATCAATCCCCGCCATTTACAGCTAGCGGCCTGTATGGGGAATATGCAGCGCTTGAAGGGCTGCTGCACGAATACAGGGAAGCGGAGCGGCTGAATCCGGCGCGGCTTCCGGGGCTGTGGAGAAGGCTGCAGGAGCAGGCTGAAGCGCTGTCGCTTGAAGCCGATGATCTGGAGCAGATCGAAAGCGAATTGTACCGAATGCGAAGATCCTTGATCCCCGAAGGACTGCATGTTCTGGGTGAGGGCTATACCCACGAGCAGGCGGCAGGTCATATGAGAATGATCTTAAGCCATGATAACCGTGCGCTTGGCTCCTTGCAGCGAATCTATGCCACGACACTCGGCTGGGATTATGATCAACTGCTGGATGGGCAGCATATTGATAAGCTGCGAACGGTGGATGAGCATGTCGAGCAAGCCGTGCGGTCCTTCATGCAAACGTCCAGTATTCCGGATGCCCCCGGCGGGCTAAACGAGGAGCTTCAGGCACGCTGGCAGGAACTATGGGAGAAAGGGATGGCGGCGTACCATTCCACAAATGCAGAGCAGGAAATCCAGCAGCTCTTGTCAGCGCTCGATGGGAAGTATGTGCCGGTACGCCTTGCCGGAGATTATATTCGGAACCCGGAGGTTCTCCCGTCAGGGTACAATCTGGTGCAGTTCGACCCAAGAGCCATCCCCACACAAACAGCCGCTTCCAGTGGATGGAAAATCGCAGAGAATACACTGAAACTGTATTATAAGTCTCACCATCAATATCCGGATACCACAGCGCTTGTGATGTGGGGGCTGGAAACATCGCGAACACAAGGCGAGACGCTGGGCCAGATTCTGGCGTATCTCGGCGTCAGAATTAAAGAACGGGGAGCTATGATGCCGATGGCGTATGAAATTGTTCCCCTGGCAGAGCTGAATAGGCCGCGGCTGAATGTCATCGTACATATTTGCGGTTTCTTCCGGGATATGTTCCCTGAGCAGATGATTATGCTGCATCGGATTTTTCAAGACATTTCCGAGCTGGATGAGCCAATGGACCAGAATCTGTTCAAGCGACACTCGGTGAAGCTGTATGAACAGCTTCGCTTGGCTGGCGCAGGACATAACGAAGCATGGGATCTGGCATGCGCACGCATATATGGACCTGCCGAAGGGGAGTACGGCACATCGGTCACCAAGCTCATCGAGACGAAGCAGTGGGAGGATGAAAGCCAGCTGGGCGAGGCCTTTATGAGCAGTCTGAAGCATGTATACAGCTCGAAGTACAGGGGCGAAGACATGTATGACCTCTACAAGGCGAATCTGGCTGCGGTGGATATTGTTTCGCAAATCCGCAGCAATCACGAGCACGAAGTTACGGATTTGGACCACTATTACGAGTTCTTCGGAGGATTGGCCAAATCGGTAGAGATCGCCAAAGGGACAAAAGCAGCGATATACATCACCGATTCGACGGGTGAGCGGGCATTGACCGAGGAAGTGCGGAAGTCGGTGCAGCGCGGGGTTCGCACCCGGCTGCTGAATCCCAAATGGATGGACGGCTTGCTGAAGCATGATTATCATGGCGCGCAGAAAATCGCGGATCGCATCGAAAACCTGCTGGGTCTGGCGGCGACAACCCATGAAGTGGATTCCTGGATTTTCTCAGCGGTTCACAAGGAATACGTGGCTGATGAACAGCGCAGCAAGCAGATGCGGGACAATAATCGCTGGGCTTATCACAGCATGCTGGAGACTTTGCTGGAGAGCCATCAACGCCAATACTGGCAGGCTTCAGATGAAGAGTTGCAGATGCTGCACGAGCGGTATTTGGAGCTTGAAGGTGAACTGGAAAGCAATGAATGATGACATAAGCAGCTCATTTTGAGCTGCTTTTCTGCGTGATATCCGGATCGGTGGCGAGCACGGACGTGAGAAAGTGACCGCAACCATAGATGGAGCCTGTCAGCACTAGCACCGCATGCCTACCCGGATGCATAAAGGCGAGGATGATTGCAGGCTTCATATATGCGGCTTCTTGAAATTGCCGTATTCAAGCCGTTGAGCAGCCCTGGAATCATACGAAATGTACCCTCCGCTCAAAAAGGTACCTATTCAAAAAGTGGCACATCCAGTAACATGGAACCTATATAGAAAACCGGATTGGCCAAAAATGATAGCGCTATCAAGAAAAAAGGGGGGAGTCCAGATTGTTGAAACGATCATTCGCGGCAACCGGTTTGAACAGATGACCATGAGCGCCATTCTGGTTGCAGGCGACGCCAATTCTTGGTATGAGTCGGGTGCCGTTCGAAATATGCTCATTGCAGACCACGTGTTTATTGGCTGCGGCGGTGCGGGGCATCCGGTCATTCGAATTGCGCCCGAGAACGAGGCGGGCTCCGGTGCTGATCCGGTGCATCGCAATATTCGCATCGAGGGGAATCGGTTCGAGGGTACAGCAGCACTTCTGCTGTCAGTGCATGGGACGGAAGGGCTGGTATTTCAGGGCAATGAGGTGGACGTGACGGGAAGCCGGACCGGGACGCTGGAGTCGCTTGGGCTGATCACGGTAGAAACATGCCGGAACGTTGACATTAGCGACAACGGGCTCTTTTACATGCAAGATCTGGACATGGTCCATCGACCAGATGGTTAATCATGGATCTGATATTTAGACATCGCAAGAGAAAACAAGGCAATTCAATTCCATCTACTGAAAGAGAAACGGAGGTAGTTAAGCATGCAAGAGAACAAAAAACTGATGTACGGCAAACCCGCCTCGGTATGGACCGAAGCGCTGCCGATCGGCAACGGCCGTCTGGGTGCGATGATCTACGGCGGCGTGGAGCGGGAGACGATTAGCTTGAACGAGGATACGCTATGGTCGGGATATCCGAGGGACTGGAACAATCCGGCTGCACGGGAGGTTCTCCCGGTTATTCGGCAGCTTACGCGGGAGGGGCGTTATGCCGAAGCGGACCAGCTGGGCCGGAAGATGCTGGGGCCCTACACGGAATCCTATATGCCGCTTGGCGATCTGCGTCTGAGCTTTGATCATGGCCCGATCTTCCATTCCTACCGGCGCACACTGGATCTTACGCGCGCTGTTCATCGGACCGAGTACAGTGTCGGTCAGGTTGCTTATGTTCGCGAGATGTTTGCATCATTCCCGGATCAGCTGATTGTGCTGAAGCTGCGTGCCAGTGTACCTGGAGCGCTGGATGTCCATGCGCGGCTGGAGAGCCAGCTCCGTCATGTTCTGCTGATGGAGGATCAGGCCTGCAAGATACGCGGACATGCGCCTGCACGTGTGGAACCAAGCTACGTGTCAGCCGACAAGCCGGTTCGGTATGCGGATTCCGGACCGGGCAAGGGAATGGCATTTGAAGGACAGCTGCATGTCGCAAGCACGGACGGTCAGGTCTATGCCGATGCCGGAGGCATCCATGTGTATGGAGCGACCGAAGCGGTTCTGGTTATCAGTGCGGCGACCAGCTTCAGCGGCTATGACAAGATGCCTGCCGGCCCGGACGTTGCAACAGCTGCTTGTGAGCGGCATCTGGCAGCGGCGCTGCAGCATGACTATTCACAGCTGCTTGAGCGGCATATGCAGGATTACCGCCGTCTGTTTGACCGTGTCGATCTGCGGCTCGGGGACAGCGTGGCCGGCAGCGCTGAAATGGACACGGAAGAGCGCATTGTGCAGTACGGGGCTTCGGATCCGGGGCTGGTGGAGCTGCTGTTCCACTATGGGCGATATCTTCTCATCTCCAGCTCGCGTCCCGGCACGCAGGCAGCGAATCTGCAGGGCATATGGAATGCGTCCATACGCCCGCCGTGGAGCAGCAACTGGACACTGAACATCAATGCAGAGATGAACTATTGGCCGGCCGAAGTCTGCAATCTGGCTGAATGTCATCGCCCGATGCTCGATATGATCGGCAATCTGGCCCAGAATGGTGCCGTAACCGCCGCGGTTCATTACGGAGCCAGAGGTTGGGTCGCTCATCATAACACCGATCTATGGGGGCAGACTGCGCCCGTGGGCAATTACGGGGACGGTGATCCCACCTGGGCATTGTGGCAGATGGGCGGCATCTGGCTGACCCAGCATCTGTGGGAGCACTATACGTTTGGCGGAGATCTGCAGTACTTGCGGGATGAAGCCTACCCTATTCTGAAAGAATCTTGTCTGTTCGCCCTGGACTGGCTCATTGAAGGGCCGGATGGCTATTTGACGACATCCCCGTCTACATCGCCGGAGCATAAATTCCGCACGGCTGACGGAACTTATGCGATCAGTGAAGGGGCAACAATGGATTTGAGTCTGATCTGGGAGCTGTTCACCAACACGATCGAGGCCAGCAACATCCTCGGCATGGATGATGATTTCCGACGAGAGCTGAGCAGCACCCGGGAACGACTGTTTCCGCCGCAGATCGGGCGTTACGGCCAGCTGCAGGAATGGGCAGCGGACTTTGAAGACGAGGATCCGTTTCACCGGCACACCTCCCATCTGGTGGGGGTATACCCGGGGCGGCAGCTGACCGCTGAAGAGACGCCTGAATGGTTCGAGGCAGCGAGGGTGACGCTGCAGCGGCGCGGGGATGAAAGCACCGGCTGGAGCCTCGGCTGGCGAGTTGCGCTCTGGAGCCGCTTTGGCGACGGGAATCGGGCTTATCAGCTGCTTAAGAACATGCTGCGACTGGTCAAAGACGGGGAGGGAGAGCGCTATAACTATGGGGGGGTCTATGCAAGCCTCCTGGGCGCGCATCCGCCGTTCCAGATTGACGGCAATTTTGCCGCCTCGGCCGGCATTGCCGAAATGCTGCTCCAATCGCATCGCCCTGCGATGAAGCTGCTGCCTGCGCTTCCGGACGGGTGGCGGGAAGGGGTGGTGCGCGGTCTTCGCGCCAGAGGCGGCTTTGAAGTGGATATTCGCTGGGCATCCGGCTCGTTGATCGAAGCTCGCATATACTCGAATCTCGGGAACCGATGCATCATCGACACGAGCGGCAGCGGGATAAGTTATGCCGTGTACTGCAAGGATGAAAGGTTCGAAATCACGCCGGATGAACAGGGGTACTGCGCTTTCTCAACAGCGCCGGGACTAACGTACAGATTGGAGCCGTTAAAGTAATCGGGGAAGGAGCAAGACGAATATGAATGCTGTGGCGCTACCTGATGATTGCCGAATTGTTCCTGGAGGAGACCTTCACATTCTCTCTTCATCCGAAGAATAGTCATTGTGAGAAAGCGAATAACCCGGAGGGTGGCTTGACCGCTCCTCCGGGTTATTAATGTTGAAGCCCTCTTACGAAGGGTTCCGAAAGGATTGCTGATGAAACGAAGTAATATCGTGAAACAGGGAACGCCCGTCGTCCGTGATGCGAAAATCAGGGGACAGCGGCAGTGCCAGCGCGCGATAGGGCTCCGGAACCCAGATGTACTGATGCACATAAGGGGTTTCGATGAAACCGCAATGATGCCAGAAAGCCAGGCGGTTCCGATTTGTTTCCGTATCCATTGCTTCCGCTTCGATGATCATGGCTTTAACTTGATGCTCGCGTACAGCCCAGTCGCGAATGTGCATGAAAAAGCGTGTGCCGAAACCTTTTCCCCGCCATGTGTCACGGACAGCCATATAGTCGAGGATGAGCCGCCTGTTGCCCAACTTGCCGCGAAATCCGCTCACGGCCATGGCAATGGCCTCGTCCCCGACCATTCCGGCATGCAAGCAGGCAATCCCGCGCTCCAGCATGCTCCGCAGCACGCGTTCCGGCTTGGCTCCGTGTGTAAAGGCCTCCTGGTAGATGGGGCCAAGCTTATCCCACCACGCCTCGCTCCATTCCGTTAATGTCTTCATGTCCAGCCGCATGGCGCGCCTCCTGTTCAGATGTCTTGAATCTGCTATTATTTTATACGGGACAAGGAGTTGCGACAACCTGACTATAACGCAGTCCATAAGGCTGTTTATCATCAGAGGTGCGTCATTCAGGACATATGTCCTTTCCAAACGGATGAAGTTCATCTTTAATTAGAAATTGACATGAAACAGGAAGCAAGTCGGAAGGAACAAGGAGAGAGATTATGAAAGGGTTGCTGTTTGCTTTTTTGGCAGGGGCTTTTATAACGGTTCAGGGCGTCGCCAATACACGGATCAGTGCAGATATCGGCACATGGCCGGCTGCGGCGCTAACCCAGTTTGTCGTTTTTGTAGCTGCGTTCGTGATCTGGATCATGATCCGTGACGGAAACAGAAGTCAGCTTGCGCAGGTCTCCCCGCTTTATTTAAGCGGCGGTGCGCTGGCCGCGATCATTATTTTTGCGAATGTGACGGCAATACAGAAGGTCGGTGTTACGCTATCGATGGCGGTGGTATTGATTGCGCAGCTGCTGATGACGTTTCTGATTGACAGCTTTGGCTGGTTCGGTGTGAAGCAGAAGCGAATGCGGCTGCCGCAATTTATCGGTATCGGATTGATGATCGCGGGTGTCGTCATATTGAAACTTTAAGTGCAGTGGAATAATGGTTCTTGGGAGCAGCTGATGGATAGGAGAAGGGGGCAGCCATGAAAGAAATCGCGGATCGCAAGCAGTTCCAGCACTATATGGACAAGTACGGATTGGGTGAGGTGTTTACCGAGGCGCTGACCCCTTATTTAAAGCTGTACAGTTGTGACCAGGGAGAGCTGATATGCACGCAAGGCGAACCGGCCACTGCATTGTATGTGCTCGTTAAAGGGAAACTGAAAATCTACAACACCTCCCCGGAGGGACGGACGCTGATCGTCACCTTCCAGAATCCGCTGGAGGTCGTTGGCGACGTTGAATATATCCGGGCTGGTGAGATCATCAACACGGTGGAGGCGGTATCGCCGGTTCATATGATTGGCGTCGAATATCGCTGGCTGCGAAAATATGGAGGCGATCATTCTCCACTGCTGCATTTTCTGCTGGACATCATTACGAATAAGTTCTACACGAAATCAACCTCGATGAGCTTCAATCTGCTATATCCGGTTGAGATCAGACTGGCGAGCTATCTGTTGTCCGTTTCATTTGACGAGGGCGATAGCCAGTTCCGGGGCAGTCTTAGCACGGCCGATCTTGCCGACGCCGCGAATCTGATCGGCACCAGCTACAGGCATCTGAACCGGGTGCTGCGCAAATTCACCGCGCATGGCTGGGTCGAGCGAAGCCGCAGCGGCATCGTGGTGACCGATCGGGACGGCCTTCGCAGGCTGGTCAGCCGGAATATTTATGAATAGAAAAGAGGGACCTTAGATGGTGTTGGGATTGTTCTTGGCGCTGATCGCCGGCTCACTGGTCGGCCTGCAAAATGTGTTCAATACGAAAGTGAACAGGCATACGGGGACGTGGACAACGACGACGCTGGTGCTTGGATTGGGCTTTGCTGCTTCATTCATGATCGGAATGTTTGCGGATCGAGAGGGCATGACCGGATTTCTGCCTCATATGCAGACCTGGTTCTGGTTCAGCGGTCTGATCGGTGTCGGGGTCGTTACCTGTATGGTGCAGGGAATGAGGCTGCTCGGACCGACGTTTGCTGTAGCGATCACAATGACCTCACAGCTCGGGCTTGCGCTGCTGTTTGATACGAGGGGATGGCTGGGGCTTCAACAGGTGCCATTCACGCTTCATCAGCTAATCGGCGTTCTGGTGTTTGTGGCCGGCATCTTTGTGTTTAAACTTGGGGGAGCGCGGGAGCGTCTTAAGGAAACGGTCCGCCGTCCTGGAATGGAGTAATCCCCCAGGCCTTGAATGGCCTGGGGGCTTGGTCTTTATTGAATCTGCTCCAGCAGTCCAATCACTTCTTGCTTGGTTTCTGCATGGAGCAACTGGTCGCGGAAGCTGTCATCCATCAGCTTGCGCGAGAGCATCTGCAAAATCTTCAAATGCTCGTTGCCCTTGTTCTCTGCGGGAACGGCAATCATAAAGATCAGCTTGGCTGGCGTGCCATCAGCACTGTTCCAGTCGACCCCTTCACGACTTATGCCGAAGGCGACGCGAGGACTGAGCACGGCATCTGATTTTCCATGCGGAACGGCGACATTCATCCCGATGCCCGTCGAGCTTTCCTGCTCGCGACGCATAATCGCCTCTCGGAACGCTGCGCCGGAGGTCAGCACTTCTTGGGCTTCCAGCTTGCTGATCATTTCATCAATGACTCCATCGCGCGTGGAGGCGGACAAGGAAGTATCAATCAAATCCAGACTGATGATATCGGTCAGCTTGCGAATGGGCCGCTGCTTCTGCTCCGATATCCCGTTGGCCCGAGGGAGTTCCGAGGCTTCGGCTGCTTCTGTGGGGTTGTTGAAATCGTTCGTCTGCACAGGCGTCCCCGAGGCAGGGGAGACCGTGCCTATACTTTCTCCGGCTACGGCCAGCTGCTGCTCAATCTGGTCCTTCTTCAACAGCTTGATCATCAAGGCGGTGACAATCGCACCGACGATGACAGCGACGAAGAACATGAAGACGTTGTCGATGGCGCCAAGAACGGCTACAATCGGGCCGCCGTGAGCCACCCGGTCGCCAACGCCGCCGAGCATCGCGATGACGGATCCGGCCATCGAGCCGACCATAATGCTCGGGATGACACGCAGCGGGTCCTGTGAAGCAAACGGAATCGCGCCTTCGGTAATGCCGAACAGGCCCATCGTGAAGGCAGCCTTGCCGGATTCACGCTCTGTCTCATGGAACTTGCGTTTGAACAGAAAGGTGGCCAGTCCCAGACCAATCGGCGGAACACAGATCGCAACCGCAATCGGCCCCATAATGCCATAATTGCCCTCTGCGATCATGGCGGAACCAAACATGAACGCCACTTTGTTGACAGGACCGCCCATATCGAAGGAGATCATGGCGCCGAGGATGAGGGCCAGCAGAATCGAGCTGGTGCCTTGCATGCCGGACAGCCAATTGGTCAGTGATACGAACACCTGAGCGACCGGTCCGCCCAGCAAATATATGAACGCCAGGCCGACGATCAAGGAAGCCAATACCGGTATAATAATGATAGGCATGATCGGGTGGATAACTTTCGGCACCTTCCAGTTCTTGATCCACAGCGCTACATATCCCGCCAGGAAACCGGCGATAATTCCGCCGATGAAGCCGGCACCAGCCTCACTGCCGTAGAAACTGCCATTGGCCGCGATGTAACCGCCGATGATGCCCGGAGCCAGACCCGGACGGTCGGCGATGCTGAAGGCGATGAAGCCGGCCAGAACAGGCACCATGAACGTAAAGGCTGCAGCGCCCAGCTGTTCGATGGTTTTCCAGAACGAGTCTTCTGGAATTTGCAGCCCGCCGGGTGTCGGCTCGCCGCCAATCGATAATGCGATGGCAATCAACAGTCCGCCGACAACGATAAACGGGATCATGTAGGATACGCCGCTCATCAGGTGGCGATAGAACGAATTTTGCGGTTTTCCGGAAGCGGCAGCCTTCTCGGCTGGCACATCTTCTTCGCTGTGCCCCTGATACACAGGTGCTTCGCCGCGGATCATGGTGTTGATCAGCGCTTCGGGCTGGCGAATTCCTTCCTGCACCCCGGTGACGAGCAGCCTTTTGCCGATGAAGCGGCTCTTATCCACCGTCTTGTCTGCTGCGATGATAATGCCGTCAGCCTCGCGGATATCCTCTTCGGTAAACTGGTTTTCCACACCGATGGAGCCTTGTGTCTCCACCTTTATCGTAATGCCGAGCTTGTCAGCGGCTTTCTGCAGGTTTTCCGCCGCCATATACGTATGTGCAATCCCGTTGGGACTTGAGGTAATAGCCAACAGTTTCATTGTTCCATCCTCCTCTTTTTATTGCACTTGTAATCCCTTACCCTCATTATCTTATCGCAAATAATCGAAGAAAATATCTTAATTATTAACCGAAGGCTCTGGAATATACGGATGATTTCCGTGATCAATCTGCTCGTCTAGGCGAAGCACCTGATATCAGGGATTGCTGGATGACAATGTGATGGAACGGTTTAGAGAAATAGGCGAAAAGTAAAAGTATGAGATATCCGCCGATGTGACTGAAACTCCTGAAGGCTGGCTGTATCGGAGTTCGTAACAGGATCAAGAGAAGCCCCCGGCTCCCCGGGGGCTTCTTCTTGTATAAAGGTCACTTTCCGTCGTGTTCGAAACGCTTCAATACAATGGCCGAATTATGTCCGCCAAATCCGAACGAATTGGAAATTCCGATTCGCAAATCCGAATAACGGGCCGTATTCGGGACATAATCGAGGTCGCATTCCGGGTCAGGATGATTCAGATTGATCGTTGGCGGAATAAGTCCTTGCTCCAGCATTTTAACAAGAGCAATCGCCTCGGCTCCGCCGGATGCGCCGAGCATATGCCCGGTCATCGACTTGTTGGCCGTCACCGGGACACGGTAGGCATGATCGCCGAATACCTGCTTGATCGCAGCTGTCTCTGACCGGTCGCCAACGATGGTGCTTGTCGCATGAGCGCTAATGACATCAATATCGGCCGGAGCGAGCCCGGCTTCTGCCAGCGCGGCCTGCATGGCCAGCGCGGCCCCTTGACCGTCTGCCGGGGTAGCCACCATATGGTAGGCATCCGAGCTTGCTCCATAGCCGATGACCTCAGCCAGGATAGGAGCACCGCGCTTCAGCGCATGGGAGAGCGATTCAAGGACCAGGATGCCCGCTCCTTCGGCCATGACGAAGCCGTCCCGATCCCGATCGAATGGACGGCTCGCCTCCGAAGGCGCACAAGCGCGAGTGGAGAGGGCTGTTGCATTCGCGAAGCTGGCGAGCGAAATGTCGGTAAGCGCAGCCTCGGTTCCGCCCGCAATAATCACGTCGGATCGCCCGGCCTGAATGTGAAAAAAAGCTTCGCCGATGGCGGTATTGCCGATGGAGCAGGCGGTTACCGGAGCCAGCGTAGGCCCGCGCGTACCGTAGGTGATGCTGATCAGGGCAGCGGCCATGTTCGGGATCATCATCGGGACGAGTGTAGGGCTGATCCGTTCCGGCCCCCGTGCGGACAAGGTCTCCGTCTGGGAGATGAGCGTCTGTATGCCGCCGATGCCGGACCCAACATATACGCCCATCCGCTCCTTGTTCACCTGGTTCAGGTCCAGTCCGGAACGGGTGACCGCCTCATCGGCTGCAGCCAGCGCAAACTGACAGAAACGGTCCATGCGCCGGGCTTCCTTCGCGCCGAAGCGTTCGTTCGCATCAAATGCGGAGACGGAGCCCGCGATTTTAACTTTATGCCTGGTCGTGTCCAAAGTATCTATAAGTGAAATGCCCGACTCGCCTCTGGACAGTCGGGTCCAGAATGTTTCTACATCGTTGCCGAGCGGTGAAATGATGCCCATGCCGGTAATGACAACTCTTTCCATGAGAACGTCAGCCTCCTTGTTTATCTTCTATATTGGAGAATATAAGGCTATAATGTCACTAGATCTATCCTATTACAAGATACCGTTTATCCTAGTATAAATTATGATAGTTTAGGCTTGGTACTAAATCCAGGTACTAAAGGGAGGTGCGCGCATGGAGTCCCCTACGCGTCGTCATATGTTAATTCGAAGACAGGCATTGTCAGACTTTCTTAAAGGGCAGCGGGCGAAAATCTCGCCAGAAGCAGCCGGGCTCCCTCCCGGTGCGCGGCGGCGAACGCCGGGACTGCGCCGGGAGGAGGTTGCTCAGCTGGCTGGAGTGAGCACCACCTGGTACACCTGGCTGGAGCAAGGCCGTGATATCCAGGTATCGTCATCGGTGCTGGACAATGTAGCCAAGGCGCTGCAGCTCAATGCCGATGAGCGGCGTTATCTGTATTCGCTGGCCATGGACAGCGGGGACAGCGGCGCTGCTTACCCCGTTCGTCAGGGCGAGGTCCAGCTCAGTCCGTCCCTGCAAAAAATTATGAGCGAGCTGAGGCTCTGTCCGGTCATGATTTCGGACCGAATGTGCAATATTGTAGGCTGGAACCGCGCGGCCTCGATAGTGTTCCTCGATTTTGACCAGATCCCGCCGGAAGAGCGGAACATCATTCGGTTGCTGTTCACACGCCGGGAGTTTCGGCGGCTGGCTGTGAACTGGGAGCAGTTTGCCAGCGGTTTTCTGGCAATGTTTCGCACGTATTACGGTCAATATGTGGATGATGAGTGGTATGATCATTTTTTGGAGGAAATGAAGCGGCAGCACCCGGATTTCAAGCAGATGTGGGAACAAAGCCAGGTCAGCTATGCGCCGGAAGTGCATCTGGAATTTCGGCATGCGAAGGCCGGGAAGATGGTGTATGAGCTGACCTCACTGAAAGTATATGGCGATGCTGACCTGCGCTGCAGCATTTACACCCCTGCGCCGGATACGAATACAGAGGCGAAGTTGCGGCAATTGATGGAGGAAGAATAGCATCAGAGCGGAGAATAGGATTGCGGCTCATTGCGAGAACTTGTGCAAATCAACGTTCGTGCACAGTGGCATTCGAATCAGCTACCATATCGGTGGAAGCCATGAACCTGCCTTGATATTGCTGCCTGGCGCGATCGGCAACGGAGAAGCTTTTTTCCTGCATATGCTTGAGCTTGCACAGCGGTATACGGTCATATCATTTTACTATGGGGAAGCCGCCTCGATGGATCAGATTGCAGCCGGAGTATTGGCGGTAGTATTGCGGTATCATGGAGCCGCTCATCTGGAAATCAGGCAAGGCGGTCATCTTAGCCTGATCACCGACATGGATTTATATGTGGAGAGGATCATTCGCTTTATGGACGGTGAAGGAACTGTAACCGATGCATAACTCCAGCTTCACCGCTGCAGGCGGTGCGCAGATTCATGTCAGCCGCGAGGAATCGCGGCTTTTTCGCATGCAGTGAAGATGCAGAAGGGATCTTGATCCGCGGAGCAGGGTGCTGTTGCCGATGAGCTAAGGGATCAAATCGCCGTTTTGGCAAAAAACGCCGGAGGAAGTAGAATGAAGCTAATGAATGAACCGATATACGGGTCATCAGGAGGTGCAGGATGAGGTGATCGCACTGCAGCGGTGTGTGGAAATGCTCATAATCATCGTAGAAATGCACATACAGGGCTTATTTAGGAACTGATATATTGAGAATAAGCCGGAGGTGGCGAATGAAGTTTCGAAACCCGTTAACCCAAATGAATGTCAAGCAGCAGCTCGTCCTGCTGTTTCTTGTGCTTGTCATTCCGCTGTTCATTCTAAACAGCTATGGCAACAGTACGGCCGGGCAAATATTGAAGCGTCATGTGACCAATGCCTACATCGAGCTGAACCAGCAGAACTTCAAGCTGATCAGCAGGGACATTGAGACGATTAACAAAGTAACTTCCACCGTGGTGCAGAACGAGTTCATACAACAGCTCAGCACGATCGGGGAGGAAGATGTTCTGACCCGGGTCAAACATTATGAGAAAATCGAAGTGATGCTGAATACATACTCCCAGGAATCGGATGAAAGGGAACCGCTGTACTACTCGCTTTACGTGTATGACCCGGATAATGCGTATTTTTTTGCCCCGTATTATCCCGATCCGTTGAAATCGGGTGTATATTTCTTTTCCGATGAGTTGCAAAAGCCGGAATGGTTCGATGAGGCAGTGGCCCGCAAGGGAAAAGGGTACTTGAGGCTCACTGATTATTACTCCCCGTCGGTCCAGGCACCGGAGGAAACGAATACGCTGCTGTATCTTCGGGCAGTCAACAATATTTATAAAGACGGCACGATCGGCGTACTGGCCGTCTCAAATGTCGAGGCGAAAATCGAGGAATCTTTGAAAACGGTATCATTGCCGGAAGGAGAGCTATATTTTACCGATTGGAACAATTTGATCCTCACATCGACCGTGCCCGGGGAGGAAGGTTATCTTGCGCTGCCGCCGGAGCTGGATCCGGGCAGCTCTGCGATCGGCGTGAAGGATGCGATCACGAAGGATTTCATCTATGTTGCCGATTACAACTACGTGCTTCAGCAGAAGCTCGTGTACAAGGTGCCGGTCAAGGCGCTGCTGCAGCAGCAGGATGAGATGAAGCAGGTCATTCTTCTGATCTCGGTCGCTTATTTTGTGGTTGGCCTGATCATCATTCTGTATTTCTGGCGCTCCCTGATGGCCCCGCTGCAGAAGCTGGTCCATTTCGTGCGCCGCTACGAGCCGGGAAGCATCGTGCCTGAACCCCCAAGCCGAAAGCGCAGCGACGAGGTGAGTGTGCTCATCTCCACCACCTATGATATGGCGCGAAGGCTGAATGATCTGATTCGTGATCAATATTTGATGGAGCTTAAACAGAAGGAGACCCAGCTCGCGCTATTATACCAGCAGATCAACCCGCATTTGCTGTACAACACACTGGAGAGCATTTACTGGAAAAGCGTAATGGAAGGAAACACCGCCTCGGCGGAAATGATCAAGGATCTGTCGAAACTGATGAAAATCAGTCTGAGCCGCGGCCGCGAGCTGATTACGCTGGAGGAGGAGCTTCAGCATGCGACAGCCTATATCAAGCTGCAGCAGAACCGGCATGATTACGCCTTCCGCGTGGAGTCGGACATTCCCGCTGCGCTGCTCGATGTGATGATTCCGAAAATTACGCTTCAGCCATTAATAGAGAACGCCATTATCCATGGCATTAAAAATATGGGCGAGGACGGGGAAATCCGGATCAGCGCCGAGGAGAAACAAGGAGCGCTGTATGTTCGCATATCCGACAACGGATTTAAAACGGTGGATTACGAGGCGATTGCCAAGGTGCTGAACGATGAATCGCCGAATCCGTCATCGGGTTATGGCATTCGCAATATTCATCAGCGGCTGCAGCTTCATTATGGCCCGGAATACGGGCTCACGTATGCCAAGCGGCCTGGAGGAGGCACGATGGTGACGGTGAGGCTGCGGGTGATTCGCCAGAGCGATTAAAGGAGGAGACGATAGCGATGTACAACATTTTAGTCGTGGATGATGAGCCGCTCATATGCAGAGGGCTGGCCGGGCTGCTGCGAGCATCCGGACTTGGCATCGGTCAGATTATGACGGCTGCCAGCGGAGAAGAGGCGCTGGATTATATTCGTATGGAAGATGTCGATCTGCTGATTACCGACATCCAGATGGGCGAGCTATCCGGGATTGAACTGATGCATCAGGCGAAAATGGCAAAGCCTTGGGTGCAGGCGATCATTATCTCCGCCCATGAGACGTTTCAGTATGCCCAGATGGCGATCCGGCTCGGCGCCAAAGACTATCTGATCAAGCCGCTGAACAGCGAGCAGTTTCTTGACTCGGTCCGGAGTGTGCTGCTGAAGATGGATAAGCCGTTGCCTCGAACGGAAGAGGTGCTGTCCGCCGGGCATGAGGACTTTCGGATGGAGGAGCCTGGGCCAGCACACAGCGAGCCGCTCAACCAATTGCTGGAGGCGCCTGTGGATCGATTGGAGGAGCCTCACCCGAAGACCGCGTATTATGAACATCTGGGCTTGAAAGGCCCGTATTTCTCGGTGATCAAAATCCGCCTAGCTTTAAGCGAAGCGGAGGATGCACGCTATTCGGAGCAGGATGCCCGGCTGCTGCAATATGCGGCCTTGAACATCGTCAAGGAGCTGCTGGATCAGCAATGGCATGCCGATGTCTTCTACGGCCGGAACCGGAACATCCATGTGATCGTCCAGTGGAGCGATGAGGAATACGCCGAGCTGCAGGCCGGGCGGATTCATCAGCTGGAGATGATCGGCAGAAGCATGCATCACCATATCGTCAAGTATTTAAAGATACCATGCACGGTCGGCATCAGCCAAATCTTGAAGGGGCTCTCGTTCCTGAACGTATTGAGCCGGCAAGCGGATAAAGCGATGCTGTGGAGCCGGGAGCACAAGGATTACCATGTATTCTATTACGGCGATTTCAGCTGGCATAACTACGAGCGCGACCCGGATGCCGATGAGCTCTCTACCCAGAGCAACCAGATCGTGGAGCAGGTCAAACGCTACATCGATGAGCATTACCATCAAAAGGGGCTTACCATACATGAAGTGGCCAAGCGAAATCATGTCAGCCCGAATTATTTAAGCTATCTGTTCAAGAAAATAACCGGCTCCAACCTGTGGGAATACGTGGTGAAGCTGCGCATGGAAGAGAGCCGGTCGCTGCTCCTTCACACCGATCTGCGCCGGTATGAGATTGCCGAGCGGGTCGGATATGAATCGCCGGAGCATTTCAGCAAAATCTTCAAAAAATATTACGGGGTCAGCCCAAGCGACTTGAAAAAATAAGGGGAGTAAGATCAACCATCATTCTCATAGAACTAGACATGTTCCGCCCCTTCTCTCTTCTCTACAATGATGTTGATTGCATACCAACATGAAATGAGGGAGAACAATGGGGGAGCCAGAAACGGCGCTGCAGCCCGTCTTGCAGAAGCGGTCCGGCAAGCCGAGAGGCCGATTCAGAAAACATCTGTGGGGATATTTGTTTCTGTTGCCGGCGGTCATCATTTTTATTCTGTTTCTATGGGTGCCGATCGCCAAAGGGGCGCTGTACAGCTTCTACAGCATCGACTTTGTGAACGGCAATACGTTTGTGGGTGTCGATAACTATGCGCGCGTATTTCAGGACCCGGACGTGTGGACGGCGGTCAAGAACACGCTTTATTACATGCTGCTCACGGTGATCATCGGCTTCTGGGTGCCGATCGTGGCTTCGATCGCCATCTCCGAGCTGCGCTATTTCCAGGGCTTTGCGCGCATCGCCGCCTATTTGCCTTTCGTTGTGCCGGGCGTCGTGCTGTACGGCATGTGGAGATGGATGTATGATCCGGTCGGTCCGATCAACGGGCTATTGATCACATTTGGCGCGGATCCGGTGTCCTTTATATCCGACAGCCGATGGTCGATGATTGCGATTGTGTTCATGGAGACGTGGCAGCAGTTCGGCTCAGCGATGCTGATCTATCTCGCCGGCGTCTTGAGCATACCGAAGGATTGGTATGAGGCCGCGGAGATTGATGGTGCAGGGGTGTGGAACCGGATCCGGTATATCACGCTTCCTTCGATGCGAACGCTGATTGCATTGATGTTCATTCTCCAGGTCATCAGCACTTCACAGGCCTACCAGTCCCAGCTGGCCTTGCTGGATGGCGGACCGAACAATGCCACGCTGACGTATGCGCTGCTGATTGTGAAATACGCCTTCACACGTCTGGATTACGGAACAGCGACTGCCATGGGCATGCTCATGTTTGCCGTATTAAGCCTGGTCGGGATCATCCAGTACAAGCTGAACAAGGGGGATGATGGAGCTTGAGCAAACTTTATGAACGGGGCATTCTCTCGGATGCGGATCTGCAGAAACCGTGGAACAAGGTTGTCTACGGCTTCATGGTGCTGTGTATTGTTGTCATGATTGTGACGATGCTGTATCCGATCCTGATGACCGCATTTAACGGACTGAAGACGAATCAGGAGGTCAACACCTTTCCGCCGCGGTTTTTGCCGCAGACGTGGAATTGGAGCAACTTCAAGGAAGGCTGGGCCTACATTCAGCTGCCGATGTTTCTGAAAAACACGCTGTATGTATTTGTCGGAAATCTGGTGATGACCATATTTGTGCTCGGGCTTGCGTCTTTCAGCATCTCGCGCCTGAAAGTGCCATTTCACCGCGGGATTTATTTCTTCATTCTGATGACTTTGTTTATCCCGGCTTCCAGCTATATGATTCCGAATTTTGTTAATTTGAAGGATTTGGGGCTGCTGAATACGTTCTGGGCATTCTGGCTGCCAGCGGGGGCGAATGCCTACTTCTTTTTGCTGATGAAAAATTTCTTCGACGGGATTCACCCGGAAATCTTCGAGGCGGCGCGGATCGACGGAGCCTCGGAGATGAACAGCTACATCCGGATCGCCGTACCGCTGTCCATTCCGATCTTCGCTACGCTGGCGATCTTTATATTCTCAAATGCCTGGAATGACTGGTTCTGGCCGTCGCTCGTGCTGCACAGTGAATCGAAATACACGCTCGCCACCGCGATCTATAAATATGTGATCAATGCCCGCAGCATGGACAACAACATCAAGTTCACGATTCTGTTCATGGTGATGGTGCCGCCGATCCTCGTCTTTCTCGTGTTTCAGCGCTTCATTATGCGCAGTGTCAGCCTGGCAGCGGTAAAAGGATAGGTCGAGGTGATCAGGGCAAGGGCGCGCTGAATATCCGGGGAGGCCCGCTTGCAAGCGGGAATTCGGTCATGGAGGCAACATCGTAGGCCTGCACATGAAGGGAATATGATAACACATCGTTCGAAGGAGCGCGCTCTTTTATGATGAGAAAGAAGCAACAACCATTCTGAAGGGAAAAGGGGAGTTTTCATGCGCAAGTATTCAATGCTGCTGCTCAGTTTGATGCTGCTGGCTGCCGTTCTGGCTGCCTGCAGCGGCAATGGAGCGACAGAGGACAATCCAGGCGGGGAAGCGGCAGGCCCGGATGACGGCTCGCAGAGCAAAATTACGATCAAAATCCATTATCCGCTGCCGGATCAGAAGGAGGCCAGGGCACAGGAGGATGACAAAATCAAGCGTTTTACCGAGATGTATCCGAATGTGACGATTGTGAAGGACGACTGGCAGTATAATGTCAACGAAATCGGCATTAAAATGGCTTCGAATGAAGCGCCGACCTTCTACAACACATTTGCAACCGAAGCACAAATGCTGGTGGAGCATGGCTGGGTGGCTGACATCAGCGAGCTGTACAACAGCTGGGAATACAAGGATGAGATGAACTCGCTGCTGCAAAGCCAGTTTATCGTGGACGGCAAGGTGTATGGCATTACGCAAAACGGCTATGTAACCTCAACGGTGATCAACAAAGGCTTGTTAGACGAGAAGCAGATTCCGCTGCCGGACATGGACTGGACGTGGGACGATATGTACAATACCGCCAAGGGCGCAGCAGATCCGAAGAAAGGCATCTCGGGCATTGCTCCGATGGGCAAGGGTAACGAGGCCGGATGGAACTGGACGAACTTCCTGTTTGAGGCCGGCGGGGAAATCCAGGAGATCGAGAATGGCAAATATACGGCCATCTTCAATTCCGAGGCGGGAGTAAAAGCGCTGGACTTCTACAAGAAGCTGCGCTGGGAAGCTAATGCGATTCCGCAGGACTGGGCGCTAGGCTGGAGCGATGCCATCAATGCGTTTCAGCAGGGACGGACCGCGATGGTGATCGCCGGTGCATCGGATATTATCGACTCTGCGCTGAACCAGGGCGGTCTTAAGCCGGAGAATGTCATCGCCTATCCGATGCCGGCCTACGAAAAGGGCGGGAAGCATATCGGCATTCTGGGCGGCAATTACTTGGTTATCAACCCGAATGCAACGAAGGAAGAGCAGGAAATGGCGTTCCGGTACATCACCTTTGATTATTTCACGGATAAAGGGCTGGAGGCGCTGGAGGCGAATATTCAGGAACGGAAGAGCAACGGCAAGTATTATGTCCCGGCACCGCTGAACTATTTCAGCGATGATTCCGAGTATGCCCAGAAGCTGAATGCGATTTACGATAAATACGACAATGTGTATCGTTATGATGAGCGGATGCTGAGCCTGATCGACGGCAAGCCGGAGGCCCAGTACGGAACGCAGGATTACTACGGCGTCATGGCCAACGTAGTGCAGGAATCCTTCTCGAAGGAAGGGACGGATTCCAAGTCCCAGCTGGATGAAGCGGCCAAGACGGTGCAGACGAGATTTTTTGACAAGATTGAAGCGCCATAACGTTGTTAGGATGCAGGAAGCTCCGCGGATCCCAAGGATCTCGCGGAGCTTCTTCCGTTGTACTATCGATGAGGAAATGGAGCGGGCTGTCGTCTACCAGTTGTTGCCGGACACCCGGATCACGCGGAAGTTCGGGGTTCTGTCTTCCCCGTATATGGCGGTGATTCCCGGGTTGTTCACTCGGACATTGGTGAAGCTTGCTTCTCCGACGACAGGGCCTTGACCTGCTTCTGCGCTCACCACCAGCTTGATGCCGTAGCGAGGCGCATGATGGATATTGATATTCTCAAGGCGAACGTTCTCCATCGGCAGATTCTCCGGTGATTTGGTCTGGAACATCAAACCGAAGTAGACCGGGTTGTTGATATCTACATTTTTCACCACAATATTTCGGAAGCTTCGGTCACCGGCAAACAGCCAGATCGCTCCGAAGTTCTGATAATCATTGATTTTGTCATCTGCACCGACGCTGGTCCAGAAATCGCCGCCTGTGCGGTCCAGGGTGACGCCATCGATGACGGTGTCCTGATCGCCAAAGCCGAGCGTGTTGTAGCCAAAGCTCAAGCTGCTGATTGTTAAGCCCGGATATGTCAGCGTATCGGCACCGTACAGATTCTGGAACAGGTTGCCTTGACCGCCATATACGGCAAATGCGGCTGCGCGTCTCACATTGGTTGCCGTCAGATTGGTATATTTGTTGCCAACATTGTAAGAGCCGCCTGCATCAATGGCACTGAACAAAGCAAACGCGTCATCGCCTGTTCCGCGGGCATAGTTGTTGTCGATGACATTGTAGGATGAACCGTTGGTCATGTTGATGCCGTCTGCAAACATGTTCTTGATCCGGTTGTTCGTAAACGTGTTGTATGAAGAGTTCACGCCCCAGTAGAGACAGACAAAATGCTCAGCCCACACGTTATCAATGGTCACGTTTCGCATGCCGTTTCCGTCAATAAATTTCCCGGGACCGTCCTGTCTGTAGACATAATTGCCCCAAGCCGACAGATCCCGAATCGTTGAGCCGTTTGCTTCCTGTCCGATGTTGAAGCCGATATCGGTATTCGTCTGGTTTTGCGGAGCGACGAGCTTCGTATGCCATGGCCCGGCGCCGATAATTTCCGTTGCCCGTCCGTACAGATGGATCTTGGACGATAAGGTCCATTCGCCGGCTGGAATGAAGATGCCTTTCTTCGAAGGGTCCTGCCGGAATTCCTGGAGCGCCTGCTCAATCGATTTGCTGTTGGATACCTGAACATACAGGTTAGGATTCGGATTGGATGCCGGCGGTGCAACATTCTCGGTTTCGATCATATCGACATAAATCCATGGCACATCGCCGGCGTCCTTTTGGATTCGAATCTTGGTTCCGGCCGGATATACCTGATCCAGCATAAGCTGACTGTCCTCATACAGCCAGTAGGCTTTGGAGCCGGCATTGTCGTAGCCGAGCCGGTCGAGCGTGGTCGGTGTTGCATAGACGTAAGAAAATTTGGAGGTAACAGTAAAGTTGCCTTTATCCACATCGTCGATGTACAGGCTGATCGTTCCGGTTGTATTCTCGGCAACGGCGTTGCGCAGGACAAGCGCGTTGGCGGGTGCGGTCAGCGTGAACTCGACATACTGGCCGTTGCGGTCCAGATATACGGCGGAACGGCCGGAGGCTTCGCCGGCAAAATCGCCGAGGATATAGTTCGGTGTAAGCCGTGTGCCGTTCGTTCTGTTCGAAGGTGCTTCGGCTTCAAGGATGGTGAACGGCATGTTCGCGCCGCGGCCGCTATCATTGCCGCCTGAACCGTATCGGGTGACGGTGTTGCTGGGCGAGGAAGTATTGCCGATGGCATCCTTGGCAACGACATAGTAGCTTACGGTGGCGTTCTGAGGCTGTTGATCAGTATAGGTGAGGGTCGATCCGCTCACACTGCCGCGAAGCAGGCCATTGGCATAAATGTCGTATCCGGTGACGCCCACATTATCGGTGGAGGCTCCCCATGCGAGGCGAATCGTGTCTGGCGCCGGCTCCGTATAGGTCAGATTGGACGGGGCTGTAGGAGGTATACGGTCGGCATTGTCAGGGGCAAACTGTACCCAGTTGATGTTGAAATCATGCCCGCTGGCATATAGACGGAGCGTTTGCTGACCCGCGCTCAACGTGACATAGTCGGTGACCGTCTGCCAATTCTGCCAGCCGCCGGTATTCGGGACCGCCGTCGTGGCCAGCGTCGTGGTGCCGGAACGCAGCTGGATCTGTCCGGTGGAGGCATTGCTGGCCACTCGATAATCTACAGCATACGTGCCGGCGCTCTGAACATGAACATTGTATTCGAGCCAGTCGCCGACATCAATCCAGCCAACGTTCAGACCGCCGCCGATGTCGGATGTCGGCTCAGTCTGGATGCCGTGCATGGCACTGTAGCCTTCGGCTTCAATCTTGCCCGGAATCGGCCAGGTGACCACTTCGGATTGGCCGTATACCTCAAGCTCTGACAGCTGTGCTGCGGGCCAGCCCGTGTTGGCGGTTACGTGGATTCGAATGTATCTCGTGCTGACCGGGCTCCATTCAATGGTGACGGAGTTGCCGGCCGCCGGATTAAAGGTGTAGCTGGCGGATGACTTGAGGTCGGTGAAGCTGGAACCGTTGGCGCTGCCTTGAACGGACAACGTCTGGGCGCGGGTCTCCCAGCCCGGAGGAAGCTTCAACACGACCTGATGGACAGTTGTCTGGCTGCCGAGGTCCACCTGCACCCATTGCGGGAAGGCATGGTTGACGCTTTCCCAATAGGTCCCCGGATTGCCATCGGTCACATTAGCTGCGACGTACACATCGGCATGGCCCGATGCGGTCACCGGTTTGCCTGCAGCGAGATTCTGCAGTGCAGCGGCATCGGCGGTGCGGGGTGTGCCGAGGGAAGAGAGCAGCGTCCCCAGCAGCAGACTGAAGGCACAGACTAAGGCGAGCATTCGTGTGTGGCTGTTCGCAATTTTCATTCTGTACATAAACCTCCTTTATTTAATGGATTTGTAAAGGATTGCATATTGATCATAGGCAGGTTTGGACGATAAATGAAGTCGCGATTCTATGGACATTGTGTGCAGGATTAAGCAGTGAATTGGGTATCGGCTAGATACGATGAAGCGGGATGTGGGAGCGGCAGTTTCTGCGAAGTGCGGGCGGGGACAAGTTCGGCGTGATTTTTCAAGTTAATATGGATGAGCAGGCATCGGAGCAATAATCGTTTGGAAAGAAGCTTGAGGCCATGATGGCAACCTCACAAGACCTTCGTATTGAAGGTCTTTTTCTTATGTGCGCATTCAGGTGTGAATTCGGGCATGCTACTAATGGCCGCGAGACCAGCATCAAGAAATTCTCGAATACGAGGTGCCAAACCCCTTGTCGTTGCCCAATACTTACTTCCACGTAAGTATCTCACTTTCAAGTACGTACTTCCGCATTCTAAAGTAACTGCTCTACAATGAAAGCTGTAATCTACACCAATACGCTCATAAGGAGAGATTCATAATATGGAACTTCAATTGGCACTCGATTTGGTAAATATCCCGGAAGCAAAACAAGTGGTGGCCGAAGTGGCCGAGCATATCGACATCGTAGAGATCGGAACGCCGGTGGTCATCAATGAGGGGCTTCATGCGGTTAAAGCGATCAAGGAAGCATTCCCGCATCTGCGCGTGCTTGCTGACCTGAAAGTTATGGATGCCGGCGGTTACGAGGTAATGAAAGCATCCGAAGCGGGCGCAGACATTATTACGGTGCTTGGTGTATCGGACGACGCCACCATTAAAGGCGCTGTTGCGGAAGCCCGCAAACAAGGCAAACAAGTGATGGTGGATATGATCAATGTGAAGAACATGGAGGAAAGAGCGCGGGAGATTGACGGTTTCGGAGTCGACTACATCTGCGTGCATTCCGGCTACGACCACCAGGCAGAAGGCAAGAATTCCTTCGAGGAATTGGCTACGATCAATCGGGTGGTTCAGCAGGCAAAAACCGCTGTTGCCGGGGGCATCAAGCTCGAGACACTTCCTGAAGTTATTGCAGCAAAGCCGGATCTTGTCATCGTAGGCGGCGGCATTACAGGCCAGTCCGATATGAAAGCTGTAGCTGCGGAAATGAAGCAGCTCGTACAGCAGGCGTAAGCATCGATGAGCGCCATCATGTTCAAACAGGCAGCCGTTATTGCTAGTGAGATCGCAGAATCGGTCGAGAAAATCGACGGCACCCAGGTGGAGGCACTGATTGAACGGATATTGAAGAGTGAAGCGGTGTTCGTCGCCGGAAGCGGAAGATCCGGGCTGATGATCCGGGCGTTTGCCATGCGGCTGATGCAGATGGGACATCGGGTTCATGTCGTGGGCGATACGGTAACGCCTGCAATCGGAGCTCGGGACTTACTTATCATCGGATCCGGCTCCGGTGAAACGCAAAGTCTGGTCGCTATGGCCCAGAAGGCCAAGCAGATCGGATCGAGTCTGGCCGCAATCACGATCAAGCCAGAGTCTCGCATCGGAGCACTGGCAGATGTCGTCGTTCAGCTGCCGGGAGCCACGAAGGATCAGCAGCAGGATTTCCTGACGACGGTCCAGCCGATGGCTTCCCTATTCGAGCAGACGATGCTGGTGGTGCTGGATGCAGCCATCCTGAGGCTGATGGAGAAGAGCGACCAGCAATCGGACCGCATGTTCGGGCTGCACGCCAATCTGGAGTAGATCTGTTTTTTGAAGTTATTGCCCTGACCGTTGTATACTATAGAGTAAAGGGGTGAAGCATTATGGCAAATGAAGTCAAGCAGCGCATCAATCTGAAAGAAATAAACTGCCATAAGGAGTTAACCCTTGCGGTCATCGGCGGTAAATGGAAACTGATCATCCTGTGGCATCTCGGTCTGGGCGGCGTTAAACGATTCGGTGAGCTGAATCGGCTCATTCCGCATATCACACAGAAAATGCTGACCAATCAGCTGCGCGAGCTGGAGGAAGATCAGCTGGTACACCGCGTCGTGTATCCCGAGGTCCCGCCAAGAGTGGAGTATTCGCTCACACCTTACGGCGAGAGTCTGATGCCGATCCTCAAGCTCATGTATGACTGGGGCAAGGATTACGGCCAGAAGGTGATCTGGAAAGACGGAGATATGCCTCTGGATGCAGCCGACGAACAATCTGTGAAAACCGGGCAAGCAGTGGCTGAATAGCCGTATCTGACTAAGACAAGCCTAGGCACCATCGATAGATAGATTCAGAATAGAGCCATTATTTATACCAGATCGAATCATAGCAAGGTACGACTTGCTGCACAATCGCTGTGCGATAGACTATACGTCATGCAACGGGTTCAAGCCTCCGGCATTTATGCCGGGGGCTTTTTTAATGATGGATATCCTTGTTCGGGCATAAAGGCGCCTGATTGGCATATAAGCCGGGGAGTGAGACAGCCGGGGCGCTCGTTACTTCGGTTTCTCTGAACCCCGGTAGGCGCTGGGCGATTGGCCGGTTACTTTTTTGAACAGCATGGAAAAGTACTTGTCATTGCCATATCCAACCCGGAAAGCGATTTCATGAATGGGTGCATCACTGTCCCGAAGCAGGCGCTTAGCCTCTTCAATCCGGCGCTTGATCAAATAGTTCACGGGCGAGTCGCCGAGCTCCTTTTTGAACAGATGGGACAGGTAGTGCTGGCTCACGTACAGCGTGTCGGCAATCTCTTTCAGCGTAATGCTGCGGGTGTAGTTTTTATCGATGAACTGTTTGGTACGGACTGTAATTTCATTCTTGTCCTTGAGCGGGTCAAACGGGTGCTTGACGTCAATGATCCGGTACAGCAGCGTGATCAGCGACATGAGCAGGTTGCTGCTGAGCGTTTCGTAGCCGAGCACCTGGGAATCGCATTCCTGAAGGATCTCGGACAGATAGCTCTCCACCTTGTAGGCGTATTTCTCGCATGGAACGACCGGCTCCACGGAAGCGGGAAGCAGATGCCCGAGCGGCACCCCCTCAATATGCACATGGCTTACACCGCAGTAGATGAGCTTGAATGGCTCGGAACTGCTGGAAAATTCCTCATGCGGGACACCGGCATTGTAGACAGCCACATCGCCGGGCCGCACCTCATATGACTTGCCTCCGATCCGGAATGTCCCGGTGCCCTCTACAATGTATATAATTTCGCAATAATCGTGAATTTGCGGCGGAGCGTAGAAACGGCATTCATCCACAACCTGGCCTGCAAATAACAGCTCCGGTCTCTTCTTGAACCGGAAGCGATCGCTTTTGCGATGCGGAATTTCGATTTTGGGCACGCCTTGCATTCCTCCCCCGGCAAATAGATACCTCTATTATAGCTCAATTTGAAACCGATGGAAAAAGGAAGAGAGCCCGCGGCTTCGTCACACACTAAGCGAAGGCACGGGGTTCACTTTTTTGTTGTTTTGGGTTTGGAAAAAGGCAATATAGTAGGTTCTCGCCCCACGCTTCCTCCAATTAGAATAAGGGCATATTCCAATAGCCAAGGAGGCAGGACAGGCATGGTTGAAAACGGTTACAGATGGAGAAACGGATTTCCGAAAATCGGCATTCGCCCGACCATTGACGGCAGAAGAAGAGGGGTCCGCGAATCGCTGGAGGAGCAGACGATGAATCTGGCGAAGGCGGTGGCGCGACTGCTGAGCGAGCAGCTGCGCTATCCGAACGGTGAGCCGGTTGAATGCGTGATTGCGGATACATGTATCGGGGGAGTGGCAGAGGCGGCTGCCGCGGCCAAAAAATTCAAGCAGGCCGAGGTCGGCCTGTCGATTACGGTGACGCCGTGCTGGTGTTACGGCACAGAGACGATGGATACCGATCCGGTAATTCCGAAAGCGGTCTGGGGCTTTAACGGAACCGGACGTCCGGGAGCGGTGTACCTGGCGGCGGTATTGTCTGCCCATGCGCAGAAAGGGCTGCCGGCATTCGGCATTTACGGGGAGGATGTTCAGGATGAGGGCGATGACCGGATTCCGGAGGATGTGCAGGAGAAGCTGCTTCGCTTCGCCCGGGGCGGTCTGGCGGCAGCGATGATGCGCGATCAGGCCTATCTGTCGATGGGTTCTGTATCGATGGGGATTGCGGGCTCGATGGTCAATGATTCCTTCTTCCAGGAATATCTTGGCATGCGCAACGAATATGTGGACATGAGCGAATTCACACGGCGGATTAACGAGGAGATCTACGATCCGGAAGAGTACAAGCTGGCTTTCGAATGGGTGAAGCGGAATTGCCAGGAAGGACCGGACAACAATCCGGAAGACCTGCAGACGTCCAGGGAGCGCAAGAACAAGGAATGGGAGACGGTGGTGAAAATGACGCTGATCGCGCGCGACCTGATGATCGGCAACCCGCGGTTGGCCGAGCTGGGCTTTGAGGAAGAGGCGCAGGGCCATCATGCGATCGCTTCCGGCTTCCAGGGGCAGCGGCAGTGGACGGACCATTTTCCAAACGGCGACTTTATGGAAACGCTTCTTAATTCGTCCTTCGACTGGAACGGGACAAGGGCGCCTTATATTGTAGCAACCGAGAATGACAGTCTGAATGGGGTTGGCATGCTGTTCGGCTACCTGTTGACGAATACGGCGCAGATATTCGCGGATGTGCGCACATACTGGAGCCCAGCGTCCGTAGAGCGGGTGGCTGGCTACAAGCTGGAGGGGCGTGCAGCCAACGGCATTCTGCATCTGATCAATTCGGGCTCAGCCGCGCTGGACGGCACAGGCGAACAGACGAAAGACGGGGCGCCTGTCATCAAGCCGCACTGGGAAATCAGCGATGATGAGGTCGAGCGGATGCTGAAAGCGACGCAGTGGCGTCCGGCTTCGGTTGAATATTTTCGCGGCGGCGGCTTCTCAACCGACTATCTGACCCGGGGCGGCATGCCGATGACGATGGCTCGGCTGAATCTGGTGAAGGGCCTGGGTCCGGTGCTGCAGATTGCCGAGGGCTACTCGGTGGATCTGCCGGAGCATGTGCATGACACGCTGGATAAGCGGACGGACCCGACCTGGCCATCGACCTGGTTCGCTCCGAACCTGACTGGCAGCGGCGCATTCACGAGCGTCTACAGCGTGATGGATCATTGGGGGGCGAACCACGGTGTGATCAGCTATGGGCATATCGGTGCCGATCTGATTACGCTGGCATCGATACTGCGCATTCCGGTGAGTATGCACAATGTGCCGAAAGAGAGCATTTTCCGCCCGCGGGCATGGGGGCTCTTCGGTACCGAGGAAGCGGAAAGCGCCGATTTCCGCGCCTGCGAGACGTTCGGGCCGCTGTATCGATAACGCCCGCCGCCGGCTGACGGCCAGTGACGGCCCATGACCGTGTCGGCCTAGGATGCAGGCTGCCACAGTGGTGATGCACTGCGGTCGGTAACCGGTTGGCATAGTGATGGCAGGCAAGGATCAAAAAAAGCAATAAAGGAGAATCGCAAACCATGAGCAACGATAATGCCAGAGAGGTGCGCCAGGAGTTGTGTAAATACGCTCGTAAAATTGTGGAGGGCGGTCTCGTCGTAGGCCCGGGTGGCAATATCAGCGCGCGGGCTGGTGACAAAATGTATTTGTCGCCAAGCGGCTTCGCGCTGGAGGAGATTGAGCCGGAGCAGTGGATCGAAGTGGATATTCCGACAGGGGAAGTGACCGAGACCGGGCTGCGTCCCTCGTCGGAGGTGCTGATGCATCTGTACGGATACCGCAAGAAGCCGGACATGGGGGCCATGGTGCATACGCACCCGCCGCATTGCATCGCCTTTACACTGATTGAGCAGGAGCTTCCGATCATGTTTCCGGATCAGGCCGCGCTGGTCGGACGGACGGCGTTCATTCCTTACCTCGTGCCGACCACCGATCTGTTGGCCGATGCGGTGGCTGCGAAAGTCAATGAGGCATGCTCGATTCTGCTCGGAAATCACGGCCTGGTAACTACCGGACGCAATTTGCGGGAGGCCTTTTACCGGACCCAGGTTGTGGAGGAGAGCGCAAAAATTTATTTAAGTGCCCGGGCGGCCGGGACGCCGGTGCCGCTGACCGATGAGGAAGTGGCTGAGATTGCCGCGCTGGAGAGTGAAGACTACCGAATCCAGCTGCTGCAAAAAATGAAATGACGGAAGGGGCGTGAGGTTGTCCATGACCGTGAATGAACGACGGATTCCTTGCGTGTTGGCGTTTGATTTAGGTGCCGGCAGCGGACGCGCCATCATCGGCGAGATTGTCGAGGAGCCCCCTTGGACGACAGACGGGCCAGGAGAAGGCGGGCGCAATGGCACGGAGCGTGACCAGGACGCGGCGGTCCTGCTTGACCAGGCCGGTGAAGAGATGCACTTGCAGTCAAGCGGATTGGCGGAGGAAGCTGTGCGCAAACTCCGGATCACGGAGATTCATCGGTTTCCGAACCATCCGGTTCAGATCGGCCGCCATTTGCACTGGGATACCCCGATGCTGCTGCAGGAGATTAAGAACGGGATTCGCAAAGCGTTTCAGGCAGGCTATGAGCCGCAAAGCTGTGCCATCGATACCTGGGGCGTCGATTTCGGGCTGCTGGACCGTAACGGCGAACTGCTGGGCATCCCGTACCATTATCGCGACCGGCAAACCGAAGGGGTGGTGGAGGAGGTGTCCGCCCTGGTCGGATCGGAGCGTCTGTTTCGCGAGAGCGGGCTGCAGTTCATGCCGTTTAATACGATCTATCAGCTGTATGCTATGAAAAAGGCCGCTTCCCCCAAGCTGGACGTTGCCGACACCTTGCTGCTCACGCCGGATTTAATGAATTATTTTCTAACTGGCAAGCGCTGCTGTGAATTTTCAATGGCAACAACGACCGGGCTATATGACCCGGGAAGAGGCGGTTGGAACGTTCAGCTGCTGGAGGAGCTGGGGCTGCGCAGCGACATGTTCCTGGAGCCGGTATCACCGGGAACGGTCATCGGATCATTGACGTCAGAGGTGTGTGCGGAGCTGGGAGTGCCGCCGATGAACGTCGTTGCCGTCGCTTCGCATGATACGGAGTCAGCCGCGGCGGCTGTGCCGGCATCCTCAGCTTCCTTCGCCTATCTGGTCAGCGGCACCTGGTCGCTGCTCGGCACGCAGATGCCCGCGCCCTTGCTGACGTCATCGGTATTCGAGCATCAATTCTCGAATGAAGGCGGTGTGGACGGCAATTATCATTTGCTTAAAAATATTATGGGCTTGTGGATTTTGCAGGAGTGCAAGCGCAAGTGGGAGCAGGACGGCTGCAGCTTCACCTATGCCGAGCTCATTGAACTTGCAGAAGCGGCCGAACCGCTGCGCACGCTCATTGATCCGGATGCGCTGCGGTTTATGAACCCTCCGGATATGCCGGAGGAAATTCGAAGCTACTGCCGGGATAACGGCCAGCTTGAGCCGGACTCAGTCGGCAGCATGGTGCGCTGCATCCTGGAAAGCCTGGCCTTCCGGTACCGGCAAGTGCTGGAACAGGCCGAGATGCTGACAGGCTCAAAGTTCGCCGGACTGCACATGGTTGGCGGCGGCATTCAGAATGAACTGCTGTGCGCCTTGACGGCGAATGCCATCGGCCGCCCGGTCTGGGCGGGGCCGGTCGAAGCAAGCGCGATCGGCAATGTGCTTGTCCAGCTCCGAACGTCCGGCCATATCAACGATATGCGGGAGGGGCAGGAGCTGGTGAAGGCTTCGTTCCCGCAGCATATCTATGAGCCGGATGAAGCCGAGCGTCGTGCGGTGTGGGAAGCAGGCTACACGCGATATCTGCGGCTCATCGAGTCGGACATTCGCAGTGGTGCCGGTTAGAGTGCGGAGCCGAGGTTAATCCAACCTGTGAAAGAGGAGGAAACGCATGCTTAAAGGAATATCGCCGTTGATCTCGCCGGAGCTGATCAAACTATTGATGGAGATGGGGCATGCCGACGAGATTGTGATCGCGGATGGCAACTTCCCGGCAGCCAGCCATGCGCAGCGGCTCGTTCGCTGCGATGGTCATGGCGTTCCGGAGCTGCTGGCCGCCATTCTGCCGCTGTTCCCGCTCGACTCCTATGTCGAGCGGCCTGTATCCCTGATGGCCGTCATGCCGGGAGACAATGTGGAGACGCCGATCTGGGATCGTTACCGCGACATTGTGCGGGATCACCATCCGGGGAGCGACCTGTTTGAGACGGTCGAGCGGTTTGCTTTTTATGAACGGGCAAAAAACGCCTACGCTATCGTAGCCACCGGGGAAACCGCGCTGTATGCCAACCTTATTTTAAAAAAGGGCGTGGTCGTTTAAACCCCTTGGATGTGTCGCGTTATCGCATACAGACGGTTCACGGTTCATTTGACGTGACTGAATGTTTGCTGAAGTTGAAGTGAAGTTGATATGAAGTCGGAGGACGTCCAGCGGGCGTTCTCTTTTTTATTATGGGTGTAGTAAATTATTGGTTTTTATAGATTTCGAAAGGGAACGTACGTGCTATCGTTGCTGCTACAAATCGATTCGGAAGAAGACAAGACAGGGGTCTCGTGGGGGGGATGCAGGCCGAATCTATTTTTGGATTCATGAGGATGATCTTGCAAGCCTGTGTTTTGACCGGGTCGTATGTGAAATGCAGTGCACCTAAAATTTTGATTCTTTACTTACAATGCGGTTATAATCCAAGTATTCAATACGATGAAGCACTCGTATATTTTCCTGATAGGAGGAGCGGCATGGAGGTTTTTGCGGAATATTTAAAAGGGATCGATCATCCGGATCACCGTGAACGAACAGAAGAGGTCTTGAAATGGGTAACTCATAAGTTTCCGCAATTAGAGCCGAAAATTGCATGGAATCAGCCGATGTTCACCGATCACGGCACGTACATCATTGGTTTCAGCGTATCCAAGCAGCATATGGCTGTGGCTCCGGAAAGAGTAACGATCGATCGGTTCTATGATGACATTGTACAGGCAGGTTATAGTCACACCAAGGAATTGGTGCGTTTCCCGTGGAAGGGTGAGGTGGACTTCACGCTGCTTGAGAAAATGATCGAGTTCAATATTATGGATAAGGCGGACTGCTCAACATTCTGGCGGAAATAAACAGGAGTACAGTCGCTGTACTCCTGTTGTGCTAACGCGATGACACGGATTCACAGGCTGCGAATGTGATCGGCATGTGAGCTGATAAAACGACATACGGCTGCGGATTTACGCGTCTGGTCCAGAAGGACAGGGGCGGGATCCAGCCCTTCCTGATAGCGGTGCAGGAAGTGAAGGAAGACATCCAGCTTGCGCAGCTGAAGCAGCTCGGGGAGCAGCTTCAGCTCTTCTGACTCCAGCGGGCGGACGCTTCTGTAACCAGCGAGCAGTTCATGAATCACAGTTAACGCAAGCCCACCGGGGGCGGATAGCTGTTCAGCGAGGCAAACAGCAAGCTCCATCGCCCTAGAATCACGTGTAGCAAACTCGAAGTCAAGCACAGCGCGGATAACGCCTTCTGGCTCGATCAAGACATTGGCGAACGATACGTCGCCGTGTATCCATTGTCTATTCAGGCAGCGAATGGCGTCAGCGTGACGGTTCAGTGCAGCAAGAATATTCAGCAGGAAATCAGCTTCTTCCGCAAGTGCGGTAAGAGCCGGGTCGGACGCATAGAGGTTGCGGGCGGTTGCCGCTGCTTCTTCCGTGTCCGGGCCGAGTAATTCATCATACGGCGGGTATGCAGGCGCAGCTTCAAGCTGCAGCTTCTCCATCGCCTGCGTAAGCTGGCCTACGACTTGTCCATATGCGTAAGACAGGTCGTGGCGATCGGCAGCGGGTTTGACACCCGGCAGATAGGTGAAGAGGGCGGCGAGCTTCCCGTCAGATGCCGTCGTCCAGGTCCGGCCTTGATCCGTGCGAAGCGGGCAAGGGATCAGAAAGGGGAGCTGCTGCTGTGCCAGTTGGAGCAGCAGTTCATGCTCGGCAGCCAGCTTCAGGGTTGAACGATGGTTCTCGTAAATACGCAGTACGATCGTTTGTCCGTCTTCCAGGACAGCGTAGCGGGTCGTATTGTTCATGCCGCTCTCGCGCGCTTCGATCTGCCTGACCGGCGGAAGCGGATAAGCGGCGAGTATGGCTCGGTAATAGGCTTCATTCATTGCATGCATAAAAGTGATAAGCTCCTTGGTCGTTTTTATATAATAGGAACGGTCATCGAATGGGGAAAGGGAATTGTAGCAGTACGCAATCATTATAGCATCGACGCCTCATTTGTCCATGATTGGTGAGAGGGGTTCGTATAGTACAAACTCCCCGAAGCTGTACGCTTCGGGGAGTTGTCTATTGCCAGTTAAATAAGGTGAGTGCCCAGGTTGATCGAAGCATCTCACACATGAGATGCTTCAGGCATACGGTGGCAGGCGGCAGCTTCCGCAAATGTTGTGAGAAGAAGAAATACGAAGTTACTCCCGGAAAAATTCCACCTGATCAATGTCCGCCCATTGGGAAGGAGAGGAATTGGACACATAGAATCCGATGGTCGCCTGCCCATTCGTCACTTGAACGTTGGAAATAGTGACCGGCGTCCACGAAGTGGTAACCGGACAGCCAGCCTGGCGCATGCTGCCGCCATAATCCTTAACCTCCATGACACAGCTGTTCTGACCGCCGCTGCTGCGCATTCGGGCACGCATCGTATAGGTGCCGTTATCCAGTCCGGTAATCGTTTGACCGATATAGGCAGTGGCCGGCCCGCTGGTTCCGGCGAGGCCGACAAAGTACGAGCCTTCTGCGGCCGGCAAGCCGACACCGTCATTCGCACCGTGGATCAGAATGCGCTGCGGGTAGTCATCCCCGTATGTGGTCCAGCCTGCTACGTTTGCTGTCTCAAACCCGGGATTGTTCACGAGATTCGTCTGAAACGGTGTTACCGTGTAACCAAACCGCAGATAGATGCCGTTTGCGGGATAAGTCGCGCTGGTCACCGCTGCAACTTTCGTAGCGTCAACGGTCATAAGCGCATTCCAATTCGAGGAGCGCGTATCGGATACCGGGAACACATTATACTTGTGCTGCCAGGTGGCCCCGTTATCGGCGCTGATCATCGTATGCATGGAGGTGTACGGGTCCCCTGTGTTGGCGCTGCTATCATCCGTCTGAAATGCGGTCATCAGGCGACCGTCCTCAAGCCTGACGACAAAAGGAGCGCCGGCTTTCTTGCCGTTTCCGTTGGGCACATAGAGCGTCTGACGCGGCACAGACCAGTTAAAGCCGTCCGGCGAGATTTTGTATTTGATGACAAAAGGATGTCCGGGCACGTCAGACGCTTCAAATACGGTGATATACCGACCATCGCTCATTCGCGTAATGACCGGCATGCCTTCGCGGGAGCCGACCGCGACACCGTCGCTGATCGTGATTCGGTTGCCCCAGCTGTTTCCGTTCCAAGTCTTCATATACAGATTCTGCTGACCTGTCGTTCCGACCGCTGCCGGGCTATCATCTGCATAGAGCACTGCAATGGTGTTGCCGATCATTTCCAGATGCGGCTCCCAGAGCCCCTTGAAGGAGGAGGCGGTTGAACTGCCGATAAGTCCGCCCGGCAAGTCGCTCCATGTATAACCGCCATCGAAGCTTCGCCGGACATTCAGCTGGATGTCGTACGTAGAGCCATTCTGGACGACATGCCGATACGCCAGCCAGATTTCCCCGTTCGGCAACCTCATCATCTGTCCGTTGCCTACGTTGCCGGTAGGGCTGGAGACAGCCGTAACCGGAGCACTCCAGGAATAGCCGCCGTTCTGTGTTCTGGACACCACGATTCTTGTATTTCCTCCGCCGGCATTCGTGTCGAACGAGACGAGCCACTCCTGCGGGGTCAGCTTGAGCAGCCTCGGATACCACACTCCGCCTGAAGGCGGGGTATAGATCGGAACCTGCTGTGTAGCCCAAGCCATGCCGGTTGAAGCGGCATAAGCTGGGCTCATCGGCATGGATGCAGCTGCCAGCACCAGCATCAAGATGAAGGCCAGTGGACGCTTCCAGCGGCCTTGTTGTTTCCGTATCATGATCATCATCAGCCTCCCAACATTGTCATTAGATGGTAGAAAGCGCTTTCTAAAAAGGATTGTATCGCAGTTGATATCCATATAGATATACTAAATTGATATTAAAATTAACTGGCGGGCCGGCCACGGTACCCCTTGCCGTCAGTCTTGCATGGTTATCCCTTTCATTCAGGGGGCAGAGGTTAGAGGCTTAGAGCGGAAGGGATGAAAAGGGATAAAAAAGGAGTGGATGAGAAACCGTGGGAAGTATGTGAATCTTCACGGTCTTTTGTTCTTCATCCTGACCTAGCGGGATAATTCTGCTAAGTGTGCGGAACATGAGTGGGAATAGGAAATATTTCCTTTAAATCTTCCTGTTTTCGCTTTAACATTACTTATGTAACAATAATCATTTATGTATGTTTCTGGTTTTTATAAGCTATATTCGCATATTCACGATTTCAATATCGAAGTACAGGAGGAACCAAATGAAACTAGGAAAGATAATAGGTATCACATTATCCATCATTATTGGGCTTTTAGTGATGATGTACCTCTTTGTAATACTCATATTTAATGTAGAGCCAAAGCAAACAATCATAAAAATGTCTTCAATCTCAATTTCTTCTGTAGAGAGCCCAAGTATGCTTAACCCGATGTCGTCGATCTGACGTCGTGTTTTTTATAGTGGTTTTTATCCTAAAAGTCTGACCGCATAACTCCGTCTCCAAGGGATTGAGATTATCCAAAGAGATGATACAATATATGAATATGAATGCTTTGCTGCGGATGTATCTTTAATATACTAACTATATACTATTTTTCAAATCTGCAACGATAGGAATGGATAAATAAAGAGAGGTATAACATGGAACATCCGTTGTATAAACAGATTCAGAACGATATAAGGAGCCGCATTCAGAGCGGCGAGCTACCGTCGGGGGCGCTGGTACCGTCGGAGAAGGAGCTGGCCCAGCAATATGGTGTCAGCCAGATCACATCGAAAAATGCGCTGAACGGTCTGGTGGAAGAAGGGCTGCTCGTTCGTTACCGGGGGAGGGGGACCTTCGTGCGGGAGCTCCTCAGCTCCGAGCGCGGGCATCCGCACCAGCATCAGCCCCAACCAAGCGCCAAAAAAACGATTGCCATGATCCTGCCGACGATGAAAACGAGAATTGACCAGCAGCTGCTCGATGGCCTGGAGCGGTATTGCTCGGAGAGGGATTATGATCTCTTAATACGCATTACCCGCGAATCGCCGGAGGAGGAAGCCTTCGCGATCGAGCATTTCAGGGAACGGGGCGTGGACGGCTACATTATTTTTCCGGTGGAGCAGGAAAGCTACAACAATGCGATTCTTCGCTTGACGCTGGATCGGGTGCCGCTGGTGCTGGTCGATCGTTTCCTGAAGGAGATCAAAACGTATAGCGTGAGCGCTGACAATTATGGCGGCGTGCGGACAGCCGTCTCCGATATGCTTGCTGCGGGGCATGAGCATGTGGCCCTTCTGTCGCCGGAAATCACCAATACGGTCACGGATGAAAGAGCGAAAGGGTTCGAGGCGGCCTTTATGGAGCGAGGCCTGCCGATTGACAAGACGCTGTGGTGCCTGCTTGATCTGGACACCTTAGGCAAGGGACTTGGCCAGCAGGAGATCAGCCGCTTCTTACGTGAAAAGAGCGAGGTTACCGCGTTGTTTGCCGTGAATGCGGAGCTGGCTCGCTATGCGTTTTATGCCCTTCGGGACATCTGGCCACAGGCGGAGAACAGACCGCTGCTGGCGGCTTTTGACGATCCGGATCTCGAAGGTGTTCCTTATGTTCGTCAGCATCTGGATGAGATGTGCCGCAGCGCGGTGGAACTGTTGGCTGAGCAGCTGGAGGGCAAGTATGACCCGCGCAGAGAGGTCGTGCCGGTAGCGTGGGTGCAGACTGGATAATGCTGGGAAAACGATAGGTTTCAATTCGATAGTGATAGTGCGGCTATAGCGGGGATCGGCCCGGGCAGAGGAAGGAATCCTCATTGTCCGGGCCGATTTTTATTTGCACAAAAAAGCGTTTTCATATTTACAAGTATCGAGAAATATTATATTAATATACTTAATATAATATTCGAAACGCGAAGGTTGTGATATACATTGAAATCGTTGCCGCTGTACAAACAGATCCAGGAGGACATCAAGCGACTGATTGCGATCGGCAAGCTAAGGGAAGGGGATCGCGTCCCTTCCGAGAAGGAGCTGTCCGAGCGTTACCGCGTCAGCCAGATTACAAGCAAGAATGCGCTGGTCGGGCTGATGGAGGAAGGTTTGCTTGTGCGGATTCAGGGCAAAGGCACCTTTGTGATGAGCAGGCCGGAGGAGGCCTCCGCGCTTGAGACGCTGGGCGAATGGACGGCTGGGCCGAGCCGGAGCGGGCGCATCGGACTCGTGCTGCCGGCGATGAAGACAAAAGTCGATCAGCGATTTCTGGACGGTCTGGAGAGGTATGCCACAGAGGCCGGTTATGAGGTTATGGTCAGAATTACGCGTGAATCCCAGGTGGAGGAGTCGCGGGTGATCGCGTCATTTTTGAAGCAGGGCGTAGATGGGATGATCATATTCCCGGTGGAGAACGAGACCTATAACGATTCGATCCTTCGATTGTCGCTGGACCGGTTTCCGTTTGTGCTGATCGATCGTTTTCTGAAGGAGGTCAAGACATACAGCGTCAGCTCGGACAACGTGAACGGCACCAAGGAAGCGGTCAACTATTTGCTGGACCAGGCACATAGCTCCATCGCCTTCATATCGCCTGAGATTACGAACACGGTGACGGACGAGCGGGCGCACGGGTTTGAGCAGGCGTTCCTGGAGCACGGCTTGTCCATCGACAAAAATTTATGGTGCCTCCTGCCGCTGGATGCGATTGCTTCCGGGCAATCGGTTGAAATCATCCGCATGTTTTTGACCGCCAATCGCGGAATAACCGGTGCGGTGACCGTCAATACCGAGCTGTGCAGAAATACGTACAAAGCCGCATTGTCCGCCTCGTTACGGGTGCCCGAAGATTTGGAACTCGTGACATTCGACCCTCCGGAGCTGCCGCATATTCCATACATTCGCCAAAACGAGGAGGAAATGTGCCGCCTGACCGTAGAGCTCCTGATTGAGCAGATCAAGGGGGGTTATGATGCGCGGCGTATTGTCGTTCCTGTCCGTCTTGTACACGATAATTGAATGGAATGATTCATCCTGATTTTATATTGAATTTAGTATATAAATTTATATTGTTATAATATATCATCACATTGTAAAGCGCTTACAAATAAATATTTTGAAAAGAAGAGGGGAATCGCATGAAATCGAAGAGCAAATTTGCAGGCATGTTGGTTTTGCTGTTGATGTTCGCGTTATCCGCTTGCAGCGGGGGCGGTCCAAGCGGTGATTCTTCGACAGGCAGCCCGAGCTCGCCACAGCCAGGTCAAGAGGGGAGTGGGGAAACGGGGAAGAAGGCGCCGGTCACCATCGAGTTTATGGGCCATGGCAACCCGAATGAGAAGAAAATATTCGAGAAGCTGATCGCGTCCTTTGAGGACAAATACCCGCATGTGACCGTGAAATATACATCGGTTCCGCCTGGCGAGTATTCGCAGAAGATGACAACGCTCATCAGCTCAGGCAAGGTGCCGGACGTCTTCTACGTCGGCGGCCCTGAATTTTACCGGTTCGCAGAAGCCGGGACTCTGCTGAATATTCAGTCTTACCTTGATCAGACAACGCTGTTCAATCCAGACAATGTATGGAAAGAGGCGCTGGACCGCTACCGCTTTGATGGCAGCAAGGTAGGAGCAGGCGACTTGTACGGCTTGCCGAAGGATGTCGGCCCGTGGGCGTTTGTGTACAACAAGGATTTGTTTGATGAAGCAGGTGTGCCGTATCCTTCCGCCACAGCCGGGGAATGGACTTGGGAGGACATGCTGGAAGCGGCCCAGAAGCTGACCGTGGACCGCAACGGAGATGGGAAGCCGGAACAGTATGGTGTGGGCGCTTACGCTCTGGAGTCGGCGGTATGGGCCAACGGTGGCGAGTATATCGATTACGAAACCGGCACCGTGAAGGTGAATGAGCCGGAGTTCTATGAAGCGATGCAGTTCGTAGCCGATCTGAGCCTGAAGCATAAGGTGAGCCCGAATCAGGAAGCCGAGCAGGCGATGAATGCCTATACACGCTTTGTTGACGGTTCGCTGGCGATGTTCGCGATGGGGCCTTGGGATCAGCCGGCTTTCTGGGAGCTGCCTTTTGAATGGGATATCGCGGCATGGCCGGCCAGCCCGAATACGGGGCAGACGGCGACCTGGCTTGGCTCGATGGGATTTGCCGTCTCGGCGAAATCCAAGCATCCGCAGGAGGCGTTTGATCTGGCGGCCTTCCTGTCGCTGGATGAACAAGGCCAACGTGAGAACTATCAGCTCGGCCAGGCGGTGCCGAATCTGATCGATATGGCTGAAGGGGAATTTTTGCAGATGGAGCAAGGACCGAAGACACGCCAAGTGTTCCTGGACATCATTGAGGATTACGGACGTCCGGATGTAATTGCCTTCTCGAAGGACACCCAGTGGATGGATCTGTTCAATCAGAATGCAAGCAAGGTATGGAACGGCGATATGTCTGCCAAGGATTTCACCGCCGAGATCCATCAGCAGATGCAGGATCTGTACGATAAAGGCAACAAGTAAGGCTATCGGGAGCGGGTGACCGCCCTCAGAGAGAGGGCGCCTCGTGAACAGCTCTCATGCAAGATGCACATAGACCCAGGGGAAGAGCCGCTTGATCTGGCTGCTGTATAGCCGGACGGCGGTGCTTCCCGCCGGGTCACGTCCTGTCATGATGAATACAGGCTAAGGTGGAATGAATATGGGAATGAAGCTTAGCGGTTATCGCAGAAAGGAACGGGTGTGGCTGTACTTATTCGTCGCCCCGCCTGTTCTCGGTTTTCTATTGTTCGGTCTGGTGCCGATCTTGTTCTCAATCTATATCAGCTTTCATAAATGGGATATGCTGTCTGATCCACAGTGGGTGGGGTTCGCGAACTTCAAGGAGCTTCTTGGCGATGAAAAAGTGTACAAATCCATGTACAACACCATTTACCTGATGATCGGCATTCCGATCGGCATGGTCTTGTCGCTGCTGCTGGCCATCTTGATGAACCGCAAATTTGCAGGCATCTCGTTCATGCGCACTATCTACTATTTGCCGGTCATCTCGCCCATTATTGCCGTATCCTTGCTGTGGCAGTGGATTCTGAATCAGGATTACGGCCTGCTGAACAACTTCTTATGGGAAACGTTCGGCATTACGGGTCCGAACTGGCTGGGCAAGCCGGAGTGGGTGAAGCCTTCGCTTATTCTAATCGGGCTGTGGGGCGGTATCGGAGGCAACATGGTGCTGTATCTTGCAGGTCTCCAATCGATCTCGTCGACGTACTATGAAGCTGCGGAAATCGATGGCGCCGGAGCCTGGCACAAGCTGACGCGGATTACGATCCCGCTGCTGACGCCGATTCATTTTTTTGTAATTGTGATGGGGATCATCGGAGCGTTCCAGTCGTTCAGCCAAATTTACGTATTGGCGGTGGACGGCGGACCGGAGTACAGCGGCGCGACCGTTGTGTATTACATTTTCCAGCACGCCTTTAAATACTTCAACATGGGCTATGCCAGCTCGGTGGCCTGGGTGCTCGGTCTGCTGATCTTTGTCGTGACACTGATTCAATTCAAGCTTTCGAACCGATGGGTTTACCAGGACTAGGGGGGTGATCTTGTGAAACGGGAACAATGGAAGGACCTCTGGTCGCTGCTGCTGCTTTTGTTCGGTTCAATTTTTATGATTGCGCCGTTTATTTGGACCATCTCGACTTCATTGAAGGATCGGCGGAATGTATTTGAAATTCCTCCGCAGTGGATTCCTGATCCGATCACGTTCAGCAACTATGAGCGCGTCTGGTTGGAATCGCCGCTGCTATACGGCTTCATGAACAGTCTGATCATCGTTGTCATTGTCCTGACCGTCGGCATGCTCGTCTCGGCCATGGCTGCCTATGCGTTCGGAAAATTCGAATTTCCTTACAAAGGCGTGCTGTTTCTAGGGCTGCTCGGAACGATGATGATTCCGTATTCGGTAGTCATGATTCCGCAATATATCGGCTTCTCCAGGCTCGATTGGGTGGATACGCTGCTGCCGCTGATCGTGCCGGGACTGTTCGGCAATATCGTTGTCATCTTCTTCATCCGGCAGTATTTACAGAGCGCGCTGCCTACGGAATTGATCGAGGCGGCCAAGATCGACGGCTGCAGCTTCCCGGGCATCTTCTTCAAAATCGCGCTGCCGACGATGAAGCCGGCGCTTGCCGCTCAGGCAGCCCTCGGATTTATGGGCATCTGGAACGATTTTCTCGGTCCGCTCATCTACTTGCATACGCCGGAGAAGCAGACGATACAGGTATTGATCGCCTCCATGCAGGCGATGTACATCGGCCAGTCGGATTATCCGATGATTATGGCAGCGGCCGTCATCGCGATGCTGCCGGTGATCGTGGTGTTCTTCTTCTGCCAAAGATACTTTATTGAATCGATGGCGATCAGCGGAATCAAGGGGTGAGGCGGATGCAGATCAGCAAGGCGAGACGGAAGCCGTTTATGCGCAGTCTCGGAACATTGGGATTAGCAGCAGCGCTCGCATTGTCAGGATGTGATTCAAGCGCGAAACCGGAGGCGGTGAATATGGACAATTATCGTGAAATGTATGCCAATCCTTTTCCATCCTTAGAGGAAGAATGGGAGGATTATGGCAACGGCGACCCGTATGTGCTGCGGCATGACGGCCGCTACTATCTGTATGTCAGCACGAAGGATCACCGGACTGGCATCAAGGCGTGGGTGTCCGATAATCTGATCGACTGGACTTATGCGGGGATGGTAACGGAGGATCCGGTGTCCACCGGGGCCTATGCGCCGGAGGTCAACTATTGGAATGGATGGTTCTATCTGTACACCTCCCCAGCCGGGCAGGGACATTATGTATTTCGCAGCGAATCGCCGACGGGACCGTTTGAGCGAATCACGGACAATGTCGGTATGAGCATTGACGGCTCGGTCTTCATTGACGATGACGGCAGCTGGTTGTTCACGCATGCTGGATCCTCCGGTATTGTCGGTGTACCGATGAATGGCCCGGCAGATTTTGGCGTCGGTGTTACACTTCCTGGGGTCTATCTGGGCCACTGGACGGAAGGCTCGATGATCATCAAGCGCGGCGGCACGTATTTCTTAACCTATACGGGTAATCATGTGTTCAGCAAAGGCTATCGCATTCACTACGCGATCGCCCATGATTCGCCGCTCGGACCCTACACAGCCCCGTCCAACAACCCGCTCGTGATCAGCACGACGGACGATTTCTACGGACTCGGACACAGCTCTACTGTGATGGGGCCGGATCTGGACTCTTATTATCTTGTGTACCATAACTTGATCGGAAGATCTCAGGAAGGCCCGCCGGTGCGCCGCATGAACATAGATAGGCTCGTATTCAATGGCGACAAGATGGAGGTTCTTGGCCCAACCAACTATGCACATCCTGTACCAAAGGGGCCTGACTTTGCCGGCAGGCTGAATGAGGGCGCTCCCGATTCGAGCGTGTGGGAACAGGTGGCGTCAAGCGACAAAACGATGATCGTGAGCAAGGTGAGTACGGAGCAGATCTACACAGCGGAATATAATCTGACGCCACTCACGGCGCCAGTAGACATGCTATTCGCCTATGAGGATGAGCTGCATTACGGATTCGTTGCGCTTGATCCGCAGCACAATCTTGTGTCCATAGGCCGAGTGGAGGCCGGCCATCGCAGCACGCTGGCTACGTCAGAGCTTCCTGAGGACATGGACTGGACGAAGCTGCATACGATTCGCGTGGAACGAGGAGAAGAACAGCTGCGGATCTATGTGGACGGGCTGCTGAAGCTGGATGAATCGGCGGAGGCCTCAGGTTTTGGCCCAGGCAAAATCGGGTATCAGTACGCGCAAGGCGAGCCGGGCTTGTCCTATACGGCTTTCTCCAATGTCGCCTCCGGCAGCAGCGACTTCGAAACAGTGAAGCCTCTTCCGGGCAGCATTGAAGCGGTTCATTACTTAAGCGGAGAGAACAGAGGGTTCTCGGTCCGTGAACCATCAGCGACCAGCCAGTGGCGCCGTTCGGATGGCACAACGATTACCCTTGCGGAGGATGGCAGCTATGCAGCCACGCTGTCGCATAAAGGCGACTGGCTGCGATATGCCGTGAACGTGTCAGAGACCGGCAAGTATGCGCTGGATCTGACAGTTAGGGCAGCGGAGCAGCCTTCATCCATCCAGGTGCAGGTTGATGACCGGAAAGCCGGAACCTATACGGTGGACAGCCGTCATTTCTCTGAAGGCGAATCCTGGGCGAAGATCCGGGCCGGAACACTGGAGCTGGAACAAGGCTTGCACACCATTACAGTGCAGCTGAATAGCGGCCAGCTGGAGTGGAAGACGATGAATGTTGAGCGCATCGATGATCAACCGTTCAAGCATGAACGGCTGCTGGAGCAAGCTGGCGCAGAGGATGTCCATGGCACATGGCTTGAGACAGGTGACGGCTATATCGGCGCCCAGGATGGCGATGTGAAAATGTACGGAGGAAGCCATCTGTGGACTGATTACCGCATCCGGACCACGGTGACGCTGGGTGATGATCCTGCCGGGCAGGCAGGGGTTCTGTTCCGGGTGAGCCATGAATCGGAGTTCCGGGATCAGGTCAGCGATTCCCTAATGGGATACTTCCTAGCCGTGAGCGCAACGAAGCTGGAGCTGTACAAACATCAGTACGATTCCGAGCTGCTGCACAGCGTCAAGACTTCCTTTCCTGCCGGAGAGCCTGTCCGCTTGCAGATTGAGGCTATCGGGGACTCAATCCGGGTCTATGTCCAAGATGAAACGGAGCCGGTGATGACCTTCCGGGATGCCGCAGCATTCTTGCAAGGACGGGTTGGCATCCGTTCGGTTCATGCCGAGCAGATCAAGCTTGGAGATATCGATGTGGAGTCCGTAAAAACGAAGTAACTGCGCGAATGGTGAACACATGCAGAAGCGCATGCAGTACATCAATCGTTCAACAAATAAAAAAGATGGAGAGTGGAAGACGATGACTACAAATTCGCACAAATATATAAAAGATTATCCCAGACCTCAACTGGTGCGTGAGCAATGGGAGAACCTGAACGGCCAATGGGATTTCCGGTTTGATGACAGCCAGGAGGGACAGCTCGGCAGATGGTACGAAGGACTGCAGGCAGACCGGAAAATTACGGTTCCGTTCACCTACGAGACCAAGGCGAGCGGCATCGGCGATGAATCATTCCATCCATGCGTATGGTATGAACGGTCCGTGTCCGTCCCTGCAGAGGCGGCGGGCAAGCGGGTCATCCTTCACTTTCAGGCGGTTGATTACGAGACAACGCTATGGGTGAACGGCCGCCATATCGGAAATCATGAGGGCGGATATGCAGCCTTTTCGTTTGATATTACAGAAGCGGTCAAGCTTGGCGGGGAGAACCGGATTACGGTTCGTGCCACAGACAGCAACAGCTGTACGCAGCCGCGGGGCAAGCAGCGCTGGACGCCGAACAGCTTTGGCTGCTGGTATGTGCAGACGACCGGGATCTGGCAGACGGTGTGGATGGAGTTCGTGCATCCGGTTCATATCAGCCGCGTGAAAATTACGCCCGAACTGGAACGCGGATCCGCCAATTTCATTTACGAATTGGGTGGCTTTGGGAGTGCGGATGTTGACGGTTTGTCGCTTCAGACAACGGTCCGCTTTGACGGCAAGCTGATCCGTTCCATCGAGACGAATGTGGAGCGCGGAACCGTAGCCGTTGATGTGAGTGTCGTGAATGAAGCCGTGGGCGAGTGGAAGATCAGACCATGGCATCCGAACCACCCGGCTCTATATGACGTCGAGATGATCCTGAAGAAGGATGGACAGCCGATCGACACGGTGTATTCCTATTTTGGCATGCGGAACATCCGCATTGCCGGGAATCAGGTGATCCTGAATCATTCCCCAATCTATCAGCGGCTGCTGCTCGACCAAGGGTACTGGGAAGACACGCATCTGACACCTCCATCTGAGGAAGCGATTCTGGAGGATATCGACAAGACGCTGGCGCTCGGATTTAACGGAGTACGCAAGCATCAGAAGCTGGAGGATCCCCGTTACTTATATTGGTGCGACCGTAAAGGGCTGCTCGTATGGTCGGAGATGCCATCGACCTTTGAATTCGGTGACGATGCCGTCGAGCGCTTCACCAAAGAGTGGATGGAGGTGGTCCGCCAGCATTACAATCACCCTTCCATCATCACATGGGTGCCTTTCAATGAGTCGTGGGGGGTGTCGGATATTGCCACCAACCGCAAGCAGCAGCAGTTTACAGAGTCGATCTATCATCTGACGAAAGCATTTGACCAGATGCGCCCGGTTATCGTCAATGACGGGTGGGAGCATACGATCTCGGATATTATTACGCTTCATGATTATGAAGAGCTTGGTGCCGATCTGGCCGAACGCTATCAGGACAAAGAGGCGCTCCTAAGCAACGACTTTGCTCATAATAAGAATCGTTATCCGTTCGCGCAAGGATATGGCTATCGCGGTCAGCCGGTTCTCATCAGCGAATATGGCGGCATCGCCTTTACGAGCGAAGAGGGCTGGGGTTATGGCAATCAGGTGCGAACCGAAGAGGAATTCCTGAAGCGGTATGAAGGGGTGACGCAAGCGATTAAAGATTTGCCTTACGTATGCGGGTTCTGCTATACCCAAATTACCGATGTGCAGCAGGAAGTGAACGGCTTGCTGACGATTGATCGCCAGCCGAAGGTGAATATGGAAGCGATTCGCAGCATCAACCTGAAAAAATAGCACGTGTCCAGCATGTCTGCGCCGCAAAGGGCCAGATGATCAGCTGCAGCAGCGAACCGGGAAGCGGGGAATGATCCCCCGCTTCTTTTGTCATTTATGATGGCGTAACCAGGTTCGCCTCCGGCTCGTATTTGTATTGGAAACACAATTATGTAAATATAAAAGTTAAAATATGCCGCAGAGGGGGAGACGCATGAAGTCCATTACCGTTCAGAACATAAAGGATACTTTTCAACTGGAGGTGCTCACTGGCGCCGATCGTCTGGACCGGATCATTACCCGTCCGAGGTCGCACAGACCGGGCCTGGAGTTTGTCGGATACTTTGATTTTTTTCCCATGGAGCGAGTGCAGGTGCTTGGACGGAAGGAAATCAACTATTTGCTGACCAGAAGCGTGGAGGAGCGCAAGCTGCATATCGGCAATATTGTGAAATATCATCCGCCCTGCTTCATTGTTACGACAGGCCAGGAGGAGATTCACTATCTGACGCTGTTCTGTGAACAGGAAGGCATTCCGCTGCTGCGGACAGCCGAGACAACGACGGAGTTTATCGCCAAGCTGGACGGATATTTAGTGAAGGCGCTCGCCCCGGAGATGTCGATTCACGGCGTGTGCGTGAACGTAGCGGGAATCGGGATTTTGCTTCGGGGGAAGTCCGGCATTGGCAAAAGTGAAACCGCGCATACGCTGATTCGAAAAGGGCATCGCTTCGTAGCTGACGATATTGTTGTGCTTAAAAAGCTGGGGCCGACGACGCTGCTTGGCACCCATAATCAGACGTCCCGTGAGTTCCTGGCGCTGCGAAGCGTCGGTCTGATCAATGTGGTGCGTCAATACGGGCGCACCGCGTTCCAGGACGAGACTCGCATCGTGCTCGATATCGAGCTGTCTCCATGGCGGGAGAATGCGCTGAACAACGAGCTGGAGGTCGTGCCTCAGTTCACCGAATATTTAGGCATTCAGATACCGCATCTTGAAGTCCAGCTTCAGCCTGGGCGGGATGTAGCCGGTCTGATCGAGGCGGCCGCCAACAATTGGTACCTGAAACAGCTCGGCTACAGTGCGGCGGAAGACTTCATGAGCCGCATCCAGAATGAAATGCAGTCATAGGTAGGCGTTATGTTTCTCAGCTCTTGCGCTGATAGGCCGAGGATTCCCGGATGAGCAGGGTGGAGTCGATCCTGAATACTCGCTGGTGAGCGAACTCATTGTGATTCATCATATCAATCAGCTTCTCGGCCAAAATAGCACCCATCGTATATTTCGGCTGATCCACTGAGCTTAAAGTTGGCTGAATGTAGCGGCTGATCCGATTATTATCCACCCCGACAACGGCCAGCTGATCCGGAATGCGCATGCCGTATTCGGCACAAGCCTGGTATACACCCAGCGCCATCTCGTCATTGGCCGCATAGACAGCCGTAAAAGACAGCCGCTTCTCGAACAGCCGCTTCATCGCTTCATACCCGCCTTGTTCGTTAAAGTTTCCGTTCTCGACCAGCTCCGGCCGGAACGGAATGTGATGGCTGCGCAGCGCCTTCAGATAACCTTCCAGGCGCTCGTAGCTGTCCACTGCATCGGCATAACCGCTCAAGAACACAATATCCCGGTGGCCCTGATCAACCAGGTGCTGCACTACTTCCTGCGAAAATTTCACATTATCCGTATAAATGCAAGGAACCTGATCATGCTTGACATATTTGCCCACGACGCCAAGGCGGTATCCTTTATCGGCGAGCTCGATCAGCTCTTGATCCTCGACCAGCGGGGTGAGGATGATAGCGCCGTCGATTGTCCGGTCCAGCAGCAGGTTCAGATATTCCGCCTCACGTTCCTTCTGGTTTTGCGTATCACAGATAATGATTTTGTAATGCTGAGCGTAGGCGATATTCTCTATGCCCTTGATAATCTCGGCGAAATAGGAATTATTGATATCCGGAACAATGACGCCAATGGTCATCGTTCTCTGGGAACGCAAATTTTTGGCTGCGGCATTCGGGTGATAGCCCAGCTCTTCAATGGCCCGCATCACTTTATCCCGGGTGCGGGCACTGACCTTGCTGGTATGATTCAGCACACGCGAGACGGTAGCAGGGGAGACACCGGCGATCATGGCCACATCCACGATTTTGACATCCATCGTTCACATCTCCAAACCCATGATTGACAATTATTGTAATTCTATTATAATGTGAATTGAAAACGATTACAACAAGAGAAATAAGCAGAAGCGCAATCTTGCATAACGTCGATGTATGAATCGATGGAAGAAAGGAGGGGATCACGGGAGGATGTAAGTGTGATGATTCGCAAGGCTTCTGATTTATGAAATCGATTTCACATTTGGGTTAGCGTCAATTCTTTCCCAATGAGGAGAAATCCGATTTCCAACATTGCTTTGAAATGAAATCGATTTCATCATCGGTATACGAAAACCGTCTTTGGGGTTTTCAGGAGGGCGGGAAGCGTTGTCCTGTAACGTCCTGGTTTTCCGGGTGTTATCATTCATCAAGCAGCAGGGTCAGTCTTCAAGCGAATTCGATCTTTCATATTGGGGAGGCGTTATTGTGTTCAAGAAAAGCAAAATCATTCTGTTATGTACCAGCCTGCTGCTAGGTCTGTTTGCCTCAGTTATCGGTGCGCCGACAGCCGATGCTGCTTTTGGGCCCGGCGATTTTCTGAAGGCAAACGGAACCGTTGTGCGAAACAATTCAGGCAATGGCAGCATTGTCAACCTGCGCGGCACGAACCTTGGGGGATGGCTGCTGCAGGAGGAATGGATGACGCCGTCCGGAGCGGTGGACGAATACACGCTGCGGAGAACGCTGATCCATCGTTTTGGCGAAGCCGGCGCACAGTCGCTGATTAATGTATATCAGGATCACTGGATTCAGGCGAGTGACCTCGACAATATCCGGAATTGGGGCATGAACGTGGTTCGGGTTCCTCTCTACTGGGAGGATTTCATGAATACAAACGGCGTGATGAAACCCGATTCGGTATCTTTCCGCAAGCTGGATTGGCTGATCGCGGAAGCTGGACAGCGCAATCTGTATGTCATTCTGGATCTTCACGGAGCCCCTGGCGCAGCCTGTCCATGGCATTCCTGCGGACGGGAAAATGCCAATGAGCTGTGGACCAATTCCACCTACCAGAACTGGACCATCCAGATTTGGGAGCGTATCGCCACACGCTACAGAGGCAATCCGACCGTAGCAGCCTACGATCTTCTGAATGAACCGCTCGTCTCGATGGGGGCAGGGGAGAACTCGACGCAGATCCGGCAGAAGATGGAGTTCTATGACCGGATGTACCGGGCTGTTCGCGCCAAGGACCCTGATCACATGATCATTATTGCAGCCTTCCACGACTGGTTTGCCGCTTATCCGCCGAGCACGTACGGCTGGCAAAATGTGATGTACCAGACGCATCACTACCAGTTCACCGACTATAACAACTGGGAGATGACAAACCAGGAGATTGATCGTTGGCTGAGAGACCTGGCGACACATCAGAAAAATTGGAACGTGCCTGTATTTGCCGGCGAATTCTCTTTCGGTCAGCATGATTTGACGGAGAAATGGTTGTCCGGCCTGAATAACCTGAACGCCTCCTGGACGAACTGGAGTTACAAGGTTAAGGGCGGCGGCAACTGGGGCTATTTCAATAATAACAATAATCCGGCTCCGAACCTGAATACCGACAGCGCCGATACAATCGCAGCCAAATGGACGCGCTTCACCACAAACCATTTTGCCAGCAACACGGCGTTTCTGAATGTGGTGAGAAGACATACCGGCACCGCTCCGGTTACGGTAGGCTGGTCCAGCCTGAAAGCCAATGCCAATGGCAAGTTTGTCAGCGCCGAGAATGCCGGGGCTGCGCCGCTTGTGGCCAACCGCGACACGGACGGGGATTGGGAACGGTTCAAGATCATCGAGCATGCGGATGGAACGGTATCGCTTCTGTCGATGAGCAACAACAAGTTTGTGCAGGCTGATCTGAACAATGGCGGACGACTCATTGCCTCGGCCACCTATGCCTCGACCTGGGAGAAGTTTACCCGCGAGCAGATCAGCAGCGGACTCTATGCGCTGAAGTCTGTAGCGAACGGAAAATATGTCACCGCAGACCTGGACAGAGACGGCGTGCTGTATGCGAACCGAGACTCGGTAGGCGGCGCATGGGAGACATTCTTCATCGCACCTTCGCACTAATCGGAATGGAACCTACAGAAGCGTAAGCTTGTAAGCTCCGAACGTAAGTCCTGAACGTAGCCCTGAATTCAGAGTCTGAATAAGAGCGGTAACAAGAAGCCCCGGTCATTCCTGCCCGTCAGGATTGACCGGGGCGTTGTTCTGCGGGACGCTGCAAGGCGGCGGTCGATCGCTCATAGGGTTACCACATGTGGCCCTTTGCCAGCTCCAGACATTCCTTAACGATTAACGATGTTGTGAAAGAACCGGCGAATGGTGGATCCCCTGCGCGTGTTAAACCGATGAACGGTCGGTCTTCAACACCACAGTGCCGCTCATGCGAGCGACATGCCCTGGAAAATAAAGGACCAGCGGTAGTTATTGCCCTCCCAGATTTCCTGATTCGGCATATGCAGCCAGCATACTTCATTCATGCCGCTCTCCACCCATGTCAGTTCAGGGACGGGCATATGATTCACGAGCAGCACCCGGAACTCGCCGACCACAAGACCGCGCAGCACCTCCACCAGTTCCCTGACATGCAGAATGTCCGAGTCGGTCCGGATAAACAAATACCGGCCGGGCTGCTGCAGGGTCAGAAGAAAGCGGTCGACGCGGCGGTCATACTTCGTTTTCACGGCAGGATAGCTGAGCTTGTATGGAGGGTAATCGGCATTGACATGGAAGTCGTGATTCATGAACAGATCGTATTCCTGATCCCGAACGTTGTACAGCTCCGAGCTTACCTGATCGACGACTTGCAGTTTCGTATAGTCAAGATACCCGACAAACCGGTTTTGCAGCAGTCTAATCACCTGAGGCAGAAATGGCGTGCCCATCCAGTCCAGCGGGCCCGCGAACCTGCGCAGTCCGTTCTTGCGAAGCTGAATAGCGGGAATACAGTTGTTCCCTAGGCTGAAAATGGCGTTGTAAGGAACCTTAAGATCCGCAAGGTTCATCGCACTCTCACCTGATCCTTTCTTGGCAGTGAAGTTATATTCTATTGAATGCCGAAAGGCGCGAAGAGGCGTGGACTAACATGCCAGCGCTACCGCACAAATGGATATTGGCCGGGTTGATATGCCCTTACACATGCCATATGCGGTACATACCCTGATAGTAATCATTAAGTGATGACCAGGGGGGAATTCAATGTCCATATTTCGATTGGATGCGGTTGAACATGGAGTCATCGATTCCAGATACATTCAATCTGTTGATATCACGATTACGAATGCGGGGCCAGACCCCTTTGACGTTCTGATTCACGGTTATAATCCTTACGGTGTCTATTATGTCAGCTTGACTCATGTCGGTGTCGGAGCAACCGTTGTTATTCCGGAGGTGGCCAATCACAATCTGAGCTTCAGTCTGCTGCTGGTCACCAACATTAACTACTCGCACTCCACGGTCATTACGGTCCAAGCCAAAAACCAGGGGCAGCTGGTCGCAGTCTTCTCCAATCCGAATTTCAGCATTATCGAATAAAGGGGGGAACATCATGAAAGTGCTGTTTGTGTACTATGTGCCAAGCGGTGGTGTCGAAACCCTGAACAGGCAACGCTGCCGCGCGCTTCGTCTGGCTGGCATCGAAGGGCATTGCCTCTATTACGGATGGGGAGCGGGAATCCAGAATTCCGTTGATTTTCCGGTCTATATCAGCCGCAATGACATTGAGATCAAGCATATTCTCGATTCAAACCAGTATGATGCCATCGTGGTGACGACAGACCATGCGAGCTTCGCCCGTTTCAGCATGCTCGGATTCAAGGGGAAGTTTGTGCTAGAGATCCAGGGTTACGGGCCGAAGGAGGTGGCCCGGGCGCAGCTGACGGCAGCCATGCCGTACATCAACCAGTATGCCTCGGCCTTGCTGAATCCGAATACGCCGCATATTGCTGCTTTGTTTCAGGAACTGTATCCGCATAAGCCCCAATTCAATTTCAACAACTGTTTTGATACGACGTACTTCACGTATAACTCGTACATCCATCCGGAATATCCGGTCATCGCCTGGCTGGGCAGAATCGAGGACAACAAAAATTGGCGCGAGTTTCTGCACATCGGCCACCAATTAAGTCAACATGTGCCTAACCTGCGAATGTGGATGTTTGAGGACAACCATCTGAGCGTTCCGGCCGAACGTGAACAGTTCCAGCAATTGATTGCCGAGCTCGGTCTTCAGGACCGGCTGACGGTAAGAGCGAATGTGCCTAATGGCGAAATGCCGTATTATTTTTCCGTCATCGGTGATTCCGGCGGTTTTCTATGCTCCACCTCCAAGGTGGAGGGAGCCCCGTACGCGGTGCTGGAGGCGATGAGCTGCCGCTGTCCGGTGCTCACTACCGATTCGGACGGCGTATCGACCTCTGTTTATCATAATGCCACCGGCAAGTTCTATACGCTCGGGAATATACAGCATGCGGTGCAGGAAGGGCTTGAGCTGATGCATAACGCTGCGCTGCGCGAGCAGATCCGTGCCGGTGCGATGCAGCATGTGCAGCAAGCCTTCAATCCGCACGTGTATGCTGCTAATTTCGCCAACATGATCCATTCGGTGTAACGGAAAATATCCGCATCCATGAGGCTGACTCCATGAGCAACAGGGTCAGCCTTGCACCGTTTGGCAGAGCTTCCGCTCTGGCTTCCTGGACAAGCCGCCATGCGCAGCTGATCACCAGCTGCCCTAATAAGGCGATAAGTGTCGCGGCTCTGTTATGGCGGAGTCGGGGTTCGTTCGTCCGGATTTTTGGAAACACTACTAGAACACCAGGACGCCCAAGAAGATTGTACAGATTGACAAAGCTCACGAAACCAAGGAAATCCGGCAACTCGAAAAATTGGCCACACGTTGCTATATTTCTCGAAGAGAGCAGCTGTGCGCAGGTGTTGCCGGACTTGTATACGCGTTGCTGCAAACAACGACGGGGCTGTCCCGTAAGGAACAGCCCCGTCGCTGGAATCAGCTAGGCTTGAAACCAGCTGCGATACGTCTTTGCAATTCCTTCGGCAAGCGAAGTTTCCGCGTCCCAGCCCAGCACCGCCTTCGTTCTGTCGTTATTCAAACAGCTGTGCAGGATGTCGCCTTGCTTGGGCGGTAAGTACCGGACGTCAACCGGCTCCGGATGCAGGGCGGTTAGCTGCGATACCAGTTCGTTGATGCTGCTTCTGCGGCCCGTGCTGACATGAAGCGTCTGTCCGTTTCCTTGGTCAATCGACGCGAGATTGGCTTCTACCACATCTTTGACAAAAATAAAGTCCCGGGTCTGATTACCGTCCCCATATACCGTGAACGGTTCCGAGCGTTTCAGCCGATCCCCGAATACCGCAACGACCCCGCCTTCGCCCTTGGCCGTTTGCCCGGGGCCGTATACGTTGCCATATCGCAATATCGTATACTCTAGCCCGAAATAGCGGCTGTAGAGACGTATATACTGCTCGCCAACCATTTTGGACAAGGCGTAATACGAAATCGGGGAGAGCGGGTCATCCTCGGTCAGCTGCTCTTTTTCCAAATCTCCGTATACGCCTGAAGTAGACGCGAACACGATCTTGCGAATCTTGGATTTCCGGCAGGCCTCCAATATGTTGATGGTCCCCAAAACGTTGGTATCGGCGTCCTCGTAAGGATCTGCAATCGAACGCTGCACGTCCGCCTGGGCGGCCAGATGAAACACGACATCGGGCTTTAAGAGCGCCAAATAATCTGTCGTCTGTTGGGAGTTTACGTCCGCTACATGCAGAATCGCCTCGGAATGGAGGCGACCTGGATCACCGGTTGTAAGGTTGTCGATGACATGGACCTCGCAGCCTCGGGCCACGAGGCCGTCCACCAGGTGAGAGCCGATAAATCCGGCACCACCGGTAACTACCATTTTCATGCCTATAACCCTCCAGCCTTAAGATAGGATGCTCTATCTTACGTGAGGGACAAGGGGATTGCATGAGCGGCTGTCCCTCCGGGCCGAAGGAATGGGCTGCGATATACCGTACATTTCGATGCGATTAGATCGCCCTATACAAAACTGCTATAATAGAGGTTGCGTTTTTACATTGAGTTTACAAAAAAGAGGGAGTCATGGATGGAATTACTTCGGAAAGATCATATACGGTGGTTTATCGGCGTGTTCATCCTGCTGCTGGTGAAGCTTATCCTGTTACGGAGCTTTCTGTTCGGCGGGATGATGTGGGGGCGGGTGCTGCCGGATGCTCTATCCATTCTGGCGGTGTTGAGCCTGCTGGAGCTGGTGCTGCCGAATAAAGGGAAGCGGACGATCTATTGGTGCTTTAATCTTCTGTTTTCATTGATGCTGTTCGCCGCAGCGGTGTACAACGTGTACTTCGGCTCGATTCCGACCTACACGGCGTTATCCGGGATAGGGCAGGTCAATCAGGTGAAAGGCAGTGTCCAGGCTTTGATCAGGCCGGCGCATTTTCTGTTTTTTGCCGATGTGATTGTTATTGCAGCGGTATGGACGGTTCGAAAGCTCCGGGCCCGATTCCGCAGGGGCCTAATGTTCCGTTTGTCGCCCGGCTATTCGGGCCTGAGAACATCCAGTCTCGTATGGAAAACGGGGATGGCCGGGATGCTCGTAGTGACCGTTCTGCTGTCGGGCTGGATCATGCGGGGCGCCTGGGGGATCGAGAATGAGATTGCCCGCGCGGAGCAAATGGGCTTCATGAATTATCAGGTGGAGGCTGCAATCCGGAACCAACGAGAGAACCGCATGCTCGCCAAGGCTAATCGCGAGGAGGTGATCGCCCAAGTGAAGCAGCTCCAGGATCAGTATCCTTACCGGGACGAGAAGGGGGCGGCACCGGCCTATTATGGCATAGCTGAAGGGAAAAATGTGCTCGTCGTGCAGATGGAATCCTTGCAGACATTTCCGATCGGTCTTACGCTTGACGGTCAAGAGCTGACCCCTGTCATGAACCATCTAGTTGAGGAGGGGCTGTACTTCCCTCACATATTCCAGCAGATCGGTCAGGGCAATACTTCCGATGCGGAGTTCGCGGTGAATACGTCCATCTACCCGACCGGCACGATTGCGATGTCCACAGGCTATGGCAACAAGGAGCTGCCCAGTCTGCCCCGCCTGCTCAATCGCCTTGGTTATGTAACCAATACGTTTCATGTCAACGATATCAACTTCTGGAACCGGAGCAAGCTGTATCCGGCACTGCAATTCCAGCAATACTACGACAAGCCCTATTTTCAGGATGATCACTTTAATGACTTCGGTCCATCGGATGAGGAGCTGTTCCGCGTCGGCATGCGAAAGATAAAAGAGCTCCATGCGCAGAATACGCCTTTTTATACGAATCTGATCACGGTCTCCAACCATTCACCCTACACCTTGAAGGATGAATTTGTGAAGATTGCGCTCCCTGAAGAGCTGGAAGGCACACATCTCGGCAAATACCTGAAATCGGTCAACTATTCGGATTATGCGCTGGGTGTTCTCGTTGAGGACTTGAAGAAGAACGGACTCTGGGACAACACGGTGCTTGTTGTCTATGGCGACCACTTCGGCATCAATCAGAAAGAAGCGAGCCCCGAGCAGATTTCATCCGTGCTTGGCATCCGTTATCATGAGCGGATCAGCCGCTTCAATATTCCGCTGATCATGCATGTGCCGGGCATCGAGGGCGGCCAGGTCATTGATCAGGTTGGCGGTCAGGTCGATCTGCTGCCAACGATCGCTAATCTGCTGGGCATACGGCTGGAGGATGAGCAATTGACCGCCTTTGGTCAGGACTTGCTGAATATCGACCGGAATGTGGTTGGCATGCGTTACTACCTTCCGACAGGATCGTTCTTTAATAACGAGATTATGTTCGTTCCAGGGGACGGGTTTGAGGATGGCACAGCCGTGAGGCTGGACACGCTGGAGCCAGTGGAAGACATTGGCCCTTATCGCAGCGACTATGACTATATTATGCAGCTGATGAAGCTGTCGGATGATTATGTAAAGCTGCTGCCAGACCGCGCCTCCAAGTCCTGAAATACAATTAAGTTCACGAAACCGCTCTGATCGGCAAATAGCCGGGTCAGAGCGGTTTTTTATGACTTTATATATCGTTGCAGTCTCTCGGCAACGATTGCTGTCGCAGTGGACGTGTGCTATATTGAATCTAATGTAAACCTAAATAATCTAATTCGAGGTTAACAAATATAGTTTGCACGGGAGGATGGCGATACATATGACAATAATCAAAGGGAACGCAGTGGATTGGCTATCTCTGGCTGAGCGGGTTACTCAAGGTTATGAGGTGGGCAAAGAGGAGGCGCAGCGCATTATGCGAGCACCGAATGATGAATTGTTACAGGTGATGCAGGCCGCTTTTCACATTCGCAAAACGTATTTTGGCACCAAGGTCAAGCTTAATATGATTGTTAATGCCAAGTCCGGGCTCTGTCCAGAGGATTGCGGATACTGCTCACAGTCGATCAGATCCGAGGCGCCTATCGATAAATATGCTTGGCTTACCAAGGACAAGATATTGGAGGGCGCAAGGGAATCCATTCGCCGCAAGGCAGGCACGTATTGCATTGTAGCTTCCGGCCGCCGGCCGACGCATCGCGAAATCGCGCATGTGGTTGAGGCAGTCAAGGAGATCCGGGCGACAACCGACTTGAAGGTATGCTGCTGCCTCGGATTCCTGAGCGAAGAGCATGCCAGACAGCTGGCTGAGGCTGGGGTTCACCGGTACAATCATAATCTGAATACGTCAAAAGATAACTACGGGCGAATTACGACAACGCACACGTATGACGACCGCGTCGAGACGGTGAAAGAAGCTGCAGCTTCCGGCATGTCGCCTTGCTCCGGTGCGATATTCGGCATGGGGGAGACGGAGGAGGAGCAGGTGGAGATTGCCTTTGAGCTGAAACGGCTCGGGGCGGATTCCATTCCGTGCAATTTTTTGAATCCGATTGACGGGACGCCGCTTGAAGGGCGGCGCGAATTGACGCCGGTCAAGGCGTTGAAGATTTTGGCGATGATGCGGTTTGTGAATCCTGATAAGGAAATCCGCATCGCCGGAGGACGCGAGGTGAACCTCCGATCGTTGCAGCCGCTCGGATTGTATGCCGCCAATTCTATTTTTATCGGGGATTACTTAACGACAGCCGGTCAGGATCAGCATGCGGATTGGCAAATGATCGAAGATCTTGGATTCGAAATCGAGGAATGCGCGCTATAATCGATATTGACATTTCGAGAGGATGACCCTAGTATATAGCCGGGAGGGACTTTCACCCATCTTGATAATAAGCGTAGTATAGACTATATACAGATTATTGGGGGAATCCGTGATGCTGATTACTTTGGCGGTTCTGGCTGTGGCAGCCGTCTATGTGTATCGCCGCTATGTGCCGGTACCTGGCTTGCGTATGATGAATTGCAGTGAACTGCATGCGGCGAGAGTCGAGCGTCCGGATTTAAAGCTGGTTGACGTCAGGGATGTCTCCGAATTCATGGCCAATCCCAAGTGCGACATGATCAATATTTCATTGGGGCGACTGCCTTATGTTTGGGATACGGTGCTGAAACCGGGGGATGACATCGTCATTGTTACACCGAAGCGGTCAGACGGCTTCATCGCAGCCCGCAAACTGCGGAAAGCAGGCTTCACCTCGCTGGCATTTCTGGTTGAGGAGTGCACATCCTGTTCATCCTTCAAGACACCGACACTGGGCTGAAGGCGTGTTTCAGGCATGCCGTTAACACGGACCTGATGCAGGCGCAACAAGAATAAGCAACAGGCAAAAAGGGAAGTTCCGGGTGAAAGGTCACCGGGGCTTCCCTTTTTATATCGGCCATGAGCTGTATGAACGCAGCACAGACCGTCAGACTGACAGGGCAGGTCTACTTGACCTTAGGCAAACCGTAAGCTTGCCGGATCAGGGAGAAATAATGGTCAGCGCGCACGACCACGAAATCATCGCCCAAGGCATCGGTCAGTTCGACCACATCCGAAGGCATCATGCTCCAGGCAAGCAAACCGAGTGATATAAACATCGGCTCACTGCCGTCCCATTGCGCCTTGGCTTCTTCCAGCACCCGGATGCCGTCCTGCGCGGTGCTGATTCCACGGACGGTCGAGGCCGGAAGGCTGTTGCCGATAATTTCCACTCCATACCGGTCTTCGTAGCTGATGAAGATGCCCGGCGCCTTGTACTGTTGCTCATAGGCGGCGGCTTTCTGCGGGCTGAGCGGCACATTCTCACTGTCAATCCGGTTCAGCACGTACGGGATTGTCATGTCGGTGCGCTTCATATACTTCTCGGTATCCCGCAGGAAGGCGGCAAAGCTTTCGTCCGGCCAAGGGTTCGGATAGAAATACCCTGCACCCGACGGTCCGGCGATGAGGTAATCATTCTCCGTAGCCGTGCTGCGGTAGTAATTGAGCAGCGCCGGCGCGCCTTCATGAAGCAGCGGGCTGGATGTCCAGTTTATCGGCACTTGGCCACGTGCTGGATCATCCCACATGACGCGCATGCGGTGCTGATTGTATTGGAAATTGTCGCCTTCCGTGACGACGTAGGTGACATATATTTTGTTCTCCAGCTTCGGCTCGGCTGCAGGCTTCAGCGGCGCGTACTTCGGCTTCGTTCCGGAGAAGACGGTCAAATTGCTGAACCAGTCAGCGGCCAGCACATATACGCCGTACCTGGACGCAATTTCAACCGAGCTGAACTCGCCTTCCACATCATTGCTGAACCATCCGAGATAAGGCGTTCCCGGCTCGACATCGGCCATGATTTGCTCGAACAGCGCCTGCTGCTCCGGCACGTTCGAATCCAGCCAGAAGACCATCGCCTTGTTGGCAACGGCGTAGTCGCGCAAATAGGCGTACGGTTCTTTGTTCTCCGAGGAAAGCGGACGGATGTGGCCTGCAGAAACTTTATACTGATTCCACATGTCCACCTCGGCAATCAGCTGTGTCGTTCCCGCAGGAGGGGTGAATTCGTATACAAAATAGCTGCCGTTATCCGCAAACCGGTGTCCGCCATGCCCTTCCAGAAACTTGGAGTTATGCCGATCGTACAAATACAATTCTTCATCCGAGGTACCCACAACGAATTGGGCGATCTCCTGTCCGTCCGCCTTGACGGTTACTTGATGCACGGCCGGACCCCAGCCGTCCTGAGGGAAGGCGTCATCAAAGCGGAGATAAACATGCTCCCCGCCAAGCTGACCGGAAAGATCCAGATTGTAGACAGCGCGGTTGCTGGCGTCGCGAATCTGCTCCTTCTCCTCCGCAATCGTCACAAAGGACGCCGGCATTCCCGGCGGTATCCGGATGGAGGTGTCTGGCGACAGGCCGATCAGCATCCGGTGAGTCGTCTGGTTCCACAGATGCTCAAACTGCCATGTATACGCTTTCATTCGGCTGTTGAATTTTCCGCGCAAATCCTCAAGCACTTTCAGGTTGTAGGGGGCGGAGGACAGCTTGAGGGCTAGCTCGGGACTCGCAACGACCGCATCCTTCAGCCCGGCCAGCGTAGTGGCGACATTGATGGTATCCGGCACTTGCGGATCATACACAATGATGCCCTTGACCTCCTGTTTGTAGGCGGCAAATATATTCCAGTAATCGTCATGCACCTTATAAGGGACGTCCAGATCGTTCAGCCAGGCAAACCGTCCTTCCTCCTGGTTCTCGATCAGATAGATGCGCGGCTCGCTCCGGTTCACAATGCCTTGAAGCGTTCCGAACAGCAGTTTGATATCGCCGGGCGCATCGTATACATCCGCGACATCCAGTTTTTTGGGAGATTTAAATGTCGGAAGCTCCTGATTCGGCGGCCAATTCGGTTTTGCGGCCGGCTCGGGGGTTGAGGATGATGCTGAGCCTACAGCCGTTCCGGCAGTTAACGAGAACGTGCACAGGAAAGTCAGACATAGTGCTGTAAATTTGCGAACCATGACGCTATCACTCCTCGCGTGAGTTCATAATAGGAACGGGCAAACGCGCCTCTGCTTACGAAAGCCTCCTTTCTTGGCATACCTGTTCGTGATCGCCAATAGACACATCTCCGTTCAAGACATATTAAATATATTTAAATATATCTTTTCAAGGACTTTGACAAAACTTCCTATAAGCTGGCACAATGGGCGTTCATTCCGCATCATTTGACATGAATGAGACGGGGAGCGGCTCCCGTTTCGGGTTTGTCCTTGCCCCAATCCGCTTAGCAAGATGATCCCTTTGGTTCCGGATGCAGCCTGATCAAAAGGGATCATTGTGCTAAGCCGCAGGACAACGAGTCCGCGCTTTATATTGCGATCAGCGAATGAAGGATATATTATATATTACAAATATTAAGAATAATTTGGTGATTTTAATGAGTGCTAATGATCGAATTCCGTTATATCAGCAAATCCAGGAATATATTCGTCACATTATCGAGACGGAAAATTTAAAGCCTGGCGACCGCATCCCGACGGAAAAAGAATTGATGGAGCAGTTCCAGGTCAGCAAAATCACGGTGGCCAATGCCTTGACCGGCCTGGCCAATGAGAAGCTGATCGCCCGGGTCCCTGGCAAGGGCAGTTTCGTGACCGAAGACGCCGATATGCTCGCGGCAGGCCGCTCGAACGGCCAGATGGCTTCAGCAACCGCGACGGCTGTGAAGGTCGGAGAGGAACGAAGCTCACTGGCGCGAACGAAGCTCATCGGCATCATTATGCCGAACATCCAGGACTATTTTGCCATCCGGCTGATTAACGGTATTGAAATGGCTCTCGCTGCCGCGGGATACCGGAGCATGATTATGCTGACCTACAGCAGTCTGGCGAGGGAGAAGGAAGCTATCAAGGAGCTGAAGGCGCTCGGTGCCGAAGGCCTGCTGATCTTCCCTGTGGACGAGGAGAACTACAACGAGGAAATTCTCGGCATGAAGCTGTCCGGATTTCCGTTTGTGCTGATTGACCGGCACTTGCCCGGCGTGGAGACCCATTACATCGCATCTGACGGAAGGCGGGGCGCGAAGCTGGCGGTTGACCATTTATGGGAGCTCGGGCACCGGGAGATCGCCATCTGCTCGGATTCGCCGCTGCAGACCGTTACTGTCCAGGAGCGGATCGAAGGCTATATCGAAGCGCTCAAGGATAAAGGCGCGCTGATCAATCCCGCGCATATGATCACCGACTTCAAGCCGCTGTCCGAGCTGAAGGATGCCGAGGCGCATCCGCTGTATCGCTACATCCGCAATCGAATGGTGACCGCTTATATTTCCCTGAACGGCAGGCTCGGAGTCCAGATATACCAGATGGCCAAACAGGCCGGACTTGAGGTGCCGAGGGATGTGTCGATTGTCAGCTTTGACGATCCGACCTCCATTGTGGAGGAATTCAGCATGTTCACTCATGTGAATCAGTATGAGAAGGATATGGGATTCCGGGCAGCAAGCAAGCTGCTGGAAGTTCTGTCCGGCCACGGCGATATGAAGGGTTACAGCAAAATGCTCAGCGAACCGAAGCTCGTGATCCGGCAGACGAGCGGGCCACGTCCGGAGGAGCCGGAATAATCACGATTTACATCCCTTCCCGATCCAGATCGGGAGGGCTTTTTTATTTGTAAAAATATATTGAATATATTCATTCGGTATATTATATTTTATAGCAGATGGAGCATTTGACATGTCGTTGAATATGTGCTGGAAACGAATGGTTAACGTCAACACCTAGTTATGAGACGTTTACTGCATAGGCAAAGACACGGGAGAGAATACAAAAGAGAAACCGGAGAGGAGAGCCATTATGCCATACGAACCGATTAAAATTTCGTCATTGAAACACATGATTACCGAGCTCCGCGAAGCCATTTACAAGCCGATTGCCGATCTTGAGGTAACAGCCTGGGTCACGCCGGAGCCCGTACCATATGAAGAGCGCATGAGCGGAACACCGCTCAGCCTGACACAAGGGGAGCGTTGGGGCGACCTGTGGGATTGCGCCTGGTTCCGCTTCCAGGGGACAATTCCGGAGCTTGAGAAGGAGGCTCCGACCGTCTTGCTGCTGGATGTGAACGGTGAGCTGTGCCTCGTTGACCGCGAGGGCACGCCGATCCAGGGGCTTACGACCGTCAATTCGGAATTTGATTTCTCGCTTGGACTTCCAGGCAAACGGGTGGTGGATACCCGCAGCTTGGAACTTTCCGGCGGCACATTCGAATTGTGGGCCGATGGCGGCAATAACGATCTGTTCGGGAGGTATCGCGGCGGAACGCTGAAGGAAGCGGTCATCGCCACCTGCCGCGAAGATATACGCAGCCTGTACTATGACGCAGAGGTGCTGCTGGAGACGGCGGAGCATCTGCCGGAGGGAAGCGCGCGGCGGGCGAAAATATTGCAGGCACTGTACGATGCCTCCTTGCTGTTGACCGACATGAGCGAAGACAAGGTCGGGCAGGCGAAGGAGCTGCTGCAGGGGCCGCTTTCCCTGCAGGGCGGAGATCCTGTGCTGCGCGTCAGCGCTGTCGGACATGCGCATATTGATCTGGCCTGGTTGTGGCCGATTCGGGAAACGATCCGCAAGGGCGCACGAACTTTCTCGACGGTGCTCCATATGATGGAGCGATATCCGGACTACATATTTGGTGCCAGTCAGCCGCAGCTGTATGCGTGGATGAAGGAGCATCACCCGAAGCTGTACGCGCGCATCAAGGAGCGGATTGAGGAAGGCCGCTGGGAGCCGCAGGGCGCGATGTGGGTCGAATCCGACACCAATGTGCCGGGCGGTGAGGCGCTGGTGCGCCAGATTTTGTACGGCAAGCGGTATTTCATGCAGGAATTCGGCATGGAGGTCAAGTCGCTGTGGATGCCGGACGTGTTCGGATATACCGCCAGTCTGCCGCAAATTCTTCGCAAAGCCGGCGTGGACTATATGATGACCCAGAAGCTGTCCTGGAGCGAGTACAATCGCCATCCGCATCATTCCTTCCATTGGGAAGGCATCGACGGCTCCAAGGTGCTGACGCATATGCCGCCGGAGGACACATACAACAGTCCGGCTGCGCCTCGGTCCCTGGCGAAAGCGGAGAAGGATTACCTCGATAAAAATGTATCCGAGCACTGCCTGCTGCTGTTCGGCATCGGCGATGGCGGCGGCGGCCCGGGCGAGGAGCATCTGGAGCGGCTTGCGCGGGAGAAGAATCTGCTGGGCCTGCCCCCGGTCAAGCAGGAGCCGTCCTGGCGGTTCTTCGAACGATTGGAGAAGGAGAGCGGCCGTTTCGAGACGTGGCGCGGGGAGCTGTACCTGGAGAAGCATCAGGGGACGTTGACGAGCCAGGGGCGGAATAAATGGTACAACCGCAAGCTGGAAAAGGCGCTCCGTGAGCTGGAATTCGCTTCCGTGCTGGCCGCGTCCGCTCTCGGGCATTCGTATCCGGCGAAGACGCTGGAGAGAATCTGGAAGGAGGTTTTGCTGTACCAGTTCCACGATATTTTGCCGGGATCGTCGATCAAGCGTGTGTATGACGAGTCACTGGAGCGGTATGAGCAGCTGCTTGGGGAGACCGAGCATTTGATAGAGGAGACTTATCGCAAGCTTTCGGCGCATATCGCCAAGGAGGGGCAGGGCGAGCATGGTCAGCCGCAGATTGCCGTGTTCAACTCCCTGCCTTGGGAGCGCGAGGAATGGGTTCAGACGAGTGAAGGGCAATGGACCAAGGTGCGCGTGCCATCGATGGGCTACGCACTTCTTGCAGAAGAGGCACAAGCGCATGATCCGTCGGAGCGCTTCGGCACGGTGCATACGTCTGCAAGCGAACGGACGCTTCAGAATGAGCTCGTGAAGATCATCTTCGATGAGGAGGGAGCGATCGTCTCCATCCGGGATTTGGCTGAAGACCGGGAGCTGATTGCCCCGGGGCTGAGAGGCAATGAACTGAAGGTCTACCATGATCGTGGCGACGCCTGGGATTTCCGGCATGACTATGCCGTCACCGGCGGAACACGGCTCACGCTGCAGCATATTCGCGAGCATCGCGAAGGGCCTGCCGCTGGTCTGGCATTCGAGTTCCGTATCGGGGAATCGGTGCTCACCCAGACGGTGACGTTGACAGAGGGCAGCCGACGCATTGATTTCCGGACGAAGGTTGACTGGAAGGAGCGCGGCAAGATGCTGCGGACGTCGTTCCCGCTCGATATTCGTACGGACAGCGTCACATGCGAAATCCAGTTTGGCAGCATCAGCAGGCCAACCCATCGCAATACGATGTGGGATTTTGCCAAAGACGAGATATGTGCGCATCAATGGATCGACATGTCCGAACCGGATTACGGTGTAGCGCTGCTCAATGACAGCAAGTACGGCCATCGGGCCTTGAATGGTGTGCTGGATCTCAATCTGCTGCGCAGCAGCTCGTATCCGGATCCCGAAGCAGACCTGGCGGAGCATACGTTCACCTATTCCCTGTATCCGCATGCTGGCAACCATGTCGAGGCCGGCGTATACAAGAAAGGCTGGGAGCTTAACGTGCCGCTTCGGACGATGGACTGCGCTAAAGCTGGACATCCGGCGGAAGCCCAGAATCCGAAGACAGATGCTGTGTTAGCGCCTTCGTTCCTTCAGACCGGCCATCCGCTGGTGATGGTGGAATCGGTCAAGCAAGCGGAGGATAGCGAGGACATCATCCTGCGTCTGTATGAAACATCCGGTACGCGGGTACAGACCGTGCTTCGGGTCGCAATGGCGCTGGAGGAAGCATGGAGTGCCGATCTGCTGGAAAGAGAGCAGGCGCGTCTGGATGTGGAAGAGGATGGGGAACAAGGGGCTTCGTTTGTTCATCTGACCTTCAAGCCGTTCGAAATTCATACGCTCCGGCTGAAGCGGAAGCGTTAAAGTTAACCATGATTCACCGCCCTGCCTGAAAGGAGGTGGGAAACATGATCAAGAGTCGTAAGGAAAGCAGGCGGTGGATCAAACGGGTCTGGCAGCATAAGATGTTCTATTTTTTTATGCTGCCGGGTCTGATCTGGTTTTTTATCTTTTCGTATGTGCCCCTGTACGGGATTCAGGTTGCCTTTAGGGACTATACCTTTAGCGGCGGCTTTACCGGAAGCCCGTGGGCGGGCCTCAAGTATTTCCAGCAATTCTTTAACTACTATCAGTCCGGGGACATCATCCGGAACACGGTCGTTATCAGTTTGCTGAAGCTGCTTATCGGCTTTCCGATGCCGATTATTCTCGCGCTCCTGCTGAATGAGGTGCGGAAGATCCGATTCAAGAAAACGATTCAGACCTTATCGTACTTGCCTTACTTCGTATCCTGGATCGTCGTCGTTACGCTGATGCAGCGATTGCTGACACCTTATGGCGGGCCGGTCAATGAACTGCTGGGCGCCTTCGGGGCGGACCCGATTCAATTTTTGAACAATCCAACCTGGTTCTATCAGATAATTGTAGGTTCTGAAATCTGGAAGAATATCGGCTGGAACTCCATTATTTTTATGGCGGCGATTGCGGGAATCGATCAGCAGCTGTATGAAGCTGCCAAAATCGACGGCGCAGGCCGTTACCGACAAATGTGGCATGTCACGCTTCCGGGCATCCGGAATGTGGCCATCATTCTGTTCATTCTTGCTGTCGGCAATCTGATGAGCGCCGGATATGAGCAGCTTCTGCTCCTGAACGGTCCTGCTACAGCCAGCATCGGCAGTGTGCTCGACGTTCATGCGATCAACTCCGGCATCCGAGAAGGACGATTAAGCTACGCAGCCGCAGTGGGCTTATTCCAAAGTGTCATCGGTCTCATCTTGATCCTGACGGTAAACCGCATAGCCCGGAAAATCAGCGACGTATCCCTGTTCTAAGGAGGTGGCTGACGTTATGAACCGCCGCTGGTCCGTGTTCTCTGTGGTCAACTATACTTTGCTGACGCTTGTCGGCTTTGCCATGATCTATCCTTTCATCTACATCCTGGCTTACTCGCTCAATGACGGGAAGGATTCCATGCAGGGCGCCATTTATTTTTTGCCCCGGAAGTTTACGCTGGAAAACTATGCCCAAGTATTTGACAATGCCCGCATCTGGAAAGCTTATCAAATCACGCTGATGCGAACGGTGCTTGGCACATTCCTGCACGTAACGCTCTGCACTCTGATGGCCTATGCCTTATCCAAACGAACGCTGCCGGGACGTTCCTTTTTTACCTTCTATATTTTTCTGCCGACCATTTTTAGCGCAGGCTTCATTCCATTCTTCATCACACTTCAAAAGCTGCAACTGATTAACACGTTCTGGGTGTACATCTTTCCGTTGCTCTACAACTTCATGCATATCATCATCATCCGAACGTTTCTGCAAGGCATTCCGGAAGAGCTCGAAGAGTCTGCCCGGATCGACGGATATGGCGATTTTCAAATTTTCCTCAAAATCATTCTGCCTTTGTCCGGTCCGGTATTGGCCACAATCTCCTTGTTTATCGGCGTTGCTCACTGGAATGACTGGTTCGCCGGCGCTTACTATGTATCCAATAAAGATCTGATCCCTGTACAGACATTGCTGCAAGAAATGTTGAGTGAAGCGGAAGCGCTCTCAAACTCGATGCAGCGGGCTGCGCAGCAGGGAGGACAGACGGTGGGAAGCGTGAGCGGAGCCGGAGCGACACCGGAATCCTTACGCATGGCCCTGCTCGTTATTACGGTATTTCCTATTCTGTGTATCTACCCGTTCCTGCAGCGATATTTTGTGAAAGGCGTTATGATCGGTTCGGTGAAAGGGTAATATGAAGACTTCAAAACGATATTCAGCGGGGACAGCCCGCTTGGATTACATATTCACTTCCGGGAGGGGATTGAATTGACGAAGATTTGGCATAAAGGGGCAGCGGCGCTGATCGCGACCGTATTGCTCGGCGGACTGCTTGCCGGCTGTACAGGTTCGGGCAGTGACAATCGGCAGGACGGAGATTCCTACAAACTGAAAGTATTGCACAACTGGAACGGATCAACCGGCTCTGACCAAGGGATTACACCGATTGAAGAGGTAATCCGGGAGAAAACGGGCATCACCATTGAATGGGAGTACACGAAAGGCAGCGAAGCAGAGAAGGTGAACACGATCTTCGCCACGCAGGATCTGCCGGATATCTACACCGGTCCCGCTTGGGGCGGTGAACTGGATGGCATCATTAAAGCTGCGAATGAGGGACAGCTCGTTGATATCTCCGATAAGCTTGCCAACTATCCGAATTTGCAGAAATCGATTGCGAAGGAGAACGTGCCGCCAGCGTTGTATGAGAAAGCGTTTGACGCTTTTGACGGCAAGCAGTATTTGCTGCTGCAAAACCAGCCGGCGACGAACGAGGACGGCATGGATTGGCTGTACGGCTTTTACGTCCGCAAAGACATTGCCGAGGCCGTTGGTGTCGATCCGCAATCGGTAGTCACGAAGGATGATTTCTATCAATTTTTAAGAAAGATCAAGGATGCCAACCTGCAGGAGAACGGTCAGCCAGTGTTTCCGCTAGGCGGGTTCAGCAATGGCTGGGCGGTGGGCATCGGCAACACGATGTTTTTTGGCAGCAACTATGTAGACCGGGGCGACGGCAACCTGGAACATGTTTTCTTCAGACAAGAGTATGAGGAATATACGCTGTTCTATCGCAAGTTGATTGAAGAAGGTCTGCTTGATCCTGAGGTATTCACACAGACGGATCCGATTGCGAAGGAAAAGATCAACCAGGGCCGAATTGCGGTGCTTGCCGCTCATTATCCGGCGATCTTGGACGCTTCTAAAGAGTATGTCACAGCCAATCCTGGTAGCGATTACATTCCGCTTGGACCGCTGGATCGCGCGGGAGCCGCACCGGATCGTCCGGTCGACCTGGCCATTCAGGGCAACAACGTGACCGCCATTACGAAGAACTGCCAGGGCGAATGCGTGGATAAAGCGCTTGAGCTGCTTGATTTCCTGGCTTCGGATGAAGGATTCCTGCTGACGAGATACGGGGTTGAAGGGGTTCACTGGGAAATGGTCGATGGGACACCGAAGCCAGTTCAGGAGTGGTTTGACAAGTTTGCGGAAGACGCAAGCGGCAAGGAGCGCAAAAATGTCGGGATCGGCATTGGTTTGGAATCGCTTACAGGGCTCGATCGGATCAATTCTGCCGCAGGCGGCGATATATGGGCAGATCAGAAACGGACAGAGGCGATGGAGAACGCTCGCGCCATTCTCCGTCCGAACGGAATACAGGTGATCAGCGCTTATAATCCGGGCGATGTAATTACCAAATCTCCGGATTGGGAGATGCTCAAGCCTTCGCTGGACCGGACCGGTGATGCCTGGACGGAGGCGGTGTTTGCCAAATCCGACGAAGCCGCACTGCGCATCCTTAACGATCTGCGGGATCAGATGAAGAAGACGGGCTATGACAATGCGATGGAATATGTGAATGAAAATCTGAAGGGCAAGGAGGTTGTAACGCTGCAGATGCCGAACTGACGGGCAGAAGCAGCGCTCCCATCCAGCATTACACCTGAAACGCCGGGCTTAAACACCGCGCGCTGGGAGCAGCGCGCGGTGTTTCGCTGCATAACAGCGGTCGGTCGACCACATGCGCCCAGCCCGTATCAACCCATTTGGCTTAGCGCCACGCTCTATCCAAAATGTGACATATGACAGGCTCTAGCTCGGGAAAGGTATGATACAATACGAGCAATAATCGGTTAAAGCGAGGGATAATGATGACCAACACACTGCCGGCTTCAGATGACATCATTCGGCAGTTTAATAACCCGGCTGCTACCTATCGGCCGCAGCCTTTCTGGTTTCTGAACCATAAGCTGGAGCGGCAGGAGCTTGAGCAACAGATTTCAGCGATGCATGAGCAAGGGGTTGGGGGTGTGGTGTTGCACGCCCGTCACGGCATGCAGGCGGAATATCTGTCGTCTGAATTTATGGATGCGCTGTCTTTTTGCACCGAGGAATGCCGCAAGCGCGGGATGGACGTCTGGCTGTACGATGAAGACAACTGGCCAAGCGGAACGCTTGGCGGCAAACTGACCCGGCAGCATCCGGAGTACCGGATGCGCTACCTAAGGATCGAAGAGCGGCGTTACAGCGCTGCTGACTGGCCGAAACCGCTGACGCTTGATTTTCAGCCGTATGATCACAATGAGCTGATTGCGATCTTGGCCTACCGGGCAGAAGAGCAGGGCGGAGAGTGGCTGCTGCATCCGGAGCCGCTTCGAATGACGGAGCAGCTAGGCGATGTCTGGACCCCTGGAAGCGAAGGCGATTATGTCGTGCTGGCCTGCTGGTCATGCGAGATTGCGGAGGGGATGACTTTTGCCGGAGGGTACTACCTGGACACGCTCAATCCCGAAGCGGTGCAAACCTTCATCCGGCTCTCCTATGAGCCGCTGCTGCAGCTTCAGCAGCATTATAGCTCCACGATCAAGGGGGTGTTCACCGATGAGCCTGGTCTGATGATTCATGACGGCTTCTTCGGTGTAGAGGCCATCCGGACGGAGGTTCGCGATGTGGAGGCCACGCTGCCCGGGATCGTGTTCGCCTGGACGCGGGGAATGGAGGAACGCTATCTGGCCGATAACGGCGTCGATCTTATCCCTCTGCTGGGGGCGCTGCTTTATCATTTGACGGACGGCAGTCTGACCGCAAGACAGCAGTATTATGACACGATCACCCGCTGGTATGTCGAAGGATACCATGGTGCGATCAGAGAATGGTGCGAACGCAATGGCCTGCTGTATATCGGACATACGCTGGAAGAGCCGGTGTGGGGTCAGGCACGCTCTCAGGGAAATCAGACACGGGTGCTTCAGCAGTTCCATTATGCTGGTGTGGATTACTTGACCGCCGGTATCGGCAGTAAAGATAATCCACACCGGATCGTTTCGGTGAAAACAGCAGCCTCCGTAGCGCAGCTGGAAAACAAGGCGCGCGTTATATGCGAGTCGTTCGGGGCGAGCGGCCATGCGTACTCGATGCGACAGCGGAGACTGGACGCCAATTTCATGGCATTCTTAGGCGTGAACCTGTTCATTCCGCATGCGTTCTACTATTCATTTGCCGGTTATCGGAAGACCGATTTTCCGCCGACCGAGTTCAAGCATGCGCCCCACTGGCCGCATTATCGTGCCTTTGCCGACTACATTGGACGGCTAAGCCTGCTTGGAGCCCGGACAAACAGAAGCCCGGAGGTGCTGCTGCTCTCTCCGATCCGGACCGTGTATCAGGATATGTTCGCCTCCGGCGTATCGGAGCGAAAGCCCAATGCGGATACGCTGTTCCAGCTGCTGTCGGATCGGCTGCTGCGCAGCGCGATCGATTATGACTATGTCGATGAGTGTCAGCTGGCAGTTGCCGACATCATCGGCAGGGAGCGGCCCGGATTCCGATTCGCCGAGCGCGGGGGCACCTACCCGCTTCTGGTGCTGCCATGTATTCGCGTCATGTCCCGGCAGCTTGCCGTCAGGCTGCTCTCGTTCGTTCAATCAGGCGGGACGTTGATTGCCGTCGGAACCATTCCGCAGGACAGCGAGTCCCAGCATAACGATCCGGAGCTGAAGCGCGTAATGGAGCAGCTGTTCGGGGAAGGCGGTCATGGCGATCGCCGCTTCATCGGGGATGGAAGCACGCTCTTTTACTCCCTGGAGCAGGCCAAACGCGATAACCAGGATGCGGATCCGCTCGAAAGCTTGTGCGCGCTGCTCAAGCCGTTGCTGAAGCAGCAGCCGCTGTTCTCCTATACGATGCTTGAAGGCGGATTGGAGGATCTGATTGTCGTAGAACGAGGGGAGTCTGGCAGGCGGTATGCGTGGATGATGAATTGGTCGGAGCAAGAGGTTGCGATCCGGCTTGATCATCGACAGGAGAAAGGCGCGGCCGGCGAGAGGATAATCGAGGAATGGCGGCTGGAGCATGGTGATGTGCGCGCTGTGCGTAATGATGCGGTTTTGACCTTTTCGCCCGGGGAACTGCGAGTCTTCTCCATGAAGGAGCGCGAGGATACGGTTGATGACGGAGGAGAAGCTGGAAGTAAAGCCGATTCTTCAGGAACCGCTGCCCTCCGGTTCGACAGGAGCGATGTACTTGGAATGCCAAGAAGGGCGGGGGAGCGCAGCAAGGAGATCCAGCTGGAGCCATTGTGGCATTACGAGGCGGATCAACCGAATGTGCTGCTGCTCGACCGCTGGCAGGTGACCTTGAACGACCGGCAATCGAAGATGAATGCAACGATGCCCGGTCAGGTCAACACCTATCATACAACCTTCCATATGACAAAAGAGCTGATCGAATGGCTTAACGCCCGTTCCGAAGCTCCCGGCCGATCACCATCGCGCCACCGAGGGGTGGAACTGGTCCTGGATGACGTGCATCAGAATGTTCCTTCCCATATCGGCTTTCTTCAGCGGCGCCGAAATCTCGAAATTTTCGTGAACGGTGTGCGTCAGCCTGCACTGGGGCCATCTTCCTGGCAGGACCCTTACTATCACAGTGTCGAGATTACGTCTAGCCTGCAGTCGGGGTTAAATGAACTCGAGATATTGACGGTATCCCTGCTGGAGCCGATGCCGGCGATCTCCTTCCCCGCCTTCCTGATCGGTCCGTTCGCTGTTCATGGAACGGCATTGACCGTGGAGCCGAGGCAGGTCGCCGGCGAATGGTGTGCGGAAGGTTATCCTTTCTATGCCGGAACCGCCTGCTATTCGCAGCAGCTGAAACTGCCAAGGCCGGGGATAGAAGAGCAGGTATGGCTGGAGGTTAATGATATTCGCGAGACGGCGCGCCTCTTCGTGAACGATCAGGATGCCGGCATCAGGCTGTGGCCCCCGTACCGGTGGGATATTACACGGTTTATTGGCGAGGGAATGGAAGAGGGGGCATCGGAAGCGGTTACCCTCAGAATACAGGCAGCCAATACGCTGGAGAATCTATACGGTAAGCGGGCGCTGCCTTCCGGCATCACCGGCTCGTCGCGGATCGTATACATGGAAAGGGACCGGATTGAACGGTCTATGGAACGGGATTGAGCGCACAATGACTCGACGTCAAATAGAAGCGCATGGATGAACCACATGAATGAACCGCATGAATGAACCGCATGAATGACACATGAAAGGAACCAAGGAAGAAAACATAGCATGATGCATGCAAGATGCATGAATATATCCCCTGAGTGAACGCATGAATGAAACCAAAACGAAGCTTAAATTAATCCTTGGTTATGCCATAGAGAGAGCCGATCAGTCAGGTGACGTTGACCGTCCCTGACTGATTTTTTTGGGTTCAGATTCTCGTCATTTTCCGCCTAACATGCCGTTTCCAACACGGGATGTAACAAACAAGGGAATTCCTTCTATACTGCACAATTAATAACATTGACAACCCCTGAACAATCGATTAGTATTTCCATAACTTATTAAACCAACCTTATAACTTAGGTTTAAAGCAACCTGAACGGAATGCGATCAGGGGCAACATTTATTTATTATGTTAAGCGCATGGCATATGATTCAGCATCGTATCTGTGCGACAACGGGGGGATTGTCATGAAGGCATCAAAGTTAGGGCTATTATCATTGATTCTTGTTCTGCTGCTTGCAGCTTGCGGCAGTAATGAAGGAACGAACGCAAACCAAGAAGGAAATGCCGACAATGAATCGGCGGAAGCGAAGGAATACAGGGAGGAGCTGAACATTGCAATCACCGCCCAGCCTCCTACGCTCGACACGCCAATGACGGTATCGGCTGTTGCACTGGATATTGCGGGCAACATCTTCGAGCAGTTGTATACGTTGAATGCGGAGTATGAGCCAGTGCCAGCTCTTGCGGAATCCGTCGAACGCAGTGAGGACGGGTTGACCTATACGTTCGCGCTGCGTCAGGGCGTCAAGTTCCATAACGGGAAAGAGATGACGTCAGAGGATGTTGTGGCCTCGATGAATCGCTGGCTGGCGACTTCATCCCGCGCGAAAGTGCTGCTGACAAATGCCAATTTTGAAGCGGTAGACACCTATACCGTCAAGCTGACGGTAGAAGCACCGACGTCCGATGTGCTGATTCTGATCGCTTCACAGGCTCAGTTCCCGGCCATTATGCCGAAGGAAATCGTGGATGCTGCTCCGGCAGACGGAATCAAGGAATACATCGGTACTGGTCCTTACAAGTTCCAGGAGTGGAAGCAGGACCAGTACATTCACCTGGTAAAGAATGAGGAATATCAATCGGTGGACGGCGAACCGAACGGCTTTGACGGACGCAAGGAAGCACCGACCCCGAATCTGTATTTTCATTTCGTAACCGACCATTCGACACGGATTGCAGGCATCAAGACAGGACAATATGATGTCGCTGACAGCATTCCGATTGAAAACTATGATGAGCTTGATATGGATAACAATGTGACGCTGCACGCGCTTCCGGGCGGCGCACTGACGGCATTTTTCAATACCAACGAAGGGCCGCTTGCAGACGAGAAGATTCGTCAGGCTGTTCTCGCCGCCTTTGACAACGAAGAGATCATGCTGGCGAGCTTCGCTAAACCGGAGCTGTATTCTCTTGCACCTGGTTATCTGAACACGAACCAGGTTCAATGGTCCACGGATGCGGGGGCCGAGTATTACAACCAGGCGAATCCGGAAAAGGCGAAACAACTGCTTGCAGAGGCGGGATACAACGGCGAAGAGATTACGCTGCTGACGACCAAGGATTACAACGAAATGTACACGGCGACGCTGGTCATCCAGGAGCAGCTTCGCAAAATCGGCATGAATGTCAAAGTGGATAACTTTGATTTCCCTACATTCCTGGAAACGAAGAATGACCGCAGCAAATGGGACATCTTCGTGGCGAGCACCGGGTATCAGCTCACGCCGCCGCAGCTGCTTGCCGTAACGCCGGACTGGGCTGGTCTGGATCATGAGACGGTCAAGCAAGGCCTGGCCGCCATTCGCGGGGCAGCAACGCCAGAAGAAGCGAAGCAGGAGTGGGAGAAGCTGCAGCTCTTCCTGTACGAATATGCTTCCTCTACGGTAATCGGGCATTACAACGGGGTTGTGGCGACATCCAAATCACTTGAAGGCTTTGAACTGTTTGAAGCACCTGTTGTCTGGAATGCCAAAATACCGAAGTAAATGGAATAGAGGGTGTTCCAAGTTACTCTGTTAACTGGCAGCACCCTCTTTCTTTTGCCATTATAGTTTCATAGACCATCTATAAAATGAGGGATTGCCCGTGCTGGCTTATATAACCAAAAGACTGTTGTCGCTTATTCCTGTACTGGCTGTTGTGAGCATTGCCATCTTTCTGATCATCCATCTGACGCCGGGTGACCCGGCAGCGGCCATATTGGGAATGGAAGCTTCACAAGAAGATATTGAGCGGCTGAATGAGGAGCTGGGACTGAACCGTCCGATTGTGGAGCAGTACACCAGCTGGATCGCCAATGTGCTAAGAGGGGATCTGGGGGATTCGATATTCATGCATCAACCTGTCAGCGAGGCGATTGCCGAGCATATGCTCCCGACACTGTCGCTGGCCATACTGGCCCAGATTATCGCTGTTGTGCTGGCGATACCGTTCGGCATTATCGCGGCTTACAAAAGGGGCTCACTTGCGGACTATTCCCTGACCGGACTGTCGCTGCTCGGGATGGCCTTGCCGAGCTTCCTGCTCGGGCTGTTCCTGATGCTGTTTGTCGGCGTCAAGCTCCAGTGGCTGCCGGTGGCCGGCTATGCGCCCTTAAGCAGCGGCTTCTGGGAGCATCTGAAGTATTTGATCCTTCCAGGCATTTCGCTTGGAACGATCCAGGCGGCACTCATTACGAGAATGACCCGCTCCTCCATGCTGGAGGTGCTAAACCTTAATTTCATCAAGACAGCCAGATCCAAAGGTCTGCATGAGATGAAGGTATTGTTCAAATACGCGTTCCGGAGCGCTTTCCTGCCGATCTTGACCGTCATCGGGCAGACGTTCGGAACACTTGTGACCGGGGCCGTCGTCGTGGAATCGATCTTTAATATTCCGGGCCTGGGGCAACTGATTCTGAATTCGATTGCCCGGCGGGATTTTGCCGTCATTCAAGGCGTCGTGCTGGTGGTCACGCTGATGTATGTTACGATCAATCTGTTGGTCGATCTGTTATATGGCGCTGTCGATCCTCGCGTTCGCCTGGATCGCAAGAAGTGAGGTGAAGAGGATGGCAACGATACAGAATAAAGAGCAAATCGCAGAAGTAAGCAAAAAGCTGAAAAAAGAGCAGCGCACACTCGCTTTCCGTCGTATTCGCTCTAATTACGGATTGTTGATCGGCGCTTCGGTGCTGGCGATTCTTATTATATTGGCCGTGTTCGGTCCGATGCTCAGCCCCTATGATCCGTATGAGATGAAGGTCGTGGAGCGCTTATCCGAACCGGGTGGCGCCCATGTGCTGGGAACGGACGAATTCGGACGAGACCTCATGACCAGGCTGTTATACGGAGCCCGGGTATCGCTGGGCGTCGGGCTGGCGGTGGCGCTCATCTCCTCGTCACTGGGACTGATCATCGGGGTGTATGCTGCGTATTATCGGACACTTGATCACATTCTGATGCGTATCTGTGACGGACTGATCGCGATACCCGGGATTCTGCTGGCCATCGCGCTGATGGCAGCGCTCGGCGCATCTGCGCTCAATGTCATTATTGCGCTGACAATTGTGTTCACCCCGAATATTGCCAGAGTGGTTCGTTCTTCGGCGCTGGTCGTCCGGGAGCAGACGTTCATTGAAGCGATGCAGGCGCAAGGAGCAAGCGCCACCCGGATTATCTGGCTGCATATCGTGCCGAACACGCTGTCTCCGCTGCTTGTACAGGCCACCTTCGTGTTCGCGGAGGCGATTATATCCGAAGCGGCGCTCAGCTTTCTCGGCGCAGGCATTCCGGCACCGGAACCAAGCTGGGGCAATATTTTGCAGGCAAGCAAGCTGGTTATTTTCAAGGCCTGGTGGATGGTTGTGTTCCCTGGCGCAGCGGTAGTATTATCCGTCCTCAGTCTCAATCTGCTGGGCGATGGCTTGCGTGACCTGCTCGATCCTCGCGTCAAGCAGAAACAGAGTAAATGATGATTTATAGAGCTTGGAGGTATTGATATGAGCGAAGCGCCTCTATTGGAAGTCAAAGATCTGAAAACCCATTTTCATACCGAACGCGGGAAAGTAACGGCGGTCAACGGCGTCAGCTTCTCGATGCACAAGGGCGAAATTATCGGCATTGTCGGTGAATCCGGCTGCGGAAAAAGCGTGATGTCCCAGTCGATTCTGCGTTTGCTTGATCATACGGATAGCATTGCCTACGAAGGGGAGGTTCTGTTCGAGAACGAGAATTTGCTGGAGCTGCCGCTGTCCAAGCTGAGAGCGATCCGCGGTGACGATATCTCGATGATCTTCCAGGACCCGCTCACCTCTCTGAGTCCGGTGTATACAATCGGGAATCAGATTATGGAAGTGATACGTCTCCACCAGAAAAAATCCAAACAGGAAGCTTACCAGCAGGCGATCGACATTTTGCGGTTAACCGGGATCCCGTCACCGGAGATTCGGGTGAACGAGTATCCGCATCAGCTGTCCGGTGGCATGCAGCAGCGCGTCATGATTGCGATGGCGCTGGCTTGTGAGCCGAAGCTGCTTATTGCCGACGAGCCGACTACGGCGCTCGATGTAACGATTCAGGCACAGATTCTGGAGCTTATTACCGATCTGAACGAACGGCTCGGCATGGGCGTGCTGTTCATTACGCATGATCTGGGTGTCGTATCCGAGCTGTGCACGGGCGTTAAGGTTATGTACCTGGGACAAATTGTGGAGGAAGCGGACACGAAAAGCCTGTTCGACAAGCCGCTCCATCCCTATACACAAGGACTGATCCAATCGATTCCCAAACTGGACGGAGACCGCAATGACAAGCTGCATGTGATTGAAGGAACGGTGCCTTCTCTGACGGATGTTCCGAAGGGCTGCGGTTTCTCAACCAGATGTCCGTTTGCAGATGAGAAATGCCGGTCTGAAGAGCCGCCGATGAGGCACGCCGATGAACAACACAAGGTCAAATGCTGGCATTATGCCTCCATAAACCGGCTGGAGGGGAGTGAAACCACCCGTGACTCAATCAACTGATCAAGCCATTCTGCGCGTCCAATCTCTGCATAAGCGATTCCCGGTCTATGGATCCTTTGGCAAGCTGTTCGGCACCAAAGCCCATGTCAATGCCGTCACCGATGTCTCCTTCGAGCTGTCTGAAGGTGAAACCTATGGGCTGGTCGGCGAGTCCGGCTCTGGCAAGAGCACGACCGGGCGTACAATATTGGGGCTGACACCTGCAACTGAAGGCCAGGTGCTGTACGGCGACCGGGAGCTCAATGCGATGACCAAGGACGAGCTGAAGAAATTCCGCAAGGAAGTACAGCTTGTGTTCCAGGACCCGTATTCGTCCTTGAATCCTAGAAAGCGGATCGGCAGCATTCTGGAGGAGCCGCTGATCATTCATAAACTGGGGAACAAGGAAGAACGCCAGGAAAAGGTGTTCCAAATTCTGGAGACGGTAGGGCTGCGGCCGGAGCATGCTTTTCGGTTTCCGCATGAATTCTCGGGAGGACAGCGCCAGAGACTCGGCCTCGCCAGAGCGCTGATCATGAATCCTAAAATTATCGTTTGTGATGAGCCGGTCTCCGCACTGGACGTCTCGATCCAATCGCAAATCTTGAATCTGCTGAAGAAGCTTCAGCAGGATATGAAGCTAACCCTGCTGTTCATCACACATGACATCAGCGTGGTACGCTATATATCAGATCGCATCGGCATTATGTATCTAGGCAAAATTGTGGAGGAGGCACCTACAGATGATTTGTTCCGTGAACCGCTGCACCCGTACACCCGGGCTTTGTTCTCGGCGGTGCCGGATTTCGGACGCAGCAGGCTAAAGGAGCGAATCATTCTCAAGGGAGAGATTCCATCTCCGCTGGCGCTGCCTAGCGGCTGTGTATTCCACACCCGCTGTCCTTGGGCAACCGAGCTGTGCCGGTCAGAGACACCGCCGCTGCGGGAAATCATGCCGCACCACAAAGCGGCCTGCCATTATGCCGCACCCGGTTATTTCAACACGGAACAACCTATTGAAAAGGAGATAGAAGGATGACAACATTAAAAATCGTAAACGGTCAGGACCATATTTATAACGGAGCAGGCATGCAGCTTGTCGGCACACACAGCCCGGATCTGGATGGCGGATTGAATCCAAGGGAACTGCTGGAGGCTTCCCTGGCCCTCTGCATCTCCATCTCTCTTCAGAAGATGATGGCGTTCGACGGGGTGAAGTATGATAAAGACTCGATTCATATTGAAGTGACGTCCACGAAGGATGAGGACCGGAGAAAGAACCGTTTCGCTCATTTTCACGTGACGGTTGCGTTGCCGCCTACTTTGGAGCCGGACTACAAGGAAAAGCTCAAGACCGTCGTCGAGCGGGCATGCACCATCAGCAATACGTTGAAAGGCGAAGCTGTCGTTGAATTGGTAGAGCGGGGATAGGAGAAGGGGCCTAGGTCGTGACCTGGAGCTGAATAGCACCTAAGATTCACCGTCATCTTGCTTGAATATGCGTATTTACACTCGCATGCTGCCGTTTGTGGATCAATCATCCTGTTTTCAGCGGCAATGACCATTTTTTTTGTGAGGCATTAGGAGGAATTACACCACTTTTTGTCGAATGAGTAGCCTTATGATGAAGAGAAGAAAAATTGCGGCCCTGATTGGCTTGTTTTTGCTTATGCTGACGGTGGTTCGCCTTACCTGGATTAATATACAGACCACTTCAACACAGGTGCATGCAGAAAGCGGTGTCCTGGATTTGCGGGATTGGGCCCCCGCTGACAGGCCGATTCTGACCCTTGTCGGAGAATGGGAATTTTATCCGATGCAGCTGATCACACCAACGCCGGACGGCTCGTTTGCAGTGGGCGATCACAGCGTAGCCCTCGCTACAATTCCAGGCAGCTGGCAGCGTGAGATGCCTTCAGGATCTGTCTTCGGGCATGGGACGTATCGGCTGCGTGTGGTGATGCCTTCCGAAGGCTTGCCTGAATTGAAAATACGCGTGCCGGGGATCTCCGCATCCTCGGCTTTGTATGTGAACGGACAGTTGATGGAGCAGTCCGGTCAGCCGGCGGAGCATTCTGACTCCTATACAGCGAGCAATGTGCCGTACTCCATCATGCTTCCGGAACAGGAAGGGACGCTCGACATTGTTCTGCAAACCGCGAACTACAACGACCGTGTAATGGGAGGACTGACAGAGCCGATCAAGCTCGGAACGAACGATGCGATGAACAGGGCTTACTGGTTCTCGGCGGGTGCCCAGGCGACGGTGTTCCTATTGGTCTTGATGCACGCGATATATGCGCTGGTTCTTTATTTTATCGGAGCCCGGGAGAAACCGCTGCTGATCTTTTCCTTGCTGTCGATTAGCGGTGCGGCCACGGTTGCAGTTGACATTGACCGTCTGCTGCCCGCGTGGTTCGGGGTCGATTATGTAACGTCTCATAAAATCTACTATTTGTCCTATTTGGGAGTAGCGGCGCTGGTGCTTCCTTTTATAAGAGGACTGCTGCCAGAATCTCCAATTATGCGCCACTCGCGCTGGCATCTGATAGTATGTATTGTCTTCGGGGTGCTTGTATTGGCACTGCCGGTGGAGCTGTACACCTATGCCGACGTGCTGCATACGCTCCTCATGGTGATCTCGTTTGTGATCACGCCGTTCATCTTGTATTTGGCGGTGCGACGAGGCCTGCCCGATACGATTTATTTGCTGCTTGGATCGGTGGCGCTGGTCTCGAATCTGGTCTGGGGGATTCTGAATTATTCGCTGCTGCTTGATATAGGCTACTATCCTTTTGATATGTTGGCCGTGTTCATATCCTTCGCGCTGTTCTGGTTCAAGCGCTATTTCCGCAATGCTTCCGAGATGGCCAGACTTGCAGAGAAACTGCAGCGAGCAGACAAGCTCAAGGACGAATTCCTCGTCCATACTTCACACGAGCTGAGAAATCCGCTGCATGCCATTATGAATATGGCGCAGACCGTCATGGACAGCGGCGGAAGAGCCGAGGACCGGAAGAATCATTTCCGGCTCAAGCTGCTTGTGTCGGTTGGCAAACGGATGAATATTCTGCTCAGTGACCTGATCGACCTCACAAGACTGCGGGAGAATCGAATCCGGATTGAACCGGCCCCGGTTCTTCTTCAAGCAGAGGCAGCAGGCGTGCTGGACATGGTTCGTTTCCTGACGGAGGGCAAGCCTATTCGGTTTGAGAACCGGATACCGGAATCGTTGCCCCCGGTGCTGGCGGACGAGAACCGGCTGCTTCAGATTATGTTTAACCTTCTGCACAATGCGGTGAAGTTCACGCGTGAAGGTGTCGTCGCGATCGAAGCAGAAGTGCAGGGCAGCAATGTCGTTGTTCGTGTAACAGATACCGGGGTCGGCATGGACGAAGAGACGCTGAGCCGGATTTTCGAGCCTTATGAACAGGCTGAGGAGCATGGAAGAAGCGCCTCTGGCTTCGGGCTCGGTCTGACGATCAGCAAGCAGCTGGTTGAGCTTCATGGCGGCGAGCTGACCGCGACTTCCACTCCGAACGCGGGCTCGGTGTTCAGCTTTACCTTGCCTGTAGCGCCTACGGAGGCAGAAGTCGCAGAAGCCCCAGGAGCCGATACTCCGGTGTCGGCAGTCCGAATGGATGAGGGAGATCTGCTTAGCCAGGTTCAGACGGAGGGAACGCCTGAGACAGCCGGAGCAGAGGCGCCGGAAAGGCCGCGCATACTGGCGGTTGACGATGACCCTGTCAATCTGTATGTGCTGCGCAGTGCGCTCGCACCAGATGCCTATGAAATCGTGACCGCGACAAGCGGTGCCAAGGCGCTGTCTCTCCTCAATGAGACGTGGGATTTGATCATCACGGATGTGATGATGCCGGAAATGTCCGGCTATGAAGTTACCCGGTCCGTTCGCACACTGTTCTCACATTCAGAGCTGCCGATTCTGCTGCTCACAGCACGACACCGGCCGGAAGACATTGAGGCGGGGTTCCGCGCAGGAGCGAATGATTACATCGTCAAGCCGGTGGACGCTCAGGAGCTGCGGGTTAGAGTGCAAGCACTCACAGCGGTAGCCCGTGCCGCTCGCGAGCAAACCCGGTTGGAAGCGGCATGGCTCCAGGCTCAGATTCAGCCGCATTTTCTGTTCAATACGCTGAATTCGGTAGCTGCACTTGCCGAGGTGGATACCGAGCGGATGCAGAGGCTGCTGCTCGCCTTCGGAGATTACTTGCGGTCCAGCTTTGACTTTGCCAATCTGAACCGGCTCGTTCCGCTGCGAAAAGAGCTGGGACTGGTTCAGTCCTACCTGTACATCGAGAAGGAGCGGTTTGGCGACCGTATTCAGATCGAGTGGGAGGTAAACCAGCATCTGGAGCTGAACGTCCCGCCGTTGTCCGTCCAGCCATTGGTTGAGAATGCGCTGAGGCACGGGCTTCTGCAGCGCTCCCGGGGAGGCACGGTGCGAATACGGGTGATTGATCGCGGGGACCGGGCGGAGATTTCGGTTGAAGATAACGGAGTCGGCATCGATCCCAATACGCTGCGGAAGGCGCTGAATCCGGAAGATGGAATCGGTAGTTCTTCAGGCGTTGGTCTGGCGAATACCGATCGAAGATTGAAGCAGCTGTACGGGACGGGCTTGAAGGTGAAGGGAGCTGTGGGACTGGGCACAATTGTTTCTTTTACCGTACCGAAAGAAGGTCGATCCGGCTCAACGTCCAATGATCATGAACGATCTGAAATGATGGTGTAGCATGTGCTGGGCCTGCCATTTGGCGAGGCGTTTCAGGAAAGCGGGGGAATGGGATCCCTCGCTTTTTTGCGTTGAAGAGCGGTTGGGGCTACGGAAGAGGGGAACTTAAGATGAAAAAGAGAAATTAAGATATGGAAAATAATCTGACATACGAAATGGACTGGAATGAAATATACCTTGACAGAATATAGCATATTAACATTATAATGATAAAAAATGTTCTATGACTTAGAAATATGTAATAGAATATGACACGTAATGGGGATGGAGTGAGATTGGCACAAAGGCTGTGATTCATGACGAAACAAAGTAGTGTAATACCAAATGACTTCTAAGTTGATTCCAAATGAATTTGAATTTTAAACCTTAGGGGGCAGAATATGGAGAAAGCTGTTGAATGGTTAAATAATCTGATTTGGAGCAATGCACTGATTTATCTGTGTCTTGGTGCCGGCTTGTTTTTTACGCTTGCTACACGGTTCCTGCAAGTCCGATACATTAAAGAGATGGTCAAGTTGATGTTCCAGGGCAAAAGCTCGGAGGCAGGCATCTCCTCATTCCAGGCTTTGTCGATGGCGCTTGCAGGGAGAGTAGGGACGGGGAATATCGCCGGTGTGGCAACGGCCATCGCCTCCGGCGGGCCGGGAGCCGTATTCTGGATGTGGCTGATTGCGTTTCTCGGTGCCGGCTCAGCCTTTGTCGAAGCGTCGCTTGGTCAGGTGTTCAAGACAAAGCAGAATGGACAGTTTCGGGGCGGACCTGCTTACTATATTGAAAAAGGGCTGAATATGAAGTGGTACGCCATCCTGTTTGCGATCGTAACTGTCATTGCAACGGGTATGCTGCTTCCGGGAGTTCAGGCCAATACCATCGCTTCGAGTATGAATTCCGCTTTTAGCATTCACCCAGCCGTCATTGGCTCGCTGCTTGTATTGGTTCTTGGGATTATTATTTTCGGAGGCGTGAAGCGGATTGCTAATGTTGCCCAAGTGATCGTGCCGTTCATGGCCATTGCTTACATAATTATGGCGCTCATTATTGTCATTGCCAACTTGTCCGAAGTTCCAGCTATTATGAGCCTTATTTTCTCCAGTGCATTTGGCGCGGATGCTGCGTTTGGAGGAATATTGGGGGCAGCGATTAGCTGGGGTGTCAAACGGGGAGTTTATTCTAACGAAGCAGGACAGGGTACGGCCCCGCATGCGGCTGCTGCGAGCGAGGTGTCACATCCGGCCAAGCAAGGGCTTGTACAGTCGTTCTCGATTTATATCGATACGTTGTTCGTGTGTTCTGCAACCGCCTTTATGATTCTCATAACAGGCATGTACAACGTAGCGCCTAACGGAATGGATCCGATCGTTACCAATCTTCCCGGTGTGGAATCCGGGCCGGACTTTACCATTAAAGCCATTGAGACGATCTTCCCTGGATTCGGGGCACCGTTCATTGCGATCGCTTTGTTCTTCTTCGCTTTCACTACGATCATGGCCTATTATTATATGGCTGAAACGAATCTGGCTTATATCAATCAGAAGACCAGACGAATCTGGATGGAGTATGTGCTGAAATTTGCCGTCCTGGGCGTAACCTTCTTCGGCTGTATCCGAACTGCCGATCTGGCTTGGGGCCTTGGCGATATCGGGGTAGGCAGCATGGCTTGGCTGAACATTATCGCGATCCTGCTGCTCACCCGACCGGCGCTCAAGATTTTGCGCGATTATGAACGGCAGAAGAAAGAGGGCAAGGACCCGGTATTCGATCCTGTGAAGGTGGGCATTGCTAATGCCGACTTCTGGGAGAAGGAGTACGTGCCAGAAGCTGCGGCTCAGACACCGCCGAAGAACAGCAATACACTGAATCTGTAGAGAAGCATGCTCTAGGGCCTATGATGTGCCGTATGAATTTGCTTGTGATGAAAGCCGCTTGGTTTAAGCGGCTTTTTCTGTTGTGGTGTAGCAGGTGATATTTATTTATGGACACGGATCGCTGCGTTTTAGCCGTTTCACAACATTGGCAGACTGAAATCATCTAACGTTCGGGTGACCTAAATTCAGCTTTGCACGATTATCCCCTTCATTCAGGGAGGGAGCGGGGGGAGTGCTGCCTGAGCGAAAGGGATAATGGTGCAATGGGTCCTGAAGGTAAATATGGATTTGCCCGAGTCTATGATCATAGCAGCAGAATCGTGTATACTTAATAGACAGCACAGCGATTACGAATAAAGCATACAACAAGCTCAAGCCTAAGGCTTTACATGCCTGTGCTTGAGCTTGTTTGCTTTCAAAAAGGGGCCAGATTTTCTCCAAGAAAACGTGTGCGATTGGGGGTTTAGACAAGCCCCTTGTCCATCGCCATTTTGATCAACGATGCAAAGAGGCTGTTGGACCAGGCGAACCATTCGCGAGAAAAATCTTTCGGGTCGTCAGGGTGGAATCCTTCGTGCATATAGCCAGTGTCTGCATCGGTTGCGATGAGCATATCGATCAGCATCTTGATCTCTTCGTCGTTGTCAGCTGTGAGCGCCTGCATGGACAGCGCCATATGCCATACGTAACCGCCGGGTGTGTGCGGACTGCCGATTCCTTTGGCATATTGGCCTTCGAAGTAGAACGGATTATCGAAGCTGAGCGCAAATCTGCGGGTGTTCTGATAGATCGGGTCGCTGATATCGGTATAGCCGATATACGGAATGGATAACAGTCCAGGCGTTCCCGCGTCATCCATCAGACTGTAGTTGCCGTAGCCATCGGTTTCATAGGCGTAAATCTTGCCGTACTTCGGATGATCCACGATACCGTACGTACGAATGCCGAAGTCGATTTCTTTACGGAGTTTGGCGGCAGAAGCAGCGAGCCGTTCGTCCCGGTATACTTCGCTCATGATGTCTTGGATATGCCCCAGGATGACCACCGCAAACATATTGGAAGGGATGTTATATCCGAATTCACAGCTGTCGTCGCTCGGACGGAAGCCGGACCAGCTCATTCCGGTATAGTTGACCGGCATGCCGCGGCCGTTATTTTGCAGCGTTTCCGTATCCTTGTCGGTTTGGCGGATGAAATGATAAGGCGATTGCTCCGCATGCCGCTGTTCTGTCCGAATAACATGCACGATGGAGGTCAGTGCCTGGTAGCAAGCATCATCGAAAATGCTCGCATCCTCCGTTTCCTTCCAATACATATAGGCGAGCAGCACGACAAAGCAGAGGGAGTCGAGCTCATACTTCCGCTCCCACATCCACGGACTCAGATTGCAATCATCGGTGGCCATGTAATGTCTGTCGTTTGCTGTTTCATTGAATGCATTCGTGTAAGGATCGATATTGACATAGAACATCTGTCTGGCGATCAATCCGCGCAGTATGCGGCGCAGCTCCGGGTCGTCTTTGGCAAATGGAATGTAGTGCCGGACCTGCTCTGTGGAATCGCGGAGCCACATTGCCGGAATATCTCCCGTGAAGACAAAGGTCGTACCGTCATCAAGCAGCTTCGTGGTGGTCTCCAGTGTGTTCGGAAAGCAGTTTCTGTACAGTTGTTGCAGCTTGGGGTGATGCTCCAGCCGTTTATCGGCTTCGTTCAAATGCTGGGTGATGGATGCTGGCAGATTCATTAGCGATCTCCTCCTGAAATGGTAGCTTCACACGTTGCACAAGCGTGAGTGCAGACTTGTTTGATTGGTTCGACTTCTTGGATGTTCGTACGACATGTTCGCACAATCCTTCATGGAGCACAATATGTAGCTTATGCATCTCTTTACAGGGTTCATAACTCACACATTCCGGACAATGACACGGGGGAACGGTACTGGAAGTTTCGATGCAAAAAAGCAGGATAACAGCGCATCACCGCGCACGGTGAGGTGACAATGCACAACTTACACATTTACGATGTCAGCATGTATTCACTAGACTTTGACTTGTAAGCGTTACCTGTGAGTCACCCTGACGTGGAGGTTCGTGAGTGACCAGATAACCTGACATCAATAGATCATTACGAAAGGAGGGGGAGCATGAAGGGGGAAAGACTACTAGCTGCAATCTCTGGAAGCGGTTTAATCCGTCGTGGAAACAAACCATCCAATAAAGATAAGAATCAGACGTCACTCGGAAAAAGAATCTGGGTGAACTGGGAGCTCTATTTATTCTTGGCGCCATGCTTGCTGTACTTTCTTATCTTCCACTACGGGCCGATGTACGGCATTCAGATTGCCTTCAAAAATTTTATCCCCAGCAGAGGAATCATGGACAGTCCATGGGTGGGCTTCGCCCACTTTGAGCGTTTCTTCAATTCTTATTACTTCTGGGATCTGCTCTGGAATACGTTCAGCCTCAGTTTCTACGAGTTGATCATCGGGTTTCCGCTCCCGATTATTCTGGCGCTTGCTTTTAACGAAATCCGCAATGGTCCCTTCAAAAAAACTGTCCAGACCGTTACGTATGCGCCTCATTTTATATCCGTTGTCGTTATGGCCGGGATGATTATTGCTTTCCTGTCGCCATCCACGGGTATTCTGATCAAATTTATGGAATGGTTCGGTATCGATGCGCCGAACTTCTTATCGGATCCGGCCTGGTTCAAGACGGTCTATGTACTGTCTGGCGTATGGCAGAGCACGGGCTGGGGCACCATCATTTACTTGGCGGCGCTCTCGGGAGTCGATCCTCAGCAGCATGAGGCTGCAATTGTGGATGGAGCCAGTCGGTTCAAGCGACTTTTGCACATCAACCTGCCGGCCATCCTTCCGACAATCACTATTTTGTTAATCTTGAACATGGGCAACATTCTGACCATTGGCTTTGAGAAAATACTGTTGCTGCAAAACTCGCTTAATATGGAGTCATCGGATGTCATTTCGACTTATGTATACAGAGCCGGTCTGGTCGACGCACAGTATAGCTTCTCGACAGCCGTAGGCCTGTTCAACTCCGTCATCAATGTCATTCTGCTGGTCACCGTCAACCGAATTGCCAGACGCACCAGCGAGAACAGCCTGTGGTAGAAGGGAGGAAGTATCATTGGTTACCTCGATTAAGGAATCGAAGGGAGACAAGCTCTTTCTTGTCAGTGTCTATCTCTATTTGATCGTTGCGCTGATTGTGGTCCTGTATCCGCTTATTTATATTCTCAGTGCGTCCATCAGCAGCCCGCAGCAGGTGAATACAGGGGAAATGTGGCTGTTTCCTAAAGAGATCACCTGGGCTGGATATCAGCTGGTCTTCGCCAACCCGAAGATCTGGAACGGATATCTGAACACCATCATTTATACCGGAATCGGCACGCTGCTGAATCTGACGGTGACGCTGCCCGCAGCTTATGCGCTCAGCAGATCGGATCTGGTCGGCCGCCAAGCGTTCCTCGGATTTATTCTGTTTACCATGTTCTTTAGCGGCGGGCTCGTGCCAACGTATCTTGTGGTCAGGGATTTGGGGCTGATCAACTCGATGGGCGCACTTATTCTTCCTGTCGCTGCCTCGGTGTGGAACATCATCGTTGCCCGCACCTTCTTTCAGACAACGATTCCGAAAGAGCTTCAGGAGGCGGCCTATATGGACGGCTGTACTAACCTCAAGCTGTTCATCCGGATCGTTCTGCCGCTGTCTGCGCCGATTATTGCTGTCATGGCCTTGTTTTATGGGGTCAGCCATTGGAACAGTTATTTTCCGGCTCTGATTTATCTCAATGATGAAGCCAAGTATCCTCTCCAGATGGTGCTGCGGCAGATTCTCGTTCTTCAGGAGATGACAGCGGAAACGACCGGTGCCGCGCTCAGCGGAGATGCCGCTCGTGCGATGAATTCAAAGGCCGAGACAGCATCACTGATCAAATATGGTGTCATTGTTGTGTCTACTTTGCCAATTGTTGCTCTCTACCCGTTTTTGCAGCGCTATTTTGTCCAAGGGGTCATGATCGGCTCTGTAAAAGGCTAGGGAGAGCATTCATATAATTGGAGCTTAATTATCGAAAGGGAGGATTCATCGATGAAGATTACTAGTAAACCGTGGAAGCTGGTCGTAACGGGACTGACTGTCCTGTCGCTGCTCGCCGGATGCAGTTCGGGCGGCAGTACGGACTCGGCCGAGAAGAATTCAAAGGAGGCTGCAGCTGTAAATAAGGAAGGCTTTCCGATTGTCAATGAACCGATTACACTCACGATGATGGCGCCGGATGTCGGCGTTCAGAACTGGCAGGAGATGGTCGTTCTGCAACAGATGGCTGAAAAGACAGGCATCACCTTCCGATATCAAAATGCGCCGAAGGACAGTTTTGATACGAAGAAGAATCTCGTATTTGCCAGCGGCGATTACCCGGATGTGTTCTATGCTGCAGGTTTGACGCCTGCCGAGCAGATGAACTATGGCGAGCAGGGAATTCTCGTTCCACTGGAGGACCTGATTGAAGAATACGCACCAAACTTCAAGGCGCTCATGGACGAGAATCCGGAAATCCGCAAATCGATTACAGCACCGGACGGCCATATTTACTCTTTGCCTGTCATTGAGTTGAGCCAGCATTGGTACCGTAACCCGCTGTGGTACAACGGCGACTTCCTAGAAGCGCTGAACATCGACAAGTTGCCTGAGACCACCGAGGAGCTGTATACGTTCCTGAAACGCGTGAAAGAAGAGGATCCGAACGGCAATGGCGTTGCCGATGAAATTCCGATTTCTTCGGTATCTACAGCGACGACTAATGTTCGGGATATCCGCACCTGGCTGCTCGGAGCATTCGGTGTTTATGAGGACGAAATCTACGTTGATGATGAGGATGTTGTACGTTATACCCCGATTGAAGAAGGGTTCAGAGAATATCTTGTGTATATGAACCGTCTGTGGGAAGAGGATCTGCTTGATCATGAAAGCTTCTCCCAGACCGCCGAGCAGAAAAAAGCCAAAGCACAGAACAATCAAGTTGCTCTGTTCTCCGACTGGCATGCCTACATGACGAAAGGCGGAGAGCCTTCGACCAAAGACCCGATGTTCATTCCGGTGAAGAGTGATATGGTAGATAAACCGGCCATTGCCAAGAACAGAGGCATTACAACAGGCGCTTTTGCCATCTCGGTCACTAACCCTGCACCAGAGGCATCGATGCGTTGGGTGGACTATCTGTATTCCTATGAAGGCGCACTCTTCTTCAATAAAGGGCCGGAGGGCATGCTGTGGGAGTACACAGATGAAGCGAACCGTGTCAAACGCTATCTGCCAGTTCCAGACGGCATGGAGATGGAAGATTACCGTGCAACGTTAACGCCAAACTACGGCATCCCGGCTCCAACCGTCAATACGGATGATATCAATAAAGGGTTGAAAACTGACTTTGACCTGTGGGTAGAGCAAGAGACGCACGAGAACCTGCTTAATCGTGGAGCCAGACCACCGTTCCCAGCGTTGTTCCTTACCGTCGAAGAGCAGACGGAGATCAACAGCCTGAATTCGGATCTGAGCACCTATGTGAAACAGATGGAAGCGAAATTCGTTACCGGAGCAGAGCCGCTCTCCAGTTGGGATAACTATATCAGCACGATGAAGAAGATGGGTGCCGATCGGGTGGTTGAAATTTACCAAGGTGCTTATGACCGCTGGAAGTCGAACTAAATTTAAATGAGGTTCTATACAAGTTGAACCTGACTTATTCCCTTTGGTTCATGCAAACGTTCAACAGACAATAGAAAGGTGCTTCTACATGAAATACAGAGATCAAACCTTGCCTACAGCAGAGCGTGTTCGCGACTTGCTGGGGCGCATGACGCTGGCAGAGAAAGCCGGACAGCTTATCCAGCCATTCGGCTGGACGTGCTATGAGCGTAAGGCGGATGGCAGCGTCGAGATGACGGAGGCATTTAAGACAAGGGTCGCCCAAGGAGGGATAGGCTCTCTGTACGGTACGCTTCGTGCTGATCCCTGGACCGGGGTAACTCTGGAGACAGGCTTGTCTCCGGAAGAAGGGGCGAAGCTAATTAATCAGATGCAGGCTTATGCCATACAGGAGAGCAGGCTTGGCATACCGATCCTATTCGGTGAAGAATGCTCGCATGGACATATGGCGATCGGCTCAACTGTGTTCCCGGTTCCTCTTGCCATCGGGAGCACCTGGAACCCGGAACTATATCATGAAATGTGCCGGGCGGTAGCATTGGAAACTCGCAGTCAAGGAGGAGCCGCAACGTGCTCACCGGTCCTGGATGTGGTCCGGGACCCCCGGTGGGGCAGGACGGAGGAGTGCTTCGCTGAAGATCCTTATCTCGTGGCCGAGATGGGCGTTCAGGCGATTAGAGGGCTTCAAGGACATGGGCTGGACAGGGATGACGCTATTCTGGCGACGGTGAAGCATTTTGCCGCTTACGGCAGTTCAGAAGGCGGACGAAACTCCGCCGCCGTACACATGGGGCCGCGCGAGCTGCATGAGGTGGACCTGCTCCCATTCCGCAAAGCGGTCGAGGCGGGAGCCCGCTCTGTCATGACCGCTTACAATGAAATTGACGGTGTGCCTTGCACCACCAACCGATATTTACTGCAGGACGTGCTGCGCGACCAGTGGGGATTTGACGGATTTGTCATTACGGACTGCGGTGCGCTCGGCATGCTGGTATCCGGTCATAACACAGCCGATCGTGCAGACAAAGCGGTCGCACAAGCGCTGATTGCGGGCATTGACATGGAGATGTCTGGAGAAATGTTCGAGCAGCATCTCCTCTCCGCAATTGACCGCGGGCTGATTCGCGAATCCGATCTGGACCGTGCAGCGGCACGGGTGCTGGAGATGAAGTTCACGCTAGGATTATTTGATCGTCCGTTTGTCGATCCGGACCGGGCTCGCCAGGTGATCGGATGCAGCGAACACCGGGAGTTGGCGAAGAAGGTGGCGGATGAGAGCATCATTCTGCTTAAAAATGATGCGCGTACGCTTCCGCTGAGCAAAGAGATCGGCAGTATCGCGGTCATTGGGCCGAATGCCGATGCTCCTTACAATCAGCTTGGCGATTATACCTCACCGCAGCCTAAAGGAGCCATCGTCACGGTGCTGGAAGGCATTCGCGCTAAGCTTGGAGGCGAGGCCGAGCGCGTCCTGTACGCACCGGGCTGCCGGATAAAAGGCGATTCGCGGGAAGGCTTCCCGCTCGCCCTGGAGTGCGCAGCCAAAGCGGACGCCGTGGTCATGGTCATCGGCGGCTCCAGCGCGCGGGATTTTGGCGAAGGAACCATTGATCTGAAGACAGGGGCATCTCTCGTCACTGATGACCCGTGGAACGACATGGAATGTGGAGAAGGCATAGACCGCTCGACGTTGAATCTGCTTGGTGTTCAGCTGGAACTCGTCCAGGAGGTGCACAAGCTGGGCAAACCGCTGATCGTCGTTTATATCAACGGCCGGCCGATTGCCGAACCGTGGATCGTGGAGCATGCAGATGCAATTGTGGAGGCATGGTACCCGGGACAGGAGGGCGGACATGCGGTTGCCGACATGTTGTTCGGCGATGTGAACCCTTCCGGGAGGCTTACCATCAGCATACCAAAGCATGTTGGTCAGCTTCCGGTGTACTATTACAAGCGCCGCACACGGGGCAAGCGATACCTGGAGACGGACTTCAACGCTCAATATCCGTTCGGCTATGGACTGAGTTACAGTGAATTCGAGTACAGCAATCTTCAGGTGGAACCTGCCGTGATCTCGGCCGATGAAGAAGCCGTGGTTACGGTTGATGTAACCAATATCAGTGATGCCGCAGGTGCGGAGGTTGTCCAGCTGTACATCACGGATATGGCAGCCTCGCTAACCCGGCCCGAGAAGTCATTGAAGGGATTTCACAAGATCAGCTTACAGCCAGGGGAGACGAAGAAGGTGTCCTTCAGCGTGGGCAGGGAGCAGCTCGAATTCGTATCTGCAGATTTGACACGCATCGTCGAGGAGGGCGATTTCAGTCTTCTGGTCGGTCCTCATTCCGAATCGTATATGTCAGCAACACTGAAAGTAACTACATCCTGGGAAAAAGGCGAGCGAGCATAGCGTTTTCCTGCCACGCTCCTCCTAGATTATCTCTCATATTTAAGCTTTAAGCATTGGGCTTATTCGTACCAGATGAATACGTAATGTGGAGGCATACATCGTCTATGAAAATAACAAGACACCCCAACAACCCGATTGTGGTCCCCGGCAAGTACGAGTGGCGCAAAGTTACGGTCTTCAATCCGGCCGTCATTATCGACAACGGGAAGTTCTACATGATTGAACGAACCGCTGGCTCGCTGACACCTTGCAAAAACTTTCTCGGACTGCTTGAAAGTGAAGACGGCGTGAACTTCACGCATGTAAAGGAAGAGCCGATCGTAACGCCGGACATGCTTGGATTTCCATACGGTAGCGTCCAGGACCCGAGAATTGTAAAAATCGACGGCACCTTTTATATGAATTACGCTCTCAGGCCGTGCGCCATGAGCTATTATCCAACCGGAGCAGGCATACCGGAGCGCTCAATTCCGAAATATCCGGACGGATGGGGAGAAGAGGAGGGGCACTGGCTCACTCGTTCCTCCATTCTGAAATCGGATAACCTGATCGACTGGGAATTTGTTGCCGATACGACACCGCTGGATATTAATGATCGTGACAATATTTTATTCCCTGAGAAGATCAATGGAAAATATGTGCTGCTGCGCCGTCCGGAGGAATACGTAGGGGAAGCCTATGGTACCGACAGTGCAGCGATGTGGATCACGTATTCGGAGGATCTTATTCACTGGGAAGAGCCAAAGCTTCTGGCCAAGGCGGAAAACCCGGTATGGGAATCGAGAAAAATCGGCGGAGCAACGCCTCCTGTACGCACAGACAAAGGCTGGCTCGTTCTATACCACGGGGTCGATGACCAGATTGTCTACCGCGTGGGGGCGATGCTGCTGGACCTGGACAATCCTGAGAAAGTTATTGCGAGGACGCATAATTTCATTATGGAGCCGGAAACGTATTACGAGAAATTCGGCTATCAGATTCCGAATGTGGTATTTCCGACTGGCAATGTGGTGAAGGACGGACTGCTCTACATCTATTACGGTGTAACGGACACGGCCATCGCGCTGGCCACAGTGCCGCTTGATGAGCTCGTGGACTATATTTTGAACGAACCACAATAAGCGAGGTACATCAGAAATAAGCAGGGCCCTTTGGAGAATGCGTCTCCAAGGGCCCTGTCTTTACATATTTGCACTGCGCGCCTGGGAGCTGCACGGTGCTTCGGCTGCATGACTGCGGCCGGGTTGGCCATATGTGTATCCTATAGACCCTATACGTACCCTATAGAGCCCATATGCGGACTATACGCTAGCTGTTTGAGCGATGCTGATGCTGTTTGCGGTACTGACCGGGCGTCAACCCAGTTTCTTTCTTGAATTTCCGGATGAAATTTGGTGCATCCAAGTAACCGACCTGTTCGATAATTTCCTTGAGCGGAGCGCTCGTAGTTACAAGCAGGCGAATCACTTCTTCCATGCGGCGTTTCCAGATATACTGCGAGAAGCTGATCCCGGTCTTATCTTTAAAACTGCGGCTCAAGTAAGAAGTCGAAACGGAAAATTTTAAAGCAACATGCTCCAGGCTAAGCGTATAATCGGCAAACTGCTGATCTACATAATCCACAATATCCTCAATCAGCGCCGGGGCGGCTTGCTCATGATTCCGCTCAACCGTCTGACAAATATCCGCTGTCAATGACAACAGCTTGTCCTCGAATTCCTCGAGCGTCTCAAACGAGGTATAATCCGAGATATGGTTGAACACCTTGTTCATGCCGATCTCGGAGGCGGTTCGAAGCAGGGCGTTCAAGAGATCAAAGCAGATACAGCGCATCAGTTGAATCTGCAACGGTTCGCTCCGGATCGTGTCCATCATCTCGGTGATCATCTGTACAGCCACCGATTCATTGCCCTGTTTAAGGCTCTGCTCCAATTTGAGCAACGACTTTCTGGGAAGCCATAATCCTTCGGCGACCGGATAATTCTGCTCTGCCAACTGGTCGAAATAAGTAATTCGGCTGCTGCCGACCATCCGATGCTCCAGCGCTGTAGCCGCTTCAATGAATGATTGGTTGAGCTGCGCGAGATCCTGGTAGGCTGTCCCTACCCCGATGCTTGGGTCAAGTCGGGTGTTTTCAGAGATGAGAGCCTGAATCGCACGAATGATTTGCTCTATCCGGAATTTAAGCGAGGATTCACCAGGGTCCGGAATCGAAATGATCAGCGCCAATTGATTGTCTGTGGAAAATTCCACCCCATAAATATGTACACTCAGCCCGGGCAGTTCAACATGGCCTAGAATCTCCTGCAGTTGCTGGCGGTCATCCAGCGCTTCCCCGGCTTCATCATCTTCCCACGACAGAATGACAGAGAAATAAATGCCCTGTTCTTTCGGATATTCCAGTCCAGCCCCCGTAATCATACGCTCGATTTCAGGATCATCCGGCTTGCCGTGCTTGAGCAGTAATAGCATGCACTGGTTTCGCACAAAAGGCTCCTGCATATCAATGCGGGCGCTATAGTCGTGAATGGTCTGACGAATCCATTCCCATTCATTGCGCGTTTTCGGTTCTGAAGCATCGCCAACCTTCAGCTTGGCGAACTCCATCAGATCCTTGATTGGATGATATTGTCGTCTAGCCAGTACAAAGGCCGCAAGCACACCAGTCACGACAGCGATTCCGAACACCAGCAGTATCAGAGTCTGAACGTGCGCGACACGGCTGAAGAACTGGTAGCTTGGCATAATGGTCATGTAAGTCCAACCATTATCACGGGATTTCACCGATACAACCGAGTACATTTCATGGTCCAAGGAGAGGTTGTGAATGCCGGCATCAAGCGCAGCAAGTGTTCCGAGATGCTCTTGAGACAGAGTGACGCCGTGGTTGTTGGCGGTCAGCACTTCACTATTTTGATTGAAAATAAAGCTGCTTCCAGTAAAATCGCTAAGGATGGAGTCCATCACACCGGTAAGGTTGGATTCTTTCACAAGATATATGACGCTACCATAAGGATATGGATCATTCGGTTTAATCGGTGCAATAACCGTCAGCATCGTCTCGTGGAGCGAGTTGTTGATCGTCACTTTTTCCGCTGGTCGTATGAGCATCTGATTCGTGTTATTCAGCGCAAGCACGATATCATTCAATCTCCAGTTCTCGTATCGATAGAAAGAATCGAACGCAATGTCAACATTCGTCAGACCGCGATGGGAGTAAATGACCGGATCGTCATGAAAGTACAGAAAAATGTCCTCGATAATGCTGCTATTGGCCTTGTAATTGTTTAATGTTTGAATCGCTTCAACTCTGTGATAAGAATCGCGGACCATATAAGGGGTTAGCCGCCGATCATATGCGATTCTGCCAGCTATCTCCTGAAGCTCTTCCATACGGGAGTCAATCGTGGTCTTGACCTGATTTAATTGGTTGATGTTGGATTGTTCGATTTCGGAACGCAAGTCTTTGACAGCGCTATCATAAACAAAAATCGTTACCCCCGTCAGAGGAATCAGGAAAATCAAAATATAAGAGAGCGCGTACCTTAGGAGCAGTTTCGACTTGAAGTGATTCCAGTTCATTCGGAAACCGGATAGGATGAATGATTTGAGCTTCTGAATTGTCATTTGGATGAACCCCCCATTGCCATTCTTTCTTGTCTTGTGTTCATCAAATGTCAACAACCAACATTTGCTGTTCCAAAGATTATATCATTATAATGATTGGATTTGGTGAAAATCTAGGGAAGAAACTGAGAATTTTTATTGTGCCGCCTCTACCAAAACCGAGTGAATCTCATTGTAGTAAATTAACAGCGTTCACCGATCCTGTCTGCTGTACTTATTGCCATCTGTTACCTTTGCACCATTATCCCTCTCGATCAGGGGTGAGGTTGGTGACGAAGGATAGGCGTATTGAAGAGTCGCTGACTGTGATTGTTAAGAGGGAAGGGGAACGAGAGAGAACAAGCTTGCTTCGAATAAAACAACTAATAAATTGGTTTTTTCTACAAATATGAATTGAAACAAGAACATTCGTTTGGTATAATAGAAACAAAAGAAGAACGTATGTTCCTGATTTTTCTAGAATTCGATATGTTTATAAAGGAATAATGTGCGAAAATTTATAATTTTTGGGGGAATCGGATATGACCATCCATACCGGGACGGGACTTCAACCATTCTATAGCCGTTATCAGAGCGAGCAAGACTGCATGGAGGCGTTGATTGCCATGAAGTGGCCAAGCGGGTTTGTCTGCCCGCGCTGTGATCACACCGGGTGCAGCCGTCTGAACTCCCGGCGTGTTCCCTTGTTCGAGTGTGGACGCTGCAAACATCAGACATCGGCTTTGGTGGGCACGATTTTTGAAGGTACTCGGGTGCCCTTACTCAAGTGGTTCATGGCTCTGGATTTGTTTCTGCTCCCGGACGGCATCTCCGCAATGCGGCTTTGTCAAGTGATCGAGGTCACTTACAAGACAGCGTGGTTAATGCTGCACAAGATTCGCTATGCTGTTGGGGAGTTCGATGCCCGGGAGCTGCTTTATGGTGACGTTAAGGTGAACAGCGATCAGTATGGGCGTAATCCCTCCCGAGTCACGGTTTCGCACCCGCATGCCTCAGCGGTCGTAGCTGGCTGCACGGTCACAGAGTCCGGTGAACCGCAGCAGGTTAGATTCCGCTTAGTGCCGCAGAAGCGAGGAAGCGATACAAGAGCTGCGCGTCGCGATCTAACCGCGTTCATTAGCGAGCACGTGGATAGCCATTCATCAGACGTGGAGCTGTTCTCTCAAGCTTTTCGGTTGTATGCGCCTTTGCGGAACATAGTGAGAGAGACATGGAAATCACTAAAAAGCACTTATGGCGCGCTGGGGCAGAAACATCTGCAGGCGTATTTGAATGAGTTCACGGCCCGTCGACAGCTGCACTTGTCCAAACTGGAGAAAACGATGGGGCAGATATTGCTGCAGAAGTGTATGGTGATTCCTAGGATTTCGTACCACCAACTGATTGGACATCGTCCGATTCAACCCCTTGCAGCTGTTGCCTGATATGAGTGTGGGAACGGTAAGAGTCATAGAGATGATACGGATCACCTGGATGGTGAGCGTGCATCTGAATAGTGCGAGTGCAGGCTTTGCTGGAGATGGAAGGGGGAGTGCTGCAAATTCCCTATCTTTTGATCTGATTTGGATTGCGTCGCTGATCTGTTGTGCTTTGATTACTCGTGCATCGATTTCTTGTTCTAAGATCTCGTAAAAGCTTCCCCTGATGCTCGTATTTCTGTTTCTGTGTTACCTGATCCAAAGGGATAATGATGCAAAGCAACTGCGAGACGAATGTGAATCTCCCCCCTCCAAAAAATGCTCAGTCTTCCTGGTCGAGAAGTTCGGTCTTAAGCTGATTACATCGGCTGAGGAAGACATGAATGCGATGTTGGCATTGTCATAATTATTTACGTTTAGTCATATTGTGATCACACATCTCCATCTTTTAATGGTAAAATTAAGGTACGGGTTTGTCAGAATACAGTTCAAGGCAGCCAATCGAATTGATTGCGGCTGCTTTTTTGTTGCTCGGAGGTAAATAAAATGAGGATTCAAGAGCGCTTGAGGGCGGATTGTGAACAATGTATCGGCTTTTGTTGTGTAGCTTTACGTTTTACTACCTTAGATGGTTTTCCGATGGATAAGAATGCAGGACAGCCCTGCGTGCTTAGGCCTCGGATTTGTCCAGCAGCATCTTTCTGACGCAGAATCAGATTAATGCCGCCAAGGGAGATAACCACACCAAGTTACCTGCGTCGCTTGAGCGGCCAAAACACTGGAACCAAATGAATGATCCTACGTAAAATTTCATAACAATGGAAAAAGCAGTGAACCGTTGCAAATAGGCTAGTCGGGAGGTGGCGGTAGAAATCTCTGTAAAAAGTGACTATGGTACGTGACATGACATGATCGGTGACCAGTGACAGATGACATGCCAGTGTGGATCATGAGCATCGTTTCAATCAAAACCTATCTTTTTGAGCAAAAGCAGGCATTTAATCCCATTTTTCGAGTAAAATGCAAAGAAAATTATGGATAGTCATGTTATAATTTGCTAACAAAACTGAACATGAAAGCGTGGTTGAAACGATGGGTGAAGATGGTGATGAGTGTTGGTTGAGCCGAAGTTCAAAAATTTTATTCTTCTGATCGCGGTGGTAATTGTAGCAAACATCCTGGTGTGGTCCAGAGGGTTCCTCGGGGTGTCCTTCTCGTCGGAAAGTCCATTAGTTGTTGCTTTCGGGGCCGCATTTCTGGCAGGGAGTTTCATAGCGTTGATCTATGGAAGTTATACATACCTTTTCAAGCCCAAGCCTGTTGTGAAAACCAAAAAAGAGGTAGTGACCCACGAAGATTACGTTGATGCCATGAAAAGCTACGGTTCGATCCAGGTTCTGAGAAATGATGTGGATCTGGCTTTAAACCAGCTGGAGCGGATGAAGAACCGCAAAATGAAGCTGCTTGAGGTGCTGGAGCAGAGATTCGATGCCTCCGAATTGAGCTACAAAAAGTTCTATTCTGTGGTACACGCAGTGGAGGATCTGTTCTACAAAAATATCAAAAGCATACTCAACAAACTTGGCGTATTCAGCGTATCGGATTTTGCCGCTATTGCCGATCTGAAAAAGAATAAAAAACTGTCCGCCAAAATTATCGAGGAAAAGATGCAGGTGTACAACGAGTATCTTCAGTTTGTCAACGACTCGCTCAACACCAATGAGGAGATCTTGTTGAAGCTCGACAAGCTTCTGCTCGAGATTGCACGTCTGGGGAGCCTTGATTTGGAAAGCATCGAGAATATGTCGTGCATGAAAGAAATCGATGCGCTCATTAAGCAAACGAAACTGTATAAAGACTGAGAGGGGTCATGAAATGTCTGGTAAGGGGAGAGTAGTCGGCGGACTTGCCGCCATTGTTGTTGTCGTATTCATCGCTGTCTATTTCGGGATTAGCGCAACCTCCAATCTCGGAAGCGGTCAGCCCCTCACACCTGAGGAAGCAGCCAAACGGCTGGATAAGCTGTACAGTAAAATTAACGTTAGAACGGCCCAGCCTGTCATGGGGCAGATTGATCTAAATCCGGTAGATGTAGCCGAATCGCTGCCAGACATCGAGAAGTTCCCGGTTTCGGTTAGGAACAGCACTCCGCAATTTGTGGAGATCTTCTCTTCAACAGAGAAATCCGGCTCAGGCGTGGACGGGTGGTTGAATGAGGTGGCGACTGATTTCAACAAAGCAAATATATCCGTGAATGGAAAGCCTGCATCGGTCATGATTCGCAGCATCGCGTCCGGAACGGCGACGGATTACATCAAGTCCGGTAAATATGTACCGGATGCCTTTACACCTTCCAATGAACTGTGGATGGAGATGATTAAAGCAGGCGGCATCAAGACCGAACGCATCTCCGAAAGCCTGAACGGCAACGTGCCCGGCATCGTCATCGAGAAGGGCAAACACGATGAGCTGAAAAGCAAATACGGAGAAATTAACATAAACACTGTGCTGGAAGCTATTTCAGCGAATGAACTGGCCATGGGCTATACCGATCCATTTGCAAGTTCGACAGGACTGAATTTCCTGATTACGGCGCTTAGCGTATTTGACAGTGATAATCTGCTGAGCAATCAAGCTGTGGAAGGGTTCGAGCAATTCCAGGCGAATGTGCCTTTCATCGCGTCGACGACGCTGCAAATGAGGGAAGCTGCTGAATCCGGACGTTTGAACGCTTTTGTTCTTGAGTATCAAACCTATTTCAATGAAGCGGGCATTCGTTCGGCTTATGAGTTCGTTCCGTTTGGTGTCAGACATGACAGTCCGTTGTACGCCCTTGGCGATGTATCCGCCGACAAGAAAGAGATTATGAAGAAATTCGCCGAATTCGCAGCGCAAGACAAGTATCAAAACAGCGCAAGTAAATACGGTTTTAACCAACTGGCAGATTACAAGTCAGAAGCGAACGCAGTGGATGGCGGCGTCATTACGAGAGCGCAGAAGCTGTGGAAAGACAAGAAAAATGCGGGCATGCCAATCGCGGCGGTGTTCGTGACCGATGTGTCGGGCAGTATGCACGGCGAGCCTATGACACGCCTGAAAGAATCGCTGATTCAGGGCCAGAAATATTTGGGCGCCCAGAACAGCATCGGTCTGGTGTCTTATTCGGATGATGTTACAATCAACCTTCCGATCGCCAAATACGATACGAACCAGCAGTCACTCTTCGTCGGTGCGGCTGAAAGCCTGACTCCGGAAGGGAATACGGCGACGTTCGACGGCATTGTCGTCGCGATCAAGATGCTGGAAGAGGAAATGGCTGTGAATCCCAATACGAAACCGCTCATATTTGTACTGAGTGACGGCGAGACAAATCGGGGCAACTCCCTCAAGCAGGTGCAAGGGTTGATTGAGGCCTATCGCATTCCAATCTATACGATCGGCTACAATGCGAATATTGATGCGCTTCAGAAAATTTCAAGCATTAATGAAGCTGCCAACATCAATGCGGACACCGATGATGTTGTTTATAAAATTGGACAGTTGCTGAACGTGCAAATGTAACGCATGTCAAACCAAAAGCTAAGGGAGGCGTAATTATGGCATTTACAATGAGTGTTCCTAATGAGAATGAGATCAAGACGGTTCTGGAAGAACAGGTCGCTCCGGTTAATGAAGAAGTACAGCAGCTGATGACGCAGGCTGAGACAAACGTAAAGTCCTTGATGAACATTGACCTGGATTCGCTTGAACAGCGCCGCGGCATTCTAACGAGCATTGACGCTTTCGGGATGGAGACGATGCGCCAATCATCGGATAAAAACTCCCTGCTCAAAGTAACGGTCGGCAAGCTGTCGAAGAGCGGTGATGAAGGCGGGCCGGTTGCGAAAGGACTCACCGAGCTTCATCTCCATCTGAAGGATCTGGACCCGAGCGGCATCGATTTTCTCAAGACCGGTTTCCTGGGCAAGCTCTTCAATCCGGTTCGTGCTTACTTTGTGAAGTTCAAGAAAGCCGATGAAGTGATCTCCGAGATTGTTGAAACGCTGGATAAAGGCAAGGCAACGCTGAGAAACGATAATACGACGCTGGAGATTGAACAACAATTCCTGCGTGATCTGACCAAGCAGCTGCAGAAAGAAATTCAGCTAGGCATGTTCATGGATGAGCATATTGAGCGGGAATTAACGCTGGAGGAAGAACGCGGCGGGGATGCTGAGAAAATTCGTTTTGTAAGAGAAGAGATTCTGTTCCCGCTCCGCCAGCGTCTAATGGATATGCAGCAAATGCTGGCAGTCAATCAACAGGGATATCTGGCGTTTGAAGTGTTAATCCGCAACAACAAGGAATTGATTCGCGGTGTCGATCGGGCCAAGACGGTTACGGTATCCGCACTGCGCGTGGCAGTAACGGTGGCCAGTGCGCTGTACAATCAGAAGATTGTGCTGGATAAAATTGAAGCACTGAACAAAACGACGAACACTTTCATTGAAGGCACGGCGAAGATGCTGAAGTCGCAAGGGGTTGCCATTCAGAAACAAGCGATTGAGAGCAGCGTGTCGGTCGACGTGCTGAAAAAGGCCTTTGATGATACGTTCGAGGCCATGGAAGCAATCAGCACCTTCAAGCAGCAAGCATTGCCGAAGATGCGCGAGACAATTGAGCAGTTCAGAAACCTGGCGGACAGCGGCGAAGAACAAATTATTCGTCTTGAAAAAGGAAAGAAGATCGCAGGCTAACATTTAGTTGGGGATAACCCGATTAAGCTTTACGCAGACTGATCATGAAGTTGCGTATTGTATAACCTGATAGTATAACCTGATGAAAAGTGCCGAGCCGATGCGCTCGCGAATTTCATCAGGTTTTTTTGTTGTGTATTGCCGACTCCGATAGCTTACTTTTGTAATTCCGGCTATTTCGGGCACAGAGAATATGTGCTTTAAAAGGAATAATTTAGAGGACAACTTCTCATAATACGGTGTAAGCATATGGAGGGACTGTCATGATGAGCCGACTACTGAAAAAAATGAGGAAGCATAGCAATTCAAGCAGCAGCACAGTGCAGGCGAAGGACAATATGCCGGTTGAGATAAGTGCATCACTTCAGGAGTGTGTAGAGGCACTAAGTCAGAGAATGGGGAACAGTTCGGATTTTGTAATCAGAACCATATCGGGAAACGATGTTTTGCCGGAATTGGCTGTATGTTATATCGAAGGGTTTATTGATGTTAATCAGCTGAATCAGATTAGCGAGTCATGGCTGACTGTATCCATGGAAGCCGACGGATTGCCCGATATTCCAGCTCTGATGAAAAAGGTGGTGCCAGGAGGCGAACTCAAGCAATTACATACCGTCGATGCTGTGATTTCAACCGTATTGGATGGGAAAGCCGTCCTATTAATTGACGGTTTAACAAGTTCGTTCTCAGCTTCCATAACAAGTTTAGAAAAGCGATCTATCGAGGAGCCAAGCTCACAAACCGTCATTCGGGGACCAAAGGACGGGTTCACTGAAGATATTTCCACGAATCTGTCACTCGTCCGAAGAAGACTTCGAACACCTGACTTACGGGTACAAACACTGGTTATCGGCAAGTATACCAATACGAAAGTGATATTGACCTATATTGAAGGAATCGCGGATCAGAAAATTGTCCAGGAGATCACCTCCCGGCTGCAATCGATTACAACAGATAGTGTACTAGAAAGCGGCTATATCGAGGAGTTTATTCAAGATAAAACGGGCTCTCCATTTCCTACGTTGCTCAACACCGAACGACCCGATGCTGTAGCAGGCAGCTTGCTGGAAGGGCAAGTTGCCATTCTCGTGGACGGCACTCCGTTTGTGTTGCTCGCTCCGGTCACTTTTTTCAGATTTCTCCAATCGAGTGAGGACTATTATCAACGATATGACCTCACTACTTTTTTACGTGTTATCCGGCTGTTCTCTTTCATTGTATCTCTGCTGTTACCGTCACTCTATATCGCCATTTCAACCTTTCATCAGGAGATGATTCCGACCACGTTATTAATCAGCCTCGCGGCACAAAGGGAAGGCGCTCCGATGCCTGCGCTGGTTGAAGCGATCATGATGGAGCTGACCTTCGAAATTATCCGCGAAGCCGGCGTCCGAATGCCGAGGGTCATTGGGCCCGCAATCTCCATTGTGGGCGCATTGGTCATCGGGCAGGCAGCCGTGCAGGCGGGACTTGTCTCAGGCGCGATGGTTATTGTGGTATCTTTTACAGCGATTGCGAACTTTGCAATCCCGGCATTCAGCATGGCGGCAGCGATCCGCATCATTCGTTTTGTGTTGATGCTGTTTGCTGGAACGCTCGGGTTATACGGCATTTTGGCGGGCATCATTCCAATCTATGTTCACTTGGTTTCCTTGACTTCGTTCGGCGTCCCTTATCTTTCACCCTTCGTTCCGCTGCGCTTCTCGGATATGAGAGACGTGTTTATTCGTGTACCTTGGCCGTTTCTGAAGACAAGACCGGATGATATCAAACCGCACAATCAGGCAAGACAGAAGTAAAGGTTAGAAAAGCTGCCTATATGAAAAAAGGGGTGGTCTATATGCGTAGACTGGCTGTGCTGTATCTCTTCCTTCTCCTGATGGTCATCCTGACAGGCTGCTGGAATCGAACAGAACTGAATGAAATTGGACTTATTTCAGCGCTCGGGATTGACCGGGGCGAAAATGGCTGGATCGTCAGCTATCAGTTAATCAATCATTCAACGATATCATCCAACGCAGCTGGTGGGGGGATGTCAGGGGGGGCAGGCGCTCCGGTGCATGTGTTTTCATCAGAAGGCCCAACCCTTCGGGAAGCGATTGATGTAAGTTATACAGAGACGCCTAGACGATTGTTTTTTCCCCATGCCGATGTGCTTATCCTTGGCAAGGAGGCAGCCAGTAAAGGAATAAGGGACATTATCGACTTCTACTGGAGAAATCCGAACTTGCGGGAGAATGTCAATGTGTTGGTAACGAATGGACTGGCGAGTGAAATGTTAAAGCAGCTTATTCCACCGGAACGATTGCCGGGCTCAGCGATTGCCAACATTTCCAGGCAGACGGCTAAGTTCAACAACAACTATCCTTCCATCAAGATGTTTGAGTTAACGCGAAGTCTTGTTTCTGAGTCCCATGCAGCAGGTGTTCCTCAGATTGAATTAGTGGAGGAGTTCTCATCAAATAAAGTGGAATCTATGGATCAATTAAATAAAACCTCTACGCCTACAAAGCTTAGAATAACAGGATTGGCGGCGTTTCAAAAGGACCGCTGGATCGGATTGTTAACACAGGATGAGAGCTTTGGTATATCGTGGCTGACGGACAAAGTCCAATTCAGCACCTTATCCTTTCCTTGTCCAGGTGAAAACGAACCGGGGCTGCTATCCTATCAGACGAATGCGGCCAATACGAAGGTAAAGCTTATGAAGGAAGGCGATGAATATACGTTTAAAGTCTCGGTTGATGTAAAGGGAAGGGTCACGGAGACTTCCTGTCCGACTGATCTGTCCAATTTGTCCAACCTCCATGCTGCAGAGAAAGAAATTCAAGAGGTGATTAAACAACATATGCTGCAAGGCTGGGAAGCCTGCAAAAGATTGCATGTCGACCTGCCTCACTTTGCCGATTATATTCATCGCAAATATCCGGAGGAATGGAGTCAAATGAAGGAACGCTGGGAAACAGAAGGAATACCGTCCACGAGGCTTGTGCTGCAGGTAACGGCTTCCATCAGTCAGACGGGGATGTCTCAGAAAGCTTTTGAACCGGACGAAAACTAGCCATGCTCTTTGTTGAAATGGATGTTTGAACAAGAAAGGAATCCGGACATGAAACAATCCATAAGAATTACCGAGCTGGTATGTTACCTTGCCGTATTTGAAGTCGGAAGCACAACGTTGTTCTTTCTAGGGGCGGATGCCGGGCGAGATGCATGGTTGGCTATGAGTGTGGCCGCCTTGATCGGTTTGTTTCTGTTAATGATGTATCTTCTCATTCACCGCACCCATCCGGAGCTCGATTTATATGGCGTCTGCAGAAAACAATTCGGCAAAGTTATCGGGACGGTGGTTAACTTAGCCTTTGTAGGTTATTTTACATACGAGGCCTCCCGTAATCTAAGAGATCTAGGGGAGCTTACGATATTGACCCTGTTGGATCGTACGCCGCTGATGGCGATCATCTTGATCACGTTAATTGTAGTAGCAAATACGGTAAGGTATGGACCGTATGTCGTTATTTTGACGTGCGCAGGTTTTTTGCCCATCATGATTTTGAGTTATTTGACCATCTATACTCTCCTTGTCTCATCCGGGCTAATACGTTACGAGATTATGCTGCCGGTCCTGGAACATGGATTCCAGCCTGTCTGGTCAGCAGCCGTACCCGAAATTGTGTCTTTTCCGTTTGGCCAAACCTTATTATTTATGCTCTTCTTTCCTTTAGTTAAGAAAAAGAGGAAATTAGGAAGAAGTGTGATCATCACCTACCTGATTACAGCAATTTGCCTGATCCTGATAAACCAGATCAATGTCCTTGTCCTAGGTCCGACACGGGCAATCAATAGTACTCTACCGCTGCTGCAGGTGGTTCAGCTTATCGAAATTGCAGAAACCTTCGAACGTTTTGACGTGTTATTTGTCTTCGTATTAGTGCTCGGCCTGGGCTCGAAAATGGCTGCGTTTTTTATGGGGGCTGTGATGGGGCTCCATAAAATAACAGGGTGGTCCTATAAAATGTGGACGGTGGTCGTAAGCGTATGCTTATATGCGATCGCTTTTATATCCCCCAACTACCCTCACCATATATGGCTTGGGATAAAGGTCGTTGTAACTTATGTAACGCCTTTTTTTCAAGTCGTACTTCCACTGATCCTGCTGGTTGTTATCGGAATCCGGCGCAAGTGGGGAAAGCAGCAATCTTGAAATAATGCAACCTTGCAACGGTTCATTCGTACATAACAAGAAATCGGAAGGAAATCGCTAGGCTTCCTTATCATGATGAATTTATGATCGAAGCTTAAAGCGGTTATGGACAGAAGGGATGGATGACGATGACAAGGAAAACGATATCTTTATTTGCACTGGCTTGTCTGACTGTAATCATTACGGGGCCTTTTGGTGCATTTATGGCCTATCAGAAAGCGCAACCTCCAGGCACATTTATTCATAAAGTGATAGAGCCCGGCGATTCGTTCTCGCCAACCAGTGCTTCCCGAACGGTAGCTGTGTGGGCGATCCCTTCGGATGTACAAGTGGATGCGGTAAACTGCACGTTAGATGGGGAGCAGATCCAGCTGGATCAAGAGCGGTCGGTCACTGACATTAACGGAACGGAGGCCGTTCTTCTATTTACGAATCGTGGGGATTATTCCGTATTTGATCGCGTCGTGTGCGCCGGGGGAGGGATAGAGGAAATCCGGATGTCGGCCAGACTTTCTGAGTCCAACTCGCGAATAATGATGGGGATGTCCCTAGGTGCGATTCCGATTGTGGCTGCGCTTGGATACTTCTTGTTTAAACGGGGATACCGCTGGCCGCTGGATAAATCCGAATAACATATAACAGCATCGCTCCCCGCAATCCAGGATTCAAAACAGCAATACCTGAATTTTTCAAGGTATGACCTTAATTTTTAGAATGGAATAATAAGGTAAATTTTGATAAATTACTTATTGTAATCGTTTACAATAAAGAAGTAGAAAGGAGGTATGACCGTTCGCAGCAGCCTTGCTGAATGCTGAACAGCATCCTAGTCAGACGGGTGACAATCGATTTAAAGAGGAGGAAGGAATTCATGAAGACGAGAAAGAAAACGAGATGGTATATTGCCGTACTGCTTTGTTTTGTGCTGTTGTTGCCCGCAGGAGGTGCGCATGCCGCAACCACGATCACTTCTAACGAGATTGGGACGCATGACGGTTATGATTATGAATTTTGGAAGGACAGCGGCGGTTCCGGCAGCATGACACTGAACAGCGGCGGTACGTTCAGCGCCCAGTGGAGCAACATCAACAACATCCTGTTCCGCAAGGGCAAAAAGTTCAACGAGACACAAACCCATCAGCAAATCGGGAACATGTCGATCACCTATGGCGCGAACTTCCAGCCGAACGGTAATGCGTACTTGACCGTATACGGCTGGACGGTGGATCCGCTCGTTGAATTTTACATTGTCGACAGCTGGGGAACATACCGTCCGACAGGCACCCATAAAGGAACCATTAACGTGGATGGCGGCACGTACGATATTTATGAGACGACCCGGGTGAACCAGCCATCCATTAAAGGAACGGCGACGTTCAAGCAGTATTGGAGTGTCCGGACGTCGAAGCGAACGAGCGGCACGATCTCGGTCAGCGAGCATTTCAGAGCCTGGGAAAGCCGCGGCATGCCGATGGGGAAAATGTATGAAGTTGCCATGACGGTAGAGGGCTATCAGAGCAGCGGAAGCGCGAATGTGTACAGCAATACATTGACCATCGGCGGGGGCAACCCGGGCGGTGGTAATCCGGGAGGAGGCACGAACCCGGGAACGGTGACGAGAGTCGAAGCTGAGAGCATGACCAAAAGCGGGCAGTACACAGGTAATATCAGCTCGCCGTTCAATGGTGTGGCCCTGTACGCCAACAACGATTCGGTCAAGTATACGCAGTATTTTGCCACAAGCACGCATAGTTTCTCGCTGCGAGGAGCGTCAAACAATGCTAACATGGCCCGAGTCGATCTGAAGATCGGCGGTCAGACGAAAGGCACCTTCTACTTTGGCGGAAGTTATCCCGCGGTCTATACACTTAACAATGTGAGTCATGGCACCGGCAATCAGGAGATTGAGCTGATTGTTACGGCGGATGACGGGACTTGGGACGCTTTCATTGACTATTTGGAGATCCGCTGACCTATCGGTCTATCGCACATGACAACATCAAGCGGTAGCTCTCGATCATACGGGGTGCTGTAGGGGGAGGGCTGTCTCCACAAGGGCGGCCAACTCTGGTTAAGTGGAAGCTGAATATGAACAATAATGATTTCATCCCGGCGGGGGATTCTCTGCCGGGATTTTTTTGATATGATCAACCTGGAGCATGGAACTATTCATGAACTGCCAACGTTTAACCGTAAGAACCTACAATCAGGATGAGATGAAGGGAGAGAGAAGAACTATTGAGGAAGCCACGATGGAGCCAGCTTCTGACTGCAGTCACGACCGTGGTCTTGGCCACCTTACTGATCGCCGGTTGCACAGGAAAGAGCGATCCGGAAGAAACGGCAGTCCAGCCGACGCCAGGAGCAGCAGGGACAGCGCAACAGCAGGAAGAGGAGCCTCCCGTGCCTACAGGCATCGTTAATCAGGCGAATGAAACGATGAAGAATGAAGGCGCGGAAGAGACCGAGCCGGTCCATCAGACGCCTGATGACACCGTTCGACCTGTTCTGGTCAAGGGCGATATTGTCCAACTGGAAACTTCTGTGGAACACGAGACGGTCTCCTTTGAGGGAAGGGAATATGAGTTAGAGCCGTACGGGCTGAGTTTCGCCATTCGCACCACGATGGGAGAGCCTTCGGTTGAGGGTGGAACCGTCACGTTTACAACCGACCTGTCCGGAGAAGCCACCGTCACGTATGAGGTGCTGGAGCATACGACGTTGGACGAAGCAGCGGCCAAGGAGCTGCAGCAGCATGAGCGTGCGTTTAACGATGAGTTTATTGATATTGCATCGGAAAATGGTCTTAAGGGGAAACAGAATCAATATGCAGACAGTGACGTATTTTCCGGGGTGATCTTCTACGCATTTGATCAGCATATTGTTCGGATCGGCTACCGATCCGATATGGCTGCTGTGGACGCGATGGCACGCATCATCAACGAAACGATGGCGTCGGTGAAGACAAGGGACTAGCCATCGGCGCAGTCTGCCTCTTCCTTCGGCGTGCATGAACTGCTGTCAAGATTGACAACATAAGGGAGTGGTATACATCTCAATTCCAGAGGAGGAAGCACGTATGGCTCACCAGAAGAGAAGAAGAGAGGCGGCCTGGAAGTCACGCAAGCAAGAGCAGCATCCCCATGGAAAAATCAAATCGTTAGAGGAATTATCGAACGAATAGGTTGAGAAGTATACTGCTTGGATCGACGGGTAACACGAAGAACAAGCTCCTGCGGCGACTATGCCGTCAGGAGCTTGTTTGCGCTGTCTAGCGAATCTTATCCTTCACTTGTTTCAGCGTTGCCACGATAAGGAAGCTGACAATGACAAGCAGGAGCCACGAGCTGACTTTGCCCAGGTGGACGAGACTCCAGGCTTCGGTCTGGTTAGGGTACTCCCAGGCTCCGAAGAAGGTGGCAATATTCTCGGCAATCCAAATGAAGAATCCGATGAGTACAAAAGAAAGCGCTAGCGGCATCCGGTAACGCGTGCCGTTCACCTCATAAGCGACCCAGGATCGCCAGAACACGATAAGGACCAGCGCCGACAGCCACCAGCGAATATCCACCCAGAAATGATGGGTGAAGAAGTTTAAATATATGGCAGCCGCCAGGGTCACCACGATCCAAAACGGCGGCCAGCAGATCAGCTCCACCTGCAAGCGCCGCCAGGCCTGGCACAGATAGCTGGCTACGCTGGCATACATAAACCCGCTGTATAGAGGCACCCCGAATATTTTTACATATCCTTCTTCCGGATACGACCAAGAGCCCATATGCACCTTGAACACCTCAAGCACAAGACCGATCAGGTGAAACAGTGTAATCACCTTGAGTTCATCCCGGGTCTCTAGCCCGGAGCGCAGCATCCACCATTGCATCAGAAGGCAGATGACAAGCAGCCAGTCATAGCGAGGCAGCAAGGGGAGGGAGATGAGCTGGGTGAGAGCCAGTGAGGCAAAGATGACGACCGGGAACACGCAGGATAACGCCTGCTCCCAGCCGAATCGAACCAGTTGCCGGATCGCTCTCATGACTTATTCGTCCGGCCCGGCGGCATCAGAATTTGCATCGCTTCGGTATTCCATAATATCACCAGGCTGACAATCCAGCGCTTCACATATCGCCTCCAAGGTGGAGAAGCGGATCGCCTTGGCTTTCCCGTTCTTCAATATGGAAAGATTCGCCATTGTGATTCCGACGCGCTCAGACAGCTCGGTCACGCTCATTTTCCTTTTGGCCAGCATGACATCAATGTTAATAATAATCGCCATCTCGATTCACCTCATACTGTTAAATCGTTCTCGGATTTTATATCGATGGCATTTTGGAGCAGCTTTTGGAGCAGTGCAGCAAAGGCAGCAATGACAAAAGAAGCAAAAACGATAATTATGCCAATCGCCAAAAGCCCTGGGGCGTCATCCATGTCCGCCATGAAAAATAAAAACGGCAAAATCACGGCATACAATCCGCTGATGGATAACCCGCAATATTTGATCGTTCTCAATGCCCGCACCGACAAGTCGGAAAACGCTTCGTTCCTGTCGATATAATTAAGCAGCTTATAGGCCTGGACTAGCGCCACGAAGAACGGGATCGCGGAGATATACATCCCGGCCAACACCGGATACAGCCAGTATGCCGGAAAATAGGCCGCTGCGTCTTTCATGATGGAAGGCAATCCCCACACACATAGCAACGCAATCGGGGTTCCAATAAGAAACACAGTCAGTTTCAAAAAAAGCGTTTCTCGCTTCATTACAAGCACCTCACTCGGTCGTTTTCGCTTCTTACTGTAGCATGATATTTATCGTTTATCAATAAATATATATTGATTGTTATGATATTATTGTTGTTTTGTTGACATAGGAGGATACCAGATTATTGAGGGGATATTCGTCGATTGCGAATGGATTGCTGGTGGAGGGGGGATCATCCCATAAGAAGCCGACCATGAAAAAGCCGTCACGATGACGGCTTTTCATGGCGATGGAGGAGGGCAGAAGAGTGGAACCTTACCGCGCTGGCTGGTTTCGAGCGCCCCATTCACATAACTGTTCCAGCACGGGCAGCAACGTCTCGGCCTTCTCGGTGAGCCGATACTCCACCTTGGGCGGCACTTGCGGATATTCGGTCCGCTTCACCAGACCGTCCGCTTCGAGCTCCTTCAGTTGGGAACTCAGCGTTCTATAGGTGATCGTTCCCAGACGTCTTTTCATTTCATTAAATCGAACGGGCTGCTGTTCTGCCAGGAGATAAAGAATCAGCATTTTCCATTTACCCCCAATCAGAGACAACGTATAGCCAAACGGCGTTTCTTGAATATTGCCGTCACCTTTATAGTCCGCCAAACTCATCTTTACACTATCCTTTCGGGTAGTACCTATCATTAATGTGCGTACTACTTTTTTAGTTGTGCTCAGTTTATACTAGCCTTACTTTGAAGTAAAGGAGAGAATCTGATGGCTAATGTTAAAACTTATAACCATGATCTATGGGATCATGGCATCTCGCAAGGGTACAGTGTGAACGGCAACATCTACATTTCGGGGCAATTTTCTCACGATCAGGAAGGTGCGTTTGTTGGCGAGGGAGATATCGAGCTGCAAACCCGGCAGACGCTGGATAATTTGGATCGCGTGCTGGCGGAGTTTGGTGTCACGAAATCCAATCTCGCTTATGTGGAAATTTATTTGACCCATGCCGAGGAGCATTTCGACCCTGTGATCCGGCTCTTTAAAGAGTACGTAGGAGAGCACCGTCCGGCTGGAAGCCTCATCGGCGTGACGTACCTCGCGTCCCCAGAGCAATGGGTCGAAATCCGTGCGGTCGCCCATACAGACTGATCCAAGGGTCGAAGGAGTAGCCGGAGAACGAGGCACTGATCGTATGTTAGTGATCATTAGAAAGAGTGTTCCTATGACCAACGGAAGTGGCCATAGGAACACTCTTTGTTTCGCTATAGATGTTGTAGGGGACAATCTGGCGAGGTCTATGAGTGAAGCATCCGCAGGAAGCCGGTGGCGGGCGGGTGTTTAATTGGCTTTCATGCCTACGCGGCGGACCTTCGACGTGATGTTGTAATCGAACGTAACCGTTTTGTAGATCTCTCGCCATTGCTCGGCTGTCTTGACATGGGTATTCCAGTAAGACGGTTTGTGAGCCCGGAGCAACTCGCCAAAACCAAATATATCGGATTCTTGCTGCTGTGTTTTCTCCACCAGTCCCTCTACAAGTTCTGTGATCGCTCTCTCGTTCTCTCGGCCGATCTCTTCCAGAATGGCCGAAGAATCGATCGGGACGATATCTTCGTTCTTCTCTTCCAAATTCACTTCTGTCATGGCTGTGATAATAAAATGGGGCCTGCCGTCCCGAATCTCCACCCTCGTGGTGGATTCACGGTTTGTGGCATGGATGGTGACGACCTGCGAATCCCGGATTTGAAGAATCCCGAGGTATCCAGCAGGGCTGATGCCTTTAATAACCAAATATCCGGCGATTTCAAACGGCTTGGTTACCCCGACCATTTGCGCCCCTTTAAAAAAGGCCATCCCGCTGATCTGGACGTTTTCTCCTTCCATGATCTGAATATAGGGAAGGAAGCCCTCCTGGCCCTTCTTCGATGAGTTGTTCCAAAAGGTTCCGATATAGTTCACCGGGAATTTGCCGTGTCTGACCGCATCGTCAAGTGTAGAAGCGAGATAAAGGGTAGGCACACGCTCTAGCTTGGGCGCAGCTTCCATCAGATCCTTGGCACTGCCCTTGGACACCATCAGCCAGGCCATTCTCCGAACCTCGGGGTTACGATGCAAATAATCATTCAAGTTCTCAAGGCCTCTTCTGGCGAACTGCTCAGAGACGACAATGACACGCAGATGCCCGAAAAAAAGTCTTCCCGATATTTGCTGCTGCAGACTCATCAAGGCATCGTCGAGCGTATGGCCCACAACGTCGAGAACCCAGACGGTATCCTCCGACTTCCCGCCTGTGCCGCCTCCGCCTTCCCCGGGGCCAAGCGGAATTTGCCCGGGCAGGGCGATCTGTACAGACACCCGGATCATATCCTGGGGCGGCACGGGATATTTACCGCGCAGATGGGAGATTTCATCTTCTTGCTGCGCTGCTTCAGGCCCGGCCGTGTCCACGGAAATTCCGAGTACGACCGCGCGTTCTTCCAGCTCCATCCGGTCCCAGCATCCGGTCAGCAAGGAAAGAATGAGCAGAGCGGCGCAGCATCTTCTCATATTGGCGCGAGTGTAAGCATGGTTACTCATGAATTTCCTCCAGTCTCGGTTTGAACCGTGTTGCTCCAGCTAGACAAGCAGTTTGATGATCATCGCACCCGTGAAGGTCAGAATGCCAAGGGAGAGGTTGATCCAGCCCAGGACGGTTGAGGCTTTCTGTTCCTTCTTCATCTCGAACTGACCATAGTTTGTCCTGTCAACTCCGAGATTGAACAACCCTGAAAATATCCAAATGGCGATAGCCATATACAAGTAGCCGCTGTACATTTCTCCGATCATCGTTTCTGGTTCCCCCTTTTTTTGCGCAGCAGTGATACGAGCAACAGCAGGCCCGGGTAAGCGATCGTGAGCGCGACCCCGAACTGGGTAATCAGCGCATTGATCTCATTCAACTGGACCAGGCTTTGCGGCAGCATCGCCAACAAGAACAGGAAAGGCAAAATGAAAAAGGACAGCATCCCGTGATCCTGCAGACGGAACAGCTTGCCGATGGAATAAATCGTGAAATAGTAGCAGGAAAACAAGGAGGTGTACACCGCCGTCACCCAGACTGCGAGAAATACCGCATCCAGGCGTTCGAGGATATTCGCAGGCAGCGAGGTATCCTTTGCTAGCTCGAGGGTTGGCCACAGCAGCTTCTTGGTCTCTTCGGCACCAAAAACGCTAACCGTCGCGCTTACAACCAATACATACAAAATGCTAGTAATCAGCATCGCCAACCAGATGGAACGCATCGCCTTCTTCGGACTGCGCATAGAGGGAATGACCATCATCATGATGAAATATCCCTGGAACATGGTGGAGAGCATGAAGAAGCCTTTGACAATCCCGCTCGGCTCATTTCCCCATAACGGAAGCACGTTGACGACGTCTGCGTTTTTAAGGGACAGAGCGACGATCAGCAAGACGGGAACCAGAATGAACGGAATATAGAACGTGTGAATATAGGCAAAGGTCATTATATTTTTACGCGATGTGAAGGCAGCCAGCAGCAGCATAACGATCACGGTCACTTCCAGCGGCGTATTCCTCAGGACCGCGGTGATGACCACCTCGCCGAACTCTCTAGCGATAAGCGAACTCAGGATGGCAAAGTAGAGAATCCAGATGATGATAATCGTTCTGGCCAGCCCTTTTCCAATCAGCTTCTCGCTGTATTCGATATACGATTCATTGGGAAAACGCATGCCCAGCCATACGATCAGCATGGAGGCCAGGATAGATAGCGCCGCACCCAGCAAAGTGACGAGCGGCGCCCCCGCATCGGCTGCACGAACCGCAGCGAGCGGAAGGGAGAGCACACCGACGCCGACGATGGTGCTGATTGTAATGGCCGAAGCTTGCAAGACGGTAATTTGACGTTGTTGGTCCATACTTATTGCCCCTTTTCTCCATCAGGCTGCACGGGACTTATAATGTCTTCGCTTGCGTGGTTGACTTGGTCTTTCTTTGTATCCCCCAGTCTGGATTGATCGAGCGTGTATAGAAACGATGGCCGGTTTCTCATCTTCCACAGCGGCGCACGTGTCAGCAAGTCCCGCATGCCCTGAAAGTTGCCAGGGACGAAGGGGCTCAGATACGGCACACCGAACGAGCGGAGGGACAGCAGATGGTTCGTAACCAGAATGAGGCCGACCATCACTCCATACAAACCAAATGTGCCGGCCAGTATAATGAGCGGGAAGCGGAGGATGCGAAGCGCAAGGGCCGCATTATAGGCGGGTGTCGCAAACGAACCGATTGTGGTCAGCGCGATGATGACGACCGTAATCGGGCTTGCAAAACCGGCCGCGACCGCCGCTTGTCCAATGACGAGCACACCGACGATGGACAATGCGCCGCCGACCTGCTGCGGCAAGCGAATGGTCGCTTCCCGCAACACTTCCATCGATATTTCGATCACAAGCACTTCGACGACTGCAGGGAAGGGGACGCCTGCGCGTCCGCCCGCTACGGCAACCGCAAATTCGGTAGGAATCAGCTCCGGATTGAACGATATAATAGCTACGTACAGCGAAGGAAATACAAGGGAGAACACAAGCGCCACAAGACGGGAGAGCCGGATGCCGCTCATGAGCAGAAACCGCTCCGTGTAATCCTCGGCCGTCTGGTAGAACTGGCTGAATACGGTCGGAACGATCAGTGCGAGTGGAGAACCGTCTACCAGAATCGCCACCCTGCCCTCCAGAATGTTGGCCACAACTTTGTCAGGACGCTCCGTATATTGAATTTGCGGAAACGGCGACCAGTGGTTGTCTTCGATAAACTGTTCCAAATAACCTGAGTCGAGGATGGCGTCAATCTCAATGGCGGACAGCCGTTTCTTCACTTCTTCGACTATGCCGGGGTTGGTAACGCCTTCCATGAAGCAGATGGCTACCTTGGATTTGGTTCTCGCTCCGATCTCCATCGACTTCACTCGGAAATCGGTCGTTTGCATACGATAACGGAGCAAAGAGATGTTTGTACTAAGCGATTCGATGAATCCCTCGCGTGATCCGCGGATCACTTGCTCCGTAGCCGGCTGTTCGATCGAGCGATGGGATATTTTCCGCGTGTCGAAGATAAAAGCCTCCGGCAGCCCTTCAATGGCAATCACCGTTTGGCCGCGCAGGATGCTGTCCGTGATGATGGAAAGACTGGATTCCGCATACCCCTCACTGTGGTAAAGGGTATCATTGATAAGCGTATCTTTTAGTTGAGAAATCGGAATGTTCTCCACATCGATATGGCGAGGCCCATACTTGAGCGGCTTCAATATCGTATTGTTAATGATAGTATGGTCCGTCATATCGGTGAAGTAATACATCATCGCTTGGAACTGGCCAAATACATGGAATTCATGCGTATTGAAATCGTCATTATCCCCCAGCAGCTTCCGGATGCTGTCGGTCGTTTCCCTGAGGCTGGAGGTGATTGGGCGCTCTTGTTCCTGATTTTTGTTCGCATCCGTGGCGGCATGGTTGTTGTCAGACTTCTGGGAGCCCATCCACTTGGAATATGACATTTGATGATCACTCCCTGGCATCAGAGTATGTTCATCCTAAGTATTTCCACAGTGTGATATTTTTATCAATGATCGCTCGTTAAACCGAGGATTCCTCATGAAAGTCACTGCACATCGCGGGAAAAAGAGAGGTATTTGAGCTATAAGTTATTCGATTCTATGAACCAAGGAAGAAGGGGAGGGGGGCTGTTATTTCTTAAGCAAAAATACCATTCGTATGCTTAGCGAGTTAGCGGGGTTACTTATTTCGAATTGGACTAGAGAGCACGCTTGGTGCAAGGATGCACCTATAGCGATCGCTTCCAATAATAGATGGCGAGCTGGGTCCGGTCTCGAAGCTCCAGCTTATCAAGGATCAAGGATAATGTGTTGCGGACGGTTCCCTCGCTGAGGAACAGCTGCTGCGCAATTTCACGGTTTGAGCAGCCTAAAGCGACCAGCTCGAGAATGGTGGACTCGCGGGGAGTAAGTTCGGTAATCTCTTCCTTGCTTGGTCCCGTCAACGTTTTAAAAACTTTAGCATCCAGTATGGATACACCCGATGCCAGTGCGCGCAGCTGTTGGGCCATATTCGAAACATGCGTCGATTTCAGCATATATCCTTCCGCTCCGGCCAGAATGGCCAGGCGAATATTATGCTCATCCTGGAAGGTGGTGAGCATCATGATCTGTACCTGTGGCCAGCGGTTCTTGATTGTTCGCGTTGCTTGAATTCCGTCCATGCCCGGCATGCGTATATCCATCAGGACCATATCGGGCATAAGACGCTCGCAGCATTGAATGGCTTCGGCCCCGTCATTGGCCGTTCCGATAATTTCCATATCGTTCTCCCGGCTCAAAAGCAGCTCCAGGCTTTGACAAACGAGAGGATCATCGTCAACTATAAGCACCTTCACGTCAATCGCTCCTTTCTTATTGGCAATACGCATATGAGCTGAAATCCATTCCTATGATTCATCGAAATGCTTCCCCCTACAGCCTGCGCCCGTTGTCTGAGGTTGCGTAGTCCGATGCCTGGCTCGACCGTGATTTCCGGCGTCACCCCGTCATTATGCACGCTCAAGCGAATGAGATGTTCACTGCTGTCCAAGGAAACTTCGACATGCTTAGCCTTCGAGTGGCGTACGATGTTTGTTAGTGCCTCCTTCAAGCACGAGGCGAGAATGATCCAGAGGTAGGCTGGTACTTCGGAAGTATCCCCATAAACGTGCAGTTTGACCGGAAACGCTTGGAAATTTCGACAGATTTCCTCTAGATGGGCGACTCCGATAGCTCGTGCCGGCTTCAAATCATGCACGGTTTCCCGCAGTTGCCGTGAACTGGCTCTCAGACGGTTCATCGCCTGTTCCAGCATGCTGCCAGCTTGAAGGTCCCCTTCCTTTCGTAATTGTTCGTACGCCTGAAGCGCCAGGAGGGCGGCGGTCAATTCGTGACCGACATCATCATGCAGCTTGAGCGAGATCCGGTTGCGTTCCGTCAGCTCTGCGAAATGCGCGGTCTGCATGTTTGCCAGCAGCAGCTCTTCCTTGAGGCTCTCGAGCTCATACCGGTCACGTCGTTCACTGTCTGCCTCACGCCGGTAAGATGCAAGCTGCTTGGATCCGTAATGGAGGATGCCTCCAGCGAACATTGCCTGGATCAGGACAACCAATAACAAGAGCTCCACCTTAGCAAAAGCGACCACAACGACCGCAATGGGCAGAACGAACAACGGTTTATAGGCTCGCATGGCTTCAAACAAGGGGAGTGCCAAGCCGTAAGAGGCCTCTGGCCACAGCGGCATAACGGCGGTGCATACAGCCAGGTCGATCAGCGTTGTCCAAGTCGGCCATGAGAAGCGCCATCTAGCCAATGTCATATTGACCAGAACGAGCAGCAGGATCAACCCTTCATGCCCGTTGTCGCCGATAAACCAGAGCAAGCCCAGCAGCAGCAGTGCCAGGCTTCTCCATATCATATCGGCCATGCTCATCGGTTCCCAACGGTCCCTATAGCTGTGCATAAGCACCTCCTGGAAAGCATTCTTATTTCCTACATCGTATCATATCTTCCTAAGCGAGCCTTCTACGGCTTCCGATCAACAGGAAGGCAGCCGTAAACAGGATCAGAATAAGCAGCGGTGTCAGCTGATGCTTCCAAGGCCTGTTCTCTGCCGCTAGATCGATTCCATAGTGCAGCCAGTATGTGGGGACGATCTTGCTTATGCGCTGCAGCGGTTCCGGCGAGACCTCGAGAGGGATCAGAGTCCCGCCAAGCACCGCCATGATGGAAATGATGCCGAGCATGACGGCAGCAGAAGCATCGGGATGACGGAACCAGGAACACCAAGCAAGCGAGAAGCTGATGGCGGTGAAGGCGAAGAAACAGAAGATCATCCATAATTGAAGCAGATTCCCGAGATCCGGGCCATGGTAGAGCCATCCGCCTCCAACGATCAGGATGGACTGGACGATGAGCAGCAGGGAGAAGGCCAGCAGATTTTGAGCAGTGTAGGCAGCGTGTGTAATCGGTGCAACGCCGATCCGATTCAGTATTTTGTTCTTTCGGTCCTCCATAATCATATGGACCAGCTTAGAGGCGAAGAAGAGCTGCAGTAATCCGTAAAATTGAAACCCCAAAGGATAGCCGTCATAACCCCGGGGAAGCAGGATGACCACCATCGGCAGGCCGAGCAGCAAGAGCAAGTTTCCCCAGCTGCGAATGCTCCGCTTTAGCGCAAAGGCGAAAATCGTCACCCGAGCCTCCTCCTTCCTAGAATGAAGCTGATGATCATAAAGAACGCAGTGATTCCTGCGAGCAAGGCTAAGGATACGCCTGCCCTCGCTGCATCGCCCTCTGGCAGCATCCCGGTTACAGCCCGCTGTCCAAGCATTACCGGATTGCCGTAGGAGGACATCCAGTTAAAAAATGCATGGTCCGGCAGCGGAAACATTAACCCCGTTAAGACAAGCAGGCCGAGCCCGATGATTTCGGACACACGTTCAGACAGCTTAAAGCTTTTGATCGACAGTACCAAAGCCAGATGGATAAACTGCGCGAATAAGGAAAAGACCGCCAGTACGAGCAACACCCACCCGAGAGAACCCCATTGCACCCCGAACACCCATTTCGTGAACAACACCATAACGAAGCCCTGAAGCGTGCTGAATAAGGCGCAGGCCAGGATAAGCGAAGATGAGTAGAACGCAACATGGATCGGGAGCGAGTACGTACGCCATTTTCGCGTCTGCAGCAAATCATCGTTCAATAAACTCATAAGATAGGTGCCGCCGAAGAACTGAACCGTAAAGATTGTAATCGTTGTCATCCAATCGATGCTCGGCACCCCGTCCATCCCTTCAATCGGACCGGTGATCACCGTGCCGATGACGCTGATGATAATCAGCGGAAGGACCAAGAGCAGCAGCTGGCCGATTGGCTCGCGAATTAAACGGAGCAGGGAGAAGTAGGTCATTCTGAATAACAGCATCCTCAATCCTCCTTGGTGTCGCGCAATTGTTTTCCTGTCAGCGTGAGAAATACGTCTTCAAGTGAAGGCTGATCCGCATGAATCGATATAACGCCGCCCGCGCGTTTGGCTAAGGAGAGGATGCGATCCAGATTTCCAGCCCCAGCCTGTGAAATAATCTGCAGCTTCGATCCGCTTCTGTTGACCCGCTTGACTCCGCCGAGCTGCTCAATGGCACGGATAAGGTCGTCCGTAACCTCCATAACCTCCAGCTTGATTTTCTCTTCGTGATGCAGGTTTCTCACAAGTTCCTCAATGCTTCCCTGGGCGATAACATGACCTTGATCCATAATGAGCACCCGGGACGCGATCGCCTGCACCTCTTCCATGTAGTGGGTCGTATAGAGGATGGTCGTGCCCCGGCTTTGCAGGGTTTGCACGGATTCAAGAATGTGGTTCCGTGACTGCGGGTCGATGCCAACGGTGGGCTCATCCATAATCAGAAGCTTCGGATCATGAATGATAGAACAAGCGATGTTCAGTCTTCGCTTCATTCCTCCGGAAAACTTCTTGGGGCTCTTATTCGCCTGCTTCTCTAGTCCGACGAATTCAAGCGTCTCCGCAATCCGCCGCTTCAGCTCGGCTCCCTTCAATCCATAGATACCTCCGAAGAAAGCAAGATTCTCGCGGGCCGTTAAGTCTTCGAACACGGTAATCTCCTGTGTTACCAATCCAATCTTCCGTTTTATATCCAGCATCGTTCCGGACAGATGCTCGCCAAACAGTTTGATTGTTCCGGAATCGACTCTGATGAGCCCGCACAGGGCATGAATCATCGTCGTTTTGCCCGCGCCATTGGGTCCGAGCAGCCCCACAATTTCACCTTCTCCAATTTCCATATTGACGTGATCCAGAACGCGATGGTCCCCGTACCGCTTCACGATATCGGACATTGCTGCAACGGCCATCAATTTCTCTCCTCTCATATGCATGATTAACAACATTATGGCAAGGGAGCAGGGACTTTCATAGTTACATTTGTAACGGAATCAAACCCGAAGTTCGGTAACGCATAGAAGCATGGCGATGGCCGATTATACCGGTCCAGAACCCCGCGGACCATGATACTGAGAAAGAACTTACGTGAACAGAATGGATTCATCCGATAGATCCATTTGGTGTATGTAGCTGGAAGGCGACAAGCCTGTCTGTTTTTTGAACATGCGATAAAAATAAGATGTATCATAATAACCCAAATACTGGGCAATGTGGGCAATGCTCATATCCGAATGAAGCAGCAGGCGACACGCTTCCTGCACGCGCAGCTGGTGCATATAGCGAATGGGAGAAAGGCCGTATACCTCCTTAAAAAGGGCAGCCGTATAGCCCGGCGAACGCTGGACTAATCTGGATAACGACTCGATTTCGACAGGTTCGCGGTAATGCTCCAGCAGATACGATTTGATGGTGTCCGCGTAGTATCGCTTGTTCGGTGCTACCTCCGTCTTGTCAAGCTCGCGGGCCAGCATGCCGATCAGCTCCTGCATAATGCCCTGGCAGATCAACGTGCGGTAGCTTTTTCCACCCCGCATTTCCTCGTACAAGCGCTCACATCGGCGGTAAGCATATTGGATATGGGACAGGTTCATTTTCATAAATCGTCTCTCATCCAGAAACGGGATGCCCGTGGATTCTGGGTGATCGAGTGTAAATAAAACGGTAAACTTCTGATGCTCGGTATCGTTCCAATTACCGCCGCTTCGTCTGGTTGATTGCGGGATAAAAAGCACGTCTTCTTGTTCCGCAATCACTTCTTCTTCATTGATTTCGTACCTCACCTTGCCACTCTTCACCACAACAAGGACATTGTACGCAATCGTCTCCAGCTGCGTCCGCCAATTCGGGATGTTATCGTCAAAATTTACGCTCATCAATTGGAACAAATTTGAGCACCTCGCAGTGATTTTATACCTTAAGCCTAGCATAACCTTGCAAGCTCTGAGTAGGTAATCGTTCGTTTCAGTCATCTTTCGGAATGAAATCGTATGGGAATCGTACAACAAAAAGATGAAATGTACATCGACGCTGCATAAATCGCGGACTATAATTTCAAGCAATGATATAGCATGGTGCGAATGCTTACATCTGTTCATGGAGTAGTCTTTCAACTAATATCGTGAATTCAGAAGAGGAAGGAAGAGTGTGCCTATGAGAGTATTATTATTGGATCTGGATTCGACCAGACCGGATCATCTTGGCTGCTACGGTTATCATCGCAATACGTCCCCGAACATTGACCGAATTGCTGCAGAAGGGGTGCGCTTTGACAATTACTATACCTCTGACGCACCTTGTTTTCCTTCACGAACCGCGTTAATGACCGGCAGATTCGGTATTCATAACGGCGTTGTTGGCCATGGAGGCACAGCAGCCAATGTGCGGCACGAGGGCAAGACCCGGGATTTTCGCGACAAGCTGGCTTCGGATAGTTTTCCAGCGTTGTTCCGCCGAGCCGGCATGAAGACCGCATTGATCAGCCCGTTCGGAGAACGCCATTCAGCATGGACCTTCTACGCGGGATTCAATGAAATGTATAATACAGGTAAAGGCGGCATGGAATCTGCGGAGGAAGTATCACCGGTTGCCCTGGACTGGCTGGAGCGGCATGCGGATGAGGACAATTGGATGCTGTACTTGAATTTCTGGGATCCACATACACCGTACCGTGCACCCGAATCGCTAGGGAATCCTTTTGAACACGATCCACTGCCCGCCTGGATAACAGAGGAGGTGCTTGAGGAGCACCGGAAGAAAGTCGGGCCGCATGGAGCCAACGAAATTAATATGTATAATAATGATATATCCCCTGATTATCCGCGGCATCCTGGCGAGATTCAGTCGATGGATGATCTTCGCAGGATGATTGACGGATACGATTGCGGCATTCGCCACATGGACGAGCATATCGGTGCCATCTTCGAATTGCTGGAACATAAAGGGGTCATGGATGACCTGGTTGTCATCATTACTGCAGATCACGGCGAGAACATGGGGGAGCTTGGGATTTATGGCGAACACGGAACAGCGGATCAGGGCACTTGCCGCATTCCAATGATCATTCGTGGCCCGGGTATTGTGAAGGGACATACAGATCGCGGTTTGCATTATCATCTCGACCTACTGCCTACGATGGCTGAATACATGAATATGGCACCTGCGCCAAGCTGGGATGGAAGGAGCTATGCCGAAAGCTTGCGAAGCGGCGGGTGCAGCGGTAGAGAGTATCTCGTAGTGTCCCAGTGTGCCCATGTCTGTCAGCGGAGCGTTCGCTTTGGGGATTGGCTATACATTCGGACGTATCACGACGGCTTTCACCTGTTCGACAAAGAGATGCTGTTCCATATCACCGAAGATGCTCATGAACAGCACAATCTGGCTTCTCAAAGACCGGATCTCTGCAGGGAGGCCGTCTACCTGCTGAACGAATGGCATGATCAGATGATGTCCACGATGCCGTTTGACGTGGATCCGTTGTGGACGGTCATGAAAGAGGGAGGGCCTTATCATGCGAAGGGACATCTCCCGAAATATATCGAGCGCTTGAAGAATACGGGCCGGGGCGAAGCGGTGCCGGAGCTGATGCGACGTCACCCTCAGGAGTTTGTATAGAGGGTATGATAGAGTATCGATCATCGAAGCGGGAACATTCGCACCAGCATCGTTGTCCATCGTCTGTACCAAGGGTTGAAGGAGACAAACATGAGAGAAGAACATTCATGCTGCGCCGGTTCGAGATCCGCGGGGCAGCGGACAGAAGTCGATACGAAGGATCAATCCGTCATATGGCAAGAAGGACATCGTGATCGTAAGGTGTCCTCGGATCTTCATACCAACATGATCGCCATTCCTGGAGGCACGTTTATGATGGGCACAGATTCGCAAGAAGGGTTTGCAAGCGATGGCGAAGGCCCAGCACGTCGGGTGACGGTGGACGGGTTCGAAATGTCGCCTTATGCTGTAACGAACGCAGAGTTCCAACGATTTGTTGAGGCAACCGGATATGTGACAGAGGCCGAGACGTTCGGGTGGTCGTTTGTGTTTGAAATGTTTGTATCAGAGCAGACCAAAGCGAAGGTAGTACAGGTGCCGCAAGATACGCCATGGTGGCTGGTCGTGGAAGGGGCATACTGGGCGGCGCCAGAGGGCGTGGACTCCAATATCGAAGCGAGGATGGATCATCCGGTCGTGCACATCTCCTGGAATGACGCGATGGCGTATTGCCGATGGGCCGGCGTACGGCTTCCGACGGAAGCGGAGTGGGAGTATGCAGCACGTGGCGGGCTGGAAGGAAGAACCTATCCTTGGGGGGATCTGCTCAAGCAGGATGGAAAGTTTCAGTGCAACATATGGCAGGGGAAATTCCCGGTCAAAAACAACGCCAGCGACGGATATGTCGGTACTGCGCCGGTGGATGCCTATTCACCAAATGGCTACGGACTATACAACCTGTCCGGCAACGTCTGGGAATGGTGCAGCGATTGGTTCAGTCCGTCCTATCATCGACAGACATCTGCCGTAAATCCGCATTTCTCAGAGGCCACCGGCAGAAGGTCCATGCGCGGCGGATCGTATCTGTGCCACCGATCCTATTGTAATCGGTACCGGGTTGCGGCTCGAAGCGGGAATACGCCAGACAGCTCAACAGGGAACTGCGGCTTCCGCGTTGTGAGGGATATAGGGATAAAAGGCTAATTGAATTGAATTGATACGCAAGCATAGGCTCTCGTCCCCTAGGGGAAGGGAGTCTTTTTTGATGGCATGCAGGTCAAATCTGCTAGTTTATCGAACATATAATTAAGAGAATTCAAGGTTATGGGTGGGTAACGATTACGCTGAGTTCCTTTCGCAAGCAGGGCTCTATAACGATTGGAGGACAATGATGAATCTGAAACTGGAAATGACGGCCGAAGATTTAAAGCAGACGGCAAAGCGGGTTGCAGATTATACGTTCGGGATGGATTTGACATGGGACTGGCCAGGCGGCGTTGCGTTCTATGGTGTCAGCCGAATGTTTGATGTAACTGGCGATCGATCCTACCTGGAGCGGATGGTGGAGTGGGTTCAGGAATATGTAGAAGCTGGCATACCGGAGAAGTGGACGGTGAACACATGCGCAATGGGGCATATGCTGCTCACCCTGTATGAACAGACGAAAGATCAACAATATCTGGATATCGTGCTGAGCAAGATGGACTATCTGCAGTTGCATGCTTTGCGTTTCGGGGATCGGGTTCTCCAGCATACGGTGTCGTCTAACAATGATTTTCCGCAGCAGTGCTGGGCCGATACGCTGTTCATGGCGGCATACCTGGAACTGCGTGTCGGGGTGCATCTTGGTAATCAAGAGCTCATCCATGACGCGCTGCATCAATATGAACGTCACATCCATTACCTGCAAGATGAACATTCCGGTCTGTGGTACCACGGCTACAACCATGTCACACAGGATCATATGTCTGGGATTCATTGGGCACGCGCTAATGCCTGGGCAGCCTATACGATGTCGCGCGCCGCGCGGGGTCTTCCGGAAGGCTATCTATATCCTCCAATGATGCATATATGGAGTTCGTTGCGCGATCAGCTCGCAGCGATCAAACGACTTCAGCATGAGGACGGCCTGTGGGGCACTGTGCTCGATTACCCGGAAGCATACGGAGAAGTGTCCGCCACAGCAGGGATCGCGGCTGCAATGGTCATGCAGGGCAACCCGCTGCACGCGAAATACGTTCGCAAAGCATTGGGCGGTGTACTCGCCAATATTGCGGACAACGGACGGGTCTTGAACGTGTCCGGGGGAACAGCGGTCATGAAGGATATCGAAGGTTATCTTGGCATTGACCGAAAATGGGCGCAAGGATGGGGGCAGGGGCTGGTGCTTGCCTTCCTGGCAGCGGTGATCGAGCTTGTCGAATCGAAGGTGGATCGGGAGCACAACAATAGCAGCGATCAAGCGGACCAATCTCCATAGAAAATATAAGGGCTGGTCCTAGAAGGACTGCATTGAAATAGTCCAGTCTAAATCGCCGCACGTTGGACACCGTCAGTATAAAGCGCTCCTTGAGCAATGGGGGCGGTCAGGTTGCTAGCGGAACACAAACCAAATGACGCAAACGAAGTCGCGAGAATCGCGACTTTTTTTTGTATAAACGATACTGAGATTGACGAACGCCTCTAAATTGGTGGATCACACCGTATTGAAGTTGAATTGATGAATGTGATCCTTCAGGATTTCGGTAAACTTGAGAACAGCTTGCGCCCTGTATTTCTCCTTATGATATATAAGTCCGACTTGTCTTGTTAAGGGAACGTCTACTATACGAAGCAGCTTAATTCCCGGTCTGTTCCACTGCTTGATTAAAGTTTCCGAAAGGATAGATCCTCCAGCACCACTTTCAATGAGATGGATAATGGAATCGATCGAATCGGTCTTAATCCTGCTTCTGTAATTGCTGTTTTCTTGGCTATTCGATCAAATAAAGGGGGGCCGCCTTCAAGTGCTTTAATCTGATGGCTAAGTGTAGCTGTGTCACTCCCATCTTCTCGGTTCAATGAGGTTAATGAATCACTTCTGTATAGCCCTAACGAGTCATTTCATTTACATAACAATTAAGAGAAAATGAGAGAGTCAAGATTATATCAGATGGAGTTGAGTGAAGATCAAATATGACCGCTTAATATATGCCTTCGCTATATTGACCACAGGATTAATAACCGCGTGCAGCAGTGTTGGGAGTGATGAAACGGCAGCCTTTATAGAAGATGACCTTCCCCCTGTCTATAAGCAAAACTGCTTATCCTGTCACGGCAATCAGCTTCAAGGAAGAGTTGGGCCAAATATACAAACAGTTGGAAGCAGGCTTTCGGAGGAAGAAATCAGCCGAATTGTGACGGATGGTCAAGGTGGCATGCCTTCTTTCGGTAATCGTCTGGAAGAGGAAGAGATCACTTCTATAACCCGCTGGTTGATGGAACAAAGTCAGGAAAGGGGAGAAATGCAAAATGAATAAAACGGGAATGTGGTTATTATTTGCCTGGGTGGTATCACTGACAGCAACTAGTGGCAGTTTGTTTTTAAGTGAAGTCTGGCATTTCATTCCATGCGAATTATGCTGGTATCAACGAATATTCATGTACCCCTTAGTTATTGTTTTGGGAATCGCTGCTTATCGTCAGCGGACAGAGATCCTTCCTTATATTCTGCCTCTGGTTGTCATAGGGGGAGGGGTTTCAACATATCACGTGATCATTCAGAAGCTTCCTCGAAATTCGGATTTTGCAGCGTGTGGGCCTGTATCCTGCCTAGATGACTACCTTAATTGGTTCGGATGGTTGACCATCCCGATGCTGGCACTCGCAGCATTTCTTTTGATAGCTATATCTTTATGGATGGCTCTTCGCTCAGAGTCAACCACCACACAGGAATCATTGTGAAGGAGGGAATCCTGTCATATAGGCTAGCCTTCCTGAATTGACAGAGCAGCAGAGAGACTTATAAGTCCTTCTGCTGCTCTTTTAATAATGTGTCGATGTCCTTCAAAATCTGTTCATTCTCCATATCTTCACCCATTCGGTAAATAGCACGGACACGCTGCTGTCCATCGATTAGCAACAGGGAGGTAATGGAATGTGCAAATAATCCATCGTCCAGACGAACTATAGATAGGTTATACTGCGCGGCCAGTTCTTTTACTTTCTCTTCTTCCCCACGAAGTAACGACCATCCGCTTTGATCGATGCCTAACCGTTCTGCGTATTGCTTCAACACCTCAGGCGTGTCGTTATCAGGATCAAAAGTGATGGAAACAAATTCGACTTCATCGCCAAACGTTCCCTGCTTCTGTAGTTCGTTCTGAAGTGCGACCATATTGATGGTCGTAGCAGGACAAATGTCCGGACATCGGGTGAAAATGAAGGAGGTTAGTCGTACTTTTCCATCATAATCATTCTCTGTTACGGTTTGTCCATGAATATCTAATAAAGTAAATTCAGGTGAATTCATTTTCACCGGCAGCGCAGCTTGCCGAAAATAGAAACCGAACAATAAGTATCCGACAGCAATCATGCAAATCAATGCAAAAACAAAGGCATATGTGCGCCCGGACAATTTACGAGCATTGCCCAATGTGGCTTCACCTCCGATCTGTTAGTCAATGGCGACTTTATTGTATCGGAAAGGTTGAAGTCTTTCCATGACTCCTTAGGGCTACAGGTTAGGCGCAGGGCTTCATCTATCACTGTTATTTATTTCCACGACACAAAGCTGTCGATGTTTCCTCACTAAAATAGCTCTTTCGAGTTATAGGGTGAAACATTGAATCTTGCTACAATCTGAAAGATAAGTATTGGCAAGGAAAGGTGGTGATCGTATGAAGGCCCAACTCGTTCGTCTCTTGGCTGTATTTGCTGTGTTGATTATCGTTATCGCCTGTTCTCGAGAAGAGCCTGTTGATTTGGAAGCTGTCGATGTTGAGTTGTCCACGATGCCGGAGACAGTCAAGGCGGGTCATCCGGTGGAACTGCGAGCCACGGTTACTGGAATGACAGTGACAGACAAAGCGCGGGCTACTTTTGATATCCGGGTCGGAGATCAACCGCTGCTCCTTGACGCAGTTCATGAAGGAAATGGTGCGTTTAGCGGCACATTCACCTTCCCGGATCAAGGAGTTCAAGCTGTCTTTATCCACTTGTATGCAGAAGATATCCATATCACTAAGAAGAAGCAGGTCGAAATCAAATGATGACATTTCGAAACGTACGGGTTTTTTTTTGCATACTCGGGGCTGTGTTCTTCTTATTGAACGGCAGTTCAGCAAGTGCGGAAGACCAGCGGCTAAACCTGCAAGCCATTGTGGACCAGGCAAGGCCAGGTGACACGATTCTCCTTAAGCCTGGTATTTACCATGGCCCGGTTATCATTAACAAACCGTTGACCATTCGGTCAGAGGGAGAAGTGCCTGTAGAACTGAGAAATTCGAATGACCTTCCAGTTCTAACGATTCATGCTGACTATACAACGGTTAGTGGTCTTCACATCATTGATGAGAAGGTGAAGGAAGAGCCGACAGTGCTCGTTACAGGTCATAATGCTATTCTGGAGGGCCTGAGCATCCGAACTGCAGGAAACGGGATTATGGTGCGGGATGCAGATGAGGGCACCCTGGACAATTCTGCAATCATCGGGATTGCAGAGGGAATACGAATGGCCGACAGAGGCAATGGCGTGGATATATTCAACGGTCATCGGTGGAACATAACGGATAATACGATTCGCAATGTACATGACGGCATTTATATGGAAGGCAGTGACGACACCCTGGTTGTCGGCAACGTGATCGAACAGTCCCGATATGGTGTCCACTGTATGTATACCCATCGTACGATCATCCAGCGCAATGATAGCCATTTGAATGTGACCGGTGCGATGATAATGACCGCTAGTCATGTATCCGTGATTGGGAATATGTTCACTAAACAGAGCGAAAATGTGAATTCGCAAGGGATTTTACTGTATGACACGCACGAGTCTACTGTAAAGGACAATACGGCCTACGGAAATCGAGTTGGCTTGTATGTGGAACTATCGACCGGCAATATTCTGGAGAATAACAGAGTGAGTTCTAATTTTGTTGGCTTACAGCTGATTGAGTCGAGTGGCAATACAATTCAACGCAACCAGTTTATTGCTAATGTGGCAGACGCCCAGGCTCGCGGCAGTGAAGAGAATAATATCTCGGAGAACTATTGGGACAATTTCCGGGGCATCGATACAGATCGGGACGGAAAAAGCGAAATATCATACAGTATCAACCCGTTTTTTCAAGGCTTGGTACAGAAACGACCGGCATTCCAATTATTTTTTCAATCGCCGGGTATGGTGTTTCTGGAGGGCCTCTACGAAACGGAGAGGGAACGCTGGACAACCGACACGGCCCCGCTAATGGTTCCGCCTGATAACGAAACGTCTGCAGGAGATCCTGAAGGTGCAGCGATGACTGGAATTGCCGGAATTATATTATTGGTGAGTACAGGCGTATTATTTATATGGATGAGGAGACGAAATATATGAGAAAAGGACTCAGACGATCTGTATGGGTGATAGCGATGTTGCTGTTTTTATCTGCATGTGGAGGAGAAAAATATGAGCCACAGGCTATAAACGAGGAGACCGATGTATGCGTCATCTGCAAGATGGCGATTAAGGACGACGAGTATGCAACACAAATTGTTACTAAGGACGGGCAATCGCTTAAATTCGACGATATCGGTTGTTTAAACACATGGAAAAAAGAGAATGGAACGGATACGATCGGAGCCGCCTTCGTACGAGATTATAACACCAAACAATGGCTCCGTTATGAGAAAGCTTATTACGTCTATGATCCTTCCTACAAAACCCCAATGGCATATGGAGTCGTATCGTTCGAGAAAGAAGTGGATGCCAAAGCCTTTATTGAGGAACAAGGCACGGGCAAGTTCATGACGGCAGAAGATCTCACTAATCATTCATGGGAGGTCAATCGTGAGATGATGGATATGGTAGGAACTCACGGCCATGGACATGATAAGCACCATGATGAACAGTCTGAGCATGCCCCTGATGAGCAGGAAGAGCATTCCAACGAAGCGGGACAACCCGCTTCTGGAGGACATGGTTCATGATTCAAATGGGTTATGTCGCCGTCAGAGAGATGAAAATCGGATTTCGAAATCCTTGGGCCTATTCTTTCATGGCCCTATTCGCCGTATTCATGTTAAGTCTGTTGATGATCAATGCACAGGATTATGTGAGGGGATATTCCGGGATTAGCGGCACCATGTTAAATTTGGTTTTATATTTGCTGCCTCTAATGGCCCTTATGCTAGGTTCATTCTCCTTGACCGGAGAGAAGGAGGAGGGCAACTGGGAGCTTCTCTCGACGTATCCGCTAGGAACATGGGCATTTCTGGGTGGAAAATATATTGGACTGTCGGTCGTACTTCTATCCATAGTCGCGTTCGGATTTGGACTGTCCGGGGCTGCAGGCTGGTTACTGGGCAGTGGATTCGATCTATTAACGTACAGGCAATTACTGATCTTGGCTTCCGGTTTGTCTCTGTTTTATCTCGGAATCGCTATGTTGATCGGCACGCTCGCCCGCAACCGATGGCAAGCGCTCACGATCGCAGTAGGCGTCTGGTTCTTCACAATCATTGCATGGCCGTCACTCCTCATTGCGTTACTGGGCATGTTGCCTTATCTCTGGATTAAACCGGCGCTAACAATACTAACTATCTTTAATCCTGCCGAATTGACACGCTTATTCACCGTCGTCAAATTAGGAGGAGGCTCGATGCTTGGCCCGGAATACTATAAATGGATGCTATGGATTCGCTCTTTCTGGGGCACTCCCGTATTTATCAGTGTCATGTTCGTCTGGATTGCTGCTGCTTTGGCTATAGCTTATGGATTATGGGAAAGGGGGAGAGGTCGTGAATGATTACCTGGTTCGACTCGATTCGGTTCATAAGTCTTTCAGAGGAAAAGTCGTCATTGAAAAAGTACACCTTGATATTGCTCAGGGCGAAGTGGTCGCATTGTGCGGAGGTAATGGTGCAGGAAAGAGCACGCTTCTGCGCATGCTCGCAGGGATTCTGCAGCCAACAAAAGGAATTATCACTGTAAACGGTCAAGCATGGCAGAATAACCGAGAAGACTATGCCCGAGACATCGGATATATGCCGGATGATTACCGCTTTAGCCCGGGATTAACGGCACTGGAAACCATGCTGTTCTGGGCAAGGCTTCGGGGATATGGGAAGGCTCGCGCGAAGGAAGTGCTGTCGATGGTCGGTCTATCAGATACTGACAGCAAACCCGTGGCTTCCTTCTCGAAAGGCATGAGGCAACGAGTATTATTCGCACAAGCATTACTGGCGGAGCCGCCCCTTATCATGATGGACGAGCCTACCAATGGCCTTGACCCATACTGGATGGATACGTTCATCACGCTCGTCCGGCAGGCGGCCGCAAGCGGCCAAACGATCCTCTTCTCTACTCACCAATTGGAAATTGCCGAGGCGCTGGCGGATCGAATCGTATTTTTACGAGATGGGAACGTAGTGCTGGACGGAAAAATAGATGATATTCGACAGACAGGCGGAGCCGTGGGCATGCATGAGGCTTTTAGAGAACTGTTTGGGATAACCGCTGGCAATCACTCATAGCGAAGCAGGCAGCAGACCCCGCATAAGGGCACACTGCCTGCTTCGGTTTAGTGGTGATGGCCACCGCCAGATTCGTTTGCATCCAGCCCAGCTGGGGACTGATGTTCCAGCTGTTCTAGACGCAGTATGGCATCTTCGCCAATTGCAAAGCGTTTGGAGGGCATAGCTTCCAGCGTTCCCGACACTACGTGACATCGAACTCTGTATACACCTTCGCTTTCAGGGCGGAAATCGGCGGTGTAAATACCGTTGCTGCCTGACTCGGCAGCAGCAACGAAGACCGATCCATCGGCGTGTTCTTCCGACCAAAATTCAAAGTTTACCTGTGCTGTTGCTACAGACGCTCCCGTCTGCTCAACCTTAGCTTGAAAACGTCCAATCGATCCGACCGCTAGATCGGCCGGAAGCTGCAAATCTACGGTTAAGTGAGGGAGGATACCATGCTCGTCCGTAGATTCGTTCTTAGCGGTACATCCGCTAAGAACGAATGCAGTCATCACAAAAAGAATGATTACAGGCACGGCAATGTTGAAACGAAACGATGATTTCATAAACGCTCTCTCCTTTTATGCCGAATTAAGCTGAAAACCAATGCTTCAACGCGCGAATTCGGCGAATGATAAGTAAATCGAGCAGGAGAACGATAATAAGAGATAACCCTACTAATGGCATCAGAACACCTAGGACAAGCATAATGATCATAACTCCAATCGTAATCCGACGATCTTTGGGTCTTGCCGGAGCTCCCAGTTTGCCTTGGGGTTTTCGTTTGCGCCACATGAAATACGAGCTGACGACCATGAGCATGATGCCTATACACGTAATAAGACCGAGTATTTGATTGGCCAGACCAAAAAGACGTCCTTCATGTAACGCAATGCCGAGGGTAACTCCTTTGGCCATCAGCCCGTAATCCTTGAAACGAACATCGGTAAGCACGGCGCCGCTGTATTGGTCGATGTGCAGTGTGGCATCATTTCCCGGCTTGGTGTGGGAGGTGGAGACCGTATAGACGCCTGTTTTGCCTTGAGGCATGGAAATGGTGTACGGTAGATTAACTTGTTGTTTATCGGCAATCTCAACCACATCCTGCACCGCAAGGGGGACATAATCGCCGAATGCGGATGTGGGTACCGGAAGATTCTCCGTTGCCCATGGTACATCGTTGGCAACATCCTTGGTCACGGTAACCGAAACCGGCTTGTCCATAAAACTTAGCGCATAAGGCGGATAATTGGTGTTTGTGGCATTAGCTAGCTTGTCGATTTGGCTTCCAAGCACCCCAGACCATGGCAGCCCCGTTGCTATGAGAACCAACATGCATAGGGAAAGCCAGAAAGCAGGGACGGCATGAAGATCACGCCAAAATAGACGACTGCCAGGTTTACTTAGACGCGGAAGAATCGTGCCCCATATTGCAGATTTGTTCCGCGGCCACCATAGATAAAGGCCGGTAATTACCAGAATGACAGCCCAGCAGGCTGCTAGCTCAACCAATCGGTTCGCCCATGTTCCCCCGATGACAAGCTCGCTGTGCATTTTTTTGAAAAAGGCAGAGAAGGTCTCATCGCTATTCAAGATCCCGGTGATATTCCCTGTGTAAGGATCCGCATACATGGTGGTGGATATCCCATTGCGGATGGCTGTCAGTTTAACGGTCAACTCCGGATCATCGGGAATTGTAACGGATGAAATCGTGGTGCCGGGGTATCCGCTCAAGGTCTTTCCGATGATGGCGTCGGCTGTCATAGCGTTTGTTCCAACGTTTTGAACCATCAGCATATCCTTGTACAGATAGCCTTCGATCTGCGGTTTGAACAAATACATGGACCCGCTGATAGCAAGAATAAGCAAGAACGGGGCGAAAATAATGCCGGCATAGAAATGCCACCTCCAGACGGCTTGATTCAAGGACGTGAACAGCTTGGAGGTTGAAGGTTTGTGAGAATGAGTCGATGACGGCTTGGATGTTGGGGTATCAAACGCGTTCATATTGTCTCCTTCTTATCAAATCTAAATATCATCTGCTTCGACGGTAAATTATAAATAAGTTAGGCTGCTATTTCTATGGCTCTTTAGAGTCAATAATATAGAGGGGTTGTCTAATTTGTGAGCGAGGAGGATGGATTGAATATGAAAATTCGCCGATGGATTCATTATGTTTTGCTGATTGTTTTCGTCATGGGAGCCGTATACTCTGTGTCGCATTTCTACGTTTCGCCACGTAGTCATGCTGTTCCAGGAGCGTCTGCTCCTGCATTCTCATCATTAAACTTGGAGGGGGAAGAAATTGATCTGACGAATTACGAAGGGAAGGGAGTTATACTTAATTTCTGGGCATCCTGGTGCAATCCATGTGTCAATGAGCTACCGCTGTTGAACGAGGCATATAGGCTTACCGGTGTGGAAATGCTTGCTATCAATGTTGGTGAGAACAAAGAAACAATACAAAGATTCGTGGATCGGTATGAGCTTGAATTTCCGGTTGTGTTAGACAGCGATCTGAAAATCAAACAAAAATATCAAGTGGTTGGAATGCCACTCACTGTCGTGGTTGATGCAGACGGTACCGTTCTGGAAAGACACGAGGGGGAGCTGACAGAGATGGAGGATATTTTATACTTAATGGACCAAATCAAGGGAGATTAATCACTGTGTGGGTTAAAATGAAGGAACATGCATCTTTTATCTTCCCTACAAGGAGAATGTCTTATGAGCTATAAACAAATCAAATGGCTAATTCTTACGATACCCACGTTGACCATCGGGATCTGGGAATATGTACGGCATGAATTTTTGCTACCGTATATTTCGATGGAGCTTGGAAATTGGCTTGCCCCTGTTATTGTACTTCTGGTCTCCCTACTATTTCTTACACAATTATTTTCTTTGATTGAGCATAACCAGGAAGAGCTTAATCGCGCGAAAGCGGTACGAGCCGTTTTAGAGGAACGGGAAAAAATAGCGCGGGAATTGCATGACGGCATTGCGCAATCTCTGTTTTTTATTAACGCGCAAATAACACAATTGGATCGAATGGATCAAGGGAACGAGCTTCCTTTACACAAATTAAAAGAGAGCGTGCATCGTACTAACGACTATGTCAGACAAGCCATCGCCAATTTAAGGCATGAGGCTGATGTAAATAAAAACCCATGGTTGCAGGGGATAGAAAGTCTTATCGATGAGCTTCGGCAGGAAACCACTATGGAATTCGAAACATGCTGGGATATTCCGGAATCTCTGTTGTCTTCTAAAGAAAAAGTGGAATTATTTGCGATCATTCGTGAAGCACTGCTCAACATTCACAAGCATGCAGAGGCGAAGCAAGTCCGAATTGAGGCATATGCAACGGTTACGGGGTGGTTGTGCCAGATTTCTGATAACGGAAAAGGGTTAAAGCCGGAAGATATGATCGCGAGCAATCAGTACGGAATTAAAATGATGCGCGATCGCGCCAACGCAATGTCCTGGAAAATGAACATTACACGACAAAATGGGGAAACCCTGGTTCAAATTCGAAAGGAGACATGATAAATTGTCGAAATTCCGTGTGTTGATCATCGACGATAGTGAAATGGCCAGAGAAGGAGTCCGGTTAATCCTGGAGAGTGATCCTGCCTTTGAAGTGATTGCAGAGGGCAGAAGCGGGGAAGAAGCCTTATCTTTAAGTGAGCGCTTTATGCCGGATTTGATTCTAATGGATATTCAAATGCCGGGAATGGGCGGATTGGAAGCGACTAAGAAGCTTAAAGAAGTATATCCTTACGTCAAGGTTGTTATGGTTACCGTGTCAGACGATATTGCTCATTTGTTTGATGCGCTAAAAAAGGGGGCCCAGGGTTATCTTTTGAAAAACATGGAACCGGAAGCATGGCATGAGTATTTGAAGGCGGTTGCCATCGATGAAGCGCCGGTGACACGTGAGCTGGCCTTCCGGATATTGAAGGAAATGTCCCCTTTGCGTGCAGATAGGCTGCAGGAACACCCATTAACCGAACGGGAACGCGAAATCCTGGTTCTTGTAGCGAATGGAATGAGCAATAAGGAAATATCAAGCCAGCTTAGCATTTCCGAGCATACCGTAAAAAATCATCTGAAGAATATTCTTCAAAAGCTACATCTGGCTAATCGAGTTCAGATCGCCCGGTATGCATATGAGCATGGTTGGGTAGGCAAATAATGAGGGATGAACACCCCTAACCAGCTATCGGTCGATGACAAATTCACCTTGAATTTCAGTGGTGCCATAAATGTACAACCTCTTCTCCGTGTGGGAGGTAATCATTTTCTGCTTTTGACAATCGTGTAATTCCTCCTTTGACCACGAAAGAATATTACTCTCGGGAGATGGAATCTTGAATCGAATCCTATCCTATAACTTCCCCGATACGTACATCAGACACAGCCAATATGAACTGAAGCTGAAAAACATTTAGCAGCGATTTGGATCGGCAGGATGATGCGTTCCGAATTATGCATTGCTCATACCGAGGAAGAGCCCCAACCCTCGAGAGGTTGAGGCTCTGACATTTCATCATTTGGTAAGCGACATTCGGCGGAGAGATGGAAGATGTGAACCAGGCTTGGTCTAGGATGTGGGCATGTGTACAGCCCGGGCAGCATTAACCCGGCCATGTCTCCATAACGTCCCCGTGCCCGGGATCGGATCGGCCGTTTCCACTATCGCATTGTGAATCTGCAAATGGGTTCTCTGCTGCGCAGCGAGCAGTCCGGCGACGCCGGCGACATGGGGGGCTGCCATGGAAGTGCCGCTCAGGTAAGCATAATTCCCCCGCAAGTACGTGGACAGTATCTGATCACCCGGTGCAGCGACATCGACCCAGTTACCATAATTCGAGAAGCTGGAGCGGGCATCATGCTGGTTCGTCGAAGCGACAGCGATGACGTTCGGATAATAAGCAGGGTAGGCTGGCGCATTGGTATTTTCGTTCCCTGCAGCAGCTATGACGACGACACCACGATCCCAAGCTTATTGAATTGCATTTTGAAGCGTTTGCGCCGTGGAGCGTGAGCCAAGGCTAAGGTTGATCACACGTGCACCCTGATTCACAGCATAGATGATGCCGCTGGCCACGCTGCTCAGCGTGCCGCTTCCGCTGTTGTCGAGCACCCGAACAGGCATGATGGAAGCAAGAGGGGCGACCCCCGCAATGCCGCGAGCATTATTCGTGGCCGCTGCTAGTATGCCTGCGACATGGGTGCCGTGGCCGTTCCCGTCATATGGCACCGCATCTCCGTCTACAAAATCGTACCCGTTAACGAGCTTGGGTGCGAGTTCAGGATGATCCAGCTGGACCCCAGTGTCCAGAACAGCAACGACCACATCCGGGGCGCTTTGGGTCACCTCCCATGCTTCCGGGGCTGCAATCTTCTGGGGACCGTACTGGTAAGAAGCGAAGTAAGGATCATTAGGCGTGTAAAAGGCGTTAAACAAAATGTTGGGCTCTGCATATTGTATTTCCTTCAGCTTGCTGTAATGCTTCAATAGCCTGCGCATGCTGCGCTTGGACTTAACTCGGGTGTAACCGAGGTCTTCGCTGGTTTCTACAACCTCACATCGGGCCTTCTTGTGAATGGCATCGATCTGCTCCTGAGTGATGCCCTCGGCAAACCGAACGACAAGCTCATGAGCGACGTGAGGAGGGAACTGGCGGTCAGCGTGTTGACTGTACAGCCGATAGAGCAAGAACCCCAGCACAATCAATGCTGCGGCTGATACCCCAATCCATAACCACATACGAAATTCCTCCCTAAGTTTTGATAGAAACTAGAGTACGGAATATTCATATGTCGCTTGGCCAGATGTGGTATGGACGATCCGGATAATTGGCCTGACAACCAGCCGATGTGAAGCATGAGGATTCCAGCCACTTGACGATGGATAAAATGATCCTTTATGATCGTTGCATGAGACCTGAAGGGAGAGCGATCACCTTGCAGGCCGACATTCGTTTAATACACATATATAATAAACGAACATTCATTCAGTTATGGGGCACGGAGGGAGAGAACGGTATGATCATTCTACTGATATGCGCAGCGATCATCGTATTCATCGCATTTTTTTTACTCTATTACCCGCCTTTTGGGAAACAAGTTCCGAGAGCGCAGCGAATTCAATTTCAGCAGCTCTCAAATTTCAAGCATCGCCGGTTTCTAAATCAAACTCCCACCTCCATGAGCATGGGCGCAGCGGATTTTATGTCCATCCTCAAGGACTATCTCTATGGCAACCCGAACCGAAACCCGGCTTCCCCGCTGCCGATGAAACCGGTGGATCCCGCAAGCATCCCGCAGAAAGAAGGAATCCGCGTCACCTGGTTTGGTCACTCGGCACTAATGCTTGAAATGGAAGGGAGCACGGTCCTGCTGGACCCGATGTTCGGAAAATCGCCGTCGCCGCTGCCTGTTCTGGGCAACCAGCGATACAGCAAGGACATTCCGATCAATCTGGAAGAGCTGCCGGTTATCGATGCCGTTATTTTCTCGCATGATCATTATGATCATCTCGATTACGATTCGGTCCGGAAGCTGAAGGGGAAGGTGCGGCACTTCTATGTTCCGCTTGGCCTGGGGAGCCATTTGCAGCGATGGGGGATACCGAAGGAGAACATAACCGAACACAACTGGTGGGATTCATCGGCACTCGATGGACTTCAGCTTGTATGTACGCCGGCGAGACATTTCTCCGGGCGCAGCCTGTTTGACCGGGATTCGACCTTGTGGTCGTCCTGGGTCATCATCGGGCGTGAGAGCCGGGTGTATTTTAGCGGAGACAGCGGGTACGGCCCGCATTTTCGAGAGATTGGCGAGAAGTACGGGCCATTTGATGTTACCTTTATGGAGTGCGGCCAGTACGATAAACGGTGGGCCCATATTCATATGATGCCGGAAGAGACCGTGCAGGCACATCTGGATGTGAGAGGAAGGCGCCTGCTTCCGATTCATTGGGCCGGATTTACGCTCGCTTTCCATGACTGGAATGAACCGGTTGAGCGGGTAATCCGGGCAGCTCGGCAGAAGCAAGTGGATATTGTCACCCCCAGAATCGGAGAACCTGTTACTTTGTCTTCTTCCGTATTCGATCCGGACACTTCATCTGTGTGGTGGAGAGGCATCGACAGGAGAGTGAATGGATCGATCCGGGAATCAGAATAACCTTCATACGAAAAGCCGCGGAGCTCCGCGGCTTTTACAGGAATATGGGCATAACCGGAGTTCGAGAGATTACCAGCCAACGCGAATGATCAAGCCTTTCGGGTCGCCGACTTCGAGATAAGCGGCTTGGCCATTGACATCATCATACGCAAATCCGTAGGCCAGGCCGTTAATGCTGTGGTCATGCCAGAATTTGGCGTAATAGTTAGCCGGTGTACCTTTATAGTAATTGGACACGTTGTTCCAGTCATTGCTCGTATACACATGACGATTGATCGCTGCACAGGTCGCTGCATCTGTTAAAGCGCCATCACAGCGGAAGATATCCTGCGTACTGTAAGGGGAGTATCCGGCAAAATAATTGGCATTCGCTCCGCCCTGGGCAAAGGAACCGTGAATCGGCGCAACGATGCGGTATGGAGCTTGAACCGTAGCGAGCGATTTGAATTCTGCAGGAACCTCGGCCTGGAACTTGGCGAAAATGCCGCTGCGGGTTTCAGATTCATATTCACCCACAGTCTGATCGAAGGAACCGGATATGTTCACCAGGCGATGCTGGATCGGGAAACCGAACCCATCGACACGGGTCGTATTACCATGGTATCCCGCATGATCAATTGTAAATTCAACGAAATCAAAAATAATATCGCGATTCGGGTCTGTCGGATTGTTCAGGTCCGGACCGGCAAAGCCATCGTCAAACGTTTTCAGGTACATCGGGGTGTTCACGCTCAGGAACATTCGGCCTGATGTTATCTGAGGCAAAGTGACCCAGTTGGCATCACTTACCTTGTGATAAATGTTCGCATAGTTGATCCCGTTCTTCGTTAAATGGCCCGGCGCATCATTCAGTGCACTGGAGATCGGAATCAGATTTCCGCTCAGGTCCAGGTAGCTCCAGCGTCCGTTGGCCGGATTGATGCCAAGCACGCCCCAATAGATTTGTGAGTCAGCATACGCGCCGTTGGTTCCATTCATGATTTTCACCGAAACAGCGCCGCTTGGCGGCATCGGAATCGAGGACGGATGGATGTCATAGATCGAGCCGGAAGAAGGGGCAGGCGACGGTGTTGTACCTACGGTGTAAGTAAAGGTGCCAGTGTCGTATGCAGGGATTCCGTTATTGTAAGTAAACGAATACCGAATGACGTTGCCGGCAGCGATGCCGGGGATGGCTTGTTCGTAACGGGCTTGACCGCCGTTATACGTCATTCTGAGGTTTTGCTGCACGCCGTTGTTCACGGTGTAATGTACATCCACCCAGCTTGTGTTGACCGTGGATTTGAACCAGATTGTGGCGGTGCTTCCAGATACATCAACACCCTGAGTGTAGTCAGCAGCTTCGACCTTTGGGGTGAAGAGCGTGGAACAGATGAGCAGCAGTGACAGAAGCAGCAGGGACGACATTTTTGTGCGGATCATCAGATTTCCTCCTTGTCATTCAATTTGAAAATCAGGTTCGACAGAACAGGTACGTGGATAACATCACTCCTTAGCTGAAGCTCAGCATGATTTAAAGCGTTTACAAAGTAGATTGTAATGATATTTTACAATATTTCGTATTGCTGGAATTTCGGGATAGGGTGCAAAATTTCGGGTCCGGATGGGACAAGCTTCATCGTAAAGGAAAGCCGGCTAACCCTGTGATTAGCCGGCCGCACCTTGAGCCGTTCAAAGTCCCGTTTGTTCCTGCAGCCAGCGCAGACGGTAAGCATTCATGGCGTATTCGCGCAGCTCCTCCAGAATCGTATAATTCGCCCACGCACCAGCGAAGGCGCCGATCCCTGGCAGCATCTGAAGCATTTTTCGAAAATCCATGCTATCCCGGTATTCGATCTGGAACGTCTCCCAGTCCATGTTCTTATAATATTCGCCATCCGATTTCCATCGGTCCTTCTCAAGATGCCAATGTTTGATGGCCTCCAGCTGCTCGGCACGGCTGTTCTGTCCTGCAAATGTCATTTGAAATACCTTGAGGATGAACACCCGCTCGGCAAAATGTTTGGTATCATAACCATAGACATGGGCAAGCTCAAACAAAAATTTCATTTTAATGGCAATGAGTGCCGGAAAGTCCACCATACTCAGCACGATGCCGCCAGCGCCTGTACCAGCACCTTCCGCCACGGCGATTTTCTGATACTGGGCAAACCGTTCTCTTGCCTCCTGATCAGCCTGTTCCAGATCCAGCGCGCGCCCCACCGGACGGCCAGGCGTATACTCCGCACCGAACAGCGCCGTGCGTACAATGGAACGGATGGTCGTGGTAATCATGTTGTGCACTTTGGAAGGAATGAATAGATTGATGCGGTTGCTGATGTTTTTGGACGTTTTCTCCAACCATCCCGGCGATTTAAACATCTGTTGTTCCCAGGTGTCAATTTCCTTCCGCACTTTATGTTCGTAATTCATGATTCATCGCTCCTACAACCGTCATAATGATTACATTTGGTTTATATTGTAACGGATCGGGTGCATGCGGCGAAACAGACCGCAGGAGGACGGTGACCTCGACTAAAGTCCAGCATCGATTTTCCTTGTAACAATGTAAGCCATTTCTCTGGCTTTTCGAAACAGTCCTGTTGTATCATTGGACTCGCTTCTGATGGTCACCAGAAGGAACACCACCTCATGAGCAGATGAAAAAACCAGGAGCCACTTCGCAGTGACTCCTGGCCTTCGAACGGCGTTTTCGCTTAAGGCTTCAAAATGACTTTGATGCAGTTCTCTTTTTTGTTATCAAAAATATCATATCCGTGCTCGGCTTGTTCAAGCGGAAGACGATGCGTAATGATGTCAGTGGGATCGAACTTGCCTTCCTTCATCATCTGGTAGAGCTCCGGCATGTAATGGATGACAGGCGCCTGGCCCATCTTCAGCGTGATGTTCCGTTCAAACAGATGCCCCAGCGGAAACATGTTGTACCTTAAACCGTACACGCCCACGAGCTGAATGGTGCCAAACTTTCTGACCACCTTGGATGCAATTTCAAAGGCGCCCAAGGATCCGCCCTGCAGCATCAACGCGGTCCCCACCTTTTCCAGCAGGTTCTTCTTGGCATCAAGCCCCACACAGTCGATCACCACATCCGCACCGCCGCGGGTAATCTCTTTCATATTGCCTTCGAAGTTGTCCCTTTCCTCAAAGTTGAACACCTCAACCTTGTTCGTCCGCTCGGCGTGCTGCAGGCGATAGGGGATGTGATCCACTGCAATGACCCGGGATGCGCCTTTCATCCAGGCGAATTTCTGGGTGAGCAGGCCGACCGGGCCGCAGCCGAGCACAATGACGGTATCTCCTTTTTGGACGCCGGCACTCTCCACGCCCCACCACGCGGTCGGGACGATATCCGACAGGAACAGTAGTTTCTCGTCTTCCATTTCCGCATCCTCCGGCACCTTAAACGGCATGAAGTTGCCGTATGGCACACGCAGCAGCTCGGCCTGGCCGCCCGCAAACCCGCCGTAGGAATCCGAATAACCCAGATACCCGCCCGTATCCTTCGTTTCGTTGGCATGGTCACACTGGCTCTCCATGTGGTTTTGACAGAAGAAGCACTGACCGCACGCAACATTGAACGGGATAATGACCCGGTCGCCTTTCTTGACTTTGGTGACAGCTGGACCTACATCCTCAACAATCCCCATCGGTTCGTGGCCAATAATGTAATCGTCGCGCATCCTCGGAATTTCCCCGTTAAACAGATGCAAATCCGAGCCGCAAATCGCGGTAGAGGTGACTTTGACCAGAATATCATCCTTCGTTTCCAGTCTTGCATCCGGTACGTTCTTGACCTTGACGTTACGCTTCCCTTGATACGTTAGTGCTTTCATGGGTGTGATCACTCCTCTTTTGACATTTACTAAGGTATAACCAGATCTTAAGATGATCTATCCGGTTTTCGCTGATTTTCTGATTGCAACATCTCTTTTTATTTGCTATCATCGTTTCATGACTAACGTTTCATAGCTAATGAATATCGAAAAAGGGGGCGGGATTATTCATTCAATTAATGATAAGGGCGAACTGCTGCCTGAAGAAATGGATACAATTAATCGTTTAACTGAACTCCCGATCCATTCGTTAAATCTTGAAGCCATTGCAGCGGCAACAAATGTATATCGGGTTGCTCAAGGTTTAAGAAATAAGATGGAGCAAGAGGTTTTATCAAGATATGGCCTCTCTTGGACTGCCTTCTCCATGCTATATGATATGTGGATATGGGAAGCGGTAGAGACGAGGAAATTAGCCACATCTGCCGGGGTTTCTAAAGCTACCGTTAGCAATATCACGAAAACATTGGAAAACAAAAATCTATGTTATCGAAAAAGTGATGCCACAGACAAAAGGCTTACTTACGTTGTGTTGACGGAAAAAGGCAGAGAAATCATGGAAGTGCTGTACCCGTTATTTCACAAGGGAGAGGTTGAGGTTTTTTCTGAACTAACCGTAGATGAACAAAAAATATTGAGCAATTTACTTCGTATCGTAATTCGATCGAATCATTTCTAAACCTATATTCAAAAGCGCAGACAGGAAATCAAGTAGTAGTTATCTCCCTGTATCCAGAGAGTCGATGGCTGGTGAGAATCGACACATAGATAATACGAAATACATTCCTTGAGCTTTCTTTGTATGGTGCAAAGAACGGGCGAGCCGTTAAATCGTAAAGTGGAAGGATAATGATCCTTCAATTAGGGTGGTACCGCGTGCAACACCACGTCCCTTTTAGGGGATGGGGTGTTTATTTTTTATATAAATGGAGGAATAAGGAAATGAACGAAGTCATGAACCAACTGAGCAAGAAGCAGTTACAGGAAGTAAAAAGACAGATGGACTTGTACGTCCAGGGTGTGGCTGACATCATACCTACTGAAGAGTTAGAACTGAAAGTGGCTAGATCAGTCCTGGAAAATCGCCCCCTTAAAATCAAGTTAGGACTGGATCCTTCTGCTCCAGACGTCCATCTCGGTCATACCGTAGTGCTAAAGAAATTAAAGCAATTTCAAGACAATGGTCATATCATCCAGTTGCTGATTGGAGATTTTACAGGGAAGATCGGGGACCCAACTGGCAAGTCTGTTGCCAGAAAACCATTAACCACTGAGGAAGTAGAGCATAACGCCAAAACTTACTTCGAACAATTCGGAAAAGTGGTTGATATGGAAAAAGTGGAATTGCATTATAACTCAACATGGTTATCCAAGCTTAGTTTTGAGGATGTCATCCAACTGGCGGGAAAAATAACTGTAGCCAGACTGATGGAAAGAGATGATTTTGAGGAGAGAATTGCTTGGGGAAAACCGATCTCTCTGCACGAATTTTTTTACCCATTGATGCAGGGATACGATTCTGTAGTGTTAGCATGCGATATTGAACTTGGAGGAACAGATCAACATTTTAATGTGCTTATGGGCCGTCATTTTCAAGAAAAATTGGGAAAGGAAAAACAGGTTGCATTGCTCATGCCGTTGCTGGAGGGGCTAGATGGGACAGAGAAGATGTCTAAATCGAAGAAGAATTACATTGGCATTGATGAAAGCCCTGACGACATGTATGGAAAATCCATGTCTATCCCTGATAAGTTAATGGATAAATACTTTGAACTGATTACGGATTTCACCCCAGAGCAAATTCAGCAAATTGCAAATGAATTGGATTCAGGTGCCCTGCACCCTAGAGATGCAAAAATGCTGCTAGCTAAAACCATAGTAAGAATGTACCACGGTTCAGAAGCTGCCGAGAATGCAGAACAACGTTTTGTTAGAGTTTTTCAGCAAGGGGAACTACCTGAGGAAATGACGGAAGTGGAATGGAAAGGGGTTTTTAAAACATCCATTGTTGATTTATTGGTAGATCTCAACCTGCTGAAATCTAAAAGTGAAGCGCGTAGAATGATTGAAAGCAGAGGCGTTAAAATAAACAATGAGAAAGTGGAAGACATCAAGCTAGAAGTGGTCATCACGGATGGATTGATATTACAAGTAGGCAAGCGTAAGATGGTGAAAATTAAGACACTTTGAACATGATTAAGAAGCCGCGGATTCCGCGGTTTTTTCTATTCTAAATTAAGCTCAAGATCAGGACAACAAATATCGCTTGAAGCTGTTTTTCTACGTCTTAAGGGAGTAAGAGTTTATTCTGTGACACAATGCTGTTGCGACTTCTTCCGGCATCTGCCGGATCTGTACATCATCACCCAAAAATAACAGCCAGTTGGTGATCTCGGTCAATGCTTCGGAATCATCGACATGAATGTACGCGCTCAAGCTGGCCGAGGTCTGATATGGATTCGTATACGAAATTGAAAACTTGAAAGGGTGGTATTTTTTGAACTGGGCAATCGCTTTAGGCCCAAGATCCAGAACCAGGTTGCTCGTTTCTGCCTGCCGGCTTAACTGCTCCGCTATCTTTTTCTTGCTTATTCTCCTTTTGCCCTGGTACGGTGTGACCTCCGTGAGATAATCGACAGGAAGAATCCGCTGCTGTTCTTCCTCCAGGTCAAAGGCTTCGATGAGCCAGACGCTCTTCTCACGATATAAGTGCAGCACATAGATCGGGTAGGACCTGATTTCGCTCTCGACTTCAACCGATACGAAGAGATGCCTGTCTGTCAAAAGCATTTTGATGAGGTTCTCTAGCATGGGATGGGGCAGATCCGACAGGTCGAGCAAGTCGGGATGATGTGGATTGGTTCCTTCAAACATCAGGATCTGATTTAATAGAACCAGGTCGTCCTGCTGGTTTTGCGAAATCAGTCCGAGTAATTTCTCAGCCAAAGAATGACGGCTCTTTAAATAAGGAAGCTGCAGGTTTCTTGTAGCCATGAAGGCGATAAACAGCGCCTTGAGCTCATTGTCGGTGAAACGGACGGTCGGGAGGACCGAGTTGTTCATGACAAAATAGCCGCCATCCCTCCCAACTTCCGCGACCAGCGGCATGCCCATTGCTTCAATTTCTCGGATGTCCCGGATTGCGGTGGAGCGCGAAATGTTGAATTCCCGCATGATTTCGGAAATCGTAAAACGGGCACGATTATTGATATAGCGCATGATGGTGTTAATGCGTTCAACTTTTTTCATGAGAGGCTCCTAAACAGTATCATTTTCTGACATGATTTAACGGTATTATAAACCTATCAGATGCACACTCCAAGCATTTGATCAATAAACGAAGAGAGAAGGGTTCATAATGGCTACTTATACAATCGAGGAAAAAGACAGCTTTATCGTACTGGGCATCGGAACGGAGCTGAAAAGCGATTACACTGATTATGCCGGCATTAATAAGGAGAAGTCCGACTTCTGGCAAACGATTAAGGAGGATGGAAGGCTGGATAAGCTCAAGAGTGTCGCTGTCAACGACTACATTTTTGCCGTGAACGAGGCCGTCAATCACAAGATGATGTATTATGCCGGTGTCATGACTGATGCATCCTTGCCGGAAGCGACCCGGGTGATTCAATTCCCTAAGGGAGAATATCTGATCGTTAAAGGGGAAGCTCAGACAGGGGAAGAACTTAGCAATAAGCTTACAGGCATTGCCTTTGGACAGGCGCTGCCGGAAGCACAGCATATCGCCTATGTTGGCGGACCTAACGCAACGGTGGAGATGGGGCAGCACAACGGGGTGTTCTACGGGGAAATGTGGATTCCTGTTGTGAGGAAATAAAGAGGAAATAAAAAAGGAAGCCACGGTATAGGAGGAATGAGGATGGCTTATACGGTCGATTTTAAAAGCGTGTCTACGGTTGGTTTGGAATCATCCCCGGCAGCCGAGGCGCTTGCCGGTTTACGCGCAAACGAAGCCCGTTATTTCATGAATAAGTATAAGCATGAATTTACCGTTGTGCCTGCCAGCGAAAGCAAGGAAACCCTGAAGTATGTGAACCGGATTTTACAGGAAGAGCGGGGGATTGTGTTCTCGGCTGCTCCTCTGGAAACCTCGCGTTTCCAGGTGAACAATATCAAATTTGCGTACGTCTTCTATGAGGATGGTCTTGCGCTTAATGTGATGTATACGGTGGATGATCCTAAGAAACGGGCGGTTGGCTTTAAACTATCCGAAGGGATGGAGGTACCGTAGGAGCTGGAAGGGAAGTTTAAGTTTGCAAGGCAGAAATCGAAATTAGCCGGAACCGTCCGGGGCTCGTTTTTTGTCATAAAGGGAGAATATGAAAGCGAGAAATAAAGGGGAACCTTCATGAAGCTAGCATTTTATGTATCGCAAGGTTTTGGTCTTATGCTCATCGGCATGGGCGGATATCACCTGTTCAAGGCGAGACGAATCGAAGGCATGGGAGCGCTGGGTGCCGGATTTCTAGTAGCAGCTGAATTTGGCCTCGGCGCACTGCTCATCATCATCTCTGTAATCGTATATTGGATCAGTAAACGGAGAAAAAATCGCACTTGACCCTTCGGCATTCATTCGCAACAATAAAGTGAAGGGTGAAGCGGTTGCCCTTACTTCAATGAACTCATCCTTTCGAGCAGGTGGTTCCTTAAACGGAGGCGAAAGCCATGAGAGTTACGACGGGCATTATGAAATACAAGCTGGAAATCCCGGTCCCCCGTAAACACTGGATAAATCGATCACATCTCCACTCATCACTTGGGGGAGTGGCAACGCAGGGAATTACCTTGATTGTCGCTCCCGCCGGCAGTGGCAAAACGACGGCCATGACGCAAATCGTACACGGCAGCAAACAACGGATATCTTGGGTTTCGCTTGACGAGCATGATAACGATTTGCACCGATTTTGGCGATATCTCGTACATACGCTTCAACCACATCTGTCCGCAGGTGCCAGTGATCGGCTGCTGTCTATGCTTGCGGAATTTTCCGAGCATTCGGTTCGACCTTTTCTGGACCAATGCCTTAATGAGTTGTATGAGGTGGCTGGTCCGATTAGCGTGGCGCTGGATGACTATCATCTGATCACACGTAACGAGATTCATGACAGCCTTAATTATTGGCTGGACCATCTGCCCTCTAGGATACAGGTTGTCATCGCATCACGCACCGAGCCTCCGCTGAAGGGACTGCAGACGTGGCACATCAGTGGAAAAATGCAAAGAATTGGAGCGCATCAGCTGGCTTTTACACCCGATCATGCTGAAGAGCTGTGCGTATCCGTTCTGGGTCGAGCTCTGCCCAGGGAGTGGGTGATTTCCCTCGTTGAACGTACGGAGGGCTGGGCTGCTGGGCTGCAGCTGGTACTGATCACACTGCTGCAGCGGCCGAGCGAGCAATGGCCAGAATGGATTCGTTCTCAGGATATGGGCAAATATATCGACAACTACTTATTTCGTGAGGTATGGAGCGGACTGGACGAATCAACCCGGATTTTTGTACTCGAGACGTCGGTTCTTAAGCGGTTCAACACTCCGCTATGTGAAGCCGTAACGGGGATTTCGGACTCCGAAGAGAAAATAAGCGATTTGCAGAGCAGAGACCTGTTCCTGCTTCCTGCCGGTGGAGATTATTATCGTTACCACCATCTGGCTGGCGATTTCTACGAAGCAATGCTCAGAAACCAATCCCCCGAGCGGTGGAACTTCTTGAAACGCAAGGCATGCCATGCGTACGCACGCATCGGATGGTACGAGGAGGCGGTTGATCTTGCATTCGAGGCCGAGGCGTATGATCTTGCAACCGGGTTACTGGATCAACATCTTCACGAATTGGTTATGCGCGGCGAGTTCAGGCTCATTCAGGAATGGTTTGATCGTTTTCCGGAATCTTTCACGCTGCCAGGCAAGCTGCGACTGATCTGCGCTTTTGTCCGTACATTTATGGGCAAGTTTGACGATGCTCGCGATATGATGGCAGCAATGGAGGCGGAGCTGGACCACTCTTCCTCAAATGAAGAGCAGTTGGAAAATGTAAGCGGGCTGTTTTTTGTCAAAGCCAACCATGCGTTTCATTCCGGCCAGTTCCAGGATTGGTTTCGTTTTGCGGACTCCATCCAGCAACGCCTGCCGCAAGATCCGGTATTTTTTGAGTTCAATTACAATCACAATCAACCTTTCGTCAGATATACAACCTTTGGCCTGAAAGGGGCTTTGACTGATACGACTTCAGCATTGGGGTGGCAAATCACATCGATTCTGGAACAGAATGGGTGGGGGGACTCGCTCATGTGTCAATATGTCCTGCAGGCGCTCGTGGAGGGCTACTATGAATGGAACGAACTGGATCAGTGTAAAGAACTGCTGGACCGTATAACGGCCGGAAGCCGTTACTTAAATATTGCGGGGCTGTTCGTCCCGGTACGGCTGACGATGGCCAGACTAAGTCTTGTCAGAGGAGATCGTGCAGGGGCAAGAGCCACGATTGAACAGACCCTTGATCGATTGGAGGGAGCATCCAAGGGGGTATGGTGCCAACCGTTATGGACTGCTCTTGCGGATATGGATATCCAGGAGGGCGCTGTTGACCGCGCTGAGGCACGTATGAAGGACATGAATATTTCCCCTGATCAGCGGGTTCATCTTGGCTCAGTTCAAGAGACGCTCACGCTGGTCAGGCTGCTCATTGCCCAAAGGCGGATCGATGAATCCCGCAGCCTGCTGACACGACTGTTGCTCCAGGCTGAAGAATCCGGCATGGTCAACATTGCCGTATCCATCATGGTTCTCCAAGCTTGCGCAGATGTGGCTCAAGGGAAGAAGCAGGATGCATTCGAGCGAATATATCACGCCCTTGCGCGTGTCCAGCCATTCCGCTATATTCGCACCTTCGCGGATGAAGGAGTATGGCTTCTGGAATTGTTGGAGGAGATGCTGGCTGCTTCTGCATTTGATGATCAACCAGAACTGAAAACCTATGCTCGTACGCTGGCGGCCGTCCTGGATGCGGAATCAGCAGCTGGGAACTCGGGGCCTTATCCAACCGTAACCGGGCACTCCCTAACGCCCCAGGAAACCGAAGTTGTCAAGCTGCTGCATTTAGGTTACACGAATCAAGACATCGCGGATGAGCTGGGATTAACACTCGGCACGGTTAAGGTATACTTAAACCGCATATATAGCAAGCTCGGCGTGCGCAGCCGAACCCAGGCTGTCCTCGCCACTACGCCAGCCCCTCCAGTTTCATCGATTATCCAGAAATAGGTAAATTATAGATAACTTGGACTCTATTAATGAAAGCCACGGCACAGGGATGCCAAACTTCCCGGAGCTGTGGCTTTGTTGTGTCATGGTTACATTACATCCGAAAGTTAACTTTAGTTAATTGTTGGCATGCTGCTTCTTTGATAGTATGTCGAATAGGATCGGAAGGTGTAAGTGTTCGAAACGCCTTTCAATCTCATTATAAGCCATAGCAATTATGATGAAGGGGAGGTTTTATTTGCGGTTTCTACGTAAATCACTCGCTGTCTTGCTTGCATTCTTGCTGGTAATGACGCATATCCCGATTCCGGGCGCGTTCGCAGCTTCCGGCTTTCCCACAGCAGTAAGAGACGTTGGGGCAGGAAACGGCCACTCTATGTTTATCGATGGGGACGGGAACGTATGGGCATTAGGAAATAATGAATTTGGGCAATTGGGGAATGGAACAACCCGGAATTCGTCTCGTCCTGTGCAAGTCGCGAAATCAGATGGAGCTCCATTAACCGGCGCCAGACAGGTTGCCGGCGGTTTCAATTTCTCGGTTGCACTGCTTGATGACGGGACGGTATGGTCCTGGGGTCAAGGAAGCTATGGCAGACTCGGAAACGGCGCGACGGATAATAAAAGCGCAGCCGAACAAGTCACTCAGGCAGACGGTACGCCATTACATCAGGTGCAAAGCATTGCGACAGGCAAGGCGCATACACTTGCTCTCAAAGAAGACGGGACCGTATGGGGCTGGGGAGAGAATGCCGGAGGTGTGTTAACCGATAACTCGATTAACGGAACCGTACAGCGCGCGGTGCAGCTCAAAGCTTCCAGCAGTTCTTATCTCACCAATGTAAAAGCCGTAGCCGCTGGTGAATATCACTCGATGGCTTTGAGGAATGACGGGACCGTATGGGCATGGGGAAACAACTTCTTTAATGGACTCGGTAATGGATCAGATACCGATTCGATCTATCCCGTTCAGGTGATCGATGTCACGAATCAACCCCTAACTGGCATCATCCAGATTGCTCATCACCGCCTTGGAGGCCTTGCTTTGAAAGCAGACGGGACCGTATGGAGCTGGGGCTATAATGAAAATTACAACTTAGGTGTTGGCACTGGCATGAGAACGAGCAGCAAGGCGGTGCAAGTGCTGCAAACCGGTTCGGTGCCGCTTACGGATGTCGCGCAGCTGGGCGGCGGTGATCGACTGAGCATGGTGATTAAGAAGGACGGTTCCGTCTGGTGGTGGGGGTTGCAGAACAACGGTTATTCTGTCGCCACTCGCTTCCTTGAAGATGGCGAACGGATTACAGGCGGAGACCTTCACAGCCTTATTGTCAAAAAGGACGGAACGCTCTGGGGCCATGGCTGGACCGTCAGCGGAGAACTGGGAATATCCTCTAGTTCTGTAAACAAGTATTACACTAACCCTGTACAGGTCTACCCGGCTACCTCACGAATGTACTCGAGCTCAAGCCTGCTTGATGCAGACGGCACCAGTAAAGCAAGAATCACAGTATCTCTCTATGATGGCAGCTACTTGTCCATCGGCAGGAGCGAGGGAACGGTCGAGCTTCATACTTCCCTCGGCGAGATCGGGCCCGTAACCGATCATGGAGACGGAAGGTATAGCGCCGATCTAACATCATCGAACACAGCGGGCACTGCGGTCATTACAGGAACCTTAAACGGATATCCCATACCGGTTGCTTTAAATGTCATTATGGTACCGCTGCCGCCTTCCATCGACCATTCCACGGTGACGGCTAGTCCCTCTTCCATAACCGCAGATGGACGAAGCACAGCCACGATTACGGTACAACTGAAGGATGCCAGCGGCACCGTGGTTAACGATAGACGACACGCAGTCCAGCTCGCAACGACAGCAGGAGCGCTTGGGAACGTACAATACGACGGAAATGGTACGTACATGGCGACATTAACTTCACCAACGACAGTAGGCCTGGCTGAGATTACAGCTTCCGTAAACGGTGCTGCGATCCGTCAAACGGCGACGGTTCAATACGTGGCTGGGTCTGCTTCGGCAGACATGTCAAGGATCGAGACTGGCGCCGGCAATATTGTTGTTGGTATGGGAAGCACGATGGTTACCGTCCATTTGAAAGATGCCTATGGCAATCCGCTGGAGACGGGCGGCGATACGGTCCAGCTTTATGCTTCCAGCGGAACCTTAGGGGCTGTTAGGGATCACGGCAATGGAACCTATACCAGCATGCTTAATGCAAGCACGACGGCCGGGACGTCAACGGTTCGTGCTGAAGTGAATGGGATGCCTCTGAATGATTCCGCTCAGGTTGTATTCGTACCTGGCAGGGCCTCGAGCCAAACTTCAGAACTGACCGCAGAGCTGGGAGAAATCACAGCGGACGGCAGCGACTCAACAATCATCCACTTGCAGATGAAGGATGCGTTTCATAATCTTCTGGACTCCGGAGGGAGCTATGTCGTGCTGAACACAACGGCTGGGGTGCTCAGCCCGGTGCAGGATCATCAGGATGGTACATATACAGCTGTTCTGACTGCGGGTACCAAGGTTGGTATCGCAGAAATAACCGGCAGTATGAATGGATTACCCCTCCTGAGCACTGTACAGGTTCAGCTGCTCCCGGGGCCTCCTGCAGCAAGTACGTCTACATTGTCGGTCGATCGTAGTATGGTATCTACGGATGACGGAATTGCAGAAGTGACGATACAGCTAAAGGATGCGTTCGGTAATGAATTGACAACCGATAGCGGAAGGATCCAGTTGGCCTCCACCCTCGGGACTCTTACCGAGCCTGTCTATACAGGTCATGGACGATATACGTCGCAGATTCGCTCGCGCCAAGCGGGCAAGGCTACCATTACTGCAACGATTAACGATACCAAGCTGGCTGCCGAAGCAGAGGTTGAATTCATTCCGGGTAAAGCTTCGCTCGCAGCTTCCACTATCGTTAGCGATCGGGAACGATTAACTGCAAATGGCACGGAGACGGCACAGATTACACTGCAGCTAAAGGACGACTCAGGCAATCCAATTGTCGACGAACAAGCATTGCCTGCAGTTGAGCTTAACAGCTCTTTAGGCAGCCTATCTGCCCCGGTCTATGAAGGAGAGGGCCGATTTACCGCCCGATTAACGTCAACCCAGACAGGTCTGGCAACAGTTACTGCCCGGATTGACGGTTCTCCTGTCTCTGCCAAAGCGTATGTAGAATGGTTGCCGGGTCAGCCGGACGTGAATGCATCGAGGCTGCTGGTTGACCAGACAGCGCTGCCTGCTAACGGGTCTTCCCATGCGCTCCTTACACTTCATGTGAGCGATGCATTCGGAAATCCTGCAAGCGGGACCGTTCAATTTATATCCTCGCTAGGAACGGTGACCGGAGTAACCTATGCGAGCCCGGGCCTTTATACGGCCGAGCTGCGCTCTACTGAAACAGGAATCGCGGATATTCAAGCCTGGATTGACGGCGAGGCCATACCAGGAAGCGTTCAAGTGGCCTTCAGCGACGGTATATGGTTGATGCCATCGGCCTATCGTGTGCAGATTGGAGAATCCGTGCGAACCGTTGTGGAGGTAACCTACGGCGATTCAGCATGGGACCGAACCGCCGAGTCTGATTTCCACTATGATCATGGTATGATCCAAGTTGCCCGAAGAGATGACGGTTACTGGTATATCACAGGCCTTCAAACCGGGACGACGGTGATTCAGGCGGTTTATCAGGCCGAGTCCGGCCCGATTGCAGCTTATGCCCCCGTCACGGTGTTTGCAGTGCCAACCAACCTGGTGCTAGATCCTTTGCGGTACACGGTAAAAGAAGGGGAGCATGCACAGATTGCGGTATTTGCCGAGTATTCCGACGGAACGAAGAGGGACGTAAGCCTGGAAGCCGACTATGTCCTGAAGGATAATAGCCTTGCTGCCATTGACGTGTCAGGACGTTTGCTTGGGCTTAAACCTGGAAGCACGGAGATCATCATAAGCTTTGAAGGCCTGCAGACTGTGGCTAAAGTGGAGATATTGCCTTCGCCATCTCCTATACCACCGCCGGCACCTAGAAATGATTCTCCTGCGTCTCTCCCGGCGGCTCCAATACCGGCTCCGGAACCTGCCCTGATGTTTGAACTGCAGCTGGATGGAAATGAACGCCAGCTTATTTGACTGAACGCGACGGACCTCAAGTCGGGGGAAATTGTCATTGACACGACGGAAGGGGAGCGGGAGTGGACGCTGCACATGAAGCGAACCACCCTGGATCAACTCCGGAAGATCGACGATGCCATGGTTGTGACATGGAACACACCGCTCGGAACGATGGTGCTGCCGATTGCAGAAATAGGGGATACATTGTCAGGCTCTTCGGACGAGATTATCTTATCCATTCGGGCAGCGAGCGACAAGGATCAATCCAAGGTGGAGAGCATGGCTTTCAGGCTGGGTGCGACCTTACAAGGGAGAGCTTTCTCTCTGTCGATGGCAACCGTGGGCAAAGGGGGGAACACCGAGCAGCTTGTCCCAGTCCAGGCACTCGTACAGTTTCGACCAAGCGGGATCAGTGGCTCCAATCACCAGGTGACAGTCGCTACGGTGAACGAGGCAACCGATGAGTTCATTTATGCATTTACACATCTCTTCGAGCCTGGTTCAAAGGAGCTTACTCTAAGGACCGTTCCATTATATGCATTGCTGGAGATGACCCCGTCTTTTGTGGATATGCGCGGACATTGGGCCGAAGGCGCGGCAGAACAGCTGGCGAGCAGGCTTATTGTACAGGGTACCGGTCAAGGTAAGTATGAACCGGCCCGTCCAGTCACTCGGGCGGAGCTAGCCAGCATGTTGGTGAGAATGTTTGGCTGGACGGAGAAGGGAACCTCTGAGCCATTCAGCGACGTAGCTAGTCAATGGTATTCCAAGCAGGTGCACTCCGCTTATGAGGCCGGCTGGATTCAAGGCTACGCGGACGGGACATTTCGTCCAGATGCTCATGTCATACGTCAGGAGCTGTTCGTGATGTTGGCTCGCGCACTCCAGTCTGCGGGTTATGAAGCGAACGAGAAGGAGATGCATAACCCTTATGCGGATCAGTCATCGATCGCGGCCTGGGCCGAGCGTGCAATCGACCAGCTTAGAAATGCGGGCCTCCTGGCCGGAACACCGGATAACAAGCTGGAGCCTGCGCGTTATGCGACGCGGGCGGAGCTAGCTGTCTTGCTGGCGCGAGTCACGGGTGTCATGGAGACAGATCAATAGTTTATACATCAGCAGGCATGCATGCCTGCTGATTTTTTTTACGCCAAGAGAACAGGAATGTTAACTAAAGATAGATTCGCGCAAATCCAGATTTTATTAAAATGAAAGGGTTACTATAAATGAATGGTTAAAGAAAGGTGAAATGATGTCCAATACATATGCCAACCACCGGATCCCCGAGGCGAGTCTGCAGTTCACAGGCGTTAACGGGACCTATTTTAACGAAAGTGCGTTCTTTTTTTACCACAAGCGTTCTTCAAGCAATAACCGAGATCAAATCCTCTATACCCGAGTCCGGCTGAAGCCGCAGAAGGATAAGGAAGTGCTGGAATGTCTGGAGGCGAACGGGATTGCTTACGACAAGCTCGGCTATAACGTCAACGGACACCGTGAGATATCGAATCTTGCGAGCGTCGTGCATCTGGGGATTCTGTATGTCTTCTGGACGGAGGACGGACATATCCATTATGTTACATCAACAGACGGCAAGGCTTGGTCACCTTCGGTACAGGTTCCGTATTCCTTTATTCGGCGAACCCAGTTCGCAGCCCTTTCGGTTCATGGCCGTTTGATTCTACTCGGTGCCCATCATGCGAATTCGGAGAATCGAATCGGCATCGTATATCAGGACGATAACGGCGTGTGGCGGATCGATGCGAACACCGCCTGGAAAAACGTAAAGCACGTATGTGCATGCGCATACGCTCATCCCGGCGGTTACTTTGATATCATGGTCGGCGTGGTGACCACGCATGCCAATCTGTGGACCGCGATCTTTCGCTCTGATATCGGTGTAAATCCCGGTACAGGCAGCGGTTTAAGACAAATTGCAGACAAACATCACGAGGAGCAGGACGGACGCGTTGACTTTCTCGCGATCGAGGCGGGGACGGTAGAGGACGGTGTGCAGGATCCTTCGGTACAGCTGTTCATCAATGGATGGCATCGTCCACACAGCTGGGCCGGGTACAAAAATAACCAGATGAAAACATATAACATCCTTACCGGCGAATGGAGCAAAGTTTTCACAAGAACGCATGGACACACCAAGTATCCAACATGGGTCTATATGGGGGCGTTTCAATACTTTGTTCCGATCGGAACAAACGGAGAGATGCGGCAAGAAATCTGGCTGTATATGAACTATAATGATGAAAACTTCGTGAAACAAGGGGGAAGCAATCTCGTTCTGTGCCGCTACAAGTCGGATGTTATGAGATTCGTGAATCGAGAAGAAGAGAAGGTCAAGGATGATTTTCGAGCCCTTGTCGGAGTTATTGAAGGAGCACCTCCATACGTGACCAATGGAAGTACGAGGAGTGAATACGGTTCTACCTTCTATTATGGGCGTTCATCCACGGAGCAGATTGCCATCTCCACCCGTTTTCAGATGGGCTCGTACATGCAAGCAGGCCCCAGTCTCCCAGTCGGAGCGGAGGCTTCAGTGAAGTTTTCTGCTCAGCAAGCTGACCACAGCTCGGAGATCTCTGAAATTACGCGGCACATTGACAAGACGATCGTTCCCATTCCGGGAGAGAATTCCGTCACTTACGTATATCTGACACCGCATATTGTTCGAACGACATACGAGCTGTATGACTGGAAGATGCAAAAGCCTTTCGGGGTTCGCACTTATGTTTTTCATACATCCAAAGCAGATATCGACTTTGATGTGCTTCCGATCCTCCATACCTATGTGAACCAGCCGAACACCCATGACTATACCACGTTCTTGCAGCGATTCCCGTCCGTACCTCATTATGCGGATGTGAAGCAAAGTCTTGCTCTGGATGTCAGCTGGGTTCCCGGCGAAACCTCGGCCTTCTTCGAGAAGAAGACATCATCCGTGAACATTACCAGCAGTACCGTGTCCGGAGAAATTACGGCCGGCTACTCGGGTATATTAAGCATGGGGGGGAACACCAGCTTTGAGTATGAATTGTCCCATAGCTCGGAAGTTGCTGAGAAAATAGGGGTGAAGCTCGATTATCCTTATCCTCGTGCCGGTCATCCGGGTGATGTCCGAAAACTGATTCTCCGCATGCTGATGCTGGTGCCAGATGCAGAACAGATCGATTCCTGTTACTGGATTCCGAAGGATAAGCAGAATCAGCGCCCTTGGTGCGTGGCTTGGTCCATTCAAGAGGTGAAGCTCCAAGAATCTTCCGATTGAGGCCAGGAGTGACCTTTTTCATTCGGTAGGTTTAATCTAGCTTGGGTTCGGGTACTGGACTACAAGTACATCATTCCTATGAGAGGAGAGGGTACATGTGGATATACAAATCAGATCATTCTTCATACAGGATGATGGAGAGGTTCCGAACAACCCGGACTTGCCGGTGGTGGTCTATCCAGGAGTATTCGCTGAACGTCCTGACGGTCTGGAGCCGGCCTTCAGCCGCCATCAATGGACTGGAAGCTGGACGGGTGGCATCTACGACTACCACCATTACCATAGCAATACCCACGAGGTCCTTGGTGTTCAGTCTGGCAATGCGACCGTTCTGGTCGGCGGTGACGCCGGAGAGCGGCTTGATCTTCAAGTCGGTGACGTAATCGTGCTGCCTGCAGGCACAGCGCATATGCTGATTGAGGCAAGCCCTGATTTTGCCGTTGTTGGCGCTTATCCGAATGGCACGACACCAAACATGAGAGAACGGAATCCGACCGATCGGACGCAGTCGATCACGGAGATTCGCAGCGTGCCGGTTCCAAGCATGGACCCGGTGTTCGGAGAGGATGGGCCGTTGCTGCATAAATGGGTGAAATGAAGCAGGTGGGAGTAGGAGATGCAGATGGGCCGGATAACGGAATGTGAGATCGAGCGGTGAGATTTTCTTGAAGAAAGGGGCAGTCCCTATTGCGGACTGCCCCTGTTAATTTTTTAATATGCTGAATAATACATAGGATACAATTCGCCATCAAAATCAATGAAATAACTTTCTGCCTCTCCTGAATCCGCGGAAAACGCTGAATAGAAGCTTGGTTTCAGAATTTGGTAATTCCCATTACTTAAAGGTTCGATGTTATCAATACCAAAGGTTGATGTATAGAAAGGAGATTCAAACTCTAGGTATAAAAGAAGATTGACATCGTATGATGACCCGTATCTAGCTTGAAGATCTTTTGCGATAGGTTTGGTCAGTTTATAAATATAGGAGTCGTCCAATGCATTGTCCAATAGGATCATATAATCAACAAAATCAAAGAAAATACCTACGAGTATGGTTTCGTTTTGAACAACCGAAGTATAATATACATCATATAAATCGCGACCCGATCCTAAGGCTCCGTAATTTTGGTCCAGATAATTTCTAACCTGTACGGATGTAGGGGCAGATTTGGTTGTTTGTGCTGCAGGCTGCGAAATGGATCTACCATTCCCACTAAAGACTTCAATAACATTACCATTGTTTCTAATACTTAATGAAGCACCTGTGGATTCGCTGATAAATCTAAGTGGAACGAATACTTTCCCCGCTACAACGGTAGGTGCAACCTGAAGATTAACAGGAGAGCCGTTGACATAAGCCGTCTTGTTTCCAACATTAAGAATAATTCTCGTACTGCCTTTGGTTGCAACAACTTGCTTTTTTTCTTGATTCCAGGTGGAGGTGATGCCCAGCTTCTTAAATACAGGCGTGAATTGGACTAGTGTAGTTCCGTCAACAATAATAGGGTTTAGATCGAAAATAACCCTCTGTCCATCCACGACCACTTGCTTACTTACGGGTGCTGCGTTTACACTTGGCAAAACACTGGGGGAAATGAGTGTTAGCAGCAGCGTCGTGATAATTGCTACCTTTTTTTTCATTTATTTACTCTCCTTTTGAGTAGAATCTAGTCAGTAAGGTCTATCTACTATATATGTATACAAGACTCTTTACCTAGTATTATTTTACTATTTGGTGTAAAGGTTTTACAGGAAAATTTGCCCATACGTCGAAAATCCTCTAATTTCAACCAACTTGGTTTTGATCATCTTCGGAAAAGGTTCCGGGACGATTCGTCCTGGGAAAATGCTAAAACGTCTCCCAAGCCGTAGCTCGGAAGACGTTCGAGGTGTTACTGGAAACTCAGGTTATCCCAGTTGCGTTGAAACTGCTCCAGCATTTCTTCACGCGTCAAACTGCCACCGATATAGCCCTGAATGCTGCTGTACATTTCCTGTGGCATGCCGTTCGGCAGCCGGGTCCAGTTCCAGCTCAGTGTTTTGCCTGCATCGGCATATTTCAGCACTTCGACCCCGAGCTGGCCGAGACCTTCTTCGGTGCCCTCAATGCTGTCCAGCGCAGGTATAAACTTAAACTCGCTCGTAATATATCGTTTTCCCATTTCCGAGGTGACCATCCAGTTCAGGAATGTTTTTGCCTCTTCCTTGACCTTGGAGTTTTTGTTAACCACCCAGTTGCCGGGAACTCCGGCATAGATCATGCCTCGGTTCGTATCGGAATCGTGAATCGGCATCGGCAGAATGCCCAGATTCAGATCCGGATCGATACCATCAATCTGCACCTGCGTCCAGTTGCCCTGCTGCATCATGGCCGCTTGTCCGGTAGCGAAGGTGGACACCTGACTGCTGTAGTCCATGGAGAGCGGATTCGGGTTGCCATATTCAAGCGTTAGATCCAGAAGATCGATCCATTGCTGGAATATTTCGTTGCCCATGAAGGTGGCTGTTCCTTCCGTTAACTCGGCAATAAACTGTTCCGGATCCGGCTGCTGGGCAAAAGCCACGTTGGCAAAATGATTCCCGAGCACAAACCATGCCTGATAGCCATTGGCAAATGGCGTAATGCCTGCGGCCTGCAGCTTCTCACAAGCCTCCCGCAGCTCGCTGAGCGTCTGCGGCTCCTCGGTTATGCCAGCCTGCTCGAACAGATCCTTGTTATAGATAAAGCCGTAGCCTTCCAGGTTCATCGGCATGCCGTACAGCTTCCCATCCACCGTCATCTGATCCAGCGCGACTTCCTTCACATCAGCGACCCAAGGCTGATCCGACAGGTCTTCCAGATACTCCAGCCACATATCCCGCTCATGATCCCCGCCAAGCGTGAACAGGTCAGGCTGATCGCCGGAGGAGAATTTCGCTCTCAGGGAAGCGCCGTAGTCGCTTCCGCCTCCGACCGTCTGGATATTCAAGCGGATGTTCGGATGCTCCCGCTCGAATTCTGCTTTCAGCTCATCCAGCTGCTGTGAAATTTCGGCTTTGAACTGAAAGACGTCCACCGTAACGACACCGGCCGTTCCGCTGCTCTGGCTGCAGCCTCCCGCAACGACGATGAGCAGGGGGAGCAGCACCAGCAGCGCTCTTTTCCATCTATTCATGAATGTCATCCTCCCTTACGAAAGTAGCTGTCGTTGATTAACCTTTGACCGAGCCCTGCACAATCCCTTCGATAATGTATCTCTGCATGGCCAGGAAGAAGATTACGATCGGCGTTATTCCCATCACAAGGGCGGGCAGCGCCAAATCCCACTGCTTCGTATATTCACCGAAGAACATATACGTTGCGATTGGAATGGTTCTGAGCTGCGGATCATGAAGAATGAGGGAAGGCATCAGATAATCGTTCCAGATCCAGAGTGTGTTCAGAATAATGACAGTCACAATAATCGGCTGCATCAAGGGCAGCACTACCCGGAAAAAGATGCCGTTCGGGCTGCTTCCATCGACCGTAGCGGCTTCCTCAATATCGATCGGCACGGATTTGACGAATCCATGCAGCAGAAACACGGTGAGCGGCGCGCCAAACCCGAGGTAAGCGACAATGAGGCCAATCCGGGTATTCATCAGTCCGATGCCGCTGATGACTTGCACGAGCGGGATCATGATCGCCTGAAACGGAATGACCATCGCCGCGACGAAGGCAACGAACAGCACGCGGTTGAACAGATTGTCGTTGCGAACCATTTTATAGGCACACATGGCACAGAGCAGAGCAAGAAGAACGTTGCTGACCACGGTAATGACAAGCGAGTTCATAAAAACATAAGAGAAGTTCGTGGCATGCCAGGCCTGCGTATAGTTGTCCCCGTTGAAGGAGCCAGGGAACGATGCGGAATTGGACAGTATCTCGCCATAGCCCTTGAATGAATTGCCGACCAGGAAATAGAAGGGCACAAGGAACAGAATCGCGAGCAGGATGACGACGATTTGCGTCACAATCCGTGAGCCATTGCGTTTACGCGCGGTAAAATCCATCACATTTCAACCTCCTTTTTCTTCGTTGCTCGAACTTGTAGAAGAGAAATAATAGCAACGATAATAAAGAAGATCATCGCTTTGGCGGAACCGAGCCCGAACCGGCTGATCGTAAACGCTTCCTCATAAATGTTAAGCGATACGGTCTGCGTGGACTTGAACGGGCCGCCTTCCGTCAGAGACAGGTTCAGGTCAAACAGCTTGAAGGACCAGGAGATGGTGAGAAAAAGACATACGGTAACCGCGGGCATAATGAGTGGAATAATGACCTTTCGCAGCAATTGGGATCGGCCTGCACCATCCACCTTGGCCGCTTCAATGAGTGAGGACGGGACGTTGTTGATCGCGGAAATGTAAATCACCATCAAATAGCCGGCATTCTGCCACACAAACACGATGACGATTGCCCAGAAGGCTGTCGTGCCCGTTCCGAGCCAGGGAAGGGTGAAGAAGGACCACCCCGTCAGCTCCCCGATAGAAGAGAAACCCTGGACAAAAATAAACTGCCAGATAAATCCGAGCAGCAGTCCCCCGATGACGTGAGGAATAAAGAACACCGCCCGAAGGGTGTTGCGGGCAAACAGCCTGCGAGTCAGAATATAGGCAAGCGCAAAGCCAAGCAGATTGGTCAGTAGAAGCGCAACAACCGTAAATTTGGCTGTAAACCAGAATGCGTTCAGGAAGGAATAGTCGCGGGTGAAGATATGTACGTAGTTTTGGATTCCGTTCCAACCCACATGACTGGATATTCCGTTCCAGCTGGTGAATGAATAATAGATCCCCAGAAAGAAGGGAACCAGCACCATACATAGAAAAAACAGGGCAGTAGGTCCGACGTAGAGATACTGCTGCAGTAATTGAGATCTTTTGTTTCGGATCATCGTTTCCTCTCCCTTCATGAAATAAGCTAACAACCTTAAATAAACCGGGTATAAATTGTTTGAATCTCCAGCTACCATAATATGGTTGTCCTTCAGATAGAGGTATCCAAACTGTGGAGCGGGAGAATTGTTGACCTATTCGTGGGTTGACGAACGGTAAAATCCAGGATAAAGTGAATCTTATATTTAGTAATTTAGTAATTTAGTAAATTCATGAGGGTGAGGAGAGTATCCATGGATAAAGATAAGCGGAAGCAGCTTCTTGAGGAATACAAGCAGATCAAGATTTATATGGGAGTCATCCAAATCAAGAATAAAATCAACGGCAAAATCTACATCGACAGCTATCCCAATTTGAAGAACAAATGGTTCACCTTGCGAATGCAGCTGGATATGGGCAGATTTGCGAATGCACAGCTTCAGGAGGACTGGAATGAACTCGGGGGCGATGCGTTTGAATACGAGGTGTTGGAGCAGAAAGAAATCGACGAAGTGACCGATATACGTTGGGAAAGAAAGCAAATGCTAAAGCCGTGGCTAGAGCAGTTGCAGCCTTATGGGGATCGCGGTTACAATAAGCCCCAGGTGAAATGAAGCAGACCAATGACTGAGCAGCCATTTTCTAAACCTTAATGAAGGGTTGGACCAATGTGGTTAAAATCGTATCGTATGTTTCCAGAAGAAATTTAGATGAATTTGACATGTCCCCGGGAAACCACAAGGATAATTTTGTCTCCATCCACGATCCATTATCAAAGGAAACCGCGAATGAACAGCTTTTATTTCGTTCAGTCAACAGCTATTCAGAATGGACAGCATTCATCGCCTAAAATCCTTAATGGCTGAATTAACGACATTGGCCCAGCCCGATGGTCACTAACTTGACGTACATCCATATGGCGAACTTCTATAATAAGGCATGGCACAAGCATTTTCTGCATATAGGGATATAATGGAGAATGTGGTTGATGAAGAGAACCCAGTAAGCGATAATATGGATATAACACTTCATGAGGTATGGCTGTCTGGATATTGTGCAACAGAAGTGGCTGGCGAGAGGTGAGGCCGCACATCCAAGAGGCCAGCACAGTTCATGAAAAAATAAAGGAGATGTGGGGGAGCTCGTAAATAGCGGGCTAGGCCTCACGATGTCTAACCATGACGATGAAATTGCTGTTAGCCGTGCTGTTAAGCGTCCCGTTTACCATCATTAATTTTAACGCTTACTTAAAAGGCAATGCTCCCTCTGCCGTTCACGTCCTAAGTACCGGGCTGTTTCTGCTTGTATGGTTGGCATGGGCGTTCTATACCAGTCAACAGGACAGAAAGCCTTCTCTATTTATCAGATTCAGCTCTGTATACGGCCTTATCTCGATCATTGGTGTATTCCTCATGTATTTCGTCGAAGCCTGGATCATTGCAGTGCCTGTAGGGATTATTATTCTAGGCCCAGTATATGGACTGAGACATTTCATGCCGACGCTGCCGTATGAAGCATTCGGCTACGCTTGTGTCCTTATCGTGTATGCGGCCAGCCTGATCGGTGCCTTTATTGGCGAGCTTTCTAGTAAAAGGTCGGCAAAAGCGTAAAGGGAAGGATTTTCACGAAGTTACGGAGCACTAAGGTACTCAGAAGCTTGTTGAAAAACAGTCGTTCTATGAAAATTAAACTCTTGGAATGAATGGAAATATGTTGTATCATAAGCTTAATTACATACGGAATAGAGGAAGCACCTCTGGCATGGGCCTATCGCCTGTGTCGGGGGTGCTTTTTTTGTTGTCCATGGATGGATTGCTTATGAATACTGAACTTAGTCGAGAGGTGAATGGAATGAAATCCAAATCTTTGTTACTTACATGTGGGTTAACGGTGCTGTTTATGCTGTGGCTTCTTTCACTGATAAGCTCGCCATCTTATGCAAGCCAGGCTGCAATTCCGGAGCAGGCTCCGAAGGCATCGTTCTGGTTTGCACCCAGCGCCAAGGAAGCCCGGAACGGACTTGGTTATTACCGTGAAGACGTTATGCCCGGGGAAACCAAGGATTACAAATTCTATGTTAAAAATCTGGAGAATACTGAGCTCAGCTTGAAAATATACGCCACTGATCCGATCCCGCTTCAAAACGGCGGCAAGGATTTCAAGTCGTATAATGCGGGGGTGACCCATGCTGGAGCCTGGTTGCATCCTCAGGGCCCCAAGGACATTACCCTTGGCCCGAATGAGATGCGAGAGTATACATACATAGCATCCATTCCCGATGACCTGGAGCCCGGACAGCATATTGCCGTTGTCGCGGTGTCGGAATATAACGAGTTTCAGGGACCAGCCGTTGAGACCAACATGGTAAACACAACAGTCGCACCGGATATTGAGAACCAAAGCGGACTATGGATTGTCATGGACTACGAACTCGAGAAGGCCCGGCACGGATTGGCGATTCATTCCTTCAAGCATGATTATATTGCATCGGGGGAATCGCGGTTCACAGTGTCTCTGGAGAATACGGGCACGATTTTGGAGCAGCCCACCGGTTATCTGGAGATACGCGACACTTCAAAAAATATCATATACCGCAATGATTATGAAGCCGGTTCGATCTATTACGGAACCACAGCCAGCATGGTCAGCATCGCCAGGGGCAAGCTCCTGATGCCTGGGGAGTATGAAGCCTACTTTGAGGCGAATTATGCGGGTCAAAAAGCGTGGAGGATGTTTAAGTTTACCGTTACTCCAGAGGCAAAGAATGAAGCACAGGCATTAATGGAGTATGCGGGGAAAATCGAAGTCGACGGCGGGATTCCAGATTGGTTGAGATCTGTTCTTATTGCTGGCGTCATCCTGATATCCATTCTTGTACTCCTGTTGTTATGGTTACTGGTCAAACGGAAGAAGGGGGACCTTGAAGAACGGATCAGCAGATATATGAACAAAGGCTATTCCTTTGAAAGGACCAGGAGAAAAGTACAGCTTGATCGTACAACATTCACCCTCTATGTGGTGAAGCTTGGATACATAGCGGAAGGGGAAGAGCCGAAATGGAATCAGACGCTTAATACAAGTCAGGCAATGGAGCTATCCCACAACCTGAAAGGGGATGATGACAATGTAATGAAAGGAGCTTAACGAATGAAAAAACATTGGGGTTTCGAAAGTACATTTAAATGAAATTGGAGGTTGGGTTCATGGTTCAACGACAAAGGCGATCATCCTTTCAACGGACACTTTCCGTTGTGCTAGCTGCGGTATTATTCGCTCCTGCGCTTCTGCTCCAGGGTACGAATACAGCTCAGGGAGCTGGTTATGGGAATATTGATGGTACAACCTATGAGTACGATCAAATTTCCAAAGGTACTCAGACACAAATTCATTTAAGCGATGGAAGAACGATTGGGGTCAATACCGGGAGTAATCTGCCCGTCGATTCAAAATTCATTACACATGACCATAATGCCAAACGAATCTTTACAGCTGGCGCACACAATGGTTTTACAACGAACATGCAGATCAAGCTGATGAACAATGGAGACCTATTGATTCGTACAAATAATAACCCTTTAACACTCCGCGATACGAACGTCGTTGACTTTGCATACTTGGATGGTCGTGGGGAACATACGAGCATGCAATTGCAAACGATGAGTTGGTTTTCGTTAAAAGCGGATGGCAGCGTATATGCCTTTGGTGGGGGAACCAACGGACAGCTAGGTACCGGCACAAAGTCAGATAAAACCGCCCCGACCGAGGTGATTAACCCGGATACGGACACTCCATTGACGGGTGTAAGGAAATTTATTCAACTCAATTATAACAATGTGCTTCTTGTCACGGATGGACAAGTATATAAGATCGGAAGAGCTTTTAATTCGGATTCCTTTCATGATGCTAAGCCGATTAACATAACTAGGATGTTTCCAGCGTTTACATCTGCGGATGATTTCGAAATGGGATACTTGCATAAGGATGTTGGCAGACATGCTTTGTGGCAGGATTATTCAGCGAACCAAACTATCCAACCCTTATTGGACATGCGATATTTTAAAATTAACGGCTCCTACTATACGTTAACTGACTCTGCTCAACCGGCACCTTATATGACAAAATTGGGCAGATACGGTTACGACGAACTTCGCTCAACACAGCTATACCCGCTTCCAGTCTCCAACGCAGAAAATGTAACCAGAGCGTTAACTGATTTTAAAGCTATAGGGAATGCGTCTCTTTCAACAAGATTAGATAACACGTTCTTCGAATTGCAGTCTAATGGGGACCTTGTGTCATGGGGGATTCCAATTGGAAATATGGGGTATAGTTCCGGAAACTATAACGCGAGCAAAACTTTAATTGCTTCTAGTGTTGTCAAATACTTAGTTGCACCGCATACTTCTTCATCGGTCGTCATTATTTTGCAGGACAACGGCAGGGTATACGCATTGGGTAGCAACGGGAATGATCCAGCCAACTTGGGCACGGGGAATATCGGTCCCTTAACCGGAATTCGAGGGAAGCTTACGGTTCCTACTCCAATCGAAGGAACAGACAATGAAGTCAAAGATATAGTCGACATTGCTGCTTCTTACAACCATTTATATGCGCTACGTGACAATGGTGAGGTCTATGTTATTTCGAATACACAATACGGCAAAATAAACAATGTACGTTATGTCGGGCTGCTGGAAGTTCCTCCAACATATACGGGGACTGATGCTAGAAATGAAGTATACGGAATCGGAGAAGATGGTAATTTGTATTACTTCCAAGGATCCAGCCCGGTTATGCAGAATGGAGTAACTGGCATCTACCCGTCCGGCTATACGCCTGTGCCAGCAATGATAGACAAGCCTATAGAGTCCCTCTCTTACGATAAATTCGAGAATTCTGTCGTCACCCTGGATTACCCAGCTTCAGCAACGATAAAAGAGTATTCTATGGACAACGGCGTCACTTGGGTGAACTACACTCATCCGATTGTAGTCACTTCCGTCGGATCTGTGACGATTCATGCACGAGCAGGTTTAGATACCGGCACCAATATCATCTTCAGTGATCCACTCATTATGAACATCAGCAATGATCCAATCGAGATTCCGGTGGGTTACCCTAAATTGCTTGAGCAAGATGGGGTTGTGACCGTTGATACCGGAGCGATTGATTTGAGCCGGGTACAAGTTCAAGTGGAGGTAAACGGCCGGGTATCCGACTACGTATCGCCGATCCAGTTAATGAATGGTAACCATACGGTTTCTGCAATCATTTTTAATGCCTTCGGAGCCGAGCTAGCAAGGGTCACTGATAACATCAATGTGTCACCGGCTACTCCAGGCGTGCTGACGGCACCTATTGGCCATCTGGGTGATGTCGATTCGAACGATCAGCGGTCCTTATCATTTAGCTTTAATCCAACCCAAGGGTTCCTCCAGCTCCAGCATGATCACGGCCTTTGGGTGGACGAGCCTGACATTTTCAACCATTATACGGGCTCATCGTCTGATCCCGACTCTACGGAGCGGAAGTACACCTTCATGATTCCTAACGTCATTGGTTCCGTATATAAAGCGCGTGTCACAGACGGGGTGAATGTCAGTGCCGAGACGACGCTTGTGGTCACCGGCGTAGTCTATGATCCTGCATTCCTTCGTGACGCGAACGATAAACTGGTGATTGATTTCTCCAATCTTCCAACAGGCAACTGGATGAAAGAATACTCTCTCGATCATGGCGGAAATTATCATGAATATGTTGGTCCGATTGACGTCGGGGCTCATCTTCCGATCAAAATCAGAGTCTTGGATCCGTCAACGGGATATATTCTGACAGACAAAGAATATATCACACCCGCCTTAAATGGCGCTAATCCGAATCCGAGTCCGGGTGTAGACCCAACCTGGGGAACCGAGGTAACGGCAGCGGATCAGGAAGCGATTCTAAACGTCATAGGCGGGGGGCTTTCTTCACAGTTTCATGGTTTGCTGCTGGACAACATCGAAATCCAGACCGTCCATGATTACCAGATGATCAACACTGTCACGAGTGCGCTGCTTGAAGATAGTACAGGCCAAGGTGATGGCTGGACGTATTCCTTGTCGATCACCGACTTTGTGAGTGATCCAGTTCTTGACACCGGCTTAAGCACCTCGGATCTCATAGTTAAGATTCCATCTTCGTCTCTGAGTGTGGATGTGAAATCTGCAAAAGTTCTTGCCGGTTCACCAGATCAAGTTGCTAGAACAGGGAATTATATTTTGGGTGCTCAAAAACAAGCCTTGGCACAAGCCGAACCATTCCAGGGAATGGGTTACTACGATATTCCTATGGATTTTACATTCCGCGTCCCTAGCTCGGTGGAAGTCGTCTCGGCAGGAGCGGGAAGTGCACATCAGGCAGGAGACAGAGTCGGTTTGAGAGTGGGCGTATACAGATCCCTGTTCACCTTCTCTTTGGCCAAAGGAATTTGATTGCAGGAGGGGAATGAGCGCATGCCCAACCTGCCTAACCATTCCTGAAAAAGAAACGATGGAGGAAATAATATGATAAGTCGGTATAAGAAGATGCTGCTTGGCACTATGAGCATGTCTGTATTGCTGCTTTCTCTGGGTACTTCCACCTTTGCAGCTGACGTGTCGGAACAAAAGCTGGAGGTTGTCGGCTCGGGGTTAAGGGCTTTTCAAACGCCTCTGAAATTTGATGACATACGCCTGGATGTCAAACAGGCTCAGTCATCACAAGCGGAGACAATGATGACGGTCGTTGATGGAAGAGGCACTGACGCTGGTTATACGGTCAGTATGAGCTCTACCGATTTTGAAATCGAGAAAGTAATCAATGGTGTCCTGGAAAAATTCTACATTCCCGCATCAGCGGTTGAGGTAACGACAGCGTATAAAGGGCCGGTAACCGGTGCTCCTATCCATTTTGGTTCAGGACAGGGGACGCTGGTGTCTCAACTTGTTCTCTCGAATGCATCGCAGGCCATTATACAAGCCAGACCGTCCTTCGGCGGAGGAACGCATCAGTTCGAGGTTCGTTATGATCTCAAATTGCCTCAAACGATTAGCAAGCAGGATGGCACGAAGGTTGGGGTATTACAAGGCTCTTATAAAGCACGCTTTACCTATAAAGCAACTTCCGGCATTTAATATTTCCCAAGGAGGGCGAGTTCGCCCTCTTTGTTTTTATGTCTGCAAATATTCGTGCTTGTAAATCGCATGCATTCTCTCCAAAATACGAGGCGCTTGATCGATATATTTCAACTCCATCATCCGATTGTTGGATATAAATACCCCCGTCTTATCCCGGTGTTGTCCAAGAGCGCCTTCATACAATTTGTCCGCACCATGGGCTGGAGGAGGAAAGAACAGCTTCATTAACATGTGGACCAGAACAGGCAGTCCGGACGTTTTCCCTTTTCGGATCGTATTGTTGCTCCCGGGATCGACGCTGCGAATCTTAATGTTATCCAGGGCAAGCTGAGGGGCAATGGCGTGTGTCCATAGCGAAAGCCCCAGCTTAGAACTGGCGTAAGGTCCGATCAGTTTGCGGAAGGTCCTGGGCTGCTCCAGAATTTCCAGACTAAACTTCTTCGTCATTCGAAGCGCTGCAGATGAGGTGTTAATGACCGTTTTCAAACGGCCGTGCTTTAGTAGATCCTTTAGCTCCATCAGAATGATATACGGTACTACCGTCATCAGTTCATAATGCTTCTCACGTCCTTGTGGTGAATAAGCCAGCTCCGGGAAGCTGCCGCCGGCATTATTGAACATAATATCAATCTGCTGCTCGCTGGTTTGAATGGTATGCAGTGTGGTTCTCAAGCTGGCGTAATCCGTAAGGTCTGTGACTTGATATAGACGAAGCTGTTTGCTCAAGAGCGCTTGCTGGATGAACGAGTCCTCAGGCGAAAAGGCTGAGCGGTTCAAGGCGGCCACCTGCCAGCCTTCGGACAGTAGTTTCTTCGTTAACGCCAAGCCGATCCCGGCGTTAGCTCCTGTAATCAGTGCGGTAAATCCTTGCTGGTGAGTGTTCATGGTCTCTTCTTCCTCCTAAAATCGGGACATTTCCCCGTGATTTCACACATTGTAGAACTTGGAGTCGACTCCAAGTCAAGAAGTGAAATGTAGTTCTCGCGGATAAGGGAGAAGAGAGTTGACTTAGAGCCAGCTCCAAGATATATTGCACATAACATAATTTTTAGGAGGGAATCGGATGGAGGCACAACAGGTATTTACGATCAAGCAAACGGCCGAGCTGACAGGCATCTCTGAGGATACGATTCGTTATTATGAAAAAATCTCCTTGCTCCCCCGAGCGGAGCGGAAAGAAAATGGACATCGCATCTATCGGCAGGAGGACATTGAGACGATCCAGCTGTTATCCTGTCTGAAGAAGACAGGGATGCCACTGGATGAGATGCGTCCATTCTTGGGGGTAGCCATCGATGCCGATCCCGGGGAGTTCCCGGAGTTGGTGGAACGTTTAAGGAACCATCGGGAGAATATCGTCAGCCAGATTGCCTCGCTGCAGCAGGTCGTCGATTTTATTGATATGAAGCTGGAAGAGGGACGGTATCGCCGAAATTGCTCGGATGGAAGCGGGAATGATGCAGCGTTGACGTCACCGTCAGCGGTGGAAGAACCGGTAGCTAAGCCTGTGTCCGCTGTTCAGATGACCTATTTTTCAGTACCGGCCAAGGCTGGGAAGTAAATGAGCATAGCTTATCCAAGTAGAGACCCCTTGCATTCAGATGATTCCCGAGATCTCTAGTGCTCTAATTCATAAAGATTCCCCCCTATTAAACCAAGTGGCGGCGAAAATATCGCATATATCCTACTTCTAAAGGGTAATGACTAACAGCAGAGTAATCGTATAATGATGAAGCGATAGAGGGGATGAATCGAATGAAACGGAGACTGTTACTGACAGGAGCAGCGGGTACGATTGGGAATGTCCTCTACAGGTATGAGGATCCCCTTCGTTCAGAGGGCCGAGGATTAGGCCCTGGGGCAGGCAGCAATAATGTGGTGAACACAAGCTGATGTGCGTGCGTAAAGCTGGCAGGCAGAGCGGCAGGTAGAATACATTTATAATTGATCATTCCTTTGACCTCACGGCATTCGGCTTTTATCATGGTTGTAATCATGAACGATGAGAAAGCGGGTGGACACCTCATATGATTCCGTTGGTATACGACCAGGTTAATCACTGGGGAAGAGACGATGAATTTTTCCTGGCCCTTCTAAAGAGCCTGGATGTGAAAAGGGTTGCAGACTTAGGCTGCGGCACAGGAAGATGGACGATGCATCTTGCTCGGGAAGGCTATGACATTACAGCTATTGACCCCAATCCGGAAGCGATAGAAGTGGCCAAAGCCAAGGACGATGCACACCATGTCACTTGGATTATTGGGGATAGCACGATATTGCAAACCAATGCTTATGATGCCGTTATCATGACAGCCAATGTTGCCCAGGTATTTCTGACCGACGAGAGCTGGGAGCAGACGATCTCGGATGTATACCGCTCCTTGAGAGCTGGGGGACATTATATATTTGATACACGAAACCCGTTAGCTAAGGCTTGGGAAGCGTGGGAGAAGGATGCGGCTCCTGATGCAGCCAAAGATATGGCAACCGGAGATCCGCTTGAAATTCATACGAAATATGAAGGGTTTGAGGGAGATATCTTCACTTTTTATGAAACCGTCAAACATGCAAGGACAGGCGAAGTGTTGATTCATGAAAAAATGCAGATCAGGTTCCGGAATCAGGAGGAGCTCACCGAGTCGCTAAAAAAGGCAGGTTTTACGCGAGTCACAACTTATGGCGATTGGGAGTTGAAACAAGCGACGCCTGAACACAAATCGTTTGTTTTTCATTGCATCAAATGAACGCTTGTACATGAATATTGAACGGATCAAGCTTCGAATCCCGGCAGGTATTGCCGTTTGCAATAATGGATTGGGAAAGCTTATCAATTGACAGCTGTCAAATGCCAATGTTAAGATACGGCTATTAAAGAAGAGGGGGATTGCAATCAATGGTTCACTCCATGCGTTTATGGTAAGTATGCGATAAAGAAGCGGATTTCCACTCAGGTGGGCTTTTTTTGAGCTGCTTATTTTTACGTATGAGGACATGGATTGCGACCCGGACGGCATATTTGCTGTGCTTTATTTCGCTCTGTTCTGGCACGTAACCCATGCAGATTCAAGCCCACATGTGGACTTGGATCTGCATTTTTTATTGCTTTCATGTTGGAATTGAAACGTCAAAGTCATTGATGTGAAAAGGAGGCATGACAATGCATAGGTTACACTGGTACTTCTTTATATAATCCTCCCTTTGTTAAATCGCAGGTCAACCTGCGAACGGAACGACGGAAACTGCGATTTTCGAAGGAGGAAAAATAAATGTTATTGTTAAAAGCAAAGGATCTTTATGTGGAATACTTGGGACGTACTGTGCTCGATATCGACCAGCTGGAGTTGTATGAATATGACCGAATCGGCCTGGTTGGTGCCAACGGAGCTGGAAAAAGCACGCTGCTCAAAACGTTACTCGGCAAAATGCCTCTGCAGCACGGCAAGATTGCAAGGGAAGGCACGTTCACTTATCTCCCCCAGTTGGATGAGGTAATCGTCCAAGATGTACAGGATTACGCTATCGTTGGCAAATTAGGCATTGACCGAGTGCAGGCCGAGACCATGAGCGGCGGGGAAGAGACACGATTGAAAATTGCACAGGCACTGTCGGGCGAAGCGCATGGCATCTTTGCCGACGAGCCGACATCTCATCTGGATCGCGAAGGCATCGACTTCCTCGTGAACCAGCTTAAACATTATTCCGGTGCGCTGCTCATCATCAGTCATGATCGTTATTTTCTCGACCAGGTTGTTGATAAGATCTGGGAGCTAAAAGACGGGAAGATCACGGAATATTGGGGAGGGTATACCGACTACTTGGTTCTGAAGGAAGAGGAACGACAAGCCCAGGTAGCCCAATATAATCAATACGTGGCAGAACGGGAGCGGCTGGAACAGGTTATGATCGAGAAGAAGAATCAGGCACGGAAGCTTGACCGTAAGGAATCGGGCAGAAAGAGCAGATCGGAAAGCGGCGGACGTCTCGGACATCAAAAATCCCAAGGCAGCAAGCAAAAAAAGCTTCATAACGCCGCCAAAAATACGAAACGGAGAATCGAAGCGCTTGGTGAAGTCACTCCGCCCGAGGCTGTGCGAAATGTCCAATTTCGACAGAATAAAGCGCTGGAGCTCCATCATCCATTTCCGATTACAGGGCACGACATCTGCAAGCGATTCGGGGATAAGGTGATCTTCGACCATGTATCCTTCCAATTCCCGCTAGGAGGCAAGATTGCGATCAAGGGCGCAAACGGCGCCGGCAAAACGACGTTGTTCAACATGATCCGCGATCGGGAAAGCGGTATTACGTTATCGCCAAAGGCGGAAATCGGCTATTTTGTCCAAACCGGTTACAAGTTCGATCGAAATCAGAACGTCATGGCATTCATGCAGGAAAACTGTGATTACCCGGTTTCCGACATTCGATCAGTTCTCGCCTCCATGGGGTTCACGCAGCAGGATGTTCGCAAAGAGCTGTCGGTATTAAGCGGTGGTGAAATTATCAAGCTCCAGCTGGCCAAATTGTTGCTTGGACGCTATAATATCCTGCTCATGGACGAACCGAGTAATTTTCTGGACATTCCAGCCGTGGAAGCGCTCGAGACGATGATGCGAAAATACACAGGCACGATCCTCTTTATCTCCCACGATGCCCGCCTGCTTGAGGGCGTCGCCGATCAGGTGTATGAAGTGAAGGATGGCGGGCTTGTTCGTGTGTAACCATTGTGAACTCAGATCCTAATCCGATGACCAATGTCGTGATGTGGGACGTTACGGTTACAGAGGCGAACACAGGACAACGGATCATCAACCGCATGAGGTCACGGTTTCAAGTGAGTGAGTAGAATCTAACCCTGCTCAAATTGGGGCAGACAAACGTCCCTTAGTCCCATAAAACATCAATAAGCAGCCGCTCCCAGATTGCGTCACGAATCACGCTTACGCCATCTGATGAGCGGCTGCTTCTTGTATCATTCACTTGGGGTCAGTCATCGATGTAAAGTCTTCGGTATCTTAAACCATTTCTTGCCCAAATGATCATAGCGAATGTTGCTGCTGGCAATCCCGACCAGGATCGTGGCAACTCCTATCCATTGTGTGAAACTAATCGCTTCTCCGAGCACCAGGGAAGACAATATAATGACAACCGGTAGCTCCGATGAGGTGAGAATGGTTCCGAGCCCTGAGCCAACATGCGGCATTCCAATCGCAAACAGAAGGGGCGGCAGCACGACGCCGAATATTCCCAGTGCCAATCCATAAGGAATCATGCCGGTGAACACATCCCAATCCACTAGAAACGTAGGTGGAAAAACAATGAACACCGTCATTACGCCGCCAGTGGAGATCAGGGCGCTTTTTAACATGGGCGGGGCTGTTCTCTCGACGGTGCTGCTTAAGAAAATGAATGTGGAGAAGGTGAACGCCGCAAGCATGCCCCATAGACTTCCTTGCCATGACACCGCCATCTGGTCCTGAAATAATAGATCGGCGGCCAACACAGAGCCCGCGAGCAGCAATCCGATGGAGATCAATTTGCTCTTTGTCGGCTTTTTCTTATGGAAAACCCACTCCAGCAGCGCTCCGATCCAGACGAACTGGAACAAGAACACGATCGCCAGTGACGCATTAAGGGTCTGCAAAGCTTGATAATAGAAGATGCCGGTTAATCCAAAGGGAATTCCGGACAGCAACAGCTTGATGATTGGTTTACGGGTTAATCTCTTCTTGTTGGTCAACAGTGCTGCAAGCCATGCCAGCACAGCGCCAAATAAGTACTGCCCTCCAGTGACTGCCGAAACCGTATAACCGGCCGCGTACGCCAGTTTAACAAACGTGGATAATATGCCGTAACAGCAGCCTCCAAGAAAAACAATCAATGCATAGTGCCACAATTTCATGAATCTATTCTCCTCCTTCATCGTGAACCAAACGCAAAAAACCACACAAATGACCAGCAAGGCCTTTGTGTGGCGAAAATGAAGATTACTCTCCAGAAAAGTCCACATCCGCAATCGGTTTTAAGTATTCGACTCGGTAACAGTATAGTAGCATGGCCTGAATGTTGTCAATTCTAAAATTACGGGGACTCCATCACGGTTGGAACTCGGGGACGAGTCGATGATCGTTATCATTAGGCAAGCACATCGATTCACCGTGTCGTATCATGCGTACAAATAAATAATGAATATGAAGGCAAATGCTGTTTACAAACCAACTACTTAGTGATACTATGTAGTGGTAATAAGTAATACTGAATACCAGTCATACAGAATAGCAGAGGTGATTGTACTGGAGAACCTAACCGAAATGCTTAAGGGTGTGCTTGAGGGCTGTGTCCTTGAAATTATAAACCGCGGAGAAACTTACGGCTACGAAATCACACGGCGGTTGAATGCCCTTGGCTTTACAGATGTTGTGGAAGGAACCGTCTACACCATTTTGGTGCGGCTGGAGAAGAACAACCTTGTGGACACCGAGAAGAAGCCATCCGATATGGGTCCACCGCGCAAGTTTTTCGTGCTCAATGATGCGGGGCGCGAGGAGCTGCGAAAGTTCTGGGAAAAATGGGCGTTCTTATCATCAAAAATGAATGAGTTAAAGGAGAGAGAGCGATGAACTTCTGGGAGATGATCACGGGCAGTGACATGACAAAAGAAATGAAATCCTTTGAATTACGGGTCAAAGAGCTGCCAGCCGACTATCAAGCCGCATGGGAAGAAATCAACGTCAATCTTTGGCCACACTCCAATTTCACGGGTCGTAACCTCATGCCTATTCTTGACGGCGTGCTTGGCCTGCTCGAGGAAACAGCAGCCGAAGGTCAGCGCGTCCAGGAGGTTCTCGGGGTCGATATTAAAGGCTTCTGTTCAGCGCTGGTTGGTGAAGAAGGGGCGGCGTCCTACCGTGACAAGTGGCGCAAGCAGCTCAACGATAATGTCGCCAAGAAATTAGGGAAATAGGAGGAGGAAACCATGAGAATACGAGAGATGATTGAAGGCAGAAAAGAATGGCGAGCACATGTGGCTCGTGTCAAAGCGCTCCCGCGGGATTATCAGATTGTGTACAAAGAGATTCAGAAGTATCTGTTTAAGGTCGGGCCTGTGCAGTTAACCGAAGGGACGGAGCTGCTCTCGGGGATCGTCGATCTTTTTGAAGAAGGAGCGGCTATGGGGAAAGACGTGCTTGAAGTGACAGGCCGTGATGTCGCGGCGTTCTGCGACGACCTCATCAAGGATTCCAAAACCTACGCTGATCTCTATCAGGAATCTGTTAATCAGGAAGTTCATAAAGCCATACAAAAGGTGTCGAAAAAAACAAAGTAGAGGGGCTGCCGGCATGGAAAAAGCGATTGAAGTGAAAGGACTGTGGAAATCTTTCAAAGATGTTGAAGTCCTAAAAGGCGTAGATTTTGAAGTGACGCGAGGTGAGATTTTCGCACTGCTTGGCTCCAACGGGGCCGGCAAGTCGACGATCGTCAAAATTCTCTGTACGCTGCTTAAACCGGACGGAGGCACTGCGGTTGTCAATGGAAATGATGTGGCGTCACGTCCTGGCCATGTGCGCCAGTCCATCAGTCTAACCGGCCAGTTTGCTGCCGTAGACGAGATTCTGACCGGACGGGAAAATCTCATCATGATCGCGAAGCTGCGGCATCTTAAGAATCCGCATCAGGTGGCAGATGATATGCTTAAGCGCTTCGGACTGACAGAAGCCGCTCATCGCAAGCCGTCTACGTATTCAGGAGGGATGCGCCGCAAACTGGATATCGCCTTGAGCCTTGTGGGGAATCCGCAGATCATCTTCCTCGACGAACCGACGACCGGACTCGATCCTGAAGCACGAATCGAGGTGTGGAAGATTGTCAAGGCGCTTGCCGACAATGGCACAACAATCCTCATGACGACGCAGTATTTGGAAGAAGCCGAGCAGCTTGCCGACCGAATTGCCATTCTTCATGAAGGCAGGATTATTGCGAATGGCACACTCGCCGAGCTGAAAACGCTGCTTCCACAAGCGAAGGTGGAATATGTTGAGAAACAGCCGACTTTAGAGGAGATCTTCCTCGCCATCGTCGGCAATAAGGAGGCGATCTAAATGGAAACGGCAAAGAACCGCTCCTTCAGTGATATGGGCGTGATGCTCGGACGTTCCATCCGCCATGTCTTTCGTAGCATGGACACCATCATCACGGTATGCATCACTCCAATTGCGATGATGCTGCTGTTCGTCTACGTGTTTGGTGGCGCAATTGACACAGGCACGGATAACTATGTGAATTATTTACTGCCTGGCATTCTGCTGATTGCAATCGCCAGCGGGATCTCCTATACAGCTTATCGTCTGTTTCTAGATAAGCAACGGGGGATTATTGAGCGGTTCCATACTATGCCGATCGCGCGCTCCGCCGTGCTTTGGGGTCATGTGCTGACATCTCTGGTATCCAACGCCTTATCCGTGTTCATTATTATTCTCGTAGCACTCCTTATGGGCTTTCGCTCATCGGCGGGGATACTGTCTTGGTTAGCCGTAGCCGGTATACTCATGCTGTTCACGCTCGCTTTGACTTGGATCGCGGCTATTGCCGGATTGTCCGCAAAATCGGTAGAAGGTGCAAGCGCATTTTCCTATCCCCTTATTTTCCTGCCATTCATCAGTTCGGCGTTTGTGCCTACGGAATCGATGCCGCTCGTGGTGCGTGTCTTTGCGGAAAACCAGCCAGTAACCCCCATTGTAAGTGCGATACGCGCTCTACTTGCCAGCCAACCCGTCAGCAATGACATTTGGATTGCGCTCGCTTGGTGTCTGGGTATTCTTATTGTTGCGTATATTTTCGCCATTAGGGCTTATAAACGAACATCATCCGCTTAAGGTTTGTCCCGGAGTGATCGGTAAGATTGGTAATCAACCTATTGGCGGCTTTGGCTTTACTCCATCCACAACCTTGGGAATGCAGGGCATTCATTCCCTGCTTCTTGGTTGTGGTGTTTTTTATTACGAAATGAACTTTTAGAACCTCTGACATCTCTTATCTATGAAAGGAGGGGGATCATGAAAGTCAGCCGTCTTGTCAAGCAAGCCCAAAAAGGAAACAAGGAAGCTTTATTGCAGCTCATTCTGGCTGATCAGGATGCATATTACCGTCTTGCATACTCCTATATGGGAAACGAGCATGATGCGATGGATGCCCTGGAAGATATGATTGTCACGATCTATGAAAAGATCGATCAATTGCTTCATGGCGAAGCCTTCTACAGTTGGAGCAAAACCATTCTGGTCAACCGGTGCAAAACGCTACTGCGCAATAGAACGCGGTACCTGCCTATGCAAGGAGAAGAGGAAGCATCGCTTGCGGGAATGACGGACGATAATCCATTTCGCTATTCCGAGTCTGCCATGAACATGCAGGAATTGTTATCCCATCTGAATGCTAAGCAGCGGGAAGTGATCGAGCTCCGTTATATTCACGATCTGTCCTATCAGACGATCGCAGACATGACCGGTGCACCGCTTGGCACCATCAAATCAAGAATGACACAAGGGCTGAAGAAGCTCAAAGACTTGATTGGAGGTGATCGTTATGAGAACGATCGAGAAGAAATTACAAGCACACAAGCAGAGCTTTCTTAGTGTACAAGCCCCGCCAGAGCTTGAGGGCAGACTTCGGCATGCACTTGAGAATGTGCCGGTCAAACGGAGAAGAAGCAAAGCATTGCCATGGGTTGCATCGGCAGCCGCAGCACTTATGCTGATTGCCGGCATATACCAGTATCCGGCCTTTGCTTATTACGGCGCGAAGCTGCTGGATCGAAACGCATTGACTTCGCTCAGCTTCTCAGAAGTGGAAGAACACGGGTATGGCCAGTCAGTGAATAAAAGTAAAACGTTTGATGACGGTACCGCCATTACCGTGAATGGAGTGATTGCGGATGATAATGCATTCATTATGTATTACTCCATTGATTTGCCACAAGGCACCGTATTCGATCCCGATGATCGTTCATTTCGCTACAACGTGGATGCACTGCAAGGCTTTCTGACGGATTCCGATCCGAAAGAAGGGTCAGGCACCTTTAGCCCTGACGGATCGCAGTATAAGGGAATATATAAATTCGAGCCGGTTAGTCCATTCTCCAGAACATTAACAGCTACATTCAGCAGGTGGGAGGATTCGGAGAAACGGATAACCTATCCCATCTCCTTCCAATTTGAAGCGAATAAAGCGATGAAGAGCATTATTAAACAAAAACTGTCCATTTCGGTTCCAGTTGATCTGGGAACCGTTCATTTCGACTTCATAACGGCGTCGCCATCTTCAACGATCGTAAGAGGCTATTATGACCTGGAAATAGACGGCCATCCTAGGTTTACAGGCAAAACCAAGCTATTCGTCAATGGGACCGAAGTCAAGTCTTGGGGAATGAGGTCGATTCGTCACGCTGAAACAGAACTTCCAGGGTTTGAACTGGATTATGATGTGCTTCCAACCGATCAATTGGAGTCCCTTGAGCTTGTACTCACAAACTTCCAAGGTTATCAGCAAGTAGAGAAACCCATTTCGCTTGCTTCACCATCCGATCAGTCTATTCGTATAGGTGACGAAAAATTATGGATACGAAGCGTGACCGAGACCGATGGAGGCTATGACATCGTCATTGCCAGCAAACAATTTACAATCCTGGATAAGGACCAATTATCCATACAAGCCGGGGGGAGCATTGTGCCCGTATCGTCGATTTCCAATTCACGGCCCTGGGATCTGAACAATGGCAACATCCTATGGGAGCAGACCTATTCATTTAACACTACAGACAAGCCAGAGCAATTGCTGTTGCCTGGATTCTACTATATAAAAACTTATGACCATAAAGTATCCATCCCGGTCCATATCAAGTAAACTTACGGTGTATAGAGGGAGGGAGGCATTATGATGATTTTAACAGCAGGATATGGTTTGGATCCGAGTGGATGTATTATAAGCGATGTCAGCATAAACAAAATAGACAGCAAGTATCAACATTGCATCGAAGAAGCTGTCGAGCGTCTCAAAAGTGTGTTCCAGGAGCAATTGCACAGTGTTTATGTGTACGGCAGCGTAGCCAGAGGTGAAGCGGTTGAAGTTCAATCCGATTTAGATCTCATCGCTATGTTTTATGGCAAGCAGGATTCGATGAAATTGGCAGAACTAAAGCAACTGTCCGGAGACCTGTCCGAGCCGTATCGTTATCTTGTACGTGATGTAGGCATCGCTGCTGCATTTTACGATTATACAATGGATCCATCAAATTATTACGAGAATGCATTCCTTAGAGAACTCTGTGTTTGTGTGTACGGGGAGGATATAGGCAGACATTTTGGTCCGTATAAACTTACATCCGAGATTGCCATTTCCTTCAATGGCGATATTGGTCAATCCCTCGCGCGGACACTTACTAGGGTAGAAACGGCTTCTGTTGAAGAGCTCCAATCCATTACACAGGGCTTCGCTCGTAAACTGATTCGAACCTATTATTCCATGGTGATGGCGCGGTCTCAGATTTGGACGACAAGACTTCTGGAGCAATGTGAAGTATTTTTGCAGCACTTTCCGGACAAAGAACCGATCATTCGTACTCTGTTAAGTTGGATCGATGAACCGCCGGCAAGTCGTGAGGCTGTCGTTGAGCTGTTTAAGAACGAAGGGGAGTGGGCGAGGGTGAATTTTGAACGTGAAGCGAGTAAGGTCAATTGAATAAATGAGAAGCTGTCTTTTGCTCAAAAACCCTCCATGCCCCTATTAGAGGGCAGGAGGGGGAGAGTAATCATATACTCGCTTGAGGAAGAGAAGCCTCATTTACTACTTATCCACTCGCCAATCTACCTTTTTCAAAATCAATACGATGGATATCAGCGAGAACAGCAAAAGTGCAAATGTGTTCCAGGCGACAGAGCCGGACCAGCCCGAAATCAGCACCTCCCGCATGGCAGCGGCGGCATAAGTGGTCGGAAAGATATAAGCGGACCACTGCAGGATCGCGGGCAATTGATCCATATCTACCATGACTGGCGTCAGAAACGAGATGAACATCATCAACGCCTGGACCAGCATATTCGTCAATTGGTGGTTAGGCGACCAGAAGCCGATCAGGACGCCCGCACCGACAACGCTAAAGACGGTGAGCAGCAGTACAGGGACAAGCCCCCAGCTGTAATGGAATTGAATGCCGTAAGCAAGCTGACCGATCATCGCCAGGATAATAAAAGACGGCACGCTCATGATCAAACCGCGCAGCAGGTTGGCGAAGATGAAGTTAACCTTGGCGATCGGCAGGGACGAATAATAGGTGAAGTGGCCTTGATGCTTCTGCCAAGATATCTCCTGAGCCATCGAATTGAGTCCCATGACGATAAGGCCGAAGAGCATGTTCCCTGTAATAATGCGTGTCATGACGGCCGGCGTTGGATCGACGGTGAAAAATTTGAGAAATAGCAGGGTGGTTAGTGGAAACATGCATGCCATGATGAATATCCAAACCCATGCCTCGCGGATGATCGTAAATTGAATGCGGGCCAGAATCAGCCATTCGGTTATTCTGCGTTGGATTAAACTTTGCTGCTCGTGCCCTTGGAGAATAACAGCCTCCTGCAGCTGCGTATTCTGGCTTTGTATGGAGGGTTTCAGCTGTTCCATGTTAGACCACCTCCGCTTGATCTGGCTTATGCTGTTCGTCATCGATATGAAAATAGACATCTTCAAGATTCGGCGGGACCAAAGAATATTCCTGAATCGGTAGATGATGCTTGCTCAGAAATTCAATCGCATAGCTGGCGTCCTGCTTCTCGATCAGCGTTCGGATTCGATTTTCACCGATTTGGGTCCACTGTCCCAGGGCGCTTAAGCATTGGCTAACATGCTCGCTTTCGCCCAAGGATGTCGTAATCTCCAGCTTCATCCGCTGATCGACTCTTTGCTTTAAGACACTCACGTGATCGATGGCGAGCAGCCTGCCGTGATTGACTACAGCTACTTTATCTACAACCTGTTCAGCCTCCAGCACATTATGTGTCACCAAAATGACCGTTACCCCTTGGCGATTGCGTTCTTGAATCAGATCCCATACAAGCCTTCTCTTTTTCGGGTCCAGCTCATTGGTCGGTTCATCCAGGATCATGACAGGGGAGTAGCCGATCAAGCAGGTTCCAATCCCGATTAAACGCTTCTGTCCGCCCGACACATTCTTCAGCAGCTTGTGACGGAGATCCTGCATGCCAAAGCGCTCCAGCAATTCCTCGGTTTGTTTTCGGGCCGACTCCTTGGTCAGTCCCCGCAGCCTTCCTGTAAAATACAAGGCTTCCCAGGTTTTCAAACTGGTCAGGGCGTGAGGCTCCTGCGAGTAGTAGGCCACCTCCTGCGCAACTCGTTTGGTTTGTGTCTGTACACTTGCTCCTCTATAGCGTACCGTACCTGATGAGGGAGCAAGGTGGCCTACCATCTGTTTGATTAGCGTCGATTTCCCAGCTCCATTCGGACCGAGCAGACCGAGAATTTCCCCTTGCTGAATGTCCAAACTGATGTCCTGATTCGCAACAACTTTTCCTTTTTTGTACGTTTTATTCACATGCTCTAACTGATAGATCATCTCCATCGTTTCTTACTCCTTTCCATTCGTGTGATATGGCTTTGCTGCTGCATGACTGCTTCCGGAGAGTGTATGTATTCTTATTCGTTAATATCAAGATATCGTATGCTCCACTTCGGAGTGACGGGCGGCAGAACGGTTTTCGTCTCGGTCTCGGGACGGATAAGGTGTTTTCGGACAATAAGAACGCGACTCCGGGTTATCGCCAAGCGAGAAATTGCGTTCTAAGTTGCTATGTATGCGGTGTTTTTTGAAGTATAGTTATAAAAGTTTATCCATTTACTGAACCTTTTTCCCCGTGAGAGCGAATTAAGAGTTGTAACATGTTCAGGAGGGGCCCCCATGAATGATAAAGAGTTACTTCCATGGCTGGAAAAGGCGACGAACGGCGATGAGTCGGCCTTTGAGCTTGTCTATCAGGCAACGCACGAGGACGTCTATCGGACGGTTGCTTTTCTGGTCTATAACAAACAGGACATAGAGGATATTGTGAATGAAGTGTACATGCGCATGTGGCGGTCTTTTCACAACTACGATCCGAGCCGTCCTTTCCGGTTTTGGCTGCACGGGATCACGGTGCGTCTTGTCCAGGATTGGAAAAGAAAGGCCTGGCGGAGGATTCGCCTGTTTGAGCGCAATCGTCAGATGACTTGTGAAGAGTTCGTATGGACGGATAAAGCGGTGCTGCAGTCCGAAATGCAGCATGATTTGTTCAGTCTGGTTCGCCAGTTGTCGTACAAACTGCGTGTCGTTGTCATCCTGCGTTATTATCACGATTATGCGCTGGAGGAAATCGCAGACATGCTGCAGATCCCGGTTGGCACCGTGAAATCCAGACATCATCTGGCAATGAAAGAACTCCGGAAACGATTCGAAATGACGGGAGGAGATGCGTATGTCCATTGACAAGGAATTGCGGGAAGAGCTTCGCCAGGTGTCAGCGTCGATGAACTGCCCACCCGAGCTGTACGGACGAGTCCGGCAATCTTATCAACATTATGTGAACGAAAAGAGAGGTCGATTTTCCATGAAAAAACGCATACTTGCAGGCGTGATTGGAATGGCTATCCTGGTTCCGTCTGCTGTATTCGCTTCGCCTTATCTAGCCGATATGATCTTCGGTTCTGTTGAAACCATTGAACAGCACGGAGGGACTCAGGAAGAATATCAAGAGATTGAGGCCATGCTTCAAGTGGCCAAGGGCAAGCTTACGGAAGAGGAATTCCAGGAATATACGGATCTGACCAAGCAGTTGATGCAGTTAAAGCTGAAGATTACCAATGAAAATGGAGTCAGAGATGTAGAGAAGCTGACTCCCGAAGAACAACAGCAGTGGGATGAGCTCAGCGCGAAGCTTACACCGTACTTTGAGAAGATTACCGGTAGCACCGAGCCGTAAGACACAATCTAGCAGGGACCCGTCCGATGTGGATGAGGTCCCTTCATGTTGTCCTATCGTGACAGATCCCCTAGTGAGTTTTGAGGACGCGCAGCTGGAGCAAGCCAACAAGCAGATTTTGAATAAGGACGATGATACGCCGGTCAACATATCGGTATGAACGGAAGCCCTCAGCATATTGCTGGGGGGTTTTTATGTGGAAATACGTATATGTGAAAAAATGTGTAGGTAAATCGATATACAAGTGACATGCTTCGTCATATTTTCAGCCTCTTTTCTGTTATAGTGGCTCCCTAATTTATGGGAATATGATATTCTTAAGAAAAATGCTGCAGAGGAGAGAACAGAATGTCGGACCATGATGAACTGGCGAAATATCGGCGGAAAAATCTAAAGCTCATTCATTTCAGTAAAGACGATCAATCGTTTGTTGAATCCGAGAAACCCATGGAAACGTTTGCCGATGTCGGGGGCCTGGAAGAGGTCAAGAAAAAGATCAGAATGAACTTCATATTGCCGCTGCAACAGCCGGAGATCTTTGCCGCCTACGGCAAACAAGCCGGAGGGAGCCTGCTATTGTTCGGGCCGCCGGGATGCGGCAAAACTTTTTTGGCACGTGCGGTGGCAGGCGAGATCGATGCTCATTTTTTTCATGTTGAGCTTCAGTCCATTCTTTCCATGTACACCGGACAGAGCGAGCATAATTTGCACGATATATTCGAGAAAGCCCGGGAAAACAAGCCGTGCGTGATTTTCATAGATGAAATTGATGCCCTCGGAGGCAGCCGTCATCAAATGCGTCAGCATCATGACCGCATGCTGGTAAACCAGTTGTTGCTGGAGCTGGACGGACTGCAGGCGGAGAATGAGAATGTGTTTGTCATCGGAGCCACCAACACGCCTTGGTACCTTGATTCCGCGTTGAGACGTCCCGGACGGTTTAACCATCTTGTTTTTGTGCCGCCGCCTGATGAGGCAGAGCGTCAAACGATTCTGGAACTTAAGCTGTCAGGCAAGCCGCTCGGTTCGCTGAACCTAACCAAAATTGCCGCCGAGACGAAGTTTTTCTCCGGAGCCGATTTAGAGCAGCTCGTTCATGATGCTGTAGATGCCGCGATGGAGCGAACCTTTGAGAAAGGGGAAATTCAGCCCATTACGCAGGATGATTTAAAGCGGTCGGCAAAAGGCCGGAAGGCAACCACACTCGACTGGTTTGCAACCGCCAAAAACTATGCGACCTTCAGTGATGTCAATCAGGATTATCAAATCGTGTTGGAATACATAAAGAAGCATGGTGTCAAATCATAATTCGACCAGGAGGATTGAGCATTTGGAAACCATACAGGATTATTCCGCTTATGCGAAAGTGCAACAGCTTATCGAATGGAGGCGGTATAAGGAAGCGTTAAAGGAAGCCCAGCAGCTCATAAAACAGGAACCGGAGGACCCGGATGTTTTTGCGTTGATCGCAAATATCTATCTTCTGATGGATGAAAATGATAAGGCACTCCATTGGTCCAATGAGGCGCTCCGCCGGGAGCCGGAGCAGAGGCTGGCCTGGTATGTGCGGGTCTGTGTGTACTATGCCGCCGATAAGGACCGGGCTTTCGATGAAGCGGTGCAGGAAGCGCTCCGAATCGATCCCTATGAGTCTCATTATTATTATTTGCAAGCGAATATGTTTAACAAGAAAGGGAAGCTCAAGCAAGCGAAAGCCGCACTATTACAGGCGCTTGAAATCCATCCGGAAGTACCGTTATATTTGGCCGTGTTAAGTTATACGGAAGCGCTGCTCATTCACTTTGAGGAATCTGTAAGGCTCGAAAGAATCGCCCTCGAGCATAATATGGAGTCGTCCGAAGTATATTTTTTTCTCGGCCTGGCGGCTGGCCAGCGGGGGGATTACAAGTTAAAAGAGACGTATATGCGAAATGCCGTTCGCTTAGAGCCTGACAACAAACAGTACCAGGAAGAGTTTCTAGATGCGCTTCAGCATAATGAGCTGTTATTCAAAATCATTCTATGGCCGGTCAAGTTTCTACGCAAATTGAAGCATTGGCAAGTTCTGATCGCCTGGATTGTCGCTATGCTCTTCTTAAGGCCGCTGCTTATCTTGTTCATTGTGCTGTACGTACTCTCCTATTGGGTGACCAAAGCGACGGTACACGTGAAAGTTTTTGGCTGGGGACGCAGAAGGGTGTGAGTTCTTCCCTCCCCTATAAACGCATTCCTGCCGGAAACCCCGGAGGCTAAGATACGAGCTATCAAGCCCCCGGGGTTTCATATATCTACTTTACTTCCCCGGGGGTTCAGGCGTATAATCCGTTCAGATACAGGAGAGAGAGAAGAGGGAACATATTGATGAACAATGGGTTAGTCAACGCAATTATTGCGTATATCATGTGGGGGGTTCTCCCGCTTTATTGGAAGTTGTTTGACGATGTGCCGGCTGGCGAGATTCTGTCGCACCGGGTTGTCTGGTCGTTTGTTTTCATGGGGATTCTCGTTGCCGTTCAGCGCCGCTGGGGGGATATGAAGCGGGTGGCGGCTAACCGCTCGCTCATCCTATCGCTCACCGCCAGCGGACTGCTGATCGCCTTGAATTGGCTTATCTTCATCTGGGCCGTCAACAACGGCCATGTTGTCGAGACCAGCCTCGGCTATTATCTGAACCCGCTGCTGAACGTGCTGCTGGCGGTCGTCTTCCTTCGGGAGAAGCCTAACCGGGGCCAGTGGCTCGCGATTGCCATCGCAGGCGCTGCGGTGCTCGTCATCGCCATCGATTACGGGCGGTTCCCATGGGTTGCGCTCTCGCTCGCCGTATCGTTCGGCTTGTACGGCCTTGCGAAGAAGAAGATCGCCCAAGACGCCTCGGTGGGCTTATTGTCGGAGACAGCTGTCGTCCTGCCCATCGCACTCGGCTACTGGATCTATTTGGCCGCTGCCGGAAAGACAACGGCGTGGACGCTGCCTGCGCCGATGTTTATTGAACTGCTCCTTTCCGGCGTGGTAACGGCGCTGCCGCTGCTCTTCTTTGCACGGGCCGCCGCCCGGATGACACTGTCCACGCTCGGCTTTGTACAGTACATCGGGCCGACCATCATGCTGTTACTGAGCATATTTGTGTTCAAGGAATCGGTGTCGCCGGTTCTGCTCATCGGATTCGCGCTCATCTGGACAGCGCTCGTAGTATACACTACCGCATCGATTCGCAGCGCGAAACTGGCGAGGGCGAGCTGAAGCCCTCGCCTTTTCGCGCCCAAATAGCTCAGAGAAGGGCGAGAAGCTAGTTGTGATGTTCTAGACAGGTAGCCGAACAATGGCTAGTCTTATCGCAGACGAAGCCGATGTTGAACATATGGTTGCATACTACCGTCGATGTATCCCGGCGTACTACAAGGGCTTCTCGGAATATGCGGATATTTCACATATAACGGATAACTGCGTTTATGAGATGATTCTACTTATGTTTGGGTACAGGCTTGTAGAATGGTATATGAACGCAGAGTCAGATGATGAACGAGCGCTGCACATCCATACCCTGCATAACATCTATGAGATCGGTACCGAACAATGATTGGCCATTCTCAAAAGACATTTTCCTGCATCGATAAATTGAAGCTCTATTAAACCAACCTGCCTAACCGGCAGGTTTTTCTTTCGTTGATCAGAGAAATGGGATCGTTCGCATAGTGAGCATTGATCGCAAGGATTCGCATTAAATTTCATATATCACTGATATGTACTTTGTGATTATAGAACTCAAAAACTCGATTTAACTTAGATTTTACAAGACTTTTACATAGATATCATTGAATATGTCAGTGACATTCTTTATGTTCAAATTAGATCCCTTGCGGATTCGAGTCGACTCAACGATTAGAGGGATATTTGATGAAAGATATTCGTGTGACCAAACAGAACCAACTCTATCACCGGGTGGCCGATGAGGTCATCGAGATTATTCAAAGCCGCAGGCTGCGTCCGCATGATCCGGTTCCATCGGAAGGCGAGCTTGCCAAGCTGTTCGGCGTGAGCCGAATGACAAGTAAGTTAGCGCTGCAAAAGCTGGCTGAGGAGGGACTGGTGTACCGTTTGCCCCGAAGAGGAACATTCCTTGCTGAACCGCAAGACGGAAGGGCGCAAGGAGGATTTTCTTCCCAGGATACCGCGGCGCTTCCGGCCGCCGAGAAGCGGTTCGGGCAGATCGCGCTCATCATGCCTCACCTGTCCGATTACACGTCCAGAATCATCGCCGCCACCGAGGCTGAAGTGCGAAAGCACGGCTGCGACCTCATTCTAAAAATGACGAAGGATTGCGACGATGAGGATCATTGTCTGGAAAGGCTGGCCGAAGGAGGAATCACTGGCATTATCCTATTTCCCCAAGGGCGAAAGACCTGCAGCGATCAAGTATTACGGTTAAAGCTGCAAAAACTGCCGCTTGTCATCATCGATCGCATTTTCCATGAAGTGGAGATCGATTGCGTATACCACGATCATTATATGGGCTCTTACCAAATGACCAAGTATTTGATCGAGAAGGGGCACCGCGAAATCGGATATACTTCGAACGCGATCGATCATATCACAAGTAGGAGGGAGCGGTATCAAGGTTATATTCAAGCGCTTCTCGACCATCAAATTCCGGTTCAATACCAGAACATTCATTTTCGAACCGTCGCTTGCGATACCAGACGCATTAATGAGCGCGATCCGGAACAAGAGCGGTTTATTCAGGACAACCCCCGGATGACAGCCATCATGTGCGGGGATGACCATGTCGCGATCTCGACAATTCACACCGCATTGCAAATGGGGATTCCGGTTCCTGAAAAGCTGTCCATCGTCGGGTTCTCCGATATCCAGTTAGCGGCATATATTCCGACCCCGCTCACGACGGTAAGGCAGGATACCGAGAAGCTTGCCCGATCGGCCGTGGATTTGCTGATGAAGCGCGTTGGCAATTCCAACGAGAATCCAATCACCATTAAAATTCAAACATCGATTGTAGAACGACAATCCGTCCTGTTCAGGACGTAGAATGGATTGCTACAGTTTGCATGACAAGGAGAAATGACTTTTGAAGATTCACTTTCTAGGAACCGCAGCTGCAGAAGGCTTTCCCAATGCATTTTGCCGCTGCGAGCATTGCAGCAAAGCGCGGGAGCTTGGAGGCAAAAATATACGCACGCGAACTTCCGCCATCATTGACGATGTCATCAAGTTTGACTATTCCCCGGACTCCTATATGCAGGCGCTGCGGGACAACATTGATCTGGGGGCCATCGAGCACCTGCTCGTCACCCATACGCATTCGGACCATTACAATGCTGCGGATCTGGAATGCCGCAGGGAAGGGATTGCGCATGGCCTCGAGCTTCCGATGCACATTTACGGCAATGACGCCGTGATGCACCACACGCGTGCCGCCATCGGCCGATTCGAAGGACAAAGGTATGCATTCCATCTGGTGCGCCCGTTTGAGACGTTCGCTATGGGCAATGCAAGGGTAACGCCATTGTTGGCAGATCATGACCGCATGGAGACCTGCCTGTTGTACGTGATTGAAAAGGAAGGAAAAACACTGCTGTACGGACATGATTCAGGTTGGTTTCCGGATGCGACGTGGGCGTGGCTAAAGGGTAAAAATCTGGATTGCGCCATCCTCGACTGCACCCACGGATACACGGGGAATTCCCGCGACCGCAATCATATGTGTGTGGAAACAGTGCTGGAGGCGCAGCGCGAGTTCCATAAAGAAAACATTCTGAAGCCTGAAGGACAAATCGTCGTCACCCACTTTAGTCATAATTCCAAGCTGCTTCACGAGGATTTTGTCCGCATCTTCGATCCCGTCGGTATTGTGCCAGCTTATGACGGGTTGATCTTAAACATTTAAATTCAAACAAAAGGAATCGATCAAAGGAGTGTTAAAAGAATCATGAGAAAACTATCCATGGCGTTACTCCTCATTATGTGTGTGATTGTATCGGCTTGCGGAGGCGGCAACAATGCCAGCAGTACTAACGGAGGCCCTTCGGAGTCCGGAGCGCCGGCAGGAACACCGGCTGCGTCGGATTCTTCAACTACCGAACCGGTCAAGAATGAGAAGCTGATCGTGTACACGAATGCGAACTCTGACGGCCGCGGCGAATGGCTGATCGAGAAAGCGAAAGGCGCGGGCTTTGATATCGAAATCGTCGGCGCGGGCGGCGCTGACTTGACGAACCGGTTGATTGCCGAGAAGAACAATCCGATCGCGGACGTTGTATACGGCCTGAACAACATGCTTTATGAGAATTTGAAGAAGGAAGACGTTCTGGCGAAGTTTGTTCCAAGCTGGGCCGGAGATGTTGAACAAGGGTTGAACGATCCGGAAGGCTACTATCATGGTCTTGTGAAGCAAGCGATTCTGCTTGGGTACAATCCGAACGAATTCACGCCCGACACTGCGCCAAAGGACTGGACGGACCTCTATAAGAACGATGCGTATAAAGGGAAGTACGAAGCTCCTACGCTGCTAGGACAAAATACGCCTCGCCTTGTCGTTGCGGGGATTCTGTCAAGATTCCAAGATCCGAATGGTGACCTCGGCATATCCGATGAAGGCTGGAATGAAATTCAGCAATTGTATGACAATGGCGTTGGCGCGGTCGAAGGCGAAGACTTCTATGCCAATTTGGCCAGCGGCAAAACACCACTTGGAGCGCTCGTCTCCGGAACCCTGCAGCAGAAGGAAGAGCAATATAACGTGAAAGCCGGCATTGTCAGTCCGGAAATCGGCGTACCGATGGTCGTGGAACATGCAGCAATTATAAACGGAACGAAGAAGCAGGCAACGGCGGAGCGGTTCGTCGAATGGCTCGGATCGAGCGAAGTTCAAGGAGAATTTGCGGTGGAGTTCAATGCCATGCCTGCCAATACGAAAGCGGTCGAGCAAGCCAACGAGTCCGTCAAGGAGCTGTATAATTCCTTAAAACCACAAGATTTCGATTGGGCCTTTATTGCGGATAACATGGATCTGTGGGCAGAGAAGATTGAGCTCGAGATTATGCCATAAATCACGGAATGGAGTCAAACCGGCTGCATATGGAGAACACCAATATGCAGCCGTTCATTCAAGTACAACATAAAGGAAGCGAATAAGATGATTACATTCCAGAACGTTGACATAAAATTCGGAGAATTTCATGCGGTTAAAAACCTTAATTTGCATATTCGGGAAGGGGAATTCTTCACATTCCTCGGGCCCTCGGGTTGTGGGAAGACGACGACCCTCCGCAGTCTGGTCGGGTTTATTATGCCTACAAGCGGACAGATCCTGCTGAAAGACGCCGACATTACCCGGTTGCCGATCGAAAAACGAGAGATCGGGATGGTATTTCAAAGCTATGCGCTGTTTCCCACGATGAATGTGTATGAGAACATCGCCTTCGGCTTGCGTGTCAAGAAGTTCTCTAAGGCGGAAGTGGACCAGAAAGTAAAGGACATTGCCCGGAAAGTGGATTTAAAAGATGAGCAGCTGTTCAAAAAAGTATCGGAGCTATCCGGTGGCCAGCAACAACGTGTGGCGATAGCCCGGGCGCTCGTATTGCAGCCGAGCATCTTGGTGCTGGACGAGCCTTTATCCAACCTGGACGCGAAGCTGCGGGTACAGCTTCGGAACGAGCTGAAACAACTGCAGAAGAAGTTCGGGATCACAACGATTTATGTCACACACGACCAGGAAGAAGCGTTAACACTGTCCGATCGGATTGGTGTATTCAATCATGGGGTCTTGGAGCAGGTCGGTACGCCCCTGGAGGTTTACAATCAATCCCAAACGGAGTTTGTATGCAATTTCATAGGAGATATTAACCGGATCGATCCGGGGATGATCGAGAATAGCCCGCTTAAAGATGTTGTTCAGCCGGGCAATATCGCCTATATCCGCAATGAGAAGGTAAGCCTGCTGCCCCTGCAGGGTATCGATACGGTTCAACTGAAAGGCAAGATCGCGGACCGGGAATTTTACGGTTTATACAGCAAGTATGTATTGGAGATTAAAGGCGGCGGGCAACTAAAGACGATCGAAAAAGAAAGCCGGTTATTTCATCACGAGGTCGGCGACGATGTGGACATCTACCTCCCGGTCTGCGATATTTTGCAATATCCGATGAAGGAGGGGGGAGCATGAAGGCCCGGAACCTGAGCACCCGGCTGGCTTCCATCAACCCTGTCTCGATCCTGTTATACGGACTGATTGTCTGGTTTGTTATTGCCTTTCTGATTTATCCGAACTTGAATATTTACGGCGAGATTTTCTTTAAGGATGGCCAATTCACACTGGAGGCGGCAGAGAAGCTGCTCTCGTCCGAACGCGCGATGCGAAGCTTGTATAACAGCTTTATTCTCGCATTTTCCCTCATCATTACGGTAAATGTGGTGGGCATTACACTGGTACTCATTTCGGAATACTTCGAAATCAAAGGCGCGAAGATCTTGCGATTGGGTTACTTTACGACCTTGATTTACAGCGGAGTCGTGCTCGTGTCCGGCTATAAATTCGTCTATGGCGAAGAGGGCTTTATGACCAAGCTCCTGGTGTACTTGTTCCCTTCATTTGATGCAACTTGGTTTCATGGTTACTGGGCGGTGCTATTCGTCATGACGTTTGCCTGCACATCCAATCACTTTCTATTCTTGAGCAATGCGATTCGCAAAATTGACTTCCAAACGGTGGAGGCCGCAAGAAATATGGGGGCGTCTACTTGGTATATCCTAAGGCGGGTTGTACTTCCGGTGCTGAAGCCTACAATCTATGCACTGACGATCCTGACCTTTCTTACTGGCCTGGCTGCAACGTCTGCGCCGCTGATCCTCGGGGGCAAGGAATTCCAGACGATTACGCCGATGATTCTGACGTTCTCGAGAAGCATGACGTCCAGGGACTTGGCTGCGCTATTGGCACTTATTCTTGGAGTGGCCACGCTGGTGTTGTTGACCATAATGATCCGGTTCGAACGCAAGGGCAACTTCATGTCGGTCTCCAAGGTCAAATCGGAGCTGGTCAAACAAAAAATCCGGAGCAAATTCGGCAACATCGCCGCTCATATTCTGGCTTACGGCCTGTTTGTTCTATATATCGTTCCGGTTGTGCTGATCATCATCTTTTCGTTCACCGATGCGGCTAGTATCTCTACCGCTACGTTGAATCTGAACAGCTTTACCTTGAATAATTACATTCAAGTGTTTTCATCCATGTCGGCCTTCAAGCCTTATCTGGTAAGTATTCTATATGCCGCAGCAGCCTCCGTGATTGTCGTCGCATTGGCGCTGGCCGTGTCCAGAATATTGCATAGATATAAGAACAAGTGGGCGCTTGCCTTGGAATATGCAATGCTGATTCCGTGGATTCTGCCTTCGACGCTGATTGCGGTCGGACTGATCGTCACCTTTAACACGCCGAAGCTGATTATCGGGAATACGGTACTGGTTGGCACCGTCTGGATGCTCTTGATTGCGTATGTCATCATCCATATTCCTTTCACCCTGCGAATGGTCAAGGCCTCCTTCTTCAGCTTGGACAGCAATCTGGAGGACGCTGCAAGGAATCTGGGCGCCAAACCGTTCTATACGTTCAGAAAAGTATTGCTGCCGATCATTCTACCGTCGACCTTAGCGGTTCTGGCACTGAATTTCAACGGAATTTTGGCTGATTATGACGTTACCGTGTTCCTCTATCATCCGGTGTACCAGCCGTTAGGCGTCGTCATCAAGAACAGCACGGATGCGCAGGCGCTCGCGGATACCAAAGCGTTGACCTTGGTTTATTCGGTGATCTTGATGATTATGTCGTCCGTGACGTTATATTTTGTTTATGGAAGAAACAGCAGATCTTGAGGAATTTAAAAAAAAATCATCGAGGGATAAAACCCCGGACTCGTTAAAGTCGCTATATTAGCGGCTTTTTGGTTTTATAACGCTGCTACGTCGAACTGCTCCTGGTAACAGCGTGTTCGGTAGCTTTTGTTTAACTAATGGGCAGTTTGCGGAATTGTGTTGTTGGAAAGTTTCGATACATGTCGAGGAGCAAGAACTTGTCCAATTGCCGATTAGCTTAGTATTAAGTTAACGGGCAGGATAATTCAATAATTTCGCGAATACTCTTATGAAAAGATTAATTTGCGAAGTTCGTAGATATGGAGTTATGTGAAATCGGGCTATAACATAAAATCAAGGAGGTTGTAATAATGTCTAGTAGGTCTAGTGTCTTTAGGGAAGATGTCAGAAAAACCAATAAAGAATATTACTCATTAAAAGACAAAAAAGTCAAATATTATTTGATACCAGAAATGATATATTTAGAATCTATTGGGTCTGGGGAACGAGATATTTATAGAATGTATGATTATAAAGAGGTCTGGACGATTGGTCGATTTATTAACCGTGTAAAGTTCTATACGGTAAGAGATTTGGGTAAAAACTTTAGCAGAATGCCACTGGAATTAGCTTGGGGGGATTCGGATTATGAATATAAAGTATCAATGTGGGTGCCTGAATATATAACCGAAGATTTATTTGAGGTGACGATGACTGACCTCAGAGAAAGATATGATTTTGTTAAAAACTTGTCTATATCTCTAAATTCCAGGCAAGAAAGAAAATGTGCACAGCTACTTCACTTCGGTGAATATAGCCATATAGAATCATCAAAACAGTACCTTTTGGAAGAGATAAATGCAAAAGGGTATAGCCCGACGGGCAGACTAGAAGAAATCTTTATGAACCATCCACACTGTAACCCACCGGATAAACTCCAAATACTCCTAAGACAAGAAGTTGATGATAGCTTTCTCATTGAAGAGCCCGACATCACCTAACACCGCATTAGCGCATCGTCGCATTCGCTCCTCGGTCACTGGTGATGCTTTTGACAGAGAAGTTGAGTCATGTGACAACCCTGCAAGGCTAAGTCTACGACCCGTTGCGCTGTGCTTCACTTAAGCCTTTCGGGTTCGTTAATGCAAGAACGTTATAAGAAATCAGCGCAAATCTGAAAAACAGGAGTGATAATTATTAAATTCATACTAATATTTGGCCCTCAGGCAGTAGGTAAAATGACAGTCGGTTATGAGTTGACGAAAATAACTGAATTGAAATTATCCCACAATCATATGTCAATAGAATTGTTTCAACCCTATTTTGGATTCACTAGTGAAACCTGGAGACTATCAGGTATTGTTAGGAACGAGTTTTTTGAATCATTTTCTCGAAGCAATCAGTATGGTCTAATTTTTACTTTTGTATGGGGACTCGATCTTGAGGGTGATTGGGATTTTGTAAGGAAAACTTGTGAAATTTTTGAATCTAAAGGTGCAGAGATCTATTTTGTTGAGTTAGAAGCAGAAATCGATGAAAGAATTGTCAGAAACAGAACATCTTTTAGATTGGATCAAAAACCGAGTAAAAGGAACGTTGAACAATCTGAGAAAGATCTAATAAATACGTTGGAAAATCATAGGTTAAATTCATATCAAGGAGAAATTACAAGGGAAAACTATATGAAAATTAATAACACTAATCTAAGTGCTGACGAAGTAGCAAATATGATTAAAAAGCATTTCAATTTATGATAAGTGCTATGTAAGTTTTTCATGAAGGCGATGACATCCTATAACAACGTATTCACGCTGCGTGCCTAGCGACCCTTGGTCTGCAGAGGCAATTCGGGGAAGTTGATTCAGCAGACAACCCTGCACTGGCTAAGTCCATCGGACCCGGGGCTAACGCCCCTTAAGCCAGTGAGGGTTCGTGAATACAAGAACGTTATACGCAATATTGCTAGCAAAACTAATGTAGTGGGTTACGGAGGTGTTAAACTTGAAACAAATTGGTCAGGGTAGGACAGCAGACATATTTGAGCATCAAGAAGATGAAAATATGATAATTAAACTTTACAAGAGGAGTTTCCCTGAAGATGCAATTAATCAGGAATTTCAGATTAGTAACTTAGTATATTCTTTAGGTATTAATACACCTCAACCAATTGAGTTAATTCAGTTGGATCATAGGAAGGGTATAATATTTCGACGAATATCAGGAGTCTCTTTACTTAAGATCATGGGAAAGAGTCCTCTTTCAATTAATAAGCATTCAAGGAAGTTAGCAACATTACATCATAATTTACATGGTCATCATGTGGTTGGGGAGCTAAGACAGCAAAAAAATGTATTGAGTAATAATATTAAATCAGCTTCTGCTCTTACAGAAAGTGAAAAGAATATAATAATTGACTACTTAGAAAAACTACCTCATGACAACAATAGGTTATGTCACGGAGATTATCATCCTGATAATGTGATGGTTGGCGAAGAAAACTGGATTATTGATTGGATGACAGGAATGTATGGTAATCCCGCAGGGGATGTTGCCAGATCAGTCATATTACTCAGTACTGGCACGATGCCCAACGGCACTTCGAAACATATAAATTCTGTTATTAATTTTTTAAGGGATAAATTGAAGAAAGAATACGTAAGGCATTATATAGAGCTATCAGGACTTGATTACGCTGATATCGATAGATGGATCTTGCCAGTTGCTGCAGCCAGATTAGTAGAATGGATGCCTAAAGAAGAACAAGAGCAATTATTAAAAATCATTAAAGAACGATTGAGGGCAGTTTCATAGAAGCGCAATACAGCGTATAACACCGTATTATACGCAGTGTTTTTTTAACCCCTCGAAATGCCTCCAAGATTCAACGCTGCTATTTGCATAAGTTTGCCAGCCCCATACACCGGATACGAAATCTCCTGTTTAAATCAGGTTGCTTGTTGATTTCACCACTTCACCTACAACGAGACCTCCGAACCTGATGAACGAAAAGCAATTTGTTGAGCCACCCATTCAGTTGGGTCAGGTGAGCTGGCTTCCGGCAGAGTATTCCCCTCAAGAGCGAGTGATCGACCATCCGTTTAACATCAATGAACTGAATGTATCGCCAAGAGAAGCTATGAAAGGACTTTATTCCAAGCTAGGGAAGGCCATCTTCGAAACGCTTCAGCTTATGGGATGGCCAGCATCAAAATGTAAATATCCGAAGTGCCAAGGTTCCTTGAGGCTGCGTTTCTCCGGGCGTAACGGAATCCGAACTTGCCGACAGCGTCTCGGATGAGCAATCCCGCCAATTCATGAAAGAGTACCGCCAGATTGCCATTCCGGCATCTGCGACTGCCCGTTCCATTATGTATGCCATAAAGCAGCCTGTCGAGGTTGACGCGAATGAGATTATTGTCCGGCCGACGGCAAGTCCGAATTAACGAAGGCAAAAGGTCGTCAGTTCATATCATCGTTCGATTCCTTAACATCTGCAAGTTGGTACAAAAGACAAAGCAAATGGCTGCGGCTTTCTGAAGGAAAGGAAGCCAATACCCTTGCAGCCGCTTCGATCATGGCTTCCCCGGTTTTTTTTATAAGAGGTTCAGCAGTTTCCGTAATCTGTATCAGTGTAGCACGACGGTCATTCGGATCAGGTATACGTACGATAACATTTTCTTTTTCTAAAGCATCAACAAATTGAGTTACGGTACGCTTTTTGATTCCTAATTTTGCCGCCAAGTCACTCATTTTGATCTTTCCTGCTTCTTCAATACATTTCAAAAATCGCATCCTTGGCCCAGTCAAATAAGCAGGCACATCCTGTGCAGACAGTTGAGCCTCAAACTGAGAATGAATAGAGTGAGTAGTTTTAAATAATATTTCTAACAGATACTCGGGTGTTGGTGGTTCTGTTGGAAAATAAACTTTTGATGTATTCATAAAATCCTCCTTGACGCCCTGCTTTTTAGTGTGTATACTCACTTTATATTCATTTAGTGAGTATACACACTATTTCTATACACACTGTAACTATACCACTAACTATATTTTAGGCTTTCTTATCGTCTTTGAACAGTACAAATGTTGAAAAGGAGTTCAACAACGATGTCTAAAAAACAAATTCCCGTTTTCATTGTAGGTGGTGGTTTGACAGGCTTATCCGCAGCACTTTGTCTAGCAAACCAAAACATTTCTTATTTACTTATTGAACGACATGCCGGCACCTCTATTCATCCTCGTGCCAATGGCATGAACGTCCGTACTATGGAGATTTTTCGAGAACTTGACATTGAAAAAGAGATTCGAGCTGCCGGAGAGGTACTGGGAAAAAGCAATGGCGCTATTGAAGTGAAGGTGTTGGCGGAGGCAGATTTAAACGGACTCAAACGAATAGCGCCTAATGGACATCCATTAAAAACATTAATCGGAGAACAAGTAAAAAACATCAGTCCAGTTACAGGTTGTGCATGTTCTCAAGATCAGTCAGAACCCGTTTTGCTCAAGAAAGCCCAACAACTAGGGGGGGATATCCGATTTTATACAGAACTCATTGCTTTTGAACAAACAACAGCTGGTATTCAAGCGGTGATAAGAGATCGGAAAACGGGACAAACCGAAACCTTATATGCCGAATACATGATTGCCGCTGATGGGGCCAAAAGTCAAGTGCGTCAAGCTTTAGGAATTGAGTTTACAGAGGGGGGCTCTTTTGGGCATCATATCAACATTTATTTTCAAGCCGATCTGAGGGAGTTGGTAGAAGGCAACGAATTTATTCTATGCAACATTACGAATCCTGAAGCACCGGGGGTATTGCTATCTGTTAATAACAAAGATCGATGGTGTTTTCATGTTGTTTACCATCCTGAAAAAGGAGAATCAGTAGATGATTTTCCACAGGATCGTTGCATTGATCTCATACGCAAGGCAATCGGTTTAGCAAATTTAGACGTTGTAATACTAAGCCTTCTTCCATGGGAAGCCGCCTCACGACTTGCGGATCTTTATCAAGTTGGATCTGTTTTTTTAGCAGGAGACGCAGCTCATGTCATGCCGCCAAAAGGAGCATATGGTGCAAATACAGGAATACAGGATGTTCACAACTTGGCTTGGAAACTAGCTGCTGTTTTACGCGATGGAGCAAATCCTGATTTGTTGACCACTTATGAACAGGAACGCAAACCAGTAGCTCAATTTGCTGCGAATCAATCGGTTCTGAATCTTGCAAATGGAGAGGGCCGTGTGCATCCCCTTATCCCTGCGATCGGTTATTCATACCAATCGGATGCCATAGTCTCAGAAGAAAATATAGAGATTCGATTAGATGAACTGCGATTAGATGGTGTACCTGGTAAAAGAGCTCCACATGTTTGGTGCAGCTATCGAGGGAGACGCATCTCAACAATTGATTTATTGGGAAAAAACTTCGTTTTGTTTACAGGAGATAAAGGGGAAGAATGGCTGCATGCAGCATCAGATATTTCCATACGTTTAGAAATTCCAATACAAGCATACCAAATAAGTGCTTATGGAGAGTTAGCGGATATAGACAATAATTGGAATGAAGCGTATGGGATACGCAGTGAAGGTGCCGTACTAATAAGACCCGATGGTTTTGTCGCTTGGCGTACAAATGGACGGATGGAAAATAAAGCGGAAATGTTAGCAGAAGTATTTCAACAAATTTTATGTCATAGAAAACCAACATAGGTTAATACTCAAGGAGTGAATCGAATGAAGAAGAAATCTATAACCGTTATTCGTATTTTATTTGGATTGATGTTATTGGCATTTGGAATTATTGGATTGCTAAATCTCGCGCCAGAGTCACATTATGCAGAACCAGCAACTAACTTTATGGATGCGCTGATCAAGACCGGTTATATCATGGTGGTCGTACTTATAATGAAATTGCTAGTGGGAACAAGCTTACTGATCAATCGCTTCGTTCCACTTGCTTTAGTTCTGTTTATGCCCATCTCCGTGAATATGTTTTTATTTCATTTATTCCTGGACACTGCTTCCATTTTCCCTGCATTGGTTATCGTTTGCCTGAATGGCTATCTTCTTTTTGCTTATCTGGAGAAATATAAACCGTTTTTGGGAGCAAAAATTTAATTCATTTCTTTTAGGAGGACTGTTATTGTGGAAAATAATAAAGAAATTCAACCCGCTGGTTCTGTGGAGTCATTATTTCAACCCTTCAGGTTCGGTAATGTAACGCTATCAAATCGAATCGTAATGGCTCCGATGACTCGTAGTTTTTCTCCGGGAGGTATTCCCGGACAGAATGTAGCAGATTATTATCGGCGTCGAGCTGAAAATGATGTCGGGTTAATTGTGACAGAAGGCACTTTTATCAATCATCCAGCTGCTGGAAACGATCCTAATGTTCCTAATATTCATGATGAAGACGCGCTTAACGGGTGGACAAAAGTAGTCGATGAGGTTCACGGGGCAGGTGGTCGAATCATTTTGCAACTCTGGCATGTTGGCATGCAGCGTAATGTAGGAGATCAACCGAATCCACACGTGCCGCCGATTGGACCTTCAGGGCTTGCCGTATCTGGTGTGAAAGTAACGGGACCGATGACAAAATCAGAGATTCATACCGTGATTGAAGCTTATGCACAAGCTGCTTTCAACGCAAAGAGACTAGGGTTTGATGGAATTGAAATACATGGAGGACATGGCTATTTAATTGATCAATTTTTTTGGAAAAAGACGAATCAGCGTACAGATGATTATGGGGGTAACCTCGTTGATCGTACTCGTTTTGCAGTAGAGGTGATTGAGGCTTGTCGACGTGCAGTAGGAACCGATTTTCCTATCTCGTTTCGTTTGTCCCAATGGAAGCAAGGAGATTATACAGCAAAATTAGTAGAAACTCCTGAGCAGCTTGCAGATTTTTTAACCCCATTAGTAAAAGCGGGTGTCGATTTCTTTCATTGCTCTGCTCGTCGATTTTGGGAACCTGAATTTGAGCACTCTTCTCTAACTCTAGCAGGCTGGGTCAAGAAACTATCGGGAAAACCAACCATTACAGTTGGCTCAATAGGCCTGGATCAAGACCTTATTAGTTCATTATTCCAAGGAAAAGAGACAAAAAACACCAATATCCAAAATCTAATTACGAGACTGGAAAAAGGAGAATTTGACCTGGTTGCAGTGGGTCGTGCTCTGTTGGCTGATCCTGCGTGGCCTGTCAAAATGCGAGACAAACGTATGAATGAAATTTTGCCCTTTTCAAGAGAAGTTCTAAAAACATTGGTTTAGTTATAACTGCCGCTGGCATAGCGGTAGATGTCATCAATCACGCCGTCCGAGAAGATGGCTTGCTCGCACCCTGCATAGGCCAGATGCCGTTCACGTAGTCCCCGGTCTGTGCCCGGAGCGGGACGCATGGGACATATGAAAAAATGCCCAGGGCGACAACATTTGTGTGCCTTGGGCTGAGGCTACAAGAACATGCTCCGATTACCGATTAGATAAATATCTAACTGAATTTTAAGCTAGTTCATTAAGCTCCCTCAGTACGATTTATTTTTCTCACGAATGCTCCTTATTCGCAGGAATTCACCCTTGCCGAAAATCAGAAGTATAGATAAGGAAAGCTAGTTGGAGACCAGGACAACATGAAGGCGTGAGGAAATAGAGGGGAGGGTTACAGAATCCATATCCTTCCATATGCTGCACGCATTCTCCACGCCGTCTCTGGAGGTTCTCACTCCCATGTCTCAACGGGTCATTGCCCTCTCGTTCCTTCGTTACGCCTGTCCAAGGGATGGAGGCCGGTCTTGCTAAATGTACGGGTCGGTGCCCTTTAGTTTGATGTATCCGGTACTCCGTGCTTCTTTGAAATCCTGCGAATAAGCCAAAATACGTACGACGAAATGAACGCATCTTTAATCCAAAACGATTACGAGAGGCAAGAATGGCGGGAAATGAGCATTTCGGAGCTGGCCGGCCGAATTGGTGTTAGCAAACAGGCGATCTCGCAATTTGAGCTTGGCGAGAGCGTTCCAAAGGCTGAGAACATGATGGCCCTTATTCACGAACTTCGTTTTCCGAAAAGTTTTTTTTACGGGGAAAGTGAACATTACGTGGGGAATACCTTTTTCAGAGCCAACGCTACCGCTTCTAAAAAAAGTAGAGAAATGCAATTAAACAAGTCTTATCTAGCGGGGTACATATTTGACTACTTAAGAAATTATATCGACTTCCCCGCGCTTAACTTGCCTACATCAAGGAATTCGACAATTGCGATTGGGATACGTTGTCAATCGAAAAATTGGCAAAAGCGACCAGGGAATATTGGGGCTTGGGAGATAAACCTATAACTAATATAGTCAACTTACTTGAACGGAACGGTATTATGGTTTTTTCTATTCATATGAGCAGCGAAAAAATTGACGCTTTCTGCCAACATAGAAAAGGAAGACCGTTTATTTTTTTGGGTAATGATAAGCAGTCAGCAGTTCGACGTCAATTGGACGGAGCTCATGAATTAGGTCATCGTTTAATGCATGAAGATGTTAATAATGACCTTCTTTCTAGAGATGAATTTAAAAGAATTGAAGAACAGGCGAACCGTTTTGCTTCAGCCTTTTTGTTGCCAGCCGAGGCGTTTGCTCAAACTGTTACTTCTACATCGTTGTTACACTTCGTCGAGTTAAAAAAATATTGGAAAGCATCCATTGCTGCAATGATATATCGGTGCAAAGATCTGGGGTTAATTACGGAAAGCAAGTACATGTCATTATTTAAACAAATGTCTATGAAACGGATGCGTATAAAAGAGCCACTAGACGATGCAATCCCGGTGCCGGAACCTGTTGTTTTGAGAAAAAGCATTCAAATGTTAATCGAAAATAATGTGAAGAACGAGCTTCAAATTATCCATGAGAGTGGCGTTCCGCAAGAATATATTGATGTTGTGCAATCTTGACTCAGGGGCACTAAATGTCAGAGACCCGGAAGCGACCGTAAATTTAAATTATCGAGCTCAAACACAGGATAAAAGGGCGACACATTCTGATTTGTAAAGAAAAGTATTGTTATTGGTATGGCAAAGTAACCACATTACCGTAACATGTCCCCCGAAATGCTTATTTCATAAAATGACGGTTTTGGACTTGTCGGCAGCTGTAGGGTTCGGATTGCTTCTCACCGTATAACAACGAAATGAGCTCTTAAGAATGCATATCCTTGGAGCTATAATTAATTTTGGAGATGTTCGGGTATAATCCTGAAAAGCTAGATAAGGAAACGGTTGAATAATTCAAGTTATTGCAGAGCTAGTTAAACTTAATGGATGTTAACGTGACGATTAACCTTTCAGGGCTTCAGAGGATATTCCAGAGGCCTCTTTTTGTGTGGTGCAAATACATAGGGTAACTTGTCGGAAGAACGCTGGGAATGATCATTTGCTTTATCATGAATTACATCTACGACCGAGTTAGTATATCCCCCAAGTATGGTCGTTTTGCTCAGCTTTTTCAGCACAAAAAGTGTCTCATTCGTTGCACTCCCCTTCTTGATTCAGGAAATAACATCGTATTAAGCGTAGGAACTCCTTATAATACTTATTAAACCCTTGTGCAGCAAAACTCTGCCCTTTTTACTTCTCCTTTTTCACGCGTCACGCATATCATTGTTTTTATCAGCCAGGATATACTCAGGTTACAGTTGCAGTTTGATTTTACTCGAGCTTCTACAGAATTATTGAAGGAACGTGCCCGGTTTTGTAGAACTGATATCTAAGTGTTACCTGAATGTTATAGTAAAAAAGGGGGCTTACTAGATGGGAACAAAGATGCCCAAGGCTTATTATAAAACGAAAGATACAATAGTTAGCATTGATAATGCTGATAAGGAAATGAACGATTTCTTGTTTTGCGAAACCCAGGATTGCCGTGTTCCAGTAATCTATGTAGATGCATATAAGAAAAAGTATGTCGATAAAACGGTCTTGGTAGCTCCTTACTTTCGTCTTGCTTCAAATGATAAACCGCATTTGAATGAATGCAAATACAATACGTTAGGCCAAGTTAAGCTCATTGCGAGGGACTCAGATGATAACATTCTTCGTGCTGTTGAAGAGGGCAGCTATAGCTTTCGACTCAACATCATTGATGAGTCACTCAGAACGTTAATTCAATTAGTCAAAGATAAATCTGAATCTGAAAAGTCCGACCCTCGGATTTCAAAACCTTCAGCAAAAGTCTATACCAACCAGGGGAAGTTGAATTCCTATCTTTCGACCATGCAGAAAATTATGCAACTCCGTTCGCTAACAGAAACGAATGATGAACTCAGAGAATTTATAACCTTGCAATATGGTAAGCAGACGATTCGATGGAGTCGATTTTATTACACTTCCGATGATTTCAAGACATGTTATACCTATATAAAAAGGAATAAGGTTACCCACCCACTGTGCCTAGAAGGAACCATAAAAGAAATTGAACCACCGAATGAGAAATTTAAGTTTCACGTCATCAAACTTCGGTTCCCCTGGGCAGACCCTGATGAAAATGGAATCCTTAATTTGATTGCTGTAGAATTGGTCATACAAAATGATAAAATACTCAACTATATTCAGTCTAATTCAAATCTTAACCATGTGGCTGTCTATTCGAAATTTCGGGTAAACGAGTCGAAGGTATACATCAAGCAAGATCAGGAAGGAACAAGGAGAATGAGATTTCTAAATATAAAGGGAAATCTATACCATCCCAAACAAATTATTTTCTTTTAATAGAGTTCTTATTTCTTGTAGTTTACTGATAATGAAAGGAGAAAGGAAGATGCTTCCCGTAGAACAGTATATCGCAAAAATGAAGAAGAAAGATAAACTCAATGAGTTTAATTTTCAAAACCACGCTGAGAATATGACAACCGTAATTAAGTATGTGATGGATTATTTTAATACGTATCTTGACCCTGAAGCCTTTGATTATGAGAGGATTAAAATTGAACAGTCTGCACTGAAAATTGAACAGGAGATCGGTAGTGGTTTTCCAAGAAGTAAAGACTTTATTATTGATTATTACAAAAGAACGAAAAGTCGAATCGATAAAACCTTCAGATCATGGTTAGATGAACTCAAATATGTGGATCTGTTTAATTGCAAAGAGGATTATGAAAACGCTGTAGATAAATTTTGCACCAGCCACAAAATGAAAGGGAAAGGGATCGAACAATACAAAGACAGACTTATTGTTCTAACCGAAGAAATTAGAGAGAATGACAACGAACAGCCTTCAATCTCTGGGTTCAAATATTTGGATAGCTCGTTGATTGCTTGGGTTAAACAGGTTTACCGCGTTTATAAAGTGAATTTATTCCAATTCGCTGAGAGTTATATTAGACCTTATTACGAAGAATATGTTGAACTCATTTACAATAGAGAGCAGGAGCAATTTTATTATATCAATCGGTACAATCACAGATATAATAATAATCCTTTTGACATTGATGAGATGTATGAAGACAATCGCCACAGACCATTTATTGATGGGCGAAAGGGCGAATTGGAAATGCTTATTATGTATGTGTGGATTTTTGAGGATGTTCACGATACCGATTATTGGCCAGAGTATGTGAATCTTTGTGTTTCTACAGGCAGAGTAAGTATCGTTGGGCCAATGAACATTTTGATTCCTGTCAAATCTAAAGACCTGGATTATCCAGAAGATATACAAAATTCCATATCGTTTTTTGTAACAACGACAGGGCTCATTAAAGAGCATCCAAAAGGTGCTTACATTCTAAGACTGCAATATGACAAAGATAATGATGTGTTCTGGAAGGACGCGGCGAAACTGAACCTAGTTATTCAAAATTTATGCGATACATTTGTAAAGCATGGTGCGCCGATTACGTTAGAACTACTACCTCCACTGCGTACACCAGAGTATAACGAGGAGGAGTTTTTTGCACAATATCGGATTTTGGAAAAAGCAATGAGAAAATATAAGGACATGAAATTAGTACTGGTAAATGGTCCCCAAAGACAGAGTTCCAAGCCCAAATACCTTATGCAAACCACTGAGGATATCATTAAGATAAGAGGTATTGTCAAAGAAATGAAGTTTAAATTGAAGTTTGCAATTGATATGTCGAAACTCATGAAAAACAAGAACTATCTAAGTCAATTTGAAAATGACTTTAATCAGCTTGCTGAAATGAGAAATGCAATTGTTGGTATCCATTTGTCAAAATTATCAGCTAAATCGAGTCTGTAAAATAGTTTGTGTAAACTCCCAAATCTATTAAAATGGAAAGTAATAGAAAGGTTGGGGAGAATACATGGGACTTTGGACGAAAGAGCAATTACGATCCTTCATTAAGGAGAACAAGCTGGTAACGGCACAAGACGCGCAGAACGCCCTGAAAGAACGGTTTGCTGAAACGCTTCAAGAGATGCTGGAAGCAGAACTCGATACGCATTTAGGCTACGAAAAGCATGAGGTCAAAGCCAAGATGACGTCAAATAGCCGAAATGGCAAGAGCAAGAAGTCGGTAGTCAGCGAATACGGAGAGCAGGAAATTACGGTTCCACGGGATCGACTCGGTGAGTTTGAGCCGGTTGTTGTGCAGAAGCACCAGAAGAATGTAACCGGCATCGAAGATCAAATCATCGCCCTGTACGCCAAAGGTGTCAGCACACGAGAGATTCAAGACCATCTGCAAAACCTGTATGGCATCGAAGTCTCGCCTACGCTCATTTCCAATGTGACCAACAAAATCGTACCTCTCATTAAGGAATGGCAGAATCGGCCGCTTCAAGGCGTGTACGCGGTCGTTTACATGGATGCGATTCACTTCAAAGTGAAGCAGGACGGGGCCATTGTAAACAAAGCGGCCTACATGGTGATCGGCATCGACCTGGACGGAAACAAGGATGTACTCGGCATGTGGATCGGGGAGAATGAATCCAGTAAGTTCTGGTTAAGTGTCCTAAATGACCTGCGAAATCGTGGTGTTCAAGACATTCTCATTATCTGTGTAGACAATCTGAATGGCTTCTCCGAAGCGATTGCGGCCTGCTATCCAAAGACCGAAATCCAAAAGTGTATCATCCACCAAATCCGTAATTCCACTCGCTACGTGTCGTACAAAGATCTGAAGAAAGTCACCGCTGACCTGAAGCCCATTTACAAGGCTGCAACAGAGGAAGGAGCGCTGCTTGAACTGGACCGCTTCGAGGAAGTCTGGGGCGCCAAGTATCCGCTCATTATCCGCTCATGGCGCAGCAACTGGGGGGAGCTGGCAACTTTTTTTAAGTACCCACCTGAGATCCGCAAACTCATCTACACCACAAATATGATTGAGAGTTACCACCGACAGCTTCGCAAGGTGACCAAGGGTAAGAGTATTTTCCCCACCGATGAGGCACTGCTGAAAATGCTCTATCTGGCCACGATGGATGTGACCCGGAAATGGACAGGCCGCGTCCAAAACTGGGGACAGATGCTGCTCCAGCTTTCGGTTTTCTTTCCGGATCGGGTCAGCAACTACTTACGTTAGAAACGCCAAATCCCCCCTCGGGGGGATTGCTTGAAATGGGTTTACACAAAAAGATTGACAGACCCATTACGTTGGATCTCAGGTAGCCATTAACGAAAGTTAACGCTTATTCTACATCAATTGGATGCTGAATTTTATCTTTATAATCATCCACATAAAGTTGACCATTGCTGCCTTATACGGCGTAGAATACTTCCTCTAACTTTTTGCCACGTACCTTCAGTTGGGACAAAAGCCAAGATTCGGGAATATGGTTGGCTTTTAAAGTGTCGTTTAAAAGTTGCCCGTCGATTACAAGCTCAATTGGGAACTGTTTGGCATTGCTACCTGCATTCAACTGTAGATCTTTTAATGTCACGAATTGCTGTTCCTTTTTCTTTTGAACAGATAGTTTACCGTTGATCTCAAGGAGAGCGTACTCCACATCTTCTATATTAAAAATCTCTTTCTGGCGAAGCTGTTCGTTCAAAGAATCCATTGTCATATTATTTTTTTTCATATTGTCTTCCAAAATTAACCCACCTTCAATGAGGACGGTGGGTGTTCCTTCTGTCCACATCTTAAATTTCCTGAATTTCAAGAGTAACTTTGATAAAATATAAGAAGTAATTGTAAAAACAGACAATGCTATTAACAAGTGGGTAACTTCTATTTTTTCGTTAAATGCAAAGTTGGCTGCTATAGCTCCCAATATGACTGCTGTTACGAAATCATGAAAGTTCATGTTGGAGAGGGTTTGTTTTCCTAGTGCTCTAGCTATTAGCATTAGGATTATGAATGCTGAAAAACTTCTAATCAAAATAATGAGATGGTCCTTCATGCAGAAACCTCCAAGTTCAATTAATCATTTTTAGTAAAAAGGTTACCCTCCAAACTTGTTTGATATACCAGTGTGGAGAATTTATTTATAATTTTTGGACAATGCTTCTGATCTCTTCATTCGAATACTTGGTCATACGTTTCACCTCCTTTATGAGGCGTTTCTCCTCCGGATTAATATCGCTGGATTCATCTTAATCATGCTACATACCAGCCGGGTAGTTGTTTTTCAGTGTTTAAGCAAGGTTATCCAAGCAAATGATCCACATAGAAAATCATTTTTGCCTAGGCAAGCTACGATTTCTAACATTAGGCATATGATGGAGTATTTCAGAATGGAGGAAATAAAAAATGATGCATGCTGTGCCTCAAGCATTCATGAACCCAACATATCCCTATTACCCTTGGCAACTATATCAGCCATATCGCTATCCTCATTATGTTACGGGTTTTCCACCGGTGCATCCGCCCTACTATGTCAATGAGCGGTTTAGCTCTTGGCATGGGACGGAAATAAAGGACTATGGAAAAGAACCGCTTGTCATCAACATCGAACAAGTAACGAAACAGAACAATACGTACCGTACTGCTTTATGGACGGGGGAGCATTTCCAGGTAACCGTGATGAGCATTCCCGTCGGAAGTGATATCGGGTTAGAAGTCCACCCTAATACGGATCAATTTATTCGAATTGAAGAGGGGCAGGGCCTGGTTCAGATGGGGGATTCTAGAAATAATCTGGATTACCAGACTGAAGCCTATAAGGATTATGCCATTATGATCCCTGCCGGAAAGTGGCACAATCTGACCAATACCGGAAATAAACCCTTGAAGGTATACGTCATCTACGCTCCGCCAGAGCATCCGTTCGGCACCGTCCATGCCACGAAAGCTGAAGCTATGGCATCCCATCATCAGCGAAGTTGGTAGCATCTATTGGTTTAGTGTATATGGTTTTGGTTTCAGAGGAGAACCGGCTACCGCAGAATGGTGGCTGGTTTCTTATTTATGTGCAGGTAATATAATCGAGAATAAAAGATTGTAGCAATTCATCGAAGCTTAATTGCTGCTTTACCACACTTGGATTCTCAATGCTTGCGAGTGTGTTTTGCCGACGCTTACCGCTCATTAAACATGCACCTCGCTTTCATTTACATGAAAGAAGGGGAGTTCCTCGGCAAGATGCTCGATCGGACTGTACTTCTCGTGCTGCATGTTCAAGTCACGCGCAAACAGCTCCACATACATTTCCGTCGTTTCGATCCGCTCATGACCTAGGATGCTTTTCAGCGTGAAAATGTCGCCGCCATTCATTATATATTTCTTGGCGAATGTATGCCGGAATGTATGGCAGGAGCATTGAATGCCTTGAATGTTGGCAGCGGCGCAATAACGGGAAATCATCATCCGGATGCCGCCTGTTTGGAAGGGTTCATTTTCCAGAGTGATCCAAAGGTACTGGTGCCCGAGCGCCCCGCGTTCTTGCATATAACGCTTCAAGGCGTTTATGGCGAGCCGTTGAATCGGGACAAGGCGGCTTTTTCGACCTTTGCCTTGTACAATCCGAAGGGAAGCTTCTTCCGTCAAGACATCCGAAGTTTGAAGCTTGGCCAATTCTTTCAAACGGATGCCGGTATCAAGCAGCGTCAACATCATCACGTAATTGCGCAGGCCAGTAAAGGTGGAGCGGTTCGGTAAGGCAAATAAGTGTTGCAGATGCTCGTCCGTAAAAGTATGAGCCGTAGCTGGTTGAAGCTTAAACGGCTTTAACCAGACTCCAATATCGGATGCTGCCAGTCCTTCTCCGCAGAGAAATTTGAAAAATTCCTTGTAGATGCACAGATTGCAATTCACTGTCCGGAGTGAGAGCCCTTCCTCCAGCATACTCGGTATGACGTAATGGGTCAGGAGCGCAGGGGCCAGGTCGGACCATTGCATTTTTTGTAAGGCCAGGTGCTGATGGAGCTTTTCCAGACCGTTGCGGTAACGACGAATGGTCGCGTTGGTTAAGTTTCGAGATTTGCAGTCTTGAAGAAAAAGCCGGACGGCATCGTGCCAGTCAGCACTTGGTGAGAAGTGATCATTCTTTTGCACTTCGCATATCCTCCCTAAGGAGTTATGCGAACCGAAATGGATATACGAAGTAGGGGAAAGGGATTCGTATAACTATTGGATATACGGTTTCGTATAACTTTCACGAAAAACCGGGTTATTTGCAGCAGGTTAGGGCTATTTAAGAATACCCCAAATACCTTGATACATAAGGGTTTATCGGCATTTCGGAGGGTGTGCGGCACCTCCTTCCGGTTCATATAACACCATATTCACGCATCGGCTCCTGAGGGAGCCTTGGCCTGCAGGAAGAAATTCGAAGAGGGATATCAGCAGACACATCCGATTTCGTCGGACGTCATGAATACACGAACGTTATGCGAAACCTCTGGAAAGATAAAGGGGAAGTTTTAGATGATGCAAATAGAAGAAATACGAGAAATTGCGCTATCTTTGCCTGGAACAGTAGAAGTGGAGCACTGGGGAAAACCTTCATTTAGAATCAATAATAAGATCTTTGTAGTCATACAAGATGATATGAGTACTATTACAATTAAAACGACGAAAGAAGAAAGGCATTTATATACAAGCATGAGTCCTGAAACATACAAGATTCCGGACTCATTTTCAAACTTAAATTACATGCACATTGATCTTAAATCAGCAAAAAACGAAGAAGTAATTAATCTAATTAGGAATGCATGGGGTATCGTTGCTCCCAAGAAATTAACAAAAGTGTACTTTGAGAGCTGATTCGACGAAGCCCGAGGCATCATATAACACTGCATTCACGCTGCAGGAAGCTGTTGCTTATCTTGGTCTGCCCGAGGATTTTCGAGGAAGAAGAAGCAGGCGGACAACCCTGCACTGGCTAAGTCCATCGGACCCGCTCGCTTCGCTCACTTAAGCCAGTGAGGATTCGTGAATGCCTGGAACGTTATCGGAAATCAGCAAAAAATATAAAATAATACATAGAATATGAAACTACCATAAATTAAGGTTATCAAAATCGCTAGTCGGGGGGTTGCCCATGGAAATTGCAAATGAAGTAATCGAAAGTATGTTGATTAAGTTTAACTCGGAGAGGAAATGGACTCTCCAAGCGATTGGACAATTGTCAGAGGATGATTTAACATGGGTGCCTAACTCTGAAAGTAATAGTATTACTAATATAGTTGCTCATATTCGAGGTTGTGTTCATTCTAGAATAGAAACAATCTTATATGATATTCCAGACACGAGGGACAGAGACAAGGAGTTTGAGCGTGGACTCCAATATTCTAAAGATCAAGTTTACAACATGACAAAAGAAGCATTTGATATTATCATTCTCTATCTCGAACACCTCAAATCAAACCCTGAATTGTTGTTATCACAACCGTTTATCAATCGTCCACCTCTCACATATAGCCAGGTAAATAATGAGACAACGGTTCTTAATCTTATGATAGCAATGATTAGAGAAATGCATTATCACACCGGGCAAATAATATATGCAGCAAAGATTAGAAGGGGAGAACTTGTTTGGAAATATGACTGATATTAAAGTACATGAATGTTTGTTCCGAATGTTTAAGCTTCGGGCCATTCGAGCCTTGGTCCGGCAGAAGTTAGAAGTGGAATCTGAGAAGTATTTGCCAGTAGCGTGGAAGGGGAAATCAGCCGGACACATCCGCACCGACTAAGCGCATCGCGCCCGGCGACTTCTTCGCCTTAAGTCCCACAAAAGAGCCCAAATAGACTCGGAGGATTAACATGTTCAATCACATGATATCTGAAAGCACAGAAGAAGAAAGCAAATATGTTAGAACTAAACTTATAGAGTTCAATGCTAGTCAACTTTCAGATGATATTAAGAATAGATATGAAGAGATTAATCTTAACATTAAAGACGCAGATAATCAGATCATTGGTGGAGTGCTTAGTGTTTTGTGTTGGAATTGGCTCGAAGTTGATATTTTATGGATCGATGAGACACAAAGGCATCTAGGGCATGGCTCAACATTGTTAATGGAAATAGAAAAAATCGCTAGGGAGAAAGAATGTACCTTTATTAAGCTGAATACCTTTAGTTTTCAAGCACCTGGTTTAAGGATGATCTTGGGGGCATAACAAGGAAGGCATTAACATCATATAACAATGCATTCACGAGGCGGGACAGCAGTTGAAGCTGCCTTAAGGTTCTCGGGTTCGTGAATAAAGTGATATTATAAACCATTAATAGCCAGGAGAACACGAATGAAAAGAATAATGATAATTGGATCGGAGGATCAGGGAAATCTACTTTTTCCAGTAAACTCTCTGAAGTCTTAGGATTACCTTTGTACCATTTAGATGGTTTACCGCCTCGCCCCCTTTTTAGAAATCTACAGTAGGCAGTGTTTTCTGATTTTTTTATGCTCACGGGAAAGGGCATAGTAGCCATAGAGAACCGGAAGGAAATACACAAAATTGCACCATGTTCATGTGCCCCCACTCCATAAAATATGAGATAATAGAACAAGAAAATATAGAGTGAAAAGAATGGGGTATTCATCGATGAGCTATCAATGGTTGGAGCAGTGTATAGATGACTTGGAAAAGCACGGGCACCTCGTGAGAATCCGCGATGAAGTGGATCCGCACCTCGAGATGGCAGCGATTCACTTGAAGGTGTACGAGGCTGGAGGACCTGCATTATTATTTGAAAAGGTAAAGGGATCCAAATATCGCGCGGTGTCCAATTTGTTCGGCACGATCGAACGCAGCAAATTTATTTTTCGCCATACATGGGAAACGACTCAAGCGGTTATCGGCGTTCGAAATGACCCGATGAAGGCATTAAAGAATCCGTTTAAATATGCGGGGACCGGGTTCGCCGCCAGAAGAGCGCTGCCTCTGAAGAGGAACGGGCTCCCCGAGGACTTTGAGGAAATATCGATCTCCGATCTGCCGCAGATCAAGCATTGGCCTGATGATGGCGGCGCCTTCATCACATTGCCTCAGGTATACAGCGAAGACCCGGACAAACCGGGAATTATGAACGCAAATTTGGGAATGTACCGGATTCAGATTAGCGGCAATGACTACGAGATGAATCGGGAGGTCGGCCTGCACTACCAGATTCATCGGGGGATTGGTATACATCAGGCAAAGGCCACGAGGAAAGGGCAGCCATTGAAGGTAAGCTGCTTTATTGGCGGTCCGCCAGCTCATACGCTGTCTGCCGTCATGCCGCTTCCTGAAGGCTTGAGTGAATTGACGTTTGCAGGACTGCTGGCCGGCCGTCATTTCCGCTACAGCTATGTGGACGGTTATTGCATTAGTCATGATGCGGATTTCGTGATTACTGGCGAAGTATATCCCCATGAGACGAAGCCGGAAGGGCCATTTGGGGATCATTTGGGCTATTACAGCTTAGTGCATGATTTTCCGGTCATGAGGGTTCACAAGGTATATGCCCGCAAGAACGCGATTTTCCCTTTCACGGTCGTCGGCCGCCCGCCTCAAGAGGATACGTCTTTTGGTGCGCTTATACATGAGCTGACGGGAGGGGCAATACAGCAGGAAATTCCGGGGGTTAGAGAGGTTCATGCTGTTGATGCAGCCGGTGTACATCCGCTGCTGTTTGCTATTGGCAGTGAACGGTACACTCCTTACCAGAAGGTCAAACAGCCTGCGGAAATTTTAACGATTGCTAATCGAATTTTGGGGACGAACCAGCTTAGCCTGGCCAAGTATTTATTCATAGCTGCACAGGAAGAGGAGCCGCTCGATACGCATGATGAGGCTGCGTTCTTCCGTTACATTCTGGAACGGATCGATTTGCGAAGAGACCTGCATTTTCAGACGAATACGACCATCGACACTTTGGATTATTCGGGTACCGGGTTAAATACCGGGAGCAAGGTAGTGTTTGCTGCAGCTGGAGATAAGAAAAGAGAGCTGTGTACTGAGGTTCCTGCGACTATCCAGGAGCTGCATTCTCTCGTCACCAATCCCCGTCTTGTATTGCCAGGAATCGTGGCAGTCCAAGCGGTACAGCCTTTCCTCGATTATCAGCAATGCGCGGACTTTATGAAGCAGCTGAGTGATGCGGTTATAGAGCAGGGAGGGCTTCCTGATTGCCCTATGATGGTTGTCTGTGATGACAGCACATTCACCAGTGCGTCTATTGCTAATTTTGTCTGGACCACCTTTACCCGCAGCAATCCGTCCCATGATTTGTACGGGGTCAATGAGTCGATTGAATTTAAGCATTGGGGCTGCGATAATGTCATCATTGACGCGAGAAGCAAGCCACACCATGCGCCTCCGCTCTTAGCTGATGCCGAGGTTGAGAGAAACATTGAACGATTTTTCAAAGCGGACGGGCCTTTGGGCTAGTCGCTCGTAATGCCTCTCCCTTGGCGAAAGTACGCAAGGGCGGAAAGACAAAGAACATAGGGCGCAAAACCACGGGGAAGCAAGGGCAAAACCTATAGCTTCAAGAGGAACTAAAGGAATACTATGAGGCAAATGATGATGAGCAAATAGAAGAGTTGGCAGATATAGTTGAAGTAATTTATGTTGCAGAAAAGAAGGGAATAAGTATAGATCAGTTTGAACAGATCCGGCTAGCTAAAAAGGAAGAGCGCTGAGGATTTGAACAGAAGCTTCTCGTGATAAGTGCAGAATAAAGGATAGACGGAGCACCGTGGTCGGTGCTCTTTTTATTAGTGGCTTTAGCCAGTTGGGCTCGCGAAGCGTGCGAAACAAAAAAACACCCGTTGGACGGGTGGTCCTGATTTGATCATTATATATCTAGAATAAGATTAAACCTTTTATTAGATTTAAAAGAAAAAAATAGAAACTTTTATCGTTTATTGTTGTTATTATATTTAGACCCTTAATTATAGACGAAAGGAGTACTTGATTATCAATGATGCAAGGGTAAATATGAAATAGAGGTTGGATTATATTGAAATTTAAGAAATCTGGAATTCTACTACTTGCTGTTACAACACTTTTTGCTTCAATTATACTTCCGAGCAGTGTCTCCGCTGAAGATAGCGTTTCTAGAAATGATGTAAACTTTCAAGGAGTTCATGTTTTAAAGACTGAACTTAACGAAGGAAAAATAGCTAACCAGAAGACAGGTTCAACAGATGCAAGCTTCTTTGCCGAAAATGATAAAGCAACTCCTTTTGCTGATGATATTGGATGCTACAGCCAACCGGATACACCTCAATTAACAGGTGACATTGGACTAGCATGTTCAAGATTTGGTGCGCCTGTTCAATTGTCTACAAACAAAATTACCATTGTTAATGGTGTTGCTTTAGAGTATACGATAAAGGACGGTCAGTTCGCCGTGTTTACGAGACCTGATTTGTACTATTATCAAGAACAAGCTACACAGAGTTGGTTTAATGCAGCCGTGGGAAAATTCACTCAAACATTTACTACTGGTTACGGTACTTATCTAACCTATAAAGTTGCCGGAAAAAATCCTTATATGGCTAAATTAATGGACAAGTTCAGAAATCAAAAACCATTCCCTTATGGAAATTGGGCTTTAGGAGCTGGGGCCTGGATGTTAGCTAATGAAGTACCACTTTGGGGAGATATTATAGCTGCTCCAGTTCCAGCTGCTGGAACCAAAGAAGTTATCGTCTATCTAAGTAAAACAGGAAAGGATAATACTTGGCATTATCGTACTCGTTTCACAATAAGCCCTTCAGGAAGCGTAACTTATAAAACATGGACAGTTGGGATATAAAGATTTAAAATGTAGTCAACGCTGATTCAGCATAATGGAGGTACAAGACATTGGCTGGTCTTAGTTTTCAAGATTTTTACTATATCGGTAGTTTTACAATGTTAAGTGTGTTTAGCGCTATGTTGATTGCTAATGTCTTAATTCAATTAAGTCAAAAAAAGTTTAATATTAAAAACGTATTGATTAATGCAGTTGGAATGACCGCAATCATATTTATTGTGCATGTCGTCATCGTTTTAATTAGATCAGTATAAACAAGATTTCAAAAAGGGGCTGTCTCAAAAGTTATCGTGGATGACTGAGGGACAGCTCCTTCCTGAATTTTTAAAACTAAAAACCGATATAATCTTAGGGGGGAATAGATTGTGAACTCACTAGATCAACAGGAGTGGGGAAAATGGAGTAATATCCGAAGCAAAGGTAAATGGGCATATATATTTCGTTGGGTAACCTACGGTATACTTTTTATCTCGCTAATCAGGGCAACTCTGTACATGACTAGTAGTAAGGAAATGGATCGTAGCGATATTGTTGCTTTTATAACAGTTGCTATCTTAATCGGAATAACTGTCGGATGGATTAGATGGTCAACCTTTGAGAGAAGATATAATAACCCAACCAGAACGAGCAAAGATATAGCAGAAGAATAGCAAGGGCGATTCAGCAAGATCGTATCAGAAATGAAAGGACATATGAAATGCAGAAGTTGCCCCGGGGTATAACTGGATTTGGCCGATCTGATTCGGAAGCTGCAGTTACAGAAAAAGAATTCAAACAGCTGTGCTATCAATTACTGATGGAACATGGATTCCAGACCTTTGAAATGGTAAGCACATATCATCATAACTACTATGTTGGGGAATTACGTGGGGATGAGCAATTCGTATATGTACTAATGAACAAACACTATCCATTCGTAGCGATGGCCACGAAGTACGAAGATGGAAATGTCGAATTTATAGCGGATAATCGGTTTAATGGTGTAGCGCATAGAGAACGTTTTTGGAATCACACCACATCGTTTAACCAATATGTTCTATTACGATTCAATGTCCTAGAAGCATTGCTGACGGATGATCTGACAAAGGAACTGGATAAGGACGAACTTAAGCAAATTGATTACTGGAAACCTGTTAAAATCAAGGATATTGTGTTTAATCATTGGGACTGATGGTAGGATCAAGAAGTTGCCCCTTTGAGCTACGGCGCAATAAGAACGCGGGATCAGAAGCACGTTTAGACGGCCTACTTCTGCGTATAACACGGTGCAGGCACGTTCGATTGAAGAAGGAACTATTCATCATATGTAGAATATTTTAGGTGATAGTTATAAGTTTTTATGATTATATGAATGGAGTGAGCGTCTAAAGAACATGGGAAGTTTAATACAATCATTCTCGATTGCGATCGCAGTGGGATATGGTTTAGTTTTCTTATCCAATATGGGCAGCGTGCAGAGAATAGTGGAAGACCTGCATTATAGCCTGGTTCTCATATTTTATGGGGTTGTCATTAATATATTGATCAACATATACACGCGAGTGGCTAATCGCACTGCATAGAGGAACGATTGGAAAACAGTCTTTGCAACGTTGTTAAGACTGTTTTCTTTCTGTAAGTCATTTCATAGGTTAGGGGATATCCCAGATACAGGAACTGTTGTAGAGATTCAGGAGGAAAGATGAGAACTATAATCTATCTGCTTATTACGCTATCTATTGTGTTCCTCATATTCATATTTGGAAACTCCATGACGACAAGGCCAGGTACGATTTCGGGTAACGGGAATCCGGCCATACTGCTGTTTGTGCCTTTGGTCGTTTTATTTATCGTCCTGATATCTCAATGGTTTAAAGTATTTCGTCATACGCATATTACGTTGAAAAATCTCATAATCATGTCCGTGCTTCTTATTGGTCATCAAGTGATCGGTGTGTATGTTCAAATCATCAGCTTTCGTAACTATCGAGATTTCTTGGCCGAAATATACGCGCAGCAGTATGGAACTGTCGATTGGGAGTATATTCATTCGATATCCTCGGGACTATCCATCCACATCAACAATCAGTATTTCAACGTTAATACCTATTTTTTATTTATAGGCCTTTCATTATTAGTATGGCTGTTAAGTCGGATCGTACACACCGCAGGAAGAAGATAGGGAGGAACTATATTTTGCCGCAGATCAAGAAGAGCTTATACGCATTAGCCGTTTTCATTGTTTTACTCATCATCATTCAAGTCTTTGTAAGCGGGATTGTGTTTTCGATTATTTCAGATGTTTATTTAAGGAGTCTCCTAACTCTTCTGATATCCATAGGCATTTCATTATATGTAACCAGAAGAATTGTAGCGAGAAAGACTCGCAAGAAATTATATTAGCCGGTGTCCGATAGATAGCTGAAAGGGCGACAAGCAGAGGAGAGAACAATGAACGTAACGGATATTCCTATCTATTTGCTAGATCAAATCGGATCGATTCATAAGATATCCTTGCCCCAGCAAGGACATACATCGCTCGTTATAAAAATTGAAACCCGTGAGCATCAATTCATTATTAAAAAAACGGAGCATGAACTGTATAATGAATGGTTGCTAGAGGAGTACAACGCATTACAAAGTATCTCGTCTGCCGGCATCCCCGTACCTAAGGTGCATGCTTTTCATGAACAAGGCAAGTCAAGATGGTTGCTCATGGATTATATCGAAGGCATTAGTTTAAGGCATTTTTTAGCTGGGAAGCCTGATCCTAAAGATAGAGAGCGCGTGATTGCTGAGTATGGACTTAGTTTAAAACAAATCCACGATACGAAGTGCCCCGCTAATCTGCACCGCCAGAGCGATATCTCTTGGTTAGACTCCATGTTTACACAAGCAGGCCATAACTTGAAGAATTATGAAGTGGCTGGAACGGAAGAGCTTCTAGTGCGGTTAAGGGATACACCCCTGCAACCGATAGAAAACACGTTCATTCATGGAGATTATCACACGAATAATGTGTTGATAAAGCACAATAAAGTTGTTGGCATCATCGATTGGCCAAGAGCGGCCTTTGGCGATCCACGATTTGATATCGCATTAGCTATTAGACCCAAGCAGGGTGTATTTGATCAAACAGGAGATAAAGACATATTCTTGGAGGCATATGACCGGTTGACGATCACCGAGGAAGAGTATTTGTTCTTCCAAGAGGGGCTGTATCAGTTCTTCTAATCCGCTTGGTTTTCAACATCAACTTTATAATTTAGTGATAACTCATCGCCCGGCAAACCTCTTATTCCCCAATGACTTCTAGGTGTCTCGAAAATAGTGACCTCAATATCATTAACATCAAACCCGAGCACCTGGACTCTCTTAAAAATCAAACGGATTAACTTCTTTTTCACTTCAGCCGATCTGCCTTCGAACATACTTATTTCAATGATGGTATACCTTTCTGATCGATCGTTAGGGAAGTAAATATCATCTTTATTCATAAAAATGAAACGTTGAAACCTTTTTTCTTCAGGTAATTGCAATGCGTCCATAAGACAAGAATGCAGGATCTCAGAAAATTGTTTCTGACATGGTTTTAAGGACTCATAGATTCCATAAATCTTTACTTGTGCCATTGAAGTTCACCTCTTCTATTAAAGGATCAGTAGCTTGGTGGTCATGTCCCAACATCGATCTACGAACTCCTAAAACATTCTTCACAATAGAGTATTTCGCGAAATTATGGAACTATCCTGCTACGCGGGAAAGAGAAAAACGAAAATGCCGGGCTTTGAATATTGATCATAACAACGGAACTGCGGTAAAATGACGTGAATAGGAAATAGGTGAAGATAGAGCAGGCAATATACCTGCAACAATACATAAGCTCCATTGGATACCTAACCATTAAAGATGAATGAACGTACAGAAGCAAACAAGTAATGAGGAAACACCGTAGAGGGAACAGAGGGACGTAGTGGTTATGCTGATGGTAATCTATGGTTTTTTCTTACTTATATGGTCTGTGATTGTTATTCTATATTATATGTGGACATCCTTATTCTGGTCGCTGATACTTCGTGCTCAGAAACTTGAAAATGAAGGGAAATTGTTCATTTCCCGATTCGTTTCTTTGCTCTCTGTAATCTTGAACATCTTCCTATTGAAAATCATTTGCGATTATACGGATACGCCGAGCTTATTCCACGTCACCAAAATCACTTCAGCTTGTTTTACGGCTGCACTTATCTATATCGTCGTGTTAGGCATTGCAACCATTCCTTTTATCAGAAAAGACGGAACCGACATGCTGAAGCAAGCTATATATGGGAAGAAGAAGAAAAAGAAATGGTAAACCATATCCGCGGCAGCCGGCCACAACAAGTTCGGCTGTTGTTTGATTAGGAAGTTCTCCCGTTTCTCCCCGTTAAGTTACACTAACAAGGAATTCACAGAATAATGGTTATCCAGTTGAATGATTATGATCATAATTGTGAACAGGAGGAGACCGAAGTGAAGACAATCCAATGCATGATGGAGCACATGTACTGGGCCGACGGACGGATATTGGAGGCGCTTGAGGAAAGTGGAACGAAGGACAAGGACCTTCTTAAGCTGGTTCGGCACGTCGCGGTGGCAGAACAAGTCTGGCTGTCCCGATTGCAGGGCAAGGGCAGCATGCAATATGTGTTGTGGGAGGAAGCCGCGAACCTGACGGAGATCCGGACGATGTTTGAGGATAATGCCAAGCAATATCGTGTCTATATGGAAGGGCTCAAGGAATCCGAGTTGGACGAGATGGTCGACTATACGAACCAGAGTGGGGTTCCATTCCAAACATCAGTTCGTGACATCCTGTTGCAGGTCCTCCTACACGGGCAATATCACCGGGGACAGATCAACCGGGCACTTCGGCTCGAATCAGCAGAGCCTGTTCAGATCGATTACATTACATTTGCGAGGCTCTAGCCTAGCTAGCGTTCTTTGGACGCGGAATACGGACTTGGTCGATAAGAACGGGAGGAAGGAGTAGATCGGCATGACAATCGAAGAATTCATCGAACACGGCTTGTCTTATCCAGGCTCGTATGAAGATCAACCTTTCGGAGAAGGCTGGACGGCCATACGCCATAAAGGGAACCAAAAGATTTTTGCCTTGATATTTAACCGAGATGGCCATCTTTGCGTCAACCTGAAATGTGATCCTGAACGATCCGATTTTCTTCGGCAGGCTTTTAAGGAAGTCCAGCCAGGATATCACATGAATAAAGAGCACTGGAATACCGTGATCCTGGATGGCGAGCTTCCGGAAGAGGATCTTCATGACATGGTAAGGCATAGTTATGAACTCACAAGGCCTAAACGCAAGTTCAAAGAAGATGCATAGATAACCCTAGAGCCTAACGTAACGCAGAATTACAGACAAACCTGATCCAAAATCAAGAATGAACTTATTGTCCAATGGGAAATGTTTTTTTATATGATCGTGTATATATTTTTTTGTAACCCATGCTGGGCGAACAAACCAATGATACTAGCTCGGAGATAAAGTCATTTGGCAATAAGCACCCCTTGTTCGATGACACAACATCAATAATTTAGCCCTGTCCCCATTCTTTAATCTTAGTAAAAATAACCTGAAGAAAACAAAGCAGCTGGATCAATAGCATTCAGCCGCTTTGTTTTTTGTCGCCAATAATAGCAATATCTGTATTGGATACTAGCTGATCAACGCAACCATTTGAGCTACTCGCCAAAGAAATTTCTGCATACATGCAATATTCCCTCGGCATAAGGATAAGGGGCGACGTTGTTGTGGTATGACTTGGCCTCTGCCGTTGCGTTTTGAAGAAGATACCCATGGGCAACCATCCGAAGCATCTCGATGTCATTTCCACTGTCACCAAAGGCCCATGTTTTGGAAGGAAGCACCTGGCAATAATCCATCAGAAATTGCACAGCCGCTTTCTTGCCAGTTCCTGTGGGGATAAAATCAACATCATATGCGTGCTCCGGATCACCCGCCTTGGGATTGCAAATATTGATATTAATGCCGATCCCGTGATTTGCGGCCAGGTGTCTGATGACGTTTAGATCGTATGGGGTTCTGGCTGCGGATACCGGATAATAATAGTAGTTCATTTTATATCCGGATTGACCAAATTGAGTCTGTTCGTGAAGGACGATGTTGTATGTTGATTTTAATTCGCTAATTAAATCTTCTACATCTCTTCGAGAGAATCCGGATGCTTTAATAATCTCTGTCCAGGATGGAACAGTGACCCAATGTCCGTCAGACTTAATCTCCCACATCTCTGTGCCCAGATTACTCGCGATAAAATGGGGGAGCTGCGTCATCCCGGCTATTTTCATTTTCGCTTGGATTTGCTGAACACTGCTTCCGGTGACCCAGGCTATCTTGACTTGATGATTTCTGGCAAGCAGCTGGAGGTATTGTTCCAATTCGTTAACCATGTTAAGTTGTTCAGGCAAACATTCATGCGGGTAATAGGTTTCGTCAAAATCAAAAAATATCAGGTATTCGGTTACAGTGGGGGTATAGATGACTTTCATGTGGGTCATTCCTCCTACAGTTTGTTAACGATATCATAGTTGCAGGGAACGTTCCCAGGTCAATACTTTAGATGAGGTGATCATATTGCCCACCATAATGGATATTTCACGGATAAGCGGTCTCTCCAAGTCAACGGTATCACGTGTATTAAACAACCATCCACATGTATCGGATGAGAGCAGACAAAAAGTACAGAACGCGATTAAGCAGCTGGGATATGTCCGCAATACGCAGGGTGTTCAGCTGCGACTACAGGCAAGCAATCATATCGGTGTGCTTATCCCGGATGTGGAGCATCCCTTTTTCAGTCAGCTTGTTAGTGCATTAAGTCGATCTTTAGGCTCAGAGGGGTATCAGCTGGTCATCTATCAGACCGAATTATCCCCCGCATATGAACGTGATGTGTATACCCGATTGTTACGTCGGGAAATGGATGCCGTCGTAATTGCCCATTCCCATTTCTCGGAGAGAGAAATTAAAGAATATATAGGTTCTTCCATTGGAATCATATGCAACGAAGCGATGGACGGAGAGTTTCTCGATGTCTTTCGATTGGATGAGGAAGATGCCATCTTTCAGGCGACAGCCTATTTGCTATCCAAGGGGCGCCGCCATTTATGTTTCTGTATGGATCACCTGACACCATTGCAGGAGCGAAGATGGAGAGGGTTTGAACTAGCCCATAAACAATTCGGACTTGCTTGTACGAAATCGCAATGTTATACGGGTCTGGTGACGATGGAGGATGGTTATGCCTTGGGAGAACAATTGTTGATTACTGATCATTTGCCGGATGGCATAATCACAGGCAGTGACTTTGTAGCTACTGGTTTACTGAAAGCAGCAAAGCAAAAGGGGATATCCGTACCGCAAGATCTGTCCGTCATCGGATGTGATAACCATCCTGTAGGATTGATGACGAATCCGGAACTGACCACATTAACCCATTGCATTTCCGATATGGTGAAGGATCTGACAGAATGTCTCATCCGGAGATTGAAGGGAATGCAGTCCGCTCCTATAGTGAAAACCTACAAGGCCTCGCTGATTATACGTAATTCTGCTTAAAGAACGAATTCCTTCTCGGTCGTTCAGAAATGATACATATCTGTCGTAAGAAGCATGATTGATTTATGTTTTCGTGAAGATAAAACCAGATTCCTAGTTGTAGGAATCTGGTTTTTGGTATTTTCTACTCGAGGTTTTATCTTTCTTGTTGAGGTTTATTCTTCCTTCTATGCTCCTTCCACCATATCCCGTTTGCCATATCCCATATGGCCCATAACCATCAAGGCAACACTGATCACCGAGATTGTGATAAAGGTTATCGTATCAAACGGATCTACCGGCATCCGCGGTATCCAGCTCTGAATGGCTGTCTTCGCAAACCATTCCGGTAAATCCAAAATACCGCCAAAGTAGTTTAATGCAAAAGAATAGCCAAGATATGCATAAACGGCTTTCCCTAATCTTGGGGCCCAGCCTAAAGCCAAAGCGGCAAGTCCCGTAAAGAATAATACGGATGGCAGAAAGTTATAACCAGCCACGAGAAAATCCCACATATTCATGGACGAGCGGTCACCCATAGCAGAAATGGCCGTTCCGCCAAGAGCGCTAGACGCCAGCAAAATGCCCATGATTCCAGCAACGATGGCCATAATGACACTCGTCCAATAGAGCTGAGCTCGCGTCACCTTGGTAGCATAAAGCTGACTTAAATGCCGCCGCGTTTCTTCTGAGAACAGTTTGTTTACGATCGCAATCGGCAAAATGGAAACCAATCCAATCATGACCATCATAATAGTCCCGGTGAAGGATTCTTCGATGGAAGCGCCGGATATCGTGAACATTTGGCTCATGAGTTCATTGCTTTCGAGAAAAGTCTGCATATCACCATAAATCGATCCATAGGCTGCTCCCATGATGACGAAGGCAATCAGCCAGCCAATCATTACGCTTTTGTTCAGCCTGGTAAACAGGCCGGGTACGGACAGCAATGATTTTTTTGCCGATTCTCGCCCTTCACGTTCTGGCAAATAACCGGCCCCCATATCTCGCCCTCCTTCAAGCATAAAAGCGATGATCACGGCTATGAGGCTGAAGCCTACGGCCATCATTAGGGGGACCCAGTTGTTATCCGTAAATGGATAGGTCAGATAAGTCCACCCCATAGGGTTGAGCATGGAAAAATCAACGTTCGACACATCCGTTCCTGCACGGAAAATATATAGCAGGCCTACAATTCCGAGCGCTGAACCGGTTGCCCCGGTTGAAGTCGGCATCAATTGTGCCATAACCAAAGCGATCACGGCTCCCAAAATCCCGGCCATCCCGATGGATGCGCCAAATAAAAAGGAGCCTTCGGCCGAAATCGTATCTACGCCATAGCTGGTCATGACTCCACCAATAACGAGCGCTAATAGAATATTAATCATGACGACTTCGGCAATCACCGCAAGCGAATTGGCTTGACGACCTACTTGAAAAGAGCGTACAAGTTCAGTCAGCCCGAGATCTTCTTCTTTGCGGGTATGGCTTACCACATGCAACGCAGCGATGATCATTGCAAACAAACCGCAGAATAACAACATTTCATGCGCGTACATCGCGCCTAATGTATACGCTGCTCCGGTCTCGACCGGTGTCGGACCAACCATGGAAATCATGGCAGGATTTTGCATGGTTTCATACATTCCCTGCAACCCTTGCCCTTTGCCGATTTCTTCAAAAGCCGGAACAAATCCGGCAGAAAACAAGCCTAAACCTAAAACCCAGATGATGATTTTTTTCCAATCACGTTTCAGATATTGGGCGAGTAGTATATGCGCACGGGCGAATTTTTCTTGCATCTTCGTCTCCTCCGTTTCCGCTCTTAGACTTCATAGTGACGCATGAATAAGTCTTCCAGCGTAGGCGGCACGGACTCGAACTTCCTGACGCCCAATTTTGCTGCTTCGGCCAAAATATCGTTGATACATTCGTTATCCGCAGAGAATGTCGCTTGATTGCCGGATTGCTTAAAATCATGAACACCGTTCACGGATGCCATGAGAGCCACATTGCCTTCCGTGACCATCGTTACTTTAGAACGAGTTAAGTGACGCAGCTCATCCAATGTTCCGGTTTCAACCACTTTGCCTTGGCGAATGATCACCACTTTATCGGCCAGTCTTTCCACTTCGCTCAAAATATGGGAGGATAGTAAGATGGCTTTTCCTGCAAGCTTGATTTTTTCGACCTCGTCCTGGAAAACGGCTTCCATCAACGGATCAAGTCCGGAAGTTGGTTCATCGAAAATATACAGATCAGAGTCAACGGATAAAGCCGCGATCAGGCCAACCTTCTGCCGATTTCCTTTGGAATAGCCCTTGGCTTTCTTCTTAGGATCCAGTTCGAACCGTTTAATCAAATAGTCGCGTTTATTGGAGTCTCCGCCGCCATGTAATTTCATAAATAAATCGATGATTTCACCGCCTGTTAAGCTGCCCCAAAGCGCCACGTCCCCAGGAACATAAGAAATTCGTTTATGAATCTCAAGGCTGTCCTTCCACACATCCTTGCCAAAGATTTTGGCATCTCCCGCATCCCGATGGATGATCCCGAGGAGCGTACGAATCGTTGTGGATTTCCCCGCGCCGTTCGGCCCGATAAAGCCGACAACTTCGCCGGCATTTACCGTGAATGACACGTCATGCAGCGCTTTGAATTTCCCGAAGCTTTTTTGCAGGCCTTGTACTTCTACAATGTTTGTCATAGCACTAAAACTCCTTCTTAACCAGTTTTAGTAACGTGCTTTCCAGTTTGAAAACAAAGCTTTAACCTCGAAATTAGTGAACTTTATACCCTATAAACGTTCTTAATTATATAATATTCGCCTTGTTTTAAACCAAAGTTCATTTACAGTTTCAGTTATACACCCGAATTCCCGCATAGTCAATGTAAAAAAACATAAGTTTAGAACTCATATTTATTTTATAATTCATAAACTTGCTATATAATAAATAAGAAGGAGAAATACGAACTAAAAGCCTTCTTTAATTTTTTATTCATAATCGTCAGAAAGCAGGAATAAGGAATGAATGGTTTTGAAAAGAGGACACAAGCGAAGAAAAATCAAGTTCTGGAGGCAACTTTTAACTTGATAAATACTGAAGTCGGCATCGAAAAAGTAACGATGGATGACATTGCCAGACATGCTAATGTTGGTAAAACGACAATCTTTAAGTATTTTGGGAGCAAAGAAAATCTGATCCATGAGGTGTTTAAGTATTTTATAACTCAAATGAGGGATGAGGCCCGAAAAATTATGGCCGAAAATAAACCGTTCGAAGAAACGATCATAGCCATGAGTCAAATAAAAATTCATTTTCTGGAGAAGATCAACAAGCAGTTTTATTTGGATTTAATGAGTTTTTTTACGGAGAAGGACGATGACGGATTATCTCTGATGATGCAGGACCACGTCAAGGAAAGCTACAGTCTCATGTTGGATTTGTTTCACCGCGGTCGTAAAGAAGGTAAGGTTGATCTGAAATACTCGGATGAGTTTCTTCTGATTTATTTCCAGGCCCTGGTTGAAGGGATCTCCAGCCCGCATATCTACTCGAAAATTCTCCCTTATACCGCTCAATGGACGGAATTACTGATAAAAGGGGTTGCTCCGAGCAAATAAAGCACTACGTTATGGCACAGTTGAAACAGCAGATCCCCATGCTGCGAGCTCACCACCAATGAATGAACGGGGTAGCCTCGTCCCGTACGAATAGGCTATAATCAGTAGAATCCATGATCCACGAGCTTCGTGGATCATGGTTATTTGACTTTGTCCTTGGAGGTCGGCAGCCATGAATAATCCTTCCGCAGACCATATCAAGATCGCGCCAGGTTTCTGGACTAGCCTGAGGAAGATCGGGGTGGAACCCCTGGATGTAGCGCGCCAAGCACGTTTACCGTTAACCGTCATCACCGAACCGTTAGTCACGACAGCACAATATTATTCGATCTGGCAAGCCTATGCCGAACTAGTCGGGGATATCGCTGCAGGAATCGTCGAGCTTGCAAGCACATACGAGACAGCTCAGTATCCGCCGGATGCTTTGGCGACCTTTCACGCTCGCGACTACCGGGACGCGTTGAACCGAATGGCGCGTTATAAGCGAATGTGCCCTCCGGAAAACTTGAGGATTCTGGAACAAGGCGATCAATGCTCGATTGAATTGGAGTGGCAGCATGCCGAGCTACCCGGACCACCGGTGCTTGTCGGTATTACGCTCGCCTATCTGCTTGAGCTCGGGCGCCGGGGCACCGGCCATCACCTCAAGGCTCGATCCGTCGAGTTCATGCACCCTATGGGCGACGTTCAAGCCCTAGAAGAATATTTTGGCTGTCGCGTACAGACGGAGTCAGATCGCAACCGGCTAACGCTGAATTGCGAAGATCTGAACCGTCCGTTCACATCGTACAACGAAGAACTTCTTAAGATTCTGACTCCCGCCCTGGAGCGTACGTTAGATGAACGACAGAGTCAGCTCACCATAAGCGATAAGGTGAAGTGGATCTTGTCTCGATGCCTAACTCGAGGAAGATTCGACATTCAAACCATAGCTTTGGAGCTCGGAATGAGCGATCGTACCTTGCAGCGCAGGCTGACAGAAGAAGGCGTAAGCTTTAAGCAGTTGCTGGCGACAACGAGGCGGGAGATGGCCATCGCTTACTTGGCCGACCCTGCGCTGGAGATCAAGGAGGTCGCATTTCTCGTCGGCTACGAGGATCAAAATTCATTTTATCGCGCGTTTCGCTCATGGACAGGAAAGACTCCAGCGAATTGGCGCGCCGCGCAAGAGAATTGGCGCTCGGCGCTAGTTACCGAGTAGGCACAACGATGTATCATAATCCCTATCCAAGATATAAGGAGTGCAGGAAGATGGATATGGGATTGAAGAACAAGACAGCTTTAGTAACGGGATCAACGAGAGGCATAGGCAAAGCGATTGCTCTTGAACTTGCCAGGGAAGGCGTTCATGTACTCATCAATGGTCGGAACAACGATGACGTTGAGCGCACGGTAACTGAGATCCAAGCGGCGTTCCCGGAAACGGAACCTCGAAATGCAACCGCCGATCTCGTCGACTCGTTGCAAAGAGAAGCTCTATTCGCGAATTTCCCCCACGTCGATATCCTCGTCAACAGCATGGGCATCTATGAGATCATGTCCTATGACGACGTAGACGATGCCGTATGGGAGAAGTATTTCCGGACGAACTTTCTTGCCGCTAATCACTTAAGCAAGTTTTATTTGCCTTCCATGCTGAGTCGCGAATACGGCCGTATTATCTTCATGGCAAGTGAGGAAGCCGTTATGCCTTCCGGACAGATGCCTCAATACGGTGTCACCAAATCGATGCTGTTGTCATTATCCAAGAGCTTGTCCAAGTTGACCCGCGGCGCTGAAGTTACAGTGAACACGATCCTGCCGGGACCGACCCTCTCCGAGAACGTGCTGCAGATCATTGAGAGCATATATTCGAACGAAGAGATGAGCTTCGAGGCTAAAGAGAAAGACTTTATGACGAGGAACGTTCCCCAATCCGAAATCGGGCGGTTTATCAGACCTGAGGAGATTGGCCGATTGACGGCTTTCCTTTGCAGCCCGATGGCTTCCGCCTTTAAAGGATCCCCGATCCGCATGGATGGGGGCATGGTACCAACAATCTTTTAATTCTTCGCTCTAACTAACAGAAAACATCAGAACAAGAGAGTTAGCTCCCCCACAGGCATTGGGCCAGCAGGGGGGCTATTTTCATTTGGATTCAATTCAACGAATTCAAATCCGGACGCCTCAGACAAAGACTTTCTTCACTGCCAGCTGAATTGCTCAATAGCGAGTACAAAGAGTCATGTGCCATTTCGAGCCATCAGCTCCAGCACCCACCAACCATCTCGCTGGAGCGTTTAATTAAAACCGACTTTTCCCAAATAGCCTGTGGTAAAATAGGCACGATAACCCACAGAGCTGAGGTGATATGAATGATTACGATTAAACCGCTAGAACCTCATGCGTTTGATTTTTTTATGGATATGCACTACGAATCGATTCACATCCTGGAGGGGAAGCCGGCGAAGCATGAGCTGCTTAACACACCATCTCTTAAGAAATATCATGAAGGCTGGGGGAGAGAAGGAGACCGGGCATTAGTAGCTCTCCGGGATGGTCATCTCGCGGGGGCGGTATGGTACAGATTGTTCGACGCAACAAACAAGGGTTACGGGTACGTCGATGACGATACACCGGAGCTTGGCATCGCAGTCCACCCAGAATATCGAGGAAGCGGAATCGGACGAATCTTAATGCATGAAATCATCAAACAGGCAGAGCGCGATGGATACCCATCGCTTTCCTTGAGCGTCGACCCCCATAATTCTTCCGCCGTGAAGTTATATCAACACCTGGGATTTGTCTATTGGGGGATTTCCGGAACATCATGGACCATGAAACTTGATATTCAGTCCCCTTCGGCCTAGAACCCTCACGAGCTGCACCCTGTTGGCTGGGGACACGATACGGTCTGATAGAAGTCGCTATTATAGCGGCTTTTATTTTTTTATCGCTATACGATACGTTTATTGGATGTATGCTCATCAAGCGAAGGTGTAACCAATCCTAACGATATTGCGAAGCTTTTATTCCCCGCGATCCTGAGCGGAAGGGGCGAGAGCCTTCTTATTAAGATCATTCAAGCATGCTGTTGAGCATTACACAGCGGAACAAAAAATGCGTTAAATGGTGAAAGCTTTAGTAATCTCCAATAGGATGAGTACCCTCTGCAGACTATCTGCGAAAGTAGGATGAATTCAAGTCGACAACCAAGAACCCCCCTATAAAACAAGGGGGGTTTAGGGTAGCAAACTTCTCGTCAATACTTAGTGACCTAAATTTCCCTAGCGGGCTGCTCACTGCGACGATTTGCGATTAGATATTCTGCCCACCTGAGACTTCGATTCTTTGTGCATTAACCCAGTGATTGTCAGATTCAAGCAGGTTGGCGACTACAGGACCGATATCCTCGGGCAGACCGACTCGACCAAGTGCTGTCATCGAGGCAAACGTGTCGTTGTATGCAGGTATGTCGCGTACAGAGCCTCCTAGAAAATCGGTTTCGATTGCCCCAGGCGCAATAGTATTGGCGGTAATACCTCGGTGACCAAGTTCTTTAGCCATATAGATGGTCAGAATTTCGACCGCTCCCTTCGCCGCAGAGTAGGCGGAGAATCCAGGATAAGATACGCGAGTAAGACCAGATGAGAAATTTACAATACGGCCACCATCTGCGAGAAGTGGCAGAAGGGCCTGAGTTAAGAAAAACACACCCTTGACATGCACATTGAACAGGCTGTCGAATTGAGCTTCTGTTGTCTCGGCGAAGTCGCTCATTTCTCCGTGACCGGCATTGTTCACCAGATGATTGAACGTGGGGCGATCCCAAGTCGATTGCAAGGTCGAACGGACTGTCTCGGCAAAGGCCGCAAAGCTGGCGATGTTTCCAACATCGAGTTGTAGCGCCACTGCTTTACGACCCAGAGCTTCGATTTCAGCAACAACAGACTTTGCTTCTTCTACCTGGCTGCGATAGGTCAGGATGACATCACCGCCATGACGTGCAATACTGATGGCAGTATTGCGACCAAGTCCGCGGCTGCCGCCAGTGACGATCGAGATATTTCTCATTGTAACTTCATCCTCTCTTGCATCATTATTTATTACACAGTTATCATAAGAAATAAAGTTCACTTGAAGTCAAGGTTTTTTTGGCGAATTAATAATTATATAATTAAATAGAGAAATTCTGTGCTTTCATCGCTTTCAAACCTTTGTTTACGGCAAAAAATTTAGCGTGATTTTTTTGAAAAGCCAAGAAAACATTTAAAGTAAACTTTAAGGGAAAGGAGATGAAACCTTACTAATGTGGACAATAGGAGAAGTAACTGAATTGACAGGAATCGCGGCTCCAACTCTTCGATATTACGAAAAGGAAGGACTGCTTCCACATGTGAAGAGAAATGAAAATGGAAAACGGTTATATGACGAAGAAGATTTAAGCTGGATACACTTTGTTACTGCACTTCGGGCGACAGGAATGCCGATTGCTCAAATTCAGAAGTATGTGAACTTGTATAAAGAGGGAGATTCGACGATTTCGGAACGAAAAAGGATGATGCTTCTTCATAAAAAAGAAATTGAAAATAGTATAAGGGAACTCTATTTTAATTTGGACAAAATAAATTATAAACTCGCTCTATATGATGTATTAGAATCACAGCTTGAAAAGACTAGCATAAAAATTTGACATCGTTCACACCGCTTATCTTGTGTATGTTAATATATTGGACAATAATTGCTAGGGAAAAGGAGAACCGACTATGAAGATCGATCTTTCCGGAAAAACAGCCTTGATAACGGGGGCGACGGGAGAGCTTGGGCGTGTCATCGCCCGCACGCTTGCGGAATGCGGCGCGGATATTGCCTTGCATTACCATAGCAACGAAGCGAAAGCGCTGGAGCTGAAGAACACAATCGAGGCGCTCGGGAGACGCGCCGTTGCTGTCCAGGCAGATGTCACAAAGCAGGATTCTATTGAGGCGCTGAAACAAAACGTCGAGGCCAGCTTGGGTCAGGTAGACATTGTCGTTGCGAACGCGGTTGTACAGTACAAGTGGACCTCTGTGCTGGAGCAGCCGGCCGAGGACTATACGAGTCAATTCGAGTCCTGCGTTCTGCAAAATGTTTATCTGGCGAAGGCTTTCATACCAGCCATGATCGAGAAGAAGGGCGGACGTTTCATCGGTATTAACACTGAGTGCTCCATGCAGAACTTCCCGTCTCAATCCGCTTATGTAGCTGGCAAAAGGGGCATGGACGGCGTTTATCGGGTGCTGGCGAAGGAAGTCGGCGAACATCAGATTACGGTCAACCAGGTAGCCCCGGGCTGGACCATCAGCGAACGCGAGCGCACGAACGGCATTGCTGAAAGCGACGATTATATCGCGCGTGTGCCGCTCAAGCGACGCGGCACCGATCAGGAGATCGCGAATGCCGTTGTCTTTCTGGCTTCAGACTTAGCCAGCTTCATCACCGGAGCATATATCCCAGTCAGCGGCGGCAACGTGATGCCGGCGATCTGAGCATTTGGCGAAACACGATCGAATCCCTAAACAAATTGTAATTGTTTTTTGAACAATTAGTGGTGGATAGCAATACTTCAAGAATAAAAAGAAGGGGAATGAAATGATGAATGAATACGGTACACTACATGAGTCAAACGGTCGTTATGCTTTAAGATTTGAACGATTTTTCCCTCATAATCCAGAAGCTGTTTTCCTTGTCATTACGAAGCCTAGTTACTTCTCCCAATGGTACCCTTTCGCAACAGGGGAGGTGGATCTCAGACTTGGTGGCAAGATTGCCTTCGATGACGGTGAAGGAACGACATATCAGGGTACCATTACAGAGTTAGAAAAGCCCTATATATTTGGTTTCCGTGAAGTTGATGATCTGGTAAACATATCATTGCAGGAAGAGGGTAGCGGGTGTCGAATGATCTTTACCCATACTTTTAGCGATGATTCATGGGCAGTTAATACCGCAGCAGGATGGCATAGGTGTCTGGATGTATTGGACCAGATCATCAATGATAAACCAATTAAGTGGCACGATAACGCAACAAAGCTGCGTAAAATCTATAGTGAAGCATTTAATATGGAACGTTAAAATTATCAGATCATTCTAAGGCAATCGGTATAGCTAGCTCGAGCCATTATTGAGGTCGGGATTAAAAATAATAACCATCTTGAACCTGACGTAATACGCGGGTCAAGATGGGATATCTGGGGTTATGCGCGTTTATCTATTTATTAGGCCATTTGCTGTTAGCGTTTGTTGTTACGAATGCCGATGTCCTTAATCATAACGTTACCTTTCGCGGTTTGGTCAAAAACAAAGCTGATTTTTCTGATATCCTGCGGCACCAAGTTGGAGTTCGCATTGATAAAGTCAGACACATCAAAGGTGAAGTTTTGAAAGATCGGCTCCTTGATTGTCTGAATGAATCCAAGCGGCCGTTTTGTGAGGACTCCTTCAAACATGGGAAGCAGAGGAGATACGTGGCTTAACGGCAAGCGGCTGACGTTTCCGTATTTATCTTCCACAGATACCGTCAAATCGACTAACGCGTCCGTTTCACCGGTCTTACGATCTGCATCATTGTTTGCTATTGAAAATACTATGGTGCTTTTCTCAGACATTTCGATACCCGAATCGGGCAGAATGACTTTGTAGGCAGGAGTGGATGGTGCAGCCGTGTTATCCCATTCCAAGGAAACTGCGCTGTATTGGTCATCCGTAAGTTCCATCTTCACTTTGTCTTCCATCCAGGCTTTAAGTGACTCTCCTTCCAAGCGTCCACCGGGCAACGTCGTTGTCCCGGGATCATAATCCTCTTCATAGCTGCTGATCATAGTGGTGTTCCCATCCCAATAATTGCTAACATACATCGTTTCAGGCACCCATTCCCTGGCGTATCCCAGATCTTTAAACACCATTCGGTATTGGTCATTCTGCTTGAGGGTGGCCTCTAAAAAGGATGAGATCAGCACTTCCGCCGCGCGAAACTGTTGTTCACCAGGGAGAAGTTCGGCGTTGTTAAACAGCATGTTTCCCACCCCTATAGCATCGTGTCTTCCCCATACAGTGTTGAACTGTCCATGATTCGCACCATAAATGTAAACATAAGATTTGAAGAATTCGCTGTTATCTGAGAATTGAGTACGGTAATATTGATTTGCTCCAACAAAAGAGTTGACGTCCATATCGTTGGAGCCGTGCAGGGCTAAATAGTTTATGTCCTGGAGTTCAATCGGTTGACCGCTTGGTTTGTATTGCATGTCGGTACCAGCAATTGAGATAAGCGAACGAATGTTGAAATGGTAGTCGAACTTGATGTTTGCGTCCTCGGGATATGTCGTCAATTCATTATAAGCCGCAGCTATTGCAATGGCTTCGCCCCCTCGAGAATGTCCCATCAGCGCGATATGTTGCATGTCGACTTGGCCGTAGAACGGATTTCCTTCAACGGAGTTCCACTCATCCCACGTCTTCAAATGCTCCAGTAACAACCAACCTCTAGCGCGATTTTCGTCTTTCAATCCATCAAGAATAAACAGATCGTCGTACGGTGAAATGTTCAGAAAATTCTCATCAATCGAAGCCAAAATATATCCACGACTTGCTAGCAAATTGCCCAAATAGGCATAGCCCGGATCGGAAAAGTCCGTCGCTAGATGGTTACCGTGTACAATTAACACTAGCGGGAAGGGGCCATCGCCATCAGGATACCAGACCGTGCCGTTTAACGGCATGGCTTCCGGACCAAAGCCAAAAGTGCTTGTCCGCCGGGAACTCCAGTTGCCCACAAAGGCAGAACCGTCAACGGATTCTGTCGTCAGTCGTCCTTCGACGTCAAGATCCTTACGGTACGTTGGATCGCTTGCATAGGTTATGGATTTTACGCGAAATGCTCCGGGTTCCGCCGGATCGGCCATGGTCGTCTGGTATTTCTCCGATATTTTGACGGTTTGCAGTGGGTAGGGAACTTGAAGCTCAGCATGACCATCGCTCGTGAGCCAGTATCCCAGCACGCTGATCAAAACGAAGACCGCAGTAGCGCCTCCGCCTGCCGTTACTCTGACCCATCTTGCGGCATCGCGATATGCTCCCTTCATTAAGCGGTAAAGCAAGGTGCCAAGTAGGGAAGAGGTAAGGATGATGGAAAAAAGAACAAGCAACGTTAGAGGCATGGGGCCTAAAAAGCTGATCAGCAGCAAACAAAATGAAGCCGTCATAAACCATATATAACGCGAAGGTATTTTTTTCGCCCAATGTAACAGCCCGGCAATGATGCCCGTAACAATAAGGATTGCAACCAGGGATAGTAAGGTACCTACGAAGTAGTCCGTAATGCCCCGTGATCCAAGATAATAATACGCTTGCACGAATACAATGCATAACGTTACGAAAGATAAAGCGAGTACGGCTCCCTTCCAACTTGAGTCAAGGGGAGTGACATTGGGTAGAGAAAGCTTAGGTAACGACCTTCCTTTACCTCCATTTTGAGTATTTGGACTGATTATTTTCATGGATGTTCCGCCTTTCGAATTCTGTTCACTTCGCTCACACGATTTAGCGCTGGATAAATTCAGTGGTAAACGAAGTGTCTTTCAAGGGACTTCATTTACCACTGAATGGATTATCGTTGCAATAGAAATGTGGGAGCCAGCTTTGAAAAGTATAAGGCAAAATTGAATTGGTAACCTCCGTCTGGAGGCGGACTTCGATCATGCCCATTTCAGTTGTTATGATGCACCTAATATACCTAAATCCGGAAAGATTAGCGTAGAATAGCTTTTTTTCATAAATCGTGCCTCCATCGGTATATTAAAAAAATGGCCTTCAGTTGGAAGACCATTTCTAAGCACGAGTTACTGTTTGTTCGATATTACGTTATCAAGAAACTGATCTGCGTCGCTATTGAACTTCCAGTTGACCCCAAATTTATCAACTAGCATTCCAAAGCATGAAGACCAAGGATAACTGGATAATGGCATGATGACGTGGCCGCCAACAGACAAATGATTAAAGTATTCTTCCAGTTTTTGCTTATCGTGAATGACTAGACTAATCAGAATCGTATTCCCTTTCACCAGCTCACCTGTTACCGCCTTCATGGAAGGCAAGATGTCAGACATCATGATTTTCCCACCTGCGAATTCAATGGAAGACTCCATGATCATATTTAACTCATTTTCCGGCATTGGGTAGTTTGGATCTTGTGGGATATCCCCAAATTTCACTACTTTTACTTCAAATGCGCTTAAAGCCTCCGAATAAAATTCAATCGCTTGTTCTGCAATTCCATCAAAGTTTAAATAGGCAATAGCTGACATAAAACATAACCTCCTTCATGTTATAAATGTAATATAATTTATAAAATATGACAGATGTATGTCACCGTTTCCGTCTCATATTGAAGAAAAAAGAGGGGAACCGATGGTAAGATTGAGAGATCAACATCATGGTATTGCTGAAACAAGCTGCCCTACATCAAACTGGTGGAGGCGCACATCTTTTTTAAACTATGCTGTCTGCTAGCGTTTCCCATGAATCTAATAAGTTTCGAGCGCTGCTCAATGAATGCATCAATGTTTTATCTGTAAATTCATGTATATATAGTCATATGAGATCACAAGAAATAGTAATGAATGGAAGACAAATTCAAATTGTTAATTTGATGAAGGAATCATCATTGAGAACTATCATGAAGGAGAAATAACAATAGGTACGAAGGGAAGTTTGTTAGTATAATCGAAGAAGTGACAACATCAGCTAACATTATATTCCGCGGTGGATCCTGTCAGCTCCTTGGTTCGCCCGAAGTGGTCGGCAGAGCCGGGAACCAGGCGAACATCCCTGGGAACCTTAAGGTCGCGGCGACCCCTCTGGGGCTTAAGGTTCTCGGGTTTGTGAACACAACAAGGTTAAGCGAAATATCCGAAAAACCTAAATTACAGCATCTAAAAAAACCAAGACTTAATCGAGGTGTATTCATGGGAGATTGTGTTTACTGCAATATTACATCCAAATTCGATCATGAAATTGTATTATGTAATGAGTATTGTATTTATACGCTGTTAAAAGTACAAGAAATAGAAGGTGCTGGCATAATTGTGCCGCGGGAACATCGTGAAACCTTATTTGATTTAAGTCAAGAAGAATGGAATGCAACCTATCAATTATTACATGAAGTAAAACAGTATATAGATAAGAAATATAAACCTGAAGGATATAATGTGGGTTGGAACTGTGGGCATGTAGGGGGGCAAAATATATTTCATTCCCATTTACATATAATTCCTAGATATTCTAATGAACTATACGCAGGTAAAGGCATAAGATATTTATTCAAGAGCAAAGAGAATAGGAAGGATTAAAACAATATTTTATAGCTGACTCAAAGAAGGCGGATGCTTTGTATAACAACGCATTCGCGCTTCATCCTGAGAATAAAAACAAGTCTAAGGAGGTGCATTTCCATCTCTTACACAAAGCCAGTAATTACAGAACCATATCATGAATGTCCGGTTTGGATGGAGAGTGAGATAGAACTTAAAGAATACATTTGTTTGTCCCCCGAAAGTTCTGAACACGATGTTGAGTTATTTTTAATGCATCTATTCGGATACAACAACATTGATGTAAAACAGTCCATGAATGCGTCGTTTGATGAACTTCTGCAGAAAGATACGGTTGCAATTTCAGGTGGTGTTGCATTTTTTGAGAATGAAGAGAATTATATAATGCCAAGCTGCTGTTGCGGATTAGAAGAATGGGGGACAGTTTATACATCTATAAGGAATAGAATAAGTCCGTGGATGGGGCATGATCCGTCTCCAGGAATTACTTACCTTGATGATTATGTTAGAGTGTGGTCTGATGATCCCGAGTCAAACATAAAAACCAAGTTAACATTTATTGATTTTAGCTATTCAGAAGTTCTGAAGAGTTTAGCGAGGACAAAGGCTGATCTAATTGGTTTTATTGAGAATCCATTATTTTCATGGATTTCTAAGAGGGATATAGAACTTGCCATTAAGTTTAAACTAAAGATGTATCAGTGGTTCATGGAAGATGTAATTGAAAGTAACTCGTAGGAGTCAGGAACTTCAGCTAACACAACACGCATCGGGTATTCGCTCTCGGTCCCAGAAGCGGCTTCGAAGAAGTGGTTGCTGTGAATACTACCCGGCATTCGCCGGGCGTCGTGAGCTCGGAAACGTTATCTGAAATCGCTGCAGGAAAGAATAAGGAGAAGAGTAGATGATAAGGGGAATTAGTTTTGAAATTCCAAATGAATACGGAAGATATCTCGAAGATATATTAAAACCTTTTAAAGTCGAAGATCATAATTGGTGGATTGGTGGGGAAGAGTCATACATTATATTAGATGGCAAACTGGATGCACTTTTCTCGGGGTTAATTGAATGTATGGATGGTGTAACACTAAGAAACGTCATTAAGAACAACGATTATTATTTAATATTCCAAGACCTTAAAGCTTTTCCTAAAGGCAGTAAACCAATTGAAATTATAACTTACGATGATTTTCTCAGTAGTAACTGCGAATTGGCATTATTAGTTGTCGATAGTTCTTATACAACAATTTATTGCAAAAATGCCAAGTTAGTAGAAGGGCTATATTCTAACGCCAAAAAAGAGGCCTATGCAAATATAAACTACATAACTGACGAGAATGATTTCAGAACAAGCCTTTCTGTATGGTAGGAAAGTATGAATGCAAGTAAATCAGGAAGGCAGTGACACCGGATAACATTACATTCATACTTCGTCGCTGACACTCCTTGGTCGCCAAGAGCAATATCGTAGAAGCTTATTCAGGCGACACATTCAACCAGCTAAGTCTTACGACCCGCAACGTTTTAAGCCGCTTGAACGTCAGGAATGCAAGAACGTTATAGGACGTTCTACTAGTTCACAGAGGGTATAGCGTTGGGTGCAACCAAGAAGAGAGGTGATGTGAAAATGATGAAGGTAAAATTAAGGATTCCATTGTTTATATTTGCGCTAGGAATTTCGGTGTTTTTATCTAACTTGGTTAGTGGTGCTGAAAATATTGCTTATTTAGTTATTCTGATATCGTTAGTTGCTGTTTTTGAAAAAACGAACTTGAGTGAAAAAAAAGTTAATATCCTATATGGAGTATTAATAGCGATTGCGGGCTTAGCAATTGAATTTTCAACTGAGCCAGGAGATTACCTGCAGTTGTTTTAGTTGATAGTGCTCGGAAAGTGAAAAACAACCCCATCGGCTACTCAATCCGGCTGTCGCTGTTTCATTGACTAACGCACTTCCGTTGTGCGAATCGTACGGATGCATCTACGCTTTTTCGATAATACGATATGTTACCTGCTATAAATTATAAATGAATCGCAAGGAATATACGAGAGAGCTGGTTACAATCTTCGATATATCAACTAAGAATTGATGTCTTACCAAGGGGGTTGCAATGTTTTACTATGATGTACTTTGCTATAATTGCAAAAAAACATTCAGGGTATACGAAGGATCATTAAAATATAAACAAGCTAAGGAAAGAAAGGTTAAGGTTTTTTGTTGCGAAGATTGTGCTGATAAAATACGCATTGAAGCAATTTTGAATTTAATGCGCGGGATTAATCGTTTTTAATTTTTGATGTTCTCAACGATTATCTTCAAATAATGCACTAAAACGTCGCGACACAATTAAACCAAGCAACTCCGTCAATGGTGTAAATGCTAAAGAAATGAGTGGATTAATCCATAGATCAAGTCAATAAAATTTGACAACAAGTTGATAGGGAAAGAGCGCTGCTGGAGTTTCTCTACAGTACCGGCTGCCGAGTTGGAGAGGTGGAGAAGATCAATCTCCTAAAATTATTCAGGAAAAACGACACTGGAGCGAGAAATGGCAATCCGTTAGTAACCGATTAGTCCAAGATGGCACTTGGGCCGGAAAGGTTTCGGTGATTGATCAGGATCCCACGGGACTTGATCAATCACCTTTTTAATTCCTGAGTATAGTTTAGCGCTCTTGGACGCGCGGACCCGCTACAATTCGCATGAGTATATCCGCATCTGGCAGCTGATGATCATCATCGATTGGCATGTTGAGTGTAATCAATGCGGACAGTATGGTCAAAAATGCGGAAATGAGCTGGCAGGCATCGCCTTGTACGAAATCCCCAGTCTGCTGGCCTTCCTCGAACAAAGGAAGCAGCAGATCAATATAGCGCTTCACGGAAAAATGCTGCAGCAGTTGTTTAGCTTCAGTCGGCACATCTTCAGCCGAATTGGCCTGCTGGATCAGCTTGAATGGATATTGTGTGCTTTCCTCTTTCAGAATGGTCGCAGTAAAGATGCGCAGTTTGTCATAAGGGGAACCAGGGATCTCGTAGATCCTCTCCATCTCCCGAGCAGTTTCCTCGGCAACTTGCCGGATCAGGGTGACGAACAGCTCTTCCTTCGATTCGAAAAACCGGTAGAGCTGGCCAGCACTAAGATTGGCTTCTTCAGCGATCATGCTCATCTTGGCTCCATGCAAGCCGCGTTGGGCAAATATCTTTAAGGCAGCTTCTAAGATTTGCTGTCTTCGCGTTTCTCGCCGTTGAATCAACTGTTCTTCGGATAATGGTGTCACGGATTAGGCACTCCTTTTACTACTTATTTGCTGTATATGATCATGATGATGGCATAAGTTGCTCTATGGTTGCGAAGGGAGCTCGCTCAAATGAAGGAATCATTTGTTCCAGTCGTTCATGCAGCGGCCGATCCGAATCCTCGATCCATCGGTCTAACCATTGCTTAGCTTCACCGGAACCACCCGCAGCCAGCAAGGATGTGACCACATCCGCATTAAACAGTTCCTGCGGGGATAAGAACAAGGAGTTGACGAGCCAATATAATCCGAAAATGTCATAATTGTCATGCTCCGTAGACCATTTAAGGACATGTTCGAAATAGTGCTGCACGAACGTCAAACCTTGAATCGGTTGTGCACCGATGTGCTCCACGCCTTCCCAGCGAAGGTCAGACACGACATTTAACCACCAGGCCGGCTCGATGATTTCTTGTATCCGATTAAGGACTTCCAGTTCGAAGTCAGGTTTGGGGAGACTCAACTGTTGGTGAAGACATGCTTCAAGAATCTCCGCTTCTATCGCCGCAAGCGTCATTCCTTGTCCGTAAACAGGATCAAGTTGACAGAATGCGTCTCCCATGACAAGCAATCCCGAAGGCCATCGCTCCATCTGGTCAAATCGCTGCCTTGTCAGTTCCGGAACCCGAAAACCACGTGGCTGCCCGATCGGTTCCAGTCCTTGCAGCGCTTCATTCAATAATGGGTTCCCTAGTTGCCGAATTTCTTGTTCGAATAATGCCGGATCGGTGGAGGGATAACGACCGTTCAAATTCCAGAGTACCATTTCTGCTATATCGTTTTCAATGATTGAAAAAGCGCCTGCATGTGACGCCGCGCGAGGATTGCCTTCCATGCGAATCCCATCCAGCTCTTCCTTGCGCCCTACAGGGATGCGATAACGTCGTGTACTGTACCCCAAAGATACTTTTAATCGCTCAGCCTGCGGAACTTCATACCCGAGCTCGGATAACCATTGAACAGTTTTGGAGAAACGGCCGCTCGTGTCGATGATAAGGTCTGCCGCCATCGTGATCTGCTGACGTTCACCCGAGGTACGCTCCCTGATAACAATGCCTGTTACTCGTGAATGATCTTCTGTCGTTTGAAGATGAATCACATCATTCAAGCCAAGCAAAAGAACATTATCGATACCCTGAATATAGCTGCGTATGACCCATTCGAACAGGGCCCTGCTGAATGACGCATCGTGATTTTGTTCGACTGCGATCATCCGGCCGTAAGGGCTGATAAGATGCGTGGTCTTCCCAAGAGTGGGGTGAGCTCCATTGTTGATTAATTCATTAATGAATCCAGGGAATAAACGGTTTAGAATAATCCTGCTGCGAGGCGTAAGCCGGTGGGGCTGAAAGGCCTGAGGTGTTCCGGGACGGTTTTCAGGCTCCTCAGGAAAAGCGTCTCGGTCCACAATGATAACCTCGCCATAAAATTCAGACAGCACTTTGGCTGCCAGCAGTCCGGCGATACCTCCACCAATAATAATCGCGCGTTCCATGTTCATAAATTCATTCCTCCTAATTTAAAATTACGACTGATATTTCAAAGAGTTGTCGAAATGGCCCATGGGGCCTATCGAACGGAGTAAAAATGGACGTGTTAGTATTAATTCATGAAATGATCTCCTTTCAAAAATGCTGAGTGCAAGTAACCCTGAAAAAAGCTAAAAGAAAGTTCGAGTTTTTGAGAATGAATGATTCATTCTTAAAGTAAGTCATTTATTTCGGATTGTCAATCCCTTCGAGTATTTTGGAGAGAATATGTAATTAACTTATGGAGGAATGGCGAATGATTCATCTTGATTTGAACATCCTCCATATCAGCTGAAATTAGGAAATTGCAATACCTAAAGACAGAACAGTTTTAATAGTTTGTTACAACCACCTTCATAAAGTTATTTGATATAGTTTTGATGTGCGAAAGGTAATTAGATCATAATTTGATGACCGATCGAAAGTTGGGATAGATGAGGGGAGAAGTTGATGGAACTTATTCTTCAAGACCTGAGGAAAGTTATGGCAAAAAACAAGTGTTGGCCGGCGGGGACTTTCGTTTTGAGCAGGGAAAGATATATGGGCTGCTTGGGCGAAACGGGGCCGGAAAGACCACATTGTTCAATTGTTTAAGTAGGGAGACACAGGCAGATAGCGGCAGTATCAAGTTAATGGATCGTACGTCGGTGCGCGATTTGAAAGAGGACGATGTTGGGTATGTGTACTCGCTGCCATGGCCGGTGATGTGGAGGGTTTGGTGAAAAATGCAGATTATATTGTTACAGGAAAATTTGAGCGCTCTTCGGAAGCGTGGGAAATGCGTAAAGAACCTTATTACAAAGAAGGAGACCTTTACAATTTTAAAGTAGACACCAATTTACTTGGAGATCTCACTGAAATTATAAAGGTAGGAATTCCCCACTTCCAAAGACTTACCACATCAATAGAGGGGAAGGAGTACAGTGCAGATATCATTGAACCTCATTATGTGAAGCCTGAAACTGATAAACAGTATGTGTTATTTTTGAGTAAATATAATGATAATTATGTGCCTTCTGTGTCTCCGTTTATTATAGAAATAGATGATCAGGACGCCGCCATTCTAAAATACAACTCGGATAACGCTCCGAAAACTTTTAAAATATCTGGAACTGAAAGCATTGAATTTAGTGGGGATGATAATGATTACAGTGAGATTGACGAAATTACAGGCATGAATAAGAGCACGCTCATTGAAGCTATAAAAAATCAGATTCAGCAAAAATAAACCAATTATATAAATTAGAAATTCAAATGTAGTAATGGCTTAATATGATCAGCAGCGGCACTAAACTGATCAGAAAATTCCTTAGAATGCTCGTATTCTTTTGGCAAGCTATTCAGGAATAACTTGATCTGTTTGACCACTTTTATGTGTACATCAGAATCTGCTCGATTACCTTCTAATTGATCTTTTTACAAGATAACCATATTCATCCCTAAATATTAAAAAGTCATTGATGAGAACATTAATATCAGGGAAACTTTTAGTATTTTCTTTTAGGAGAGTTAATCGGTCATTCACTAAAATAATGGAAGTATACACATCAAACATCTGCTCAATTTCTCTATTAGACTCTATCTCACTGGTTTTAGCAAGTGTATCATCCAATTTCTGTACTCTTGAAACAAAACCAGTATAGTAAGTCGAATTAACCTCAACTTCTTTCTTACTGATTAAGTTTTCAATTAAAATAAAGGTTGAAGCAATAATCAATATAACGACAATGGCTATGATGCTTTTAGAAATTTTTTTCTTCTTCATTAGTTCAACGTGTGGTTCACATACGCATAATTGCTGGCAACGAGAACTAATAGCCCTCCCAATAAAATTAAAACTTTCTTTTTCTGCAATTAAGCAACCTCCATAATGTTCTTGTTATGTACACAACATTAGGTATATTATCATCAATAAAGGGAATAGATCCATCTGTATGATTTACCAATTATGTGGAACTTAAATACATTATTCTATCATGTTGCTGGTAATGGACATAGGTGTGAAGCTCGATATATATATCTATAAATCACCGGTATCACGTTATCTGTGTACATCCGAAGTCAACGATTGACATTGGCTTTTGAACTGCAGACAACCGATGCAAGGATGATCGATGTAGCCATGAAATATGGATACCAATCGCCGGTCAGTGAAGGCATAAGAAGTCACATGTTTTAACTATGTTCTTTGTCTTCAGTTAGGTAAGTGGAAGAATGTTCCTTGCCACATCTTGTTTATAGGATAAGAATTGCCATTGATGGAGGGTGCAACTAGGATAAGTTTTGACTAGATGCGGATAAGCAAGAGCGAAGTCTATAGCAATGCCGCCCTATGGAGGAACCTACTAACGTAATTTTATGAAGTTTCAAGGTAGTGAAACGCGATATGTTGGTTGAGTATAGTGGAGGGACCTATCCAAGGGCACCCTATAACTGAAGCCGAGTATAAAAAACTATTGAAATAGGAAGATGCATGTAAAATCAATAATACAAAGGGATTTAATAACATATGTACAAAATACGAGTTTTGTGAAAAAGAACTTAGAGACTATATGCGAACTCATTTATATTTTTCTTCATAATTGATTTTGCTCCGCCCACCACTTATGGTGTCCGTAGCGCGATCGATCCATACCACCATCAATTAACGTTCCACAACCTAACTTTGTGATTTCAATGTAATCTTATTTCTTACAAATGAGACTATGTTTTTTAACATTAAGAATAATATTATGATCAAGAACGCATTATAGACAATATTCTTAGTAATGGTAAGAACACTACTCCTACTAACGAGGTCCGAAGAAACAGAATCCTTCTTTAAGAGCAAATAGATGCACAAGTTTTCTGCATAGTCAATAAAGACAATCAGTAAAGCTGCTAACGATAAGACGGCATTTTTACCACGAGTGAGCTTTGACAGAATCAGAATACAAAATAGAGAGAATAACAAAGGATACACCATGTCTAGCGGTAATTGAACATTTATGTAAAAGTCCCTTCCTTTGTCTGATATTGTGGATAAAAAGAGCTCTACGTCATTTACACTGTAACCGGATGCCCTCATATCTAATGGGAGCAAATGATTAGATTCCTTCGACAAATAAGGAAACGTATAAAACATCATTATTAAATACAAAATCTGTGAACTTACCAATGTGGCGATAATGAACTACCATTTCTCTCTCAATGTACGTACATACTTATTATTTTTCATGAATGGCTTCTCCTACTCTCAGCTTTTCTTCATAGATTATACCTTAGATTATCAATACTCCATTACCTCCTCCGGAATGAAAATAACTCCGTCTTCAGTCGTATGCTATGGCAGAATTATCCATCTCATCAGCTTACCGCCTGCGTATTCCGCAGCTTCTAATGCATCAGCGAAAGGTGTGCCGCATAGAACGGCCCCCACCTCTTTCGCTGTTACTGGTTAACAAATGCAGGTCTTTTTCTTGTTACCGACTCGGTCCATCGCCTCGATTTTGGCGATATATTCCGTTGCGAGCGGAACTTTGCATGCCGTATTGCCGACATCCACATGCACTTTGCCGACCGCCTCTGCGACTGCCTTTGCTTCCTCTGTTAATGCCTTAACGTATGCTCCGACCGAAATCACAAAGGTATTCATCACATAGCGGACCCAGTTGCGCTCGCTGTGGATGGTATCGCGCACTCTGATCAAATAGCTGCGTACCTCCTCCATATCCAGCGCTTCGTCTGGCGCAATCGACACATAATTGGCATAGGTGCTCCATCCGCTCACAGCGACCAGTTCCTCAGGCGAATCAATCCACGCCACCGCCAGTTCACGCGCATACGGACTTTCTGCGGCCACTCTCGCTACCGTATATTCGGCAGGCGCATGCCAATTAGCGCCAGCCACCCAATGCTGCAGCTGCTCCTTGGTGATCGTCTTCGGATTGACGCTAAGTCCAGCCAGGTACATCGCATCATAGTTGCCGGATTCATACAGCTGCAGAGCGAGCGCTTGGTCTTTTTTTACATGCTTAACGAGCTTCTTCATATCCCCGATTTTGACGCCAAAGAGCGGCTCTTTCGCCCCATGGCGAATATACGTGCTTTTCGTCTGCTCACTGCCCATGTCAGCCAATGCCTGTATAATTTCTTTATAGGTCACCTATTGTCACGCTCCTAAATACTTAACTTTGAGCTTCACGATGGAGATATATACTGCATAATCGCGCTGTGCAGGAAATCTGCAAAATCCTCGCCATATTGATTAAGATAATCTCTCATCCGCCTGTCATATTTGTACGTATCGGCAATGCAGGTTAGCAGATTTGAATCACAAGTCATGAGATGCTCCAGGCTCTCCCTCCACTCTCGGATCAGTCGCTGCACTTCATCGGAAGCAGGAGACGCGTTCATATGGGATGCCATTTGTTTAAACACTTGTTCTACGCGAGAAAACAGCTCCCCTCTTTCGTCTGCTGGCAATTGCTCCAATCGCTCATTATATTCCTTATACGCCTCTGTTTCGCCATAAAAGAAGCTCGCCTCATTCGCATATTGCTCTTGCAAAGGCAGCACGGAAGAATGATTAAAAATCTGCAAACTGCCGATATCCTTCCCTGAAACGTATTCTTCGATGGCTGTCTTGATTGATTCTAGTTGTTGAATTCTCGATTGTACAACGTGGCGCTGCTCGTTTAGAATGTGTTGCTGTTCCTTCCTCGTCAGCTTCACAATGTCCGCAATTTCTTTCAAGGAAAAATCCAGCTCCTTAAGGAACAAAATCATTTGAAGCTTTTCCAGACTGCTTCGATCATACAGACGATACCCTTTTTCCGTCAAATGCGTCGGTTTAAGTAAATCAATTCGATCATAATAATGCAGGGTCCTGGCTGTAATGCCGGTAATCTGAATGATATCTTTAACCCCTAATAATGGTTTCTTCATCCCAGAATCCTTTAACTTCATCTAATATTTGAGCAGCAGGTGTTATTGTGGCCTCATAGATCGTTCTTCCTGTTACTCTTAAATAATACTGGATTAAATAATATCCGCAAGCATAGCCAGCGCTATAGGGCATATTGACGGGTTTCAAGTTTTGCAGTTTAGCGATCTCGTCACCGTAAAGGTATGGAGCACATTGATCAAGCCCGGTTACATGTAACTGCTCTCTGAGCACTGGCTTGATGCGCCTATTCAGTGTTTCTGCGTCTGTTTTGGCTACCCAGGGACCGAGCCATTCCTCACCATACAGAAACGTAGCATAGCTTTCAGCTAATCCTTCACTTACCATGAGCTCCCCCAAATTAACGGTGTGATCCCACTGAATAAATTGATACCGCACATTATGGTTGCATTCGTGCGCCAGCGCAGCCTTCATTCGAGGAATCGTATACTCATTGGGCAAGAGTGTCGCCCAGATAAACCCGGGAATGCCCCCAAAGCCGCTATATCCTTCGTTTATCGTTAAGGCACGGCTGTCCGGATTCCCTAATTGAATCGTAAACAAATAATCGGATACGGGAAGGTGAATATCATGCTCTACAAATCGATGTAGGCTCTTCTTCACGGACTGCTCACATTCTAACCAGAACGATTCAGACGAAATCATCTCGATCTCTGCCGAAATCCGCGGGGTAATCTGATCCGGAGATCGATGCATCATATTATTAAACGTAATGACGTCGAAACCATTCGGATCTTCCGCTTTGAACGGTATCTGCTGAATTTGCCATTGTTTCATAAAGGGCGCCAGCATTTCGTTTCTGAATAGTTCCAGCTTTTCCTCGGGCGGTGCCTGGGCAACTTTTTGATAAATAAGGTCTGAGCGCAATGTTTGGATGTTCACTTCTATCACTCCTTGTTGTGTGTTCGTAGTGAATTAAACACTATGACCTAGCGTCATAGTCAAGCACTTTGTCTCTCCCACTGCCCACGATATACGAAAAGAAAGACTGCAAATGAAAAAAGCCGCTATGATAGCGACTTTCACATTAACCATGTGCGGAGCGTCATGCTAAATCAATGGATTTCCGACTATTTGAACTCAATTCAGTCGGTTCAAATTCCTATCGCGTGCGGTGTATTCAGATGCATCGATCCGTTGGTTGAATCAAGGCCTTGCATATGACGTAACGTAATATGATTTAATGGAATCAGGAGTGAGCGCCCATGACTGAAAAACGATATACGGTAAGTGAACTGGCTAGATTATCCGGGACTACCGTACGAACAATTCAATATTACGACCGTATCAACCTGCTTGTCGCAACAAGGGCCGGTGAGAAAAACGCACGATACTATACAGAAGCCGATTTGATGAAGCTGCAGCAAATCTTATTCTTCAAGCGAATCGGCCTGCCCTTGAATGAGATCAAGCATCATATCCTGAAGTCCGATCACGCGTCAGATATCAAACAGATTCTAAAGAATCAAGCGGATCTACTCCTACGACAGGAGATGGAGATCAGAATGAGCCAGACGATCATTAAAGCCATTCTGGCCTCCATGGAGGCAGACCCTGATCAAAATCTGGAACCGATCATTAAACTCGTACTCGGTTTAAACAAGCAAACGGTCCTCGACTATGCACATGCGGAGTTCGATCTGCAGACGCAGCAATTATTTGAGAATACATCTGAGGATGATTATCAAGAGCTCATTGATTTTTATTGGCAATGGAAGCTGCTAATCTTGGAAGCGGCCGCCTATAAGCTTAACAATGCTTCGTATACATGCCAGGCTGGGTTTGAGTTGGGCCGGAAGTGGGAGGAATTTATCAAACGTTCGACTAATGATGACCCGAAGATGTTGACGGCCTACGCCAAAGGACTTGAACAAAGCGATCATTGGCCGGAAGAAGATTTGTTTTTGTATAATTTTGCCAAGGATTATATCGATGGCGCTCATCACTACTATCTCACACAAAAGGGTGATGCAATTGATTAAACTAGCCAATCTGACGAAAAAATACGGGACCAAAACAGCGGTCGATCACTTGAATCTGGTGCTTACACCTGGCACAGTTACAGGCTTTCTGGGTCCGAACGGATCCGGCAAATCGACCACAATGAAAATGATCATTTCGCTCGTCCGCCCTACGCTCGGAGACGTTGTCGTCGATGGAAAATCATATTCAGATTTACCTGAACCGACGAAAAGAGTCGGTACGTTAATCGATCCGTCTGCATTGGATAACAACCTTACAGCCAAGCAACATCTATCCATCATTGCTACCGCAGCTAACCTGAATCCACGACGGGTAGATGAAATGCTTCAGATCACAGGTTTGGAAAATGTCCAGAATAAAAAAGTTAAATCGTACTCCCTGGGGATGAAACAGCGGTTAGGCGTGGCGACCGCCCTGCTCGGCAACCCTGACACCATCATACTGGATGAACCGTTTAACGGCATGGACGTAGACGGTATCAAATGGTTGCGGGGGCTGTTCAAGCAGCTTGCGGAGAGCGGGAAATGCGTTGTGGTGTCCAGCCACTTGATGAGCGAAATTCAAGCCGTAGCCGACCGCGTGGTTATTATCGGACAAGGCAAGCTGCTGGCGGATATGACGATGGATGAAATGAACCGAAGGAGTTTAAGCTCCTATATTTATGTCGAGGCTGACGACCTGGACAAGATAACAAGCGTCTTGCTGGATAAACAAGCGAGTGTCCAACCGAGCAAAACAGGTCTTGAGGTCAGAAATTTGGACGCCAAAGAAATTGGCCGACTCGCGCTCGATAACCAAATCATTCTACATGAATTAACAAAGGTTAATCCGTCCCTTGAAGATGTATTTACGGAGATAACCGATGGAAAAGCAGACTATGTTGCCAAGGGAGTGACCATGCATGAAGCACTTGATTAAAGCTGACTTCAAAAAAATGATGTTCCTGCCGAGCTATCGGTATATGATCTTTGCCACCATCCTGCTCAGTATTCTGTTCGGGGTGATCTTCCTGTTCACCATCGAGATTACACAAGGGAAGGTACTGTCGGAACTAACAGGCATGGAGATGATCGATATTACTTTACTTGGGATGGATGTAGCCGCGATTATGCTTATCATCTTTGCCGCTATTTTTGTTAAGAAGGACCTGGCATCAGGGGCTGTTCATACGAACCTGGCCATGACACCCATACGCAGCAAATACTATCTCACGAAGCTTTCGTTCATAGCCATACTGTCCATGCTGATCAGCACGGCCCTGATCTTGATATTCTTCGCAGTCAATCAGTTCATCATATCGATGAACCAGATGGAGGCCTTGTCTCTAGACTCCGCAATTTTGGCCAAAGCCATCGGATCCATGCTCATGGTGCTATTCTACAGTTCGCTGAGTGCGGCGGGTGCTTTTTATTTCCAGTCCACACCCGGAGGAATATCCTTTGCCTTAAGTGTCATGTTCCTCCCCGCCCTCGTTAAGATGTTCCCGGAAGACGTGTCGGAGCTGCTATTGTCCGTATTTCCAGAAAAATCGCTGCATACATTGTTCGAGATGAACGCAGTTAACGGATCCTGGGCCGGCGCGCTAACGGTTCTTCTAATCTGGATCATGGTGTCATGCGCAATCGGATTATGGCGATTCAGGAAAATGGATTATTGAACACGCGAGAATCGGAGAATGTAATTTGCTATGCTTACTTCAGCGCAGCGTTTTGATGGCTGATATGATGAGGAACATAGGGCGTCGCAATTCGTCCTGCATACCAGGAATTTGCGCCAGCATGTCCTCCGAAGGCGTCGGCTCCTTTACTGCAGTAATCGTAAAACCCGCCTCCATGACATCGTTCATATAGGTTGATATCGTGCGGTGGTACTTGATTACGTTATCCGTTAAAAATGATGTGCTGCGCACGCCTTCTGCCTGGTAATCATCGAGCGGCCAATGCAGACGGTTTCCTTCGTCATCATAATGCCAATCCTGCTCGCTGCGCGATGTGAAAATTGGATGCTCCACAGAGAAGACGAACCTCCCTTCTGGCTTCAGCAGATCATATACCTTGTTGCAGATTGCAGCAAACGATTCGATATAATGTATTGCCAGCGAGCTGATGACCACATCAAATTGGGCAGGGGAAAACTGGATATCCTCAATCGGCATAAGCTGGTAAGAGATGTGAGGATCATCTGTCATTTCACGGGCTTTGCGCAGCATATTATCTGATATGTCTACACGGATAACGGAGCTAGCCTGCTGCTGACGTGCATAGCGGCAGTGCCAGCCAAAGCCGCAACCCAAATCGAGTACCTGCTTGTTGCTCAAATCAGGCAGCAGTTCTCGCAGCACATGCCATTCTCCGGCCGCTTCGAGCCCTTGAATAGACCTTGGCATTTGTTCATATTGTGAAAAAAATGCAGCATCGTCGTATTTATTTTGTTTCACGATTAAGCCCCTCCGATTTGTTGGATCGATTGCCCATTAAATAGCTGTTTAGAAATGTTCAAAGATGCTATTCATTTAGAGCGGCTCCTTTTGAAACTGGTTTTTCTCTTAAGCTGATAACCGCTGGGATTTTTGATAACTCCTATTCACAGCCTTTATTTTCCTTCATATTCTTTGATTAAGATGCCGTCAATGTATACTTTATATTTGGTCTTTCTGAATCCTGCCAGTATAAGCTTCCTGATTTTTTCGATCTTAACTTGGTGTTTTTCTTCATTTCCAACCTCGAATTCATAAGTTTTCATCAATTTAAATGAGAGCGTTCTAAAATCACGGATTCTATCGTTTCCGTCCACTTTAATACTCAGGTTTCCTAGGAATTGATTAAATTCGAATTCCACCGTATGCTTCTCTTCGTGTCCAACTTCAAATGAAAATTTCATCTGCAGCCTCTCCTCTAGATTTTGTTCTACCCACGAGTTTTCATCATTATTTTCCCGAATCCTTTAATCCTTTTTTACTTATTTAAGAAAAAGACCATCACGTGTCACCGTGTACACGATACGGCGGCATAGCCCTTGATTGTATGGTTCCTCAGATGCTTCAACCAGTATCATGCACATGGTCTTCATGATCCCGTCCGATGCCAACCTTGGCATCCATTAAATTTCGGTCAGAATGACCGGACCTTCCGCAGTAATTGCAATCGTATGCTCGTACTGTGCGGACAGCGATCCGTCAGCCGTTCTGGCGGTCCATCCGTCGGCATCGATGGTCATCCGTGCTGTCCCGGCATTTAACATCGGCTCGATGGTCAACACCATCCCTTCTTTCAAGCGGAACCCTTTCCCAGGCTTCCCGATATGGGCATAGTTAGGCTCCTCGTGCATTTCCCTTCCGACGCCATGGCCAAGTAAATCACGCACGACGGAAAATCCATTGTGCTCGGCATGGGTTTGAACCACATGCATCACATCGCCGATCCGGTTTCCAGGAACCGCTTGCTCGATACCCAGATATAAGCACTCCTTGGTCACCCGCAACAGACGCTCCGCTTCTACCGGCACCTCGCCAACTGCGTAGGACCAGGCGGAATCACCGACCCAGCCATCCGCCAGTGCGACGAGGTCAATCGTGACGATATCGCCAGACTTGAGCGGCTGAGCGCTTGGAAAACCATGCGCAATGACATCGTTGACGGATGCGCATGTTGCATATGGGTATCCGTTATACCCCATCGTATACGGCTTAGCCTCATTGTCCTTCAAGAATTGTACGGCGAACGATTCGATATCGAGCGTCGTGACGCCCGGACGGATCATGCCTGCGATGGCTTGATGAAAAGCGGCAACAATTCGGCCAGCCCTTCTCATTTCTTCAATTTCTGCACGTGATTTCAGAATCACCATACCTTATCTCTCCTTCGGCTGTATGCCTGAAAAAATCATATCCATAACCCCTTCGGCATCCAGCTCGCCTCGCCGATCGTGATGGATGTTCAGCGCGGCGCAGCCGACCAGAGAACCGAATATCAGATTCGCTGTTTTCTCCGGTGACGAGCTCACGCTGCTTTCCCCGATCCATGCCACAAACGGCTGATAGATCCGCCCTTGAAATTCCGCTAGCAGCTTGCTGAACCGGTTGCCCGGGAAGTGGTGGAAGTTATCGGCGACCGTTTTAAGCAAAATAAATACGGAAGGGTCCTGGATGCACTGCTGCAGGAGCAGCCGTGCGAATGACTCGGCTTTCTGCAAACCGCCGCCCTCCACCGCCAACGCCGCCCCTACAGCGGACTCCGCTCGATACAGGGCATCCCACAGTAAATCCTCCAGAAGCATATATTTATTCTTGTAATAATGATACACCGTGCCATAGCCGAGGGCTGCCTTGGCTGCCACATCCCGGATTTCCAGCTGAATACCCTTCTCCAAATAAACTTCCGCAGCCGCTTGCATAATTTGATGCATCCGCATCTCCCGGATGGCTTCATTCTGCTCCTTGGTACGTGGTGACATGGCTCCTCCTTTTTTAGACCTGCTGTTATGTCGATATAAAAACTATATCCCATTTACAAATTAGGTTCAAGCACTTCATTTCATTTCAGGAAAATAAACAAAAGCCGCAGGATAGTCCCACGGCTTCTGCTTTCCCTATATTCTAAACTTCTTCACAGCATCCTGCAGCTCGGTCGCCAGATGGCTTAATCCCTCGGAAGAAGAGGTGACCTCTTCCATTGCTGCCAATTGTTCTTCCGCAATGGCGGCCACGCTCTGCGTGCTGCTGGCCGATGCCTCTGCTATCTTGGACGTTTCGGTAATGGAGGCTGATATTTCCTGCGAGCTGCTGGACATTTGCTCTGACAATGCGGATACCTCTTGCACTTGAGCCGCTACTATGTCCACTTCCTTCACGATCACTCCGAAGCCCTCTCCCGCTTGCTGCACCATTCGGGTCGTATCCTTGACGCCATGGACCACCTGATTGGTGGACTGAACGGCGCGAGCCGTATCCTCTTGCACCTCTTTGATGAGATCGGAGATTTGGTTGGCCGCTGCATTCGCTTGCTCTGCCAGCTTGCGCACCTGTCCGGCTACCACGGCGAAGCCTAAGCCATGTTCTCCGGCTCTTGCCGCTTCAATTGAAGCGTTAAGCGCCAGCAGGTTGGTCTGCTCGGAAATATCGCTGATGACTTCGACAATGCTGCCGATCTCTTCCGAACGTTCTCCGAGTCGCGTGATGAGCTTGGAAGTATCCCCGGTCCGTTCATTCATTGTCACCATTTGCTCCACCGCCTGTTGAATCTGCTCGCTGCCACGTTTGGCTTGGGCGGTCGCGCTGACGACCGTTTCCGATACAACTGCTGCGCTTTCTGCAATTTTCCCGATACCGGCGGCCATTTCCTCTAAAGCTCGCGCACTTTCCGTTGTGCCATGCCTTGTTGTTTCAGCACCGGTGGACAGCTCCTGGATCGTGGCTGCAACCTGATGGGTCGCTTGCGTCGTTTCCCTTGCGCTGGCCGTAAGCTCCTCCGATGCGGCCGTCACTTGTTCGGAGCCTTCGGCCACTTGCCGAATCAGCACCTTTAACTGATCGGTCATATGGTTGAACGAGGCCGCAAGCTGCCCAACCTCATCCTTCGAGTGAATGTCTAGATGCGGCTTGCTCAGATCGCCGCTCGCCACCATCTTCCCGCGCTCCGTAACCAGCTGGATGGGCTTGCTGATCCGTCTGGAAAGGATATAAGCAAGGGTCAAGGCCCCGAGTATTCCGAATATGGTTAAACCGATCGTCAAGGCTATAATGCGCTCTCCATCTGCGATTAGCGCATGTCCATCGCTCACAATCTCCGCTTCTCTGCTGCCAACGAGCTCGCTCAGCCCTTCCATGATCTCTGTGCCCATGCTTGTTCCCTCATTGCTTAGCACACGGATCGCCTCTTCGGTTCTTCCTTGATCATGGGCAGCGAAGATCTCCTTCTCAATTAGTTCACCCCAGGCCACACTTTTCTCGATCAGCTCTTGCAAGGCTACAGATTCACTTAAAGCCGTTAAAGTCTGGTGTAGATCGGTACTCTCCTCCGTCAGTTGATGAAACGCAGCTTTGTAGGCATCGTCTCCAAATAGGAGATACCCTCTAGCCAGAGAAATTTGCTGAGAAAGATTATACTGCAAACGTTCGTCGGCAATTAACAAAGGCAGCTCATGTTCGACAAGCACATCAATTTCGTTGTTAAACGTGCGGATCTGCAATACATTAATGATGATCAATGCCGTCATTAATACAGTAACCACACTGAATCCCGCCATGACTTTCAGTTGCAAACTCTTCATTGCATTACCTCCAGTAGTTTTCGGCATTATAACGCGAAGTTGTGCGACAGGTACCCTTCCCTAACGCTTTGCCAATAAGCTCCCTCCTTGCCTGCTGTGACGATCGTTCTACTATAGATATCGGAACAATACAACCATGCATTGAAGCGTTTCGAACGCAGAATATAACGATTCTTCTACTTTGAACACGCAAAAAAAGCCGAGATAATCTCGGCTCCATTGGCTGCGATAAACTGCGTTCATCGTCTGAGTACTTCTGTATCGGCATTCAAGCATCAATTAACTTGTCAGCTTCTTGTAGAACGATCGAGCAGTCATGCGGTGATAAGCAATCAGCTCCCCGTTATAGACCACGTTAAAAACCCCATAAGGTGTCGGGGATAGTGCCATCATCTGAGCCCGGCTCTCGATATGTATAATGTGAGGCTCAATACCTGCCGCCTTCGCGGCTTCCAATAGATTGTCAGTCGCCACTTCAAGATACGGGCATTGATCCGTCCTTAATATGGTCAGTCCTTGTGAGAATCGCTGCAGACGCGCATCCCAATCGGTTGGAAAATAGGGCGCTGATGCTGATGCATCCGGAAATGTATAAGCATACAGCTCAAAGGAGTACGGGCCATGCTCAACCTGGGAAAATCCGTTTTTGACAAAAATATCTTTGCTTGGCGCCCATCCGGTATCCGGATTGGTGAGGACAGCCACGCCTTTCATACGACGCTCCCTGGCCTCTTCGAGACAGAGCTGAATCAGCCGGGAACCGATCCCCATGCCCGGTACACCGACCCACAGGCAATGAATGACCAGGTAGCCGTCGGCATGCACGGCTCTCCAAGAGGACTCCCCAGGAGCATATTCAATAAAGCCCAGCACCTTCTTCCCCTGCTTGATTTGCACATAAGACAGCCCGTGATCGAGCTGGCTTTCCGTCCAATTCACTTTATTTTCGTATCCGGGATGCTTCTTCATGCTTCTCATGCAATAGCAGCCGCTCTCCCGAACCTGATTTCGAATGATTTCCAATCCGGGTTCCATCCGCTTTCCTCCCCTTCCCATCTTCTTCGTTCCCTAAATAACGGCCATTCGCTAACGTTATCACATGCAAACGAGCACCGGGTTAACGCCCGGCGCTCGCAGTCAACGCCTCATTGACCGGTATCGGCAAAAGTCCGGATCCGCTCCCCGATCTGATCGCGAACCCGCTGGAATACTGCCCACTTCTCCTCCTCGGTTCCTTCAGCCTTCGCCGGATCGTCAAATCCCCAGTGCTCCCGCCGGACATGCGGCGGCGTCATCGGGCAGCGATCCGCGGCATCCCCGCACAGCGTAACGACCAGATCTGACGTATTCAACAGATCCGAGTCGATGATATCTGACGTCTGTCCCGAAATATCAATGCCGACTTCGCGCATCGCTTTGACGGCATTCGGATTCAAGCCATGCGCTTCAATGCCAGCGCTGTAAACCTCCCATTCGCCGGACAGATATTGTCTCGCCCATCCTTCCGCCATTTGGCTGCGGCATGAATTGCCGGTACACAGGAAATAGATCGTTTTTTTCATTGCTGCTGCTCCTTTTCTTGTATGTTCTAAGTTCATAGGATGGATAACCACAGATACAGCCCCAACAGCGTGAAGAACAGCGTCGGAATCGTCAATATTACCCCTGTTTTGAAGTACGTTCCCCAGCCAATCTTCACGCCCTTCCTCGATAATACGTGCAGCCACAGCAGCGTGGCCAGGGAACCGATCGGCGTAATTTTCGGCCCGAGATCGGAACCGATCACATTTGCATAGATCAGCGCCTCTCTAATCGCCGCCGAAGTGGTAGTCGCGTCGATCGCCAGCGCATCAATCATCACCGTTGGCATATTGTTCATCACCGAGGACAAAATCGCGGCGATAAAGCCCATGCCAATGGTGGCAGCGAACAGCCCCTGATCTGCAATGCCCTGGATGACCGTAGCCAGCAGATCGGTCAGGCCAGCATTACGGAGCCCATAGACGACCACATACATCCCGATCGAGAAGAACACGATGGCCCATGGCGCGCCTTGCAGCACTTCCTTCGTGGAGACAGCCGGGCTTCTGCGTGCGATCAGCAGGAAGAATAACGCGACGCAAGAGGCAACAATGGATACCGGCACATGCACGAATTCACACACAAAATAGCCTACCAGCAGAACAGCGAGCACGATCCAGGACAAGCGAAACATTCTCGGGTCCGTAACGGCGCTGGCCGGCGGCTTCAGCGGCGTGTCATCGAAGGAGCGCGGAATGCTTTTGCGGAAGAACAGATACAGCACGACAATGCTGGCTGTTAAGGCAAACAGATTGGGAACGATCATCCGGCTGGCATACGTCATAAAGGATATCCCGAAATAATCGGCGGACACGATATTCACCAGATTGCTGACCACAAGCGGCAGTGAGGTGGTATCGGCTATAAATCCGCTGGCTATGATGAACGGAAACACATGCTTCTCGTCAAAACGAAGCGCGCGCACCATCGCAAGCACAATCGGAGTCAATATGAGCGCTGCCCCGTCATTCGCGAACAAGGCGGCCACAATCGCGCCGAGCACCGTAATATAGACGAACATGCGCAATCCGCTGCCGCGGGCTGCACTCGCCATATGTAACGCTGCCCATTCGAAGAAACCGATTTTGTCCAGAATCAGGGAAATGATAATAATCGCCACAAAAGCAAGCGTAGCATTCCAGACAATCTGGGTCACATCCCACACATCTTGAAAATCAACGACGTTGAACAGCAGCGCCAGCACAGCGCCGCCACACGCCGACCAGCCAATGGACAGGTTTTTAGGCTGCCAGATGACAAACACTAACGTAATCAGAAAAATAATACTGGCCATAAGGACTGAGTACAATGAAGAACCCCCGCTTTATCTGTAATCAATATATCATCATATGCTTATATGCAGCATGTGCAGGTCAGTCCATGGGCAGGCATCAATCACAGGCGCAGCGGATCTCCTTATCCATCGCGGACAGCACCTGCGAACCGGTCGGCATCGCATCCAGCACCGCCTGGATATACGGCTTGTCCTCCACATGGAGCGAGTAGTATACCCATTGCCCTCTTCGCGCTTCCCGAACGAGTCCCTGTGACTTCAACTTCCGCAAATGCTGGCTGACGGCAGGCTGGGACATGTCAAAGATCTCCACAAACTCGCACACGCACCATTCCCGGTCCTTGAGCAGCGTAAGCATGGTCAATCGGGTCCGGTCACCGAGCAATTTCAGCTTCTCGGCGGCTTCATGCAACGTCTCCATTCGACGCCCTCCTTCCCTATCCAATCCTTCACAACACATTAGCATATAATTGAATGCTTATATATTAATAGCAGTCGAGCGTTTTATCAACCCTTATCCTTCAAATTATAAAAAAAGCCGCGGGTATCGCGACTTCTTCCATGTCCTCACGCCGAGAGAACGATATATTTAGTTGAAGCCCCCGTTCACACGGATCGTCTGCCCCGTAATCCACCGGGCGTTGCTGCTCACGAGCAGCTCCACCGCATTAGCGATATCCTCCGGCTCTCCCAGCCGCCCGAAGGCGTTCATCCGGCGGAAGGAATCAACCAGCTCCGGCGACTTGCCGTCCAGGAACAGCTCCGTCGATACTTGTCCGGGCGCAATGCAGTTGATCGTAATCTCCCGCGGCCCGAACTCCTTGGCGAGCTGACGCGTCAGCTGCTCAACGGCTCCTTTCGTCGCGGCATACACACTGTAAGTCGGCAGCATCGCACCGGATACCGAGGTGGAGAAATTGATGATCGTGCCGCCCGCCTCCATATGCTTCATCGCTTGCTGACAGGCGAAATACGTCCCTTTCACATTAATGTCAAAATGCTGGTCGAACATCTCCTCCGTCACATCCGCAATCGCCTGGCATTCCATAATGCCCGCATTGTTGACAAGAAGATCGATGCGCCCATAAGACCGGATCGTCTCCGTGAATAAAAGCTCGATCTCCTGCACGCGTCCGACATTCGCACGGATGGCCATCGCTTCCCCTCCGGCTTGCCTAATCGTATTCACCACGTCCTCCGCCTTGCCCTCGCTCGCAGAATAGTTGACGACCACGCTTGCACCAAGCTGCGCCAGCTGTATGGCGATTTGTCTTCCAATGCCTCGGGATGCCCCGGTAACGATAGCCACTTTGCCTTGTAAACGCATATTCATTCGCTCCTTTTACGATCATCTGCACGGGATGGTATACTACAAACGTTGAAGCTTGCAACCTGATTGTAATGCAGAGGAGAAGAATACCGTTAACCTATAGCTGTTCGATCCTTGCCTAATTCTATTCCGCTTTCCAATAACCCAATAACTAAGGGCAACCATGCCCGGTGCGAAAGGAGTGCTTCTGTAATGGAAGCCTTGAATGATCCCGAGCGGCAGCAGCTGGCGCTGGCGCAATTGGCACAGCTCATCCTGCGCCACACGCCATCGAGCGGCACCCACCCTACGGCGGTGCCTTCGCTGTCGCTGATGCATGCCGTCCATCCCTCGGAACCGCTGGAATCCGTCTATAAACCTTCAATCTGTGTCGTCGCTCAAGGCGCGAAGACCGCTTCGCTTGCCAGCGAGATCTATCGCTATGACCCCGCTCATTATCTCATTACGTCCGTCGAGCTGCCAATCGTCGGTCATATTATCGAAGCCTCGCCCGAGGTTCCCTACCTTAGCTTGAAGCTGGGGGTTGATCTTGACGTGATTGTGGATATTGTAAAAGAAATGCAACGCCCGGAATCAGGCTCCCAAGCTGCACGCGGCATTACCGTTAATGAGACGTCATCCGCGCTGCTCGAAGCGCTTGTCCGCCTGCTCCAGCTGCTGGACACGCCGGAGGACATCCCGGTTCTCGCTCCGCTCATAACCCGCGAAATTGTGTACCGGGTGCTTCAGAATGGTCAGGGGGCGCTCCTGTCGCAATTCGCCATGATCGGCAGCCATGCCCATAACATCGCCCAGGCGGTCCAAGTGCTGAATCGCGAATATGACCAGCCGCTCTCCGTCGAGCAGCTGGCCAAGTCCGTCAATATGAGCGTTTCGGCATTTCATAAACATTTCAAACGCGTCACTGCGATGAGTCCCTTGCAATATCAGAAAACGGTCCGTTTGCAGGAGGCCCGCCGATTGATGCTGATTGAGGGTCTTCAGGCTGCCGATGCCGCCTATAGCGTAGGTTATGAGAGCCCGTCCCAGTTCAGCCGGGAATATGCCCGCATGTACGGACAGCCGCCGATGAGCGACATGCAGCGGCTGCGGGAAGTCATGGCCGCGACCCCTTCCGCGGAATGATGAGGATTGAGCCGGCTATTCAGGAAGCGCGTTCCATGAGCTTCCTGCCGCCATCGCTGGCTAAGATTTATGCCGCGGCGGCGGCCCGCTATGTGAATCGGATGCGGCATTCGCCCTTCGTTTGCCGGCCCACCACTCGCACCGAATGATAGCGGCGGGTAAGCTGCGTTGTAAACGATCCTTCGCTGTTCGAAGTAAAGCTTTGCTGCCAGATGATCTTCCCGCCGCTGATCCATTCCAGGGCAAGCTCGCCTTCTTCGACAGTGACCTCATAGGTTAGCGTCACTTCTGCTCCCTTTCCGAACCAGAAATAATGGTACTCGAACCCGTCAAATTTCTGATAGCGGAACGAAAGCTCCTTCCCCTTTCGCCTGAACACGTAGTTCTTTTTCGTTGTCAATTGCAGTACGCCAAGCTTCAGCAGCATGACAATGAGCAACATGATAATAACAAAGGTAATGATCGAGGAAAGCAATGTCCCAATTCCTGCCTCTCTGATGATGATTTGCTGACAATTCCACACGTATAACAGCAATGCTGCCCTGGCGGGCACAAGCTCGATGTCCAGCGATACCCCCTCGGATATGCTTCGATCTCTTACTATGATGACCAGCCCAACTGTCGGAGCCGACACACCCTTCCATCATAAAGGAAGGCACGGGACCGGTTCAATGGCGCTTCAGGTCCATTTCTATGACAAAGCGGCCCGAACGGAACTGCATCCGTCCGCGCCGCCGCACCTTAAAACCCCTTCGATGACAGCCATACCGCAAGCTCACGCTCGCGCGTTTTCAGATCCGCATCGGTGTCATATTTGCCAAGCTTGTGCTCCCCTGCAATCATCCCATCGGTCATAAAGATGACGCGCTCCGTCTTCGCCGCTACCTTCGCATCGTGGGTCACGAGCAGAATCGTGGTGCCGCTCCGATTGATGTCGGCAAGAATGTTCATCACCTCACCCGTTGCCTTGGAATTCAGCGCGCCCGTCGGCTCATCCCCGAAGAGGATGGACGGGTTGTTGATCAGCGCCCGGCAGATCGCCACCCGCTGCAGCTGTCCGCCGGAGGCCTGGGTGATGTCATGATCCGCCAGCGAGGCAATGCCAAGCCGGTCCATCAGCGCTTGCGCCCGCTCATTGATCGTCTTACGGCTCTCCCGTTTCGCCACATAGGCCGATAGAAGGATGTTATCCAGCAAATTCAGATTCTTCAGCAGATTGCTCTGCTGAAAGATGAATCCCATCTTCGTCAATCGAAGGGCAGCCAATTCCTCCTCCCGCATGGCGGCCAGATCCTGGCCGTCAAACTGGATGCTGCCGGAAGTGATCTGATCCATGCCGCTGATGCTGTACAATAGCGTCGATTTGCCCGATCCGGACGGACCCATCACCGACACGAATTCTCCTTCCCCAATAGACATGCTCACGTCACGCAGCACCTGCTGGCTTGTATTTGTACCGGTGGTGTAGACCTTATTCAACTGTTTGGCTTCCAAAATAACGTTCATAATTGCCTCCCTATTGTGCCGTCAGCGTAAGCTTCTGTTTGTTCATCGACATGCTGACACATAGCATGGTGCCGGTAACTGCAGCCACCAGCAGCAGCGGACTGACGATGAAGCTGGCTAGCGGGTGAATGATAAAGTGCATGCTGGATATGCCGGGAATAAGCGCACCGGCCAGCCCTTGACCAAGTGTGACAGCCGCTGCCGTGCCAAGCACGACTCCGATCAGCAGCACGAGCATCGCCCGCGTGATATATTGCACCCGCAAATCCGCTGCCGTAAGACCCAGACTGCGCATAATGGCAATCTGCGCCCCTTCCTTAGCGATCAGCATGTGGAAGAACATGGCGGTGATCAGAATCGAGATCGCAATGCCAAGCCCGTAAGCCAGCACAACCGAAAGCGACAGCTGGTCGATGAGCCCGCCTAAGGTTTGGGACACATAGTCGTCCATATCCGTAATTTTGACCGCGGAGAAGGCCGCGTGATATTCCTCTATTTTGTCCGGTACAGAGACGCCATCGGCCACCTCGAGGTTCACCACATACCACAAAATCTGATCCGGCGCATAGGGCAGCAGGCCCTTGGCTGTCTTGCCGCCGTTCGTGACATCCTGATACACGCCGGTGACGGTCAGTGTTCGCTCCTGCTCGCCTGCAAGCACCGTCAGCGTATCCCCGACCGACTTGCCTAGATCCTGGGCATTCATCGTGGAGAGCGCAATCTCATCCTCGGTCGCGGGAGCCGTCCCGTTCACGTATTGGAGCGGAAAGACGGAGAAGTCCCCCAGTTCCACCTTGATGTTCTCGTAAGTTCCTTCCGCATTCTCCGCCTGGTAGGCCGCGGTAACAAACGAGGCGTATTTCGTGACATCCGCATCCTGACGAAGATAGCCGTCAATCTGATTGAAGCGCTGCTCCATTTCTTCCCCCTGCTGCAGGTCGATCCGAATGTCGCTTCGCCCCGCACCCATATAGGACACAAAGTCCGGAGACTGGATCGTATTCAGAAAATTGAACGGTACAATCATCAGGAAGGCACATAGTGTAAACACAAAGCAGAGCACACCGTACATGCTAAACCGGCTGAACACCGCTTTAATCCCGAGAAACAGGTTTACATTGCCGAGCGAGCTTCGGCTGAGCCGAAACGCTTGACGCCCGCGCTCCCCCGTCTGAAGCACCCCTTCACGCAGCGCTTCCACAGCGGAGATGCGGCCGAAGCGGCGAAGCACGAAACGGCAGTACAGGACAACGGCTGAACCCACTAGCAGCGCACCCAGTGCAGGAACGATGTGGTTCCAGACGCTTGCCGGTGCCAGGCCCATGTAGAGCGCAATATTTTGCGTAAACAGATGACCGAGCAAGCGGGAGATGAGCCAGCCTGACAGACTGGCCAGCACCGCGAGCAGGACATACTTGACCATGTAGAGGCTTCGGATGTCCCGGCTGCTGATTCCGATCGCCTTCATGACGCCGATCTCCCGGTAGTCTTCCTCAATGGTCGCGGTCAGGGTGAACCGCAGACAGAGCGCTGCAATGGCAATGAGCAGCAGGCTGATCAGCATGATGACTGCCGCCGCAATGCCGTCGGTAATTCCGTTGAGCAGTTGATATAACGAGTAGGTGAGCGCCGTATCCTTTTGCGGAAGACCGCTGGCCTGGTACATCGCTTCGAATTCATGGACCCTGTCTGGATCATGAAGCCTGAATTCGATTAAATACTCAATCTCTCCCATATGATCCCGCAGCGCTGTCCAGTCGTTGTCGCTGACGAGGAAGCGCTTGGAAGTCACAATGGAAGGGTTCATCTGCACATCCCGGACAAAGGCGGCAATCGTAAATTCCTTGCTGAAATCATCCTTGACGATCCGGACCGAATCGCCCAATTCCAAATCATATTGCTTCATATGGTAGATCGGCACACCGATTTCGCCATCCTCCATCTGCACGATGCTGCTGTCGGTATCCAGCAAATAATCAAAGGCGTGATTCTGCATCACAAAGCTGTTCTCCACGATGCTGCCCGCCTCGGATAACTCGTTATCCCCGAGGTAAATATATGCGCCGTTGATGCCGAGCATGGATACTGTCTGATGGTCCTTGACCAGCTCGTTGCTGCTGGCAAAAGCGTCGATGTCGGCCTGATTCAGCTCCCCGGCATGCATTTGCACATAATGAGGTGCATGAGAGCGCGTAAACAGACTGTCAATGGAACCGAACAAGGTGACGACAATATGGGCCGCACCCGATACGAGCATCGCTGCCAGCATGATAAAAACAAACAGTGTTGCGGTTATGATTTTGTTTCTGGAGAAGTCTTTTCGCAGTATTCTGATTTTCATTTATACCGTTTCCTCATTTCTCAGGGATACCGCCGGCCTGCGTTTCAGCATATGGTAGGTCAACGCAGACAGCCCGAGCATCGCCGCAATGACAAAGAATGTGGGTACGTACACCCTGGAGCTGAACTGCTCGAAGGCAAGGCCGAACAGGACCTGGCCGACCGGAGCGGCACATTGGGAGACCGCCGTGATGATAGCCATGATTTTGCCCAGATTTTCATTGGGCGTCTCTTTCTGAACTTTGGTGATGATATAAATAGAGATGATCGTCATCGCCATGGCAATCGCGATCGCGCATGCGATGAACATCAGGTAGGAAGGATAATAGCCAAGGTCCAGCATCAAGGGCGACACCGCCGCCGCCATCGGCATGAGCAGACAGGCGATGGCCAGCAGCCAGCGATACAAGGTGTAGGTCTTCATCCTCTTGGCAAAAAAACCGATCATCAGCGCACCCAGAATCGTAGCTGCTTGAATCAGACCCATGCCAAGTCCGTACATCATTTCACTGCTGTTCATCGTGATCCTCAGCACGATCGGGCCGCCTACGATAAAATACGGTGTTAGCAGAAGGTTGAGCAAGGCGGCGAGGATGATCGACTTGCGAATGAGCGGCTGCTTCGCCACATAGGCAAATCCCTCCCTCATGTCCCCGGCCAGCATATGCACCATTCCACGGTCACGCGCACGCTTCACATACGGAATCTGAATCAACGTCTCCAAGAGCGCTGACAGCGCAAACGCGATGCAGCTGATGACAATCAGCAAGCGCACGCCCATGTATCCGTAAAGCACACCGCCGATCAAGGGGGCGATGACCCCGGAGAGCGCCTGCACCGCCTGCACGAGCCCGTTCGCGCTCTCCAGTCTTCTCTCTTCCACCAGCAGCGGGATGCTTGCCGTTACCGCCGGCGTATACAGCGCACTGATGAAGGACAGTAGCACCATCACGGTTCCGATCAAGAACACCGAGGTGCTGCCGCCCAGCATAAGCACAATATATCCCAGCACAATCGCGCTGCTGATCAGGTCGTAGATGACCATCAGATTGCGGCGGTTGAACCGGTCGGCGATGGCGCCCCCGAGCGGCGAGAGCAGAAGCGGGATATTCGAGATCGCATACAGCGTCGCAAAGATGTCCGCCCGCCCCGTAATGTCGAGCACATACAGGGATAACGCAAAGCGCAGCAGCGCCGATCCCAAGATGGAGATGATCTGTCCGATCACCATCAGGTTAAAGTTTCTCGGGGAAGGTTGTATCGGTTTCCCCGGGTTCTCCACACCTTCCATACCTTTCACACCTTTCGCTGGCTATCTACCCGCCCATTAAGATGTCATACATAAAGTCGAAGCTGCCCTTCGAAGCTCCGAGGAGCAGCTCCATGGCCTGAATGAAAGCCTGCAGACGTCTGAGCTGCTCCTCCGGCGACCACTGAAACAGCGCCTCGTCAAACAGCATCTGCCCGGTGATCAGCAGCATATCGACGACCTCTCGCGGATACTCCGTATGGAAATCCCCGCTGGCAATCCCCTGCTCGATTACTTCCGTAATGACCGGAGCCAGACTTTCGATAGCGCGGATCATCGTCTTCAGATGCATTTCCGCATTCTCGGGCTCATGCAGGCTTTGCGTGATCTCTTCCTTGCTGTCCCCGGATGAGGGGCGCTGAGCCAGCAACACCCGATACAGCTTCTCCATCGGACTGATTGATGGATCCGCCACAATATCTCGCGCCCGGATCAAGTCCTGTTCAATGATGCGGTCAATGATGGCATCCAGAATTTCCTCCTTGGATTTGAAATAATGATAGAACGTCCCTTTGGCAATGCCGATGGCCTCCCGGATATCGTTGATCGTTGTCTCGTTATACCCCTTTGTGGTAAAGAGCTTCTCCGCCGTATCCAGCAGTTCCTTGCGGCGCACATCATGCTCTTTAACGATACGCATACCACGCCTCCTCCTCAGTCATTGACCGACCCTCGGTCAGTCATTTCGAATTCATTATATCCTGACTTGCGTGCAATGTAAAATCAGAACCACCCGTCAAACGGGTGGTTTGCTCTTGGGGTATAACCCCTTGTTGCCAAACTGCGCCTAAAGACGCTAGCCTGACAATAAAATTGTTCAGGCTCAGTGTAATTTGTCACTTTCACTTACCAGTTAAACTGGTTTACTTCTTCTTGCTACTGTTTTTGCTGAATGGGTCTTCATACTCTTTCACACTCAGTTTATCAATTGCCTGGTCGTGTGCTTCTTGCTCACGGATATATTTTGCCACGGTGGCTTCATTCAAGCCCACTGTGCTGACGTAGTATCCCTCCGCCCAAAATTTTCGATTGCCATATTTATACTTCAAGCTAGCATGCTTCTCGAATATCATGAGTGAGCTTTTCCCCTTCAGGTATCCCATAAATGATGATACTGAGATTTTGGGGGGAATTGCTACCAACATATGTACATGATCGGGCATCATGTGGCCTTCGATTATCTCCACTCCCTTGTATTTGCATAATCGTTTGAAAATTTCGATTAAGTCTTTCCTCACTTGATTATAAATCTCTTTCCGTCTATACTTCGGGGTGAACACAATGTGGTACTTGCACATCCACTTCGTGTGAGCTAAACTATAGCTCTTGTTTGCCATCTAAGACCATTCCTTTCATTATTGAGCCTGAACATCTCAATTTTATCGGAATGGTCTTGTTGGTCAAACCCTCGATCCCTCCACCCGCATAGCGGGTGGTTTTTTGTTTCGCACGCTTCGCGAGCTCAACTGGCTAAAGCCATAATAAAAGGATTTGACATCGCGTCAAATCCTTTGGTGACCGCTTATCATATGGATAGCCAATTGCTGATGCCGGCTTCACTTATCCTTCGATGAGCGCCAAATATTTAATGTAGGTATCGCCCTTTTTGGCCAGCAGAACCGGTCCAAGATGCGGCTTGGATTCATAAATTTCCGTGCCTTCCGGCAGGACGGTCGCCATGCCATCGACAAAGGGACGATTCTGCTCATACACTTGCTGGATCGTTCCAACGAGGTCTCCCGGCTCCAGCTCCTCCTCCTGAACCCACTCGATCTCTTCTGCGTTGAGGTAAACGAGGCCCTCCCACTGAAAAATATCCGCGCCCGGCTCCCGGGCCAGCAGCTGTTCGGCGGTGACATTGCCGATGATTTCGGTCCGCTGTGCGCCTCCTTCGCTCTCCATCGAACTGCATCCGCTGAAAGTCAGCAGAACGGTAAGCAGCAATGCAAAGATCTTCATCGTTGATCTCCTCCTTTCACTACTCTTCAAACGGCCAGACTGTAGAATTTGTTGCATTTAATTCCAATTATTAGATGGGAAATTCGGAAAACAGGCGGTCTTTCCACCTCGATCTGCACAACAAAAAAAACGCAGCCTCCGTATCTGGAAGCTGCGCCTTTCATAAGGTCCGGTTGATTATATTATTATAAGCCTCGTATTAAAGCCTTACTGTTATGTCTCTTCTTTATGACTCCGAATTATGCCTGATCCTTATGCTGGCCTTCTTTGACCGCTTTCACATCGTACATATTAACATTAACGCTTACAAGATACTCGGGCTGCGGCTTGCCGCGCTTCTCCCGGTGTCCTTGAATATGGGCGTCGCTCTTCTCCCAGTTCTTCCAGTCCTCAACCGATCTCCAGCGAATGACAACCACCACTTCCTCCACATCGTCTTCCTGCTTCTTCCGGTTCACCATCACGGTCTTGTCGATCAGCCCTTCCATCGCGTCCATCGGGCTATCCTGCGTGAAGCGCTCGATCACTTGATCGGCAAAGCCTTTCTTCACCACCATCGTTCTCGTTTGAATAAGCATATATGAAGCCTCCTCATCTGGTTCTGCATGTTATCTATCATCTCTGCTGTCATCAATTAATACGATATATCGTTATGATATAACGATATATCGTATGGTGTCAAACGCGTGTACTGGTTTGCATAGATTATGGATGAGCTAGATGATGCGCTGCTGGATTTCACTCTGGATGAGCCAATTTCCATCGATAAACTGCCAGTTTTCAATGGTGAAGAATTGCGCTACCTTATTATCCCTATAAGTAATGGACAGGTCATAGAATACGACCGCCTGCTCGTTGTCCTTCAGCCTGATCACGCGGTGATCGAAGTTTTTATGGCCGCCCAGCAGCTGGTTTACGGAATCCTGCATCCCTTTCCAGGATTCCTCGGCATTAAAGAACAAGGGCTTCGCACTTGGATTGTCAAAAAACGCAACGTAGTACGCTTTGGCCATCCGATCCAAAGCCGTCGTGTCTCCTGTCGCCATTGCCTCATGCCAGTCTGATATGTATTGATCATGCATTATCGTAAATCGATCAACGGCTTCCTTCGTGATTAGATTCATAGGGCACCATCCTTTAGAGTTATAATTTCAAGGAAAATTATACCTGAACTGCAGGTAACAAGATAGGGGCTACCCCCATGCCCTTGATAGGCGAAGAAGTAACCCCACCAGCCCCTTACGGGTTAGAAACGACCGTATCCGGCAGCTTGTAATCTTTCGGCAATGAAGCGAGAATGCGATTGAATACAACGTAGTCCACCAGAATTTCAGGCGTGGATACCTGCCGGTGAAAGATCCGGTTATACAGATCGCTCATCACGGTAAATGCTTGCTGATTCATCAGCTTCCCCTCCATGTTGTTTTATCGCTGAGTCAGCGCGCCATGATACATCATCAGCATCCGCTGAACCATCAGATCCATGGACCAGTGATTCATGGCAAAGGCCTTCGCATTCTGGCCGAGCCTCATCCGGTAATCATCGCGTTCGAGCAGAAGATTGAGTTGCTGTGCTACCGTGTATGCATCGCCAACCGGCGAGATCAGACCGGTCTGACCATGCTGCACCATTTCGGGCAGGCCGCCGGCACTGGATACGATGCAAGGCAGCCCGGCCATCTGGGCTTCCATAACCGAATATGGCTGATTATCCTGAATGCAGGTGTGGACAAAAATATCCGATTGAGTCAGCATCGCCGGCACATCGTTTCTGGACCCGTGGAAGAATACATGGTACTGGAGGCTGCTGTTGACCGTCTGCAGTTCCAGTTGCCCGCGATAGTCGCCGTCCCCTACGATCCAGCATACCCAATCGTCACGCATATGCCGCAAAATTTCCAGCGCTGAGATCAGCACATGAATCCCTTTCACATAGACCAGCCTTGCCGGACAGATAATTACTTTTTTGCCTGGGGGCCGCACGACCGGGGTGCCTGCATTCATCTTGGCATAAAAGGCCGGCGCATCAAATCCATACTGAAACACGGCTACCCGGTTCTCCGGGACACCGAACTCGCCAACGAGAATGTTTTTCGACCAATGATTGGCGGCAATCGTAATGTCCGTTGCCATCGCTGCATGATACTCCATGGAAGGAAAGTATCTCCATGCAGGACTCCCCTCCGATATTCCCATCTCCGGATGGTTGCGGAAATGGTCCATCATTTCGCGCGCTACAGAGCCGTGAACATGAGCAATCAGCGGCGTTCGCTTCGGCTTCACCCGACTGAGGGAACGCGTGGCAAATACATCCTGTGTGTGGATGATATCATAGCTCTCCAGGCCAAAATAGGCGGCCGACAGCTCCATAAAGTATCGCTCAAGCTCATAATTGGTAATGACCGGATGCGCGTTCAGTTCCGGGACTTGCGCCGATGCCAGCTTAGCCGACAGAATCGGCAGCAGCGCCTCCTTGGCCAGCTCCATCCCATGTTGATTCACGATGTGAATTTTTTTGTAATCCGGACTGTTTCCCATCATATCCACTTGATGCCCGTGGTTCTCCAGGTGCTGCTTCAGCTGGACCATAAAATTCCAGACGCCGCCGACATGGGGGATCAGCCAGTGGGTTGCGAGCAGTATCTTCACACGTTCTCCCCCTTAACCACCGAGTTGAGCCGCCACATGCTGCAGTAAATTGCGGTAATTATTCTGTACCATTTGATACTCACCGGCAATTCTGGCCCGGTGCTGAATCGTGCCCATCTGCTCATGGACCCGGTATTTGGTGAGGCAGTCCGGCATATACCCGAATTTCGCCCCGTTAATGGCCAATCGAATCCACAGGTCATAATCATGCGTAAAAGGAAGATGATCGTTAAACATCCCGACACCGGCGATCCATTCTTTTTTGGCGATCACCGTACACCCATTGATCGGATTCGAATAGGACAGCTGCCGGCACAGATCGGCCATGCCTGCCATCGGAGCCGGACGGTACGGATCGGTAATCCGGCTGTGCTGGTCGATAACCGAAAAGGCGGTATAGCTTACGTCCAATCCATGCGTGAGCATGAATGCCATCTGTCTTTCAATTTTGTGAGGCTCAAATTTATCATCCGAGCTTAGCCATGCGATATACTCACCCGATGCATGCCGAAATCCGTGGTTGAGCGCATGAGCGGTCCCGCCGTTAGCCTTGCCCAAGTAATACACCCGGTGCGTATAAGGTGCAATTAGATCGGCATGCCGGGTTGACCCGTCATCCACAACGATGATTTCGACAGCGGGATAGGTCTGGTGAATGGCGCTTTCCAATGCCTCCTGTATATATGGGCAATTATAAAAGGGTATGACGATCGTTACCGTCGGCATCATCCCCTGTCCCCTCCTTCTGCCTATCAGGTTCGATTACACTCAAGCAAACATCATGGTCTAGTACACCTTATGCAATCTCCAGACATTCCGAAAGGACCCCTGTCCCCTGACATTCGTCCAAATATGCGAAATAAAAGAGCTGCCCCCATCATGCGGCAAGCATGTGAGAACAGCTCCAGTATTCAGATCACAAGACGCAGAACAACAATTGTGATGATGCCGACAATCACCGTGGCGAATAGGCTCTTCGTGATGAACGCCGTCAGAAAGGCCGGCACCGCGGCGGCGATCTCCAGCAGATTTCGGCCCGGATCGACCTTCCCGTCAGCCAGCAGCAGCTCCTGGGCCAGCAGCGCAGCCATTACCGCGACCGGCACATGATCCAGCCAGCGCAGCAGCGCTTCCGGTATGCGCAGGCGATTGAGCACCATGAGCGGCAGCACCCGGGGAATCAGCGTGACGATGGCAGAGCCGACAATGAGCAGAAAGATATGCCATCTTACTTCCATCGTTCCATCACCATCCCCGCCGTGGCCGCCACGAGAATCGCCACAATAATCGCCGCGCTCGGCGGCATCAGGAAGCTGGCCAGTACAACGGCCGCTGCCGCACATAGCGCAACGAGCAGGTCGAGGCCGAATTTCTTCCGGCTGATCATCTGCAGCGCGAGCAGGCCGATGAACATGCCCGGCAAGGCAAAATCAAGTCCCCATCGCTCCGGGTTCGGTATCCAGTCGCCGACAAGCCCGCCGGCTACATTAGCTGCACACCAGTTCAGATAGGCGGTCAAATTCAGCCCCACCATCCATTTATAGCCGAGCTTCTTCTGCTCCTGGGCTTTGGTCGAAGCCACGCCAAACGTTTCATCTGTCAGCAGCGAACCGATAAAAAAGCTTTTTCGAGCCGACAGCTTCTCAAAATAAGGAGCAATTGCCGCACTTAGCAGCAAATGCCTTGCATTGACAAAAAATATCGTCGTGACAATGGTCGCTATGGGCGAGACGGCCGCCACCATACCAGCTGCGATAAACTGGGCGGAGCCCGCATACACAATCAGCGACAGCAGCGCGATCTCCATCAAGCTGAAGCCAGCGGTCCGCTCCACCACACCGGCGGCAAAGCCGATGCTTAAATAGCCGAGCAGCGTCGGCACACAGTCCTTAACCCCTTGCAAGTAAGTATTGCCCTCGATCGGTTTCGAGGGGCTGTGCTGTACTTCCGTGTTCACTTCCATCCGATCCCTCTCACAATCTCTTGGTCTATCCATACTCCAAACCTGCCTTCATTATAACATGGCACGCCTGGCGATGAGTGACAACTTCCCGCCCCGTCCTCACAATCAGCTAATCAGCGGTATGCTCACCCGCCCCATATCGTTATCCGGCTTCTTCCTGCCGAAGCGGCGAGACCGCCCTGCTTGCCTTGTTCCCTTGCAGGAACATCACCAACCCGAGCATCACGAGCGCGCCTCCTGCCGCCTGGAGCAGGCTCATCGATTCGTTAAGCAGCAGGAAGGCCAGCAGGCTGGCTCCAACCGGCTCGCCGAGCACGCTCATCGACACGGTGGAAGCCGAGGCATATTTCATGAGCCAGTTGAACAGCAGGCTGCCGAACACGGTGGGCACGAATGCCAGCAACGCGAAGATGCCCCACTCTGATGCAGCATAGCCGGTAAAAGGAACGCCCAGCGCGGCATTGTATACGGCCAGCACAGCTGCTGCGAACAGGAACACAAGCAGGCTGTACAGGTACGCGGGCAGCCGCCTCAGCAGCAGCTGACCCAGCAGCATGTGGACGGCGATCGCTGCGGTACCGCCAAGCGACATCAGATCGCCGGTCAGATGACCCGGACTCCCGTCGAACCCGCTGCTTCCGATCAGCAGGAACACCCCGGCAAAGGCGATCGACATGCCGATCAGCGCCGGGATATGCACCCGCTCCTTAAACCAGAAATACGCGCCGATCATTACAAATACCGGCTGCAGGGCAAGAATAATCGTGGAGCTGGCCACACTGGTCCACCGGAGGGAGCCCATCCAGAGCAGAAAGTGAAGCGCCAGCATGAAGCCTGAACAGGCTAGCAGTGCCCAGTCCGTGCGCGTCAGCTTCCTGATCTCGGCGATGTATTTGCCGCTAAACGGGAGCATGATCAATGCGGTGATAATCAGTCTGTACATGGCCTGAATCGAGGTCGGGCTCTCCGCCCATTTGATGAATATGGAAGAAAATGAAATGGCCACAATCCCAATGATCAAAGGGATCGGTACAGGAATTGGCGGTTTGTCTGCATTCATGGTAGTTGAGTGATTCACCTTTCGTGTTATGATTAGAAAGTATGGCTTTTGCAATAATATCAATAAAGGACCTGACGACATGAAAAAAAAGAACCATTTACGCAAACCTTTAAGCCCGCCTAAATTTCTGGCTCTCGGCTTTGCAGCGATCGTGCTGATCGGCACCTTTCTGCTCAAGCTGCCTATCGCCTCCTCGGACGGCACATCCACGCCGTTCGTCGATGCGCTGTTCACGGCCGTATCGGCGACAAGCGTTACCGGCCTGGTCGTGGTGGACACCGGCACCCATTGGTCATTCTTCGGCCAGATCGTGCTGCTGCTGTTGATCCAGATCGGCGGACTCGGCTTCATGACATCGGCTACGTGGGTAGCGTTGATGTTCAACCGGCGCATCTCCCTGCGGGAGCGCATGATACTGCAGGAAGCGATGGGACATACCCAGATGTCCGGTATCGTGGATCTGATTCGAAGAGCGCTCATTTACTCGATCATTATTGAAGCCGCAGGCGCAATCCTGCTGACCATCCGCTTTGCCATGGACATGCCGTTGTCTGAAGCGATGTATCTGGGCATATTCCAGAGCATATCCATTTTCAACAATGCGGGCTTTGATCTGATGGGTCTCCATCACGGGCCTTTCAGCGGATTTCCCGCTTACGTGGCAGACCCGTATGTGAACCTGGTCTTGATGGCGCTGATCTTCCTCGGCGGTATCGGCTTTATCGTCATCTTCGACCTGATTGAGTATCCGAAGACACGCAAAATCTCCCTGCATTCCAAAGTGGTGCTGACCGTTACCTCCACCCTGATCGTGCTCGGTGCAGTTCTGCTGTTTATTCTGGAGTTCAGCAATCCAAGAACGCTTGGGCCGCTATCCACTCCGGTCAAAATGATGGCCTCCCTGTTCCAATCGATCACCCCCCGTTCCGGCGGGGTCAGCACGATTGACATATCAGGGCTGCAGCAGTCCTCCCAGTTCTTCATGGTCATCCTGATGTTCATCGGAGCTGCGCCAGGCTCGACCGGCGGCGGAATCAAGGTAACTACCTTTGCGATCCTGATCGGCGCTGTGGTGGCAATGATTCAGGGCAAACGCGATGTCGTCCTGTTTCGCAACCGGATTGCTCAGGCGGTCGTTTATAAATCCATTACGCTGACGATCCTGTCGCTGCTGCTGCTGGTCGGCGCCTCCATGTTCCTGTCGGTCACGGAGCAGGGTGACTTCCTGATCATTCTGTTCGAGGCGGTATCGGCCTTTGCCACCGCTGGTCTGTCCATGGGACTGACACCCGAACTGTCGGATATCGGCAAGGTAACGGTCTCGTCGCTGATGTTCCTCGGACGGCTCGGGCCGTTAACGCTGGCCTATGCGTTAAGCCGCCACAACCATAAGGATCTGTATCGTCATCCGGAGGGCAAGATTATCATCGGATGATGAGACAGACACCGCGGGTACGGCCATAAGCTCACAAACAAACCGTGCTTTCACCTTTAAAGGGGAAGGCACGGTTTTTGCGCTATCTATGGCTCAATTGTTTGATGCAGGTCACGCTCCGCTATGTACTACAGATCTCCCGCCTCAATCGCTGCATCCAGCAAATCGTCAAACAGGTCGTCATTGTTCTCGATCAGCTCGTCTACGGCCAGGAACTGCTCTTCCAGACCGGGCTCGTCCGCAAAATTCAGGCTGTAATCCCAGTTGCGCCCGTCTTTGCTGTGGAACGTAATTTCATAAGGTTCAGCATGGCCTTCATAGGCAAAGATCGTGTATCCGATAAAATGATCCTCATCATCCCGCTGCATCCCGGCACGTTCAATTTGAATCTGTGACACCTTTTCATCCTCCTTCAACAGTTCATACCCATAAGACACAATATAACACTTTTGCGCGTCTGTCATTAATGTTTTTAATATGTACATTCATCTAGTATAATATGGTGGAAAATCTATATTCGTATTGGAGGGTACCAAATGTCCGATTTCTATACATCGCTGGACAAGTATGCCGAATTGGCAGTAAAGGTAGGTGTGGGCGTCCAGAAAGGTCAAACCTTGGTCGTTCACGCGCCTGTCATTGCTGCAGACTTTATCCGTTTAATTGCCAACAAGGCATATGAAGCGGGTGCCCGGCTGGTCAAGGTGATCTGGAACGATGAAGCGATCACGCGGCTTCAGTTCGAAAAAGCCGCAGATGATGTGTTTACGGAAGCGCCTAAGTGGCTGGCGGGCGAGCTGACCGAGCTCGTCGAGAACGGAGCGGCTGTGCTGCATGTGCTCTCCGAGAATCCCGACCTTCTGAATGGCATTGAATCCGGCCGCATCGCTAACTTCTACAAAACCCGCGGCGAAGCGCTGAAGCAATATCGCGCCTACCAGCAGTCTGACAAATTCAGCTGGTGTCTGATCGCCGTTCCTTCTCCGGAATGGGCCGCCAAAGTGTTCCCCGATGTTCCGAAGGAAGAGCAAGTCGATAAGCTGTGGAACGCGATCTTCCATACGGTACGCGTCGATCAGCCTGATCCGGTTGCCGCCTGGACGAAGCATCTGGAGACACTGGATCAGAAATCCGCGGTGCTGAATGCCAAGAAGTACAAGAAGCTGCACTACATCGCCCCGGGCACCGATCTGACGATCGAGCTGCCGGAAGGCCATATCTGGGCGCAAGGGGACAGCATCAACGAAAAGGGACATGCCTTTGTCGCCAACATGCCGACCGAGGAAGTGTTCACCGCTCCGCTCAAGACGGGCGTGAACGGCACTGTCCGCAGCACGAAGCCGCTCAGCTATGCCGGCAACATCATCGACAATTTCTCGCTCACCTTCGAGAATGGCAAGGTGGTCAGCTTCACCGCCGAGACCGGCCAGGAAACGCTGGAGCAGCTGCTGTCCATGGACGAAGGTGCCCGTTATCTGGGTGAGGTTGCGCTCGTTCCCCATCAATCCCCGATCTCGGAGTCGAATATTTTATACTACAACACCTTATTTGACGAGAATGCCTCCAACCATCTTGCGCTCGGCAGCGCCTATGCCTTCTGTCTCGAAGGCGGCAAGGGACTGAATCATGAGCAGCTGCAGGAGCGCGGCCTGAATACCAGTGTGACCCATGTGGACTTCATGATCGGATCTGCGGATATGGATATATACGGCATTACGGCAGACGGTCAGAAGGAGCCTGTATTCCTGAAAGGAAATTGGGCATTTTAAACAGCGTACTCTAGGGTGCGGCAGCCATTCAGCTTCTGTCTGGATGGCTGCTTTCCTAGACCCGACATCAATATGAATTGACCTTAGGTTAATTATAGAAAAAGGATAACGGAGGAATGAACATGGCAAGTTTTGAAGAGAAGCTGGAACGATACGCGGAGCTTGGCGTCAAGGTGGGCGCCAATGTGCAGCCAGGGCAAACGCTGGTTGTCAATGCGCTGATTGAAGCCGCTCCCCTCGTTCGTCTCATTGTAAAAAAAGCATACGAAGCCGGTGCCAAGCTGGTCAAAGTGAATTATAGCGATGAAATCGTCAACCGCATCCGCTATGACCTCGCACCGGATGAGTCTTTCAAGGAAGCGCCAACGCATTACGCCCAGGAGGTCACTGAGCTTGCTGAACAGGGTGCTGCGTTCCTGACTGTCCTCTCCTCCAATCCGGACCTGCTGAAAGGCGTTGATCCGGAGCGCATTGCCACGTATCAGCGTACATACGGTGAAGCGATGTCCAAGTACCGTCAGTACCAGCAGGCCGACAAGATGAGCTGGACCGGCATCGCCTTTGCATCCCCGGATTGGGCTGCCAAAGTGTTCCCGGATGTGCCGAAGGAACAGCAGGTCGAGAAGCTGTGGGATGCGATCTTCCATGCGGTTCGCGCTGATCTGGATGATCCGGTCGCGGCCTGGGAGAAGCATATCGACACGCTGCAGAAGAAATCCGATGAGCTCAACCGGAAGAAATATCACAAGCTTCGTTTTGTATCCGAGGGAACCGATCTGACCATCGAGCTGCCGGAAGGCCATATTTGGGCGCAGGCGGGCAGCCATAACGAGAAAGGCGAGCGCTTTGTTGCCAACATCCCGACCGAAGAAGTGTTCACCGCTCCGCTGAAGACTGGTGTAAACGGCACGGTGCGGAGCACGAAACCGCTAAGCTATGGCGGCAACATTATCGACAATTTCACTCTGACGTTCGAGCAAGGCCGCATTGTCGACTTCTCTGCCGAGCAAGGTCAGGATACGTTGGCCCGCCTCATCTCGATGGATGAAGGCTCACACTTTTTGGGAGAAGTGGCGCTGGTGCCGTACCGCTCCCCGATCTCGGAAAGCGGCATTCTGTTCTACAATACGCTGTTCGACGAGAATGCCTCCTGTCATCTGGCGATCGGCAGCGCCTATGCCTTCAATCTGGAGGGCGGCAAAACGATGACGCCGGAACAGCTGCGGGAGCACGGCCTGAACTCCAGCATTACCCATGTCGATTTCATGATGGGCTCGAAGGATCTGAACATTACCGGCATTACCCGTGACGGCAAGGAAGAGCCTGTCTTTATCGACGGCAATTGGGCATAAAACCCGCTTATTCCATGGGCAAGCCCTGCTGTCCAGCCTGACGGAGTCCGTTAACATTCGCTCTATATCGTGTATCGTGCATGAGCGTCAGACAGCCCTTCGCCCTTTGTTCTCATTCGGGCAAGGGCTGTCCCAAGCTCGGCTTGGTCATCCGCCCTAGTTCCGCTGCGCTCCTCTCCCCTTTCGGGATGGATTCCACCCCACGCATCCACCGCTATGATCCCGAACCGGCGATCTGATGATGCTGTTTCTGGATGTATTAGCACGCCCTTTCACCTCCACTCGGTTTCTCGCTTCCATTATGACTTGTCTCGGCCTGTTTCCCTCCTTCTTCAAGTTGACAACACCAAACCAAATTTCAATAATGATCCACCCTATTTGTCCATATCCGTTGGTATAAGCTTCTTTGCTTTCTAATAAGAATGAGGTGGGCTTTTTCACACAACTTGATGTAAAATGATGAAAGAAATAGGATGGGAACGCCAGAGAGGAGATTATCGAGTGTCCAACCGATTACAGCTCCTGCTCGCAGCAGAATTCGCTGATCTGAGCGAAGCTTTGCAAGAACAAATCTATTACGAATTTTATGATCTGGTCTATGGACAGATCCTGTATATTGTTCGAGATCATGCTGCGGCCGAGGATATTATTCAAGAATCATTCCTGAAAGTGATTACAAGCAAGCCGGAATTTGAGAATGAAAGCAAGATGCGGGGATGGCTTCGAGTCGTTGCGAAGAACTCAACGATGAATTATTTAAGAAAAAATAAAAAATACCGTAACCAAATCGATGTTGAGCGTGTTTTTATTAATGAAGAGCAAATGGTTGTTTCTTCCATTAATGTAGAACAACAGGTGGAGTCCAACATGTTGGAGGAATCCATCGAGCAGTATTTGCACCAGCTCAAGCCGGAATATCGCATTCTGATTGAATATCGCTGGAAGCATGGCCTGTCCTACCGGGAAATCGGGGAACTGCTCGGCATCCGGGAAGATATCGTGAAGCAGCGGCTGTTCCGGGCCAGGGAATCTGTGAAGAAGATGCTGTATAGAGAGTGGGGTGAATTGGATGAGCAACGAAAAATATGAAGGTAGCTTTGACGAACAGTTTGATCAAGCATTTGAACGCGCAGCATCTCGTTCTTCAATAGCTGCAGATGAAGAATCGAAACGGCAATCATGGCAGCAGGTCAAGCAGCAACTTGATCAGCTTAAACGTAAGAAGCAGCGCCGCCGCCGCTTTCGGCTTACCGGTATTGTTGCGGCTTCCGTTGCAATCGGGGCATTTCTATTCTCCCCGCCCACTATGACGCAGGCGGTAACTCCCTTTTACCAGCAGATCAAGAATTGGGGGGACGGTGTTGTCAATATGATGTTCGGACGGCAAAGCCCGGCCCCTGAACACGGTGCAGTCACAGCGCCGCCGCCGGATATGGTTCAGCATCACGGACAGTCGGATGAAGATGTATTTGTTGAGGAATTGACAACCGAGTATCATCATCTGACAGAAGCGCAGATCAAGGAACGACTGGCATTTCCGCTTCCCGAGTTCGGGTATATGCCTGAAGGATATGTGCTGGATGAGATGAGCGCCCTTGGCTCCGCTCAGGAGGAGCCGGTGTATGATCTGGCGCTTCATTATGCGAATGGTGACCAACGTCTATATGTGCATCTGTACAGTCTGGACAACTCGGCTTCGGTAGCACTGCCAGGTGAAGTAACGAGCCAGCTGAAGCTCGATTCCGGCATTGAGGCTGCCTTCAGCGAAGGGCGTTATAACAGCCTCAAATTCATGATGAACGAAGTGGTGTACTTTATCATCGGGGATGTGAGCAAGGAAGAGCTGGTCAAGATCGCCAACAATATCCAATAAGCAGCTTCCATTAGCCACCAACTATTATCGGGAACCGAGAGCGGACAATATGTAAGCGAGCCAGGCTGCCGCTACCTGAATCATAGAGGCATCGGATTATATAAAGACACAGGGCTGCCCCGGAAGGGGCAGCCCTGCTGCTTCATGCCATCTGAAATTATAGAGGAATAAGGACAGAATTCGTGTAGTATGTAGCTGATTCGTAAGTCCCGCCATGGTTCACCCAGTGTACGGTATGCGCCCGGTAATAGTACCCTGGGGACACACTCCATGTCCGTAGTCCATCGTAAGAGCTTCTGCTGGACACACTGTCGGAGAAACTGGCAATATTGATCCATTCCGTGCCTGTCCAGCGCTGGAGGTTGTAGTTGACCCCTACTGAATTAACCGTCTGATAAGCATAGGTTCTGGCAGTAACCTGAACCTGGTTGGATCCGGCTTGTCGGATCGTAGAAGATCCATGCGATAAATACAGGTTCGCGTTCAATGCTGCGAACGGAACAAATTCCGCCTCTACTGGCGGCGGAGATGTCAAGGCGCCTGGTGCTAAGTCTGAAGCTGAATCCGCAAACGCCCCTCCGGTCAGAGATAAACTCAACAGTACACTGAGAGCCACCGATGAGACTATGCGTGTATGATTCCGCACTTTGGACATAACATCACCCTTCTTTCATTAATAGGAACATCCATATTTTAACATCCTTATTCGACGAAAAAGTATCTATTCTTTCATTATTTGATATAAATATTGAAACTAATTTAATATAAAAAAGAAAGATCGACATAAAATGTCAATCTTTCTCATCAATTCCATCTACAGCAATCTATGCTCCCGCTTCTTCCTGCAGCATCTGCTGTCTTGTCACCCGGATTCGGGATATACGTTTGTTATCCGTCTCCTCTACCTCGAACAGACAATCCTCATACAAGATGGACTGCCCTTTCTGCGGCAATAATACTTCAAGACGGGAAGACAACCATCCTCCGATGGTATCATAATCATCTGTATCCACATGGAGACCTAGACGGTCATTAATTTCATCAATCAGCATCAATCCGTCAATGGAGAACTCGTCTTCACCAATCTGCTCGAAACCTTCCCGCTCCTCGTCAAATTCATCCTGAATCTCGCCGACAATCTCCTCCATAATGTCCTCCAGGGTCACCAGGCCGGAGGTGCCGCCGTATTCGTCAATCAGAATGGCGATCTGCGTCTTGCTGCGCTGCATTCTTCTCAGCAGCTCGCTGATCTTCATCGACTCGGGAACAGCCAGAATCGGGCGAATCAATGAAATCTGGTTATGCGCCAGTCCGCGCATCAGATCCTTGATATGCACAAAACCGATAATATGGTCCTTGTCTTCATCACATACCGGATAACGGGTTCGCATGCCTTCTTGCGCAATCTTCATATTCTCTTCCAAGGACAGATTATTGTATAAACAGATCATATCGGTTCGGGGAATCATGACTTCACGTGCGGTCGTATCGGCAAACTCAAAGATGTTGTCAACAAGCGCCATCTCCGTGTTGTCAATCAGCCCGATTTCGTTGCTTTCCTTCATCATATCCCGCAGTTCTTCCTCCGTATGCACATTGCGTTCCACGACGCGCTGCATCCGGAATAAGCTCAGCAGTCCGCCGGATAGCCCATTGACCAGCCACAACAGCGGCGACATGCCTTTATAGAACAGGTTCAGCGGAATCGCAGACAACAGCGTAATGCGCTCCGCCTTGTGAGCCGCCACCGATTTCGGGGCCAGCACGCCAAACACGACATGAATCAGTGATATAAGCATAAATGCAATAACCAGGGATATGATATGGATGAGCGTCTCGCTCCATCCAAGCCCGCCAAACCATGGCGTAATCATGGCAAAAATCGTTCTTTCGGCGATCCAGCCAAGTCCAAGCGTAACTAGCGTAATGCCCAATTGGCATGCGGACAGCACACGGTCAAGATTTTGCAGAATGCCCTGCGCAAATCGGGCTCTCCGATGCCCTTCCTCGGCCAGTGCATCAATCCGGCTTCCCTTCACTTTCACGAAGGCCAGCTCTGCCGATACAAAAAAACCGTTCAAAAATACAAGTAAAAACACCAAGAATAAACTTAATAAACTCGGTAAGGGGTCACTCAATAGATCTCCTATCCGCCATGCAACATGCCATGACGAATAGGATCACCTCCTTCGATTGTTAAAAATTTGTGAAGCGATCACACATTGCAGCGTATCCGAACCGCGCATCAACTTCCCAATGAAATCATCTCCTTGTCTTATTTGAGACGTATACAAGCTATATAAATAATTATATAGAACTACGATACACAGTCAAACTTTGTCTTATGACATAAAAACGCGTTGTTAGCGGCTATTTTTTGAATACCTGGGTTTAGCCCCTGATATCGCCGAATTGATATAGTCTATGAAATGAGCGGCTTGAAGGTTTCGTATAGCGTCCGGATTGCGCATAAAATGCTCGTATGTACGGAAAAACTCCGAATAGATCGCTATCCGGAGTTCAGCTTGATTGGAGATTATCTTCCGCCCTGAGTGCCCACATGGCCAGGGTATTGGTAAGTAAGCGGCTCGTCGAATACGACGTAGTCCAGATTGACCATCAGCAGAATGACGCGTCTTCCTGTCTGACGCTCGCTGATAATAATGTGATCTCTGCCGGCAGCTTCGATGATGCCTGTGAACACTTTGGCATTCCACTGGCTGTTGTTCTCGTAGGTCATGTAGAAGGTGCCCTGCTTGCCGAGGTTCAGGCGCAAAATGTTCTCAATGTAAGATTGCTCGAATTGCTGGGTTGGCAGCACCGCACCACCAGGGGTAATCGGGGCTCCGCTTGGCACCTGCGGCGGGACATTGCCGGCATAGCCGGCGACGGACCGCTGAGGAACGCCGGGATAACGCACCTGATTGACAAAATGAACCGGGGGAACACTGTGGTTGTACATAAAACTGGATTACCTCCTTGTCATATCTTTCGCATGAAGCGGTTGTTCAAGCCATTAATAAACGGCAGGACAATCTTCGTAAGTCGGGATGAAGAAGCAATGCGCCTTAAATCGGCCGGAATGCTGCTGATTGTACCAGGTAGGAGGACAATCGCCCACCGGGCGAAAGAACCACAGCGCGTTGGAGGCCGGCCAGATTCGCTCGCCGTTAATGACTCTCTGGGCCAGCTCTTTGTCCCGCTCCCTTGCCTTCTGGTAAAAGTACCCCTTCTGCGTGGCCTCGAATCCGCCCGGACTCTGGTATACCATATCCCTCATGCTGCGGATATCCATAAAATCAAGGCAATTGGAACGGATGCGGTTCACGCCAACATTGCCGACCATGAGCATTCCCTGCTCTCCCTCGCCTTCCGCCTCTGCCCGGATCAGTCTTGCCAGAAGATCAATATCACTTGAATTTGCTTTGATAACAGCCACAATAACTCCCTCCACTTCCTTGACTTCACCACTGTATCGTATGTGCATTTGCCTAGCGGGGTGACGATGAGCGAAGGGATTTTTTTCACTGCTCTATACATACGAGGAGGCAGGGGATGAAATACATATAAGGGAAATATTTTCACAAAAAAAAAAACAGCGCGGCATCATAAGTCAGGCTGCTGTGAAAAGCATGCAAAAAAACCTTCCCGAGTCGAAACTCGGAAAGGTCCTCTTAAGCGGATACGGTTATCGAGAACATCACGCCGCAGTACAGAAGCACGATGGCAGCCAGGCTGCTGAGCAGCGCGAATGCCGGGCCTTTATTACGTTTGAAGGCGTATAGGATACCGCCGAGCAGCGCCAATCCTGCTGCCAGGCAAACGATACCGATCCAGCTCCACTGCAAGAGCAGCGCGCCTTCCTGGAATCCGGAATGAAACCACAGAAAGGTCGGAGCAGGCCCGTAAATCGCGAGCGTATCCGGCACTTCATGGGGGGCTGCCTGCTGGTTCATATATCCGGTAACGATATAGATCAGCCAGATCAGCACCCCTTCGCTGCGTGCCCATGAGGCAGGGCGGTAAAAGCTTTCTCGCCGCAGCTTACGCTTCATCAGAGCACCGTTGACAAAGGCAAACACGAGCAGGGGCAGGATCAGAATATGCTTCACCAGCAGCGCCTGTCCGTAAGACAAGCCCCAGCTGTTCACCGGATCAGGGGCCACCCCGCTCATCAGATAAAGGCCCGAGGCCATGACGATGACAAAGCACAGGATGGCAAACGGATGAAACCATCTCAGAAAGGCGTCCCAGCGATCCGATCCGAGACTGAACCATCCGACAAGCAGCAGCGTCCCTGTCCAAAATGCCATGCCGGCAAAATGACCGAGAAAAGCAACCGGGCCCAGCCAGTCAAACAGCGTCGCCGCATGGTTGAATCCGGATAGCCCCCATGCCATGCCCAGCACTGCAGGCAGCATCAGAAACCGTGTGATCGTACGCGGATTCCGCTGCACGATCCATGCCAGCACAGCCATGAGGATGGCGAGCACGAGCAGCCATGCATATTGTTCCCCTTCACGAAACTGGAACATGATGCTGTTGAAGGCTTTCCAGAAACCGAGATCTGACTTGAAAAACATCACAATTCGCAGCAGCGGGATAAAACCGCCGACGGCCACCGCCAGAGCGGCAAGCGGCCCCAGCCAGGCAGGAACGGCCAGTCTTGGCTTATAGCGGTCCGGGACAATTGCAAGCACGCTTATTGCTGCCAAAATCGCATAACCCAAATACAGAAACGGTTCACTCAGCCAATAATACATGGTTTACTTCCTGTTCCGGGAAAGCTTGACTACAAAATAACCAACCAGCACAGCGGCGACAACAACGACGACAATCCATACGTTAAATCCGCCCTGACCCTCGTTGTCACTTGCCGGATTTTCCTGTTCCGACGCCGTTTGATCACCGGATGTATCGGTCGCCGCCTCGTCAGCAGGCGCTTCGTCTGTCGCTGGCTCTGAAGTTTCATCCGTCACCGGCTCTTCCTGCGGCTCGCCGGTAACCGGAGTATCCGGCGCTTCGGCAGCTGTTTCCTGCTCCGGCACGTCAACCTGGAATTGGTAACTGTCTTCAACAGGATGGCCGTCAGCACTTACGATCTTGTAGTCCACCGTATAGCTGCCGGACTGAAGCGGGGAAACCAGAACGCCCTTCAGCGTCTCACCGGTCACCGAGACCTCAGCCAACTCAACCTCTTCCCCCTGCTCGTTCTTCACATTCAGAATGCTCAAGTTCTCATCGATATTCTCATTGAAGGACAGACTCACTTCCTCCACGACTTCGCTAATGATCGCATCAGCGGCAGGCACGCTGCTCTCCAGCTTGGAGTGTGCCCAAGAGGATGCGGGGAACAGAAGTGCCCATATGAAACTCACCATTAGCAGGGATGAGACTTTCCACATATTTTTCACCATAATCGCCTCCATACTTCCAATTTATCTTCAATTTAAATCTTCCCCATCATAACAAAGGTTGTCAGTTATGGCTATTGATAGATTTGTGAACATTGTCATTAGTATACATAATATATTTTATGTTAACTTAATATAAGCACGGTATCGTCGCAACGATGTCATCATCGTTCTCGTCGAATTCATTAAATCCTAAGGGGCTATCTAAATCTGTCGAAATATTCAAATCGGAGGCTGCAAAACAAAAGGATCGGCCTAGATGAAGCTCGGCCAATCCTTCGGGTTTATTCCTCGTTCGCTCTATTCCTCATATATCATTTTACGCGTCATTCCCCCGTCCACGACGAGATGCGCCCCGGTCACAAAGGTGTTGTCCGGATCTGTAAAGTAGAAGCAAGCCTTGGCGATATCCTTCGGCACGCCGACCCGGCCTGCCGGATGCTGACTGTGATCCTCCGGCCGCAGCTGATCATAGCTGCCCGTTTCGATCCAGCCCGGACTGATGCAGTTGACGCGAATGCCGTCTGGCCCGAGGCTGACTGCCATCGCATGGGTCAAGGCGACAATCGCGCCTTTGGACGCCGCGTACGCTTCAGAGTTCGGCTCGGACATGACCGATCTGGTCGAGGAAATGTTGACAATGGCGCCCCCGCCATTGGTTCTCATATGTAATGCCGCTTCCCGCGAGGCCAGAAAACAGCTTCTCGCATTGGTATTCAGCACATCATCCCATTCCTCGACCTTCAATTCATAGGGAGACTTCCAGCGCGATACCCCGGCGTTGTTGATCAGAATATCGAGCCGTCCGGTCCGTCTGACTGCCTCTTCCATCAACTGCTTAATCTCGTGCTCGTCCCGGACATCGCATGGGACGAAGACAGCTGAATATCCGTTCGCTTGCAGCTGTTCGGCCGTCTGCTGCCCTTCATCCTTCAGTGTGTCGCTGACAATCACATCCGCGCCAGCGGCAGCGTATGCTTCCGCCAGCCCCTTGCCGATGCCCTTGGCTGCACCGGTAATGACGACGGTTGTTCCTTTGAACGTGGTTGTATTCATGTGATTTGGCTCCTCCTGTGCAAGCGTAAATAATCGCATCACGATATGATTTCATTATAGCGCACAGAAGTTCGCTTACCAATCCTCGGGTGAAGATGCAGCATTCCGGCATAGACGGTGTGAGGCTAACCTCTGGCCAGATCCTGATGGATCTTCGGATGTCTCGCGAAGCTGTAGAACCGGGTGCCCTGGAATCGCAGCATTCCTTGATCCCCCTCCGCACACATCCCATACTCCTCTCCGCTCACGACAAACTCCATCCGGTCCCCGCTTTCAACCTCGAAAGTGACGTAATAGGTGGTACGCGTCCGACTGGACATCGTATCGTCATGGTGATGGGTGTGCTTCACCTCCGTGCGCTTGCTTACAATTTTAGATTCCACGGTGAGCAGCGGCTGACGATTGTTCCGGCTCCATTGCAAAAGCCCTTTCCCTGCAGAGAGCAGCACAATGCCGACAACGACAATGAAGAACACGGGCATGACACTGCCAAAAAAATCGAACATCCAATCCGATCCCCATCCCATATGGCTCCCCCCTCCACCTTGTCTTGCTTTATGTATATGCCTATTTTTAGACAACTTAACACAGGGAAACAAAGTTTTTAGACAAAATGTTGAAGCCTGTCCCGCAATCCTGTCAATGTCCTTCCTTCAAATTCGCGATGATATAGTGTATTATAACCACACTCCAGCCTTCACGAAGAAACAAGCGGATTACAGGCGAATTAGAGGGCTCAAGCACACAGCAACCCCCTGCAGCGAGACACCGCGGTGTCCTTCGCTTGCAGGGGGTTGTGCTTGCGATGACGAGTCAGTCATTGGCCATCTGCATCCATCTTCTTGTCTCCTGCTGCCCATCGTCCTCGGCGGTGAGCAATCCTTGCTCGGTCCAGCAGGCCAGGCATTCCTCTTCGGTCTGGCATTCGTGGTTATAGTCACAGTTATAACAAAGGTTCAGATAATGTTGGGTGATCCGATCATAAGTCATCTCGATCCGCTCCTTCTGCTTGTGGTGTGGAAGCTCTTCCTTACACTCCTAGCATAGCATAACGGGCGCTTATGTTTTGTGATTATTTTCACATGAATGCTGAAAGATGAACATAGTATCCCAATAACGCAGAGGACACGGCTTTAAAAATCGTGTTAACCTCCTATTCACCGGCAAAAAGGCTTTACCTGCCATACCGAATAGGTTTTTTAGCAGATAAAGCCTGTAATACGCTAGCTGATCATCATGATAATTCATGAGATGTTCAGCCAAGTGATCAGTTACATGCTCAGCTATAGGATCATCCATCCATTAAAGATCCGTTATCAAATAATCCACTGCGATGCATATTCAGCGTTAAATGCCTTGCCATGTCACGCCGCCATCCGTGCTCTTCATCAGCCGGGAACGCTTCTGATCATGCGTTTCAATCAGCAGCCAGCCTACTTTCGAGCTGAAGAACTGCAATTTTACCACCCTAGGATAGTTCCCGAGATTTTGAGTCAGCAGCTTGTCCCTCGGGAACGGCTTCCAGTTCTTGCCCATATCCGTCGTATGGTAGACGATCCCGTTCGCCATTTTCCAGCCGTCGTAAAGCCGTCTGAACACCGGCTGGATCGAGCCGTTCTCCATGTCGCCGATGCGCTCAAACGGAACGAGATTCCACGACTTGCCGCTGTCGGCGGTGAAATAGCCGAAATAGCTCGTTCGATCCTCCGTGTAGCAGGTGACAGGGATGTAGGCGTCCGTTCGGTTGCCGAGAAATTTCGGCTTTCCAGGAGTTATGTCCTCGCACCGGTTCAGTGATGTGCTGTTGAACACCTGGGCCGACGAGCTCCATTTCTGACCTCCGTCACGGGTAATATACAGTCTCGACAAGTGTGTGTCCTTCACCGTTGCGAGTCCGACGTTAGCGTTGGAAAAATCCATGCCGATCACCCTCCCCGACTGCGGCATGACCGTGCTTGGAATGTTCGCTGACGGGTAATCCGAGTTTTGCATAACCTTGTCCCAGGAGCGGCCGTTGTCATCCGTCTGGAACAGCGTTTTGTCCTGGGCGTAGCCGAAGCTTTTCTCCGAAGACATGATCCAGCCGAGCCTTGCCGATGCAAACGCCACGGCCATCACGCTTCCGCGTTCGGGCAGCGAAGAGATGCTCCACGTATCCCCGCCGTCATCCGTGTTCAGCAGCACCGTTCCGGCGCCGCCACGCTGATTGCGAATGATCCAGCCATGATCTTTATCCGGGAATACGATATCCCTGCCGTACTCCAGCTTATCCGTAAACTTCACGTTCTCGGATGGCGATATGTCAACCCAGGTGACGCCGTAATCCTCGGTTAGGTACAATCGTAACGCATTGTTGGTCAGGCCCCACGCGATTCCAGTCGATTCATTCAGCAGATGAAAATCGGTCAGTCGTGTGTGAATCTGATACTGGTTCTTTTCTTCCGCCGGATTTTGGGCAGTTTCAGGCGTGACGATCGTAATCGTCTGCCCTTCTTCAGCCGCTTCCGGCGGGGTCTGCTCCAGCGATTGGGGCTGGGGTTCAGGCTGCGGTTGGGCCTGCTCCGACGAACAGGCCGACAGCAATATAGGAATGATTGTCATTATACGGATCCAGAAAGTAAAACCTCTTGCCTTCAATGAGTGTTCCTCCTCAAAGCTCTTTGCCTTATGTGCCCATATACTACTTATTCCGACATTATAACATATCTGCTAAAGCGGATTATGAACAGACTGACCTTCATTCATGACAATAATGTTTCCTTTTCATAGCAGAAACGCTGTGAAATGCATAACAGAGCCATTATTTTGGAAAACTTGTGGAGTGCATACTCAGCATGAATCACTGTCATTTCGGGAGGTGAACACCAGTGGCAAAACCGGATAATCGCGAGGATAATGTCGAGCATCTGCAGGATGCGGTCCAGGACACCATTGAAAACTTCCGCGAGGCTGAAGATTATCTTGAGGAATTTGGAGACGAAATTCCGGCCGAGGAAAAGGAACAAATCGAGGAACGCAACACGCGCCGCAGAGAAAGCATCGCCGGATTTCGTGAAGAAATCAAGGACGAAGCCCGCCATCAACGTGATCAGTAACTCAGGGCCTTAACGACTGGCAGAAACGGCGGAACAGGAGGGTGGCCATCCGCCTCCCTGTTCCGTGTCATTACATTATACACAAGCTCCGCCCATTACCGTATGCCAGAATCACACATACATACACACATACTGCTTCTTATAGCTTGGTAGTCAGCAGCTTGACGCCCAGCGCGGAGAAGATCGCCGCTCCTGCAACATTCGCCATCTCCCCGAAGCGGGAGCTCCTGAGCATTCGCTGACTGAACACCCCGGCAAAATACGCCAGCAAGCCGAAGATCACCCCGCTGAGCACGAGAAAAATAAGACCTAGGATGACAAGCTGCAATCCAACTTGGCCGATCTGATAGTTCACAAACTGGGGCAGGAAGGTCAGGAAGAAAATCGCCACCTTCGGGTTCAGCACATTCATCAGAAAGCCTTTCATCAACAGGCTGCGGCCGGACTGGGGCTTGCCCTTCTCGAGGCCAATCGGCTCTTTGCGGTATTTGATCGATTTATAGGCCAGGTAAAATAAATAGAGCGCCCCGGCGATCTTGAAAGCCGTAAACGCTACGGCAGACGTTTTCAGAATGAGGGACAGTCCAAGCGCTGCGGCGAGCGTATGTACAATGTTGCCGAGACTTAACCCGAGCGCGGTTAATACCCCGGCTTTCTTGCCGCTGGTCAGCCCTTGCGTCACCGCAAAAACCAGATCCGGACCCGGCACAAGAATAAGCAGAATCGCCGCCCCCATAAACAGAAGGAGGGATGACAATGTAAACATGGCGACATCGTTCCTTTCCATATAAGTCGAACGAGGTTTATTGTAGCATATCTGGGACACATCGTCTGCTTGTGACGGCTGTGAAACAACAAATGTTAACATAATATATATTATGATGTCTTCCATATTGATTAATGTCATTAACTATTAAATGGATAAACGAATGATTATAAGCGTTCCACATTCGATTCATCGAACAGCGCACAGCGCACATAAAAAAGCGTCCAAATTGGACGCCTTTCTTTGTCGCATGTCGAATTTTATAGAAACCTGATAGCGAGCCGATCTGCCTCCTGCGCTCACTGTATTATCCTCTACATATGATGATGCCCCCAACGATTATTCGCACTGCGCGCAGTTCCCAGCGCGCGGTGCCTCCATTCCGTTTGAAACCGCAAATCTGCATCATTCATCAGGTTTACATAATCCTCATTATGTAATTTGATTATTTATTTAATGACATTAATCATCTGCGGTTTGAACGCAGCTTCGGCAGTTTCACGTCCAGCCGAGTCATCGCCTCTTCCTTCTCCCGATTGGAAACATGCGTATACACCGTGGTCGTCTGGATCGAGGCATGACCGAGCAGCTCCTGCACCGTTCGAATATCCGTTCCTTTGCGCAGCAGCATGGTAGCGAAGGAGTGGCGAAGCTTGTGACTGGAATAAGCGACCCGCATCTGCTCTGGAAGATGACTCTGGTACTGCCGGAACGAATCCGCTGCAATTTGCTGAATGGTGCGGATCGACAGTCTTCTCCCCTTCTGGGAGATGAACATCGCCTCTTCTTTACGCCGATAAGGCGTCAGCCTGTGCTCCAGGTAGACGGACAGCATCTCGGCAACCGGCTCCGGAACCGGGATTGTCCTCCATTTCCGCCCTTTACCGAATACTTGCAGTGTTTTACGGTCAGGCTGATAGTCCCCGAGATTAAGTCCATGCACTTCCCCTACGCGTAGCCCCATGAACGCCATCAGCAGGAAAATCGCCAGGTTGCGCTCCCGGTATTTGCCGCTGACCGATTGCAGAAACGCTGTCAGCTGCTGTTCATCCATATAGACCGGGGCTTTATTCTTCTCCGTCTTGGCCTTCTTGATGCCAGCTGCCGGATTGTTCTCGAGCAGCTCCAGCTCCTGCAGCGCCTTGAAGAAGCAATGAATAGCCGCATGCTTGCGGTTACGCGTCTGATCGCTGGCGCCATTTCGTCTCGCTTGAGATAAATACGCGATCACCTGAAGTTTTTTACACTCGGCGAGATCCCGCCCATCCAGCGTGCTCAGAAATTGCCTCACATCGCTCATATAGTTCCGCTCGGTGTATTCGCTGTATCCCGCATCCTGCATCCAGATCAGAAACGAATCCAGGTACAGGCCATACCGGTCCGAGATCTCTTCTTCCCCATGTCTGTTCATCGCTGCCACACACTCCATTCTCGATCGCCAATTCACTGAATCTAGGATTGCCTCTATGATGTTTCACCGACTCGTGCCAACTTCTCCCTATTGGATGCACGATAACGCTCTTCATTGTACCTGATCCGTTGACGGATTGCGAGCCATATCGCGCTTTCAGGAGCATGAAAGATGACCAAGTGTACATGCTGGTGCGCCCATTCGCTCATAACGTAAACTGCGTATAATTTATATTATACGCAGTTATAGAGGGCGATAACCCGTTGTTAACTGAAGGATATAAACTTCGCCGATTGTTCCCTCGATCTTGCTCTCGCTGATGGGTATGAATAGGCATAGGGGCCCCTACTCTCGGCCCTTTTCTAGCTTATTGCCTCATAGAGGCAGATGTGAATTGAAATGAAAAGACCGCGATCACTCGCGGTCCGATATACGTTCATCCTATATTAAGCGTAAACGACGCGATCTGCATCCGTAAACCGATACTGCGAATTCAGACACTCTGCAATACAGTATCTCCATTGGATGGGTTAGCGAATTGCACCGCTGCGCCGATCGGATCGGTACCGATAGTCCCAATCCCGTTGCCTTTCTCCAAAGGTGTCTGAATACAAGACGCTAGCGTTCAAGCTTTGTGTGTGTTCCACGCGGGATGGCGAAAGAATTCAATGGTATCAATAAAACTCACCTTATACTGCTGCTCCACTTCGGACAAGTCCAGCAGCTTTCGGTCGATGGCTTTCAGCCCCATGACCACATCATGGCGCAGTAGGTCCATAGCAATTTTGCCAACGAACCCGCCCTCGATCTCCTTATGTCTGTTACGAAACTCTTCATTGTAGATCAATTCTGGGGTAAAGGATGCTTCAACAAACGCATTGACGAGGGTTAGCTCGTTCCCTTCCATTTGCACGGCAATATAATAATTCCCGCGCTCATCCTTTATAAGATCTTTATTGATTTCCACGTTCAATTGGATCACTTCCTGTATCTTAGATTATGAGCCTTCGCCCAGCACGCCAAAAAGAAAAAGCAGATACACTGATCAGTCTCAGTCTCTTGCTATACATCTATACTGCCCATTAAATTATACCTTAACTTGTATCGCTATGCTCGTATGGGGACATCACGACTAAATAACGGTGAGCACAGCTTTTTTCTCTGTGTCTCACCGTGCAACTCATTCATGTATGGCAAGTAATACTCGATTCATTTCGTTTATCCCACTATAGACCTGTCCAAACATCTTTGGCGTACCGGCCTTCCTGCTGCAAACGTTCAAGCCATGCATCCGCCTGTTCTGCGGATTTGCCGCTAATGTCGATGTATGCTTGCTTGAGCGTAGCCTCCACATCAGGAGCCATCTTGCTTCCATCTCCGCAAACATACAGATGCCCGCCCTGCTCAAGCAGTGGAATCAGCTTGTGGGCGTCGTCTCTCATCAGATGCTGCACGTAGCATTTGTCCTGTCCATCTACTCTGGAGAAAGCCGTATGGAGTTGGACAAGCCCTTCTTGCTGTGCAGCTTCAAGCTCATTTTTATACAAAAAGTCATGTTCCGGGTTACGGCATCCAAAGTACAGATGGGCTTCGCCAACCTGCTGCCCTTGTTCCTTCAAAACACGTCTTGCCTGCAGGAAACCACGGAATGGTGCCACACCTGTTCCAGGACCTACCATAACAATCGGTACATCCGCTTGATCTGGCAAATCAAACCCGGACTCTGGCGTCCGTATGAACATAACCACCTCTTCACCCGGTTTCAGGTTCGCCAGATAGTTTGACGCTATGCCTGTATATTCCCCTTGTCCGCTCCAGGCAGGAGCACGGACTACACGGACTGTGATGCTGGCCTGTTCCGGCTGTACACGAGGTGAACTGGAGATGGAATAATATCTTGCTTTGAGTGGAGGCAGCAGTTCCAGGAAGCGTTCAAACGGCATTTCACATGCCTCGTATTTAACCAGATAATCCAGCATCGATATCCGTTTGCTCCGCACTTCTTCCATATACACAGATTCATCCAGGAGAGCTTCAAGCTCCTTCTTGTGCGGCGGGCATACGGTATATGCCGCCAGCTCTCTCAGCTGTGCACGCGTTGCTGCCTCTTGTAGCTCCACACTGTGACTGAGCAGGTCATATAGATTAACCGGCTGCTGTAGGGGCAAATGTGCGGCACTTCGACCCGATGCATCCAGAACCAAATGTTCCGTACCGGTGAAACCGTAGCGCTTTAGTACGCGTTCCACAAGTTCCGGTGGATTTTGCGGCAGAATTCCCAGATGATCACCTTCCTTGTAGGTCATGCCCTCAGGCAGTTTAATTTCCAGATGACGTGTACTCCGCGGGCTGCCCGCATCATGAAGTTCCCGATTTTCGAGCACTTGAGCTACATGGGCATCATACGTATCTGCGAGCGGTGTCACCGCTAGCCCACTTACAAACTGTACGGACAATGAACTGCGTTCACTGCCTGAGCTGCTGCTGAGCTCAAGTCCCATCGCTCGTGCCAGATCCTGCCACAATTGTTCACTCCAGTCCTCTACCTGCTTCTCAAAATCCCCGCTTGCATCACTTTCACCAAGAGGAGACAACCGCGTTGCGCTCTTCGAAGAGAGCTGTTCATCAATCAAACGCGGGATACGCTGATACGTGCTGGCCCAGTTGTGATCCCCGCATCCAAGAACAGCATAACGGACTCCCTCAAATTCCTTGTGATCTGCATGTTCAATCCATTCCACAAAGTCCTTGGCATTACTCGGCGGCTGGCCATTGTAGGATGCACTGACGATAATAACAACACCTTCTTTCGGCAGTTTGCCTACCCGATCATTCAGTGCTGCGACTTCACTTCGAAATCCCTGGTATCGTGCATGATCTGCAATCTCACGGGCAATGCCTTCCGCAGTACCCAGATTGGAGCCGTACAAGACCAGCATCGGGGTGTGATGGGCATTTGCCGGATCAGGCACTTTTCTTTTGGCAACCGAAGATGGTTCCTTTACCGAAACACCTGGAACAGCCATGACAGGCTGCCCACCACGGACACGAACCCGAATGGTGAAATTGTCCGGCTTGAGTGTCAAAGTCTCTTTTACCTTCAACTGATAATCGGTATGATCGATCAGGTCAAAATGTTTCAGGACCATGCCCAGCACAAGCGTTGCCTCCTGAAGTGCAAACTGCTGTCCAATGCAGGCCCGTTGACCATTACCAAACGGCTTGTAGGCATCATGCGGAACCTTGCTCGGATCCTCGAACCGCTCCGGACGGAATTCCTCTACATCGTCCCCCCAAGCATCACGGTCACGGTGCAGCTTGGGAATGAGCACACTTACACTATCCCCTTTTTGCAAAGGGTACTTTCCTGCGAGCACCGTGTCCTCTTTGGCGTAAAGGGAAAATGCCGGAGCCGTTGGCCACAAGCGCAACGCTTCGTTCAGCACCATGCGGATGTATTTCAGATTGCGAACCTGATTGTACGTCGGAACCGGATCTTTCAGAATCTGGTCGGCTTCGGCTTGCGCCTTGGCCAACTTATCCGGATTTTTCATCAAGTAGTAAATGGCAAAGGATAGTAATCCACTCGTTGTCTCATGCCCTGCAATGAGGAATGTAATAATCTGATAACGGATATTTTCATCATCCAGTGTTTCTCCCGTTTCCGGGTCCTTGCCGTTAAGCATATGGGATAACAGATCATCCGCACCTTCCTGAGGGTGCTCTTTGCGCTCGGCAATAATATGATCGACCAGCGTGAACATCGAACGGATATCCTGTTCGAACTGTTTCTTTTTACTGATCATCAGCTTATCCTGAATACGAAGGCGCTGCAGTGAACTCATGGCCTCATCCAATGCGCGTACCATGCTCGTGATAAATGGGTGCGGTTCTTCTCTGTAAAAGCTGTTAAACCGATAATTGAAGCCACACAATCCGATCGTATCCAGGGTTAGACGTGTCATATCATCGGGGACGTTAACCGCTTCATCGGGATTCAGCCTGGACCATTTCTGAACAAGCTGCACAGCCAGATCAACCATCTTGTTATGATATCCTTGCATGGCTCGCTGGCTGAAGCTGGGTAACAGCACATTGTGGGCTTTTGTCCAATTGGATTCATAGGTCCAGCTTGTAAACAAGCCATCTCCTGCAAACGCACGAACTTTCTCAAGAGGTGCCCACACACGCTTATCGAATTTGGATTCATCCGTTACCTCGGCGACCAGCTCATGACCTGAAATATACAGCTCGCTTCGTCCTGGATACTCCATTCGAAAGATAGGTCCATATTGGTCTGCAAGTTTAACCAGGGATTGCACAGGCTCCTCAAAGTTTAAATGCGGCAAGTTACCTAAAGGGCCGAATGTTTTGGGTTGCGGTACTGAAAAAAGGGACATGCACATCACTCCTCCTCCAACTTATTAATCCAACCTTCTGAATCATGACTTTTTTGAAATAAACGCTACAAATTCACGGAGATCACTTCATATGCTGCAAGTAATCACATTGAATGCAAAACATTAAAAAAACGAAACAGAACCAATTGACCAATTTGGTATAACGGTCATTCTAGCGTAAAAAAATAAGTCACTTCGTTATCTGCTTTTACCCTAACATTTCCAGTTCCAATCTACAACAGTCTCAAAGTCTTAGGACCATTGGGTAGCGCTCTATTCATAGAGTACAGTGCGAGTATATCATCGCAAACGCATTCATTGTAAAGCCGCTGCCGCTTCGCATTCAATCATTAGTATATTTAATCACGCTTACCTAGTGAAATATTCCATCTATGAAACCTACATCATTTTTTACACTTCCTCATAGATTTAACGAAAATTTGAAATAGAATCGACACTTCCCATTTATTTCAGATGCTAAGATACGAGAGAATTGAAAAAGTTGGAAGGGGATGAATTTATGAGAAAATGGATGTCTTTATTGCTTGCTGGCCTCATCACATTCAGCATCACGACTTCGCCGGTGCAGGCGGGAAAACCGACAAATCCGAACACGGGCGGCACACCCGGAAGCTGGACGGTGGGCGCTGCGCCTGAGCGTGTCGATCCATCGAAGCCGGCCATCCTGTTCGTGCATGGCCTGAACAGCAGTGCCAATGTATGGTACGAGAACAACGATATGTATGAACAGGCGTACAATAACGGGTACCAGACTTCTTTTATCAATCTGTATGACATTACAGGAACCTCCGAGAGCATGTGGGACAACGGCAGGCTTCTCTCCGGGAAAATCCGGGAAATCAGCGAGCATTTCGGTAAAAAACTGATCGTGATCGCCCACAGCAAAGGCGGTGTCGATACACAGGCAGCCATCGTCCATTACGGTGCGGCACCTTATGTGCAGCGCGTCATCACCCTGGGCAGCCCGCATCACGGCTCGCAGTTGGCAGACCTTGCCTACAGCAGTTGGGCCGGCTGGCTGGCAGACCTGATCGGTTCCAGAAATCCCGGCACCGCTTCGATGCAGACGTCCTACATGCAATATTTCCGCTCACAGACCGATGGGCTGAGCTCGGGCAGAGGCGTACCCTTTTACACACTCGCGGGCAATAGTTGGTCTTCTGGCAGCACTTCGCATTTCTTCGGCGGACTGTATTTGTCTTCCTATGGCGACAACGACGGTGTCGTCACCGTCCAGAGCGCTTATGTGCCCGGCGGACGCATGGTCCGCGTAGGCCCTTGGAATCACACGAGCGTGCGCACAGGTTCCCATGTCTATTCCCTGCTGGCTCCTTATCTGCAGCAAGCGGAACCGGCCCAGGCCTTCTCTTCTGAATCCGGCCACGAACGGATTGCGCCAAGCGCCTCGGTAGCTCACGATCCGGGCAGCCATTATATCCGGGGAGGCAAGCTCCACGGACAGGCAACCGAGACGCTCGTTGTCGAAGATGGCGTGGCATCCGTTCAGTTGAGCTGGATCAGCGACAAGCCGCTTCACAGCCTGGAGCTCACCCATCCGGACGGCACTGTCGAGACGCTTCAGCCTGAGATGTACCAAGATGAAGAAATATTCCAGGGGGCATGGCATCACCAGGTGCTGCTGAATCAGCCGGCCCCGGGAGCTTACGAACTGACCGCATCGGCTCCGGACGCCGCAGCCTACCTGATGGCAGCCCAGTTCCATCGCCCTCAAGATTTCAAGATCAGCCTGAAATCTACCGGATCAGAAATTCAGCTTCAGCAGCAAGATCAAGCGCATGTGAACAACATCAGCTATGATATCAGCTATTTCGGTGATCCTGACAGCTTGTCCCCGCAGAAGCTTTCCCCGTCCATCTCAACGAAGAACTTCAGCGCGAATGCAAAGCCGGACATGTCGGCGTTCAACAAGCCGGGACTGTACAGCATTACGGCTGAAGCAGCAGGCGTTACCGACAAGGGCTATCCGTTCCGCCGCACGATCGTGCAATCCGTATTCGTGGACGAATCGGGGCGCCAATACGGGCTGTAGAAGGGAAAGCGATCCACGCGGAAATCCAATGAGACATATCCTCGAGCATTGACAAGAGCAGAGATCCTACTCTGCTCTTTCCTTATTATCACTTACTAATGTCAATTCCATGTCTCACCTCCACTAAAGTTAACATAATATATATTATGTAATTATTAAGGGGGTGAATATATGAATTCACCTGCGTAACTCATTAATAACAAAATGAGGTCAAGGACTACAATGAGATTGAAGTCCTTGACAATGATCCTTATTCGCTTGGGATTGCCTTGAATGTGCTTGAGATTCGTTTGAGACACGCCATGAGTCTTCTTCTATGCACCAGTCTGCCATACAGCAAGCTTATGTCATCTGAGGTCCCGCAAATCGAAAACAGAACAGCTGCGCAGCGCTATTCGCCAATCCTTCGGATAGTGCAACCGGGAATGCAGATAAATTCAAGGCTTGAATCGTATCCCCGGCACTGAGATAAATCGAAACGATCACATATCCATTGCCTGCAGTTGCGGAGTCCAGAATATCCGGAGTGGACGATGGAATGCCGTTGAAGGCATAGCCGAAGCGGGATCCTGAAGGTGTTCCCGCAGCTTTGTTGTACGTTAGGTTAACATAATACAAGCCTTCCTGTTGAACCGTAATGGTGCCTGTTGTGTTGTCAAAACCAAGCCCTGCGGCTTCAAAAATATAGTTCGTCAGCGGGGCGTTAGGTGCAACAGATTGTTCCGGAGCAGATGCCAGCACAAACGGTTGCCTTGGCACGCCCGTCACACCGGTGACGCCTGTCACGCCTGTTGTTCCGGTCTCACCCGTTACGCCCGTGGCGCCTGTTACCCCGGTCGCACCCGTCGCTCCCGTCTCGCCTGTCGTTCCAGTCACACCCGTTGCCCCTGTCGCTCCCGTCTCGCCGGTTTCGCCAGGTGTCCCGGTTCCCCCCGTGACACCTGTCACCCCGGTCGCCCCGGTCAATCCGGCAGCACCCGTCGCTCCCGTCGCTCCCGAAACCCCGGTCACACCCGGGATACCCGTCGCACCGGTTGGGCCAGTCAGGCCTGTTGCGCCGGTCCCGCCTTCCTCCGACTCAATCGAGACGATTGCCGAACCGGGTGTCGCTGCGATGTCGAGACTGTTCGAAGTGAACGTAAGGCTTTCACCGGCTGTCATCGGCACACTGCCAGCCTCACCGACTACATTAAACAGGAACGTCCCAGGAGCTACCGCACCGGTCGGTCCTGCCGGCCCCGGTGAACCTGGCGGGCCGAACGGGACCGGCGGGGACATGATCCGCTCCAGTTTACCTTGCAGTGCCCATTCTTTCTTCGTTATTTCGCGGATGGTCTCCCGCATGCTGTTATTGATCATCAGCAAATCACTTATCGTCGCCGTGGGGCCGGTCATTCCCGGCAAGGTGCCAAGAACATACTGCAGCTTCTCCCCTTCGGCATTAAGAATATGGCTTAACCCCAACTCTTCCATGGCAATCGAAGACAGCAGCAAATTAATGGCGTCTTCCCGGCTTATCGTAATGACCGGCGTGATGTTGGGGATGTTGGACTGAGACATGCTTTCTCCTCCTGTTCGCTTTTGCCGTCCATTCCCAGTTTTCTTGTGATAGGATAGATTCAACATGGATAACTTCCAACATTCGACCATGGTTCGCGAGCGTCATAAGATCAGATCGAGCTCAAGCCTCCCAATGTTACACCCATCCTTTTATCGCCGCACGAATCCAGATGACTTCCATCCGCATAACGGCACGCCATTCCAACTTGACAATCAGCAACGCTCATCGTGCATTAGCCTATATAAGCATCTTCACCTCCAGCCTTCCCTTCCGATTGCTTTGATCGACGATTTCAAGCCGCCCGGGTATCCAATCCCCATGTATCTACTTAGAAGGGCGAACATCAATAAGCGGGAAGATTGTGACAACCTTTCATCTTGCTCCCCCTGTTGTTCGATTGTATCGTCGCTCTACATGACCACGGCCATCATTCCCATGAATATCCAGTAGTTAAACCACAAATTTGCGTGTGTATCCTGTATGTATCGGAAAGCGAACTTCATATACCATTATCTGTATTCTCAAAGGCCGCAAAAATGCCATAAACAGACAACGCACAACACATGAAACTCATGCTGATGATGATTCCTACCGTCTCTACTAATAAACATGCTCATTACTTCTATCCCAATACAGCGTCACAAAGAGTGCCATAACAACAAAAAACCCCCGATTTCGCAATCGGGGGCACCGTGACAGGCGGACTTCCATATCCTTCAACGGGTTAACTACATTTTTCGCAAAATCTTCTCCATCGCTTTCCCTTTAGCCAGTTCGTCAATCAGCTTATCCAGATAGCGAATTTCCCGCATCGTCGTTTCTTCAATGTCTTCCACGCGGACGCCGCATACGACGCCTTTAACCAAAGCCCGCGCCGGATTCATGGCTGGAGCCTTCGCAAAGAAAGTCTCAAAATCTGTCTTCTCGTCCAGTTGTGTTTCCAGCTCTTCCTGGCTATATCCTGTCAGCCAACAGATAATTTCATCCACTTCGGCTTTGGTACGGCCTTTTCGTTCCGCCTTCGTCACATAATGGGGATAGACACTTGCAAAGCTGGTTGTATAGATACGATGTTTGGTCATCATTCATCTTCCCTTATCAAGTTTTCTCTATTATAGCATGTAAGCCGAAGCGTGACGAAGGAAGCTGCTGGATACCAGGAACCGGAATCGATCAACCGGAAGCCATGTGCCCGTATTAGAGGCAATAACGGCGCTGCCCCTTAGACTGATGGCAGGCACGGCCTGAACTGCACTGCACGGCACTGTACTGCACTGCAACGAATATCCCCTCCTGCTACACCGCCACATGGCCTTGCGAGTGCTCGTATAGCTCCCGGTACTGGCCGCCGCGCTCCAGCAGTTGCTCGTGAGTGCCTTGCTCTATAATTTCGCCTTTACTCATCACGAGAATGCGGTCTGCCTGCATGATGGTGGACAACCGATGGGCAATAACAATCGTGGTGCGATTCTGGGACACGACATAAAGGGCATTCTGAATCAGCTGCTCTGTGTACGAGTCCAGGTTGGCGCTGGCTTCATCCAGGATAAGGATCTTCGGCTTGAACACAATAATCCGGGCAAAAGAAATCATCTGCCGCTCGCCCGCCGACAACCCGCTGCCCCGTTCAGACAGCATCGTATCATAGCCTTTCGCCAGCTTCCGGATAATATGATCCGCGCCCACAAACTCGCAAGCGGATATCACTTCCTCACGGCTGATCGACTCGTCGAACATCCGGATATTATCAATGATGCTGCCCGAATACAAGTACGGCTCCTGCTGCACAAGCCCGACGATGCGGTGCAGTGAACGCTGCGGAATATCGCGCACATCTACGCCGTCAATGCAGATGCTGCCTTCCTGCACGTCATAGAAGCGGCACAGCAGGCTGATCAGCGAGCTTTTTCCCGCACCGGTCGTACCGACCACCCCGATCAATTCACCGGGCCGAATATGCAGATCCACCTGACGGATAATCGGTGTCCCTTCCTCGTATGCAAAAGAAACCTCATGAAAATCAATACGTCCTCTCACCTGTTCAGGCAGAAATCCTTGAGCGCTCTTGACTGAATGACGCCCCTCAGGCTCCGCTGGGCCGCCCTTCCGAGCTGCCGCACGGTCCACGTCAAACTTCGTCGGCTGTGCAGAAGACGCAGAAGACGCAGAAGACGATGCCGCGGCATCCGCTGACACGACATCTGTGCGATCCACGATCTCCGGCTTGCTCTCGAACACTGCCCAGATGCGCGACACCGCTACCGTAGCCGATTGCAGCGTATTCCATTGCTGAGTGATCGTATTGATCGGCTGGAAGAACTGACGGATATACGTTATAAACGCATACAGAACGCCGAACGCCAGGCTTTGATCCAGCACCGCGTTTCCGCCAACCCAGACCACCAGCGCAATCGACAGGTTGCTCAATATATCAAAGGTGCGTCCAAACAGCACATTCGTCCGGATTTCACGCAAATTGGCTTTAAAATACGAGCTGTTCCGCTCGTTGAACTGCTTCTCCTGCTCTTTCTGCTGGTGAAACACCTGGACAAGATTCATGCCGGACAGATTTTCGGCCACAAAGGCAACCATCCGTGACAGCCTCGTTCTGGCCAGCTGATACGTCGTACGCATGAATGAGCGGAACGCAATCGCGATGACAAAAATAATCGGCAGCAAAATCATGCAATACAGCGCCAGCTGCCCATCCAGCTGGAACATCATCACAATGATGAACACGAGCGTCAGACCGTCGCGGAACAGACTTAGCAGCACCTGATTGAAAAATTGATTCAGCGCTTCCGTGTCGCTTGACACATGCGTGATCAGGCTGCCGCTGGACATCCGGTCGAAATATTTCATCGACTGCTTCATGATATGGCCAAACAGCTGCTTGCGAATGCGGGCCACGATGCTCTGCCCGATATGCTGCAGCAGGTTGTTCTGCAAATACGTGAAGGCGAAGCTCGACACCGACAAGCCCAGATAGATCGCGCAGATGATCAGCAGTCCCCTGTAATCGTTAACGCCAGCCAGCAGATTGTCATCAATTGCGATTTTCATCAGGAACGGCTGCAGCAGCTCGGACATGATTGCAATCAGCGAACATAAGAACACCCCGATAAATCCCAAGCGATGAAGCTTGATATAGCCGGACAACGCCTTGAACGCCGAGATGTAATGCGGCTTCTGTTCCGGCTGGTTCAGATCCGCCTTCTGGTCGGCCTTCCAGTTATGAATGGCTTGTGCCATGCTGGCTTCCCTCCTCCTGTATGGCATGAAGGTCGGCATAAAGTCCGTCCTGCCGCAGCAGCTCCTCATGCGTGCCGCGCTGAATGATTACGCCATCATCCAGCACAAGGATGTGATCCGCATGTTTGATGGCGCTGATCCGATGCGCGATAATGATCGTGGTTTTGCCTTGACGCTCCTTCTGGATCGAATCGATAATCTCCTTCTCTGTCACCGCGTCCACCGCGCTGACACTGTCATCGAGAATCATGATCGGCGCGTTCTTGATCAGGCCGCGGGCCAGACTCGTCCGCTGCCGCTGACCGCCGGACAGTGTCAGGCCGCGCTCCCCCAGTCTCGTCTCGAACCGGCTCGGCAGCTCCACAATATTATCGTAGATCTGCGCCTGGCGCGCGGCGCTCTCCACACGATCAAGATCCGCATCGCGCTTATAGAAGGCGATATTCTCGCGGATCGTCGTACTGAACAGAAAACCGTCCTGCGGCACATAGGCGATCTGGCTGCGCAGGCTTTCCAGCGTCAACGCTCTCACATCCGTCTCATCGTAATGAATCGTGCCCGGAGGTGGATCATAGGTGCGCAGCAGCAGCTTCATCAGCGTTGTTTTGCCGCTTCCGGTCCGCCCGATGATGCCTAGCGTCTGCCCTGGTTTAACGTTCAGATCGATCTGTTTCAGCACCTGATGAGAAGTGTCCTCATAAGCAAAGCTCAGGTTGTCGATCCGGATTTCGGCTTTGCCGAGATCCACCGCCTTCGCATGATCTGATTCCACAATGTCCGACTTCTGGGACAATAGGTCATTCAGTCGCTCCAGCGACGCGCGTGAGCGCTGAATTGAATTAATGACGTTGCCAATCTGCTGCAGCGGAGTCATCAGCATCCGGACATAGAGCGTGAGTGCGACGAAGTTACCGAGCGTGATCCGGCCCATAATCGTCAGATACCCGCCAAATGCCAGCGCCGTAATCAATGCAATCGTGCCGAGAAACGGAATCAATGCCTGGAAGAACGACGATACGCGCACCAGTCGAAGCTGGTTGCGGCGAATGCGCTCCACCGTTTGGTCAAACCGCTGCTGCATAATATCTTCTACGGCGAATTTCTTCGTGACCCGAATGCCGCCAAACTGCTCCTCGGCTGTATCGGTCATGCGTCCAAGCGCCTCCTGCACCTCCAGCGACCGCTTTCTGATCACGGGACCAAGATACACCACGATAAACGGAATCAACAGCAGCGGCAGCACCGAGGCTGCGATCAGATAAACCGGGATGCCGCTGATAAACATCATCGACATGGCCGCTATAAGCAGCATCGCGGCGTTCGCCGACTGGTTAAAGCCCATCGAGATCGACTCGCGCACCGCCGTGACATCGTTCATGAAATAGCTGAGCAGCTTGCCTACCCCGTTACGGGAATAGAAGCGCTCGCTCATCTCGGTGAAATGACGAAACAGCCGCCCTCTTACGAGAAATTCGAACCTGCGCCCGATATGCATGATCAAATACATGGCCACGCCGTTAAAGAGCACATGCCCTACCCCGATCGCCAGCAGCAGCAGGCTGTAATCGACAATGAGCGAACGGGTCAGCTCCCCGACATGCAGCTTGTCAGTAAACTCCCCCAGCACCTTCGGGAAATAAACATTAATCAGATTGGATACGAGATGGAGGAGAAGTGAGAGCAAATATACCAACCACGTCTTCCGAAAAAAATCCAGCAATATGCGTGCGGATGTCAAGGCACGCCCACCTCCCGTCTTGTCAGTTCCAGTCCTGGACCCGGGGAACATGTTCATAGGAACCCGAGCGATTCTGCACGGCAGCTGCCAGACAATGCCTGGCAGCGTTACTGCTACAACCGCAGCAGCTCACTCCTCTTCATTTCGTTGCGGCTGGCTGCCGCTGGAACCGGATTGCCCGAATGGCCCTTCCGGCATGCCGGATGAACCCGCAGCGGGATGATCGGAGCGGTCCGCTGGGCCAGGAGCGTCGGGCGATCCCTCACGCCCCTCGGGCGCTGGCGTCCCTGCCGAACCGCCAGGCTCTGCCGGAGCCGCGGAATACGCCGCATCAGACTCGCTGCCCGGCACGGGCATGCCAGCGATATGCTGCAGCGTCTGGCGAAGGTCCGCAAGCACAGCCCGAAGCTGCTCTGCTTTCGCCGGATCGGCGATCGCTGCCCTTTCCGCTGCTTTCAGCAGGTGGATCAGCTCTTTGCCCTTCGGCGTCAGCCGCCGATTGCGCCGGGGCATCGGCGGATCCAGGTCCGCATCGCGCTCGTCTTCGTGGCCGCGGTAGCCGCGGTGACCGTCGTAGCCGAACTCAGCAGGTTCCCCCCCTTGCTCAGCAGCATTGAGCGGTTCCGGACGCTCCATTTCTTCCTGCAAATAAGCCCGGCCTTCCTCCGTAATTTGAAATATCCGCTTGCCGTCCTGCTTATAGGGCTCTACCAATCCCTGGTCCCGAAGCATCTGCAGGGTCGGGTAAATCGAGCCGGCGCTTGGCTTATATGTACCGCCCGACTGCTCCTCCAGCGCCTTCATCATTTGGTAGCCATGCATATTCTCATGACTGAGCAGCTCCAGCAGCGCATACTTAACCCCGCCCCGGCTGAAATACCGTCTGCCCGAGCCTCCGGTGTCCCGCGCATTGCCCAAATGCAAAAACAGTCTCTCCTCTTGCTTCCATTCCTTGGTCATGCATTGCCCTCCATTACGATATATCGTATTACTCCGAATTTTATACGATATATCGTTAGAATACAATCGTTTTTCAGGCTGTTTTTTCCATTTTTCGCATTGACTTCAGGCCCTGTCGCTACACAAAAAAATAAAAAGCCGACCTATCACCACCGTCATTCCACATTGCGGTGGCGAAGTCAGCTTCCATCCTCGCACGATCATTTTCATTATGTCCAGCACGAACGGGCGCCTGATCTGCATAAATCCGTCATACCATCTCCCCAATTCCCTTAACGGATTCTATCCCGTCCCTAAAGGCCTGCTTATCCCTTGACCGCTCCTTCGGTCAATCCCTTCTGGATATACTTCGAGATCATCAAGTACACCAGAAACACCGGAATGACCGTCAGCGACACCGCCGTGGCCATCAGGCCGAAGTCGGTTCCGTACTGCGAGCTGATCTCGTTCAGCAAAGCAACGATCGGCCGTACATTTTCCTTATTCACGAAGATCAGTGCCGAGAACAAGTCATTGTAAGACCACAGGAATACAAAAATGCTCGCCGATGCAAACACCGGGCGCGAGATCGGCACGAAGATGCGGTAGAACATCTGCCAGCGATTACAGCCATCCATGAACGCCGCTTCCTCCAGCTCCTTCGGAATGGTGCTCATGTATCCGGCGATGACCAGAATCGCAAAGGTCAAATTCCCGGCCGTCTGCGGCAGTATCAATCCCCAATATGTGTTCACAAGACTCGTCTGAATCAGCAGCTCATACACCGGCACGACGGTGGCGAATGCCGGAATCAGCAAGGTGGCGTACAGCACGGAATAGATCGTTCTTTTTCCTTGGAACTGAAACCGGGACAACACATAGGCTGCCAGGCCTCCCAGCAGCAGCACCAGGAATACCGTACTGAACGACATAATCAGACTGTTCATGTAGCTTCGGCCAATGTTGATCCGCTCAAAAGCATTTTCATAATTCGTCCACACCGGATTCCACGCAATGGAGAATGAGTCATTCATGACATCCCGGGACACCTTGAACGAATTGTTCACAATCCAGAACAGCGGATATATTGTGGTTAGCGACCATGCCGTCAGAATGATGTAGATGATCACACTGCTCGCTTTCCATCTTTTCTTATGGATCACCTGCTGTTTTTGTTGCTCCGCGACAATCGTCGGCTCCATAATCGAACACCCCTATATGGCTTAATATGTAATCTCATCCCGCTTCAACAACCGGTTGGCCACAAGCGCCAACACCACGCCGAAAATAACCATGTAAATTGCAACTGCTGAACCATATCCGAAGTTTTGATCGACCATCGCCTTTTTGTACATATACGTCCCGAGTACCTCGGTGCCGTTCTGGCCTCTTGTAATGACCCAGACGAACTCGAATACTTTGAGCGTACCGGTGATGGCCAGCGTAATGACGACCTTGATGTCGCTCATGATGAGCGGAATGGTGAGCATGGTTGTCTTTTTGAGGCCGCTGATGCCTTCCAGCTTGGCTGCCTCATAATAGTCGGATGGGATTTTGGACATGGCAGTCAGGAACAAGATGAAGTAAAAGCCCACATAATGCCATACCGTCGGAATCGAAATGGCCTTCAGCGCATTGCCCTGATCCAGCCACAGCACCTTCTCGATATTGAACTGGGCAAGCAGGTTGTTCAGCAGACCGAAATTATAGTTATAGAACAGGACAAACAACAGTGAAATGGCCGTACCGGATATGACCACCGGGAAGAAAAAGACCGTCCGGTAAAAATCCTTCCCCTTTCGGATCGAGTCCACCAGCACTGCGAGAACAAGCGCGATGCCGACCTGAAACACCAGCACGTACAGCATCACTTCGAGCGTGTTCAGCGTTGCCGCACCCAGAAGCTCATCCGAGAACAGCCGCTCGTAGTTGTTCCACCCGACAAACCGTTTATCAAAGAAGCCTGTCGTCCGGTAAAAGCTCAGATAGAGGCTCTTGAAAAACGGATAATACAAAAAGATGGCCATGATCACTGCGGCAGGAAGCAAAAACATCCATATATACTTTCGATCACCCTTCATTTTTATCACCCTTGATGTAGAATTTATCGGTTCTTCCTGACACCCGAAATAGCGACGCCGCCCAGGCATGCAGAATCGGGCGGCGTTTGCTAACGGTTATGCGAATGTTCTCTAGACAATATTTATGGTCTGTTGTCGTCCTCTACCTTTTTCGCATCGGCAATCGCTTCGGTCGGCGTCTTCTCGCCCTGGATAACCGCATATACGCTGGCGCGAAGGTTGCCGAAGGTCTCCTGTGCCACTTTGCTGTCAATTGGCGAGCTGATGGATGCTGCTTTCGCCGCCATCGAGAAGCCGTCGAGCGCAACCTGCGGCAGCCCGGTCACTTCTACATCCGCCGCCGGCGTACCGCCGTTCGCGGTAGCAATCTTCTGAATGCTGGCCGGGGACGTCAGATGTTTCATCAACGCAACCGCCGTATCTTTTTTCGCTGCGTCATCATACGTCGCCTTGGACAGGTAGAAGCCTGTGCCGAAGCCGCCCACAATGTCGTTGCCGCTGCCTACACCGCCAGGAACGGCCGGGAATGGCACCACCGTCGTCTGGTCACGCACATCTTCATTCCATCCGCCGATGGCCCACGAGCCTTCAAGAATCATGGCCGCAAGACCTTCGCTGTAATAGTTGCCGGCCATGCTCAGATCGATGGTTGCCGCATCTTTCGGAAATGCGCCAAGATCATACAATTCCTTGATGGCAGCATAGCCTTTCTCCCAGTTCGGATCCACTTCATCCTTCAGCCCTTTGTTCTGACCTTCCGGACCCGCAGCCGACAGTACGGCATGCTCGATCAGATAGTGAGACTGGTCAAACGGCACCGACAACGGGATGATGCCATTCTCGGACAGCGTCTTGACCGCTGTCGTCAGCTTATCCCAATCGGTTGGCAGCTCAAGCCCATGATCCTCGAAAATCTTCTTGTTCACGAACAGACCTTCATAAAAGCCCGTCAGCGGCACCGCATAGATGTTGCCGTCTTCCTGTCTGGCAAGCTCCAGCGCATCCGGAATGAAGCCGCCCTTCCATTCGGCATCCTCCTCGAGAAGATCGTTGAGCGGAACGACCTTGCCCGCATTGACGAATCCTTCGGCATCCGCACCGATGAAGTAGAACAGCAGATCCGGCTCGTTGCCGCTGTTCATGTCGGTGTTGACTTTCGTCCGGAAGCCGTCGTCATTCGCGGACATCGTGTCATTCTCAATCGTTACATTCGGATGTGAAGCCGTGAACTCGTCCAGCGCGGATTGGAACGCTTCACGCGCCGCATCGGTTCCGCCGAACGTCGAGAACACACGCAGCTTGACCGGCGGTGCATTCTCTTCCGCCACGGGCGGTGTCTCTGTCCCCGTGTCGCCGCCATCCCCCGACGAACTCGTGCCTCCGCCGCCGCAGGCAGCCAGGAATGTCGCGAACAGCAGCATGACACTCATCAGAATCATCGATGACTTTTTTAACATTCGATTTCCCCCTTCGTTATTTTTGCCGTGGGTCGTTGATGTCTTATCAGCATTTTATGCCACGGGCAAAGGCTTTCAAAGGGCTACAATTTTATTATGCAGGGGTAAATTATTCTACAGCCGGGCCTGCCGGGATGCCTTAACCCTATATCCCCCTCCCCAGATGACGTTCTTCGATATCTTCGCGGCTGCTAGCGGCGAGGTCGAGGTGGAGGTCGAGGTGGAGGCTTTGAACTGTTTCGGGCTCCCCTCTCTTTTGATACGGGCGTGGGTAATTAGGTACGTGGGTGGTGGAATGGCAGATGAAAGGTCTCAAGAGCGGCATGGTCGCTTTCAACTATTGTGAAATTTTCATATGTTGAAATAATATAATAAGGGGGTTGAAATGGCCGTTATCATCGGCTTTATGGGTATTTTGCGCAATTATGTATACACTCATAGATCTGAGGTTCGTATTCTCTACGTATTGACATCCGGTTCGTCCTTCGGGGTGTCACTTTATGTCGTTACAAGCCAGTATACGCCCAGGTTCTGGTCATAAAAAAAGCCGACCTGCAGGAATCCTCCTGCTGATCAGCCACTTAGCAATCTGCACAATCCTGATGTAAATATCCTGTCTGTGAATAAGGAGCCGTCGATTACACTTTGCCGACCCAATCGGCCCCGGCCACTTCCTTCCAGCGGCGGCGAATCGATTCGTACGCTTCCTGCGGCAGCGGGCCTTTGGCCAGCAGCTCGGCATTTTGCTGCCAGCGCCCCGGGTTGGCCGTTCCTACAATCGCCGTTGCAACCCCCGGGGTGCTCAGCGTAAATCGAAGCGCGGTTTCAACGCCTTGCTGAACATCTGTCAGGAAATCATAATTCAGCTCTCCGAGACGGAGCCAGTAAGGATACGCATAATCCTGCTCGCTGAGCGTATCATGCTGCCAGGCAACGTTGGCAATCGGCCGCTTAGCAATGACGCCCATCCCCCGTTGAAGCGCTTCCGGAATGGTCAAATCAATGGCTTCCTGGTCGGCAATGTTCACCGAGGTTTCCAGGCTATCGAAGACTCCGGTCTGCACCGCATACAGCGCATCCTTGGTATCCCCGCTGTAGCCGATATAGCGCGTCTTGCCCTGCTCCTTCGCCTTCTTCAGCACCTCGATCACTTCGCCTTGGCGGAGGATTTCCTCGGAACAGCTGTGGAGGTGAATGATATCTACGTAATCGACCTGCAGCCGCTGCAAGCTGCGATCAATCGTCTTCTCCAGCAGTACCGGATCCCAGTCGGGATAATCAAGCCCTGACGCATGTCCGCACTTGGTGAACAGATAATACTCTGATCTGCGCCCCGCCAGTGCCTTGCCGATCAGCTCCTCGCTATTGCCGTAGCACTCCGCCGTATCAATGACGTTAAGTCCGGCGTCCAGCGCGCTGTGAAGCAGCTTCTCGACCGTCGGCAAATCCTTGTTCCCGATTTCGGCCCCGCCGAATCCTAAAATGCTGACCTGCATATCCGTATTGCCATAAGCTCTGCGTTCCATGCAACAACACGCTCCTTTTTTACATGATTCATTTCGGCCTTACGGGATTATTACCCTGCACGGCTATTTCGAATCCAGCCTCGATTATAGAAGCAAATGTCGATTCCAGCACACGTCCTCCTTCTCCAGAGGCTTAGCATGATTATCCCGTTTGATCAGGCTGATTCCTCCTGAACCAAAGGGTTAATGGTTATAAGGGAGGCAGAAAGACAACGACACACATCAAGCACCAATGTCTGGGGTTGAGCCTACGATATTCACTTATGGTAACAATGATCCAAACCCATAAATGCTCATTCCGCCATCCACAAGCAGCGTCTGCCCTGTCATATAATTGGCCGCATCGGAGGCAAGGAACACCACAGGGCCCACGACCTCTTCCAGCTGACCCACGCGTTTGAGCGGAGTTCGGTCCAGTATATCCTTGAGATACGCCTCGTCGGACAGCAGCTTCTCGGTCAGCGAAGTCCGGAAATACCACGGACCCACCGCGTTGACCTGAATGCCGTATTGCGCCCATTCAAGCGCGAGCACCTTGGTCATATGGATCAGCGCCGCTTTGGTCGAGCCGTAGACCACGCCGGTTCTTAGCGCCGTATGTCCGCCTACGGATGAGATATTGATAATGCGGCCGCCTCCCTGCTCCTTCATCTGCTTAGCCGCGATCTGTGAGGCAACGAAAGCCGATTTCAGATTGGTCTGTACGATCACATCCCATTCTGCTTCCGTCACCTCAAGCGCCGGCGTCCGGATGTTCATGCCTGCGTTGTTCACGAGAATATCGAGCTTGCCCGCTTCCTGCACAAACTGCGAGATCGCTCCCTCCATCTGCTCTCTGTCCGTCAGATCTGCCGGAAGGATAATCGCCTTGCCCTTCCCGGCACGTTGAACCTGCTCTGCAGTTTCCTCCAGATCACTGCGCGTGCGCGACATGAGACCGACATCACAGCCCGCCTCGGCCAGCCCGATCGCTAACGCTCTCCCGATTCCCCGGCCTGCACCTGTTACAAACGCTGTTTTTCCCTCTAAACGAAAAGATGGCAAATACAATATATTCCCCTCCATACTACAACCCCATTTATTTCGATTCCAAGGCGATTTCCGCCCGATACATCCACGATACACCAATCATTTAACCAGATTAATAATTAATATCATTAAATTTGCTATCGATATATAATGATCGTTAAGCTGCTATATATATCTTTCTGTCGCTGTCTATCTATCACACTACACATAAGAGCTAACGGTTTCCCGGGCCAGAGGAAAAATACTGCGACGGATTCCCGCGCTCCGGGTCAATCCGCTCTTGGTATCTCCCGTCCGTATAAACGCCGATCACCTTGCGCCAGAACGTCTGTGCCGGCTGATTCGTGCTTACCTGACTGACCTTCCACCGCCCTTGGAAGCGGTCGAACAGCTCGCGAGCCGCCCATGAACCGAGCCCGAACCTGCGGTATTTCTGCATGACAAAAAATTCGGTCATGTAATAATCCGCTTCCTCGCTATCCTCCACCCGCTCAATTAATGCAAATCCGGCAGGACGCTGGTCGTATGTAATGAGAAACGGGTATTTCCGGTCCCGCTTCTTCCAGAACTGATCCAGATCCGGGTACGTTGCAAACAGCCCCTGATCGTTCAAATCAAAGTCCAGATAACGGGTAAAATCATAAAAGTAAAACTGCATCATATTGGTAATAACATGCTGCTTTCGTTTGGGGACAAGCTCCAGCCCCATTCTGCCGCTATGCGCTGAATTCATGAAACTGCTGCCTCCTTGCCAAGATGACGATGTCTAAACGATGAGGTCCACGATGTACTGTTATCATATAACGTGACCTGTCCGATCACAAGCAAGTAACAGCAAACCGCCAGCACCGCTGCCCGGTAAGCCCCCACCCTCCCATTCATCAGGACGTCAAAGGGCGTCATATGATACACTAGGTAAAGAACAAGCTTATCCGCATTTCATCGCATTTGATTAGAGGTGATACCATGAACATCCAAAAAGAACAGGATCGGGTCAAGCTGGACGAGAAGTCCCCGGCCATGCCTTGGTATGTACAGCAATTTATCGACTATAAACTTCCGGATCTCTCCCCTTCGACACTGCTCGAATACGTAAGAGATTATGAAACGTTCTTTAATTGGCTGCGGGCGGAAGGTCTGTCGGCCGCAGCTTCGAACCGGGAAGTGGCGCTCTCCGAGCTGGAAAGCCTGCGCATGGACAGCATTACCGCTTACCGGCTGTACCTGACGACGCGCCGAGAGGGCGCAAATTCCAGAATCACGGTGTCCCGCAAGCTGTCTTCACTGCGGTCGCTGTTTCACTATTTAAGTCAAATCGCTGAGGATGAGGATTTCTATCCGCTTCTGAAGCGCAACATTATGGCGAAGGTGGAGATCAAGCGGATCCACAAGCCGAAGGACACTGCCGCCAAGCTCAAGGGCAAGATTTTGGAAGAGGACGAGCTGCAGGAATTCATCACCTACATCCACGAGGGCTACGCCCAGGATGTCGCCAACAACAAGCAGGCGTTATACGCCCATGAGCAGAACAAGGTCCGGGATGCCTGCATCGCCAGTCTGATCCTGAATTCCGGGCTGCGGGTGTCCGAGGTGGTGAATCTCAATCTGTCGGACATTGATTTGAACAACAAGATGCTTCACGTATTCCGCAAGGGCAACAACGACGAAACGTTCAAAACGCCGGTCTATTTCCGGACTCAGGCCAAAGACGATCTGGAGCATTATTTGCAGCTGCGGCAAGCCCGCTATAAGGTTCCGAAGAAGGAGAAAGCACTGTTCGTCGCCCTGCGAAACGGGCAAAACGAAGGCCAGCGCATGACCAAGCGCGCGATCCAGGCGATGATTATCAAATACGCCAAGCGTTTTGGCAAGCCAGCGCTGACCGTCCACAAGCTGCGGCATTCTTTTGCCACCGATTATTATTTACAGAACGACATCTACAAAACCAAGGAACAGCTTGGGCACGCCTCGACGGAAACAACCGAGGTATATGCCCATCTGACCGACAAAACGATGTCCGAGGCTATTGAACGCCGAACGGACGCTTAATGTGTCATAGGGACACCTAGTGACTTATAACGTCTCATTGTGAGTCTTATGGTTTCATAGCACATCAAATTGCTTCACTGAGCTTCACTCGAAAGGATCAACGCCACAATGGCATCCACGTCATCCCGCGGTATCACCGGAGCCGGCAGGTCAGACCCCACCGTCAGTCCCCTGCCCGGCTCTTCTGTCATCTTCTGCGGCTTAATCATCTCCTTCGGCACAACGATGCCCATTACGCCCTGCAGCTGCAGCAGCCCAGCATCAGCTTCATCCCGCAGCAGCACCAGCTTCGGATATGCCGCTTGCTTGAAGCCTTCCACGAGCACGAGGTCAACGTCCCGGAAAGCGCCGATGAGTGTCTCAAGCGGCGTCTCTGCTTCCATCAACACCGCCGTTCGTCCCGGTGATGTGATCGCTACCGCATCCGCGCCGGCTTCACGGAACTGATCGGTGTCGGTGCCCGGATGATCCATCTCAAATTGATGCGCATCATGCTTGATGACAGCCAGCCGGACGCCGCGCGCCTTGAGCTGACGTATGACAGCAGCCAGCAGCGTCGTTTTTCCACTGTTTTTATAACCGCATAGTTGAACGACTCGAACCTCTTTCATGACCAGGCTCCCGGAAGCACCAGCACCGTCACGGGATGCCCTTTAGACGCGCCCTTCAACTCCGGCGGTATCACAATCAGACATTCACTATCCTTGATCGTGACCATGACACTGGATTCATCAAGCTGAGCTGGAGTAGCAACGAGTCGACCTTCCCGAACCCCCAACCGTCCGCGCACGAACCGGGTAAAATTGTTCACTTTGCTGTAATCCGCCCCAAGCTCGGCGGTCCATTCGGTCAGATGCAGCTGCGTCATGCCAAGCTTCTTGCGAATCGCCGGACGGACGAACAGCAGAAAGCCGACGAAGCAAGCACCCGGATTGCCAGACAAGGCAAACAGCAGTTTCCCGTCCTTCACCGCCGCCGTCGTTACACTGCCCGGACGCATCGTCACCTTATTGAACAGCATGTCCACCCCGCCCGAAGCAACCAGCTCCCCCATGATGTCATAGTCGCCAACCGATACGCCGCCTGTAGTGACCACGATATCGTACTCCTGAAGCGCAGACGCCACTTTGCTTCGTGCCAGCTCAATGTCGTCCGGGATCGCCTCCATGACGACCGGAGTGCCTCCAGCCTCCCGAATCTGGGCTGCCAGCATGTAGGTGTTGCTGTTGCGGATCTTCCCCGGCTGAAGCGGCTCATCGATGTCCAGCAGCTCTGTTCCGGTTGAGAATATCCCGACCACCGGGCGCCGGTACACCTCCACCTCATGAACACCGAATGTCGCCAATACTGAAATTTCACCCGGACCGATCTCGCGCCCTTTGGCAAGAATCAACTCGCCTTCCTGGAGCTCGAATCCGCGCGGCGTTACATTTTTTCCAGGCTCAATCGCTCTTTTCAGCCCGATATACGTCTCTCCGTTCTCACTGCGGCTCTCTGTCGCCTCCAGCATGACCACAGCGTCCGCGCCGTCTGGCACCTGGGCACCCGTCATAATGCGCGAGGTCGTCCCTTCGGTGATCGGCACTGACGATACATATCCGCACGGAATATGGTCTACGACCTTGAGCCACACCGTCTCCCCCTCTTCACAAGCCAGCGTGTCTTCTGAACGAACCGCATACCCGTCCATACCCGACCGGCGAAAAGCCGGATACGGATGAGGCGCAATCACATCTGCGGCCAGAATCCGTCCATCGCTTTCTTTCAGACTGATGATCTCCGTCTCACCAGGCTGCACATAAGCCAGCGCCTTCTCCTGGGCTACCGGCACCTGCAATGCTTTACGCTGAAATTTATTGGGTGTATCGGGCTGTCCCTTCCCGTTCTGTTCTTTCCCGCTCTGTTCCTTCCCGTTCTCCATTACATCTCCCCCACTTCTTCATGACTATACTTCCCAGCTGCCTTCATCAACCTATAGTATCAGTTATAACGCCAAATGATCGTGATGGCAAACACAGCCCCTGCGTCCCCCGCGAACCAAACCGCTCGCATGATCAGCGTATAACCAAGCTCTTCACGGGGAGCTCCTGTCGATATAAAAAAGCGCGCGGCCTTCGCCGCACGCAAATGGTCTACCTTCGACCACGCCGGAACACCTTGCCTGATCCAGAGCGAGTCTTCGGTTTGGTATATGATTTCTTCGGTGAATCGAACAGACTGCCGCCGGATTCGCCGCGAGTAATGCTGCCCCGGTTATTCCCGGAATCCGGATTCCGCTTGAACAGGCTTCCGCCCGTCCCTACCTTGTCCTGACCACGTCTTGTGATCTTGCCGCTTCGGTCCACCGTTAGCGGTGGCGCTATCTTCTTGTCCTGATCTGTCGGCTTCCGGAAGCTGCCTTCCTTCGGCTTATAGACATCCTTCTGGGTATAGCCGCGATACTCCCCGCCGCTTCTGCCCATGCTGTCGAACAGATCGCTGAGCAGAACAGCCGTCAGGTACCCTTGCAGGAAACTCGGATTATAGTTGTTCCGGACATATTCCTTGGTATCGATCTCGATCAGCGTATCCGATGGCTGGTCAGGGTCCTGCTGCAGGTGGTAGAACTCATCCCCATAGACGAGGAACATTCGCTCATCATCTTCAGGCGAGACCTGATCCGGGGCCTGCGCGGCCATCAGCTCCTGGGCAACCTCGGGAACACTTTTCCCTTCGGCCCGGTACACGAAGGACTCGGCTCCGCTCTCCCGGTTCACCGATTCCAGCGGATACGTATCTCGTACATTCGGCGCGCCGCAACCGCTCAGGAGCGATACCAGGAAGCTGAGCACCAGCAATATTTTGATTGGCAAAAAAGAGCGTGCTTTCATGTTACCACTCCTACGTCGCCCGGAGGATTCTCACATCTCCCGGAATCACTTTCTCGCCTTCATACAGCATAAATCGTCCATTCTGCCATTCAATCCGGAGCAGGCGGTAATCATCGGATTGATACTGCCATACATGCTGTTCTCCGCCCTCCATAAACGGCGTTTTCCCCGCTACAGTCACATGACCGTTATACTCTTCCTCCAGGTGAAAAACATGCTCATCCAGCTCAATCGTTGTCGGAACTTCACCCGGTGTGTCCAAGCGGCCATCAATTGCATGATACAGCGCATACTGAACCATCTCGCGCACCTCAATATAGAGATATGCGATCCGGCTGCCATCCTGCAGTGTCAGCAGCGCGGCGTTCCGGCTCCGGTTCTGGACGCGGCCTGTCACCTCATATGAAACCAGCGACACCTCACAGATATCGCCGGGGGACAATTCAAGCGGACTCTTCTCCTTGATCTCCGGCTTCGGCTTGGCAAACATATTGCCGATTCGTTTCCATACGCTCATCATCCATATCCCCTATCTCATCATCTTACAAACATGCTGTAATAATCAGTGCCCCAACGATGTGCAGAGATCCGGCTAACAGGCCGTAGCCTGTCTTGCCTGCCTTCGTTCCCTGATCCAGATCAAGCCCGGCGAAACGCCGCAGCAACAGCTCTGTCAACGTTTCGAGCACCAGCAGAATGATAAAGGAGATGATGGAGACAATAACCGCCTCGAGCAGGTGATAGGCCGTGCTGATCGATACAGATAAAATATAGCCCTGGGCTGCCAGCTTCAACACGAGCCGCGTCGTTACCGCCATATTCCCGGCTTTGACTTCCTCAAGATCCTTGTATTTCGTAAACAGTGAATCCACCCACATCAGCACGAACAGCAGCACGGCCCCTGTCGCCGTCCACAAGAGCACGCTTAATAACATTTCCAAATTCATAACGTTCCCCCACATTCAACTTTCCGTTTGCTTTCATTCAAGAGCCTCAGATCCTGGATGTGCACCGGACATTTGCATATAGAAAGACGAAGGAGATGTCCGCCCGAAAGCTTCCCTGTCCTCCTTCGCCTCCACTTGCCGCCATGGTTCGATGCCCGTTTTACTTGTCCTCGTACTGTTTCATCAGAGCTGCAAGCTCATCTTCGATTTGCTTGTCTTTGCCAAGGCTTTCGAACTCTTCGTCCAGCGATTTCTCGCGCTTGGTCATCTCGTTGCTAGCCTCTGCTCTTGCTTCCATCTGCAGCATCTTCTCTTCCATACGCTTCAGGCCGGCAGATGCCGAGTCGGAGCTGAATCCGTTCATCGCCTTGTTGATTTCATTCTGTGCCTTGGCCGCGTTGTAACGGGCTACCAATGTTTCCCGCTTGTTCTTCATCTCGGTCAGCTGCTTGCGCATTTCCTCCAGCTTGCCGCGCAGATTATCGGCTGCCAGCTTGTTCTGATCATAGCTTGCCTTGTACTCATCCCGCTTCGCTTCAGCAGCCTTCTTCTCCTCGAGCGCCCGGCGAGCCAGATCCACGTTCTGTGCTTGAGCCGCTGTGTGTGCCTGTTGGGTCCGCTTCTCCACCAGCGCAGCCTGCTCTTCATAAAGCGCTTTGAAGCGCTTCTCAATGGCAATCTGTGCTGCAACAGCCTTCTCGGCGTCCTCCAGATCTGCGGTCATATCCCGTATATATTGATCGGTCATTTTGATTGGATCTTCAGCCTTGTCAATAATCGCGTTAATGTTCGCCATCGTTAAGTCGCGTAATCTTTTAAAAATGGACATGGTTCCCTTCCTCCGCTTCAGTTCATATTTGAATTTGAAACACTATGACTATTGATACGTGGTGGTGCCGCAATACGTTTCAAAAAAATCAAAAAATATGGCTCGTATCAGATATCCGAGTTCGACTTCCCGTCAGGGTGTGCCCGCTGCGGGAACGAGAGGACTTCCGACCGCTCTGATGTCAACCACGGATGATTGCCATGAGCCACAATATCGATATATTCTCATTATACATGGGCCTGCTGCCATTCAACCAGCACTTTCTCCAGCTTCCCGCGCGTTATGAACACAATGGCTTCCGTTTCTTCACGGGTTAAACCCGGATAATGGATGCCCATCATGACCGTTACCTGACGACCCAGCCTCTCTGCGGCCTTCAATGCGAACTCTCCTGTCAGCAAATACTCCTTATGCCCCGGCACCCGAATGGTGTCCACGGCGAACCCTGGCCGCTGCGCAGTCCGGTATGCCGTGGATATTGCCCCAATATGACTTGCTCCTCCGGTGATCGTAAACAGAACATCTTCGCCATAGCCCTTGCACTCGACCTGTATATCATCAAACTTTCCTTGGAACGGGACCATCGGTTCAGCCTCCCTCACATTCGTATATCTTCATTGGATACCAGCATGAAGTCCACTTGCCATGAACATTGTCATACGGAAGTTGCTTGTCCTTTAGAGAGACCCTAGCTGTCCTTTACTCTTCGAAAGAGAACGTCTGGGCTTGATTTACTCATATCGCTTGTCCAACAAGAACAAATGCTGAGCTTTTTTCAAAACCGTGATCCCCAAGTTTCATTTCTCCACCTATATCCAGAACTATTTCAAGAACAATGTAGGCAAAACTTACCGCGACGCCGTGGAAGCTTGGCACGAGGAAGAGAATCGGCAGAAGGATCCCTCATACAAGAAGAACATTGCTCCTCAATTTGAATACAATCAATTCATTCGCGATTTTTATGCAGACCCGAACAACAGAGGCAAAGACCGCACAGCTGCAATCGAAGCCTGGAATGAAATCAAGAAGCTTCCCGGAAGCAATAAATATACGCCCTCATTGTAGCTGGCCGTTTCCCAGTCTTGATGCCGTATTCGGAATTCCACCACAACGTAAAGGTATCCCATACGCTTTACGCGCCTAAGAGACGCTCTTCAGGACCTTCAAGTGTCTCTCCTCTCAGCTATAAAGTTAATTTGCCAGCGTTTTCTTTATATTATATAAGATTGCATTTATTGGAAGGGGATATAGTAGGATTCGTCAAAACATAGAATCTTATCTGAGAGACCGAAGCTGGTCGATCTCTCAATTTGCTCAGATCGCTGGCGTTAACTCTGGAGCGCTTAGCCGCACCTTGAATGGAAATAAATCACTATCCATGATGGAGCTCAACCGGATTACGGCTGCCCTAGGTCTGCCCGAACCCTGATCCGAAATGAACAATCTTGCTTCAGTAATGAAGTCATACTCCGCAAGCAGCAATGGGAGGAAACGGTCCGGGTCCATCCCGGCTGGATTCTGAATCTGGACGCCGACGAATGGCTCGAGTCCCGCTTTGAGAGCAGGCTGGACGCGATGCTGGAACAGACCGATTATGACGTGTTTTGCTTCCGTCTGTAGGACTTCTGGAGTCCGACGCACTACCGGGAAGACATGTATTGGAACGAACAGCATTACTACCGCCCTTTTCTTGTGCGATACAAGCCGGATTTTGTCCCCGGTGGAAAGAAACGCCCCAGCATTTCGGCAGATTCCCGGAAAATGTGCTGGAGCTGCCACATACATTATCCGGCGTGCCTCTCAAGCATATGGGATGGGCGGACCCGAATCGAATCATCGTCTGGAGAAATGCAAACGGTACAAACAGCTTGATCCCGATGCAAAATACGGCTGGTCCGCACAATATGATTCCATTCTCGACAAGACGCCCAACCTGGTTGAATGGCAGGAATAGGATCTCTCCATCCGCTACGTGCCCAATAACAAAGGGGCTGTCCCAAAAGTATTTTATGATTTTTTAGCCCCCACTTTAGACAGGAATTCAAGCAATAGAGAAGCCTTCAACCCACTTTAACGGTGGTTTTGAAGGCTTTTCCGTTTAACGTTTGGGACTGGCTTATCCGTCGGTACCCTTTTGGGACACCCTCTTTCTTGTAATGCTATGATGACCTGGATTAGGAACGGTACCCCCGCTCGTACGGCTTCGGCACTTTTTGCTCACCATCCAACGCTTTGGCTGCATGAATCGCCCAGTATGGATCACGGAGCATCGCTCTGCCAATCGCTACAAGATCGGCCTTGCCAGAAAGAATGACGTCCTGCGCATCCTGATATTCATCCAGTAATCCGACCGCGATCACCGGCACCTCGAGCTGACGCTTGATTTCGGCTGCCAGTTCTACCTGATATCCCGGCTCTGCTTTCGGCCCTCCACCGGAACCGATCGGCCCTTCTCCGCCTGAAGATACGTGAAAAATATCAACCCCGGCGTCTCTGTACCGCTTGCAGATTTCCAGACAATACTCCACATCGTACCCGCCATCGACATACTCCTGGGCAGATACGCGCATCAGAATCGGCATGCCTTCCGGCACGACCTCTTTAACTGCCCTGACGACCCGCTCTCCGAACAGCGCCAGATCCTGGCCATACGCGTCTTCACGCTTGTTCGTTAACGGTGAGTGGAATTGATGGATCAAATAACCGTGTGCACCGTGGATCTCCACCGTATCAAATCCGGCTTCTACAGCGCGGCGAGCCGCCTGTTTATGAGCTTCGATTAACTGCTCAATCTCCTGCGTAGACAGTACCCTCGGCATTCTAAAGCTGTCATTGAACGGAATCGCCGACGGTGCCACAGGAGGATCTGCATCCTGAGCCTTGCGTCCAGCATGGCCAAGCTGGATCCCGATCTTGGTTCCGTATGAATGCACAGCATCCACCAGCCTCCGGTATGCCGGGATATGTTCATCCCCCCAGATACCGGTGTCTTGGTCTGTGATTCGTCCTTCCGGATGAACCGCTGTCATCTCCACAATAATCAAGCCTGTACCACCGACGGCGCGGCTTACATAATGTACGTAGTGCCATTCGTTCGGGATCCCGTCTTCAGTCTTCACGGAATATTGACACATTGGCGGCATAACGATACGGTTTCTCAGCGTTAAGTTTTTGAAATTATAAGGTGTAAATAAATCAGCCACTCGATATCATCCCTTCCGAACCAAATCTGTCTAATTATCTCCTATCGATGTCTATTATACACCTTCCTGGGATTAACGAAAAAGAACCTTGCTTGGGGATAATTGCATACCGTGCTGGGAATACCATAGGAAAACGTCTTTGGCGATCTCAATCTGCAAACTCCCGGATCTATGCATGCAAGAACGGGCCCATATCATTCTCACATCATGCTTTTTCTCCATAACTAAACTGTAATCAAAGGAGTGAGGGTCATTGATGAAAAGCTATCCGATTGTATGCTGTTTGCTGTTCTTATTCGGAATGGTCATCTCGCCAGGCGTTGCGATGAGCGCAGCTAATCATGGCGATGTCCTCGCTGTCCTGGATCAACTTCATTCCCCTGTGGTTTCCGATACGTTCGAACAAGGGAACGATTCAGGAGGTGCTCAGCAAGACGCTAAGAAAACGCCAACCTTGAGTCAATTAATGACCCAATATCCCGACACATTCCGGACCCGTGGTCCCCGCGTCAAGCGGATTGCTCTAACCTTTGACGATGTGCCCGACCCCCGATTTACAGGAAAAGTGCTTGACGTTCTTCAGCAGTATGATGTCAAAGCCACCTTTTTTGTCGTCGGTAACCGGGCCAAGAAGCACCCCGACTTGCTGAAACGCATTCACGAGGAAGGTCATGCGATTGGCAACCATTCCTATAACCACGCCCAACTGAACAAGCTTCGCCTGCCTGACTTTATCAAGCAGATTGAACGGACCAATGCCGTCATTGAATCCATCGTTGGTGTGACGCCAACCCTCATCCGCCCGCCTTATGGCGACATCAATGAACAGCAGCTCAGATGGGCCAGGAAAAACGGCTACAAGGTGGTGAACTGGAACGTCGATTCCCTAGACTGGAAAGGACTGAACAAAGATGAGGTCAAGCATAATATTTTATCCGCCATCGGTCCGGGGTCCATCGTCCTCCAGCATGCAGGCGGTGGAGCCGGTTCGGATCTCACCGGAAGCATTGAGGCGCTGCCGGAGATCATTACAGAGCTGATGCGTCAAGGTTACGATTTTGTCACGCTGCCGGACATGCTGGGCGTTCCCGAAAGCAAATAGCAAGATGTTACAGGTTCTCATGAAATGAAAAAAAGACGGCTGAACCACAATGTGATTCTAGGAAAGCCGTCTTTTTTCAAGATGTGCGCAAGAGCTGTGCTATTTGATGAAATATAAGGTCACGTCCTGGATGCCAAACTCTCGAACGGATTTGGGTGAACCCGGAATGAAGATATCGATCTTGTTTCCCTTGATCGCTCCGCCAATGTCTCTAGCTTCTGCAACAAAGGCTTTTTTCGGAAGTCCAGGGTGGGTGTGACCGGTGACCAGCACCTTGGTTCCCAGCGGGATTACTTTCGGATCAACTGCGATTGTACCCAGCTCCAGCGGATTTCCGAAATAATCGACCGCTCCCCAGCCGCCGTTCTCGCTTGCAGCCGAAGAATATGCTGTTGCCTTTACGTTAAGGGTTTTGGAATAGTCAAAGGTTTTTCCCCATGCCTCCACCACTTTATTCTCCGGAAATACGTTTAATGTTGGCAGCATCACCGCCGGCGAGGCCGCTTGGGCCTTGGTAGCCGCGACGGCTTTCGCCTCGGACGGAATCGTTATTTTGAGACCTGCATAAATATTGGTCGCTTTAATGCTCGGATTGGCCTGCATCAGCTTGTTCAGGTCCACGCCATACTGTTTGGACAGAACATAATATGTATCCCCTTCTTTGGCGGAATGCACCTTGCTGGCCGCTTCTGCCGGATGTGGGTGTATTACAAAAGAGATGCCCATGGCGAGCGAGCAAGCGGTGATTAAGTTTACGGTCCTGCTCCACTTCTTAGCAGCGCTTCTCTTTCTTCTTGGCGGAACATTGCGATTATTCTTCTTCAACATCCAATTGCCTCCTTGTTCTTCCACCCCCGACCATGGGAGTGAAATCGCTACAGGTTCTCGAAAAATGATATAACGGTTACGAATATATCACAAATTTGTAACCTTTACTGCAAGCAAATGCTGGAAGGGAGGGGCATGCCCCTCCCTTTTTCTTAGGTAGATCCTATGATTCAATTTTATATTTTTTATCCTCTTGAAGTGTGACATTTAAAGCCTTCGCCGCTTCTGCCAGCAGATCCTGACAGAAATAATAGTGTTTTCGCATCGTAATATGCTCTTCTTCCGTATCGAGGTAAATAAGATCGTTAAGCTGTGGACCGCTCTCTGAGTTGTAATAGATGGCAACGACTTCCCTTCCCCAGAGCTGTTCGCATTTGGCGAACTGCTTCTCGAGCAGCGGGTCTTTAAAGTCATCAGCCAGCGAGTGCTTGATACTTGTTTCTTTTCCATACTCTTGTCCTACATGAACACCGTCCCATTCAGCATGCTCTGCCAATAGCGAGGCCATCATGTCAAGATTCCGATGATTGAAGGCTTCGATAAAACGATCCACGAGCCTTGCTTTTTCAGGGGAATTCTGTTCGGTTAGTACGGTTGTTTGTTTCTCTTCACTTGGTGGTATATCCATGGCTCTAGATTCCGTTTGTCTCAACTTCCTCAATCTCGCTCGTGCCCGATGCAGCGCCGATTTAACAGCCCCTTCACTCATGGTGAGCAATTCGGCTGCCTCACGCGCAGTGAAATCAAATACATCCATGACAAGGACGATGACGGTCTGTTTGGGTGTCAAGCTGCCTGCAAGCATTTCTATCGATTCCTGAACCTCCATCCCGCTCATCGGCATGGTGTCTTGCATAAGCTCTTCTGCGTTGTCCATCAGGGTTTCTTTATTTCGTTTTCTTTGTTGATTTAACCATGTATTCGTTGCGATGCGGAACAGGTAGCTTCTCGGGTTGAGGGGTTGCCATACCTGGCCTAAGATGGCCAATGCCTTGATTAACGTTTCCTGCACCAGGTCTTCTGCATCCCACGGGGACTTCGTTAGACTGAGACAAAACCGCCATAAATCCGAACGATAAGGTTCAATGATAGCCAGAAACCTGTTTTTCAGCTGCCACGCTTCTTGCTCCAGGCTTTGCAAGTCTTCTGCACGATGCATGTTTCATTTCCTCCAATGCTTTATTTGTCCTTCACTCTAAAAGACACTTGAACCAGGGATTTTGATACGGGGGATATCAAAGTTTTTTGGCTTACGGCCTAAACCCGAAGCATCTACGCAAGCTTTCCCGTGTTTAGTGCTTTTACAATATCATTTTACTAGACATTTCATTCCTTAAAATGAATGGATTGTGCCCGAGCAGCAGGTATACATCCTTCCAGTCACGTTTCCCGCTCCCTCTTTCCTTACAGACAAGACAAGCGGAGCCCGAATCGGGACTCCGCTTGTACCTGCTATCGCCTTCACCTAAATACTAGCTAATCATCTGCTTACTTCTGAACTTCACTTAACCGATCAGATGCCGCTTACTGCTGGCCCTCCAGCCATTTCGTAGCTTCTTCCTGCGCTTTCTTCATCGCGTCCGCAGCGGACAATTCGCCAAGCAGGATGCGCTCCACATTCTCAGACAAGATGTAGCGCGGCTGTCCGGCACGGTACGGATAACGCGGTGCCCACAGCTGGCTCATCTGTTTCAGGATGATATCCATTTGCGGCACTTCCTTCACACTTTCCCACTCTGCTGCCGCTTTAATGACAGGCATGCTGTGGGAACGCTGTTCATTCCACATGTACTCCTGGAAAAACTCGCTTCCGCTGAACTTCAGCCACTCCCAGGCGAGATCCTTGTTCTGGCTGTTCGCCCCGATGGCAAACGGGCTTCCGGCAAACATGCCGCCCATGCCCTTCTCCGGATGCTTGAACAGCAGCGCTCCCTGATACCGCTCTTGCGTGCCAAACGTCTCCAGGCTGTTCACAAAGCCTGGCGCCACGCGCAGGTTAATGGCAACATTGTTGTTATTCTGCAGGAAATTCTCGGCTCCCTGGTTCACCATTACGCCTTCTGGTGCATACTGGGCCGCTTCCTTCAGCAGCTCCGCAGCTTCGATCATCGTAGGCGAGTCGAATTCCAGCTTCATGTCCTTCCACAAGAATCCGGTACCCCACTGACCGCCTTTCGACTCGTTAATATTCATGATGCTGTCAGCAGCATCGTTGCCGTTGAAGGTCAGGCCATAGTTTTTTTCACCGGTTTTCGGATTGGTGCCCGTCATTTTGGATGCTTTCTCTATAATCTCTTCGATCGTTGGCTCTTCGGATAAGTACTCCACGCCCCAATCGTCGAACAGCTGTTTATCATATACGATTAAGCGCGCATCCCCGATGAATGGCAAGCTGTAAATTTCCGGCTCCTGATCGTTTGGCCCCATCGCTCTCCAGCCGTCCACCTGACCGTTCAGATAGATGTCCAGATCGAAGCTGTCCCGCTCAATATAGGGCTGAAGCGGCTCCAGCAGCCCTTGTTCCGCGAATGTAGCAATGCCTGGCAGCTGATACACATCCGCCGCACCGGACTGAAGCATGGTCTGTGTTTTCTCGTTGTAGTTGTCCCAGCCCATCAGAACAAATTCGACTTCCGTATTCGGATACAGTCTTTCGAACTCATCTTTCAGCACTTTCACGCCTTTGGACGTCTGTCCTGTAAGCGCATCGGTCTTGTCCTCCAAAGAGAAATCGCCGATCAGCTGAACCTTCAGCTTGCCGGACAGCTCCGGCCCAGCGGCTTCCGCCGAGTCCGTCGTTTCTGTCTGCGCTTCGGTCGTTGTCTCGCTCGTATTCGCCCCGGCATTGTCGGTGCTGGTCCCGCCGCAGGCGCTAAGCGTCAGCGCAAACAACAACAGCAGGGTGATGACAACAAACTTGGAATTTACTTTGATCATCGTTATTCCTCCAGATGAATGAATGATTTTTTTTAAACCCCGTAGTGCCTATCCCACAACCAGACTGCTTCTCCCGATCCATCGCTTCCGCTCTCGTTTGATTGTCCCGGGCCCATCACTCTCCTTTCAGGCCGCTGAGTGCGACGCTTCGAATGATATATTTTTGGAAAAACAGGAACACCAGCAGCAAAGGCAAAATACTCATCGTAGCCAGCGCCATCGTCACACCGGCAAGCCGGCTTCCATTCTCGGCGGAGAAACTGGACAGGAACAGCGGCACCGTCTTCAGATCCTGATCGTTGATTACCACCAGCGGCCAGATGAAGGAGTTCCAGCTATCCTGAAACGACAGGATTGCCAGCGTTGCCGTAATCGGGCCGGTCAGCGGAACGAAGATGTAGAAGAAGGTTTTGAACTCCCCCGCACCATCCATCTTGGCAGACTCCCGCAGCCCCTCCGGGAGCTGGTCGAAATATTGCTTGGTCAGCACAAGCCCCAGCGCATTCACGAATGATGGCAGAATGAGCGGATACTTCGTGTTGATCATCCCCAGATCATTGAACATCGTAAACATCGGAATCAGACGAGTCTCAAACGGAATCATCATCGTGGCCAGCACGGTGAAGAACAGCAGCCGCTTGCCCTTGAAGTCCCCCCGGGAGAAGGCATATCCCCCCAGCAGTGCCGAGCCGACGCTGAAGGTGACGCTGAATACCGCGATCACTATCGAGTTCCAGTAAGCCTGAAGCAGGGCGTTGTTCTCGAATACGAGCCGATAGTTGAACCACGAGAAATCCCCGGGAATGAGTCTTGGCGGGAACGGCATCGCCAGATTGGCCGTTCGCTCCAGGCTGACGCTGATCATCCACGCGAACGGATAGATCATCGTACAGGCGAGCACCGTCAGCAGGATGAATATGACCCCGTTTATCAGTTTCCGTCTGTCTTGCATGCCAGGCATATATGGATCCCCCGTCCTTGTTAAATTTTCATGCGCAGCAATTTGGTATTGATATAGGTGAAGATCAGGATGAATACGAACAGAATGTAAGCGGCTGCTGAAGCAATCCCGTATTCATTCCCGCCGAAGCCGCGTTCGAATATGAATCCGACCACGGTGTGAAGCGATCGGGCCGGACTTCCCTGCAGTCCGCCAAGCATGTAGGCGTCCGTGAAGCGCTGCAGCCCTCCAATCCACCCAAGTACAAACAGGATCGTCAGACTGCCAACCATATTCGGCACCGTGATCCGCCACCACTGTTGGAAGGGAGTCGCGCCGTCAATCGCAGACGCCTCATAATACTCAATCGGGATCGCTTGCAGGTTCGCCAGATTAATAATGATGACGAAGCCGAGCCAATGCCATACGGACAGTATGATCGCGCCCCATTTGGCTGAGGTCGGCTGGGACAGCCACACGACCTTCTCGAACCCGAGCAGCTGTGCGACATAATTCAGCGGCCCGTCCGGATGCAGAATAGCAAGGAATACGGTGGCTGCCGCGACCATCGAGGTCGCATTCGGGATGTAGAACAGCACCTTGAACAGATTGGAGGATCGGCGCAAGCTGTTGATCAAGCAGGCGATCAGAAAGCCGATCGGAATCGCAATCAACAGCTGGAATACCGTGATGTATACCGTGTTGTACACCGCATACCAGAACGTTTCCGAGGCGAGCACATCGGCATAGTTCTGCGTGCCGACAAACCGCTCGTTCGCTCCTCTAGTGAAGCTGAGCCGGAGCGATTCGATCAACGGGTACACCGTAAACAGCAAGATGCCCAGCAGTGTTGGAAGCAAGAACACATACCATATGGCGTGCGACTCCCTTCGTGAAGCGACCCTCCATTTTCCGAATAGTTTCGTTCGAATCTGCGACATATTGTTGACCGGACAGCGACTACGCTGCCCTCCCTCCTTTTCGTGGAATCAACGACAGGGATTACTTATCCTTCCGATGTGACAAGCTTGATTCGTTTCCATTTGCCCGACCGCCAGCGTGCGATCATGAAGGCGCCTCTGACCCACTCATCAATCACGAACACGATCCATACCCCGTAAATGCCCCATCCGAGCGTCATCGTCAGCACATAAGTGAGCGGCATGCTGAAGCCCCACATGATGATCAGGCCGACGATGACGGGGTACCGCACCTCTCCTGTCGCATTCAGCGCGCTGATCATCATGACATTGCATGCTCTGCCAGCCTCCTGAAGGATGCCGATCAGCATCAGGATCTTCCCGATGCGAAGCACGTCCGGATCATCCGTGAACAGGCCCAGCAGCGGGACGGCTGCGATGTACAGCGTGCCGCTGATCAACACCGAGGCTGCAACCGCAAGCAGCGTGTACCGGATGCCCATCCGGCTGGCCTGATCATAGGCTTTGGCGCCAATGCGGTGACCGATCAGGATGGCAGCGGCCATGCCAAGCGCTTCTGACAGCAGGAACACATAACCCATCAAGGTCTGGGTATATACCTTGGTCGTTAGAGCGGTTGTGCCGATCACCGCAATCATCATCGTGACAACCACCTGGGAGGCCGTATAGGACAGGTGTTCTCCCGCCGAAGGAATGCCGAGCCGGAATATTTGCTTCAGATCTCGCCCGAAGGGACGCAGCATGACCGCAAGGGAAAGCTTGGCCTCCAGCCCTTTTATCAAGAACACCGCCGCGATCACCGAGCCGACCAGGCGGCTGGCATGCGTGACCCACGCCACCCCGGCCACCCCGTAAGTGGGAAGGCCCCATGGACCATACAGCACAACATAGTTGCCCAGTGTATTCAGCGTCACCATGATGACCGATAAGAGCAGCATCCGCTTGACAAGGCCGTTCATGCGCAGAATCATTTCCGAGGTCATGACGAAGGCGGTTGCGTACGCCCCCAGGCTGATGATTGACAAGTATGTTCTTCCTTCATCCATAAGCTCCGCAGGGAGCTGGATCGCGCCCAGCACCGGTCCCGCAAATGTATATAGTGACAGCCCGACCAGCAGCCCGAACATCATGTTCGTTCCGAGCGCAATGGAAGCAATTCTCGTTGCGTCCTGCACCCTGCCTGCCCCGGAGAACTGGGCGATCAGAATCGACGCGCCCACGATGATAAATCCGAACAGCAGATGGGCCGCGGTCATCACCTGCGACACGGTGCCGATAGCGGCAACCGCTTGATCGGAATGACCGCTTAACATCAATGTGTCGATTGAGGCGATCAGCGTCTGCACGAACTGGCTCAGCAGAAGCGGCCAGGCCAGCCGGAACAGCGAGAACCGCGGCGATTCCTCGAGGAAGTGCTGGCCGGGCTCGGCCAATTTACGAGCGGTGGCCATCGGTTGACCCGCGTTTCATCAGCTCCATTGCCGGGGTCAGGTCGGTGACGGACAGCGCATCCACGCCCATATCCGCATAATGGCGAAGCAGGGGCTCGTCGGCCGGGAGCGTATAGAGCCACACCCGCAATCCGAGCTGATGCGCTTGCGCCACGAGGGCAGGCCGGCATGAGCCGTACTGCGCATTGATTCCGGCATAGCCTGCTTGCTCTGCCTGCTGGCAGTACTGCCGGATACGCTCTTCATAGATGTCATCCGCCAGGTCCGTCGGGATCGGCGGCAGATTCCAGATGACATGCCTCGCGCGCGGGCCGTTGGCCAAATGATCGGTCACGCCCGTGAAGTACACCTGGCTCCATACATCCAGCCGATCAACAACGGCCGCTGCAGCTGCATAGGCTTCCTCGGTTTTGAGATCCAGGTTGAAAGCAACTGGCTTTCCTCGATACGGGGTGAGAATGGTTTCCAGCTTCTCGACCGGCTCATAACCGGCCGCAGTCCATTCCTCGTATGTATATTGTGAGACGTCGGGCTGATCATCATGGTATAGGACCGCTATGCCGTCTCGGGAAGTCCGGACGTCGACCTCCAGCACATCGGCCCCGGTCTCGTAACCTGCCTGGCAGGAGACGAGCGAGTTATAAGGCGTGCCATCACATCCGGTATGGGCAATCCAATCGAATTGATTCATTTCTCTGTAGCTCCCTTCTCTGTTCCATGCTTCTCCGGTGTTATTCCGTCCGTGAACGCGGCGATGTTGCGGCTCTGCCAGGCTGGTACCCCGTCCATTTCTTCCACGTCACTGTACGGTTCCCTCGACTCGTCGTTCGAAGCCGCCAGGATGTATACCGGGTTCGTGAACGCGAGTGTTGCATGGCCGCCTGCCAGCATGCCCGCAGCCTTCACTCTAAGCCAGCGAATCCCTGCCGCAGGGATGCTGCATTCCGCGGCGCCCTGCTGATCTGTCCTTGGCAGAATCGCAAGCTCTCCTGCATTCGATTCCACAATCAGCTTCGTCACTTGCATCTCATCCGCCGTCCGGCCAGGTACGGACGATGGCTCTACCTGAATACGCAGTTCGATCGTGGCCGTCTCCGGGCTTAAGACCGTGATGATATCGCCAATCCCGTATGTCGCCCCGCCGTGCGCTGCTTCCACATGCAGCAGGGGTCCCATGCTCACGATACAGCGTCCGTGCCGAATGGCTGACACGACCGATTCCGGCCGGCTGCGTTCGCTTTCCTTCTCCAAACCGACATAGGTGAAGGCTGACCAGCCGTCTGCATGCTCTGAGTGATGCCAATCCCGCCCTGCGGTGGCCGTGATCCGGAAGCCTTCATTAAGCAGGCTTGTCCACTGCTGGAATGCCGGGATGTTGTGATGCTTGTACGGCGGCATCATCTCATGCCACACTTCAACATAGTCAATATCGTTCCAATTCTGGATCTCATATTCCCAGTGACAGCCTGTGCATATCGGACTGCCCATGCTGTAGGGGTGTGCGATCCCTACGATTCCTCCGGCCTCATGCACCCGCTGGATCCCTTTATGAATATCCCGCGGTCCGAGATCTCTCCATTCGCAGTAAGGGGCACCAAGGGTCAGCATATGTCCGTAAAAGGTCGTCCATTCCATCCCGGGAATGATCGCTACCCCGGTTTCCTCCTGTGCCGCATTGGCTTCCGCCATGCCTGACAGCGTATTATGATCGGTCAGCGCAATGCCTCCAAGACCCAGCTTCTTCGCTTCCCTGCACATCTCCAGCAGCGAATGTCTTCCGTCACTATGCGGTGTATGAGTGTGCAGCTCAAATGGTACCCATGGCATCGGCATTCCCTCCCTTTCTCACAACGAGTCGATAGTGGCACTCCGGCGTCACGACGCAGTGAATGCTGATCGTAAGCTTCCAGATGCCGCTGGGCAGCGGCCCGGCAATGAACCCGGGCGATGCTTGCTCCTCAGTCAGGAGATGATGCTGCTCCGGGGGATGCCGATGAGCCGAGCCGCGAAAACCGGACGGATCATCGAGCGATAGCGTCAGCAAATTTTGCAGGGGAACGAATCGCTCCCAATGCTGCTTCTGGAGCTCAGAAATCGACGGCTCCGCATACTTGTCGATGGCCTCCAGGATCATCCGCCGCGAAGCTTCCCGATCCTCGAGCGCCTTCGGGCTGTAGGCAAAAGCAATGTCTAGGCAGGCGGCAGGCTCATCGATATGAAATTGATAGGTAATATGTGTCTTGGAGCTAAGCGGAGTTACGTTTCCCTCCACAATCAACAGATCGTCCATAAGTTTTCGACCACCTTTTGCTTCATGGATTTTCGCTTTGGTTATCCATGCTGATGTCTTGCTTCTCTGTCACCTGTGTTGCGGTATGGTATCGTTACCAGAAGAATGATACTTCGTATTTTAGAGGACATTTGTAAAATCTATTACCGTTTTTCCTCGGCGTTATATAAATTTCGTGGAGAATTACGTCTGATTTTGTCAAATGATGATAGCGCCATCGCCATGAGAGGAATTGAGCTCTTACTGCATAGGCGGAAAAGCTGGATTGCCGCTGGATTGCCGCTTGCTTGCAGCGGCCGCGAGCATAAAAAAACAGGCTTATCGTTTGATAAGCCTGTTCCCAGCTCCTGCTGTTCGTTTCACGCGTGTGCCAGCCTTGGGCGGCAGCTCTCACGCTCAACGAGACGATGCTGCAAAATAATATCCGAATCAAATGTAAATTCGGGATTAACGATCATGTGATGCATATATTCCACCGACTTCTTCCCAAGCTCCTCCACCGGCTGCTGCATCGACGTCATTGCCGGACGCACGACCTCGGTAATCAAACTTCCGTCAAAGCCCATAATCGACATATCTTCCGGCACCTTCAGCCCGTGGTCCAGCGCGCAATTCAGCGCTCCGACAGCCATATCGTCACTGGCGGCAAACACGACCGTCGGCCATTCGTCCTCGCCGAGCATCTCCTTCATCAGCCTCCGGCCCGAAGGGAGCTTGTAGTCCCCGAATTTCACAAAACGTGGGTCCGGCTCGATGCCGTGCTTCTTCATCGCTTCCGCGTAACCGTTGTAACGGCTGAACCCGGACGTAATGTCCGCCAGGTCGCCGCCGATAAAGGCAATCTTCTCATGGCCTGAGGAAATGAGATGCTCCGTCGCATCGAATGCCGCCTGATAGTCGTCGATCAGCACCGATAAGTAGGATGAAGACGGACCTTTCACACTGGAGAACAGAATCGGCATTGAAGCATGTTCAAAAAACTCGAGGATATCCTGATTGAATTTCTGATGCATGACGATGATGCCGTCCACCCTCATATTTTGAAAAACACGCAGGTAACGCAGCTCTTTCTCCATGCTTTCTGCAATGTTGCCAACGAGCAGGTTATATCCTTGTGCGCTCGCGGTTTCCTCAATGCTGCTCAATATCGTTGAGCAGAATTGACTCGTCAGATCCGGCACGATAATGCCGATTGTATTCGTCTTCTGCATCTTCAGGCTGCGTGCGATATGGCTCGGCGTATAATTCAGCTCTTCGATCGCCCGGTTCACCTTATCAAGCAGCTCCTGGCTTACATACTTCTCGCCATTCAACACTCTGGAAACGCTGGTGACCGACACCCCGGCCCTGCGCGCAACATCTTTAATGCTAGCTCCCACCATGCCACCCCTTACCCAGTATCGTGCTTGTCTTCTACGATATGACAACGCCCATCCTCACGTCAACCTCTCCGGATGCAGCGACAGCACCGGTGCCGATCCTCCACATTGCGCTAAACACACAGAAGCCTGGCTTCAGCTGGCGCGCACAAAGAAGGAGACGGTGAAAGCATTCACCGTCCCCCCCATTCCTTGCCGCGTTGCCGATTAGAAGTTGGTAGAGATAATTTTCGAGGCATGATCGCCTGTAATAAAGTCCATCACGGTGATGCCGAAGCGGCCGTGGGTGTTAGTGCTGAAGAACTGATTGACTTTCGGGTTGATGTCATTGGCAATCGTGCGAATGTTCGGGATGCCGAACAAGCCCGGGTTATAACCGCTGGTGAAGTTGATGTACAGCCATGACGGGTTGGACGAATTGGCTTCATGATACATGTTCTGAATGTCGTTCCACTTTTTGTTGCGATCCGACACTTTGTAATAATCCTGGATTTTCAGATTGGCAGCGTTCTGAATCGTGAAGGTTGTGTTGTCCTGCCAAGATGTGGCGTCGATGCCTTTCGGAAGCTGGGCAGCCTGGAATCTGCGCAGCAGCACAATCTTACCTCTCGCTTCGCCAAGCGTTGGGACGTGATTCGTCATCAGCCATTTGTCCGGGTTTTTGCTTACATACCAGTTGAACGTATCCTCATAGGAGCGCGTGTTATCAGCAGCGGTATGCTCTTCTTTCACACTCATGATAACCGTCTCTGTCGGGTTGTTGTTCAGGAACGAGATGACCGCGTTCAGAACATCGTCGAAATTCTGATTCTGGTACACCGCACCATGATGAATGGTGAATGCATCCTTATAGTGTCTCGTACGGATGTCTAAGTAACGCACACCGACGGACAGCTGCTCTGCAATGGTGAGATCCTGGTTCTTGGCTGTACCGTAAATCGGCTCGTACAATGCACCGGAGTCATGGGTTCCCGGAATCGAGAGGCTCGACAGGGAAGTGTTGTCGCTGATGGATCCCATCCAGTTGGAACTGTTGTATGACGCGGAGGCATCGGAAGCAAAGAAAGTGCCGGCTACAGACGTTACAAACAGCATGAGGACGGTTACACGCAGAATCGCTTTCTTCAACACGAGTATCACCTTGCCTTTTCATAGTTTTATGTCAATCAAGCGGCGCCAGCTTGAGTAACATCGAGCAGGTCATTCATACAACGAGAAGTCATCCATACAACTCGGGACATCATGAAACCTAGGATGGCAGCACAAAAGCCGCGCGGGGCAACAGCCTATGTATCTATCCATACAAGACCCCTGCCAAGGAAAGGTATAGACATCTCGTCAATTAGCCTATCAATCGATTGTTAATTAAGAATTAAGAAGATATTTTTGCTGTGTTAATCATTGGCATTGTTTTCGTAAAATCTTGCGTGACATTTTATGATTTTGCAGATTTTTTCGTTGAGACATCATCACTTGAGTTGACATAAAATCGGTGACCCTCTATATTTAGAGTAATTACTCTAAAGCAGAGGTGATGTGTGATTGAACACCAAATCACGAATTGTGCAAACTGCGGTTCAGTTATTTAATGAGCAAGGGATCGGCAAAGTATCGACCAATCATATCGCCGCTGCCGCTTTGATGAGCCCAGGCAATCTCTATTATCATTTCAAGAACAAGTCCGAGATCATCCAAGCGATTCTGCTGGACATGTATGAGGAATGGAATGAGGTATGGTCGCTCCCCGAACATGTCACACTGACCCAACAGCATCTGGAGCAGAAGCTGCTGATGAACTTCGACATTTTGTGGCGGTATCGATTTTTTTACCGGGAGGCACTGTCATTGTTTCAGGCAGATGAAGCTTTAAGACTCCTGCATACGGAGATGATGAACACCCGACTGGTGGAGCAGGAAGCGTTTATACGAAGATTTATCACGGATGGCGTGCTGCGGATCGAAGCTGATTCCGAGCAGCTGCAGAAACTGCTGATCGCCTGCTGGATCATTGCGAACAATTGGCTGTCCTTTCTCGAGATGAACGGTCAGCCTGTCGATGAGGTCAGTTTTACCGATGGCGTCGGCCTGATCTGGGCAATACTCGACCCGTATCTCGTGAAGTAGACAATAATCATATACTGGAGGATGGATTGTGGAGCCTACGAAATCGGATCAACCGCATAAGAACATGTCAAGAAGGAATTTTCTCAAGGCATCAGGGGCTGCATTGGTGCTGCTCGCAGGAGGAGGACTATACCGGGCTGTGGATCAAGGGGTATTCTCTACGGCCCGGGGACCCGCTTATGTTCCCTGGAATGTCGATGTAGCGTTTGAACCGGACCTTGCAGAGAAGGATCCTGTCAAATTGGTACAATACGCTATATTGGCCGCCAATGCGCATAACACCCAACCGTGGCTGTTCCGTGTACAGGATAACCGAATCGACTTATTCGCTGACCTGTCCCGAAATATCGGTGCCATGGACCCCTTCTATCGGGAAATGAACATCAGCCTGGGCTGTGCGATTGAGAATCTGTGTCTGGCTGCTAAAGCGTTCGGTTATGAGCCGAAGGTGCAATTGCATGAAGGGGAGTTTGACCGTATCAAGGTTGCTGATATTACGCTGTCAGATCGAATTCCGGAAGTTTCGCCCTTGGTCCGGATGATGACGAAGCGGCATACCCATCGCGGCGCTTATGATACCAAGCAGCCAATACCGGAGCAACTGCTGCGGGACATGAGCCTGCTGAGCCGGGATAATCCGAATGCAGATCTGGTATGGCATGCGGACGATCAATCGAAGAAGCACGTCGGTGCACTGATTATTCAAGCAACGGAAGCGATCATACAGGACTCGGTTCAGGCTCACGATAGTCATCGCTGGTATCGTCATACCAGGGAGGACATTCATCGCTTCAAGGACGGGACAACGCTGGACGCCACAGGCAACCCCGCCTTCATCCGGGCACTTGGAAAGCTCCTCCCCATCTCCGAGGCGTCTTCGAATGATTACTGGCTCAGCATGACAAAAGACACGCATATTCCAACAGCCGCCGCCTTCGGCAGCATCGTTGTCTCCGCCAGGTCCAGAACGCAATTGCTGGAAGCGGGCCGCTTGTGGCAGCGGGTTCACCTTTGGGCTACCAGCAAGGGACTTGCTCTCCATCCTTTGAATCAAGCGAATGAGCGTCAGGACCGGGAACAGCAGCTTGGACTGGAGCCGCTCTTTGGCAGCGCCCTTCAGCGGCTAGCTGGCCGCGGCGAGCATGTGTTTCTGTTTCGCATCGGCTATGCGCGGGAACAAGCGATCCCGAGCCCGCGCCGAGCGGCGGAGGAAGTGCAGCTGCAATGATCCGGGCAGGCGCGAAGGACAATGCACATTTCTCCGCGAGCACCTACATCTTGATAAGTCATCATTCCTCGTTATGTCGCTGCGGAACGGAATGTGGGATGAACTCCGATCCGGGCTGACAGGATCGTTTGCCAGATGCCAAAAAAGCATGAACTCGAGATCCCCCCGAATTCATGCTTTTTGTAGTCAAAATATGCTGCCAGGAAAGCCATTCATCAACGGGTTATACATAAACTCATTTCCTGCATTCCAATCACACATCAAAGTCGACATCATACAAAAACTGAAGCCGTTTATGAAGCAGCTGCGAAGGAGCGATTGAAAAAGCAGCGTCCCGCAATTTCACCAAGAGCGGATGGTTCACTTGAGCCTCGGAGAGACTTGACCATGTCAACTAACCCGTAGAAAATATCAATCAAAAAAGACCGCTCTGCAAACGGTCATACTGCACTGTACCTGAGTACTGATAACAGCTTAGACGAACTGGCTTTATCAACCGTGCACGACTTTTAATTCCTTGGAATATCGTAAATATCATTAGGATCATTGGTCTGTAGCACTATTCCTTCATGATCTAATACAATAATAGTGGGCGACTGTTCAATAGCAAATAGTTTCTTATAGTCATATTTTTGAGTTTGGTCATCCAGACTAATAAAAGACATATTATGAATGGGTAACGATTCAAGAATAGCTTCTGAATTTATGACATTCAGCATTTCTTCGATAAGTTCGGAATAATCTGATTGACGCCCATCCCAAAAGACATAAATATTGTAGGATTTTTGCTGAGGCGAAACCATGTCACGGACGGCATCTTCTTTCCCCGTAGAACAAGCGGCCAGCGTGCAGGTGAAGAAAATAATAAGGAGAACATTTAAAATTCTGCTTGTTTTAATAGTAATCACCTCGTTGAAGTCAAGGGGGCAGAGCCCCCTTGTTATTCTTTACTATTACTCACTAACAATAGAAGCTGTGAATCTAGGAATATCAAAGCTATCTCGCAAAATAACATCTTGTGCAGGAATATTACCGAAGTAGTACATTGCTCCGATTTCAACCGTTGCACTCGTTGACACCTCAGTACTTCTTCCTGCACCAGTAATTGTTGTTATTCCTTCTAGATAATACTGGTCCAGGTCTCCCCTTCTACTATCAACAAAATCAAGATACTGTCTCTTCAAATTCCAATTTGCAGAAATTCCTGGAGAAATACTGTTATTAGAACCTAACGGTAAAGTTACCGTTACTCCAACTCCTCTGTAAGCAGCTTTTATAGTGACATTCCTAGGGTTGTTAGGATTATCTACAGTAGGTTGAGTGCTTCCTTTAGGACCACTTCCGACAAAAGAGTAAGTAGCATTTGTAGAAATCACCATTGATTGGTCTTTTATCAGTGTCCCCCTACGACCATACGGATCAGTCCAAGTATTTAAGGTACCGTACAATGGTGAAAACTTAAGTTGTACAACGCTACTTCCGGTTGCAATATAATTCGTATTCCAAAAAACACCACCATACATATAGTTACTGTACTTATATGATTTGACCACAGGCAAATCCCCTGATGCCATTAGACTCATTTTGCTTATTGGATCTGGTATGCCTTGAACTGTATTCTTTTCGACCCCATTAGCCAATGTTTTTAAATCAATTGGCTCTATTGCTGCAAATCGAATATATTCCTTAGTTTCCAACACATTTGATGAGAGATCTTTATTGAATTCGTTTGGTAATGCTTCATGACGGCGAGTTAATACAATATTTCCGTTAGCGTTTTCTTTTTTATCATAAACCAAGCGAACATAGACACTATTTTGGTCATCAATTTCTCCGGATGCAGAGATAAGAGTAGTATTAAACTCGTTGCTGAATTGTTTCTCGTATTTCAGATTCTCATAATTTTTTCCATCCAGAAAAAGGTCAAGATTTTCGGCATCTTTAATGACAACTTTCATATTTTTGTAGGAAATTGTTTTCTCATAGGTGTCAATATCATATTGATATACATTTTCGAATTCAAAAACATCAAGCTCATTAGAGTCAGCACTCACCGGGAGAGCAATCAAAAGCATTGCCATTATTACTAGGCAAGAAATCAAAATTTTCTTGTGCATGATGATCTTTCCTCCTTCTTAATATACAACTTCAATTCTCGATTAGTCCTTACTAAACGTAAAAAAGAGTTCACCTCCTGTTTTTTACATTTCGCGGAGCTACCTCACTTTAAATGGCAAGAGTTTTAATATTGATCTACAGCTTGTTTGTTCCTTGCCATAAAAAATAACGTAGCATTTAGGATGACTGTTACATAAAAGACTATCTACATACTTAAGACGGCTTATCTTATCAAAACATGACGCTAATTAATAAACTTTAAAAGGAAAAAAAATAAAAAAAATCCAATACATATATTAATAGTTTTTATTACCAATAGATGAATACCTCTCTTGTAAAAGAATTATAACTTCTTTATCATAGCCGATTTATAGATATTCGAAGAAGTTTATAATTGCTGCTATAAGGGGTTTTGTCGTCTATATCATTGACTTCAAAAAATAGAGAAGTGTGTTCACATATGAAGAAAGCACTATATGCATGATGGCAATGGTAGTATGTCTATTACTATTCATCCCAGGACAAGCCTAGGCCTCAACCACTCCTTTGACAGAATCACCACCAAACTTTCGGCACAAGATTTTGGATAGTATTGGGGTTCAAATAACACTACAACACTGGACTGGCTCTCAATGGCTGGATGTAAATGTTGAGCAACTACATACGATAATAGCTCTTATGCTTACTTTAGCCGTTATATTTCCGTCGTAAGTGGATACTATTATCGAGTGAAATCAACACATTGGATTACTTATGGGAATGTCAGAGTAGAAGGCACACGTTATTCAAATTCGTTACTTATCGACTAGTTACAAAAAAGAGGAGCGCACGGAAACCGTTTGCTCCTCTTTTTTAATATTTGAAGATTTTGCTAGTAACAAAATTTCTTCTTCTGATATATTTCCAGATATCCATATTCATACCAGTTCTGTAGTGAACCACTCATTGTGCAATTCATAGCCAGTTGGTAACAAATCTGGAAGTTTTATCGAAAAAGAAACACTCAGCTGTGCTTCTTCCAACGTTAATTCGATCATTTTGAAATCCGGCGTTATTTCCTTTCTCTCCTTCAGTTGGAAGGGGAGGAAGAGTTTTAGCATTCGTATCATCGCGATCCGTCCACTCATGGAAAAATTCCGACATCGTTTCCTGAATATTATTGAACAAAGTAGAAAATGAATATGCGCCTGGTACGTTCATATTCATAGCATAACTTAAGACTAGAGCACCGATAAAAACAGCAGCCATATATCGTAATCTTAGATTTCACTGTCTCCAGTTCCTTCTTTTTCTTAGACAGGTCTTCACTTTCAACCAAGAGCCAGTGCTGTCTGGAATTTCAATTTTGCTATAAATCCTCTGCAATGATTCCCTGAATTCCTCTTCTAGTCTATCCTCATCATTCATAATCGATCCCATTTTCTTTGAAACTGTTGAAGCAATTTCTTTCTGGCGCGCAGCAGTTTTTGACTTACTGCCTGTTCGGATAACTGAAGAATAGCGGCCACTTCTTTACCGGACAATTCATTTATATAAAACAATGTAATTATTAATCGATAATCCGGCTTTAGTTCGGCTATTGTCTCATGTAATAACTCATCTCGAACTTTATTCTCAATTTCCTTATCAACACCTGACGAGCCTATACCTAATTTCATTTTACTCTCAATGAGATTGACGTCACTTATACTTGTCACATTACGCTCTTTATAAACTCTTTTCAAATAATCAAAAGTTAGGTTTCGAACAACTTGCCTAATCCAAGAAAAAATATTAGAAATCTCATGTTTCCGTACAGCAAATATCACCTTGAAAAAAGCTTCTTGAATCAAATCCTCCGTAATCGAGTGATCCTTCACCAAATAGTAGATGTCTCTGTAAGCGAAATTATAAAAAGAACGATATATATTATGCTGTACTTCCGTTTCCAAATCCTCAAAGCGATAAAGTAGATAGAAACATTCCTTCACTTCGGCATCCTTTCTTTCTTTTCATTTTTTTAACCTTACGTAATAACAATCCCTACATAAAAAATCCAAATGATGTTTTTTCCAACTTTATGCATATTAAAAGTGAATGTAAATAACAAATACTTCCAACCGACTTACTATTGACTTCATTAATGCAGTACATACTACTCCGAAATCTCATAAGAGTTGGTCTGTATACTTCTTCCCTTAATTTATGAAACGCTTTCTTTGTAACTTAAGTTTCATATTTCCAGATCAATTGCCAATTATGTAATGAAAGTTGCTAGCCTTTTTAATTCTGCGAGAATATCCATCATTTCCTTATCCACCTCGCGCTAAGCTTCATGGGGCAACGAGATGAACTGTTCCACCATTTCCCCGGGATATATGATTTTCCCCATTCTTTAAACTCATCCTCATGCTCCATCTTATACATTAAGGATGTGAGGACAGGACAAGAGACTGGGTAGGTTAGCGTCAAGCAGCGCTTGCATTCGCTCGCTCCCACAGCTGTCTAATATCAGCGTAGCAGAGAACATAACGGCGGTATCCGAACGTAAACATGGTGTGGATGGGGACAAGAAAACATGGAACCTCAATCATAAAGGTTCCATGTTCGGATGAAGTGTGTATGAAATTAAACTTTAGCAGCCCATATTTCGATTTCTATCTTGATTTCCGGCAGCCCCAAAGCCGTAACATAGGCTACCGTCATCGCAGGGTACTCATCATTGAAGAATCGTTCCCACTCGGAATAGAGGTAATTCCAATCAATCGGCTCAATTGCCCAAATGTTCACTTTAATAATATGATCTGAACATAATCCTTCTGCTGCCAATACGTTGTGGATGTTGGCAAAGGTCAGCCCGATCTGTTCATTCATGTTCTCAGGGAACTGCCCGTTGGGATCGATGCCGATCTGGCCGGATGTCACAAACCATTCCGCATTTCTTGGAATTTTTGTAATATGGGTGTATTTCCCTACCGGTTTCGGCATGCTGACTGGATTGGTTCTTGTAATTTTATCATTATTCATTGTTAGTTCCCCCGTCTACAGAAAATTCTGCTGTGTTCTCCAGTAAACCGCTTTTTGGACACACTTCACCCTTGGAGCGATTTGTCTAGAAGAAAACAGCAGTAGAGTATCCATAACCCGCAGATAAAGCCATGAGCGATCTTTTCTTCATCAGATGGATACTCCTTTCTTGTTCACGGACGGATTTGATAACATCATAACCCCAGTCTACCACACCTGCTCAAGCCATTTCACCTATGTCCTATGAGATCTTGTTTGCAGCCTTTTCGTGTCTTACAGGCCTCAAGAAAGTGTACGTACGCTTGCGCGCTTGGGTTCAAGGCAGTTATGCATTTCAATCCGAGTGGCCTTTCAGTATAGAAAACATCTATCCTAGTATAAGTACGCAAGTTCACTTCAGGTACGTTCCAAAAGGTACGTTCGGATGAGATTTAGTGCATAGAAAGCTCCTCCGATGGCTCCTGAACTTTTCCTCTTCCCCTTAGCCTCCATAATCCGGCCGCAATGCCCATACACCCGGCGGCTACCAGCACCCCGTGAGCCACTCGCAGCGGCTGGGTTCCCAGAAATTGAGGAAGATACAGCAGGAATCCCATCGTGAAGAGCACCAGCCCATTTCGGTAAAGCACCGGATTTCCATATGACCATAACCACCAGAATGGAACCGATGCCGATCAGCAGCAGCCCCGCAAGAATCATGAGAAACCCGGAGCCATAACGAATGTCATCCGCCAGGGCGATCCATTCGGCACTTTGCTCTGCGAGAGCACGCTTTCCAAGCGCATGTAAACCGAATACCTCAGCACCATAAAAGGGCAGCGTCAACCCGATTCCGAGCCAGGTGACCACGATACTGCGAAGGGCAAGACGCCCGCAAGACCCGTTCTGTAGAAGTAGACAAAGTCCCAGCAGCCCTGCACCCAGTAACGTGAAGGCCACAATCGCGAGCACATGGGATACGATCCAGGCCGGAGAAGCAAAAGCTGCCGCGCCCACCAACGATGTCTCATCAGAAAACGGACGGATTGCAGGATAGAGAACAAACAGAATCCCGGCAATGACTAAACTGACAGAGGCTAACCGAATGCGCTTTTCCATAAATCCCTCTCCCCGAAAACTAATATAATTAGTATTTAAACTAATCTAATTAGTAATATAACTAATATAATTAGTTATATCAATCGGTTATTTCATTCACTATTTCCGCTTGCTCGTCACGGTTTAGTGATCATCAGCGCATGGGGAATGACCATCATAATTCAATACACCCAAATCGATCGTATGAAGCCGCTCTGGGTTCGAGATCAATTCCACTTCGGTAATGATCCCGCACTTCACTGTGAACTTCAACACGTAGAGCAAGTTGCCGCCAGGGGCCGCCACGATGCCCACGCTGCCGTCCACCCAGGCAAGCTGAGCTGATTTCTGCGCACGTCCGGCTACCTTCTTGGCCAGCGCCGATGCACCGCGGAACACTCTCGGCGTTCCGTCTTCCCGGTCGTCCCGCAGAACCACATCCGGATCCAGAGCAGCAATCAGCTGATGGAGATCTCCTGCATGCGCTGCTGCCAGAAAAGCCCGCACCACATCACGCTGAGCTGCCACGCTGGTATCCAGAACCTCCTCCGCTCCGCGGATCCGGCGTCGTGCCCGGCTCGTTAACTGCCTTGCTGCGTCGTCTGATTTACCAATAATCGAAGCGATCTCGTGAAATGGCATTCCAAACACGTCATGGAGAATCAAACTGATTCGTTCCGCCGGCTTCAAACGGTCCAGCACGACCAACATGGCAACGCCTACGGAATCGGCGAGGACAGCTTCCTGTTCCGGATCGGCATACGAAACGGCTGCAAGCGCCTCCGGCGGATGCTCCTCAAGCGACTCCTCTTTCCTCGTCTTGCGAGCCCGCAGCATATCCAAGCAGATCCGCGATACGACGGTAGTGAGCCATCCCCCGATATTGTGAATATGATTCACATCGCTGCGGCTCAGACGCAGCCATGCTTCCTGAACCGCATCCTCCGCTTCGCTCAGAGAACCAAGCATACGGTACGCCACGCCATGAAGATGCGCCCGGTGTGCTTCGAATACCGCTGCCAACCCTGCCTGATCATTCATCTTGCTTCCCCCTTCTTCTCTTTCGGACAGTACAGCAATCCCTCTATCTTTATTGACGACCGCCACTCAATTTATGTGACATCCTCCCTGCATGATCTATTCATCGGCACTAGGCCCGAGTGTTTGTCACACTTCCAGACCGTGATCCGTCATCGTATTGTAGGACCGAATAACGGGTTTACACCTAAATCACGAGAAGGAGTGTATGTTGATGTCATCCAGAATGGACAATCCTGCTGCCATTGTGCCCGATATGGGCCAAGCCTTGCAAATGTTAGGAAATGCGCTGTTTTCGTCTGCGGCACAGACCGGTGTTCCGAAGGGACTCCTGTTCCTGTGCTACTTGCGCGCCAGCCAGATTAATGGGGACAGCGTATGCGTACAGCTTCATGCCCGCAACGCACTGTCAGCGGGGGAAACGACAGAGCGCGTGCTCGCAGCCGCCGCGTGGCGCGATACGCAGCTATTCAATGAAGCCGAGCGAGCGGCTCTCGCGCTATGCGAAGCCATTACCCGGATTGAAGACCGGGCACATCCGGTGCCGGACGATATCTATGACGAGGCGGCAGCACATTTCGGGCAGCAAGCGCTGGCCACGCTGATCGCCGGGCTTGCCACCGTCAACCTGTATAACCGGCTCAATGTGGCGACCGGACAGCTGGCCGTGAGTGCGGATACAAGCAAGCCCGGTCAATAAGCAATTCAAGCAGGGAGCAGCGTTCGATTTCTCTCCTGCTGTTCATCATTCGATGTACGAACCCACCAAACCCCAAAAAGCCTGCAGCATACGCTCCCATAGAGCAATGCCTGCAGGCTTCTTTCGCATTACAGAAGCATGCCCGTGCGGACAGCGATATCGCCATACCCGGCATTGTTCACGACCACATCAAGACATCCGTACCGGCTCTTCGCCTCTTCAACCGCTTGAGATACGGCCGACTCATCGCTGACATCCAGAGCAAGGGGGTAAATGCGATCTCTGTACGTCTCGACCAGACCGGCGAGTGACTTCGGGTTGCGGGCCGTGGCAATGACAACATCTCCTTTGCGCAAGGCTGCTTCAGTCAAGGCGCGGCCAAATCCCCGGGAACTGTCTGTAATAAACCATATTTTTGGATTCGTCATGGGATGAACTCTCTTTCGATTAATGAATGTTCATTTATTGTACATCAAAAAAATGGGCTCGATAACGGCCATCACATCTCCCCTTTCTCGTCATTTCCATTTGGATTATACCTTTATCGCATCCCAGCTCATATCAATCGCTGCTTGCAATTGCTGCTGGTCGAACTGCGTTCCGTTCTTGACATGCTCCTTCGCAAGTTCCACCACCGGCATGATCGAATATACGATCAGCATCCGAACATCCGCTTGCTTGAACAGCCCTTGCTGCTTGCCTTCTTCAAGCATGTTATAGATCGGCTCGAACATCCCTGTCGTGTCCAAACACCATTTCTGCGGAAACGGGGAATGAATCATTTGCTCCAGGAACAAAAAGTACGCTGTGTTGCTTTGTATAAAATCAACGTAGTTATGAATAATCGACTCAAAGCGCTCCCGGACGGCCTTCTTCTCATGCAGCCCTTCGAACATCTTCTCGCTTAACTTGCCTTTTACCTTCAGGTACGTGTTAAGCAGCAAATCCTCCTTGTTCTCATGATAAATATAAATGGTTGCAGCCGACACATTGGCCTGCTTGGCGATTTTCGAAATTGAAATGTCAGCGAACCCGATCTCACTCACCAATTGGATCGTAGCATCAAATATTGCCTCTACTTTATTATCATCTCTATGTCTCATATCCACAACAGTAAATGATCATTCATTTAATGTCAATGCAAGCAACTCCATTCCTGATGGAGTGCTGTCGGCCCCAGCCTCAAGAGCACGTCTTATGATGTTCAGTTGTCATTCATTCCTTTGCCATCCAGAATATGCGGCACATATTTCTCGATGCGCGACACCCTAGTTTTGGCTTGCTTCGCCCCGTTAAAATAAAGCACATACGCTCTTTGACGGCCCGGCGTCAAGGCTTCAAAAGCCGTCTGCAAAGCTGGCATGTCGGCGAATTTCTGCTGTAATTCTTCCGGGATGACCAGCGGCTTGTCCTTGGCCGCAGGCACGGCTGTCCCAGCTTTCTCGACCTCGAGAGCGGCATGAACGAACGCTTTCAGCATCTCTTCAGCCTCGGTAATTTCCGGAACCCCCGTAAACCGAATCTGACGCGCCGCCTGCACGTTCTCTGTCATCTGAATCAGGACTCCGTGCGGGTCAGGCAGCAACGCGCCTTTAAAAAACATCAGCGCAACATACGCTTTAAACGGCTGGATAATGCATATATTTTTGCCCTGAGATGTGTAGCAAGGCTTCCCCCACTTCAATTCCTCGTCCAATGGACAATCAAGCAGGATCATTCTCAGTTTCTCCATTTCAAATATCCACTTGTCAGCTTTCCCCAGAAATTCATCTACCTTCGGATTCGCTTCATGATAAGTCATCCCGTAACCCCCCGCTTCTCCATTAATCTTGCGATATGCTCTCATTATTAATCACGGATCAGTGAAAAGTAAAGAATCGTACCCTGGAAAGCCAAAGAATCCCTGTGCCGCCCTCTGCCGGCGTTCATGTAAACCACGTGTAAATATATGTAAAGTCGGAGTAAAATTTATCCAGCCTATCTATACTTCTTCTATAGTCTAACGTAGACTACTAGTAAGGATTTTGCATAATCGGTGAAGACGTCTCCTATTCGCAAGAAGTAATACATAGAATAAACAAGATTCACGGGTTGGTTTATCATACCGGGAGGCGCCCAACCGAATGTTGCATCATCCGGATCAAAAGGAGGAGTATACCGTGAGCAAATTCACCAAAGCGGAAAAAAGCTGGATGATGTATGACTGGGCCGATTCAGCTTATTTTCTCATTATCGTGACCGCTATCTTCCCGATCTATTACAAGGAAGTGGCTGACAACGCTGGCGTCCTGGGCGCCAACTCGACCGCCTATCTGGGCTACACCATTTCAATCGCCACCTTTATCCTGGCGCTGCTCGGACCGATCCTTGGCACCATTGCCGATTACAAAGGCATGAAGGACAAGTTTTTCACCTTCTTTTTTGTCATCGGTGTCATTTCAACGCTAGCTCTGTTTTTTGTCCCGGATGACAACTGGCTTCTCTTATTGATCATTTATACGCTCACAACCCTGGGCGCACGCGGAGCCAACGTATTCTACGATGCCTACATCGTGGACGTCACCTCGAGGGACCGACTGGATGAGCTGTCTGCCAGAGGTTATGCGCTCGGCTATATCGGCAGTACGATTCCGTTCATCGTATGTATTGCCATTATCCTCACAGCCCAGATGGGGATCATTCCGCTGTCCACGTCGGCAGCAAGCCGGACGACCTTCCTGATTACTGCCATCTGGTGGCTCGCCTTCACGATCCCGATGCTAAGAAACGTCAAGCAGCAATACGGGGTTCAGCGTGAACCGAGAGTTGTTGTCAACAGCTTCAAGCGCCTTGCGCAGACCTTTAAGGAGATCCGGCAATACCGGACTATCTTCCTGTTTTTGATCGCCTATTTCTTTTACATTGACGGCGTGGGAACCATTATCTCCATGTCCACCGCCTACGGTACCGATTTGGGGTTAAGTGCGACAGACCTGATCATTGCGCTACTGGCCGTACAGATTGTGGCAGCCCCATTCTCAATCGTATACGGGAAGCTGGCCAACCGATTCGGCGTCAAAAAGATGCTGTATACCGGCATTGTCATTTACATGATCGTATGCGTGTATGCCATGTTCTTGAAGACGATTGCAGACTTCTGGATATTGGCGATGCTTGTGGCGACATCCCAAGGCGGTATTCAAGCACTCAGCCGCTCTTACTTCGCCCACATTGTACCTAAGGAAAAATCCAATGAATTCTTCGGCTTCTACACCATCTTCGGCAGATTTGCCGCTGTATCCGGCCCATTCCTTGTCGGTGTGATCACACAGCTGACCGGAAGCTCCGCCTTTGGCGTAGCGAGCTTGATTGTACTGTTCGCGATCGGGCTTGTCGTGCTGATGTTTGTCCCTTGGACAGCAGCGCGTAGTGCGACTGCGGATCTCGACAACACGCTGGAAAAAAGCCTCTGATTCATACTCGCTATTATACAAAGCTGGCGTCGATGCTCTATCGGTGCCGGCTTTTTTCATGCCCCTGAAGCGGCGGACAGCCTCTCCCCTCCCTGCATAATCGGCAAGGTGCCTGTGGAAGAACCGCCGATCTCCTGATCAGGCTCCGCTCGGCTGCAACGCTGAAACGGACTGCGCCGGCGGTCCACGAATGACAACAGGAACAGAGCCATCCGCGAGACGTTCGGATCATGAAGGTTATCCTCCATGATCCCGTCCTGGGATGGCTCTGTTCATTAGGTAACAAGGGGAGAGCAAGGATCAAGCCTGCCCTCCCTGTTCCTCTCCCTGTGCAGCGTCCTAAGCCGAAATTTCCTGCTTCCGGTTGGCAATTTGCAAGAAGCTGTTGATGAGTTTGTCGAAAATTTCATTCCATGACAATGTCAAGGCAAATGCCCGGGATTTCTCCGCAAAGGTGCGGCGGAGGCTTTCCTGCTCCAGCAGCAGGCTCGTATAGTTGGCGAAAGATTCCGTATGCTTCGCTTCACATAAGAAACCGTTCACGCCATGTGTGACCAAATGCTGCACGCCTCCCGCCTTGGCCCCGATCACCGGCAAGCCCGACGACTGGGCCTCCAGCACAACGTTCCCGAAGGTCTCAGTCGGGGAAGGAAACAGGAACAGATCAGCCGAGGCATATACCTTGGACAAGGCTTCCCCTTCCAGAAAACCGGTCCAAGTAATTTGCGGGTGCTCCTTGGCCGACAGCGTCTGGAACAACGGACCGTTGCCCACGATCAAGAGATGCGTCTCCTGCTTAACATGCTCTGGCAAAGCATGGAACGTCTCCAGCACAATATGCACATCTTTCTCGGGCGCTACCCGCCCTACGTAGAGCAGGATGTTTTTCTCCTTGATATTGTATATCTCCCTGACGCTCCGCGATTGTTTGGCCGGTGAATAAAAGTGGTGGTTCACTCCCCTGCCCCAGATGTCGATGGAAGGATGGAAATTCCGGCTTAGCAGCTTCTCGCGTGTGCTCTCCGAAGGCACATAAACCCGATCGAAGGGCTGGTGAAACCACTGTAGATACTTCCAGATCCACTTGGTCAGAAACGTAGCGTGATAATAGGCCAAATAATCATCAAAGTGCGTGTGATAGGACGCAACCATCGGAATTTGATGTTTCTTCCCATAATGGAGACCGAACAGGCCCAAGTTAAAAGGCGTTGCAACATGTATCAAGGTCGGCTTGAACTCATCGAGCGTCTGCCGAATGTGAATCGGGTTCGGAATCGCCAAGCGGCAATCCGGATACAGCAGAAACGGGATGCTCATAAACCGTTCAATATGAGGCACCTTCGGTACTGGAGTTCGACCTTCCGGGACGAATAAGCGATACGCAATGCCTTTCGTATCCAGATAATTGGTGTAGCGCTTCAGCGTGCGGGCTACCCCATTCACCTCCGGGGCATATGTGTCTGAAAAAATCGCGATTCGCATCTTTTCACTCCTTTTATCCGTGATCGCATCATTGCCTGCTGTCCTCATGAATGCAACAGGTGACTCGGCTGCCGCTCATTGACGGCAGGGCGGCCAATGGAGTAATACTCCACCCCTGCCCGTTCAGCTTCCGCTAAAGCGTAGCAATTGCGCCCATCAAAGATAATCGTTTCCTTCAACGTCTCCTGGTTATATTGAAGTAGTGGAAAACTACGGATTTCATCCCATTCCGTAACGATAATGCTCGCTTCCGCCCAGTCCAGCGCCTCCTTCATGCTGCCTGCAAACCGTGCGCTTTCGAGAACCGGATTTCCTTTGGCCTGATTCACGATCGGATCATACACGATGAGCGAGGCGCCAGCCTTAAGCAGCTCCTTCATCATGACTAGCGATACAGCCTCCCGGATGTCATCGGTATTCGGTTTGAAGCTGAGGCCAAGGATAGCCACCCGAAGATTGCGCAGGGAGGAGAATCGCTGTTTCAATTTATCCAGCACCACATATGGGCGCTGCTCATTCACTATACTTACAGCCCGCAGCAGCTGCAGCTCGGACTGCGCAGACTCTGCCATATGCAGCAGCGCTCTGATATCCTTCGGAAAACAAGAGCCGCCATAACCAAGGCCCGCCTGTAAAAATGGTGAACCGATCCGCCGATCAAGCCCCATTCCATGGGCGACTGCATCCACATTGGCCCCCAGCTTCTCGCATAAATTCGCCATCTCGTTAATGTAGCTGATCTTCGTTGCCAGAAAAGCATTCGAGGCGTATTTAATCAGCTCCGCGCTTCGAGGATCGGTGCGAAAGACCGGCGTTCCAAACGGCTTGTGCAGCTCGGTAACGATGTCTGCGGCGCGGTCGCTGTCCGCACCAATGACGATCCGGTCCCCGTGATAGATATCGTGAATCGCCGAGCCTTCCCGCAGAAATTCAGGGTTGGATACGATGTCAAACGGGCAGTTTGTGTGCTGCTGAACCATCGCTCGCACCTGTTCATTCGTTCCGACCGGCACGGTGCTTTTGACCACAATGACGGTGTACTGCTCAATCGCTTTGGCGACTTCGAGCACCGCCTGCTCGATGTAGCTCACATCCACAGCTCCGTCCGGCCTGGATGGCGTTCCGACCGCTATACAGATGACATCCCGAAAGCGATATGCGTCTGTCGTGTCGGTGGTAAAGCGAAGACGCCCATTCTGTAAGTTGCGAACCATCAGCTGCTGGAGTCCAGGCTCGTAGAACGGCACTTCTCCCCTGCTAAGCTTCATGATTTTCGCGCTGTCGACATCTGTACAAATAACTTCATGACCGATCTCTGCGAAGGTCACGCCGGTCACTAAACCAACATAGCCAGTTCCAACCACGGTTATTTGCATGCGGCCCTCCTCCATTTCATTCAGGACTTGATGGATGCCATCCATCCTCCTGGTCGCCCTTTGCGTTTAGTGTATCAAGCGAATATTAAGGGACTGTACGGCTTTCATAAAATTTATAAATCCCGGCTTTAACTAAAATTTTACGAATGTTGGAAATTTATTTGATATAAACATGAGATCCATATTCCTACTTGAAATACAATCCGCATTTTGTTAAAGTAGACACAAGCTACTTTGCGATGCAAGGTAGCTGTTCACGAACCAGCTACCTGGTTATGCAAGTTACTTGGGAGGGCTCATGCCCCCGATGAAGGCCAGAGTGCCTTTTTATTTTCGCCACTATATGGTTATACAAGGTAGGTGAATAAGTTGTCGGTGCGAAGCCAGTTATTAAAGGGCATTCTGGAAGGGTGCATTCTCGCTGTCATATCCAAGGAAACGATATATGGCTATGAACTGACGATGAAACTCCGGGATATGCGGATCGAGGTTAGCGAAGGCTCGATTTATCCGATATTGCTACGTCTGCAGAAGGAACAGCTGATTGTTGGCGAGATGCGAGAATCGCCCAGCGGGCCCAACCGGAAGTATTACACTTTGACAGATAAAGGCGAAGAAGCGCTGCAACAATTTAGGATGCATTGGGATGCGCTCAAAGGCCCTGTCGATGAACTGATGCAAAAAGGAGGAGGAGCACATGCACACCAAAGATCTGATCGAGGAAAACAATAGAAAGCGCGAGCTGCTGAACGAGGAGAACGAAAAGTATTATACCGGCCTGCTGATCTACATTCGGACTTCATTTAATAGGTCTGAGCAAGAGACCGAAGAAATTCTGATGGAGGTGCTGGACCATCTGCTCGAAGCGCAGCAGAATGGCCGTACGGCAGAGGAAGTGTTCGGCAATGACCCGAAGGCGTATGCCCAGGAAATTGTCGGCGAACTCCCGACAGCCCTGCCCAAGGAAATGTTGAAGCTGGTGGCCATCGGCGGCTTTACCTTTCTCGGTATCTTTTTCTTTACCACCGGGCTGCTATCGACCATTCTTGGCTACGGCTTCAATCTGGGGAAATCGGTGTATGAGTTCCACACGGGAAGCTTGGCGGTAGGCGTCATTGCTTCGCTTCTTCTGGGCTGTCTATTTATTTACGGGCTGTTCGCATACATTCGCTGGTCCGCGTTTCGCAAGATCCATAAATGGAAGGAAATCGCCATCGCCTTCCTCGTTGGCGGGGGTGCATTCGGTCTGTTCGTTGCCGGCCTTTACTTCATGCCTTCATTCGGAACTCCGCGTGTCGTGATTCCTGTATACTGGTTAATAGGAATTGGTGCTGTACTCTATGGGGCTGGCCAGTGGCTAACGAAGAAGAAATGAGCGGCCTTAGCCGCCTTCTACCCAATGAAACAGCCACTCATCATGATCCATAATGGAAAGGAGCCGCAGAGATGAGCTTATACGTCCGTCCGATGATCAAGATCAGCGCCGCTGCCATTTCATCTGTGCTAACCAGTGCCGGGCTGGCATGGTACAGTTACACGCCGCCGGATGAAAGGGCGGCCGAGGTTGCATATTATTCCTTTGGAGGTATGTTTGCGATTCTGTTCCCCCCTGCCTTCTTCCTGTTCTTTATCTTTGGCGCCATTGTATCCTTATGGCTCGATCAGCGCATGAAAGGATATGCCAGGTGGACCGGTGTGAAGAAGGCGATTGTGATGATTTTCTCGTATGCAGTGATCGGCTTGATTGGGGGCCTGGCCGTTTCCCTTTCAATCTCGCAGTTCGGTTTCATGTATTACGGGATTCCAGGCGCGCTGCTGTTTTTGGCGGTGCAGAGCCTGCTGCAGGCAGGAGCAGCCAAGATAACGAGCAAGACTAACCCTCGTCACTGAGCCGGGCGGCAAGCCCCTGCATCGAAATGCAGGGGCTGTGCGCACCGTTATTCCTTTCACTTGCCCTGCTGTAATTACATGATCGCATTCCGATGCATGATCCGCTCTACAGGGTGCCGTACCGTCGGATGGCCGTCCTTTATGCCTTTACCAATAGCGATCAGCATGACATCCAAATAGCGGTCCGAAATATTTAACACCTCTTTCAATTTCCCCGAATCGAAGCCGGACATCGTGATTGTGTCTACCCCCGCTTCCTTGGCCAGCATAACAATTAACGCCGAAGCCTCCACCACCTGTTGTTGATGGTAAGCGCCCGGCAGAAACGCCGCTCGAAGTTTCGGGTCGTCAATGATGAGATATCGGGTCAAAGGGCTGGAGCCCGATCATCACATCCCGTGCGATCACTCCTAGGCTTGCCAGAAAGAAACTACCCGCTCCGTCCTTCACACGGATGGAGGAGCGGGGCAGCTTGAGAAGCACAACGCTTGATGGGCAGCAGTTGCCCGGGAAGGTCAACCGATCAGCGATAGGAGATGCGTAAGTCAGTAGCCTCGGCTCCGGATATCGTCTCACCTTCTCCCCCAAGCTCCAGCACCGCAACAATTCGCTCCTGCGGCAATACTCCCAGCCGCTTGCACCACAGCTCATCATATGTCCATGCCGGGATGCTGCGCCGTACCGGCCATTGCCTGTACTTGGCCAGCAATTGAAAGTTCTGAATCAAGCAGCACACGGCTGCGTAGTCCTCTTCCTGTTTGTGCAGATCCGCTTCCTCTTTCGCCACCACGACCAGGAACGCCTCCGCGTTGCTTGCGGAAGATGCTCGCCATTCGGCGGCTGTATCGCCTTCGCTCACATAGATAAAGCGCCACGGCTCTCGCATCCCATCGTTCGGCGCCCATACCGCCTCATTCAACACCTCCAGTACCGCTGCCGAGGAGATCCGGGCTTGATTCGCTCGAACGGCCGACCCTCTCATTCCCCCGCCGATTTCGGTCCATTTCTTCTCCGCGGGTGTTCTTCTCCGGGCTCTCGGTATTTTGTCAAAGTAACCCATGTTCAAGATGCCAGCCAACCTTTCCCCGTCCTGCAAACCGATCTCCTTGTAAAAAGACGCGCCATATACCATTGGATCCGTGTACCAGAACATGCCGAGCCCCTGCTCCCAGCCGAGCAATTGAAGGTTCTGCATGATGCTGCATACCGCGGCATAATGTTCATCTCGCGCCCGTTCATTCTCCCCCGGCTCCGCAATAAAGATCAGCTGAACAGGAACATCCATCGCTTGTTTGGTGATCATATCGACCATTTTCGCCGGAATAAGTTTGCCAAGACCGCTTTCCCTCACTTTAGCGACCATGCTCTCAGCAAGCCTGAGGCGGGATGCTTCTGTCCCGTAATAGATGCAGCGCCAGCAAGGTGCCGCCCCCTCGGCTTCGTATAAGCTCGCCGCCTCCTTCAGTAACGAGATGACGAGCTCTTGCGCGACCGGCGTCTCATTGTATTTCCGAATGGATCTTCGTTCCTTTATCGTTATGGCTGCAACCATTCCTGACCCCTCCTTCATCACATTGTTACGTAGTAAACAAAATAGATAATCATCATGACGGCATAAAACGGATGATCCCCTATATAAAAGCGTCGATGAAAACAGCGTTGAATCAACCTATAATCGAGGCTTCCCCTTTCCAGTCCTAGGTCCCTTCTCTGTTTTTGTTTATAAGTAAACTATAATACTGTCAATGATCACGTGTCAAATCATTTTCCGGGTTGGTCATATCTGTGGGAATACAGCACCAGTAATTCAAAAGTCTTATAAAAAAAGGACCGTTTGATGATCACAGGAGGTTTAGCAAGCGAAATTGAGTGTTCAACTTGATTGTGATATATTAGTTTACATCCAAACAATACAAGAGCAGACGGAGTGGACGAGCCCTCCGCTCTTTACTTCTAATAAAAGGAGCCCAGCCCCATGAGCGCACCTGAAGGAATCAAGCGTTTGCTGTATGAACGTTTTCTCCATTTCACACATATCACCGATCCCATTTCCGCTGTCGAAATTGAGGAGTTTGCTGATCTTGCAAGGCAGCATGGGATCAGCTCATATCCAAGCAACGTCACAAGCGTCCACGTCCTGGACTGCATCGGCAACCATGAGCCGATCAACAATACGAATATTGCAGAGAAGATGAATTTATCCAAGGCCAGCATTACGAAGATCTGCACCCATCTGCTTAAGGAAGGATTTATTAAGCGAAGTCAATTGAAGGACAACAAGAAAGAGGTGTACTACAGCCTGACCCCGAAGGGAAGGCACATTTATGAAGTCCATGCGATCCTGCACCAGATGATGGAACAACGGTTTATCGAATCCATGGACTCTTTTTCGGAATCAGAGCTTCAAGCAGTGATCAAATTTCTCCAGTTCATGATCGACCATCATAAAGACGGCTTCATGAAAGGAAGCCAATAAGCGTAGCTGCGGAACGGCCGATCAATACTCTACCAGCACCTTTAACGGATGCTGGGTTCCATTGCCCAGCGCTTCAAAACACGGAATAAGCTGCTGGCTGCTGATTTTCATTTCATACAGGTCACGCAGCGTGGAATCATGCAACTTGAAATTGGCAAAATACCACTCGGCATGCTTTTGATAATCCCAGCCATCACTTGAACCGACAATTCGCAGCTCCTTCTCATAAAACGCCGGCTGCAACACAAATTCATCTCGATTTCCGTCGGACAGAATACAAATATGCCCCTCCTTCACCAACGCTCGCTGCAGCGTGGCAAAAGCGCGGTTGTAGGCCGAACATTCGAAGCCATAATCATACCGATCCGCAAGACATTCCTCCGGATCATGGAACACATTGGACGCCCCCAATCGAGCCGCCATCCTTCCTCTGGAACGATTCGGCTCCAGGACATCGACATGCCGGACATTCTGATATGCCTTCAGGAAATGAAGGGTTAATAGCCCCATCGTTCCCATGCCGGTAATCAGCACGCGATCATTCTCTTTAGGCTGAAGTTTCAGCACGCCCTTGGCGGCGTCGCACGACAATATGACGAGCAATGCATCGGCAGCCTCAATGCCTGGCGGCACGCGGATGGCTTTGTGCTCCTTCACCCTTTCATAATCTTTATGGCCGTAGAAGGCGACGACGCGGTCGCCAACGTTTAGCGAACGGACCGCTTCGCCAACCGCGATCACTTCACCGTAGCTTTCATATCCCGTCTCTTTCGGATAGCTGGATTGCGAATCCACGGCATGATGCCCCCGATATTGTGCGATTTCCGCTCCGATGCTGATGGACCCGGCCATCGTTTTAACGAGCACCTCGTCCTTCGAAAGCTCAGGCAATGGCTTACGCATCCACTGCAGTTTTCCCGCTTCAAGCAGTACAAGCCTTTGTTGCTCCATGTTTCCAGCCGCCCTTCGGTTATGTATTCGTCGTAGCGTGGCCCCTTCGTACTTGCCCGCTCCTAGCCGTTTCAATCCCCACCTCGCGCTTACCTACAACTTGCACGCACAGATACTTACACCACTCTAATTCGACATAAACCAACAACCTCCTGCCAATGACAGGAATGAAGCCAATAACATAAAAGCGGTATATCAGCTGACTTTCCAGCTCATATACCGCCATCCGAGCATGCTTCACGAATTACTGTTTCCTTACAGCACCTTGCTCAAAAACTCCTGCGTCCGCGGATGTTGCGGCTGGCCGAACAATGCCTCCGGCTCGCCTTCTTCGACGATTTTGCCACCATCCATAAACAGGATGCGATCGCCAACCTCGCGCGCAAAGCCCATTTCATGCGTGACGATCACCATCGTCATCCCGCCCTCAGCCAGCTTCTTCATAACCTCAAGCACCTCGCCCACCATTTCCGGATCCAGTGCTGATGTAGGCTCATCGAACAGCATGACATGCGGCTGCATCGCCAGCGCACGCGCAATCGCAATCCGCTGCTTCTGTCCACCGGACAGCTGCGATGGATAGGCGTCCTTCTTGTCCAGAAGGCCTACCCGTTTCAGCAGATCCTCGGCAATCACGACCGCGTCCTGGCGGCTCGTGCCCTTCACCTGCATCGGCGCCAGCGTAATGTTGTCCAGCACGCTTTTATGCGGGAACAGATTGAACTGCTGAAACACCATGCCCATTTTCTCGCGCGTCGCATTGATGTTGTGATTTTTGGCGGTAATCAGCTCGCCTTCGAACATAATCTCCCCGCTCGTCGGCTGCTCAAGCAGGTTCAGGCAGCGCAGAAACGTACTTTTTCCCGAACCGCTCGGACCGATCACAACGACAACTTCCCCCTGGGCGATTTCAACATCGATCCCTTTCAAAATATCCAGCTTGCCAAACGATTTATGGAGATTTTTAACGGTTATCACTTGCGCTCAACTTCCTTTCCCAGACACCGAGCAGCTTCGAAAGCACGAATGTCAGAATAAAGTAGATCATAGCGGCCACCAGCAGCGGATTTAGAGGCGCAAAGGTCGAACCGCGCAGGATCTGGGCCTGATACATAATGTCATATACCCCGATAAAGGATACAATCGAAGATTCCTTAATGATGACAACAAATTCGTTGCCGATTGCCGGCAGTATGCCCTTGATCGCCTGCGGCAGTACAATATGGCGCATCGCCTGCCGTTTCGTCATGCCGAGCGAGCGGGCCGCTTCCAGCTGACCGCGGTCTACGCCCTGAATACCTGCCCGGAAGATTTCCGCGAGATAGGCGGCACTGTTCAAGGACAGGGTAAGGATACCGGACTGGATTGGCGTAAAGGTAATGTTGAATGCCGATAGGCTGTAATGGATAATGAACAGCTGCACCAGCATCGGTGTGCCGCGCACAACTTCTATATAGGTAGTCGCAAGCAGCTTCACGACTTTCACCTTCGACATGCGCATCAGGGCGATGAACAGCCCGAGGATGAAACCGAACACAACGCCGAGTGCAGAGATCAGCAATGTGAACTGAATACCCTTCATATAATAGTCGCGGTATTTCCAGAAGAACTCGAACATATTCAGACTGTCCTTGGTCCGTCCGGCCGCGAGGTCACTGGCCTCATCGACAAATTTCTCAATGAGGTTGTCTTTCTTCAGCCGTTCCAGTGTCTGATTGATGCTGCTGAGCAGCTCATGGTTGCCTTTGCGGACACCGATCGCATATTCATCATTCTCGGCCGTCGGCTTGGCGTCCGTGATGACCATCGTTTCTTCGTTCATATTCGTTCTGGCAATCGGATACTCGGCTAGAACCGCATCCACCCGGCCCGATTCCAGCTGCAGCAGCAGATCCGGAATTTTATCCAGCGCCACGACGTTCGCCCCGGGAATCCCCTTGGCGATGTTCTCCTGGATCGAGGACTTCTGCACACCGATGCGCGCCCCTTCCAGTCCTTCCATCGTGTTGTACAGATGCTCCTCGCCTTTGCGGACGATGACCGATTGCTCAGCGGCATAATACGGGTCGGAGAAGTCGATGCTTCTTCTTCGCTCTTCGGTCGGGTTCATCCCCGAGATGACAAAATCCACCCGGCCGCTTGTCAGCTCCGGAAGCAGCGCGTCAAAGGACGTGTCCTTGATAATCAGCTCTGCACCAAGGTCCTTGGCAATTTCCTTCGCAATTTCGATGTCAAAGCCTACAATCGTATCGACACCGTCAATCTCTTTATGAAATTCGTAGGGTGCATAGTCTGCGCTTGTTCCAAGGATGATCGTTTTCTTCTCACCCTCCGCTTGGACGATACTGCCCATCATCAGCAGCACGGCCATGAACAAGGTCAGCCCTATTGTCAGTTTGTTTCTCATATGTGCTACCTTCTCCTCTTAAAATATATTGCATCAGGACTTAACATGATCCTTACCTAAAAATCACAACTGGGCTATTATAAAACAGGATGCATGATTATGCAATGTAAGTCGCTCACTTTTCATAATCTTTCATAAAAAGTACATTTTTTGGGGAGTGCATATTCCGCTCCGGTCCGTTTCATCTTATGGAGAGCAGCAGCGCGTCTCGTCTAGAAGAGTTGCAGCACGCCTTACGAAATAGCTGAGCTAGTCAAGTTATTCGTTCCTCTGATTCTTAATCCGGTCGCTCGGTTATTTAATAGTCAAATCAGGATTTTGCAAAGTCCTGCAACACATCAGGAGGTGCAAGCCATGCTGCTTGAAGCGCTATATCATGTTCCTAGAGATAAATGGGCCTATGCCTATGATCCCGCTACCATTCATCTGCGGGTCCGTACCAGGAAGAACGACGTGGACTCCGTGGTTGCCATGACCGGTGACAAGTATGATTGGGAGCGAACCTACTTCGAGATTACGATGGAGAAAGCCGCCTCTGATGAAATGTTTGATTATTGGGAGTGCGCCGTTCGCCCCAAATACAAACGGTTATCCTACGGCTTCCGCATCCATGATGGCAAGGATACCGTATATATGGTCGACAGCGGCATCACATGGGATTATCCGCATCCTCCGGCCGGTTACTTCGAGTTCCCCTACATACATGAAATTGATGTATTCAAGGTGCCGGAGTGGGCCAAGGAAGCGGTATTCTACCAGATTATGACCGAGCGTTTCGCCAATGGCGATCCTGACAACGATCCGCCAGGCACGGAGGAATGGGGCGGGCAGCCTGCAGTCGACAACTATTTCGGAGGCGATCTGCAAGGGGTGCTTGATCATCTTGACGATCTGGTGGAGCTTGGCATCAACGCGATATACTTCACGCCTCTCTTCCGCTCTCCGTCCAACCATAAATACGACACCGTTGATTACAAACAGGTTGACCCACATTTCGGCGACAATGAGCTGCTGAAGCAGGTGGTCGACGCTTGCCATGAAAGAGGCATACGGGTCATGCTTGATGCGGTGTTCAATCACTGCAGCGAACAGTTCCCTCCGTTCCAGGATGTGCTGAAGCATGGGGAACAATCCAAATATGCGGACTGGTTTCATGTGAACAAATTCCCTTGTGAAGTGAAGGATGGCATCCCTACCTATGATACGTTCGGCTTCTTTGGCAATATGCCCAAATTTAATACGGCCAATCCGGAAGTGAAGGAGTACCTGCTGGACGTAGCGGAATATTGGATCAAGGAGATCAAGCTGGACGGCTGGCGGCTCGATGTTGCCAACGAGATTGATCATCATTTCTGGCGGGAGTTTCGGCAAATTGTCAAGAGCGCCAACCCCGACGCCTACATCGTGGGCGAAGTGTGGTCCGACTCCCTGAACTGGCTGCTCGGCGACCAATTCGATTCGGTCATGAACTATCCGTTCGCCGACAAGGTGCTCGAATTCTTCAATGGCAATATGGACGGACTGGCCTTCGCCAATCAGATCGGCGGGCTGCTGATGCGTTATCCGCAGCAGACGAATGAAGTCGTATTTAACCTGCTGTGCAGCCATGACACCCCAAGGCTGCTCACCCGGCTTGGCGAGGACAAGCGGCGGATGAAGCTGTCGGTGGTGTTCCTGTTCACCTTTATGGGCACGCCGTGTATATTCTACGGCGATGAAGTCGGGCTGTCGGGCGATGGCGATCCGGACTGCAGACAGTGCATGGAGTGGGACCCGGAGAAGCAGGATCTGGATCTGTACGATTTTTACCGGATGATGATCAGCCTGCGCAAGAACTTCCCGGCGCTGCGTCAAGGCCGCTTCCGCTTCCTCCAGGCGAACCGGAACGATCCATCCATCGTCTATGAGCGGGCGGATGACCAGTATCACTTCATTATCTGGATGAACAACAGCGAAGAGAAGCGCACCTTGTCCCATCCCATTGTAACGACCGATTGGTATGATGCTCTCCTGGATGAGCCGGTCAAGCCTGTGGACGGCACGATGCACATTGAACTGGAGCCATACGGATATCGCATCCTTTGCCGCAAGCTGAAGTCCAGCTGATTCCCCTTCACAGCTGTGTATAGGTACAAAAATTAAATGAACTGAGACTTCCCAAAAGTAATCTTCAGACCTTTCTTGACGAAGCACGCCCCGATGATTTCTGCCTGAGCAGGAGTCACCGGGGCGTTATTCTTATCGTTTAGAGGACAATCGCTGTATTATCGCTTAAGTCCCATTGTCCCTTCTGTCACGATATGCTGTGTACACGGCGGTAAATATCCACATACTGCCCCGCCGATACGAGCCAGCTGTAATCGCCGTTCATCGCGTTTTTGCTTACTTTCCGCCAATGCTCCGGCTGGCGGTAGAACGAGGCGGCACGGCGGATCGTATACATCATGTCATGCGCGTTGTACGCGGCAAACGTGAAGCCGTTCCCTTCGCCGGTAAATTCGTTATACGGCTGCACCGTATCGTTCAGGCCGCCCGTCTCTCTTACGATCGGGACGCTGCCATAACGCATCGCAATCAATTGACTGATGCCGCATGGCTCGAATTTGGAAGGCATCAGGAACAGATCGCTGCCGGCATAGAAGCGACGGGATAATCCTTCGCTGAACCGAATTTGGGCGGACATTTTGTTCGGATACCGATTGGCTGCTTCCCTGAACCAGTGCTCATACGAAGGATCGCCCGTGCCAAGCACCACGAACTGAATGTCATCATAATACAGCAGCTCGTCAAGGACGCGGATGACCAGTTCCAGCCCTTTCGAATCGACAAGGCGGGAGACCATCGCCATCATCGGCACATGGGGAGCGACCGGCAGATTCAGCTCCTGCTGAAGCTCGATTTTGTTCTGCATTTTTTTATCCAGACTGCTCCGGTACTTCACGGCAATATGCGGATCACGGTTCGGATTATAGCTCTTCGTATCAATACCGTTCACAATCCCGCTCAGCCTTTCGCCCTGCGCGGACAGCAGGCCGTCGAGGCCGTAGCCGTAATAGGCGGTTTGGATTTCCCGTGCATAAGTCGGACTGACGGTTGTCACATGATCGGCGTAGACGATGCCCGCTTTCATAAAGTTCAGATTACCGTAATACTCCACGCCTTCCGCATGGAAATGGCGGCTGTGAATCCCGAGCAGGTCCACAAGCACCTCGTACGGATAAACCCCCTGATACAGAAGGTTATGTATCGTAAATACGGTTTTAATCTCAGCATAATAAGGATCATGGCGGTATCCATCATGCAGCAGCAGCGGAATCATAGCCGTATGCCAATCATGACAATGCAGCACATCCGGCTTCAGGCCGATAACCGGCAGCAGGTCCAGAATCGCCCGGTTCAGGAAGGAGAATCGTTCGCCGTCATCCATGTAGCCATAGATACCATCTCGCCCGAAGTAATATTCATTGTCTACAAAATAGACCGGCACCCCTTCCCAAATGATCCGGCTGACTCCGCAGTACTGCTGTCTCCAGCCGACCTGCACCTTGGTCTCGCCAATAAACTCCATTTGGCTTCGATATTCCTCCGGAATTCCCCGGTACTTCGGCACGATAACGCTGACGTCCACCCCAGCTTCCTGGAGCGCTTTGGGCAGTGCGCCGATCACATCGGCCAGACCGCCCGTTTTAATAAACGGCACACACTCCGAAGCGGCAAACAACACCTTCATATTATCTTTGGATTCAGACATGCTCTCTTCTCCCTCCGTCCATTTCATTGGATTACAGTCGTTTAATTTTCTCTGTCTGTGATGAAGCTTGACGTGCCGCAGACCGTTTAGCGCTGCTGCGCCGCTGCGGGCTCTTCTTCTTCAGCATGACAATGCTAAGCGGCGGAAGTGCAATTTCCACGCTGCATGGCTGATCGTGCCATGACAGCTTCTCTGTATGCAGCGGTTTCGGGTTCAGCATCCCTTCCCCGCCATAATCGTGGTGATCGGAATTCAGCACCTCGACATATTCCCCTGTGCGCGGCATGCCAATCCGGTACCGCTCATAAGCATGCGGCTGGAAATTGATGACCACAATCAGCGTGTCACCGGCTCGTTTCCCTTTCCTCATATATATAATCACGCCCTGCTCCGCATTATCTGCGTTGATCCACTGGAAGCCTTCCCAGCTGTGATCCAGCTCCCATAAGGCGCGCTCCTGCTGATACAGCTTATTCAGCGCCGCGGTATAGGCAAGCTGCCGGCGATGGCTGTCATAATCGAGCAGAAACCAATCCAGCTGATCCTGGTCCTTCCACTCGATGAACTGACCGAATTCAGCGCCCATGAAGGTCAGCTTTTTGCCTGGCTGCGTAATCTGGTACCCAAGCAGCAGACGTAATCCGGCAAATTTCTGCTCATAGGTGCCGGGCATCTTGTTCAAGAGCGAGCGTTTGCCGTGAACGACCTCATCATGGGACAGCGGAAGCGCGAAATTTTCCGAGTAGGCGTAACACATCGGGAACGTCAGCAGGTGATGCTTCTCATGCCGGGCCCCGAAATCAAGCTCCATATACTTCAGCGTATCGTTCATCCAGCCCATGTTCCATTTGTAGTTGAAGCCCAGACCGCCCTCATGCGACGGAGCCGTCACGCCGGGCCAGGCGCTCGATTCCTCGGCCATCATCAAGGCGTTCGGGTAATAATGAAACACCGTTTTGTTCAACGTTTGCAGAAAGGCGACCGCTTCCGTATTGTCAAGACCTCCCTGCGCGTTTCGGCTGTACTGTTCTTCTCTTTTCTCAAAATCAAGCCGGATCATGCTCGTTACCGCATCCACCCGCAGACCGTCAATATGATACATTTCCATCCAGAATATGGCGTTTGAGACGAGGAATGAGACCACTTCAGGCTTGGAATAATCAAAAGAAAGCGTTCCCCAGCCCGGCTTTTCTGCCTTTAACGGATCTGCGTATTCATACAGCGGCGAACCATCAAACAAGCGGAGTCCGTGCGCATCCTTGGCAAAGTGGGCAGGCACCCAGTCCAGAATCACCCCGATGCCGACTTGATGGAGACGGTCGACCAGATACATGAAGTCATGCGGGCTGCCATAGCGGCTTGTCACGGCATACAGACCGGTTTCCTGATAGCCCCAGGACAGATCGTAAGGATGCTCGGCAAGCGGCATCAATTCTACATGGGTGTAATTCATCTCCAGCACATAAGGCACCAGCAAATCAGCCAGCTCACGATATGTATAAAAGGAGCCGTCCGCCTTCTGACGCCATGTGCCGACATGCAGCTCGTAGATGTTCATCGGTTTGGCATAAGGAGCTCTTCGCTTGCGCCGCCACGCGGCATCGTTCCAGTTGTACCCGCTTAGATCTGTCACGACAGACGCGGTATTCGGTCTCACTTCGGCGTGAAAAGCATACGGATCTGCCTTCAGGAAGGACGCCCCATGCTGGTCGGTGATGTGATATTTGTACAAATTCCCAGCCTGAAGCCCCGGAAAAAAACGACTCCAGATCCCGGATTGGGGCATCCTATATAACGTGTCTTGCGAGCCGTCCCAACCGTTCCAGTCCCCTGCGACCCCGACCTGCCTTGCGCAGGGGGCCCAGACGGTAAAGCGTACTCCCTCTTCTCCGTTTTCCCTTGCAGGGTGTGCGCCCATCCAGCGATAGCTGTGAAATGAAGTTCCTTCATGGAATAAGTACACTTGTTCAGGAGTTATGCTTCCTTCCCTGACTTCTTGAGCATTCAATATTTATCACCTGCTTCGGCATAAAATTACAGTTATTAATGCTATTAACCCATTTTAACCAGCTTGAAAATAACAAAACATCTTTTGCTTCCCATCTCACGAAACACCAATACAGCAGTGTAAATTTTCATTTCAATATTTCAATATAATCGTTTCAAACCCCGAGCATGTCGGTTATGTAAGTATCAACGTTGAAAAAAATTGGGAGGGAAACGTGATGAAGAGAAAAGACTGCATCGCTATGCTTCTGGCCGGAGGTGAAGGCAAGAGATTGGCACCTCTGACCTCTAAGCTGGCAAAACCTGCTGTACCTTTCGGCGGGCATTACCGGATTATCGATTTTCCTCTCAGCAATTGCGTGAATTCCGGCATTGACACGGTGGGAGTATTAACGCAATATGAGGCAGATTCACTGCACAGACATATCGGGGAAGGCGATCCTTGGGGTCTGACACGCAGCGGCAGAGACGGGATTTCACTGCTGCCTTCGTATGACACAGACCAGAAGGAATATCTTGGTACGGCAGATGCTATTTATAAAAATATGAAATATATCGATGAACAGAATCCGGAGCATGTGCTCGTGTTGTCCGGAGATCACATTTACCATATGGATTACAGGCAGATGCTTGATAATCATAAGAACAGCGGGGCATCGGCCACCATTTCGGTGATGGAAGTGCCATGGGAGGATGCGAGCCGATTCGGTGTCATGAGTGTGGATGATTCCCTGACGATTACCGAATTCGCCGAGAAGCCGGCAGAGCCGAAGAGCAACCTTGCCTCGATGGGCATATACTTGTTCCGGTGGGATTACTTGAAGCGATATTTGATGGAGGATGCGCAAGATCCGCAGTCCAGCCATGATTTCGGGAAGGATGTCATTCCGAAAATGCTGGCGGGCAACGAGCCTCTTCTCGCCTACCGCTTCCAGGGCTACTGGCGTGATGTCGGTACCGTTCAGAGCTTGTGGGAGGCCCACATGGACGTCCTGAGAGGACGTGAGCTTGTGCTGGAACGTCAGGATTGGCCGATGTTCACACGTCCATGGCTGACCAGAGCGACGGCGGCCCGCGCCAGAATGACGGATTATGCCGACTGCCTCATCCACGATCAATGCACCTTTGAAGGCAAAGCCAAAAGCTCGGTCATCTTCTGCGGTGCCGAGATCGGCAAATATTCCTTGGTGAAGGACAGCGTCGTTATGCCAAACGCCAAAATCGGCAAGGCTGCTCACATCGAGCATGCCATTATCGGCGAAGGCGCTGTGATCAAGGATGGCGCGGTTGTGCAGGGATCACCCGGCCATGTTGTCGTGGTTGGTCCATACGAGACCGTGCTGCCGAAACCGACCGTGCGCACACAGCCTGCGCGTCTGCTGCAGGATGTTTACGAGAAAGGACGGCTTCGCGCCAACGTATCTTCTTCTTGATTCAAATGAATACGAAAGGGGCATCCCAAGGTGTTGTGTCAGCCTGGGATGCCCCTTTTTCTCATGATGGGAGAGCTTATGCTATTGTTGTTCACGCGAGCGGATGATGCGGATTCATGGCCTCTGCCCCGAATTCAGCATCTTCGCTCTGCGCCCCGGGAGGTTCACCCTCCGGCAGCGGCAGGCGAACCATCACCGAGGTTCCTTCGCCGAGGACGCTCTCCATCTCCATCGAGCCGTGGTGGAGCTCCACCAGCTGCTGTGTAATCGCCAGTCCCAGCCCTGTACCGCCATTAAGCGGATTGACCTGGAAGAAGCGATCCTTCACGCGCCGGAGATGCTCCTCGGAGATGCCAATGCCTTGGTCGCGCACCGTCACGGTCACAAACTTCTCCTCCATCGTGAAGGATAGCGTGATGACGCCGTTCTCGTGGGAGAATTTGACCGCATTGTCGACGATATTGAGGAAAATCTGCTTCAACCGGTTGGCGTCGCCGTGTATGACCGGCTTTTCCTCCGATTCGAGCAATATTTTGACCCCTTTCTGCTCGGCCTTGGCCCACAGGTTCAGTATAATCTCCTGCAGCAGCTCCTTGAGATTGACGCTGCTCATGACAAGCTTCATCTCGTTCTGCTGCAGCTTCGCGAAGTCCAGCAGCTCCTCCACAAGACCGATCAGCCGGTCCGTTTCCTTCGTGATGATCTGCATCCCCAGCTTCGTTTCCTCTGGGTCGTAGCCGCCCACATTCAACGTCTCGCTCCACCCTTTAATACTTGTGAGCGGGGTTCTAAGCTCGTGGGAGATCGATGAGATAAAGTCATCCTTCACCTGATTGCTTCGCACGATTTCCTGTGCCATATAGTTCAGCGTCGAGGAGAGTTCTCCCAGTTCATAGCGATAATCGCCCTTGATGCGAACATCGAATTTCCCCTTCGCCATCTGGGCGGAGACGGTCGTTATATTGTTGATCGGCTTCACAATCGAATTCGCCAGACCGATGCTGAAAGCCAGCACCGTGGCCAGTACTGCCGCACCGATGCTGATCGCAAATAGCGTGATGTTCATCAGCTTGTTGTTCATTTTCTCCAGCGAGGTGACATAGCGAAGCACATATTGATCCTCCCCGCCCTGAACGAGCTGGGACACCGCCATCACGATCTGCCCCGTACCCGGATCTCGCCCCACCCACCGGCTGGTGTCCCCTGCCAGCGCTTGGGTGAAATCACTGGACGCAATCGTCTGCTGAGTGTCAAAGCCGGTCGAAGTGGTCAGCACCCGGCCGGATGTATTCACGATTTGAAGCTCGGTATTATCCAGATCGAAATGTCTCAGCATTTCTCCCAGCTGATTCACGTTATCCGAATTCGGCAGCCGGAACGGCTGATAGAAGTCGTTGGCCAGCCGAATATGGTTTTGGATATGATTGTATACCGTATCATAATAGTATGTTCGTATCGCGATGAGAAAGATAATCTCAACCAGCAGCAGCGCCATAAACACTACCAGAAAATAGTGCAGCACAATCTGCCGCTTTATGCCTTTTTTGATCATTGTCCCTGACCCTTCCATTTATAGCCGTGTCCCCATACCGTCTGGAGAAATTCCGGCTCGGAAGGATTTTCTTCGATTTTTTGACGCAACCGTCGGATGTTCACATCCACAATTTTGGGATCGCCCATATATTCCTTGCCCCACACATGGTCGAGCAGCACATCCCGGCTAAGCGGCGTATTTTCTTTCTCGAAAAAGAACTGAACGAGCGAAAACTCGGTTGGCGTCAGCTCGATCAGCTTTCCGTTCTTCTTGAACTGCTTGGTGATCAGATCCAGCGAGAACGGTCCGGACTGGAAGGATACTTTCGCGGCTCCGGCCCGCTGCACATTGACCCGGCGCAGCAGCGACTGGATGCGCGCGATCAGCTCGGTCGGGCTGAACGGCTTGCTGACATGGTCGTCAGCGCCAACGGACAGCGCATAGACTTTATCCTGCTCCTGCACCTTGGCGGTCAAGAAGATGATGCCGAGCCGTTCGTTCGTTTCCCGAATTCTGCGGCACACTTCAAATCCGTCAATGCCCGGCACCATAACGTCCAGGAGTGCAATGTCGATATCCGGCGTTGACTGCAGCATCGACAGCGCTTCGTTGCCGTTGCCGGTCTCCAGCACATCAAAGCCGTTGCGCTTCAGATTGATGACTATAAAACTGCGAATCGATTCTTCGTCTTCAAGGATGAGCACTTTACTCAAGATTTAGTTCCCCTTTCTTTCGATAGGAGCCACATTGTTGCTTGGCTTATTCTCTTTTTTGGTAAACTTCAAATCCCCGTGGCTGCGGTAGGCAATGACCCGGTTCTTATCTCTGATCAGCACGTTCCAGCCCGGATCTGCTTCAGCCCACTGGGTCATGTTGAAGAATTGAATTTCCGCGACCGACTCCCCCGTCTCCGTCTTAACAAAGTTCAAATAACTTTCCTTGTTGGATTCCGGCGTGATCGTAATCTGGTTGTAGAGCTCCTCCGGAAAATTCAAATAGAAACGGTTGTTGATATCATGATAACGCTGCAGCACGAAGTTCAATGTGCCTTTTTTGCCTTCCTCGGACAGCTCCCCGTCCCACTGATAATACGTAGTGAAATACGGAATTTCCTCATACAGCCTGCTTTCCCATCCGACCGGCGTCTCCGGCACCCCGATCTCCAGAATGCTATCGCCGTTAATATCCTCGCTATCGATCGGAAACGGCTTATAGGTCATCGAGTCATCCTTAATGACATCGATAAACTTGTTGTCCTCCATAATGATCAGCTTGGTAAAGGAATCATTCGAGGATACGAGCGTATCCAGTATAATCCCTTCTTTATCCTCCGCCACTTCTCCTGCGACAATATTGTAATAACTCTCCACGTTAGACCCAAGGTCCAGCCGGTCGATTTCACTAAACGTCTTATCGAAGATGTTATATTGATACGTCACAATATAGGACAGTTCGTTCTTCTGGAGGGATACAACCGTAAGATCGTTGGCGCCGTCTCCGTTCATATCTCCGATCTCAAAGTGCGTATAAGGAAGAGGAACCAGCTTCTCCAGCGCATCGCCTGTAAACTGATAGACGATCAGCCCATTTTGCAGTTCCCTGTCCCCGCGCGAGAAACCGGCCACAATCTCATAATTGCCGTCGTTGGTCAGGTCCACGAAATCGAATGATTCCAGTACGGTCCCTTCCCCGTCAAAATTCAGCTTCTTTACCCAGGTGTCGCCCTGCTGCTGCAAAATCATACCGTGCACCTGAATCTCTTCATCCGGCGTCTGGTAGAAGACTACCGCCTCAAGAATGCCGTCATTGTTCAGATCCTCGATCCGGATCTGACTGCTGTCCGTATCGCTGCGCGGCCTCAGAATCGATGCCCCTGTTGGAAGCTGAGACTGGATCACCCCGTTAAGCGAAGCTTTGTCCGCAGGCAAATCCGGCGTTTTAATCAAGGATATCGGGTCCTCAATGAAGGAGCAGCCGCTCAGCATGATGACGAGCAGCAAAGACGACAGAGCCTGCACTATTTTGTGTCTCAATCCTTATCAACTCATTTCTATTATAAGCGCCATTGTGGGCGACTATGGTTTTACAGCCTGGCTTTCTCGCCATGTGTCAGCCTTCTGCCGGTGACATCCACCACAATTTGACCATCGGCCAGCCCGATGATGCGGGTGCAGAATTTCTCGGCCAGCTCGATCGGAATGACCGTGATGACCGTCAAACGTTCCTCCTCGCATAGCGATTTCAACGTCTTCAGAACATGCTCGGCAGAGCCCGGATCAAGTCCCATCACCGGCTCATCAGCCAGAATGACCTTCGCGCCATGCACAAGGGCACGGGCAATCGCGATGCGCTGCTTCTCTCCCCCGCTCAGCTCTCCGGCCTTGCGATGCGCTTTGTCAAGCAGCCCCAGATGCTCAATCGTATCCATCGCTCCCATATAATCATCGGAACGGACCATGCCGGTCACCATCCGCCACCATGGGGTCTGGCTCGCTTGTCCGATCAGTACGTTCTTCAGCGCGGTCCGGTTCACATTGAGCGTCGGATTCTGCTCAAGATAAGCCCACTCCCTCTTGATTGTCCGTTTCCCCGAGGGATTCATCATATCTTCTCCGTCAATGAGCAATTTGCCGCCGTCCCATCGTTCCTTCATCGCGAGGCAGCCCATCATCAGACTTTTCCCGCTTCCGCTGGCACCGATCAATCCGATCATTTCCCCGGTTTCCATCTGGAAGCTGATATCTTTGAGCACAGGGGTTCTATCAGGTCCAACTGTCTTCTTAAGCCGTTCCACTTTGATCATCTATTCGTCTCTCCCGTCAAGTGCATATTCCTACTCTCTAGTTTAGAAGAAAGCGGCGGCAAATTCCATGAGAACACATGTTCCCTTTGGTGCCGTGCCCTCTTGATATACCAGTAGATGCAGCTGACAAGAGACTCTATAGCGATTCTTGATCCGCGGTCGATTTCTTTACCTTAAATAATATGCCGGTACATGCGAATAAAATGTATAGTCCGCCAAGAAGTACAAACATGCCGCCATTCCAGCCGGTCCCGAGGATCGCCCCGCCTGCGTTCGGTCCGGCGATACTGCCGGCATTGAAGTGAAACGAAGCCACCACATTGGCTGCAGGCAGCAGCGTGCGCGGCAAAATATCTGCCGCATAGGCAAGTCCGAGCGAGAAGAAGGAACCGACGAATCCGCCGGCGATCGTCAGCAGAACCAGCGTCATCCAAAAACTCGTGCCCGCCAGCGGTATAAGCAGGAAGCAGAGTCCTCCGGTAATGCCGGCGAACGTCAGCACCCGTTTGCGGCCGAACCGGTCGCTCAACATGCCGAGCGGAAGCTGCAGCAACAACCCGCCAATGCCGACAAAAGGCAGCAGCGCCGCGATCTGCTCTACCGTAAACCCGGTGCGCAGGCCATATACCGGGAAACTGCTGTTGATGCCCGACTCCATATATCCATACAGAAACGCCGGAATTAACGCATACCAGGCCAGCCGATAGCTGGTGCGGTATCTTCCTCCTCCGGCCGTCTCCGTGCCCTGGCTCCGCTCCGGCTTCAGATCCGGCAGCTTAAACAGCACCACAACCAGCAGCAGCAAGAACAGAACTGCCAAAATAATAAACGGTACGGCCTCCCCGTATTTCAGCAGGGAGATGCCAAGCGGACCGATGCTGAATCCAATCCCGTAGGACATGCCGTAGAACGATATGCTTCGCCCGCGGTTCTCCGGCGTTGACATCATCAGAATCCACAGCTGTGACGCATAATGCAGCGCGCTGTCCCCGATACCAACCAGCAAGCGCAGCACGAACCACAGCGCAACGCTTGGGATTAACGGAAAAGCAAGCAGCGAGAGCATCACCAGCACAAGACCGGCGGCAATCAGTTTCTTGAAACCTACCCAGCCGAGCACCCGCTCGGCCACCAGCGTCATGGCGAAGGAGCCGACATACAGCGCCGCCGCGTTCAGTCCGTTCATCGTGGACGATATGCCCATCCGCTCCAGAAATATGGCCAGGACCGGAAGCAGCAGGCCTTGACTCAGACCTGCAGCAATCACAACCCCTATAAGTATAAAATAATGAATGTTCCCCTGCCGGGTATGTCCAGCTTGTGTCACGAACCACGCTTCCCCCTCTGTCATAAAAGCAAATAATCAAACAGCCAAATGAACATTATAGTGGACAACCCCATTCGATACAAGCCATAATAATTACAATGCCATCACTTGGGAGGGTACTTATTCATGACATATAAAGTTCATATCGATGTATCCACAGTATACGAGCTGGTCAGCAGCTTTATGGTATATGCAACAAGGAAGTGGACGGACAATCTGGACATTGGCAAACAGCTCATTACGCGAATGGATGCCTGTCTGCCCCAGCCGGTGCGCGTGCAAATGGGCGAAGCGCGCTTCTGGCCGCTGGCCGATTATGATGTGCTGTACGCCATCGTTATGCTGAGAGGAGAGCATGATGAGATTCCGGACTTTCTGCACTGGCTGGAAACCTCATCCTCCGATGAGCTGCATCGCCTGCTCGCCGAGCATATTTCCTGGCTGACGGCGGATGAAACGAACCGAATTCGCACAAGCTATACACCGCTATTAAAGCTGTGGCACGAGCATTATTTTGCCGAAGTAGAGAGCGATCTTCGCCCCCTGCTGCAAGAGGATGCCGAAGAGAAGCAGCTGCTCTTGACGAAGATGGATCCGGAAAACTTGATCGAATATGCCTCCAGCGGTGTCATTCTCGATCACGTGCCGCAGACAAACGTTACGCTGTTTCCAGGCACTCACTTTCGGCCGATCAACACATACTGCTTCTATGACAATCTGATTCTGCTCCAGTATCCGATTGATATTCCCGAAGAAGACGAGGATGAGCCGCCTGTCGTGCTGCTGCGCATGACCGAAGCGCTGGCGGATCCGGAGCGGCTGAAGCTGCTGCGCTATATCGCCGATGAGCCGAAGGCCGTATCGGAGATGGCGGTCGAGCTTGGACAGCCCTACGAAACGCTGATGCACCATCTGATGATTCTAAGAGCGGCAGGACTGCTTCGATCCCATCTGAAATCCGAGAATAACGAACGATTCAGCCTGCGGCCGGACGGCGCGTCAGAGCTGCAGATGTTCCTGGAGAATTATATTCGTCTGTCCTAAAAGGCGGTGTGCTGGGCCTGTCACCGATAAGAGGATGAAGCAATTTTATATTTTCCTGCACCGAGAAGGAGATCACTTATGAACCAACAATCGCAGCATCTTATCTTTGATTTGGATGATACATTGATTCATTGCAATAAATATTTCGAGCTTGTTCTGGGAGAATATTTCGAGCAGATGACCACTTGGTTTGAGCCGTACGGGCTTACCACCGAACTCGTTCGTGCCAAGCAGATCGAAATCGATGTGGCCGGCGTGAACAAGGTGGGCTTCGCCAGCGTGAACTTTCCTGAGTCGCTCATTGCCACCTACCGCTTCTTCAGCGAACAATACGGACGCGAGTTGAACGAGGAAGAAGAGAAGCAGCTGTTCTCGCTCGGAATGAGCGTGTATGAACAGGAAGTTGAGGCTTATCCCGGGATGGTCGAAACGCTGGAGCGGCTTCGCGGCGAAGGCCATCACCTGTATCTGTATACCGGCGGGGAAGCTCGGATCCAGCAGCGCAAGATTGAGCAGATGAAGCTTGCCGATTATTTTGACGATCGTATCTATATTCGCCAGCACAAAAACGTAGAAGCGCTTGAGAACATTCTCACGCTGAAGCATTTCGATCGCCATTGCACCTGGATGATCGGCAATTCGTTGCGTACCGATGTTTTGCCTGCCCTGTCGGCCGGCATCAACTGCATCTATATCGAGCAAAAGCTGGAATGGGAGTACAACCTCGTTGAAATCAACGTCAAGCCGCATCATGTGCTGTACACCGTATCCGCCCTGACCGAAGTGCCGGAGGTCATCCACAACCACCTCACGTAGTACCTGTCGTCATTGAGGCATCGCCTAACGCTGCCTCAAGCGAACATCTACTCCAGGGGTTTGGAATGGAAGACGTAACGCTGGCGTGAGAAGCAAGCAGCACCTATATAGCTATACCAACTGTCAGCACAAACAGGGCTGCCTGAAAGGTCATTGCACATTGACCGATCGGCAGCCCTGTTGTATGCGTGCTGTTCAGTGTTGATCACACTCGACAAGCGAGCGGATGAATGAATGGAGCACAGGATGAACCCGTACGTGCGCACGATTTACCGCGCAGCTTCATTTGCTGCCTCTGGCTGCAGTGCCAGCTTGCCATCCCCGGTAGCGCTTAGTACAATCCGCGCCTTATATGAAGATCCGTCCTCCCGCTTGAACGACAGCAGCTGTGTTTTCCCTTGGGACAGCAGCGATTTCAGCATCGGATGCGAAATTTTTTTGCCGGCAAACTCCTTCCAGATGACAAATCCGCAGCCCTGCTTGAAGTGCGTGCAGCCATAGCCCTTGCGGCCCTCGATAATCTGACCGCCGCAGCCCGGCTTCGGGCAGATGCCGAAGGTCTCTCTTGCCGCAGGAGGCACCGGCTTGCTTGCAGCAGACAATCTGGTATCCTGCATACGTTCTGCTTGACCACGTAATTGCCCTTGTGCAGATCCTTGAATACGAGCTTGTTCCCGTACCTGTCCGGTATCCTGACCAGGACCAGCATCGTTCGTTCGCGTCGTGCGGCCCTTGGCCGTACCCGAGCCCGCAGTCGATGCGGCTTTACCGCCTCTGCCTCCGGCACGCCCCTTGCCTTTCGCGCGATCCTTCTCCGATTCAAACATCGACGGCGGGGCAGGTCTTTGCGTCGACACCTTGCTGATGATCGAAAGTGTAAACTTCTGCACATTGTGCATGAAATGTTCCGCAGACGCTTCCCCTTTGGAAATCTGGTTCAGCCTCCGCTCCCATTGCCCGGTCATCTCCGGTGACGCCAACAGCTCGACGCCTGCATGCCGGATCAGCTCCACCGCGGATCTCCCTTTTTGGGTCACGGTGATCCGTTTGCCCTGCATCGTAATATAGCCAACCTTCTTCAGCCGCTCAATCGTGGCTGCACGGGTTGCCGGCGTGCCGAGCCCGCTCTCCTTCATCGCATCGCGAAGCTCTTCGTTTTCAATCGATTTGCCCGCGCTTTCCATCGCTTTCAGCAGCGTCCCCTCCGTATAACTTTTGGGCGGCTGGGTGGCCTTCTCCTTTACTTCGGAGCGCTTGCACTGAACCGGAAGCTCCGGCTGGATCACAAACGGGCGATCATTCCATTCCAGCGTTTCTTCCTCCTCATCCTCTTTGCCTTTCTTGGATGATTTGGACCGCTTCTTCTCCTTCTCCCCCTGCTCCTTCTCCAACAGCACCTTCCAGCCGAGAGACAGCAGCTCCTTGATGTTGGTCTTGAAGGTCTCCTCTTCCACCTCTGTCATAACCGTATGCTGCTTATACATCGCCGGCGGGTAGAAATGGGACAGAAAACGGATGATGATCAGATCATAAATCTGCTGCTCTTCCTTGCTCAACGTGCCCGGACGCTTCAGCGTCGGCAGAATTGCATGGTGATCCTCGACCCGCTGCGGATTGCAGACCGCCCTGTTGTTTTTATGTACCCGGCCCGGCTCTGCCGCTTCCGCCATCTCCTTATACGGTGTCGATTTCAGCATGTGCAGCGCTTTATGCATCCCGTCGATATTCTGTTCGTTTACATAGTTGGAGTTCGTACGGGGATAAGAGATCACTTTATGCCGCTCATACAGCGCTTGGGCAATGTCCAGCGTTTTTTTCGCGGAATAGCCGAACTTCGCGTTCGCTTCACGCTGAAGCAAGGTTAGATCATACAGCTTGAACGGATATTCCTTCGTCTCCTTGACTTCATACTTTGCAACTCTTCCGGTTTTCCCCTTCACCTTGCCTGCAATCTCATCGGCCTTCTCCTTCGAAGTCAGCCGCTCTCCCTGCCAGGTTCCTGCATACTCCAGTTCATCCTGCTGGAACAACGCCTTCACATCGTAAAAGGTCTGCGACTCAAACGCCTCAATCTCTTTCTCACGGTCATAGATCAGCGCCAGAACCGGAGTCTGCACCCGGCCCACGGACAGGAGCGTATGATGCTTGGTAGTAAACGCGCGGGATGCATTCATGCCGATCAGCCAATCCGCTTCGCTGCGCGCTCTTGCCGCTTGGGTCAGATATTCAAATTCCGCGCCATCTCTCAGCTCGGCAAAGCCTTTGGCGATGCTTTCGGCTGTCAGGTCGGAAATCCACAGTCTTTTGACCGGCTGGCTGAGCTTTAACTGCTGCTGGATTAAGGCAAAAATATACTGCCCCTCGCGCCCTGCATCACAGGCGTTGACAATGCTGCTGCAGCGTTTGGCCAGCTCGCCGATCACTTTCAGCTGATCCTTCGTTTTCGGGTTTGGCACGATCTTGAAGCGCTCGGGAATGATCGGCAGATCGTTAAAATTCCATCTTTTATACTTCGAGTCATACGCCTCCGGTTCGGCCAAACCGACCAGATGACCGATCGCCCATGTGATGATGTACTGCTCCCCTTCCAGATACGTCCGATTGTTCTTGGCCCGGGGTTCAATCACGGCGGCAATATTGCGCCCCATATCCGGCTTTTCGGCAATGACCAGCGTCTTCAATTCGACTCTCCTCCTACTACCACACAGAAACTTATCTTAAGCCGTTTCATTGTCGATATTGGCAAGATTAAACATATCCTTGCCTCTAAAAAAGGACTTCGCCAGCGCGAAGTCCTTATCTGTATCTATTAATATATCATATTTTCGGATTGGATTAAACCAAAACCGTAGAGCCCATCAAATACTTGTCAACCTCGCGAGCCACCTCGCGGCCTTCGTTGATCGCCCATACAACCAGGCTTTGGCCCCGGCGCATATCCCCGGCAGCAAACACCTTGTCAACATTGGTGGTATATTTGCCGTAAGGCGCCTTCACGTTCGTGCGGCGGTCTGTCTCCAGCCCCAGCTGCTGAACCAGCGTTTGCTCTGGTCCGTCGAAGCCGATTGCGATCAGCGCCATCTGAGCCGGGAATACTTTTTCCGTGCCCGGAATCGGCTGATAGATTTTGCGGCCGGTTTCATCCACGATCCGCTCGATTTGAACCGTATGAAGCTCTTTCAGGTTGCCGTTCTCGTCGCCGACAAATTTGGTCGTCATGATCGAGAACTCACGCGGATCTTCGCCGAACAGCGCCTTCGCTTCCTCATGTGCATAATCGAGGGTATACACATTCGGGAATTGCGGCCACGGGTTGGCAATCGGATCGCGCTCCAGCGGTGGACGCTTGTGCGTACCGAACTGGGTGACACTCCGGCAGCCGTGACGAAGTGCGGTTGCCACACAGTCAGAGCCGGTGTCCCCGCCCCCGATGACGATAACGTCCTTGTCTTTAGCGGAAATATAATTTCCATCCTGAAGACCGGAGTCAAGGTAGCTCTTGATCGTGCCATTCAGGTAGTCCATCGCATAATGAACGCCTTTCAAATCGCTGCCTTCAATGTTGAATTCACGCGGCTTTGTTGCACCACCGCACAGAACGACCGCATCATACTCATCCACAAGCTGCTGTGCCGGGATGTCTTTGCCAATCTCGGTGTTCACCACGAACTCCACGCCTTCGGCCGCCAGCAGATCCACACGGCGCTGTACAACGCCCTTGTCCAGCTTCATCGACGGAATGCCGTACGTAAGCAGTCCGCCTACCCGGTCGGAACGCTCGAACACGGTCACAGAGTGGCCTGCTTTGTTCAGCTGGGCCGCTGCAGCCAGACCGGCAGGTCCGGAGCCAACGACGGCGATACGACGCCCTGTGCGCTTCTCAGGCGGCTCAGGAACGACCCAGCCCTCTTCGAAGCCCTTGTCAATAATCGCCTGCTCAATCGATTTGATCGTCACGGGCTGGCCGATCAATCCTACCGTACAGGAGCCTTCGCAAGGCGCAGGACACACGCGTCCGGTAAACTCAGGGAAGTTGTTGGTCTTGTGCAGACGCTCCAGCGCTTCTCTCCACAGCCCGCGGTATACGAGGTTGTTCCATTCCGGAATCAAATTGTGAATCGGACACCCGGACGTTCCGCCAATCATGTCGATACCTGTGTGGCAGTATGGCGTACCACAGTCCATACAACGTGCTCCCTGGGTCTGAAGCTCTTCTTCTTCTAAATGTTTATGAAACTCTTCCCAGTCTTTAACGCGCTCTGCCGGATCCCGGTCTGCCGGTAGCTGACGCTGATATTCCATAAATCCTGTTGGTGTTGACATACTGCTTTTACCCCCATCCGTTCTATCACTGGTGAAATACATGTACAAAATATCATATCATAAATCAACAATAACCGATCGATTTATATCGAAGAAACCGTGAAGAAGCTGATACAACTTTTTTATTTATGCCAAGTAAAATTTTTATCAGTCTGTCGAAAGCTTGCGGTTCCTGGCTAAATAAACAACTTCATGTATAAACATTAGAGATATAGTAGCACTTCACTTTTTGCATGTTAAATGGATTATATGCATGATCATTTGTATTTTCCGACTATAAAAGTCTCTATCGGCGATAGTAATATCAGGGAGCAGGAATTTATGGCCTCTTATTTGCGAACCTTGCGCTCATAGGTGACAAAGCGATAGCGGTATGGATTGTTCTCGTCCGTGATGCCCCGCACCTCTTCCACCACCTGCCATTCCTCCCAGTTCACTTCCGGGAAGAAGGTGTCTCCTTCAAACGCATGGTCGATAAAAGTGACATAGAGCCGATCCGCTTTTGGCAGCATGAGCTCATAGATTTGCGCACCGCCGATGACCATCAGCTCCTGCTCGCCCTCATAAGCGAGCGCATCTTCCAGCTCATGGATAACGATGCCTTCCTCCGGCTTCAGCTGAAAGCCCGGATCGCGCGTCAGCACAATGTTGGTCCGGTTCGGGAGCGGCTTGCTGCCGAACGATTCCCATGTTTTCCTACCCATCAGGATCGGCTTGTTCAGCGTCATTCTTTTGAAATACGCCATATCTTTCGGCAAATGCCACGGCATGCCTCCATTTCGGCCAATCACCTGGTCTTTCCCCATTGCCCATATCATCGATATCGTCATAAACAACCTCCTTTCATCATCAACTGCGGGGTTCTCCTGCGCGGGTCATGGATGCAAGATAAGTCTGATCCGCACGTTGCGTGTCTGTTTAGACGGCTACCTCTGCTTTGATCGTTGGATGATGCTGATAACCCTCAAACTCGAAATCTTCATATTGGTAATCGAAAATGCTATCTGGCTTGCGCTTGATGATCAGCCGCGGAAGCGCGTACGGCTCACGCGCAAGCTGGGTCTTCACCTGCTCCAGATGGTTGAGATAAATGTGTACATCCCCGCCGGACCAGATGAATTCTCCTGGCTCAAGATCACATTGCTGGGCGACCATGTGGGTCAGGAGCGCATAGCTGGCGATGTTGAACGGAAGCCCGAGGAACGTATCCACCGAACGCATCGTCAGCATGCAGGAGAGTTTGCCTTCGGCTACATAGAACTGAAATACAAAATGGCATGGCGGCAGCTTCATATTGTCGATCTCCGCCACATTCCATGCGCTGACCATATGGCGTCTGGAGTCCGGGTTGTTCTTGATGGCTTCAATCACGTTTGCAATCTGATCGATTTTACGGCCGTCCGGGGCCTCCCAGGCGCGCCACTGCGAGCCGTACACCGGGCCCAAATCCCCGTTCTCATCCGCCCACTCGTCCCAGATGCGCACCCCGTTCTCCTTCAGATAATGGATGTTCGTGTCCCCTCTGAGGAACCAGAGCAGCTCATGCACCACAGACTTGATGTGAATCCGCTTCGTTGTCACAAGGGGGAAGCCTTGGGATAGATCAAACCGGAGCTGACGCCCGAAAACCGACAATGTTCCGGTCCCGGTGCGGTCCTCTTTCTTCACGCCATTGTCCATAATATCCTGCAGCAGTTCCAAGTAATTTCTCATCCTACAACCTACCTTCTTCGTCCTGATGTCTTAGCTCATAGTTTATCATAACGCTACTTTTCGGTCACATAAATTGATATAAAAAAAGACTGCCCAGGCCAGGTCATGACAACCCGGCCGAGGCAGCCTCCGTATAGAACACATGAGGTCCTTGATGAATCAGTCCTTACTTGCGCGGTGCTACCACGTGAATTGGATGGCCAAGAACAAGCTCGGCACTTTCCGCCACGATTTCACCAAGCGTTGGGTGAGCATGGATAGTCAATGCGATATCCTCAAGCGTTGCACCCATTTCGATTGCGAGACCAAGCTCGGCAATCAGGTTGGAAGCTTCGATACCTGCGATGTGAGCACCCAGAACAAGACCTGTTTCTTCGTCAGCAACGATTTTCACGAAGCCGTCAGGGCTGTTCAAGGACAATGCGCGTCCGTTACCCGCAAACGGGAACTTCGCGGATTTCGCTTTGTAGCCTTGCTCTTTCGCTTGCGCTTCCGTCAGACCTACGCTGGAGCATTCTGGATCTGTGAAAGCCACTGCCGGTACGCATTTGTAGTCCACCACGGATGGCAGGCCTGCGATTGCTTCAGCAGCCACTTTACCTTCGTAGGAAGCTTTGTGTGCCAGAGCTGGTCCAGGAACAACGTCACCGATCGCAAAGATATGCGGATGGTTGGTGCGTCCTTGATGGTCAACTTTGATCAGACCGCGATCGGTCATTTCGATGTTGATCAGATCAAGGCCAAGCTCTCCGTCCGTGTTAGGACGACGGCCGACAGTCACCAGCAGGTAGTCTGCGGTCACTTCTTTCGTTTCGCCGTTAACGGAGTACTTCACAGTCACGTCCTTGTCGGTTTGCTCTGCGCTTTCCGCTTTCGCGTTAGTTACGATTTCCACGCCGGTTTTTTGCATGTTCTTCGCAACCAGTTTGGTCATATCCGGATCGAATCCGTTCAGGATGGATTCCATACCTTCAATGATGGTTACTTTCGTGCCGAATTTGGAGAACATTTGACCCAGCTCAGCACCGATGTATCCACCGCCGATCACGATAAGGCTCTTCGGCAGTTCTTCAAGCTCAAGCGCTTCGGTGGAGGACAGAATCCGTCCGCCAAACGGGAATGCTTTCAGCTCGATTGGACGGGAACCTGTAGCGATGATGCAGTTTTTGAAGCGATAGCGCGGAGACTCGTTTTCATTAAACACACGCGCTTCGTTCTCGTTGATGAACATGCACTCGCCTTTGAAAATTTCAACCTTGTTGCCTTTCAGCAAGGAACCAACGCCGCCGGTCAGCTTTTTGACAACACTGTTCTTGAACTCCTGTGTTTTGCTGAAGTCCACGCTTACGTTTTCAACGTTCACGCCGAACTGGCTTGCATGGCTAGCTTGCTCAAATTGATGAGCAGCCGAGATCAGCGCTTTGGAAGGAATACAGCCGCGGTTCAAGCACACGCCGCCAACCTCGGATTTATCCACGATCAGTACCTTTTGACCCAGCTGGGCGGCACGAATCGCCGCCACGTAACCTCCAGGTCCAGCACCAATGACTAGTGTATCGATATCAAGAGAAGCATCTCCTACTACCATTAGTTACACCTCCATAACAAGCAGCTCAGGGTTTGCGAGCAGCTCTTTAATATAGTTCATAAAGTTTTGTGCTGTTGCACCATCGATGATGCGGTGGTCGAAGCTCAGGGACAGCGCCATCACTGGAGCAGCCACAACTTCGCCGTTCTTCACAACGGCTTTCTCCGAGATACGTCCTGTTCCGAGAATCGCAACTTCTGGGAAGTTGATGATCGGAGTGAAGAACATACCGCCAGCGGAACCGATGTTAGTGATGGAAATGGTGCTGCCTTTCATTTCGTTCGGACCGAGTTTTCCTTCGCGTCCACGAGCAGCCAGATCACGGATGCTGTCAGCGATCATCCAGATGCTCTTACGGTCAGCATCCTTGATAACCGGCACGATCAGGCCGTTGTCTGTGTCAGTAGCGATACCGATGTGGTAGTACTTTTTGTATACGATCTCGTTCGCTTCTTCGTCGATCATCGCGTTGAGCGCAGGGAATTGACGGCAAGCCGCAACGAGCGCTTTAACGATGAATGGCAGATAGGTCACTTTCGTGCCTTTCTTCTCTGCGATTGGCTTCATGCGCGTACGGAACGCCACCAGCTCGGTTACATCCACTTCGTCCATAATCGTAACGTGCGGAGCGGTGTATGCCGATTTAACCATCGCATTGGAGATCGCTTTGCGGATGCCCTTGAACGGAACGCGTTCTTCTTCAGCACGTGCATCAACTGCTGGAGCTGCTGCTGCAGTACCGGAAGTCGCTTCTTGCGCAGGAGCTGCCGCTGCTGCTTGACCGCCGCCGTTCTTGAATGCTTCCACATCCTCGCGAGTCACTTTGCCGTTGTTGCCAGTGCCTTGCACTTGAGCAATGTCAACGCCTTGCTCGCGAGCAAACTTGCGAACGCTTGGCGTCGCCAACACTTCACGGTTAGGTGCAGCCGGTGCTGCTGCAGCGCCAGCTTCGCCCTGCTTCGCATCCGACGGAGCGTTTTGAGCAGGAGAAGAGGTAGTATCCGCACTGCCTTGAGCTGCGTCAGCTTCTTGAGCCGCTTGCTCGTCAGCATGACCGCCTTGATCCGGAATGTCACCTTCAGCATCGATAACAGCAACAACTTCACCGACACGGCACACTTGACCGTCCTTGGCAAAAACCTCCTGAACCGTACCGTTTACGGGACAAGGAACTTCCACGACTGCCTTGTCGTTCTGTACTTCCATGATGATGTCGTCGTCTGTTACTTTGTCGCCAGGCTTGATGTGCATTTTGATGATTTCACCTTCATGCAGCCCTTCACCCAGCTCTGGGAAACGATATTCAAATTTTGCCACTGTAAAACCTCCCTAGAAATTTGCTGCGATTAGAAATTCAAGACTTTGTTAACGGCCTCTACGATGCGTGCAGGAGTAGGCAGCCAGGCATCCTCAATTTGAGCGAATGGATATACAGTATCCGGCGGTGCAACGCGAAGCACTGGGGCTTCCAGATGCAGGATCGCCTTTTCGTTGATTTGTGCAATCACTTCGGCAGCGACGCCGGAAGATTTCTGCGCTTCCTGAACGACGATAGCGCGGTTTGTCTTCTTAACAGAAGCCACGATCGTGTCAATATCGATAGGAGAAACGGTACGCAGGTCGATAATCTCGGCTTTAATACCGTTCTTTTCAAGCTCTTCAGCTGCTTTGGCAGCGGTGTGTACCATCATGCCATAAGCGATAATGGTAACGTCGGAACCTTCGCGAACAACATTCGCCTTGCCGATCTCCACCGTGTAGTCACCTTCTGGAACTTCCGCACGGAAGGCATGGTACAGGTTCAAGTGCTCCATGAAAAATACCGGATCGTTGTCACGGATTGCCGAGATCAACAAGCCTTTGGCATCGTATGGGTTGGAAGGCACTACAACCTTAATACCCGGAGATTGTGCAAGCAAACCTTCAAGCGCATCGGTGTGCAGCTCAGCCGCTTTAACTCCGCCGCCGTATGGAGTACGGAATACGATTGGCGAGTTGTAACGGCCGCCGGAACGGTAACGCATGCGAGCTGCCTGTACGACCATCTGGTCCAGCGCCTCAAAAATAAATCCGACGAATTGAATCTCGGCAATCGGACGGAAGCCCTGAATACCAAGACCGACAGCCAAACCGCCGATTGCGGATTCAGCCAGCGGCGTATCGAATACGCGCTCTTCCCCGAATTCTTTTTGAAGGCCTTCGGTTACCCGGAAGACACCGCCGACATGACCAACGTCTTCACCGAAGACAACAACGTTAGGGTCGCGGCTCAATTCAACGCGAATCGCATCGCGAATCGCTTCTTTCATGTTCATTTGTGCCATTGCTTCATTTCCTCCTTAGACATTACAGTTCACATAAACTTTCGGAATGTGTGCTTTATATCGCTCGTCAGCCAGATCAACGCACTGGCATCAATATGCTACCAAAGGCTTCATACCGCGGCATGAAGCAGCAGCCGATTTTATTTAAAATCAGCTTTTTGCTCTTCAAGATCATGCGGTGTATGTTCGAACATGCTGTCAATCAGACCAGGGATGGTCATTTTCTCGGTTTGCTCAGCCTTTTTGATCTGTTCGTTCACTTTCGCTTTTGCTTCCTCTTTCACGCGAGCTGTATCCTCTTCGGTCCACAGTCCTTTCTTCTCCAGATACTTCGCAAGACGCGCGATTGGGTCCTTCTCGTTCCACTCGCCTTCTTCTTCCTTCGTACGATATTTCGTAGCGTCGTCAGACAGGGAATGCGGACGGAAACGATAAGTTACAGCTTCGATCAGCGTGGCGCCTTCGCCATTACGAGCGCGCTCAGCAGCATCGCGAACCGCTTTGATAACAGCAAACACGTCCATACCGTCAACCTTCACGCCAGTAATACCGGCTGCAACAGCTTTGTGAGCGATCGAAAGCGCTGCTGTCTGCTTGGAGAAAGGAGTTGTAATGGCATAGCCGTTGTTTTGTACAAAGAAAATAACCGGCAGCTTGTAAACTCCTGCAAAGTTCAGACCCTCGTAGAAGTCGCCTTCGGAGGAACCGCCATCACCGGTGTATGTGATAACAACTTGCTTTTGCTTCTTCAATTTGTAGCCCATTGCAATCCCCATCGCGTGCAAAATTTGCGCACCGATGATGATTTGAGGCATAAGCACGTTCACGCCCTCAGGAATTTGTCCGCCATGCTGATGGCCGCGGGAATACAGGAATGCCTGATAAAGCGGGAGGCCGTGCCATACGATTTGCGGCATGTCGCGGTAGCCCGGGCATACGAAATCGTCTTTCTCTAGTGCGAATTCACTTCCGATCATCGTAGCTTCTTGACCGGATACAGGCGCATAAAAACCGAGACGACCTTGACGGCCGAGGTTAACGGCACGATCGTCCCAAGTACGGGTAAATACCATACGGTACATAATCTCTTTCAATTGATCATCGGATAGTTCTGGCAGAAGATCTTTGTTTACGATTTCGCCGTCCGGGGAAAGTACGGATAGAGTTTCCACTTCCTCGGTGTATACTTCATAAGGAACCTTGGTCATTTTTTTCACCTCAATAAATATTTGAATATCAAGTTCCGCTGTTATAGAATTATTATACACCTGTTTTATTGCTTTCGTCAAAGAAATACGGCGTTAAATTTAATATTTCTTGACTTTTGTATGTATAACAGGGCGTTGTTAATACTATAACAGTTGTAAAAACTACGGGTAACACAGCAGGGTGATCCTGCAACAGGCGCAGCTTGCGAACCAGGTACATTTTAGCTTATTGTATACAGCTTTTCAAAAACTAACCCAAAAGGTGATCACTCATGACGAATGAACGATTATTGAAACGAACCATTGTAAAGGAGGTCATCCACAGTCGCCATCTCCAGGAAGATCGGACCCTCCGCATCTACCTCCCGCCCGGCTACAACGAGGTGCTCAGCTATCCGGTCGTCTATTGCCAGGACGGCGAGGAATTTTTCAACTTTGGCCGCATTGCCACCTGGGCCAATCAATTGATTCTCGAAGAAGGCTATGAGCCCTTCATCATCGTGGGCGTGGAAGTGAACACCAAAGTCCGCACAGAGGAATACGCGCCGTTTGGCAGCCGCTTCGATGCGTATCTGTCATGCTTCGCCGAAGAGATTATTCCCTTTATAGAAGAAAAGTATCCGGTTCGCCGCGATGCATCTGAACGTGTGCTGGCCGGCGACTCGCTCGGCGGAAGCGTATCGGTCCATCTCGCACTGCAATATCCGGAGCTGTTTACACGTGTGATCAGCCTCTCCGGCGCTTTTTACGAGAAATCCCAAAGCATGATCTCCATCCACAGCGACCTGTCCTGGCTCGATGTCTACATGATCGTTGGCTTGCAGGAGGACAGCTATGCAACGGACACGGGCGTGTATAACTTTGTCGAGTTAAACCGCACGACCAGGGATCTGTTTGAAGAGCGGGGTGCCACAGTATCCTACTCCGAGAAGGACGGCCGCCACATCTGGGGATTCTGGCAGAAGGAGCTGCCGGACGCCCTTCGTTACTTCCTGAAGGCCGAGTAACATACCTCGGCTTCGGCCAGCGGCCCTTTAGGGGCCGCATTTCTTTTCATAGCATGGATAAAAAAAGATGAACAAACGCGCATTAACGGGATAGAGAACCTGGACCGGCTTCAGCCGGGTGACCTCACTCTATAATCCCAAGAAAAGCCTGGTGCCCAAGTGTTCGCCCTTTCGGGTAGCCAGCCGCAACTTTTCTTTATGGAATGTGCATTGTTCATCTTTTTTTGACCCCCTGTCTCATACCTGACCGAGAAGCCTCCCATATGATCACAAGACTTGTCCGCTCCAATGGTTCGCCCCTATGGATATAAGCTTGCCCCCTTCGGAAGAACCGCCAGCTACATAGGATAAGCGCTTACAATTTGCTGTGATGAAAAAAGCTTGTCCTCTGCTCCTGCATAGAGCAGCCCAGCTTTCTTCATACCCGATTCGGGGAACGAGTCCCTTTAAGCATACATCTTATATTCGAAACGATTATAGCTTTTCCGCAACGATTTTGTCCAGCAGGATGTCACATCCGGCATCAATCAGTCGATACACCTCATCAAAATTGCCGGTGAAATACGGATCGGGCACCTCGCGCAGCCGTTCTTCCGGAAGCAAATCCATGAATTTCATAATTTCCGCCTCCGCTCCGCCAGTCAGCTTGCGCAGGTTACTGATGTTGGAATCATCCATCCCGATAATATAGTCGAAATCGACCAAGTCCGACTCCTTCACTTTTCTGGCGACCATGCCTTCATAGCTGATTCCCCAGCGATCGAGCAGCTTTCGCGTACCCTCATGAGGCACATTGCCGATATGCCAATCGCCGGTCCCGGCCGAATCCACCTTCACCGCCCCCGACAGTCCCCGCTGTTCAATTTTGTGCCTCAACACCGCTTCAGCCATCGGCGACCGACATATATTCCCCAGACATACAAACAATACCGACACCAATTCCCTCTCTCCTTTCAGCATTACAGATTCAATTTACTGTTGGCGCTATCCGTCACGCTTCCCTGAGCCTGAAGGGACCGCCGCGGAAGCCTCCATTTATAATGAACCGACAGCATCCGAAACATAATGACCACGATAAAAAGCGTCAGCAGCTGCCATGTGGAGCTCGCGATTCCAAGTCCGATAACAGCGCCGCCGAGCATCGCCCATACCGCATAGATTTCATCCCGAAGCACCAGCGGTTTACGCCCAGCCAGCAGATCACGGACGATTCCCCCGCCGCTTCCCGTCAGGACAGCCGCCACAAGGACAGCGCTGAGCGGATGATTCATCTGGGCCGCATACAGCGCCCCCTGGATCGCAAACGCCGACAAGCCGATCGCGTCAAACAGCACCTCGGTTTTCTTCCAGTGCTGAATCCAGGCCAGCGGAAGGATAAAAGCAACCATAACAGAAACTAGCGCCAGCAGGATCAGATTCCCCTGACTCCATAAAGTTGTAACCGGAACGCCGATCAGCACATTGCGGATAATTCCTCCGCCAAAAGCGGTCACCATCCCGAGCACGATAACGCCCAGAATGTCATACTCTTCTTCCATGGCAACGAATGCCCCGGACATGGCAAACGCAATCGTGCCGATGATGCTGAAAAGGTCAAACACATGCAAGTCCAAAATTGATAGTTCCTTTCACTGCATAAAGATATACTTCTACCATTTTAGCCGCGCCTGCTGAAATTGTGCAAGCGTAGAATCTCTACTATACTATAGTACAATGGCAATTCCTACAACAAAGGAGGAATTCTAATCATGGACTGCACACGTGTTCTTATATTTACCGGTGGAGAATTGTCACCAACGTTTATTGATGAGATTAAACCCGATGATTACATCATCGGTGCCGACCGAGGCGCCCTGTTTCTTATTGAACACGGGGTGACGCCGCATCTGGCCGTCGGCGACTTTGATTCCATTACCCCCGAGCAGCTTGAGCTGGTCCGCAAGCAGAGCGGACAGGTGATCGAATGCGATCCGGTGGATAAAAACTCGTCCGATACGGAGATGGCCTTCGACCATGCGCTCGACCAATCTCCCGAATCGATTCTGATTCTGGGCGGGACAGGCTCAAGGCTCGATCATACCCTTGTCAACATTCATATGCTGATCCGAGGGCTTCAGCATCATGTGAAATGTTCCATATTGGACAGCTCCAATTATATTACCCTGACCGGCTCCAGCTGTATCGTGAAAGAGAGAGGCTATACTTATGTGTCGCTGCTGCCGCTCACACCCGAAGTGACCGGCATCGAACTGACCGGCTTTGAATACCCGCTGCACAACGCTACGCTGCGAATGGGACAGTCCCTTGGCGTCAGCAACCGGCTGCTCGGCGATGAAGGAACGGTTCAGATCGAAGGCGGATTGCTGCTCATTATTCAGAGTAAAGACAAGTAATCATTACTTTTTTGTCATCAAAAAATCCGCTCGTATCCACAGCTCTATTCATGACCAAAACCCTTGGCTCCCAAGGGTTTTTCTATTTTCATCAAATCTGAAAATGAACGAATTCTTAATATTTTGTAACTTTTAATGAGATTTTAATATTCCGCTTTCATTCCTTGCCGCCCAAGGGTTTGCGCGTTTTATCCAAATTATAGATGATTTCAAATCTGATATACTCGGTTCAGCGCAAAAGAAAACAACCAATATGGAGGTATTACATCATGACTCGACACAATTGGGCGAAGAAAGCTGTAGTCATCAGCCTGAGCGCAGCAATGGGATTCGGAGCCCTGCTGACCGTGGCTCCGGCAACCCCGGTAGAAGCCGCATCAACTAGCAAAGGAAGCCAAGTTGTTAACTTTGGCAAAAAATATATGGGAACGCCGTACAAATTCGGTGCGTCCACCAGCACAACCAAAGTGTTTGACTGCTCTTCATTCATGAAGCATATCTTTAAAAAATACGGTGTGGATCTACCCCGTACATCTGCGGCACAATCCAAAGTCGGCAAAGCCGTATCCAGAAGCAATCTTAGAACGGGCGACCTGGTGTTCTTCTCCAGCGGCAGCCGTTCAAACGGATCGAACGTCACACACGTGGCCGTATACATGGGCAATGGCAAAATTCTGCATACCTATGGCAAACCGGGCGTAACGATTTCCAACCTGAACTCGGGCACCTGGAACAAAACGTACGTGAAAGCACGCCGCGTACTGTAAGTCAAAGTCAGCAAAGACCGTCTTCCTGTTAGGAGGGCGGCCTTTTTCATGTTTCTTTCGATTATGTTCCGGCCTGCGCATCGGATGGCAGCGGTGTTTTCAACATATAACCCGCTCCGCGAACCGTGCTGAGCAGCTTCGTTTTATGACCTTTATCCAGCTTCTCCCGCAAATGCAAGATGTACACATCCACCACATTCGTTCCGGTATGAAAATCAAAATCCCACACATGCTTCAGTATTTCCTCCCGGGTGCAGACTTGATTCGCCCGCTTGGCCAAATAGAGCAGCAGCTTATATTCCCTCTGGGTCAGATGAATAAGCTCACCGCTCCGCACAACCTCGCGGCTTGACGGATCAATCCTTAAATCACCGATCTGGATCGTCCGCTCCTGTTCCTTCTGCCGCGCGTAAAAAAGCTTGAACACATTGGCAACCCGGGCCAGAAATTCGCGTTTATCCCCATGATCGGGAATATAATCATTGGCTCCCGCCTCCAAGGCATGGACCGCTTCGTCTGCGCCGTCATGACCGATGACGACGACCGGAAGCTGCTCCGCCCGGGCCTCCAGTCTGCGAACAAGGTCAAAATCGTTCATCCCCGGCAGGCCGCTGTCAATCAGCAGCAGCTCGGCCCCGCCGCTTTCGAGCAGCGTCAGCACCTCCGTCTGGTCGTAAGCCGTCACAACGCTGTATCCCGCTTCTGCCAATTCCTTGACATACCTGTCCGTTTTTTCACCTTGACCTGCAGCTACCATAATTCGTCTTTCCACAGGTCTTCGCCCCGCTTTCACCCTGATGTAGTACCGCTATAATACAGCTCTGGACTGTTTCATTGATCTAAGGTTGCACTTTTCTTGATTCCAACCCTTAGATTGCCGCAATACGAAAACATCCATTCCTCATAAATGAGAAATGGATGTGTTATACGGATGTGTACAGGCCCACCCTTTTGTCAGCTATCCTCCAATATACCGGTGGTAGATCGTGCGCGCCTCTGCGAGATCGGAAGTGCCGTGTATCAGCGCCCGGCCATCAGCAAAAACAACGATCCGCTTGTCTCCCAGTGAATACATGACCATGAACGGATTGGCGGCCGCCTTCCCTTCCCCCAGCGCGTTCAAACGTTCGGCCAGCTGGCTCAGGTTCAGCGCTACCCGGCGTGCCGGGCGGATCTGCACCGTATCGCGTCCGCAGAGCACTTCGCTCTTCTCTGTATTGACCGCCATCAGGTATGGATGGCTCGGCTTGTCACCGCAAGTCGGGCAGTCCTCCTTCCGCGCTTGCTCCACCCCGAACACCAGGGTTTCATTCCGCCACAGATCGAATGATACCATCTTGCCTCGTAACGTTTCCGGATGACCAGACAGCAGCTTCATCGCCTCCATCGTCTGGTGGGCGGCTACCATCTGTACCGCTTGCGGCAAAATGCCAGCCGTATCGCATGTGTCCCCCCCGAATGGGACAGCCCCCAGCAGACAGTTCAGGCACGGGGTTGCTCCAGGGCGAAAGGTGAAACTCATGCCGGTGCTGCCGACACAGCCGCCGTAGATCCAGGGGATGCTCTGCTGATAGCAATAATCATTGATGATCAGCCGAGTGTCAAAATTATCAGTCGCATCCAGAATGACGTCCACACCACGAGCCAGCTCTGTCAGCTCTCCTGCCCGCACATCCAGCACCCTGGCTTCAACTGTAACCTCGGAGTTAATCATGCAAAGTCTGCGCTTCGCGGCAACCGCCTTCGGTAACCGCTCCCCGGCATCCTGTTCGGTGAACAGCTGCTGCCGCTGCAGATTGCTCCACTCCACATAATCCCGATCCGCCAGCGTCACCTTGCCTACCCCGGCCCGGACCAGCGTCTCTGCGATCGCGCTTCCGAGCGCTCCGGCGCCGACAATGAGCGCATGGCTCTGCTTTAACCGCTGCTGCCCCTCCTTGCCAAACGGAGCGAAGCGCTCTTGTCTGGAATAACGGTTCAAGCGCTCTTCATCGCTGGGACCATAGGCTCCCGAATATAGCATTTGCTGCTGTTCATCACCATTTGCAAAAGGTTTGCTTTCGTCACGGTTTTCGTCATGGCTTTCGATTTGCATTCGTTTCGTTCCCTTCTCCCAGGCTTCCTTATATCCTATTAGGATACCACAGTTGCAACAGCGGTCACACCGTGCTTGCGCATAGACATGAATTGCCCTCTCAGTCAGCACATCGCTAACGGAGAGGGCAATCTTCAGTTATTGCTTATGGGATGTAAGGTGCGTGTCCGGACGATTCCCCCCTGACCTTGCACCGGTTAACCCGTTACTCTGTTTTCACCTGTTTGCTCGTAGACCAGTCTTCCACATTCCAGGTTTTTGTCACCCAATCCTCATAAAAATCAGGTTCATGGGATACGAGCAAAATGGTGCCTTTGTATTCCTTAAGTGCCCGTTTCAGCTCTTCCTTGGCCACAACATCAAGGTGGTTGGTAGGCTCGTCAAACAGAATCCAGTTGCTTTCACGCATCAGCAGCTTGCACAGGCGCACCTTCGCCTGCTCACCACCGCTCAGCGCTTTAAGCGGACGGGTAATATGTTCGTTCTTCAAGCCGCAGCGGGCCAGATGAGCACGCACCTCATGCTGGTTCAGATGCGGGAACTCATTCCACACATCGTCAATCGGCGTAATATTTCCAGGTCTGACCTCCTGCTCGAAATAAGCAGGGAACAGGAAATCCCCTTGATACACCTTGCCGCTTACCGGCGGGATTTTGCCGAGAATCGTCTTCAGCAGCGTCGATTTACCCACACCGTTGCAGCCGACAATGGCAATCTTCTCGCCGCGCTCAATCGTCATGCTCATCTTCGGCAGAAGCGGCCGATCGTAACCAATCTCAAAGTCAATCCCTTCAAACACCGTCTTGCCGCTGGCACGGGACTCCTTGAAATTAAACACCGGCTTGGCTGCTTCTTCCGGACGATCGATCCGCTCCAGACGCTCAAGCTGCTTCTCGCGGCTTTTCGCCCGGCCGGAGGTGGAATAGCGCGCTTTGTTTCGCTGGATGAAATCCTCCTGCTTCTTGATGAACTCCTGCTGCTTCTCGTAAGCTTCGATATGCTGGTTCTTGTTGATATCGGCCATCTCCAGAAACTTCTCATAGTTGGCCGTATACCGGGTCAGCTTGGCAAACTCGAGGTGATAGATAATATCGACCACCTGATTCATAAACTCCGTATCATGGGAGATCAGAATGAACGCATACGGATAAGACTTCAAATATTGCGTCAGCCACTCGATATGCTCCACGTCCAAGTAGTTCGTAGGCTCGTCAAGCAGCAGCACGTTCGGCTTCTCCAGCAGCAGCTTGGCCAGCAGCACCTTGGTCCGCTGTCCCCCGCTCAAGGTTGCAACATCCCGGTCAAGACCGATGACAGACAATCCGAGACCGTTGGCCATCTCTTCAACCTTCACGTCAATGAGATAGAAGTCACCGATCTCCAGCTGCTCCTGAATTTCACCCATCTGCTCCAGCAGCAGCTCCAGCTCTTCCGGAGAAGCATCGGCCATTTTCTCGGTAATCTCCATCATTTCCTTCTCCAGCTCCAGCAACGGCAGGAACGCATCTTTCAAGACGTCGCGCACCGTTTTACCAGGCGTCAGCTTGGTGTGCTGGTCCAGATAGCCGTAGCGGACCTTGGGCGTCCACTCCACCTTACCGCTGTCCTTCAGCTGCTGTCCGGTCAGAATATTCATCAATGTCGACTTGCCGACACCGTTTGCTCCGACCAGCCCGACATGCTCGCCAGCCAGAAGGCGGAAGGAAACATTCTTAAATAGAACGCGATCCCCGAAGTTATGGGATACGTTCTCTACTGTCAATAAACTCATGGCGTATGATAGCTCCTTATATAAAATAAACTCATGATGTATTCATGATGTTTCTGCTTGACACATACACATTCACACTCAAGAGTTTATTGTAGCATAGAAAGAACCGTCGCCGAAACTACCATTTTTCGAGTTATATCACCCCGGGATTCGAACAGCTTCTTTCCATGTAGCCTGCGGCAGCTGCCGCTTTCGGTCCCGGGAACACTTCCATCGCTTCGAACGTATATGGACAAGAGCTGCGATAGTAATATTTCAGCCCGCTGACCGGATCAACGCCGCCGACATAGACAGGCGACTTCACCAGCCTTCCGCCACCCAATGCATAGTTATTGTAGTGCTGTTCTCCTATCGGCAGCCCTTGGATGAAAGCCATCATCCCCACATCATCCACCGTATTCATCCACTCTTCCTGCGGTATGACAGGCAGCGCAAACCGGTACGAAACGCCGTTTCGCAGCGCCAGCTCATTATGGCGGCTAATATAGTACGCAAGGTCTTCCTGCACGGCATTTACAATCGCCCTTCTCCGCACCTGATCAAACCTATCCTTATCACCGAGCAGCGTAACAGATGTATCGTGTGCAAGCTCTGACCTGAAACCCGAAAGCCATCTTCCCGAGCCGGACTCGTACACCTCTACATATTCGTCCAGCGAAAAATGAACGCTGCTTCCCTCGCCATCCGTCCAGGCAAACGGGATTTTCGGTGTCCATTGATGCTGAAGCAGCGATTCCCCGCCGGGGCCCTCGTAATCCTGAAGCGCATAGACATAATACCCGTCATAATCGATAACCGCTACTGCCGGAATGTACCACCACAATGCTTCCTGGGCCACGGGATCCTCCCCGATGCCCATATTGTGATACAGCGTTCGAGAGAATGCCTCCAGCGCCTGCTCTTTATCAACTCTCGTGTATTTAAGCGAAGCATAGGCAGCCTCATACTGCTGCGCCTCGTTCGCATTCAGCACCGCCGCCCCATCCTGGACAGCGGTTCTGAGTGCCGAGGTATACGTCATCTCCACGTACCGAACCTGCTCCAGACTGTCTGATCGCATGCCAAGAATGAGAAACACAGGGAAAAAAATCGCTGTAAACGCAATGGCCAGATCAGTAATCTTCATTGAGCACCAGCCCCCCATATGGAAAAACGATCGCTGCCTTGTCACCGGAATAGGAGCCTGTCAGAGCGTCCATAAAAATTTTGCCCGGCGTGCGGTTGATGCTGCGGACCTGGATTTGAAACATATCGCCCGCCGTCAGATGGTACACCCTGCTGCTGTCATCCAGCGGCGCGGTGGATTCGGGAAACAGATAGCGGATCAGGTCAGCATGATAGTAATGATCATACACCACCATATAGCTGTTCCGGAACGAGCTCGGATTGGCTGGATCATCATACACTGGATGATACTTCTTGTGCTGATGCTCCATCTCGATGTCATATACATTCCCCGTGGCTTCAAGCTCCCTTAGAAAGTCATTGTACATCGTCGGCGTAATATACCCTTTCGTGCGGACGCTGTCCACAAATTTGGTTGCCGACTGATACACCACCATTCGGGACAAATCATCCTGTCGCCTGGCCAGCTCTGCCGAGGGCACCACATACATCAGAAGCAGCGCCAAAAAAGCGGCGAACAGTTTCGATACGCTATTGGACATGCCTTTACCTCACTTTTTCGAAACGAATACTCTCGATAAGACCATCTGCTCCCAGCCTGTAGGCCGCACTGTACTCGGCAGCCGTATCGATGATCGAGACGTCTGCAGTTTCCGGGTTGCTTCCGGCTGGAAACCGGACGCTCCCAACCTCAATATCGAAGTGCCCTTTCTCCACATCCCGAAGCGTGAACAATACTTCGCTGCCTCCGTAGATCATCGCTCTGCCGCGCTCCGCTCCGGGCACGGTGATGACTCCCGAATGCTGATCCTCGGTCAAGGCCAGACCTTTCTCTACACCCGAGCGGATACCCGACTGAATTTCGAGCGAGAACCAGCAAGCCGACAGGAACAGCATCGCCGAAACCGCGAACCCGATCATGCTTATCGTTTGTTCACGCATGGACATACTCCTTTACGATCAACGGTTCTACTGAACAAAGATGATGCCGCGGATCACGTTCGAATCATCCTTCACAATCGTCGCCTTGAATTTCCCGCTCGGATTGACATATTCCGGACTCTTCTCGTTCATCGTCATCGTAATATCACCCTGTCTGGAATCCGGATTGTTGACGCCGCCGCGGTCATTCAGCACGTTGCCATACCATTGTCCGTTCGGGTTTTTGCCTGTGCGGATGTAGATGCCAAACTGGTCCTTGTCTTTGTACTTCCTAAGCGCATTGGTTACCTGGGAACCGCTGATGGTTGTTCCGTCATACACCGTGAATGCAGCCTGGGAAAGCTCGGTTTGAATGTCCGAGAAATTGTTTTGTGCCGTCTTGGTCGCTTCCTGTGCCGAAATAAACAAAATAACAACAATCGTAATCAATGCAATCGTCAGAAAAATACCTGCTGCCACCTTTAATGCGGAAGATGCGTTATTCATGGATAAATGCCTCCTATACAATTCATTTGGTTATATGGGGAAATGATCTTATTTATAATCGCTGAATCTGCTCGTAATAAATGCTCATTTGCGTAAAACTCATGCCGATGAGCGGGATCACGAGGTACAGAAAAATCAATGCATACATCGGGGCGAACCCGATCATCCGACCCCACCCGGCCTTCGTGTCGATCAACGCTTCATATTCCTGCCTTCGCTGCTCAAAGCTGAACGCCATCTCGCCATCCAGATCCTCATCGAACACTTCCCGGATCGGCACTTTGTCCACCGCCAGCAGCAGCTTGTCCACCAGCCTCTGGAAGTCCGGGAACCAGACATCCTCCTTAAGCTCCGTCAAGGCCAGCTGCGCACCGTGTTCATAATGCAGCAGGCACTTCTGGATCGGCACCTTGAAGATGACGGCGAAACGGTTCAACCATTCGAGAATCCCCTCCACCGATATACGTTCCATGCCCCTTAGGATAGAGATCACCGTCATGAACTGATACACTTCATGCCGCATCTCCATGTTCCGTACCTTTCGGTGAAAATACAGCATCCACAACGGGAATGCATAGGCGATGAGACCGGCAGCGATCGCCAGCACGAGCTCCCACCATTTCAGATACTCCCCGTCAAACTGCCGCAGCTTCTCAAGGACGCGGTCGGCAGCAGCCTTAATCTGCTCTTGTGTCATCCCCTGAGCACCGTTCTCTTCAATCAGCTTCTCCGCTTGTCCTTGATCCACAGCAGGCGACATCCCCAGCTGCTCCATCCACTGCCGATCCTGTTCCGCCCGCCGCTTGGCAGCTTGAAGCTGGACTTCATTCATCTGACCGAAGAGGGACTGCTGCTCAGGTACCGGCGCGTAGAGCAGCTGATGTCTGGCCTGGACATGGAGGAACACCGCGGTCGATAGCGAAAGGGCAAATGCCAGCGTAAACAGCGTCAATCGCCGGACGACAAACCATTCCAGTTTCAAACGCGTATTGCTCTCCCTCAGCAAGCGGAGCAGTCTGGCAAATGCCGGCGTACCCTGCCGGGGAGCCATAATCAGCGCCAAATTGCGCACCATCGGAATCCGGCACAACCGCTCCTCCCATGACGGTTTGTCGAGGCCCGCACGATAATCGGTCTCCCGATGCTGCTGCAATTTTTGAAGCAGGACGTAAGCCACGACAATGATGACATAGATGGATATTTTCGTAATGAAGCCGAGCTTGCTCGTATAAAACTGATCCATCGCCGGGAAATTCCCTCTCGCCCACCGTTCAATCGGCTTGGCAAAAAAGACCGGGGCAAGCGCAATGACATTCAAGCCCTTGAGCAAATAATCCAGCTTGTCCCTGCGCAATATCTCCAGCTGAATTTCTCTGGTGAGGCCGCTCAAACCAAGAAGATAAATGGAGCTTTTCTTTCGCGCGTAATCCCCGAATTCCATCACCAGCCTTGATATGCCGGCAAATGCCTTCAAATAGCGGTTCGGCGCCGATTCGTAATACTTCTCCAGTTCCTCCTCCGGGTCCTTGGACACAAGCGCATGATAGATGCGGTGGGTATGAAGCGCAATTTCCGGACCGGCGGATTCCGCCCCCTCATAGATCGCCTCGTCCACCATCCCGTGCTGCTGATAGTGATGTCTAACCTGAGAGAACAGTTCCACCGACTGGATCAGCAGTTTTCGTTCCAGCCGATTGACATACATCTCAATCAGCAGATCATGAATGACGATGCAGGCCAGCATAATCAGCACTATGAACCCGATGGTCGGATTGCTCCAGATCAACAGAAGCGCGGTGATCCCCATAGTTCCGGTAATGACCGCTGCCAGCTTCATCGTCTCCAGACGAAGCGATATTTCATCGTACGGGTGTACAACGGATATCCGCTGTCTAAGGCGCATAACATACCCTTTGACAAGCGGGACATGCAGGCAGAAACGATAGGCCAGCTGCAGCCATTGCCTGTATAAATTCCGGACTGACCTCCCTTCTCCCCGGCTAATGTCCTGAAGCGGAACATACACGCCCCGGCTTCGCCGGGTCAGCCACAGATGGACTGCATAGATCAGCGCGCAGGCAAGCAGGGAGAACAGCAGCACACCAAAGAGAATCTGTCGGGTTGTCATCCGGCTGTCCCCCACCCTGATGCCAGAAACGCCTGGAATTCCAGCGCGTCCTCCGGCTGCATCTGATCGCTCATCTCCGCAATGCTCCGCTCCGACAACCGGTGCACCGTCACATAGGCGCCATCCCGGTATTCCACTACATTGCGCGAGATGAAGGAAGGTCTCTCTGCCGCGTCACGATCAGCCCATGGACCTGATCCATTCTCATCCGCTGCGTCTGGCAAACTCGCCTCCCCGGTGATCCGATGATCATCACAAGGAATACACTCGGTTATCCGTTCAATGAATCGATTGCCATAAGCGTCGCGCTTCAAATGAATATCAAAATTAATGACACTGACCACCTGCTGCTCGGCAATAAACTCCTGGCGAAACATGCCGCTCTTGAGCAAGGAATTGCGAAGGGATTGAATCAAGTCCTTGAATGTTTTGGCATGGTGGGTGAATACCGTGAACAAGCTGGCCACCTGCGACATCTGAATCATCCAGGATGCCACTTCGTCGCTGGCAACCTCGCCCAGAATGTTCACCGTGCCGTCCGTTTTCTTCTGCAAATCAAGGCCGGCCTGACCGCTAATAAACTCCGTCTCGCGAAAGCTGAGAATGTTTCTGCGGCTGTATATTTTCCGCAAATGCAGCTCAAACGCCATCTCCTGCACCCTGAGCGTATAGGATGCGTAAATGTACTCCACCATCGCCATCAGAAGCGTTGTCTTGCCCGAGCCTTGCGCGCCGGTAATAGCGGTAATCCGGCTGCCTCTCATCAAATATTTGAGCAGTTTAATGACAAGGTCTGCCCCGCTTCCGGTGATCAGCTGATTCAAGCTTGCATTCGGGAGGTCGAATTTGCGGACAAAGAATGCCCATGACTCCGCAAACGGCGGCCTGACCACCACGACCCGCGAACCCTCCTTCATCTCATTCACCTTGTAGCCGCTCGCCTCCGACAACTGTCCGGGATGATTGTATTTATAGATGTTCTGGCACACCCGCTTCAGCTCCAGCAGGCTACCGAACGAGAGGAATTCCAGATGAAGCGATATCCCTTTGTAAAAAATCCAGACACTTTCACATCCCGAAGCGGGCCGGCTGTCGGACGACGACTCCGGCAGAAGCCAATCAGGCCCGGGGGCGGGGCGACCCGCATCATCAAGCACGCCGCTGACGCCGCCGCTAACTCCGTCAATCCGCTGATCCCGGATCTCGTCAACGACGGAGAAGCCTTTATACTGCTGATATATTCGCTGCACGACAATATCGAGCTTCTCCTGAAACGCAAGCGGTCTCCACTCCGAATCAAACATGTGCTCAATATCCTCGGCCGTAACCGCATAGACAGCCCCCTGACCGTAACGCGGCAGCACCCGCGGCTGTGCAAGATCATAGGTATCTATCATGGCTGACAATGCGTCCTGCCCGTATTTCTGCTTGTACGAATACAGCAAAATTTCAAATTTATCCTGAGCTGTTAACGCTTGCGGCTGCTCAAACGGGATGGCCGACTCGATATTGCCTTCATTCAAGCCCAGATCGTTTACGAGAAGCCCCTTCATAAAATCCTTCACATAATTCTTGTCCAGCACATCCCCAGATACACAGCCCTTCAAGGCGCGTCTCAGTTCGCTTCGTTTGTTCAGCCTTCGCCGGTACTCCTCTTCATGCAGGCCCAAATCGGAAAGCTGGCTGTGGGTCAGCTGATGTAGCGTCTCCTTCATATACTCCGTCATCGAAGACAAGGAATAGGGATCAGCTGCAGGCGGCTGGTCATACTTGGGCCTTCTCGAATCGATATAGCGAAGATAGCCAAGGAGAAAGGCCAGCAGTACGATAATAAGGATCCAAGCGCTGTTCATGAAGCTACCCGTAAACATACGCGCCCCTCGCTTTCACACTACCACCGCTCGGAAGACCGAGCCGCTCGGCCGCCAAATCGGCCATCTGGCGCAATGCCCGGTAGGCGGCGTTCTCCCGGCTGCGGTTCAGCCCGCCGCGGCTGCGCTGGACATAGGCCATGACGGAGCGCATATTCCAGGCATCCGCCAGAGATGAGCAGTAAGGAATGCCGTACATTTCGGACTTTAGCCGGAAACGTCGCTTGATGTTTTTCAACGTGCAGCTGATCTCCGGATCGTATCTGCCCAGCGCGTAAACACAGTTTTTGTCCATCAGCATGTCCGGCATGCTGCTTCGCTCCCACACATCCTCCAAAGAACGGAGATTCTGATTCAAGGCGACGACGACCAGATCTGCAGTCCGGATCAGCTCCATGTCCGCTCCTTGCGGACGCCCGTTGCCTGCATCGGCAACGATGACGTCATAGCTTCGCTTCGCTGTATCGAGCACCTGACCCGCGAACTTCCCATATGCCACATCATCCAAGGCATGTCTGGCATCCCGGCTGCCTGTCAACAGGTCGAGCCTTTCCGAAAGGACCGGTATCGTGTAATCCCTGATCGTCTCCGGCAGCAATCTTCCGCTCCCGGCCATTCTCGCCAGTGCATCCATGCCATGATCCTGGAATGCCGCCATCGTATCGAGTGATTCATGCCTGAAAGTGAAAGCCTGCTCGATGCGCTCCCCGGCGTTTCCGCCATGGGTCAGCAGCGTTCTTACCCTGTATTCCATTGCCAGCACAACCGGAAGTGCAGATGCCAGCACGGTGGCGCCGCTGCCGCTTGGCAGCGGACTCCAAACTGCAATCAGCCTCATGCGTGTCTCCTTTCCGCCAATCGGAGCGCTCGACGGATGTGACGGCTCTCCAGCTCTGTCAGCCGGCGAATAAGCTCCATCAAGGAGCGTTTATAGTGTCTGGACAGCGGCTTTAACCGAAGGCGGCCAGCATGTTCATTCTCCACCTTGAGCGCATAGGCCAGCTCATCCCACGGCATCCGGATCGGCTCGTCCAGCCAGTGAACTCCGCTGTGATCCAGATAGCTTTCGATATAGGAATCATCCGTCAGATCCTCAATGACATTCATATAAATGCGATGAAATGAAGGCGGGGAATCTCCGAAAGCTTCCTCTGCGATACGCTTCAGCCATTCCGCGCCTTGAATGAGCCCCATAAGCTCGAAACCGCTCACCCATATCCGCGCGTCCGCACCATGCCAGTGTTCCGGCCTTAGATATTCGGGCTGCTCCACATCGAGAATCATATAGTCGTAGCTGGCGCCTTCCTGCTTCTCAATGTATTCCAGCAGCGAATCGTAATTCGCAAAGCGGGTCGCGATATCGAAGCCGCCAAACTCCGCCAGATCAAGCGAAGCATCCACTCTTGAGATATAATGCGTGTATTTAGCATGATGGGCGGCATCTGCAAGCAGCACTTTGCTGCCCCCGTTCGCCAATATTTTGCACAGGTACATCAGCAGATCGCTCTTGTCGCACATGCCTGCAAAGATCCAGGTTCTCAAGCTATACGCCTCCTTTTTTGTCCGTAATTCAGGTTATTTACTGGCACCTGTCCGTTTCCCTATCACGGCTGCGTGAAGATGAGCTCTGCATTCGCAGTCTCCGTATCCTCGCCTTCCATCAGCCGCTTATCACTGCTGCTTGGACCAAGAATTTGGTCAGCCTCGGAGCTTTGGTCCTGCCGAGCCGAGCTGCTCATGATCATTTCCGGCTCCAGAACGGTGCCGCTCGTTGATACGGAGCTCGGAGCTTCAACTGTGTACGGAGCGCTTGTATAGGATTCAGACCCGCTTGCATTGCCTGAAGTACTCGCTCCGAACGCACTCGCTCCAAACGTCGGACTTGCCTGATATTCGGATACATGCACCTGACCACCAGCCCTCCGTTTCCCCAAATCCTCCTCCAGCGTGCTGCGCAGGGTAATCTCCAGGTGCTTCTCCGCCTTGTTCACGATGTTCGGGTCGCGAGCGATGAGTTTAGCCACTTCTTCATTCGGCGGATAAGTCGGAACCGCCTTGTCCTGAAGCTCGGGCTCTACGTAGGTGAGCGCATACAGCGTCGCCTCATGCAGATAAGCATCCACGATCGCGCTTGAGAGCAACAGAATCTCCTTCTCATCCAGCGTGGTCCAGAATGCCGGACTTTCCAGCCTGTCAATCTTCTTCTTGGATAAGATGATGTAGTCCTGTCCTGTCGGGAACTGCACACGAATATCCACGACATCGTCCTTGCGCAGATTGCTAGGCAGCCATACCGATTTCATCTCCCGATGCCGGAGATCGGCGGGGGTTGGTTCTTCCTCGAACAGCATCGCCTGCGTGATCAGCGTTCCTTTGCGGACCTCGATCTTGGTTCCCATACCGGCGATCTGGTCTTTCCCGGGCAGATGATCCGGCGCGGCTTCCGCCGGCAGCTTCACCTCCTTGATGTCCTGTTCCCGAATGAAACTGCCCGAAGGGATGTCCCGGATCGGAACCCAGGCCGATTTCATCGCTTTCAATTCACGAATCCGCTCCTCTTCAACTTGGGCAATCCGCTCATCATACCGCTGCTGCTGCATGCTCAGCTGCTCCTTATGCCCCAGATGAATATAGAGGATCACCCCAGAGCAGATCAGCCCAACGATGCCTGCGCCTGCAAGTCCGGCATACATCAGCTTCCGGCTGCGGCTCTTGATTATCGGCATATCAACATCATCTCCTTTCTGATCATTAAATTCATTGTCTCAAGAATCTGAATCTTCGCTTGCGCGGCTCCGGCTCGGCAATGATATGCCGGAACATGTGCCGGAACGCCTGCTCGCTTGGCGAGGTCAGCTCAAATGGGTCAAGCTGAAGCGGCAACGTATACACCTTATCGGTATCCAGCAGCTTGCGCACCCGCTCCAGCGCATCCGGCCCCGCTAGCGGGAGGGCATACAGCCGGTGCGGCTGATGATGATCAGCCAGCAGCCGGGACAAGGCCAGCAGCTCGTGCTGGCGCCATTCCGCGCCCGAACCGACGATCAGCGGCACATCCGCCCTCAGAAACTCCTCCAGCCGCTCGCTGTTGCGATATACGCCCAGATCCAGCACAACTGCATCGTAGCTTCCGCCGAGCAGCGAGATCACTTCCGCTCGCCCGGTCTGACGCCAGAAGTGAATGCCGTCGATCTCAAATTTGCGGCCGCTCCCAGCCGAAGCCCGGCCCCCTTCTGCAATTTCCTGAATCCGGCTGAACGCAGAGGACTGCGAACCCATCTCCGCAACAGCCACCCTTCGGTAATGCTTGGCCAGGAAGTAGGCCAGGGCGATGCAGCTGTGCGTGGTTCCCACACCGGCGGATGCCCCTAGCGCAGCAGCTACGAGCGTTCCCGCCATCATCGACCGACTTGCAGACGGGGCCGGAAGTGCCGGCCTGGCCGCCTTGTCAACCGCCTGCCTGGCTTCCTTCGCCGACGGGTATCGATCCTCCGGCGCATACTGGAGCAGCTTGCGGATGATCGGGACCAGCCCTCGCGGCAAATCGCCGCGAATATGACGCTCCACACCGGGAATCCATTCGGTGAAGTTCCCTCCTGTGCATAAATACAAGAGCAGCGCCCCGAGACCATACAGATCGGACCTGGCATCGCTCTGCCTGCCCCCATACTGTTCCGGCGCGGCGAAACCGACCGTGCCCAGCTTGACGGTGTCCTCGCCCGACTCCTGCTTGAAACTGCGGGCGATACCAAAATCGATCAGTCTGACCTCCAATTGCTCGGTGAGCATAATGTTCGAAGGCTTCAAATCCCTGAAGATGACCTGCGGGTCATGCTCATGCAGATAACCAAGCACCTCCAGCAGCTGATCGGCCAGCCTGACAATAAAATCAGCGCCGATCTTGGAGCGTGATGTCATGAAATACCTCTCAAGGGTCATCCCTTCGATGTAATCCATCACCAGATAGGTGTATCCATCCGGATCCGGCTTGAAAAAATCAACAATGCGCGGAAGACGGGGGTGGCTCAGCTTGATCAGCAGACTCGCTTCATCCTCCACCGTCCGGTGCATGCCCAGCTCCGATACGCTTTCCTTCACCGCCCATTTCTGACCCGGCAGCTTCAGGTCGTCGGCCAGATACACACAGCTCATGCCGCCTTCGCCAATTTTCCGCTCGATCACATACCGTCCTCCGAGCACGTCCCCGTATTCCATTTTGGAAGGGTGATTCATCCTGCTTCTACGCTCCTTATGTCTTCTTGCCACGACAAAAAAAGGGAAAGCCTTCCGCCTCACTGTACGACACAGTGATTGACGGGATGCTTTCCCTTTGTTATCGTTGGTTAATTTTGGAATCATTATAGAACAAGATGTGCTCTGTTGTAAAGCATTTTTTAATACTTAATCATATATAGCGTAATCTCGTCCCGGTTGTGGAACAGTTGCTTTGCTCCCTGAACCTGCATTCGGGCCTCTTCAAACTGCGCGATGATCTCCTTGATCAGCGCCATCGGCTTTTTGGTGAGCAGCTTGACGGTAATGACCGCCGTCCCCCCGATTTGCAGGCTGTAGAGCAGCCCTGTCACCAGCTTGACCATCTGCTTGGGGCTCCAGCTCATATCACACACCAGCAGATCGAACTCCGACTCGCGGAAGGACACCTCTGCCGCATTTTTGCGAATGACCCGAAGTCCGGAATGGCCCGACAGCGACGGGTGCATCTTGGCCGGATCCACCGCCGTCACCTCAACCCCCCGCTCCAGCAAAAAGGAAGTCCAGCCGCCGGGAGCCGCACCGATATCGAGCGCTCTGCGATAAGAGGCAAACGGAATAGAGAACTGCTGCTCTGCTTCCAGCAGTTTGAACTTGGCCCGGGAGATTTGCCCCTCCTCCCGCTGGAACCGGATCGCACCGCCGTTCCAGTCGGACAGATTGTCCTCCGCTTTGGACACCCCTGCATACCAGATGTCATCCGTGGCGAACAGCGATATGATCCACTCCGGCTGCTGCACGGTGAACTCCAGCTCTAACGGCGCGAGATGCTGCTGCAACTGCTCGCGAAGCTCTCCAGGGCTGTGAGCCCAGGAGCTGTTGTCTGTTTTTCGAACATGAATAGCAGCCGATCTGGCTTCTTTGACTGCCTCCTGTTGAGCGAGCCATCCGGCAGCCTCGCGGATCGCCGCTTCTGCGTCAGCACCAGCCATTTCCATCTGTACAGGGAATAGATGACGCAGAAAAATCGGAGGCTGCAAGCGGATCGCTTCCACCGCCTCTTCAGGTCCGGTCTGCAATGTCGCCACAAACACCTCACCTGGGATGAGCATCGTGCTTTTCACACTGCCGAACAGCCGCCGCAGCTCTTCCTGGGCGTAAGGGGCAAATCCGTGATTCGCGGTGCAGACCAATTTCGTATGAAGCTCCTCCCGGAGCTCTTCTTCTTTCGCTATTATCGCAATATCCAATGGGATTATCCTCCTGCCAATACTCTGATCCAGGGACGATCGTCATCCCATTTCAGTTCAACATCAATATGATAAGTCTGCTTGATAAGTTCGGGTGTAAGCACATCTTCTTTCCGTCCGGCAGCGACCAGCCGCCCCTCCCGGACAAGCGCGACGTGGGAAAACAGCGGCACAATCTCCTCGATATGATGCGTGACATACACAACCATTACATTCCGCCGCTTCAGCCGATCAACTTCGGCCAGCATCTTCTCACGCTCATACAGATCCAGCCCGGCACATGGCTCATCCATAATGAGCAGCTTCGGATCGCCCATCAGGGCGCGGGCAAGCAGCACCTTCTTCCGCTCCCCCTGCGACACCGTTCCGAGCGGCTGCTCAGCCAGGTAATCCAGCTTCATCTCGGCCAGCAGACTCAGCGCCCGGTCGCGGACATCCTCCGGAATCGCCTGGTAAAAGCGTAGAAAAGCGAAAGCGCCTGTAGCTACAACCTCCCACACCGGATCAATGAGCGACAATCGTTCTACCATGGATTGGCTGATATAGCCGATGCTCTTTCGAACTTCCCGGATATCGCATTGCCCGTATCGTTGACCTAGCACTTCCACTTGGCCGGAGCTTGGAAACATGTAGCCTGTCATCATCTCCAGCAGCGTTGTCTTCCCCGACCCGTTGCGGCCGAGTATGACCCAGTTTTCACCGGCGGACATGTCAAGCGAGATATCGTCCAAAATGCGCCGCTGCTCGCGTATCAGCGAAATATGCTGCATCGAGATCATGCCATCGCCCCTTTGATAAAAGATAGAATATCCTGCACCGATCCCATCCGGTACAGAAATTGCGGCTGCTCCAGCCGCCCCGATACGGCCATCAGCCCGGGGACGCTGCGGACTCTGTACTTGTCCACCACATTCGGCATAAAGTTGACATCCGCCTCCAGCACCGCCGCATCCGGCAGCAGCTGCTCCACCACCTCCAGCATTCGGCGGGCAGCGCTGCATGTGCCGCACAGCGGCGTATACAGGAACACGATCAACGGCGAAGCCGCCTCCGAATCCCGTCCGGCCAGCCGCTCCTGCCATTCGATCCGCTCAAGCAGCTCCCTTTCCGTGACCGCAATCATCGATTTCCTGCAGCCACCTGATGCAGCACTTCCTCCGGCATAGGCCCGTTATGGACCTTGACGCCTTCCGGCATATGCGCATACAGCATTTCGTACATTTTTCTTCTCCCTGACGGGCTGGAGGTGTGAAGATAAATTTCTTTAGCCTGCAGCCGCTCAGCAACGATGGCCGCAACAACATCCCCGCCATTCATCTGACCATAACCGAGCTCGTAATCAAGCGATAATATGTCAACCTCACATTCGCGAAGCATCATCAGACACTCTTCCCCGTTTCGGGCTAGCGCGAAGCCTTTCGGGCAAGCGCGCCAATCATCCAGATATAGATGAATCATCGATTTACTCTCCCTTGCTATCGGACCAGGACAGCACTTCGGCAATATCCTCCCGGTGTGTCCCGTCCTCTCCCTTTTCACTTTCCAGCACGAACATCTTCCCCGCCAATTCGGCTGACAGAACCAGGCTTCTAAGCCCTTCCTCGCCAATCATACCTTGACCGATGCGGGCATGTCGATCTTTTCTCGAACCGGCCCCATATTTGGAATCGTTCAGATGCACGGCCACGAGATGATCCCAGTACCCCAGCTCCTGCCCTTTCGCAAGCAGCTCATCGGTGCGTGCCGGATTCCAGCCACCGGCTGCATACAGATGACAAGTGTCCAGACAGAAACCGATGTGCTCCGGGTGCTCGGCCAGCTGCCTTACCTTCACGCATTCCTCCAGCGTCATTCCCATGCTGCCATGATCCCCGGCCTGATTCTCGATCAGCAGCTTGGCACTGCCCCTCCAGCCTGCCAGAACGTCGTTCAGGCACCGGATCACATTCTGATACCCCGCCAGCACATCCTCGCTTTTCAAATGTCCAAAATGAACCACGATGCCAAGCGACCCGCAAGCTTCAGCAATAACGAGATCATTAACGAGAGACTGGACGGTCAGCCGATAATGCTCATCTCCCCGTGATTGGCCGACTGCCATATTGCTCGGATACGGCGTATGGGCAATCGACTGAAGATCATGCTCCCGGCAAAAGGCAGCACACGCCTGAGCATCACGAATGTCCGGCTGCTTGATATGCAGGCTGCGCGGATTCTTCGGGAAATATTGAAAGCAGCTTCCCCCGATGTCGGCGGCGTGACGGGCAGCGGCTAGAAAACCGCCCCGGGTGCTGACATGGCTCCCGATTCGAATGTCACGCTTCATGCTGGCACTGCGGACAATAGAACAGCTTCCGTCCGGACAGCTCTGTTTTCACAATCGGTGTGCCGCAGCGAACGCAAGGCTCCCCTTCCCGATCATACACCTTGCATTCGTCATTATAAGCGCCCGTTAGGGTATCGCCTTGCCGGAACGGCAGCTCCATATACCCGCCGCCATCAACCGCCTCTGTCAGCACCCGGATGGCGCTGTCATACAGTTGTCCCAGCTCCTCATCGGACAAATTCTGAAGTTTGGATGCCGGATGAATGCCAGCGTCAAACGCAATTTCATCCGCATAACAGTTGCCGATGCCGGCGATGACATGCTGGTTGACCAGCGTGCTTTTCAGCGAACCCCGGCGCTTGCGAAGGATGCCCACAAACCGCTCCCTGGACATTCTTCGATCCATCAGTTCCGGGCCGAGATCCTTCAGCACTTCATCTGTTTCTCTTGCTGACAACAGGTGAAGATACCCAAGTCTCAACCCGATGAAATAGAGCACATGCTCGCCAAACGTGATTTCGACCTGTGTCGATCGTGACGGCCGCGGCTCGTCGACATGCCCATAGTACAGCAAGCCGCCCAGCATCAGGTGAAGCAGCAGTCTGCCTCCGTTATGCAGATGGAAGACAAGGAATTTGCCCCTTCTCTCCACATAAATCACCCTGGCCCCTTTTAACGCCGCAGTAAATTGCTCCACAGGCACATTCACCGATTTCTCCCGGTTGACCGTTACGCCCGTCACCGGGACATCTATAATTTCGTTAGACAGCAGTTTCCTATAGTTCTCCATTTCCGGCATTTCCGGCATGATTCATCTACCCCTTCATCGATGCGTCTTATGTAATGGACAGAAGCTTCTGCCTCATAGACCCGCTGGCTCATCATCCGATGAACCGCACAGCAGATCGGCCGCCTCCACTAAATCGCGGCATACATAGTCGGGAGACACGCCTGCAGCTTCGATATGTGTCTGCATATTGTGCTCCGTTGTCACCCCGGTTAATACAAGCACTGTCCGGCATCCGGCATGGGCGCCTGCAGCGATGTCTGTCCTTATATTATCCCCGAGCACGATCGTTTCCTCCGGCGATTGTCCCAGCCGGTCTGTCGCAAACTTCATCAGGATTGAAGATGGTTTGCCGATCACGATCGGCTGTACGCCTGATGCTGCTTCAATCGCCGCCCCGATCGAGCCTGCCCCCGGCGTAAGCCCGGTATCGGAAGGCAGCTGCAAATCCGGGTTGGTCAGGACGGACTTCGCCCCGCCCTGAATCCAGCGCATCGCACGCGTCAGCGACTCATAATCAAAGGATCGATCAATGCCCTGTACAACATATTGAGGATCGTCCTCCACCAGAATCAGCCCTGCCGATTCAAGCGCATGGCGGAGCCCCTGCTCACCGATCATGGCGACGGCGGCTCCCGGCGCCTCTCCGGCGATATAATGGGCGGCCGCCAGTGAAGAGGTGCACACCTCCTCCGGCCTGGCCGGTATGCCCATCTGTTGCAAGTGATTCGCCACTTGCTCCGGCGTGCGGGATGAGTTATTCGTGACGAACAGATACGGAATCCCCTGCTTCTTCAAGCGTCCGATCAGCCTGTCCGCTCCTTCAATCCGAATGCTGCCATGGTACAACGTTCCGTCAAGATCAATCAAGATGCCTTTGGGCTGTTCCAAGTGAACACCTTCTTTGCAGTTATGTAGTTCATGTCATGAAATATTCATTATGATAAAAAAACATCGGCTTATCGCGCCGCTTGAAGGGACTGGCTGCTGACACGCAAGAAAGCTTCGTCACCACGATATATCCAGTGCGGTTCATCTGCAATGCCAGGGATGTGATGACGAGCCAAGCGCCAAGTGCCAAGCCGTGCCGGCTCATCAACAACAAGCCTACGGGTTCCTTGAGCAGCCCTTCTATACACTCCATTCCATTGTAAAGAACAGGTCTGACACATGCAAGGAACCCGGTCACGACAGCTGCAACTCAGATGCGCCAGCTAAGCCTTATCCGCTTCGGATGCACGGAATATAAGCATACGCCCTTCCGCTGTCGAATCACATCGAAGACTGTCCAACACTTTCTCTTCCTGATGCCTTCTTGTCATTTCCTGCGCTTTCCCGAGAAATAATTATGGATTGCCGCCTGCAGAGCATCTTCTCTGCACCGGATACAGTCCAAAATCCTCCGCCAGCTTCGTGTTCGGAAAGATCTGCTGGGCTTCCTCCAACAGCGGCTGCAGATGCTCCATATCTTTGTATCGGGAACTGAAATGAGTCAATATCAGCTCCTGCACCCCCGCTTCCGCCGCTGCCTTCGCCGCCTGCTCCGCCGTGCTGTGATAATATTCGTTAGCCAGCTCGGTCAGCTCCGCCGAGAAGGTTGCTTCGTGTACGAGCAGGTCCGCGCCCTTAGCCAGCTGATGGACGCCGGCGCATGGGCGGGTATCCCCCAGGATCGTTACAACGCGGCCTTTCTTCGGTGTCAGCAGCACATCGGCCGGGTGGACCCATCCGCCCCCTTCCAGCTCCACGCTCTCCCCGCGCTTCAGCCTTCCGTAAAGCGGTCCCGGCTTCAGGCCATAGGTTTCCAGACGCTTCAGGTCCAAACTTCCCGGCAGATCCTTTTCGATCACTCGGTAGCCATAGCATTCGGCGCGATGTTCCAGTTTAGCCGCCTCCACGCGGAAGCCGTCATCCTCAAACACAACCCCGCCTGTATGCTCCACAATATTCAGCTCATAAGGCACGCGCGACTGGCTCAGCTCCAGCGACGTCTGAATGAACGCCTGAATCCCTGGCGGACCGTACACGGTCAGCGGAGCTGTTATCCCCTGTGCGCCGCGGCTGGACAGCAGCCCGGGGAGTCCGAAGACGTGATCGCCATGCAGATGGGTTATGTAAATGTGTTCAAGCTTGGACAGCTTGAGCGATGATTTCAATATTTGATGCTGGGTGCCTTCGCCGCAATCGAACAGCCACAGGCTTCTGCGCTCTTCAAACAGCCGCAGCGCGACACTCGTTACGTTGCGATGCAGCGTCGGAATACCCGCATTCGTTCCTAGAAAATAGAGCTCCATACCTCTTCTCCCCTTTCGGGCGTGAAACCTGAGAAATCCTCCGAAGCATCGGAGGATTTCTGCCAGTTTGCCTACGCATGTATCATCATCAAGTTTTGTCTACATTGAAATAATGGGCTTCCGGATGACTGAACACCATCGCGGATACGGACGCCTCCGGCTCCATCATGAACCCTTCGGTCAGCTGAACGCCAATATCCTCCGGCTGCATGAGCTTGAACAGAGGTCCCTGGTCTTCCAGGTCCGGACACGCCGGATAGCCGAATGACACCCGGATGCCTTGATATCGCGCACCGAGCCGCTGCTTCATCGTCATATCAGCCGGATCCGGGAAGCCCCAGATGTCCCGCATCATATGGTGAACCCGTTCAGCCAGCCCTTCGGCCGTTTCCAGCGCCACAGCCTGCAGCGCATGGGAACGCAGATAATCCCCTTTATCCTTCCACTCACTGGCCAGCCTGCTGACCCCATGGCCCGCTGTCACGACCAGGAAGCCAACGTAATCCATCACCCCGCTGTCTACGGATTTCAGGAAGTCCGCTAGACACAGATAAGGCTCCACCTGCTGCCTTGGGAAGGTGAAGGTGTGCAGCACCCTCGTGAGATCCTCAGGATCATAAATGATGATGTCATTCCCGCGCGATTGAGCCGGGAAGAACCGATACATCGCATGGGCCTGGATGGAACCGGTCTGGACAGCTTCCTCCAATATGCTATCCACCGTCTCCTTCAGCGATACCGCCTTGGGATCATTCGCCTTCAGCAGCTGCTCCACTGAACCTTTCAAGCCGAGATGATGCCCAAGAAGCATTTGCATATTAATATACGGTAAAATATGCGAAATCGGATAGTTCCGCAGCACGTGACGATCCAGATCCGGCGGCAAGTACACCGGCGCATCCGGCGAAATGTTGGAGCGCACCGCCCGGGTCAGCTTGGGCATCGTTTTTTCCACTTTAGGCGCGGCTGCTTCCGCTTCCTGCTCCGCCAGAATCTCCTTGACGATCAGATCCCGCTGCACCGGATCGCTGATACGATTGGCCAGATCAAGGCCATCCATCGCGTCCTTGGCATACAGCACCATGCCGTCATATTCAGGGCGAATGCGGGTTTTCGTAAACTTCCGGGTCAGTGCCGCACCGCCGACAAGGATCGGAACGCTGATGCCGGCATTTTTCAAATCCTGAGCCGTCAACACCATCTGCTGCGCCGATTTGACGAGCAGGCCTGACAGGCCGATCGCATCCGGCTTCTCCCGCCGGTATGCCTCTATAATTTGCTCTGGTGGTACTTTTATACCCAGATTCACAATCTGATAACCATTGTTGGAGAGAATGATCTCCACCAGGTTTTTGCCGATATCATGCACGTCGCCCTTGACGGTGGCGAGCATGATTTTGCCCTTGACGGATGTTTCATTTTTCTCCATAAACGGTTCCAGATAGGCAACCGAAGCTTTCATCACCTCGGCGCTCTGGAGCACCTCGGCCACAATCAGCTCATTGTTGTTGAACAGCCGGCCCACCTCGGACATGCCCTCCATGAGCGGACCATTGATAATCTCCAGCGGACTGTAGATTTTGAGCGCTTCCTCCAGATCGGGAATAAGTCCTTCCTTTGAGCCCTCAACAACATAGGAAGCAAGGCGCTCCTCCAGGCTCAGGTTGGAGATTTTCTCTTTCTTCTCCACCTTTTTGTTGCGGAAAGCCGCCACGAAGGCAGCAAGCGTCTCATCATTCGTATGATAGATGAGTTCCTCAGCAAGACGCCGCTCCTCTTCCGGAATGGATGCATAACGTTCCAGCTTCTCTGTATTGACAATCGCGTAATCAAGCCCGGCCTTGGTGCATTCATACAGATATACCGAGTTCAGCACTTCACGCCCGGCCTCCGGCAGGCCGAATGATACGTTGCTGATTCCGAGGATGGTGTGCACCTTCGGCATCGCCTCTTTAATGAGCCGGATGCCTTCAATCGTTTCCTTGGCTGATCCGATATACTGTTCGTCCCCTGTTCCGACCGGGAATACAAGCGTATCAAAAATAATATCCTCCGGCGGAATGCCGTATTTGTTCACGAGCAAGTCATAGGAGCGCTTGGCCACCTTCAGCTTGTCGTCGCGGTGAATGGCCTGTCCGCTCTCGTCGATCGTACCCACCACGACAGCTGCACCGTACTTGTGAATGAGCGGGGTTACCTTCTCAAACTTCTCTTCCCCGTCTTCAAGGTTAATGGAGTTAATGATCGCCTTGCCCTGCGAATACTGCAGCGAAAGATCGATGACATTCGGATCCGTTGTATCGATCATGAGCGGCACTTTGACCTTTTTGACCACCAGCTCCAGAAACTGTCGCATATCCTCGGCTTCTTCACGGTCTGGGTCCTGTACGCACACATCGATAATATGGGCCCCGTTTTTCACCTGGGCTCTTGCAATTTCAGAGGCTTCTTCGTATTTGCCCTCGGCGATGAGGCGCTTGAATTTGCGCGATCCAAGAACATTTGTTCTCTCGCCGACCATGTACGGACGATTGGCCTGCTCGATATAGACCGGCTCAATCCCGGACAGGGCCGGAAGATGTGTGCCGGTGAGCGGCCGTGGCGCGAATTGCAACATCGCTTCCTTCAGCGCACGGATGTGCTCCGGCGTTGTGCCGCAGCAGCCGCCCGCGATATTCAGCCATCCCTTCTCGGCAAAGGCAGCCAGCTTCTGCGCGAGGGATTCCGGTGATTCATGATACTGCCCATTCTCATCCGGCAGTCCGGCATTCGGATAACAGCTGATTGCACAGCTGGACATTTCCGCCAGAGAGCGGATATGATCCCTCATAAATTCCGGGCCTGTCGCACAGTTCAAGCCAATCGAGATCGGATTCAAATGCTCCAATGATATATAGAAAGCCTCGATATTTTGCCCGGCCAGTGTCGTTCCCATCGGTTCAATCGTACCGGAGATCATCAGAGGCAAGGTAATGCCCGTTTTGTCAAAAGCTTGACGAATCCCGATGCTCCCCGCTTTCACGTTCAGCGTGTCCTGGGACGTTTCCAGAAGCAGTGCATCGACGCCGCCTTCAATCAAAGCAACTGCCTGCTCTTCATAGCTCGCTACCAGCTCCGCGAATGTCACCCCACCCGTGACGGATAACGTCTTCGTGGTCGGGCCCATCGCGCCGACAACATATCGGGGTTGCTCCGGAGTGCTGTACTTCTGTACGGCTGCACGAGCAAGCCGTGCCGCCTCCAGGTTAATCTCGCGCGCAAGCTCGGGTATATCATATTCGGCCAGAACAACCGACGTTGCGCCGAATGTATTCGTTTCGATAAGATCGGCACCCGCCTCCAGATATTTTTCATGAATGCTCTGGATGACATCGGGGCGATGAATGACCAATGTTTCATTACACCCTTCCAGCTCTTCCCCCCCGAAATCCTGGGGAGATAGATCCTCCTGCTGAATCATGGTGCCCATCGCACCGTCAAGGATTAATATTCGTTCTTTAAGCACATCTTGCAAGCTAGGCTTATTCAAGTTGCTGACCTCCCCGGAAAACGTTAAATCTTAGTGTAGCAGAATATTTTTCAATAGAAAAGAAGCCGGTTTCGCGTGATTAGCATCACGCAAGATTAAATTGCATTATAACAGATGACAAATCATGTGACGAGAGCTATAATACTTATTAATCCAACGGGAGAAAGAGGGATATGAACATGGCAGAGATTGTAATCCGAAATACGAACGAACGCATCACAGGTGAAGATAATGTCCGGGCATTCTTGAACAGCCAAGAGGTTGTCTACGAGCACTGGAACATGGAGAAACTCCCGGCAGATCTGCGTGAGAATTTTCAGCTGACGGATGAGGACAAGAACCGCATCTTAAGCATCTATGATGAAGAGATTAAAGATCTGGCTGCACGCCGCGGCTATAAAATTTGGGACGTTATCACATTGTCTGAATCCACACCGAACTTGGAAGAGCTGCTCAAGAAATTTGAGGAGATCCATACGCACTCCGAGGATGAAATCCGCGCGATCGTTGGTGGCAAAGGGATTTTCATCATTAAAGGCTCGGACGAGGTCGGCTACTTCAACGTCGAGCTTGAGCCTGGCGATGTCATTTCCGTTCCGGAGAACACACCGCACTTTTTCACATTGATGGACAACAAGAAGATCATTGCCGTTCGTCTCTTCATTGAAAAAGACGGCTGGGTAGCTACACCTGTAGCAGATCCACAGTTCAAATAAGTCGACATTCGGCTTCACTTCACCCTGTGTCCATGAATACGGGCATATGGAACAGAAGCGTTCGCAACGAGAAAGGCAGTGCCGCCCCGCCGATTCACGAAGGGTTCAGGCACTGCCTTTTGTCTATTCATCGGATGTCAATACGGTTAGCTCCTTGAGCGGCATCGAATGCTGGCCTCTGGCTGTTACATGCGAAATCACACGGTATGTACCGGGACGATCAAATGATTTGTCCATCTGGTACACCCCGTCTCCCGCATGCTGTACAGGTACGGTGACCTGCAGGCCGCCGCCCTGCATCGCAAATTCGAACTCTACCTTGTCCGCATCTTCAACCGGAGCTCCGCCATGCGTAACCTTGGCCTGAATTGCCACTGTCTCGCCGACCTGGATTGTATCCGGACTTAGGGTAAGATCAACGAGAATCGGCTCCAGCATCATCTCGTCATCGACGCCTTTGGCATCGCCATCACTGCAAGCCGAAAGCGCGACTGCCATCAACACCATCGCAGCAAATAAAGCCATCTTCTTCCTCGACATACACGTCCACCTCGTTATATCATCCGCCAAATCGTCGCCGACACCCCATGCCGACATCTTAGCGCTAATTTTACTTCGTTCTCCTTATTATATTGTAATCTCCTTTTTTTTCTATCTCATTCCCCTTACAATTGTGTGACGAACATCACAGAGCTATATAAAAAAAGCCCGTAAAGCGGCTTTACAGCCGCTCCACGAGCCTCCCTATTTCCATTTCGGTGTTTCATCATATCCCCGAGCCATCCATGCTATTCTATACTTCGGACAGAATCGCATACAGCTCGGTCAAATGTTTGATTTCATAATCAGGGGTAATCTCCGGATCATGAGGGCGGCCGGTTCGATTGATCCAGACCGTAGTCATTCCCGCTGCGTTCCCGCCTTTAATGTCGGTAGTCAGCTTGTCCCCGACCATCACAGCATCCTGGGGCTCAATCCCGAGCAGCCCTAAAGCGTGAGTGAAAATGGAAACATCCGGCTTCCCTTTGCCGAAGCTGCCCGAAATGACAATGTGATCAAAATAAGGGGAAAGCTCCGGCACGCCATCCAGCTTCTCTTGCTGCAAGTCCGGACTGCCGTTGGTCAACAGCAGCAGCTTCACTTTGCCTTGCAAATATTTCAGCACTTCATAGGTCTCCTCATATACATAAGGGCGTGCTCTACGCTCAGCGCCGAACTGGTCCGCCAAGGAAGCTGCCAATGTCTCGTCATCGATCCCGCAGCGCAGCAGCCCCCTGCGCCAGGACTCTTTCCGGTAGACCGGCGCCAATTGCTGAAGCTGCCGGAACTCCGGCTGTTCGCCAGCGGTGAAATTTGCCCACAGACCTTCAAACGGATTAATGCCGATCATTTTGGTAAATGCATAGGTATCGTATGACTCATATAACGCTCTGGCCTCTTCACGGACCGAAGCCAACAGTTCCGATGCATTCACACCGGTATGCTCGGCCGCTGTCCGGCAGGTTGCCTCAAACGCCTCTTCCACACTGCGCTCATCCCACAACAACGTATCGTCCAGATCAAACACTACCGCCAGTTTCCCCATTATCTCTCCCCCTCATTAACACCCTAGTAGCCTGTAACGGATATCAGCTGCGTTCAACCGGAATATGATGTACCTTGGCAAACTCTTCAAGTCTTTCGCCCATCGCCTTCGTATCATATCGGTTAATCAAGCGAGAAAATACCCAGTTGCCGCCGCGTCCCTTGCCTTGAATAACCACGGAACCGTCAGCAATCAGAATTTTCTCAATTTCTGAGACGTTTAGACGACGCTCACGGTTGAATTTAAAGGTGGAAACTGCCGCTTTCTCAACCTTGAGATACGGCTTGCGCAGAAAGATCATAACAGCAAGCAGTATATACAAGCTGACGCCAACCCAGTTGAGCACGCTGTTGCTTTGGCCCTCTTCCGTTGTAAAAGTGCCGAGCAACGCATACAATGCGGCTAATGCCAGCAAGATGATCGGAAGCACATACTTGCGTCCTCTGAAAATATCCGCTGATCCTGCCGTACCCGAGCCTTGATAACCTGACAGCCCCTGCTTTTTCCGCTGCTTGTTAAGCTGCGCCATATTTTTGTTCACTTTTCTTTCCCACGACCGTGACATACATGACCTCCCAAAATAATGTCCAATGTTAAGCGATGATCATTCTTCAGGATTGTGACTGCCTCCTGAACAGGCATCTTCCATATAATAAAGAACCTAACCATCTCATGGTACCGCTGCTGTGCATATCGGGACCGGGATGGATCAGGCTGTATATAACATTTAATGCTTCAATCTAGGGCCACCTTTTTGGTCGTTGTCATCTACCCACTCGATGGACTCCAGCTGTTGCCTGAAGTTTTTGCGAATATTGTTAAGATAAATTTCCCGAAGCTCTGCTCTTTCCTTCAGCTCTTCTTCGGTCAAGCCCTCGTTTTTTTGTTTACGGGCTAAAACATTAATGCGTTCAACCAATGTATCGATATCCATAACTTCTCCTCCATTCCCAATATCATTATAACTTAAACATGACGAATAGAGCTTGTCAAGGCGCGCAGCCCGAACAAGCTCTGGAACAACATCATGGAGGAAAAGACGTGATGTCCGGTACAATATAGAAATCGCTCTGTATCAGCATATAATCATAAATTAAAGCATCATAAAAGGAATGACGCTTTAATTGAGCGATCAGCGTGTACTGATGAATCCCCCGTCTCGATCACAACAAGGATATCATCTCTCTAATCGACAAGGAGCAACCAAATAAAACAGGTCACGAGCCTTACCATACAGGCAGCTTCAACACTTCCCCTGCTTGAATCTCCGTCCCCTTCAGCCCATTGTAACGCCGTATATGTTCAAGATACACACGTGTATCTGTATTCTTCGGTTTCTGACTAGAAGCGATGCTCCACAGTGAGTCTCCAGGTTGGACAATAAACTCGACCGCTTGAACCGGCTTGTCCGCGCCGCCCGCAAACACCGTATAAGCGCCTGTCCATCCCGATACAATAATAAAAAGAAGCAAAACGATCTTGATCGCCGGAATCGTCGACATATGCTGTCTTGCGCGCTTCATCCATCTCTCTGCTACGCTCTCCTGCTGTGCAGGAACCGTATCATAAATGCTCCGGTATGTACTGTATCTCAACATGAAAACATCATCTCCCCAAACAGGTGTTCTCTTATGCTCTTAATATAACACGAACACCTGTTTGATTCAATAGGTTCAAGGAACATTTGTTCTATTATTTTTTTAGAACTTATGTTTGTACGAACGGAGGTTCTATGTTATAATTTTACCAAACGTTACTAAGTGGGGTTGATACGGCATGTCGAAAATATCCAGCCGCCAACTGGCGATACTAGAGTTTATCCGCAATGAGGTTCGCAGCAAAGGTTACCCTCCATCCGTCCGGGAAATCGGGGAAGCTGTCGGACTGGCTTCCAGTTCTACCGTTCACGGGCATCTGGACCGCCTGGAGAAGAAGGGCTTAATCCGCCGTGACCCGACGAAACCAAGAGCAATCGAGCTGCTGGGGCAAGAGGAATCCGAGACCAGCCATATGTTCACCCATACGATCGCCAGAGTTCCTGTTGTCGGGAAAGTAACCGCAGGTGTGCCGATCACGGCTACCGAGAACATTGAAGACTACTTCCCTCTCCCTCAGCATTATGTAGGTGATGATAAAGTGTTCATGCTGTCGGTTGTCGGGGACAGTATGATTGATGCAGGCATCTATAATGGTGACTATGTCATCGTCCGGCAGCAGCAGACCGCTGATAACGGAGACATCGTCGTAGCGATGACCGAGGACGATGAAGCGACTGTTAAGACCTTCTACAAAGAAAAGGATCACATTCGCCTCCAACCGGAGAATCCAACCTATGAGCCGCTGCGCCTGAATCATGTTACCATTCTTGGCAAGGTCATTGGACTGTTCAGAGACGTACACTGATTTAATCGAAAGCCACTGAACATGAAATCGAGGCTGCTTCCCGCTAACCTGCGGGGAACAGCCTCGTTTTTTTGTACTGCTAAATAAAATTGTTCATCGCCAAGCCCCGGCATCCATTTCCCACGTTTCTTCCTTCTTAACTTTTCGTCCCTTTCTCTAGCATGCTTGTTTGGTTAGGAATTGGCCGGCCCTTGCCCCGTTTCAGCGACGACCCATCGGATACTGTCCGGCTCGCCAACCATTTGCTAATCCGTCTAGCCATACAAAAACCCCTTGCACCAGACGGCGCAAGGGGTTTGGGCACATGTTGAAATTAATACATCGTAATGTACTGATCGCGTTCCCATTGATGTACTTGGGTACGGTACATATCCCATTCAATCTCTTTCAGCTCATAGAAGTAAGCCAGTGCGTGATCGCCCAGCGCTTCAGAAATCACTTCGCTGCGGATCAGCTCGCTCAGCGCTTCCTTCAGGCTTGCAGGCAAGCTAGGGATGCCTTCTTCAATGCGCTCTTCTTCGGTCATCACATAGATGTTCCGGTCGATCGGAGCCGGAAGCGACAGCTCGCGCTTAATGCCGTCCAGTCCAGCTCTCAGCATAACAGCCAAAGCCAGGTAAGGGTTCGCAGCCGGATCTGGGTTGCGCACCTCAATCCGAGTGCTCAGGCCACGGGATGCCGGAATCCGGATCATCGGACTGCGGTTACTCGCGGACCAGGCAACGTAGCAAGGCGCTTCATATCCAGGAACCAGACGCTTGTAAGAGTTGACCGTCGGGTTCGTGATCGCTGCAAAAGCACGCGCATGCTTCAGAATTCCCGCCATGTAATAACGCGCTGTTGCACTCAGGCCGAGCGGATCATTCACATCGACAAAGGCGTTCTGGTCGCCTTTAAATAGAGACAAGTTGCAGTGCATGCCCGATCCGTTCATTCCGAACAGCGGTTTAGGCATGAACGTTGCAATCAGACCATGCTTGCGAGCAATCGTCTTAACAACGAGTTTGAATGTTTGGATCTGGTCTGCCGCTTTGATGGCATCCGCATATTTAAAGTCAATTTCGTGTTGGCCAGGAGCTACCTCATGGTGGGACGCCTCGATCTCAAAGCCCATCTCTTCCAGTGTCAGCACGATATCGCGACGGCAGTTCTCGCCAAGGTCCGTAGGAGCCAGGTCGAAGTATCCGCCTTGGTCATTCAACTCGGTGGTCGGATTGCCCTTCTCGTCGGTCTTGAACAGGAAGAATTCCGGTTCCGGTCCCACGTTCATCGAAGTGAAACCCATCTCCTCCGCTTCCTTCAGGCATCTCTTCAGAATTCCGCGAGGATCGCCTGCAAACGGCGTTCCGTCCGGCATGTACACGTCACAGATCAGACGCGCTACACGAACTTCCGACACCCAAGGGAAGATCATCCATGTATCCAGGTCCGGATACAGGTACATATCCGATTCCTCGATCCGCACGTAGCCTTCGATGGACGAACCGTCAAACATCATTTTATTGTCAAGCGCTTTAGGCAGCTGGCTAATCGGAATCTCAACGTTCTTGATCGTTCCCAGCAAATCGGTAAATTGCAAACGGATAAACCGAACATTTTCCTCTTTGGCAATGCGCAAAATGTCCTCTTTAGTGTAGCTCACTGTATCCTCTCCCTTATAAAAATGACAATTTTACTACCCATAAGCATCGAATCCTTATTTATTAAAGAACCGGGATAGCTCACCTTGAATCAACGAAACCTGACCCGGCCGCTTGCCTGTAACCAATTCCTGCTTGAGCAAACGGCGTAGCTGGGACTCTGACATCTCACGGCGTTTATTCTCAGTATCTGCCGTAATGACAGTAGCCTCCTCCGACTCTTTCGTTACAGGATTCATTACCTGCTTGATCCCGGCGATATTGACACCCTTCTCGATTAAAGCCTTAATCTCCAGCAGGCGCTCAACATCATTAAAGGAAAACAGGCGTTGGTTGCCCGAAGTACGGGCAGGGACAATCAAGTTGTGCTGTTCATAATAACGAATTTGTCTGGCGGATAGATCCGTTAGCTTCATTACGATGCCGATTGGAAATAGCGCCATATTCCTGCGAATCTCATCACCCATATCTCATCAACCTTCCAAGTGGTCTATTCTGATCTTATTGTACATTTCCTAATCAGACACGTCAACCACATGTAAGCTTAACTCACAGAAGTTTATAATCTTTCATACTCTGAAGTGCCATAAGTACCCCATATTTAACATGGGAATACGTTAAACCTCCCTGCATATAGCCGATATACGGAGCTCTGATCGGGGCATCGGCAGACAGCTCGAGGCTTCCGCCCTGAATGAATGTTCCAGCTGCCATAATAACCGGATGCTCGTAACCCGGCATATCCCATGGTTCCGGAACGACATGACTGTCGACCGCAGCCGCCTTCTGAATGCCCTGGACAAATGAGATCAGCTGATCTGCACTGGCAAATGAGACAGCTTGAATGAGATCCGTCCGCGATTCCTGCCAACTTGGCTTCGTCTGAAATCCCACCTCCTCAAACATCGCCGCAGCAAAAATACTTCCTTTAATAGCTTGTCCAACCGTGGACGGAGCCATAAACAACCCCTGATAGATGCCTCGGGTCGTCCCGAGCATCGCTCCAACCTCGCGCCCGATACCCGGCGCTGTCAGACGATAGGCCGCCTGATCCACATAACGTGCCTTGCCGCAAATATAACCGCCGGTCTCGGCCAGCCCGCCCCCCGGATTTTTAATAAGCGAGCCCGCCATCAGGTCAACACCGACTTGGGTAGGCTCCAATTCCTCGGTAAACTCCCCATAGCAATTGTCCACAAACACGATCAGATCGGAACGGATCGCCCGAATACGCTCTACCATTTCGCCGATCTGTTGAACGGTAAAGGAAGCCCGCCAGTCATATCCGCGAGAACGCTGAATCCCGATCACCTTCGTAGCCGGGGTGACCGCTGCCTCAACAGCCTCCCAATCCACTTCTCCATCCGCTGTTAGCGCAACTTCGCCATAACCGATGCCAAAGTCACGCAGCGATCCCGTTCCATCTCCAGGTTGTCCGATCACCTTGTGCAGGGTGTCGTAAGGACGCCCCGTAATGTAGATCAGCTCATCGCCGGGCCTTAGCACCCCGAACAGCGCGGTGGATATCGTATGCGTTCCCGACGCAAAATGAGGACGCACCAGAGCCGATTCGGCCCCGAATACGTCCGCGTATACTTCATCCAGCACTTCGCGGCCACGGTCATTATAAGCATAACCCGTGGAACCGGAAAAATGAAAATCGCTGACCTGACGGCGCTGAAACGCCTCGATCACCTTCCATTGATTCGTATCTACGATGTGATCGATCTCCCGCACTTTCCCGGCGATCTTCTCTTCTACAGTGCGGCCCAGTTGCAATAATTCCTCCGAAAATGTTGCCATAACCAGCTGTTCTCTCCCCCGTCAACACGTGAAATAATAATGAATGCCGCCCTGCTCCTAAGCTTCCGCCAGCAGGGCGGCTTGATGCTTACAATCCCTTACTTCTCGATAAAATCTTCAAGCAGATAACCGGATTTCTCGTAATCCGCTGTATTGATCCGCACTTCATAGATCAGGTCATTCTCGTCGAATGACTGTTCCAGCACGTCCCCGACACGATAGACGACAGCATGCAGGTCACCGCGGTCAGCCGGAATCCGGAACCTGACATTGCCTCCGGACAGCCGGTCCTGAATCACTTCCCGGACCGTATTCAGATCGGCTTCATCATAAGCGCTAATCTTCAAGTATCCATCCCCCGATGGCAGCATCTCCAGCTGTTCAGGTTGGCACGCATCCTTTTTGTTAAACAGAACGATCTGCGGCTTCTCGGCCGCGCCAAGATCCTCCAGAATCGACTGCACAACGTCCATTTGAGATTCCCGCATCGTCGAGGATGCATCCACCACATGCAGAATCAGATCCGCTTCATTAGCCTCCTCCAGCGTCGCCCGAAAAGCTGCGATCAGGTCATGCGGCAGATTTTGAATGAAACCGACGGTATCGGTCAGCACAACTTCTTTGCCGCTCGGCAGCTCAAGCACTCTCGATGTCGGATCCAGCGTCGCAAACAGCTGATTCTCCACATAAACGTCCGATGCGGTTAACCGGTTGAGCAGTGTAGACTTGCCTGCATTCGTGTAACCAACGAGCGCGACCTGAATCGCACCGCTCTTTTTCCGGCGCTCCCGGTGCAGCTTGCGATGGCGAGTCACCTCGTCAAGCTGACGCTTCAAATCGCTGATCCGGTCCCGGATATGCCGACGATCGGTCTCCAGCTTGCTCTCACCAGGTCCCCGCGTCCCGATGCCTCCACCGAGACGTGATAGATTCTTCCCGTGACCTGACAGTCTTGGAAGCAAATAGGTGAGCTGTGCCAGCTCGACCTGGATAATCCCTTCCCGTGTTTTGGCCCGCTGTGCGAAAATATCCAAAATCAACTGCGTGCGGTCGATTATCTTCACATCAAGCGCTTCCTCCAGGTTGCGGACCTGGGCGCCGGAGAGCTCCTGATCAAAGATCGCCGTGGATGCGCCCAGGCCGTCGATCGCCATGCGCAGCTCTTCCACTTTGCCTTTACCGATAAACCATTTGGAATCCGGGGTCTCCCGGTTTTGAGTAATCACATCAAGCACTTCCACGCCTGCCGTCTCGGCAAGCTGCACAAGCTCCAGAAGAGACTCCTCGGGATCAATGCCCGAACGCTTCACACTATCGGTCACCAAACTGACCAGAATTGCTTTATCCTCAAGCGCTGATACGGTGTCATGTGTCTTGTTTGCCATGTATCCTGCTCCTTTTTGCCTGTAAAGTCTCTTGTAACATACCAAACCGCGGGCGCGGTTATGAATCAGCTCTCTTCTCCCTTGCAAGCTTGCAAGAGAGCCGTTGTTGCACAGAGCGGCACGCGGTATGGCGGTAAGTTTATTATCAACGCTGAATGGTCATAAATCATGGTATTTTTCCGTTAAACCTGAAGTCTTCCGGCCTGAGTGTCATCAGTTCCAGCTTACCCGGATTCCCGGTCACGTACTGATTCAGCAAGCGCACCGATTGATTTCGGATGGATTTCTCGATTAGATTGCGGACGTAGCGGGCATTGCTGAACGAATGACTCCCGTTCTCCCGTTCGTTCTGCAAATGTTCTTTCAGCTTGACGAGCGACTGCGGCATCAGAATATAATCCCGCTCCTTCGCCATCAGTTCTGAAATTTGGATCAGCTGGTCCAGATTGTAATCCGGAAAATCCATCTGAATCGGAAACCTGGAATGAAGCCCGGGGTTCGTGCTCATAAAAAAATCAATCTCTTCACTATACCCCGCCAAAATCAAAATAAATTGATTCTTATGGTCCTCCATCGCCTTTACAAGCGTGTCAATCGCTTCCTTGCCAAAATCTTTCTCCCCGCCTCTTGCCAGGCTGTAAGCCTCATCAATAAACAGGATTCCCCCCAGCGCCTTTTTTACCAAATCCCTTGTTTTTTGCGCTGTATGCCCGATATATTCGCCGACCAGATCGGCTCGTTCCACCTCGACCAGATGGCCCTTGCTGAGCACGCCCATCTTCTGAAACAGTTTGGCAACGATGCGCGCCACCGTTGTTTTGCCCGTGCCGGGATTCCCCTTGAAAATCATATGGAATACATGTCCGTCGCTGATGAGCCCGGCATCTGAGCGCATGCGGGCAATCTGAAGCAAAGCGTAAATTTCAAATACCAGCTCTTTAATCTGCTCCAGACCAACCAATTGGTCCAGTTCCTTCTGAATGTCCTGGAATAGACTGTGCTGTGAAACGGCGTTCGGGGAAGGAGCCGGTTCGCGCTCGGGAGCCGTGCTGCTGATCAGCGGCGGTTCGCTGCTGCGGAGCACGACATTGATCTGTCTCGATGGCCGTCCTTCAGACCGGCCGCCAGCGGCCGTTGCACGCCCGTTCATTGCTCTCACCTCTTTATCCAAAGGGCTGACTATCTATTCCAATGTATTCTATTGACAGCCTGCATATTAGAAGTTTCGCCTTATCGCCAGCCTAGCGCCAGAAGCGCTCTGTCCATCTTCCATTTGGTATAAGCAAGAACCTCTCTCGACTTATGCTTGGCCATCGGCAGGACGGTAGATTCCGTCAAGGATATCGTAGGCTCCTCATACCCCAACACACGAGCAATCTCCATCGCCCTTGACCCGTGGTAGTCATGGGTCATAATCAGAGCTGTTACCCAGCCCTGCTCCTGCATGATCTGTTGGCTGAACAGCAGATTTTCATATGTGCTTGTCGCTTCATTTTCAAGATAGATCCGCTCTTCAGGCACCCCAGCCTGCACGAGATAGTTGCGCATCCCTTCCGCCTCCGTATACTTCATACCCGGGGCATCCAGACCGCCGCTGACGATGAAACTCTCAAACCGCCCCTGGCGGTATTCCTCCAGAGCATGCTCCAGTCTCTCGCGCAAACCCGGGCTCGGCTCTTCTCCCCACATGGAAGCGCCCAGTATGATGCCGACATCGGCCTGCTCCGCTGGCGCACTAACCGCGCTTTCGATTTTCCATACGATGTAACCTGTCCACATGGCGCCCAGCAGCAGGAGGCCAATGCCGACGAATACAAGCCTGCGCCCAAGCCGGCTTCGTCCCTGGCGCCTCTTCCGCTTCTGCCCTTTCTGGATCGCGGCGGTCATGCGCCTCAGATACACATCCTGTTCCATCATTTCTTCCTCCTAAATTCCCCGTTATGAAACAGCCGATTGCGATGTTTAAGAGACATCATGAAATACGGGAATTCATGCGCATCAATCGCCCGCAGCAGCTTGCGCGCCGTCGCCTTCGCCAATTGATAATCGTCGCGGGTGATATCATTTCGCTGCAGCGCTTCCTCCAATTCATCTTCATCCAGCAGGAACACCTCACCGTTGCTGACGACAACGACATCAAGGTACAGATCATCAAACCAGGGAACCCCTTGATCGGTCACGCCTTGTTTCTTGCATATATCGATGTACCACTGGATAATATTCCGTTTGTCATCAAACATGGCGGTCACAATATAATGACTGTCCTTCGGATAGTACTGAAGCCAGGAGTAACCTTTATCCGCTATGCGGTATGTATGGCTGCCGTAAGTTTTCCATAAAGGTTCCTTCAGTCCATATATGGTATATAAAGTGAGATATCCTGTGAATTGCTCACATTCCACATAACGGGAAGTGAAGTGCCGACGGGTGATTCGGCGCCAATTTGCCCGATCTCCGAATTTACGTTTCATGGAACTTTTCCTCCCCATATCGTATTCTCAGCTTACCACATTTGGATTGTACACTCAAAATCCGTCATTTACTCAACCGCATCAGGCCAACCGCAAGCCCTTTCTATAAATTCCTTCCTTCGCAGGCTGGCTATGAACCGAAAAAAACGCGAGCCAGAGGGGGGACACCCCGCTGCTCGCGCTTCATTCATGGATTGTCGGTCGGTTCGGTTGGCTGTTCCGGTGTCACTACCGTTCCGGGTACCGTCTCCACTTCCGGCTCCGATACGCTGTCACCAGTGTCTTCACCGGTATTGGAGTCGCCCCCGTTCTCAGAGCCGTCTGGGGATCCTCCGGCCCCGTCTCCGGCACCTGGACCATTGCTGCCGGGACCGTTCCCCTGACCTGGACCACTGCCATTGCCGCCGTTTCCATTGCCACGGCCCGGCCCTTGGTTCTGATCCGGGCTGCCTCCTTGACCTTGGTCGCCCTGATTTCCAGGATTATCGATCATGCCCGGATCTTCAATCCCGCCGGTCCCGTCGTCCGGGATGTCAGGATCGATGATCTCCTCCGAATCCGGTTCTTCCGGGTCCTCCGGCGGCAGTTCGCCGGCAGCGACAATCTGCACGATGTTGGAACGCTCGGACTCGGTATCTGTAGCTGGATCATAGGCCGTCACATAATACTCGTATGTCAGGCCTTCCAATGCGCTCATATCATCCATAGAGGTTCCGCTCACATCCAGAATCCGTCTGTATTCAGCCTCTGACGTTTCCTTGCGATAGACGCGGTACATAATACCGTTTCCTTCAACCGGGTTCCAGCTCAGCTTGACGCTGAGGCTCTGCTCATCATACGAGCCCGTCAGACCGGTTACTGCGGCGAGCTCATGGTTTTGCTCCGGTGGAGGCGTTTCGGCTTCCATGCTCGGGAATGATTTCGCTTCATAACCCTGCACCGCCTTCTCCATAATCTTACCCCACATCGCCGCGGACATCGAACTGCTTCGCTTCAGCAGATGCTGGCGATCGGGCTGATCATAACCCATCCATATTGCTGCCGTCAGCTCCGGCGTATATCCGACGAACCACACGTCACGGTTCGAGCTGATGCCTTCATAACCACTCTGCGTGGTGCCTGTTTTACCGGCTACCGGCCTGCTGATTCGGGCATTGCGTCCAGTACCGTCCTGAACGACGCGCTGCATCATTTCCGTCATCTGAATCGCTGTTGATTCGCTCATGACGCGTTCGGCGTTGCGTCCCTTGTTCTCGTAAATGATTTTGCCTTTGCTGTCTTTAATCTGCTTAATGGCAAACGCTTCGTTCAGCTGGCCTCCATTGGCAAACGCACTGAACGCCTGGGCCATCTCAAACGTATTGGTGCCTGTACTCATCCCGCCAAGGGCAAGCGACAGGTTCATATCCTTTTCGGTCATTTGAATGCCGAGCTTCTGAGCAAAATTAACGCCGGTTTTCACACCGATATGATTCAGCAGCCACACCGCCGGAATGTTCTCCGAGTTCTGGATCGCATCCGACATACTGATCGTCTCGGAATAACCGTGTAGGTTTCTCGGACAATAGTTGCCGAAGCACTGCTGCTTGTTGCTCAGCCTGGAATCCTTGCTGAACTCTCCGCTCTCCAGCGCCGGCGCGTAAGAAACGATCGGCTTCAGGGAAGAGCCAGGCTGACGGCGGCTGTCCGTCGCCCGGTTGAATCCGCCCCGCATATAGTCTCGGCCGCCGGAAATCGCCACAATGCCGCCGGTTTCCTGGTTGATGATAACCATGGAGCCCTGCACGGGCTGATCATCCGGGCTTTCCTCAAAGTTCGCCGGATTGTTGAACTCATCTTCGACCGCACGCTGTGCGTTCATATCCATCGTTGTATAGATTTGATAGCCGCCAACGTTCAGATCATCCTCGGTTAAGTTCAGCTTCTCCTCCGCTTCTTCCATCACATAATCGATAAAGGCGGTGTAATGCTGCTTGCTTTCAGGCGGCTTGTACGTATAGTCCACCTTCTTCGCTTCCTCCGCCTCTTCCTGCGAGATGTAGCCCTGCTGCGCCATCAGCGTCAGCACAACCGCACGCCGCTCCTTGGAAAGGTCCGGGTTTTTGAGCGGATTGTAGCGGGAAGGCCCCTTCGGCATAGCCGCCAGTGTCGCCATTTCCCATAGCTCCAGATCATCCAGATTGGATTTGCCAAAATAGCGAATGGAGGCCGCTTTAATGCCATAATACGGACCCCCGAAGTTGATCCGATTCAAATACATCTCCAAAATTTCTTCTTTGGTATGATTCCGCTCAAGCGCCAAGGCGATCGACATCTCCGTCGCTTTCCGGAAGAATGTCTTGTCACGCGTGAGGAATATGTTTTTCGCCAGCTGCTGGGTGATCGTGCTGCCGCCCTCGACCATCGAGCGGGCCATAATATCCTTTACGGCCGCCCGTCCGATCGCCCAGATGTCCACCCCGTTATGCTCAATGAAGCGTTTGTCCTCTGTTGCGATAAACGCCGCCACCAGCAATTCGGGAATATCTTCATATTTAACCGGGTCGCTCTTCTGAATGGACAGTTCGCCCATAAGGACACCGTTGCGGTCATATACTTTGGAAGTTCCGTAAGCCGTCAATTTATCCTGATTTTGCTCCAGCAGCTTCTCGCCGCTGATCATGATGAACAAATAGCCGGCCAGCGCACAAAATATTGCAAATACAGCTGTGAAGAACAAAGCCCATGCAATGCGCTTCCCTCTGCCTTTTTTCTTTTTGGCTGTTTTTTTGCCAGCTGCGGGTGTTGGTTTATTTTTCTTTACCCTGGACATCTCGTTATCTTTTCCAGCCATTTGTCCCCCTCCTTGCTCCCTTGCGGGATATACTAGAACCTGTTCGCATCAGATGACGTCGGAACGAAAAGAACAACCTTTTCAGGTTGCTCTCTGCACTCCTTATACAACTAAACGAATTATAGACGAAAAAGTTTCAAATGCTTTTGTAACCGTATGTTTCGGACCCAGGGAATCAATCAGCAGATCGGGTTTATTCTTCGCTGCTGTTATCCTGCATCAGGGAAACATTGCGCTGCGGCATGAACGTGGAGATGGCATGCTTGTACACCATTTGCTGACGGCCATCGCTGTCGATCACGATCGTAAAGTTATCAAATGCCTTGATCGTTCCACGGATTTGAAAACCGTTTGTCAGGTATACCGTGGCCGGAATGTTCTCTTTGCGCAGTTGGTTCAAGAACGTATCTTGGATGTTAATGGACTTGTTCATTAGCCGTACCCCCAATGGATCAATTAGATTGTTTTGAAGTATATTCAAGATTTGAGCCGAACTTTCCTGCTATTATAGCACGGATTTTTTCATAATTAGCCGAAAAATTTGCCGGGTTCGATACATCCACCCATTCGATGTCCTTCATATGCCTGAACCATGACAGCTGGCGTTTTGCAAATCGGCGCGTATCCCGCTTGAGCAGCTCGACCGCATCTTCATAGCTGCATTGTCCTTGAAGATACGAAACGATCTCCTTATATCCGAGTCCCTGCATGGACACGAGGCTCGGTCCAAAGCCTCTGCCAAGCAGGAACGCCACCTCGTCAACGAGTCCCTCGCCCAGCATCTGATCGATACGTTCTTCAATACGTTTATATAGCATTTGCCTATCCATTGTCAAACCGATAAGGCATAGTTGATAGGGAGATTCCTTCTTTTGGGACGCCAATTGGGCTGACAGCGGGACACCTGTCAAATGATATACTTCCAGCGCCCGCACGACCCGCCGCAAGTCATTCGGATGAAGCTTTCCGGCCATCTCCGGATCAATTTGATGCAGCCGCTGATGCAGCGCTTCGGCCCCGTGCTCCTCCGCATAGCGGAGCTGCTCCTGCCGGAACGCCTCGTCGGCGCCCCCTTCCGAGAACCGGAAGCCGTAGCAGACGGATTCAATGTACAGCCCGGTGCCGCCCACAATGAACGGCAGGCGTCCCCGGTCTCCTACTTCCTGGATGATGCGGGTCGCCTGCTCCTGAAATTCGGCCGCCGAATAGGCATGTTCCGGATCATGAATATCAATCAGATGGTGGGGGATCCCCTCCATCTCATCCGGCTTGATTTTGGCGGTTCCGATATCCATCCCCCGATACACCTGCATCGAATCTCCGGATATGATCTCGCAGCCGAATGCCTTGGCGATTTCGATGCTCATTCTCGTCTTTCCGACCGCTGTCGGGCCGATCAGCACGAGCAATTTCGGTTTACTGTCAACTGTCAATGGAAATCACTCCGTACGTTATTTTCGATGTTCCCCGCTCCGGGACCGCAAAGCCCAGCCGCTCAAACTCCCCGCTGAATCTCGATTCCTTCATCACCACGGATTTTCTCGCTACCCGGACCGCTTCCCTGACACTGTCAGCATCCAGCGGCTCCCCATTGGCGTACAGCCGGAGCGGATGGATCGCAGCGGAATCCGTGAGCGGCTCGCGAAACATCGGGTCAAAATAGACGATATCCACGCTGCGGTCTGGCAAAGCGCGCAAATAGTCGAGATGATGCCCGTGCCTGACCTCAATACGCCGCATCGCGTCATCGCTGGCCTCCAGCTGGCTCTCATAGCAGCGCAGCCCCTCCTTGAGCAGCGCATACAGCGGCAGGGAGCTTTCCAGCGCGACGACCCGGCCACGAGGCCCGCTCTTGACCGAGAATACAAGCGAGTCTGAGCCGAGACCGGCCGTACAATCGATGACCGAGTCGCCTTCCTCCATCCCTGCTGCTTCCAGCATCGGGTCCGGGATGCCTTTCAGCACCCGCTTCAGTCGAATAAACCCCATGCTGGGATGAAACTCCATCACCGCACCGTCCGGCCCGCTGAGCCGGACATTGCCGCTCAGCACGACCAGAACGGTATCGTCCCCGGCTTTGGCAGCCAGCTTACGAACCGACATGCCGCAGCGCCGGACGTACCGGCAACCGGTTTCCCTGGCGAGCTGCCGTGCGCGCTCCACAATGTCAGGCGCCTCGGCTTCTCCAGTAGTTATAATCATGATACTCCTCCTTGCCGTCTACATAACACGCTTGAACATTTTCTCCAGATCGTAGGCGGAAAAGGAGACGATAATCGGTCGCCCGTGCGGGCAGGTATACGGCTGACGGCAGGCAGCGAGCCGCTCGATCAGCTTCATTGCTTCCTGCTCGGTCAGCTTCTGATTGGCCTTGATCGACGCCTTGCAGGAGCAGAGAATGGACGATTTCTCCCGCAGCTTCGCAACATCAATATTGCGCTCGCTCAACACCCATTCCGCCATTTCCTCAATCAGCTCCTTCTCATCGCCTTGAGGGAACCAGAACGGATGGGATCTGACCAGAAACGTCTGCCCGCCAAAAAACTCCAGATAAACGCCCGCCTGTTCAAACCAGTGCAGCCGCTCCTTCAGCTTCTCCGCTTCAGCTGGCGTAAACTCCAGCGTTATCGGCAGCAGCAGCTCCTGCGAAGCATCCGCCGGATTGCCAAACTTCTCGTAATAAAACTCGTAGTTGATCCGTTCATGTGCGGCATGCTGATCGATCAGATACAGGCCGCTGTCATTTTGGGCCACGATATAGGTCCCGTGGTGCTGCCCGATATAGGATAGCTCGGGAAACGCCGGTATTTCCGGCGTCGGTCCGGCTGCGCTCTGCAGCCATTCCCGGGTCACAGCAGCCACATTAGGGCTGCCAGCGGATGCAGGAGCCTTCCGGTAATCCGACTGATAACTGGAGGCTGCTGCCGTCTCTCTCATTTGCGCAGACGAGGCGGATGACCCTTGCCCTGCACGATAGGCCTGCCCATCCTGTGGCGGCCTTGTCGCGGCGCCTTGGGCGCTGCCGGCGGCGAATCCGCCTCCCCACGGCTCCGAAGGGAGCGATGCAGCGTCCCGGTCTACCCGCGCAGACGCGTTCCCGGATGACGGCGGCGAGGCTGGTGCATCCATCTCCCTTGTGTCCCGCTCAGGGGAAGCAGAAGGCGATGTCTGTCCTGGCGCAAACCGCAGCTGTTCCTGAATATACCCGCCGTCTCCCTTGCCAATCTGCTGTTTGGCCGGTCGCGGAATCAGCACCTCCTGCTGGTGCGCTCCCCGGATCTCTTCCTCGACAAACGAGTACAGCTCCGGCTCCTTGCTGAACCGGACCTCCAGCTTCGATGGATGGACGTTGACATCCACCAGCGACGGATGCATCGTCAGCTGCAGGACGGCAAGCGGAAAGCGGTTGATCGGCAGCAAGGTGTGATACCCTCTCAGAATGGCCTGGAACAGGCCATAATTCCGGATGTACCTGCCGTTGACGATGAGCGACATCCCGTTGCGGTTGGCACGCGTAAAGTCCGGACGGCTGACGTAGCCGCTCAACGTGTAGTCCATATTCTCCGCTTGCACCGCAACCATCGCCTTGGCCGCCTGGGTACCGTACACCGCCGCGATGACCTGCAGCACATCGCCATTGCCCAGCGTCTGCAGCAATGTATTGCCATTATGGCGAAGCGTGAAGGCGATATCGGGCCTGGACAGTGCCAGCCGGTACATGTAATCCGAGATGTGACCCAGTTCGGTCTGGATGGTCTTCATATATTTAAGCCTTGCCGGGGTATTGTAAAACAATTCCCTAACCAGAAAATCCGTTCCTCTTGTTGCAGCCGTCTCCTCATTCACCCGCAGATGGCCGCCCTCGATCTCAATCTTTCGTCCTTGCCCATCGCCCGTGCTGGAAGTAATAAGGCGCACCTTCGATACGGCGGCGATGGACGGCAGCGCTTCGCCGCGAAATCCGAGGCTCGTGATCCGGAACAGATCGCGCCCTTCAACAATTTTGCTGGTGGCATGCCGGTAAAATGCCGTCTCGCAATCCTCCGGATCGATTCCCGAGCCGTTATCGGTGACACGTATGCTGGCAAGACCGCCTTCTTCCACCGCTACATCGATTCTCGTGCTGCCGGCGTCAATCGCATTTTCGACCAGCTCCTTCACGACCGATGCCGGCCGCTCCACCACTTCACCCGCAGCAATCTGGTTGGCGATATGCTCGTCCAGCACATGTATTTTTCCCATGGTTCCACCTCCGTTACGGTAACGATCATCTATGATTCTTATGAATAAACGGCAAATCCGTTTACAAGTCTCTGGCTTTCTGCTTCAGCTCATTCAGCAATTGCATCGCCTGAAGCGGAGTCATATTCATGACATCCGCTCCTTTTACCGCATCGATAATGCCCTTCACCTGAGGGTCGAATGCTGCGGCCTCGGCTGCGGCCGCTGTCTGTCGCCGGGCATCCGCATGCTCTGCAGCCGCCGTATCCGCCTCGTCAAAAATCGACAGCTGGATCACCTCGCCCGGCGCTGGCCCGCGCTCTGCGGCAGCTTCAGCCGTCCCGCTAGCGATGGCGACCGCTTCATCAGCCTGCGCCTCTGGCTCGCTGCGCCGCAGCTCCTTCAGCGGGGCAGCCCCGCCAGTTTCATGCGGGCGCGGGCTGCCATCGCCAGGCAGCCCACCAGCAGCTGCGGCTGCTCCCTGACCGGCGCCAACAGCCAGCAGCGATACCTGCTCCAGTCCCTGCAGCAGCCCGTAGGCGCGCTCGATAATGCTGTGCGGAAGACCGGCCAGACGCGCACAGTAAATGCCGTAGCTGCTGTCTGCCGCGCCCGGAATAAGCTTGCGCAGAAAATGCACCTTATCCCCGCTCTCCTGCACCGCCATCGAGAAATTCCGCAGGCCAGACAAGCTCTCCTGCAGATGAGCCAGCTCGTGGAAATGCGTGGACACCAGCGCTTTGCAGCCAATATGGTCATGAACGTATTCGATGACCGCCTGGGCAATCGCCATCCCTTCGCTGGTCGACGTTCCCCGGCCCAGCTCGTCAATAATGATCAGACTGCGCGGCGTTGCCTTGTCTGTCATCACCTGAATGTCGGCCATCTCCACCATGAAGGTGCTCTGGCCGCCAATCAGGTCATCGGCTGCTCCGATCCGGGTAAAGATGCGGTCGACCATCGGGATGACCGCCCGCTCCGCCGGAACGAAGCAGCCGATCTGCGCCAGGATCGACAGCAGCGCCACCTGGCGCATATACGTGCTCTTCCCGGCCATATTCGGGCCGGTGATGAGCAGGATGGACGAGCCGTCCTTCCGCAGCTCCGTGCCGTTGGCGACGAAGGACGTGTCCTTCATGACCGCCTCCACCACCGGATGGCGGCCGCCCTCGACGATCAGATCGTACCCTTCGCTCAGCTCCGGCTTGACGAAGCGGTGCTCGGCGCTGACCGCAGCCAGTGATTGATACACATCAATTTCCGCGATTTTCTCAGCCAGCTTCTGCAGCCGGGATACTTGGGTGTTCAGCTTGTCCCGCAGTTCAGTGAACAGCGCATACTCGAGGTCCACCATCTTCTCCTGCGCCTCCAGAATCAGGCTCTCCTTCTCCTTCAGCTCCGGTGTGACGAAACGTTCCGCATTAGCCAGCGTTTGCTTGCGCTCATAGCGTCCCTCCGGCAGCGAGGACAGATTGGACTTGGTCACTTCAATGAAGTAGCCAAACACTTTGTTATAGCCGATCTTGAGCGATTTGATGCCCGTCTCCGCCCGCTCTCTGGCTTCCAGCTCCGCGATCCAGCGCTTGCCGTTCGTGCTGGCCTCGCGCAGCTCGTCAAGCCGTTCGTGGAAGCCCGGCTTGATAATGCCGCCATCGCGTACCGAGACCGGCGGATCATCGACAATGGCTTCCTCGATCAGCTCGCGCAGGTCCTCGCAGGCGTCCATCTCCGCCGCCAGGCGGCGGAGCGTCGCCGACCCGGCAGTGCCGCACATCTCCTTGATGCCCGGCACCTGTCCCAAGGACAGCTTCAACGCATTCATATCCCGGCCGTTGGCGCTGCCAAAGGCGATCCGCCCCACGAGGCGCTCCAGATCATATATCTCCTTGAGCGCCCCGCGCAGATCCTCGCGGAGTATGTACTGATGATACAAATATTCAACCGCCTCCAGCCGCTCCTCGATCCGGCTCTTGGACAGCAGCGGCTTGTCGATCCGGCGGCGCAGCAATCTCGCGCCCATCGAGGTTTCCGTCCGATCCAGCAGCCACAGCAGCGATCCTTTCTTGGAGCGCTCGCGAACCGTCTCCACCAGCTCCAGATTGCGTCTTGTGAACGGATCAAGCACCATGTATTGCCCCGGTTCATACGACGAAATCTCGGTCAACTGACCGAGCGAACGCTTCTGTGTCTCACTTAAATAAGAGATCAGCAGCGAGACGCAAATTCGGCGCTCCTCCTCCAGACGGGCCCAGGCAGCCTCGCCGAACTGGGATTTCACCAGCTCGTCCTCCCGGCGTTCCCAAGGCGTATACACCACAGCCCGGCCTCCCGGCGGCATCTGCCCGGAGATGACGTCCAGCAGGTCGGCATCGCCGATCATTTCAGACGGCTCATACAGATTGATCTCATCGCGCAGCCATTCCTCCGATGCCGGCACCGAGGTCACGTACAGCTCCCCGGTTGACAGGTCGCACGCGGCAAGCGAGTACAAGCCGCCAGTGCCGGTCACGCACACCATATAGTTGTTGGACCTGTCGCCAACCACCTTGCTGTCCATGATCGTGCCGGGTGTCACCACCCGGACGATTTCCCGTCGGACCATACCCTTGACAGCGGAGGCATCCTCCATCTGTTCGCAGATCGCCACCTTGTAGCCTTTTTCAATGAGACGTTGAATATAGCCCTCGGCGGAATGGTAAGGGACACCGCACATCGGGATGCGCTCATCCCCGCCCCCTTCCCGGCCGGTTAATGTAATTTCCAGCTCTTTCGAAGCCAGAATCGCATCATCAAAAAACATTTCATAAAAATCGCCCAAACGGAAAAAAAGAAACGCATCCTGCGCTTGTTCCTTTATCTTTAAATATTGTTCAATCATCGGCGTATATTTAGCCATGACGTACCTCCATACCTCTCAAGCTTGACCTCTATTATAACAGAAATTGTCGGCATGGACTTACGGCTTGACCGGAATGTTCCATAGCGGGCGAATATCCCGGCTCTCATTCCAAGTCCGGCTCTCCCGGATGAATGCCATCAGCCGCTCGATCTCCGATGCGTATTTCGGATATTCCGGCAAGGAAGACATATCCCGATGCCACCCCGGCATACACTCCTTTAATAAATCGACGTCACCTTCGTAAAAAGCCCGGTGGTACCGTTCCGTATTCAGCGGTCTGGCCTGCAGTCGGTCGCTGTAGCGGGCAACCAGATAGGCAATGGAGAGCGCAACCTTCGTCACAAACGGCGACACCAGAAAGCTTGGCAGCGTACGATATTCAAACCCGCCGTGGGGCTGCCTGCGAAAATCGCCGAGAAAGCCGTAACGAGGTCTTCGGCCCCTCGCCCGCGGGTCCTCCACAATCAGGAGCGGCAGCGCCAAATAATTGTCCAGCGCCTGCAGAAGATGCAGCGTTAACGGTACCCCGCTGAAATGGATATGGCCGCCAAGCGGATAATCCGGTACAGGCAGTCCTCCTGCTTTCCAGGCGAGCGAGCGGTCCGTCACAATTCGGGAGGCTTCCCGCAGCGCCTTGCGCATCTCCAGCAGCAGCGCCTCCGGGTCCGGCTGCGGATCTGGCCGCAGCTCTGCCAGCGGGTAGATCAGCTGATCCTGGTCGCGCACCGAATCGCATCCGACCGTTCCGACCCTGTCCATGAACTCGGACGCGAGCACAATCTGTCCATCCCGCACCAGCACAAACTCCGGATCCATCCCCATCAGCAATACGGCATCCTGCTGGCCCTCCATGTTTACAACTGCAGGAGACGAACCCTCGGTACGCACAGGCCCAGCGCTCATCACCGCTTTTCTGCTGCTCTCCTTCTGCCATACCTCATCCACCACGTAACCGCGTCCCGGCAGGACTGTCAGCTGCACCTCGCCTTCCTCTGCGCCGAGCGTGTAGAGCGTCCGCACCGCCGCTTTGCCTAACCGTCGATGCAGCCCGTCTGCGAACAGACCCGTATGCGGGTCCGGCTCATGCTGGAACGAGCTGCCTCCTTGCAGATGAAGCTGGATGAAGGCCGGCATCAGCTGCCTGACCCTTACCGTGTAGCTGGCGGTATAGCGATCCTGTGGCCGCTGCCGGGAAACGATTCGGGACGGAATGCCCGACCATTCAAGCCGGGACTGGGAAGCCGATGCCGCCGCCTCGGCCACGCGGACATATTCATGACGGGATACGGGGTTGTCGAGCTGTCTAATCAATGTCAATCCACCTCCAAGAAAAAAATAAAAAAGAGGGCATCCGCCCTCCGCAAAGCTGCCCTCACCGCATATGCTGTAATACAACCGGTTCGGAGGAGAGCTTACAGTTCATCCTCCAGATTTTCAAACTCAAGGTCTTCATAATCCTCCACTTCTTCACCGAGCACGTAATCGAAATCTTTGTCTTCGTAGTCGCCGTGCTGATGCTCGCACACCTTCACCAGAACCTTCGTCTCCGCCACCAGTTCCACCGCATACTCCCGTTCTACCCGCAGAATGACACTGGTGCCATTCGAGGACACGGTAGCCTCCACGCAGCTCGGCTCCTGTGTCGCTTCTGCCGACACTTCAACCGTTGACGCACGATGCTTCGGATCCAGATAGGAAAGAGGCACGCGTTCTACATACGATACCGTTTCTTTTGCCACATCCGTCTGTGAATTTTTGTTATGCGAGTACCAGATGTTGAGATCGTAAGTACCTATAACTTCAATTCCGTCTCCGGCGGCAACCGCCTCGTATTGATGGTTTATAATCCAAGCCCCCAAAATACTGGTCGGATTATTAGGCGGAGTCACGGTATGTGTTACGGTAGAGAATTTACGACCTTTGCCACAGATCGCTTTTGTGATGATTTCTCTACATTGGTGTTTATGACTCAATGACATCTTCGAACCTCCTCCATACAATCATTCCATACATGTGTATGCAAGACATGGGCGAATGTTGAATGAAGTGGTCCAAATAAATTCATATGATGCCAAAAATATTAGAAAAAAGTTCGACCCTGCCGCATTTAATCTGCGTTTTCCGCTTTCTCCCGAGCTTTTTTCGACGTGGGCGCCTTGTATTTCTTCGAAATGTTCAGATAATACTCCAGCTCGCGGCACAGCTGCATAATCGCTGCCCGCAGTTCAAACTCCTCACGCGTCGTCGGCAGCTCCATCTCCCTGAATTTGGCCTGCAGCTCACTCAGCAGCACCTCGGTTTGGCCGGTGTACCCTTCGGATATGACATCCTTGCTCAGCTGCTCGAACAGCGCGGAGGCCAGCACCCCGTGCGGGAGCTTCTCGTAAATTTGCGAAATCTGATGCATCATGCTCTGGACGATCTCCATCTGCTCCTTGCGCATATAGAAATATATGTTCCAGCTGGCGCTCGGATGAATGATTTGATTCTCCATCGTCCGATTCGCCTCCTGGATGCCCCGCTCGATTTGGCGGCTTGCTTCAATTAGCTCGCGTCCGTCCCATACATGGGTCGGATCTTTTAATGTAAGTGAGAAATGCTTGAAGATGACCGAGAAGAGCCCGTCCACCTTGTGGCGAATTTCCGTCATGGAGCCTTGGCTGTTCGGCATGTAGATCAAATTGACCACCATCGCAGAACCGAGGCCGATGATCAGCAAGGCAATCTGGATCAGCAGGATGTCCAATCCGATCTCCTCACCGGAAAACACCCGGAACACAACGACCGAGCTGGTGATGATGCCTTCTTTGAAGTTCGCTTTGGCAATCGCCGGAAACGCCAGAAGAATATAGAGGGCCAGAACCCAATAATGAAATCCGAATGAATAGAATAAAATACTGGCCAGCAACAGTCCCAGAACAGATGCAAAAAAACGGGCGCTTACCGAGCGCACGCTCCGCTTCCGGGTGACGTCCACCCCCAGAATCGCTAATAGACCGGCGGACGTCGCGCCGGGGATGTTCAATGCGTCTGTAATTAGAATAGCCAGCAAAGATGCAACCGCTGATTTAATGACTCGAAATCCCATGTATGCCTCCGCTAGGATGATATGGTTCTCCTTCTCATCCTAGCGGATTTTCCTTCCATTCACAACTGCATCCATCACATTGGGCCGCCCTAGCGGTGGGCCAGCAGTTTTCTTTCAATATAAACTACGATTTGATACATCGCCGTCGCCACCACCGCAATAATGAGCAGACTGGAGAGCACCAGCGTGAAGTTGAACACCTGGAAGCCGTACATAATCAGGTACCCAAGTCCGGATTTCGCCACCAAAAACTCGCCGACAATGACGCCGACCCAGGCCATGCCGACATTCACCTTCAGCGTTGAGACGATCGCCGGGTAAGAAGCAGGCAGGATCACCCGCTGAAAGACCTGCGGCTTCGTTCCGCCAAAGGTGCGAACCACCTTGATCAGATTGGCATCGACTTCATTAAAGCTGTTGTAGACGACCAGCGTCGTTACGATGATGGTGATGGACAGCGTGGTGACCACAATGGCGTTGAAGCCGGCCCCGAACATGACGATGAAGATCGGACCGAGCGCCACCTTGGGCATGCTGTTGAACACAACCATGTACGGATCCAGCACCTTCGACAGGAATGGAGACCACCAGATGCATACCGCCAGCAAGGTGCCCAGCAGCGTTCCGAGCAAAAAGCCGACGACCGTCTCCCCGACGGTGATGGCCAAATGCCCCCACAGCTCACCGCTGATCATGTAATCCCATATATTCGCAAAAATACGGGTCGGATAACTGAATAGCAGCACATCAATCCATTTCCATCTGCCGGCCATTTCCCACCATACAAAAAACAGCAGCAGCAAACTGAGCTGTACTGTCAATACCCGAGCCTGCAAGCCACGCTTTTGCCTCATGTGCATCCGGTGGATGTGATCCAGCCACTCACTTGAAGATGAGCCTTGGGAAGAGGAACGTTGATCGGAAGGATTGCGATTGTTGTTCGCCATGTCAGTCCACTCCTTCACGGGTCGTCATTTGCATCTCTTGCCATATTTCCTGGAATAACTCATTGAAGCCCGGCTGGTTGCGTGCATGAAAAGGCTGTGCCTGACGAATATGGTCCGGTATGACAAACATGCGATGGATCCTGCCCGGATTCCGGTTCAGCAGCACCACCTTATCACTCATGGCAACCGCTTCGGACAAATCATGGGTGACCAGAATCGCCGTTTTCCCCCGCTCCTTGAGCGTTTGTACTATCAGGTCCTCCAGCTGCAGCTTGGTCTGGTAGTCCAAGGCGGAGAATGGCTCATCCAGCAACAGCAGCGCCGGGTCCGTAGCCAGTGTCCGCACGAGGGCCACCCGCTGCCTCATCCCGCCGGACAGCTGGGCGGGATACAGTGTTCCGCTGTTCCCCAGCCCCATCTCCTGCAATAGATTCTCAATCCGGCCCCTGCTGTCCGGCGTCAGCCTCCCGGTCAGCTCCAGGCCGATCATGGCATTCTCCATAATGGTCCGCCAAGGAAACAAATAGTCCTGCTGCAGCATATACCCCACCTCAGAGGTCGGCCCGTTCACCGGCTTTCCGTGAACGAGCACTTCACCCCGGGAGGGCTTTAACAGCCCGGCAATGACGGACAGAATGGTTGTTTTCCCGCATCCGCTCGGCCCGACCAGGCTGATGAACTCCCCTTTTCGAACCTGCATATCAATTCCTTCCACAGCCAGAGAGGCTTCCCGGTCGGTGACGTACACATGGGCGATGTTTTTCATTTCCACGACAGGTACCATGGCGCACTCTCCTTTCTGATATGGCTTAGAAGTACCTCTTACTTGCTTTCCATCGCTTTTTCGGCAAAGGAGTTATCCACGATGGCCTCCGGCGCGACCCGCTCCCTGAGCTCGCCTGCCTGGTCCATTACATCCAGCAGATTGTTCCATTCCTCTTCATCCAGAATCGGATCGGATGCGTACGTTCCTTGTTCCTTGTAGCGCTTGACGGAGGATACGACAATGTCCCGGTCTGTATCTTTGAAATACGGCAGGATCGCGTCGGCGATCTCCTCCGGCGAATGGGAATCGACCCACTGCTGCGCTTTATAGAGCGCCGTCGTAAACCGCTGGACCGTATCTTCTTTTTGGCTGATATAGCTCTGTTTGGCCATGAATGCCGTGTACGGCAGCTTGCCGCTTTCAACCCCGAAGGAAGCAACGACCTTGCCGCGCCCTTCTTTCTCGAAGATGGAAGCTTGCGGTTCAAAGAGCTGTACGAATTCCCCCGTTCCGGAAGCGTAGGCCGAAGCGATGTTGGCAAAATCGATATTTTGAATCAGCTCCAGATCCGCATGGGGATCCACCCCTTTTTTGCGTAGCGCAAATTCTCCGGCCATCTGCGGCATGCCGCCTTTACGCTGGCCGAGGAAGACACTTCCCTTCAGCATCTCCCAGTCAAATTCAGTGTCGGTGTTTCGCGCCATCAGAAACGTTCCATCCGTCTGTGTCAGCTGGCCGAAATTAATCACCGGGTCGTCTGAGCCCTGCTGGTATACATATATGGAGGTTTCCGACCCGACCAGCGCTACATCGATCGCATCGGACAGCAGGGCCGTCATTGTCTTGTCTCCGCCCGGTGTCGTCTGCAGCTCTACATCAAGTCCTTCCGCCTCGAAAAAACCTTTTTCCAGCGCAACATATTGCGGAGCATAGAAGATCGACCGCGTAACTTCACCGATCCTCACTTTGGTCTTGTCACCGCTCCCGCCGCAGCCGGACAGTACTGTACCGCACAATAACAGCAAGGCCAGCGTCAGCCCAAGCCATGCGTGACCCTTCTTATGAAGCTTCATCGTACGTCCCCCTCCATTCCTTGACCCTGCATTTCTATCAGCATATGCACAGTCTCGGTCAAAGGTTAAACAGCCTGGATACCGCAAGGGCCCGATAGGCAAGGAGGGTGCGGATGAGACAAAAAAAACGCCGAAGACCGCAGCCATACATAGGCCGCAATCTTCAGCATTTTCGCAAATATTCCCTATTCCTCAATCCCGTCAAGCCGGAATAAAGATACGAACTACAGCTTGTAAATCTCCGTATATTTGGCTTCCAGATAGTCTGCCAGATAATCCGGGTTCAATTCCTCGCCGGTGACACGTTTAATAATCTCAGCCGGCTTCTCGCTTTTGCCGTACTTGTAGATTTTGTCGGTCAGCCATTCCTTGATCGGTGCCAGCTTGCCCTCTTCAATGAGATTATCCAGGTTCGGAATCTCTTGGCGCATCGTGTTCAGAATCTGGGCCGCATACATATTGCCCAGGGAGTACGAGGCAAAATAGCCGAAGTCTCCCCCGGACCAATGAACATCCTGAAGGACGCCGACGCCGTCATTCGGCGGTGTAAGCCCGAGGTAGTCCTGATACTTGGCGTTCCAGGTGGCCGGCAGCTCCTTGACGCTCAGCCCTTCGTTGAAAATCATCTTCTCGATTTCATAGCGGATAATGATGTGCAGATTATAAGTCAGCTCATCCGCTTCGATCCGGATCAAAGAATTCTCTACCCGATTGGCTGCCAGGAACAGCTGCTCAGCTGTAACGTCCTTCAGCTGTTCCGGGAAATGCTGCTGCAAATCGGTAAAATACCGGTTCCAGAACGGACGGCTGCGGCCGATCATATTTTCCCACAGGCGGGATTGGGACTCATGGATCCCCATGGACGTTCCGCCCGCAAGCGGCGTGCCTGCCAGCTCGATGTCCACATTTTGCTCATACAGGGCGTGCCCGCCTTCATGCAACGAGCTGTAGATGGCGCTAAGCACGTCGTCCTGATGGAACTTGGTTGTAATCCGCACATCGCGCGGATTCAGGCCTGTTGCGAACGGATGGACGCTCTCATCCAGACGCCCCGCTTCAAAGTCGTAGCCCATCTGCTCCAGCAGGAACAGGCTGAGCTTCTTCTGCTGCTCTTTCGGGAACAGCTGCTTCAGGAAGCCGGTCTCCGGCTCGAATGTGGATTTCTGGATGGCCTGTACCAGCGGAACGAGACGGGCTTTCAGCCGGTCAAAGATCGCGTCCAGCTTCTCCACCGTCATCTCCGGCTCATACATATCCAGCAAAGTATCGTACCGGGTATCCTTTACCCCCCAGTAATCAATAAATTCTTGCTTGAGGGCAACGATTCTGGACAGATACGGCTCGAATCCGGCAAAGTCGCTATTCTCCTTCGCTTCCTCCCATTTCACTTCCGACTGCGAAGACAGGATCGTGTACTCCTGGAATTTCTCCGGCGGGATGGATTGGCTCTGCTCATAGTTTTTGCGAACCTCGGCGACCATACGGCGGCTGCGTTCATCCAGCTGCTGTTCATTTTGTGGCTCGGCAAAAATCGCCAGCAGCTGTCCCATCTCCTCAGACACCTGCAGCTTAAAGCCTTCCGTTGACAAAATGCCGATCGTTTCCGAACGGATATCCGTCCCTTTGCGCGGTGCGCCTGTGCGCAGATCCCAATACAGCAAACCAAGGGCTTCGTTATAGCTTATAATTTTGCGAACGAGCTGCTGAAACTGCTCCCAATGTTTATGTAACTGTGCATCCATCCATATCACCTGCTTATACAATTTATAGGATTCGCCCCTACTCTATTGATGATACTTTTTACTAGGTATATAATCAACTTTCAGAAAGCATAAATTCATACTTACATACAAAGGAGTGTCATGGGCCCATGAAATTACAGTTAACCCCTTTAGCGGAACGAAGGTTGAAAGAGAAGATCGGGACCGCTGCCGGCGGCGTCAGGCTGGTCTATGACACCGATGGCTGCGGTTGTGCCGTCAATGGTGTTCCCGCACTGCAGATCATTCACAAGGCTTCCGAAGACGATATCGCTATGGAAACCGACAGCCCGATCCCGTTTTATATGAACAGCAGGCAGGCCGTCTTTTTCGAAGAACAAATGAGGCTTGAAGGCAACGAAAACACCTATTCTTTCCAGCTGGACAGCAGTTCGCAGAACTATGGCACCAACATTCGGATCGTTGATAACCGCGATTAATTCAAGTGACATTTCGAGGAGGAAACCTAAATGACAACGAAACATCTTCATAGCATTCTGGAACATAACCGCAGTTTTGTAGAGAACAAGGAATATGAATCTTACGTAACCGGCCGATTCCCGGACAAGAAAATGGTCGTTATCACATGCATGGATACCCGTCTTGTTGAGCTGCTGCCCAAAGCGATGAATTTCAAGAACGGTGATGTAAAAGTCATTAAAAATGCCGGGGCGATCATTTCCCAACCGTTCGGCAGTGTTATGCGCAGTGTGATGGTGGCCTTGTATGAGCTTCAGGCCGAGGAAGTGGTAGTCGTTGGCCATCATGAATGCGGCATGGCCTCCCTCAATGCTGAAGTGATGATTCAGCATATGCGGGATCGCGGCATTTCCGATGAGGTGCTTGCAACGCTTGAAAACTCGGGCATCCGGCTTAACAAATGGCTGCGCGGCTTCGATAACGTGGAGGACGGCGTGCGCAGTACGGTCAGCCTGATCAAGAATCACCCCCTCCTTCCACCGGATGTACCGGTTCATGGCATGGTCATTCATCCGACGACCGGGGCGCTTGATCTTGTTGTGGATGGGTACGAGAGCTAACTCGCGCCCTCCGGCCTCTGGTTCTATGCAGCGTTCTACGGATTGTGCATAACAGCCAAGGAGCGTGTTCTGTCAAGACTAACGATCTTGCAGAGCACCTCCTTTTTTTGTTTCATTAAAGCTGCTTTAGCCGGCGTAAAGCCCGTCACGCCTTTGCCCATTTTTGGTCACAAATTTTCCATATTATTTCACTCAAGGTCTACTTTCAGTTGTCAAACCATACAGTTTCAGTGTACACTTTGATCAAACGGACCAACAGGCGAATGACGCATCCTCGCCCGGGTCCACGATATGCGTTTCAAAGGGAGTTATGTCCATGAATACGTTGTCATACGGATTGCTAGGATTAGTGGCCAGAAAAGAATCATCCGGATATGATCTGATGCTAAGGATACAGCCGTTCTGGCAAGCCAAGCACAGTCAAATCTATCCTCTTCTCGCCAGCATGGAAGACAAGCAGCTGCTTTCTTCCTATTGGGTACAGCAGAATGACAAGCCTGACAAAAAAATATATGCCATCACGGAAAAAGGCCTGCAGAAGCTGCGTGAATGGATGTACCAGCCGATTGCCCCAGCGGTCACGAAGGATGAGCTCTCACTTCGCACATTCTGTCTGTGGCTCGCCGAGATCGGTGTCGCCATCGATATATACGAAGATCGCAGAAGCATCTATACGGAGAAGAAGCGATTCTTCGAGAATATATTAGAGGGTATTCCGGAGGACAGCCGTGAATTCGGAAGCAAGACTTTCAGCAACTATATTCTGGCTACCAAAGGGCTCATGTTGGCTGAAACCGAGCTGAAATGGTGCGATTGGGTCCTCAGTTTGCTGAAACAGCATCAGTCATCCAGTTCAGGACAATCATGATCCTATTTATTTGAAACCATGTCGTGACTCGTCCGTATGTACTAGATGTACACTAAATTTTTTCTGGGAGGCTCAACAGAACGATATGAAAAAAGTACTGGCGATTCTAGTGGTATTTACACTTTTCTTTGTAACGCTGGCGCCTGATTCCGCAGATGCAAGACGAGGCGGCGGATTCAAGTCCGGAACAAAGTCTTACACCAATACGCCGAAGAAGAATGACAGCAACGTTCAGCAGAGCAATTCGTCCAACAACAACACGGGCGCAACTGCTGGCTCGACAGCGAACCGTACAGGCGGTGGCGGTCTTTTTGGCGGCGGCGGATTCATGAAAGGCATGATGATCGGTGGTCTTGCAGGACTTCTGTTCGGCGGCATGTTTGCTGGTATGGGCTTCATGGGTGAGCTTCTGGGTCTTCTGATTAACCTGGTCGCCATCTGGGCCATCATTATGGTCATTATGGCTATCGTGCGCACGATCCGAAATCGTCGCAAGCCAGCTGTAGAGCAACACAACAACAATCATCATAATAACAATCGGTATTAATCAATGATTCTCAGCATGGACGAAATCGTCAATGCCATTTGCCTGCATCAGGCAGAGCGCAAAGGCGTCAAACCGACAGATGTTACTGTGGAGCTCAGCTGGGATGAAGATACAGGGTATACTGCCGAGGTATGGGTTCACGGCCGCAGTCAATACTTGATTGAGGCTAACCTTACGGAGGCGATTCTTCGCTACCTGTATACCGAATACAATATCCGGGCCTACCGTGAACAGATCAGGCTGGAACTGGAAGACGAAATCGTTGCGATTGTACAGCAGTGACCGATTCCATCAAGATGCCCCGCAAGATGAACTTCTTGCGGGGCATCTTTTTTTTTCGCTGTCGTGGGATGGTAATAACATGGTATTGTAGTAGAGTTTGGTAGATTGATATAATGAAGCTATTATTAGGTTTGTTAGGGGGAACGAATGTGTCGAATCGTAATCACCCATCTACCATGAACGCCAGCCATGTGAAAGCATTAATCGAAGAAGAACAGGATTTCGGGTTTGCCCGTGTGTATGCGGCAGAGCTGATATACAAGAAGAAGCCCGTATTGGATCCGGAGACACTTCAGCGCAATATGGGGCGCTATACCGGGCAAGTCAGTGCCCCCGAGCCTGAGGGGCTCACTCCTTCTATTGAGTATCACGCGCAGAGGGAGAACATTAAGAAAGAGCAGCTGCTCCATTATTTCCACCTCGACTATATGGTGCAGTATGCGGAAGGCGAGCTGCCTGCACAGACAAGCCTCATTCCGATCTCCCAACGTCCGATAAGCAAATATGAATCGTCAATCCAGCACAGCAGGCACTGGCCGGAGGCGGCAGCCGTGATGAAGGAAAGTGCCTATACATGGCTGCTCGTGGACCTGATGGCCTCCGGGCTAGAGCCAAAATCCAGGCTGCAGCTGTTTACCGATGCTCTGCTGGCAGTGCTAGAGACAGCGCCAGCAGACGCGATTTATTTCCGCGAGAGCGACAAGCTGGTAGAGCCCGCTGCATGGATCGCGGCGGTTCAGAAGGGGGATTTACTATACGGGGCGATGAATATTCGTTTCTTCCCGATGCAGCATGGCGAGCACGCGCGGAAGGAAATGCTCATGGATTCCATCGGACTTGCCGCTCTGGGCATCCCTGATGTGCAATGCCATTTCTATGACCTGGAGCCGGACGAGGTAGCCAGCCGCTTGACGAGCTTCGGTCACGATCTCTTCGAACACGGCAAGCTGATCACCGTCCTGGGCGCCAGCTCCGTCCCTCCCCTACCTGGCGCAAGGCAGTGGCGGTATGAGCACCAATATGCGCTGGCTGCACCGCATCGTGTCGTCGTGGATCTAGACCCGGGAGATCCTTATTATGCCGGGCGGCGCAACCAGCCGCACGGGAACCGTTGAACTTGATTTTAGCCCTTAGGTTCATGCCACTGAACGCTTACATCTTGTAGCCGTTGGGTGCGGGAATAGGCACGGCCCGCGGCAGCCGCGTCAGTCTGTTATACATGCATGAAGAGCTCTTCCCTGCTCCACCGGACCGGGAAGAGCTGCTTTTTATATTGCACGCTTCCTTCGTGGTTCACCAAGCCAAAAAACACCACTTTCGTTGTATTGCATATTCATACAATAGCTGATAGGATAGCTTTTGGAATATGTACATAACGCGATACAGCGATCCCTATTACTTAGAAGCAGGTGAACACATTTTGAAACTGTTAAAAGAATTTAAGACCTTCGCCCTTAGAGGAAACGTATTGGACTTGGCGATCGGGGTCATCATTGGCGCTGCATTCGGGAGCATCGTATCCTCTCTGGTCAATGACATCATCACACCGCTGATTGGGCTTCTGCTAGGCGGAATCAACTTCTCCGGCCTGCAGGCCACCGTAGGAGATGCCGTCATAACCTATGGCGTGTTCCTCCAATCCGTCATTGACTTCCTGATCACGGCGTTTGCAATCTTTATGTTTATCCGGTTGATCAATCGTTTCAAGCATAAGGAAGAAGAGAAGGCCGAAGAGCCGCCTGCCCCTTCGAAAGAGGAAGAGCTTCTCTCCGAAATTCGTGATCTGTTGAAACAGCAAAACAACAAGCCGTCCTAAAGGCAGCACATACAGACAAACCCGCCTCCCCGGAGTATTCTTTCCGAAGCTGGCGGGTCTTTTATTTCATGTTCCGGATGAATGATTCGGCATCAGCCTCTTCACGGCATCAGTCCTCGTCAAAAACGATGCGGGTTGCTTTCCCGTAGGCTCGCGGAAGTCTCGGCAGCACCCGGATATCGCAATCGATATGGAGTTTCTCCTTCATATGCTCCGAGACTTTGTCACTCAGCTCGCGATCTCCCATATCGGTTTGGTACGGCTCGATCTCGATGATCAGCTTCTGAGTCGCTGTAATTTTGAAGTGATACCAGAATCCGACCTCAGGCACCTGAAGCAGGTAATGCTCCAGCATGAATGGCGAGAACATCTCACGATCCAGCATAATCTGGTTCTCCTGACGTCCTCTTAAATGAATGATTTCCATCGGATTTCCGCAGTTGCAGCGCGCTTGCTGAAGATAGCCAATCTCACCGCTGCGATAGCGGATCATCGGCATGCCTTCTCTCAGCAAGGTCGTCACCACGATCTCGCCTACCTCCCCGTCATCGAGCAAGCGGCCAGTGTTCGGCTCAACGATCTCCACGATGACATGACCTTGAGCGACATGGTAGCCGCTGTGCTCGCTGCATTCAATCCCGATCACTCCGCATTCGGAGGAACCATAGAAGAAGGAAACCTCACAGCCCCAAATATGCTCCAGCCGCTCCCGAAACGTCGGAGAACAGCCTTCACCGGTCAGAATGATCCGTTTCAAGCCAATCTCTCTCCGCAAGTCCATTCCAAGCTCGTCCGCTTCCTCTGCGAGCATCACCGCATACGATGGCGTAGTGGCCATTACCGAGGCTCGGAATTCCTTCATCAATTCCAGGGATTGATCGACGGGCGCCATGTAGCTGCCCTTGCCGAGCGACAGCACCATACTTCCAAAAGCGAATTGATACAATCTTTGGAAACCGAGGCCGGGAAGCGCAAATTCATAAGGCAGGGCCACCGCCACGACATCCTGCTCATTCTCCGGGAACAGCTGCGTATACTTCGGCAGCAGTTCATACACATACTGATCGTTAAGGGTGAAGGAAGTATAAATCGGCCCGCCTGTCGAACCGAAATTAACATGAACCTGGCCAACCTCCCTCCGATCACAGCACAGCAGCTTGGATTTCTCCCCACGGATATCATCCTTGCTCAGAAACGGAATACGTGTCATTTCCCCCAGATCAGCAATTTCAGGCTTGCTTAACCCCGCCTGTATGAACGCATGGCGATAGAAATCATTGTGTTTCCAGGCATGGCGTAATGTGACGTTGAGTGCATGCAGTTGATACTCTCTGATCCGCTGGCTGCTAAGCATTTCGAAGCTCAACCCGCTGCGCTCCAGCTCGTCATAATAATCCAGCAGCGGCTGCAGCGCAGGCGCAGCATCGCCCACCTTGAGCAGTATCTTTCGGGACGGTTTCCTCTGAATCAGCACTCGCCAGATCCTCCTTCGCTTCTTCCATATTTTTATGAGATTGGCTTTCCTAAATCTTCAATCAGGATTATGAAGGACGACATCCGGTCCTGCCGGATGATTCATATTTACGAAAATAACGGTTCGGGGAACAGTAAGCCGTGTGAACGATAGCGGCTTCGGGGAATACGAATTTCGCTTAACAGGGGCATATTTCTAGTATTTATTCTATTTTTGGCTTGATTATAACATTGGCGCCTAGATTTGAGTATGGGGAGAAATTGTCGTAGCATCTCTGTTTCTGTCGAGTAGATCCATACCATCTATCTCCTGCCGGACAAAGATTGCCGCCGTCTATTCACGAGGTTATCCAAGTAGAAAAAGGAGTCTCCCCCAGACCATCCGGCCTTCGGGGAAACTCCGATCCTTTTTATCATCCGCTTGTCGATCCGTTTATCACTTGCATCATGGCTCTGTAACAGCGCAGAGTCCTGCTCACATCATCCGAATCTCTCTAGATGGATGGCCCGGCATTCAAGCCGCTTACCCGCAGCTGCGACCAATCCGGCTCTATTCCTTCCGGATGCCGGATCAGCACTTGGCGGCTTTCTCCCGGCAATAGATCGAAATAGTTGTCGCTGAATCGCAAATTTCCGAGCGGCAGCTCCAGTTTTACGAACCGGACAAGGCCCTCCTTGGCGGTCACGGTCACCATCCCCTCATCCGGATGGACCGCAGCCTCAAGTCGCGCGGTAGGCAGAGAAACTTCCTTCGGATCACGGAGATAGTAGCGGCTGGCAGGCGCGGCGAATCCGGCAGCCGCAAGCTCAATCAGCACCTGCCCTGGCTCATGCCCGCTCAGCACCTCAACTTCGGATCGTTCACCGAGGAGCGCTGTACTCTGCCCCGGAACCCCCGCCTCAAATGCTGAACGATGAATGACCTCGCCTGCAAAAGAATATACCGTCAGCGTCACCGTCCCTTGAAGAGATTCAAGCCTGTCGTTGACCAGCCACACCTTCAGCGGTTCGCCTGGCTCATGCTCCAGCGACAGCAGCACAGGATGGAAGAACGTTCTCGCGTAATAATACGAGGCCTTCGGCAGCAGCTCATAATCGATCATCGACCAGCTTGTCCCCGGCCAGCTGTCGTTCAACTGCCACACGAGCGCGCCGCGGTTGCGGTGATTGTTCCGCCTGAAATGCTCAATCCCGTATTTCAGCCCTTCGGCCTGCGTCAGCATGGAGAAATTCATATATTCCTCGATATGATGCGGAATGCCGGTATAACCCTGCATCAGCAGAATCCCCTTCTGATGATTGGTATCCTTGTTGCGGTGAGCCATCTCCGGACTGCCCCAATAGAACTGCCCTTGGGGGATGTTCTTCTCCAGCGTATAGCGGTTCGCCGAAGCATGCATCCCGAATTCACTGCTGAACAGCGCATCATCCTTTTTGTAATTTTTGAAGGTCACGCCTTCCACGCTGTAGTCAAGCAGCGGCGCTTCCCCATATTTTCGCGGATAGACGGAGCCGTGCCAGACCTGCCAATTATGACGATCTCCGCAGTCCGGATCATTGACATCGTTGTCCCCGCTTGCTCCATACGGCGAAGAAGGCCAGTATGGGCGATTCGGGTCCAGCTCCTCCAGCAACGACGGGATCAATTCATGATAGATGCTCTCTCCGAAGAACGGGCCGGTAATATCCCCTGCCGCCGATTTCATGTCATACAGCCAATCAATTTCATTGTTTCCGCACCATAGCGCCAGGGAGGCACGATTGCGCAGCCTTTTGACATTGTCGATCACTTCCGCGGTGACGTTGTTCATGAAATCCTGATTGAAGTCCGGGAACAGCGCATTGGCAAAAGCAAAATCCTGCCACACCAGCACGCCTTGACGATCGCATTCGTCATAGAAAATATCTTTCTCGTAAATGCCCCCGGCCCAGACGCGGAGCATGTTCATATGTCCTTCCACAGCCAGCTCTACCAGTCCGCGATAGGTCGATTCCCGAATAGCGCCGATCAAGTGATCTGCCGGAATCCAGTTCGCTCCCTTCGCATATACCTTGACACCATTTAATACAAAGGTAAATGTGTCATTCCCGTCCGGATCCTGGAGCGCCAATTCGATGGTCCGGATTCCATAACGGGTCACGTAATGATCCACTTCCTGACCATCTACCAGCAGCTTGACCTCAAGCGTATATAAATAAGGCTCACCCAGGTCATGCGTCCACCATAGGCGGGGATGAGGTACAACCAGCTCACGCTCGGTCCTTCCCCGCTCCATATTCAGCTCTGTTGAGACCACCGCCTGTCCATCCGCGTCAATCAGACAGACAGAGACAGTTGCAGCAGCATGCTTCCTGTAGGCCTTCATCCCGGCTTCGAAGCGGATGATCGCTTCCTCTGCGCTCGCCTTGATCGTGCTTGCATATACGCCCTCCAGCTTGGCCGCATGACGGCGCTTCAGGTGGACCTTGCCCCAGATCCCGACCGTCACCATCCGCGGCCCCCAGTCCCAGCCGAAATTCATCGCTGCCTTCCGTATCCAGGGCCGCTCCTTCGTATACGAGGACCACTCGAACTGCTCCTTGTCACGATGGTGAAGGAACAGCGGATCAAACCGGACGGCCAGCGAGTTCCAGCCAGCACGAACGATACGGGTAATATCAAACGTGTGAGACATCAGCATATTGGAGGCTGATCCGATCTCATGCCCATTTACATAAATTTTGGCGAAGGTGTCCAGCCCCTCGAACACGAGCTCAAACCGTTCGTCCTGATGAGCCGCTTCGTCCACGGTAAACGTCGTCCGATACCACCATTCCTTCTGCTCGATCCAGCGGCATTTGGCATCGTTATGGCCAAAGTACGGCGGATCAATGATTCTTCGCTCGATCAGGGCCGAATGTACATCGCCCGGCACCGCAGCGCCGATCCAGAAGCGGTCATCCAGTCCGGGTGCCGCAAGCTCAAGCGGATGCTTCTCTCCCACCTCATAATGCTGTATTTTCCAAGGACCTGTCAGTTCCATGCCTTAACCTCACTTCCTGCCTGTGTCTCTTCCCGATATTCGCTCGGCGTTTTTCCGACATGCTTCTTAAACAGCCTGCTGAAATATTTCACATCTTCATAACCGATCAGCAGTGAAATTTCACTCACCTTGGCCGGTGACGCTGCCAGCAGCTCCATCGCTCGCTTCATGCGCAGCTCGGTTACATAATCCCCGAATGTCGTGCCGGTCACCTTCCGAAACAGCTCCCCCAGATGCCCAGGGTGAAGATGCAGATGCCCGGCCACCTGCTGCAAGCTGATCTCTCGTAATGATGAAGATTCCACAAACGCTTTAGCCCGCCTCACATGCGCCTCGCTACCATCGCCCAGATGAGTATGATAATGATCCATAATTTCATGCAAGTAACGGAACAGGGCGCCCCGAGGCAGCAGCCCCTCCCTTTCGGTTTGCAGCCATGGCTCCATGCGGAGCTCTTCCTCCCGCCCGGTCGTGCGCAGCGTTCTTTCCAGCCAGCGATAGCCTGCCACGGCCGCCGATTGCAGACAGGCCTCCGCGGATTCGAACGTGCTCTGCGGATCAGCGGACAGCGTCTCGTACAAGCCTTCCACCCACCTGTTCAATGCCACTGGATCGTTGTCCAGCAGCAGCGTGCCAAGCGCCGTTTCCTCCTCCTGGGAGAGCAGCATTTTCCCGCCCTGACGGCTGGCAATGACCCGGTAATCCAACACCTTTGATGACAGCAGGTGAAAATAGCGGAAGACGGAAGCGGCAGCCGTATAGCTTTGATGCGCCTGCTCAACGCTCGTCACCGTTTCTCCGATCGCCAGCCGGATATTGCATTTCAGCAGGTTCTCTACCCTGCCGATCAGATGCAGCCATCCGTCCTGCGGCTTGGCACCAGCCGGCTCTCCGCCTGCGCCAACCGCCATCAGGCCGACCAGGCTATCCTTCTGGATTGCAAATGCACTGTATGGGAGCAGGTCCTGAAGCATGTTCTGGACGGCAAACAGCAGCAGCGAAGCTGAATAACCAGGCCCATTCCAGCCCTGCGCCTCCAAGATGAGCACCTGCCAATGATAGGCGCCGGGATCCTCTCCCGCTCGTGTAAACGATTCCCCGATAAAGGAAGGCAGCTCTCCGGGCACGGGCTCTCCTTGAATCACCCATTTGTAAAATTGCCGCTCCTTCTCATCGCGGGCCATGCGGTCCTCCCGGGTCTTGTCGGCCCAGCGCTCCTGGAGCCGCTGTTTCGCTTTCAGCACGGTCTGGATAATATCCTCCGGCGGGCTCGTTTTCAGCAGATAGTCCACCACGCCCTGCCGGATCGCCTTCTGCGCGTATGCAAAATCGTTATGGCCCGACAAAATAATAATCTCGACGTCCGGCAGCCGCTCTTTCGCTTCATCCGCCATCTCAAGCCCGGTTATGCCGCTCATCCGGATGTCCGTCAGAATAATATGCGGCTTATCAACGGGCAGCCGCTCCAGCGCTTCCTCGGCCGAAGAGGCCGGCGGCAGCAAGGTGAGCCCAAGCTCGCTCCATGAAATGACACTGGACAACCCTTCGCGAATGATTTCCTCATCATCAACGATCAAAACTTTCATGGCGCCCCCTCCAACATCGGAATCGTGAATGCAATCCGGGTACCTCCGCCCTCCCGGCTGTCCACCTCAAGCTGAGCATCCGGACCGTAATGCAGCATCAGACGCTCATTCACGTTGCGCAGGCCGTAGCCGCCTTCCTCTGCGGCTCCTTCCTGATCCAAATCATTGTGATCCAGCGGCTCGTGCAGGGATCGGCGAACCTCTTCAAGCCGCTCCCGGCTCATGCCGACACCGTCATCCAGAATCAGAAAACTCATCATCCGCCCCTCCGGACGGATCATGATCAAGATCGTGCCCGGCCCGTCTTTCTTCTGCAGCCCGTGGATCATGGCGTTCTCCACCAACGGCTGCAGGAGCAGCTTCAGCATCATTTGGTCCTTCAGGGATGCATCCACCATATAATCGACCCGGAATTTGCCGGAGTAGCGAATGTTCTGCACCCGAGCATATTGGCGAATATGATCCACTTCCTGTTCCACCGGGCAATATTCCTTGCCTTGATTCAGACTCAGCCGCAAGAACTGGCTGAGACCCTCCACCATATCTGCAATCCGCGCCTCCTTGGCCATCAGCGCAATCCAGTGAATGGAGGACAAGGTGTTGTACAGGAAATGCGGGTTGATCTGCGCCTGAAGCGCACGCATATCCGCCTCCTTCTTCCGTGCTTCTCCTCGAATCACATCCTGCTTCAGCTCCTCAATATGAGCTCCAAGCAGATTGTAGCTTTCGCCAAGCTTGCCGATCTCATCATCCGTAGTCACCGCAAAATGCGGAAGCGGACGATGCGGATTAATTCGGGTCAAGTGGCGGGCCAGCAGCTGCAGCGGACGCGTCGTTCGGCGGACGGTGAACCAGACGAGCAATACGCTGACCGCTGCCGATATGCCGACCGCAATTCCGGTCAGTCCCAGAATATAACCGTTCTCAGCACGGTACTGATCGTAGGGGATAGTGCCGATCAGAATCCAATCGGTGAGCCCTTCACGATAATACAGCACCGTGCGTTTGCCCTCATCTTCTCCGTATACCGCAGATCCGCTTTCCGCCTGTGAGACAATGGAGAAGAGGCCTGGATCATATTCGTCCAGCCTCTTCCCGAGTCTCGATTTATCCGCCGATGACAGAATGATGCCATCCGCATTCACCAGTTCAATGCGCCCCTCGCCCCGCCCGAAATCCGGACGAATCAAACTGCGGGACAGCACCCTCTCGCTCAGGCTGATGGACATCCAGCCCAGGTGGGCATAATCATGGATGCTGCGAATCGGCCTCATCAAGGTGATCACATGCTGCTCCCCCGAATAGTTTACAATCCGGTACACGTCGGACCAGAACTTGCCGGGCTTCCGCTCCTTCGCAAGGCCAGGGTTCGGCAGATCGGATTCATACCAGTTGCCCGTGGACAGCTGTGCATCAAACCGCTCGGGGTAAATCGAAATATTGGCGATATAGGGCTTGGAGGTAGCCAGATTGGTCATCCGGCCCACGATCTCTGTCCGCTCATCCTCCCGGTCCTCATGCCGGAGCAAATAACTTTGAATATCCCTTTCCCCAATCAGATAGATGGATATGTTCTCGATATCCACCAGCATAAAACGAAGGTTGGCATCCAGCTGCTTCAGCATATCGATGCCGGACAGCGTAGCCTTTTCTTCCGTAATTCGGGATGAGGTTACAAAAGCGAACAGTCCGAGCGCCACCAGTGGTATAACAACCGACCCGGCAACAAGCAGAGACAGCTTCCGCCGAAGTGATGAACGAAGCCAGCGTCGCAAGGCGGATCCCCCCTCCCTATGTACTCCCTTATCCTTTCACAGCCCCGGCCGTCATCCCTTTCATCATCTGCTCCTGGAATAGAAGATACAGCAGCACCGTCGGAATGACAGAGAGCGTCATCGCCGCGAGCGTCAGCCCGTAATCGGTCTGATATCCGTCGGCGAAGTTGGCAATGGCCAAAGGCAGCGTCTTGAGTTCTGTCTTGTTAATAAATACAAGGGCGAACGAAAAATCGTTCCATGCATGCAAAAAGCTGAGTATGGTGACCGTCGCCAGCGCCGGCAGCGACATGGGCAGCATGATCCGGAAGAACAGCCCCCACAGGCCGGTGCCGTCAATAAAGGATGCTTCCTCGATGTCCCGCGGTATGCTGGTCAAATAAGCGGTCAGCACAAAAATCGCGGTCGGAAGCGCAAATGCCGTATATGGCAATATCAGAGCCCAGTATGTATTGAGCAGGGACATCTGTTTCATCAGAATGAACAATGGAACGAGGGTGCTGTGGATCGGAATCAGCATTCCGACAACAAAGAAAGCAAACATCCACCCTTTCCATTTGAACTGGAATCTGGCAAGAATAAATGAGGCCAGCGCGGCGATAAACAAGGTCAATACCAGCGACCCCAGCGATACGATGATCGAATTGACGAAGGCGCTGCCGAGCCTTGAGCTGGCCCAGGCATGGCTGAAATTGTCCCATCTCCAGATTTCAGGCAAGCCAAACGGCCGGCTGTAAAAATCCTCATTCGTTTTAAACGCGCTTATCACGAGCCAAAAGAACGGATACAACGTTAAAATACCATAGATCGTAAGAATTAGCCAAAAGATACTTTGGCCCGCTCTGCGAACGATCGAGCCTGCTCCGGCTCCGGACGGTCCCGGCTTGGCTGCGGTTGTGGCTGTTTGCATAACTCCCGTCTCCTCCTCTCTCTATAACACCTCTATCTATCTGTTTACAGCGTACGTTCATCTCGGGGATAAACGCGGATCGGCCGATGATTACACCGCATCTTTCTTCCTGGAGGCCAGCCATTGACTCGTTCCGATCAGCAGCAAGCTGATGATCACAATCGTCGTTGAGATGGCACTGCCGAAGCCATAGCGGTAAGTCGTAAATGTGGAGTTGTACATATACGTAGCCAGCAGCTCCGTTGCGTGAGCCGGTCCGCCCTTGGTCATGATGAACACCAGGTCAAATGACTTCAAGCTTCCCGATATGCACAAAATGATGGCGACCTGAACCGTGTTTTTGATCATGGGCAGCGTGATGCTGACCAGTTTTCTCAGACCCGATACACCGTCGATTTTGGCAGCGTCATGAATTTCGCTTGGAATGTTCTGCAGCGCCGACACGAAGATGATCAGATACAGCCCGACAAAACTCCAGATCAGCGGCGGCACCAAGGAATAAATGGCGATCACCGGATCGGACAGCCACTGCAGTCGCCAGCTATCCAGCCCCAGTGTGTTCAGCAGAAAGTTCAAGATGCCGATCTGCGGATGATAGATGTACTGCCAGATCATCCCGATCACAACGGTGGACAGCACCATCGGCAGAAACACAGCCGAACGGAGAAATCGGTGAAGCAGGCTGCTTTTATGCAGCAGCACAGCCAGTACTAGCGCAATCGGAATCTGTCCGAATACCGAGGCGAGAACGAATATAATGTTGTTTTTTAACGCTCGCCAGAATATCGGATCACGCCATATTTCAGCATAGTTTTGCAGCCCGATATAGCTGGCCTCGCCAATGCCGGACCAATCGAAGAATCCGTAATACGCCGACCATATTACCGGGACAAAAACGAACAGGGCGTAAAGAATCACCGCCGGCGCCAGCCCTGTCATAATAAAGCGGCGGTTTTGCAGTAGGTTCATCCAGCTCACACTCCCTTGAAATGAAATTCCCCCTCCCTCACCGGGAAGGGGGATCGCTTGACGTAAAGCTTACTTGCCTGCGGCCTGCGCCTGGGCATCCTGGAGTTTTTGAGCAACATCCTCGGCTTTTCCGTTCATCAGCAGATCTTGCAGGCCGTTGTTGATCACCTCTGTTGCCGCCGATCCCAGCTTGGAATCGTATACCGGTGTAATCTTCACATCCTGCATCAGCTCATACAGCTCCACAAACAACGGATGGGCCTTGCTTCTGTCCAGTTCAATGTTGTAGCTGACAAGCGTGCTGCTGTCCAGCGTAGCTTTCTGACCGTCAGGTCCAGCCAGCGCATAGAACAGCTTCATCGCTGCTTCCTTCCGCGCTCCTTCGAGCTTCTTGCTCACGCCAAGACCGGTTCCAACCACTCCGGAAGTGACGTTCGCCTCGCCTTTACCGCCGTCAATGGCCGGCAAAATCGTAATATGCGTGTTGTCCAGCACTTCTGCCGGCGCGTTGTTCACCAGGTTCGCAAGCGCCCAACCGCCGTTGATCACCATCGCGGCTTTGCCCTGGAAATACAGCTGCATCATCTGGGTTTCGTCAATGCTGTTAAACCCTTCCTGGAAAGCACCGGCCTCACCCAGGCTTTTCAGCACGTTCAGCGCTTCAATGAACTCAGGATCGGTAAATTTCGCGCCGTCCTGCTCCACTGCTTTCAGGAACCAATCGGTGCCGGTAATGCGGTCAGCCAGCGTGCTGAACAGGGTGGATTGAACGACCCAGTTGGCCTTGTTCCCAAGCGCAATCGGAATGACATCATTGTCATTAAAAGTCTGAATCGCCGTCTCCAGCTCTTCCCAGGTCGTTGGCACCTTGACACCATATTGGTTGAAGATCGCCTCGTTGTAATAAATAAAAGAAGTAGGTGCCAGGTTCATCGGCACGGAGTAGACTTTGCCATCCACGGTATAGCCATCCAGCGCATTCGGAATAAAGTTGTTCTTCCATTCCGGATTAGCTGCAAGCTCCTCATCGATTGGCTGAAGCAGATCGCCGTTCACGAACTCCTTCGTCATCGCATCCGGCCACATTACGAACAGATCCGGCATTTCGTCGGCGGCAGCCACCGTGCGCAGCCGTGTTCTCAACCCGTCCGTAGGCAAGCCTTCGTCAACAACCTCAATATTCGGATTGTCATTTTTGAAATCCTCGATAATCTGGCGCATCGCTGTCGCCTTGGCATCCTGCCCGGTCCAGTTATGCCAGATGCTGATGCGCACCTTTCCTTCACTGCTTCCGCTGCCGTTGCTGTTTCCTCCTCCGCATGCGGCAAGCAAGACAGATGTGATCAATGTGAAGCAAAGCACGGTTATCCATTTTTTCATCTCTAGTAAGCCCCCTTTCATTTGCTAGACTCATTGTAATGGTAGCGCTGTCTTTTGGTAAGGGGACGAATGGCGGTCACAGGGTAGAAAAATTACGGTCTTCCATGTCTTCCGTATATAGGCAGTCGCCATTGTGCCGCACCGCACATACAATAAACCAATGTTCGCGTGTAAGGGGGTTCGAAGATGAACACGATGTCCAATGCGCCTCAGAATGCTTTTGTCCATTATATCGGGCCGAGCCCGGTCACCAGCTTCCAGCCGAAGTCCATGTATCCTGCGATTGATCCAACCGCATTCGTGGGGCCGTTCAGCAGCGTCATCGGGGATGTGACGATCAAGCCGCATGTGTTTATTGCTCCGCATGCCAGCATCCGTGCCGATGAAGGCTCCCCTTTCTATATAGGAGAACGCGCCAGCCTGCAGGACGGCGTGATCCTGCATGGCCTGTACGATGAGCGGGTTGAGGTTAAGGGGCGCCATTATTCCATCTATATCGACCGTGATGTTAGTATAACGCACGGTGCGATCGTACACGGGCCGGCTTACATCGGGGAGCGTTCCTTTGTCGGTTTCCAGTCGCTTGTGTTTCAGGCCATCGTCGGAAGTAATGTGTATATCTCCAGCAACGCTGTCGTCACCGGCCATATCGTTGTAGACAGCCATCGCTTCGTTCCGCCAGGGGCCGTCATTGATACCCAGCAGAAAGCCGATGAACTGCCTCCGATCCCTCGCAATGCCGATGAATTTGCCGCAGCCGTACGCGCAGTGAATCGCGAATTCACCTCCAGCTATACCTTGCTGTTTGGCAAACGCCGCTGTTCCTGCGGCCTGGCCTGCTCATAATCTGTCTAATTTTTTCCGCTCTAAGCGAGAAGTTCAACATGATCCGGCTTATACGGAATATATATCTATTGAATTTATGTAGCTTGCGCTATCAAAAAAGGGGGACTTTCGTTGCCTGATCATGTAACCACCTCCCGCTTCATCCTGCAATCGGATGCCCGGAGGGATCATCTGATCCACCCGTTGCCGCCGGTATGGTGGAGCCGACCGTATGAATATGCCTGGGCTTTGTCATTTGCTCGCGAGGACGATGTGCTGCTGGATGCAGCATGCGGGATATCTCATCCATTCAAGTTTGCGCTGGCTGAGGTCAGCCGGGAGGTTCATGCCTGCGATATCGACCCGCGAATCACATCCCGGTCGCAAATTCTGGAGGACATCGCGCGCGATTTTGGACTGGATGCTGCGCAGCGGCAAGCCAGCGATTGGCAGCATCGACTGCATCTTGCCCATGCCAATCTGGCGGATCTGCCTTATGACCGCGAGAAATTCGACAGGGTGTTCTGCATCTCGGTGCTGGAACACATGACGCCTGAGGACCAATCAGCAGCCATTGGGGAGTTTTACCGCACTCTCAAACCTGGCGGATTGCTGGTGCTTACTTTCGACTATCCAGCGGTTCATCTGGAGAACATCCAGCAGACACTGCAGCAGGCTGGCTTCACCTTCGCGGGGGAGACCGATTTCAGGCTGCCGCCTGACGCGCTATATACCGAAATGTGGGGCGGGCTGCACTGCTTCCGGGCCGTGCTTCATAAACCTTCTGACGCCTGAAGCGGCAGCGGCAGCCGAGGATCATAGGTAATGAGCCGATATCGACACCAAAAAAATCCTTAGCTTCTGTATCGATATACAGACAGCTAAGGATTTTGGTTGTGTGCAATCAAGCGTCGGCCTTCGATTCGGCAGCTTGGTATTCGCGCTGGCCTCTACTCGGCCTATCCGTCTTCGTTACCCTTCCAGCGACTGCAAGTATTCTCTCACCTGGGTCGGCGTTTTCGCAAATTTGCTGTGCAGATGGGCTACTTTCTCTCCGTTTTTATAGACAAGCAGACTCGGGATGCCGCGCACCTCATTGGCTTCGGCAATCGGCTGGAACTGCTCCGCATCCATCGCATAAAATTCCTTATCTGCATTCTCCGCGATAATATCGCCGATAAAGCGGTCCAGATTTTTGCAATCCGGGCACCACGTCGTATCAAACTTCAACACCGTATATTGATCACGCTGAATCAATTGCTGAAACTGTTCTTCTGTTTGGATTCTGTCCACTTGCAGCCTCTCCTTTTAAACATCGTTGTCGTCGGTATATAGGTCACTATATAACAGTAAGTGAGAAAACACAACCTCTCGCCCTGTTACTCTCATATAGCCCCCTCCCCGTCAGCATACGATCCGCCGCCAGCCCATAGCGCTTAACCACGCCATAACCCTGTAATCTCCTTGTACATTCTCGATTCGGGATGCTGGCGCTGCAGCTTATACAGCAGAATGCATATTGAGCCGTGCGTCCGCAAGTCTCGCCTGGTCAAGAAGCGGGTAATCGTATAGCATGCCTTCATATACGACGGTCAAGGCCGGATGAAGCATGAAATCATGCGGTGTCACCACCGTCGATGAACGATCCCAGAGCCGAACCCCGCTCTGCCGCAATGTTTCTGCTACGAACTGCGAACAGAAATAGCTCTTGTCCCTCGTAATATCCAGCCTCATCAGCAAGCCGAACAATCCGATCAAATTATAGCGATAATCGTCTTCTTCTTCCTTATAATGCCGAATGACCCGATTCACCTCGTCATACTGAAGCTGAGACAGTTCCAGACGGAGCAGGGCACATCTCGTGCTTGGAAAGTTACGAAACGTCCCTTCATATACATTCTCTTCTACAAAGCCGCCAATCCACGGATTGCCCGGACATTTGCGTCCAAAACTGTAGACCTCCGACAGCTTCTCGTCCAGTGCAATCGAGGCATGATTGTAAGGCGCAGCAGTGACCCTTTTGATCAGGCGTGTAAACATCGTCCCCGTATCCGTCAGCAGCACATAAATGTTTCGATTCCCGTTCATATCCCGTTTCCCCCATACCTTAACGTTCGGTTTAACCTTTCGGTAAACATTGATTAACTTCATTGTATGAAAGGCAGACCCGGGACAACACCGACCCAGGCAGTGAATCTGACCTGGACCTTGGAGCGATGCAGCCCTGGACCAAAGTCTGGGAAGCTTAGGATGAACTTCTTATCCGTTACAAAAGGGCCGTGTGCTAACCGTTATACAATCGGCGGTAAGCCGACGGCGTCATCCCTTCATGCTCCATAAACTTCTTGTTAAAGTAACTGACGCTGGGATAGCCGGCATCCACGGCAATGGTGCCAATCGTGTCCTCCTTCCGCTCCACCAGCCACTGCTTAGCCATCTGCAGCCGGCAGCGGGTGATGAACTCCATCGGCGTCATCTCCATCACGCTGCGGAACAATTTGCAGAAATAATAGGTGCTCACCCCAATCCGCTCCGCCCATTCCTCCAGAATGAACGGCTGCACCGCTTCCTGCTGCATCATCGGCAGAATCTCCAAAATCCGATGTTCCGAAGTCCCCGACTTCGGGCCGGACAGCGGGGAAGCTTGCTCTACGAATTCTGTCAGCAGCGCATAAGTCAGTATCGATAATCGTCTCGGGTTCAGCATCCGGTGCTGTTCCGCCTCGTGCAACAGCTCTTCATGGGCCTGTTCAAAGGCAGCGCGCTGCCGGATGGTCCACAGCTGGCTTTTGTGGAAGCCTCGTTCAATGAGATAATGCCGCAAACCGCTGCCGTAAAAATGAAACCAGCGCACATCCCAAGGCTCGTCCTCGCTGCTGTAATAGCGCTGCTGCTGCATCGGAAAATAGAGAACCGCCTCCCCCGGTCCGAGCGGATAGACCTTATTGTCGAGCTCAACATAGCCCTTCCCTGAAGCGACGTAATGAATATTAAAGTTGTTGAGTGCCCCCGCAGAACGGGATACGCTATGATCAGGTTCATCCTGGTAGATGCCAACCGATTCCGGGAAGCAGAAGAAGGGCATTTGCGGAAGTGTGAGCAGCACGATTTGTCGTTTCATCCCGTCCCTCCATAGAACAATATTGTTATAATCGATTGCAAAATAATATTATATCAATTTTAATTTCTGTCTTTTATAATCGCAATATAATCTTAATCGTATCCGAGGAGTTGATTTCAAGCCATGAGCGCACCCAAGCTGAAGTGGGGAATTCTGGGCTGTGCCAGCATAGCCAAGCGTGCTGTCATTCCCGGTGTTGCCAATTCCCGTCTGAATGAAGTTGCAGCGATAGCAAGCCGCGACGAAGAGAAAGCGAAGAAGACGGCGGAGGAGTTGAATATTCCTACAGCCTACGGAAGTTATGAAGCACTGCTGGAGGATCCGTCCATCGATGTCATCTATGTTCCGCTCCCGAATCATTTGCATAAGGAATGGAGCATCCGGGCACTTGAAGCAGGCAAGCATGTGCTGTGCGAGAAGCCGCTGGCACTGACTGAAGCGGAAGCTGCCGAGATGGCAGATGCTGCTGAGCGGACAGGAATGCACCTGGCCGAAGCATTCATGTACCGCCATCATCCGCGTTACGACATGATCAAGAAGCTGATCGTTGAAGGAGCGATCGGCGAGGTTCGCGCCATCCACAGTGCCTTTACCTTCAACAGTGCCGGAAATCCGGGCAATGTTCGTTTCCGTAAAGATTGGGGCGGCGGCTCGATCTATGACATCGGCTGTTATCCGATTAATGCAGCCCGGCTGCTGCTTGGACAGGAACCACAAGCCGTCACCGTGCAAGCCCTCTTCTCGCCTGAGCATGATCATGTCGATATGATGGCTTCCGGATTAGTTGAATTTGAAGGCTACGTCTCGCTTACCTTTGACTGCGGAATGTGGGCTGCCTTCCGTAATCCGCTTGAAATCATCGGGACAGAGGGCATCATTGAAGTGCCTCATGCCTACACATTCCCCGAAGGCGGCGGCCACTTCTTCCTCACGGCCAAGGGGGAGCGCCATCAGATGGATGTCCCCCATGTAAACGCATACAGTGAGCAGGCCGACGAGCTGGCGGAGGCGATCATATTCCGCAGGCCGCTTCGTTACCCTGTGGCAGATGCCGTGCACAATATGCGGGTGATTGATGCCTGCCTTCAATCCGCTCATGAGCGGACCAGAATCACATTAAATGCATATCCAGGAGAGGAGCTAAAAGCATGAAGTATATTTCAATCCAGGGATTAAACAAACCGGTCTCCGTACTAATGAAAGGCTCGGACTACTTCTATCATGATAACTATGAGAAGGCTGCGGCCAATCTCGACGCCTTCCTAGCCATTGGCGGCAATTCGATTGATACGGCACATATCTACTGCGGCGGACAAAGCGAAGAGGTAATCGGGCGCTACATGGAGGAAAGAGGCAACCGGGATCAGCTCGTCATTCTGACCAAAGGCGCTCATCATGATCAGAATGGGCCCCGGGTAAACCCGAAGGCGATTCAACAGGATATCCTTACAAGCTTTGAACGGCTTCGCACCGATTTCATTGATTTGTATGCCCTCCACCGTGACGATCCTTCGGTTCCGGCAGGCGAAATTGTGGAAGCGCTGAATACCTATATCAAATCCGGCCAGGTCGGCGCCATCGGTGTCTCCAACTGGACGTGGCAGCGCATTCAGGAAGCCAACACGTATGCCGCTGAGCATCAGCTAGTCGGTTTCACATTCAGCAGCCCCAATCTGAGTCTGGCCAAGCCGAATGAGCCCTTCTGGACAGGCTGCGTGTCAGCAGACCAAGAGACTTGCGACTGGCATGAAGCCGAGCAGTTCCCGCTTCTGTCGTGGTCATCCCAGGCCCGCGGATTTTTCACCGGGCGCTTCACGCCTGAAGTGCGCGATAATGCGGATCTCGTTCGCGTCTTTTACAACGACGACAACTGGGAGCGTCTGGAACGGGCGAAGCAGCTGGCCAAAGACAAAGGCGTAACGCCGATTCAGATCGCGCTTGCCTATGTACTGAACCAGCCGTTTCCGACCTGTGCCCTGATTGGCGCCCAGACGCCAGAGGAGCTGCGCTCCTGCGAGGAAGGCGCACAAATTGAGCTGACGCGCGAAGAGCTGAACTGGCTCGATCTGAGTGCAGACCGGTAACATCTAGGGGCTTATCAGCTTACCGCCCTAATTCGAATCAATCGCTATGCATACAAACGGCCCTTCTCACATCATGAGGAGGGTCGTTTGTACTTCTGTTTCATCGGCAGCCTCGTCCATCTCCCCACGAAAAAAAACCTGCGCTGTGCCGCAGGTCAAATCCACGATAGAAAGGTCACTTCTCCTATAAAAGGCTCACTGCCAGCAGATTAAAAAGGGCCAATGGAAGAATCACGTTGGAATAGTACGGATTGGCAGGGTACGGCGGGTATCCGCCATATGGAGGGTAAGGCGGTCTAGGCCGTGGCCCGTATGGGTACAGTCCCCTTGGATCATGCTCGATATGAATGTAGACGTTTTTTGCATCCACATTGATAATGACCCCTTCAACGATCTCGTCATCCATCGTATGCACTCGTACCTTGTGATGAAGCGCCTTTTGCAGCGACTGGTACGCATGCTCTTTATGCTTCTTCATCGAATTGACCAGCTGGTGATCACACTGGAACAGCAGCTGTTGTCCCGGGTAGGTTGACATGGTACTCCTCCTTTTATATCATCTCACCGTAATGTATGCATTTGCCTTGACGAGGGTGTTCGCCTACCCGCTTCTTTTTCCGTTTAAATTCACCATCAGACGGGTAATACAAGCAAGAAACATATATTCAAGGAGAAAGTCTGGGGGATGTCGTATATTTACATAGAGCAAGTATTTCATTTCCGGGTTTGATCAAGCGCGATGGAGTTTTGGGCTGCCTTTGCCATGCATGCTATCGTTTCATTTCATCTTATTACAGTTCATGTAAGTGTAAGTTGACGGGGGTGAGCCTTTTGATATTTTTTTCATCACAGGAATGGGTTTGGGAACAGCTATATAACGAGTTACCGGTTGGTCTTGCGCTCCTGTCTCCGGAACAGGACGAATGGGTATGGGCCAATCGCAGCTTTTATCAATTTTTCGGGGGCAGCGAAACAGAATTTATGCAGACGAAGCGGAAGGAAATCCGCGAATTCTCTCCGACGTTCATTCACAGCGCATACGAGCAGCTTCGCACCGGGCACAAGCCAGTGGTTGAAACGGTTCTGGACATGCTCCGGCCCGATCACCGCTTAGACACCTTATCCTTGAAATATACACGCCTGCGAAGCCCCTCCGGCGACCAGGAGCTGCTTCTTATTACATGCCATCCCACCGGCGTGAACCAGCGGTTCCTCAAAAACCAGAACAAATACAGACAGATTATTGAAAACTCTCAAGACTTTATATCCAGGACGACCTTGGATAATGCCGTCTTCCTCTACTGCTCTCCCGCCTGCTATAAGCTGCTGGGATATCATCCGGAAGAGCTTCAGGGGAACAGCGCCTTTGACTATATATATCCGGAAGATGTCACGCCGCTGAAGGAATACTTGCAATTCTGCCAGCACAGCGAGCCGGCGATGCCGATTACGTTTCGCTATATTCACAGGGATGGCAGGCACATCTGGTTTGAAGTCAACTGCAAGCCGATCATCGGCCGCGAGGAAGGCGAGCATACGGAAATGCTGTACATTGCCCGCGATATTTCCGAACGGAAGAGAATGGAGTTCAAACTGAAGGAAAGCGAGCAGCGTTACCGCTCCCTGTTTGAATACAATCCATCGGCCGTGTACTCCATGAACCTGGACGGCGAATACATGACCGCCAACCGCAATCTGCAGGAGCTGACCGGCTACACGCTGGACGAGCTTATCGGAATGTATTTCGGCCCGATTGTGGCCGAGAAGGATTTGCCCAAGACGCTGTATCATTTCAACATGGCGAAAGAGGGCAAGCCTCAAAGCTATGATCTGACGATCAAGCACAAAGACGGGCATCTGGTTGAAATCAACACGGTCAATATCCCAATTATCGTGGACGACGAAGTGGTGGGCGTATATGGCATTACGCGGGACATCACCGATCGCATTCGCTCCCTGGAAGAAAACAAGAAGCTGAGCCGCGAGCTGACCCTTCTGCTCAATACCGTCTCCGAAGGGATTGTCGGTCTGGATCAGGAAGGTCGGGTAGCTTTTATTAATCCGGCAGGGGCCGCAATCTTCGGCATCGCGCCTGCATCCATCATCGGACTCAGCTGCTATCACCTTATCAGGGAAATGCGCCTGGACGGGAATTTCTATCAGGAGGATTCACCGATCGTGGAGGCTGTGAGAGGCGGCCGATCGCTGTCGCGCACCGAGATTGTGCTGTGGAGACAGGACGAAACCAGCTTTCTGGCAGACTATCAGGTCAATCCGATATGGGACCAGGGCGAGCTGAAAGGAGCGGTGCTTGTATTCCGCGATATTACGAGCGAGAAGGACATTATCCGCGCCAAAGAAACCGCCGAGCGTGCCGATCAGGCCAAGTCCGAGTTTCTGTCCATGATGAGCCATGAGCTGCGGACGCCCATGAACGGGATTATCGGCATGATCGATTTGCTGTTGAACACCAGTCTGGATGAGGAGCAGCAGACGTTTACGAAGATTCTGAAGGAAAGCAGCACCTCCCTTCTGCATACGCTAAATGAAATACTCGACTACAGCCGAATTGAAACCGGTAAAATGACGTTGAACAAGGAACCGATTGACCTGCGGGCCCTGATGCAGAGCGTGATTGATCTGTTCTCCGGCAAGGCCCGGGAAAAAGGGCTGCAGCTCACTTGCAGCCTCGACGCCGAAACTGTCCCCAAAGTCGTCATCGGGGATCCGATCCGGCTGCGCCAGGTGCTTGTGAATCTGATCAGCAATGCCGTCAAGTTTACGGAACGCGGCAGTGTCTTCATGTCTGCCAAAGGAATGACCTGCTCCGGCAAGGAGGAGATTACCCTCGCTTTTGAAGTGAAGGATACAGGGATCGGCATTCCGATTGAACAGCAGCATCAGTTGTTTCTGTCCTTCTCCCAGCTCCACCCCTTCTTGAACCGAAAGTATGGCGGAACCGGCCTCGGCTTGGCCATCAGCAAAAAGCTTGTCGAGCTCATGGGTGGCGCCATTGGCGTAGACAGCCGTGAAAATGAAGGGTCCTGCTTCTATTTTACGGTTCCTTTGGAATTGTGGGATGAGCGCAGTCACACGGCTGAGAGGTCAGATCCCCCCTCGGTTCCGCATGATATGGGAAAACCTGCCGATGCTTAAACTGAAGCAACCCCAAGGGCCCTTCACAACGGGCCCTTGGGGTTGTTCTCCTATATATGTTGTTCGCTTAATGTCATGAATTCCGGATATGACTTACTCGTACAACGCTTCAAGCTCATCGATCAGGGAACCGACATACGCAACGGCGCGGGAGATCGGCTCGGATGTGGACATATCCACTCCGGCCAGCGCCATCAGCTTCAGCGGCTCCAGGCTGCCTCCTGCTTTCAGCACCTCAAGCCAGCGGTCCACCGCAGGCTGGCCTTCCTCGCGGATCACTTGGGCCGCCGCCGTCGAAGCGGTCAAGCCCGCAGCATACGTATACGGGTACAATCCCATATAATAATGCGGCTGTCTCATCCAGGTCAGCTTCGCCCCTTCATCCAGTTCAAGTGCGTCGCCCCAGAAATCAGAGAGCACCTGTCCCTTCAGCTCGGACAGCTTATCGGCTGTAATCGCATGATCCTCACTTGCCCAGCGGTACACTCTTCTTTGCAGTTCTGCTTCCAGCAGATGGGTCACATAGTTGTGATAGTAGGTGCTGAGAAGCTGCTGAATAATAAAGCGGCGCATCCGTTTGTCTTCCGCGTTCTTCATCAGATGATCAGCCAGCAACAGCTCATTCATCGTCGACGGAGCTTCAATGAAGTACATCGATGGACGGGCATTGGTGATGCGCTGATTGCGCCCTGCCAGCATCAGATGTCCGGCATGCCCGACTTCATGCGCCAGCGTGAAGGCGCTGCGCATGTTGTTCGCCCACGTCACAAGAATGTAGGAGTGCACACCATACGTTGAGGAGCAGAAGGCTCCTGTGGATTTTCCGATATTGTCGGCATAGTCAACCCAGCGCTTCGTAAAGGTGGAATCCACGATCTCCCCGTATTCCGGGCCGAGCACCGCAAGCGCACTGCGGATGGTCGAACATGCTTCCTCATAGGAAATGCTTGGATTGAAGTCCGGATCCAGCGGTGCTTTCAGATCGCAGAACAGCATTTTGTCCAGGCCGAGCACCCGCTTTTTCAATTTCATCAGCCGACGCATATGTGGAGCCAATTCTGTCAGGATCGTATCATGAATGAGATCGTACATCTCGGTCGTAACCTGCTGCGGCTTCAGCAGCATCTCCGTTACGGAGGAGTATCCCCGCAGGCGGGACAGGATGACCTGCTTCTTCACTTCGGTTGCATAGGCTTCGGCAAACGTGTGGCGCGACCCTTGCAGCGACTTGCTGAAGGAAGCATAAGCCGCACGGCGCAGCTCGGTATCCTCGCTCATCTCATATGTATTCTCATAGAGGCGGAACGATACGGGCTGCTTCTCCTCGCCTTCGCCGATGTCCTCAAAGGTCATATCCGACAGCTTGCCGCGTAAATAGATCCGGTAAGGTGCGCCAAGCACTTCGCCCAGTGAGGCCAGCACCTGCTCCGTTTCAGAGGTCAGACGATGCGGCTTCGTGTCAAGCAGCAGCTTAAGGCTGCGTTCGTACGAGGCCAGCCCCTTCTCTTCTTGTAGATACCTGTCAAGCCAGCCGTCTTCAAGCTCCAGCAGTTCGGATTCAACAAAGGTCAGCGATGACATAATTCTAGACATCACATCGCCGGACTTCGCCGAATTGGACAGATTCAGCGGATTGGTGCCGTCCTCGGATTGCCGAAGCCGGGCATAGGCAGCCGCTTTCCCCGCTTCCTCCAATAGCGCCTCCTGTTCGTTCAAGCATTCCAGCAGCACGGAGGCTCCTTCGCCAAGGCGCCCTTTGAATCGGGTAAGTGATTCTGCCTGCTTCAGAACAGCTTCCAAACCTTTCTCAAATGCCTCTTGTGACGGAAATAAGTCGGTCAGGTCCCACGTCTCATGGACAGGAACCTCTGCGCGTGTCAGCATTTTCCCCATAAATACAGTTCCTCCTGTCTCTCCTCGTTAAAAAATCCCTAATGTTACTAATTCCAGCGTAACGCAATCTGAACGACAAAACAAGTTTGGAAGCAAATGAAACATTTTATGAGTCTGCCTATTGACTTCCGCATCCCCGCAGTTTTATAGTTAGGCCATACCCTTTCATATAAGGAGAGATTTTGATGTCGGTGAATGTTCTTAACTAACCAAATTTCATATGGATGGAGCTTGCCAGTTTTTATGTGCGTGTCCCGGATTTCGGGCATGTTTATTTTGCTGTGCCGATTCTGTCCGTTGAATTAGTTAAGAACTACGGATATCAATTGAAGCCCTTTTCGGGTTCACTCTGATAAGATACATTCGAGCCGTGCTGTAGTTCAGCACGGTTTTTTTGCCTTCTGCTTTCCCCGGTCAGCACCGCTCCGGTGTCCACCCCTGACCGAAGGCAAGGCTTGTTTCAAGTATCTTGTGAGCGTGTACCCTTCTTCCGGCGGCAAGTGAACCCTGTTCACTTGCCGCTTTTTTGTATGGGCTCGATATTGTATGCAAGGGAACTTACCTACTCAAAGGAGCGAGAAGCGATGAATAACCAAATAATGAATGAAGCGATGAGCAAACTGGAGTTTTCCAAAATTCGGGCGAAGCTGGAGCACTATGCGGTCACTTACCTCGGCCAGCGACATATCCAGCAGCTCGCCCCGTTAACGCAGCCGAAAGCGATCAGACACCGGCTGGGGGAAACCGAGGAAGCACGGAGGCTGCTTGAAGCAAGGGCCAGCGTCCCCCTACCTTCACTCGAGGGCATTGAGCTCGTGCTGGATTTGCTCGGTACCGGGTATGTGCTGACCGAGCGCGATTTAGGGCATATTGCCCAGTTTTTGCGGAGCTGCCGCCAGCTGATCAAGTATATGGCCGCCAAAGGCGAGCTCGCCCCCACCATTTCAAGCTATGCAGCCTCCATGCAAGAGCTGGACCAGCTGCTGAATGAAATTGAAACCAGCATTCACGGCGGCCGCATCGTCGATCATGCCAGCAAGGAGCTCGCCAAGATCCGCAAAAAAATCCAGGTGACCGAGGAGCGGATCAAACGAAAGCTGGACCAGCTGCTTAACCGTCATCAAAGCATCTTGATGGAGCATGTCATCAGCAAACGTGCCGGGCGCTACGTGCTCCCTGTCAAGAAAGAGTATCGCAAGCAGATCAAAGGGACCCTTCTTGACGAATCGGCCAGCGGCCAGACGGTATTTATCGAGCCTCAAGAGTTGCTTTCGCTCCAGATGGAACTGAGCCTGCTGCAAAGCGAGGAAGCCAAGGAGGAAACAAAAATATTAAGCGAGCTGACCGGTCTGACGGAGCGATATGAACAGGAGCTGAGAATCAATGTCGATACGGTTGGCATGTATGATTTTATACTCGCAAGGGGCAAGTATGCACTGGCCATCGGCGGGCGCAATGTAAGCCTCAATCAGGAGGGATACATCCATCTGATAGGAGCGGTCCATCCGCTGCTTGGCGCGGCCATGATTCCGCTGGATTTTCGGATTGGCCGGGGCTACAGATCTCTCATCATTACCGGTCCGAATACCGGCGGGAAAACATCGGCGCTCAAGACGATCGGGCTGATCACATTGATGGTGCAGTCCGGGCTGCTGGTGCCGGTTCAGGAGGGAAGCGAAGGCGCCATCTTCGAGGAAGTGGCTGTCGACATCGGAGACGGTCAGAGCCTGGAGCATGCGCTCAGCACCTTCTCGGCCCATATCCGGAATATCAAAGATATATTGTTAACGGCCGGCACATCCACGCTTGTCCTGCTCGATGAAATGGCCTCCGGTACCGATCCGGGGGAGGGCGTTGGATTGTCCATCGCCATACTTGAAGAGCTTCACCGGCGTCAGGCAACCGTCGTGGTCACGACCCATTTTACCGAGATCAAAAATTTTGCCGCCCGTTCCCCGGGGTTTGAAAATGCCCGCATGGAATTTGATACCGAAACGCTGGAGCCGCTATACCGTCTGCGTATCGGCGAAGCCGGACACAGCTACGCCTTTGTCATCGCAGCCAGGCTGGGCATCCCGGAAGCGATCATCGCCAGATCCCGGGAAATTTCACAGCTCGGCCGCAGCGTCGATCTGTCTCTGGACCATGAGCCTGATCGCATCAGCGAACGCGGATCGGACCAGGACGCACAGGACGCATCCCTGGGCGAGACGGTCATAAGCAGCCAACCGGCGGTGCCAGATAGCGAGGAGACTGCTCCTCCCTACTTCCGGCAAGAGCCAGCGGTTACGGAAGCAGAACATGCCGCCAATGAAGCAGCAACCCGGCCGAAATTTCGCTTGGGCGACAGGGTATATATCCCCTATTTGAAACGCAGCGGCACGGTGTATGATCTGCCCGACGGAAGAGGGAATGTCGGCGTCATGATCCAGAACGATAAGGTACGGATCAATCACAAGCGGCTGAAGCCCTTTATCGGTGCGGAGGAGCTATATCCGGAGGAATACGATCTGGACATCGTATTTGAGAGTAAGGAAAACCGCAAAAAGCGAAATTTGATGAAACGCAAGCATGTCGAAGGGCTGACGATTGAAACGAAGCCGGAATCCCCATGATGCAAAGCAGAGGTTTCCGTATCTGCTTATGTTCGAACTTAAGGATCTAGGCGGGCAGCTCTTTAGCCGCCTCCTTTCCATCCGGCTGAAACGAACGCTCAGCTCCTCCCTGCTTGGTAGCATTTCGCGTGCCATTTGGTGTACAATAAAATCCAAATGACGTTTAGAGGATGGTTATCAACATGTATGTAGCTCAAGATTGGCAAGATTACGAGGTCATTGATACCGGAGGCGGCGAGAAGCTGGAGCGCTGGGGCGATGTCATTCTTCGCCGGCCCGATCCGCAAATTATATGGCCGATCAAGCAAGAGGACGGATTATGGCGAAATGTGCACGGGCATTATCATCGCAGTTCGTCCGGAGGCGGACAGTGGGAGATGAAGAAGCAGATTCCCGAACGGTGGACGATTTCCTATGACCGGCTCAAATTTTATATTCGTCCGACCAGCTTCAAGCATACCGGGCTGTTCCCTGAACAGGCAGCCAACTGGCGCTGGATGATGGACAAGATTGCAGCCGCTGGACGGCCGATCCGGGTGCTCAACCTGTTTGCATATACGGGCGGGGCAACGGTAGCCGCCGCATCGGCGGGTGCGCAGGTCGTTCATGTCGATGCCGCGAAAGGCATGGTGCAATGGGCGAAGGAGAATGCCGCATTGTCCGGGCTGGCGGATCACCCGATCCGCTATATTACGGATGATGTGTTCAAGTTCGTACAGCGCGAGCAGCGCCGCGGCAATCGTTATGACGCCATCATTATGGATCCCCCATCTTACGGGCGCGGTCCCGGAGGCGAGACGTGGAAGCTGGAGCACAGTCTCTACCCGTTCCTGGAGAGCTGTCTTGAGATCATTTCCGATCAGCCGCTGTTCATGCTTATCAATTCCTACACAACAGGAATATCCCCGTCCGTGCTGAACAATATGCTGACCATGACCATGAAGCCGAAATTCGGAGGGACGATTACAGCGGGTGAAATCGGGCTGCCGATTACCCGTTCAGGTTTAAACCTTCCATGCGGCATTCTCGGTCGCTGGGAGTCGTAAGCGATGAGCGGTGAACACCGCACAGTCTATCCGCACATCGACGTACTGTTCGAGGATAATCATGTGCTTGCCGTAAGCAAGCCGGTAAACATTCCTTCCCAGGAAGATGCGACCGGCGACCCGGATATGCTGACGATTCTGAAACAGGATCTCAAGGAACGCTATAACAAGCCGGGCAATGTATACCTCGGACTTGTCCATCGCCTTGACCGGCCAGTCGGCGGGGCTATGGTCTTCGCCAAAACGTCCAAGGCAGCCTCACGCCTGTCGGAAGCCGTCCGCAGCCGCTGCCTTCGCAAACGTTACGTTGCCGTCGTTCACGGCACTCCGTCCAAAGCGAACGGTCGTCTGGTGGATATGCTGTACAAGGATTCCAGAACCAATACGGTGTCCGTGGTCCCGAAAGGAACTGAGGGAGCCAAGGAAGCGGTGCTGGATTACACCGTACTGGCCACAAAAGACAAACTGTCTTTGGTGCTTATCGAGCTTCATACCGGAAGGCCTCACCAGATTCGCGTTCAGTTAAGCCAACTGGGTCACCCGCTGTACGGGGACCAGAAATACGGCAGCCGCTTGAACAAGGCGGGCCAGCAGATTGCCTTATGGTCCGTGCAGCTCGGGTTCCCTCATCCGACCAGCAAGGAAGAGATTGTGATCCAGGCCATGCCGCCTGCGGCGCATCCATGGAGCCTGTTCCAGCCGGAGCTGATCCAGCGTGCACTGCAGCTGCGAGACTGACCCATTCAATTAATAGAGCCCCTGGTGCTTGAAGATGGAATAGCATCCTATTCCCTTCCTGCATCAGGGGCTCTATGTCTGTTAAGCCTCCACCAGCGCTTCCTGGGGCGCTGTGCTGATCTTGCCGAGCAAATAGATAAGCAGCTGCTGATTATGCGACGATATCCGGCTTAACACCTGTGACAAATACTCGTCGCGGACTTTCAGGCCCCGCTTGTACTCTTCCTTCCCTTTATATGAGATCGTGACCCACACAATGCGTCGATCCTCTTCATCCCGCTCTCGCAAAATAAGGCCGTTCTTCTCCATCCGGTCCAGGAGCATCGTGACTGCCGCAGGGCTGGTGGCCAGATAAGGAATAAAATCCGAGGGCTTCATGCGCTGCTGCTCCTCCAGCACCTCAAGTACGGTTAACTGCGCTTCCGTTAACGAGGGCGCGAGCCCCCCCTCCATATGCAGCTTGTAATCCTTGGCCAGCTTGGACCATACCTTGGCAAACTCGGCTGTATACATCGTTATCCCGTCCTTTCCGGTTGCGCACCCGCTTGGGATACACCCCGTCTTCCTATTGATGTAATGGCATACATAGTTCCTGTTTATTTATAGGATTAACTTTCGCGCTTGCTCTTCCATATTCCTGCTTTTTTCGTAAAAAAATATAATTTCCAACAATACGACATTTCCTGATATCCCTTGTCATTCAAGGCATCTCATGTTTCCGTTTAATTCGACACATAGTTACTTATGTAGTATAGTGCAAACTAAATTCGCGGAGGTAACCTGCGATAAATCTGCACTCGCACACACAAAAATCCCCTGAAAATGCCATTGGATTCACCAATGAATTTCCAGGGGATGGTTCATAGCAACCGATCAGGTTTACAAAATTGCGACAATCGTACCCGCAATCAGCCTTCCTTGTTCTGCTCCGGCTTCGGATGCACGACCAGATCCTGCACAATACCGTTCTTGCCAACATCCACCAGCAGCTTGCCGACAGATTTGCGTTCGGCAATCGGAACTTTCTCCGAATGAATCAGATAAGGCTGCCCATGCTGATCATACGCCGTAATATCCATCGGTTCACGGCAGTAGAACGCACCGACAATAACATTTCCGTTCGGTTTGACGCGCTTGCCTTCCTTGAATTCGAAGGTGACGATGCCTTTTCCTCCCCGGCTTTGCGCCGCATAATCGATGAGCAGACTGCGCTTGCCGTAGCCGAGATCCGTTATCGTGAGCACTTCGCCTTCATCTTCTTCAACCCAAAGCGAAGCCACGACTTCATCGTCATCCCGAAGCTGAATGCCGCGTACGCCGCCGGACACGCGTCCCATGCTGTTCACCTCCGACTCACGGAAGCGAATGCTCATGCCACCCTTCGTTACCAGCATCATTTCCTTGGTGCCATCACTCATCGTTACGCTCAAGACCTGATCATCTGCAGCCAGCTTCACCGCCGCTACCGCGCCGGTCCGCTTCGTGGCATAATCCTTCAGCTCTGTCCGCTTGACCTGTCCCTTGCGGGTAACAAACACCAGGGTTTTGCCAGCCTCATCAAGATTGGACACCGGAATCACAGAGACGATGGAATCTTCCTTCGGCAGCTGAATCACATTCACGATCGCCGTTCCTGCATCCTTCCATTTGTACTCCGGAATTTGGTGAACAGGCAGCAGGAAATACTGTCCGCGATCGGTGAAGATCAGCAAGCTATCCAGCGTGTTCACTTCGAACAGGCGTGTAATATAATCGCCTTCCTTCACGCCCGAGCTCTCAAGCTCACCGCCGGAGCGGGTGAAGGACAGCATGCTGGTCCGCTTGATGTAACCATCCTTGGACAGTGTCACAAGCACATCCTCCGCGTTAACGAGCACTTCAAGATTCACCTTGATCTCTTCCACTTCATCCTGAATGTCGGAACGGCGGTCGACGCCGTACTTCTCCCGGATTTCAAGCAGCTCCTTGCGAATCACGCCGATCAGCTTCTTGTCATTGTCCAGAATGGAGCGTAAATTGTCGATCTTCTTCATCAGCTCATCCAGTTCCTTCTGAAGCTGATGAATTTCAAGATTGGTCAGGCGGTACAGCTGCAATGTCAGAATCGAATCTGCCTGCCGCTCCGTAAAACCAAACATCCATTCCAGGTTCTTCTGCGCGTCCTGGCGGTTCTTGGAGGCTTTAATCGCATTGATGACCTCATCCAAAATGTTCAAGGCCTTCACAAGCCCTTCAAGCACATGCGCACGGTCTTCTGCACGCTCCAGCTCATACTGGGTACGATGGGTCACCACTTCGCGCTGATGGGCGATGTAGGCTTCCAGCATCGCCTTCAATCCGAGCTGCTGCGGCGTTTTGTTCACAATCGCCACCATGTTGAAGTTATAGTTGACCTGAAGATCCGTCTTCTTGAGCAGGTACGCGAGAATCCCGTTCGCATCCGCTTCCTTCTTCAGCTCAACGACGATCCGCTGGCCGTCGCGGCCGCTCTCATCCCGAACTTCGGCGATGCCTTCAACCTTCTTCTCCAGACGGATGTTCTCCATCGCAGTCACCAGTCTCGACTTGACCACCTGATACGGAATCTCGGTAATGACGATTTGCTGCTTGCCGCCGCGAAGCGATTCAATCTCGGTCTTCGCCCGGATATATATGCGCCCCTTGCCGGTGCGATAGGCATCGAGGATGCCTTCCCGCCCCATGATGATGCCGCCGGTTGGAAAATCCGGCCCTTTGATAAAGGTCATAATATCAGCCAGCTCAATATCCGGCTTCTGCATGACCGCGATGCACGCATCGATCACCTCACGCAAATTATGCGGCGGAATTTCCGTGGCGAATCCGGCGGAAATGCCGCTCGCGCCGTTCACCAGCAAGTTCGGATAACGCGAAGGAAGCACGACCGGCTCCTTCGCCGTGTTATCAAAATTATCCTTGAACAATACGGTGCGCTTCTCAATGTCGCGCAGCAGCTCCATCGCAATCGGAGACAGGCGCGCTTCCGTGTAACGCATAGCCGCCGCCGGGTCATCATCCACAGAGCCCCAGTTCCCGTGGCCCTGCACAAGCACATGCCCCATCTTCCACGGCTGGGCCATCCGCACCATGCCTTCATAGATCGCGCTGTCGCCGTGCGGATGATAGTTCCCCATCACGTCTCCGACCGTCTTGGCCGATTTGCGATATGGCTTGTCCGGGGTATTCCCGGAATCATACATCGCATACAGAATGCGGCGCTGAACCGGCTTCAGGCCATCGCGAACATCGGGAATCGCCCGGTCCTGAATAATATATTTCGAGTACCGTCCAAAACGGTCACCGACAACCTCTTCCAAATACGCGGGTAAAAACTGCTCGGATAAACTCATTCATTCACCTTCTATTCCTCAGACTCGGCAAAATCGACGTTCTCCACGATCCAGCGCTTGCGCGGATCGACCTTGTCTCCCATTAGCGTTGATACGCGCCGTTCCGCTTTGGCCGCATCTTCAATCTGGACCTGCAGCAGCGTCCGTGTCTCCGGATTCATGGTCGTTTCCCACAGCTGATCCGGGTTCATCTCGCCGAGCCCCTTATAGCGCTGCAGCTCATAATTTTTGAATTCCTTCAGATAGTTAGCCAGCTGCTCCTCCGTCCACGCATATCGCACCGTTTCCAGCTTGCCTGAACGGCTGGCGATTTTGTAGAGCGGCGGCTGGGCTATATAGACCCTGCCCTCATCAATGAGGGGCTTCATGTACCGATAGAAGAACGTGAGCAGCAGCACCTGAATATGTGCGCCGTCGGTGTCCGCATCGGTCATGATAATGATCTTGGAATAATTGCTGTCCGACGAGGAAAATTCGGTGCCGATTCCAGCTCCAATCGCCGATACAATCGCCCGGTACTCCTCGTTTTTCAAAATATCAGCCAACTTCGACTTCTCCGGGTTCATCGGCTTGCCCTTCAGCGGTAGAATCGCCTGGATTTTCGAATCCCGGCCCTGCTTCGCCGAGCCGCCAGCGGAATCGCCTTCCACGATGAACAGCTCAGTCCGTGTGAAATCCTTCGATTGAGCCGGCGTCAGCTTGCCGCCCAGATTGGAGCTCTCGCTGCGCTTCTTGCCGCTGCGCATCTCGTCTCTGGCTTTGCGGGCCGCTTCGCGGGCTTTGGAAGCCTGGATCGCTTTCTTCAGCAGCGTTTGTGCAACTTGCGGATTCTCCTCCAGGAAAATCTGCATCTTCTCGGTTACGATACTATCAACCGCACTGCGGGCGGAGGCGCTGCCAAGCTGATCCTTCGTCTGGCCGACGAATTCCACCTCCGACATTTTGACGCTGATGACCGCCATCATCCCTTCCCGCAGATCGTTGCCCTCCAGGTTCTTGTCCTTCTCCTTCAGAAGGCTGTTCTTCCGGGCATAATCGTTCATCACACGCGTGTATGCCGTCTTAAAGCCGGTCTCATGCGTTCCTCCGCCCCGGGTCGGGATGGAGTTGACGAAGGATGCCAGCGTCTCCGTATAACCGGCATTGTATTGCAGCGCGATCTCCACTTCGATATCATCCTTCTCGGCATAGAAATGGATGACATCGTGAAGCACATCCTTGCCTTCATTCAGAAACTGAACGAACTGGCTCGCTCCGCCTTCGTAGAAGAACTCTTCGCCATTGCCGCTTCGCTCATCCTTGAGCACGATGCGCAAGCCCGAGTTAAGAAACGCGATCTCCTGAAGCCGCTCGGCCAACGTGTCGTAGTTGAGATTGGTGCTGGCCGAGAAGACGCGTGCATCTGGCTTAAACGTAATCTTGGTCCCGGTCTTGTTCGTATTGCCAAGCACCTCAAGCCCGGTCACCGGCTCACCTACATGCTCCTTGCCGTTCTTGTCCTTCCAGTACTCGAAGCGCTGACGATGAATTTTGCCATCGCGATAGATCTCCACTACGAGCCATTCGGACAGCGCGTTAGTCACCGATGCACCAACCCCGTGCAATCCGCCCGATTTCTTATATCCCGACCCGCCGAATTTACCGCCAGCATGCAGAATCGTAAAGACCACCTGTGGTGTAGGGATGCCTGTCTTGTGCATGCCGGTCGGAATTCCGCGCCCGTTATCATAGACGGTCACCGAACCGTCTTGATGCAATGTAATTTCAATTCTCGTGCAGTACTTGGCCAAATGCTCGTCAACGGCATTATCCACGATCTCCCACACCAGATGATGCAAGCCGGACGTGCTGGTGCTGCCTATGTACATGCCTGGCCGTTTGCGTACCGCAACCAAGCCTTCGAGCACTTGAATGTCGTCAGCATCGTATCCTGAACGGCTGTTACCGCCATTCTGTGATGACTCTGCAAACAAATCGATCTGTTCGACCATTCATGCTCCTCCTTCAATTCTCATATCAAATCATTCATTAACGATACTTTGGGAATCATACCCTAGAAAAAATGCAAACAGATGTTTCATGCTTTGTCCATTTTAATTCAATATATCCCTTCTCGTAAAGACGCTGAATGAAACTAGGATGGCCAAAGCCGCCCAAACCGCCAGTACAATCAGGGAAAAATTGAGTGTCATGCCTTCAATTGGAGGCAGATTGCCGGCCAAATAGTCGGTCAGGTTCAAATTCACCATGAACAGATATTTGGCACTGTTCCAAGCGGAGGCCATGTTCGTCAAAATATTGCCCGCAATGAGAGCCGCCATCATAATGACGATGCTGGCCGCCGTGCTTCGTACAAGTACGGACACCATAAAGGCCAGCATGCCGACACAGACACCGACATACCAGACGAGACCGCCTTGCATCAGCAAATACTTCCACTGCGGCACCGCTTGAACCGTGGACATGTCCACCTCCGAGCCTACGATCGTAAAGCCCGTAAATATCGGCAGATTAAACCCGGCGTAGCCGAAGGCCAATCCGGACACAAGATAAGCGATAATATATGCCGACACCACGATGAGCGAGATAAACATCAACAGTGCGACCAGCTTGCTGAGCAGCACTTTCCATCGCTTGACCGGGCGCGTAAGCAGCATCTTGATCGTCCCCGTCGTCCGCTCCCCGGACACAATATCGGAGGCGATCGCCATAATCATGAGCGGGATGAACAAGGAGATGGAATTATTCATGAACTCACGGGTAAATGTGACGCCATTCGGTTCATTAGGATTTACATCATGCTCCAAATAATACCGCATTTGCTGAATAAAAATCATCCGGTATCGCTTCCATTCATCCGGAATCCGGTCGCTGCTGAGCGAAGACTCGTTGTCCGTGATCCGCTGCTGCAGCTCCAGCCGCCAGTCGCTGTTAAACTTGTCGCGGCTTCGCTCTGCCGATTTCATCTGTGCATATGTAAACATCGGCACCAGAACGAGCAGCACAAGCAATATGACATAAAATCGCTTGCGTTTGACAATTTTTATCGTTTCATTCTGGATCAAAGGCCACAAGCTACTCAATATTCTCACCCTCCGTCATCTGGAGGAACAGCTGCTCCAGTGTAGGATTGATCCGGTGAACCGCCCGAACCTCAATACCTTCGCGAACGAGCCGCTCGACCGTCCGGGAGGTGGCATACTCTTGCATTCGCGTCACAATCGCATCCGGGGACATCCCGGCTAATATTCCATCATCCAGCTCTTCTTCCGGATGCTCCACTACCTGGCAAGCCTCCAGCTGCTCCAATATCTGCTTGCCCTTCGCAGCCGGCTGAAGATCCCATATCACCAGATCGCTGCTGCCGGATATCAATTCCTCCACTTCGCCGACAGCCAGAATGCGGCCGCTGCTAATAATGGCCACCCGGTCACACAGCAGCTGAATTTCACTGAGCAGATGACTGGATACAAATACCGCCAGCCCCTCGGCCGCTAAGCGCTGAATGAACTGCCTCATCTCCTTGATCCCCTTCGGATCCAGGCCGTTAGTCGGCTCATCGAGGATGAGCAGCTTTGGGCGGCCAAGCAGCGCCTGAGCGATGCCCAGCCGCTGTCTCATGCCGAGGGAATAGGTGCTGACCTTGTCGTGAATTCTTCGGTTCATCCCGACCAGATCAACCACCTCGGTGATTCTGGCCTGATCGACTCCCTTTTGCATCCGCGCAAAATGTTCGAGATTTTCCCAGCCGGTCAGAAACGAATACATCTCGGGATTTTCCACGATCGAGCCGACATAACGAAGCGCCTGCTCCTGCTGACGATTGACATCATAACCGCTGACCTTGATCACACCGGAGGTCGGCTTGATCAAATCGACCAGCATCCGGATCGTCGTCGTTTTGCCGGCTCCGTTCGGGCCGAGAAAGCCGAAGATTTCGCCCGCTCTCACATCAAAGGTCACGTCGTGTATAATCCATTTTCGACCAATCTTTTTCTTAACATGCTCGACTGACAATACAACTTCCGAAGATTTTCCGTTCAACGCTTAAGCCCCCTCCGCTATCTTCATGCTCGCGGCTATACGCCAGGCGGGCGTCCCGCCTGTCACAACAAGCCTTTCACGATTCGTTCCGCTATCGCCTGATATCCCTCGCCGTTCGGATGGAAATGATCCGAGGATAAATACACATCCAGCTTGTGCTGGAACAGGTCAAACGTTGGAACTAGCGTCATATTGGCATCCCGGCTGATCATTTCCATCGCGGCCTGATTCCAGGCGGATACCACGATATTTCCGGGGATGAGCAGCTCCGGCAAATCCGCAAACGGATGATACAGCCCTACGTAGACAATGCGGGCATGAGGATTAATCTCCCGCAAGGTTCCCAGGATGCGCTGCAATCGCTCGGTTGCCTGCGGGAGCGCCTCCATCAGCAGTTCCGGATCCAGCTCCAGCTCGGCAGCGCCCGAGTTTACAGAAGATAACAGGCCGCTGCCTTGAAACAAGTCATTGCCGCCGATGGTCAGCAAGATCAAATCAGCCTGCTCCAGTGAATATCGGACCCCTCGTTCACCAAGCTTCGGCAGCAGCTGCTCAGTGGTTTGCCCGTTGACGGCCAGATTATTCAGCAGCTCCGTTTCCCGGCCCTCCGCATTCAGCAAATCGATGGTGCGCCGCACATACCCGCCTCCGGCATCTCCGGTTCCCCTTGTCAGCGAGTCGCCGATGGCCGCCACTTTAATGGTCTCCGGAAGCGCAGGCAGCCCCTGTGGGTCCGCGGTCGCTGGCGGCACGGATTCGATCTCGGTTTCGCCTGGTTGCTCAGTGATTACCTGTCCCTGGGGATAGTTAATATCCCGAAACGCATATACAAAGCCGGCAATGAGCAGAACCGTAGCTACGATCGAGGCTGTAGCGGCGATTCGCCATATCCAGGCAGTTGATTTCATAAGCTCCTCTCCCTCCTGTGAAGTTGGCACACCGGTTAGTCATGATCGATCCTGAAATCATCTGATTCGTCATCTTTGATTCTGAAAGCACCAGGCTCGTCCACTGCATGAATCGTTCGTCCGGCAACCATTATGTACATTACCTTAAAACTTCCGGGATTCATTTGCAATATGACATGGCGTTTCAAGCTTCCATCATAAGCGTTGGCGAAGCTGCTCATCCAGCAGACGAAACGCTTCTTGCAGTTTAAGTTTCGGCACGCCTGCGTAACGATCACCGATCGTTACTTCATAACGGCATGAAACGTCATCATCGCTGCTCAAATAGCTGGTCAGGCCGACCCCTGTTGTTTCACAGATGTCAATCATAACAGCCTCCAGCTGGTCCTTCGGCAGAGGCACAAGCACATGAAACATGTTCGATACCGGCACGTTCGGAAGAATTGTAACTCCGTAACAAGCATGATAGAAGCTCGCCAGTTCCTTGGCCCCCTCGTAATATTGCGCCATGCGGGACTCACGCTGATCAAAATAATAATCGGCGCTTAGAATATAGGGATACAGGCTGATCAGATCGCCGCCGTGCCGCCTTTTCCACACTTTGGATGTTTGAATGAAATCGGCATCCCCGGCCAGCACCGCGCCCGCAATCCCGCCGATGCCTTTATATAACGAGATGAACACACTGTCAAACAGGCTGCTGATTTCAGCCGCGGACCGTTCATAATACGGCGTTATTTCTAACAAGCGCGCCCCATCCATATGCAGCTTGATGCCGCGTTTACGGCAGTAGGCCGAGATCGCCTCCAGCTCCTCGTATTCAGGCAGCTGGCCCCCGATCTCCCGCTGCGGCAGCTCTAATAGCAGGCACGCAATCTCGCCTTCAATCTGCTGCACATCCTCCAGCCGGATGACTCGATTGTTGTCCGCAATAAGCACCGTTTCGATATGATGAAGCTCCTTCAAGCCATCCTCTTCGTGAATCTCCAGATGGCATAGCGGATGATAAGCCACCCTCTTCAGCTGCTGCCGGTCACACCAAATGCGCAGCGCGATCTGCTGCGCCATCGTTCCGCTCGGGAAAAAGACAGCTGCTTCCTTTCCCAAATAGTCGGCCATCCGGTTTTGAAAATCCTCGATGATTTTCCCGCCGCCGTAGTGGTCGCCCTGCATCATGCCATCCGCAGCGTCAAGCGCATCTTTAAGCATTTGCACATTGCGTTTGCCATGACCCGTTACCGGATAAGCAGCCCCGATGAATGCTTCAATCAGTGTCTTGTTCTCTGTCATCCGCCTCGTTCTCCCCTTTAAACATATTGTCACTATGCCTAAAGATATCATATCGGCGTTTGTTGCCGCAAAATAAACCTTCGGACGTCGCCCGCCAGCGGCGCAATAAAAAGCCGTTTCATTCCGTAAAAAGAATGAAACGGCTATCGAAGCTCCTGGGGATATCGTGGACATCACCCGATTATTGGCTAATAAATTCTTGCACCCAGTATCCGTTGTAATATCCGACACCAATCATCGTAAAGTTCGGAGACAGGATGTTCTCGCGGTGACCTTGGCTGTTCATCCATGCGTTCATCACTTCCTCTGCAGAACGCTGACCCATCGCGATGTTCTCACCAGCATAGCGGTACGAAATGCCGTATGCCTTCATCATATCAAATGGGGAGCCATGGGTAGGCGAGGTGTGGCTGAAGTAATTGTTGTCGCTCATATCCTTCGCTTTATCTACCGCCATGGTCGTCAGTCTGTCATGAACCGTGAGCGGGCTCAGACCTGCCTTCGCACGCTCATCATTCACCAGTTTCACAACTTGGGCAGCAAAGCTGGATTGATCCGTTGTGCCTGCAGGCTGTGCTGGAGCAGACGGTCTGCTCGGCGCTGCGTTATTTCCGGATCCCGGTTGGCTGCTCTCGGGCTGACTTGCTGACGGCTTCTCTGCAACCGGCGCCTTTGGCTTATCCGGCTGGCTTGTCGAAGGTTGATCTGTCGATGGCTTGCTTGGTGCCGGCTTCTCGGCCGACGGCTTGCTTGGTGCTGGCTTGTCTTCAGCAGGCACCTCAGCCGATGGCTTGTCCACCGCTTGACCCTTGCCCGGTACGGACGGAAGCTCCACTTGATACTGGATCAGCCACTTGCCCCACCACTGGCCTTCGAGCAATTTCTGAACCGCTTGCTGATAGTTCTGAATCGGCTCGCTCTTGGCCGGTGCGGCCGATGCGGTTTGCGGAAGCAGCATGCCTACAGCAAGGACCGCTGCGATACCGGTCGTGCCGGCGATTTTCTTGAAATTATGTTTGCTCATGAATAAGTCATCTCCTTATTAACCAATGGAATGATTCCGGCGCCTGATCGCATAGATGTTCAGTCTGGGTGTTGTTTCTTAAGTATTGCTGCGATCAGACAATGGTTACATTTTTGTAATTAACTTACGACCACATTGTAACATATCTAAAATTCACAACAAGCCCACAAAAAATGGCAGGCTGATCCGGCCTGAACAACAAAACCGCCCCGGCATACCGGGACGGTTCAAATCAAAAGAAAAATACCCATCACATCCGTGATGGGTTCATGAAAGCAAGAAGACTACAGCTTCTTGCTAAACTGATAACAGTTCTTCTCAAATCCGATATGTTCATAAAACGCATGTTCCGGGGCAAGTTCTTCCCGGTTGCCGCTCACGAGAAACAAGAGGTTGCTACCCTGCTGCTTACCCCATGCTTCTGCTGCCCGGATTAATCGTTTGCCGATTCCTTGGCCGCGGCAGTTTGAGGTTACAATTACCGAAGTAATTTGAGTGACCTGCTCGGTCTTAACGAAGGATTTGACTTGTCGAAGCATGATCATTCCTACAACCTTGCCATCCAGTTCTGCAACCATATTGCAGTGCAGCGGATCGGCAGACATTGCCTCCATCCGTTCACGCATCACATTCAGCGTGGTCGGATAATTCAATTCTCGCATTAGGGAGGTGACAGCTTCCAAATCTTTCTGCTCAAAGTTTCGAATCAGCAGTGCAGGCGCAGACACAACGCTTTCGATGCTCATTATAACCTCATGCTTCCCTTCTTCTATGAAATTGTAAAACTACTATCTCTATTTTGTTAGTTTATGAAGAAGATTGCAAGAGCGATACGACATTTTTTTTACATTTGTGTCGGATTTGTTAAACCTTTGTTAATCCAATTTTACAAAAAACGGTATTGTGCCTCAATCAATCCGTAATAGGTACCTTTTTCCTTCATCAATGCCTGATGATTTCCTTCTTCAATGATCCGGCCATGATCGAGAACAACGATATGATCTGCATGCCGAATCGTGGACAATCGGTGGGCAACGATAAAGGAGGTGCGGCCTTTAAGCAGCAGTTTGAGCGCTTCTTGAATTTTCAACTCGGTTTCGGTATCGATGCTGGCCGTTGCCTCGTCAAGAATGAGAATGCGCGGGTCAGCAAGCAAGGCTCTGGCAAACGACAGCAGCTGACGCTGCCCCATGGACAGCATGTTGCCGCGTTCCTCTACCTCGGTGTCATAACCATTCGGCATTTGAACGATGAACTCGTGCGCGCCGACAGCCTTGGCAACCTCTTCAATCTCCTCGTTGGTCGCATCGAGACGTCCGAAGCGAATGTTGTCGCGAATGGTCCCCGAGAAAATAAACGTATCCTGGAGCACGATGCCAATCTGATGGCGAAGGCTCTCCACCTCGACATCCCGGATGTCGTAACCGTCAATCGTCAGCTTGCCATCTGAAATATCATAGAATCGGCTGAGCAGATTGATGATTGTACTTTTACCGGAACCGGTGTGCCCTACAAGTGCAATGGATTGCCCGGCCTTGACATCCAGATTGATCCCCTTCAGCGCCTGACGTCCCTTCTCGTATTCAAACACAACGTTCTCCAGCTTGATGTCACCTTTAATCTGCGGGAGCTTGGTTGCGTTCGGCTTGCTCTTGATGTTCGGATCCTCGTCGATGAATTCAAAAATCCGTTCAGAGGACGCCATCGCCACGAGAAGCTGGTTGTACATTTGACCCAGGCGGTTAATCGGCTCCCAGAAGTTGCCGACATACTGGGCGAACGCGACCAGTAGGCCGATCGTCAGCTGTCCTTGCTGGATGAGGGTGGCCCCCAGCCAGAACAGAATCAGCGATCCGAAGCCGCCGGTAATCTCAATCAGCGGGCCGAACCCTTGGTTCATCGCAGATGCTTTATCCCAGGACTTTTTGCTGTCCTTGTTCATATGGTCGAAGAACTTCATGTTCTCCTCTTCTTGCGTGTAGGCTTGCGTCACCCGAATTCCTTGAATCGACTCGTTCAAGTGAGAGTTGATCCGCGAGTTCTTCGTCCGCACTTCCTGCCAGGCTCTGCGAATCCGAATGCGAAGCTTGGTCGAGATGAAGAACATGATTGGCACGGTCACGATGACCGCCAGCCCCAGCTTCCAGTTAATCAGAAGGAGGATAATGACGATCCCGAACAACTGGACGCAGTCAATGATCAGGTTGACGACCCCGTTTGTGAACAGATCCTGAAGCGAGTTGACATCGTTCGTAACCCGGACAAGTACGGAGCCTGCTGGGCGCTTGTCAAAAAAGTTGAATGACAGCCGCTGAATGTGGCGGAACAGATCGGCCCGAAGATCGTAAATGACCCGCTGTCCAATAATGTTCGTATACTTGATCCGGAAAATGCCGGTAATCCACTGAATGATGTACAGGACGAGCACGATGATCGTAATCTGATACAGCATCGTCAAGCTTGGAGTGCCAACGCTCGGATCAGGATCAATCGCCTTGTCAATCGCCATACTTGTCAGAAACGGAACAGCCAGCTTGGTCGCTGTACCGATGATCATCATCAGGGCGATCAGCGGTAAAATCTGTTTTGCATAAGGCCTCATATACGAGATGAGCCGGGTTAACTGCTTCCAGTTAAACGGCTTTTCAATCGCATCATCATCCTTGTACACAAAACGCTCGTTCATCTGTCCTTCCGGCTTGTTGTCCCCGGAGGACGTGCGCCTGTGCCGGGGCTCTGTATTTACATTTGTGCTCATACTTGCACCTGCCCTTGCGCCTTGCCAAGACCCTCTTGCGATTGTCTGGCAATAAGATCCGCATATTGTATTTTGTATACATCCTGATAAGGACCAGGAACCGCAATCAGGTCATTATGCTTGCCTCGCTGCACAATTTTCCCTTCATCCAGCACAAGGATCTCGTCAGCATGTCTTAATGAAGAAATTCGATGCGCAATAATAAAGGTGGTTCTGCCGCGCATCACTTCCTGGAACCCGGCCTGGATTTCATGCTCGGTTTCCATATCGACGGCGCTCGTCGCATCGTCCAGAATGAGGATTTTCGGATCCTTCAGCAAAGCGCGCGCAATCGCGATCCGCTGCTTCTGGCCGCCGGAGAGGCCCATTCCCCGTTCGCCGACGATGGTGTCGTAGCCGTCTTTCATTTCCATAATGAAATCATGCGCTTTGGCCAGCTTGGCAACGCGGATAATTTCATCCATCGATACATCCTTCATCCCGTAAGCAATGTTGTTCTTAATGCTGGAGGAGAACAAGAATGTCTCTTGAAACACGGTGGCAATCTGACTGCGAAGGCTTCTCACCTTAATATCATTGATGTTCACGCCATCCAGCTTGATCGTGCCCTGATTCACGTTATAGGCATGCATCAACAGCTGAATAATGGTGGACTTTCCGGAGCCGGTGCCACCAAGCAGACCAATGACCGTTCCCGGAGGGGCATCGATATTGATATCCTTGACTGCCGCCATTTTGTTGCCGTAGGCAAAAGTGACGCCATCGAATACGACATGACCTTTGACCTCGCTAGGCACCAGATCTACAGCATTCTCCCTGTCCTTGACGTCAATCGGCTGATTCAGCAGCTCCAGCACCCGTTCACCGGACGCTTTGGACTGCGTGTAGTTGTTGATATGGAAGCCAATGCCCCACAGCGGTCCGATGATGTACCAAATCAAGCTGAAAAAGGCAACCAGCTGGCCGAGCGTAATCGACTCGTTAATAACCATCGTGCCGCCGACCACGAGCAGAATGACCACGCTGATGTTGGCAAAGAGCTCCATAAGCGGAAAATAACGCGCCCAGATGCCGGAAGCAAAAATTTGGTTCGATTTGTAGCGTTCGTTCCGACCGGAAAACTTCTCCACCTCATGCGGCTCGCGGGCGAAGGACTTAACGGTACGAACCCCGGTGATGTTCTCCTGGACCGCGGTTGTCAGCGAGCTGAGCGCCAGGCGCATCTCCTGGAAAGCCGGATGGATTTTGGACTCGAATTTAAGCGCTGCCACGACGAGAAACGGCATTGCCACCAGTGTGACCAGCGTCAGCTGCCAGCTGATGGTCAACATCATGATGGCGCCGAAGGTCACCATCAGCAGCATGTTGAGAAGCTGAGCGAAGCCGAAGCCGATAAACATCCGGATCGCTTCCAGGTCGCCCGTCAGACGGGACATCAGATCGCCCGTTCGAGCCGTGTCATAATAACGGAATGATAAAAATTGCAGCTTTTCATAGCAGGCATTTCTCAGCTTGTAAGCGAGAAAGTTTCCCAGTCGGCCACCAAAAAAGCCATGCAGAAACTGCATTGAGGCTTTCAGAATGACAACGCCAAGCACGGTAAGGGCCAGCTGCGGCACAATCCCAAAGTTCTGTTGCTTGATGGCATCATCAATCAGCACTTGCAGCAGATAAGGGTAGACAAGCCCTAATCCGGTTGCAATGGCCAGACACAGGATGGAAAGAAAGAGGTAACTTCGTTTCTCCCAAAAGAAGCCCTGCAGTTGCCTGAGAACATTCATGTTTTTCCTCCTTTGGATTTTCGTTCGGTTATGTAGCATTAATGAAGTTTATCACCGACCTCACCCCTCGGCAAAGAGAATAAATCGCCGTATATTCGCCTTTACCTCCCCATCCCGGCAAATTGGGGAACTTATCGTCGGTTCATGATTAAATAATCGTTAATTCTCATAAATACTGGGGCATGTTATCTCAATTCTTGTACCTTGGGCTTCCCGGAATTCAAGGCCTTATTGCAGCCTGAAAAATAAGCAATAAAAAGCCCCAGGCCCGCAGTGGGGCCAAGGGCTGGAAGCGCCATTAAATGTCATTTTTCACGCAATTTTCTACTCATCCGACCGCTGAGGCCGACGCTGAAGCTGCATATCCAATTCATGAGCCAGCTGCCGCCATACTTCCGGAGACTGCCCATCCTGAAGTGAGCTGACAAGAGCGTCCACCGCTTCGTCGAGCTGGGTCTTCAGCTGGCTAGCCTGAAGCTGCAGCGAATGGGCCAGCTGCTGTTCATAATGAGCAAGCAGCTGCGCCTCGCGAGCCTTCAAGGCAGCCGCGATCGCTTCCTTCACCTTAGGCTCCAGCGCTTCCCGGAGCTTTTGGCTGCCACTGCCTTCGAAGAAGGCTTTCGGGTTTTTGAAGTAAGGCCAGTAGGTAGACCAGTCCTCCCCGAGCTGCAGCTCGGTTTCCTGCAGCTCCGGAGCTGCCCAGTCCTTCTCCCGGCGAAGGGTGAGCGTACAGCCGGCCCAGCCGGAAATGTCCGACACCGCCTCATGCGCCGCCTGCTCCACCCATGTTCGGCCGGCCTTCTCCAGCCTCAGCGTGGTCGCCCACAGCTCCTGATCAAGCTCCAGCGACAGGGTGCGCATCAGATCGCGCCCGCAAGCGGCAAAAGCCGACTTCAGCTGCCCCGCTTCTTCGCGAAGCACCGATGGATGGAACGACTCCTGGAAGAAGCGGCCCAACGCATATTCCAGCCGCTGCCGGACATGGAACAGCAGCTCGCTGCACTCCCGGCCCATATCCTTCGCCAGATCATGCCCGGCGAGCACAGACAGCCTCGCCAATCCTTGCTCCCGCGCCTCCTTCAGGCCGGCGATTCTCGCCGCCCGGGCATGCTCATCCTGGGCAGCCATATCCGCCCAGGACAGGACGCGGTCCCGGACCACAGCCATCTCATCATAGCCTGCGCGAAGCGACAGCCCCGGCAGTTCTTCTACCGCAAAGTGACCGAGCGCCGTCTCAAAGGCCGGAAAACCGGATTGGCCCAGCTGCTCCTCATCGCCCGCCCGCTTTCCTTCCAGCGCCAGCATGCTGGACACCGGAAAAATATGCGGGCTGCCTACACCGCTCCGCGTCAAATTGCCGCGGACATGCTTCACGACCTCTTCCAGCTCTTCTTCTGTGGACGCGAGATCGGCGGCGTTGACAATAAAAAACATTTTATCAAGCGCAAAGCTGTCCTTCACTCGGCCGAGCTGGGACAGAAACTGTCGGTCGGCCTTGGAGAACGCATGATTATAATACGTGACATACACAATCGCGTCCGCATTCTTAATGAAATTGAAGGTTACACCTGTATGGCGGGCATGAAGCGAATCCGCTCCCGGCGTATCCACCAGCACGATGCCCTGCTCGGTCAGCGGACAGCTGTAGTACAGATCAATGCCGTCAACGAAGCAGGATCTGGTCTCGTCTGCAACGTAGCTCCGGTACATATCCAGCTGCACGTTCTCGGTCGTGCCGAGCTTGCTGCTCATCATCTCCCACCCGGTGGCCGCCGCTTTAAGAAATCCGTAATGCGGCAGACCGGCCGGATGAAGCCCTTCCGGGGTAAGCCGCTCGGCCGCTTGACGCCAGCTGCTCTCCGCCGGCGGCTCAAGGCCGAGCACACTGAAGGAGTATTTCAGATCCTCCCACCACATCTCGTGGGTTTTCATGCGGACGGCAGCCGTCCCATGCGGCATCGCATCGGTCGGCGCCATAATCCGGTTGACGGCAGCCGTTGTCGGATGCGGCGACACCGGCAGCACCGCTTCGCCGAGCAGCGCGTTGGCGAAGGAGGACTTGCCGGCGCTGAACGCCCCGAACAGCGCCAGCGTAAATGAGCCGCCCGCGAGCGCATCCGCGCGGGCGGTCAAATCCCGCGCGGCCGACGCCAGCGCG
>NZ_JBBOCH010000003.1:0-38362 GCF_038000405.1 Paenibacillus sp. FSL M8-0334
AAGTTTGAGATGGAAGGAAGTATAGGTTAAGGCTTGATATAGCGGGGTTTTTGATTACAGGTAGATCCCCTTGCCCACAATTTGCCCACGTATGTTATTAGTCCGCGATATATGCAGTATATAGATCGAGTGCATCTTGCTCGATCTTTTTTGTTACGTGCAGGTACGTATCAGCAGTTATCTTCACGCTCGCATGACCGAGTCGTTCTGACACGTACTTTATATTTGCCCCAGACTCCAGCAGGTGCACGGCGTGAGTGTGTCGCAATGCGTGAGGACTTAATACTGGCACACCTGCGCGTTTACATACCTCCTTGAAGTACTCGCGTACAACGTTCGTCCGTAACCAGCGCCCGTCCTGCTGGTGAAACATGAGATTATCAGCGGACGCAGTATACCCAGGATATCGTAGTATGACCTCTTTCTGATTCACGCGATGCTTTTTAAGCATCATCAAGGTAACGGCGTCAAGTTTGACTTGTCGGACACTGGCTTTGGATTTTGGTGTCGATAGATAGGGTGTAGAGTTCAGCGGATAGACGAGCGTCTTACTCACGCTGATCCGATCATCGGCGAGATCATCCCAAGTCAGCGCAAGCGCCTCACCGATCCGCAATCCCGTCCGAGCCAGTAGGCTAAAAAGGGTGTAGTATTGAATCGAGTGTTTGTATTTGGTATTTTTGACCGGTTTGCAGGCTTCGAGCAGGACGTCAAGCTGATCCTTTGTATAATAGTGCAATTTGCTCTCGTTGTTCTGCTGCTTGGGAATCTTAATCTTTTGAATCGGATTATCCCGCAAAATTTGAAATTCGTGCACGGCGTCATTTATCGCGCTGCTGAAAATGCTGTGTATCCTCCTCACGGTACCTTCGCTGTATTTCTTGCTCAACTCATTTATCCACTTCTGATACTCCGAGCGGGTGATATCCTTAAGCCTGTAATTCTCCCATTGCGGCAGAATATTTAGCCGCACATTGCGCTCCTGTACGCTGTAGGTGATTGGTTTGACGTTAGGTTTTTTGTAGATTTCGAGCCAATCTTCAAGGTAAGTTTTGATGGTCTCATTCCCATTTTCCGCGAAACCGTTACGCTCGATTGCCAACTCCTCTTCTGCAGCAGCGAGTTGGGCGGCCTTCTTGGTGTCAAAGCCGCTTTTGGACTTTTCTCGGTACTTGCCCGCTTTGCGGTCGAGGTACCGTATCCGATACTCCCATTTTGCCCCGCATGTGCAGCGCTTGCGATCAGGCGGGCACGTACAGTTACGTAATCTAAAGCTTGCCATATAGACCTCCTTAAATGAGAATGTATGTTCGATTGGTAGGTATATTTGAACAGCCTTGCGGCTGGAAAGCGCAAGAATTACATTACATATCGGCTCATTTCTGTAGGTATTCCGCAACGAGCTAAAAACCACTCAGTAGGCTCGTCAATCCCTCGTTCTTCAGAGGCCGTCAGTAGATATGTTGCAAATTCGTCGGCCTGGTTTTCATATAACCCTAACGGAAATCTTGTGTGACGGGTAATGAAGTAATGACTAAAATCCTTATGTAGTCTAAAGTGTGCCAGTTCATGTGCACATACAAATCGTTGCTCCTCTTCCGGAATGTTCTGGTTAATGACAATGATTTTTCTTCGGAGCACCCTGTCTTGGTATCCTTTCACGCCATCGGGTAAATCAAGATACATAGTTGTGATACCAAGCTTTTTTGCAATTGTAAAAGGACAGCTCGTCTGATATTTCTGATACAGGTTTCTAGCCCGACGTTTTATGTCCAAATCACTTCCCCCTTTGTGCGGGCCAGACTGAGGTTACTCTTCGCTGTTATTCTGTCTGGATTTTTTGTAAGCTTCCTTGTTTTGACGTTTCGCTTCCCAAAACATAGCTTCCAGCATTCCTATCATCTTCGCACGATCTTCCTCGGAGAACTCGATACCTTTGTAAAATAGCCCTTGGGGGTCAGAAAGGTATTTTTCCAAGTCTCGTTTGTCTTTGGCTGTAGCCCATTCAGGTGTGTTACTTGGTGCGGGATCAGGAATATCAGTCCGACCTAATAAGTAATCTGTGGAAACCTTAAAATGATCTGCAACTTTTATTAAGTTACTTCCCTTTGGGGTGTTCTTTTTCCAAGAATACAGTGTGTTTTTACTCAGGTCGAGTTTTTCTTCAAGTTTGTTTATCGAGATCCCTTGTGCATCGCAAAGTTGCTTCAATCGATCAAAAGCAGACATTTCAACGTTTCCTTTCTTTAGCCACCAACGTATTAAAACTAAATTTAAAAAACGCATTGACATCTAAAACTAGTTTTAATATACTCTAGGTAAGCTATTCAATTAGCTAAAAAGACAATAAAAAACTGGACCTTCAATAATACATTTTCGTGCTGGGGAGCAAAGGAAATGAACTATGTCAGGCTTATTAAAGTCTTATTTAGCTATGGCTATATATTAAAACTAGTTTTAGAAATTGTCAACTATTTAGCTAATAGAATAGCTTAATTTTTACAAACTTTTACAAAGGAGGTTCAAGAGAATGCAGAACTATACAGATTTTGGACTAGAGGCCCGGAAGAGAATGCTTCAAAAAGGAGTCAAAATGAAAGATGTAGCCCAGGAGCTTGGCGTGTCGGTTACGTACGTTTCAGAAATTTTCAAAGGAACTCGTCCGGGTGAGAAACAGAAACCGAAGATAGCCGAAATGCTCGGGATAGAATGCGAGGTAACAACAAGATGAGTAATGCCCAAAACTTTTATCAAGCGCACATGAACGATCTACCCAATTTCCTTACCGTTAAACAAGTCGCTGACCTTATGGGCTGGCATCCCAACACAGTGTACCTACGTTGCACTAGCGGAGAGCTGTCGAGCTTTAAGTCAGGCAACAGCAGGCGCATCAGGCGAGAAGCATTTTTGGAGTGGGTTAAGCGCTTGGAGGGTAGCGCCTCATGAACGCTGGGTTGTGAAAGAACTTAAAGGGGGATTTACACCGTGAATTTAGTAGCGAATATCAAACGTCTTTGCAAGCAATCGGGAACAACGATCTCTAAACTGGAGAAATCTCTGGGCTTTGGGCGCGGGTCTATCTATGTCTGGGATAAATCCCATCCGTCGATATCTAAAGTTATGGCCGTTGCTGACTTTTTCGATGTACCGATTCAACAATTGCTAGGTAGAGATGTGCCTGTCAAAGCGGAGAAATCAAAGGAAGAAACGGCCAAGCCCTTAACCATGACTACCACTGATCTAATCGAGGCCCTGCGCGCCGACATCGCATCAGATCTCAAAGCCCAAATTCTTGCAGAGCTGGAGCCCGAGATCAAGCGCCGGCTATATTCCAACATCTTCGATATCAAGGAGGCAGCCCTGTATTTAAAATTATCTGAATCAACGCTCCGGCGTATGGTCAGGGACGGAGAGGTGCCTTACTTCAAACAGCGCGGCAATATCTACTTCAGACAAATTGACCTGGATAAGCACATTGAAAATCGAATAATCAGAAAGGATGACCGCCAATGAGTAAAGACGCCGAACTGGTGGCTAATGAAGTCTTCGACTATTGCGCTAACGAGGAGTGCGGCCATGAAATTCGCTTTGGTCAGCCGGCATGGAAAATCGATTTTGAGCTCGTTTGCTCAAGCAACTGCTTACTTAAAAAGCTTGGTGTGGTGACGGTGATCGCTGGAAAGGAGGTGAACTAGGACAATGAATAGGAGATTACGGATCCGGACTTGCGGGAACCTGCTGCAGCTGATCGAGACGACAAAGTCTCAGCAGCTTCGGGAGATTTACCGCCGGCAATACGTCAGCTTGGCCTCAAGGTTACAGAAGAAAAATGCAGCCTGAACGGGGTAGGAGCCGTCAGACTGCACAAATCAATCTATACTACCGCCAGTATAAGCTGGCAGAAGGGAAAACGCAATGATTAATAAGTTGAGTGTCGCTTCGCTGATCGGTCGGGAGCTCACCGATCCAGAAGTTAACGTGCTTGAATGGCTAAATGGATGGGAGTCGGATACCAGCAGCACCGTTGCTAAACTGATTCAGGCAGCTTACCAGAACGGAGCAATTGTGGCTCTTTCTAGGCCTCGCTCCTCAGAGCTTAGCTGCAAAGAAACCGGAATTGTCCGCCGTATTGACGACCTCGGAAGGGTAGTTATTCCAAAGTCGGTCCGGCGTCCGCTTGGGATAGGAGAAGGCGATCCACTTGAATTCTACACATATGAAAATTTTATCATCCTAAAGAAATACACTCCTGGATGCTTTATTTGCGGAGAGTTAGACGATGAGAAGCTTCACGACTTCCAAAACAAACAAATTTGCGAGGCATGCATTAAATCAATTGTCGATACCTTCGAGATCAGGCAATGATCTGTTTCAAAGGTGATGAAGTGAAATTACGGTCAGGCGAGACAGGGGAAGTCCTGGACATTTGGGGCGTCGCTAGGACCTGGCACAAGATCCAGACTAGCGACGAACGGATTGTTTTCGCCATGACTGAAAATATTGAATCGATCGTAAAACGGCATACCGACAAAAAGGGAAAGAGATGGAGGGCACAATGATTAAAATCAATAAATTGGAAATCGAAAACGTAAAACGAGTCAAGGCCGTGAAAATCGAGCCGACTCAGTCCGGACTGACTATCGTTGGCGGGAAGAACCGTCAAGGCAAAACGAGTATCCTGGACTCCATCGCCTGGGGGCTTGGCGGCAATAAATACCGACCGTCTCAAGCTGAGCGTGAAGGATCTGCTGTACCGCCTTACCTGCATATCGTCCTGTCCAATGGCCTGATTGTGGAGAGAAAGGGCAAAAACTCGGACCTAAAGGTTATCGATCCGAACGGCCAGAAGGGCGGCCAACAGCTACTTGATAGCTTTGTGGAAGAGCTGGCGATTGATCTGCCGAAATTCATGAACGCTACCAGTAAAGAAAAAGCCAACATCTTGCTTCGCATCATCGGTGTCGGCAACAAGCTGCATGAACTGGAGGTTAAGGAAAAGGAGCTCTACAACCAGCGCCATACCATCGGACAGATTGCAGACCAAAAGGCTAAATTTGCGAAGGAGCAGCCTTATTACCCGGACGCGCCTAAGGAGCCTATTTCGGCGTCGGAGCTGATCCGGCAGCAGCAGGAAATTCTAGCACGGAACGGAGAGAATCAGCGTAAACGCCAGCGGTTGACACAGATTCAGGCGGCGTACGCCAGCCAGGGGCAAGAAATTGAGCGGTTGCAGGCGCTACTGGCGGAGGCTCAGGCGAAGTACGCTCAGCTTGGGGCGGACCTGGAGATTGCTCAAAAAGATGCGATCGACCTGGTTGACGAATCGACTGCTGAGCTTGAGGCTAACATCCGGCAGATTGACGAGATTAACCGGAAGGTCAGGGCAAATCTGGACAAAGACAAAGCTGAGACGGATGCCAGTGATTATCGCCAGAAATACGAGCAACTGACCACGGAGATCAATGCGATTCGCCAGCAGAAGACGGACCTTCTGGAGACTGCGAATTTGCCGTTGCCGGGACTGGCAGTTGAAGATGGCGAGCTCGTCTACAACGGGCAGAAATGGGATAACATGAGCGGCGCTGATCAGCTCCGGGTTTCCGCAGCGATTGTACGAAAATTGAAACCAGACTGCGGCTTTATCCTACTAGACAAATTGGAACAAATGGATTTAGAAACCTTGCAAGAGTTTGGCCAGTGGCTGGAACAGGAAGGACTGCAAGCCATCGCGACTCGAGTCAGTACCGGAGATGAATGCTCCATCATCATCGAAGACGGCTACGTTGCCGGAGAGGAGCAGGCTCCAGCGCCGCAACCGACACCGCCGGCAGAGCCGAAAACATGGAAAGCAGGTGAATTTTAATGTTTGAAGTTATCAGTGGCACGGTTCAGACAGCCCAAAAAGTCGTGCTTTATGGACCGGAGGGCATAGGGAAGTCATCACTTGCTGCTCAGTTTCCTAATCCGGTCTTTATCGACACGGAGGGATCAACCAAGCAGTTAAATGTTCAGCGGCTGCCAAAGCCGTCAAGCTGGGAAATGCTCAAACAGCAAGCGCAATGGGTGAAGCATGAAGGTCCTTCTCGATTCGGCACGCTGATAATCGATACTGTAGATTGGGCCGAAATGCTTTGCGTCGAGAGCGTATGTGCATCTCACAACAAAAACGGCGTTGAAGACTTTGGATATGGCAAGGGATATATCTATGTCGCGGAGGAAATCGGGCGTTTTCTTAATCTGCTCAGTGATGTAGTCGAGGCAGGCATCCACGTTGTACTGACCGCACATGCTCAGATCATCAAATTTGAGCAGCCGGACGAAATGGGCGCGTACGACCGCTATCAGCTCAAGCTTGGGGCTAAGACCGGTTCACGTACAGCTCCGCTCGTCAAAGAATGGGCTGACATCGTCCTTTTCCTTAATTACAAGACGTATTCGGTGGCCACTGATAAGGACGGAAAGAAAAACAAAGCACAAGGCGGAGCCCGCACGATGTACACCACACATCACCCTGCATGGGACGCAAAGAATCGCCATGGCCTCCCGGATGAATTACCGCTCGATTATAGCCGAATTGCCCATATCTTCAGCCAGCCGATTTTGGCGGGGGCTCCACAACAGACACCAACAATGCAAACACAGCCTACACAAGCAGCCACAGCACCGCAGCCGACAGAACAACCACCTGCAGCAACATCGGTACCTGAGCAGGTGCCGACAGCTCCAGCTCAGCAACCTGCTCAGCCGGCGAACCCATCGCTGCAGTCGGACTTGAATCCAAATATACCACGATCGCTGCGGGATCTGATGGTTCAGCATGGGGTGCAGGAATACGAAATTCAAGCCGTCGTGAGTCAGAAAGGCTACTACCCGCAAGACACGCCGATACCGAATTACGATCCAGGATTTATTGATGGTGTGCTTGTAGCAGCGTGGCCGCAGGTATTCGAAATGATTAAAGCAATGAGAAGTCAAATTCCATTTTCTTAATTCATAACAGGAGGAATTATACATGAGTCAAAACATTGATCGTGAATTAGGTTGGGACGATGAGATCGAGAAGGACGGTGGGGACTTTATCGTCCTCCCGGCCGGAGACTACGACTTTACGGTAACAAAGTTTGAACGTGGACGGTTTGCTGGAAGTGAGAAGATGCCGGCTTGTAACCAGGCAAAACTCGAATTGACGGTTCATTCCCCAGAGCACGGCGACATTGTCGTTTTCCATAACCTGTTCCTGCATACCAAGACGGAGGGGCTACTATCCAACTTTTTCGCCGGGATCGGACAGAAGAAAAAGGGCGAGAAGCTGCGCATGAACTGGAACGCCGTCGTAGGAGCCAAAGGACGTTTGAAACTTGAGATTAATAAGTTCACAGGCCGAGACGGCGTGGAACGAACCAATAATCAGGTCAAAACCTTCTACGCTTATGACGAGGTTGTAGGTCAACAACCACAGCAAAATTACCAACATCAGCAGCAGGCATATCAACAACAGCCGCCACAGCAGTCATATCAGCAGCCACAACAGCAACCGCCGTTCCCGACCGGACAGCAAGGCGGAAACTGGTCAACCGGGCAGTTTTAGGAGGAGACTATGGAGCTTAGACCTTATCAACAGGCTGCCAGGGAATCCATTCAGTCAGAGTGGGCAAAGGGCGTAAAGCGGACACTGCTTGTTCTTCCGACAGGCTGCGGTAAGACGATTGTTTTTAGCAAAGTGATTGAAGATCGGGTGATCCTGGGCGAGCGTGTGCTCGTCCTGGCCCACCGGGGCGAGCTGCTGGACCAAGCGGCCGACAAGCTGGAGAAATCAACTGGATTGAAATGCGCTACGGAAAAGGCAGAGCAAACATCAATCGGAAGTTGGTACCGGGTCGTGGTCGGGAGCATCCAGACGCTAATGAGGGATAAACGTTTACGGCAATTTGCCGCAGACCATTTCGACACGATCATCATTGACGAGGCGCATCACTGCATATCTGATAGCTACCAGCGTGTACTGCAATATTTCGAATCAGCAAACGTCTTGGGCGTAACTGCTACGCCAGATCGTGGAGATATGCGGAACCTGGGCTCCTACTTTGAAAGCCTGGCCTTTGAATACACATTGCCCAAGGCGATCAAGGAAGGTTACCTTAGCCCGATCAAAGCCATGACGATCCCCTTAAAACTCGATCTATCAGCGGTCGGACAACAGGCCGGAGACTTCAAAAGCAGCGACCTGGGCACGGCCTTGGATCCATATCTTGAATCGATCGCGGATGAAATGTGGCGAGTTGCGAAAGATCGGAAGATTGTCGTCTTCCTTCCGCTGGTGAAGACCAGTCAGAAATTCACCAATATTCTTAATGCAGTCGGGTTCCGAGCGGCTGAAGTTAACGGCGAATCACAGGACCGGGCAGAGATTTTAGAGGATTTTGACAAAGGCAAGTACAACGTCCTGTGCAACTCCATGCTTCTTACAGAAGGCTGGGACTGCCCGAGCGTAGACTGTGTTGTTGTCCTGCGGCCAACCAAAGTCCGCAGCTTATATAGCCAGATGGTCGGGCGCGGTACCCGGCTACACCCTGGGAAAACAGAATTATTATTGCTCGACTTCTTATGGCACACCGAACGGCATGAGCTTTGCCATCCGGCACATTTGATCGCAGAGAACGAAGAGGTAGCGAAGGCAATGACCAAACAGATCGAAGAGGCGGGGATCCCGCTCGATCTGGAGACTGTCGAGAAACAAGCGGCTGAGGATGTCATTGCTCAGCGCGAGGAAGCCCTGGCCAAACAGCTTGAAGAAATGAAGCGACGTAAACGGCAGCTTGTGGATCCGCTACAGTTCGAAATGAGTATCCAGGCTGAAGACCTGTCCAGTTACGTGCCATCGTTCGGCTGGGAAATGGCTCCACCAAGCGAAAAGCAGATCAAGACGCTGGAGAAGCTTGGCATCATGCCGGATGAAATCGATAATGCCGGCAAGGCAACGAAGCTGCTGGAACGACTGGATAAGCGGCGGGCGGAAGGATTGACCACGCCGAAGCAGATCCGACTGCTTGAGCGATATGGATTCGAACGTGTCGGTACCTGGTCTTTTGATAGCGCAAAACGCCTGATCGACCGGATCGCCGGCAACGGATGGCGTGTTCCACAAGGCATAAATCCTAAAGAATACAAAGGGGAGTAGATTATTCATGATCAAATTGTTAATCGCTCATGGAGATAAACGTGTCGAGATGGAGTCAACCAATACAAGTGATCAGCATGTCGTGATGGCTCTGGAAGGAGTGTTTGGCATATTTGGATTCGAGCATGAGCGTTCTCCACGGCAAGAAATTAAATTCTCGTCGGAGGCAAAGATGGAGAATCCGACTAAGGCTGTTGAAACATTGAAGGAAAAGCAATCCCGGGAAGTTGCTGCGGCTAAATCTGAAATTGCGTCAAAGCTTTCATCAGCCGAACCGCCTCTGAGTCGGCCCCGTGCCGTCGAGCTGCTAGGAAGCGATCGCTCGCTACAGGTTACAATCGGAGAAGTTGTGACTTTGCCCGACCCGCCCGAATGGTATGAGACGGGAATCAAGGTGAAGGAAGGTGTGCCGCACTTTCGGACGCGGTACTGGTGCCAGAATCCGAAATGCCGGCATCAAGGGAATCAATATGTGCCACTAGAAGCCGATACGACAGAATGCCATGAATGCAAGACCGTAATGATACTTCGCCCAGCCACTGGAATCGTGGGTGATGACGGTATTCCGGAGCGCGACCGTTTTGGTAATTTCTTTAGGGCGGATACTCTGGCAGGGAGTTGAGGGTGCAGGTCATCGAAAGCAGACAGAGCCGGATCGAAGTCCTTTGGATTAATCCGATCGAATGGGGACAGCAGAGACTTTTTAGGAGGATTTGTACGGCATGGAACATAAACTCGATCTTATCGCTTTGCTTGATTACATCGATCCGTCATTCCTCAGTTATCAAGAATGGGTCAACGTCGGAATGGCGTTAAAGTACGAAGGCTACACTGCCAGCGATTGGGACGACTGGAGCAAACGAGACCCTGGCCGGTACCATCCCGGGGAATGTTTTAAAAAATGGACCAGCTTCGAGGGATCGGGCAATCCAGTCACTGGTGCCACGATTACGCAGATGGCGAAGGATAACGGATGGACGCCGCGTTCAACGGATCGCGAAGATCGTGAGCTTGGATGGGAAGATGAGATTTCCGGTGGAGATTATGTGGTCGTCGACCGGAACTGGATCGAAGGGAAGGAGATCCACGAGCCGGCGGCCTGGAATCCAGTGCAGCAGCTAACAACCTATCTTGAAACACTTTTCGAAGCATCGGAAAACGTTGGTTATGTCGTAGACACGTGGCAAAACGATGAAGGCAAGTATTTGCCCACGAAGGGAGCCTGGGACCGAACGGCCGGCGAGCTGATCCAGCGCCTGAACGAGTGCAACGGAGATATCGGGGCAGTCCTGGGCGACTATGACCCGGCAGCCGGCGCCTGGATCCGGTTCAATCCGCTGGATGGCAAGGGTGTCAAGAACGAGAATGTTACGGAATTCCGGTATGCCCTAGTGGAATCCGACACGATGGACATTGAAAAGCAAAACGCCATCATGCGCGAGCTGGAGCTTCCGATTGCCGTCATGGTCTATAGCGGCGGAAAGAGCCTGCATGCCATAGTTAGGGTCGATGCGGCCAGCTACGACGAGTATCGCAAGCGCGTTGACTACCTTTATAACGTGTGTAAAAAGAACGGCCTAAATATCGACAACCAGAACCGAAATCCTTCCCGGTTGTCCCGGATGCCTGGCGTTGAGCGCAATGGAAAAAAGCAATTCATTGTGGATACCAATATCGGCAAACCCAGCTGGGCAGAGTGGCATGAATGGATTGAGGGCGTGAACGATGATCTTCCTGATCCGGAGAGCTTAACGGATTTCTGGAACAACATGCCGGTCCTGGCCCCTGCACTGATCGAGGGCGTGCTGCGGCAGGGGCATAAAATGCTGATGGCCGGGCCGTCCAAGGCGGGGAAGTCGTTCGCGCTGATCGAGTTGAGCATCGCCATAGCCGAAGGAACGAAATGGCTAGGGTGGCAGTGTACACAGGGCAAGGTCCTTTACGTCAACCTTGAGCTTGATCGAGCGAGCTGCTTGCACCGTTTCCGAGACGTTTACACTGCCCTGGGGCTGCAGCCAGCGAACATTGGCAATATCGACATCTGGAACCTTCGTGGCAAATCAGTACCAATGGATAAGTTGGCTCCGAAGCTGATCCGGCGGGCTGCCAAGAAGGGTTACATCGCGGTTATCATTGACCCGATCTACAAGGTTCTGACCGGCGACGAGAACAGCGCCGATCAGATGGCCCATTTTACGAACCAGTTCGATAAGATCGCGACGGAGCTAGGAGCCAGCGTCATTTACTGCCACCACCATTCCAAGGGTGCCCAGGGTGGCAAGAAGTCGATGGACCGGGCCAGCGGCAGCGGCGTATTCGCCCGCGATCCGGACGCTCTGATCGACCTGGTGGAACTCGATGTGACCGAGGCACTGCTGAAGCAGGAGGAGAACAAGGCCATATGCGCCATGTACAAACAGCTGTTTGAACGGAATAACCCGGACTACCTGCAGGAACACGTGTCGCAGGATGACGAGCTCAGCGCGAAGGCGATGGAGGACCATGCCAAGCGCGCTATGCCGCACGTCATGGCAAATATCATGCCGACCATTGAACAAGTCCTTAAGGCTGTGAAGGGCCGGTCAGCGTGGCGCGTGGAGGGCACACTCCGGGAATATGCCAAGTTTGAGCCAGTAAATATGTGGTTCCAGTACCCGATCCACCGCGTCGATGACGTGGGCAGCTTGAAGGATATTGATCCGGAAGGGGAAGCACCGGCTTGGCAGAAGGCGACGGGCAAGCGGAAGGAATCTGCAAAGAAGGAACGACAAAGCAAGGAAGCCCAGTTCCAGGACGCCGTGAATAACTGCAATTTCGGCGATCCTCCGACCGTAAAGGATATTGTTGAATGGTTCGGTAAGTCCGGGAAAGAGGTTTCAGAGCGGACAGTTAGAGACTGGATAAAGCGTTACGGTTACGTTTTACAGGACGGTGTGATTGTAAAAGAGGATGGCGAAGACCATGGTTAATGCCGCCGCCGCCATCAGTACATTTACGGCGGGCACCATGTTCACCGCCGCCGCCGCCAAACATTCAATATGGCGGCGAACACCATGTTTTTATGGTCGCCGCCGCCGAATGTTGAATCCTTTATATATTATATATAAATATAACGCGCGATGTAATAAATAAACTAATGATTAATCTACTAGTGTAAAACGTAGTGAGAGAGAAGGTCGCCGCTGCCGAATTTGCGGCGCCCCCTTCTCTCACGTTTAGGCTACGTTGGCGCGAAAGAAAAGAGGATGAAAGACATGCCTAAAAAATATTGGGAAAATGAAACGCCTGAGACAATAGAGTTTGGAAATTATTTTATGCGCTGCTTTGATAAATCCGGGAAGTTGCAATTTGGTGTAAAGCTCGACGGAAAATTTATTGTGAAGTTCGTACTTGATCGAAAAGCGTTGTTCTCCAGCGAAGAAGCTCCTGGGTACCTCCGGCAATTGGTTAGCGATTGGGAAGAGATGATGGAGGGGCAGAGCGATGATGACTGAATTCTTCATGCCGATGATTCCGCCGACAGCAACGCACCAGGAGAAACAGGTCTCTTGTAAAAACGATAAGCCCGTGTTTTATGAGCCTGCTGATTTAAAGGCAGCTCGTGCAAAGCTGATGGCTCACTTGGGGCAGCATGTGCCGGCGAAGAAGTATAAGGGTGCGCTTCGGGTGATTGTGAAATGGCTGTTCCCGATCAAAGACGGAAGTAAGCACTACGACGGCGAATGGAAGATCACGAAGCCGGACACACACAACCTGAACAAGCTGCCGTTCGATATCATGACGGAACTTGGCTATTGGACAGATGACGCGATCGTGGCCAGCGAGATCATTGAAAAGTTTTGGGCTAATCGGCCTGGCATCTACATCCGGATCGAGGAGCTGTAGGCCTATGGATTACAAAGTGTTCTTTGCGGACGTTGAGGCCTGGATCGGCCAGGCCAACCATGCAGCTATGCGGCACGGGATGGATAATCCGGAATTTTGGCAATGGGTCGCCGAGTCTTCTGGTGAGCTCTGCAGGAAGTATCAGGAGCACCGCCTGGCGATCAAACAGATGATGATGCTAGTCGAATGGCTCGAAGAGGTTTACGAGAAGAATTCGGGGAGGAGGGAAGCCCCTTGAATATCGGTTATAACCCTCATCTTGGTTATGAGGCTGATATTGTTAAGAATTACGAGAATCTTGTTCATAAAGTGGCCAAAAGGTACCGTGTAGCCTTGAATGCCGGCCTAGACTATGAAGACCTGGTATCTGTCGGGACAATGGGACTTATCGATGCGTTCCGAAAGTATGACCCAAGCCGATTTGATGGGGCTGTTAATTCGTTTATCACCCTAGCTTATCCATCTATACAAGGGAATATTCTGAACTTTCTAAGAGATAAACGTTACCTTGTGAGGATTCCTAGAAGACTACAAAGCAAGATTAACGTAATTCGAAAGCAAGGATGGAGTGACGAATCGCCTGAATCGATTGTGAAAAAGACCGGCTGGAAACTCGATGAGGCTCGTAACGCCTTGCAGCTCTTGAACGGATGGTCGGCAGTTTCGTTAGACCGGCCTATGACGGTATCTTATAAGGCAGACGAGGACGTGACTATGCTAGACATTTTGCCGAGCACAACCGACTTCTCAGATATCTACGTCAAAGAGTTTCTAACTTTGCTTGATCCGATAGAAAGAACTGTGCTTCGGCTGCGTCTCCAGGGTTGGTCACAGCGACAAATATCTCAGCATATCGGGCGGAGCCAAACGATTGTCGGCCGGATCATGAAACGAATCGGAAATAAGTATATCCAGTACCAAGCAGGTACGTTAATACAGGAGGGCACGCGAATGAGTCGAGGACGTAGCAATATAGGCGGAAATATTGAATGGTTCGTTGATGAGGGAGTTTCAACTACTCCTACGATTGGGCTGAACGGTCATGGGATCCACCTTAATAAAAGGGCCGTTCATGAAATGGGTTGCAAGGCAGGTCAGTGTCTGCAGGTAGGTTACGATCCCGAAGGGAATCGACTCGTGATGCAAGTCGCAAATAAAGGGCTCCAGCTCCGAACCCAGAGCGGTGACAACGGCGGCCTACGGCTGATCAATAAGCGCTTATCTGCCTGGCTCAATCAAAAGCAGGTGACGACTAAACGTTATGCGCTTCAGGTAGATACGGAACGTGATCTCTTTTACATCCAGTTGGAAAGCCATGCATAAACCAGATCCGATTTTTCAAGATATTCCTTGGGATTTGATATATGACGATAACGGCGAGCTGATCGGCGAGATCTATTTGACCTTGCCGGATCCGCCGCCAAGAAAACGAAAGCACAAACGTTTTGAGGAGTGAAGCGCTATGAAATGGGAAGCTTTTGAATGCGACGATTGTAAACAGCGATTTGCGCTTGAACAGAAGCCGGACGATGAGATCGAAGAGCCTTTGTGTCCGGGCTGTGGCGGTTTTTATTGCGGGCCGATAGAACTGGAGATCTGGGAAAAAAGAGGCTAGGCCGACATGGAGAACCCACTTGACGAAATACTTAGAATCTCTTATCAGCTGCCTATCACAGTGCTTCAGGACATTAACCAGCGAATAGGTGATTGGCTGGCCATGGGCGGAAAGGATACTGATCCATACATTGAGCAGCAACTTCGGTTTGCTCGAGGACTTGTGGAGAATGATGAACATGATCGTTGAACGGAGGGCAGATCAGTGAGCAATCAAACTAAATTGAGAAGGGGAACCTTCCTCCATGTTGAATCGGAGCTTTATGCCTACCACGATACCAGGAAAGAGATAATTCGCTTAAAGAACGAAATTTTGTACGGCAGTGGTCCAGGAGATGATGAGAATGTCGGCGGTGGCCGGAGCAATCTTCCAGGAGATCCGACGGGACGAACAGCTGTATTACTGACGACACATAAAAAGCTTGAGCAGCTGCAAGCTATCTCTGATGCGATTGAAGCTGTGTACGGGGCACTTGGCCCAGATAAACAGCGATTGGTTCGACTGCGGTACTGGACAAGGCCGCAGACATTGACCTGGGAGGGAATCGCAAAGGAGATCCCAGCACATCGGGCGACTGTGATCCGCTGGCGAGATGAGATCATTCGAATGATCGCAGAAAGAATAGGTTGGAGATGACATGCAACTCTGATGCGACTTTTGGCTTCAGAATCCGTGCTATTATGATATCGTGCCCCTGATGTAAAGAGGCGGTCGGCAATGGACCACCCGCGCCGTTAGGCGGCCGCCTCACAATAACCGGATGTAGTGTAGCTGGGTAGCACGCTTGCCTTGGGAGTAAGTAGTGTAGGTTCAAATCCTGCCGTTCGGATTTTTCATATCTTTTTTATCTCCCACTTTTGCCGTCTCGGATCGAGGCGGTATTTTTATTCTGAGAGGATGTTGAGCTTTGGGACGGTATCGTAAAAAGCCGGAGATCATCGATGCGTTCATGTGGACGGGAGACCAGGATCAAAAAGAAGACCCGCAGTGGATCGTTGAAGCAATCAACAAAGGGGCAGTTTTTGTGGGCGTAAGAGCAATGCTTATCAAGACTCCTGAGGGGAATAGAGTGGCACATCCCGGAGATTACATCATCAAGGGCGTGAATGGCGAGATATACACATGCAAGCCGGATATCTTTGAAAAAACATACGAGGAGGTCATAGAATGAATTCGCAAATCGAGAACAATTTCAGCTACCACGCCCCAAAGCCAGGGCAGCCGGAGGTCTACCAGGAGATCCGCGAGAAAGCAAAGGAACTGGCGTACCTGATTGATGAGCTGGCACCGAATAGCCGCGAGAAGGCGCTGGCCATGACGAACTTGGAGCAGGCGGTGTTCTGGGCGAATGCGGCGGTAGCTAGAAACTAAGCATCCTTTGGGGGGGTGCTTTTTCATTTTACTCTCAAATGGCGAAATATAAGCCGTTTTAAGGTGTTGGTTATTGATTGCAGACGAATAGAGGAACGGGTCAGGAAAACAGCAGAGAAGGGGCATAGCGTTGGTGTGCGGCCCTGTTTTGCATGAGTGTAGATCCAAAACCAACTCAACACAAAAGGAGGCGACGTCGGTGCCGCAAATGATGATCGACATTCCAGAGTACGGCCCTTGGATTGTCACACATAAAGGGGACCGGGCTTGCCGCCTTCTTGCCGATCGGCATTACTCTCGTCAGCGTGTCGGTGCTCTTATGTTCACTCGCCCAGGCCGAAACCTAGTGCTGCGAACCCCTGTCGGTGACGCTGTTTGGGTTACTTGGTCAGGTATACGAGATGATGGACTGCAGGCGTGGGAATGTACAATCTTCCGCAACGAGTCGTCAAATCTCAGCAGTGACATGATCCGTGCGGCGGTAACGGCCACCATCGCCGAATGGGGCCAACCACCGCCTGATGGAATAATTACTTATGTCGATAAATCTAAGGTCCGGAGCAGAAATCCGGGCTTTTGTTTTTTGTCGGCGGGCTTCCAGCGGATCGGCAGAAGCAAGCGCAGGGGGCTGATACTGCTTCAGTACACATTGTTTTCTACAAAGAGTTGTTAAGCAAGCGGAGAGGTCTGCTTAGAATGAGTTTAGCTGCCTCACAGGCAGACTTGCATACAAAAAGGATTGATGAAGATGTCTTTAACTGAAAAGCTTTATGGAGAAAGCATTAAAAGCTCGACGCTTCGGGAGGTAATCGGTTGTCACGCAGTTACATCGTTAATTGATGAAATTAGGGAGTTGAATGCACGTGTTCCGAGCCTGCCCGAGGAATTGCAACGGGCGAAGGAAGCAAACGAGAGGGTTATCTTCTACTGGTCGCCTAATTGAAATATAAGAGGCGACCCATTTGAAGAGAACATGCGAAGGAAAATGCGGGCTCGATCGGGCTCGTATTTTCTTTTGTTGGGGGTGGTGATGGTGTAGCATGGCTAGAGAGAGAAGTCCCGACCGGGACAAGGCGAAACAAATGTGGCTGGATAGCGGCGGGACGATGAAGCTTAAGGACATCGCCACCGCTCTTTCTATTGGGGAGACACAAGTTCGGAAGTGGAAGTCTCAAGATAAATGGGCTGCCGATCTGAAAGGTAACGTTACCAATGAATCGAAAGGTAACGTTACTAAACGCGGTGCCCCCAAAGGGAACAAGAACGCTGCCGGGAATAAGGGCGGAGCTCCTCCCGGAAATCAGAATGCCAAAGGGAACCGCGGCGGTCCAGGCGGGCCTCCTGGCAACGACAAGGCGGTCACCCATGGATTCTTTCGAAAATACCTGCCGGCTGACTCCTTGGAGATCATGGAGCAGCTGCAGACCAAGGCGCCTCTCGACATCGTCTGGGAAAACATCATGATCCAGTATACGGCCATCATCCGGGCCCAGCAGATTATGTACGTCCGGGACCGGGACGACAAAACGGTAGAAAAGATCGAGGAAAAGGACGGCAACGTCATCGGGGAACGCTGGGAGGTGCAACAGGCTTGGGACAAACAGGCGACCTTCCTGCAGGCCCAGAGCCGGGCTATGGGGACACTTCAAAGCCTGATCAAACAATATGACGAGCTCCTGAAGACGGAACTGGCAACCGAAGAGCAGGAGCTGCGGATCGCCAGGCTGAAGCTGGAAGTAAAAGACCTGCGTGGAGATTCAGATAGTGATGCACATGCTCAAGGCGGCGGTTATGCCGAAGCGCTGAACGCACAGGCTGCAGATGTGTTTGCCGATGAGGTGGATCATGGCGAAGAGACGTAAAAAGACTACCTCCTTCAAATTTAAGCCGTTCAGTCGTAAACAAAAGAAGCTCCTCATGTGGTGGACCGACAACAGCCCTTATCGGGATTACGATATGGTTGTGGCTGAAGGGGCGATCAGATCCGGCAAGACCATCGCTATGATCGATTCCTTTATCACTTGGTCGCTCGATAAACACCGAGATCAGAATTTCATCATAGCTGGTAAGTCGATGGGTGCCCTAAAGCGTAACGTTTTAGAGCCTATGTTTCAAATCTTGACGGCCAAAGGCATTGACTACCACTATCACCGGTCTGAAAACCCGCACGTCGTAATCGGGACGAACACCTATTATCTATTCGGTGCGAACAACGAATCGAGCCAGGACGTGCTGCAGGGTTTGACAGCTGCCGGCGCTTATCTCGATGAAGTCGCTCTGTTCCCGCAGTCGTTTGTTGATCAGGCCATCGGACGTTGCTCAGCTGAGACCGATGGCAATAGTGCGAAGATCTTCTTTAACTGTAACCCAGGTGGGCCTTACCACTGGTTCAAACTTGAGTATATCGACAAGGCAAAGGAAAAGAAGATTTATGTCCTGCATTTTTCGATGGAGGATAACTTGTCGTTGTCTCAAAAAGTTAAAGAACGTTTTTACCGCATGTTCTCCGGTGTGTTCTTCAAGCGGTACATCCTGGGCTTATGGGTAATGGCTGAGGGCGTCATATACGATATGTTCGACCGCGATAAGCATGTAGTTCCGGTCGAGGATCGTCCTTACACGCAGTATTACGTCAGCTGCGACTATGGAACGCAAAACCCGACGACCTTCGGGCTGTGGGGCCTAAGCAAGGGTGTCTGGTACAAAGTCAAAGAGTACCACTATGACGGCCGCGCCCGCAGCCGGCAGAAGACGGATGAGGAATATTGCGATGATCTTATAGAGTTTGTGGGCGATCTTAAGCTTCAGGGCGTGATCGTTGACCCAAGCGCTGCATCGTTTATCACTGCTCTTAAAAAGAGGAAAAGATTCCGAGTGGTGCAGGCCATTAATGATGTTATCGACGGGATCCGCAACGTGGCATCAGCCTTGAATGAGGGGCTGATCAAATATAACGATTGCTGTACCGAGACGTTCCGGGAATTCAGCTCGTATGTCTGGGATGAGAAGGCGGCAGCCCGCGGCGAAGATAAGCCGCTAAAGGAGAATGACCATCAGATGGACGGTGATCGATATTTCGTGAATACGGTTGTCAAACGTAAAAATGGAATCTCGATATTAAAGTGAGGTGAGAGAGTGTTTACGAACAGGTTGCAGGAAATCGAGGAGATCATAGCCGGTAGTGCTCCGATGTCGCTTGTTGAGATCATTGAGGAAGAGATCAAGGAGTTTAAGCAAACGGAGCAATACCAGATCATGGTCGAGGCTGAGCGATACTATCGAAACCGATCAGACATTCAACGCAAAACGAATGATCTCAAAAACAGATCTAACGTTAAGATGGAGCATCCGATGCTAAAAAAGTTGGTGGATCAAAAAGCTAACTATTTGCTGGCTAAGCCTTTTACGGTGGAGAGTGAGAGCAAGCCATATGCGGATGCCTTGAATGAGTTGTTTGACCAAGAATTCCGACGCAAGATAAAGAGCCTAGGCAAGGGCGCTGTAAAGTCTGGTATTGCATACCTAGCGCCGTATTTTACGGAAGATAAAATCAAATTTATGAGGTTGCCGTCTACCGAGGTGATACCGTTATGGGCTGATGCAGAACGTACAGAAATGGGAGCATACATCCGGTTCTACGATCAAATTGTCTATGAGGGCAAAACGAAGAAGACGGTGACACGCGTAGAGTATTGGGACACAACAGGCGTTAAGCGTTTCGTTAATAGTGGGCCGGGCACAAGTTTAGTACCGGATACGGATATGGGGGCAGAGGAGTCTCATTTCAGCTTAAACGGGGTGCCGTATAATTTCTCAGTCGTTCCGATTGCGTGGCTTAAATACAACGAGGAAGAGCTTCCTTTGCAATACTTCATCAAGGACTTGATAGATGATATAAACTGGCAGTCATCCGTTACATCTGATGTTTTACGTGATGTCGCTAAGTTCATCTATATCTTAAAAGATTACGGAGGCACTGACTTAGATCAGTTTATCCGTGAGTTGCGGGAGAGCTTGGCCATCAAGGTTGAAGGCACCGGAGGAGTAGACAAGCTGCAAGCTGATATTAACATCGATGCAGTGATGGCTTTCCTGGACAAAAATCGCCGTGATTTATTCGACTTTGCTAACGGAGTGGACACCAAGGATCCAAACTTGGGTAATGCGAGCGGTACGGCCATCAACTTTAGATACATGGACTTGGATACAGATTGTGCTTCGTTAGCTTCGGAGCTGCAAGACACCTTCTTACGCATGAAGGTGTTTTTTGATGTTTACCTAAAGGCTATCGGCAAGGGTGATTTTAGCAATGAAACATTCAGTATCACCTTTAATGCCGATATGCCAGTGAATGAGACTGACATCATAAACAATATCCGAAACAGCGAGGGCATTATCTCTAAGCGGACACAGCTGGCATACCATCCATGGGTTCAAGATGTTGATGAAGAGTTCAAGCAGATCGAGGATGAACAGTCTGAGGTCCAGGCTCGATTCGATCAAGGCCAGTATGAAGGTCTGGAAGATGAGACGCCATGAAGTCGCAGGAATATTGGCGAAAGCGTTCCGAACAAATCGCCCATAGGCAGTTTGAAAAGGCCGATCGGTACGAGGCAGGCCTTCGGCGGCAATACGAACTATCCCTGAAATCCATTCAACGGGATATCGACTCCTTTTATGCTCGATTTGCAGAGAATAACGCTGTCAGCATGGCCGAAGCGCGGCGGCTCCTGTCTGCTGGTGAGCTGGCCGAGTTTAAGATGACCCTGAGCGAATTTCGCAAGAAGGCCAAGAACAATGCAGACGGCCAGTGGACCAAGGAGCTCGATAACGTCTATTATCGAACCCGTGTAACTCGGTTGGAGGCGCTGCAGCTTCAGGTAAGGCAACAAATCGAAATGTTGGCTGGAAGCCAGCAGGCGGGCACAGGGAAGCTCCTGGGCGATATTTATGAGGACACCTATCATCGTACCCTCTTTGAGGTGAACAAGGGCGGACACGGGATTCTCGCTTCGTTTGCGCGGGCGGACAAGGAAGCCGTGGAGGAAGTTATCAGCCGGCCATGGTACGGAAAAAACTACAGCTCGCGGATCTGGGAAAACCGCGATAAGCTGCTCCGAGAGCTGCGGACCGGGTTGGCTCAATCTTTCATTCGCGGCGACAGCGTGGATAAGGTGAGCAAGCTCCTGGCCGAGCGAATGGGCGTTTCTCGATCAAACGCTGAGAGGTTAATCCAGACAGAGAGCGCCCACATCATTAACGAGGCGACAGCCGAAGGATACCGAAGCAGCGGCGTCGTACAGGAATACGAGATCCTGGCGACATTGGATAGCCGAACAAGTCCGATTTGCCAGAGCATGGACGGCAAAGTATTCAAGTTAAGCGAGAAGGAAACGGGAGTCAATTACCCGCCATTCCATGTGCGCTGTCGAACTACTGTTATGCCCTACTTCGACGATGAAGAGGATCCAGGCAAACGGATCGCCAAGGATACAACCGGTAAGCGGATCTATATCTCCGGCGATATGAAGTATGAGGATTGGAAGAAGGAATATATCGACTCGCCAAAAGCCCAGAAAAAGGATATACTTGGCAGTGATGAGCCTTTTAGATCCATTATGGATAAGACTGAGGCGCCACAAGAATACAAGGAAGTCCTGATTAAACGGTTCTCCAGTGGATCCGAAACCGCCCGACGAGTCTTTATGCAATACGTTACGGGCAATGTGGTGAAAGACTCGAATTTCAAACAGGGTGCACATTATTCGCCGGTTGAACGGGTTGTGAATATGGATTTTGCTGAGGATCTGAATAATCCTCGGGGAGCTGGAGCGACCTATTTCCATGAGCTTGGCCATTATGTCGATAACATGGCAGCCATCAAGCTGAAAGGCCCAACCTATGATGGCGTATCTCATATAGATCTAAAAGGTATCGAGGCGAAGGATTTCAAGAAGGCTGTTCTTCGAGACGTTCAGGACTACATGCAGAACTACACCAAGAATAAAGGTGTTGATTTGAGACAGGCCCAGCTTGAAATATCGATGATTCTAGGGCAGGGTAACGGTGCCCTTCACTCAGCTATTTCTGATATTTACGGCGGCGTGACTCGAAGAAGAATCCAAGGAAAATATGGCCACAGTCCGAAATATTGGCAGCAGCTGCCGAACGCTATTGAAAAAGAGGCGTTCGCACACATGTTTGAAGCTAGTTTTGACCCTACAGGCAAACGGGCAGAACTGATGAGGGAGTTTCTTCCGAAGTCGTTCGCTCTATTTCAAAAAATACTGGAGGAGATCTGATGGTCATTGTAACCGATGAGTTATGGACCAAGATGCAGGAGTTTGAAGAGAGATTTCCAGACTCATGCGTACCACTAGAGATGATCCCGGGAAGTGAGACGACGGAAGGGTTAATCGACAAGATCGACAGAAGCCTGGAGGCCGGGGAAGATCTTTTACCGAAGGAATACGGCTGGAAGTTTGATGGCAGCGAAATATATTGACTAAGCACTCTCGAATCTACGAGGGTGCTTTTATTTTGCCCTGTCGCACGGCGTAAAACTAGGCATACTCGCAGCCGGAGTATATCGGCTGACTCCCGTAGCTGGAGAGCAGCTATAAAAATCTATGGAGGATGATGATAAATGGATTGGTTGAAGGAACTGCTGAAGAATGCCGGGCTGGATGAATCGAAGATCGATGGGTTGATCGGTGATGTGAACAAGGAGCTGCCGAAGCATTTTGTTCCGAAGTCACAATATAACGATGTCGTCGATGCCCGTAAAAAAGCGGAAAAGGAGGTGACGGATCGAGATAAGCAGCTCGCCGATCTGAAGGAAGCGGCAAAAGGCAACGAGGATCTGCAGGCACAAATCAAGAAGCTCCAGGACGATAACAAGACGGCCAAGGAAAAGTATGAGGCAGAGCTGAAGGATCTGCAGCTGACAACAGCGCTCAAGCTGGCGCTTGGCTCGGATGTACACGATGCCGACTATGCGATCTCGCAGTTGGATAAATCGAAAATTGAGATCGGCGAGGACGGCAGCATCAAGGCCGGCCTTGAGGATCAGGTGAAGAGTCTTCGTGAATCGAAGGCTTTTTTGTTTAAGCCTGAAACCCCCGGCGCCACATTCAAGGGAGCGAAGCCGGCGGAAGGCGGCAGCGGTGGAGGCGCAGTAGATCCGGTTGCCGCTGAAATTTCTAGTATCTTTTCACAACGATAACAAGGAGATGAATGTAAATGCCTATTAACACATTGGAATATGCAAAACTATTTCAAACCGAATTGGATAAACAAATCGCGCAGCAAGCGACATCCGGATGGATGGAAAGCAACGCCGGCCAAGTCATTTATAACGGCGGTAATGAAATTAAGATCCCGGATGTCGTTGTCCAAGGCCTGGCTGACTATGACCGTGATACCGGATTTGTTCAGGGTTCCGTAACTTACAAGTACCAAACCCACACGCTGACACAGGATCGCGGTCGTACTTTCCAGCTGGATTCTATGGATGTAAACGAAACGAACTTTGGGGCTTCTGCCGCTAATGTCATGAGCGAGTTCCAGCGGCTCCAGGTCATCCCGGAAATTGATGCATACCGCTATAGCCTGATTGCGGCCAAAGCGGAGGCAGCTGGTAAATCCCGGACTTATACACCTGCAGAAAGCACCATCGTGACAGAGCTGTTCAAAGATATAATCGACCTGGCGGATATGGGGGTCGATTTGAGCCAGCTGGTCATCACCATTGCTTTTCCGGCTTATGGCGTGCTGACGGGGAACACGCAGATCCAGAAGCGGATCGATGTAGGCCAGTTTGCACAAGGCGGCATCAATCTTCAAATTAAGATGCTGGACGGCATTCCGCTGATCCCTGTATCCTCCAACCGGATGAAAGCAGCGTATGTCTTTAATGACGGTGAGACGGCTGGCCAGGAGGCTGGGGGATTTGTGCCGGCGGTTGACGCGAAGAGCGTAAACTGGATCATTTCGCCACGTTCTGCGCCGATCGGTATCAGCAAAACGGACAAGGTAAGGATCTTTACCCCGGATGAGAACCAGAAGGCCGATGCATGGAAATTGGATTATCGGAAGTATCACGATCTGATCATTCCGGATAACAAAACCGCGGCATTCCGCGTGACGACAGGAGGCTAATACCTATGAGCAATATTACTCTGAAAAGATTGAATGTTGTTAAAGTGGTGGACTCCGAAACGAAGGCAAAGGCCTTGGAGTCCAAAGGCTTCAAACGAATTGAAATCGAGGAAGCTGACGGTAAGAAAAGCAAAAAAGACGAGAAGTAGGTGCCGGCGATGTTGAATGAAGCCGTAGCTGAGATTATCAAGCAGCGCTACAAGCTCCCGGAATCATTGGATAACCTGGTTCGGTCCTACATTGACGAATCCGGACTGCACATCATGAACTACCTGGGCCTGGACTCCATCGAGGAGATCCCGGCCGCTCTTAAATATGTTTGGGCCAACATTGCGATGGCAGCCTTCAAGGCCGATCAGTCCCATTTGGAAGAGCTGGATGATCTATTGTCGGGTGCTATCGACCTGAAGATTGGGGACACCTCGGTGAAGACATCGACGGGCGGATCCTCTGGGGGCGGCTCGGTGGGTGCCAGTGTCAGGGCGTATAGTTCCGATCTGAACCGGTACCGGAAGCTGAGGTGGTAAGCAATGAGCAGAATACGGCGATACCGTAAGATTGTGGAGAAGACCTACACGGACCGGGTAACGATTCAGCGGCACGGGGAGTACGAAACAGACTGGGGCGAAACCAAATTCGGTTTGATAACCGTCTATGCGGACGTTCCCTGCCGGCTGTCTCAGACCGGGCTTCCTCGAAACGGCCAGACAGAAGCAGAAAACCGGATCGATTACGATGTTAAGCTATTCATCGCTCCAGAGGTTGAGATCCTTCAAGGCGACGAGCTTCAAGTTATCCGGCAAGGCAGGGCGTATCACTTTACGGCCGGCGAACCCTTTCCGCCTTACTCGACTCACCAGGAAGTCAATCTAACCCGAAAGGACCGAGCCTGATGCCGAGATTGGGAAGCTTCGACTTTGACGAATTTGAGAAGATGGCCAAGTCGTTCAAGAAGGCCCTGGACGAGAGAGTCATCGATCGATTCATCCAGGATTTCCTTCTGGAAATGGCCTACCGTGCTGAACGCAAGGTCAAGAAGCGCACGCCGGTAGACTCGGGGGAGCTGAGACGAAACTGGCGGGTTGGAAGAGTGATCCGCCAAGGTAGTTCGTATGTCGTTGAGATCTACAACAATACGGAGTATGCATCCTTCGTTGAATATGGCCATCGGAACCGGGATAAAACAGAGTGGGTTGAAGGGCGGTTTATGATGACCATCTCCATGAAGCAAATCGAGAGGGAGCTGCCGGCCTACCTGGAACGAAGGCAAGCTGAACTATTAAATCAAATCATGAACGGCCGTGGGCCAAGACGGTGAGGTGAGGGCATGGATTCCGAGCGATTAACACATGCCGTCATGAGTAAGCTGAAGACAACCTTCAGCTGGAAGGTATACGGGAAGAACAGGCAGGGCTTAATTGAGCCCTGCTTTATTGTGCTGCTTCTGAATGCCGCCCATGGTCGGATCCAGGGGCGACGTTACCAACAAAGCCATTCGTTCGATGTGCATTACTTCTCAGCCACGAACGATTTCATGGCCGTAGCCAGCCAGCTGCTGGACGTCCTGGAGTGGGTTGAGATCGACGGCATGAAGTTTAGAGGTACCGGCATGAATTACGAGGTGATCGATGACGTGCTGCATTTCTATGTGGACTATAACTATCACGTCATGCGGATAAAGGAGCCGGGAATCAAGATGGGGCAATTAGAACAGGAGGGACGCCTGAAATGAGCAAAGAGAATAAGGCTCAGACGCAGCCAGCGCCTCGCTACACGAAGGAGCAGCTGGTTGAAGCCAAACGGTTTACCACGTCTGAAAAAGACATCCTGACGGGGCTGCTGGAGCCAGATAAGACGTATACGCTGGACGAAGCGGTCGCTGTGATCAATAGATTTAAGGAAAGAGAGGTGTAAGGCATGGCAGGAGGAACATGGAAAACGCAAAACAAGCAGCGTGCCGGTGTTTATATTACGTTTGAATCGACCGGGCAGTCACTGACTACCTTGGGCGAGCGCGGCGTGGTATCCTTGCCGCTGTCGCTGTCCTGGGGGCCTTCCAAACAGGTCATTATCGTTGAAGCCGGCGCAGATACGAAGGATGTCCTGGGTTATGACATTTCGGCCCCGGAGCTGCTTCCGCTTCGTGAAGCGCTGAAACGGGCTAGCAAAGTCCTGCTGTATCGGCTGAATGCCGGCACTCCGGCGACGGCCACGAATACGGGCCTGACGGTGACTGCGAAGCACGGCGGGGCTCGCGGGAACGATATCCGGATTATCGTCCAGAACAATATCGACGAACCGGCAAAGTTTGACGTTATTACGCTGCTCGCCGGCGAAGTGATGGACACCCAAATCGTCGCTGAGATCGAGGAACTGGCGGAGAACAATTGGGTCAAATTCAGCGGAACCGGCGCGCCAGACGTCACCGCAGGCCTGAATCTAACTGGTGGGGCGGACGGCACCGTGACCAATGGGGACCATACCGATTACCTAACCACGATCGAGGGCTACGATTTCCATACGATCGGACTTTTGACCTCGGACGCCACGCTGAAGCCGGTGTACACGGCAGCCATTAAGCGGATGCGGGACCAGGAAGGGAAGAAGGTTCAGGTGGTTATGGCCGATTACGCGGCAGCCGACTATGAGGGCGTGATCAGTGTCAAAAACGGCGTCATCCTCTCTGACGGGACCGTCCTGGACAAAGTAAAGGCTGTCGCCTGGGTAGCCGGCGCAACGGCAGGAGCTGCTGCAGATGAATCTCTGACGTATTCCGCTTATGACGATGCCGTGGATGTGGATGTCCGCTATACGAACAGCGAGATCGAGGCCGCACTACGTGCAGGGGAAATCTTGTTTATCCACTCATACGGTCGTGCAGTCGTCGAGCAGGATATCAATACATTCCGCAGCTTTACAGCGACCAAGGGACCAGAGCGCTCCAAAAACCGAGTGCTTCGCGTCCTGGATAGCCTGGCCAATGATCTGAAACGGATCTTCGAACAGTTTTACATCGGCAAAGTGGACAACAACGTGGACGGCCGGGCACTGTTCCGGAAGGAGATCGTCACCTACATCGATACGCTCGTCGGGATCGGAGCCGTTCAAAACTTTGACGCTCAGACGGATGTCACCGTCCAGCAGGGCAAGACGGCTGACAGCGTGTATGTCGAGCTCCGTGTGCAGCCGGTGGACGCAATCGAGAAAATTTACATGCGGGTATTGGTCCGCTAAGGAGGGATAAGGAATGGCAGGCTTTTTGAGAGCACAGGACGCCATCTCTGGCCAGGAAGGGCGCGCATACCTCACACTTGATAACAGGAACTATGAAATGTTCTATATCAAGACCTTGGAGGCGTCCGTTGAAAAGAATAAGTCGGAGGTACGTACGCTTGGCCGCCGTGGAGTCCAGCACAAGACAACAGGGTGGACTGGAACCGGGACGATGACCATTTATTATGTGACCTCGTTCTTCCGGCAGATTATGTACGAATATATCAAATCAGGCAAGGATGCATATTTCGACGTTACGATCACCAATGAAGATCCATCCTCCTCCATTGGGGCTCAAACGGTAACGCTCAAAGGCGTAAATCTGGACAGCGTGATCATGGCTGCGCTGGATACCGAATCAGAGGCATTGGAGGAAGAGGTCGGCTTTACGTTTGAGGACGTTGATCTTGGCCAAACATTCCAGGAGCCAGTTCTGGGATCCTAATCTAAAAATCTATCGAATAGAAAAGGAGAATAAATATGTCTGATCTGTCTATGTTTTTTGCAGGTAATGCGGCTTTGGAGGTAACGGAGGATTTCGTTGTATCGGAGCGCTTCAAGGACGCGGACGGCAAACCGGTACCGTGGAAGCTTCGGAGCATCACCGAAGAGCAAAACAGCGAGATCCGCAAGATGTCTACGCGGAAGGTGAAGGGGAAGGGCGGGATCTACACGCCTGAGCTGGATCCGGCTGAGTACATGGCTAGATTGATGACTAGCTGCGTCGTCTTCCCGGATCTGCAGAACGCGGATCTGCAGAAGTCGTACGGCGTTAAGGGTGCTGAGGTTCTTCTGCGCAAAATGCTGCTTCCTGGCGAGTTTGCGGCGCTCGGGGAGCGCGTGCAGACGATGAACGGCTTCGATCAGGACATTAATGACCTGGTGGAAGAAGTAAAAAACTAATCAAAGAGGGCGATGGTGACGCGAACTATGCGTACTACGCCCTCCATGAATTAGGAATCCTTCCTCATGAGCTCATGGCGATGTCGGTCCGGGAACGGGCCGCCATCTATGCCATGATCTCGATCCGGGTCGAGAAGGAGAAGGCAGATGCCAAGAAACTAAAGAGCGGTAAGAGCAGAAAGCGGTAGCCCATCCCTGTAAAATTTGGTAGAATAGTTGGGAAATATGACCTATTCAGGGGGACGGATTAATGAAAAAGTCATTGGGGTTATTCGCGGTATTTATGTTGTTATTGGTTGCTGTCGTTGGCTGCGGGTCTGCTAAGGCTGAGTCAGAAAAGGATTTGACTCTCGACAAGTTTATTAAAGCTTATCAGGACGCCGGCATCGAAGTGGATCCGGAAGAAAAACCGATGTTAACTACGCCTAATGAAAAGGACGGGGTTATTTTTTACATCGACAATCAGAAAGTAGCGATCTATGAATATAAAAGCAAGAAGGACGCGGACAAAGCTGTCTCTGAATTTGAGTTGATGAAAGATTGGCCACAGAAAGGCGCGTTTCTTTTGGAGACTAGAAATGAACAGGCAGTACAAATATTTGAAAGTGTAAAATGACAAACTGACGCTCTCAATTACGAGGGCGTTTTTATTTTGCTCGAAAGGAGGTAGGTCATGACCACAGTATCCTCTACGCTGAAGATGTTTGATGCAATGACAGGCCCGCTGAAGAACATCACAAATGCTCTTAACATCGTCATCCGCACAATGGAGCAAATGAACCGCGCAACGAGCCGAAATCAAAACATCGACCGGCAGCTGGCAGCAGCAAAAAGAGCAGTCGCATCTGCTGAAAGCCAGATTGCCGAAGCAATCGAAGATTCGACGCGCCAGCAAGATCGATTTAACAATTCGGTGAGACGAGGCCAAAGGGAGTCGGGACGGCTGGCCAATACGATCAAGGGAATTGCAGCGTCATATCTTACGTTTCAAGGCGTTCAACAACTTGGCGGCGCTACGATCGGCGGGGCAATGCAGCAACAGGAAATGGTGAACACCTTTACCTCTCGAACAGGCAACGAAGCGCTGGGGAGGGCCATCTATGACCAGACGGTAAATCAGGCGCTAAAGTATGGCCAAGACGTTAACGCGAGTTTGCTTGGCAGCATGTCCTTCATGTCGGCGACAATGGATCCAAAGCAGTTGACAGAAATGAACAAGCTGGCCATGCGCCTATCGAAATTGAATCCGACCGAAGGCCTTGAAGGGGCAGCCTTCTCCCTGAAGGAGCTCCTGAGTGGTGACTATACGTCCATCTCCGAACGCTTTAACATCAGCAGAAGCATGCTCAAGGACAGTGAGGCTCGGCTGGCCGGAATGAGGGGCGATGTAGACGGATTTATCAAGGGCATGGATAAGATGCTCGATCAGCAGAATCTAACCGAGGAAGCCTTTGAGAAGATGCTCGATTCCCCAGCGGCAAAGTGGAACCGAGCCATTCAAACTTTCAAGTTTAATATGGCTTCTGCGGGCGGGGAGGGACTGCAGGCACTTGCTCCTCTATTCGACAAGATCAATGCTGGTTTTGAATCAGGCGCATTTCAGGATACGTTCGACATGCTGTCTTGGGCGATATCGGGTGCTGTCAGATCACTTCTATGGTTTTTGGAGACGGCTACCCAGGTATTTACGTTTATGAGGACCAACTGGCCGATTCTAGGGCCGATCGTCTATGGCGTGGTCGGGGCGCTGGGCGCACTGGCTTTGATCATGGCAGTGAACAAGTTAGCAATGATTGCCGGTGCAGTCGCGACAGGGGTCCAAACTGCAGCGTTGTTTATTCAGGCTGCAGCGGTTAACGGCCTGCGCGTGGCATGGGCTGGTCTGAATACAGTCATGAAAGCCAATGTTTTCATACTCCTTGTTTCAAGTATAATCGCTCTGACAGTATGGCTGTTTAACCTATGGAAGACAAATGATCAATTTGCCGCCGGCTTCATGCGCGCTTGGAATGGTATCTTGAACTTCTTTGGTCAAGTACCTCTATTCTTTATTCGGATCGGTGTTGGTATTGAGAATGCGTTCCATGACATGAAGGTTAACGCTTTAAAATCACTGGAAGGCCTAGTTAATGGGGCTATTGATCGATTAAATGGTCTTATTGCAAAACTAAATAAGCTTAAATTTGTCTCGATAGATTTTATTGATGGCGTGCAATTTTCTGCAGCGGCGCAAATCGAAGCCGAAGCTGCTCGTCAATCCGGTGAGGCGAGGATCGCAGCAGCTCAACAAAAGGCAGCTAGCAAGGCAGCTGAACGAGAGGCCAAGGTTCAGAAATGGCTTGATGAGCGAGCCGCGAAACGAGCTGCAGAGCAGGCCGAAGCTGAGCGGAAGGCAAAGGGCGCAGGGGGAGAAGGGGACTTTAAGGTCCCAGAAATGAAGGCGCCCAATAATATCGATAAAGTTGGTAAGGTAAAACAAGTCGATAAGGTAAAGGGCAAAGTGGACATCAGCAGCGAAGACCTGAAGATCATGCGGGATATCGCCGAAATGAAGAATATTCAGAACTTCGTTACTTTGACACCTACCGTTAACCTCAAGACGGGGAACATTAATAACAGCGGTGATCTGGATACCATTGTTACGGAACTGACCACACGTCTTGAGAATGAGGTAGCAGCCAGCGCCAAAGGGGTGTACGAGTGATGGCGGATTACAGTATCGAGCTGAGTTTTAATAACCGGGAGGTTGTTTTCCAAATCCCGCTGCTGCCGGAGGAGATCGAGATCGAGGGCATAGGAGAAGGAGAAGAGCACAACGTCGCCGGTCTTGGCTGGATCAACGCGATCGACGCGCCAAAGCTTAAGGAGATCACATTTAGCGGTGTCTTTCCCGCCGATTTGTCCAGGGCGATCCAATCTCCAGGTTTCAATTCGCCTGCCGATTACATCATGCGGATTGAGGACTGGATGAACAAGAAAAAGCCGATCCGATTTATTTATATCAGTCAGGGCCTGAAGATCAACATCGCTGCATCTATTGAGGAATTCAGTTACAAAGAGGTCGGCGGAGCTCCTGGTGACTTTGAATATACCCTATCCCTTAAAGAGTACGTTTTCTACTCGGCCAAGAAGGTAACGATCGCGAAAACGAAAGCGGCAGCTGGCGGGAAGAAAAAGCAGGCTGCTGCCAAAAAGCCGGACCGTCCAGACGAGCGAGCCAAGCCTAAAACGGTAAAAGTCAAAAGCGGTGACTCCTTGTGGACGATCGCAAAGGCGCATCTGGGGGACGGCAGCCGGTACAAAGAGCTTATGAAACTGAACAACATCACGGAAGCACAGGCGAAGAAGTTGAAAGTCGGTACCGTGATTAAGTTGCCGGGGTGAGTCAATGAAAATCGTAATTGATAATAAGGACGGGAACGTCTGGGATGTAACCAATGTAGTCAAGGATATCCGGTACTCCACATCGCGGATCGGCAAGGCTTCCCCTTTGGAGTTTACTCTGATCGACAGCGGCATCTACCAGGATAAGAAATTCAAATATCAAAACGGGGATATCGTCCAGCTGACGGACGGCACGAACAAGGTATTCATGGGGTATGTCTTCAAATTTGAGATGAGTCGAAACGGTGAGGCGAAGATCCTGGCCTATGACCAGCTCCGATATCTCCAAGCAAACCATACCTATGTGCTGACCAGCGTAACAGCGACGCAAATCATCCAACGGATCGCCAAGGACTTCAACCTGAAGACCGGGAAGCTGGTGGACACCAAATACAAGATCCCGAATTTTTATCAGGACAATCAGACGCTCATGGATATGATCTGCTGGGCCCTGGATAAAACGCTGATTCAGTACAGCACCAACTTCGTATTTTACGACGATTTCGGGCAGCTGACGCTTCAGAACGTCAACGATATGAAATACGGCTTTGTCATTGGGGAAGGCAGCTTGATGACAGACTTCACCTATTCGAAATCCATCGACGAGGACACTTATAACCACATCGTGCTGTACAGGGATAACGAGAAATCGGGCAAACGGGAAACCTTCAAAATCGAGGACAGCAGCCGGATTAAGAAGTGGGGAAAGCTGCAGCTTTATCAGAGCGTAGATGAGGATATGACCAAGGCGCAGATCAATGACCTGCTAACTCGCCTGATCACGGCTAAGGACCGGGAAACTCGGAAGATGAAGATCGAGGCGATCGGGGACTTCCGGATGCGCGCCGGGATGTACGTCAATATCCAGATCGCGCGTTTCGGGATCAATAAGTTTTTCCTTGTTGATGAGTGCACCCATCAAGTCTCCGGAGCAGATCACAAAATGACGCTTGATTTAAGGATGGTGTAGGTATGCTGGATATCATTAAAAAGGCGGCCCTAGAAGCAGTGGGCGCTAGTAATCCGGTCGCCGTACAAATAGGATCAATCGTATCGGTAAGCCCCTTGGAGATTAGCCTGGATCAAAGGACAACTCTCCCAGAGGCTTTTTTTTATGTGCCGGAATCCTTAACACGCTATGAGATCGATTTGAGCCACGTTCACAAGATTTCCGGATCCCCAGATACGGAGAAGGCCCTGGCCGATAAAATCGTCATACGCAAGGGGCTATCCGTAGGTGATGCGGTGATTCTGCTTCGGGTCCAAGGTGGGCAGAAGTTTGTAGTGCTGGATAAGGTGGTGAGCGAATGATCCCACAGAGCGATGTCGAAATGACGGATGAGGAGCTGGAACCCGTCACACTCCCGAGCCGGACGTACCGATTCGATCGAGCGAATGGCCGGATCAGCAGCCAAACGGTGGACGGGATCGAGGCCGTCAAGCAAGCCGTATTCAAAATCCTCTCGACCCAGCGCTTCGAACATCTGATTTATTCCAGTAATTACGGGAATGAGATGGACCCTGGCGCTGTCCGAGGGCGGGCGGTATTTGAGTCAGAGGTTGAGCGCTGGGTGAAAGAGGCGCTAACCCAGGATGACCGGATCTCCTCCGTGAGTGGCTTCAGCTTCGAGTATGGCATGGATACTGCCAAGGTTCGGTTTACGGTTGATACTATCGAATTCGGCACATATCAAGAGGAACAGGAGGTGTAACGGTGTACGAGGATCAGACTTTTGAAAACATCCTGGAGCGAATGCTGGACCGGGTACCGGACGGGATCGACAAGCGCGAGGGGAGTATCATCTATGACGCTCTGGCGCCGGCAGCTGCCGAGCTGGCGCAAATGTATGTTGAACTGGACTTGAATGCGAATCTACGCTTCCCGGATACGGCCAGCGGTGAATACCTGGATCGGTCCATCGCCTGGTCGGGTGTAAAACGAAAGCTGGCCAGCAAGGCGCAGCTCCGCGGCGTGTTTTATTCTGGATCCGGTGAGCTGCTAGACATTCCGATCGGCAGCCGCTTCAGCCTGGGTGAGCTGAACTATGCCACCGTGGAGCGCTTATCCATCGGAAACTTCCGGATGGAGTGCGAGACAGCCGGGTCCGAGGGCAATCGTCACTTTGGCGCACTCATCCCGATCGATTACATCACGGACCTTGGGCGCGGTGAACTGACGGAGCTTCTGGTGGCCGGTGAGGACACGGAAGAGGATGAAGCACTGTATGAGCGGTACCAGGAGAAGGTGACCCGGCCGATCACGTCTGGCAACCGATATCAGTATGAGCTTTGGGCCAGGGAGATCACAGGCGTTGGCCGAGCTCGGGCATTTCCGGAGTGGGCCGGACCAGGAACGGTGAAGGTCGTCCTGCTGGACAACGAGATGAGAGCGCCGGCGGCTCCTGTCGTTGAAGCCGTGCAGCAGTATATCGATCCCACGATGGACGGGATGGGCGAAGGGGCCGCTCCGATCGGAGCCATAGCGACGGTAGTAGGCGCGACGGAGATCCCGATCAATATCTCGGTAAAGGTGACCCTGGCCACAGGGGCGACCCTAGAAGAGGTTAAGGAGCAGCTGGAGCAAGGCGCTGCAGAATATTTCCGAGACTTGGCCTTTACGGATCCGCTTATACGGTACACGCGAATCCAGGGCATCATCCTCGGGATCCCGCCGGTCATCGATTACTCGGATCTGTTGGTTAACGGCGAGGCCCGGAACATTGAGATCGGCATGGATGACGTTGCGGTCCTTGGGACGGTGACAGTATCATGAGCGGATCCGATCGTTTAAAGAGCTACTTGCCTGCTTACTATGACGGGGTGCTGGAGATGGAGCAGCTGGTCGGTACTGAAGGACCTGAAGTGGATCTGATGGCCTCACGGATCGAGGAGCTGCTGAATCAATCCTATCCTGAATCGACGACCTGGGCGATTAGCCGATACGAGCGTGACCTGCAGATTGTGGCCGAGGCGGGGAAGCCGATCGAGCAACGCCGGTCTGTCGTTATCTCGAAGATGCGGGGGCACGGTAAAGTATCCGGCAGCCTGATCAAGAACGTAGCGCAGGCCTACGACGGCGGCGAGGTGGACGTGTCGGTTACGCCGGCGGATTACAAGATCACTATCACCTTCATAGATACGCTCGGGATCCCGCCGAACCTGGACGATCTGAAGAATGCGCTGAACGACATCAAGCCTGCGCACCTGACCCTGGAATACGAATTCCGGTTTCTGCTGGTCCGGGATGTCAATAACGTCATGACGTTTGATCAGCTCAAACAGACGCCATTTTCAAAATTTGCTTTTAGAAGAAAGTGAGGTTAACAGGATGCCAAGTCAGACACCGAATCTGGATCTATATAAGGTGAACGGTGAAACGGACGGGAATGACACATTCAATGTGGATGTGGTTCTGAATGATAACTGGGATAAGATCGATGCCGCAGTAGGAAGCGTGGAGACCGAAATTGCAAGTTTAAAGCAATCTGGCGTTGATGGGAAGAACCTACTGGAAACCGCCATCATCGCCAAAGAAGGAACGGTTTCCAAGCAGGGGCAAGTTGCAACGTTTGAGGAACTGGATACAGGGATTCGCTCGATCCCTACCGGAACAGATACGAGTGACGCAACGGCTGCTGCAGGAGATATCTTGGCACCTAAAACGGCTTACGGTCCAAACGGGAAAATAACAGGAACCATCCCCGTCCTAACCGGCATCAGAACAGCCACAAGCGCGGCTAAATGGCCTGACGGAGCGCTTGCTGTATATCCGGAAAAGGGATATCAAAAAGGTGGTGCTGGTGACGGTGAAATAAAAGTCACAACAGCACAATTACAGGCTGCTGAACCTAATTTAAATTCCAACAATATTCTGAATCCTATTTTCGGGGTACCAGGCGGGATACCAAACCGAAGCGCGGAGAACGTGCATATGCCAGGGCTTGAAGCTACGGTGTGGCCCGGGGATCGGTTGTTTATTCGGCCTCCAAGTGGATTTTACAATGGGGAAAGCTGGGTGACAACGCCTGTCCCGGGTCTAACCGCTGCTAACTTACGTGCTGGGGTAAACGTTGCGGGTCTGATTGGTAATCTTGTCGAAGGTAAACGTTTGTTTTACGGCGAGTATCCTGGTGACGGTACTACTAAGGGAATTAATCCAGGTTTCGCATATAGGGCAGTAGTTATTTACAACGCTGGGGGGGCTGCTGCCGGAATAATTGTTCCGCCAGGGGGAAACCCACTTGTATTTTATTCAAGTCATGCTTACCTCATAAACGTATACGGTGCAACCACTACATCATTTGATCTTCGGACAAATTCAGGAGGAGGTACGCACTATGTTTACGTTTACGGTCAATAATCGGGAGGTGGCAAAATGAAGAACGTTGGAAGTCGGATTTACTTCGACAAACTAACTGGCGAGGTCCTTGTTCAGACTGGTCACAGACGAGTCCTTGATGATCACGTGGTTCCTACCGTCGAGGATGATTTCCGTGTCTTCGTTAAACTAAGTGAACGGAATCCGGAAACGGTCGGTGTTCTTGAGCTTGAATACGGTCAATATGCGCAAGACTTTGCAGAATCGAACGGGTATCGGGTAAATCCTGATACTCAAACGCTAGAATTTGCATATCCGGATCCCAATGATCCAGAAGCGCCACCTGTATTCCAGAAGCCATTGACGCAAGAGATTGAGGAACTGAAACAGGCTGACATCGAGAACAAGCAAGCCATAGCAGAGCTGACGATGATGATCGCAGCTCCAACGGCATGAGGGGAGGTGAGGGAGCCATGACATTCAGCAAGGATAGTGGGCTGGTCAAAGTGTGGGTTAGCTTGGTAATGGCAGGCACGTACACACTGGACCAAGTGCCGCAGTTGTACAACTTGAAAACAGTCGTGTCGGAAGTCGTGAACGCAACAGCATAGTAATAATAAGCGCCGAAAGGCGTATTTTTTATGCCCTTGGAGTGGTCCAGGGGCTAATCTATTTGAGAGGATGATCGGGAGTGGAAAATGTAATAAAAGGCATCATCGCTGTCGGCGGCGCAGCCGCATCATTTTTATTTGGAGGCTGGTCGCCGTTGCTTAATATCTTGCTGGCGTTTGTTGTTATCGATTATGTATCGGGTGTGGCTGCAGCTGCGCAGGAAGGTACTCTTAGCAGCCGGATCGGTGGTTGGGGAATTGCCAAAAAGGTAGCCATCTTTGCTATTGTGGCCGTGGCGCATTTGGTGGACACAGCCTTGGGGGACGCTCATCTATTTAGGGATGCGGCTATATTCTTCTACTTGTCGAATGAGTTATTGTCGCTTATAGAAAACGCTGGACGATTGGGGGCGCCTATCCCGCCTGGTTTACAAAAGGCGGTTGCCGTACTAAAAGGAAAGGGTGAAGAACAATGAAGAAAGTATGGATTGATGCCGGCCATGGCGGCAAGGACCCTGGAGCAGTAGGAAACGGATTGCAGGAAAAGGATATCGCTCTGACTATTTCCAAGGCCATCAAGCAACGCCTGGAGGCAGAATACGAGGGTGTGCAGGTGCAACTCTCCAGGTCAACGGATGTATTTCTTGAGTTAGACGATCGAACCAATGCAGCCAACAAAGCCGGCGCGGATATCCTCGTCTCGATCCATTGTAATGCCGCTGGAGGGGCTGGAGGCTTTGAATCTTATCGATATACGAACGCTTCTGCAGCCTCGCGGTCGCTCCAAAACGTACTCCACACCGAGATCATGGCAGCATTGAAGCCGTTTAATGTGATCGATCGCGGGCAGCTGGCCAAGAATCTCCACATGTGCCGTGAAAGCCGTATGCCGGCAGTCCTGACCGAAAACCTGTTTATCGACGTGGCAGCGGACGCCGCCAAACTCAAGCGCAAGGAAGTCATTGACGCTTTGATCGCCGGCCACGTTGTCGGGATCGCGAAGTTTTTAGGGCTTAAGAAGAAGGAGGGGAAGCCGATGGACAAAGCGACTGTCATTGCCTATGGCAAGCAGATCAAAGACGGACTGCTGATCGACGGCACGGTTTACGTTCCGCTGCGCGCTGTGGCCGAGGCTCGTGGTGATAAAGTTGCCTGGGATAACAAGACCAAGACGGCAACGATCACTGCTAAGTAAAGCAAAACCCTCACTGGCCGTAGTGGCTGGTGAGGGTTTCTTCTATTATATATCTAATTCTGCCCATCCTGGAGGAGTCCGATCCGGATCAACAGGCTCCAGGTCCTCCGCCTCGACGGCAAACAGTCCACCCTCGTCAATATCCACTATAGCTCCGATAATCGTCCCACCTGAAAGCAGCTCAATCGTGCCGACTCTGATCACATGACCGGTGCGGCCACCGTATCCGCTCTCGTGATCTGGAGCGATCCGGACGAGCATGCCCGGTTTTAGGTCTTCATATATCATGCTTACCCTCCTCTCGTACCGTTTCTTTTAGCCCACAATTTGCCCACAATGTGCAAAATTTCGGTCTGTTTTTACCTGTTTTTAGACGGGCGAAGGCGGGCAGTCGAAAACGCCTAAATGCCTTTCTGCATAAGGGCGGAACGGGTTTTTACGGGCAAAGGCGGGCAAAGCGAAAATAATT